>NZ_CP190889.1:0-2704370 GCF_058177555.1 Cutibacterium sp. LaCa_89
ATGTCCGACACCCCGTTCGGCGACGCCGACCACCCCCGTCCCGCGCCGATCCATCCGGACGCCGTGCTGCCCCCACCGATGAGTTCGCAGCCGGCTGACAGTGATCCCACCGAAGCACTCAACGCGGCCTGGGACGAAATCCTCAAGAAGGTCTCCAAACCCAACCGGGCGTGGTTGTCCAACACCACACCGGTGACGATGCACGGCTCTACCGTCATGATCGCCGTCCCCAACGAGTTCGCCCGTGAACGCGTCGAGTCCAAGATGCGGCATGAGCTCGAGGAACTCCTCTCTGACCAGTTCCACAAGGGCATCCATCTCGCCATCACCATCGACCCCGATCTGGAGTTGGCCCTCGGTGCCCCCGAACATGACGACGAGGAGGAAGAGGCTCCCGTCCCACCGGCCCAATTCGTTCCCAAGGTCACCGTCGGAGCGACTGAACCCTCCACCCAGCCGACCCCCAGTGTCGATGATGACGAGGGCACCCGACTCAACCCCAAGTACACCTTCGACTCCTTCGTCATCGGCGCTTCCAACCGGTTCGCCCACGCGGCTGCCGTCGCCGTCGCCGAGGCTCCCGGCAAGTCGTACAACCCGCTGCTCGTCTATGGCGGCTCCGGACTGGGCAAGACCCACCTGCTGCACGCCATCGGTCGCTACGTGATGTCGTACTACGACAACGTCAAGGTGAAGTATGTCTCCACCGAGGAACTCACCAACGACTTCATCAACGCCATCGGCACCAACCGCACCAGGGAATTCCGTCGCTCCTACCGCGACGTTGACGTCCTGCTGGTCGACGACATCCAGTTCCTGGAGTCGAAGATCCAGACCCAGGAGGAGTTCTTCCACACCTTCAACACCCTCCACAACGCCCAGAAGCAGATCGTCATGACCTCCGATCGGCCGCCGAAACTGTTGGAGGCCCTCGAGCCCCGCCTGCGCAGCCGGTTCGAGTGGGGTTTGTTGACTGACATTCAGCCTCCGGACCTGGAGACCCGAATCGCCATCCTGCGACGCAAGGTTGCGGCCGAGAAGATCGAGGTCGAGCCGGATGTGCTGGAGTTCATCGCCAGCCGCATCCAGACCAACATTCGTGAGCTCGAAGGCGCCCTCATCCGGGTGACGGCCTTCGCCAGCCTCAACCAACAGCCGGTGGACACCTCGCTGGCCGAGGTCGTCCTCAAGGACCTCATTCCGGAGGGACGAGAGACCCCGGTGACTCCCGAGCGAATCATCGCCGAGACGGCCAGCTACTTCGACATTTCCACTGACGACCTGCTGGGCACCTCGCGCGCCCAGACTCTCGTCACTGCTCGCCAGATCGCCATGTATCTGTGTCGTGAACTGACTGATCTCTCGCTGCCCAAAATCGGGGCTGAGTTCGGTGGCAAGGACCACACCACGGTGATGCACGCCGACCGCAAGATCCGCGCTCTCATGGGGGAGCAGCGTCAGATCTTCAACCAGGTCTCCGAGATCACCAACCGCATCAAGCAGTACTGAGCGGCTCTCCACAATTCTGGGCGCCTTCAGGACAACCCCATCAGCCGTCCCTCCGGTCATGCTGCTGTCTGCCCATTCCCGGCCCGCAACCATCAGCGCAGAACCCATTCCCACCCCAGGCACCGTCGTTGACCCACGCGCGGACGCGTTCATCCCCATCCCCACACTCAGGTGTGGAAAACCAGTGGATAGTCGGGGGACAACCATGGGACAACGTCGGCCGTCCACAGGAACCCCTTCGACACACACATCCGGTCCACGTCCTCATCCACATCACCAAAAACTCTGTGACTACGGGTTTCAGGCATTATCCACAAGATCCACAGCGGTTATGACGATGAAGAAAAGACATACATTTCCACCTCTTAAAAATCTGTGGGTGTGGATTTGGGGACAAGGCCTCCTTCACCGTTGCTCACCCGACGAGATCTACTGACGGAATTTTCCCCGACATCACCGACCACACCCTCAACGTTGGCGTCCCGTGGGTGCGATTCGTCCTGTGGCATGGATATGATCGACCTGCAAGCACCATGGGGTGCAAGACGCCAAGTCAAGGGGACGCAGTGAAAATCCGTCTGGAACGCGATGTCATGGCCGAAGCTGTCGCCTGGGCTGCCCGCAGCCTGCCGAACCGGCCGACAGTGCCGATCCTGGCTGGACTGTTCGTACGCGCCGAGGGTGACTCCGTCGTGATGTCTGCCTCCGACAACGAGACCAGCGCCCAGATCACCCTTCCCGCCCAGGTTAACGAGCCCGGCGAATCCCTGGTTTCCGGCAAGCTGCTGGCCGACATTGCGCGCAGCCTGCCCAACAAGCCGGTCCAGATCACCACGGATCCCGCCAAGATGGATCTGGTCTGTGGATCTGCCCGCTTCACCCTGCAGGCCCTGCCGGTCGACGAGTACCCCGATCTGCCGCAGATGCCGGCTGCCACCGGAACCGTTGAGGCCGATGTCTTCTCCCGGGCTGTCGCCCAGGTCGTCGTGGCCGCTGGACGTGACGAGTTGCTGCCGGTCTTCACCGGCGTGCGCGTCGAGATCAACGGCGAGGTCCTCTCCCTGCTGGCCACCGACCGTTACCGCATGGCCCTCAAGGAGATCACCTGGAATCCGGCCGCCACCGACGCCGAGGCCACCGCCCTGGTGCCAGCCAAGGTTATGAACGAGACCGCCCGCTCTATGACCTCCGGTGAGCACGTCACCGTGAACCTCTCCTCGGGCGAGAGCGGCGAGGGCCTGGTTGGTTTCGAGGGTGATGGTGCCAACGGTGTGCGCCGGATGACCACCCGTCTGCTGAGTGGAGAATTCCCCAAGGTTCGTCACCTCATGGACATCAAGGCCACCCGATCGGTGCGCGCTCGTACCGACGAGCTCATCAACTCGGTGCGTCGTGTCTCTCTGGTGGCCGAGCGCAACACCCCGCTGCGCATGGTCATCAATGACGATTCGGTCGCCCTGTCGGCCGCCACCGGTGACCAGGCCCAGGCCTCCGAGGCCATCGAGGCCATCGTTACCAATCACGTTGACGGAGAGCCCTCCATCACGGCGGCTGGATTCAACCCGCATTACCTGTCCGACGCCCTCGGTGCCTTGGACACCCCTTACGTCCACTTCTCCTTCACCGCTCCCGGCAAGCCCTGCCTGGTGACCGGACTTAATGATCTCGACGGCAAGCCGGAGACGGATTACCGCCACGTCATCATGCTCATGAGGCTTCCCTCCTGACCGATCCCACGACACTAATGGGCCTTGTCGACGGGCATGGTCCGACAAGGCTGACTCGTGGAGGTTCCATAGCACTCTGACTTGTGGACCAGGGGCATGGGGTGCTGGATCGTCCAGTCAGTGGGATTGCCACACTGTTGGCATGACAACCATCGCTGACGTCCAGACCGAGGTCGACCGCGTCTTCGATGCCCTCAACGCGCCTTCCTGGCCCGATCCCCACGCTGACAACCAGATAGCGGCCGAGGAGGAGTACAGCAGGGTTACCGATCCACAGCGGTATCGAGCTCTCGTGCTGCGTCTGCAAGCCTGGCAGCAGGCCCTTTCCACCCTGTGCGACGTCGACGTCGACACCATGGCCAAGGGTGAGGACCGGTTGCAGCAGCGTTGGTCAAGCCCGCACGGAAACACCCTGCCGCTGTATGTCTCCGTCGTCACCTTCGACCAGGTTCCCCTCGTCGGGCTATCCGTCACCTCCGACGCCGACCCTTTCGACATCGTCCCCGACTGTGCCTGTGATGCCTGTGACTCCGGGTCGCAAGACCTGTTGGCCGTTCTCGACGACGACATGACGGCCCTCGTCGATGGCAGTCTCGTCTTCATCGTCGCTCCCTCGGAGGCGGATCGATCGGCCTTCCGGCTGGTGGCCACCAGCCGACGCTGTGCGTTGGAGTGGGGAGGAGACGGTCCTGCGCCGTTGTCTGAGCCGGAAGCCGTCGTCGATGCCATTCGCAGCGGTGATGATCCACTCCTGCCCGAGGGCTGCGTCGTCCTGCACGGCAGGCCATGGCTGTGAACAACGCGCTCCGGTAGCCTGATTCGGACGGCCTGACAGCGGTCGGAGGGAGGTCCGGATGTTCGTCGAGCGTCTCGAACTGGTCGATTTCCGCTCCTACGTCCGCGCCGACGTCCCCATGACAGCGGGGGTGACGACCTTCATCGGTTTCAACGGTCAGGGGAAGACTAATCTCGTCGAGGCCGTGGAATACCTGTCCACCCTGTCGTCACACCGCGTCAACAATGACACCCCGCTGGTGAGGCTGGGAGCTCATCAGGCCGTGGTGCGCGGCCGAGTCCGTGCCGGGGCCGAGGATTCCCGCAGTCTGCTCCTCGAGGTCGAGATCAATCCGCGGCGTGCCAATCGGGCACGGATCAATCGCGCTCCACTGACTCGACCTCGCGAGATCCTCGGGGTGTTGCGAACCGTGGTGTTCTCGCCCAATGACCTTGTCATCGTCCGTGGTGATCCGTCAGATCGTCGCACCTTCCTCGACGGGCTGGTGATGACACGATGGCCGCGGATGGCCGGGGTGAAGTCGGACTATGAGCGCGTCCTCAAACAGCGCAATGCTCTGCTCAAGTCCCTGGCTGGGAGGGGACCGTCGGCAGGAGCCGAGATCGGCGCGACCATGGAGATCTGGGACGACGAGTTGGCCACCATCGGTGCCGAGCTCCTGTCAGCTCGCCTCGACACCTTGTCGGCTGTCATGCCACTGACCTCGGCCGCCTACCGTGAGATCGCCCCGGTCAATGACCTGGTGACCGCCTCGTACAAGTCGACCATCGACCTCAACGGACTGTGGTCACCTCCCCAGGAGGGCCAGATCCCCGAGCCCATCGACCGCAAGGAGCTGGCGAACCGATTCCTCGACGCCCTGGCGAAACGGCGAGCCGACGAGCTCATCCGTGGCGTCACCCTCGTCGGTCCACAACGTGACGACATCGTCCTGCACATCGGGGAAATGCCGGCCAAGGGGTATGCCTCCCATGGTGAATCGTGGTCATTGGCGCTGGCCTTGCGGCTGGGGTCCTTCCAGTTGCTGCGGGACGACGGCATCGAGCCTGTTCTCGTCCTCGACGACGTCTTCGCCGAACTTGACGCCACTCGACGTGGACGGCTGGCGTCCTCAGTCATCGAGGCTGATCAGGTCCTGGTGACGGCCGCAGTAGCCTCGGACGTTCCCGAGATCCTGCGCGGGGAGAGGTTCGACGTCGGTGGCGGCCAGGTGCTGCCCCATGAGGGGAGTGACGATGACTGACGGAGTTGATCCGCGCGACCCGGTCATCCCTTCCGACGAGGACCGTCGCCTGGCAGCCGATCATGACGACGAGGGGGTCGACGTCGCCCTGGCCATCGCTCGGGCTTCCCGTGGTGAACCGGCGGGAACCCCGCGTCGTGACGACGCCGGTGAGGTGTTGTTGCCACCACCTCGACGCTCCACGGTGAGGAGACGTCGTCGTCCTCCCAATCCCCCGACATGGTCTGGCCCGGGAAAGGATGCCCGCGACCCGATGGCCCTGGGGGATGCCTTCACCAACCTTGTGAAGTCCAAGGGATGGGGACGTCAGGTCAACCTGCACCTGGTCCTCTCACGCTGGCCAGAACTCGTCGGTCCGACCAATGCTGAGCACTCCCGTCCGGTCAAGTATCAGGGCACGGTCCTGACCGTCCGTACCGAGGCGACGGTGTGGGCGACCTCCTTGCGCACCATCGCGCCACAGCTGGTTGCCGAACTCAATCGTCGGCTGGGCGAGGGGACCGTCACCAGGGTCATCATCGAGGGCCCCACTGCTCCCAGTTGGAAACACGGTTCCAGGTCAGTGCCGGGTCGTGGACCGCGCGACACCTATGGCTGAGATCACTGACCCTTGAGGGTGTCGGCACTGAGCGAAGAACCCGCGAGAATATGGCTCACATGGGGTGATACCCGTAACGTTGTACTCGACCATGAGGAGGTCAGATGCAGCGTTTGGTCGGTGAGGTTCAGCACTACGACTGGGGATCGGATCAGGCAATCCCCGAGATTCTCGGCGAGCAGCCGAATGGACAGCCGTGGGCTGAGTACTGGCTGGGGGCTCACCCCAAGGCTCCGTCAGTTCTGGCCGGCGGCGTCACCTTGGATCAGTGGCTGGCTGACCACCCCGAGGAACTCGGGCGGGCCAGCCGTGACGCCTTTGGTGATCGCTTGCCCTTCCTACTCAAGATCCTGTCGGCCTCCCATGCCCTGAGTATCCAGGCCCACCCGTCGCGTGAGCAGGCCGAGAGGGGATTCGCCGCTGAGAACGAGGCGGGAGTGGGCCTGGGTGATCCCACTCGCATCTTCCGTGACGACTGGCCGAAGCCCGAGATGATCGTCGCTCTCACGGATTTCGACGCTCTGTGTGGTTTCCGTGACCCGTCCTCTTCCCTGGTTCTGCTATCGGGACTGGGGAAGCTCGACGGACTGGATGAGGTGCTCGCGCCACTGGGCCAGGACGACGGACTGGCCAAGGTCGTCGCGACAGTGCTCTCGGGTGACGAGAAGGTCGTGACCGTCGTGGAAGGAGTCGTGGCAGCCTCTCGCACGTATCTTGAGGAGGGCACTGACGAGGCTGTTCGGGGCCTGGCGCGCACCGCCGTCGAGCTGTCCGAGGACCATCCCGGTGACCCGTCCATCCTCGTCGCCCTGCTCATGAACCGGGTGCGACTGGCACCTGGTCAGCAGATTCACCTAGGAGCCGGCACCATGCATGCCTACCTCGGTGGCACCGGTGTTGAGATCATGGCCAACTCCGACAACGTCCTGCGTGGTGGCCTGACGAGCAAGTACGTCGACGTCGATGCCCTGCTCGACCATGCCATCATGACTCCCGAGCCGTGCGTCGGTGAGTACGCGGTTCAGGTGTCCCCAGGAGTGGGTCTCTACCGCGCCGAGTTCCCGGAATTCCGGTTGTGGGCCCTGCAGGGACACGATGACACTCTCTCGCTTCCGGCTACCGACCTGGGTCGGATTCTCCTCGTCACGGAGGGACAGCTGGTTGCTCACTGCGGCGATGAGGACTGTGAACTGAATCGTGGTCAGTCGGCATGGCTGCCGGCGGGCGAGGAGGTGACGGTGACTGGCCAGGGGCGTGGATTCCTGGCGGGCGCCGGGGTTGACGCTGATCGCTCCTGAGCTGACCGAGGTGTGAGAGGCGGTGTACCGCTGCTGACGCCGTGACCCCCATCCCGGACCCCGTGGTCGGGGATGGGGGTCGAATCGCTCACAGACCCTCTCAACGTCCGTCTCGCGGGTTCCGGTGTCCGGTACCGCGCAGGATTGCGGTAACATCGGAGCGTTGGGCTCTCCGTCGGCGCATGACATCCGACGGTGACGCCAACCCCGGAGGTCACCGTGACCTCTGCAGAGACACAGGAGCGCATTGCCCGTGAGCCAGCCCGAGATGCCCGAGTCCGTGACCGTGACCGTGACCGACGGGGACACCCCCGAGGACCTTCTCATCGACGCCACCGATCATCCTGACGTCCTCGACTCGGATCTTTCCCCGACGACCGTCGACGGATCCTATGACGCCGGTCAGATCACCGTCCTGGAAGGTCTGGAAGCCGTCCGGAAGCGTCCCGGTATGTACATCGGTTCCACCGGTGAGCGCGGTCTGCACCACTGCGTCTACGAGATCGTCGACAACTCGGTCGACGAGGCGATGGCCGGTTACTGCGACACCATTCAGGTCGAGCTGCTCGACGACAACTGGTGCCAGGTCACCGACAACGGACGTGGTATCCCGGTCAAGGAGCACCCCGTCGAGCACATCCCCACCGTCACCCTGGTGCTGACCAAGCTGCACGCCGGCGGCAAGTTCGGCAACGGCGGCTACAAGGTCTCCGGCGGTCTGCACGGCGTCGGTTCCTCGGTCGTCAACGCCCTGGCCTCCCACTTCATCGTCGAGGTGCGGCGGGACGGCTACCATTGGCGTCAGTCCTTCAGCCTGGGCGAGCCGGACGGCCCGTTGGAGCAGCTCGAGGCCCTTGGCCCTGACGAACACGAGGGCACCACGGTGCGCTTCCAGCCCTCCGACGAGATCTTCGACTCCATCATCTTCGAATACGAGACCCTGTCGAACCGCTTCCGCGAGATGGCCTTCCTCAACAAGGGGCTGCGGATCATGCTGACTGACCGCCGTGAAGGTCATGTCGACGAGGACGGCAATCCCATCCACGAGGACTTCCTCTACAACGAGGGCCTCAAGGACTACGTCCGCTTCCTCACGGGTACCCGCGACGTCATCAACCCCACCATCATCTCCCTGGAGTCTCATCGTCCCGAAGAGGGCATGGGTCTGGAGATCGCGATGCAGTGGAACACCTCGTACACCACCAGCGTCCACACCTTCGCCAACGCCATCAACACCATCGAGGGTGGCGCCCACGAGGAGGGCTTCCGTGCCGCTCTCACCAACACCGTCAACCGGTGGGGCGAGACCTGGGGACTCATCAAGAAGCGTGAGGACCGCGTCTCCGGTGACGACATCCGCGAGGGACTGACCGCCGTCGTCTCCATCAAGCTCACCGAACCGCAGTTCGAGGGCCAGACGAAGACCAAGCTCGGTAACGCCGAGGCCAAGTCCTTCGTCCAGAAGGCTCTCAACGAGAAGCTCTCCGACTGGTTCGAGGAGAACCCCAACGAGGGCAAGAACATCGTCCGCAAGTCCCAGGCGGCCGCCCAGGCGCGTGTCGCGGCTCGCAAGGCCCGCGACCTGGCCCGTAACCGCAAGGGTTTGCTGGGCTCGACCTCCCTGCCGGGCAAGCTCAAGGACTGCTCCTCGACCAACCCGGAGGAGTGCGAGATCTTCATCGTGGAGGGTGACTCCGCCGGTGGATCGGCCTCCCAGGGTCGCGACCCGCGGATCCAGGCGATCCTGCCGATGCGAGGCAAGATCCTCAACGTCGAGAAGGCCCGTCTCGACCGCGCGCTGAGCTCGGAGACCATCGAGTCGATCATTAATGCGCTGGGAACCGGCGTCCACGAGGACTTCGATCTGGATAAGTTGCGCTACCACAAGATCATCCTCATGGCTGACGCTGACGTCGACGGCGCGCACATCCGCACCCTGCTGCTGACCCTGCTGTTCCGGTTTATGCGCCCAGTCATCGACGCCGGTCACGTCTACCTGGCCCAGCCGCCGCTGTTCCGGCTGCGGTGGACGAACTCTCCCCACGAGTTGGCCTACTCCGACGAGGAGCGTGACCTGCTGCGCACCGACGGTCTGGCCCATGGCAAGAAGCTGCCTCAGGTCAACCCGATCCAGCGCTACAAGGGTCTGGGCGAGATGGACGCCGAGGATCTGTGGGACACCACCATGGACCCCGACAAGCGTTTGCTGCTCCAGGTGACCCTCGAGGACGCCGCCCTGGCCGACCAGATGTTCTCCATCCTCATGGGTGAAGACGTCGAGCAGCGCCGGTCCTTCATCCAGCGCAATGCCAAGGACGTCCGCTTCCTCGACATCTGAGCACTCCCTCGAACCCTTCCCTCATCCACTGATCATTCAAAGGACACTCCATGGCTGACGATGAGAAGCCCGACGAGCAGAACCAGGCCGACCGTCAAGGACTGGTGACCGGCCGCCACGTCGGGATCCAGCCGGTAGAGATTCGCGACGAGATCCAGAATGCCTACCTCGACTACGCGATGAGCGTCATCGTCGGGCGAGCACTGCCCGACGTGCGCGATGGCCTCAAGCCAGTGCACCGTCGCGTCATCTACGCGATGTACGACGGCGGCTACCGTCCCGACCGCGGCTGGAACAAGTGTTCCCGTGTCGTCGGCGACGTCATGGGTAAGTACCATCCGCACGGCGACTCGGCCATCTACGACACCTTGGTGCGTCTGGCCCAGCCGTGGGCCATGCGCCACAAGCTGGTCCAGGGTCAGGGCAACTTCGGTTCCCAGGGCAATGACGGCGCGGCCGCCATGCGATACACCGAGTGCAAGATGGCTCCGCTGGCCATGGAGATGGTCCGCGACATCGACCAGGACACCGTCGACTTCCAGCCGAACTACGACAACAAGGAGACCGAGCCGGTCGTCCTGCCCGCCCGGTTCCCCAACCTGCTCGTCAACGGTTCCTCGGGCATCGCGGTCGGTATGGCGACCAACATCCCGACCCACAACCTGTGTGAGATCAACGAGGCCGTGCAGTGGTCCCTGACCCACCCCGAGGCCTCCCAGGAGGAGCTGCTCGAGGCGTGCATGGAGCGGATCAAGGGTCCTGACTTCCCCGGTGGCGCGCTCATCGTGGGCCGTCAGGGAATCGAGGACGCCTATCGGACCGGCCGTGGTTCGGTGACGATGCGTGCCGTCATCGACATGGAGGAGGACAAGAAGGGACGCCAGTGCCTGGTCGTCACCGAGTTGCCCTACATGTGCAACCCCGACAACCTCGCCACCAAGATCGCCGACCTGGTGAACTCCGGTCGCATCAACGGCATCGCCGACATTCGTGACGACTCCTCGGCCCGTACCGGTCAGCGTCTGGTCATCGTCCTCAAGAGGGATGCCCAGCCGCGCGTCGTCATGAACAACCTGTACAAGCACACCGCTCTGCAGGACACCTTCGGCTGCAACATGCTGGCCCTGGTGGACAACGTGCCGCGCACCCTGCGTCTGGATCAGTTCATCAGTTACTGGATCGATCATCAGATGGAGGTCATCCGCAGGCGTACCGAGTACCGTCTGGCCCAGGCCGAGAAGGACGCCCACATCCAGCGGGCCCTCGTCAAGGCCCTCGACATGCTCGACGAGGTCATCGCCCTCATCCGTCGCTCCCCGAACACCGAGGCCGCCAGCACCGGCCTGCAGGAGCTGCTCGACATCGACGAGATCCAGGCTCGCGCCATCCTCGACATGCAGCTGCGTCGTCTGGCCGCCTTGGAGCGTCAGAAGATCATCGACCGTCTCGAGGAACTCGAGCGTCTCATCGCCGGTTACAAGGCTATCCTGGCCAGCGAGGATCGTCAGCGCGAGATCATCTCGACCGAGCTCGCCGAGATCGTCGAGAAGTACGGTGACGAGCGTCGCACCCGCATCATCGCGGCTGACGGGGACTTCTCCGAGGAGGACTTCATCCCCGACGACGATGTCGTCGTCACCATCACCCGTGGTGGTTACGCTAAGCGCACTCGCACTGACCTCTACCGCGTGCAGAAGCGCGGTGGCAAGGGTGTTCGCGGTGCCAGCCTGCGTGCTGACGACGAGGTGGCCCAGCTGTTCACGACCACCAACCACCAGTGGATCCTCTTCTTCACGAACATGGGCCGTGTCTATCGCACCAAGGTGTGGCAGCTGCCGGAGGCCGGCCGTGACGCCAAGGGTGGTCACGTCGCCGGACTGCTGAGCTTCCTGCCCGATGAGAAGATCGCCCAGGTCATGACCCTGCGCTCCTACGAGGACGCCGAGTACCTGCTGCTGGCAACCCGTAGGGGCCTGGTCAAGAAGACTGCCCTCAAGGCCTACGACTCCTCCCGTCAGGCCGGCGTCATCGCCATCAACTTCCGTACCGAGGACGACGAACTCATCGGTGCCGAGCAGTGCTCGGCCGAGGACGACGTCCTGCTCATCAGCCGCAAAGGTCAGGCGATCCGGTTCTCCGCCGGTGATGACCAGTTGCGGCCGATGGGTCGTGCCACCTCCGGCGTGACCGGCATGAAGTTCCGTGGTGACGACGAGCTGCTGTCGATGTCGATCATTCACTCCGACATGCCTGAGGACGACCGCTTCATCTTCACTGCGACCGACGGTGGCTACGCCAAGCGCACCGCCGTCTCGCAGTACCGTCAGCAGGGACGTGGTGGCCTTGGCATCAAGGCCATGGCCCTGAACGAGGAGCGTGGTTCCCTCGTCGGTGGCCTGGTGGTCAGCGAGGCTGACGAGATTATCGCCATCAAGACCTCGGGTCAGATCACACGGTCGGCCGTCTCTGAGGTTCCTGCCAAGGGACGCTCGACGATGGGGGTGAAGTTCGTCTCCGTGCACGGTGACGACGCCGTCTCGATCATCGCGGTGAATCCTGAGCACCAGGTCGAGGACGACGTCGAGGAAAAGGCTGTGGAAACCGCCGAAGGTGGTGCCACGCAGACCGAATCCGGGGATGTGCTTCCGCAAGGCGATACTGTGGACGACGACCGTACCGTCGATACGGCGGAAAGCGACATGAAGCCGGAGGACAACGGTGAGTGACGAGAAGAAGGTGACGCATCCGGGTCCCGATGATCCAGAGGCGACGCACTGGACTGCCGGTGACGCTCGTCGTACCTTCCAGGAGACGGGCCGGCAGCGCCCCGATCCGCGTCAAGAGTCTGATCGCAAGCGGACGACGGCGTCGACCCCTGCGGTGAAGCGCGCCGACGCGAGAGCGACGAAGTGGGAGAAGGCGCCCAATCAGCCGGATTCCCGTCCCGCCCAGGCGCATCAGCCCGCCCGCGCTGCCAGGCGTACTCGTAAAGCCCGGTTGCGTCTGACGCGTGTTGACCCGTGGTCGGTCATGAAGACCTCCCTGCTCTTCGGTGTCGCCGGTGCCATCATCTTCTTCATCGCAACGTGGATCATCTGGGGCATCATCGGTGCTTCGGGTGCCTTCGACTCGATGAACAAGGTGGTCAACGACCTCATTAGCTCCCCGAGCTCGAACTCGAAGTTCCAGTTGTCCGATTACGTCAACACTGGCCGAGTGTTGGGTCTGACGGCCCTCATCGGTGCCATCAACGCGGTGCTGTTCACAGCCATCTCGACTCTGTTCAGCTTCCTGTACAACTTGGCTGCGGAGATCATGGGTGGTCTGGAGGTGACTCTCGCGGAGGACTGAGGGCCCTGAAAGCGTGGAGAACGTCCCCGGATGGTGCGCATCCGGGGACGTTTTGCGTTGTCAACCGAGTCGTCACATGCCAACCACACGGGTTTGACGAGGACCGCTGCCAATTCCCTTGACACCGGGTTCCTCGTTTGCTTTCATTTATGCCATACATCTGTGGAAACGTTTCCACGAGTGAGGTCGGGGACAGGCCCCGGCGACCTCGGACTCGACGATGAGAGGAGGGCAAGGTGGATCGCAAATCGACGATCAAGGACGTCGCCAAGCTGGCCGGTGTGTCCCTCGGGACAGCATCTCGCGTTCTCAATGGCAGTTCCGCGACCTCGGAAGCGTCGCGTACTGCAGTGCGCAAGGCGGCCAAGGAGCTCGGCTATCTGTCGAACGCTCATGCCAGGTCGCTGCGTTCGGCCCACACCGGCGTCATTGGTCTGGTCGTCCCGGACATTCGAAACCCGTACTTTGCCGAGCTGGCATCAGTTGTGGAGAACGCCTGCCTGGCCCATGGCTGGGCCACCTTGCTGTGCAACGCCGACGAGTCCCCTGACCAGTTCAACCGATACGTCGACACTCTTCGTCGTCAGCGAGTCGACGGTGCGATCGTCACCCCGACCGGCTTGGGAGAGCATGCCGTCAAGGACCTGGTCGACGACGGGGTCCAGGTGGTCTGCGTGGACCGTGAGGTCGCGGGGTCGTCACTGCCCTCCGTCACCTCTGATCCGTGGAACGGAATGGGGGAGGCCGTCGATCACCTGTTGGAACGTGGGCACCGCAGGATCGGTTTCATCACCGGCCCCCAACAGACGTCGACTGGTTTGGAGCGTTACCAGGCCTACTGCCAGCTGTTGGCCGAGCATGATGTCGACGTCGTCGATGACCTCGTGGTGGAAGGTGACTACCAGGAGGAATCGGGACGCGTCGGTGCCGGACAACTACTCGATCGCGGTGCCACCGCCGTCTTCGCCTCCGACTCGCTGATGTCGATGGGAGCCCTGCGAACCTGCCTCGACAGGGGAGTTCGCATCGGTGAAGACATCGACCTGGTCGGTTTCGACGACCTTCCGGTGTTCAGTCTCACCAATCCGGCCCTCACCGTCGTTGCCCAGGACATCGACGCCATGGGAAAGGTGGCCGTTGATCTGCTGGACCATGCCATGGCTGGTGAACCGACCAGCTCCGCTCGACTGGACACCCATCTCATCGTCAGGGCATCAACCCGAATGGTCAAGGAGGACCAGTGACAACATCGCCAGTACTTCGACTGGACCACGTCAGTAAGGCTTTTGGGCCCGTCAAGGTCATTGAGGACGTTTCCGTGGACGTCATCCCGGGCAGGGTGCGCGTCCTCCTCGGCGAGAACGGAGCCGGAAAGTCCACTCTCATCAAGATGATGAGCGGTATCTACCACCCAGACTCGGGATTCATCGTCATCGATGGCAACCCTGTTGACCTTCCCACCGTCAAGGCTGCTGAGGCTGAGGGCATCGCGACGATCCACCAGGAGCTCAACCTCGTTCCACAGATGTCGGTGGCAGAGAACATCATGCTGGGACGTACTCCCAGCCGTGGTGGACTCGTCAGTTGGGGTCCGATGCGAGCCCAGGCCCGTGCCGCTCTGGAACGGATTGGCCTCGACGTCTCCCCGGATCGGCTCGTCGGGTCGCTGAGTACTGCGCACCAGCAGCTTGTGGAGATCGCGAGAGCTCTCTCGATGGATGCCAGAGTGCTCATCCTCGACGAGCCCACCGCTGCCCTGACTCGCAAGGAGTCCGGTCAGCTCTTCGAGGTGATGGACGACCTCAAGGCCAAGGGCGTGGCGATGGTGTTCATCTCCCACCACCTCGACGAGATTCCGCGCGTTGGTGACGATGTGTCCGTGCTGCGCGACGGCATCCTCGTCGGTGAGATTCCCGCCTCCACCACCGAGCGCGAGCTGGTCAAGATGATGGTCGGCCGTGACATTGACGACCAGTTCCCGCGCCACCGCGGTGAGGTCGGAGAGGTGCTGCTGTCGGTCAAGGGACTCAGTCGTGAAGGGGCATTCCAGGACGTCGAATTCGAGCTGCATGCCGGCGAGGTGTTGGGCCTGGCCGGCCTGGTGGGAGCCGGACGTACCGAAGTCCTGCGAGCCGTTGCCGGGGCTGACAAGTACGACTCCGGAACCGTCCGCGTTCATGGCAAGGAGCTTCCGGGCGGAAAGGTATCCCGCGCGATTGCCCATGGCATCGGCCACGTGCCTGAGGAGCGCAAGTCCCAGGGACTGGTCCTGGACGCCTCGGTCAACGAGAATCTCGGTTACGCGACCATGAAGTCGACCTCCCACGCCGGTCTGGTTGATCGATCTGGCCAGCGACGACGAGCCCAGGACGTCGCCGAGAAACTGCGGGTGCGGATGGCCGGTCTGGATCAGCCGGTGCGCAACCTGTCCGGTGGCAACCAGCAGAAGGTCGTCATCGGTCGTTGGATCCTCGCGGACTCGTCAATCCTGCTGCTCGACGAACCGACCCGAGGGGTCGACGTCGGTGCGAAGGTCGAGATCTACCAGCTCATCAACTCCGTCACCGAAGCCGGGGGAGCCGTCCTCATGGTGTCCAGTGAATTGCCCGAGGTGATCGGGATGAGCGATCGAATCCTCGTGATGGCCCACGGACGGGCGATGGGGACCCTGGACGCCATGACGGCCACCGAGGATGCCGTCATGGAGTTGGCAGTGGCCTCCGTCGATCCCGTCGATGAAAAACCAGAATGACCATTTCTGAATCCGAAAAGTATTGAAGCAATGTCGTCTTGTCTCGATCGGTGATGATCGGGAAAGGAAATATCATCGTGACCACCGCAACAACAACCACCACTCAAAAACCGTCAGTCGGTAGGAGAATTGGTTCCTGGGCCCTCAATCATGGTGCCCTTGTCGGTCTCATCATTCTGTGTATTGCCCTGTTCATTGCCACCCCGGTGTTCCTCACCGTGCCGAACATCATCAATATCGGCATTCAGGCAGCCGTGGTGGCCATCATGGCCTTCGGCATGACCTTCGTCATCGTCACCTCCGGCATCGACCTGTCGGTCGGTTCCGTCGCCGCGCTGTCGGCCATGGTCTCGGCGTGGATGTTCTCCAACGTCGGTCTGCCGGGATGGCTCACCCTCATCATCGGCCTGCTCATCGGTCTCCTCGCCGGGGCCGCCTCCGGTCTGGCCATCGCCTACGGAAAGCTGCCGGCCTTCATCGCGACACTGGCCATGATGAGCGTCGCTCGTGGCCTGACTCTCGTCATATCCGGTGGAACACCGGTTGCCACCTCAGGTGCAGTGAACCACCTGGGCGCTGACCTGGGGCCGATCCCCGTTCCCGTCATCATGTTGGCCCTGGCTGGCGTGGTGTGCTGGTTCATCCTGTCGCGCACGGTGCTCGGCCGGTCCCTTTACGCCATCGGTGGCAACGAGGAGGCTGCCCGACTCTCCGGTATCCCGGTGCGTCGCATCCTCGTCGCCGTCTACGCTCTCGCCGGTCTGTTCGCTGGTCTGGCTGGCCTGGTTCTGGCTGGTCGACTGTCCTCGGCTCAGCCGCAGGCGGGTCTGGGATATGAGTTGGATGCCATCGCCGCCGTCGTCATTGGTGGCGCCTCCCTGTCGGGAGGTTCTGGAAAGGCGAGCGGTACGTTCATTGGCGCTGTTCTTCTGGCCGTCATTCGTAATGGTCTCAACATTCTCAACGTGTCCTCCTTCTGGCAGCAGGTCGTCATTGGCTGCGTCATTGCCCTGGCTGTCGGATTCGATGTCTTCAGGTCCAAGAAAGAATCCTGAGCACAACATTGGCAACTGAAAAATACTGTTGAAAAACGAAAGGTAGAACGATGAAGTTCAAAACTGCTCATAAGGTGCTCGCGACGGCGGTCGTCGCGACGATGGCCGCCACCGGTTTGGCGGGCTGCAACCGCGACGGCGGATCCGGATCGGCCGCCTCCGGGACGGTCGTGCTGGCCGTCTCCACCCAGACCAACCCCTTCTTCGTCCAGCTGGTTGACGGCGCCAAGAAGGAGGCCAAGGCCAAGGGGGTCAACCTCCAGGTCCAGGATGCCTCTGACGATGCCGCCACTCAGGCCAACCAGCTCGCCAACGCGGTGTCCACCGCAGCCAAGGTCGTCATCGTCAACCCGACCGACTCCGACGCCGTCGCCCCCTCGGTCAAGGCCCTCAACAAGGCCAAGATTCCGGTCATCACCGTCGACCGCAGCTCCTCCAGCGGTGACGTCGCCTCCTTTATCGCCTCTGACAACGTCGCCGGTGGCGTCGAGGCTGCCAAGGAGCTCGCCAAGATCATGGGCGACAAGGGCGAGATCATCCACCTGCAGGGAACCCCAGGAGCCTCGGCATCCCGCGACCGTGGCAAGGGATTCACCGGGGAGATCGCCAAGCACCCGGGCATCAGGGTGGTCGCCAAGCAGACCGCCAATTTCGATCGCTCCAAGGCCCTTGACGTGACGACCAACCTCATGCAGGCACACCCGAAGGCGGCTGGCATCTTCGCCGAGAATGACGAGATGGCCATCGGCGCCATCTCCGCTCTGGGATCGAAGGCTGGCAAGGGCGTCAAGATCGTCGGCTTCGACGGCACTGCTGACGGCATCAAGGCCGTCAAGACTGGAACCCTGGGAGCGACGATCGCCCAGCAGCCCGCTCTGCTCGGCAAGGCCGCGGTGGACCAGGCCGCCGACATTTTGGCCGGCAAGACGGTTTCCAAGACCACCCCGATCAAGGTGGTGCTGGTGACGAAGGACAACGCGAAGGACTACGAATGAGTGATCGATGCGTGACCGCATCCGGAAAGGTCGCCGTCGTCGGGTCGATCAATGCCGACATGAGAGTCGGTGTGGAGAGGTTCCCCGGGCCGGGGGAGACCCTGGCCGGGGGAGAGGCCACCCTGACCCCCGGCGGTAAGGGAGCCAACCAGGCCCTCGCGGCGGCACGTTGCGGAGCCCAGGTGGAGATGGTTGGTGCTGTCGGGAACGACCCGACGGCTGAGACAGCCCTCTCCCTGCTCTCGGAGTGCGTCGGCCTCGACGGTGTGGTGCGTCGAGACATCCTGACGGGGACTGCCGTCGTCATGGTGGCCGATTCCGGGGAGAACTCGATCATCGTCATCGCGGCCGCCAACGGGTCGGTCGACGCTGCGAGCGTGCATGCGCAGGCCGAGAGGGTTGAGGGCGCTGACGTCGTGGTCTGCCAAGGGGAGATCCCGCGGGACGGGATAGCCGAGGCAGCTCGATGCGCCGAGCGGTTCGTGTTCAATCTGGCTCCGGTCATCAACGTTGACCCGGAGGTCATTCGGATGGCCGATCCACTGGTGGTCAACGAGCACGAAGCGGCCCTCGTCGCTGCCGCGCTGGGGTCGACGACACCTCGCCTCGAAGACGATCCTGACGCCGCCCTGCGCGAGTTGTTGGATCTGGGATGTCGCAGTGTCGTCATCACCCTGGGATCGGCCGGCTGCATCGTCGGCGGACCGGAAGGGTTCGATTCGGTGCCGGCAACGAAAACGGTGGCTGTCGACACGGTCGGTGCGGGTGACGCCTTCGTCGGTGCCTTGGCTGCTGAGCTGGCTCGCGGATGCGGCCTTGTCGAGGGCTGCCGTTTCGCCACTGCGGTGGCGACTCTGACGGTGACCAAACCAGGAGCACAGGCCTCCTACC
Organism: Cutibacterium sp. LaCa_89; assembly: GCF_058177555.1. Lineage (NCBI taxonomy): Bacteria > Bacillati > Actinomycetota > Actinomycetes > Propionibacteriales > Propionibacteriaceae > Cutibacterium > Cutibacterium sp. LaCa_89. Next base: position 18,554 of record NZ_CP190889.1, read on the forward strand.
CGAGCATTGGGGAGATCGAGAACATTCGCCAAGGAGATCAAGCATGAAGAAGAGCGGACTGCTCAACCCCCAGTTGTGTGCGGCGGTAGCCAGGTTGGGGCACACCCAGACCTTCGTCGTGGCAGACGCCGGGTTGCCGATTCCCGCGGACGTCCCGGTGGTTGATCTCGCGCTGGTGCTGGGAACTCCGAGGTTCCAGGAGGTTTTCGACGCCATCCTGGATGAGGTCGCCGTCGAGGGGGCTACGATCGCCACCGAGGCTGTCGGCCACGAGCCGGAAGAGTGGGTGAGGAATCGGATCGACGAGGTCAAAGCCGTCAGTCACGAAGACCTGAAGAAGGCACTTCCGAGTGTCTCCTTCGTAGTGCGAACCGGTGAGACGACGCCATACTCCAACGTCATCGTTCATTGTGGTGTGGCGTTCTAAGTGGAGCACGACACCTCGATTGGATCCCGACTTGCTCCGAACGTTAAGTATCCATTAGAGTCTTAACTCGCGGTCGGGAAACCGGTCGAGGTTCGGGCCTATAGCTCAGTCGGTTAGAGCGCCGCCCTGATAAGGCGGAGGTCACTGGTTCAAGTCCAGTTAGGCCCACCGAACAAAACCCCTTGGTGACAAGGGGTTTTGTTGCGTTTAGAGGAAAGTTTTAGGGGCTGTGTGCGTCGGTTCGTGCTGATGTTGGCAGGAGGCCGGTGGGGGCCAGGTAGGGTGCCGCCCCCCATTTGAGAGGATGGTCCTGCCCCCGATCAGCGGGACCCGGACGAGGGAGCCGTACCCGGACAGCGACAAGACGGCCTGAAAAGGTGGTTGCTGTCATGGCATGGCTGATTCTTGTGTTGTCCGGTTCCCTGGAGGCGGTGTGGGCCACCGCGATGGGTCGATCCGAGGGGTTCACCAAACTCGTCCCAAGCATCATCGTCGTTGTCGGGTGTGCTGCGAGCATGTTCGGCCTGGCGATGGCCATGAAGTCCCTTCCCGTCGGAACGGCTTATGCGGTGTGGGTCGGAATTGGGGCTGGCGTCACGGTCGCCTACGCGATGATCACCGGTGCCGAGCCGGTTTCGGTGGCCAAGATCCTGCTGCTGGGCGGGATCGTCGGCTGTGTCATTGGTCTCAAGCTCGTGGAGTGACGGATCGTCCTGCGTCGTCAAGGCTTGAAAGACAAACAAGTGCGGTGCGGATCGATGGATCCGCACCGCACCGCTGGAGTTGGAGAATTGTTGGGGTCGCAGACTCCTGTCAGGGCTTGACCGCAGCAGCGACGGCCTTGTAGACGTCGCCTGCCTCCCCGCGAAGGATGCGGGCCACCGTGTGCAGCAGCGGGACGGTCTCCTCGTCGACACCGAGCTGACCGGCGAATCGAACGGCCAGCGGAGCTGCCGGGTACCCCTCGACCGTCTGCTCGAGTTCATTCATGGTCTTCAGGGCGTCATCGGGGTGTTCCCCCTTGCCGAGGCGAACGCCGTACAGCTTGTTTCGGCCGGACAGACCGGTGACCTCGAGGTCTCCCACCCCGGCGAGGCCGTAGGGAGTCTCAGCATGACCACCGGCATGGTCGACGAGGATGGACATCTCCCGGACGGCCTGGGCAAAGGTCGCTGCCTTGAGGTTGTGACGCGGGATGCCGCTCGCCTCTCCCAGACCGTCAGCGATGCCCAGGGCAATGGCATAGACGTTCTTGAGGGCAGCACACAGCTCGACGCCGACCTCGTCGTCACTGGGACGAATGCCGTAGGTGGCGGTGGACGCATCAGCTGCCAGTCCCTTGGCGATGTCGAAGTCGGTGCAGGCGAAGGTCGTCGCCGTCACCTCTCCGGCAGCGCACTCATTGGCCTTGACAGGTCCACCGATGGCGACGATCGGGGGAAGGGAGACCCCCTTGTCAGCTGCGATGGTACGAATGGCGTCGGGCAGCAGTGTGATGCGTCCTTCGGGATTGGTCCAGAAGCCCTTGGCCGTCAGGCACAGAGCCCGCAGATCTCCGAGGTGTTCCAGCAGCATCTCGGTGACGCGCGGCAGGCCGTCAGAGGTGACGGCGATGTCAACGACGTCAGAGCCCTCAAGGGCCGCCGCAAGCTCGTCGGAGCGATACGTCTTGATTCCGGGAGCTGCCTCAACCTTGATGCGGGGATGGGGCTCACCCTTCTCGATGCAGTCAAGGAGGTGGTCGTCCAGCCACGTTCCCCACAGGTGCACCTCCCATCCGGATTCGACGAGGGGCTTGCACAGCGCGGTGCCCATGGCTCCTGCGCCCAGAACGGTGAAAACTGGCATGTCGTGTCCTTCCTGTATTCGCTGTCGATCGCGAGGCGGACGGCGTTGTGGAAGATGTCGCGACTGGCACCTTCCACTCCACCGTAGGTTGGTCATGGCTCAGGACGAGACCTTGGGGGACTCGGGCTTGGTACTGGGGTATCTGTTGGCCAAGGTGTGCAGGTCTTCGAAGACTTCCTGGAGCTGCGGGTAGAGGCGATGCTGGACCTCGGCGATGTCCTTGTACTGCTCGTGCAGGGACATGTCGGGCTCCGTGGTGTCGCCGAAGTGGGCCATCGCCTTCGCCGATGCGGCGACGTCGTGGCTGCCGTGGGCCTCGATTCCGGCCATGGCAAGGACAGCGGCACCAAGGGCTGAGATCTCGTCCTCGACGCATGTTGTGATGGGGACACCTGCGGTGTCAGCCATGATCTGACGCCACAGCTTGGATCGAGTTCCGCCTCCCATGGCACGCAAGGTCGTGATGCGGACGCCGGTCTGTTTCTCGATGCAGTCCAGGTTGAAGCGCATCTCGAAGCCGATCGACTCGAGGATGGAGCGGTACATGTGCGCTCGGGAATGAGTTCCGCGCCAACCGACCACGGCTCCGCGGGCGACCGGATCCCAGTACGGCGACTGCACAGCGTTCCAGTACGGGAGGGTGATGAGGCCCTCACAGCCGGGCGGGATGGTGCTGGCGGCGGCGTCGAGCTCAGGGTCGGGCTCACCGAGGAGACGCGGATCACCGAGGGCCTCGCGGAACCATCCGGCCAGATAGGACCCGGACGACTGCAGCACCTCGAAGACGTACTCACCGGGAATTCCGGACACCAGGGTCCGTACCGCTGAGTCGTACTTGTAGGTGGGTGACTCGACGCCAGCGTTCACAGCGGTGCCAAGATTGAGGTAGGCAATGTCCGGGGTGATTGCGGCAGCGCCGATACCGGCTGCCTGACCGTCGCCAAGGCCCGCAATGACGGGAATCGGACCGTCCAGACCCCAGTCTGCGACGAGTTCTGGACGCAGATCCCCGATGACGTCGGCAGGAGGAACCAAATCAGCCATCTGATCGCGACGGACGCCAGCGATCTCGAGGAGTTCGTCCGCCCAGGTGCGTGATTCGATGTCGAAGAGGCCGAGGGAATCGGCGGATGCCTCGGATGTCGCCCACCTGCCGGTGAGGTTGAAGCAGATGTAGCCACCGACGTCGATGACCTTGTCGGCCTGGGCGAAGGCGTCCGGCTCATACTGCTTGAGCCATGCCATCTTGTAGATGGCGGGCGTGACGCCTGCCGGCTTTCCGGACAGTTGGTGGACGCGATCCGTGCCATAGGCGCGGATCTGCTCGGTGGCCCGGCCGTCCAGCCACAAGATGCCGTTGCGCAACGGCGTGCCGTCGGCCTTGAACGGCGCGAAAGACTCTCGCTGCTGCGTCACACCAATGGCGCTGACGCGGGATCGGTCTGCGGGGCTGAGGCCGGAGATGACTTCGCCGATTGTGTCCCGCGAGGTCTCCCACCAGCGGATGGGATTGTGCTCGTACTGATCCATCGCCGGGGTGTGCAACTGGATGGGACGCTTGGCGGTGCCCAGTACGTTTCCGTCGACATCGACGACGATGGCCTTCGTGGAGGTCGTTGATGAATCGATGGCGATGACGAGGGGTCCGTCAGTGCTCTTGTTGTTCATTCTTCAGCCTTTCCAAAAACAACTGCTTCGACGAAGTCGTCTTTGTATTGATCATTATATGTCACAAATCTCAAGATCAAGTGATGGTGATACAGCGCGACATCATGACTCAACAAGCTCACCCCTTGTCATGGCATGACGTCGCGCTGCATAATTCAGAACTGGATTTAGTCTCCGTTGTGATCAGGCGGCCTCGGTATCATCTGGCAACATTGTCCTGACGATGGAAACGATCTCCTCCGGTTTAGTGGCGCTCCTGATCCTTTGCATGAGATCACCATTCTGGATGGATTTCACGATGTTTTGGAGCATGCTCAGATGATCATCCGCATTCGACAATGCCATGAGAATGACGACGGAAACCGAAACCTCATCCTCCTCTGACCCACCCATCTGACCGAAGAGCACCGGAGTGCGCAAGGTCGTGACTGCCACGGCGTCCCGCGTCACGTACTGAGGATCCGTGTGCGGGATGGCCACGCCGCCACTGATGGGAAGGCCTGTCGGATAATTCTCCTCTCGTTTCAACAAAGCTTCTAGGAATCCCGCATTGGTCACCCCAGACTCATCAAGTTGGTGAGCCATGGCTGTCAGGACCTGATCACGGTCAGCAGCCTCAGCATTCACATTTGTAAGCTCGGTGTTCAGAAGTACGCTCATATTGTCACTGCTTTCACAGGCTCGGAAATAGCCGCGGGGATACTGTGCTCCGTCAGATCAGAACATCCGGTGGATGAGCGAGATGATGACGTTGGGAAGGTTGTAACCGAAGAATGCATCAGTCACAGAGCCGGAAACCTGAACGCCGGTGGCATGCATCATCGCAGTGGCCTCTGGTGCGAAGAAGCTCGCGCCCCACTCAACGAAGAACATGTAGATCGCCCCGATGATGAGGGAACGGAACATGTTTCCGTTGCAGGCCAGACAGATCATCGGCATCATGTAGACGATCACGGTGAGCATGCCGACCGGGAAGTAGTTCATACCCGGGATGATGAATGCGAAGGCAATACACAGCGGGATCATCAGAACGGTGATGGTGATTGCCGCCGGGTCACCGAGCGCCAGAGCGACGTCCATGCCGATGTTGAGCTCGCGCTCGCTGCCGTCCTTGTTCTTTCCGAGGTGACGCTTCATGAAGGTCTTCGCACCTTCACCCACCGTTGACAGGCCCTCCATCATGACCGAGACCATCCGAGGTAGGAGCACCAGAACGGTGGCGATTCCCATACCCATGACGAGGACTCCCTGCCAAGGCTGACGAGTCATGAGCCCCAGGAAGATGCCGACAATAAGGCCGATGAAGGCGGTGTCGCCGAAGAATCCGAGCTTGTCCCCGACCTTCTCCATGGAGATGTCAATCTTGCGCACTCCGGGGATCTTGTCGATGACCCAGTTCAGTGCGATCGCGATGGGCCATGCCGACGTGATGTAGGAAAGGGTCGAGCATGTCGTTCCTGTGAGACCGTAGTATTCCTGCCACTTTGGCGCGACACGCTGGGCGACGATGAGGTCAATGACCGAAAGGACGAGGACGACAGCCAGGCCGATCCAGGCGTTGTTCGTCAGTGCGTAGGCCAGAGTTCCGGGCACTAGGAAGTGGATGAAGTTCCAGATGTCGACGTTGAGTACGTTCGTCATCTTCGCGAGAATCATGACGACGTTTATCAGGACGACAAGAAGGATGGCAGGGGCAGCGAACGGCGCTCCGAATGAGGCCGCACCGACAGCCGCCCAACCGACGTCAACGGTCGTGAATCCTCCACCCATGTGCCGGTAGTAATCCACTGCCGGCTGCACGGACGTCATGAGGAATCCGATGACGAGGGAAAGTCCGGAGAATCCGATACCGATCATCAGACCGGCCTTGAGGGATTTACCGAAAGGCATCCTGAAGATCAGGCAGAGAATCAGCATCACGATCGGCAGGATGACCACAGCGCCGATGTCGAGAATGCCCTTGATGATTGACATGATGGGGTGCTCCTATGGGGTCATGACTGGTTCAAGACATCTCGACACGTGGAGATGATCTCTTCTGCCAACGCGTCTTCGTTGATGCCGGAGATGAGTCCGAAAACCTGAATTACGGGCTTGTTCAACGGTTTCCCGTAACGGGTTGTCAGCATGATGACATCGACACCGTCCTGGAGAACTGGTAGCTGTCCCACCGTCCCTTTCGTGATCTTCGCGGGAATTTTGGCGTCCCGCAGGATCTCCTTGACCTTTTCCTGGGCAACGGTTGACGTGGCAATTCCTGAGCCACATGCGATGAGAACCTTGACTTCACTTGCCATGGTTGTCACTTATCCTTTCCATCGGGTACGAGGACCACCTTCAGGGCCTCGCCGGTACGGGTGAGTTCGATTGCGTCGTTGATGCTGCTCAGGGGCAAGACGTTGGTGATGACCTTTTCGGCAGGGAATTTGTCGTCAATGGCGAGTTCGAACGCCTTTTGGACCTGAGTACTCGTCGCTCCGTAGTGACCGTAGATCCACATGCCCTTGTAATGAACGGAGTTTGAATCAAGACTGACGCAAGTCCCCTTGGGGACACCACCGAAGAAGACAGCGATTCCGCCAGGACGAGTCATAGCGACGGCTTGTTGTTGGCCGAGGGTAGTCGGATTCGCAGAGATGGCTTTGTCCGCACCCAATCCATGCGTGAGATCCCGGACGGCCCCGATCGGATCAACATCGCTGGAGTCGATGATCGTGTCGACTCCGAAATCAAGGCCACGAGTTAGACGGTTCTTGTTGATGTCGATCAGGATGATTCGCGATGCTCCGCGCAACTTGCTCAGAATGGACAGGAATATGCCGACGGGGCCAGCTCCCAAGATTGCAACGGTGTCCCCGAGCCTGACGTTGATGCTCTCCACACACGAATATGCCGACGACAGGGGCTCGGCCAAGCTGGCACGGACCGGAGAAATTCCCTCGGGTACCCGGAATGTGGCACCGCGTTCGACACGCCTGTTGGTGTATGAGATGTACTCCGCGAAACCACCGGGGCGATCCACATAGTGTTCGACGTCCGTGCACAGGTTGCTCAGCCCCGAGCGGCAGTACTCGCATTTTAGACAGTGTGCCTCGGGGTAGACGTAGAGTCTGTCGCCGACCTCGTATCCGTCCACGCCGTCGGCAGTTTCGCACACTGTACCCACGACCTCGTGCCCATAGATGAAGGGGTAGTCGCCCTTCCTAGAGTCCGTCGTGAGGTTGCGGACGTCTGAACCACACAGTCCTACTGCATCGACCCTCAGAACGAACCCGCCGGGTGGGCACGTGGGTTTCGGCACCGGCTCGACGCGGATGTCGCCAGGTCCATACATCAGTGCAGCGTTCATCATCTCGGCCATTGAGTAACCTCCTGTCTTCGCCGCGGTGCGATGTGGTGGTGCCGTTTTCATCCTCGGCACGGGGTCAGCGATGACCCTTCCTGGACGACAATGATGGTTGAGGTTGACGAGCATTTCATGCCCCATCGGTTCCAGGAGCGCGGATCAGATTTGTTGCCGTTCAGCGGGAAACTCTTCATTGCCAGTGCCGCGGCAAAACTCGAATTTCACCGAACAAGGATATATGACATAATGTGTCGTTCCAGTGATGATACGTCGATGTCAGGTGTTTTCTGTTGATTCTGTTTTTCACAGCGGCAGGCCTTGTTGCTGCAGCTGCTCAGCGAGGTCGATCACTCCATGAAAGGTACAGACCTCGCAGGGCTCCTTGGTGTCAGTACGAGGACGCTCAGATACGATATTGCGCGGATCAATGGCATTAGTCGAGAAAATATTATTGAATCAACGACGAACGGATATTCGGTGGAACGATCCGTGTACGCCGAGGTCGTTGCAAGGAACTCAGAGTTTTCAACTCAGCTCGAACACCACGAACGGATACTCCTGTATCTGCTCAGCACTTCCGACACCACGATCTATGACGTCATGCGTGATTGCTATCTCAGCGAGTCTGTCATAAAAGCGTCGCTGAAACGTTTGAAACCACAATTCGAAGACCATTCGTTGCACCTGTCAGTGAAGGGTTCGACGATTCATCTGGATGGTGACGAGGTTCATTTCCGTAATTTCTTGGGAAGCCTCGTGAATACGGCCATGGACGCTGTTGTTGGCCAGAATGACAGAGTGGCCAGGTATCTGCCAGATGTCAGACTGGGGGATATCGAGAGCTTGGTCGTCGAAACATTGCGTGATCACTACTTGGAAATTGACGACATACGACTCAGTAACATGGTCGTGAACATCGCAATATGTGTACAACGGTACAATTTTCCGATCGAGGACGACGCGGCGACAGATCTGGTGATGAGTAACCAATCTGAGATGTTGTGCGATCAGTTTCTGGTTGGATTGCGGAAGTTGTACCCTGATCGGCCACTGTCATCCGCTGATGACGCCTACCTGAGGTCGATCATTGGTGCGACCCTCGGACTTGGTCATGGCGAACCTGATCATCACTCTGATTCCTGTGACACTTGCTTGACGGTGAGCAGGTGCCTGGATGACACGGTTGAACACTTCGGGTTGGTCATCGCGAAAGAGGAGCTGTACGGCAGTGTTTCGAAACATGTTGAACGACTCATGGCTCATGCTCCTTCAATGCCCTATTTTCGCAATACTCTGCGTGAGTCATTGAGATCACGGTCACCATTCCTCTATGACGCCGCCGTGTACTTGGCTGACAAGCTTTCGAGGCTGTTGGGAATTTTCTTCACGGATGACGAGATTGGACTTTTGGCTGTCTACATCGGACTTTATTCCGAACCTGCGCCGAATCCGAGTTTGGTTACGGCAGTGGTGGTCTGTCCGCGTTACCGGGCGCTCCGTGATCTTTTATTGGCCGGATTGGTCGACCATTTCTCGGATCGGATGAGAATTGTGGACATCGTTTCATCTGTCGCGGAAGCAGATATCTATGATTGCGACATCGTGCTATCGACGACAGAGGAACCGTCGCACCGTCATACCTGTGTTCCCATTAGTGCGTTGATGTCGGATCTCGATCTGTCGGCGATCGATTCTGCACTCTTGAGGGCCAGTGAGAAGAAGTCGCGGGTTGCCACTGCCAGCGCAATGAAACGCTTTCTCGATCCCACATTATTTTTCACTGGGGGATCCTTCGATTCATGGCGTGAAACTCTCGACTTCATGTGTGAAGCAATGGAGAGGAATGGTATTGTTCCCGACGGCTTCAGGGAAAGTGTTTTTCTGAGAGAAGGGTACTCATCCACGGTCTTCTTCCGAAGGTTCGCGGTCCCACACGCGATGGACTTCCTGGCGTATGAGACCAAGATCGCGATCCTCATACCGTCAACTCCGATCGATTGGGAGGCGTCGGATGTTAGTTTGGTTCTCCTGCTTGCTATTAATGAGGGGGACTATGATGATTTCGTGAGGTTCTATCAGCCGTTGATCCGTGTCCTTTACGATCAGGAATTGTTCACAGAATTACGGTCAATTTCGTCGTATCATGAATTCATGAAATTTCTTGACAAGCAAGTATCTATGTGATGCCGCTGGGTGAGTGACAAGGGTTGGGCGAGTACCGCCGAGGAAGAGGCAGCATTCGGAGTGCTACCCGAGGGGTCGAAGAAGGGGCGTCCTGGCCTGCACGGTCCTGACGGCCTCCCCCTTGACCTCTCCCAATTGGGAGTCGGTGTCATCTTCTTGCCGTGTTTCTTTGGCGCCGTCGCCTCAGCCTGAGCCGGCACGATCGTCACGCGGTGGAGAGCTTACGCACGATCCTTGGTGGAGCCGTGTTGATCTTCATAGGCCTACCAATGGTCATCAGCACTTACCTGTCGGTCACCCTCACCGGCGTGGTGATATTCACCTGCGGGCTTGTCATCGTGCACTCGGTGGCGCTCGGCTGGGTGGGCGCCTTGGCGCACGCTGATCGCGCTGAAGTTTCAATTATGTATGTGGCGTGTTGCTACCTGCGTCGGATACGTATCGGGCCTCGTATTTCATCACTTCGGGTGGTTCTTACTGACGCTGTGGATGGAGGGAATATTCCTATTTTCGACAATCTTGGCTGCTATCGTCGCTGGGCAGTTGGCAATTACTGCGTTGGCTTTCATAGTGCCCTGACGTGCAGAATCCATAGGTAGGCGGGCCTTATCCGGGCGTGCCAAGTATGTGAGAGACCGTCAGACTGTGATCGCATCCGAAAATTTAATGAACCCAGCAGAGGGAGAATCTGGGTATCGGGTTAGAAAACTCCCTCAATGACGATCTCGGTATGTGTGATGGATTCACCATGGTCGGATTCTTCGTTCGCCGGGGCGGCGTGGATGTGTTGTGGTGGTTGTCTTTGGAAGAGGGTGATGAGGTCAAATAGTCAGCCTAGGGCTGTGATGTCGTCGGGCATGTGCCAGGTGTGGGTGAGGGGGAGATATCCACCGGCAGATGTCGGTGCTGAGGGGCCGTGTCATATCCATGTGTGTCGGGGTCTGGATTGAGGAGATCCCAGTAGTGGGGGTTGAAGTAGACGCATTCGACGTCGATGCTTTGGGGAGTGGATAACCCTATGAGCCGAAGGGCGTCGGCGAGGACGAGCATGGTTTTCATGCCAGGTCTTCCGATGAGGTGACGTTCAGGATAGGAATCTAGGCACAGAGTGAGGTATTCCGTTTGGCTTGTGTCGGATTCAGCTACCCCGATGGGTTCTTCTATGAAATATTCCCGGTCTTCTAACTGGCGTTGGCAGAAGTATCCGGGAGATCGAGCTGATTCCATGAGGACTCGTAGTTAATCGGTGTCAGTGAATGCTCCGATGTTGTTGGGTGCGCGGTGGAGCGTTGTGCTGATGGCTACGTTGCCGATGATGCATGAGCGTTGTTCTTTTACCATGGTCGGAAGTTTAATATCAGGTCTTGTGAGTTGGGTCGATTGGGTGTGCCGATTGCGCCAATAATGTCCACGTCAACTTGGCCGTAAAACCATGCATGTGTTTGGTTGTCACAGGATACCGATCCTGCCAATATCTCTTCCAGTATCGACGATCGCTGGATTCTTCTTAGGAATCTTGTCCACTTGGATCCACTGTGGCCCCTTTTGACCCACAGATAAACCGTAACTCGGTCCTTTATTTCTTTGAAATCGCTATTTCTACCTTCTTGTCGCCCCAAATTCGAGTGCAAGATAAATTTGCTCATCGCGGTGTTCGGCGGTACCGCTCCCTACATCATGTCGGCCTGGGCCAAGACTCCGAACAGGTTCGTCGTCTACGTCATCATCCTGCTGGTGATCTCGGCCCTGACAGTGCTCACCCTGCCCGAGACGAAGGGCAAGAACCTGCACCACCACGAGCTCGCCTGATCAGCCGTCGGAATGGGCGAAGACACACCCGCTCGGGTTTTCCCGGGCGGGTGCGCCTTGTGGGACGAATGGGGGAAAGCTCCCGGCATCATTTACCATGCCCGCCATGACGCCACAGCGGCGTCAAGTTGGGAGAAACCGCATGATTCACGTGTCACAGCGGGTCAGACGTCTCATGAGTGTCATCGTGGCTGCCTTCGTGGGCCTGGTGACCCTTGTGGGCCCCGGAATGGCCCAGGCACATGCCGACGACTCCTCGTCGGTCAAGGGCAAGACCTTCATCATTGCCACTGACACCACCTTCGCACCGTTTGAGTATCGTGACGCCTCCGGTGAGATGGTCGGTATCGACATGGACCTCATCCATGAGATTGCGACCCGTGAGGGATTCAAGGTTGACATCAAGGCGATTGGCTTCGACGCCGCCCTCCAAGCGGTTCAGGCGAAACAGGCCGACGCTGTGCTCTCGGGAATGACGATCACCGACGAGCGCAAGAAGATCTTCGACTTCTCGGATCCGTACTTCCAGTCCGGCGTGCAGATGGCCGTCAAGAAGGATTCCGACATTTCCGGATACGAGGGCCTCAAGGGCAAGACCGTGGTCGGTAAGACCGGCGCCGAGGGCTTGGCCTACGCCAAGTCCATCTCGAAGAAGTACGGATTCACCGTCAAGGCCCTGGACAAGGCCGACACCATGTACTCCGAGGTGCAGACCGGTAATGCAGCGGCTGTCTTCGACGACTACCCGGTACTGGCCTACGGCATCGCCCAGGGCAATGGCCTCAAGACCGTTACGCCCAAGGTGGCTGGCGGGTCCTACGGTTTCGCGGTCCTCAAGGGCAACAATGCCGCCCTCAAAGATGCCTTCAACAAGGGGTTGGCAGACGTCAAGGCTGATGGCACCTACGACAAGATCGTCGACAAGTACCTCAAGGCCTCCGACTCCGAGGCCGATCAATCCTTCTGGCAACTCTTCGTGAGCAGCTTCCCCGCCCTCATGAAGGGCCTGGGAATGACCCTGGCCGCCACCGCGCTGAGCTTGCTGTTCGCGTCGATCCTTGGCGTCGTCTTCGGGTTCTGCAAGGTGTCCGGCATCGGGATTCTCAAGGCCATCGCGGCCATCTACGTCGACATCTTCCGAGGGACACCGTTGTTGGTCCAGGCCTTCTTCTTCTACTTCGGTCTACCTACGGTGACCGGGATCAAGATCGGCGTGCTGACGGCCGGCGTCCTGACCCTGTCCCTCAACGCTGGTGCCTACATGACCGAGATCGTTCGCGGCGGCATCCAGTCCGTTGATCCTGGGCAGATGGAGGCATCCCGGTCCCTGGGCCTGAACTGGATGCAGTCGATGCGCAAGGTCATCGTTCCGCAGGCGGTCAAGATCAGCACCCCGGCCGTCATCAACCAGTTCGTCATCAGCCTCAAGGACACCTCCCTGCTGGCTGTCATTGGATTCGCCGAGCTCACGTATCAGGGTCAGCAGATCATCGCCCGGAACTTCCGGTCCTTCGACATCTGGCTGATGGTCGGCATCATCTACTTCATCGTCATCTTCGCCCTGACGAAGCTGTCGAACTTCGTCGACAGAAAGGTGAACAAGTGACCACCGCAACTGCCTATGACGGCCCCATGATCGAGGTCGTCGACCTGCGCAAGTCCTTCGGGGAGCTGGAGGTGCTCAAGGGCATCTCCGCCACCATCACCAAGGGTGAGGTGCTGTCCATCATCGGCCCCTCCGGGTCCGGAAAGTCAACCTTCCTGCGCTGCCTTAACCTGCTTGAGGAGGTGACGAGCGGCACCGTCAAGGTCGAGGGACAGGACCTCACCGCCAAGGACACCGACATCAACAAGGTGCGTCAGAAGGTGGGAATGGTCTTCCAGCACTTCAACCTGTTCCCGAACATGACCGTCGCCGAGAACATCATGCTGGCCCCGGTGCAGCTCAAGAAGACCAACAAGAAAGAGGCTGCTGAGCGCGCCCATCGGATGCTGGAGCGGGTGCACATGGCCGATAAGGCCGACGCCCGGCCCTCTCAGCTATCGGGTGGTCAGAAGCAGCGCGTTGCGATTGCGCGTGCCCTGGCCATGGATCCCGACGTCATGCTCTTTGATGAGCCGACGTCGGCCCTTGACCCGGAGATGGTCGGTGAGGTCCTGGACGTCATGAGGGACCTTGCCGTGGGAGGTATGACGATGATCGTCGTCACCCACGAGATGGGATTCGCTCGTGAGGTGGCTGATCGGCTGATGTTCATGTCTGACGGGTACCTGGTGGAGGAAGGAGATCCCGTCGAGGTGCTCTCTAACCCGCAGAATGAAAGAACGAAGAACTTCCTTTCGAAAGTTCTTTGAGGCTAAACAGATGGTGGCGGCGTCCGTGGGGCGCCGCCACTTGTCGTCTCATGCCGCCGTGTGGCGAATGGGGTTGTGATCGTCGGTGCTGCCATCGCCGGTGGTTGCTGACGAAGGTGGAAACCGAAAATCCACTACCGTCATTGCTGACGGCGCGTTCAAGTCGGTTGTGGTGTTGCGCGGTGAATCAGTCGGCAATGTGGATGCTGGTTCCAGCCTGCCGGAAGGTCTCCACTGTTGTGTCGGGTGCCTCGGATGTCGTGACGAGATCATCAACATCCTCGATGTTCCCGAACCGGAAACTGGAGGTGCGGGTGAGTTTCTCGCCCGTGGCAGCAAGGGTCACGCGAGACGAGGTTGCGAGGATGGAGCGTTTGATCTGAGCGTCCTCATAGGTGGTGACAGTCAAGCCATGGGCTGCAGCGGCTGCACAGGTACCCACGATTGCCATGTCAGCTCGGAAATCGTGAAGGGCTTGTAGGCAGGCGGTAGCTTCGTAGCGAAAGGTTTCGGGCATGACGGTTCCGCCAGGGGTGACGACGGTGGCGGTTCCAGCATCAGCTAGCGGCAATGCTGAACGAAGAGACAGACACAATGCAGTAATGGGGCGATTACGTAAGGCTTCAGCGATGATCGCCATTGTTGAACCGTTGTCGAGGATGATCGCCATATCGTCCACGACCAGGTCATTGATCACTTTGGCGATCGCAACTTTGGCATCTGCATTTTCGGCTGCGCGCAGATGATATGGAAGTGGAGCCCCACGAAGATTTACCGATACAGCGCCACCATGCACTTTGCGCAGTTGGCCGTGCCCTTCTAGATCCGTCAGGTCACGGCGGATCGTTGCGGGAGAAGCTCCCGTGAGGTCGACCAGGGAGTCCACGGAGATTGGAGCTGGTCCCAACGCCCGGATGATCATTCGTTGACGAAGTAATCGTTGCACATGATGATTTCATCATGAATGCTGGTGACATGAGTCATCTAAGGCAGCCCATTTTGGCCGGTGTCGGCGCGATCTTGTTCGACGCTCGTCTCTCAGTTGCTGGATTTAACCCACCTAAGTTGGTCACTCTTGGAAATGTGCCGTTCGGTAAACCGGCACCCAATGGTTACCTTCGGGCTGCACGAGCGTGCGGCGTCAACCTGCTGAGGCCGTGGCGATGGACTGCTCTTGCGGCCGCACGAGCCGCCGGGGTTGTCGTCGTAGCGGTGGGCGGACGCACCGTGCTGACATAGTGTGCATCAGCCTTTGTGATGTACATCGGGTACTTGCTCATACATTTCGCCTACACTCCCCCAGATCGGCATCCCACGATGGATAGTGAAACCCTTCAGTCTTTTGGTGAACGCGCTGTACTAGCAGGAGAACACACGTGTGAACCTCCTCCGCGCGACGGCGCGCCTCGATGGCCCCTCAGCATTGTCATGATGCCCCCGCCAGATGCGGCAGAGACTGTGAGCGCTCTCACGCGAACCGCCATGGAGCTTGCCGGGTCACATCACCTGCGCAGTGGAGACGCTGGCTATGCCCACATTACTGTTCGAGCATTGGAGAACAGGCGTCGAGTGGCGTCGGATGACCCCTTCGCAATCCGTTGTGCTGCTGCTTTAGATCGCGCCTGCTCCAAGTATCCGCCGCTCTCAATGCGTTCTGCTATCGCAGACCATTTCGGCGTCGACATGCGTCAAGTTGCTGTGGGGGCAGGCTCCACTGAGGTCGCCGGACAGCTCATGCATGCCCGGGCGAGTGACGGTGACGAGATTATTTTCCCGTGGCGGTCTTTCGAGGCGTACCCGATTCTCACTCAGGTCGCCGGAGCCACACCTGTTCCAGTCCCATTAACCCCCGATTTGAGCCACGACCTTGACGCTATGGTCGCCGCGATCACCGACCGCACCCGCGTGATTTTCCTGTGTACCCCCAACAATCCCACCGGAACCGTCCTCCACATGGACGAGGTGAAACAGTTCCTCACGCAGGTGCCTGAAGATGTGGTCGTCGTCATGGATGAGGCCTATTGCCATTTCAACCGTGACGACGCCGCCGTTGATGGGTTTGCCCTTCTTGATGACTACCCCAATGTCGTCGTACTGCGCACCTTCTCTAAGGCCTACGGGCTGGCTGGGCTGCGTATCGGATTTGCCATCGCTAGCACCGACATTACTGACGACCTGCGTCGCGTCGCCACCCCGTTTACGGTGACCTCGCTAGCCCAACAGGCCGCCATTGCGTCCCTAGCCGTTGAGGACGAGCTCAATAAGAGGGTCCAGCAGATCGTGACTGAGCGCACCAGGATCTTCGCTGAACTTACCCGTCAAGGGTGGCCAGTCCGGCCCTCCCAGGCGAACTTCTTCTGGCTTGCCACCGGCGACGATACCGAGCGGATCGACGGAGTGTTGACGTCCCGGGGTGTCTTCGCGCGGTGTTGGAGTGGCGAGGGTATTCGTCTGTCGATCGGGTCTCCCATGGAGAATGATCGAGCGATCGAGGCACTCTCGCAGGCGATCACCGAGGTTTAGACGCCCAGGAAGTCTCGCCACCGGGGCAGCTCAGCTGTGATGGGTTCACCATGGTCGGATTTTTTGTTTTCCTGGGGTTGCGTGGATGTGTTGTGGTGGTTGGCCTTGGAGGAGGGTGATGAGGTCAAATAGCCAGCCTAGGGCTGCGATGTCGTCAGGCATGTGCCAGGTGAGGGTTTCTTGGTGGGCTTGGGGTGTGTGTCCTAGCCAGGGGTATTCGAAGTCTGGTGGGAACCAGCGGTTGATGGTGTTTTGTGTGAGTTGAGGGTCGAGGTTGGGGTTTGTGGTGGTGGCGTGCCAGGTGTGGGTGAGGTGGGGAGACATCCACCGGCAGATCTCGTTGCTGAGGGTCCCGATCATGTGCATGTGGTCATCGGGGTCTGGGTTGAGGAGGTCCCAGTCGTGGGGGTTGAAATAGACGCATTCGACGTCGATGCTTTGGGGGGTGGATAACCCTATGAGTCGGAGGGCGTCGGCGAGGACGAGCATGATTTTTATGCCGGGTCGTCCGATGATGTGGTGTTCAGGGTGGCAGTCTAGGCGTAGGGTGAGGTATTCGGGTTGGCTGGTGTCGGATACGACTACTCCGATGGGTTCTTCTATGAGGTATTCCCGGTTTTCTAGTGGGGGTGGGCTGAAGTAGCCGTGGGATCGGGCTGATTCCATGAGGATGCGTAGTTCATCGGTGTCGGTGAATGCTCCGATGTCATTGGGTGCGAGGTGGAGCGTGGTGCTGATGGCTACGTTGCCGATGATGCATGAGGGTTGTTCTTTTACCATGGTCGGCAGTTTAATTTCACGTCTTGTGAGTTGGGTCGGTTGGGTGTGGCGATGGCGCCAATAATGTCTACATCGACCTGACCATGATACCATGTAGGTGTGTGGCTGCGACAGGATACTGATCCTGAGGCTCGTCTGCCGCTGCCTCCACCGGCATAGACAGTCACCGGATTCTTCTTGCTAGGAATCTTGTTCACTTGGACCCACTGTGACCCCTTTTTTGCCCACAGGTAAACCGTAACTCGGGCCTTCATTCCGCTGAAGTTGCCATGATCATCTAGCCACCATCCATGGACATTGACACTTCCAGCATGACTGGATGAATAGTGAGGATTGTCTATTTTCGATATGAAGGGAGCGGCTTTGGATGCGACTTTGGCGGAACCCTGTTCGGGTCTCAAGTCACTGTTGCCACTAGCAGTGGGGATGGAAGATGTGGTTGGGGGAGGCGGATGCGGTAGCAGGCACTGCTAAGGCAAGCGTCAGTGCCAGCAGGGCTGCAGCGGATTTTTGATACATAAGCAACTTATCTCACCCGAGGGAGTCGGACGAAGGATCGGGGCCAAGTAAAGCGTGGCTGGTCTGTGCCAGATGTGGTAGAGCATCGTGACAGCGATTGTCGTAGGCGTGTGAGAGAGTTCCGACAACATCGATTGGAGGATGACATGGCCAAGGATGTGACCCGACGCGACGTCGTGCGAGGGCTTCCCCTTTACCAGCAGGGCATCATTCCCGGTTCGGACGCTGTGAAGTTGTCGTCCAACGAGAACCCCTTTGGGCCGTTGCCGAGCGTCGTCGAGGCCGTCACTCGGATGCTCGCCGGGTTCAACCGTTACCCGTCGATAAGCGCTGAGGAGGTGCGCTCGGCCATCGCCGAGCACGTCGGCGTCGACATGCGCCAGGTGGCCCTCGGGGCCGGGTCGACCGAGGTCGCCAGCCAACTCATGCATGCCTTGGCCAGCACCGGTGACGAGATCATCTTCCCCTGGCGTTCCTTCGAGGCCTACCCGATCCTGACTCAAGTCGCCGGGGCCACTCCGGTCCCAGTGCCGTTGACGGAGGATCTGCGTCACGACCTCGACGCGATGTCCGCCGCGATCACCGACCGCACCCGGCTCATCTTCCTGTGCACCCCCAACAACCCGACCGGGACGGTCCTGCACACCGACGAGGTGGAGGAGTTTCTGGTCAAGGTGCCCGAGGAGGTCGTCGTTGTCATAGATGAGGCCTACTGCCACTTCAACAAGGAGGAAGGTGCCGTCGACGGGATCGGCCTTCTCGAGCACCACCCGAACGTCGTCGTGCTGCGGACCTTCTCCAAGGCCTACGGGCTGGCGGGCCTGCGCATTGGTTTCGCCATCTCCAGTCCCGAGATCAGCGAAGACCTGCGTCGCGTCGCCACCCCGTTCACGGTGACCTCTCTCGCTCAGCAAGCTGCGGTCGCGTCGCTGGCCGTCGAGGACCAGCTCGACGAGAGGATCCAGCAGATCATCGCCGAACGCACCAGGGTTTTCGATGCGCTGGTCGAGCAGGGGTGGAGGATCAGCCCCTCCCACGCGAACTTCCTGTGGCTGGCAACAGGGGACGACACCGACCGGATTGACGAGGCTCTGATATCCCGGGGTGTCTTCGCGCGGTGTTGGAGTGGCGAGGGAATTCGCTTGTCGATCGGGTTGCCCGAGGAGAATGATCGAGCGATCGAGGCACTCTCGCAGGCGATCGCCGAGGTCTAGACGCCCAGGAAGTCTCGCCACCGGGGCAGCTCAGCATTCACCTGGGCCATCCCCAGAGCATAGGCCCGACGCAACTTAGTGACGTTCTTTTCCCTATTGGTGACGGGTACGTCGTGTGGGTAGAAGACGTAGGCCTTCCCGTCTGACTCGAGATCGCGCAACATCTCGCGAGTGGCGTTGTATTTGGCGGGACGGGTAATGGCTGCTTCAGCGACGGCAGGGCGGCGTCGGAACAACCGCCGAAGCGCCTGAGGGTGTTTGACCTCATCTTTGACGTAATCACGGGTACGAGTGCAGACCACAAAGAACCGGTCGTAGCCGTCGAGCCGGGCGCCGTCGATGGGGATACCACCGGTGTCCCCTAAAGCTCCGTCGACGTACTCGATGCCATTGATGGTTACCGGGGGCATGAGCCCGGGCATCGTTGAGGACGCCCGTACCCGCACCATGAGGTCATCTAGTGTTGTGATGTCCTTGCGGGTGAACCATTCCGGCTTGCCGTCGCTGGTACGAGTGGCGCCAATACGTAAGGTTTGGCGTGAGGCGCAGAAGGTATCGAAGTCGAACGGGAGGGCCTGGTGGGGCCCGGCGGTGCGCTGGTAGATGTACTCGGCGTGGAAGTATCCACGTCCCGCTAACCAGGTACCGACATTTCCGAATCGCGGGTCCGCGGCGAAGTCAGTGAAGCTCAGGCGAGTTCGTTCGGGATCGCGGGAGATGTAGTTCGCGGTGAGACTGGAGCCAGCGGAGATGCCGGAGACGTGCGGGAACTCCCACCCCAGTGCAAGCAGCTTAACGACGACGGCGCTGGTATAGGCGGCGCGCATGCCACCTCCCTCTAGGACTAGAGCTGTACCGTTAATAGGAGTCGTCATAGGTTCCAGCCTGCCACGTCGAGAGTTGTCAAGGGCAGGCAAAATGGAGACGTGACCCCACCACGCGACATTTCTCCTTGCGACCATCTTGAACAGGGAGGGAAGGTCGGCATCCGCCCCCTCGTCGAGGACGACCTGGAATGGCTGTGGCATTGGAACGTCGAGGTGGTCGCTCCGGAGTGGAAACAGTGGGACGGCCCCTACTTTGGCTCCGACGATGATTGCAGCTTCGCGGAGTTTGCTGAGGAGTGGCGTCTGGGGCTGATGAGCGGTCACCGCGCCGTCGTTACCGTCGGCGGAGACCGTGTCGGATTCGTCTCCCGGTTCGAGGAGCCACCGGCTGGCGGAGGCTGGTGGGAGGTTGGGATCGTCTTGTTTAGACCGACCATCTGGGGGTATGGCGTGGGGCGTCAAGCCTTGCGTTTGTGGACTGAATCGACCTTCTCGACCACTGATGCTCACGTCGTGACGCTGACGACGTGGAGCGGCAATGGCAGAATGATTCATTGTGCCAATGCTGTGGGATATCGAGAATGTGGCAGGATACCGCAGGCACGATCGTGGCAGGGGAGTCGCTGGGACTCGGTGACGATGGCCTTGCTACGCGATGACTTGTGATGGAGGTGAGTGGATGCGCCTCGGCGTGGTCACGTGCGTGGTGCTGACCTGTGCGCTTGTGTCAGGGTGCAGCGCCCTCGCCCCTCTGACTGAGCCGCAGCCAACCCCGACGGTTTCACGTGAAACCCCGAAGGGTGCCCAGACACAGCCGGCATGGGCTGTTCCAGTGACGAGATCTGGCAAGAAGCTCGGGCACTTTGGTGATGACCGTATTCGCATCGAGGTCGACCAAGCGGGTATAGCGAAATCCCCGGCAGACTCTGTCATGGTGGATCCGCAGGATGGCACTCCGGTAGTGCGCAAGGGATCTCCCATCGTGCTGGTGCGCTACATCGTGACGAATGTGTCAACGGCGCCCCTCAACCTAGGTTTGGGAACGGTGACAATTTCCGCGCGCTACCCGGACTGGAGTTGGCGTCAGCCGTTGGTTTCGGTGCCGGCTCCTCAGGCCGATGCTGCCCACCATGTCGTGACGACCCCTTTTGCTCGTGGTACTGCACGGCCTCCATATGTGCTGGAGCCCGGTGAATCCTTCATGGTCGGAGCGAACTATCCCTACGAGACTGCTGAGCAACTCGATGTGACGGCCAAAATCGTGGTGTGCGACTCGGCAGGGGCCGTGGATCCGGGGTTGGGATGGACCCTCACCGGTCAGGTGCATTTGACGTGAGATGACGCTCCCGGGAGTGCTGAGTGTGACGGTTCTGTCGGGTGTCGAAGATCCGTGGCAGAGCCTCAGCGAGGAGAGTGGACGAATTCTCGAGGAGCCCGGAAGAACGAATGACACATTTGATCCGGACGCCTTGTGCTGAGTCCACTTGGTGGGAATGTCATTGGGGCGATCATCTCGTGGTGGGCGGTGCGTTGTGCACAGGACTGTCCACAGTAGCTGTGGACAACTGTGGATAACGTTCGTGGGTGATGTGATCTGGAACACCCCCAAAAAAGTTGTCCACAGATGTGCTGTGTGTCTCTTGAGGGGGATCGAGGCGCGCCCATAACTTCACGGCCATGTCCGCGACGACTCCTGCACACATAGCGACGCCGGTACCCCGGCTACGTCGCTCGCCCCGTCTCATCGCCATCGGCGTGCTCTGCGCTTGCCTGGGCGGCCTGGGCGGAGCATTTGCCTGGCACAGCGCGTCCCACACAGACCAGGTTCTCGTCATGACGCGGGCAGTGGGGCAGGGCGAGATCGTCCGCAATACCGATGTCGGTCTGACATCCGTGGCCGTCGACAGGGCGGTGACGACCATCCCGGCATCTCAGCTCGACGAGATAGTCGGCCGCCATGCCCTCGTCGATCTCTCAGCCGGTCAGCTGCTCGGATCCCACTCAGTCGGCGCGCTTCGGGTGGCACCGGGGCGTTCTCGAATTGGGCTGAAGCTGGCTGCCGGACGATTACCCACCGTCTCCCTTCCCGCGGGAGCGCGCGTGACCTTGGTGGAAACCAGCTCTGACAAGGCATCGGAGACCGCATCCCAACTCTCAACCTTCGACGCCGTCGTTGTCGCAGCCCCCAAAGGCACCAACGACCATGGGGGCTGGCTGGTCGACGTCGAGGTGGATTCCGGCAATGCGGCCCGGCTCGCTGACCTGGCCTCGTTGGACCGCATTGCCCTGGTCGAGAGGGGACGATGATGGCGATGCTCCTGCTCACCAGCCCTGGGGGAGCCCCAGGGCTGACGACGACCGCTCTTGGTTTGGCGTTGAGCTGGCCACGCGACGTCATCCTCATCGATGCTGACCCGTGCCCAGGCCGCGCCATCGAATCAGGATTTCTCGCTGGTCGCATTCCACCGCGGGCCGGGCTGATCGGATTGGCCGCAGCCTGTCGTGACGGTGCTGATCCAGTGCAGGCGATGTGGGAGGAGATCATCCCGCTTCCTCACGATGACGACAACAAGATGGTCGGGCTCATCAGCGGTTACGGGCACCCTGGGCAGGCTTCTCTCATGGGTGCTGCGTGGCCAGGCCTTGTCAGCGCCATGATCGATCTCGGTCGGGCTGGGGTTGACGTCATTGTCGACGGTGGGCGGTTGGGTCCGGAAGCCTTACCCGAGAGCCTCATTTCTCGCTCCTCACTCATCGGGATCGTGACGGGATCGCGGCTGCGACAGCTTGCCGGGCTGTCCATGCGATCCAAGGAGGTCGAGGCCATCTCCTCGACCACCACCGGAACTGTGGGACTCGTCGTCGTGGGCCCTGGACATCCCTACGGCTCGCGCGAGATCGGACGCCAATTTGGCCTGCCAGTGTTGGGAGAAGTGACTCGTGACGTTCAGGCTGCGGCCGTTCTGTCCGATGGTGATCCAACGGGAAGGAGATGGGCTCGTGGACGGTATGCCACGAGTCTGCGAACCCTGGCTGATGCGATGGAACTCAAGCTCAGTCGCTCCAACGAGACCATCAACGGGCCGCGGGCCGCGACGTCATTGGCCGTGGGGGTGGCGCCATGACGATCAACGAGACCGCTCCGGCGGTGTGCCGATACGCCGATGACACCCCGGCAGGCACCATCGAGAGCAGAGAGGACCTCGCTGGTCTGCTGTCTCGGATGTCCCCATCGGTTACTCCGTCTCCAGCTGCGGCTCCTGGACCCACGCCGAGGCGACTTGAGACGACCGACATTGACTGGAGCACAGTCGTCGCGCTGCGTCGCAAGGCGTCGGAGCGTATCTCCTCGGAACGTGCATCGCATCGAGAGCGCAATGGAATTGATCTCAGCGGCGATGACGTGAGGATGCTCGGCCGGTCGGTTGTGCGTCAGGTGGTTGAATCCCATGCCGAGAAACTGACAGCCGAGGGTCAGGCGTTGTGGAGTACGTCCACCAAAGAGGCCTACGCCAGCGCCGTCGTGGATGCGATCTTCGGGTACGGACGGTTGCAACCGCTCTTTGAGATCCCGGATGCCGAGAACATCGAGATCAACGGCAGTGACCGGGTCTTCATCCAGTACGGGGACGGACGACGTGAACCGGGCCCGCCGGTTGCCGACAGTGATGACGAACTGGTGGAGGCGATCCGCTTCCTGGGGGAGTCCGCAAACCCTCCGCGACCCTTTGACGACGCCCATCCCACCATGACGGTGGCTCTCGGCTCGGAGTACCGCCTGCACGCCATCGGGTTCGGGCTGTCCTACCGACCGTCGGTCGTCATCCGTCACCACACCCTGACGAGGGTGACGATCGACGACCTCGTTGCCAGCGGGATGATGCCCCATCACGTAGGTGTGTTGTTGCGCGCGGGCGTCTTGGCTCGACGATCCATCGTCATTGCAGGAGACCAGGGAGCCGGCAAGACGACCCTGTTGCGTGCCCTCGTCGACGCGATCCCGCCCACTGAGCGGTTCGGAACCCTCGAAACCGATTACGAGTTGCTGACCCACCTCAACCCGGATCGCGACAACATGGTTGCCCTGCAGGCCACCGTCGGGCTGGGGGAGAAGGTGGATGGTCGATCCCTCGGTGAGTTCACGGTTGCTGATCTCATCCCGGAGGCGTTGCGTCAGAACCTGTCGCGCCTGGTCGTCGGCGAGGTGCGTGGCGTCGAGGCAGCTGCCATGTTCGAGGCGATGCAGGCCGGGGCTGGAACCATGAGCACCACCCACTCCCATTCCGCGACCTCGACTATGGACCGTTTGGCTGGACGAGTTGCCATGGGCGGCGTCATGACGATCGACGAGGCCTATCGCCAGATCGCTCACAACATCACCTTCCTCGTCCACGTCACCCTGGTCGATGACACCTGGCGAGGAGGGACCCGGACCCGTCATGTCACGGAAATCCGGCAATTGACCGGGGCACTGGAAAACGGCCGTCCCATCACCCATCTCACCTATGCCGCGCCGACATCCACGAGCCCCGGTGTCTTCCACCCCGATCCTGCCCTTGTCGCCGAACTCTCCCATTACGAGCCGGAGGTGACGAGATGGGCATGAGCACACCGGTCGCGGCATTGCTGGGGGTTCTCCTGGTCGGAGGACTGACGATGATCGTCATCGGGTCAGCCTCCATCCACCAGTTGTCCACAGGGCAATCCACAAGTTTGTGGACAGCGGTGGACAACTGGTTCTCCCGATTGCCCCGCCGCAGTCGCGTGCATGGTCTGACTGGTCTGGGTGTCGGTGCCGTCGGTTACCTGGTGACCGGTTGGGCAGTCCTGATTCTCATCGTGCCGATCCTGGCTGTCGTCGTCCCTGCCTTGCTGGCCGATCCGCCCCGGCGCGACCTCGACGTCATGCGCGCCCTGGAACGGTGGGTGCGCCTGGTCAGCGGTTCCGCGTCGACGGGTAAGTCCGTCATCGACGCCATCCGGGCGACGCGGCGTCAGGCCCCGGCGCTCCTAGTGGAACCGCTTACTCGCATGGTGGCGCGGCTAGATTCACGATGGGACACCCGGGCTTCCCTTCAAGGACTTGCTGACGACCTGGACAGTGCCGACGCCGACCAGGTCATTGCCGCGATCATGATGGCTTCAGAACGAGGGGGAACAGGGGCCACCAGCACCCTCGATGCACTGGCGGCATCCCTCCAGGAGCGGATTCGGGCAGCCCGAGGAGTCCAGGCCGAGCGTGCCAAACCGCGAGTGGTCGTCCGCCAGGTCAGCATCATCATCGCCGTCGTGTTGGCTGGTGCTCTTGCTCTGGGACGAGAATACCTGGCCCCCTACCGTACCGGCGTCGGCCAGGTGTTGCTGTGTTGCTACGCCGGGTTGTACCTCGTCGGGCTCGTCGCTCTGTCGCAACGCAGCAAGCCTCGACGCCGCGCCCGGATCCTGTTGAGGCGGGAGGCCGATCATGACTGAGTCCACGCTTGCCCTCGCCGCCATCTGTGGGGCTCTGCTGGCATCCGCACCCATCTTCGTCATCGCTGGAAGGCGCGGTGCTCCCCTGAGGCTGATCGACGCGCTGGCAGGGTTGTCCGCGCCTATCCGGCAGGACGCCGTCGTCGATCCAGCCTCCGAGGATGGACGGCTGGAGAGATGGGGAGCACGCGCTGCGGCACGGTGGCCACGTCTCATCAGTGAGAAGTCTCGTCGAACCCTCGCGCTGCAGGGCCGGACTCCCGGTGACTTGGTCGCCGAGAAGGCTGTCATGGCGGTGGGAGGAATGACGATGCCCGTCCTCGCCCGAGTCGTGACAGCGATATGGGGTGACGCTCTCCCGGTGACTCCTGTTGGACTGGCGGTTGTGCTTGCCATTCTTGGATGGTTCATTCCTGACACCCGGATCAGGTCACGATCCAAGGCAGTCCGTCAGGATGCTGCCGAAGCGGTGCTGGTCTACATCGACCTCGTCACATTGGCGAGGTTGGCAAATCAGTCGGCGCCCCGAGCCCTCGTCGAGGCCGCACAGATGAGTGATCACCCTGTCCTGGCCCGGATTCGCACCACGCTGGAGCGTTCCCGATTGGAGCAGCAGTCGCCGTGGGCTGGCCTGGAGAGTCTGTCCGAGGAACTGGGACTCCCCGAGCTCGCTGAGCTCGTCGAGGTGCTTCGCCTCGACGATCAGGGGGCCTCTCTGGCCGGAACTCTGCGAGCACGCGTCAACGAAATGAGGGATGCCCATCTCAGCCGGGAAAAGATCGAGGCTCAGACGACCTCCGAATCCCTGACGATCTGGATGGTCATTCCGGTTCTCGTCCTGGGGTTGGTGCTCATCACTCCGCCGCTTCTGATCATGGCTGGGGTGGCGTCATGACCATGCCTCGCACCCTCGACACCCCAACCTGCAACGGGGCCAGTGACGTCACCGGAAAGGCCGGTGCGAATGACCAAGGAGGTCGCCATGAAACATGTCAACACCGTCGCGTCCCTTGTCCTGCCGATGATGGCGGGCATCCCGCCGGTCGTCGAGAAGCACGACGAGAGGGGACTCAGCCAATCAACCGAGAACGCCATCCTGCTGGTGGGGGCCGTTTCCATCGCAACGGTGGTCGTCACCGTGATCAAGGGGTACGTGACGTCGAACCTGCCGAAGTGAGGTCAAGGCAGGCGTCTCGACGAGGCCGGGAGCGTGGGGTTTCCGAATCTCTCCAGTGGTCGCTGGTGTGGCCGGTGGTCCTGCTCGTGGTGGTCGGGGTCGTCCAGACCTCGGTCGTGCTGCAGGCTCGGGCCACAGCCACCGAGGCGGCCCGGGCGGCAGTCAGGGTACAAGCCTTGCGTGGTTCCCATGCTGGTGATGCCGAAGCCGTCGCTCGGGACGTGGCCCAGACCTCCAAACTGGCCAATGTCACGGTACGGGTGTCGACCACTGGCTCCCTGGTACGCGTTGATCTCGAGGGCAAGGCAGCGACCCTGTTTGGTGCTGTCATCCCCGTCGAAGGTCACGCCGTTGCCGTTGAGGAGGGGACATGACTCGGCATAGTCAATTTCGGGGATATCAGCGTGGTGCAGTCGCCGTCGAGGCTGCGCTCATCCTGCCCAGTCTCCTCATGATCGCCGCAATGACGACAGGGGGTTGGCGGCTGTCCGAGGTACGGGCCGATGCCCAGTCGGCTGCCGAGGTAGCCGCTCGCGCGGGATCGGTCGCCTCGACGGTTGGTGAAGGCCATGCGGTAGGCCAGCGAGTCGCCATGACCGAACTTGCCGGAACCAGGTGCAGCGATCCTGCGATCAGCATCGACTCATCGGCCCTTGCCCTGCCAGTGGGGTCCACGGGAGTCACCTCCGCCCGGGTGAGGTGCACTGTCAGGCTCTCCGACCTTCTCGTTCCGGGAATGCCGGGCGCCCTCCACGTCGAGTCGACGGCACATTCCACCGTCGACAGTCATCGGGAGCGACACGTATGAATGACGCATCTCTCCGCGCCCGAATGCGCGGTCTCGCGGCCTTCGTGGCCCTCATCATCCTTGTCCTCGGTTCCCCAGCTGCCCTGGTGGCATGGGGACGTCTCGACGCCACCACCTTGTTGCGTCCGTCAGGCTGGCTCACCCCTGATGACGGGACGATCCTTCTTGGAATTGCCACCGTCGTCGGCTGGCTGGCGTGGGCGGTCTTCACGGTCTGTGTGGTCTCGGAGATCGTCGGACTGGCGACCAGTCAGCGTCGCCACATCAAGCTTCCAGGGCTGGGCACAGTTCAGAGCATCGCTGCCGGACTACTCGTGGCGAGCCTGACAGTCCTGTCCCCTCTGACGCGCTCGGCCGCTCCTCCCACCCCGGCGCCGATCGTGGCGACGGCTGCCGCGACGCCGCAGCCTGCAGACGAGGTGCAGGCGAGTGCTGAGGTTGAGCCTGCCCCTGACGACGATGTCATGACGGTCACCGTCGGCCCCCATGACGACCTGTGGGCGATAGCTGAAACCTGGTACGGAGACGGCACCTCATGGCGACGTATCGCGGCCGCCAATCCCGGGATCGACGTCGACCACCTGGCCGTCGGTCAGGAACTCGCTCTTCCCGGGGCCACCATGACCATCCCCAATGGGCATACCGGTGCTGGCCATCCCCTCGACGCGGACCAGCTCGATCGGCTCACCCCGTCCGTTGACGACCATGACGTCCGAACTGTCACCGTTCAGGAAGGGGACACCCTCAGCGGGCTCGCACGCACCTGGCTCGGTGATGCCGCAGCCTGGCCGTCCCTCTGGCATCTCAATGCGGGAATCGTCACGGACCCTGACCACATCGAGCCCGGCTGGGAGCTCGTCGTGCCTGCCCCGGAACTTGAACAGGCCACGTCGACATCAGTGGCCGACATGGACGAAGCTGCCATGACCGAGCCGGAGAAGGCTCTCCCCGGCCACGACGACGAGGCGTCTGGTGCAGATATCGCTCAGAGCGCGCTGCAGCCAGATGCGCCTCCCTCAGATGTCCCGACTCCTCGACCCGAGGAAGCGGTGGCTGCCGCCGGGGTAGGTCAGGACCCTGCCGAGATCCTCCGTACCGGGTTGGCGGGCCTGAGCCTGTTCCTGGCCGGTGGGGTGGCCGGCACAATCGCTGCTCGACGGCAGCAGCAGCTCTTCACCCGCCCGCTGGGCCGGCAAATTCCTACCGTGTCGGGACCGCCGCGTCGCGCCAAGAGAATGCTCGACACCGCGGCCGATCACGGGGACGAAGCAACGTCACGCGGTGACGACGCCGTCAACACTAACCCTGTCAGCGCCGACACCCTGACGCCCACGACCGTCGTCCTGGGAACCACTGACCCGCACACCCCAGTCGTGCTGGACCTCGCCGATACCGGCGGTCTCCTGGGTATTGACGCCACTGCCGAGTTGGCCTCCGCGGTGGTGGCATCGATCAGTCTGTCCCTTGTCGCAGCGCCATGGTCCGGCGGAATCGACATCGTCGCCGTCGGTGACGACCTCGCGTGGTTGTCACGGGCCGGAAGTGACGATGTGCAGTGTGCTGACGTCGAGGAAATCGTCGAGGGGCTGGCAGATCATCCTGACGGTCCCAGTAGTCAGCACCCATCGATTACCAGGGTCGTGTTGTCCTCTCAGCCCCTCGACCTTCCGAACCCGTCATCCGTGGTCGAGGCGGGAATCGTCGTCGTCATGCCAAGCACATGTGGCCGGAGGGTCATCGTCACCGGCCCCGATCATGCCGAGCTGGACGGTCAGGCTTTCACACCCCAGATCGTCACCGCACCGATGCGCCGTGCCGTCGTCGAGCTGCTCGAAACCACTGCTCGAACTGATACCGAGCCTGCCCTCTGGTGGGAGCCACGGCGAGGGGAGGAGACGTCCAGCCCTCCGACGATGGTGGCCAAGACCTGCGCAGTACTGCCGCCCAGTGATGCCCATACGACCGTCGAGGAGGAACACGTGCTCACGCCAACTGCACTGAGTGATGTCGCTCAGTTGCCCGTCCCCGTCGGCGCAGTTTCCTCTCCTGTCCTGCGCCTCCTTGGCCCGGTCGACCTCGTGGGAGCTCGCGGGAATCCGCCGACCAAGGCTCGGCGGCAATGCCTTGAGTACTGCGCCTGGTTGCTGTGCCATCCTGGCGCGCGATCGGTGCAGATGGCTGACGCCCTCATGGTCGCAGAGCCGACCCGACGGTCCAATGTCTCCCGACTGCGGCGATGGCTGGGCGCCGATGATAACGGTCGGGCCTACCTGCCCGAAGGGTATGACGGTTCCCTGCGTCTGGCAGATGTCGTCAGTAGCGACTGGGAACGGCTTGAACTGCTTGTCGCGGGAGGGGTCTCGACGGCCCCGCTGGCCAATCTCGTCTCGGCCATGGACCTCGTTCGTGGTGCCCCGTTGGCTGACGCCGCTCCCGGTCAGTGGCACTGGGCCGAGGAATGGCGCATCGACATGATTCAGATGATCCGTGACATCGGGGTCGAGGTGGCCCGTCGAGCCATGGAGAACAGCGACTTTGAGCTGGCATCCAGGGCCTTGGCGCGTGCCACCGTCGCCTGCCCTGAGGACGAAGTGCTGTTGGTGGCGCGCATCAAACTCGCTGACGAACTCGACGATCGTGGCGAGGTTGAACGGTTGGTCTACGTGCTGTCGCGGCAGGCTCGCCGTCTTGGCGTCGACCTGTCGGAGGAGACGATTTCGGTCCTCCAGGAGGTGATGGAAGGCCACGTGCGGGCCCGGGTGGTGTGAGCGTCACTCCTCAGGACTGCCGGTGGGAAGACCTCCCATGGCGCTGCCCTTGTCGAAGACATCGTCACCCTGTGCGCGGGTGGCCAGGATGAAGATTCCGGCCACCACGAGGTAGGAGAGTGCCAGACCAATCATGTGCGGGCCAGACAGTCCGTGCACCGGAAGCACGAGGGCCGCCAGGGCGGAGCCTCCCACGAACAATGCGTTGTAGACCATGTCGTAGGCGATGAAGACTCGGCCCTTGTAACCATCAGAAACATGGGCCTGACAGATGGTGTCGACCCCGGCTTTCAGGGACTGGGCGAAAAGGCCGATGAGGAAGCCGGCGACCAGCAGACCCCAGCGGTTCGGGATGGCCCCTGGGAAGGCCTGAATGACGGCGGTGCCGACCAGCAGGCTGATGAGGGCTTTCCTCATGCCCAGCCCGTGTACCAGCATCGGCATGAATCCGGCCGACAGCACGAAGCCAGCCCCCATCGCCACCGCCCAGATCGTCATGTCAGCCATGGCCCCGTTGATGTCGGACTGCACGTGGAAACGGTTGCGATAACCCAGGATCATGGCCACCGAATAGACGCCGAAGAGTGCTCGCTGGGCGCCGATGAGAGTGAGGGAATTGCCCACCAGGGGCACCTTTCCCAGGTAACGGAAACCGTCGACGACATCCTCGGCGACAGCACGCAGCGTTTGGGAGCGGTCCAGCAGTGGTGGCCCGAGTTCTCGGCGCGAGAACTGAAGACCAAGTGCCACAGAAATCGCGAAGAGTACCGCAGAGATGCAGAAGATGATCGTGTCGGCATGGTGAACCGGCATGTAGTGTCCAGCAATCATTCGAACGGCGGCCGCGACGACGGCTCCAATCATGAGTCCCAGGGGGCCAATCGTCGGCATGATCGAGGAAGCCGTCAGGTAGTCGCGTTTGTCGATGGTGTACTCCAGCCCCGCCACCAACGCCGTAAGAAGGAAGCGGTTGAGGCTCATTGCGATGAGCAATCCGACGAGCAGGGCCAGGTGAGAGGGTCTGTCGCGTGCACCGTCCCAGACCAGGATCCCCAACCCGATCGCGATGAGGCAGCGCAGGCCGTCGGTGTAGACGAGGATTCGCTGACGTGACCAACGGTCGAGAACGACAGAGATGAAGGGCCCGATGATGCTGAACGGCAACAAGGTGATGGCCAGCACCATCGTGATCGACCACGCGTCAGGCTGCTGCTCGGGAGAGAGCAGCACGTAGGAGGCCATTCCCACCTGCAGGGTGCCGTCGGCCGCCTGTGTCGCTACGCGGACTCCGAGAATCCTTCGAAAATCGTGGCGTCGCCACAGGTGGCGCAGGTTCTGCCAGAACACATGGTCTCCTTCGGGGCCGGCCTGCCTCGATCCTAGAGGGTTGTGGGAAGGGGATCCTGGGCGGATCCGTCGCTGGTTGCGCGCGCATGGCCGGTGGGGGACAGCCTGAAAAGGCCCTTGAACGCCACTTCATGAGGAGTTCAACAACAGGGGTGTGGACTTGGGAAGGTAGAGCGGCTAGCTTCTAACCACCCGTATCAGTCGGCGTTGGATCGACGTCGGGGCTGTGCTCACCGCATGCGCAGCCGCCCCACGGATGACTGATCGTTCTGCCCGAAACTATATATATCGTTCATGTAGCATAATTAATGCCCTGCAATGCAATGCGGCGTTGTGCTGACAATGAAGGAGTTGCCATGGCTGAACTCAAGAAGAGCCTAGGATTCTTCCAGCTCCTCGCCCTCGGGGTGGCCGGATTGATCGGCTCGAGTTGGATTTACACGAACTCGAAATTTTTCGACAAGTACGGTGCTGGAGGCATGATTTTCGGCATGCTCCTCGGAGGCTTGCTGGCATCCTGTGTGGCTCTGGCTTATAGCGAGCTGACAACGCTGTTTCCCAGAGCTGGGGGCGAAGTCGTCTATTCCTACGTCGGCCTCGGTAGAAGGGCATCCTTTGCCACTGGTTGGCTCCTCATTGGCGCTTATCTTTCATCCATTGCTTTTTATGTGACAGCTTTCGGGTATCTTTTGGAAAAGATTTGGCCGAATTTGGGATCCGTGTCCCTGTATTCAGTCAACAGGGAATCAGTCGATATGACTGTATTGATAATCGGCGTCGTCCTGACCCTGATCATTGCGGCCATGAACTGGTTCGGAGTGAGCCTTTCCGGTCAGATCCAGACCGTTCTCTTCGTCGCTATGGTCGTCATCGGACTCGCCCTGGTCGTCACGGCGCTCGTCACTGGCAGCCCCAGCAACTTCATCCCGCCCTACCGGGCCGACGCCAATGCCCTCGGCGACACCCTCCGCTTCGTCGTGCCCGGTATGACCTACATGGCAGGCTTCGGGCTGGTGGCAGCACTGGCCGAGGACGCCGACATCCCTGCCCGCAAGATCGGTCGCATTACCGTCCTCACCGTCCTGACGGCCACCTTGTTCTACTGCTTGGTGCTGGCCTCCTCGGCCTGGATCCTTCCCTGGCAGGACGTCGCCAAGATGCACCTGGGCACCATCGATGCCTACACCACTGCCGGCTTCCCGATCCTCGGCTGGGGAGCCTGGATCATTGCCATCTGTGGTCTGTTGACGAGTTTCCTCGGTCTGTTCATGGCGATCTCCCGCATCGTCGTCGCGATGGCGAGGGCCAGGCTCCTCCCGGAGGGCCTCGCCGCAGTGGACGAGGAGAGTGGCGCCCCGCGCAGGGCCATTCTGCTCACCACTGTCATGACCTTGCTGCTGGGAGCCCTAGGCCCGGGCGCCATGCTGTGGTTCCTCGACACCGGTGGCATCTACCTCGGACTGGTGTGGATCATCGTCGTCATCACCCTGTCCACCCTTCCGAAGAAGTACCCCCACCTGCGCTCCAAGTACCATGCCGGATGGCTGCCATGGGTGGGAGCTGTCGGCGCCCTCGTCACGGTCGTCATGGCGATCTGGCCGGGAACGAATACCTCGCTGGTGTGGCCTGGTGAGTACCTCGTCCTGCTCGTCTGGGCCGTCATCGGTTTCATCCTGTGGCGGCTGGCCAAGCCCATGGGGGAGGACGAGGCCCTCGGCAGCTTGCTCGGTTCCTACGCCGATGACCTCAAGGAAAACCTGGGTGAGGTGGAGCAGACCCCGGCCAGGAGCTGACGATTCGTCGAGCGCTCCTGGCTCATGACGTCGCGCTCATGGGGCGGGAGACGGCGTGGTTGCAATGTTGCTGTCCGAAAAGGTGTGCAAAAGGCCTGACAACACGCCATGATTGGGGCCATGACGATGAAGTCGGATCTGGAAATTGCTCGTGAGGCCCACCTTGACCCCATCGAAAAGGTGGCAGCTCGGGCTGGCATTGAGGAAAGGTGCATCGAGCCCTACGGGCGCGATGTCGCCAAGGTCGATCTCGAGGTCATCAAGCAGAACAGGGATCGTCCGCGTGGCAAATACGTCGTCGTCACGGCCATCACGCCCACACCCCTTGGCGAAGGCAAGACGACCACAGCAGTCGGTCTGGCTCAAGGACTGGAGAAGATCGGCAAGCGCAGCGTGCTCGCTCTGCGTCAACCCTCCATGGGCCCGACCTTCGGCATCAAGGGCGGTGCCGCTGGCGCCGGGTATTCCCAAGTGCTGCCGATGGAGAAGCTCAACCTGCACCTGACCGGTGATTTCCACGCTATTGGTGCGGCCCACAACCTGTTGGCCGCCATGATCGACAACCATCTGCACCACGGAAATGAGCTCGACATCGAGCCTCACTCCATCTCATGGCGTCGCGTCGTCGACATCAACGACCGTGCCCTTCGCAACACCATCGTCGGCCTTGGATCGCGAATTGACGGCATCCCCCGTCAGAGCGGATTCGACATCACTGCGGCCAGCGAGGTGGGCGTCATCCTGGCCCTGGCCACCTCACTCTCAGACCTGCGCGCCCGGCTTGGACGTATCGTCATCGGCTACAACCGCTCCAAGGAGCCAGTCACCGCGGAGGACCTGCATGCCGCCGGGTCGATGGCGGTCATCCTCAAGGACGCCATCAAGCCGAACCTGCTGCAGACCACCGAGAACAGCCCAGTGCTCGTCCACGCCGGCCCCTTCGGCAACATCGCCACGGGCAACTCGTCGGTCATCGCCGACCGCGTCGGCATCGGCTGCGGCGACTACCTGCTGACGGAGGCCGGATTCGGCGCCGACATGGGCGCCGAGCGGTTCTTCAACATCAAGTGCCGCCTCGGTGGTATGCGCCCCGACGCCGCCGTCCTCGTCGTCACCGTGCGTGCCCTCAAGACCCATGCCGGTCGCTACAAGGTCGTTCCTGGAAAGCCCCTGCCCCCGGCCATGCTCGAGGACAATCCTGACGACGTCCTCGCCGGTGCCGCCAACCTGCGCAAGCACATCGAGATCGTCAGAGACTTCGGCGTCTCCCCGGTGGTGGCCCTCAACGTCTTCCCGAGCGACCATCCCGACGAGATCGACGCCGTCCGTAAGGTGGCAGAGGCGGCCGGTGCTCACTTCGCCGCCTCGACCCATGTCGTCGACGGTGGCGACGGCGCCGTCGATCTGGCTCGTGCGGTCGTTGCGGCGTGCGACCAGAACACCGACTTCCGCTACACCTACGATCTCGAGGACTCCCTGGTCGACAAGCTCACCAAGGTGTCCACCAAGGTCTACGGAGCTGACGGGGTCGACATCGCTCCGGCCGCGGCCAAGGAGCTCGCCCACTTCGAGGATCTCGGCTACGGGAACTTCCCGGTCGTCATCGCCAAGACCCACCTGTCCCTGTCCCACGACCCCTCCCTCAAGGGGGCCCCGACCGGATGGCGTCTGCCTGTCCGCGAGGTGAGGGCCGCTGTGGGTGCCGGGTACATCTACGCGATCTGTGGTGACATGCGCACCATGCCGGGCCTGGGACGTCACCCAGCGGCCGAGCGCATCGACATCGATGACAGCGGGGAGATCATCGGACTGTTCTGATCGAGTGGGATCGGCGGGGCTGCGGATATCATTCCCCGCCCCGCTTCTGTCGTGGTCCTTGTCCTGGGGACGATTCAGCGTCCTTCGACACCGTCATCGATGTGATCCTCGTCACTGGCCGTCCCGGTATGGTCGCGTAACCACACGAGATCGTCGTCCTGGCAAGCCGGAGCGCTGTGGCCTTGGCGGGAGCATGCAGGTACCCGTCATGAAGTTCGATCTCGTCAAATCCGATGCGATTGCGCTCGGGCCAGTAGTGCATCTTTCCGATGGCGTCGGTACGCTGTTCGATCACTCTTGTGACGCGTTCACGCCGCCCAAGGCATGCACCATCTCCGAGGTGCCGTACCCTCGATCCGTGACCAGCAAACGCGCCGAGGACGCCAGACTCCGCATCGAACTCGAGGAGAGGGCGCGGCGTCAGGAGGCTGCTCAGGCTCAGAGACTCATCGACGACTTCCTTGCGGCGGCCCGGGCCAAGGGCATGACACCCGAGCCGTTGCGGGCCCAGCTCATGGATGGCCACGAGGCGCGGACGGACAGACGAGGTTGGTACCTCAACGCCAAGCATTCCCTGGCCATCGGCGAACACGGCGAGTACTACCAGCTCGTCGTCCCGGGTGGCTTCATGGAGCGGATGCGCGGGGTCAAGCTGGAGCCCTCTTCACCGCCAATGCACATTGGTCGCGGCGGACGTGACGGTGAGACCGGCGATCTCAAGGAGTTTCTGGGCTGGCTGCTGGCCGATTGAGCTGTTCTGGTGGACGAGAGGCCGTCGCTGCTGCGACTCCCCCGGAATTACGGTCACCCTTCGACGGCGGCTGGTGTCTGTCGGTGTGACGTGGTGCGACGCCGGCGTTGGGACCTGAGGGAATCACGCCAGAACCAGGCCGCCATGAGGACAGCACAGGCCAGGAATCCCCACGGGACGAGGCGCAGGCCGAGGATGGTGTGATCACGCACGGCGACAATGGCATCCTCGGGATGTCCTGGGGTGGATCGGATGACCAGATCGACCTGCTGCCCGACCTGGTACTTCTTGACGTTGCGATATGGATTCGACGGCACGGTGTCGGTGACACCGTCATAGGTGTACTTGATGATGGCGACGTTGCCGCCCTCGGTGTGCATGAGATACCTGGTGGCTCCGGTATTGACGGGGTCGTGCAGGTACACGGCTGTGACGGTTCCCTGGATGACCTGACTGTTGCGAATGAAATCGTCACTGCGTTCGGCCAGCACTAGGTACAGGCAGCCCACCGTGGTCAGGTAGATGACCCCCAGCAGGGCCATGACACGCTTGAACTTCGTCACGGCGAACAGCATACGTCGCAGGCATGACAATCCTGTTCATGACGCGACTAGCAACTCGTCACGGCGCTTCCTCATGGCTCGACTCGCCCGAGAGCACCGGGCACGCACTGCCTCAGGACTCATCCCGTGGCGTCGCGCTGCGGATGCGGAATCCAGGGCATCCACCCACACGCTGCGCAGGACCGGCGCGCTGACTGAGGTGATGATTCCCAATTCCTCGGCGGCGGTGAGCAGTTCCGAGGCGACCTGGCCGGGGTTGTCCGGCATCTCAGGCGCACTCATGTCCACGACCTCGACCGGGGTTTCCCTGCTCGTCGCGCGTAGCCTCGCCGAGACGACGTGCAGACAGTCCAAGGCCAGATTCGTGCACACCTTGTGGTTGCGCGTCAGTGGGAAATTGACGATGACCAGCCACGCCTGACCGACGTAATCGTCCAGACATGTCCGCCGATTCCTGCTCGCCATGACGACGAGGGCTGGCAGGATCGCCTGGATCAGCGCCATCCCGGCGAATTCCGATGTCTGGCCAGCGCCACTGCGAGCAGCGATGAGGGCCCGGATGGCAGCCACGTCGTCGGTACGTAGCGTCCGGGGCAGGTCCTCGGGCTCACACCCGGTGCAGGTCCTCGGGCTCACACCCGGTGCAGAGGAGATTGGCACGCCATTCGGCGCGGGGATGAGCGCACATCTCGGCCCAGTGGGAGTCCAGACGGCGGTGGATCATCATTGTCATGGCAGCACCTCTCGGGATCGGCGATGCACCAAGTCCATCGGCGGGACGTTGCCCACGGTGTTGCCTGCCGGGGTCAGGATGTTGCCCATGCGACGCTCAGTGTTGTTCGTCTTCACGTGAGTGTTGTCCGGTGGCCGTCACGACAAGATTCCCCACCAAGAGGACCGGCCGTGCCCCGAAGGACACGGCCGGTCGTCATCACGCAGATCGGGCGGTGGAAACCCTCACTCGTCTGCCAACGCCTCAGTGGGGGCAGCCATGGCGGCGCGTCGGCCCGGGAGGACCGAGGCGAGGCAAGCCGCCGCCAAGCAGATTGCGATGAGACCGAGGGTCCAGGGCCAGTCGATCGAGAAGTGCACCGGAATCGTGTCCGAGGCCACCCGGAATATAGACCGGATGCCCAGCCAGGCGAAGTAGAACCCTGCCACCATTCCGACGATGACACCGACCATACCGACCTGGATCGACTCGTAGAGCAGCATCAGCCGTAGTCCGCGCCGTTGCATGCCCATGGCCCGCAGCAGTGCCGACTCGCGCCGTCGTTCCAGTACCGACAGGCTCAAGGTATTGGCCACACCGATGAGGGCGATGAGCACGGCAACACCCAGCAGAGCCGTCATGACGATGAGCAGGGCCTTGAGGATCAGCTCGACGATGCCGCCGATGAGGGCACCGCCGCCAACATCCATGTGCTGCGAATCGATGTTCGTCGACGAGGAGATCATCACCGTCAACACCGAGGCCAGATTGCTCCGGTCCTCGAGGTGGACCCAGGCAGCCTGGTCGCCCACGGAAGGAACGATCTTATTCATGTCCTTTTCGGTGACCAGGATGTCGTTGTAGGGGAGTCCGTTGACCTCCTTGACCTTGAGAGACACCTTTCCCTTGGAAGACGAGAAGTCCATCGTCTTCGGTGAGTTGCCCATAGAGGACATCAGCGCGACCCCAGGTTTCATCTCCTTGGCAATCGAGGGCGCGACCTTGGCAATCTTGTCCTTGTCGGCGGAAACGATGTGGGTCTGAGGTGACACGTCCGTCTCGACGAACCCGCCCTTGAGGATGACGGAGTCCTTGACGTTCGGGAGGTTCTGCACCGACTTGATGGCCGACGGGTCGAGGGTTCCCACCTTGGGCTCGTCGCTGTTGGGGTCATGGCTGGGACTGTTCGTGAAGGTGATGTCGATCGGATAGTGCTCGTCGATCTGGTCCATGACCGTCGTCCGCGTCGTGGAGATGCCGACCTGCAGGGTCACCGACAGTCCGATGGCCAGCATGAGGGCCACCGCCGTCAGAGAGGTACGGGTCGGGTTGCGGGTGGCATTGGAGGTCGAAAGTCGAGCTGTCGGCCCCAGCGGGCGCAACAGGAATCCGAACCCCTTGATGAGCCACGGCACATACAACGGTGTGGCGATGAGGAAGGCCAGCGACAGGCAGGCGGCCGACAGGAGGGCCCAGCCGATGATTCCGTTGCCGTGCCCGGTGATCGCCACCACGGAGGTGATGACTCCGATCACTGTGAGCAGGGAACAGATGATGATCCGTGCCAGTCCGACCCGGCGCTTCTGCTCCACCGTCGGAACCGGGCGCAGCGCCTCCAGAGGTGCCACGCGAGTGGCTCGAAGCGCCGGCAGGAAGGCGGCCAGAACCGTGATGACGATGCCAATGAAGAACTCAATGACGATGTCCTTCCAAGGCCATTCCAGCCCGAAGGCCAAGGCGCCCGTGTAGGCAGTGCCAGCGACCGTCAGCAGGATTCCGAGCACGACCCCCAGGGCCGATCCGATGACACCCAGCAGGATCGCCTCGCCGAGAACTCGCTTCCTCACCTGACCGCTCGACGCTCCGACAGCCCGCATGAGACCGATCTGACGGCGTCGCTGGGCCAACAGGATGAGGAAGGTCGTCGTGATGATGATCGCACCCACCAGCAGGGCAATGGCTCCGAAAACCATCAGCAGGTACTTGGTGACGTCGAATCCCTGAGCCAGGTCAGTGACGGTCTTCTTCTGATGATCGGTCGCGGTCTCGATCGTCGATCCGTACTCCTCGCCGGTGTTGAACTTGGGGGCACCCTTGACGGTGGGCAGGGTCTTCTCAAGGTTGGTGACGAGTTGCTGGGGAGTCGTCCCGTCCTTGGCCTTGACGATCCAGGTGTCAAAGAATTGGCTGACGTCCTCGCTGCTGTAGGCCGGAGCGGTCTGCAGGGCGTCCGCGTCGTCGGTGATTCCCACCACCTTGATGTTCTTACCGGTGATGTCGATGGTGTCCCCGACACTGACGTTCAGGTTCTCGGCTGCTGCCTTGGACAGCGCGATCTGACCGGGTCCTGATGGCCAGTTGCCCGAGGTCACCGAGGACCAGCGGAACGGTTCTGCCGGCGTCTTGTGGACGTCGATCATCGTGGAGTCCTGGCCATGAGAGGCGGCCATGGTGGTCGACTGGACGATGTCGACGGTCTGGACGCCGGGAGTGTCGCGAATTCCCTGAGTGATGTCCTTGGGATTGGTCTCGGTGTCGGCGTTGTAGACGACGACGTCAGCCTTCGAGGTGGCAACCGCCTGCTCCTTGCCCAAGGCCACTCCCTGGGTTCGTACGAACATCGAGATGCCGACGAGGAACCCGACGGACACCGCGATGGCAGTGAGGGTTGCGGCCATCCTGCCTGGATGCTGCCGCAGCTCCCTGAGAGCTTCGGTGAACATCAGCCCTCCAACCCGGCCATGGCCTCGTTCACCGCTTCGGCGGTGGGGGAGGCGATGTCGTCGACGATGCGACCGTCCAGCAGCATGAGGGCGCGGTCGGCATAGGAAGCAGCCTTGGCGTCGTGAGTGACCATGATGATCGTCTGACCCAGGTCGTCGACACAGTGGCGCAGGTAGCTCAGCAGGTTCGTTCCCGACTTGGAGTCCAGGGCGCCGGTGGGCTCGTCAGCGAAGACGACATGCGGCTTGGTGATCATGGCGCGGGCACAGGCGACGCGTTGTTGCTGACCACCCGACAGCTCCGAGGGACGGTGCTTGAGGCGATCAGCGATGCCCAGGCCGGTGATGAGCTGATCCCACAGGGCCTTGTCCGGCTTGCGTCCGGCCAGGTCGAGAGGGAGCAAGATGTTCTCCTCGGCGGTGAGCATCGGCAACAGGTTGAATGACTGGAAGATGAAGCCGACATTGTCGCGGCGCAGGGTCGTCAACTTGGGGTCTGGAAGGCCCGAGATCTCCTGGCCAGCCAGGAACACTCGACCGGAGGTGATCCGGTCCAGGCCGGCGAGGCAGTGCATGAGGGTTGACTTGCCGGATCCGGACGGGCCCATGATCGCGGTGAAAGTGCCGCGGGTGAAGCGAACGTTGATGGAATCCAGGGCGGTGACTCGGGTCTCCCCGTCCCCATAGACCTTGGTGAGGTTGATACCAGCGGCAGCGTCCGTCTCGAGGGGGGTGTCCAGCAGTCCAGGAGCCAGATCGCCGGAACGGGCTGAGCTGGTGGCGCGGGAAGGCTGGGCGGACTCAGCCCGTTCCGGGAAGGATCCGCCGGCGTGAGCCGGTTGAGGATCAGGCGATTGTGGTCGTATCCACGGCTGACTCAGCTGCTGGTCCTGCTCCCCGCCGCGCTGGGGTGAGGGCTTGGCCCACGCCGATGGGGATCCCGGCTCGCCGGGGGCTGCGTGGCTCGGCTGCCAGGGCTCGTCAGATTCGTAAGGTCGGTTGTGGTCGCTCATGATGCCTTTCATGGTTCCCGAAGGGGGCATCGACAGGTGGACGATGCCCCTCACACCTTAGGTGATGTGAATAATAATGTGGACGCTGGGCGCATCCAATATCGAATATATGTCCGGTCTGAAGTTGTCAGATGAGACCGACCTCATGGGCAAAAAGCACGAGGCCAACCCGGTCTCGGCACTCCAATTTTGATAGTAGTCGACCGATGTGAGTTTTCACGGTTCCCTCTGCCATGTAGAGGGTTTGGGCGATCTCGGCGTTCGTCGCCCCCTTGGCGATCTCCACCAACACCTCCCGCTCGCGGTCCGTCAGCACCGACAGCCGCTTGTCGGCAGCCTTGGGGTCGCTGGGCAGGGTGGGCACGACGTGGTCGAGCAGGCGTCGAGTGGCAGATGGGGCGACGACCGCGTCACCAGCAGCGACGTTGCGGATCGCGCTCAACAGCTCAGTGGGGCGGGCATCCTTGAGGAGGAATCCCGAGGCGCCAGCCTTGAGGGCGGCGTAGACGTACTCGTCGAGGTCGAAGGTGGTGAGAATCAGCACCTTGGTGTCCAGTGGTGATTCAGTGATACGCCGGGTGGCCTCGACACCGTCCATCTGTGGCATCCGGATGTCCATGAGGGCGACGTCGACCGGCATTCGCCGCAGCACGTCGAGGGCTTCGACGCCGTTGGACGCCTCCGCGACAACCTCCATGTCGTCCTCGGCCTCGATGAGCATGCGGAATCCCGAGCGTACGAGGGACTGGTCGTCGACGAGGATGACGCGGATCGGATCAGGCATGGCACCTCCAGTTGCTCGTCAGTCGAAGTTTACCGACCGCGTGCCGTGTAGGAATCTGTCTATCTCTGCTTCGTCGCTCCGTGGGCAACCATGCCGAGTAAGACGAATGAGCGTGGTAGGGGGTGACAAGAATGCGAGAACGAGCAGGACGAACGCAGGCCAGCTCATCGCAGGCGCGCTCTGGTGGGCGTCAGCAACGACGACCTCCAGGCTGTGACGCAGTGCCGATCGACAGAGCTGCCGCCAGGGTTTGCCTTGTTTCGACGCAGCTCAACTCTTGACTGCTCCCTCCGAGATACCGGCGATGAGCTGCTTGGCGCCGATGGCAAACACGAGCAACAGCGGGACGACGGCGATGAGTGAGGAGGCCATGAGCATGCCGTAGTCAGTGCCGTGTGCTGTTTTGAGCTGGCTCAATGCGACCTGCAAAGTCAGCTTGCTGGGATCGTTGAGGACGATGAGGGGCCACATGAAGTCGTTCCACGAGCCGATAAAGGTGAAGATCCCTAGGAATGCCATGGCAGGACGGATGATAGGCACGCACACGTGCGCGTACTGGCGCCAGAAGCCGCAGCCATCCAGGGTGGCCGCCTCCAACAGTTCCTTCGGGATGGCGTTGGTGGCGTACTGGCGCAGCCAAAACACTCCGAACGAACTTGCCAGGGAAGGCACGATGACGGCCTTGAGATCGCCCACCCACCCAATCTTGCTCATGAGGACGAACTGCGGGATCGTCGCTAGCTGGGTGGGCAACAGGAAGGTCGCCAGGACTACAGCGAAGAGCACTTTCCTGCCGGGAAAATCGAACTTGGCGAAGGCGAAGGCTGCCAGTGAGGAGATGAGCAGCACGAGCACCGACACCGTCACCGCCACCAGGGCCGTATTAGCCATGGCAGCCCAGATGTTGATCTTGTCCGTGATGGTGCGGATGTTCTCGCCTAGACGGTCACCAGGTGTGAGCACTGGGGGATATTTGTAGATTGCCGAGGAAGGTCGGCTGGCCAGCACGAGCATCCAGTAGAACGGGAACAGCGAGACCAATCCGCCCAGGACAAGGAAGATGTGCCGCAGGGCCGTACGTACGGGCCGTCTCATCGCGTCGCCTCGCGATCATGCTCGCGGGTGACGAGCCAGTTGATGATCGAGAAGAACAGCACGATGACGAACACTCCCCAGGCGATCGTCGCACCGTAGCCGTACCGGTTCTCCTGGAAGGCCACCGAGTAGAAATAGAGCACCATCGTTAGACCGGAATTGTTCACCCCACCAGCAGAGGCTGCCCCGGTGGATTCGGAGCTGGTGATCACCTGGGCTTCGGTGAAGCTTTGCAACGAACCGATCGTCGACATGAGGGTGATGAACAGGACGATGGCTCGAAGCTGCGGCAAAGTGACGTGGAAGAACGTGCGCCACCCGTTCGCCCCGTCGATGGCGGCTGCCTCGTACTGAGCCTTGTCAATAGCTTGCAGCCCGGCAAGGATGAGCAGAGCGTTGTACCCGACGAATGACCAGATCGTCAGCGATGAGATCGCGATCTTGATGCCCCATTCGCTTTGTAACCAGGCGATGTTCGACTGGCCGAGCACATTGCGGATGGCGTTCGCGAGCCCAAACTGGCTAGCGAAGATTGAACTGAACAGAATGCCCATTGCCACCATCGACGTAATGTTTGGCACGAGGTATATGACCCGGTACGTCGTGGAGAACCGCATCGTCTTGTTCAGCATGAGGGCGACGATCGTGGCGATGATGAGTGTCGGGATCGTGCCCATTGCCCACAAAATGAGCGTGTTGCCCAGCGACTTGTA
This sequence comes from Cutibacterium sp. LaCa_89, assembly GCF_058177555.1. Classification (NCBI taxonomy): domain Bacteria; kingdom Bacillati; phylum Actinomycetota; class Actinomycetes; order Propionibacteriales; family Propionibacteriaceae; genus Cutibacterium; species Cutibacterium sp. LaCa_89. The sequence continues at coordinate 61,591 of NZ_CP190889.1, forward strand.
GAACAGGTGGTCGCTGACCAGGTACTTGAAATTCTCCAGACCGACGAAGTTGGCGTCCCCCAGCCCTGACCAGTCGGTGAACGCGAGTAGCAGGGTGAAGACCATCGGTAAAGCCGCGAAGATGAGGAAGAAGAAGAAATACGGACTCAGAGCGGCATATATCGGCAACGCTTTGCGCATCCGCGGGCCCACGGAAGAGCGACGCAGCTCACCCGTGGGCACGGGTTCAACGGTGGTGTTCGCAGAATTCATCTCGTCACAGAACTCAGGTTGAAAGCTGTGTCACTTGACGGTGAGATGCAGTTGTTTGGCGATCCGCTGTGCCCCAGCGACGGCGTCCTTCCAGGCGGCCTCGGGATTCTTGCCTGAGGACTCGACCTGCTCCAACTGGGCCCTGAATGGGGCGGACACGGCATCGGAGTGCGAATCTTCGTAGATCGGACGTACCGACTCAGCAGCTTTTCCGAAGACCTTCGCGGCATGCTGGCCGCCGAGAAATTCCACTGGCCCGGAAACCTTCGGATCATCGTAGGCTTTCGGTGAGACGGGAAAGTTGCCATTGTGGACGTACTCGCGCACCTGGGACTCCACGCTGAGCAGTTCGCGGATCGCCGTGAAGGAGGCTTTGGGATCGGGTGCGCCCGCGGGGATGGACAGGAACGAGCCGCCCTGGTTGATGGCTGGTCCGGGGTGGGCGCAGACTCGCCATTTGCCTTTCGTTTCGGGAGCGTCAACGATGAGATCGGCCAGGTGCCAGGAGGCGCCGAAATCGGCAGGTAGACGTCCCTCATTGACGGCAGCAGCCGAATCGGAGGTGTTGGACTGGATCCCGGCGACGATGCCGGCCTTAAGCGCCGTGACAGCGATGTCCCAGGCTTTGCGAATATGGTCTTGGTCGCCGATGAAGGTCTTCTTCGCGTCAATGAATCCCTTACCCGACTGCGGCCAGATCGTGTCGAACAAGCCTGCCGAGTTGCGCACCAGGTAGGTCTTGTCCTTGGCGGCCAGTAGTTTGGTGCCGAACTCGATGAAAGCGTCCCAGGTGGTGATCTGGGCAGCGACCTTGTCCGGCTCGGTGGGCAATTTGGCCTGCTCGAAGATGTCGGCCCGATAGAACAGGGCCGTCGGGCCGATGTCGGAAGGAATGCCGAGCTGCTTGCCGTCGGTGGTGGAGGCCTGGGCCCATTTCCAATCCAGGAAGGTGGGCTTGATGTCCTTGGCGCCCAGAGTGTTGAGGTCGACGAAGTAGTGAGCGTGGTCGCGGAAGAAGGCGATGTCCTCACCCTTGACGCCGGTGAGGTCGGGCAGCCCAGAACCTGCGGTGAAGGTTGTGGTGAGCTTTTGTTTGAAGTCGCCGCCGATGATGTCCTGGCGCACGCTGCAAGACGACTGCGCCTTGGAGACGGCAGCCAGCGTCTGCTTGTCGAATCCTTCCGGCCAGATCCATAGGACGAGCTTCTTGGCGTCACCGGCACCCTTGCCGGACGTGGGATCGGCGGAGGTCGAGCATCCGGTTAATGCCGACACTCCCAACATGCTCAGTCCAGCAAAGCTGCCGGTGAGAAGACGACGACGCGACAGATTCATGAGATCCCTCCTAGGGTTGAACGGAAATCGCCACTGACAAAAATCGCTCAATAATGTTCATTGTGGAGGTGGGTTCCGAGCCGACTCCCGATGATGTGGACGTCATTCAAGGGGAGTTTGGGCTCTTCCACCCACCAATGATTCAGGGTGTCACGACTGTGTGCACCTGAGGTTAACTATAGGTGATATCCAGGAAACAACCTTGTCAATGCTTGATTCGAGTGTGCCTGAGCTGGCCGGGAGGGGCAGCTCTTGAGATCACTGTAGCGCCCGGTGGAGGAGAGGATGATGAAAAATGATCGAAATGACGAAAATCTTCTGATCGGTGACTCTGCATCGCTATCATGGGCATATGCTCAAGGCCGCTCGTCATGACGCGATCGTCGAACTGCTCCGGGATCGACCTGCCATGCGAACCGTCGACATCGCTCGGAATCTGAACGTGAGCATGGCCACAGCGCGGCGTGACTGCATCGCTTTGGAAAATAAGGGCATCATCGAGCGTTCTTGGGGAGGCATCCAACTCGTCACGAACGTGGACGATCATTTCGGTGACGTGATGAACCACCGCACTCGCGCCAAGGCTGCGATCGCCCGCAAGGCCGCCGAGCTTGTTCACGACGGCGACACGATCATCATGGACATCGGCACCACCGTCCATCATCTGTCCGGGCTGCTCACCGAGCGCTCCGTCACCGTCCTCACTGCGTCCCTGCCCGTCTTTGAAGCTCTCAGGAGCGCCCCGGACGTCACCGTGGTTGTGCTTGGGGGAGTGTGGTCGGAGCGATACCAGTGCTTTGACGGTCAGTTCGTCGCTGATGCGCTGACTCATCATCAGGCCGACCTAGCTTTCCTGGGCTGCTCCGGGGTGAGTGCCAACGGGCGGGTGCGTGACACAAGCCGCTCCCAGGCTCAGATCAAACAGGCGATTGTCGCTGCAGCGAGTCGAAGCTACCTGCTCGTCGACTCCGAGAAATTCCCAGGTGTCGGAGCGCATTCCCCGTTCACCGTCGAGGACGTCAGTGGAGTCATCACGACTGGACCACTGCCGCCGGACCTCGACGCCCACTACGAATCAACAGGCATGGAGGTCGTCACGGTATGAAACTCACCATCCTCGGTGGCGGGGGATTCCGCGTTCCACTGGTATTCAAGGCCCTCGCTCGCGACGACTCACCTCAACGAGTCACCGAGCTGCGGCTTTACGACACCGACTCACTACGACTAGGTGTCATCGAAACAGTGTTGTCCCAGCTGGCCCCCGGCCTGCCTAACGCGCCGTCTGTCGTGGCGACCACTGACCTGCCCACTGCCTTGGCGGGAACCGACTTCATCTTTTCGGCCATTCGCGTCGCCGGAACGCGTGGACGCGCCCTGGACGAGTCGATGTGTCTGGCGCGCGGTGTCATCGGCCAGGAGACTGTCGGGGCTGGCGGTATCTCATATGCCTTGCGGGGTATCCCGGTGGTGCTCGACCTCGTCGAACAGATAACGCGATACGCCCCCCATGCCAAGGTCATCAACTTCACTAATCCTGCTGGGGTGATGACCGAGGTCATGCAGCACCGCCTTGGAGACCAAGTGGTCGGTATCTGTGACTCCCCGGTCGGCTTGGCCCGTCGCGCCCTCTCCGCCCTGCAGAATGCCGGGCTGGCGCCGACTGACCTGGGCTCCCTGTTCGATGCTGACGGACGCGTCCACATCGGATACAGCGGGCTCAATCACCTGGGCTGGCTCACCAGCTTGGAGGTCGACGGCATCGACGTCCTGCCGCGTCTGATGGAGCGCCCCCACCTCATCGGGAGTTTTGAGGAAGGTCGGCTCTTCGGTCCTGATCTGGTGCAAGCCTTGGGCGCCGTACCCAACGAGTACCTGCACTATTACTACTATTCTCGCGACGACCTCGCCGTCGACCGGAATGCCGAGGCTCCGCGCGGGGCGTTTCTGGAGGCCCAGCAGCGGCGCTTCTACACCAAGGCCCAACACACTGACGATGTCGCCGGACTGTGGGAGGCCACTCGCCTCGAGCGTGAAGAGACCTACATGGCCACCAATCGCGAAGTCTCGGGGGAGTTCGAGCGCGATGAGGCCGACCTGGAAACCGGCGGATACGACAAGGTCGCCCTCGCGATCATGCACGCCATCGCCAACGACGTGCCCGCTGAACTCATCCTCAATGTTGCCAACCGCGGGGCTCTCCCCGACCTACCTGATGATGCTGTCGTGGAAATCCCGTGTCGAGTAGACGGTGCCGGGATCCACCGACTCCCTGCACCGGAGCTACCCGACCACGCTCGCGGGCTTGTCGTCAACGCCAAATACGTCGAGCAACGCACTATCGATGCCGCTGTCAACCACAGCCGCACCGCCGCGTTGCTAGCCCTGAGCCACCACCCATTAGTTGACTCCGTGTACGTTGCCGAGCAACTTCTCAATGACTTCGCCGATGCCTTCGACGGCCTGGACTACCTTGTGGATGACCATGCATGATCACACCGAGCTCACCCAAGACCGCATTGGTCACCTCAAAGAGCGTCTCGAGCGAGAAATCACCAAGAAGATCTGTCCACTGGACGTGACGGCCTGGCAAGCTCCCGGAGAACCGGTGAGCTTCGAGGAAGCCGTCGTCGCCGATTACCGTCCATTCCCGCCCGGAACCTGGTGGGGTTCTCCATGGAGTACCTGGTGGCTCCACGTCACCGGCACTCTGCCCGAAGGCCACGCCGGCGACGAGATCGACCTCTCGATGGACCTCGGATTCGTCGGCGACTGGGCCGGAAACCAGTCCGAAGCCATGGTGTACACCTCTTCGGGACGCCCCCTCAAAGCCCTCAACCCACGCAACCATAGGGTCGCACTCAACCACGGGACGCTGACCCAACGATTCGCTGACGAGGGTGAGCCGCTCATCGGGACCGATGGGGGCATCGAGCTGTGGGTGGAAGCCGCTGGTAACCCCGACATGACCTTGCATCTGGGCGGACCCACTGAGCTGGGGGATCGTCGCACTGCAGGCGATGAACCGCTGTGGCAGTTCAGGGGAGCGGAACTCTCGGTGCGTCGCAAGGAGGTGTGGGACCTGTGGCTCGACATTGATGTCCTCGACGGGCTCATGCGCCAGCTGCCGTCCGACTCCACCCACCGTGCCCGATTGCTTCACGGTTTGGAGCAGGCTGCCGACGAGGTCGATCTCCATGGCATCCTCGCCGGTGCCGGACAGGCCCGAGAAATCCTTGCCGGGCACCTTAGCTCGGGGGCGAACTCATCGGCTCAACAGATGACGGCGATCGGACACGCGCACATCGACTCGGCATGGCTATGGCCGTTGCGTGAGACCCGCCGCAAGGTAGTGCGTACCTTCTCCAACGTCGTGTCACTGGCCGAGGAATATCCCGACTTCCACTTCGCTTGCACCAGCGCCCAGCACTACGCCTGGCTCCAGGACTCCTCGCCAGAACTCTTCGAGCGCGTCAGGGACGCCATTGAACGTGGCCAGTGGCACCCGGTGGGTGGCATGTGGGTGGAATCCGACACCAACCTGCCCTCGGGGGAATCGTTGGTGCGTCAATTCACCAGTGGTCTGCGTTGGATGCGTGAACAGCTTGGGGTACGCCCGGACTGCCTGTGGCTACCGGATTCCTTCGGCTACACCGGTGCGTTGCCCCAGATCGCCCGACTGGCTGGCATGAACTGGTTCTTCACCCAAAAACTCAGCTGGAACACGGCCAACACCTTGCCCCACCACACGTTCTGGTGGGAGGGCATCGATGGGACTCGTATCTGGACGCACTTCCCGCCGGTGGATTGTTACGACTCCATCGTCAGTGCCGACGAGGTCAAGAAGGCTGAGGCGAACTTCAAAGAGAAAGGTGTGGCGCGACGCTCGATCCTGCCATTCGGGTATGGCGATGGCGGTGGAGGGCCCACAGCTGAGCAGGTGGAACGCGTCCACCGATTCGCCGATGTGGAGGACGCGCCTCAGGTTCGGTTGGGCTCACCTGACGACTACTTCGCCCAGGCTCGCGACGACTACCCCCAGGCGCCGGTGTGGCGCGGCGAGATGTACTTGGAGTTCCACCGGGGCGTCTACACCTCTGTCCATGCCCTCAAAGACGGCAACCGGCGCGCCGAGGAGGCTCTCACCGCCGCCGAGTGGTTAGCCGCCGCGGCAGCTCGCCTCGGCCATCCCTACCCCCATGAGCAGTTGGAACAGCTGTGGCGACGTACGTTGTTGCTGCAGTTTCACGACATCCTGCCCGGCTCGTCGATCGCGTGGGTGAATCGGGAGGCCATCGCCGAGTTCACCGCTATTCGTGCTGAGTTGGGTCAGCTCATGGATGAGGCCTGGCAGGCACTGTCACAGGCGTCTGGAGGCGAGATCACCGGGGCGAGTCTGATCAATCCATCTCACAGTGACCGTCGCGAGGTTGTCACCGTTGACGGTCGGCCCACACTCGTACAGGTGCCAGCCATGGCGGCGCAGCCGCTCACCGATGCGGTGGTTGACCCTGAGCACCCGGTACGGGTGGAGCGGGAGCTCGACTCGATCCGAATGTCCAACGGACTGGTCGAGGTGTGCATCGACACGCACGACGGACTGGTGAGCTCGGTTGTTGACCTGGTGGCCGACCGCGAGCTCCTGCTTCCTGGGCAGCGAGCCAACCGACTCGTCCTACACCCCGACTATCCCGACTGTTTCGACGCATGGGAATTGCAGCACCAGTACCGTCACAGTGCTGTTGTGGTGGATGACCTCACCGGGGTGGACGTCCTCGAGGGCCCGCTACGGAGCACGGTGCGAGTTGAACGCGGGGAGTCCGGCTTCATTCAGGCCATCACCCTTGACGCCGATAGCCGAGCGGTCGAGTTTAGCCTTGACGTTGACTGGACCGAGCAGGCCCGAGTCCTCAAGGTCGACTTCCCCCTCGATGTGGCCGCTGACACCAGTGTCGACGAGATCCAGTTCGGTCACATCAAGCGACCAATCGGTGCCAACACGTCATGGGATGACGCCCACTTTGAAAGCTGTGGGCAGCAGTGGATGTTGCTGGGCGAACCCGGCTACGCCGTCGCATTGGCCAACCAGTCCACCTACGGTCATGATGTGAGTCCAGCGGGAGGGGACGAGCACACATCCACCCAGGGGGTGATGGCCCGGCTTACCCTGCTGCGTGCTCCGCAGAGCCCAGACCCGCACCCCGACCGAGGTCATCACCACCTTGTCTACAGCCTGCTCGCTGATGCCGGGGTTGCGTCTGCCCACGTCGAGGCGGCACGGCTCAACCAGCCGCTCCAGATGCGAGATGGTGCGCTGCACCTGGACAGTCTGGCTCGGATCGAACCGGTACGAGGCTTCGCCGTCGTCGACTCCGTCAAGCAGGCCTTCGATGGCTCTGGTGATCTTGTCATCCGGATGCACGAGGCGGACGGTGGCCGCAGCCGAGTGCGCCTGCTGCTAGACCGGGGCGGCTACCTCAGCGAGGTGGACCTGCTCGAGGAACGAATCGGTGATCCGACCCAACAGCTTCCGACGGTCGCCGTGAGCGAGGTGGACCTCGCCCTGCGTCCTTTCCAGATCTTGACGTTGAGAGTGAGTCAACGATGAAACTGCTTCTGGTGTGTATCGATGGGGTGCGCCTTGACATGGCACTACCCGAGGCACTGCAGCACAATCCTGGATTCATCCACCCCGATCATCCCGCTGACCCGCGATTCGTGCGCGGGGTGGGTGAGGGGGAGCCGGTTCCCGCACACCCCGCCCCAGCCCTGGACCACACCCTGCCCGTTGACCAGGCCCCCGTCGGGCTGGCCCCCACCCTCGCTCGCCTGGTGCGAGGTGACGACCGTTCCCAGGGCACGATCATCCCCATGTGGATGACTCCGCCGACCGATTCCGCTCCCGGCTGGACGACGATCCTCACCGGCGCCACCCATGAACAGTGCAATGTGTGGTGGAACGAGTTCGTCGGCCATGACATGGCCCGTCACCCCGACATCCTGTCCCAAATCTTCTTCGCCAACCCATTGGCGCGCACCATCGCAGCAGCCACCTGGGACGCCTTCGTCAGCCCTTACGGGCCCGGACCGATCATTCATCAGCGGGTGGACCAGCAACGCACCGGCCAGCACCAGCTGTTCAGTCCCGACTTGGCGGAGGGTATTGACAGGGCCGACGAGCAGGTGTCGTCGTGGGCCGCCTGGCACCTGTTGCACGAGGGCCCGGACGCTGCCGTCGTCTACTTCGAAGGGGTCGACAACGCTGGGCACAGTTACGGAGCGGACTCCGAGCAGTATCGCCAAGCCGTGCGTCACGCCGATGAGCTCACCCGTCACCTCGTCAAGGCCGTCGCAGAGCGTCACGAGCAGCTCGGCGAGCAATGGCTCGTCGCCGTCACCACCGACCACGGGCACAAACCCGAGGGAGGCCACGGCGAGGATGAGGTCGAGGTGCGTCGTAGCTTCCTGGCAGCTCATCACATCGGTGGGGCATTGCCCGATCCATTGCTTCGTACCGATCCCATTCGCAGCCACGAACTGACGCCGCTGTTACTCAGGGCAGTCGGAGTGCACCCTGGTCACATGGACGCCAGCGATGTCGGCGTCTTGCGCGATGTGAAGCCAGTCGGCCCGAGTAGAGAGATGGATTTTGAATGGTGACGACGCACTTGCCTGAGAAGGTTGACGGCGTTCTCTTCGACATGGACGGCACCCTGCTCGACACCCTGTCTGCATGGCGTGCAGCCTCCGAACGGTTGTGGGGCGGCTGTCTGGCTGACGCTGTCAGCGCCGACGTTGACGGGGGCACTGTTGACGATGTCGTCGAGCTGTATCTGCGGGACCACCCGCAGGCAGATCCGCAGGCCACCAGTGAGCGTCTCGTCGACCTTCTGGACGTCTGCCTGGCTGACAACACGGAGCCGATGCCCGGGGCGGACCGTCTGGTGAGGAGGTTGGCCGGTAACGTGCCCATCGCGGTGGCCTCCAACTCCCCCACCCGCCTCGTGCGTGACGGACTGGCCTCGCAAGGCTGGCTGGACCTCTTCGACACCGTCCTTGGGTTCGACGACGTCGCTGCCGGCAAACCAGCCCCCGACCCCTACCTCGCAGCAGCGAGGCGGATGGGAGTCGACCCGGCCAGATGTGTCGTCATCGAAGACTCTGTCTTCGGGTTGCGTGCTGGACGGGCCGCCGGGGCGTGGGTTCTCGCGCTCGGCGATCGACTCAAGGGCCAGGGGGACATGTGGGTCCCGGGGCTGGATGATGAGCGCGTGACCTCATGGGAGCCCTACCGATGACGGCGTGCGAGTTGACGCCCGCCCTGCAGCGGCGCCTGGACGAGGTCGGTGCTCAGATCGGTTCGAGTGTCAGTGAACACATTGATGAGGCATCGGGCCGGCAGGCTGCAGGCCGATTCGTGGCCTGGATGACGGACACGTGGACTCGCACCATGACCCGCGACGACCACGGCGTCTTCGTCGTCACTGGCGACATTCCGGCCATGTGGTTGCGCGACTCCTCAGCTCAGCTGTGGCCCTTCCTGGCACTGTGCGACCTGCCTGCGGTGTCCCGTCAGATCGGGGACGTCGTCGCTCGGCAGTGGCACTGCATCGGAGTCGACCCCTACGCCAACGCCTTTAACTCTGGTCCGACCGGAGCACATTTCGACCCCGACGATGTTGATCTGCTCGATGAGTTGTGGGAGCGCAAGTACGAGGTTGATTCGCTGGCCTTCCCCGTCGATCTCGCATGGCGGTTGTGGCAGGCCACGGGACGTCCAGACCACCTCAACCGTGCGGTGCACGAGGGGTGTCAACGCATCGTCGACGTCTGGAGCCTGGAACAGGACCATGCCACCCGCTCCACCTATCGTCATGTGCGCCCCAGCGAACCCGTCGACACCCTTGGCGCTGACGGCTCGGGAGGGCCGGTAGCGCCCACCGGGATGACGTGGAGCGGGTTCCGACCTTCCGACGACGCCTGCCGCTACGGATACAACATCCCGGCACAGTTCATGGCAATACGTGCGTTGCGGCAGATTGGCGAATTCTGCCGTGTCTGGGGCGACGAGAGCCTTGCTGAACGCGCCGCGAGGTTGGCCGCTGACATCGACGCCGGGGTGAGGCAATTCGGCGTCGTGACAGATCACCTTGCGTACGAGGTTGACGGGCTCGGATCAGTAGTGGAGATGGACGACGCGAACATGCCGTCGCTGCTGTCGCTGCCCCTAACCAGCGACCTTGCCCGTGACGATCCGCTCTACCAGACCACCCGGAACTGGGTGCTCAGCGAGGCCAACCCCTACCTGTTCAGCGGCCCGGCAGCACGGGGCATTGGCAGCCCGCACAGCCCCGAGGGCTACATCTGGCACATCGGTTTGGCGGTGCAGGGGCTCACGGGGGACGACGTCGAGGCGCGTGATTGCCTCAGGACGATCCTCGCCACCGATGGTGGCACTGGCTGGACACACGAGAGTTTCGATCCACATGACCCCACCCGGTACACGCGCGGGTGGTTCAGTTGGTCGAACTCGATGGCTTGCCTGCTCATGATGAAGGTGGCCGGTATCGACGCCATCACCGGTGCCAATTGATCCCCATTGCGGTGAGCCGGCGGGACTGGGCCTCCAACTCTGATCGCGGCCGAGCCGGATCGCCGGTCCACAACTGTTCAGCGATCGATGTGCCGCGCGGGAAGGCGGCGTCTTCGACCTGGCCAGGGGTGCGCAGGTATTCAGTCCACAGTTGGAATTGCCCACCCAGCAGGTGTGGCGAGTCCACTGCGGCAAGTACATCATGCAGCCCGGCGACGTCGTCCATGGTCATCGGGGCAGCTATCGTCACCGGTGCCTCCGGACCCGCTTCAATGCCGTGATCCAGGTACGTGTGCCGGGCGGGTGCGCCGATGACGTCGTGGCCTGCGGCGACGGCGCGGGAGATGTCGTCGGCGTCTCGCCACACCATCACCGTAACCTCCTCGGGGGCGCCGGCCTCTAACACCTCGTCCCAGGCAATGATCTGACGGCCTGCGGCGACCACGTGATCACAGATCTGCCGCTCGAACCAAGCCTGGGCCTGGTGTGGTGTCGTGATCCCCAGTTCGGCAAGCCGGGCTCGGGTTTGCTGGTGGTCGAACCACTCCTTTCCGGGACATTCGTCACCACCGATATGGATTGGTGAGTCCGGGAAGATCTCCATCACGGCGTCTAAGGCATCGCGGCAGAAACCCAAGGAATCGTCGGTCAGGTTGATGTGATGCTCCGACACCCCGAAAGCAGTACGTGGGTGATCCAGTGGTATTCCGCAGCCCAGCGCGGGGTAGGCGGCCACTACCGACTCGGTGTGGCCCGGCAGGTCAATTTCTGGCACGACCGTGATACCCAGCAGTCCGGCCCGTTTGTTGATGGCGCTCAGCTGCTCGACGGTGTAGGCGCCTCCGTGAGGTACGTGATCGTGCTCGGCGACGTCGTCACAATCGTTGTCGTCGGGTGGTGGTTGGTGCCCTCGTACCGTTCCCGGACGCCAGGCCCCTACCGTGGTCAGACGTGGCCACCCCGGTACCGGCAGGCGCCATCCCTGGTCGTCGGTGAGGTGCAGGTGCAGCCGGTTGAGCTTGTGCATGGCCAGCACGTCCAGGAAGCGCGTGATGAACGAGGCAGGCATGAAGTGCCTCGAGACATCCAGATGCGCACCTCGCCAACTGTAATGTGGCGCGTCAGCGATGACACCCTTCGGAAGGCGCAGGTGCTCTCGGGCCAGCGGGCCAGGCCCGTGGACCCACGGGGGGAGTAGCTGCAGCAAGGTCTGCACCGCCCATCGTGCGCCATTTGGGTCGCCGGCGGTGATGCGGATCTGCGTGTCGATCTCGATGCGGTATCCCTCTGCCTCCAAGGCGGGATTCACTGTGACGATGAGAGAAACGGTGTCGGTGTGTGACGTGACGCGCACGACGTCCAGCGCCGGGGCCAGTCGCTCGGCGAGGGTGGTGACAGCATCGGTGACCTCGTCGGGGCCAACCCAGGAGAGGACGGTTGGCAGGGGGAATCGTCCCTCGGTGAACTGCACGTGGCGGGGCTGGGGACACAAGCCCCGAATCAGGGTGTCGTTGGAGGGGACGGGCATCTCTACTCCTCGTGGCATCGCCTGCCAATGGGGTGCTCCACAGCTTACCTGGGATTGGAGTTGCTTATGCTGGGGGACGACCAATCGCGCACAGGAGCTACGCCCATGCCCGTCAACCGCCATCCTCGGCTGCTCGCCGCAGGTATTACGTACCGCGACCTCGTCATCTCTGGAATCGGGCAGCTGCCTGCGTTGGGGGAGGAACGCTACGGCACGGACTTCGTCGCCACGTGGGGTGGGATTGCCAACACGGCTCGGATTGCAGCAAGCCTGGGAGCACGGGTGCAATTGCTCACGGGTCTAGGTGACGACCTCAACTCGCAGGTGTGTCGTCGTGAATTGATCGACTGGGGCATCGATCTGGCCCCGAGCCCGATCAACCCGGGCTGGGCGCTCCCGGTGACGATGAGCCAGGCGTGTGGCACCGAGCGGGCTATGACGACCGTGGAAACGGCGCTACCAGTCCCTTTCCCCGCTCCTAGTCTTGACGGAGTCGACGCAGTAGTCACCCATGTCTCAATTCCCGCTGACGCCTGGCTGTACGAAGCCGCCGATGCCGGAATCCCGGTGATTGCAGACCATGGATTTGAGGAGGGCCAGGAATCCGGGGTGCTCGAGGCGGTGTCAGGATGTACCTGCTACACGCCTAACGCAGCTGAGGCGATGCGACTGACCGGTACCGACGACCCGGTGTGGGCGGCGCGAGCCCTCGCCGAGCACGTGCCGGTCGTCATTGTCACATGTGGCGGCGACGGGATCGTCGGTGTGGATTCCCGCACTGGTGAGGAGGTCCATGTTCCGGCAGTGGCCATTGATCCGGTCAACACCACAGGCGCCGGAGACGCCACCGTGGCTGGCCTGGCCTGGAGCTGGGAATGGCAGGTCTCGTTGGCCCGAAAGCTCGATGTTGCAGCCCTGGTGGGAGCCATCGTCACGGCGCGAGCGCACGGGACCACGGATCCGCTCACACCCGAAGACCTGCTCGCCTGGGTACCGCGAGACCCAGAGCGGTTCGAGTTCCTTGCTGAACTGTTGAGGTGAGTGGTTACGGAACCGAGCTCATCTCTGGCGGGAATCAGCCTGGACCGGCAGCTTCGCTATGACGCAAAACCCGCCCTCCTTGCGAGGCCCCGCGGACAGTCGTCCGCCCATCGACGTCACCCTCTCACGCATGCCCTGCAGCCCGTGGCCGCGTCCGTCTCCCTGGACGGCGTCCCCATACCCGTCGTCGACAATCTCCACATGGATTGCGGTAGGCGAATAGGCCAAGGTCACTGAGGCGTGAGCGCCTGGGCCAGCATGTTTGAGGACGTTGGTGAGGGCCTCCTGGACGACTCGGTAGGCAACCAGACCGAGGGCCTGGGAGACGACCGGCTCCTGTCCCGTGACGGTGAAGGTGACCTTCACCCCGGACTTCTCGACGAGTTCGGGAATCTCCGCCAGCCCGGGGGAGGGGGAGTAGTCGGCGTCGGTGTCCTGTCGCAGCACCCCGACGATGCGACGCATCTCGACGAGGGCCTCGCGACCGGTCTCGGCGATGGTGTCGAGGACCTCGGGGGCCTTCTCCGGCTTCTTCGTCGCCAAGGCCTTGCCGCCCTCCGCCTGCACGATCATGACCGACAGTGAGTGGGCGACGATGTCGTGGAGCTCGCGGGCAATCTCGCTGCGGGTGCGTTCCTCGGCGACCCTGGCCTGCTGCTCACGTTCAGCGAGGATGGCTCGGTAGCGTTGAGCTTTGGCGATACGCTGTTGGGAGTCGATGAGGGCGGACTCGCGCAGTCGTCGTCCCACCGCGTAGGGGGTCAGGACCAAGCCGGCACAGACCGCCATCGCAAGGATCAGCAGTACCCACGGCGTCCCCGAGGTGGGGTCATATCCAGCGGCGATGGTGAGCTGCCATCTCATCGGGCCGATGACTGAACCCAGCGCTCCGACCCACAACACCCAGCGAGACTCGTGGCCGTCCACCCATCTGGCCACCGAGTAGGAGGCGATGGGGACGATGAAGATGCTCAGCACCGGGAAGGGCACGAAGATGAATTGGATGGCCCCGCCGAGGGCCACCAGGGTCATCATGAGCAGGGGATGTTCACGGCGCATCGGCAGCGAGGCCACCATGATCATGGAGGAGACGAGGGCCGCGGCGTACTCGGGATGGGGTCGTTCGACCAGGCTGACGAGATAGGGGACGATCGTCACCACGGCCATCACGAGGGTGAGGGTGACGTCTCCCCACCAGGCCCGTTCGGTGTCTGCCGGACGACCGTCGTCGAGCTTGGGGTCCAGCACCTCCTCCATGCCGGGGATGGAGATCTGCGGGACGTTGTTGCGGGTCGGGTTGAACCGGTTGAGGCGGGCACGCACACCGGATCCGCGGGATCCGTTGGAACGGTTGTCCGCGGTCGAGGTCTGCGATCCGGTCTCCTCCATGACCGCCAGTCTAGGAAGACCGTCCAACCCATGGTGGATTGGTTTCTGATGTCGGGTGACGGTGTGTGGGGTGGCAACGCGCACGGTCGGTGACCGCTTCGCCACACACAACTCGCCCGCCGACTGGGTCGGTAAGCTGCCCCCTAGACTTGAGACTGACGATCACGGCGACACGGAAGGTTCCCATGAAGATTCTCATCACCGGCGGGGCCGGTTACATCGGATCGACGGTCGGTTCGGCATGCGAGGAGGCAGGCCACGAGGTCGTCGTCCTGGACGACCTGTCCGCGGGACGCCGCGAGTTCGTCCGCGACCGCACCTTCTACCAGGGCGACATCGCCGACCAGGACCTGCTCGACCGCGTCTTCACCGAGAACCAGATCGACGCCGTCGTGCACTGCGCGGCCAAGATCATCGTCCCGGAGTCGGTTGATGAGCCGCTGACCTACTACGACAACAACGTCGGCAAGACCGTCGCCCTGCTCAAGGGCATGGAGCGCAACGGCGTGCACCGCATCCTGTTCTCCTCCTCGGCCTCGATCTATGCCACTGACGAAGAATTCAAGGTGACCGAGCAGTCCGCCCTGGACCCCGGTTCCCCCTATGCGACCACCAAGTTCATGGTGGAGTTCATCCTGCGTGACGCCGCCCACGCCTCCGACCTCAAGGCCCTCAGCCTGCGCTACTTCAACCCGATCGGTTCGGACCCGAAGTTGCGCACCGGCCAGCAGATTGAGCACCCGACTCACGTGCTCGGCAAGATGATTGACGCCTGGATGGAGGACTCCACCTTCACCGTCACCGGTGTTGAGTGGCCGACCCGTGACGGTTCGGGCATCCGGGACTTCATTCACGTCTGGGACCTGGCCCGCGCCCACGTCGCCGCCTTGGAGCACCTCGATGAGGTCACCACCGAAGACCCGTACCAGGTGTTCAATATCGGTACCGGGAACGGCGTCACCGTCAAGGAGCTCGTCAAGGCCTTCGAGGAGGGCACTGGCAAGCCTCTCGACGTCGTCTACGGTCCGCCGCGCCCCGGCGATGTCGCCGGCGCCTACACGGTCTCCAGCCGAGCCAAGGACCTGCTCGGGTGGAGTGCGGAGCTGACCCCGACCGATGGTATCCGTGACGCCATCGCGTGGCTGCCCGAGCGCAAGAAGATCCTGGGTTACTGATCTCCCGAACCCTCGACCCGTCCCCGGCCTCGCACTTGTGCGGGGCCGGTGGTGTTTTCCCGGGCTGCGTGATTCCGGGGGCGATGTGACGGTGTCAGAGTGGACGGATGAAGGCCAGCACCATCGTCGTCAGCTGGTTGGTCATCCGGTCGATGTCGGCCTTTCGCCCTGACGCCATGGTCGCCAGCACCCGGGAGTCGAAGACCGCACGGGTGACCTCGATGAGGTCGTTGACGCTGATCGTCGTCGTGACGTCGTGGTCGCGCAGGGCTTGTTCCACCATCTCGCGCAGGGCGGGGGAAATGGCTGCCTCGACGTGTTGGTATGCCTCCCGCAGTCGTGGATTTCGTGTTGCCTCGAGGGTGATCTCCAGGATCGCCACAACCGTCGTCGGGTCCGAGCCGACCGCCGACGAGAAGAGGGCGATGATGTCGTGGATTCGATCCCGCAGGGCGTCCTGGCCGTCATTGGGGAAATCCAAGGAGGAGCTGAGGACAGCCAGATTCTTCTCGGCGTAACGGCTCAACACCGCCATGCACAGCTCGTCCTTGGAATCGAAGTTCGAGTAGAACGCTCCGCGGGTGAACCCGGCTTCCTCGCAGATCTCCTCGACGGTCGACCCCGGTACCCCCTTGCGGGCGAAGACGGCGACAGCGGCGTCGGCCAGTCGTGCCTGGGTGGCTGCGCGACGAGTAGAGACTGTGGTGGTGGACATGACGCTCCTGGAGACCTCGAGGGTTGAATACGACGATGTATCGGATACGATACTGCATCGAATACGATGTTGTATCGAGTGGTGCTCGGGCGAATTCATTGCGGGGTGATGATGTCCTCCTTCCTTCACGATGTCGGGGAGTGCTGCTTCCGCAGGGCCAAGACCGTCGTCGCCCTGTGGCTGGGCCTGTTGGTCCTGCTCGGGGTGGGGATGGTCGCCCTGCAGAGCGACTACGACAACTCCTTCACCATCCCGGGCGCCCCCTCCCAGGTGGCCTACGACAACCTTCAGGTGACCTTCCCGCAGGCCTCCGCGTTGAGCGCCAACGTCGTCATCACCGTGCCCGATGGCACCGACATCTCGTCGAAACCCATTCGTTCCCGGATCGAGAGAGGTGTCGAGGAGCTCAGGGACCTCAAGGACGTAACGGGGGCGACCTCGCCCTGGAACAAGCACGTCACCGGGATGATCAACAAGGATCACACCGCGGCCGTCATCCAGGTTGAACTGGGGCAGGTCAGCTCGGTGACCTTTCCCGACTCCGGACGTGATGATCTGCAACGGCTGGGGCACGAGATCCAGGCTGACCTGCCGTCGGGATCACACGTCTATGTCGGTGGCCAGGCCTTCGAGGCGATGCTGCCCTCCCTGTCGATCACCGAGGTCATCGGGGTCGGGGTGGCCCTCGTCGTCCTCGCCGTCACCCTGGGATCCTTGGTGGCAGCCGGGATGCCGATCATCACAGCCGTCCTCGGGGTGGGGATCACCTACGCGATCATGGCGATCCTCACCCGGTTCACGACGGTCAACTCCGTCACCCCGATGCTCGCCGTCATGCTGGGGTTGGCCGTCGGGATCGACTACGCCCTGTTCATCCTCTCCCGCCACCGCGATCAATTGCGTGACGGCTTCGAGGTACAGGAATCGGCTGCTCGAGCCGTCGCGACGTCGGGGTCGGCCGTTGTCTTCGCCGGGACGACGGTCGTCATCGCTCTCATCGGGTTGGCCATCGCCAAGATCCCCTTCCTCACCGTCATGGGCGTCTTCGCCGCCGTCGGCGTCGCTCTCGCCGTCGTCATCGCCCTGACGATGCTGCCGGCCTTCATGGGCTTGATGGGGGAGAGACTGCGTCCGCGGAAATCTCGTCGCGGACGGGGGTCGAAACCAGCCCAGGTGACAGCCAGAGCGAGCAGGAACGACGATGCCACAGCCGGCACGGAGACACCGTCAACCAGCACCAATGCGGTTGGTAAGGGGGAACGTTCCGGCGGCATCTTCGGGTGGTGGGTACACACCGTCACCCGCGTCCCGCTGGCGACCATCCTCGTCGTCGTGGTGGCTCTGGGGGCGCTGGCCGTTCCGATGAAGGACCTCCACCTCGGCCTGCCCACCGCCGCAGAACTGCCCGCAGACAACACGGCCCGGCAGACCTACGACGCCCTGGAGAAGAAGTTCGGGCCGGGATTCAATGGCCCGGTCATTGTCACCGCCGACATCGTCACCTCCACCGACCCGATGAAGATCGTCAACGGGCTCAAGGCCGACATCGAGAAGCTCCCCGGCGTCGACACCGTCGCTGTGGCAGTACCGAACCAGAACGCCGACACCGCCATGGTCCAGGTGCTGCCGACCACGGGTCCCACCGACGAGGCGACCAACGACCTGGTCCGCGAATTGCGAGACCACAAGGCCGAATGGCATGACGAGTACGGGGTCGACACCGCTGTCACCGGACTGACGGCCATCAAACTCGACGTCTCCGACCGTCTGGGGGCCGCCCTGCTGCCCTTCGGAGTCTTCGTCGTCGGGCTGTGTCTGGTGCTGTTGACGGTGGTGTTCCGGTCGATCGCGGTCCCCATCAAGGCGACTGTCGGCTATCTGCTCTCAGTGCTGGCTGCCTTCGGAGCTGCGCAGTTGGTCTTCAACCGAGGCATCGGCCTGTCGGTGGTCAACCTCGACCGTCCAGTCCCGATCATCTCCTTCATGCCGATCGTCGTCATGGGCATCCTCTTCGGTCTGGCCATGGATTACGAGGTTTTCCTGGTGTCGCGAATGCGTGAGGAGTATGTCCACACCGGCAACTCCAGTGGTTCCGTCATCAGGGGCTTCATCGGTTCGGGCAAGGTCGTCACGGCCGCAGCCGTCATCATGTTCTCGGTCTTCGCTTTCTTCGTCCCAGAAGGCATGAACGCCATCAAGGAGATCGCCCTGGCCCTGGCCATCGGCATTCTCGCCGACGCCTTCCTGGTGCGAATGACCCTCGTCCCGGCCGTCATGGCCCTGCTCGGTGACAAGGCCTGGTGGCTGCCCGGATGGCTGGATCGCCGCTTACCCCGCTTCGACATCGAGGGGGAGGGGATTGCCCACGAGGAGAGACTCGCCGAATGGCCTACCCCTGACCATACCGAGACTCTGCACGCCGAGGGGATCGGGGTCGATGGTCTCTTCGCTGACCTCGACCTGCACGTCGAGCCACATGAGGTGCAGGCCGTCGTGGGGTCACCGGGCTCGGTCACGGCCGTGCTGCTGGCTGCCGGGGGACGACTTGCCATCGACCACGGTCAGATGAGGTCGGGCGGCCGTCTCCTCCCCGAGCGGGCCTCCGTGGTGCGTCGGGTGGCATGGCTCATCGATGCCGCTGACAAGAACCTCACCGAGGAACTGCAGGCAGCCGCGGCAGCCCTCACCCATCCGCCGCGACGCCCACCGCGTCTGTTCCTCATCGACCACGCTGATCAGATCGTCGAGCAGTCCCACCGCGACCAGCTGGAATCCCTCATTGTCGAGGTGAACCAGGCCGGTGAGGCCGCCGTGATCCTGGGAGCCCAGCGTGCCGGCCGCATTGACTGGCTGGAGCCACAGGCCGTTCATGACCTGACCGAACACCAACCCGAGCCATCCCTCGGAGGTACCCGATGATGACCGAACGTTCCCACTCCACGATCAGGTTGCGGTGGCCGGCGGTGGTCGCCCTGATCCTCGTACCGTTGGTGGTGGTGGCCGGCCTGGTCGGCACCACCTGGCGGACCACTGACCGGCTGGGCCAGGTGAAGGCGGCGGTTGTCAACGAGGACAAGGCCGTCAAGGTCGGTGGACGGCTGGTTCCCATCGGACGCCAGCTCACCGCGGAACTGGTCGATTCTGGCTCTCACACCACTGACGGCCACACCGTCGATTGGACCTTGACTGACGCCGACGGGGCCGCCAAGGGGCTGCGAGACGGCACCTACTCGGCGGTCGTGACGATCCCAGAGTCCTTCTCGTCCGACGCCACCTCCTACTCCGCCAATGACGCGGCCAAGGCCAAGCCAGCCCTCATCGACGTCACCACCTCCCAGACCTCCCCGGTCTCCGACACCACCATCGCGGCCCTCACCGCCCAGGTGGCGCGGCGTTCCCTCAACACCACCCTGACCTCGGGGTACCTCGAGAACGTCTACATCGGCTTCAACCGCTTCGCCCAGCAGATGGGCAAGATGGCCGACGCTGCGGCCAAGCTCGATGACGGGGCGACGAAACTTGCCGACGGCACGAAGAAGTCAGCCGCCGGGGCGGGGACCCTGGCCGCTGGCATGACGAAGCTCAGCGGAGGAGCCCAGCAGCTGAAGACCAGTGGCGGCAAGCTCACCGACGGAGTCTCCCAGCTCTCGGGTGGCCTCAATATCCTGTCCGACAAGGGAAAACAGCTCAGCTATGGTGCGAACGGTCTGGCCAGCGGGGTGACGACCTACACCGATGGCACCGGCAAGGTCGTCGACGGAATCGGTCAGCTGTCCGCTGGCCTGACGACGATGGACCAGAAGGTCAGCGCGGCCACCGGCAAGATCGACACCTCCCAGCTCAACCAACTCACCGACGGGGCAAGCCAATTAGCGGACGGCATCGACCAGTTCACCGATGGCCTGGTCGGATATCGCACCGAGATTCGTCAGTACGCCTCCGGGGAGAAGACCGCCGAACTCAAGAAGGAGTCCTTGTCCAAGGGTGAGGCGGACTTCATGGCACGCTGCACCCAGAGGTACACCGCACAGGATTGTCAGAACCTGCTGCCTCTCGTCCGCGACGCCATGACCGACGGGTACGCCCTCGGGGTGAGGGCTGGATCGGCTGTGGCCGTCAAGGCGATGTCCGTCAAGGACCCCAACTCCGGCATGAGCATCGACGACGGCATCGACCAGCTGGCTGACGGCTCCTCGCAGCTGTCCCAGGGTGTCGACAAGTTCACGGTCGAGATACGTACCGGACTGCCCAAGGTGGTCGGCCAGGTCGCCCAGCTGCGAGATGGCATCCATCAGACCGCCACTGGCGCCCAGACCTTGGCCGCCAAGTCCCAGCAACTCAAGGGAAGCGGGGCCAAGCTCTCCGCGGGGGCTGTGACCTTCGCCAATGGTGTTGACGCCTACACCGGCGGGGTCTCCAAGGCGGCCGCCTCGACCTCGAAGCTCGAGCAGGGAGTCAATCAGTACGTCGGCGGTGTGAATCACCTCTCTGACGGGGTGAGGAAGGCTTCCGCGGGGGTCGACACCTTTGCGTCCGGGATGACGAAACTCAATGGTGGGGCCCAGAGACTCACCGACGGCACTGGCACGTTCTCCGGTGAGCTTGCGGCCGGGGCCAAGAAGGTGCCGACCTACTCTCAGAATGACCGCACCAAGCTGGCTGACGTCGTGTCCGCTCCCGTCAATGGGGATGGGCCTGCCATTGCGACCTCGGTGGCCGCGGTGGCGGTTCTGCTCATCCTTGGTGCCTGGATCGCTGCTCTGGCGACCTGGCTGGTGGCTCGCACAGTTCCCTCGCGGGCGCTGAGCTCCGCGCGCTCGACCCTGGGCCTGCTGGCCCGGACGATGTCGGTCGGCGCCATCGTGACCGTCGCGGTGAGTATTGGCCTGGCGGTCATCGGCGGGGTGGTGTTGGGTCTCTCGGTACCACGGTCGATCGGATTGGGAGGATTGCTGCTCCTCATCGGGGCGATGTTCGGCCTGATCAACCACGCCCTGGCCGCTTGGTTGCATGGCCTGGGGCGGCTCATCAGCGTCGTCCTGGTGACGGCGAGTGTTGCTGCCGGGCTGGCGAGCACCGTCCCCGCCCCGGTGCACGGGGTCGACGCCATCTCCCCGCTGCGACCTGCTTTGCAGGCGGAGCAGGCTGTGGTGGCCGGGAACAATCCCAGCTTCGGGTCCCTGCTGGCCGTTGTTATATGGGCGGTGGCGGCCCTCATCGCCAGTCTGCTCGCAGTGGGGCGACGGCGTCAGACCAGTGCCAGGGAACTGCTGATCGCCAGCGAAGCCTGAGCGACGGCAGCGATCTAGAGTGGCACCATGAACAAACCCCTCCTCGCGAGTCTTGCCGTCCTGGCTAGTGTCGTTGCAGTGACCAGCCGGATCCGCTCGGTGCGGAGGGGTTGGATCGACGAGGTGTGGCGATTCGGCATGGAGGGGATTGACGAGGGCCCCGACGACGAGCAGCGGAGTTGATCGTCGAGATCACCTCGTCCCTCGCCAGGTCCGGTCTTGTCGGGCCTTCTCTCACTCGGTCCGAGCCAGTCCGTCGGCAAGTACCCGGTTCAGGGTCGGACGGGTCGCCCACAGACCCAGCCGCACCATGCCTGCACCGATGAGAATGGTGCCGACCGTCACGAGGATCGTCACCGGCCTCAGGACGAGGGCCACCCCCACCATCGGGACGATCAGCAGCCCGGTGGCGACCAGGCCCGTCACCATGGCGAACCTCATTGGTGAGATGACGGTGATCCGTCGCACCTTGTCCTGAGTGGCCAGGTCCATCCCGACGATGTCCAGACCCACCTCGACCGAGCGGCGGTCGAGAATTGCAGAGGCCTGATTGACGCCCACCGAGCAGGCCACCGTGGCGAAGGCGAAGACAATGAGTAGGATGGTGCCGGTCTGCAGGTCCTGCCCGATGATCTGGGCAGCCGGGTCGGCGCTGGTACCGTTGCCCGCCGCCTGCATCATGGCGGCCCCGGTTCCTGCGAGCATTCCCACCACGCACACCGCTCCCAGGGAGGCGACCTGGGTCCAGGCAGCCCGCGGGTTCTCCAGCACCTGACGGGCAGCGACCAGGTCGGTGGCAGTCCTGGCCTTGTTGAGGCGGTGCTTGAAGTACATCGACAACAGCTTAGGGCCGATGATGTTGGCGAGTTCGACGACGGCTGCCAGCAGGATGGCGAGGAAGACGTACACACCGACGACGCCGGTCTGACGTCCGAGGACGCTGAGTACAGCCTTCGAGGAGACGAGGACGAGGACGATGGCGCCCCCGATGGCCAGCCGAACCCATGACACCGAGCGGGGCTGACTGCGCATTCGCACCCCGAGGGGAGAGACGTCGACCCGTCTCAGACCAATGGCGGAACTGATGAGGGCGAGGAGTACCAGGGCCAGGATGACCCCGGCCACCGGAGCGGGGCCGAGCAGGACCGAGCCCGCACCGATCTGGCTGCCGTTGAAGGACAGTCGTCCCAGTAGGGGCACGCAGATGAGGTAGCCGACGATGCCGAGCAGGGACCCGACGAGAGCCTGCAGGCCCGCCTCGACCAGGGTGACCACCCGCAGCAGATGGGATGACGCCCCGATGAGACGTAAGGAGGACAGCCGGTCGTCGCGACGTCGGGCGGACAACCGCGCGGCCGAGGAGGCCAGGGTCATCAGCGGCAACACCAGCAGGATGACGGCGATTGACGAGGTCAGCTTGTAGAAGGAGGCATTCTCACCGGGCAGGTGCCACATCATGACGGCACCGCCGGTGACGTCGAGGATGATCGTCGTGATGACCGCGAAGGCGACCACCGGCAGCCGCCAGGTCGAGTGATCAGCGGCCGAGGTGCGCAGGGTCATGCCGAGGATCGACGAGGTCGCCGGGCGTCCCGCTTTGGTCGTGAGCGGTTCGGGGACGGAGATCGACGGGATCTGCTGATCCGCGGTTCCCGGTTCAATGGTGGACTTCGTGGTCATGGTCACCACCTCCCGTCGGAATGACGCATCTCGTCGGAGACGATCCGGCCGTCCTGCAGGCGCAGGATGCGCTGACAGCGGCGGGCGACGCCCTCGTCATGGGTGACGACGATGAGGGTGCGTCCCCTCCCGGTCGTCGCCGAGAGCAGGATGGACATCACCTCGACAGCAGTGGCCGAGTCGAGGGCTCCGGTGGGCTCGTCGGCGAAGACGATCGCCGGGTCGATGACCTGGGATCGGGCGATGGCCACTCGCTGCGCCTGGCCGCCGGAGAGTTGACCGATGCGTCGATCCTCCATGCCTCCCAGTCCCATCGAGCTCAGCCACTGGACGGCGTACCCGACGGCCTGTGACCGAGAGGCGCCATTGAGCATGAGAGGCAGGGCGGTGTTCTCGACGGCGGTGAGCTCGGGGACGAGCATTCCCTGCTGGAAGACGAACCCGAGGGACTGGCGACGCAGCTGGGCCCGTCCCTCGCTGGAGAGACTCTCGACGTTGACGACGCGGTCGGGCAGACCCAGCTCGATGCTGCCGGAGTCGGCCGAGAGGATCCCGGACAGGCAGTGCAGCAGGGTGGTTTTTCCCGATCCGGACGGCCCCATGACGGCGACCGACTGGCCGGCCGGGATGGCGATGTCGACGTGGTCGAGGGCACGAGTCGTCCCGTAGGTCTTCGTCAGTCCCAGGGTGCGGAGGTGAGCGCCGGGGACAGGTTCGGCGACGGCGTGAGGGTTGGGTCGGGTTGGCGTCAACATGTCATCCACCGTGCTGCCCGAGCCCCTCGTCGCGCATCGTGCTGGCGGACGAATTGGAGGGTCCTCCTGTGGTGGGAGAACGGTGGTGTCACGGGCTCGGCTCCGATGATCATGGGAGCGTCGAGGAAGAAGATCAGCGCGCAGGGTTGTTCGCTGTCTCAGATCGGTGCCGTGACCAGAGTGGAATAGATCCCTATCCTCTAGTTGTTGTAAGGCACCCTGCGAGAGGCTGTAGCATGGAATTGATGTCTCCACGCGATGCTTACATTTATTATTTTAAGTACTACCTCAAGATCTCATCCGAACTACGCAACATGGTACTGGGATTCTGGGTCAGTGACCCCCCTGGATATAGTGCAAGTAGTGTACAGAATCGAGGAAAGTAACCTCCTGCGCGGTAGGGCTCGCTACGAGCCAGTAGAGGACTGGGGAGACAAGATCCCGAATCCACCAAAACTAGAGACGATGGATCCAGATTCCATCGTAAGAGTACTTGGTCATATTGACCCTGCAAACAACGAGATTCATCATATGGCAATGATGCTCGCCATAGATATTCGCGAACCTAGTGAAATACAAGTAATAAATAATGGAATCGGATGGATCGGCGAGCCGACAGATATACTGTCCTGACAGATATAAGGTTCCTTTGGGATCAAAGATACACCTCCAGGGGAAATGAAGAGACTGAAGGCAAAAATCTTCGTCGGCCTCGCCATGACCCGCCGCGCCGGAAGACCCCCATCGGCACCGATCCCGCCCGCACAGTCGCCGAACCCCTCGGATCGTCGAGGTCCCGTCGTATGGTGTGTCCATGACGACCAACGACCGCTCGCTCCCATCAGATCTGCCCTCTCAGCTGCTCATTGACGGAGAATGGGTGGACGCCGAGGCGTCCCGTACCTTCGACGTCCTCGACCCCTCCACCGAGAAGTCACTCGTCGCCATTGCCGATGCGTCCGTCGACCAGGGCACCGACGCCCTCGACGCCGCCGTCCGTGCCCAGGGGTCCTGGGCCGACACCTCCCCGCGTGAGCGCAGCGAGATCCTGCGCAAGGCCTTCGAGCTCGTCACCGAGCGCAAGGACGACTTCGCCAAGCTCATGACCCTCGAGATGGGCAAGCCGCTGGCCGAGTCCTACGGAGAGGTCACCTACGGCGGGGAGTTCCTGCGCTGGTTCTCCGAGGAGGCAGTGCGCATTCGCGGTGACTACGGCTTGCTCCCGGAGGGCAAGATCCGCCAGCTCGTCACCAAGCGACCCGTCGGCCCGTGCCTGTTCATCACCCCGTGGAACTTCCCGCTGGCCATGGCCACCCGCAAGATCGCCCCGGCTCTTGCCGCCGGTTGCACGGTGGTCATCCGCCCGGCCTCGGCCACCCCGCTGACCACCCTGCTCTTCGCCAAGACCCTCGTCGACGCCGGTCTTCCCGCCGGGGTCGTCAATGTCATCACCGGTCGTGACCACGCCGTCACGGACGCCATCCTGGAGGACCCGCGGCTGCGCAAGCTCTCCTTCACCGGATCCACCGGGGTTGGCGTCAACCTGTTGGAGAAGGCAGCCAAGCACGTGCTGCGCACCTCGATGGAGTTGGGCGGCAACGCTCCATTCATCGTCTTCGACGACGCCAACCTCGACCAGGCCATTGCCGGTGCCAGGGGAGCCAAGATGCGCAACATGGGAGAGGCCTGCATCGCTGCCAACCGGTTCATCGTCCACGAGTCGGTGGCCGAGGAGTTCACCAACCGGATGGTCGAGATGATGTCCGGCCTCACCGTCGGGGATGGCCTGGACGAGAAGTCCGAGGTCGGCCCGATGATCACCGAGAAGGATCGTGAGAAGGTCGACGGCCTGGTTCGTTCCGCGGTCGAGGCCGGTGCGACTGTTCACTGCGGCGGCGAGATCCCTGCGGGCAAGGGCTGGTTCTACCCGCCGACGGTGCTCTCCGGGGTGTCCGCCGATGCCGAGATCATGCAGACCGAGATCTTCGGACCGATCGCCCCGATCACCACCTTCAGCACCGAGGAAGAGGCCCTGGCCATCGCCAACTCCGTCCCCGTGGGACTGGCCGGTTACGTCTTCACCGGCGACACCGCCCGAATCCTGCGGATGGGTCAGAAGCTGGAGACCGGCATGATCGGTGCCAATCTCGGTGTCTTCTCCAACGCGGCTGCCCCATTTGGTGGCGTCAAGGAGTCCGGTCTGGGCCGAGAAGGTTCCTACCAGGGCATTGAGGAATTCCTGGAGACGATCTACGTCGCTCTTCCGGCGTGACTCAAAGGACATGATCTCGAGGGTGGGACGGTAGCGTCTGCCGGGTGGGCATCTCACGTCTCCGACTCATCGCCGCCGTCGTCCTGACAGGGCTGGTGTCCGGACTCATCGGTGGCCTCATCGGCGAGCTGTCCCACCTCATCGAGGCCTGTGCCTTCGGTGCTCCCTTCTCCTCCTCGACGACCGGCGTCGGCGGGGTCGTCATGTGGCGACGGTTGGTCGCCCCGATCGCAGGTGCTGTCATCGCGGGCCTGACGTGGTGGTGGTTACGTCCGCGTCCGTTGGGTTCGATCATCTCGGTACGCCAGGCTGTCGACGTCGACTCCCCGAAACGTTTGCGGCCGATCGAAACCATCGTCGACGCCCTGGCCCAGCTCGTCGTCGTCGGGTCGGGAAGCTCCCTGGGCCGAGAAGCCGCGCCTCGTCAAATGGCTGCCCTGGCCGCCCAGGGGTTGTCCGACGGCTTCCGCGTCGACGCCGCGACGAGACGAGTGCTGTTGGCCAGTGCTGCCGGGGCTGGTCTGGCGTCGGTCTACAACGTGCCGGTCGCCGGTGCTCTCTATGCCTTGGAACTGACGGTGCGTCCCAACCTGCGCACCCGGCGCGGTTGGGGACAGGTTGGGATTGCCGTCGTCATCTCGGTGCTCTCGACGGTGACGGCCTGGATCTTCAACCATGATCGGCCCATCTACCGCTCCCCGGTGGCCGAGGTCACCCCTTCCGGTCTGGGATGGATCATCCTCCTCGTCGCAGTAGCCACCCCCATCGGAGCAGGGATGGGCGTGCTCTTCGGGGAGATGAAACGTCGCGTCCCGGTGACCTCCCGACTGTGGTGGACGGTGCCGCTCGGATCGATCGGAGTGACGGCCATCGCTCTCATGGCTCCCGAGGTGGTCGGAAACGGTCAGGTCATCGTCAATCTGGTACTGGCCCACCCCGTCGCCCCGGCCACGTTGGCGATTCTGCTCGTCGGGAAGATCCTCGCCACCACGATGGCTCTGAGGTCCGGCGCTGCCGGCGGTCTGCTCACCCCATCCCTAGCATCCGGTGCTCTCATCGGCACTCTCATCGCGGCAGCGGCGGGAATTGATTCCCCCTCCCAGGTCACGATGATGGCCATCGTGGGAGCCGGTTGTGTGCTGTCCATGACCCAGCGTGCCCCCCTTTTCGCGGCCGCCTTCGCCCTGGAGCTGACCCGTGCCGGGGCATTGGGTGTTCCGGTCGTTGTCGTCGCGGTGCTGCTCGGGTGGGCTGGTTTCGTCCTCATCGGCAAACGCGGGCCGGGGTTCCACGGAGGGATCGGTCGCGCTCCGGAGAATACATCAGGTTCGCGATAGTCTGACCTGGATGTACCAGCCGCCGTGCGGCGATCCTCCCAACCAAGGAAGGGCACATGACTCAGGATCTGGCTTCAGCAATCGCATTCCAGGTGCGATCCACCTCGGGACGCACCGTCACCGCGTCGACCCCCATGGAGGTGTGGCAGGGGCTGTCAGCCTCCGTCGTGGGCCGCATTGCCGACGATTGGGAGGCCACTGACGCCGTCTACAAGGCAGGACGTCAGGAGCACTACTTCTCCGCCGAGTTCCTCATGGGACGAGCCCTGCTCAATAACCTGTCGAACCTCGGCCTGGTCGACGAGACCCGGGAGGCCCTGGCCAGCTTCGGCATCGACCTGTCCCAGGTGCTCGAGCAGGAGCCGGACGCAGCCCTCGGCAACGGTGGCCTCGGTCGTCTGGCCGCCTGCTTCCTCGACTCCTGCGCCACCCTGGAACTGCCCGTTACCGGCTACGGCATCCTCTACCGTTACGGCCTGTTCAAGCAGCTCTTCGACAACGGTTTCCAGACCGAGCACCCGGACCCGTGGATGGAGGAGGGCTACCCCTTCGTCATCCGCCGCGAGGAGCAGCAGCGCATCGTCCGCTACGCCGACATGTGGGTGCGTGCCATCCCCCACGACATGCCGATCACCGGTTACGGAACTCGCAACGTCGGAACCCTGCGGTTGTGGAAGGCCGAGCCGATGGAGCAGTTCGACTACCAGGCCTTCAACTCCCAGCGCTTCACCGACGCCATCGTCGAGCGGGAGCGCACCTCCGACATCTCGCGTGTGCTGTACCCCAACGACACCACCTTCGAGGGCAAGGTGCTGCGGGTCCGTCAGCAGTACTTCTTCTGCTCGGCCTCCTTGCAGGAGATCGTTGACAATTACGTCAAGCACCACGGCGAGGACCTCGCCGACTTCGCCAAGTACAACTCGATCCAGCTCAACGACACCCACCCGGTGCTGTCCATCCCCGAGCTCATGCGCATTCTGCTCGACGAGCACGGCATGGGTTGGGAAGAGGCCTGGGAGATCGTCACCCATACCTTCGCCTACACCAACCACACCGTGCTGGCCGAGGCCCTGGAGAAGTGGGAGATGCAGATCTTCGATCGCCTCTTCCCGCGTATCTCCGAGATCGTCCGCGAGATCGACCGCCGCTTCCGTGAGGACATGGGCAAGCGCGGCCTCGACGGCCAGACCATCGAGTACATGGCTCCCGTCTCGGGCAATCAGGTGCGAATGGCGTGGATCGCCTGTTACGCCTCCTACTCGATCAACGGCGTCGCAGCCCTGCACACCGAGATCATCAAGCGCGAGACCCTCAAGGAGTGGCACGCGATCTGGCCGGAGCGGTTCAATAACAAGACCAATGGCGTCACCCCGCGTCGCTGGCTCAACCAGTGCAACCCGCGCCTGGCAGCCCTGCTGACCGAGGTCACCGGCTCCGACGCCTGGGTCAAGGACCTTTCGCTGCTCGCCAACCACACCGATTCCGTGGACGACTCGGTCTACGACCGCATCAATGAGATCAAGCACGCCAACAAGGTCGACTTCGCGGCCTGGGTGGCCGAGCGCGAGGGAGTCGAGATCGATCCGGATGCCATCTTCGACGTTCAGATCAAGCGTCTGCACGAGTACAAGCGCCAGCTGCTCAACGCCTTCTACGTGCTGGATCTGTACTTCCGTCTCAAGGACGACCCGACCCTCGACGTCCCGAAGCGCGTCTTCGTCTTCGGCGCCAAGGCCGCTCCTGGCTACATCCGTGCCAAGGCGATCATCAAATTCATCAACGAGGTGGCTCGCCTGGTCAACAACGACGAGGACATCAACGGCCGTATCAAGGTCGTCTTCATCCACAACTACAACGTCTCCCCGGCCGAGCACATCATCCCGGCCGCCGACGTCTCCGAGCAGATCTCGATGGCCGGCAAGGAGGCCTCGGGCACCTCGAACATGAAGTTCATGATGAACGGTGCGCTCACCCTGGGCACCTTGGACGGGGCCAACGTCGAGATCCTTGACGCCGTCGGTGACGAGAACGCCTACATCTTCGGTGCCACCGAGGAGGAACTGCCCTCCCTCAAGCGCGGATACGACCCGCGCTGGCACTACGAGAACGTGCCTGGTCTCAAGCGAGTCATCGACGCGCTGACCGACGGCACCCTCGACGACAACGGGTCCGGTTGGTTCCATGACTTGCGTCAGAGCCTCATGGAGCCCGGCTGGGAGGGCCCCGACGTCTACTACGTGCTCGGCGACTTCGAGTCCTACCGCACCGTCAAGGACAAGATGGCTGCCGATCACGCTGATGCCCGCGGGTGGGCCCGCAAGGCCTGGGTGAACATCACCAAGTCCGGCCGGTTCTCCTCGGACCGCACCATTCGCGACTACGCCGAGCAGGTGTGGAAGCTGGATCCGGCTCCGATCGACTGAGCAGCGTCGGCTGACTGACGACGGCGGTAGCCGGGCTGCCCTGAGGGTGGCCCGGCGTTTGCCTGCCCAGGTGTGTTCGACGGCGTGAGCTCCAGTGCTGCGAGTCTCAGTGTCGTGAATCCGCGCAGTGAGTCTCAGCGCCACAGCGCCTTGGCGGCCAGGGCCAGCAGGACCGCCCACAGGGCCGATGTCATCGTCCCGATGATGAACTGCTCGATGGCCGCGCTAGATTCCTCGTTGGCCTCCTGAGCCTCGGTACCCGGAGTGGGTTGGGATTTCAGTTCGGCATAGCGGGCGAGGGTCTTGACGCCGAGAATGACGGCGATGCCGGCTGGATATCCGGTGAGAATGGCGGTGACGATGCCGAGTCTCTCCAGATAGCCGATCCATAGCCCGCCACGCAGCAGACCCTTGTCACCGTCGGTGTGGACCCCGGCAGCGTGGAAGACCAGGGAGACGACGTACTTCCCGGCCCACACCGCGGTGATGACGACGAGGACGGCCGCGATCCTCATGGCGATGGTCATTGCACATCCCGGGCCAGATCGACGGCGAGTTGGCGAGTCTGCACCAGGTACTCCCAGCGGGCACGGGTGAGACGTTGGCTGACGGCTGAAGTGCTGATACCCAGGGCTCGTGCGGTCTCCTCACTGGTCATGGACAGATCGTAGGACGCGACGATGTCGCGAGAGGCTGGCCGCAATCCGCGTGCCAGGTCGACGACGACGCTGGCCACCTGGGAGAACCGTCGCATGGCGTCGGTCCCGTCAGTGGCCACCTGGACACCAGCGCGACGGCGTCTGCACTCCTCGATGGCCTGACGGGCTTTGACGTATGCCGGTCCGCGCGCAGCTCTCGTGGAATCTGGCAGCGGAGTGACGACCTCGTCATGGGCGAGGCCGATTCGCCACGGCCCGCAACCGGCTGTCCACAGCGCATGGATGAGGGTGGCAGGGTCGGTCGAGAGGGCCTGGACCTCGTCCCCGGAGGTGCGTTCTGGTGGAAGGGTCCAGTGTGGCGTGCCGACGTGGTAATCCGTCGAGCTGACGAGGAGTCCCGGGGAGGTGAGGGAGTCCAGGAGAGTGGGGACCTCGTCGTCATGACTGCGGCTTTCGAGCTGATCGGCCAGGATCACCCAGGCGAGCATGATCACATCCCCTCATACGGGCTTGAGGTCATTACCTTAATCGTAACAGTGTTAAGGTAAAAAGCTGAAGTGGTTGATCGTGGGACGAGGTGGACCCTTACTTCCGACGAGTCTGTTGGTGACGTCATCCGTGGGAGGATGGAGCACACCCGACACAGATCAGGAGTCGTCATGTCCAAGAAGAAGAAGGTCGGCATCCTCACCGCTGGTGGTGACTGCCCAGGTCTCAATGCCGCGATCCGTGGATTTGGCAAGGCAGCCATTCGGCAGCACGACATGGAGCTGATCGGTATTCAGGACGGCTTCCTCGGGCTGGCCGAGAATCGGACGATCACCCTGGATCCGCGCGCCCTCTCCGGCATCCTGACGGTCGGCGGAACCATTCTCGGAACCAGCCGTGACAAGGTCAATCGCATGATCATTGATGGTGAGGAAAAGGACATGGTCCCCACCATCGTCGACAACTACGAGAAGTTGGGACTGGATGCCCTGGTCACCCTGGGTGGCGGTGGTACTTCCAAGAATGCCTACAAGCTCGCCAAGGCCGGACTCAACGTCCTACATCTGCCCAAGACCATTGACAACGACATCGTCGGGACCGATGACTCCTTCGGATTCTCGACGGCGCTCGAGATCGCCACGGAGGCCATCGATCGGCTGCACTCCACCGCCCACTCCCACCACCGCATCATCCTGGCCGAGATCATGGGCCACCGTGCTGGCTGGCTCGCCCTGGGGTCTGGCATCGCCGGCGGCGCCGACGTCATTCTGCTGCCCGAGGTGCCCTACAAGGTTGACTCCATCGTCGAGGCGGTGGAGAGGCGCCGGAAGCAGGGCCTCAACTTCTCCGTGATCGCGGTGGCCGAGGGAGCCCGCGACGAGGCCGACTCCGCTGCGATGGCTGGGGCCCAGGCCCTCGTCGATGCCTCGAAGACCCCAGAGACGAAGGCCGCTGCCAAGAAGGCCAAGAAGGACCTCGAGCACTCGATGCGCGACAACACCCTCAAGCTGGCGACCCAGCTCGAGGAGGCCACCGGGCTGGAATCGCGAGTCTCCATCCTCGGCTACGTGCAGCGCGGCGGCATCCCGTGTGCCCATGACCGGCTGCTCGCCACTCGCCTGGGAACCATGGGAGCCAAGCTCGTTGATGACGGTGAGTTCGGCGTCATGGTGGCTGCCAAGGGCGGGGACACGATGACCGTTCCGCTCAAGGAGGTCGCCGGCAAGGTCAAGTACGTGCCCTCCGACCATCCGTGGGTCGAGGCAGCTCGCGAGGTCGGAACGGGCCTCGGCGACTGAGTTGTGATGCCCCTGGCCTCGGCCAGGGGCATTCGTCTGCCTGCCGTCCTTCAGGCTGCGGTGTGGATCACGCACTTTCCCCCTGGGTTGGCGTCAATGGTTGCCGTCTTCCCCGTCACACCCTCGACGACCCCGCAGTGCAGGGCACAGACCACCTGCGGGTGACCGAGGGCCAGGTCGAGGAAAGGACAGTGTCGAAGCACGATTCCCTCATCCTCGGGGGCGGGGGAGAAGCCCATCTCGTCGAGGACGGCGACGAGGTTGCCGGGGCGATGATGTCCCCAGCGCTGACCGATACGCGTGGCGGTCCCTGCCGGATCGTCGCTGGTGGCAATCTCCTCGACGAGCATCTGGGCCAGCAGTCGGTAGGCACGCGGTCCCTCGTCGTTGACGAGGGTGAAGACGGTGTGGGGTCGGCCCCGAGTGGTCCGGTGTTGGCGGGTGGTCTCCACTCGTCCCTGCTCGACGAGACGATCGAGGTGGAATCGCGCCGTCGAGGGGTGAATCCCCAGGTCAGCTGCCACGTCGGCGCTGGTGGCAGAACCGCCACGCTTCTGCAGGGCATCGGCGACCTCGTCGATCCGCTTCTCGGATCCCGGGTCTACCAGGCTGGTGTCACTCATCCCGTCACGTTTTCTCATGCCGTCACCTGAATGATGCCCCGGGCTCCGCGCTCCATTTCCACGAAGGAGTGGTTGACGAAGGTGTAATGGCCCGGTTCCTCGAAGACCATCTCGACGAAACCACCCTGGGCGCTGGACAGGTCGAGGGCCTGACAGCCGCCGCCCTCCGGATTGCCACGCTTGAGGGTGTAGGCGCCCTCCTTGAACACGGTGTCGAACTGGGTGCCGACGACGTGGAAGGAGCAGCCGCGACTCGGGCCGGCTGCCAGCACCCAGATGCGTACCCGCTCACCGACCTTGGCCTTCAGCGGCTCGAAGACGTACTGGTTGGCGTGACCGTTGAATATCGTCAGGTCCGGGGTCTCGTTGGCGATCTTGGCCATGTTGACCTCGGCCCCGTTGTGCTCGCTGAGGTAGGTCTCCGACTGCACCAAGTAGTACTCGCGATCGGCGCGCGGCAGGTCATGCGGGGGGACGATGACGGCACCGAACATGCCGGCCGCGATGTGGGCCGACATCGGCATGGTGGAGCAATGGTAGAGCCAGATCCCGGCGCGACGCAGGGTGAAGTTGTAGTCCAGTTCCTGGCCCGGCGCGATGGTGCGCATCACCTCGTCGGGGGAGACGGTACCGGCGTGGAAGTCCAGGGAGTGACCCATCGTCCCCCTGTTGACCAGGTGTACCCGCATCTCGTCGCCGATTCGGGCGTGGATGACCGGTGCCATGTAGCGACCGTTGTAGGTCATGGCGTCGATGGTCGTCCCCGGGGCGATCTCCTGCACGGATTCCTTCGCGGTCAAGGTCATCGTGTGGACGCGTCCGGCCAGCAGTGGGGGGACGACGGCGTCACGGGTCGTGAATCCCCTGCCAGGAGCCTTGGTGAGGTCGATCTTGCGGCGAGGATCGGCCGAACCCATGTGGTCGTCGTGCTCGGCACCTCCTGGCATGCCATTGACCTGGACCTTGAGCACCATGCCCATCGACTTGTGGCCGACGATGGTGCACCAGCCCTCGGTCGGGCCGGTGATGACTCCCGCCTTGACAGTGGCATGGGCCCCCGGGTCGAGGCGTGGTGAATGAGCGCCATTGGCGAACTGTAGGTCGTGGACCTGATTGGGATCCTTGTTGGTGATCTCGACGACGAGCTCGTCACCGGCCGGCACGCTGATCGTGCTGGGGTGGTACCTCATCCCCTCGGTCGTGACGTTGGCCGTCGTGGTGTGTCCGGTGGGGGAGACCTTCCCGACCACCGCAGCGGGGCCGTCGGTGCCCTCGGTGGGCGCGTTCTGGTCCAGTCGGTGACCAACGGCGGCTGCCGTCAGGGCGGTGGCAGCACCGGCAAAGGCCCCGACGAAGGAGCGACGATCAGTCGGAGCGGTGGGAGCCGGGTCGACGGTCTTGGGCGTGATGCCGGTGACGGCGGAACGGTTCGGGGCGTCGGATTCGGTGGATGTGGTGGCTGTGGGCTTGGCGGCAGGTGAGTCGGCTGCCCTCTCGGGGGAGGCCCCAGGGGTTCCTCCCTTCTCGGCAGGGGTAGCCGTCCGAGCCGCCATCTGGCGTCCCTTCTCCTTGAGCAGGGGGACGCCGGTGCGCACCATCGCTGCGGTGGCAGGCAGGAAGGTGGCCAGTCCGACGACGGCCATCACCATGCCGAGGCGACGAGTCCAGGTACCCATGGCGAGCACCCACAGCAACAGCCCGGCATTGGTGATGGTGGCTCGCAGCGCTCCGAAGGCGTGCATTTTGGCATTGGTCGCCCGGACGATCCTCGGCCCGCCACCCATGACCATCGGCATGAGGTAGCTCATGGCGCCGATGAGGAGCTGGAGCAGGAAACCGACGATGACGGGCACCGAGAGGGTGAAGATGTCGTCAGCCAGCAGCTCGGTGCCCTTGGAAGCGAGTTTCCAGGCCAGCCAGACGAGCCACACCAGCATCCAGCAGATGGCCGCCCCCATGGTGAATCCGGGGAAGTCACGCGGCGGCTTGTGGACGGCACAGGCCACGAGGTCTCCGAGTACGATGCAGACGCCGATGATGTGGGCAGTGATGCCGACGGCAGCGAGCCACCACAGCCCGCACAGGGCGCTGACGGTGGTGACGGCGACCGCGGCCATCATGACGTACAGGGAGTACCTGCCGTGGCGATCTTGGGCGGGTTGCATCTTGGTGCGCAGCACAGTTGGCCACAAGGTGATGAGGGTGCCGACGACGGTCAGACCGACGAATCCGAGCAGGTTGAGGGCCTGGTGAGCGACAAGCAGACGGGTTCGCCACGGCTCGACGGGGGAGAAGGCCATGATCGCGCCGAGAGTCGCTCCCAGGGGCAACAGGCAGGCGGCCGCGCAGTAAAACCTCACCGTGGAGTCGAAACGACCGGGGAGGGCGTGGCGAACCTGATGGCCCAAGTCAAAGGCGTACCAGGTGAGCATCGAGCCGACGATCACTGCTCCTACGACCGTCACCCACGGCCAGTCCGCCACCATGCCGACACAGGTGACGATGATGCCGGCCGTCAGCAGACGGATGCGCAAGACCTGACGACTGCGATCAGCCTCGGTGAGGTTGTTGTGCAGGATCGCCTCGGTGAAGTACTGGCCCCACACCATGATCGAGGTCGTCGCGACGCCCAGGGTGACCATGTGGACCAACAGCCAGCGCGACTGCGGGATCCACCGGCTCACGATCGCCACGATGAGCAGGGCCGCCAGCCACCCGGAGACCGGACGGGACGCCTTGCGGTGCCAACTGCGCTTGTTCGTGTCCGGTTTGCGGCCGGCCGACGCGGACGTGATCTCAGCCATGGTCCCTCCTGAGGGGGAGTGTCGTGTGTGGGGTTGCAGGCTTCGGACGGGTGTCGGGCCGACTTCGCGAACGAACATGGGTAGCCACGACGGCCACCAAGGTCAGCAGGCTCAGGACGTTGACGACACCGCCAGCCTGCACGGCGGTGGGACGATCCAAGGCGTCACCGATGCCGATGCGCACCAGCAGGGAGGCCTCCAGCAGGAAGGCCGGCAGCCAGAACCACGTCGTCCAGTTCAGTCTGACGCGCAGTACCGCGGGGAGGATGATCGGGGCGTGGCCGAGGATCATCCCCATCGTGAATCCTAGGAAGACTGAGTGGACGACGGCGTCATAGGCCCGTCCGGTGGTGAGGAGGCCATTGACCGTCCAGATGAGACCAGCCAGACCGAGCCACAGGTAACCGATCATGAGCAACAGGCCGATGTAGGCCGCCTGCCCACCACGCTTCAGCCCGCCGCCGGCGACGTCGTTACGGCACAGCCACACCGCCAGAGCAATGAGGACGAGTCCGAGCAGTCGGTATCCGATCTGGG
Organism: Cutibacterium sp. LaCa_89; assembly: GCF_058177555.1. Lineage (NCBI taxonomy): Bacteria > Bacillati > Actinomycetota > Actinomycetes > Propionibacteriales > Propionibacteriaceae > Cutibacterium > Cutibacterium sp. LaCa_89. The sequence continues at coordinate 97,784 of NZ_CP190889.1, forward strand.
GGCTGGCGACCGAGACGAAGAGAGCGGCCACGACGGTCAGACACAGAGCGGGGAGGGCGCGATTGCGAGTCATCGTCAGACGGGAGAGTTCCAGCCTCTCGCCGCAGATCGTCAGGATGAGGTAGCAGGCAAGCCATCCGATGACGTCAGGGACGTCGGCCCCTGAGGTGAGCAGGGCGGCTGCACCGGCGGCGCAGAAGGCGCCGGCAATCTGGATGACGGTGGCGTCGTCGTGGCTGCGTTTCCACAGCGGGACATATATGCCCAGCAGGCCGAACTGCGCCAGGGTGAGCAGGGCCAGGCCGAACCGGGGAGGTATGAGGGGCACGAGGAGGGCGACCACGCCGAGTCCCGAGACCAACGGGACGAGGTAGCCAGGTTTCTTCCCCAGGGCGACGGCCCGTTCCAGGCAGATGACGGTGCCGACGAAGCCGAGCACCATGAGGGGTCCGTGCCAGTCCGACAGCCGTGACGACATCACCGGGGACCAGACGCCAAGAAGTAACAAGGCGCCGTCAAGGCCCGCCAACAGGGAGATTCCGGCCCCGACCATGAGCCAGGCTCGGCGCGATCCGACGGAGGAAGTGGGCACTGGGGAGTCCTCTTTTCGATGATCGACTCCTCAAAATACTACGTGCGCCGAGGTTTTTTCTACTTGTCCTACCGGGGATGGCAGGAGCAAGCGGGGCTCTCGGGATCATGGTTCAGGGTGTGCAGACATGGTGATCTTGCGCTCGTCGGGAGTCAGGTCGTCCAGCATGCGGAGGGGTGTTAGCATGCTACATATTTGGTGTCCATAGAGAGGTGGACATATCACTACTAGGTCTGTGCTAATTTGCGATTTGCGGTTGTGTCATATTTGAAATGATGACTAATCCATGTATCTGTGTAGTGTCATTTTCCTGACTTGCGTGAAATTAGTTCCTTGCCTTCAATGACTCCAATTATTATATATGGTGTCGAAGGATGGGCATGTGAGTCTAGATGAAAATAATATCCTGGTTAGGAGTAAAGGTGACTGGGGGCGGATCGAAGAGGACCTTCTTGGGAAACGGGAAATCTCGAATTAGTACTACTATGGAATCCATACATTGCGTGCTCTAGAGAATTTCCAAATGTGACGCGGATGCATGAACGACGAGCCTGACTTCATTCGTGGGATGGTTCAGGTGAAGAAGGCAGCAGATCTGACGAACAAGCAGTTGAAGGTTCTGCCGAGTGATGTCGCTGACGCCATCGTCGCCGCATGCGATGCGATCTTGGATGATGGGCGCTGCATGGGCCAATTCCCGACCGATTCCTTCCAAGAAGGAGCGGGAACCTCGATCAACATGAACACCAACGAGGTCGTCGCCGACTTGGCTCTCGAAATGTTGGGATACCCGAAGGGTACCTATGACGTCATCCATCCCAACGATGACGTCAACAAGTCCCAGTCGACCAATGACGCCTACCCCACTGGGTTCCGGCTCGGGGTGTACGCCCTGCTGGAGGGGCTGAAACGAGCCGTCGCCGACCTTGCAGATAGTTTCGATGCCAAGGCCAAGGAATTTGCCGATGTACTGAAGATGGGACGCACCCAGTTGCAGGATGCTGTTCCCATGACTCTGGGTGAGGAGTTTGACGGGTACGCGCACAATATCCGTGCTGAACTGGACCGGCTTGATGCCGGAAGCGATCTTCTCGTAGAGGTCAACCTGGGCGGCACTGCCATCGGCACTCGGATCAACACCCCAGACGGATATGCCGAACTTGCCGCAGAGAAGCTGGCCAAGGTGACCGGGTACCCGATTCATCCCTCCACTAACCTCATGGAATCGTCCTACGACAACGGCGCCTACATTGCTGTCCATTCCATCATCAAACGCCTAGCGGCGAAGATCTCCAAGATTTGCAACGATTTGCGACTGCTCTCGTCTGGGCCAAGGGCTGGACTCAAGGAAATCAACCTTCCAGAGATGCAGGCAGGATCGTCCATTATGCCGGCGAAGGTGAATCCGGTCATTCCTGAGGTTGTTAACCAGATCTGTTTCAAGGTATTCGGAAACGATGTCACCGTCTGCTTTGCTGCCGAAGCTGGTCAGCTGGAACTCAATGTGATGGAACCGGCCCTGGCGCAAGCAATGTTCGAGTCGATCCACCTTCTGATCAATGCCTGCGACACCTTGCGTAGCAAGTGCATTGACGGAATTACCGCAAATGCGGAACGGTGCCGAAAGTATGTCACCAATTCCATCGGCATTGTGACCTACCTGAACGATGTGATTGGACACCATCAGGGTGATCTCATTGGCGAGGAGGCTGCCCGTACCGGAAAATCAGTTCGTGATGTCGTCCTCGAACGCGGCCTAATTCCGGAGGAAAAGCTGGATGAGATCATGTCGACCCAGAACTTCCTGCACCCTCGATACTCAGGACGCACATACGAGCCGAGCGACCGCGGTCTCCCGGAGGATCCCCGGACATTCGTGTCTGAGCGTCGCTGACACGCGATGATGCTCGCAGTCGGATGAATGCCGCCCTTGCACAATCCGTCGAAGTCTCCAGTGTGAGAGCGTGTGGGGGCTGAGTCTTGGAAAAGGCTTGGTCCCACCCACACACCTTTAGATAACGTTCACCGGGTGATCGGGGTGCTTGTCCAGCCATCCCCTGATGAAGGTGCAGTCCGGTCGTACCGTCAGGTTCTGGGAGGCGATGTCGTCGAGGGCAGATCGGGCCAGGGCACTGCCGACTCCCTTGCCGCCGAAGGCGTCGAAGACCTCGGTGTGAGGCATGACGACGATGTCGCCGTCGCGTCGAAAATCCGCGAATCCGGCGAACTCACCGTCGATATGAGCCTCGTAGCGTGACTGTTGGTCGTTCTTGGTGACGATAGTGTCGCTCATACTCCCATCGTCGGGCAACTGCGGCCCTATTGCCAGGGCCTTCGCAGGTGCTTTCACGGATGGCGTCATCTGCTTGGAAGCGACCGCGTCAAGGGGCAGTGTGGAGACGATCACTCAACCCGTACGGAGAAGTCGTCATGCCCATTGATCCCAGTAAGCCGTCAACTAATACGAACGGTTCCCCCGCGCCCAGCGACGAATACTCCCTGACCGTCGGTGCCGACGGCCCAGTGCTGCTGCACGACGCCCACCTGATTGACACCCTGGCCCATTTCAACCGCGAGAACATCCCCGAGCGCAAGCCGCACGCCAAGGGATCGGGGGCCTTCGGACACTTCGAGACCACCGCTGACGTCTCGGAGTACACCAAGGCCGGCTTCCTGCAGAAGGGCAAGGAAACCCCGATGCTGGCTCGTTTCTCCACGGTCGCCGGTGAACTCGGTAGCCCCGACACGTGGCGTGACGTCCGTGGATTCTCGCTGAAGTTCTACACCGACGAAGGCAACTTCGACATGGTTGGCAACAACACCCCGGTGTTCTTCATGCGCGACCCGATGAAGTTCCCCCACTTCATTCGCTCACAGAAGCGCCTGCCAAACTCTGGCCTGCGCAGCCCCAACATGATGTACGACTACTGGAGCCTCTCCCCGGAGTCGGCCCACCAGGTCGCCTACCTCATGGGCCCGCGAGGCATTCCGCTCAGCTACCGCACCATGAACGGCTACTCCTCGCACACCTACTCGTGGGTGAACGCCGAGGGGAAGATCACCTGGGTGAAGTACCACTTCATTAGCGACCAGGGCGTCCACACCATGACCGCCGATCAGGCCAAGGCCGTCGTCGGGGATCACCCGGACCTCCACCGCGAGGATCTGTTCAATCACATTGCTGACGGCGATCACCCGTCTTGGACCGTCAAGGTGCAGTTGATGCCCTACGACGATGCCAAGGACTACCGCTTTAATCCCTTCGACATCACCAAGGTGTGGCCACACAAGGACTATCCGCTGCACACCATCGGCAGGTTCACCCTGGACCGCAACCCGGAGAACTTCTTCGCCGAGATCGAGCAGGCGGCCTTCTCCCCGTCCAACACCGTCGAGGGCACCGGCCTCTCGCCCGACCGTATGTTGTTGAGCCGCGCCTTCGCCTACAACGATGCCGCCCGCAACCGTCTGGGCGTCAACTACGAGCAGCTTCCCGTGAACCGTCCGACCGTCGCGACGAATCAGTACACCTTCGACGGCCAAATGACCTACGAGCATGCCGGCTCGGCCCCGACCTACGCCCCGAACTCCTACGGTCGCGACCACGCCACCGGCTACCGTGCCGGGTCGGAGGTCACCTGGGAGACCGACGGCGAGCTCGTTCGTGCCGCTCAGACCCTTCACTCCGAGGACGACGACTTCGGCCAGGCCCACACCTTGGTCCACGACGTCTTCTCCGAGCAGGAGCGCGACGAGCTGGTGGAGACCCTCGTCGATCTGCTGACGAACTTCGACATGGAGGAGCCGGTCATCGGCAACACCCTGACCTATTGGCGCAATATCGACGCTGGTATCGCCGACAGGGTCGAATCCACGATGTGACGCCACTGTGACTCACAGGTGGTCCCCGGGGAATTTGCGGTTCCCCGGGTACCATTTCTTTTCGGCCACGCCAGCCGCCGGGCTTTCAGGGCGCAGGTGGCATTCGGTGGCGCAGCTGTCAGACGGTGGCGCAGGTGCATGCTCGGCAGCGGCTCAGTGCTGGCTCGACCACACCTGCCACAGGCGGGCGAAGGGCCCGTCCCCACGGCGCAGGTGGTCAGGAGGCCCGACCTCCACGATCCGCCCGTCCTCCATGACCGCGACCTCGTCAGCCATGGCCACCTGGGACAGTCGGTGAGCCACCACCAGGGCCGTGCGTCCCTTGACCGCCTCGGCGGCGGCTCGGTCGAGGGCAGCCGCTCCCGAACTTCCGGCCTCGGCCGTCGCCTCGTCCAAGATGATGACCGGGGGATCGGCCAGCAAGGCCCGTGCCAGCGCCACCTGTTGAGCCTGGGTCGGGGAGAGTCGAGTTCCCAACCGTCCCACCACAGTGTCGACGCCATCGGGCAATGCCCCAACCCAGTCGGCACCGACCTGCTCCAGAGCCTTCAGCACTGCATCGCGAACCTGGTCATCGGGCCAGTCGTCGGCCGATGCCGGCAACCCCAGGGCGACGTCGTCGAGAAGACTGCCCGAGAAGGTGTGGATCTCCTGGCTGATGAGCACGGTTCGAGCCTGGCTTGGGGACATGACGACCTCACCAGCCCGAGGTTCCAGCAACCCTGCCACGAGCGCTGCCAGGGTCGACTTGCCAGCACCGGATTCCCCGACGAGAACCATGGTGTGCCCGGCAGGAATGTCCAAGCTCACCTCGTGCAGCACGTCCGGACCGTCCTGATAGCCGAAACTCAGCCCCTCCACGTGAACCGACGACGGGCCCTGGTGGGTGTGCTCGACGACGGTCGGTTCCTCGTGACGGGCGTGGATCACACCCACTACCCGCTGCAGGCATACCCAGGCAGCCTGCAGGTTGTTGAGGAACATCAGCAGGAACCGTACCGGGGAGAACAGCCTCAGCAGCACCAGGACTGCCGTCGCCGCCGCACCGACGCTGAGCTTGTTGCTGGTGACGAGTAGGTATCCCGTCCAGGCGACGCCGATGGTCGCCACGGCCTCACCGGCCAGCAGTCTGATGACGAGCCTGTTCCCGAGGAACCGTCCGCGCAGGTTCCAGCGGATGGCCTGCCAGGATCCGCCCGCCACCGTCCGAATACGCAGATTCTCCAGCCCAAAGGCCCGCACCACGTCAAGGCCGTGGATGGTCGAGAGGATGTGCTGGGACTGGGTTGTCGAGGCCCGCCTCTCAGCGCGATACACGGGCGGGGCAGTCCGCAGGAACTCCCGGATGGCCAGGCCGTAGAGCACGGCGGCGAGGAGCACCGGGATGAAGAAGGCCGGATGCAGACTGGCCAATGCACTCACTGACACGATCACCATGATCATGGTGTTGACAAGGCGCGGAAGGGCGCCATTCGCCGCGTCGCGTACCGCTTGGACGTCGTCGGACGCGCGTGAGACTAGGTCGGCGGTACCCGCCCGCTCCACCCGCTGCTGGTCCAGCCCCAGGCCGGCCCGGATCATCGACTCCCGCAACCGGGTGACGATAGTCGTGAAGAAGGACGGCGTCAGTGCCTGGGCGACGCCGTTGCAGATTCCCGACCCGATCACCGCGCCGGCCATGACGAGGGCCGGGGAGAGCAGGGACGAGGGCGAACGGCGGGCCCGAGCGGCGTCGATGATCCATCCGGTCGCCATCGGTACAGCCAGGTCCAGCAGGGCCGCCGCCGTGATGACCACGATCGCGCCGACGAAGTACCCGCGCACGCCGCGTGCCGCCCGGTGGACCTCGTGACGAACCTGGGCGACAGAGGCGAGTGGCAGCCAACGAGGAGTGCTCATGACAACATCCCCCGGTAATCCTCGCGGGTCAGCAATTCGCGATGTGGAGCGCGGGCGACTTCGTGGCCGTCACCGTCGAGCATGACGACCTCATCCATGCAGTCCAGCAGGGCCGGGGACGTGGTGGCGATGACGGTGGTGCGTCCCCGCCGCAACTCCTGCAGCCGTTCAGCGATGGTGGCGGTCGTGGCGGCGTCGATGCTGGTGGTGGGATCGATCAGCACCAGACCGTCAGGGGAGTGCAGCAGGGCTCGCGCCAGGGCCAGGCGCTGACGCTGACCTCCGGAGACATGGCGTCCGCCCTCCCCGACCTCGGTCTCCAGACCGCGCGGCAGCGCTTTCGCGACGGCGTCCAGGGCGGCGGCGTTGACGACAGCATTGAGTTTGGCAACCGTCGTCTGGCGATCCAGCACGATGTTGGCCCGCGCGGTGTCGTCGAAGAGTTCCGGGGCGCGTGGAGCCACCAGGACCAGACGACGTCGCTGGGACGGGTTGAGACGACTGGCCGGCACCCCGTTGAGCAGGGTTTTCGGCCCGTGGTCGATGGCGTCAGCCAGTGCGTCGCAGACTTGCTGCGGGGCGACGATCCCCAGGTGTGTCCCGGCCGGGACGTCCAGACAGAAGTCCGGCTCCTCGACTGGAACCCGTAGCCAGACCGGGCCGTCTCCGGGAGTGGTGCGGGCCCCGTCGTCGGGATGGACCGGCCAGGCCGCAGGGCTGTCACGCAGCTCGCAGAGCCTGTCCCCGGAGGCGTTGGCGCTGGATAGCATCGTTGCGGCGTCGACGCCCAGGGCTCGTAGCGGCGGCCCAAGGGTCTGCGCCAGACCCACCACGGTGACGAGCTGCCCGACGCTGATGTGACCCGTGAGGGCGAGCCACCCGGCCAGCACCGTAAGGGCGGTGATGAACACGCCGACCGAGGCGTTGATGGTGCCGGTGTAGACCCCCTTGATCCGACGGTTGCGCAGGGTGGCCGCCAGCCCCTCCCGACTCGCCGCGCGGAATCTCTCGGTGGCGCGGTGCTCGGCCGACAGTCCCTGGATGACGCGCAGCCCGCTGGTGAGATCGGCTGCGGACCCGGCCACCGCGGCCTCGGCCCGCCGCTCTCGGCGGGTGCTGCGCTTGACCGGGGCGACCCCCTTGACCGACAACAGGATGAGCAGCGGGACGATGCACACCGTCGCCAGTGCCAACCACCCGTTGATGAGAGCCATCGCGACGAGGGAACCGAGCAGGGTGACGGCGTTGCCGGGGATCGAGGTCAGGGCGATGAAGGCTCGCGACACCGCCCGGACGTCGGTGACGACGACGGCGAGAAGATCACCGGGAAGACGGGACGTCCCACCTATTCCCCCCGGAGCAGTGATCCGATCGAGGGCCTGGACACGGAGGTCGTGCTCGGCCAGCCCGGCCCCGACATTGGTCTGCATCCGCACCGTCTGGGCCACCGCACGGACCACGTAGGCCAGCGCAACCAGGGTCAGCCAGCCGGCAAGGGCAGCAGCATTGGCCGCGACCACTCCGTCATCAATGGCGCGGCCGAGGGCCATCGGCACCCCGATGTTGACCAGGCTGACGAAGGCTGAGGCGATCGACCCCGGCAGCAGCCACCGCTTCCCGTCGTGAGACATCTGACGCACCACGGCCCGCCCGTCGTGGACCTCGTCGAGGTCGATGAGAGGGACGTCGATGGGCGGCGGGGTCTGTCTGGGGATGTGTGGAAGCCAACTCAGCCTCGGCTGCCAGTGCCGACGGGGAGTACGTATCACGCTGCTCCCGGACCGCCGACCGACTCGAGGGGACGCCGCCTCATGCGGTGTGGCAGGACGAGCCGGGCGGACTGGGTGAGGTCGTCGGTGGTGATCTCGGTGCGTCCGTTCCACGCCGCCAGGGTGCGTGCGGCCCTCACCATCATGATGTCGGCCCGGTGGCCGTCGACATGGGCGTTGATGCAGGTGCGGGCGACCGTCATGAGGGTCTCGTCGTCGATCTGTACCTCCTTGACGAGCTCGGTGGCCCGTCCGATCCTCTTGCTGGTCTCGTGACCTTCCTGTTCCCACTTGCGTGAGAAGCCGGTCGGATCGTCCTCGAAGGCCAGACGGCGCCGGATGACCTCGATGCGCTTCTCGGGGTCGTCCTCACCTCCGACGGTGACGCACAGTCCGAACCGGTCGAGCAGTTGGGGACGCAGTTCTCCCTCCTCGGGGTTCATGGTGCCGACCAGAGTGAATCGCGCCGGATGGGTCACGCTGACGCCCTCGCGCTCGACGGTGTTGACCCCCATCGCGGCCGAGTCCAGCAGCAGGTCGACGATGTGGTCGTCGAGGAGGTTGACCTCGTCGACGTAGAGGATCGCGCGGTGGGCCGCGGCCAGCAGACCGGGCTCGAAGCGGCGTCGCCCCTCGCGCAGGGCCGTCTCCATGTCGAGGGTTCCGGTGACGCGGTCCTCGGTGGCTCCCACCGGCAGCTCGACCACGGGCACCCGGACGGTGCGCGGCTCGGGTATGGTCTCGGGCAGCCCGAGCTCGGTAGCGTGGACCGGATACTCCTCGGGGGACAGGTGGTAGGCCCCGGGAACCTCCTGGTGCTCCGGGAGCAGGGCTGCCAGGCCACGCACCGCCGTGGACTTCGCGGTTCCCTTCTCGCCGCGGATGAGTACCCCGGACAGATCGGGGCTGATCGAGGCGAGGATGAGGGCCAGCTTCATCTCCTCCTGTCCGACGATGGCGCAGAAGGGGTAGACGGGGCGTTGTGCCATGTCAGCGGTCCTTTCGGGGTTGGGTCGGGTCGAGTTGGGAGACGACGTTCACGAGGTCGTCGGCACGTAGGTCGTCGATGCGCAGGCAGGGTCCGCCCAGGGCCATCGCGATGTCGTTGGCCCTGGACAGTTGGATGCCGCGGGGGTCTTCGGTGTCGATGACGACCCAGCTGAGACGCCGGTCGGCACCGATCTCGTCCGCCACCTTGAGGGCTTCGTCGGTGGCGCGGGAGTTGGGTTTGCCGTCCAGATCGACGTTGCCGCGTCCGTCGGTGACGAGCACCAACAGCGGACGCAGACCGGGGTCCTTGAGCAGCAGGGGCCGGACGACCTCGCAGGCCGTCACGAGCCCAGCCGCCAGAGGAGTGCGACCGCCGACGGGAAGCTCGGCCAGGCCGCGTTGGGCGACCTCCACCGAGGAGGTCACCGGGACGAGCACCTCGGCCCGGTCGCGGCGGAAACCGATGAGGCAGACCCGGTCACGCTTGACGTAGGCGTCGAGCAGCAGGGAGAGGATGGCCCCCTTGGAGGCGGTCATCCGGCCCCGTGACCCCATCGACCCGGAGGCGTCGACGACGAGGATGACGCAGGAGGCCGACCGTCCGGTCCTCACCTTGGCCCGCCAGTCAACCGGCTCGACGTGGACCGCCATCGCGGGGCGATTCGGGTCGGCTCGGCGTGACCTCTGGTGCACCGCGGCGGCACGCAGGGTGGCGTCCAGGGCAAGGTCGTCGGGGACGGTCGTGAGGCGGGCCGAGATGTAACGACCGCGTCGATCCTTGCTGCGGGTACGCAGGCGTCGTCCGGAGGCGCGGCGCGCCAGACGATCCTGACCGGGTTCCAGAGGCCGAATGGCGAAAGGATCTCCGATGGCAGCGACCTGTTCCCCGGGGTTGGGCTGTTGGTTCGGCTGGTCGGTCTGGTCATCAGGATCTGCGTGGTCATCGGGTTGCTGGTCGTCCTGACTACTGGTTGGGGGAGCATCATCCTCGTCCTGCGACCCGTTCTCCACATCGTCGCTGGGGCCAGGGTCGGGCTGATCAGGCCGTTGATCTGGTTGGTTGGGCTGCTGGTCCTCGGACTGCTCCTGCTGTGGCGGTTCCGGTGGCGGTGGCGGGTCCGACGGGGTCTCGTCGCGGCGGCGATGCCGCAGCACCATCTCGCTGACCGCAAGCACGTCGTCCTCGGTGGCGACCCCGCGGCCGGCCAGGGCGGCGTGGGCTCGGGTGGCCTCCGCCATGACGATGTCGGCCCGGTGGCCGGCGACGTGGTTTTGCCGGCACAGTGAGGAGATGAGTTCGGTGACGACGTTGTCGAGGCGCTCCCCGTTGACCATTCCGCGGGCCCGTTCGATGACATCAGCCTGACGACCTTGCTCCTCCCGCCACGTCGAGAGGAAAGCAGCGGGGTCGGCGTCGTGACGGAGACGACGCCGAATGATCTCTGCACGGGCCTCCGGGTCCGCCTCGCCGTGTACCTCGACGCACAGTCCGAACCGGTCGAGCAACTGGGGTCGCAGCGCTCCCTCCTCCGGGTTCATCGTTCCGATCAGGACGAAACGGCTTGCCAGGGCAGCTTTCAGCCCCTCGCGCTCGACCCGGACGGTTCCGGCGCACGCGTCGATGACGAGGTCGACGAGGTGGTCGTCGAGGAGGTTGACCTCGTCGACGTAGAGCACCCCGCCGTCGACCTCGCTCAGCAGACCCGGCTGGAGCACCGGCCGGCCCGACGTCAGGGTGGCCTCCAGGTCGAGTCCTCCGACGAGGCGATCCTCGGTGGCGCCCAGGGCCAACGTCCTCATCACCTGACTCGGCAGCAGTTCCGCCAGACCACGGACCACCGTCGACTTGGCCGTTCCCTTCTCACCACTGAGGACGACCCCGCCAATACGGGGGTTGACCGCGCACAACAGCAGGGCAAGTTTCGTCTCGTCCTGTCCGACGATGGCGGTGAAAGGGTAGGTCATCAGGCCAACCCCAGCCCGGCCAGGTCGAGTCCGCCGTCGGCGGTGACTGACGCAGTGGGCGTCGGAGCAGCGGACTGGTGCGGGTCGTCGGAAACCTCCTCGATGGTTCCCTCGATGTCGGCATAGGTGTCCTGCAGCTCCTCGACGGTGATCGGGTCGGCCTCCCAGACCTTGCGCTGAGCGGCGTCGAGAAGCTTGTCGACAATGTTGTGCAGGGCATGTGGGTTGACCTCTCGGAACCATTCCTGCATGGCGGGGTCGAGGGCGTAACGACGCGCCACCTTCTCCCACAGGCCGTCGTCGACGACATCGGCGGTGGCGTCCCAGCCGATGAGGATGTCGAGAACCTTGGACAGGTCACCCGCTCCCTTGTACCCGTGACGCTGCAGACCTGAGATCCACGACGGGTTGAGGATCCGGGACCTCAGGATGAGCCGGGCCTCCTCGGTGGTCGTCCGGGTGGCGATCCGGGATGGATCCGAGGAATCCCCCACGAAGGACGACGGTGCCTCACCCCGCACCGTCGTCGCAGCAGCGATGAGTCCGCCGTAGTAGTTGTAGAAATCGGTGCAGCTGAGCATGTCGTACTCGCGGGTGTCCTCATTCTTGACGGTGACATCCATCCGAGACAGGGCAGCGGTGAATCTCTCCGTCTCGACGTCTCCGAACACCCCTTCACCGTAGGCGTGGGAGGAGGCTGCGATGTAGGCCCGGCCCAGATCTGCCTTGTCCTGCCATGCCTTGGTCTCGATGAGTTCCTCCACACCGGCACCGTAACCGCCGGGCGGGCAACCGAAGATCCGCAAGGTGGCCTTGCGACGGGCCTGCTCGACGTCGATTCCGCGGGCTGTCATGTCGGCGACGTCAGCCTCGACGTGGGCGCGCAACATGTTGTCGTCGTCAGCCTCGGGCAGGGCGGCGACCATCCGGACCGCCCGGTCGACCATCTCGACGAGGTTGGGGAGGGCGTCCCGGAAGAGCCCCGAGATGCGCGGGGAGACGTCGATGCGAGGACGCCCCAGCTCGACCGGGTCGATGATCTGCAACCCACTGACAAGGCCCGATGACTCCCAGATCGGACGCACCCCCATGAGGTACAGGATCTCGGCGATGTCGGCCCCGCCGCTGCGCATGTTGGCCGTTCCCCACACCACGACCCCGACGGTGCGCGGCCAGGGCTGGTCGGGGTGGGCTTCGGCGTACCCGGCGAGCAACTGGTCGGCCAGCTCGACCCCTTCCAGCCATCCGGTTGGTGTCGGCATGGCCTCGGGATCCAGGGAGAAGAAGTTCCGGCCGGTCGGCAGGATGTGGGCGTTACCCCGGCTGGGTGCCCCCGACTGCCCCGGGGACACGAATCCGCCGTCCAGAGCCGTCATGATCGACTCGATCTCGTCCCGGGTGGCGTCCAGACGCGGCATGAGGTCGGTGATGACCCAGGTGAGGGTCTCGACGACGTCCCCGCGTTCGGTGCCGAGTTGTTCGAGACTCATCTGGACCGCCAGGTCTCGGGCCTTGTCGGCGTCGAAGCATCCGCCGTGGTGACAGGCGATGACCGGGGCCAGCAGGTCGACACACTGCTGGTGGGCAGCTTCCATGATCCCGCGTCCGGTCAGGCCATCCGGCAGGTCGGCGGTGACGGTGACCGGCTCGCCAGCCTTCGCGCTGACCTCGTCGAGACTCGTCCCCCAGGCGTCCAGCACCGCTTCCCGCAGGGACGGCACGTGGCCGTTGGACTGACGGGTCAACTGGGCGACGTACTCCACCTCGGCCGCGGCGGGGTCGTCCTGGTCGGCGACGAGCTGTCCGAGCACGTGCAGACCGTCGGAGATCTCGCGGTCCTGCAGCTCGAGCAGGTGGTGATGGACCTTGTCGAGCAGCTGGACGGGGTCGGTGTCGACGTCCTCGGGGGCCAGCCCCAGATCAGTGTCCAGACCGGCCTCCACGACGGCGCCCCACACCTGTTCGGCGACGAGACGGGCGCGCTGCGGGCTCTGTGACTCCGCCCCGGCGTGTTCGCGCAGGATCCGGTCGATCTCGGCGGTGGAGTCGTACAGACCTGCCTGACGCATGGGAGGGGTGAGGTGGTCGACGAGGGCGGCGGCGCTGCGTCTCTTGGCTTGGGTGCCCTCGCCGGGATTGTTGATGATGTACGGGTAGATGTTGACCAACCGGTCCAAGGCGAGTTCCGGGTAGCACTCCTCGGACAGGCCCAGCCCCTTGCCGGGAAGCCATTCCAGGCTGCCGTGGGTGCCGACGTGGATGACGGCGTCGGCCTTGAAGACGTCACGGATCCAGCGGTAGTGGGCCAGGTAGTGGTGCGGGGGAGGCAACACCGGGTCGTGGATGACGGAATCCGTGACGGCCTCGAAGTTCCCGCGCGGCGGCTGAATCGTCAGCAGCACGTTGCCGTCGAGGTGACCGGCGAAGGAGAACTCGTCGTCGTGGACGAAGAGGGTTCCTGGGTGCGGCCCCCAGTTGCGGTCCATGCACTCCCGTACGGACTCCGGCAGTGCCCGGTACCAGGGGCGGGAAGTCTCCAGATCGGCGTGGGCCTCGGCGCGGTCGTGCATCTGTTCGGGAGTAAGCCAGCGCTGGTCGCAGGTCAGGCAGGACAGCAGCACCTGGGCGATGTCGTCGGCATGGTCGAACTGTTCCGGGACGTCGTACCCCTCATCGGCCATCCGGATGAGCAGTTGGCGCACTGACTCGAAGGTGTCCAGCCCCGTCGCACAGCCGATGCGGTCGTTGCGTGGCGGGTGGTGGTGGAAGACGATCGCGACCTTGCGCTGGTTGGCCGGGGTGCGGGCCAGGCGAGCCCAGGACAGAGCCAGCTCGGCCATCGCCTCGGGGCGTCCCGGGACCGGGATCATGCGAGGAACGATGGCTCCGGTGAGTTCGTCGACCTCGTCGGTTTCCCGGGTGGCGAGGAACTTGGTGATGAGGGCGCCGTCGAGCTCCGGTTGGGCGGCCTGGGTGGCGATGTCCATCGACCCCATGCCCTGGGCGGTGGCCTCCCACACGGCCCGCGGTGCATAGGAGGTGAGGGCATGCAGCACACTGACGCCCAGGTTCGGGTAGGCGTTGGCATTGGCGGGGACGCCGGCCGTCATCGACATCCCGTGGACGTCGACGAGGGTGTCGATGATCCGGTTGCCCTTCTCGTCGTGCAGCAGGGTCTCCAAAGTTTGGGCCATACCCATGTTCCCGCGCCGGGAGTCGGGCAGACGCAGGCAGAAGAAGGGGACGGTGTTGGCGCCAAGCTCCTCGACGGCCTCGACGAGGGCCCGGATGTGCGCGGTGTCGTGCTCCAACCAGTAGCTGCGCGGGAAGGTGATCCCGATGGTGGGACGGTCGGGGTTCAGGTGGTGCTGGTAATCGGCCAAGCTCGTGAACAGGCCGTGACGCGGATGCCAGATTCCCTCGGTGGGGGCACGGACGACCTCGGGGACGGGCACGTTCCCACCCGTCACCCGGTCGGCGAGGACTCGTAGCGCCGCCTCGACGTTGTCCGGACCGCTCATCCCCAGCAGACCGATGAGCCCTTTCCAGGTGCCGTCGGCGAGGCCGCTGGCCCATTTCTGGGCGGCGAGCAGGCCGTCGTCGTCACCGGAGGTGGGTTGGATGTGGATCCACGGCAGCGACAGTCCGGAGTCGCGACGGTCCTGCCATGCCTCGACCAGGTCCGACCACGCCGGGCAGGACCCCGTCCCGCCGTGGAGACTCAGTACGACGGCGTCGCTGCGAGCAGCTGATCGAGCGAAGGCGCGGGACAGCTCCGGATCGATGAGTTGCTCCTTGGTGCGGCCGAAGAGGGTGACGTCGAGGCCGTCAGCCCTCATCCGTGAGATGGCCTGACTGACGAGGGTGAGTTCGCCTCCGGTGGCTGAGAAGAAACACAAGGTGGTCATGATGCGGTCTCCAGACGGGCGAGGGCGTCGTCGATGAGGCAGGTGAGTGGGGTGCGAGCCTGCTCCGGGTCGGCGAGGGTGTTGGCCTCGACCCGGGAGGGGCAGTCGCCGGGACAGCGGCCAGCCAGGGCGCAGCGATGGCATGGTCCGCGCAAAGTGTGGACGTCCTGGGAGAAACGGTGTTTGAGGCGGTCCCAGTCGACGTCGGGGACGGTTCCGGCCCGGGATGCCGGGTCCCCGACGGACTGGGAGCAGGGGTAGACGCCGCCGTCCGGGGCCACCGCCATGGATTCCCCGACAGCTGCGTGGCAGTAGGGATGGTTGGACACCGACAGCGGAAGCAGGGTGCGACCGGAGGGATCGACGGTGGTGGGTGTGTTCGCCGGGGAGCGATGCATAGCAGCTCGGACGGTCTCCAGTTCCCGCCAGACCAGGGGTCTCGCCCGCATCGCGTTGACCTGGATCAGGCGTCGGTACAGGGCGGTGATCCCTCCGACGACGGCGTCATCGGAGGGAACGAGATCGCCTCTGCCCGCCGCGCTGCCGATCCCCACCAGTGGGTCGAGGCCGAACCCGGTGACATTGGGCAGTCCCCCCAGGGTGACGGCCAATTCGTCGAGGTGGTCGACGTTGAGGGCCGAGAGCACCGTCGTCACTCGTACCGGGATGTCGGCTCGGGCCAGGGCGAGCAGACCCCGGAAGGTCGGGGCCGCCGAACCGCGGGCTCTCTCCTGCACCTGCGGTGGACCGTCGACGCTCACCCCGACACGTACGCCACGGTGTGTGAACATGGCAATGATCTCGTCGTCGAGGTGTGCTGCGTTGGTCTGGATGCCACAGGTGACCCGTCCACCTCGGATGCCTGCAACTCTCTCGGCGACGTGCTCGATGAGGGAGGGCACCAGGGTGGGCTCACCACCGGCCAACTGAACATGGGCCGGCTGGCCGGTCGTACGAACCCCCTCGGCGAGAAGATCCAGGGAGGCATCGGCGACCTCGGTCGGCATCCGACCGCCCCGGCGCTCCCGGCGGTAGCAGTAGGGGCAGGCAAGGTCGCAGGCGGCGGTGGGCCACAGCACGAGGTAGCGGACAGTCATGACCTGCTGACCTCCTGTTGACGTCCGACGAGGTGATCATGGAGTTGTGACAGGGTTGGCACGACGCGGTCATCCACCACCCAGCCACCGTTGGTCACGCTCACCGTGACGCTGGCGTCCGCAGGGTCCTGGACCACCCGGTATCCGGATCGTGCCAAGGTGTGATGAGCAAGGTCGGCATCCACCCCTGACCCCACAACCCGCGCCGTGGGGCATCCGTCGTCGGACTGCCAGAAAGTGAGGGTGTGGAGGTCGAAGGTGATCCCCTCGGTGCGGAAGGCCTCCTCGAGGGCGCCGGTACGGGCCAGGTCCTCCGGGGCGCCGATCGTCACGTCAGTGCCGTGCCCAGCCACCCACAGGGTGTCGGCGTAACGCATCACCGGCTCGATGTCGTGGCTGCACACCACGACGGCGATGTCCCTCGCCGTGCACACCTCGCGTAGCATTCCGAGCAGGGCGATACGGCCCGGCGGATCGAGGAAGGAGGTTGGCTCGTCGAGCAGCAGGACGGACGGCTCCTGGGCCAGTGCCCGAGCCACCATGACCCGCTGACGCTGTCCGTCCGACAACTCGCCGACGAAGTCCTCGGCCAACTCGGTGGCCCCCACCGCCGCCAAGGACTCGTCGATGACGGCCTGATCATGGGGGCGCAGCCGACCTCCGATTCCGGAATGGGGGTGACGTCCCAGCGAGACGACATCCCTGGAGGTGAGGCGGGCGACCGAGACCCGGTCGGTCAGCACCGTGGAGAGGGTCTGGGCGATCTGACGGCGAGACATCTTTGACGTCGATGTGCCATTGAGGGATACCTCGCCACCCAGAACGGGCTGCAAGCCGGCCACCGACCGCAGCAGGGTTGACTTGCCGGCCCCGTTGGGGCCGACCAGCCCGATCATTCGACCGGCCTCCAACGACCCTGTCACCCCCGACAGCACCGTCGTGACGTGGCGGCCCGAACGGTACCCGACCGTCAGGTTCGACAGTGTGAGACCGGTCATGTCGCCTCCGCCTCTCGATACCAGCGCACCAGGATGACCATGACGACCGGCGCCCCGAACACCGCGTTGACGGCGTTGACGGGCAGCACGTCGTCGCCGGGCAACTGCGCCAGGATGTCGGCCATCAACGCAAGGGAACCGCCGGTGAGGATGCATCCGGGCAGCAGATGACGATGATCGGCCCTCCCAAGCACCCCACGCGTCAGATGTGGGATCGCGATGCCCAGGAAACTGATCGGCCCGCAGAACGCGGTGGCGGCACCGGCGAGGATGGCGGTGCTCGCCACCAACAGGGCGCGCACCACCTTGAGGTTCATCCCCATCGTCTGGGCATACCGTTCTCCCAGCAACAAGGCGTTGAGCGGTTTGGCGAGCAGCATGCTGGCCAGGATCATGATGACCATGATCGGAGCCATCGCCTTGAGGTTCTCCCATGTCACGCCGTGGTAGCTGCCGAACTGCCAGCGGGTGTACTGGGCGACGAGTTCAGGACTGGCTCGTGACAGCAGGACGGTGACCCCGGAGGACACGAAGTAGCCGATCATGACGCCGAGCAGCAACAGGATCGTCGAGGAGTGGATGAACCGGCCGGCCAGCATGACGATGAACAGCACGACTGCCGCCCCCAGCGCGGCGGCAACCATGATCAACAGATCGGGACCGATGCCCAGTCCGGAGGCGAAAGTTGCCGCACCCGCCGACGACGTCGTGCCGAGCACGACGAGGGCGACGCCGAGGCTGGCACCCGAGGAGATGCCGAGCACATAAGGATCAGCCAGCGGGTTGCGGAACAGGGTCTGCATCTCCAGGCCGGCAATCCCCAGGGCCGCCCCGACCAGCAGGGCGGTGATGGTGCGTGGCTCCCGGACGTCCTGGACGATCGTCAGGGACACCGGGTCGACGTCGGTGCCCCCGGAGATGATCGTCATGACGTCGTCGAGGGGAATGTTCACCGATCCCAGGGTCAGCCCGGCCATCGCCACCAGGATGAAGATCACTCCGAGGATCGCGAAGCGGACGGGCAGCGGCAGTCCACGCCGCCGTTGCGTCGTCCGGTGTGCTGCGGTCACTTGGTCGGGGCCTTCTTGTAGAAGGTGAACTCATGGTTCGGACTGAGCTCAGGGTGCAGGATGGCGGACAGGTCTGCCAGCACCAGATCAGGACGGACGACGCCGGTCTGCCAGTAGTCGTTGCCGTGCTTCGGGTCGGCACGCAGGACGGCGTTCCAGACGGTGCCGGTGCGTACCGCCTTGAGGGCCTTCATGCGCGGGTCGTCCTTGACGATGGTCGGGATGGAGGCCTTCTGCGACTCATTGATCTGGCCATCGATCCAGAAGTCGGCGTCATGGGCCCTTTTGAGGACCGTCTCGGTGTCCAGCTTCGACGAGACCACGCCGTGGACGTCCTTGAAGACGTACTCACCGCCAGCGTCACGCAGGAACTGGATGGAGTAGTTCTCGTTGGACTTGATGTACCAGACCCCCTTGAACTGGGAGCCGTAGAGCACGATGGGTCGCGTCTTGACCTTGGAGGTGAGCTGGGCCGTCTCGTGGTACTTCTTGGCGATCTCGTCGTACTTCTCATTGGCGACCTTCTCCGCATTGACAAAGAGGGCGTCGTACTTGATCCACTCGGCCCGTCCCAGCGGGGTGTTCTCGAGGAAGTCGGGCTCGGCGACGACCGGTGTGCCCATCTCCCTGACCTTGGCAAACTTGCTGGGGTCGTCGTGGCCGCTGATGATGAACAGATCAGGACGTAGGGCGGCCAGCTTCTCGGTGTTGACCTCAGTGGTGCCGTCCCCGACGCCGAAGTCAGCGACATGAGCGTCCTTGAGGGCCTGACGGGTCTTTGGGTCACCGACCATGTCCACGCTGGCCATTCCGATCACGGCGTCCAGCTTGTTCATCATCTGGAACTTCATCGGCTCGGTCGTTGATCCAAGAGCAACCCTGGTGGTGGGGACGGTGATCTTCTGCGCTTTGGCGAGGTCACCGTTCAGCTTCGGCTGCGGAGCGCCGCACTGCACCAGGACGTACTTGGTCTCCTTGGACGAGGTACTCGACGGGTTCTTGACCGTCACCACCTTGTAGGACTTGTGGTAGGTGACGGTGAGGCCGCGGGCGTCGCTGAAGGTCGCCTTGTCGGGGAAGTAGTCCTTCGAGGAGTCGAAGTCCTTGATGCAGCCGGGAATGCTGTCGCCGGTGTTGGCGGAGGAGGATGTCGTTGGCCTGTCGCCTGAAGTGGTCCTGTCCTCGGAGCCCGAACATCCTGCCAGTGCGAGGCTGGGGGCAACGAGGAGGGTGATGAGGGCCGAGATCCTTCTCGGCGTAGTCTTCGTCTTCGGAGTACTCACGCGGTTCTCCCTGCGGTCATGCCGCAGGACTCACGGTGGCACCCGCGTCGTGTGCCCGGCAGACTCCTACGGCGAGAGTCGTTACTTGCCACTCCGTAGGGAGTCGACCGGACTGAGCTGTGAGGCATCACCGTTGCGCGACAGTGTCGGATTCCCACCGACTTCGCTCACTAAGGAGTACCCCGGACCGAGTCCGATTCGAGGCAATCGCACATTAACACCCCGTGTCAACGGCGGTGAGCAAGGGGTATGACACACGGAGCTGCCAAGAATTGGCCCAAAATCACGATGGTGACGTCACCATCGCGATTTCTTGGCAGCTCCGTGTGGTAATCCTCAGGTATCGAGTCCTCAGGATCCCGATGCGAGCCGACCGATGACCTCCCACGGCCGATGCGGGGCCACCACACCGTGTAGCTCCTCGACGTCGCCCCGATCACAGGCCAGTTCGAGGCAGGTCGAGGGCCCTCCGGAGCGAGCCAGGTCAACCTCCACGTCCCGAAACTCGGCCCGTAACCCCGCGGTGGAGGCGAGCTGTGCGGCCTCCCACGCCACCCCGTGTGAACCCACCGGGACGCAGTCGTGAACCTTCCCGGAGGCCACCAGGTCTCGCACCTCCGCGAGTGGCACGATCTCGCGCCGGCCAGGGGCGACGTCGTCATCAGGGGCCGAGACGGGAGTCCCGACGCAGACCAGCACGTCACCGTCATGGGCCCGGGGGAGTTCTCCCTCTGGCATGACGCCGATGACTGTCACGCCAATCCCGGTCTGGGTCGTCGCGACGTTGTCCTCCGTCGAGCCCGTGACCGCCGTGGGGTCAATCCCGACGGCGGCCGCGCAGCGTCGGAACTCCTCGATCATGGGCTGGGCTGACTCCCAGTCCTGGCACAGGGTGTTGACGAGGACGAGAGGACGCGCACCGGCGCACATCACCTCCAGGAGGGGTACCCGCGCTCCCAGATGAGCGCACCACACCGGGTCAGCTGGGTAGGAGTCGTCAGGACGCGGGCCGATCCCACCGATGGTGTCACAGGCGATGACCAGACGAGAAGCCGGGACATCAGCCACCAGCAGGTCACGCAGCCTCGTGACGGGTAGGGGGGATGAGGGGAGATGGTTCGGGGCGGTCACGGTGTCATTCAACCGCGACCGCCCCGAAGTTGCACTGGAAGGACGTCATGACGTCAGCACGTCACGGCAGGATGTCCTCGTAGTAGGTATTGCGCAGCAGGACCGACAACAGTCGACCACCGGGCAGGTGCCCGTCGTTGAGTGTCTTGGCGGAGGCCAGCAGAGAACGGATGTCGTATTGAGCAGGCCATGTCGGTGGGATGTCGCGGTCGAGGTTGAGCAGCCCGTAGACAGCCATCATGGCGGTACGAGCCGATCCTTCGACGGTGAAGATGCAGTCGTCCGGGGTTTCGACGAACTGGCCCAGGCAGGCCAGGTTGACGCAACCGTCCGGGATGACCTCCGGGCGATCTCCCTTGCCACGAGGCATGAAGAAGGCTGTGATCCACGGCATCGTCGCAATGCGAACCTTGGTGCGAGCCTTGATCTCCTCGAACTGGTCGAGCAGACCGAAGTGATAGCAGTACTCCTTGAGCAGTTCCTCTCCGGTGCACTCCAGCATCGGCTTCTTGACGATGTCGCCCTTCTCGAACGGGTACAGGCCGTAGGCCCAGGCGACGCCCCAGTCCTTCGGCTGATCGTGGAACTGTGGCTGACGGTTCATCGTCAGCGAGATGCACCACGACGAGTCCTCGGCGGTGATGATGCCGCCGGTGACCGTGCGTCCGGACAGTGGATCGTTGCCCGTCAGTTCCCTGATCTTCTGGAGGAATGGATGGTCCTCACCGATGAAGTTGAAGCTGATCGACTGCCACACCGTCTTGTCGGCGTCGCTGCAGAAGACGTCGGGACGACCGAACACGGCGGAACGACGGACCAGGTTGCGCCACAGCTCCCAGCCGGCGACCTCGTCCTTGTTGTAGGGGGCGGGGTGGTCCATGTCGCCGTAGCCGGTGCACTCGGTCAGTGAACCGTTCGTGACGAAGACGAGGTCCTTCGGGGTCATGTCGATGCGATGTTCGCCGCCCTCCTTGTCGCGCCACAGAATGCCTCGGGCGACCTTGCGGTGAGCAGTGATCTCCAGGTCGACGTCGTAGACCAAGGTGTCGTACTGGAACTTCACGCCGCGCTCGGTCAGCCACTTCATGAGCGGGACGACGAAGGAGTCGTACTGGTTGTAGCGGCTGAACCGCAGGCAGGAGAGGTCCGAGAATCCGGGCAGCAGGTGGAGGAAGCGGTGCATGTAGCGCTTGAACTCGGTCAGGGACTGCCACTGCTCGAAGGCGAACATCGTCTTCCACAGTGTGTAGAAGGTGGAGTGCAGGAAGTCTTCGTCGAACCAGTCCTCGATGGACTTGTAGTAAGTGTCGGACTCCTTGGCCAGCAGCAGCTTTAGGACGGCGAGCTGGCCTTTCTTGTTGATGCCCATCTTGTAGGCCGAACGTTTCTGGCCCTGGTTGTTGATGATGCGGCAGTGGTTGACGTTCGGATCGTTCTCGTTGACGATCCGGAACTCGTCCATGACGCTGTAGGGCTCGGGCATCTCGAGGGCCGGGATGTCCTTCATGACGTCCCAGAAGCACTCGAAGTGTTGCTCCATCTCACGACCGCCACGGGCGATGAAGCCCTTCTCGGTGTCGCCGTCGCCGTCGAAGGCGCCGCCGGGCTGGTGGAGCTCCTCGAGGATCGTGATGTTCTCGGCAGGCATCTTGGCGTCACGGATGAGGAAGACGGCTGCCGTCAGTGCAGCGATACCAGAGCCGACCAGGTATGCCTTGCGCTCAGCGATGTCGTCCGGGGGCACCGGGTGGTTCATGGTGTAACGACCGAGGTCGTTGTGAACGAACGAGTTGCCATCCGGGCTGACCGGGAAGCTGCGCTGATAAATCTTTTGGCAGTTCGTCATGATTCACTCCTCATACGACTTCGCCGGAAGTTCTCCGGTGAACTTCGACTAGCCTCACGATAGCGCCGGAAGGGTGTGATGGAATGCCCTCTTTTTGAGACTTTCGTAAGAGTTTTCTTGAGCGTTCTTCGTCGTCGGGACTCGGGGTGCAGTGCCTTGTCGCAGTCGGGTGCCATACTTATCGCTGGACACGGGGTGCGCCGTATCGGCGCTGAGATCACACCCGTGGAACCTGATCTAGTTCGTACTGGCGAAGGGATGTCCGAGATGGCTTCTTCCACCCCCAGAAACCCGTCGCAGGGCTCAGTCCCGCGCGTCCTCTCCATCGCGGGAACGGATCCCTCCGGGGGTGCCGGCACTGCTGCCGACACCAAGTCCATCACCGCGGCCGGTGGGTACGCGATGGCCGTCGTCACCGCCCTGGTTGCCCAGAACACTCAAGGGGTGCGCGCGATCCACACCCCACCCACCGAGTTCCTGAGGCAGCAGTTGGCGGCAGTCAGCGATGACGTGGCGATCGACGCCGTCAAGACCGGCATGCTCGGAACGGTCGAGATCATCGACACGGTCGCCAGATTCCTCGACGAGCACCGCCCGCCCGTTGTCGTCGTCGATCCGGTCATGGTCGCCACCAGCGGAGACCGGCTCCTCGCCCCTGACGCCGAGGCTGCCATGCGCGAGTTCTGTCGCCGGGCAACCGTCGTCACCCCGAACATTCCCGAGCTCGCAGTGCTGTGCGAGACCGGACCGGCGAAGGGCGCCGAGGAAGCCCTGGAACAGGCGCGCGGCTGGGCCAAGGAGACCGGGGTCGCCGTCGTCGTCAAGACCGGCCATCTCGACTCCCGGCGTGTCGACAACATCTGGGTGGGCTCGGAAGGGACGACGTACACCGCGCAGAGCACCCGGGTGGAGACGACGAACACCCACGGCACCGGATGCTCGCTCTCCTCGGCTCTGGCGACCCGGCTGGGTGCAGGGGATGCTCCCGGCGAGGCCCTGGGATGGGTCACCGACTGGTTGCACGAGGCGATTCTGCACGGGTCAGAGCTGAAGGTTGGCCGGGGACACGGTCCGGTCGACCACTCCCACCGGGCACGACGGCTGTCCGCCGATGCCTCGGCGGTGGCTTGGTTCGGGCCGATCGAGCCGCTGGAGTCTCCCAAGGCCCTCGTCGGTTCGGCGGGGTCAGCACCCACTGCTGCGGTGGACCCGGTTGGTCCGTGGACGACGGCCCTGTGGCAGGCCAGCGCGGATCTGGCCCGTCAGATCCAGGGATCGGACTTCGTCGCTGCCCTCGTCGATGGCACCTTAACGGGTCACGCCTTCAACTTCTACCTCGGTCAGGACGCCCGATATCTGGCCTGCTATTCACGAGCCCTGGCCGCTCTGGCTGCTCGCGCCGTCGACCCGCAGGACGCGGCGTGGTGGGCGCAGTCGTCCGAGACCTGCATCGTCGAGGAGGCTGCCCTGCACCGCACCTGGTTGGAGGGACGCGATCAGGCTCCGGCCGGCCCGGTGACGACGGCGTACACGAATTTCCTGCTGGCACACACTCTGGGTGACGACTACGTCGTCGGGGTGGCGTCCGTCCTGCCCTGCTTCTGGCTGTATGCCCAGGTGGGAGCCGGGTTGCCGCAGGTTCCGGAAGGCCATCCCTATGCGTTGTGGCTCGACACCTACCGGGCCCCGGGGTTTGTCGAGGCTACCTCGCACACCCTCGTCGTCGTGGAGAAGGCCTTCGAACAAGCTGGTCCGACTGCTCGGGCACGTGCTGCCCATGCCTATCTGACGGCCTGTCGTCATGAGTTGGAGTTCTTCGACCAGGCGATGCGTGTCTGAGCCGCCATCGCCCCGCTCCAGACCGCACCATCCACACTTGTTCAAGGACTTGCCCTCATGACCACGGCAACATCACTGCCCACCGTTCCGAACACCTCGTCGAAGGGGACGATGCCACCCGAAGGACGGGCCGCTCTGCGGGCCGGCGTCGTCGGCAACTGGATTGACAACATTCACGTCTTCCTACCCCTGACGGCCCTCGCCCCCGCGATGGTGGTGCTCGCCGGCCCCTCGGCCAGCGCCTCCGTCGGCGCCCTCGTCGTCATCGCCATGCTGCTGGGACGTCCCCTCGGCGGGATGATCTTCGGACGGATCTCCGACCGGCTGGGACGCACCCGTACCACCCGCCTGGCCATTGCCGGCACCGCGACCTGCGCCGGGCTCATCGCCGTCATGCCCACCCACCAGCTCATCGGGCCGTGGACGATCGGGCTCATCCTGCTGCTGCGATTCCTGGGCGGGATCTTCGTCGCCGGTGAGTACTCCGCCGCCATCCCGCTGGCGATGGAATGGTCATCTCCCAAGAAACGCGGCTTGGCGTCCGGGGTCATCCTGTCGATGGCTCCCTGGGCCCAGGCGTCAATCGCCTTCGCCGTCGCCGTCATGCTGGCCGCTCTCGGGCCGGACCGCTACGCCGCATGGGGATGGCGCATCCTCTTCGTCATCGGTGCTGCGATGAGCATCGGGATGATCATCTATTATTCCCGGCGGGTCTGCGACGCTCCTCTCCTCCACCGCACCCATGATTCCAGGGATGCCTGGAAGACCCCGACTCCCGGTGTGCGTGAGGTCATCGCCGGGGCGTGGGCGCCGGCCTTCTGGCAGGTCTTCACCCTCATGACGGGGCTGTGGCTGCTCACCGACACCACCGTGCTGATCCTCACCGCGCGACTGCGCACCGACGCCGGGCTGACGGCTACGGCGACCTCCTGGGTGATGGGAGTCGCCTCCGTTGGTCAGGCGATCTTCATGGCGCTGGCCGGGCACTGGTCCACGAGGGTGGGACGACGCCGTCTGCTGGTGTGCTGGGGAATCAGTGCCGCGGTGCTCGGCCCGCTGCTGTGGTGGGGAGCGATCAGTTCCGCATCAGCAGGCAGGGCAGCCGTCTTCGCCGTCGCCCTCCAGGTGGCGACGGTGTCGGCCTACGGTCCCATCTCGGCCTACCTGTCTGAGAGGTTCCCCACCGAGGTGCGCTCCACCGGCTACGGCATGGGGTACAGCCTGTCCCTCATCCTGCCGGCGCTGTACCCGTTCTACCTGCCGGGGCTGGAGGGCGTGTTCGGGCATCTCGGGGCAGTGCTCGTGCTCGTCGTCCTCGGTGGTTTGCTGGTAGTGCTCGGTGCCGTCCTCGGCCCGCGGCTGTCGGGGGCTGACATCGACGCTGACATCGACGAGGTGGCGAGGGTGGCATGACGATTGACGAGGTGGTGGCGGCTGCTCGACGCAATCCGCCCATGGTTCACTGCCTCACCGCGACGGTGAGTATGTCCTTGGTGGCCGATGGCCTGTTGGCGGCGGGGTTGCGTCCGATGATGACGGAGACCCTCGAGGAGGCCCCGGTCGTCGTCACGGCCGCCGACGCCCTGTCGGTCAACCTGGGCACCCTGTCGACCGATGGCATGGTCGGCATCCCCGCCACCGTCGCCGCTCGTCCTGACGGCGTCCCGTGGGTCCTCGACCCGACGGCGATCGGGCTGGCGCCGGTGCGTACCCGGATGGCTCGCGACTTCCTGGACGAGGGACCTGACGTCGTCAAGGGGAATGCCTCCGAGATCCTCGCCCTCGTGGGAGGACGAGGGGGACGCGGAGCCGACTCGGCGGATGCCCCCGAGCACGCCGTCGACGCAGCTGTCGAGGTGGCGCGACGGACCGGGGGAGTCGTCGTGGTGTCGGGGCCGACGGATGTCGTCGTCACCACCGATGGGGTGGCCGAGAAGATCTCCAGAGGCCATCCGTTCATGGCCCGGGTGACCGGGACCGGCTGCCTACTGGGCGCGTTGACCGCGGGGTGCCTGGTGGCCACCGATGATCCGGTGCAGGCCGCCGTGACGGCCGTGACCTGGTTCGACGTCGCCGGTGAGGTCGCGGCGGCCCGTGCCGGCGGACCCGGTACTTTTCGTGTGCAACTGCTCGACGCCCTCGACGAGGTCGCGAGAACCGGAGTGGAGGAGACGAGATGACCCTGGACCTGCGCTGTTACCTGGTGACCTCGGGAACCGACCGTCACACCGTCGAGACGGCTGCGTTGGCTGCTGGGGCAGGCGCCGGCATCGTCCAGGTGAGAGCCAAGACCCTGGCGACCCGAGACCTCTTGTCGCTGGTTCTCCAGGTCGGCGAGGCGGTGCGTCGTGCGAACCCGGAGACGCGGGTTGTCGTCGATGATCGAGCCGACGTCGCCTGGGCGGCGATGCGCGCCCGCGGTAACGTCCACGGGGTGCATCTGGGGGTCGAGGACCTTCCGGTACGTGACGCCAGGGCCATGCTCGGGCCCGACGCCATCGTGGGTTACACCACCGGAACCCTGGACCTGGTGAGGTCGGCCGAGCCCCTCGCGGACGCCCTGGACTACCTGGGTGCCGGGCCTTTCCGACCCACCCCGACGAAGGACTCCGGACGCCCACCGCTGGGGGTGGAGGGGTACCCGGCCCTGGTGCAGGCGAGCTCTCGGCCCGTCGTCGCCATCGGGGACGTCCAGGTTGACGACGTGGCTGCGCTGGCGACAACCGGCATCGCAGGGGTTGCCATGGTGCGCGCCGTGATGGCCGCTGACGATCCCGCCGCGGTGGTCGCGCAGGCCATCGCGGCCTTCGATCGTGGCCGGGAGGGCTGATTCCCCTGAGCCGAACGGTGACGCACGTCACACTTTCTGAACCGTTCGGGACTCGCCTGTTAGCAAATCGTTAGGATCCCGCTCACCCCCGTATGGGATCCGTAGGGGAGCGCGACAACCCGCTTACGACACGATTTCGATGGTTCCTGGTGCCAAAACCGGCACTCCGGAAACCCCGGGTCATCGTCAAGGAGCCTTGTCATGCTGGACGTTATCTGGCTGCTCGGTGTCGTCGTCCTCTTCCTCCTACTCGCCCTGTGCGTGAAGGGGGTCGACGCGCTGTGACCGTCCTCAACATCGTCGCGGCCATTCTCGGCATTGCCGCTGTCGTGTACCTCGTGATCGCCCTCATCCGTCCGGAGCGTTTCTGATGACGTGGTTCTACTTCTTGGCGAGCCTTGCTCTTCTCGCCCTCGCGCTCGGGATCGCCCAGCATCACCTGGGCTCCTACATGGCCCGTGTCTTCACCTCTGACAAGGACACCAAGGTCGAGGCCTTCTGCTACCGCATCATGGGCGTCGACCCCCGTGCCGGACAGACGTGGAAGTCCTACGCCCGCTCGGTGCTGGCCTTCAGCTTCTGCGGTGTCGTCCTCCTCTACGCCCTCCAGCGTCTGCAGTCGTGGCTGCCCTGGTCCATGGACAAGGGGTCGGTGAACCCAGCCGTGGCCTTCAACACCGCGGTCTCCTTCGTCACCAACACCAACTGGCAGGCCTACTCCCCGGAGGCGACCCTGGGGCACTTCGTCCAGCTCGCCGGCCTGTGCGTGCAGAACTTTGTCTCCGCAGCCACCGGCATCGCGGTCGCGATCGCCCTGGTGCGTGGATTCGTCGGACGTGGTGAGCACACCATCGGCAACTTCTGGGTCGATCTCACCCGCACCACCCTTCGCATCCTCATGCCGATCGCCGCTGTGGGAGCCTTCCTGCTCATCGTCGGTGGGGCTGCGCAGAACTTCATCGGCTTCATGCACGTCACCGGCATCGCTGGTGGGGACCAGATCATCCCGGGCGGGCCTGTCGCCTCCCAGGAGGTCATCAAGGAGCTCGGCACCAACGGTGGCGGCTTCTTCAACGGCAACTCATCCCACCCCTTCGAGAACCCCCAGCCGTGGACGAACATGCTGGAGATCTTCCTCATCCTGCTCATCCCATTCTCGCTGCCGCGCACCTTCGGAAAGATGGTCAAGGACGTGCGTCAGGGCCGCGCCATCCTCATCTCAATGATCGTGCTGTTCCTCATCAACCTCTTCGCGATGGCTGCTGCCGAGTTCTCCGGACACGGCACCGCCGGGCGCCTCGCCGGCGCCGCGATGGAGGGCAAGGAGCAGCGCTTCGGCCTGATCCAGTCGGTCCTCTTCGCCAACGCGACGACGATGACCTCCACCGGCGCCGTCAACTCGATGCACGACTCCTACACCGCCATCGGTGGCATGTTCACCATGCTGAACATGATGCTGGGTGAGATCAGCCCTGGCGGCGTCGGATCTGGCCTGTACGGCATGCTCGTCATCGCCGTCATCGCGGTGTTCATCGCTGGACTCCTCGTCGGTCGTACCCCCGAGTACCTCGGCAAGAAGATCGGCCCGCGAGAGATGAAGTTGTCGGCCCTGTACATCCTCGTCATGCCGGCCCTGGTGCTGTGCGGGGTGGCCCTCAGCCTGGCCATCCCCGGTATTCGGGATGGTGTCGTCAACACCTCGATCTCGAACCCGGGTGAGCACGGACTGAGCGAGCTCGTCTACGCCTTCACCTCGGGTGCCAACAACAACGGTTCCGCCTTCGCCGGTCTGGATGCCTCGACGAACTGGCTGTGCGCGGCGATTGGCGTCGCCATGCTGCTCGGTCGCTTCCTGCCGATCATCCTCGCCCTCGCCCTCGCCGGAGCCCTTGCCGAACGCGAGCCTGTCCCGGTCACCGCAGGCACCCTTCCCACCCACAACGCCCTGTTCATCACCCTCGTCGTCTTCACGGCGATCCTCGTCACGGCGCTCGTCTTCTTCCCGGTCCTCACACTGGGACCGCTGGCCGAAGGACTGATCTGATCATGACCGTCATCACCTCGAATTCGCGTTCCCGCGGCCTCACCGGGGCCCAGGTCCGCCAGGCCCTGCCCGGTGCCTTCCGCAAGCTCGACCCGCGTGCCCAGTGGCGCAACCCGGTCATGTTCCTGGTGTGGGTCGGCGCGGCCCTGACGACGATCGTCGCCGTCATGGAGCCGTTCACCCACATCACCGACGGCCGTGTGCCGACCGGATTCTCCGCGGTCATCGCGGTCTGGCTGTGGCTCACCGTGGTCTTCGCCAACCTTGCCGAATCCATCGCCGAGGGCCGCGGCAAGGCCCAGGCCGAGACCCTGAGGAAGACCCGCACCGCCACCAACGCGCTGCGCGTCGATGGTTGGGACGAGAAGAACGATCCCTCG
The DNA here is from genome assembly GCF_058177555.1 of Cutibacterium sp. LaCa_89. Classification (NCBI taxonomy): domain Bacteria; kingdom Bacillati; phylum Actinomycetota; class Actinomycetes; order Propionibacteriales; family Propionibacteriaceae; genus Cutibacterium; species Cutibacterium sp. LaCa_89. Next base: position 127,307 of record NZ_CP190889.1, read on the forward strand.
GCCGAGCACACCACGACCACCGAGATCGTCTCCTCGGACCTCAAGTACGGCGACGTCGTCGTCGTGACGGCAGGCCAGACGATCCCCGGAGACGGGGACATCATCTGGGGCATCGCCTCGGTCGACGAGTCGGCCATCACCGGTGAGTCCGCCCCCGTGGTACGTGAGTCCGGCGGCGACCGTTCCGCCGTCACCGGTGGCACGAAGGTGCTCTCCGACCGCATCGTCGTCAAGATCACCTCGAAGCCCGGCCAGTCCTTCGTCGACCGCATGATCGCACTGGTGGAGGGATCCGGACGCCAGAAGACCCCCAACGAGATCGCCCTCAACATCCTGCTGGCGAGCCTGTCGATCGTCTTCGTCATCGTCGCCCTGACCCTGAACCCGATCGCCTCCCTGGCCGCCAGGCCGGTGGGCATCACGGTTCTCGTCGCCCTGTTGGTCTGCCTCATCCCGACCACCATCGGTGCCCTGCTCTCGGCCATCGGTATCGCGGGTATGGACCGCCTGGTGCAGCACAACGTGCTGGCCATGTCGGGCCGAGCCGTCGAGGCCGCCGGTGACGTCACCACCCTGCTGCTCGACAAGACCGGCACCATCACCTACGGAAACCGTCGAGCCAGCGAGTTCATCGCGATGCCCGGCGTCAGTGAGGAGGAGATCCGCGACGTGTCCGCCCGGTCCTCCCTGGCCGACCCGACCCCGGAGGGCACCTCCATCGTCGACCTGGCTCGCGAGCAGGGATTCGACGCCGATGCCTGGGGTGACCAGGGGGAGGTTGTCCCCTTCACCGCTCAGACCAGGATGTCCGGCATCGACCTGCCCGACGGCACCGAGATCCGCAAGGGTGCCGGTTCGGCCGTGCGAGCCTGGCTGACGGAGTCCCACATCGACATGGACATCGACACCCTCGCCCACATGGATCGTCGCGTCGACGCCGTCTCCGAGTCCGGTGGCACCCCGCTCGTCGTCGCAGTGCGCACCCCCGACCATGTCGGCAAGGTCCTCGGCGTCGTCCATCTCAAGGACATCGTCAAGGAAGGCCTGACCGACCGGTTTTCCGAGTTGCGTCGGATGGGCATCCGCACCGTCATGGTGACCGGTGACAACCCGCTGACGGCTGCCGCCATCGCCAAGGAGGCCGGGGTCGACGACTTCCTGGCCGAGGCCACCCCGGAGGACAAGCTCGCCTACATCCGCAAGGAGCAGGAGGGCGGCCGGATGGTCGCAATGACCGGTGACGGCACCAACGACGCCCCGGCCCTGGCCCAGGCGGACGTGGGTGTCGCCATGAACACCGGTACCTCGGCCGCCAAGGAGGCCGGCAACATGGTCGACCTCGACTCCGACCCGACCAAGCTCATCAGCATCGTCGGGATCGGCAAGCAGTTGCTCATCACGCGCGGCGCCCTGACGACCTTCTCCATCGCCAACGACATCGCCAAGTACTTCGCGATCATCCCCGCGATTTTCATGGCGACCTACCCGGGCCTGTCGGCCCTCAACATCATGGGCCTGCACTCCCCGGCGTCTGCGGTGCTCTCGGCGATCATCTTCAACGCGATCATCATCGTCATCCTGGTGCCGCTGGCTCTCAAGGGAGTGTCCTACAAGCCTGCCGGGGCGTCGAAGATTCTCGCCCGGAATCTGCGCATCTATGGCCTGGGCGGAGTTGTCGCGCCATTCATCGGCATCTGGCTGATCGACCTGCTCGTCCGTCTCATTCCCGGTTTCTGATCGGAGCCCATCATGATCATTTCCTCCAGGACTCGTACCCTCCTCGTCGGGCTGCGCTCGATCCTGTTGTTCACCGTCATCGTCGGCGTCGTGTACACCGGCGTCATGACCGGGCTGGGACAGCTCGTCCTTCATCGGCAGGCCAATGGCTCCCAGCTGGAGGTCAACGGCAAGGTGGTCGGCTCGACCCTCATCGGTCAGTCCTTTACCGACAAGGACGGCAAGCCGCTGCCGGAGTACTTCCAGCCGCGCCCGTCGGCCGCCGGTGACAACGGTTACGACGGGTCTTCCTCGGGTGGTTCCAACATGGGGCCTGAGAACCCGGACCTGGCCAAGACCATCAAGGAGCGTCGCAGCCAGGTGGCGACCTTCAACGGGGTGGATGCCGGTAGGGTTCCGGCCGATGCCCTGACGGCGTCGTCCTCTGGTCTGGACCCGCACATCAGCCCCGCCTACGCCGAGATCCAGGTCAGCCGGGTCGCCAAGGCCCGTCACCTCGATCCCAGTGTCGTCCGTGAGATTGTCGCCAACAACACTGACGGACGCCAGCTCGGATTCCTCGGTGCGACTAGGGTCAATGTCGTGACCCTCAATGCCGAACTGGATCGTCAGCACTGACTGACGTGATCAGTTCGTGATCATGGCCTGAAGGAGGACGAGGTGGCTGCTCGGGGACGATTGCGGGTGCTGCTCGGCGCGGCACCGGGCGTCGGCAAGACCTACGCCATGCTCGATGAGGGCAAGCACCTGAGCAAGAGTGGGTCCGACGTCGTCATCGCCGTCGTCGAGACCCACGGCCGGGCAGCCACCGCGGCCATGACTGAGGGGCTGGAGATCGTCCCCCGCCACCTCGTCGAACATCGCGGCATCGAGCTGTCCGAGATGGACCTCGACGGGGTACTCGCCTGCGATCCCGACGTCGCCCTGGTCGACGAGCTGGCCCACACCAACGCGCCCGGGTCGCGTCACGAAAAGCGCTGGCAGGATGTCGAGGAACTGCTGGACGCCGGGATTGATGTCATCTCGACGGTCAACATCCAGCACATCGAGTCGCTCAATGACGTCGTCGAACAGATCACCGGGGTGCCGCAGCGCGAGACCATCCCGGACACCGTGCTGCGCAAGGCCAACCAGGTGGAGGTTATCGATCTCGCCCCGCAGGCCCTGCGCGATCGGCTCTCGGGCGGCAAGGTGTACCCGGCAGAGCGGATCGACGCCGCCCTGTCCAACTACTTCCGACTGGGCAACCTCACCGCCCTGCGCGAGCTGGCCCTGCTCTGGGTTGCTGACGAGGTAGACCACGCCCTGGCCGATTACCGCAGTGAGCACGGGATCGACTCCCACTGGGAGGCCCGCGAGCGGGTGGTCGTCGCCCTCACCGGTGGACGCGAGGGGGAGACCCTGTTGCGTCGCGGTGCCCGTATCGCCGCTCGAGCCGGGGGCGGTGAACTGTTGGCCGTCCACGTCACCACCGAGGACGGTCTGCGCTCCCCGCACCCGGGTGAACTGGCTCGTCAGCGTGGATTGGTGGACCAGTTGGGAGGGTCCTTCCACCAGCTCGTCGGCGACGACATCCCGGAGACTCTCATCGAGTTCGCGAAGTCGGTCAACGCCACCCAGCTCGTCATCGGGGCGAGTCGGCGTGGGAAGTTGTCGCGGTTGCTGACGGGTCATGACGTCGAGTCCGACATCATTCGGGCTTCGGGTGCCATTGACGTCCACATCGTCAGTCATGGTGCCCAGGCCAAGGGAATCCGGCTGCCACGGATGGGTGGGTCCTTGTCGACTCGTCGCCGCATCGCCGGTTTCGTCGTGCTGGCGGTCTTCGGGCCACTGTTGACCTGGTTGCTGGTGTCGACGCGCAGCCCCGAGGCCCTGACGACGGATGTGCTGACCTATGAGTTTCTGGCTGTCGTGGTGGCCCTGGTCGGCGGTGCCCTGCCGTCCTTCGTCGCGGCTCTGGCCTCGGGTATTGCCCTGGACTACTACTTCACCAAGCCCTTCTACACCGTCACCGTCAACGAGCCGCTGCACATGGTGGCTCTGCTGCTGTACCTGCTCACGGCCGCCCTGGTGAGCTTCGTCGTCGACCGCGCTGCCCGCAAGACCCGGGTGGCACGTCGCGCGGCCGCCGAGTCAGGGCTGCTGGAGTCGGTGGCCGGATCGGTGCTGCACGGTGAGGACGCCGTCGAGTCGTTGTTGTCCAAGGCGACCGAGGCCTTCGGGCTGTCGGGGGCCCGGGTGCTGACCGACGGACGCGTCGTGGCAAGCTCGGGTACGACCAGCGATGAAGTCACCGAGCAGCACATCGACGATCATTCGGTGGTCGAGTTCCACGGGCCTGAGCCGGACGCCTCCGAGCGTCGCCTGCTGTCGGTGATCACCACCCAGTTGGGGACGGCCCTGGACCAGCGGCAACTGGAGGAAACGGCCAAGGCGGTGGAGCCACTGGCCGCCACGGACCGAGTGCGAACGGCCTTGTTGTCGGCGGTGGGACACGACCTTCGTCGGCCCCTTGCGGCCGCGACCGCTGCCGTTTCAGGTCTGCGCAGCGAGGGAGCCGGTCTGTCCGACCAGGATCGTGATGACCTGTTGGAGACCGCCGATGACGCCCTGGGGAAACTGGCCAACCTCGTCACCGACCTGCTCGACGTCTCCCGGCTGCAGTCCGGCGTGCTCGGGGTCTCGGTGATGCCGGTCGACCCGGCCGAGGTCATCATGCCGGCCTTGGATGAGTTGTCCCTGGGGCCGGCGGATGTCGAGATCGATCTGGGAGCCGACGTGCCCGAGATGGTCGCCGATCCGGCCCTATTGCAGCGGGTGGTCGTCAACCTGTTGTCGAATGCGCTGAGATATGAGCCAGCAGGTGGCCGGGTTCGGCTCGCGACAAGCAGTTTCGCCGACCGGGTGGAGATCCGCGTGATCGATCATGGTCCGGGGATTCCGGAGGATCGTCGCGATGACGTCATGGTGCCCTTCCAACGGTTGGGGGACGCCGACTCGACCGTCGGGCTGGGACTGGGGCTGGCCCTCTCGAAGGGTTTCGTCGAGGGGATGGATGGCACCCTCGCGTTGGAGGACACTCCTGGTGGTGGCCTGACGATGGTCATCAGCCTGCCGAGGGTGGGCCATGCGGCGGCTGGCCACGATGATGTGGATCACGATGACATTGAGGAGGGGAGTGCTCGATGAAGATTCTCATTGCTGACGACGACCCGCAGATCCTGCGGGCGCTGCGGATCACCCTGGGGGCGCGCGGATACGAGATCCTGCTGGCCCGCGATGGTCAGCACGCCCTCGAGATGGCTGTCGATCACAAGCCCGACATCATCCTGCTGGATCTCGGCATGCCGCGTCTGGACGGGGTGCAGGTCATCGAGGCGGTGCGGGGGTGGTCCCAGGCGCCGATCCTGGTCATTTCGGGACGGTCGGGGTCGGCGGAGAAGGTGGAGGCCCTCGACGCCGGGGCTGAGGATTACGTCACCAAGCCCTTCTCGATGGATGAGTTGTTGGCGCGGATTCGGGTCCTGACGAGGAGGATTGGCCAGGACGAGGGGGATTCCGAGCCGGTTATCGCTTTCGGGTCGGTGCGGGTTGATCTGACGTCGCACACCGTCACTCGTGACGGGGCCAATGTCCGGTTGACGCCGACGGAGTGGCGGGTGCTCGAGCTGTTGATCCACAACGAGGGTCGGTTGGTGACTCGACAGACGATGCTGAGCCAGGTGTGGGGGTCGGAGCATGTCACCGACACGGGGTATTTGCGGTTGTACATCTCCCAGTTGCGCAAGAAGTTGGAGCCCGAGCCGAGTAATCCTCGGTATCTCATCACCGATGCGGGGATGGGGTATCGATTGGTGCTTGATCCGCACGACTGATCCTCGGACTTGGCCGGGGTCCTCCGACCATCGCTGACGGAGATTCAGCGTGCCGGTCGTGGAACGATGATGGTCAGCCCTGAACAGAGCTGACCATCATCTCTGTTTCGATCATGCGCAGTTGCTTGTGAACGAGATCGACTGAATGTTGATGGCCTGCCAGCCGAAGAGCGGCTCGCCTGGTTTACCAACGTAGGTGCCGCCGCCGAGCGAGACTTCCTTGAGGAAGCGGTTCGTGTATTCCATCGTCAGTCCACTGGAGGACACGCTGCCGAAGGTGAAGGTGTCTACCCACGGCCCATCGGCGCTGGGGTGGTTGGCACCGCTCCGTTGCAGCGGGGACGCAAGCGTACCCGCACCGGTCTGCTCGGTTGTCGTACTGCCATGCTGTGTGCTCACGATCCCGCTCGGGGTTTGGCTGAAGCCCACAGCATCCCAGTACTGGTCACGGTAGCCATCCGTGGAGTGGTTGGCCTTGGTGACGTTCGAGGAGATGTCCCCGACTACGATCGTCGTTGCGCGGGCACACAGATCCCTCGTTAACGCTGGTGGCGTAAAGCAGGTTGGATGCTGACACCAAATCGACGTCAACATCCAAGTGCTCACTCCGTGTGCACCTCTTCAGAGCCCCGGCACAGTGGCGGGACGAGAGACCGCCGGACAGTCTCGACCAAGATCACGGTAAGGCTCGTCAGTCTCACCGACGCCCCGGCCGAAGTCACCGCAGAAACAAACCTGCCCCGCCATCAGGCGGGGCAGGTTTCGATTTTCTTTTCTTACGTGGAGCATAGGGGATTCGAACCCCTGACCTACTGCTTGCAAAGCAGTCGCGCTACCAACTGCGCCAATGCCCCGTGGACCCGAACAGTCTAGGGGAACTCAGCCCCTTTCGGCGAGTCGAGTACGGGCGCGTTGCTACACGGAGCTGCCAAAAAGTTGCTTGAAAACCCGATGATGACGTCACCATCCCGGTTTTCTGGCAGTTCCGTGTAGAACAAGCCGCCTATGACAGCACCTCGGTGGGGTTGACGACGACTGGCTCCAACCCACGCTTGGCCAACGCCGGAGCCAGGTCCTCGGCTCGACCACAGATCCCGATCCGCCAGTCGTCGGGGTTGAGAAGTTGGCGCCACGCAGTGTTGGCTGACCATTCCTGACCATCCACCCTCACCGAGGCCACTGCAGCCAGGTGATCGTCGACCCAGGTCGGCGCCAGACCCGCCCGCACCAGAGCAGCCACCTGATGGGCCACCGAACCGGCGGTGTCGTACTGCAGTGGAGCAATCCCCACCAAATGGTCACGGGCGGAATCAACCTCGTCATTACGCAGGTCCTCCGCGGACGTGAGAATGCTCAACGCCTCGGCGACGGCGTCGGCCCCGACCTCGGTCCGGAAGGACCCAGCGACTGTCGTGACCCCGCCGTCAGGCAGCGGACGGGCCGACATCCCGACCCCATAGGACCATCCCTTGTCCTCGCGCAGCACTTGGTTGAGCCGTGACCCGAAGGTTCCGCCCAGGGCACCGCACGCCACCTTGAGGGCTGCCCATCCAGGGTGGGCCCTCCCCACCGTGGCCTGCTGGATCCGCACATCGGCCTGCACGGCGTCGGGACGGTCGACGAGGATCACTCGTGGCCCACCGACCCGAGGTGTGGCCGGAACGACCTCCGCCGCTGACCCGGTGGCCATCCACCGCTCGAACACCGACAGATCAAGGTCCTCGACCCCTTCACCGGCCACCACCAGCACGGCGTCGCTGAGGGTCCAATGCGCTGCCCAGAACTCCCGGGCAGCCTCGGCATCGAGCTTCTCCACCGATGTCAGGGTGCCAATGGTGGGCAGGGCCGATCGTGACCCTTCCGGCCAGAGGGTACGGGCGGCTGCGAGCCCGGACAAGGCCGATCCACGCTGGCTGGTCTGGGCCAGGGAGGCTCGTGCCATGTCGATCTGACGGGAGATGTCGGTCTGGGCCAGACTGGTGGTCCGCAACAACTCGACGAAGAGCTCGGCTGCGGCGTCGAACCTTGTCACGGGTACGTCGACACCGACGTGGCTGCCGGCCAACCCGGCCGACCCGTCATAGCTGGCCCCGATCGACTCCATCGCCTCGGCGAAAGCGGCGTCGGGGTGAGGTGCGGTCGACTCGTCGGCGGTGCGGACGACGAGTCCGGCCAGCCCCTCGAGACCGGCGGGCTCGGCACCCAAGGGTGCGTCCAACCCGATTTCCATGGTGATGATGTGCTGACCGGGCATCGGTACGCGCACCACCGTCAGTCCGGTGGACAAGTTCTCCACGATGCACGTCGGGAAGGACCACGGCGAGCCGGGCTGCACGTGTGGACGATCATTGAGGGTCTTCATCACGCCACCTCCTTGTGGACGACGGTCGATGCTTGCTCAGGGGAGAGCCACCGATTCGCGGCCTCGGTGACCTGGTCGGCGGTGATCGCACGCACCCGGTCGAGGTGCGTGTTAACGAGGTTGGCGTCGCCCAACAGGGTCTCGTGCATATTGAGCAGGTCGGCCCGTTCGTCGACGACGGCCAAGGATTCCAACCAGTCCCGTTCCACCTGCGCCCGGGCCCGCTCCAGTTCGGCCTCTCGCGGCCCGCTGGCAGCAAACTCGGCAATGATCTCGTCAACGGCTCCGGTCAGCTCCTCCTCGGAGACTCCCGGCTTGAGGTGGGCCGACACCAAGGCTGCCGAGGAACCCCGGGACAGCCCGAAGTCGTTCATCGCGATGCCGTCGACCAGGTGATGCTCCCGCTCGAGGGTGCGGATGAGGCGCGAACTCATCCCGGATCCGATGGCATCGATGGCCATCGTCACGGCGAGGTTGTCAGGATCGGTGATGGGCGGGGTGGCCCAGGATCGGGTCACCGCGGTCCGGGGCACCGGGCGCTCGACGACCACCCGCGGGTTGTCGTGGCGAACTGGTCCCTGGATGCGCGTCGGGAGGTCTCCGGTGGCAGTGGGCGCCGCTCCCAGGTACTTCTCGGCAAGAACGAGACCTTCGTCAGCCTCGACACACCCGGAGATGACGAGAACAGCGTTGTCGGGTCGATACCAGGTGGAGTGGAAGGCCGTCACGTCGTCGAGGCAGGCGGCGTCGAGATCGGGCACCGAACCGATGGTCGGATGCCCGTACGGATGCGTCTCCCCGAACCGTCCGTCCAGGAGTAGATCGAGCAGGTCACCATAGGGGGTGTTGTCGTAGCGCTGCCGCTTCTCCTCCTTGACGACCTCCCGCTGGGTGGCGAGGTTCTCCTCGGTGACGGCCAGATGGGCCAACCGCTCGGCCTCCAACCACAACGCCAGCTCCAACGCCCCGGCGGGAACCGTCTCGTAGTAGTTGGTGCGGTCGAAGCTGGTGGACGCATTGGCCGACCCTCCCACCGACTCGACGGTGGCCAGGTGTTCGCTCGACGCGATGCCGCTCGTGGTGCCCGAGAACATCAGGTGCTCGAAGAGGTGGGCGAACCCGAAACGGCCGACCTCCTCGTCGGCCGATCCCACCTGGTACCAGATGTTGACGGCGACACCGGGGGAGGTGGCGTCTGGATTGACGACCACGCGCATCCCGTTGTCGAGGGTCGTGCGGTGTAGCTGGAGGCCTTCTGACATGGGTTCGAGCATAGGGGCAGCCGATGACGCCGTGGGTCGGCTCGTGGTGGCGAAGTGGTTTCTGGGGCTCGGTACCACCACCCTCCGTAGCACTGCCCACGATCATCAACCCGATCACCACAGGCGGGCAGAAGGACCCTCAAAATCTCTCCCACAACCCGTTGCGGAACACCACCTGCGCCGATTCGTCCTTATCACGCCGTACCCTGGAGGATATGCAGACGCAGCGAAACGTGGTGTCCCACGCCCTGCAACGCCGTCACACCTTGGAGGCGTTGCTCAGCCCCCAGGTTGACCTCAACGCCCCCACGGCATGCGACGCCGACCCCATGTTGGTGCGTGCCGCCATGCACCACGGCGAGCCCCTCGACCACGACTGTCCGGTCTGCGAGTCGCCGCGGCTGGTCCTGCTGCGCCATGTCTTCGGCCACCAGCTGGGCCAGTACTCGGGACGCATCCGCACCGTTGACGAACTGGAGGAGATGGAGCACCAGTTCGGTGAGTTCCACGTGTATGAGGTCGAGGTCTGTCCTGACTGCTTGTGGAACCACATCCTCGTCGACTACGTCCTGGGGGATGGTCGACGTCGTCGCCCACCTCGCCATCAGCCGACCGTGGAGGACATCTATGGCTGATCACAAACCTGCCAAGCACCCAGCACACCGGGCCACCCATGCATCGAGCGGTGGCGCCCGGTCGGCGCGCCCCGCGGCCAGACCGAAACACGGACGCCACACCAAGCTGAAGAAGTTCCTGTGGGGCCTGCTGGTGACGATCCTGTCGCTGGCGATCATCGCTGTCATTGGTGTCTTCGTCGCCTATGAACGCACCGAGCTGCCCGACCCCAACCATGACTTCCAGACGAACACCTCGTTCATCTATTACCGCGACGGCAGCCGACTCGGATCCTTCTCGGTGCAGAACCGTCAGTCGATTCCTTACAAAACGATGCCCGAGGACCTGCGCAACGCTGTCGTTTCAGCCGAGAACCGCACCTTCTGGACGGATCCTGGCATCTCGGTCAAGGGCATGGTTCGCGCCGCGTGGGCTATTGCTCATGGTGGTGAAATGCAAGGGGGCTCGACGATCACCCAGCAGTACATCAAGGTGTTGTACCTGTCCCAGGAACGCACCATGAGCCGCAAGTTTAAGGAGCTCCTCCTCGCGGTGAAGATGGGCAAGGAGGTGTCCAAACAGGACATTCTCGCCGGCTACCTCAACACTATTTACTTCGGTCGTGGAGCTTACGGGGTCCAGGCTGCCGCGAAGGCGTTCTTCTACACCGACGCCTCCAAGCTCACCTTGTCCCAGTCGGCAGTGCTGGCGGCGGTCCTCAACAGCCCTGCCAACTTCGACCCCAAAGGCGGAGTGGCCGCCCGGGAGAGGTTGCTGCAGCGTTACCGCTACGTCCTCGACGGCATGCTCGAGGCCGGAAACATCACCCAGGCCCAGCATGACGAGGCGTATCGGCAGCTGCCGAAGTTCCCGAAGGTCCCCGACTACAACCGGTGGGCTGGAACCGACGGATACCTTATGAAGATGGTCCATGACGAGCTCATCGCGAGGGGATTCTCAGACCAGCAGATCAAGGGTGGCGGGCTCAAGGTGACGACCACCCTCGATCGCAACGACCAGAAGGCAGCGGTTGCCGCCGGCCAGAAGTACAAGAGGATCGCAGGCCGCAACGCAGGCTCCAAGGGGGCGGAGAATCTTCATCCGGCTCTCGCCTCGGTTGACGTCAAGACCGGTGGTGTGTTGGCCATTTACGGTGGTGACGACTACATCTCCAACACTCGTAACTGGGCTCGCACTCCACGTCCGGCGGCGTCGACCTTCAAGACCTATGCGGCTGTGGCTGGGATGCGGCACGGTTTCAGCCTGCGCTCCCGGTTGGAAGGCGACGCCTTCACTCCCGATGGCGACGCGACGGAGGTCCGCAACGAGAACAACCGGAACTACGGCACCGTCAGTATGCGGCGAGCCATTGCGAAGTCGATCAACACCGCCTTCGTCGACATGGTCTCGCGGATGAAGGACGGCCCGAAGGACGTTGTCCAGGCCGCCAATGCCGCCGGGGTTCCCAAGGGCACCGGATGGGACCTCAACAACCGCATCGCCCTGGGCACCGCCGAGGTGAGCCCACTGGCCCAGGCCGGCGGCTACGCAACGATCGCGAATGACGGTAAGAAGGCCACCCCTCACGTCGTTGGCAAGGTCGTCGACCAGTCAGGCAAGGTCGTCTACCACGCCCCATCGCCGTCTGAGCAGGCCATCGAGGCTGACATCAGCCACGATGTCAGCTATGCCCTGCAGTCTGTGGTCGAGGAAGGCACCGGTCGAATCGTGGCCGACTTCGACCATCACGTCGCTGCAAAGACGGGTACCTCCGGCGTCGGCGATGAGGTGACGGCTGCCTGGTTCGTCGCCTACACCAAGCAGATCTCGACGGCCGTCATGTTCGTCGCAGGTGACAGCGGCAACGAGGACCTCAACCGCTACGCCAGGGAGGGGGCGTCGAGCTTCTACGGCGGCGGGTATCCGGCTCAGACCTGGGTGGACTACATGGCGACGGCGATGAAGGGAATGCCTCACAAGTCATTCGCCGACCCCGATTGGGTGAATCTGTCCGGCAAGCACTACGGCGAGACCAAACGTCCGGAAGTGCCAGTTGAAGAGGATTCTCGGGACACCTCCGACAATTTGGACTCGAACGATCCTGAGTCGCCGGTTGAGTCGTCGGCGCCGGTCCCCACGGCGTCGACGACCCCGAGTTCCAAGCCGTCGCCGACGGCCAGCCAGGAGCCTCCCAAGCCGTCTTCGACGATGACGAGGACTGAGCCGACCCACACCCGGCGCCCGACCCACACCCGGCGCCCGACCCATATCCCTAGACCGACACACACCGCCAGACCGACGCACACCAGCCATCCCACTTCGGGAGAGACGACGCGCGGCGGACTCCAACCGGGTGGTCCGGGCCACAATGGGTAGCCTGACCACGTGACCATCCCCGATCAGAACGACGACGCCGTGGCGGCCAACAGTCATGCGGTCGCACGCCCGAACGGCGGATCCATGGGTTACGCAGGTCGCCGTGTCCTTGATGTCCCGAGGCGATCCCGCGTATCTCAGCTGGGGCTGGATCGCCGTATTGGTGGGCGTATGGGGCGTCATGCCTGGCCACGCGGCATTTTCTTCGACCCAGGTCCGTGGGCTGTTATGAGCGCGATCGTGGTGTGGTTGCTCACGATCTACCGCGTCACTCCGTGCGTGCAGCATGTCGCATCCAAGACCGTCGATCCGTACCAGCGGCAGTGCTACTCGGACATTCCGACGATCTATCGGTCCTCGGGAATGGGCCACGGCGGATCACTCTTCTCGAACCCCGACGTCGCCCAGACCCCTCTCGTGACTGTTCTCATGGCCTTCTGTCGCCGTGTGGTGTGGGTCTTCGGTGCGGAAGTCTCCCCGAAGGCCACTGACCAGCAGGTTCTCGACGCAGCCAACGCCTATTGGGGAGTCGCCCAGGTTGTGCTCTTCGTGGCTTTCCTGGCCGTCGTCATCTCGGTCATGCTGCTGGGGCGCAGTTCGGACACCGACCTTCCCGTCGACGAGGAGGGCCGTCCCACCCAGGCCCGACGCCGTTCCTGGGACGTCTTCTGGGTGGTGCTGTGCCCAGCGGTCTACCTGGCCGGTCTCATCGACTTCTCCATGGTCCCGGTCGCCCTGGCCACCACGTCGATGCTGGCCTGGTCCCGTCGCCGTCCATGGTTGGCCGGGATCCTCATCGGTCTGGCCTGCGCGGGAAGCCTGCAGGCCGCCGTGGTGGCCTTCGCCGTCCTGGTGTGTTGTCTGCGCGCCACGCGGCTTCCGGAGCTGGGACGATACTTGCTGTCCGGGTTCCTTGTGTTGGTGGCCTGTCATGTCATCGCGTGCTGCCTCAGTCTGACGACCTGGTGGACCTACCTGCGTTCGGCCTTCTGGTCAGGCACTGGTCTGGGCACGATGTGGTACGTCATCCAGGACTCCTCGGGCGGCACGATCCCTGGGATCGGCTGGATCACCGGCGCCTTGACGGTTGGCGGCCTGCTCGGTCTGGCATGGCTGTCGATGACGGTCCCGAGGCGTCCGCGGATCGCACAGGTCGCTTGCATGGCCCTGTTGATCCTCTTCATCACCAACAAGGTGTACTCGCCGCAATGGGTGCTGCTGCTCGTTCCGTTGGCTGCCCTGGCCCGTCCCGATTTCCGCGACTGGGCCGTCCTCATGGTGGGGGAGTGCTTTTACTCCTTGGCCGTCTGGGCCCATCTCGGCGGGCTGTCTCTGCCGGGCGGGTCCGATGCCGACATCGTCTACTGGGCCTCCATCGTGCTGCGCCTGGCCTGTGAGATCTGGTTCGCGTGGGGAGTTGTCGACGACATCCGACGGCCGTGGAATGACGTCGTCAGGGTGGGGTATGCCGACGATCCCACCGGTGGGGTGCTCGACCACGCACCAGACCCAGCGTCCGAAGGTGAACCCGCCGCGGAGGCTGCCCGGTGACGCGCACCGGAGCAATGAGGTCGACGCGAGTCGCGACGTCATTCACTCCCGCCGATGACGGACGCCTGGTGGCCCAGACATGGTTGGGGAGTCGAACGATCCTGTTCATCGTCGCCGTGGTCGGCATGACCGGGTACCACCGCACCTTCTCCCAGGTGACGGGTAACTGGGACGTCCAGCACTTCATGTCTATCGCCCGCAATGGGTACGCCGATGCCCTGGAAATGGCCTTCTTTCCTGGCCTTCCGGCACTGCTCAAGGTTGGCAGCCTCATCGGTCTACCGATGGAGGTCACCGGAGTTCTGCTCGGCCTGGTCGGGTCGGCCTTGGCGGCCTGGGCGCTGTTCCGTATCGGCGGCACGGTCCCGACGTGTTTGTGGCTGATCGCCCCGACGGCGGTCTTCACCGTCGTCGGGTACACCGAGTCCCCGTTCTGCGCCGCCGCATTCTGGTCCTGGGAGCGTGCCCGAGCCGGGAAATGGTGGCCAGCCGCGTTGCTTGCCGGACTGGCATGCACCTTCCGAGTGTCAGGGCTCTTCCTCGTCGGTGCCCTGGCTGTGATGGCAGTCCTTGGCGACGGGGACCAGCGTCGTCCCACCAGCCAAGCCGCTCGACGCCGCCGTAATACCGAGATCGTCAATCGGCTTTCGACCCTGCTGGTGCCAGCCGCTGTCCTCGTGGCTTTCGCGGTGTGGCTGCATCGGCTGACAGGGTCGTGGACGGCCTGGTCCCAGGCGCAGACCAAGGGTTGGGGACGCGGTTTCACTACCCCGGTCGAGACACTGCGACACACCTTGCCCGCGACCCGCCCCGAGACCTGGGAAGCCACCTACGGGTCAGGGGCAGCCGGAGTGGCGATCGTGTTTCGGCTCGAGCTGGTCTCGGTCGTCCTGGGTATCCTCGTCTTCATCTACTGCCTGATCCGTCGCCGTTGGGCCTCGGCAGCGTGGGTTGGTATCCAAGTCGTGGCCTTCTCGATCGGTTATTGGTACATGAGCGTCAACCGTGCCACTCTGTTGTGGTTCCCGCTCTTCGTCGCGCTGGCTGAGCTCACTCGTGGCCCGTCCAAACCGCCCGGTCTGGTGTTGCTGTGGCGCGGAATCATGGGCATTGTCGTTGTCGTCGATCTCGCCGTCGTGGTGTGGTGGGGCTGGCGATTCTTCACCGGGGGGTGGGCCAGTTGAGGCTCGTATACGCGCGCAAGGTCTGGACTCTCCCGACCCTTGAGAAGATCGTCGTGATTGGCGTCGTGGTCGCGTTGTTCGCGATGCAGCTCATCGACACCCGGCATGGTCTGTGGACCCCTTGGACCGTCTCGATCCAGCTTGTCGGATGCGCCGTCGTGACGATGTGTCTGGCGCCAGCAGCATGGCGACGACGTCATTCCATGAGTCGAACCGGCTGGATCTTCATCGCCGAGATCACGACCATCATGATCTGGTCCCTGATCTCGGCGATGGTGGCCCCGAAAGCTGTCGTGTGGCGGACGACGGTGCCACGCATCCACCAGGTCATGCCAGCCGTGACAGCCCTGGTCACCTTGATGGCGGCGGTGACAACGGTACTCGTCCTGTCTCGCCATGCTCGTCGGCTGGCGACCCTGGGGGGGTCTGCTGCGGTGCTTCTCGGCGCTCTCGTGGACTGGCCGGTTCAGGCGTCCATCCACCGCAGTCCCAGGCTTGCCAGCGCGATGGGTGGCTCGGCGGTTGTCCACGTCGCGATCCTCCTGGCGGCCGGTGTCTTCTTCGACGCTTCTCGGATGGCTCGCACGCGTCCGCGGCAACTTGCCTTGGCCATGGTGGGATGTCTTGCCGTCGGCATGACGATCGCCACCGGTTCCCGCGCCGCCCTCATCGTGCTGTTCATCTTCGGCGCCTGGGCGCTGGCAGCCTGGGGACGACACCATCCGCGCATCGCGGGGGGTGTTGCGGCTGCCGCAGCGGTGATGCTGGTCGCCCTCGTTATCCGTGTACCCGCTCTGCAACGTCTGGCCACATGGACCTCGCCGGCCCGTCTTCATGCCGCTTCGGTGGGATGGGACGCGGTCTCCAGCTCCTGGACGTACCTGCTTCTCGGCGTGGGATCCGGTCGGGTCTTTCCGTGGTATTCCATCGAGGACAAGTTCATTGCGGCCCCGGGAGCCGGCATCATCGGCACTCCGTTCGGGGTTGCCCTCAACTCTGCTCATTCGGTCTTCGTCGCGGTGCTCACGGAGTTGGGCGTCCTGATGTTCCTGGTGCTGTGTGCGTCTGTCGTCCTGGTGTGGGCCAATGCCTGGCATGACGTGCGTCGTCGCTCCACCTGGGCGGTGACCTCGATGGTTCTGGCTGCCACCACGGCCGCCTGGGTATTCGACACCTACCTGCTGAAGAACTTCGCCGTGTCGACGTGGTGGTGGCTCATTGCTGGTTGTGTGCTGGCCTCTCACGGCTGTGATGGAGAACGGGTTGGTCCGGTGGCAGCCTCGCTGGAAAGCCCCGGCACTGTTGAATCATGAGTTGGTGAATCAGGCATCGGGCACTTCGAGTCGTACTGATTGAGGCTGCACGACGTCGCGATGGCAGCTCCTGACCGCGGCCCTCTGATGAGACGATCCTCTCGGGACAAGGAAAGTGACGGTTGCCGGAAACCGGCAACCGTCACTCAAGAGGTCTTCCAGAAGCGCTTACTTCTTGCGAGCCAGAACCACACCGTCCAGGTGAGCGTGGCACATCGACAGCAGTTCGAGGTGATCGCTGAGTTCGCGCCGTGAGGTCACTCCCTCGCCCACGACGACGATCGTCGAGGCGGTCTTGGACGCAACCGTGAGGGAGTCAGAGGCCTCGAACCCTGCAGAGGCGTTGACGATCACGGTGTCGTAGCGGGAGCCCAGCTCGTGCAGCAGGGCCGTCAGCGCCTCACCGCCGAGCAACTCGCCGCCGTTGTCGGTGGCCGTTCCGGCCGGGATGAAGTCGGCCTCGTCACCCTTGCCGGTGACGAGGACGTCAGCCTCATGAGCGCGACCGGCGAGCAGATCAGACAGCCCAGCGGTGGAACGGTCGAGGCCGCGTGCCTGGGTTGCGCTGCCATGGGCCAGATCGGCGTCGACGAGCACCGTCCTCGTACCGGTGCGGGCCAGGCTGCCGGCGACAGCCGCGGCAATCGCTCCGGCCTGGGTGCGCTCTGAGCTGGGGCACAAGGAGACGGTACGGATGCCGTCACGGGCCGGCATGAAGGAGATGTTGTGGGCCAGCGGGGTGATCTCGCTGGTCGTCGGGGATGCCGAGACTCGGCCCAGAACCGAGGAATCGACAACCTCGGCGACGTTCTCCGGAGTGCGAATCCTGGTGTTCAGGATGGCTCGGACGAAGAGGTAGATGAGACCGACGAGGATGCCGATGAGCACACCGACGATGATGCTCTTGGTGACGGAGCGTTCACTTCCCCGCACCGGGGAGGTGACGACGGTCGCCTTGGAGATGGACAGCACCGGCTTGTTGTTGCTGGCATGCGGCACCTGGGAGACAGCCTTCTTGAGGTCCGTGACCATGGTGTCGACGACCTTCTTGGTGTCGGCCTCATTGTCGCTGGAGTAGATGATCTGCAGGAACATCGGGGAAGGGGTCACCTTGATGGCCTGCTCTAGCGACTTTGACGACACCCTCGGGTCCAGGCTGGCGCCGAGGGGCTCCAGCACCGCGGCGGAACTGAGGTAATCGGCGTAGGAAGCGACGAGGTGGGTGGTGTATTCCGAGGCCGCCGCCGGATTCTGGAACGTGTCAAAGGCCTCTGACGTGAACAAGACGTCGGCCTCGGCCTCGTAGCTCGCATGGGACATGGCGTAGTGGCCGACCCCAGCGACGATCGCGACGATGACGGCGACAATCGCCGATGAGGCCAAGAAATGGCGCGCGTTCCGGAACACTGTACGTAGCTGCATCCAACGACCGATCTGTCAGGGGTGAAGGTGTGTATAGGCTGGAACCACCATAGCCCGTAGGACAACCAAGGAGTATCGGCCATGCAACGATCAGGCGCACTCTCCGGCGTGGTGGGACGCGCGAAGCGCTGGCTCGCGCAGCGGGTCCGCCGTGTCCGCCCTTCCCAAGGGGTTTCGCGCCAATCAACCGGTCGGCACCATGACAAGCCGCTGGTCGTCCTGGTGACGTCCCGGTTCCCCTACGGATCTGCCGAGCAGTTCATTGTCGCGGAATTGCCCCACTGGACGGGTCGCGGCATCGACATGGTGGTCTTGCCGGAGAAGAACGACGCGCCGAATGTCCAACCCCGTGATCTTCCTGCGGGCGTCACTCTTGACACCCGCCTGTTGAGGAAGTGGGGAAGCCAGAAAGGGCGTGCGCTGTCAGTTCTTGACGCCCTGACGTCCGGCGTTTTCTGGCGAGAAATTCGCGATCTCGCCAGTTTGGGTCGTCTGAACCGTTCTCGCTTCGTCTTCGCCCTGCGGTCCTGTGCCCAGATCACCATGGTCCGACGCAGCCTGGCCGAACTGTCGAGAGAACACGGCGGGATCGATCTCGTCTACACCTACTGGCTGGCCGTTTCGACAGTGGGTGCTGCGTTGGCGAAGAAGCAGGGGGCAGTGCGCCGTGTGGCGTCTCGGGCTCACGGCTCCGATATCTACGAGGATCGTCACCCCCTGCGCCATCATCCCGCGGTGCGCCAGATCGTTGACGAGGTCGACCTGCTGGCCCCGATTGCCGCCGATGGAGCCGAATTCTGTGTTGATCGCTATGGATTTGATGAGAATAACGTGGTCGTCAGCCGGTTGGGTGTCGACATCCCCTCGCGCGAGGAGTGGTGCCGACCCAGCCCGGACGGCGTCTTCACCGTCTTCTCCGTCAGCACCATGACCCCCTTCAAGCGGCTCGACCTGCTCATCGACTCCCTGGCGGATCTGTCCCAGCGATGCGGATCAACCACCCTGCGCTGGGTTCACGCTGGTGAGGGGCGTCTCCATGACGAGCTTGCTGCCCGAGTTTCCGAGAAACTCCAGCCTCGCGGGGTCGAGGTGGAATGGCTGGGCCAGCTTGGACACGACGAGCTCTTCACCTGGTATCGCACCCACCAGGCCGACGTCCTGGTCAACACCAGCTCCTCGGAGGGCATCCCAGTGTCCATGATGGAGGCGATGGTGCGCGGCGTACCGGTCATCGGTACCGATGTGGGCGGGGTTCGTGAGATCCTTCCTCCGGACTGGCTGATGCCGTCCGATCCGTCAGCATCGGAGGTGGCCGAGTTCATCGCGGCGCGGATGGATGACGCCAAGTCCGACCGGACTCGTCAGGAGGTGGCCCGTTTGGTGGCCGAGAAGTACGACGCCGACCACAACTTCGACGTCTTCGTCGACCGAATGGTGACGGTGGCGCAGGCATGACAACGCTGGCTCAGCGGGCCGATCTTCCGAGCTCCCAGCCTTCCCGGGTCGCAGTGTGGTTCGTGAAGTTCTTCCTCATCCTGCTGCCCTTCGCGTCGGCATGGGCCTCGACGATCACCATCGCCGGTCTGCCTCCGGTGCGGTTGCTGGTCGTCGTCCTGGTACTGGCCGCTCTGGCGGCGCGCCCACGGGTGGAGATCGTCTCCCAGGTCCTCATCGCCGTCGGCATGTTCTGGATCGCGATGGGCCTGTTCCTCATGAGGGATGCTGAGAGCCTCAAGGAGATTCTGGGAGTTCTCGTCGGCCTGTTGACGATGATTTCCCTGACCCTCGTCGGCCACGGGCTGTCCTGGATCATCCTCATGTGCCGGGCCTGGCTCGGCGGCGTCATCATCGCGATCCTGCCCGGCTTGTTCGAGATTGCTACAGGAAAACACATGCCCAACTATCGGTTGGGTGCCTCGGCCTATGTCCGCAGGACGGCGACCGATATCGCCTCCTTCATGGTCAACCCCAACCTCTTTGCCTACTTCATCACTGCCGGCATGGTTGCCCTCATCGTCGGATGGCAGCTCGAGAAGGGCTGGCTGAAGTGGACGTACTTCATCGTCGCTCTCCTTGTGGCGCCGGTGACCTGGTTCACCGGGTCAAGACTCTGCATGGCAGCCTGTCTGGTGCTGTTGGCCTGGATGTGCGTGCGCTCTCGAGTTCTGACGATGATCGCAGCCATCGGGGTGTGCGTGGGCGCCATTTTCGTCATTGCCGCCGGGATGATTCCCCAACTCATCGACGCCTACAACACCTTCATCGTCAACCTCAACTCGAATTCCGGTCAGACCCGTCTGCACCTGTACCAGAACGCCGGATGGCTGTTCGTGAACACCAAGGGCGTCGGCATTGGACCGGGTCGGTACACGGTGGAAGTGACCGCTGCGCCGTGGCGGACCTACGGCGCCATCGATCCGCACAACGGTTTCACCGAGGTCTTCGTCGGTTACGGCCTGCTCGTCGGCGTGGTCCTCGTCGCCCTGGCCCTGGCTGCTCTCATCGCAGCCATTCGCCGCGCCGGGGGGCATCCCGGCTACACCGAGACGATCCTGCTGCAGGCGGTGGGCGTGAGCCTGCTCCTCTGCCCGGTGCTGGCCATGGCCAACAGTTCGTACCTCAAGGCCCCGGCGGTCTGGTGCCAGATGGCCACCATTGCGCTGTGGTGCCAGTACCTGCTCAGGACCAGCCTCTCTCCGCGCAGATCTGTGAAGTACCATGTCGACGACCGGCGGCTTCCCCGTCGACGCCGAGTTCTGGCTCGAGCCATCTCTGCCGACCAGAAGTGAGCCCCTTCCACATCTGAGGGCCAATGTCCTGTGGCGTGTTCGGCCTCCTGAGAGCGGGCCTGTCGGCGTCTTGTCCTGGGCGCGAGTACGCTGGACCCGATGCAACCGGCATGAAAGGCGTCCCACATGGGTGAACCACGGATCATCGACACCGCCGATCTGGACGACGGTGTGACCATCGGCGACGGTTCGTCGATCTGGCACCTCTCCCAAGTCCGCAGCGAAGCTGTCCTCGGACGCAACGTCGTGGTGGGCCGTGGTGCCTACATCGGCGAGGGTGTCCGCGTCGGCGACAACTGCAAGATTCAGAATTACGCGCTGGTCTACGAGCCGGCGGAGCTGGAGGACGGGGTCTTCATCGGTCCGGCGGTGGTCCTCACCAATGACCACTTCCCCCGCGCCATCAACCCCGACGGCTCCCTCAAGTCGGCTGACGACTGGGAGCAGGTGGGCGTGACCTGCAAGCGCGGCTGCGCCGTCGGTGCCCGCTCTGTGTGCGTCGCCCCCGTCACCATCGGTGAGTGGGCCACGGTGGCGGCCGGATCGGTCGTCACCAAGGATGTTCCGGCCTATGCCCTGGTGGCTG
Source organism: Cutibacterium sp. LaCa_89 (assembly GCF_058177555.1). Taxonomy (NCBI): domain Bacteria; kingdom Bacillati; phylum Actinomycetota; class Actinomycetes; order Propionibacteriales; family Propionibacteriaceae; genus Cutibacterium; species Cutibacterium sp. LaCa_89. The sequence continues at coordinate 148,382 of NZ_CP190889.1, forward strand.
GTGTACCAGCTCGTCGAGTCAAGTGGGTGGGTCGTTCCGGCTTCCCGCTGGATCCCGACGGTGAGAACAAGTGGATCGACTCGCGAACCGGGGACCGGTTCGTCGAGGATCCCGAGACCGACACGCTGACTCTCGTCAGCGAGGGCGAGCAGGCCTGAGGTCGTCGTCCCCCCAACCCAAGTACCCCTTCGTGGGTGCCACGGCGCCCATAAACCGGACATCGTGTCCGAACAGTTAGGAGCTTTCAACGTGACTGCCCAGTTCATTCCACCTGCCAAGCCGATCCTCGGTGATGACGAGCGCAAGGCCGTCGACGAGGTCATCGCCTCCGGCATGGTCGCCCAGGGCCCCCAGGTCCACTCCTTCGAGGAGGAGTTCTCCTCCCAGGTCGTCGACGGGGTCCATTGCGTGGCCGTCAACTCGGGCACCTCGGCCCTGCACATTGGTCTGCTGGCCTCCGGCATTGGTGAGGGTGACGAGGTCATCGTCCCTTCCTTCACCTTCGCCGCCACCGGCAACTCCGTCGCCCTGTCCGGCGCCAAGCCGGTCTTCGCCGACGTCGACCCGGTGACCTTCAACCTGGATCCGGCCTCCATCGAGGCCTCCATCACCGACAAGACTGCCGCGATCATGCCGGTGCACCTCTACGGACTGCCGGCCAACATGCCTGAGATCCTCAAGATCGCCGAGAAGCACGGCCTCAGGGTCTTCGAGGACTGCGCCCAGGCTCACGCCGCCAGCATCGACGGCAAGCACGTCGGTACCTTCGGTACCTTCGGCGCCTTCTCCTTCTACCCGACCAAGAACATGACCTCGGGTGAGGGTGGCATGATCACCACCTCCGACCCGGAGGTCGCTCGCGAGGCTGCCATGCTCCGCAACCAGGGCATGGAGAAGCGCTACGCCAATGAGTACGTCGGTCTCAACAACCGCATGACCGACATTCACGCCTCCATCGGTCGTGTTCAGCTCACCAAGCTGGCCGGCTGGACGAAGACCCGTCAGGAGAACGCGGCCTTCCTGTCGAAGAACATCACCGAGGCCGTCACCCCGGTCGTTCCCGAGAGCTACGTGCACGTGTATCACCAGTACACGATCCGTCTCGAGGGAGCCACCGGCGAGGAGCGCGACCGCTTCGTCACCGCCCTCAAGGAGGAGCACCAGGTCGGCTCGGGGGTCTACTACCCGATTCCGAACCACCGTCTGCCCTCGCTGGCCCCGTACGCCCCGGGCCTCGAGCTGCCGAACACCGAGAAGGTTGCCGCAGAGTGCGTCTCGCTGCCGGTTCACCCCTCGCTGTCCCAGGCCGACCTCGAGCGCATCGTCGCCGCTGTCAACACTTGCGCGAAGGCAGGTGCCTGATGGCGAATCTGCGTGCCGGCATGGTCGGCATCGGGTCGATGGGCAAGAACCACGTCCGCAACCTGCGCGCCATCGACGGGGTCGACCTGGTCGCGATTGCGGACGCCTCCGGCAAGGACCCATTCGGGGTCGCCGGTGACCTGCCCGTCCTGCCCGACGTCGACGCGGTCATCGAGGCCGGAGTCGACTACTGCGTCGTCGCGGCCCCGACCAAGTTCCACGAGGAGATCGGTCTCAAGCTGGCCGAGGCGGGGGTCCACGCCCTCATCGAGAAGCCGCTGGCCTACGACACGGCCGCCGCCACCCGTCTGGCCAAGGCCTTCGAGAGCAAGGGTCTCATTGGTGCCGTCGGTCACATCGAGCGGTACAACCCGGCCCTGCAGTCGCTGCGCAAGCGTCTGGAGAACGGCGACCTCGGCGACCTCTACCAGGTGGCCACCCGTCGTCAGGGTCCGTTCCCGGCCCGTATCGCCGACGTCGGCGTCGTCAAGGACCTCGCCAGCCACGACATCGACCTCACCGCCTGGGTCACCCAGCGTGAGTTCGAGCTGGTTGCCGCCCGTACCATGTTCAAGGCTGGCCGGGACTACGAGGACATGGTCTCGGCGACCTGCCAGCTCTCCGATGGGCTCATGAGCAACCACCTCGTCAACTGGCTGACCCCGACCAAGGAACGTCGCACCTTCGTGACCGGCGAGAAGGGCATGTTCATCGCGGACACCCTGACCGCTGATCTCACCTTCTACTCCAACGCCAAGGTTGCGACGGTGTGGGATGACATCGCCAACTTCCGTGGCGTTGCCGAGGGTGACGTCACCAGGTTCGCGATCCCGAAGCCCGAGCCGCTGCGCACCGAGCACGAGAACTTCCGTGACGCCGTGCTGGGCAAGGAGTCCGACATCGTGACGATGACCCAGGGCGCCAAGGTCGTCCAGGTCTGCGAGGCAATGATCAACTCCGCCGCCTCCGGGGAGTTCGTCAAGATCTCCTGACACATCGGTCATGATCGGGCCGGGCCGTCGAGGCCCGGCCCGATTGCGTTCACCGACGCGTTCGGCCTGGGTCGAGCGGCCGAGTCTCCAACGGCCTCGAGGGTAGGATGGCTGGCATCTTTGGTCACCACGAATTCCCTCACGGCCTGCGGGCCGTGGCATCGCGCTCGGTAGACCCCGCTCAGTGGTTCAGCGGGGCGGCCGAGGTCGTCGTCGCATGTCTTTTCCTCACGTGTACCTATGTCACGGTGGACCAGCCACTCTTCGACAATGGCGCGTGTCCACTGGTGCTCCCGCTCTTCGCGGTGGCTGCCGTGGCGCTGGAAGTGTTGTGCATCGTCAGGGATGCACGGGGGATACCGACTCCGCGGGAGTGGACCCGTCCCCTCACCATCGTGGTGTGCAGCTTCCTGGCACTGCTGGCCTGGGCTGCGGCCTCGATCCCCTTCCATGACCATGTCGTCTATGACTTTTCCATGGGGGTCATCAGGGGCCTGCCGCTCTATGCCCTCGTCGTGCCCCTGGCCGAGGCGACGATGACGATTCTCGTCGCTGTCTTCGCCTGCCGACTCATCGTGGTGGAGAACCTCGAGGGAGCGCTGTGGAGACTGTCCGTTCTGATGGCGATCGCGAACCCAATTGGGCTCGTCAACGAATACTCAGCAGGTCATACGACGGGATGGCGGGTTGCCACCAAGCTCGGTGGGGCCGCGATCTGTCACGTGGTGCTGATCCTCGCCGTGGCTGTCGCTGTCGACGCCGTTATCCGGAACCGTCACCGGATCATCTCGAGCGTGGCCGTCGTCAGTCACCTGGCCTGCTTGGCGGTGTCCGGGTCCCGTGCCGGGATCATCTGCCTGGCCCTGTTCATCCTCGGTCTGGTTCTCCTCGGACGCTCTCACCGCAGGAGAAGCCGTGAGCAATGGACCATCCTCGCGGCCCTGGGGATAGTGGTGGCCGGAGTTGCCATTTGGTTCGTCTCGACGGTGCGGACGGGGTCTCTGGTGGATCCGGCGAGGGCGAGGACCTGGGCCTTGGCGGGACACGTCGTCCTCGAGTCACCGGGTCGTTTCCTAATGGGAACCGGCTATGGGACCATCTGGCCGTGGTTCGTCCTTGAGTCCACTTTCATGCCCGGGTCCTCCCATGGGATGCGCCAGACCCTGTACGGCTACAGTCTTCCGCACGCTCACAGTCTGGTCGCCCAGGTGCTGGGGGAGCTCGGGGCGATTGGCCTCATCCTGCTGCTGGTCTCCCTGGGCACTGTCATCGCGGTGTGCATCAAGGGGATTCGCGGACACTTCCCGGTGTTGTGCCTCGGGGTGCTCGCGACGATCCCGGCCTTCCTGATGGACACCTACCTCATCAAGAACTTCCCGATCGCGCTGTTCTGGTGGTTCTTCACGCTGGTCGTCTGCCGGCTCGTGACGACCACGGGGAAGGATGACCGCGAGGAAGTGTCCGTCGACCACTGATTCGCGCGGGAAATTGTGTGCTCAGCCGTGATTCTTTCCGGGGCGAGTCAGCGGATGGTACGGCTGCGTACTAGCCTGAACCCGTCGTCAATCCATATTAGTGACGATGACGTCGCCAGGTCATGGATGTCGATGCCGCGCCCGGGCAGGTAGTTTTCCAGGTTGCCGGGAGGTTTTGAACCCGCCATCCGGACGGATTCGTGATGCCCGGACCATGGGGAAAGGAAAGGATCAGATGTCCCTCGAGCCGCTCGCCGCCGATGCCGAAGGCGTTACCGCAGTTGGAAGAGCGAGGGGGTTCAGACCCAAGCACTTGGTGACCGGCCCCTCACGCGACGACAAGTCATTCCTCGGACATCCGGGCGGACTGCCGTGGATGCTCCAGGTGGAAATGTGGGAGCGATTCTCCTGGTTCGGGATGCGGGCCATCCTCGTCTACTTCATCACCGACACCTTGGCAAATGGCGGCCTCGGGCTGCCGGTCAATGCCGGTCAGGTGGTCATGGCCTCCTATGGCGCTGCGGTGCTGCTCATGACGATTCCCGGCGGTATCTTCGCCGACCGGATTCTCGGGCCGTGGGTCTCCACCCTGTGGGGCGGTCTCATCATCATGACCGGTCACGTCATCCTGGCGATACCTCAGGTGGTGACGTCGTGGATCGGCCTTGTCTGCATCGCCATCGGTACCGGTTTCATCAAGCCGAATCTGTCGACGGTCGTCGGTGGCCTCTATGACGATGGCGATCCGCGTCGTGACCAAGGCTTCTTGTACTTCTACATGTCGATCAACATCGGCTCCCTCATCGCTCCGCTCATCACCGGTCTGCTCAAGGACCACTACGGGTACCACATCGGATTCATCGCGGCAGCCATCGGTATGGCCCTGGCCCTCGTGGCTTTCATCCATGGTCGTTCCAAGCTGCGCGACTTCGCCTTTGACATTCCCAATCCGCTCGCCCCAGGTGAGGGGCGCCGGATGGTGCTCAGGACCCTGGGAATCATCGCGATTGGTGCTGTGCTCGTCATCGGGTTCAAGGCGTTGCTGGGCGAGTGGACTTCGGCTATCGCTTACTCGCTGTTCACCTTCGCCACCGTGACAGCCCTGGGGTACTTCTTGACGATGTTCCGCTCCTCGAAGGTCACCGAGCGGGAGCGTGGTCACCTGTGGGCCTTCGTCTCGCTGTGGGTGGGGCAGGTGCTCTTCGTCATGATCTTCGAGCAGGCAGCCGGGAAGATGGCCACCTTCGCCAAGGCCAACACCGACGGTCACATCGCCGGTTCCGCCCTTCTCAAGCCGGAGCAGTACCAGATGATCAACCCGGCCGCCGTGCTCATCCTTGCCGGTCTGTTGGGCATGTGGTTCCGAAGGAGGGAGGGGAAGTTCCCCAACACCCCGCAGAAGTTCGCGATCTCGGTGTTCATCATCGGGCTGACCGCCCTCATGATGGGATTCGGCTTCCAGAGCTGGCCAGGCGGGGACAAGCTTGCGCCGTGGTGGTTCCTGGCCGTCGTCTTCGTCATTCAGACCGTCGCCGAGTTGTTCATGAACCCGATTGGCCTCTCGACGGCCACCAAGCTGGCCCCGAAGAAGTTCGCATCCCAGAACATGACCCTGTGGCTGCTAGCAGCGGCCTGCGGTCAGGGCCTGGCATCGGTGACAATCGAGCGCACGAAGAATCTTGGTGACGTGGTGTTCTACTACGGTCTGGGCATCGTGACGATTGTCGTCGCGCTCGTGCTCTTCGCCATCGCCCCGTGGACCCAGTCGAAGATGGAGGACGTCGATCAGGTGTGCCACGAGGGTGCCGGGGCCACCCCGGAATCTGAAGGCCACTGAATCTGAAAGCTACTGATTCGTCGGTGGGGCCCGTCCGGTGGGGCGGGTCCCACGTCGTGTTGGTGGTCCGTGTCGACCCGGCTCTGTGTCGGAGGCACCTTGGCAGAGGTACCTTTACCGTGTGTGGTGATCGGGTTGCTGATAGTTCCTGGTGCTATCCCAGATGGCAGTCGACGGGTTCAGAAACCGATCTTCCACCAGCGTCTTGGCCGGGTGCGAAAGCCAGCCGTGAACCCTCGAAGGGACGCTGAGGGCTGATTAACGTGGTTTGTGTACGCATCGTTTCGACGATGAACCCAACCTTGGGAGCACACATGACGACGTACCAGTACCTCATCATCGGTGGCGGAATGGCCGCCGACTCAGCCGCCCACGGCATCCGCGAGATTGACAAGGACGGGTCGATCGCCATCCTCAGCGCCGACGTTGATTCGCCGTACCCCGGCCTGCCCTCAGCAAGAAGCTGTGGACCGACCCCGAGTTCACGTGGGGCAAGACCGATCTCTCCACCGCCGCCGACACCGGCGCCGAGCTCGCCGCCGCCCTCGTTCAGCAGGGCTGCGAGGTCAGCCTCGTCACACCCGACCCGGTCCTGGGCAGTTCCCAGTTCCCGGCCCAGATCGCGTCGGAGTACCAGAAACTCTTCGCCGATGCCGGGGTTCACCTCGTCACCGGGCATCGTGTCTCCTCGGTGCGCAAGTACGAGAACGCCGAGGTCACCTTGGACGACGGCATCATCCTCGAGGCTGACGACGTCGTCGCCGGTCTGGGGGCGACTCCCGTCACCAACCTGGCCGAGGACGCCGGTCTCACCGTCGACAACGGCGTCGTGGTCGACGAGTACCTGCGCACCGACGACCCCGCCATCTGGGCAGCTGGCGACATCGCGAACTACCCGGACCCGGTGCTGGGCCGCACCCGCGTCGAGCACGTCGACAACGCCACCATGATGGGCAAGGCAGCGGGCCGCTCGATGGCCGGTTCGGACGCCCCCTACACCCACACCCCGATGATGTACTCGCAGGTGTTCGGGGTCCGCTGGGAGGCCGTCGGCGCTCTCGACTCCAGCCTTGAGACCACTGCGGTGGAGGTTGGGGACGGCCAGGTCGTCTACTACCTCAAGGACGGAAAGCCGGTCGGCGTCCTGCTCTGGAACCTGCCTGGGCGCACCGACGAGGCCGTCAAGGTGCTTGCCGACCCGCCCGAGGACCTCTCGGACGCCATCAACTGATTTCTACTACAGGAGATAACATCATGGATCTCGGACTCAATGGGCGGGTAGCCCTCATCACCGGTGCCGACTCTGGCATCGGTTGGAACACCGCGAAACTCCTCCTTGCGGAGGGAGCGAAGGTTGCCGTCACCGACCTCGACGCCGACGAGCTCACCAAGGCCGCGAAGGACCTTGATGCGCCCGAGGACCGTCTCGTCGCCTTCCCGGCCGACGTCACCGACGCCGACTCCTTGGCCGAGCTCCACCAACAGGTGAGGGAGGCCTTCGGGCCGATCGACATCCTCGTCCAGTCAGCCGGGGTCACCGGCGCCCAGGGTAAGTTCCACGAGATCGACGAGGAGGGCTGGCGCTCCACCCTCGACATCGACCTCATGGGCCCGGTGCGGGTGCTGCGGGAGTTCATCGCCGACCTGCGCACCGGCGGGTGGGGTCGTGTCGTGCTGCTGGCTTCCGAGGATGGCGTCCAACCCTATGACGACGAGATCCCGTGCTGCGCCGCCAAGGCCGGTGTGTTGGCCTTGGCCAAGGGGCTGTCGCGTACCTATGCCCGGGAAGGGCTGCTCGTCAACGCTGTCTCCCCGGCCTTCATCCACACCCCGATGACCGACGCCATGATGACCAAGCGGTCCGAGGAACGTGGCGTCAGCTTCGACGACGCCATCGAGTCCTTCCTCGACGAGGAGCGTCCCCACATGGAGCTCAAGCGTCGCGGTGAGCCCGAAGAGGTGGCCGCCGTCATCGCGTTCCTGTGTTCTGACAAGGCCTCCTTCGTCAACGGGTCGAACTACCGGGTCGACTCCGGGTCGGTGGCGACCTTCTGACGATCGGGTCCACGTGGAGATGGGCGAAGGCCGCTGTCGTCATGACAGCGGCCCTCGCCGTGTGTGGAGCGGGATCAGGCGTCGAGGTCGGACTCGATGAGATCAGCGATGGTGTTGACGTCATCCTCGTTGTCACCGGCGACCGTGACGGGATCACCCGCGCCAGCACCGAGGGTCATGATGAGTAGCACGGATTTGGCGTCGACCGGCCCGCCGCCCTCGGTGGCGAGGGTGACGGTGGAGCCGAGTTTGGCAGCTTCCTGGGAGATGACTGCGGCGGGACGGGCGTGAAGCCCGACGGAGGATCCGACTTTGACGATTCTGCTGGCCATGATGGTGTCCCTTTCAGGGTTGTGTGTTTCGGTGCGGTTTGGTGTGGATATTTCAGGCGGCGGCCTCGGCCTTGCGCTTGGCTGAGGTCTTGAGGACGGTTACAAGCAAGGCTGCCACGACGGTGCCGACGACGATGGCCAGAATGAACGCCCAGACCCGGTCGATGGCGAAGAAGACGAAGATACCGCCGTGGGGAGCCTTGGACGCAGCGCCCAGTGTCATCGACAGGGCGCCGGTGACGGCTCCGCCGGCCATCATCGAGGGGATGACGCGCAGTGGGTCAGCAGCCGCGAAGGGGATGGCGCCTTCGGAGATGAACGAGGCTCCCAGCAACCAGGCAGCGGTGCCGTTCTCGCGCTCTGCCGGTTGGTAGAGGTTCGGACGCAGAGTCGTCGACAGGGCCATCGCCAGGGGCGGGACCATTCCGGCTGCCATGACCGCAGCCATCACCTTGAGGGACCCGACGTTGGTGACGGCGAGGTTCGTCGTCGCGAAGAGGTACGCCGCTTTGTTGATGGGGCCGCCCAGGTCGGAGCACATCATGAGGCCCAGGATGATTCCGAGGATGACAGCCGATGCTCCGCTCATACCACCCAGCCAGTTGTTGAGGGCGTTGGTGAGAGCGGCAAGCGGACGGCCGAGCACCACGTACATGAGGCCGCCGGCTATGAGGGACCCGACGAGCGGGATGATGACGACCGGCATGAGACCACGCAGCCAGCGGGGCGGGTTGAGGCGAGTGAACCCATAGGCGACGAGGCCACCGAGCAGACCACCGACGATGGCCCCGATGAATCCTGCCCCGGTGACCCCGGCGACGGCACCAGCCACGAAGCCGGGGGCGATGCCGGGACGATCAGCCAGACCGAAACCGATGTAGCCGGCGAGCGCGGGAAGCAGGAAGCCGAAAGCCGCCTGGCCGACGGCGAAGAAGACCGCACCGATGTAGGTCATGGTGGCCGATCCACCCAGGGCATGGGCGGTGGGTGCCGGAAGGTTGTTGAAGGTGTTGTGGAGGGCGATGTCCATGCCGTCCTTGGCGATCTCGTACCCGCCGAAAAGGAATCCCAGGGCGATGAGCAAACCACCCGCGGCGACGAACGGGATCATGTAGGAGACGCCCGTCATGAGGGCCTGCTGGATGCGCTTGCCCCAACCGATCTGGGAACCGGCCTGCTCGGGCTCCTGGTGTTCGCCGTGGCCCGCCGGAACACGGTGCGCGTGCGGATCCTTGGCTGCCGCGAGAGCCTCGGCGACCATCTTCTCGGGCTCGTTGACGGCACGCTTCACCCCTGACTCGATGACCGGCTTGCCGGCGAATCGCTCTCGGCCCTTGACACCGACGTCAGTGGCGAAGATGACGGCGTCAGCGGCCTCGATCTCGGATGCGTCGAGGGGCTCGGTGGCGGTGGAACCTTGGGGCTCGACCTTGACGTCAACCCCCATCTTCTTGCCCGCGGCCGTGAGGTAGTCGGCGGCCATGTAGGTGTGGGCGATGCCGGTCGGACAAGCTGTGATGGCGACGACGTGGGTGGTGGGTGTCTGTTCGGGAGCTGTTTCGTCTGTCGCGGCGGCGGTGGCGGGTGCCGGTACAGGCGCGCCCTCCTCTGGTCCGACGACCCCGCCAATGAGGTCGACGACCGTCTGAGCGTCGGGGGCCTGGCGCAGCTGCTCGACGAATTCGGGCTTGACGAGGGCGCGAGCCAACTTTGTGAGGAGCTTCATGTGGTCGGCGCCACCGTTCTCGGAGGCGGCGATCATGAAGACGAGGTCAGCAGGGCCGTCAGGTCCGTTGAAGTCAACTGCGGGGGACAGCCGGGCGAAGCCGAGTGAGGGCTGGGAGACTGCGGCGGAGCGGCAGTGAGGGATAGCGAATCCGCCGGGCATCCCGGTCGGGCTCTTGGACTCACGATCCAGGGCGTCACGGGTCAGGCCGTCGGCGTCGGCGCGTCCGGCCCTGGCGATGATTCCGGCGACCGAGGTGATGACCTCGGCCTTGGTCGAGCCCAGGTCAGCGTCGAGGGATACCAGTTCTGGGATGATGAGAGGGGCGTTCATCGGTTCTCCGATCTCACAGATGGGTGAGGCTGACGTGGATGGCGTCGGCCTGGGCAGGGGTCGGCATGGTCGACCCCGGGAGGGCTGCGGCGGCCGTGCCCCAGGCGACGGCGGTGCGCAGACAGTTTTCGGGTTGGTCGCCGCGGGTACGGGCCAGCAGAAATCCGGCTAGGGAGGAGTCCCCGGCGCCAACGGTCGACCTCACCTCGACTGGTTCCGGCCAGGCGTGCCAGGCATCGGTCTCGGTGACGAGTAGGGCCCCCGCGCCGCCGAGGGTGACCAGCACCTCGGCGATGCCGTGCAGGCGCCGGGCGGCAGCGACGACGTCGTCGAAATGGCCCTGCTCGGCGGCGGCCTCCAGGGAGTTGCCGTCGATTCCACAGAGCTGACCGAGCTCGACGGAGTTGGGCTTGACGAGTTCGGGAGCTGATTCGGGGAGTTTCCCGGACAGCTCTTGGAGGGGCTTGTCAGAGGTGTCAACGGCGACCTTGACGCCGGTTTCGTGCAGCCGACGGGTCATGGTGGTGTACCAGTCCGAAGGGACGCCGGGAGGGAGAGACCCGGACAGGACGACCCATTCAGCGTCGGTCGACGTCTCGAGGATGATCTCCTCGACGGCGGTCAGTTCGGCGGTGGTGAGTGCGGCTCCGGGGTGGTTGATCTTGGTTGTGGTGCCGTCGGGTTCGGTGATGGTGAGGTTGGTCCTCGCCGGCGTCGAGATCGGGACGGCGATGTGTGGGATCTTGTCATTGGCGAGGCCGGTGACAAGCCGGTCCTTGGTTCCGGCCGGTACGACGGCACAGGTGTCGACCCCAGCTCCGCAGAGGACTCGGGAAATGTTGACTCCCTTGCCAGCGGAGACCTCAGTGGAATTGCCGAGTCGGTTCACCTGGCCGCGTTGCAGCGGCCCAGGCAGGGATGCAGTGCGGTCGATGCTCGGGTTGAGGGTGACTGTGACGATCACGGGGGGACTCCTTCGTCGCTTTTCCCAACGGTCCCTCAGGTATGAGCGACCCTTCAATGTTGGGATGTGTGACACTCTAAAACATAAAAGCTGGAAAAGCAATAATAAAACACTAAAACGGACATTTGGTGATGCGGGGCGCCGCGATGCCTCGGGGTGACTGTTTGACGGGCTGATCCGGCGACAGGCGTCGGTGTGGTGATCGGTCTTATGAATGGGGTTGTTGCCACCCGTGGTTGCACGTGCTGACGTCAGCAACCCAAACACCACACACGGTGGAAGTGCGGGCTGGGGGAAGCGTGCGTGCGCAATGGCCGGGAGGCTGAAATGGCCCTGGCTGCGGCCGACCTCAGGCGATGACGATCTCGACGCCAGATTTCTGCAGCATCTCAACCTGGTGTGGGGTTACCCCGGAGTCGGTGATGATGACGTCCACGTCACCCAACTCCGCGAACCGCATCGTTGACTCTGCCCCCATCTTCCGGGAGTCGGCCAACACGACGACGTGGTGGGCGCTTGCGATCATCGCTGTCTTTGTCGCGACCTCATCGGCGTCGGGGGTGGAGAGACCATGGTCCGGGGAGATGCCGTTGGTGCCCATGAAGGCGACGTCAACACGCAGCCGTGAAATGGCATCGACATTCCCGACGGTGGCTTGAGTGGTCGGGCGCAGGCGCCCTCCCAGTAGGTGGACGTCGCATGCACTGTGGGTTGCCATGGTGCTGGCGATCGGCGATGAGTTGGTGAAAACGGTGAAGCGCCTTGTGGGAGGCATGATTGCCGCAAGTCGACCGGTCGTCGATCCAGCGTCGAGGATGATCGATCCGTTGTCAGCCGGCAGGTGGGGCAGTGCAGCCCTGGCTATCTGCTCCTTCTGACTCACCGCGGAGGAATCACGGGTGTCGAGGGGTTGATCTCCCAGCAGGTCGAACTCGATCGGGATGGCGCCACCGTGGACGCGTCTCAGCATCTTCTGGGTGCACAGTTGATCGAGATCGCGCCGAATGGTCTCCGGGACGACCCCCAGGGAGGCTGACGCATCAGACACTGACACTCGACCGGTCTCACGGGCGGTGTTGATGAGCCACTTGTGTCTCTCGGCGGGATACACCGGCCCTCCTCAACGAAAAGCCCCCAGCGCAAACAGGCTAAATCCCTAGTCAGACGCATGATGAGGGGATGGCTGTGATGGCGGGAGCATAACACGAAATCATTGCGGCGTTCTGCCCGGTTAGACTGGCGGGGGTATTCGCGAATCCCAAGGAGTTCAGGAATGAAAATTGCCGTCGTCGCCATGGGCAAGATCGGGCTTCCCCTGGCTGTGCAGTTCGCCGAGAAGGGTCACGACGTCATCGGCGTCGACGTGCAGCAGCGCGTCGTGGACGAGATCAACAAGGGCAACGAGCCCTTCCCCGGTGAGGCCTATCTCGACGAGAAGCTGAAGAAACTCGTCCCGGCCGGCAAGCTCGCCGCCACCACCGATTACTCCAAGGCGATTCCGGGCGCCGATGCGATCGTCCTCGTCGTCCCGCTGTTCGTCAACGACGAGACCTGGGAGCCGGACTTCGGCTGGATGGAGGCCGCCACCAAGTCGTTGGCGGAGCATCTCACCCCGGGCACCCTTATCTCCTACGAGACCACTCTGCCGGTCGGCACTACCCGCAACCGCTGGAAGCCGATGATCGAGGAGATCTCCGGCCTGACCGAGGGCAAGGACTTCCACCTCGTCTTCTCCCCGGAACGCGTCCTTACCGGCCGGGTCTTCGCCGACCTGCGTCGCTACCCGAAGCTCGTTGGCGGCCTGACCGACGAGGGCACTGCCAAGGGCATCGAGTTCTACGAGCAGGTCCTGGACTTCGACGATCGTGACGACCTGCCGCGCGTCAACGGCGTCTGGGACATGGGCACCGCCGAGGCCGCCGAGATGGCCAAGCTCGCCGAGACCACCTACCGCGACGTCAACATCGGCCTGGCCAACCAGTTCGGCAAGTACGCCGCCGCCAACGGCATCGACGTCTACAAGGTCATCGACGCCTGCAACTCGCAGCCCTACTCCCACATTCACCGTCCCGGCATCGCCGTCGGTGGACACTGCATCCCGGTCTACCCGCGCCTCTACCTGTGGACCGACCCGGACGCCACCATCGTCCGTACCGCCCGCGAGGCCAACATGACGATGCCGCAGTACTGCGTCGACCAGGCCGCCTCGGTGCTGGGAGACCTGTCCGGCAAGAAGGTCGTCGTCCTCGGTGCCTCCTACCGCGGCAAGGTCAAGGAGACTGCCTTCTCCGGCGTCTTCCCCACCGTCGAGATCCTGGCCAAGGCCGGCGCCGACGTCAGCGTCCATGACCCGATGTTCACCGACGAGGAGCTCGGCAAGTTCGGCTTCAAGGCCTACCACGTCGGTGAGCCCGTCGACGGGGCCCTGCTGCAGGCCGACCACCCCGAGTACGCCGAGCTGACCCCGGCCGATCTTCCGGGCATCAAGGTCCTCGTCGACGGTCGTCACGTCGTCGACGCGGCCAAGTGGGACGGCGTTGAGGTCATCGTCGTTGGTGACGGGGAGGCCTGAGTATGTCCCTTGCCCGCGTCTGTCACGTCTCGACCGTTCACAACCCCCGCGACGGCCGCATCTTCCGCAAGGAGTGCGCCAGCCTCGCCAAGCGGGGCGCCGATGTCTGGTTCATCGGCGCCCAGGACGGTGACGAGATCGTCGACGGGGTACATGTGGTGGGAATCGGCAAGGCCACCAACCGCATCGACCGTCTGACCCGCCGTCAGGCCAAGGTGTGGAAGGCCCTCGACCGGGTGAACCCCGATCTCGTCCACATCCATGACCCCGAGCTCATTCCGCTGGTACTGGCGTGGAAGAAGTTGCGCGGGCGGGCTGCGGTCTTCGATGCTCACGAGGACCTCGTCGCACAGATCGACAGCAAGGCCTACCTCTCCGAGAGGGTGCGGCCCCTGGCCCGGGCCGTGGCCAAGACGCTGGTCACCCTTGCCGACAAGTGCTTCGACGGCATCATTGCCGTCACACCTGCTGTCTCCAAGGGCTTCACCCACCGCAACAGGCAGCTGGTCCACAACTACCCGCTGCTGTCGAGCTTCTATCTTCCGATCGACGTGGAGAAGGTCCCCGACCGGGTCGTCTACGTCGGGATGCTCTCCGGCGGGCGCCAGACCGAGAAGATGTTCGACCTGGCCGACCACCTCGGTGGCAAGGCGACGCTGGTCATCGCCGGCAAGCCCGACCCTGAGGTCGCCCACCTCTTCGACGAGCTCGACAAGTACCCCAACGTCGACTATCGAGGCACCATTCCGGGCGACCAGGTGCCGGACCTGCTGGGCTCGGCCGTCGCTGGACTGATGTTCATGCGTCCCGACAAGAACCATCTGGACGCGCTGCCCACCAAGGTCTTCGAGTACATGGCGGCCGGTATCCCGTTCATCGCCTCGAACCTGCCTGCGCTGGTCGAGAGTCTGGAGAAGTGGGACTGCGGCGTCTTCGTCGACACGTCGGAGGATGTGACGGCTGCAGCAGAGGCGGCCAAGGAGCTGCTGGCCGACCCGGAGCGCTGCAAGCGTCTCGGGGAGAACGGTCGACGCGCCATCGCCCAGGAGTTCAACTTCGAGGCTGACGTCGACGCCCTCGTCACTGTCGAGGAGCGCGCCCTCAAGCGTCAGGACTCCCAGATCGTCGAGGCATGACCCGGATCCTCACCCGTGTCCTGGTGGCCCTGCTGCCGTTGACGGTGCTCTTCGGCACCTACGCGGCGGTGGGGCGCTTGACGTCCTTTCGGGCGGACGTGGCCGCCCTGGCCGTGATAGCTCTGATCAAGGGGACGTCGTGGCCGCGACAGTGGCCGCTGATCATCTTTGGTCTCGCATGGGTGGTCGTCGGTGTGGTGTCCGGGCTCATGGTGTCCTGGACGCCTGCCTGGGGTGACCTCGCGAACCTCGTCATTGGGTTCGTGCTGGTGTGGGCGCTGTCACGGCTGCGCAGCGAGGGTGTTCTCGGTGACCTCACCTGTGGGTGGGAAGTGGGCATCCTCATCAGCCTGCCGATCGCCGTATGGGAACACCACACGACGAGACACTTGTCGCAGTTCATCGACGGTCTGTGGCAGGGGCGGCCGTTGGTGTACCCGCTGCCGGGAACCTTCTTCCCCAACCCGAACTACTACGCCTTGTTCCTCGTGCTGGGTCTGGGTCTGATCGCGTGGCACGCCGTCGTCAAGGGCGGTTGGCAACGCTGGTGCCACGTCGTCGTGGCCCTTGTCAGCTTCTACCTGCTGTTGCTGACCGGGTCGAAGCTCTGCCTCATGGGTGCGGTACTGATGGCCATCGGCGCGGCTCTGACGTGGAAATACGGTCGGATCGTCGTCGGTGCGGGAGCCGTGGCCGTCGTCGTACTGGTCCTCGGGCCAGGTCGGGCGACGCTGCTCTCGGCGTGGAATGACGTCATCGCCGTGCTGGTGCAGCATGCCAATCTCGGCTCACGCTCCTGGCCGGTCAGGCTGTCCCTGCTCGGCTTCGGACTGCACCTCATCGCGACGCACCCGCTGGTCGGGGTCGGACCCGGTGGGTTCGCCCACCTGTCCCGTGACTCCACGGTGTATTCCCTGCACCACAAGACCAATCCCCATAACGGACTCATCCATGTGGCCTCCGACTACGGTGTTCTCGTCGCTGCCGTACTCGTCGTGGCATGGGCGTGGGGAATCGTCCGGGCGTTCCAGCGGCGTGCGCATCGCTCGGGACAGACCCGCCACATCGCCAGGCTGTACATCGCGATGATGGTCGCGGTCCCAGTGCTCATGATGGCCAACAGTGTTTTCGTCGGGCCGAACGTCGTTGCTTTGTGGATGGCTGTACTAGTCCTTCTCGACACCATGGTTGACTCGTCAGATGCGGCATAGGGGCGGTCACCGTACGTGTTCTCGACGGTGACGATAAGCTGGGATGCCGTAGGGTATACGAGCAGGAAGGTTGATTAATGCGCGTCGTGAGCATCGTCGGGGCTCGTCCCCAGTTCGTGAAGTTGGCCCCGGTGGCGAAGGCTTTTGCAGCCGAGGGGATCGACCACAAGATCATCCACACTGGCCAGCACTACGACGTCAACATGTCCGACTCCTTCTTCGTCGAACTCGGGATTCCCAACCCGGACCTGCACCTGGGCGTCGGGGGAGGCACCCACGGCGTCATGACCGGTCGCATGCTTGAGCAGCTCGATCCGGTGCTTGAGGAGATGGCCCCCGACTGGGTGCTCGTCTACGGCGACACCAACTCGACCATCGCCGGCACTCTCTCCGCCGTCAAGATGCACCTGCCGGTGGCCCACCTCGAGGCCGGTCTGCGTTCCTTCAACCGCCGCATGCCCGAAGAACACAACCGGCTCCTCACCGACCACGCCGCTGACCTGTGCCTGGCTCCGACCGAGGTGGCCATGGGTCACTTGGCTGACGAGGGGCTGGCTGCTCGATCGGTGCTCGTCGGTGACGTCATGACCGATGTCTGCCTGCAGGTGCGCGACTCCGTCCTTGCCAACCCGCGTCCGGTGCCCGGAGTGGAGAAGGGTGAGGAGTACGTCATGGCGACGATCCATCGCGCCGACAACACCGACGATCCCGAGCGTCTGGCCCACATCCTCGACGCTCTCGGCGGCCTGGATCGCAAGGTCATCCTGCCGGTGCATCCGCGCCTGCGTGCCCGCGCCGAGGCCGACGGCATCACCATCGCTCGCGGGAACCTCACCACCATCGACCCGCTGGCCTACCCGGACATGGTCAATGCCGTCACGAATGCCGCCGGCGTCATCACCGACTCGGGTGGCCTGCAGAAGGAGGCCTTCCTGCTCGGCACCATCTGCACGACGGTACGTACCGAGACCGAATGGGTGGAGACCGTCGAGAACGGCTGGAACGTGCTCGACCCCGACGCCGAGCACCTCGCCGAGTATGCCACCCGTCCGCATCCCGAGGGCGATCCTGGCCACCCCTACGGTGACGGCAAGGCCGCTGCCAACGTCGCCAAGGTGCTGCTCAAGGCCGGCAAGACGGACCGATGACCGATTCCCCTCGCCTCGGCAGGGTGGTGTCCCTGTCGACGGTGCATCACGGCCACGACAACCGAGTCTTCAACAAGGAAGCGCGGGCCCTGGTCGGGGTCGGCCATGACTATCACCTCGTCATCTCCGCCGAGCATGACGGGGTTGACCAGGGGATTCCGGTCGTCGCTCTGCACCGCGAGGAGGGGCGAGTCCGTCGGCTGATCGTCAGCCAGCGGGAGGCGTGGCAGCACCTGCAGACCCTTCAACCCGAGGTGCTGCACATCCACGATCCCGAGCTCATCCCGTTGGCGCTGCTGTGGGGACGCCGGCACCACTGCAAGGTCATTCACGACGCCCACGAGGACCTCATCGGCCAGGTCGACACGAAGCCGTACCTGGGTAAGGTGACGCGGCCGTTGGCCCGGTTGGCAGCGCGTGGACTCGTGGGATTGGCCGACCGTGGGGTTGACGCCGTCGTTGCCGCGACACCGACGGTTGGGGAAAGGTTTCACCACTCCCCGGTGACGGTGGTGCGCAACTATCCCTGGCTGGGTAACTATGACGCGACCCCGGATCCGGTGCCGGGACGGCTGGTGTACGTCGGAGACCTGTCGGAGGAACGCAAACTCTCCTTCATGATCGACGTGACGCGCAGGGCTCGTCAGCGGGTGCCAGGGGCCCACCTGGTGCTGGCCGGACGGGTGCTGCCGCGTTGTCAGGACACCGTTGACCGCGCGGTGGCTGAGGGCTTCGTCGAGCACTTGGGCCTCATTGACCCGACCGAAGTGCCGAAGGTGTTGGCCAGCGGCCAGCTGGGGTTGGTATTTCTCAAACCATTGCCGAACTACGTCGCCTCCCTGCCGACGAAATTGTTCGAATACATGGCCTCGCAGGTACCGTTCGCGGCATCCGACTTCCCGGCATGGCGGGAGATGTTCGACGGCTATGGTGCCGGGATCTTCGTCGACACCGAGGATGTCGCCGCGACCGCTGATGCCGTCGGCGCGCTGCTTGCCGATCCGACGCGTTGCCACGAGATGGGCCAGGCGGGACGTCGGGCCGTCGAGTCGGGGCTGAACTTCGAGTCCCAGGCTGAGGCGCTGACAGGGCTGGTTTCTCGCCTGCTCGAGGGCTGATTACTCGGGAGCGAGCGCGTGTTTGGGGCTACCGGTGTACGTCGGACCTTCCCCACCATTGATTCCGTAACCTGACCAACCCTGGCCCCCAGGTCCAACCTGCCCCGTGCCCGCTTCTCCCACAGTTCTTCCCCGCCCGGGGACGCACCTTGTCCCATTCCTGTGGTGATTGGGGTGATGAACCTGCGGTGAACCATCCCACCTGGCGGAGACCGGGTTCAGAAGACGGTTTTCCACAGGAGCTTTGGCTACCCCGACCGGAGTTGTCCACAGAATTGAAATTGCCTGGCAGAAATCGCGGGTCCCGCCGACAAATTGGGGTGTGAGGAACCTTCAAGAACGACTCGATCACCGCGGCGTTGCCCGCATCCACCGTCACAGCTACATCCGAGGCCAGGCCGACCGGGCGGTAGCCCGAGGAGACGCCGTCCGCATCCTGCCAGGAGTGGTTGCTGCGACAGCCCTTGCCAGAGACCCCAAGACCATCCTTCGCGCGCTGCTGTTGTGGCACCGCGACGCCGTGATCGTCGGAAAGACCGCTCTCCTGCTGCTCGGGATGACCGCTCCTGGCGCCAACAGGCCCATGGACTTCCGAACCATCAATGAAGTGGAGGCCTTTTCCTCAACCCGCCGGTTGGTCCGACCGGGTATTCGGGTACGTCGCTGGCACGTGCCGCACCGGTTCGTGACCGAGCGGGAGCGGGTTCGGATTGCCACCGCTGAGGTATCGGTCCTCGTCCTCGCCATTCAGGGAGAATGGGAGTGGGTCTGCGAGGCCCTGCGACAACGTCTCGTGACTCCCGAATCCTGTCGTCGGGCACGCAAGGGCCTTACTGGCCGATACCCAAAGGCCGAGGTCGATGCCGCATTGGCTGACATCCTCCTGGCTGCATGGTCAATCCCGGAACTGGAGATGAGCAGGGTCCTTCGCGCCACCGGGATCACCGGTCACAAGCCCAACCACAAGGTCCGGGTGGGAGACCGTCATTACTACCTGGACCAAGCCTTCGAGGCCGAGAAGGTCGCCTTGGAGATTGATGGCCGGTCAGTTCACGGCACCGCCAAGGGTTATGAGGAGACGATGATGAGGTCGGCTCATCTGGACCGTCATGGCTGGAAGGTGCTCCACGTCACCCCGACGATGCTCCGCAAGACCCCGAGATTCGTCCTGGACTGGCTCGCCTCCCACCTGCATCGGCGGCATCGGCCAAGAACCATGTTCAGTGAATCCGTCCTGCGGCAGATCATGGGCGGTGTCGTGCCAGCCTGAGGCTCGCGGATCCAACCTCCTAACGGCGGAGGAGGGTAGCCCTACCCCCTGATGGGTCTTGATTCGTCCCGTTCGCCGACCCATGCGTCCCCAGCCTGACCTTCGCGTTGCCCCGCTGTGGAAAATGGGGTTTCGATGAACCCATCTGCAACGTGGCGCTGCACCACCGACCATCAGGAACCCCATTGCCACAGGAGGGGAACGCTCATCACGTGGCTCGAGGCACGGGAGCGAGGGACCCAGACTCACCGGGCCTACAAATAACGGTGGGGCAACGCTCTCGCGTCACCCCACCGTCAGTGAATTGTCACTTGTAGGAGTAGAAGGCCGGGGCGGTCGACACACGCCCGGTGCCACCCATTGGGGTGGCGTGGCCGTCGGCTCGCGGATCGCGACGGCGAGCCTTCCGTCCGCCGGCAGGCTTGCGCTTGGACAGGTTCTCGAACAAGGACGGATCGTGGGATCCCGCCTTCGTGTCCTTGGGTCCCTTGCGCACTGCCACCAGTGCGATCCCGGCGACGGCGACTGCAGCCACCGCGATGGCAATCAGGGATCCCCTGTCGATCTCCTCAGGATTGATCTCGAGCTTGCTCATGCGCATCACTTCTTCCCGTCGATGGGCTTGGCGCCCCTCTCGTCATCGTCGCGAAGAGCGTTTTTGTTCTTGTCTTCCTTGCCTTCCTCGGTGAGGACATCGCCGACGATGGCTCCGGCCTCGCGATGGAACGCAATGTAACGAGCGCCGAGGTTGATCATGGCCTGCAGACGGTTACGACCGCCCAACAGGGTGTAAATGTGCACCATCACCCAGGTCAGCCATGCGCTGATGCCGGTGAACTTCAGCTTCTCGGACAGCTGGACGACGGCTGAGTTGCGGCCGATTGTCGCCATGGTGCCCTTGTCCTGGTACTCGAATTTCTCCAGCGGCTCGCCGAGTTCGAGGTGGACGATCTGGCGGGCGACGCACTCGCCGCCCTGGATGGCGGGCTGAGCCAGCTGAGGCTTGGGGTCCTCGGTGTTGATGGCACCGTCGCCGACGGCGAAGATGCGATCGTGACCATTGACGCAGAGAGTGCCATCGGTGGCGATACGGCCGCCGCGACCCTGCTCGAACCCCCAGTCGGAAACGGACTTGTGGGCACCGACGCCAGCAGCCCAGATGACCATGTCCGCAGGAAGCGTCTGACCGTCCTTGAGGAGCACCGAATCCTCGCGCACCTCGGCGATGGCGGTCTTGGTGCGCACGTCCACGCCGCGCTTCTGCAACTGGCGACGGGTGTAGTGGCGCAGAGCCGGGTCGAAGGGCATGAGGAGGTGGTCAGCCATCTCGACGAGGGTGACGTGGACGCGGTCGGTGGACACGTCCGGGAAGATTGCCGGGATGCCGATCGACTTCATCTCGGCCAGGGTGCCGGCCATCTCGACGCCGGTCGGGCCGCCACCAACGATGATGACGTCGAAGGTCTTGTCACGCTGGGTGTCGAGGTCCTCGAGGTAGGTGAAGATGGCGTCGCGTGCGCGCAGCGAGGATACGCGGGTGTAGATGGTGTACGAGTGCTCGGCGGCACCGGGGGTACCGAAGAAGTTGGCTCCGACGCCCTGGGACAGGATGAGGTAGTCGTACGAGATCGGGTCGCCGTTGTCGACGTTGACGATGCGGTTCTCGGTGTCGACGTCGGTCACAGAGGCACGACGGAAGTGGGTGCGAGAACCGTTCTGAGCGGCGAAGGAACGCAGGCGGTAGGTGACGTCACCTGGGTTCAGACCACCGGTCGCGACCTGGTACAGCAGCGGCTGGAACGTGGTGTAGGGGTTGCGGTCGATGAGGGTGACGTCGCACCCTGCTTCGGCAGTCTTCTCAGCGGCCGCCAAGCCACCGAAACCAGCACCAACGATCACGACTCGAGGCTTGGAGTCCGCCAGAACCGGTTTGCGACCCAGGCCCGGCAGGCCAATGTCCGACAACAGGGTATTGATGTCCATCTGATCCTCCGAATGATGGTGATACATACTGATTGTCCCAAAAATGTGCTGTATTTCGCAATAACGCGAGCCCCATGGGTAGGTCGGGGCCGGGCACTTCAGCTTGCAGCGTGACAGGCTTGGACCATGCCACATCTCCACACCCAGCCACATGGACACGACGTCACGATCAGCGCGTGGATCCTGAGAAGGTTTCCATCCGACAGCCCACGTGGCTGGCAGTGGAAGGCCCTCGTGCACAAACACCGCAAGATGAATTTGTGGATTCAACCGGGCGGACACGTCGAGCACACCGAGAACCCCTGGCAGGCCCTTGCTCACGAGCTCCACGAGGAAGCTGGCTACCACATTGACCAGTTGAGCGTCCTACAGCCATGGAATCGGCTTCCTGACGGGGTTCATGACCTCATGCACCCGACGCCGGTGCTTCTCAACACCCACAGCCCCTACCCAGGGCACTTTCACTCCGACATCGTCATGGCGATGGTTGCTGATGGTGATCCGGCGGAGAAACCGCGTCCTGGCGAGTCTCTGGAGCTTCAGTGGGTCAGCCCTGACGAGTTCGCCGCGCTCCCGGGGGCCGAGCCCGATGCCGTCATGATCATGACGATGATCGTCGAGCGGGTGGCCGATTCCTGGATTCCTATCCGGGCGACGGACTGGTCGCTGGAAGATGCCCCCACGGAGGCAATGACGAACCGCACGGTCGCCGAGGCCACTGCTCCTGATCCCCTGGACGAGAGGGAGACCCAGGGGTGGGGGACGGCCCAGTGACGCGGAGTTTCGACCTCGACGCAATAGGCTCCGGGCATCCGGTTGCCGATCATTGCGACGAGATCACCACAGCCCTGGATGTTGGGAGGGCGGTCATCGTCGCCCCACCGGGCACCGGCAAGACGACCTTCGTCCCGCCGCTGGTCGCATCGCGGTGTTCGGGTCGGGTCATCGTCACCCAGCCACGACGGGTGGCAGCCAGAGCCGCCGCACGCCGACTTTCCACACTCACCCGGACCCGCCCCGGCGAGTTCGCCTCCCACACCGTGCGCGGGGAGTCGACGACAACCCGCGACACCAGGGTTGAGTTCGTGACGACCGGGATTCTCCTTCGCCGCCTGATGCGTGATCCTGACCTGACAGGGGTTGATGCCGTCGTCCTCGACGAGGTCCATGAGCGTCATCTCGATGCCGACCTAGCCGTCGCGATGGTGTGCGAGGTGGCCCAGCTGCGCGAGGACCTCACGGTGGTGGCGATGTCGGCCACCGTCGACAGCTCCGGGTGGGCGAGCCTCCTCGGTACGGACGAGCCGGTACCGGTCGTCGAGGTGTCATCGGCCCTGCATCAGCTCCAGATCGAGTGGGCCCCAGCCTCGGGATCCCCTGTGGATTCTCGGGGTGTGACTCCCGAGTTCCTCAGTCACCTTGGCAGTGTCACCGTCGAGACCCTCGATCACCACCCAGATGGTTCGGCGCTGGTCTTCGTGCCGGGGGCGCGCGAGGTCGACCACGTCGTCGCGGATCTGCGCTCCCGGCTCGATGGCGTGGAAATCGTCGGGCTGTCAGGGTCGATGTCGGCGCGTGAGCAGGATCGTGCCTTGTCAGACCCAGGTGACGTGCGCCGTGTCATCGTCTCGACGGCGGTTGCGGAATCCTCCCTGACGGTGCCGGGGGTGAGGCTCGTCGTCGACTCGGGTCTGTCTCGGGAACCGCGCCTGGATCGTGATCGCGGCATGACGGGCCTGGTGACAGTCCGGGAATCTCGAGCCTCGGCAATTCAGCGTGCCGGACGTGCAGCTCGTCTCGGCCCTGGCGTCGCGGTGCGGAGCCTGCGGCCCCAGGACTGGTCTGGGATGGATGCCGACCCGGCCCCCGAGGTTGATCATGCCGACCTTGTGGCACCGCTGCTGGCGCTGGCCGTCTGGGGCTCTCCTCGTGGCGAAGGCATGGCCCTACCAACCCTATTGCCACAGGACCGGGCGGCCGAGGCCGAGGAGGAACTGCGTGACCTAGGTGCTGTTGACGCTGACGGTCGAGTCACCGACAGAGGGCGTCAGCTCGCGACGGTTCCGGTCGACCCGCGTCTAGCAAGGGCCCTGGTCGACGGCGCGCCGATTGTCGGGTCTCGTCGCTGCGCCGAGATCGTCGCCATGCTCGGCCTCGACGACGGACAGGTCGACCTCGTCGGGCAGTGGCGCCAGTTGCGGACTGGTCGTCACCCCGATGGGAGGGTGTGGCGTCGCGAGGCTGACCGGCTTTCGCGTCTCACTGACGATTTCCCCGACACCAACATCACCGACGATGATGCCGTCGCCACGGTCGTCTCCCTGGCTCGCCCAGGTTGGATCGCTCGCAGCCGTGGTGAGGGGTCATCGTCCTATCTGTTGGCTTGTGGCACTGGGGTTGAACTGCCCCGCAACTGCCCACCCGGGTTGCTCGGGCAGCCCTGGTTGGCCGTTGCCCGAACCTCTCGCGTCACGAGCGGCGCCCTCATCCGGGCAGCGGTCCCGCTGGCGGAATCGGCGGCTCTGGATGCCGGTTCGGCGATGCTCGCGACCGAGACCACGGTCACCTGGAATGGCGGCAAGGCTCGCGGTCGGCGCGTTTCGCGGCTTGGTGCCATCGAGTTGTCGTGCACCCCGGTCCGGCCAGGGCGTGATGAAGCCCGTCAAGCGGTGCTGGAAGAAGTGAGATCCCGCGGGCTCGAGGTTATAGGCCTGACGAAGAACGGTGAGTCCCTGAGGAGTCGGCTCGCCCTGGCCCACCGGGTACTCGGAGACCCCTGGCCTGACGCCAGTGATGAGGCTCTGCTCTCTCGCGCCGAGGAATGGCTCGACTTGGATGGCCTGGCCGCAGGGCAGGGGAGTGACGCCACCTCTGGCCTACGCAGGATGCTGGGGTGGCAGCAATCGGCACGTCTTGACGAGGCCCTCCCCGAGACGATCACGGTCCCCAGCGGGTCGCGAATCCGCGTTGACTACCCGGAACCCGGCAGTGACGCCGCTCCGGTGCTCGCGGTGAAGCTCCAGGAGTGTTTCGGGTGGACCGACGGCCCGATGATCTGTGACGGCCGCGTGAAGGTGGTGCTCCATCTGTTGTCCCCAGCCCGACGTCCGTTGGCCGTCACAGACGATCTCGCCAGTTTCTGGGCCAACGTCTACCCCTCGGTGCGAGCGGAGAATCGTGGACGTTATTCCAAACATCCCTGGCCCGAGGACCCACTGACGGCCATGCCCACGAAGCGCACGAATCGGGCGTTGGGGCATAGCTGACGGCGGGCCAAGTCCAGCACCCACGCTGAGTCCGGGAGTTGAGGACTTGTTTCCAAGCAACGTGTCCCTTCGCGTCCCGGTCCACCCGCAACCTTGTGGAGATCGGGGTTCTGATGGCGAAAGCTGCTACGGGAGATGGCACGACGGGGGTCCATGACCCCGATTTTCACCAGGAGGCGGAATACCCGACATCGTCGGGGTCCGGGCGACGGGCCCCGCCCGACGACCTCCGAGCCCCGCGCAAGGATCGCCGAACCCGTTGTGGGTGGAGACTTCCCGCCAACCGCGACTACGATGGCTCTCAACGACAGGGGAGCATCATCGGATGCTGAGAGTGGGCACCGCCCAGACCCTCGAACCTGAACCGGTTAGGACCGGCGTAGGGAGTCGGGCTCTTCGCGCATGTGCGCCCCCTTCCGAAGGGACGGAAGGATTTCCATGACCAACGACAAACCTGCCATGCGGTATCGCACCATTGACATCGTCACCCCAGTGATGATCGCGGTGGCCTTCGGTGTCATCTTCCTCGGTTACGGCGCTCTCTACAGCCTCCTCAAGCCGGTGTCCTCGGTGTATGTGCCAGCCGAGGGCATTCTCGCCGGCATCTGGTTTCTACCCGCCCTCATCGCCGGCCTCATCGTCCGCAAACCCGGAGCGGCCCTTCTCGCGGAGGTCCTCGCTGCATCCATTGAGGCCGCCCTCGGAAGTCAGTGGGGAGCCGGGACCCTCATCTCGGGTCTCATCCAGGCTCTGCCGATGGAGCTGTGTCTGCTCATCGTCGCCTATCGCAAGGCTGGACCGAAGCTCGCCATGGTTGCCGGAGCTCTCACCGGTATCGCTGAGGGTATTTACGAACGTATTTCCTATTACCCGATGTTCCGTTTCGGGGACACCGTCGTTTACCTCATCCTCATGGTCGTCTCCGGAGCGCTGCTTGGCGGGCTGCTGGCGTGGGGTATCGTCCGCGGCCTGGCGGCCGCTGGTGCCCTCAACCCCTTCGCGGTTTCTCGTGAACTGCGTGGCGGAAAGCGGAGTACGGCGTCGGCGCGGAATCTGTCATGACTGACGTCTTGGCCCGTAATGACCAGGTTGACGACGTTTCCGCTCGTCGGGCGGTGCCAGTGGATGTCGAGGGGTTGACTGTCGGCGTCCCGGGCCGCGACGCCCCCATCCTCGGGCCCATCGACCTCCACCTGCCTGCTGGCGCAAGGGTGCTTGTCACAGGGCCTTCGGGTGCTGGCAAAACGACCCTGCTGCACGCCGTCGGAGGGTTGCTGGAGGAGGAGAGTCACGATCTGACGGGCCAAGTGAGTACGTGGGGCGACGACAACGTCGGTCTGCTGCAGCAGGAGCCGATCCACTCTGTCGTTGCCGCGACCTGTGGACGTGACATCGCCTTTGGTCCGGAGAATCATCGCGTTCCCCGCGAGGAGATCTGGCCGATCGTCGAGGATTCCCGACGCCGTGCCCGGTTCACCATTCCCTGTGACCACTCCACCACGAAGATGTCGGGCGGGCAGATGCAACGTCTCGTCATCGCCGGAATCCTGGCCACCGACCCCGGGCTGCTCCTCCTCGACGAGCCGATCTCGATGCTCGACGAGGAATCGGCCAGCGCGATTCGAGACGAGGTCGCCATGATGGCCCACGACCGGACGGTTTTCGTCGTCGACCACCATCCGGACCAGTGGCGTGGGATCCTCGACCAGGTTGTCGAGTTGACCGATCACGGCACCCTCAAACGGATCTGGGATTTCGAGGACTACCTCGACTCGCGCGAGCCCACCGAAGTGCCGTGGCACCCCGCTACTCCCGGCGAGGCAGTCGCTCGGGCCGTCGCTCTCGATGCTCACCGTCCGCAGTCTGTCGACGTGCTGCTTCGTGGCGTCGAGATGTCGGCCCGACGCGGTTACGTCACGGTCCTGTCAGGGCCCAGCGGGGTCGGCAAGTCCACCCTGCTGAGGCTGCTGGCCGGGCTTGACGACCCTGCCGCCGGCGAGCTCGCCCTCCCCGAGCCCGGGCACACCGCCTGGGTGCCGCAGAACCCGGAGAACTACCTCGTCGCCCGCACAGCTGCTGACGAGCTCTTCGCCTCGCCGATGGTTCCTGAGAACGCTGATCTGCGCGACCTCGTCAGGACCTTCGGGCTCAAGCCGATCCTCGACTCCCACCCCATGACCTGTTCGGGCGGGGAGAAGAGGCGCCTCGCCATCGCGGCGGCACTCGCTCAGAAACCCGACCTGCTGCTCCTCGACGAGCCGACCGTCGGCCTCGACGACGACCGCGGTGCCAGTGTCCTGACGGCCATCCGCGCCGCGGCGGACTCCGGGGTTGCCGTCGTCGTCTCTTCCCACGACCCCCAGGTCATCGAGATGGCTGACGAGGTCGTTGACGTCGCCTCGTACCGCGATCCGGATCCTACCCCGGACGAGAACCCCCAGGGGAAGCCGGCATTCCTGACGAAGATCAACCCTCTCGTCGTCCTCCTTATCGCCGTCGCAGGCATTGTCGGGTCCCTCTTCGTGCGATCTCCGCTCATCGGCGCCATCGGGCTCATTCCGGCCGTCGCCATGGCTCCGATGTGTTCCCGCCGCGTCAAACCCTTGGCGGTTCGGACGGTTCCGGTCGTCATCGCCGCGGTGATGTTGGTCTGGACGACCCTGTTGCTCCACAGCGGGTTCACGAACCCAGCGGTGTGGAGCGAGGCGACCCGTCAGGGGCTGAGGATCCTCGTCTTCGTCCTGCCGGGCGCACTGGCCTCTGCCGCGGCCGATCCCACCCGCTTCGGCGACGCCCTGGCACAGCAGACCCACCTTCCGCAGCGCCCGGTGGTGGCGTCGGTGGCAGGTGTGATCCGGATGGGGCACCTGGGCGACCAGTGGCGCGTCCAGTCCGATGTGCGCCGCCTGCGCGGGATGGGGCCGGCGTACTCCCTGTCATCCCGGGTCAAGTACCTGTCCTCGATGACATTCGCGATGGTGCTGTACGCCATGAGGTCGTCGGAGGTGCTCAGCCGGGCCATGGACTCCCGCGGTTTCGCGACGGCGACTCGGCGTACCTACGCCGTCGAGTCGCGCTGGCGAACACGAGACCTGTGGGGAGTCGCGTTGGCCGTCCTCGTCATCGCCGTCCCTGCCATTGCAGCGGCACTGCTGGGGTGACGGACTCCGACGACGCAGAGCGGCGGGGTTGCCCACCCCAGCCGCTCGTTTCCGACGTCAGCGGTACAGCGCCTTTTCCAGCACCGTCTCGAGCTTGTCGACCGATGCTTGTAGGGAGTACTTGTTCGTCATGAGCTCGCGGGCCCGCTCGTGCCAACGCTTCATGGTGGACTCGTCGGCGTCACGCACCCGCTCGATACCAGAGACGAGCTCGGTCGGATCGACGCAGGCGCCCACCTCGTCGTCACTGATGACGTCGCGGATCGGCACCTTGGCATTCGAGACGACGGCCAGCCCGGCTGCCATGTAGTCGTAGAGCTTGTTGGGGCTCATGCCCTTGTCAAAGACCGACTGCGGGGAGACGGTGTGCAAGCCGACGTCACAGGCCGAGAGGATGCGCACCAGCTCGGACTTGGGTACTTGGTCGTGGAACTTGACGTTCGTCAGTCCCAGCTTCTTCACCTCGTCGATGGCCCACTGCTTGCGAGCTCCAGCGCCGACGAGGAGGAAGTTGACGTCCGGGAGGCGACGGGCCGCGTCGACGATGAGGTCCAGCCCGACGTAGTTGGCATGGGTGCCGGAGAACACCGCGGTGAATCCCTCGATGCCGAACTCCTTGCGCAGGTCCTCGCGGGACTCGTTGACCTCGTACTCGGCCAGGTCGGCGCCATTGGGGACGACGGTGACCTTGTCGACGTTGATGCCGAGCTCGCGGAAGTGGTCCTCCCAGCCTTTCGTCACGACGACGATCTGGCGGGCACGGGCGTAGATGGTCTTTTCCAGCCCCTGGAGCACCTTGTGAAGGGCCGATCCCTCTTTGAGGGCGCCTCCAGAGACCAGCGACTCCGGCCACAGGTCGCGCACCTCGACGACGAAGGGCTTGCGACGCAGAGCGGCGACGACCATGCCAGCGGCCAGGGCCAAGATCTGGGGGGAGGAGGCGAAGATGACGTCGGCCGGGCGTACCAGAGTCCGGGCACCGGCACCGGCGGCGAAGGCGATCCAGCCGAGGACACGCTTGGCCCCGTTGCCCTTGTACTCCGGGATCGGGACGAGGGTGTAACGCGGGTCGTCGACGGTCATCCTCTCACCAGAGGTGTGGTTGATGTTGGCGGCGTAGAAGTGGGGCTGCCAGCCGCGCAACCGCGAGAACATGTCGAAGTTGCGGGTGATGCCACCCGACCCCGGTGGGAAGGCGTAGTGGTTGATCACGCTGACCTTGCGTTGGGGCATCGTTCCTCCTGGACGTCTCGTGCGGACAACCTTACCGGGGCGTTCACCCACGTTCCCTGCCATGCTCGTTCCGCCTGTGACTGTTGTCGCCGGCCACGATCATGTCACGACGACATATGGCCTCGTCAGATGGGGTCTGACGGCAAAGTGGGCGACACCCGATGTCCCTGTGGTAATTGCGGTTACGACTCGGGGGATTGCTATGTGAGGTGGCAGCTGGCCTTGTCATCACCCCGATCACCACACGAGTGCGGGTGGCGACGACGAGGGATGGCACAGAACGAGGGGCCGGTGGCCACCGCCACCGGCCCCTCAGCCGTGAATTCGCGAATCAGGATCCGTAGGTCGTCTTGGCCTTCTCAAGGGCCGCGACGTAACCGTTGCGCTCGTACTCGGCGGTCGAGGCGTCGGCCGGGATGGCGAGCATGCCGCGCAGCTTGTCGAGGTCGAGCTCCTTGCGCTGTAGGTAGGACTCCAGCCCCTTCTGCAGTTCGGCCGCATATCCGGCACCGTGGCGCACCAGCGCCGAAGTGGTCATGACGACGTCAGCGCCGGCAAGAAGGTACTTGACGACATCGTCGGCGGTCTCGACACCCGACGATGCAGCCAACGAGGCATTGATACGACCCGACAGGGCGGCGATCCACGTCAGCGGCAGGCGGGCGTCGGCCGGGGAGGACAGCCACACACCGGGCTCGACCTGCATCTTCTCGATGTTGATGTCGGGCTGCAGGAAGCGGTTGAACATCACCAAGGCGTCGGCCCCGGCGGCGTCCAGACGGGTGGTCATGTTTCCCAGGGCCGAGAAGAACGGCGAGAGTTTGACGGCCACCGGGACGGTCACGGCGTCCTTGACTGCCTGGACGATCTCGACGTGACGGTCTTCGACCTCCTCGGCGGACTGCTCGAGGTCACCGGGCACCATGTAGATGTTGCATTCGATGCCCGCGGCGCCGGCATCCTCCATCCGCTTCGCGGTGTCGACCCAACCACCGTTCGTCGCGCCGTTCAGCGAGGCGATGACGGGGATGTCGACGGCATTGGCGCTGGCCTCCAGATGGGTGAGGTAGCGCTCGGTGACACCGCCCTCGTTGCTGGCCACGGTCGGGAAGAAGCTCAGCGACTCGGCGAACGAGTCCATGTACTCCAACTCGATCTCGGCCTGTCGGGCCTCCTCATGCCTCACCTGCTCCTCGAACAGGGAGTACATGACGATGGCTCCGACTCCGGCGTCGGCAAGGGCCTTGACCCCGTCGACCTTCTGCTGGATGGGGCCGGCCGAGGCCACCAGTGGTGACCTCAGGGTGAGCCCCATGTACCTGGTGTGAAGATCACTCATGAAACGTCATTCCTTCGTGGGCTGTCAGGCGCGGTTGGATGAAGCGGCGAACTGGGACATACGGGCATCGACGGCGAAGTCCTCGGCAGTACGGGAAGCCATCTCGGCGTACTCGGCATAACGACGCTCCACCTGGCGCTGACCCAGATCCAGCATACGTTCGGCCTCCTCCGGGTGGGCCTTGGCCAGCATCCGGTAACGCAGCTCCAGCTTGGTGTACTCCCGCCACGTCTTGTCGGGCTTGGAGGAGTCGAGCAGGAACGGGTTGCGTCCCTCATCGGCCAACACCGGGTTGTACCTCATCAGCGGCCAGTGTCCACAGTGGACGGCCTTGTACTGCTGATCGAGGCCGTTGCGCAGGTCGTAGCCGTGGGCGATGCAGTGGCTGTAGGCGATGACGAGACTCGGGCCCGGGTAGGCCTCCGCCTCGCGGAAGGCCCGCAGGGTCTGCTGCGGATCGGCTCCCAGAGCGACGCGAGCCACGTACACCGATCCATAGGCGATGGCCTGCATGGCCATGTCCTTCTTGGCGGTTGGCTTGCCGGCGGACGCGAACTTCGCGACGGCACCCAGCGGGGTCGACTTCGACGCCTGGCCACCGGTGTTGGAGTACACCTCGGTGTCGAGAACCAGAACGTTGACGTCGCGTCCGGAGGCGAGCACGTGGTCAACGCCGCCCGAACCGATGTCGTAGGCCCAACCGTCACCACCAATGATCCACACCGAGCGACGCAGCAGGTGATCGGCGACGCTCATGAGGTCGCGCACCGCCGGGGTCTGTTCCATGTCGGAGAGCTTGTCCTGCAGCTGCTTGACCCGACGCTGCTGACGCTGCAGGTCGTGCTCGGTGAGCTGTGGGGCGTGCAGCAGGTCGTCGACGAACTCAGGGTCGAGCTGGTCGGAGACCTCTTGGAGCCGACGCCTGGCCAGGTTGGTCTGGACGTTGGCGGCCATCCGCATGCCCAGGCCGAACTCGGCGTTGTCCTCGAACAAGGAGTTCGACCATGCCGGGCCACGGCCCTGGGCGTTCTTGCCCCACGGGGTCGTCGGCAGGTTACCGCCGTAGATGGAGGAGCAGCCGGTGGCGTTGGCCACCTCGGCGCGGTCGCCGAAGAGCTGGGTGATGAGCTTGACGTACGGCGTCTCGCCACAACCCGAGCAGGCTCCGGAGAACTCGAAGAGCGGCTCTAGGAACTGGGTGCCTCGCACGGTGGCGAAGTCGACACGGGAGCGGTCGTTGACCGGGATGGTCTCGAAGAACCTCACGTTCTCGCGCTGGACCGTCTTGTCGAGATGCTCCTCGAGGTTGATGGCCTTGCGGTCGGGCTCGCCCACCGGGTGGGCCGGGCAGGCCTCGACGCACAGGCCGCAGCCGGTGCACTGGTCGGGGACGATTTGCAGGGTGTAACGGGACTCCGGTAGACCCGCGGCGTTGAGCTCGGCGGACTGGAAGGACTCCGGGGCTCCCTCGAGTTGGGACTGTGAGCAGTACTTGGCGCGGATGACGCCGTGCGGGCAGACGAAGGCGCAGTTACCGCACTGGATACAGGCCTCGGGCTCCCAGGTCGCGATGACGTCGGACAGCGTCCTCTGCTCGTACTTGGTGGTTCCTGCGGGGTAGGTGCCGTCGTCGGGCAAGGCCGAGACAGGCAGCAGGTCGCCGAATCCCTCGATCATGCGGGCGGTGACGTTCTTGACGAACTCCGGGGAGTCCTCGCGCACGGCCGGGATGAGGCTGTGGTTGGCGGTCATCCGCTCAGGCACCTTGACCTGGTGCAGATGCTCCAGGGAGGCGTCGACGGCAGCGTGGTTCATCTCGACGATCTGCTGAGACTTCTTGCCGTAGGTCTTCTGGATCGAGTCCTTGATCTTGGCGATCGCCTCGTCCTTGGGCAGCACACCCGAGATTGCGAAGAAGCAGGTCTGCAGGATGGTGTTGGTGCGGTTGCGCAGACCGACCTTGCGGGCCACGGACAGGGCGTCGATGGTCCACAGGTCGAGGTGCTTCTCGAGGACCTGACGCTGCATGGTGTCAGGCAGCTTGTCCCACACCTCGTCGGCGTCATAGGGGGAGTTCAGCAGGACGGTGGCGCCCTCGCGAGCCATCGTCAGGACGTCGATGGACTCCAGGATTCCCCAAG
Source organism: Cutibacterium sp. LaCa_89 (assembly GCF_058177555.1). Classification (NCBI taxonomy): domain Bacteria; kingdom Bacillati; phylum Actinomycetota; class Actinomycetes; order Propionibacteriales; family Propionibacteriaceae; genus Cutibacterium; species Cutibacterium sp. LaCa_89. Next base: position 181,036 of record NZ_CP190889.1, read on the forward strand.
CGTGGATACCGATGAATCCGGCCTGGCTGATGAGGTAAGGGGCCTCGACCGGGTCGGGTCCGAAGCGCAGGTGGGAGGTCGTCTTCGATCCGGACTTCTTGGAGTCGTAGACGAAGTAGCCCTGGGCGTAGGTGTTGGGGTCCGAGCCGAGAATCTTGATGGTGTTCTTGTTTGCGCCGACGGTGCCGTCAGAACCCATGCCGTAGAAGACGGCACGGATGGTCTTGGGATCCTCGATGTCGAGGGGCTCCCAGGGCAGGGACAGGCCGGTGACGTCGTCCTCGATGCCGATGGTGAAGCGGGGACGCGGCCGCTCCAGCTCCAGCTCGGCGGCGATGCCGGCGACCATGCCGGGGGTGAACTCCTTCGAAGAGATGCCGTAGCGGCCGCCCGAGACGATCGGCATGTTGTTGCGGGTGCCACGGGAGTGGGCCTCGGACAGGGCGGCCAGCACGTCGAGGAAGAGGGGCTCGCCGTTGGAGCCGGGTTCCTTGGTGCGGTCCAGGACGGCGACGGTGCGGGCCGTCTCCGGGATGGCCCTGACGATCTCGGCGGCCGGGAGGGGACGGAACAGGTGCAGCTCGACGAGGCCGAGCTTGTGCCCCTGGGCGTTGAGACGGTTGATGGTGTGCTCGATGGTGCGGGCACCGGAGCCCATGCAGACCATGACCTCGGTGGCCTCGGGATCGCCGTGGTACTCGACGAGGTGGTACTGGCGACCGACGACCTGGGCGAACTCGTCCATGAGGGACTGGACGATGCCCGGCACGCTCTCGTAGTACTTGTTCGCGGCCTCGCGGGCCTGGAAGTGGGTGTCGGGGTTCTGGGCGGTGCCACGGATGAACGGGTGGGCCGGGGACAGGGCGCGCTCCCGGTGGGCGTGGACAAGGTCGTCAGTGATGAAGTGACGAATGTCGTCGTCCGACAGCATCTCGAGGACGTTGAGCTCGTGGGAGGTGCGGAAGCCCTCGAAGAAGTGCATGAAGGGCACCCGGGAGTGCATCGTCGCGGCTTGGGCGATGAGGGCCAGGTCGTGGCATTCCTGCACCGTCGAGGAGCACAGCATGGCGAATCCGGTCTGACGACAAGCCATGACGTCCTGGTGATCACCGAAGATCGACAGGCCTTGGGCAGCCAGCGACCGGGCGGCCACGTGGAAGACCGTGCTGGTGAGCTCACCAGCGATCTTGTACATGTTCGGGATCATGAGGAGCAGGCCCTGGGAGGCCGTGAAGGTGGTGCTCAGGGCGCCACCCTGCAGAGCGCCGTGCATGGCGCCGGCGGCGCCACCCTCGGACTGCATCTCCATGACGGTGGGGGTGTCGCCCCAGATGTTCTTCCGTCCGGCGGCGGACCACTCGTCGGCGGTCTCGGCCATCGGGGAGGACGGGGTGATGGGGTAGATCGAGCACAGCTCGTTGCAGCGATAGGCGACCGAGGCGGCGGCGGTGTTGCCGTCGGCAATGGTGCGGACGCGGGAGTCGGAGCTAGTTGCCATGGTCAGTCCTCCTTCTCAGTTCTCGGAGTCGACGGTGAACTTCATCGAAGCTGACCGTTGTGGATTGGGTTCAGGACGCACTGCCCATCCGGGGGTGGGGTTGCCGGACCCCTGCACGGTTGCCGGATCGGTGCCTTCGGGGATCATCTCGATGGCATGGACCGGGCACTGGTCAAAGCAGGTGGCGCATCCAGTGCACTTGTCGTAGTCGAACTCGTAGCGGTGCCCCTTGCCGAGCTTGATGATGGCGTCCTCGGGGCAGGAGCCGTAGCAGCCGTCACACTCGAAGCAGTTGCCACAGGACAAGCATCGTCCGGCTTCGAAGTGGGCCTGCTCGTCGTCGAGGCCACCGACGACCTCGTCGAATCCGACGCGCTGGGTCGGGTCGAGCTCGGGCTGGTGACGACGCAGGTGGTCGCCGAAGTACCACAGGTTGAGGTCGTTGAAACCGACCGTGGTGTTCTTGGGGGCCGGATAGCCGGACTCGCGGTTGAGCCACAGATGGATCTGGCGGGCGGCACGCTTGCCGTGGCCGACACCGATCGTCACGGTGCGCTCGGAGGGGACGGTGTCGCCACCGGCGAAGATACCGGGAACGTCGGTCATGAGGGTCGAGGGGTTGACGTCGACGACGTCGTTGCGGAATCGCATGCCGGGCATCTTGTGCAGGAAGCCGGTGTCGGCGTCCTGTCCGACGGCCAGGATGACGGTGTCGGCCTCGAGCTTCTCGTAGCGTCCGGTGCCGCACGGCTTGCCGTTCTCGTCGAGTTCCATGACTTCGACGGTCAGGTCGTCGCCGACGTCGGTGATGGTGCGCAGCCAGTTCATCTGGACGCCCTCGCGCTCCGCCTCCTCACGCTCCTCGGCGTGGGCCGGCATCTGCTCGGCGGTGCGGCGGTAGACGACGATGGACTCCTCGGCACCCAGTCGCTTGGCTACCCGAGCGGCGTCCATGGCGGTGTTGCCGCCACCGTAGACGGCCACGCGACGACCGATGAGGGGCTTCTCGCCAGCGGCGACGTTGTGCAGGAAGCTGACTGCGTCGACCATGCGGGAGGCATCCACGGTCGGGATGTCGACGCGCTTGGACAGGTGGGCACCGATGGCCACGAAGATGGCGTCGAAGCGTCCCTTCGCCTTCTCCTCCATGAGGTCGTTGACGGGGTGGTTGAGGACGATCTTGATGCCGAGATCGGTGAGACGCTCGATCTCGGCATCCAGGACCTCGCGGGGTAGCCGGTATTCCGGGATGCCGTAGCGCATCATGCCGCCGACCTTGTCGCCGGCGTCGTGAATCTCGACGTCGTGGCCGAGCATGGCCAGGTGGTAGGCGGCGGACAGGCCGGCGGGGCCGGCTCCGATGATGAGGACGCGGTGTCCGGAGGCATTGACGGGCTTGATGAACTTCCAGCCCTTCTCGATGGCGAGGTCACCGAGGTAACGCTCGACGGAGTGAATGGACACTGCGCCGTCGAGGTCGGCGCGGTTGCAGGCCACCTCGCAGGGGTGGTAGCAGACACGGCCGTGGATGGCAGGGAAGGGGTTGTCGGCAGTGAGCTGACGCCATGCCTTCTCCTCCTCATGAGCCTTGATGAGACGCAACCATTCCTGGATGTTCTCGCCCGCCGGGCAACCGGCATTACAAGGAGGGAGCATGTCGAGGTAGACGGGTCTGCGGGTGCGGGTCGGGGTGACGCGACCTGTCGTGCGGGCGAGGTCAGGACGTGCGGCGATGTCCTGGTTCTCCCTGATGACGTACCCGTTCTGGTCGTCGGTGACGGTCGTGTCACTCGTCGTGGTCTCGGCGCTCATACCTGGCTCTTCCTGTTGGAAATGCGGCATTTTGGATCGTGAATGTGGGGTTCACAAGCGAACCTGCAATCGATGTTAGACCACGTATGAAAGGTCGTGCACGGCAGGGTATGAGGAATGAGATTTGGTGCAGGGATGTTTTCCTAAACCTTGTGGCAATGACGTAATAACGCACGTTTGGCGTATCGAAAATTGATGGTGTTCACGCTCTGCGGTGCTCGGTGTGGTGTTCCCGACGAGGTTGGCTGGGTGGCGGGTGAGCGGTGCAAGACTGGGGGCATGATCGTTGCCTTCAGTCTTGTACCCAGCGGTGGCCGAGCTTCGCGGGAGGACGGTGGGGTCTCCGATGCCGTGGCTGCTGCCGTCCGCGTCGTCCACGAGTCCGGTTTGCCCAACCACACCTCATCCATGTTCACCGAGATCGAGGGCTCGTGGGACGAGGTCATGAGCGTCGTCAAGGAAGCTACCGAAGCGGTTGCCCAGTACGGCACTAGGGTGTCGCTGGTGCTCAAGGCCGACATCCGCCCCGGACGCACTGGGGAGATGGACGCCAAGCTCGAGCGCCTGCAGGCTCAGCTCGACAAGCAGCAGGGCTGAGGACACTTGCCGGGTGGGACTGGCTCGGCGTCAGTCCCGTCCGAGCAGCAGGGTCTCGTAGGCGTTGCGAATGTGCGCCTCGGTGACCTCGGCCGCCCGAATCGGGTCGCCGTTCTCGATCGCGGTGAGCATCTCCTCGTGGTCGCAGACGAGGCTGTCACGCCAGTTGTCCCACCCGATGAGGGAATGCTCTGCCTCCAGGATGGGCAGGTGCACCGCTTCGCGGATGGCCATCGTCAGGTCGCTCATGAGGCGGTTGTCCCCAGCCTCGGCGAGGGCGACGTGGAAAGCGGTGTCGAGGGTGTTGAAGGAATCCGGCTGCATGGCGTCATGCATCTGACCGAGGAGGTCGGTGGCCCGTGCCAGCGGCTCGGGGGCGCGGACTTTTGCTGCCGCCGCGCAGGCCGCCTTCTCCAGGGCCACGCGGGTCTCGGTGAGGTCGGCGAAGGAGACGACGTCGAGGGCCAGTTGTAGGCGCAGGATGCGGCCCATGGCATCGGAGGGATGGGCGTCGACGTGGGTTCCGTTGCCTCGACCAATGCCCGAGGTCAGAATTCCCAGGGCCTCCAGGGCGCGGATGGCTTCCCGGACTGCTCCCCGGCTGACGCCCAGGGTGGCGGCGAGTTCTCGTTCCGGGGGGAGGCGCGAACCATTGACCCAGGTCCCGGTGAGGATCTCGTCATCGATGTGATGCATGACGACCGAGAATCCGCGGGATCTCGTATCAGTGTCAGCGCCTGATTCTGGGTGCGACTCTGACACCCAGTGTCCGGGATGTGCGCCTGGCTGGCTGGCGTCCGCGTCGCGGGTCTGTGTCATGGCTGAGATCCTCATCGGTGAGTCGCTTCATTGTCACCGAACATGCATGGTATGCCCAACAACTTTGTGAAGCGGGTTGAGTACATGAAAGGACCCTGAAAAGGGTCCGAAATTAGGCAACCCTCATGTGTTGCACAGATGGTTGATCGTCCGTTCGTCAATTGAACGGGAGTTCTTGACGTTTGTAAGTAATGGTCCTACCGTACTATTGGTCGGACCAAATCGGCCCGACCTTGCCGACGGTTCGCCGACCGGAGGCAATGGTTGAACAACGGAGTTCTTCGATGGTTCTTCTCCAGACCTTCACCCCATCGGCCAACCCGCTGGGGTCGCAGTGGCTCTCGGCCCTCCTTGCCGTGCTGCCGGTGCTGGCCATGCTCATCACCCTTGGTGCGCTGCGCTGGAAGGCGCATCTGGCTGGCCTCTTCTCGTGGGGCGTCGCCCTCATCGTGGCAATCACCGCATTCCACATGCCGATCGGTATGGCAATCTCCTCGAGTGCCCAGGGATTCCTCTACGGTCTGTTCCCGATCTCGTGGATTCTGCTGGGCGCCATCTGGATGTACCAGGTGACGGTCATCTCCGGTCGTTTCGACGACCTGCGCCGCACCTTCTTCCTCATCAGTGACGACCCGCGCGTCCTCGGCATCCTCATCGCCTTCTGCTTCGGCGGTCTGCTCGAGGCCCTTGCTGGATTCGGCGCCCCGGTCGCCATCGCGGCTGCCATGTTGATCGCCATTGGCTTTGGCAAACTTCGCGGTGCCGTCACCGCCCTGGTCGCCAACACCGTTCCGGTGGCCTTCGGTGCCGTCGGTCTGCCGGTGCTCATGGCCGCCAAAACCGGCGGCCTGGACGTCTCGATGGTTGCCCCGGTGTCCGCCCGTATCTGCGCGGTTCTCTGCCTCGTCGTCCCCTTCCTCATGCTGGCCATCATGGATGGCCGCAAGGGTGTGCGTGAGTGCTGGCCCTTTGGCCTGTTCGTCGGCATCGTCTTCGGCGTCACCAAGATCATCGTCGGTGGCACCCCAGTCTACAACCTGACCGAGATCTTCGCCGCAGTCGTCACCGTCGCCCTCTCTCTGCTCTTCCTCAAGGCCTGGAAGCCGAAGGGTGGCCGCGAGGCCGCCGAGCGCATCGGCATCCCGATGGACCCGGCCGTCGAGACCGAGCCCGTGGAGGCTCAGGAGGTAGACACCTCCGACCTCACCGGCAACCGCATTTTCATGGCTCTGGTGCCCTACATCCTCGTCATCGTGGTCTTCGGCATCGCCGCCATCCCGGCCGTTAAGGAGGGCCTCAAGACTGCCGACACCAAGATGGCCTGGCCTGGCCTGTCCGGCCTCATGACCACTGGTGGCAAGGCAGCGGCCCACCAGTCCTACACCTGGCAGTGGCTGTCCCAGCCGGGCTTCCTGCTGGCCGTCGTCGCCATCCTCGTCGGCCTTATCTACAAGGTGTCCCTCTCCGACGTCTTCAAGGAGCTGTGGGTCAACACCAAGAAGATGAAGTTCTCGATGCTGACCATCGGCCTGGTCGTCGCCCTCGCCTATGTCATGGGTGACTCCGGCCAGACCCTGGCCCTCGGTATGTTCATTGCTGGCGCTGGAGCGCTCTATCCGTTCCTCGCCCCCATCCTTGGCTGGATCGGCACCTACGTCACCGGATCTGACACCTCCGCCAACATCCTGTTCTCCGGCCTGCAGAGCAGCGTCGGTCAGCAGATCGGCGCCGGCTCTCACCTCGGCGTCGAGGGCATGCGTCACCTGCTGGTCGGTGCCGGTGCCTCCGGTGGTGTCGTCGGCAAGATGATCTCCCCGCAGTCGCTGACCATCGCGGCCACCGCGATCGGCCTGGCTGGCGGCGAGTCGGTCATCCTGCGCAAGGTCTTCAAGTTCTCGATCATCCTGCTCGTCCTGATGTGCATCATCGTCGGCCTCATGTCGACCCCGGTGCTCGGATGGATGGTCCCCTGATTCTGCTGACGGTTGACACCGCCTGGCATCCGTTCATTCTCAATGGAGGTCACCATGACAACCACTACGAGCCCTGGTACCAGGGCTGCCTCGCCCGGCTTGCCGGGGGCGGGCATCACCGTCGGGCTGTTCATCACGTGCATCAATGACGTGATGTTCCCCCAGACTGGCGTGGCCGTCACCACCCTGCTGGAGCGTCTGGGCTGCAAGGTCGAGTTCCCGCGGGAGCAGACCTGCTGCGGCCAGATGACGACCAACACCGGTTACTTCGACGAGGGCATTCCCACCGTCCGTCAGTATGTGCGGGCCTTCGGGGATTACGACTACGTGGTCGCCCCGTCGGGATCCTGTGTCGCTGCCGTCCGCGACCAGCACCCGATGCTCGCCGAGCACGCCGGCGACTCCGGACTGCTCAAGGAGGTTGAGCACACCAGCCAGACCACCTACGACCTGCCGGAGTTCCTCGTCGATATCCTCGGGGTCACCGACGTCGGTGCGTACTTCCCGCACCGAGTGACGTACCACCCGTCCTGCCACGGCAAGCGTCTGCTCAAGCTGGGAGATCGTCCCTACCAGCTGCTCAAGAACGTCCGCGGCATGACCCTGGTCGACCTGCCGATGGCCGAGCAGTGCTGCGGGTTCGGGGGAACCTTCTGCATCAAGAACCCCGACATGAGCGCGGCAATGGCCAGCGACAAGGCTCGCCACGTTCGTGAGACGGAGGCTGAGTACGTCGTCGCCGGCGACAACTCCTGCCTCATGAACATCGGTGGTGTGCTGTCCCGTCAGAACTCGGGCGTGAAGCCGATTCACATCGCCGAAATCCTCGCCAACACTGAGGAGGACTGACCCATGAGCACCGAACTACGTCGCGTCACCTACGGAAATCATGGTGTCGCCCGGCTGACCCCGGCCCCCGACAAGCCCGGTACGTACATGGGTATGCCGAAGTTCTCGAAGGCCGCCAAGAATGAGCTGAATCTGTCGGTGCAGCGCAAGAACATGCGCAATGCCACCACGACGATTCGCAACAAGCGCGCCCTGCGCGTCTCCGAGTCCCCGGACTGGGAGGATCTGCGCAACGCCGCGGAGGCCATCAAGAACCGCGTTGGCCGTCACCTGGATCATTACCTGATCGAGGCTGAGAAGAACCTCACTGCCAACGGCGTCCACGTCCACTGGGCCCGTGACGGCGAGGAGGCCAACCGCATCGTCGCCCAGATCGCCAAGGAGAAGGGGGTCGACGAGGTCGTCAAGATCAAGTCGATCACCACCCAGGAGACCGACCTCAACGAGTACCTTGAGGAGCAGGGCATTGCGACCTGGGAAACTGACCTGGCCGAGCTCATCGTGCAGCTCGGACATGACCGTCCCTCCCACATCGTGGTGCCGGCCATTCACCGTAATCGTGCCGAGGTCCGCGAGATCTTCCTCCATGAGATGAAGAACTACGGTCGTCCGGCACCCGAGGACATCTCGGAAAACCCGCCGGAGCTGGCCAACGCTGCTCGTCTGCACCTACGCGAGAAGTTCCTGCGTGCCGAGATGGCGGTTTCGGGTGGCAACTTCGTCCTTGCCGACACCGGTTCGCTGGTGATCGTCGAGTCCGAGGGCAATGGCCGGATGTGCCTGACCCTGCCCGACACCCTGGTGTCCGTCGTCGGCATCGAGAAGGTGTTGCCGAGTTTCGACGACCTCGAGGTCTTCCTCAAGCTGCTGCCGCGCTCGGCCACCGGTGAGCGGATGAACCCGTACAACTCGGTGTGGAGCGGCGTGACCGAGGGTGACGGTCCGCAGGAGCAGCATGTCATCTTCCTCGACAACGGCCGTACCAACGTCCTGGCCGACACCCTCGGCCGTGAGGTGCTGCGGTGCATCCGTTGCGCCTCCTGCATCAACATCTGCCCGGTGTACGAGCGGGCCGGCGGTCACGCCTACGGCTCGGTCTACCCCGGACCGATCGGTGCGGTGCTCAACCCGCAGCTGCGGGGCGTCGAACACCCGGTTGATCGTGGTCTGCCGTACGCCTGTTCCCTGTGCGGCGCCTGCAACGAGGTCTGCCCGGTGAAGATTCCCTTCACCGACATCCTCCTCGAGCTGCGCAACAAGGTCGTCAAGTCCGAGAAGGCCGACAAGATCCCGCAGGACTACGAGGTTGCCGGCGAGATGGGTCTCATGAAGACCGCGTCGTGGGCGTTCAGTGACTACAAGCACTTCGAGGCTATTCAGGTCGGCTCGCGCGGCGTGGGACGTGTCCTGCGCGGAAAGAAGATGGGACCGGTTCCGGTGCCGGTGGCCGAGCGGTGGCTGAAGTACCGCGACGTCGATGCGCCGCCGACCGACACGTTCCGTACCTGGTGGAAGAAGAACAGGGAGGAAAAGCGATGACCACCATCAGCACTGATCCGGTGGCGCGTACCGAGATCCTTGCCCGGATTCGTCGCGCCAGCTCGGACATCACCAATTCCGACCCGGTCGCTGATGTGCCGGTCGAGTGGAAGTACGGCACCGGCATCGAGATGGACGACGTCGTCGGAACCTTCGTCGAGAAGGTTATCGACTACAAGGCCACCGTCGTGCGGGTTCAGGGGGCTGACGTTCCCAAGGCCGTCGTTGAGGGGCTCAAGGTCACCGGCGCCGAGCACAGCGCCGTCGTGCCGGTTGGGCTGGACGAGTCCTGGGTCGAGGCGATCAAGGGAGCCGGTATCGACGCCCGCGTCGACGAGCCCCAGTTGTCCAAGGAGGAGCTCAACGACACCGACGCCGTCGTCACCGCCTCGGCGGCTGGAATCGCCGACACCGGTTCGATCGTCCTGACTCACGTCGAGGACCAGGGACGTCGGGCCATCACCCTCGTTCCCGATCGCCACGTGTGTGTCATCAAGGCCAGCCAGGTCGTCTCCGACGTCCCGGAGGCCATCCAGATCGTCAAACCAGCGGTTCATGAAGGCCACCCGTTGACCTTCATCTCCGGTGGCTCGGCAACCTCCGACATCGAGTTGGCACGTGTCGATGGCGTGCATGGGCCCCGTCAGCTCTACGTCATCGTCGTGGACGATCAGTGATTCGGACCCTGGCGTGATGAGGCACGCCAGGTAGTTCACACGCGTCCAGGCCAGGCGGTCCCGGTTTGACCGGGGCCGCCTGGTTGTGTGTCGGCGTGTGGTGATGCGGGTTCTGCGTGCCGGTGGTGCCATCTCTCGTGGCACGGGTCCGTGTCAGGAGCGCGAATACCACACGGGGGTGGGAGCAGGGCAGGGCCGTGGGGTGGGGGCGTATTGCGTGCGGGGATGGCGGGAGGCGCTTGCGTCAGCGAGAGTCTGAGCTGCTACTACGTGCGGTGGCAACATGAATGACCGCTGACGCGAGGCCGATCACAGCGAACGGGATGTAGATCCACCAGTGCGTGCCGTGGGTGAGCGCATCGGTGATTTTGACGACGATGAAACCGGCGACAAGCCAGCCGACCAAGGCCAGGAAGGCGTCGCGCCAAGAGTGTTGAAACATGGTGATGAATCTCCTTAGCCTAGAACAGGCAGCCGCTGACAGCGTCGCCAACGCGGACCCAGCCGTGTGCGTCGGAGCGGTACCAAGCCCAGCCAGCTCCCGCAGCACAGAGCACAACGGCCCCCGGTCCGACCTTCTTCGCGAGGAACTTCCCCGCTTTGAGTCCCATTGGGGCCATTACCTTGACGCCTGACCAAGTCTTGCCAACGACCCACCCAGCTTTTGAGCCAAGCCACTTGGCTGCGCTGGCGACCTTCGATCCGCCATGCTTGATTGCGGACCAGATTTCCGACCACGATGGGTCGGCGACGATTGGATAGGTGTAGCCACCGCTTCTGTGGTCGACGACCTGGGTGAGCTTACTACCATGGATCTCGTAATGCGTTGGCACAGGCTGGCCGATTGCGTCGCGAGCCCATGCACGTTCGACGTGGCCAACTTGAACGAGTTCGTCGTTCAAATCCGCATAAAACAGATCAGCGCCGCCATGCCCGTCGCTGCTGATCCGAGTGATGTTGTGGAAGGTGTAGGAGAACGTTTGAGGAGCGCTCTCAGTTAGGAGGATTGAGTGGACTGTTGCTTCACCTTCAGCAGGGGTGGTGATAGCTAGTGTAAAGTTGTCTAATCTGGCATCGTCGCCGAGAGTTGCGACTGTGCTATCGCTGCTCCTCGTGACGTTGCTGGAGGACCCGGGTAGGGAAACTGAGAAAGACTCATTGTTTGAGAAGTGAGTAATAGAATTACCGCTATTAGAGGCATGAACTTCAGTACGTTCGGTGTCCGGAGCTGTTTATGCAGTCGTAGGACTATCACTAAAGAATTCTCGGTATGTTGTTGGTGCGACACTGGCGGAGGTGGCTGCATTGCGGGTGAGTGCTGCACTGTCGTTTGCACTGAGGATGGTCGTGGAATGTGCAGGGGCCGGTGTGGTTGTTGCGAGAAGGCAGACGGTAGTGAGACAGGCGAAGGGGATCTGAAGTGAGGGTCGTATGGACGACATAGTCGAAACTATAACAGTGACGGTATCACAATTAAGTAACGACTATGTAGATTCCAGATTTAGTCTCATTTGTGCTGAAGGTCGCCACTGCAGCTGATTCGTGAGGCTGAGTGACGTTCGTCGTTGGCGGTCCCTGGCGAGTTTGCTGTGTAAGTTAGCCCACGTCCCACACCCGGTCGCATCGTGCCATGACAGCGGGGTCGTGAGTGATGACAAGTTTGGCGGCTTTGGGGGTGGACGCCCACAGGTCATCCATGATGGCGGTGGCCGTCTCGACGTCGAGGTGCTCACTCGGCTCATCGAGGATGAGGACATCATCGGCCGAAGGGTCTTCGGATGTGTCGTGGCTGACGAGCACCCTAGCCAAGGCGAGTCTTTGTGCCTCGCCACCGGACAAGGTTCCGCCGTCTTCGGCCACGACCCTTTCCGGCGGGATAGTCAATCCGGCTCGGCCCAAGGCCGTGACGACCTCCGACTCGGTGGCGTCCCTGCACCCGATGCGCACGTTCTCGCTGATCGAGGTCGCGAAGACATGAGCGTTCTGGGCCAGGTATCGCACCCGTCCGGTCGTCGTCACGGAACCGGCCAGCGGCGGGATGAGTCCCATGATGGTTGCGGCGAGGGTCGTCTTGCCGATACCCGACCGCCCGACGACGGCCACCGACTCCCCGGCAGCAACCGTCAGATTCACATCGGACAGCACGGGGTGGCCACCCGGCCACCCGACCGTCAATCCGTCGATGACGAGGGAGGGCTCCTCCTCAGATGCCCCGGCGGTGGGGGAGTCTCCTGTCCCGACTTGCGGGGCGTCCAACACCTCGACGACCCGCAGTAGTGCTGCCTTGGCCCGGGTGTGGGTCTGGGCAGCCCCGGTGAAGGCACCGAACACCTCGTGGAGGGCCAGTGGGGTCAGCACCAGCACAGCCAGGATTCGCCCACCGATACGCCCGTCGGCAACCGCATTGCCACCGATCCATAGGGCCGAGACGACTGCTAATCCGGCTGCCAGGATCTGACCTGCGGTGCCGAGACCTCGTCCCCACGCCGCTCGTTGCTCGGCAGTGCGCAACCGGGAATCGACCTCCAATACATCGGCCAGGATGGCGTCCTGAGCCCCATAGGCAACGAGGTCAGGAGCGCAATGGGCCAACTCGCGAGTGCGGTCGGCCAACTGACCACGCAGCGGCACCAAGGAGGAGTCGGCAGCCCGGGACAGGTGTTGGGTGATCGCCGGCATGACGACGGCCGCCAGTAGGGCCGACAGCAGTAGAACCGCAGCCGAAGCCAATGAGAACCGGGCCAGCAGGACCGTCGTGCCAATGATGACGAGGCTTGACGCGCACGCCGGAACGATCACCCGCACGACCATGTCCAACACCGCGTCGACGTCGGCAGTAACCCGCACTAGCAGGTCACCCCGGCGACGTCCCAGCAGGGTGGTGCGCGACAGCCGGTCGTAGACCCGCATCCGTAGCGCCCCCTGCATCCGTAGGGCCAGGTCATGGCCGATGAGACGTTCGGCGTAACGGAACACTCCTCGGGAGATACCGAAGAACCGCACCCCGACAGCCGCGGCCTCCAGATACAGCACTGGCGGCATCTCCGCGGCCCGTGACAGCAACCATGCCGAGACACCCATGAGGGCCACCGATGCGCCCGATGCGCAAGCGGCGAGCACGGTGGAGAGCACGAGCAACCAACGGCCGCGCGGGACGTCCTTAAGGAGACTCGTGAGTAGTTGGGTGGTTCGCGTGTTCATGCGTCCACCTCCGCCGAGAGCTCGACGACCGTGTCAGCTGCCTCGATGACGTTGCGACGATGGGTCACGACGAGCACTGACGCTCCCGAGGCGCGCACCGCGTCAAGGACCGTGGCCTCGGTGGTGGCATCAAGACCTGCGGTTGGCTCGTCGAGGACTAGCAAACCGGCCCCGGCCTGTTCGACTCTGACCAGGGCACGTGCCAGGGCGACGCGACGTCGCTCGCCGGCCGACAAACCCTCGGCGTCGTCGTCAACCCGCTTGTCCAGCGGGATGGACACGGCACCACAACGATTCAGGGCATCGCGAAGCACGGCGTCGGGGGCTTCTGGGTATCCCAGCTGTACATTCTGCGCCACCGTCCCGGCCATCATTGCGGGAGCCTGGGGCACATAGGCCAACTGACGACGCCACGCCTGCCAGACGGACTCGTCGGCCCCGACGAGCTCGTGGTCACCGACGAGGATCGACCCGGAATCGGGGTCGATGAATCCCAACAGGCATGACAGGGCGGTCGTCTTGCCACCACCGGAGTGTCCGACCAGGGCGACGAGGTTCCCTGGATCAATCCGCAGGGACAACCCATCCGGCACCGGGCGATCGGCGCCCTCGTAGGTGTGAGTCAACCCACTGACGACCACCGGAACATCCCTCGGTGAGGGCATGTCGACGTCGCTGCCAAAATCCATCGGTCGTCCCGACTCGATGAGACCGAAGGACACCTCGGCAGCGGCCATGCCGTCGGCGGCGTCGTGGAAGAGGGCGCCCACCTGCCGCACTGGGAGAAAGACCTCGGGGGCGAGGATGAGGATGAAGAGGGACGTGCGCAGATCCATGCCACCGGCGGCCACCCGGAAACCGACGGTGACGGCCACCAAGGCCACCGACAGGGTCGCCAGCAACTCGAGGGCGAAGGAGGACAGGAAGCTGATGCGCAGGGTGCGCATCGTCTCGTTGCGGTTGGCCACCTCGGTGCGGCGCAGGCCCTCGAGCTGGGCGCGAGCTCGTCCGAAGACCTGCAGAGTCGGCAGCCCAGCGACCAGATCAGCGAAGTGGTTGGCGAGTCGGGTGGCTACCTTGAACCGTTTCGCTACGGCCGCCTCAGTGCGCCAGCCGATGAGGGCCATGAAAACGGGGATGAGCGGGATCGTCACGACGACGATGACGAGGCTGGTGAGGTCGTTTAGGCCGATAGCGGTGGCTAGCACTACTGGCACGATGACGGCCAGTACAAGCTGGGGAAGGTATTTCGAGTAGTAGCCGTCGAGGGCGTCCAGACCTGTTGTCACCAGGCTGATGAGGGTTCCCGATGGCATCGTTGCGTCAGTGGGACGCGACAACCTGGCTTGCAGGATGTCGCGCCGCAATTGCGACTTGACTGACGCTGAAGCTCGATGAGCCAGGGATTCTTGCAGCCAGGCGAGGCAAGCTCGACCACAGAACACCGCGGCGAGCAGCCCGCACCACATCGCCACGCCGTCGAGATGATGGGTGGCGAAGACCGACGAGACACCACGGGACAGCAACCAGGCCTGTGCGAGGATGAGCACGGCCGTGGCCACGCCCACCACGCACAGACCTGCGAGGAAGGGAAGAGTGGCCCGCGCCCGGCGAACCAGGCGCGGGTCGAGCGGAGCCGCCACGGATCAGGCGGCCACCGCAGTGTCCGGAATGGCCTCACGGGTGAGGCGCTTGCGGAACACCCAGTAGCTCCAGATCTGGTAGGCCAGCACGATCGGCACGAAGATGCAGGCGCTGATCGTCATGATCTTCAGGGTGTACGGTGTCGACGAGGCGATCCACATGTCGAAGGGGATCCCCGACGGGCGATAGCCGAGATTGCCGTACATGGCGATCATGGAGGCAACGATCATGAGGGCGATACCCAGACCGGTGCACAGGAAGGCCAAGCCCTCGCGTCCCTTGGCGACGACGGTCGAACCGGCAGCCAGCAGCACGACGACGAGCAGGCCGAGGATCCAGGTCAGCACCTGGCGTCCGTCGTTGGTGACGTACATGATGTTGAACATCAGGGCCCACACCAGAGCAACGGCGGTCGCGATCCACCCCAGCTTGGCTGAAGTCTTGCGAGCCCGGTCGTGCATGTCACCCAGCGTCTTGAGGGCGACGAAGTTGGCCCCGTGGGCGCAGAAAAGCACCACGAACAGGATGCCGCCGATGAGGGCGAACGGGGTGAACAGGCCCCAGAAGGAGGTTGTCACCAGCGGGGCGACGCCACCGTCAGGAGTCGGGTGCGGACCGACGGCCAGGCCGCGGACGAAGTTCGCGAAGCCGACGCCGAGCACCAAGGTGGGCAGGAAGGATCCGATGGTGGCCATCCAGTCAAAGGTGTTGCGCCACTTCGAGGACGGGTGCTTCGAGCGGTACTCGAAGGAGACACCACGGATGATGAGGCCGAGCAGCACCAGCAGCAGCGGCAGGTAGAGGCCGGAGAACATCGTCGCGTACCAGCCGGGGAAAGCCGCGAAGGTGGCACCACCAGCGGTGAGTAGCCACACCTCGTTGCCGTCCCAGGTCGGGCCGATGGTGTTGACCATGAGGCGACGGTCCTTGTCGTCACGTCCCATGAAGGGAAGCAGCATGGCGACACCGAAGTCGAAGCCTTCGAGGAAGAAGAATCCAACCCACAGGACGGTGATCAGGATGAACCAGACGATCGTCAGGGGCGAATGAGCAGCAGTTTCAAGCACAGGAAGCATGTCGGTGACCTCCTCAGTATGCGAAGGACAGCGGAGTGTCCTCGCCCTCGACAGCAGGTTGACGACGTTCTGGCAGTTCAGGCAGGCCCTTCTTGAGGGTCTTCCAGAACAGACTCACCTCGACGACGGCCAGGAGACCATAGACGACGGTGTAGGCGATGGTCGAGAAGAGCACGCTGCCGGCGGAGACACCGGGGGAGACAGCCGCCGTGGTGGGTAGCACACCCGCGACGATCCAGGGCTGCCGTCCCATCTCGGAGAAGATCCAGCCGAAGGAGTTGCCGAACAGCGGCAACAGCGGCAGGCAGATCATGACGAAGGTCAGCCAGCCGTGCGGCTTCGGGTTGCGGTCACCGCGCATCGCGATGAGCATGATGAGGCCGACGAGGCCGCCGATCATGCCGAGGGTGATCATGATGCGGAAGGTCCAGTAGGAAACCGGGATGTTCGGCTCCAACTTGATGCCGTTGGCGTCGATCTTCTGGTGCAGCGCATCCTGGTAGGAGGACTGCAGAGAGGTCTGCGTCCCGTCCTTGCGGTGGTAGGTGTACTCATGAACCTGGTAGTTCTTGAGCTCGTTGATGCCCTTGATCTCTGAACCCCACTTGCCGTTGCCGAGGAAGCCGAGCATGCCGGGGATCTTGATGGCCCACACCTCTTCGGAGCCGTCCTGGTTGCCGATGGTCAGCACCGAGAAGTCCGAGGTCGTCTCGTAGGCGCCTTCGGCAGCGGCCATCTTCATGGGCTGGGCGTCGGTCATGACCTTGCCCTGGTAGTCACCGCTCAGCACGATGCCGACGCAGGCGACGATGAGGACCCAGGCGCCGAACTTCGAGGCCCAACGCCAGGTGCGCACGGTCTCGGCCTCCTCGGCGTCAGAAATCTGAGAGGTGGCGCGACCCCTGGCGACCTTGGCCAGGTGCCAGAAGGCGATTGCGGCGATGAGGGCACCTGCGACCATGTAGGACGCGGAAATCTGGTGAAGGAAGGTTGCCTTGAAGACCGGGTTGGTGAGAACGGCACCGAAATCGGTCAACTCGGCGCGATGGGTGGCGGGGTTGTATGTGGCACCCACGGGGTTCTGCATCCACGAGTTGGCCGCGAGGATGAACACCGCGGAAACCATGGTGCCAAGGGCGGTCAGGTAGATGCAGGCCAGGTGGACTCCCTTGGGGAGCTTGTCCCACCCGAAGATCCACAGGCCGATGAAGGTCGACTCCATGAAGAAGGCGAGGAGGGCCTCGAGGGCCAGCGGGGCGCCGAAGATGTCGCCGACGAATCGCGAGTACTCCGACCAGTTCATACCGAACTGGAACTCCTGCACGATTCCGGTGACGACGCCGAGGGCGAAGTTGATGAGGAAGAGCTTGCCGTAGAACTTGGTCAGGCGAAGATAACGGTCGTTACGGGTCTTGAGCCACACCGTCTGCATCACTGCCACGAGCATCGACAGCGCGATCGTGATCGGGACGAAGAAGAAGTGGTAGACCGTCGTGATCCCGAATTGCCATCGGGCGATCAGTTGGGCATCCATGGCGCGCACCCTACTATTCGGCGGCCCAGGTTTTGGCGCTCAGGGTCGCGTTGCGCCAAAACGGATGAAAATCCTGTACCAACGTCCGTCGTCACGGCGGTGCTGGTCGATGATTTGCCCGATGGGTGAAAATGGGTAGCGTGAGTCGATCAGGTCGTCGGTGGTGGCCTGTCGTCGTTGGGGTGCTTGTCCTGCTCGTGGTCGCGGAGGTGCCGCTGGCAATCGGGGTCCTTCGGCCACGCCTCGAGCCGGTCCCGAGGAGGACTGACGTTGTCTACGCCATCGGACCGGCGGATTTCCACATGGCCCAGGCCCGTAACCTCATGCGCCGTACGGGGGCCTCGACACTCGTCGTGACCATCAGCGTCGACCCGAGGACCGGCGAGGAGTACCGCAAGGATTTCTGCGACCCGTCCCCCCATTGGAAGGTCATCTGCCTGGTGCCCGACCCGTACACCACCCGAGGTGAGGCGGCGACCCTGCGTGACCTGGCGGCGCGTCATCACTGGTCCGACGCCGTGGTGCTCACCGATCCCCCGCACGTCACACGCACGCGCATGTGGATGGACAGGTGTGCGGCGATCCCCGTCACCGTCGTCGAGTCGACGGACCGGGCCTCCCGGCACGTCAACCTTCGGAAGGTCGCCTACCAGTCGGCTGGATGGGTCGTGGGACAGGTGCAGAGCTGTCCGTGAACCGGTCGCCGCGGCGGAGCCTGCCCATGATGACGATTGAAGCGTCAATCAGCCGGGCTTCCCGATCGGAGGATCCCATGTCCGCGACTCCACGCATCGGCATCATCCTCGGTTCCACCTGCCCCGGTCGCGTCCGTGACTGGTGCCCTGACTGGAGATATTGGTCAATCGTGAGAAGGGAGGCTGGTTCCCGCAAGCTGTGTGGGGCCGATGATGGTTGTCGAAATGCAACCAGCCATGAAGCTCGCCGCGCCGTTCGGTCTCGGAGGTATAGCAGCGGATGGAGGCCCAGCCGTCAGCCAGAGTGCGGTGAAAGGGCCCACCTTTCCATTGGTCTGCGGCCGACACAGCCTGGTGGGCTTGTGCTTGATGCCGAACTCTGCGCAGGTGTCTCACCACAGGTGTGAACGATAGACGCCACCGTTGTCCGACAGGCCCCGCTCGACGGCGACACCTCCGGTGTTGAACCACTCGACCGCCCTCACCAGCACAGCGATCGCAGTTACAGCAGTTTCATCATCGTAGACCTCGGCATAGCCGACACGGGAGTGACCGCCGATCACAGTGTGAACGAAAGCCCCGCCCATCAACGGATCCCGGTACTTGTTGCGGGGCTTGCCCGGTGCGGCCACCCGATTCTTCTCGCCCTGGCGCCGGCCGACGTAGCGCCAACCCCCGCCCTCAAAGATGCTGCCGAGCTTCTCCACATCACCGTGCAACATCACCCCAGGGCAGTCATGCTCGTAGCACCGCACCAGCTCACCCGTTGTCCGGTCGACATGCGACAGACGGTTCAAGTGGGCGTCTGTCAGGATCCGGTGGACCGTCGACGGGGCGATCCTGAGCTGGCACGCGAGCTGCACCGGCCCCTCACGCAGACGAAGCCGCAGGCCGACACAGGCCGGGCGGTCTGCGGGCTGGTCTTGTTCGGCAAGCGGTGCGGCCGGGATGACCTGTCCTGCATGGACTGCCCGGTAGTGGTTGGCCCAACGCTTCACGGTCGGCCAGGAAACCTGGAACCGGGCAGCGACCTCACCGACCAGCCAGCCGTCCTCGACGACGAGACGAGCGACGAGCAGGCGGCGGCGCGGCATTGGCGTGGGACATGTGCAAGCTTTCTGGACGAGCCCCGCGCTCGCCCAGGCTCACTTCGGGTAGTGCTCGTCGGTGTAGCGGTGCAGTGCCTGGGCGGCGAACGCGGCGGCTTCGGCGCCGCCGAAGGCGGGATGGAAGTCAGAGCTGGTGGCGTAGAGGTTGGCCATGCCGTGGAGCATGGCGCGTGTCTTGGCGGTGTCCCCCACATGGGCGGGGGTGCCGGGGATCTGGGCGAACCAGGCTGTGTGAACCGCTGCGTGGTCTTGGGCGGTCGTGTCTGTTGGGGCGATTCCTTGGTCATACAGCTCGCCCCAACGAGCCAGGAGCCCTTCGGCGTCGGCCTGGAACTGTCGTTGCTGGTCGATGCTCTTGGCGTGCCACCAGCGGTTCGACTGCTCAAACACCTCGCGGCCCCACCGCTGGGCGACCTCGTCCTCGTAACGGTCGTTGAACCCTTCGAGCACCATGTCCACCCGGGGCTGTCGACCTGCGCGACGCATCACCAAGGTGTGCTCGACCGCAGCGATGCGCCTCGCAAGGGCATCCTGGTCCTGGCGTAGCCGGGTCAGGTGAGCTTCGAGAGCTTCGACTTCGACACCATGGTCAGCCTCGTCAGCCAGCACCGCCTTGATGTCGGTCAGGGACAGGCCGGCATTACGCAGCAGCAGGATCCGTTGGAGTCGCGCGACTGCGGTGGGTCCGTAGTGGCGGTAGCCGTTGGCGCCGATCCGGTCCGGGACCAGGAGACCGATCTGGTGGTAGTGGCGCAGGGCCCGTGGGCTGATGCCAGCCCGGTCCGCGAGTTCGCGGACAGTCCACTCCACCATCGCGCTCCTCCTGTCAGCACTTGTGTCGCGGCAGGCCCAATTGTGGCAGGGCGACGTCGAGGATCTCGGAAGCCGGCGTGGTGACACACTCGGCTGCCTTGCGGCCGGTCGCTTCCAGGTAAGCCTGGGCAAT
The DNA here is from genome assembly GCF_058177555.1 of Cutibacterium sp. LaCa_89. NCBI lineage: Bacteria > Bacillati > Actinomycetota > Actinomycetes > Propionibacteriales > Propionibacteriaceae > Cutibacterium > Cutibacterium sp. LaCa_89. The sequence continues at coordinate 201,005 of NZ_CP190889.1, forward strand.
GCGGGCCCCGGCCGCGTATCCAGCGCCGGTGGGCAGTCCGACCGGCGTGGAACCGAACAGGCGAGCGCTCGCGTCGCCGAGGACCCAGGCGGCGAAGTCTTGCATTCCTGTCACGTCCAGACCCTTGACGACCTTGCGCAGAACGTCGTCGCTGCGGCGGGTGTGATCGGTGACGAAGTGCGTGTAGCCGCGCCGTCCATAGGACTGGGCAGCGAACAGGTCGGCCAGCCCCTCCGCGACGACGTGCTCCCCAACCGTGACGGTCTGCGGGTTCCACACGATGCCACCGGGCGAGTAGCGCACGTTGTGGTGAAGCTCGTGCAGCGCGATCGCTTCCAGCCGGTCGACGACCTCGTCCGTGGGCCAGACCGTGATCGCGATGTAGCCACTGATACCGCCGAAGGCCGACAGGCCACGGATCTCATCCACGAAGTGCCGATTGGTGGGATCACCCAGGACCAGCAGCACCGTCAGGTCGGGAATCGTCGCCCCAGGACAGGCCGTCCCCAAGTCCTGAGTGCCCTGCGTGAGGGACTGCTCTATGCGGCCCCAAGCGTCGGCCTGCTCCAACCGGTGGAGGGCATCGACCATTTCCTGGCGCGGAGCACCCGACCCGAAGCCGAAGTTCTGCCCGTGAACTGCGGCCATGTCGGGACCACCAGGAATGAAGAAGTACATGCCGGCCATCGGCTCCCACAACCGGCGGGCCGCCTCCGGCCACTGGCCAGGGGAGCTGTGGAGCATGGCGCGCATGCCTGCGGCGCTGTCGAGCATCGTGATTGTCATGCCTTGGACGCTAAACATTGACGTAACGGCAAGGTCAACCCTGTAGGTTGATCAACGTGTCCGGTCAGTGCACCTAGGGCAGGACAACTGCACCGGCCCCTCCCGCAAGCGCAGCCGCAAGGTGATGCAGCGCCGAGTGGTCTTCTGACTGGTCTTGTTCGGCGAAGAGTGCGGGCGTGAGCTGCAGTCTTGCATCGGCTCGCCGGCTAGGTAGCGGTCTATCCACCGCTTCACAGTCGGTCAGGACACCTGGAATCGGGCAGCGACCTCACTAATCTGCCAGCCCTGGTCAACGACCAGACGGGCGTCGATGAGCCGGTGGCGGGGCGTGAGAGCTGCGTTGGCATGGGGCACTGGTTCTCCTCATGGGGGCGGGCGGCCTCCTCGAGGAAGCCGCCCGCCGGGGGGTTGGTCACTGGTCTGGTCGGTCAGAGCGCAGGGAGGAGCTCGTCGTGGATCCAGCTGGTCAGGGTTGTGGGTGTCGTCGTGGTGAGGTTTCGCGGCTGCTCGAGGTGGAAGTCGTCGCGTAGTCCGGTGCTCATGCCGAGGACGGCGTCGGCCATCATGGGCGGCATCCCGGCGGCGAGGTAGTTCTGGCGCATTGCGGTATCGCTGATCTGCTCCACGTGCACGGTGTGGCCGACCTGCTCTGTGAGGGTCTGGGCCACCTGTCGCCAGGACAGGTCTTGTGGTCCGTGGACGGCTTGCACTCGGTGGCCGTGCCACTGGGTGTTGAGCAGGGTGAGGCTGGCGACCTCGGCGATGTCGCGCGGGGCCGCCCAGGCCATGGGCTTGTCCGGCGGCAGGACTGTCGTCAGGCGCCCCTGCCGGACGGCGTTGACGTCGAGGAGCAGGTTGGTGAAGAAGTAGCCGCAGCGCAGGTGGGTGACATCCCCGTCGAGTGCATCCAGTGCGACCTCGGTGCCCGCGAGACCGTCGATCTCGCCGGCGCCGTGACGCTTCTCGGCGCCGACGCTGCTTTGGAATACGACGCGGCCGATTGCGTTGGCAGTGGCCGCCTCCACCAGTGCCTGTGTGGCCAGGGCATAGTTCGCGAGGGGGTCGGGTGACATCACGCTGGGATCCACCCAATAGATCGCGTCCACGCCCCGCGTCGCCGCCCTGACCTGATCGGGGTCGGTGGAGTCGGCTTCGACGACATCGGCGTGGTCCCGTACCGCCCGGGGACGTTCTTGGGGCTCCGGGCCAAGAGCAGCGGGCGCACTCCGACTCGGATCAGCATGGTGGTGACGTGGCGCCCGACGTGGCCCGTCGGGGTCGTGACCGCGATTCGCACGTGAGTCTCCTTTCAAAGGGTCTCGTTCAGCGACGCTAGCCACAGATCCGGCCTGTTCTTGTCCTCGTTTCGGGCGACAATGGCCGCATGGAGACCCCTTCATCGCGCGCTGCTCCTGCTGTCCCTCTTGCAGACCGGGCGTGACTGGACCGCATCGGAGCTCGCGCAGCACCTCGACATCGCTGACCGGACCGTCCGCCGTGACATCGCCCGGTTGCGCTCCCTTGGGTACGACATCCGCTCCGCGCCCCGGGCCCGGTGGCACCTATCGGCTCGTGACGAGCGTCAAGATCCCGCCGCTCCTGCTGGACGCCGACGAGGTCTGTACCCTCGCCACGGGCCTACTCGTCCTGGAAGCGGGTGGAGCAGACGCGTCAGCGGCGGTCGTGCGCGAGGGAATCTGGTACCTCATTGCCTACGACACTCAGCGGGCAGACTGGCGGCTGTTCCGCCTCGACCGCGTCCAGGATGCCGCTTCTCAGGCCGCGCCTCTCGATGCCACCATGCCCGACTTTCCCGCCGCCTCCATTCAGGAGTGGCTTACCACTGACTTCAGACGATCGCGGACTCACGACAACTAACGTGTCCGGTCAATACACCTAGGAGACTTGGAACCGGGCGGCGACCTTGCTGATTGGCCACCCGTCCTCGACGACGAGCTGGGCGACTTTGAGACGATGGCGTGGAGTCAACGCAGCGTTGGCGTGTGACACAGACCCCTCTACTGGAAGTGGGAGCAGGCGATGGAAGACGTTCTCGGGGGCGTGGGACGACGCCTGCGCAGTGTCCGGACCGCTCGCCGCATGACTCTGGATGACCTGTCACGAATGACGGGAATCTCCGTCTCGACCCTCTCGCGACTGGAATCTGGCGGTCGCAAACCAACCCTGGAACTGCTGCTGCCGCTGGCTCAGACTTTCGGGCTGCCGCTCGATGACCTTGTCGGAGCGCCCCCGATAGGAGACCCGCGGGTCCACCCCCGGCCAGTCCGCCGCAACGGGATGACGGTTATCCCGTTGTCACACATCCCGGGCCCCCAACAGGCACTCAAAATGGTCATCCCCGCCACGAAGGACGCTCCAAGGCTGACGCGGCACGAGGGGCACGAATGGATGTACATCTTGTCTGGCGAGCTGCGGCTGATCGTGGGTGACCACGACTCGGTCCTGCTGCCCGGCCAGGCGGCAGAGTTCGACACGCGCACCGCTCACTGGTTTGGCAGCACCGGGCGTGGACCAGTCGAGATCCTCAGCTTGCTGGGCCTTCAGGGGCAGCGCGTCCACGTCGCTGACCCCGCATCTGGCAATGTCACGCCGTCATGCGCTGCCGGATCTGCTTGAGTGCCACGCCGGAGAGCCACAGGCCGATCCCGTAGGCGCTGTGAGCCCGCAGACTGCCGAGCCGCGCCTGCGACGGGCTGGGAGTCTTCGATGCCGCCACGCCGAAACCGAACGCCGGCTGCATCACGAACCATGGGGCGCCCACTGTTGCCAGTCCCATCGAGACAGCCGGCACGAACCGCGGATCATCCAGCCATTTTGAGTCGGCAAACGCCAAGGCCACCGCGAAGCCAGAACCAATCGTGTAGTGAGCACCCCAACCCAAGGCCCTCTCACTTGGAACAGGTTCGGCCGTCATGATCGACTCATGTCGAAATCGGCCAGCGGGCATGTGCCCGAGCCAGCGCCCGACCAAGGCGTAATCCAGCGAGCCAGTACCACGAGTACGCCGCAACACCTCCGCCGTCAGGTCCATCACTGCCGTCGCGCCGACCCCCACGACAACGCCCTGAACGACCCGACTCGCTGAAAGTCTCATGTTGCACCTCTCCCGACCGACGATGAGCTTCTATGAGACCAGTACGCGTGTCGACCCAGCAAGAGAATTTGCCACATCAGCAAATCAATCAACTTCTCCGGTCAGTACAGGTAGGTCGCCACGTGGGACTGGCCATCTCGCCCCAACCGTCGCCATCAGCTTCGCCAGCGACTTCGAGGCCGTGACGACCACCCCCACGATCCACCTCGTCACCTCCTTGGAGGCTGAGTTAGACGCCGTTATCGCCTGGACGAACGCGCTGGCTCCGCTGCGCGCCAAGGGCTGATCGTCGCCAGGGGGTTTCCGGAGCAGCGTCCGATGGTCGTGGGCCCCGGCCCCTCACACGTCGGCCGGTGCCGCCCCGTCGGCGTCCGCCGCGTTGAACTGCGACTGGTAGAGGTCGTGGTAGTGGCTGCGCCGCTCGAGGAGCTCGGCGTGCGACCCCTGCTCGACGATGTCGCCGTGTTCCATGACGAGGATGAGATCCGCGTCACGGATGGTCGAGAGCCGGTGGGCGATGACGAAGCTGGTACGTCCCTTGCGCAGGTTGGCCATGGCTTCCTGGACGAGCATCTCGGTTCGAGTGTCCACCGAGCTGGTGGCCTCGTCGAGGATGAGCAGGTCCGGGGCGGAGAGGAAAGCCCGAGCGATGGTGATGAGCTGCTTCTGACCGACGGAGACGTTGGACCCGTCCTCGTCGATGACGGTCTGGTAACCGTCAGGCAGGGTGTTGACGAAGTGGTCGACGTGAGCGGCCCGGGCGGCGTCGAGGATCTCCTCCTCGGACGCCTCCGGGCGGCCGTAGGCAATGTTGTCGTGGATCGTCCCGCTGAACAGCCAGGTGTCCTGCAACACCATTCCCAGTCGAGAGCGCAGTTCGGTGCGGGGGACCGTGGAGATGTCGAAGCCGTCGAGGGTGATGGCCCCGCCGTCGATCTCGTAGAACCGCATGAGCAGGTTGACCAGCGTCGTCTTGCCAGCACCGGTGGGTCCGACTATCGCCACCGTCTGGCCCGGCTCGGCGACCAACGAGAGGTCGGCGATGAGAGGTTTGTCGGGGCTGTAGGAGAAGCGCACGTGGTCGAAGACGACACGTCCCTTGGTGGCAGGGAGACTGCTGTCGGCGTCTGTGGACATTTCGTCGGCGTCGAGGACCTGGAAGACGCGCTCTGCCGAGGCCACTCCTGACTGCAACAGATTCGCCATGGAGGCGATCTGGGTGATCGGCTGGGTGAACATTCGGGAGTACTGAGTGAAGGCCTGGACATTGCCCAGAGGAATCTGGCCCTTGGCCACCCGCAGACAGCCGATGAGCACGATGACGGCGTAGTTGGCGTTGCCGAGCAGGAACATCACCGGCTGGATGAGTCCGGAGATGAATTGGGCCTTGGCGGTGGCTCGACGAAGCTCCTCGTTGCGTTCGTGGAATTCCTGGGCAACGGCCTGGGTGCGGCCTAAGGTCTTGACCAGAGCGTGGCCCGAATACGCCTCTTCCACGTGGGAGTTGAGTTCTCCGGTGGCCTTCCACATCTGGGCGAACTGCCCCTGCGCCTTCTTGCCGATGGTTCCCGCGATGACTCCGGCAACCGGGATGATGACCAGGGAGATCACCGCCAGCAACGGGGAGATCCAGAACATCATGATCAACACGCCGATGACGGTCAGCAGGGCGTTGAGGAGTTGTTGGAGGGTCTGCAGCAAGGTCTGCGAGACGTTGTCGATGTCGTTGGTCATCCGGCTCATGAGCTCGCCGTGGGGCTGACCGTCGAAGTAGGACAGCGGCAGTCTCTCCAGCTTGGCACTGACCTGACGGCGCAGGTCGTACATGGATCGTTGGATCGCGGTGTTGAGCAGGAATCCCTGCAGGAACATCAGCAGGGCGGCGCAGGCATACAGGCCCAGGGCCCAGGCCATGATGACGCCGAGTCGATGGAAATCAATGCCGGAACCGATGATGACATCGGGGTACTGCTGCAGCAGGGTGATGATCTTCCCGCGATCGCCACTCTGACCGGCCTGGCCGAGCTTGTCGATGAAATCGCAGGCCGTCATGCCACGCGCTTGAGGAACGTGTCTGCCCAGCTGTTTTCCGACAATGCCGCCGAAGATGACGTCGGTGGCCCGGCCCAGGATCTTGGGGCCAATGACATTGAAGCTCACCGAGATCACAGCCATGATGACGACAATGGTCAGGACGAGGCGATGAGGCTTGAGCTGGCCGAGCAGCCGCCTGAGAGACGGGCCGAAGGAGATGGGCTTCTCAGCGACCCGGCCGCCGCCTCGCCGTGACGAGGCTCGGGCGAGCTCGGCATGCTCGTTGCGGGCGGGAGCCTTCTCGACCTTGCCTCTCATGCCGCCTCCTCGGTGGAGAGCTGGGAGTCGACGATCTCGATGTATGTCGGGCAGGACTCGATGAGCTCGTCATGGGTTCCCTTGCCGACGATGCGTCCGGCATCCAGGACGAGAATCTGGTCGGCATTGCGGATCGTCGAGATCCGCTGGGCGACAATGAGCATCGCGGCCCTGCCTTGGTGGGCCTCCAGCGCGGCCCGGAGCCGGGCATCAGTGGCGACGTCGAGGGCGCTGAAGGAGTCGTCGAAGACGTAGATTTCGGGGGCTTTGACCAAGGCCCGAGCGATGGACAGTCGCTGTCGCTGGCCGCCGGAGACATTGGTGCCGCCCTGGGAGATGGTGGCGTCCAACTCCCCGTCCATTCGGGAGACGAAGTCGTCGGACTGAGCGATGCGCAAGGCGTCCCAGAGCTCATCGTCGGTGGCGCCGGATCGGCCGTCGCGCAGGTTGGAGGCCACCGTGCCGCCAAAGAGGTAGGGCCGCTGAGGCACCAGCCCGATGCAACTCCACAGGACTTCGGGGCCGTAACGGCGGACGTCGACACCCTTGACGAGGACCTGCCCGTCGGTGACGTCGACGAGGCGCGGGATGAGGTTGACCAAGGTTGATTTGCCCGAGCCTGTCGAGCCGATGATGGCCGTCGTCGTTCCGCGCTCCAGCTCGAAGGAGATCTTGTGGAGCACCGGTGCGGAGGCTCCGGGGTAGCTGAAGGTGACGTCGCGGAACTCCAGCAGGGTGGGGTTGTCGGGCAAGGTCGTCACCGGTTCGGGGTCAATGTAGAGGGACGACGAGGTCTGCAGCACTTCTGCGATGCGGTTGGCGCAGACCGAGGCTCGCGGCCACATGACGACGAGGAGTACGGCCATCATGACGCTGATGAGGATCTGCATGAGGTAGGTGGTGAAGGAGGCGAGGACGCCGACCTCGGTCTTGCCGCTGTCGATCTGGTGGGCCGCGAACCAGAACACCGCGACCTGGGACAGGTTCATGATGAGCATGACGAGCGGGAACATCGCGGCCATGGTTCGTCCGACACTGACCTGGATGTCGCGCAGGGCGGAGTTGGTGGCGTCGAAGCGGGCCGCCTCATGGCGTTCCCGTGCGAAGGCTCGCACTACGCGGATGCCGGTGATCTGCTCGCGAACGACGCGGTTGAGGTCGTCGATACGTTTCTGCTGGCGTTTGAACAGCGGACCCATCCGGGAGACGATGAGCCCCGCTCCAATGCCCAACAGCACGACGGCGACGGCGATGATCCACGACAGGGAGACCTCGGCTCGGATCGCCATGACGACGCCGACGACCATCATGATCGGTGCTCCGATGAGGACGGCCAAGGTCATGAAGACCAGCATTTGCACCTGCTGGACGTCGTTCGTGGTGCGGGTGATGAGGGACGGAGCTCCGAACTGGTTGACCTCACGGGCCGAGAAGTCGAGGGTGCGGGTGAAGACGGCGTCGCGGATGTCGCGTCCCATTCCCATGGCGACCTGGGCGGCCAGGAACACTGCGATGACCTGGCAGATCGTCTGTCCCAGGGCGACGGCCAGCATGAGGAGGGAGTGTGAGGTGACGTAGCCGGTGTCGACGCGGACGACTCCCTGGTTGATGATGTCAGCGTTGATCGTCGGGAGGGTCAGCGCGGCGATCTGGGCGCAAATCTGCGCGACGACGATGACGATCACCTGCAGGCGATAGGGCCGAAGGTGTCGGGCCACGAGTTGTGTCAGCACGAGTGCTCCTCGGACAGGGACATGTGCAACCGGCGTCAGAGGATCTGCCGGGCGGCCGCGAGCGGCACGATCGACACCTTAGAGGAGATGGGCAGTGTTGTCCGCATGTCGTCAGACGGGTCGGCCTTGTCGGTAGGCTGTGAGACACTGAATCCGCTGTGCCGTGAGAGGTGACGATGAGACGCAAGCTGGCCCTTGTGGTGGCGGGGGTGCTTCTCGTCGGCACAGCTGCGTGTTCACAGACGTCGACACCACTTGCCAAGCCTAGTCGTGACGATTCGGTCGAGGTCTGGCATCGGATGTCCATGGCATCTGACCTGCCGAGCTTGGAGAGCGCCGGTGACGGGTACCAGCGTCGTAACCCTGGTGTGACACTCAATTTGCACGCGATCTCCTCGACGACCGACACGTACCTCAACACCTTGGAGACGTCGGTTGAGGAGGGCAAGGCTCCCTGCATGGCTCAGGTGCCGAGCACGTCGGTGGCGAAATTGGCCCATCACGGGGTGCTGGAGGATGTCACCCAGTACGCCGAGCAGTACCGCGACAAGTACGACCGCGGCCCGATGTCGCGGGTTGCGTACCAGGGGCGGACATACGGACTTCCGATGGACACCTCCCCGATGGTCCTCTTCTACGATTCCGACGCCTGGTCCGAGGCCCATGTGTCAGCTCCCAAGAACTGGGAGGAGTTCCGTGCCGCGGCCACGATTCTGGCGTCTACGGGCAAGGCGGTGTCAGATATGCCGGTTGAGAAAACCGGGTGGCTGGCAGCGGTGTCCGACACCACAGGATCGCCATGGTTCGTCCCGCTGAATGACACGACCTGGCGGGTTGGGATCGATTCTGACGGGGTGCGCAAGCTCACCGACGAGTTGCAGCGGATGGTCGAGGCCAAGCAACTCGTCGTATCTCATGGATGGGAGTCGGTGCAGACCGATTTCTCCTCCGGGAAGATTGTCGGACACATTGGCGCTCCCGCTGATCTTCCGGATCTCACGACTGCCGTCGGGGCTGGGCGGCACCATTGGAAGGTCACCACCATTCCTCCGCTCGAGGGCAGTGATTCACGGGTGGCGTCGTATCAGGGCTCGTCGTGGGTGGTCCTCAAGGGATGCAAGACGCCGAGTGAGGCATTGGACTTTGCTGACGCCCTCGACGACCAGCCCGAATTGCTGACGGGGCGTGGTCTCATCCCAGCTGGTAAGGCCGAGAGAATGACGACGCCGACGTCCTTCAAGACGTTGGTCGGCAACGAGGACGTCGTCGGGGACCTGGCTGATCTGGGTCGCAAGATTGACGACGACTCCTCGATCTCGCCGGTGTGGGACGAGGTCGCGGCGGCCTGGCGCCCCAGTGCGAAGCTCTGGGCGACGAAGACGAAAGTGTCTGGGACGTTGCCTGCGTTGGCATCGAGGGCCAGAGGTGCCTTGGCCGCTGGTGGGTTGAAGGTGGCTGAGGGGTAGTTTGATCCGTCATCATTGTGTCCCGAGGGGATGCACGAAAAACATGGCTTGGCCAAATCGTTCCCTCCCCTCCTCTTCGATAGGATTTCCCGGTGAGTTCTGACACCGTTTCCAGCCAGTCCCCTGAGGTCTCCGAGCAGATGCAGGTTCGTCTCGACAAGCGGGCCCGGATCATTGCCGACGGAGGCCAGGCCTACCCGGTTGACCTGCTGCGCGACCACACCCTGGCCCAGATCCGTCAGAAGTACACCGACGACCTCGGCGAGTTGACCCTGGCCCCCGGCGAGGAGACCACCGACGAGGTCACCATCGGCGGGCGTGTCGTCTTCGTCCGCAATACCGGCAAACTCTGCTTCGCCAGCCTCCAGGACGGGTTCACCGAGACTTCCAATGGCGAACGTCTGCAGGTCATGCTCTCCAAGGCCGAGGTCGGCGACGAGGCCCTGGCGGCATGGAAGTCCGACGTCGACCTCGGAGACCACGTGTGGGTGCGTGGCCGTGTCGTCGTTTCCCGCCGTGGCGAACTGTCCATCATGGCCTCGGAGTGGCGGATGGCATCGAAGGCTCTGCGTCCCCTGCCGACCCTCCACAAGGAGCTTTCGGAGGAGTCCCGGGTGCGTCGTCGCTACGCCGACCTGGTCGTCCGCGACGAGTCCCGTCAGATGGTGCGCACCCGCGCCATCATCACCCGCGCAGTGCGTCACGCCCTCGATGAGCGTGGCTTCCTGGAGATCGAGACCCCGATCCTGCAGCTGGTCCACGGTGGTGCCGCGGCTCGTCCGTTCAACACCCACCTCAATGCCTTCGACATCGATATGAGCCTGCGCATCGCCCTTGAGCTCTACCTCAAGCGCGCGATGGTGGGCGGCACCGACCGTGTCTACGAGATGGGCCGTGTCTTCCGCAACGAGGGCATCGACTCCAGCCACTCGGCCGAGTTCTCCATGCTCGAGGCCTACATGAGCTGGGGTAACCAGTTCACCATCGCCGAGGTCATCAAGGACATCATCATGGAGGTGGCCGACGCCCTCGACATCCACCAGATCGAGACGCCCAAGGGCACCATCGACCTTGATGGGGAGTGGCGCTGGGTCAGCGTCTACCCGGGCCTGTCGGAGAAGTTGGGACGCGAGGTCACCCTCGACACTCCGCTGGAGGAATTGCAGGCCATTGCTGCCGAACACGAGATCGAACTCGATCCGTCCTGGGAGGCCGGCAAGGTCGTCATGGAGCTCTTCGGCGAGCTCGTCGAGCCTGAACTCATCAACCCCACTTTTGTCTGCGACTACCCGGCCATCGCCCAGCCCCTGGCCCGCCCGCACCGCGACGACCCGCGCATGGTCGAGGCCTGGGACCTCATCATCGGCGGTATGGAGCGCGGCACTGGGTTCTCGGAGCTCGTTGACCCCGTCATCCAGCGCGAGGTTCTCACCAAGCAGTCCCTGGCCGCTGCGGCCGGTGACCCGGAAGCCATGCAGCTCGACGAGGACTTCCTCGAAGCCCTCGAGTTCGGCTGCCCGCCCATGGGCGGTCTGGGACTCGGCGTCGACCGTCTGGTGATGCTGTTCACCGACGCCGGTATCCGTGAGACGATCCTCTTCCCGCTGCTCAAGCCCGAGCACTGACGATGTGAGGCCTGCCGGGAATGTCCCGGCGGGCCTTTCTGTTCTGCCTCAGGATTGGGCGAGCCCCAGCCTCCAGCTCTGCCTGCGCCAGTTCACTTCCACAAGGTGGCGACGCCGAAACCGGCGGCCATGAGGCACATGCCGATGAGGACGTTCCAGTCGCCGAGATCCTTCATGCCGGGGATCTGGTTGCCTGCGATGTAGTAGACGATCAGCCACAGCACACCGAGTAGGAAGAGGGGGACGAACACCTTCGGCACCCAGGAACGATCAACCGGCGCAGCCTTCTTCTCGGCCCGGCGCTCCTCGACCTTGGCCCGGTTCTTGGCCTGGGCCTTCTTCTTGGCTTCCGGTCTGACCTTGGATTCGGGCACGGTGACTACTCCTGGGGTTTCGAGGACACGCCCACCGAGCGTGATTGGGACAAGTGTTACTTGGCTAGCCTAGAGGACGATCGCCAATTCCGGCGACACGGGTCGGGCTGCGAGGAGGGGACGATGAGCGACGACGACGCCGAGGACGTCCGTCGTGATGACTCCACCCCTGAGCATTCCGATCCTTCTCCCGCCACTGACCCTGCGCCTGACGGGGCTGACACGCCCGAAGAGGCAGATGAGGACGTCGTCGGTGGCCCCCTCATCCAGGACATCCGCTCGGACTCTCGTCATCCACGGCTGGCCAGATTCGCCACGGTGCTCGTCATGGTGACGGCCGGATTCATGATGACGACGGCCGCGGTCAATTCGCGTGGTCATGACCTTCGTCCCGAACGGGACACTGACATGGCCACCCTCGTCCGTAATCAGGCCAGTCACAATGCCGCCCTGCAGAAAGAGGCAGCCAGCCTGCGAGCCCAGGTTGACGAGCTCTCCAAGGCCGATCAGACCCCGGGCGCCGCCTCCTCGACCGTCCCCTCGGCGTCAGCCTTGGCGCCCTCGGTGGGTCTGGGAGCTGTCAGCGGCAAGGCACTGCGGGTCACCCTCGATGACGCTCCCCTCAGTGAGAATCCCGACGGTGTCGACGCCAACATGCTCGTCGTCCACCAGCAGGACATCCAGATGGTCGTCAACACCCTCTGGGCTGGGGGAGCGGAAGCCATGACCATACAGGGACAACGAGTGACCTCCACCACAGCCGTGAAATGTGTCGGCAACACCGTCGTCCTGCACGGAGTCGCCTACGCCCCGCCCTACGTCATCGAGGCGATTGGGGACCGCGCCGCCATGGAGCAAGCCCTCGACACCTCCGAGGCGGTGCGCATCTACAAGGGGTACGTGAGCGCCTACCAGCTCGGATGGTCGGTGGAGCGGGTCGGTACGGTCACGATGCCGGCCTACACCGGCACCGTCGCCATGGGCCACGCCACTCCCCGCTGAGTCGGTGCGCCTGACACAACCTGAGCATGATGGCGTCTCGACGCCGGCCTGCGACACAATGACCCCATGACAGCCAGGATCCTCGTCGTCGACAACTATGACTCCTTCGTGTGGAATCTCGTGTCCTACTTGGGACAGATCGGGGCAGACACCACGGTGGTTCGCAACGATGATCCTCTCTTCGAGGATCCGCAGTGGTGGGTTCCCTTCGACGGCATCCTGCTGTCGCCTGGCCCCGGACACCCCGAAGACGCCGGAGTGTGTGTGGACATCCTGCGTGGTGCCCGCCGACCGGTTTTTGGCGTGTGCCTGGGCATGCAGGCCATGGCTGTCGCGTGGGGAGGCCATGTCGGACGTGCAGAGGAGCAGTTGCACGGCAAGACCTCGCCGATTCACCACGAAGGGGCGGGAGTTTTCGCTGGCCTGCCAGACCCGCTCGTCGTCACCCGCTACCACTCCCTGGCCGTCGATGAAGTCCCGACCGAGTTGGAGGTGACAGCACGCACGGACACCGGTGTCGTCATGGGCCTGCGTCACCGCAGTCTGCCGGTGGAAGGGGTGCAGTTCCACCCCGAGTCAGTACTCTCCCAGCACGGTCATCAGATGCTCGCCACCTGGTTGGTGGAGTGCGGGGACCCGGAAGCCCCCTTCCGCGCCAGCCAGATGAGCCCGCTGATGAGCGCGGCGGACCGCTGATTCAGCCGTGAGATGACGACGGGCTGGCCGTCGATGTCGGGACCGGTGCGATCGACGTCGAGGGGTCGTCCTCGCTCGGAGTAGGGCTCGTCGGGGCCTCGTGGGTCGGTTCCGGTGGTGCCACGGCGACGAGCACCCTGATGGCAGTTGACCGCTTGGCAGTGGCGCCGTAATCCGGGTCCTGGCCGAACACCGTCCCCGGAGCGGCCGAGGACGTCGTCTGACGCTCCACGGAGATGGAGAATCCGTTCGAGCTGGCAGCGGCGTTGGCCTCTTCGACGCTCATGCCCTTGAGGTTGGGAACGATCGACTTACCGGTCGCGATCGTCAGAGTCACCTGCTGTTCGGGGGTCAGCGACGTCCCCGCAGCCGGGCTGACGGAGTCAACCGTGCCCGCCTTGGCGGTATTCGGCTCGGTCTTCGGATCGTCGTCGGTGACCTTGATCTGGGTGTCCGAGAATCCGGCGTCCTTGAGGGCCTTGACGGCATCCGACCTGGACATCCCGACGGTGTTCTGGGGGATCGTCAGCTTCTTCGGCCCGTCATTGACGGTGATCGTCACCTCGCTGCCCTCAGGAACCTTCTGATTGGCAGCAGGATCCTGGGAGACGACCTGGTTGGCAGTGGACTCATCCTTCTGGACGTGCTCGACCTTCACCTTGAGGCCGGCGTTCTCGAGGGTCGAGGTAGCTCCCTGCCGACTCAGACCAGTAACCGCCGGGACATCAACCATCTTCACGGTGCTTGACGGCGTCGTCGGAGACGGCGAGGGGTCCGAGGAGGGGTCATCAAACATCTTGTACAGGCCGAATCCGAGCAGGGCGACCAACGCGACGACCAGGATCGTCACGAGGGCGATCGGCCAACGCTTGCGCCGGGGTTCTTCAGGCTCCTCGGGGCTTTCGGTCCGAGCCGGAGTGACACCATCTCGCTGAGCAGCGGCAGCTGGGGCGGGACGAGTCGCGGCGGCAGTCGCCGCAGCAGCCGGGACGAGGTGGGTCTGCTCCTCCGTGTCAGCCTCGGGATCGGCGTGAGTCCGTATTGCCAGTGGCTCGCGTCCAGACAACAGGCGATCAATGTCGTCACGCATCTGCTTGGCAGTCTGGTAGCGATCGGTCGGGTCCTTCGCTAGGGCCTTGAGGGTGATGGCGTCCATCTGTTGAGTGATCTCGGAATCCAGCGAGGACGGCGGGGCCGGGATCTCCCGGACGTGCTGGTAAGCCACTGAGACGGGGGAGTCACCGATGAACGGCGGGCGTCCGACCAACAGCTCGTACAGCAGACAGCCGGTGGCATAGATGTCGGCTCGGTTGTCGACTGTCTCGCCGCGAGCCTGCTCCGGGGAGAGGTACTGGGCGGTGCCGATGACGGCTGCCGTCTGGGTCATGGTGGCAGAGGTGTCGGCAACCGCGCGGGCGATGCCGAAGTCCATCACCTTGACGTACCCCTCACGGGTGAGCATGACGTTGGCCGGCTTGATGTCACGGTGGACGATGCCGGCGGCGTGGGAGTAGCTCAGCGCATCGAGCACACCCTGGGTGAACTCGAGGGCGCGGCGGGGAAGGATCTTGCGGCCGTCGCGCAGCACGTCGCGCAGGGTGTGACCGTCAATGAGCTCCATGACGATGTAGGGCACCTGCAGGCCGGTTGTCGGATCCTGCGTCTCACCAGTGTCATACACGGCGACGATGTTCGGATGGTTGAGGCGTGCAGCAGACTGCGCCTCACGCTGGAACCTGGCCTGGAAGGTGTCGTCGCTGGCGAGGTCGGCGCGCAGCCTCTTGACCGCGACGTCGCGGCCGAGACGGTGGTCGCGGGCCTTCCAGACATCGGCCATGCCGCCACGACCGATGAGGTTCTGCAGTTCGTAACGCCCGGAGAGCCAACTCTCAGTGCTCATTGAGGGATCTCCTTTGTGGTGAGACGTGGTGGAATGTGCTGGTTGTCTGTCTAACTGTCATCTCATCGCCTCGATGACATCTCTGGCGATGGGAGCCCCGAGTCGGCCTCCGGAGACCTCGTCGATGGCGGTGTCTGAGGATTGGACGAAGACCGCCACTGCGACGTGTGGCTTGTCCGACCACCCAACGAACCACGCGTAGGGAGCCTTGCCCTTCATCGTCTGCGCAGTACCGGTCTTTCCGCCAACGGTGACCCCGTCGATGCGTGCCCTCTTACCAGTGCCGTTGTTGACCACCGAGACCATCATCGACTTCAGCTGCTCGGCCGAGTCCTTCGTCATCGGCTGCGACATCTGCTTGGGATGATGCTCGGAAACCACCTGAAGATTCGATGCCCGAACCTGCGTGGTGAGATAGGGGGTCATGAGCTTGCCACCGTTGGCGATTCCGGCGGTCACCATCGCCATTTGGAGCGGGGAGGTCGCGACGTCGAACTGGCCGATGGAGCTCTGCGCCAGCTGAGCGTCGGTGAGGTCTTCGGGGAACCTCGAGGCGACCGACGAAATGTCGGAGTCGACAACCTTGCCAAACCCGAATTGCTTGGCCTGATCACGGATCTTGTCCTGGCCTAGGCCCACCCCGAGCTTGCCGAAGGCGGTGTTGCATGAGATGTCGAGGGCATGGGTCAGAGTGATCTGCTTGCCCCCGCAGTTGGTTTCGTTCGTCAACGGAGTGCGGGTGCCGGGCAGGATCCAGTTCTCCGGCGCATCCACTGTGGAATTCGGGGTGTAGCCGTTCTGCAGAGCTGCAGCGGCCGTCACCAGCTTGAAGGTTGAACCGGGTGCGTAGATCTCTCGGGCGGCGCGGTTGGACAGCGGAGACGACTTGTCCGCAACGAGTTCCTTCCATGCCTGGCTGGTGTGGTCGAGGCGATGGGAGGCCAGATCGTTGGGGTCGTAGGAGGGGGAGGATGCCATGGCAAGTACCGCGCCGGTGGTGTAGTCGAGCGCAACGACGGCGCCCTTCTTGCCCTTGAGACCTTCCCATGCGGCGTCCTGGGCCTTGGCGTTGATCGTCGTGGTGATCGAGCCGCCCTCAGGCTTGTGACCGGACAACGTCCCCGTGATTCGGGAAAGCCACTGGGTGTCGGAGGTACCCGTCAGCTGGGCATTCTGGGTCTGCTCGAGCATGGAACGCCCGTAGTAGTAGGAGTAGTACCCGGTGATGGGAGCGTACTCCGGCCCGGAGGGGTAGACGCGCTGGTAGGCGAATTTGCCGTCGCTTGACTTGGTGGTCGCGATGGGCATCGAACCGACGAGGATGTCACCACGGTTCTGGGAGAACTCGGCGTCGCGCACTCGAACGTTGCGAGGATCGTTGTTGAGGCTGGCCTGCCGGAAGATGGCTGATCCGGTGAGATTGGCCATGAGGGCCAGGAACATCAGCCCAGCGAGCAGGGAGACTCCGCGAATCTGCTTGTTCATCGCGTGCCTCCATTCGGGATGACGGCGGTGACGTTCTGGGCCTGGGGGTCGGCGGGAACAGTGGCGACGAAGTCGTCGTCAGGTTTTCGGTTCCGGTGCGACACGATCATGATGATCGCGACGATGATCCAGTTGGCCACCAGGGACGACCCGCCTTGGCTCATGAATGGCGTCGTCAGACCGGTAAGGGGCAGTAGCCGGGTGACGCCACCGATGATGGCGAAGACCTGGAGAGCAAGGGTGAAGGACAGTCCAGCGACCATGAGCTTGCCGAACTCGTCGCGACAGCCGAGGGCCGTGCGCATGCCGCGAGCAGTGAGGATGAAGAACATCACGATGACGGCCATGAGGCCGGTGATGCCGAGCTCCTCGCCGATCGAGGTGGCGATGAAGTCGCTCCATGCCAGTGGCACCATGCCAGGGCGGCCGAGCCCCCAGCCGCGACCGGCGAGACCACCCCACGCCAATCCGAACTGGGCCTGGATGATCTGATAATTCTGGCTGTAGTCAGTGAAGGGGTGCAGCCAGGAGTCGAAGCGGATGCGGACGTGGCCGAAGAAGGCGTAAGCCAGCGCAGCACCGCCGACGAGGCTGGCCGCTCCCAGAATCGCCCATCCGACACGCTCGGTCGTCATGTACAGCATCACGACGAACATGCCGTAGAAGAGCATTCCGGTGCCTAGGTCGTTCTGGTAGACGATGACGAGCATCGTCGCAACCCACATCACCGCGATCGGGCCGAGGTCACGGGCGCGCGGCAGGGTGATGCCAAGGAATTTGTGGCCGGCACGGGAAAGCACATCGCGGTTGTCGACGAGGTAGGCCGCGAAGGCGATGGCCAGCAGCACCTTGGACACCTCGGCGGGCTGGAAGCTGTAGGAACCGACGTGGATCCACACTCGCGATCCCAGCACCGACATTCCCAGGCCGGGGACCAGCGGCAACATGAGGAATCCCAGTCCGACGATGAACAGCACGTAGGGGTACTTCTGCAGCTTGCGGTGATCCCGCAGCATGAGCAGGGTCGCCACGAACAAGATGATGCCCAGAGCCGTCCACAGGGCCTGGGTCTCCATCCGGTGATAGTGCGGGTCGGGGATGAGGTCGATGCGGTGAATCATCGCGAGCCCGAGCCCATTGAGGGTGAAGACGATGGGCAGAATCGCGGGATCGGCGTAAGGAATGACGATCCTCACGATGATGTGCGCGATGACGGTCATTCCCAGCCAGACGCCGCCGACCATCATCCAGGTCTCGGGCAGCTCATGGTTGATGTTGAGCTCGGTGAGTACCCAGCCGCCGAAGCCAATGGCCCAGGCGATGAGAAGCATGAAGAGTTCCGTCCAGCGTCTCTTGGACTGGACGACGACGGTGCCGTCATCGAATTCCGGTACGACACTCATCAGCAATCACCCGAACTGACGGCGGGGAGGTCCACCTCATGCCCCGAGGCGCTCGGTGAGGGCATCGCGGGGGTCGGTACTGCGGACGGGTGAGGAATACCGGAACTGCTGGCGGACGATTGGGGTGATGCCGACGGGGTCGTCGAGGGTCTGGTCGGGGCAGCAGGCGGGGTCGTCGCCATTTCGCGCACGGCCTTGCAATGCTCGGCTCCGGTACGCAGCTCAGCAACCGTGGAGTGGGCGGACTCCATCGAGGAGACGCGGATGTTCTCCGAGACTCGATTTCGGTAGTAGCGCGGAAGATCAGTGGTCTTGACGTCCGTCGTCTCAGCGACGTGGGAGAGCTGGATCCACGCCAGGCTGTCCGGTGATCCCTGATAAATCGCCACCGCATTGCCGTCGGTACCCACGTAGTACTGCGTGTCGAGGTAGGCGCGAGTGCCAAAGATGCCGCCGGCGACGACAACGGCGACGGCGAGGACGACCACGGGCCACAGCCAGTGGCGACGACGGCGTGTCCGGGAATCCACGGGCGCATAGCGCATCGACTCCTCCGCCTCGGAGTCGAAGAGCACGGTCGACGTGCCGTCGTCCTTCGTCGCGGAGGACGGTTGCTCGACGGAGAGCGGAGCGGTGACCTCGTGCTCGGGAACCTTGCGGGTCGTCGCTGCCCCGATGATGTGGGGCTCGGAGGCGTCCAGGACGGGATCAGCCTCGACGACCTCGGCGACGACGATGGTGATGTTGTCGGTGCCGCCACCGGCATGGGCGTCCGTCGTCAGCAGGTCGACGGCGTCGTCCAGATTGGTGGTGTTGAGGTGCTCGGCGATCGTCTCGTCGTCGACGAGACCGCACAGTCCATCAGAGCAGAAGAGGATGCGGTCTCCCAACCGAAGATCCACGATCTGGGTGTCCGGGACGTGCTGGGGCTGGCCATTGAGCACCTTGAGAAGGAGGGACCGATGCGGATGAACGGCGGCCTCCTCGGGGGTGATCCGACCATCATCGATGAGGGACTGCACCCACGAGTGGTCGTGGGTCATCCGCTTCATACGGCCCTGACGCAGCAGGTAGCCGCGGGAGTCACCGATGTGGACCACGCCGAGCTGGGTGCCTGAGAACATCGCTCCGCAGAAGGTCGTCCCCATGCCCTCCAGGGAGGAGTCCCACGCCACGAGGTCGGCCAGTTCGTCATTGGCGTCAGCCACCGCACCAGCCAGAACGGTGAGCATCTCCTCTCCCTGCGGGCGGCACGGGGAGTCCTCCCCGGAGAACCTCTCGTCAGCTCGGGTGACGTGACGCACGGCGACGGTGGAGGCGAGGTCACCTGCGGCGGCACCGCCCATGCCGTCGGCGACGACGAGCATCCTCGGGGAGACGTACCCCGAGTCCTGGTTGTTGCGTCGCACCAGGCCAATTTCGGAGTGGCATCGAACGTCGAGGGAGAAGGTCATCGCTCACCGCCCGCCGGTGACGGTCATGACGGTCCTGCCAATTCGCACCTCGTCCCCCACCGACAGGCGCGTCGGGTTCTCGATGCGCTCACCGTTGACATGGGTGCCATTCGTCGAGGCCAGATCCTCGACGAACCATGCGCCGTCGATGCCGGGGCTGAACTCGGCATGGCGGGTGGAGGCGTAGTCGTCGTCAATGGGAAGGGTGCAGTCGTTGCCCCGCCCCACGGTGACGCCGTTGGCCAGCGGGACATATGTGCCGGCCCCACTGCCGGAGATGACCTGCAGACCAGTCGGTGCCGGGGCGACCTCGCGACGACGAGCCTTGCGGCCCTTGCCACCTCGCCCAGAACCCACGGCAGCGGCCTCAGCATTGCGAGGCACCCGGTGACCGTAGATGTCGGTACGAATGACGTTCGTGACGAGCAGGATGAAGATCCACAACACCGCCAAGTAGGCAATGCGTAACAGTGTGACGAGGAATTCGCTCACGATCACATCCCCGTCGGAGAATGGACCAGCATCCGTGTGGAGCCGATCTCGATGCGTGACCCGTCGCTGATCTCAGCGCTGGAGACCTTGACTCCGTTGACCGACACCCCATTGGTGGAGTTGAGATCCTCGATGGACAGGCCAATTCCGTCGCCCTGGGGCCAGACGTTGACACGAGCATGGAGACGAGAAATGCCCGGATCGTTGATGCGAATGTCAGCATCGGAACCTCGGCCGATCGTCAGGCCCGGGGGAGTGAGGGGATGACGCACCCCGTTGACCTCCAGTACCAGCGGCGCACGACGGCCAGCGGTGGCCTTGGCGTGGTTCTCGCCCGTCAGAACGGTGAATTTGCCGACTGGTAGGGAGTCGTCCAGGTCGTAACGGATATGGATGGGCCCGTTGAAGACGTAGTGACGCTCGCTGGCGTGGTCACGCAGGGTCGGGATGATCTCGGCATTGAGGGTCTTGGTGTAGGGGACGAGACGCTCGTAATCATGGCTGGACAGCCGGACCACGAAATCATTGGGAACCAGTGACTTGTCGCGGGACAGGATCTGCGCTTCGGAGTCGAGCTCGCGCTGCAGCCGACCGGCGATCTCCACCGGCTCAACCTCGCCACGGAAGGCGCGCGCGAAGACGCCACTGACGGCGCCTTCGATCGACTTCTCGACCTTGTCCAGGAAACCCACCCGGCTCCTCCTTCCGGCTGACATGTCAGGCTGGGCGGCCCGTTTCACACGGGCTACCACCATGCGAGTGTACCCAGAAGGTCCGACGATACCCTGTGGCGGTCGTGTTCCGCGTGGCGGACGTCGCACTCGAAAGCGGCTTCGGAAGCGCCACCGGGGCCGGTGGGAAGGTCAGCGGCGGCTGCGCCCCACGGTGAACATGAGGTCGAGCCATGCGTCACCGATCTTCGAGCTGCCATGGTCGGAGACGACATCGGCCGCAGACTCGCGCTGGATACGACGCAGCGGGGCATCGGCCATGCCCTGGGAAAGAGCGCTGGCCAGTTCCTCCATGTTCGTGGCCGGATATCCGCTGCGAGAGAGGATGTCAGCTGCCGCAGGGGTGTCGGCGTAGGCGATGGCGGGCAGTCCGGCACCAGCAGCGTCGAGGATCCGGGAGGCGAGGTCCTCCTCGCGGGTCAGGACCAGGGCCAACTCGCTCTGGTTCATGATGGTGTTCTCAGATCCGGTCGGATGGATTCCGACGTCACGGCGGGCGGCCACTGCGGAGTGGACGCGGGTCTCGTCGTCGAGGCAGACCTCCAGGGACCAGCCGGGGACGACCTGGCAGGCTCGGTCGAAGGTGGCGAGGGCTTCCGAGAGCTCCTCATCGGTGCATGGGCCGAGCAGGGCGACTCGCTTCGGGCGGTCACCAGGGGCCGGGCTGGAGCCTGCGGCCGGCACACCGATGGAGTGCACCGGAACACCGAGATGCTTCCAGGGATTGGTGTCGGGGTTCGGGGTGACGACGAGGTCGACGAGCTGGGGGAGCTCATCAGGAGCCTTGTCGGGGTCGGTGGCGAGCAGGACGACGACCGGACGGTCGGCCTGGCCAGCGACCGGGAGATCAGCGACCTCGTCGAGACGGTTGGGATCGGTCACGATGATCGCGGATTGGTGGTCGAGGCTCTCGCCGAGGTCTTGGCGAGTTTTCTCCTGACGGTGGAGTGACCACTTCTTCAAGACCTTGCGGGCCGGGGCCGGCACCGACGAGGGGACCGTGATGCCCTCGGATCCTTCGATCGGAAGCTGTGACACCTCGATTCCACGGCGGGAGAACTCGTCGGTGAGATCGGCGACGAGGCGATCGGGACGGTTGTCCCCGGTGGCGGTCACCATGACGATGCGGCGGAATCCGCGGGTGACGTGGGTTGCGCGGTTGATGGTCTGGGCGAGGCCGAGATCGAGGTGCATGGTGCTCATTCTGCCGCGCGACGGGGCTTTACGGGGGTCAGCATGTGTTCTAGATCCTCAAGAAGTCCGTCCAATTCGTCGGCGCAGGCCCGTACGACCTCACTGCTCTGACGGTACGGATCCTCGATGTCGTTGGTCGCGCCGGCCGCAGAACGATTCTGAAATGCCTTGTCAATGACCAGTCGAGGGTCCATCGTGGGGTCGCCCCAGGTGAGCGCACTGGCGATGGCGACGAATTGCGGCAGGGTGAAGGTCCGTTTCATCACTTGCGGCCACCATCCGACGATGGCGTCCCGTTGTCCGGCCGTCATCGTCAATATGAGGTCGGCTTCCACCGCGTCGTCGATCTCGATCTGGTGGGAGGAGGTCGCGGTCGCCTCGGATTGATGGCGTTCGAGCTCGCGGCGCATCCGCTCCCACATCGGCAGGCCTTCCTCGGCCTGGATGCCTGAACTGGAGACCTCGAAGCGCGAGGGATTGAACAGGTGGGCTGCCCGGGCATGGCAATACGCCGAGCGGCAGATATTGGCCGTGCAGACGAAATGGATTCGCAGCGGGGCCGTCGACTGTGCGTGTTCGGTCATGATCGTCAACCTCTCGCGATCACGGTACCGAGTGATTCCAGGTGGTGGAGGTAGCTGATGACGTCCTCACAGATGTGGTCGGCAGGCACTTGGACCAGGGCGGCGACGTCCGCGACGATCTCCTCGGTCGTCGCTCCCGGGCGCTCGGCGACGGCGTCCCAGATGATTCCGCCGCTGCTGTCGAGGCGATACACCTGGGTATCCGGGACGGTAGCCACAGCTACGCCATCCTCGTCGTACGTCCAGGCCACGTTGGGGCTGATCCGCCACGTCATCGGCGTCCCTTTCGACGTCGGGAGTCCAGCTGCTTGCACACCTGTTCCCGGGCGACGTGAAAGACCTCCTGGGAGGCCCTGACGGTGCGGTCCCAGTAGCCGCGAACGATGTCGGCGCGGGTGAGGTCATGGCCGAGGTCCATGCGGAGGTGCGGTCGATTGAGAGCGAGGGAATTCAGAACTACCTTGACGGCTTCCTTGCGGGTGGGGGCGGCGCGGACTCGAGCGCGCCACTCGTGCAGACGACTGGGGTCGCCGGTCGAGAACTGTCGCCACAGGTCATAGGTGCGGTGTCCGCGGTACTGCTCCAGTTCGCCGATGGCGGCGGCCAGGGCGACCTGGGCGTCGAGATCGCGGGCCAGGGTGCGCACCGTCTGGCGCTCCTGATCGCTGGCGTCGTCCCAGCATCGCACCTTGTCGGGATGGTTCGGGTTGCCACTGCGGGCGGCATGCAGCAGGAGGATGAGGCGCTGGTCGGTGACGCTGGGAGTGTGGATGGGGGTGTGGGCGATGTCGATTCCTTGACGACGGGTCCACAGGGCTTGGAATGCCGGTGAGGGCGCGATGTCGATGCCAGGGAATTGACGGTGGACGTCGACGTAGCCGAGGAGCTCGTGCCAGTAATTGGCGGCGTGACCGAAGGCGGATCCCTTGCGGAAGTCGGCGACCTTGTGCCAGCCGTGATTGACCAGCATGGACTCGAACTGGGCGAGGTGCTCAGGACGCACGAGGACGTCTGCGTCCGTGGAGCCGCGTGGGATGACGGTGTCCTCGTCATTGACGACGCAGTGCTCCAGAAATTCTGGGGAGACAGTGGGGCCTTTGATGTGTAGCACGTCGGCGCCGCATCGGTCGGCCAGCCGTTGTAGGACGCCATGTGTCAACTCGATGCGACTCGCGGTGCGAAGTGTCCCCTCGATTACGCCAGTCATCGCTCTGGAGCTTATCAATGAAGTGGCGTCATGTTTTCATCAATATCCCGTTGCGGGTCATGGTGCCGACGAAACTCGTGAGCGCCTCGGTCAATGTACCGTCGGGCGGTGGCCCGACAAGGGCCTCGAGTTCGCGACCCAACTCGTCGAATTCGAGTGGGGTCTCGAGAACGTCCCATATCGCGACGGCGAGGGGGGAGAGCCGGAAAATGGCATCATCGACGATGACGAGTGCCTCGTCGTCCTCGAACCAGATGTCTGTGACGTTGGCACGCTGAATCAGCATGGTGCCCCCAAAAGGTCCTCAATGAATGGTCCGAGGGTGTCGTGCTCCGCGTATTGGGCTTGCCAGACCCCTCCGGTGTGCGAGATGAGATCGGCCAGCAAGCACAGTGGGTTGGGGAGTTTGTGGAGGGACGAGGACTGTTCGGCCATCGTCACCATGGCGTCAAGACGCCGCACGGGGGTGGTGAGAGTGTTGTGGGAATCGTCTCGTGCCAGCAGCACGAGGTGGCTGACGTGGGGGTCGGGGTGGCAGGGCTGCAGTCCCAGGTCGTCGGGGCTGAATTCTGCCTTCTCCCCCAAGAGGTCGGGACGACGGGTAGACAGCGGTTTGGGGTAAGGGAGGATCCGCCAGGTGTCGGGCTCGATGGCAACCGTTTCGTCGCTGATGTATCCATATCGTCGCCCCAGGTACGTGGCAAGGGTGGTTTTCCCGGTGCCGCCAGGGGCGATGAAGACAACTGAGTCCCCAGTGGCTGGGTGACACACCGCGCCGGCGTGAAACATGAGGAGGCGGCCAATCTGACGTGAGATGAGTTTCCGGGTGATCTCTTGGGTCAGGGAGGATGCCGTCATCGGGCCGGGGGCGAGCAGGACCGGTTCGGGATCCGGGGCGCTGAGGCAACGTGCCCACGCATGGCGCAGCTCCTCCTGGTCCAGCCCGGTCTTGGAGACGTCAACCTGCACCGTGGTGCCGAGGGCTGCCAAATCCATCACTTGGTCACGCCCAGGTGCTCGCGCAGCCGATGAGCAGTCGTGGCCGGGGTGAACCCGCTGGCCTCGATGCGGGACAGGTCGAGGGTGGAATGCTCGGGACGCGGTGCCAAGTCCTTGCCCTTGCCCCATTCGGCGGCGGTCGTCGGGGTGACGGTGCCGTCGGCTCCCAGCAGGGTGAAGATCTCGTTCGCGATGTCGAACCAGGTCTGCGTCGGTCCCTCGTTGGAGATGTTGTAGCTGCCGAAAGGTGCCCCGGTCGTCAGCAGGTGGATGATTGCGGCGGCAAGGTCACGGGTGAAGGTGAGACGACCGTGCTGATCGGAGACGACCTGAGGACTGATGCCGCGACGGGCCAGACTGGCCATGGTGTTGACGAAGTTGTTGCCTTCGCCGACGACCCAGCTGGTGCGTAGCACGTAGTGGCGGGGGTACGCGGTGACGATCTCGTCGGCGGCGGCCTTGGTGATGCCGTAGATGCCCAGCGGGCTGAACGCCTCGTCCTCGTTGTGGAGGGTTTTGGTGCCGTCGAAGACGTAGTCACTGGAGACGTGGACCAAGGTGGCGCGTCGGTCAGCGGCAATCCGGACGAGTTGGGCGACGCCGGAGACGTTGGCGGCCCAGACTGTGGCACGGTTGGCCGGGTCTTCGGCGGCGTCAACGGCGGTGTAGGCGGCGGCGTTGATGATGGTGCCGACCCCACTCCAGTCGAAGGTGTCTAGGCTGGCCGGGTTGGACAGGTCGAGGGTCTCTCGGGTGGTGAACTCGGCGTCGGGCAGGAGTGGGCGCAGTGCTTTGCCGAGCTGGCCGTTGGATCCCAGCACGACGGTGCGCGGTTTACGGAAGGGGATGACCCCGCTCAGCGGTGGGTGATGACGGTCAGCCTCGGACAGCTCGGCTTCGTCCAGCGGGATCGGCCACTCGATGCCCAGTGCCGGGTCGGCAAGGTTGACGAAGGTGTAGGACTTCTTGGCCTCGGCCGACCAGTGGTCGTTGACGAGGTAGGTGTAGGTCGTGCCGTCCTCGAGGGCCTGGTAGCCGTTGGCGACGCCCCGGGGGACGAACACGGCGGTTTCCGGACCCATCTCGACGGTGACGACGTTGCCGAAGGAGTTCCCGTCACGTAGATCCACCCAGGCGCCGAGGATGCGCCCAGTTGCCACCGAGACGAGCTTGTCCCACGGTTCTGCGTGCATGCCTCGGGTGACGCCTGCCTGGGCGTTGTGCGACACGTTGTTTTGTACTGGTCCGAAATCAGGTAGGCCGAGAGCGGTCATCTTCTCGCGTTGCCAGTTCTCCTTGAACCAGCCGCGGTTGTCACCGTGCAGGGGCAGGTGCAGGACGAGAAGGCCCGGGATGTCGGTGGTGTCGATGCTCAGGTCACTCATCACTGCCCTTTCGCGGCGTAGGTGGCCTCGGTGGTCTCCTTCTGGGGGAGCCACCACGACTGATTGCCGCGGTACCAGTCTATTGTCGCTGCCAGGCCGTCGCGGAAGTTCGTGTACTCGGGCTGCCAGCCGAGTTCCTGGCGCAGCTTGGTGGCGTCGATGGCGTAGCGCAGGTCGTGGCCGGGGCGGTCGTTGACGTGGTCGTAGCCGTCGATGGGCTGGCCCATGAGTTCAAGGATGAGTTCGATGACGGTTTTGTTGTCGAGTTCACCGTCGGCTCCGATGAGGTACGTTTCGCCGATCGTGCCGCGTTCGAGGATCGTCCACACGGCCGAGTTGTGGTCGTCGACGTGGATCCAGTCGCGAACATTGAGACCGCTGCCGTAGAGCTTGGGGCGTCGTCCCTCAAGGATTTCGGTGATCTGACGGGGGATGAACTTCTCGACGTGCTGGCGTGGGCCATAGTTGTTCGAGCAGTTCGAGATGGTGGCTTGGACTCCGAATGAGCGTACCCAAGCACGTACCAGAAGGTCCGAGGAGGCTTTGGAAGCTGAGTAGGGCGACGACGGGTTGTATCGAGTTTGTGGGGTGAACTTGGTGGGGTCGTCGAGTTGAAGATCGCCATAGACCTCGTCAGTGGAAATGTGGTGTAGCCGCTTTTCGTGTTTGCGGACGGCTTGTAACAGGGTGAAGGTGCCGACGATGTTGGTTTGGATGAACGGGGCCGGGCCGTCCAAGGAATTGTCATTGTGGGATTCAGCGGCGAAGTGGACGACGGCGTCGTGATGGGAGACGAGCTCGTCGACGAGATCAGCATCACACACCGATCCGCGTACTAGCTGAAATCGGTTGCGCGGCAGTCCTTCCAGGGAGGCCTCACTGGCGGCATACGTCATGGCGTCCAACACCGTCACTGTGGCGTCAGTGTTGTTGATGATCCAGTGGGCAAAGTTGCTGCCGATGAATCCGGCTCCGCCAGTGACGAGAAGGGAGTGCATAACAGGCAGTGTAGAGGAAGCAATGCTTGATGGCTTCACTCGTGGCAGGGGCGGCATGGTTTCGCGGTGGAACCGTCCTCACATCAAACCGTCTTCATGCAGTACCACGTCCCCCGTTGGTGGCCCGGCACGTGAGAGCCAACATCGCCATCCCGCCACGAGGTGCTTGACATTCGCTCGCTGACTGTCCTTTGCATCGTGAGCAGGTGTCAGTCGTTGGTCAATCCCTCGAAGATCAGGGAGGGGAAGGTGAATCAGATTCACCTTCCCCTCCCTGTCACGAGGACATCCGAGAATGCCTCAGCACTTGTCGGTGTAGTCCCTGGGTTTTGAAGACATGTCCTCGGGGACCCAGAAACTGATCGTGACGTTTCCGGGCTCGCCGTAGTTCTTCGGCAGACTGGGTGCCATGTGCACTGTGCCATTGGTGCGCACGCCACCAGTGTCGGGGAAGTCGATCTCCCCGGTCGCGCTGAAACCACCGTCCAGGCTGGGTGCGAGGTAGCTGCTGCCAGCGCCGCCGGCACCAATGGCCCCCAACTGTCCAGGGACGTCGCTGGCCGCCCACTTCAAGATCGGGTTGCGCGAAATGACGACGAGTGCCCCGGAACCACCGCCGGCGTAGCCGCCGCCACCCGCAGCCGAGGACAGCGCGATGTAGTCATCAATGTGACCGTCCCCCCTGACGCTACGCCTGCGCTCGAACTTGACAGGCGCACCCCCGTTGCCACCACCGTGGTTGCCGCCGGCCTGGCCCGCAATGATCTTGTCGAACTCGAGGTCTTTGGGGACGTACGAGGTATTTGCCGTGCTACCTCCGTTGCCGCCCTGACCGCCACGGGCTCCCGAACCGCCGGCTGCAGTGACCTGGGCATATTTCGTCTCGTAGTGGGACTGGCCGCCATCGGCGCCGTCCCAGCTCTTGCCTCCGTTGCCTCCGTTGCCTCCCTCTCGGACAGGCCAGACGTTGGGGCCCATATTCGCCGCCTCACGCGAATACGTGCCTGTACCGGCGGCTCCACCGCCGCCGGCCACCGCCACGAGCTGGCCTGGCCCCTCGGGGTCACCGCCGATGGCTATTGCCGAACCGGCGCCGCCACCGTGGCACCAACGTTCAGACCATTGCTCAGTTGAGACGGTACTGGTGTGGTAGGGCACACCCATTGACGGACCGCCGTTGCCGTAGCCGGTTGCGAACTCGACGGCATTATCGTTCCATGCGGCCGTGGGCCCGTAGCCACCGGCCACACCCCAGATGGTGAACTCCTGTGCGGCGGCCGTACCTTCGCCGGGCCGATGAATCTGGCCTTGTACTTCGGCACCGGATCCGCCCCGTTCGCCCCAGCTGTCCTTGGGGCCTGCGCCGCCCGCTCCGCCGCGGATGGAATAGCGGATGTCGGTGGCTTCGGCTGGTACCCGTACGCACTGGATGGTCTCTTTGTGTTTCTTTGCGTCGAAGGTGATGGTGACCTGCTTGCGCTGCGCGCTGGCCGCAAAGGCTGGCACCAGAGTCATGCTGGTAATCGCCGGCACTGCCCATGCAGTGCCCTTGGCCACTGACCTACGCGATACTTGCGATGGCCCAGTTGCGTGGGCTTGCCTGTCTTTGCTGTCCATGTCTGCTCCTTGAGAAGTGGCAAAGGTTCTGCCGAGAGTTATGGGGGTCTGTCGGTAGCTACGGTAGAATTAGTCAGAATATAGCACGTGCACATGGTCCACATGAAGCGTGCCGGCCACAGTGTGAACAGCTCCCTCATACAGTTGTTCGGTTTGTGCTCTGACGGTGTCGCGTTCATCCGGTTGCTCATGTCGATGATGCCCGGAAAGAACGTACGGCCGGTGTGACCTGCGCCGTGTCGTGTTCATCATGTCTGGCATGATGGGGGGCATGCGAGGCATCGTCTTGGCCGGTGGTACTGGCTCCCGACTCCACCCGATCACTCTGGGGACGAGTAAACAGCTCATGCCTGTCTACGACAAGCCGATGATCTACTACCCACTGACGACCTTGATCTTTGCCGGCATCCGGGATGTCTTGGTCATCACCACCCCTCATGAGGCCGAGGCCTTTCGCCACTTGCTCGGCGATGGTTCCCAGTTTGGAATATCCATCGAGTTCGCAGTGCAGCCCGAACCCAAGGGTCTCGCTCAGGCGTTCACCATCGGGGCCGAATTCATCGGGAGTGATTCATCGTGCCTCATTCTGGGGGACAACATCTTCTCAGGGCCGGGGTTGGGAACTCGCCTCCAGGCCAAGGCTCAATCAGTGGACGGAGCCCTCGTCTTTGGCTACCGGGTTGCCGATCCGAGCGCTTACGGCGTCGTCGAGATTGACGATGATGGGTTCGCACTGTCGATTGAGGAGAAGCCGGAGCATCCGAAGTCACATTGGGCGGTGCCTGGGCTTTACTTCTATGACAACGATGTCGTTGAGGTCGCTCGTGGTCTCAGACCCTCGGCGCGTGGTGAACTGGAGATCACCGACGTCAATCGGACCTACATGGAACAGCGACGTCTGCATGTCGAGCTTCTGCCGCGCGGCACCGCCTGGTTGGACACTGGGACGTTCGACTCCCTCAACGATGCCGGGAACTTCGTGCGTGCCATTCAAGCCAGGCAGGGTCTTCAGGTGGGCTGCCCAGAAGAGGCTGCATGGCGTTGTGGGTTCCTGTCAGACGATGATCTCCTCGCCAGGGCGGGGAAGTTCGAGAAATCTGGATATGGTGCTTACCTGCGTAGCCTGTTGACCAGCTGAGATCAGGTCCAGGGGTTTCCGATCTGGCGAGTTCCTTCGGTCATCGGCTCGAGCAATTCCGTGACGAATGTGGATCCTGGAAGTGCGGGAGACTCGAACCAGCCGTTGGTGTGGACAACCTCGATCTTGATGGAGGGAACATGACGGTTGTCATGTTCCCGGTGCTGACGGCGAGGAGCTCGCCGTTCTTGGCTGTACGGGACTGTGGGGCAGGCTGTTCAGCACGCCGGGCTCTTTTGATGAGGGGTCTTGCCTCCAACTCGCTCGATGTCACGCCAGACTGTAAGCTGTCCGTGCCGGTTGAGAGGCATCACAGCGCCTGCAGCCCCAGAATTGGAGGAGTCCAATCCCCGTGACAGTCGTTGACGTAGTCCGCGTTCTGCGGCGCAATCTTGCCCTGTTGATCATCTGCACCGTGATAGGAGGATTGATCGGCGCGGCATATCAGTTGACCCGCCCAGAGGTGTTTACGGCCAAAGCGACAGGCATGGTCGTGGCTGGTGACTCTGCCTCCGTCGGCGGAGCCATGTCGGGCAACACGATCGCCCAGCAGCGCGCAACGACCTACACGAAGCTCGTCGAGACGCGAACCATGTCTCAAAAGACAGCCGAGATCCTCAGGAAACAAGGTATCCCAGAGGCTGCGAGTGGCCATCTGACAGCATCCGCGCCAAGTGACACTGCCTTTATCGACATCAAAGCGACTGGCGACACTGCCAAGAACGCTCAAGCCCTTGCCAATGCGGGGTTGGAGGCGCTCATTTCTGAGGCCCTGCGAATGGAGACCTATGGTCAGACTGCCGGGTCGGGCAACAAGAGCGATGCCCAGTTGGCCAAGATGACCTCGGTGCATGTTCTCGGCTATGAGTCCGCCGGCCTTCCAGCCGGTGACCGTGGGAAGTCGCTGGCACTGTTCCTTGCAGCTGGTTTGGTGATTGGATTCCTTATCGGTGCGGTCATCGCAGTTGTTCGGAAGCAGTTCGACGTCAAGGTCAGGGACCAGGCGACGGTTGAAGAGCTTACGGGTTCGGGAACCCTTGCCGTCGTACCAGATGACAAGAAGCTTGCGGAACAGCGTAAGAAGTCGATTGTCCATCTCTCCGGCGTGACTGGTGAAGCGTTCCGCCAGCTTCGTACGAACCTCAGATTCGCTAATGTTGACAACCCTCCTCGTTCGGTCGTTATCACCTCCGCGAGTCCGGGAGAAGGTAAGTCGACGATCTCGACTCACCTCGCGGTGGTAATGGCCCAAGCTGGCGAGAAGGTTGTCCTCATTGATGCCGACATGCGCCGTCCGGTACAGCACAAGGTTTTCGGCACTGAAGCGGGCGTCGGGCTCTCGCAGGTACTTGCCGGTGACGTAAGCCTTGATGACGCACTGATGCGAACCGAGACCAAGCATCTCCAGATGTTAGCCGCGGGGCGTATCCCGCCGAACCCGTCCGAGCTGCTTGGCTCTCAGCGGATGAAGGATTTGCTGACCGAGTTGCGCAGGCAAGGCTATTTCGTTGTCATTGACGCTCCGCCGTTGCTGGCCGTCACGGATGCCGGCTTGCTCGGGACGATAGCGGACGGCACGATTTATGTGGCTGTGGTTGGGGAGACTCACCGCGATCAGGTGTCCTTGGTGGTCAAGCGTCTGGAGCAGGTTGGAGCTCCGCTCCTGGGCTCGGTGCTGACTCGTGTTCCTCGTAAGAAGATGGGCGACGTGCTGTATGGTTATGGTGCGGCCGGTTATGGGTATGGGTCGTACTACGGTGATTATGGAAAGCATGGCTACTACACGTCTTATGGCACGGAGGAGCAGGACAGCCAGGAATCAATTGCCGTTGTCAAGGACGATCGTCAGCCGAAGGAGAGGCTAGTCCGAGTCCAGAAAACGGAACCCGTTGACACGGACCCAGAGCCCACTCCACGTCGAGCCAAATGATCGAGCTGGTTGCTGAAGGGCACACCGGGTCCGCCGCTGTGGCGGGCCAGGGTAGGGGTACGGGCACCAAGGTCCGTAGTCTTGCCGATCGTGTCGGCAGTACGCGGGTTCCTGACTTCTTGTTGGGGTGCAGCCTCATCCTGGGTAGGTGGGACGCGGGTCTGCCGGTTCCCATTGACGTCATTCTCGTCGCAGGTGCGATCTTCGTCTGCGCTTTCGTGCGTCCGACCATCAAGGTACGAGGTTTTGGTTTCTATTTGCTCTTGTGGGCCACGGTGCTCGCATGGGTCATCGCGGTCTCGATCCACGAGGGTGAGCCATGGCTGCAAAGGTCGTTCCGGTGGTTTCTCCTGGTTCTGTTTTCGGTCTGCCTGGCGCAGCGGCGGCTGCTGTGGCGTTCCCTCATCGCTGGTTATGCATTCGCCCTGGTCTTCATCAACATCCCGGCGAACTTCACATCGCTGCGAGGCGCTAGATATGAGGGCTTCCTGCTTGGTTTCCTCGGCGACAAGAACGTGGCCGGGATGGTCTATGCGGTGATCGGCATCATGGCCTTGGCCATCCTGCGTACGACGGCGACCCGCACGATTGCATTCTTGGTATTTAGTGCGACTGCTGTTGCGACGGGATCTCGGACCTCCATGATGGCGTTTGCGGCAGGGTGCGTCTGGGTGTTCATCCGTGACCGTCTTGGTTTAACCTTGCGCCTGGTTTTGGCGTTCCTTGGCTGGAGTGTAATTCGCTATGTCGAGGAGAACCTTGCCCGGACCGGTGTCTTCGCCGGCAGGGCCGGGACGGACTGGTTCCGTAGTGTCATCGACGTCGCGACGGTGGCCAAGGTGCATGCAGCTCCTTGGTACGGCGAGGGTCTGGGCACAGCATGGGTGTTGGTCTTCGACGACCGCCGGATGTGGTTTCACGACTCCTATGCGGCCCTCCGGGTTGAGGGTGGTATTCCGCTGTTGGTCGCTGTCGTGGGTCTGTTCGTCCTCGTGGTCTGGGGCCTCATGGACCAGCGAACGAAAGTCTCTGACGAGCAACGGGTCGTGGAGGGCGCAGCAATCGCCATCCTGGTGTGTGCGTGGAAACTGGGTGAGGTGTTCTTCACTGTCCCGGCCTTCATCGTCATCGGGGTTGCGCTGTGCGAGCGATACGGTTCGCCCATCAAGGCGCAGGAGCAGTTGTCTTTGGACACTGGCCAAGGCATGGCTGTGGTTCCCATCGCGAAGGACGCGCAGTGATGACCGACTCGCTCGATGTCGTGCAGCCGTCAAAGAGTCCGCTTGGGTGGACGCGAAACCGAGATGATTCCTTAAGGATGGTGAAATGATGCGGCTCCTCGTCGTAACCCCCAGTTTCCATGGCTACGGGGATGCCATTGGTGACGCGTTCGAGAGGACCGGTTACGACGTCGTCGTGCATCGGTACGATGCGGCGCCGCGCGTCGAGAAGGCGTGGAACAAGCTGAGGTATGAGTTGCCGGCCAAGATCCGCGGCACCGAGGGACACCTGTCAGCCGAGGTCGTGACGGCCAGGGCGATCGAGCGTCTTCGCGCCGTCCACCCGGACCTGGTCCTGACGGTCCGGGGTGACGTCCTCGGAGCCGACTACTGGGGCGAGGTCAACCGCATCACCAAGCACTCGGTGACGTGGCTCTATGACGAGTTGCGACGTATGACCCTGGACATTGAGATGGCGTCGACCGTTTCGACCATCATCACCTACAGCCGCGACGACACCACACAGCTGCAGGCCAAGGGGATCGATGCCCACTACGTCCCGACCGGCTTCAACCTTTCGACGAAGCCCGAGGGTCGTTGGCCCAAGAGCGACATCACCTTCGTCGGGTCCAGCCTGCCCGGTCGACAGAAGCTCTTCACGTCCTTGGTGAGTGCTGGCCTGCCACTCGTCGCCTACGGGCGCGACTGGTCCGATCATCCAGTTGATCGGTTGCGAACGTGGCGTCTGAGGTCGACCGGGATCCCCTTCCACCGCGACGTCAGCTTGGGGGAGGCCTACGGCATCATGCGGGACTCGGCCGC
This sequence comes from Cutibacterium sp. LaCa_89, assembly GCF_058177555.1. Taxonomy (NCBI): domain Bacteria; kingdom Bacillati; phylum Actinomycetota; class Actinomycetes; order Propionibacteriales; family Propionibacteriaceae; genus Cutibacterium; species Cutibacterium sp. LaCa_89. Next base: position 234,713 of record NZ_CP190889.1, read on the forward strand.
GACGCTCAATGTCCACGGTGACCAGGATGGCTTCACCATGCGTACCTTCGAGGCGTGTGCCGTCGGCGGGATCCAGATCGTCGATCGTGACGACGTCAGTGAGTTCTACGAACCGGGCAAGGAAGTACTCGTTCAACACAGTGCTGAGGAGACGATTGATCTCGCCCGACAGGTCCTTGCCGATCGGACCCGCATGATTGCCATGCGCCGGGCTGCGAAGGCCCGCACGTTGGCCGAGCACACCTTGGACCGGCGTGCTGCTGTCATCGAGGAGCTGTGGTCATGACAGGCCCAGGACTCGTCTTCCCCGACGATCTCGACGCGTGGTGCCGGTGGTCCGACAGCCGGAACCGGGTGCGGTTCGGACTGGCAGCTGCCAAGAGGTTCGTGCGACATCAGCCGTCCGTCCCTCCGGCGAAGCTGTACCTGCCGGTTGAACGTCCCACGACCTTGGTCGTGCTTGACCAGGTCTCAGCGAGTTGCCGTTACGCGACCTTCGACCCCTTGGAGCACCTCGACCCTGACCGTACGGCCGTTCTCTCGGCGCATCCCGAGGCCCGCGAGGCCGCGACCGGAGCAGTACGCGTCATGGAGTGGAACGAGGGTGGGTGGCTGCCACCATCGATCGAACAGGTACTCACCCTGGGAACCTTCAATCATCTGGCTCGCCAGGTGAAGCCCTGGGCCACGAGACACAATGCTCGGTTCTGTGTCATCCAGCACGGATTGTTGACGCCCTGGGCTCCTCCGCTGAGCCCGGGGGACCACCTGTTCGCGTGGTCCGAGGCCGACGCCGAATACCAGTGCGCGGGCCGCTCCGACGTCACCAGTGAGGTGACCGGCTCCCAGATGCTGTGGAAGGCTTCGAGGCTGCCGAAGGTGGAGATCCTTGACGAGACGCCCGTGATGCTGGGACAGCTGCACGGTGCCGAACTGGGCCGAGCTGCCAAACAACGGATGTACACACAGTTCTGCACCTCGACCGGTGCGATCTACCGCCCCCACCCCAACGAGGCGGACGTCATGTCGCGTGTCCAGCATCGCATCATGGCGAGGGCTGGCGTCATCATCGAGGCATCAGGCAAGTCCTTGGTCGAGGAGGGGCGGCCGGTCGTCTCCATCTTCTCCACCGGGACCCTCGAGGCGGCGTGCCGAGGTCTGCCGGCGTGGGTTCACCATCCCGACCCGCCGGCTTGGGTGTCGGAGTTCTGGGACCGCTATCAGCTGTCACGATGGGGCGATCCCCCCACTCGGCCGCTTCCACAGCCTGAGGAGGAGCCGGCGGCTGCGGTGGCGAAAGCCTTGACCGGCCGGACGTCAGCGCGCGAGGACGGCTGACATGTCCGGAGGAAGGTCCGATGTCCCACCGGCCATGAAGGGTCGGTCTGGTGCTGATGGCGCCCATGGACGCGCAGTGGTGTTCATGCCTGGTCTGCGTGCCGGAGGGGGTGCCGAGCGGTACGCCGTCACCGTGGCCACCTCGATGGCCGGCCTCGGCTTCGAGACCATCCTGGTGACCCTCCCAGGGGTCACCAGGGAATGGATCGAGTCACATTTCGGCGTGGAACTGGGCGGGGTTCGGGTCGTGGCGATCCGTAATCCCAAGGCATGGACGACAAAGCTGCCTCGTGCCCTCCAGGACGGGGTCGAGAACCACGTCTGGGGCAGGCAGGTCAGGGAGCTGGCGCCGGAGGTCCTCGTCAACTGCCGGTACAGGTCAGAGCTCACAGGAGTGGGGACCGATCGCAACATCTACATCTGTCACTTCCCCCATCATCTGACACCCCCGGTGTCCGACCCGCTGCGAAAGGGCTGGGTCAAACTGGCGGGTGCGGTCAAGCGCGCGGCGCTCAGGCAGGGTCGGTCCTTCCTGACGACGTACGACACGGTGTGTGCGAATTCCGAGTTCACGGCATCCCACGTTCGCACCAGGTGGGGGATCGACCCGGTCATGCTCCCGCCGGCCTGTGACCAGCTGGGTGCGGGCGTTGGTGATCGGGAGAAGGCGATCATCACCGTCGGACGGATCGAGCCATACGTTCCGGGCGTACCCCACAAAAGGCTCGATGTGCTGGTCGACACGTTCTCCGGCATGACGGACCTGCACCAGGACGGTTGGGCGCTCCATGTCGTCGGCGCATGTTCACCCGAGAACGAGGAAGTGCTCCAAAGGCTTCGGGAAAGGGCGGCTGACGCTCCGGTGGTGTTCCACCCGAACGCGCGCTGGTCGGAGCTGGTGGACCTCTACCGGGCCTCGACGGTCTACTGGCATGCCCAGGGGTTCGGGTCTGACGCCAAGGCCATGCCCCAGACCCAGGAGCACTTCGGGATCACCACTGTCGAGGCGATGTCGGCCGGTTGCATCCCCGTCGTCATTGACACTGCGGGGCCACGGGAGGTGGTGCTTCCGGTGGATGGGGCCGGACGTTGGTCGACACCTGAGGAGCTGCAGGAACAGACCCGTAGGATCGCGTCGATGACCCCGCAGGACCGCCGTGAGCTGTCGGCACGATGTGTCGACAGGGCGCGGGTCTACGATCCGGACCACTTCAAGGAACGCCTTGCCGACATTGTCCTCACGGACATCAGAACGAGATGAAGCCCCGGCATTGACAGGAACGAGCAGACAATGACGACCCTTTCCGAGGCAATGGGTGGCACCAAGGCCGTGGTACGCAAGTATGCACCGAAGTCGCTCATGTGGCGTGTCGCGCCGATCCGGCTGTACTGGGCCGGTAGCAACGACGAAAATGCCAATTTCGGGGACCAACTCAGCCCGTTGCTGATCCGAAACCTTTTCGGCGCATCGGTCAAGTACTCGGGCATCGGTGCTGCGGACATGGTTGCAGTGGGTTCGATCCTTGAGGGGGCCCAGAACCTGGCCGAAACCCGTCCGTGGATCTGGGGCAGCGGTTTCATCGAGCCCGGTGGTCCGTGGAACGGGCCTGATGTCACGGTGCTGGCATTGCGCGGTGCCCTCAGCATGGAACGGTTCGTGCAGGCCGGGTACCCAGAAGTACCGCTGGGTGATCCCGGCATTCTCGTGCGCCAGGCGCTATCGCATCTGCAGCGACAGCCCTCCGACAGGATTGGTTTCGTGCCGCACTTCACCGAGCGAGACAACGAGAGGAGCCGAGAAATCGCCTCCCACCCGTCGGTGAAGCTGATCAACGTCTGTGCACCGGTCGAGGATGTGGTCTCCGAGATCCTTCAGTGCAGGCTGGTGTTGTCCTCCAGCCTGCACGGCCTCATTGTGTCCGACTCCTTCGGTGTCCCGAACCAGTGGATCGAGCCGGGTCCGGGTGTCACCGGCGGTCGGTACAAGTTCGACGACTACTACTCGGCCTTCGGGGTCAAGCGTGGCCCCGTCGACCCGGTCGAGATGATCCGCGAGGCCGACCACGTCGTCTCGTCGTGGCGTCCGTTGCCCCATCAGGCGGCCATCGAGGCGGGCCTCATGAAGGCGTTCCCGATTCACCGTCGACGAGTTGGTTGATGGCCCCAGCGAACTCATCGGCAATGCGTTGCGGTTCGTGGGAGCGGGCAATCGTGGACCTTGCCGTCCGACCGGCACGGTGAAGCTCCTCCGGTGAGCCGAGTACCCGTTGAAGGGCTTGGCAGTAGGCATCCTCGCTCACCTCGTCAACGAGCCAACCGGCGCCGTCGGACAACAGTCCGTGGACCCCGGGCGAGACGTCGAAGGCCAGCGAGGGGACCCCGTGAGCGGCTGCTTCGATGATGGTCATTCCGAATCCCTCCGATGAGGATGCCAACAGGTTGAGGTTTGCCGCTTGGTAAACCGCGGAGATGTTCCTCGTCGGCGGCTCGACGATCACGCGGTCCTCGGCCTGACACTCCCTGATGGCCGTGCGGATGGCGTCCTCCTCCGGCCCCGCACCATGGATGTGCAGGATCCAGCCCTGGTACTGATCGCCCTCGACCGCGCGGGCGAACGCGCGAGCCATGAGCGGCAGTTGTTTCTCCGGGCTGAATCGTGCCAGGACGACTGCCCGGCGTGACGTCAGCGATGACTGCGGTGGGTCAACGAGGTCGCTCGGAAGGGCATTCGGCAGCCCGAAGCAGGGGCAGTCGACCAAGTAATGGAATTTCTGCGCGTCAGCATCGGTGAGTGCTGTGAAAGCGTCGGCGGACGAGAACTGTGCGGGTATTGCCTCGTACAGCCAAGGTTCCCCGGCGAGGCTCTCATACTGGGAATGGTGCTGACCGACGTGCAGACGGGCGCCGTCGGTGGGGAAGTGATGCTGGTGCAGAGCCTGGGCGGCAAGGGCGTGGCTCGAGACCAGCACGTCGTGGCTGTCGAGGCATGGTGCCGTCAGCCTCAGCCTCAGGATGTCGGCAACGTGGTCGACTCGCTTGAACGCCACCTTGAGGAGATTACGCAAGATGTTCTGACCCTCGGTGTTGCGCAGGGCCGGTCCTCGGTGGAGCTCAGGATCCCGGATGATGGTCCGGGTAGGGATCGGGGAGACGCCCGTGCCCGGTTTGACCGACAGGTGTCTCACCGCGATTCCGCGGTCCACCAACGCCTGGGAGAGGTTCATGACGGAGGCCGATCCGCCGCTGATCTCGGGCACCCGAGGAGCGAGGAAGACGACTCGGTGTATCTGGTCGGGAAGGTCGACCAGATCGGGGATGCCGTCGCCGGGGTTGAGCCGCTGCTCCTGCTCACGAACTTGGCGCTGGAATGAGGTCATCTCGGTTCGAAGCGTCGGTGTCCAGATGCCCAGTCGATTCGAAATCATTGCGAACGTGTGGCGCAGGTCATGGGTGAGGTCATCGGAGGTGACCGGACGGGTCACCCAGACATGTCTGACGCGTTCCAGATCGTGGTCGGGGACGGATGCCTCCTGGTCCTCGTCGCAGATGACCCAGCCGAACACCCGGCCATGACGGGCCCGGGTGGCGGCCACCAGGTCGGGGAGACTCGTGGCAACCACCAAGGTGATGCGGTGCGGAATGGCTGCGAGGAGCGCATTCGCGCGCCCGGACGACTCGAGTCGCAGCGCTGTGGGGCCAGTGACCTCCCACAACCGTGCGGCAAGTGCGGCTGTCTTCTCGCACTGGTCATCCTGCTCCGGGATACCACACGGAACCCAGCACACCTCCACGCGTCGGGTCATGACTGGTGGGCCTTCGTACGGGAATCGAGATCGCCGAGCTCCACCAGCCGCGCGAACGACGGCGACTGCTGCTCGACCTGTGAGAACGTTCCACGCGCGGTGATCTCCCCGTTCTCGAGGAACAGGAGCTGATCGACGTCACGAACGGTCGACAGTCGGTGGGCGACGATGATGGTCGTTACCTTCCCCTGAAGACCATGGATTGTCTTGGTGATCTCGGCCTCGGTGGCGTTGTCGAGGGCCGACGTCGCCTCGTCGAGGACCAGCACCTGGGGGTCCCGGTACAGGGCGCGGGCGATGCCGATTCGCTGACGCTGGCCGCCCGACAGGCGGGTTCCCTTCGGGCCGATCCCGGTGTTCAGACCTTCGGGCAGTTCGTCGACGATGCCCCTGAGCTGGGCGGCGTCGATGCACGTGTTGATGCGATCGTCATCCCACTCGGACTCCGGTATGCCGAAGGCAATGTTTGCCCTTACCGAGTCGTTGATGAGGAACACGTCCTGTGGGACGTAGGCGATGTTCTCGTGCCACTCGGTCTCGTTGGCAACGATGTCCTTGTCACCGAAGGTCACGCTTCCGCCGTTCGGCTTGATGAGGCCAAGCATGATGTCGACCAAGGTCGTCTTTCCTGATCCGGAGACACCGCACAACGCCAGGGAGGTGCCCGGGGGGATCGTGAAGCTCACATCGTTGAGGACGGGCCGGTCCCCGTCCGGATAGCTGAAGGTGATGTCACGCACCTCGATGGTGTGCGGGTGCTTCTCGTACTCCGGGGGCAGATCAGCCGACGGGTAGTTACACTCTGCCGAGGTGTCGATCTGGTGGGACGCGATGAGGGGGCGCAGGGTGTTGACCGTGATCTCGAGACCGGTCTTGCCGTAGTTGATGGTTCCCATCGTGGCATTGATGGCGGACATGGACGGCAGCAGTTTAATGGCCGCGGCGATGAACACCGAGAACGTTGCCATGAGGGCTGACGGGTTGGAGGAATTCGCGATGAAGACGAGGATCACCGACAGGAAGATGATGGTGATGACCTCGAGGACGGACTTCGGAAGTCCCGTGTAGAAATTCGCCTTGCGGATGGTTTCGGCGTTCTCCAGGACCGCACGGTGGTAGCGATCCACGAAATACGGCTGGGAGTCGTGCATCGACACTTCTCGGAATCCGTCCATGGGTTCGATGAGCCGCTTGCTCACCGTCCATGCGGTCTCCTGTGCCTCGCGGCCGGCAACTGAGTTGACAGGGCTCAGGAAGCGTTGCAGGAAGAACATGGACAGGCCGAAGAAGGCGATGGCTCCGAGCGTTGCAGCCGGTGTGATGAGGAAGAGCAGGATCAGGATCGCAAAAACCGACGTCAGCTGCCCCGTCAGCATGAGCACGCCCCCGAGGACGTGCAAGTGGGCAGCGGTGACGGAGGGGCCAACCGCGCGGATGAGTTCCGGTACATCCCTCTCCTTGTGATCGAGGTAGTCCTCATTGAGGTAAACCTTGAGAAGGTTCGCCGAGGTGCCCGCCATGAGACGGCTCACCAGACCGGTCTGCCACCAGTTCAGCAGGATCGTTCCGACCGCCTTCACGAGGAAGGCCAGGGTGATTGCACAGCAGAGGTAGACGACGAGGCGGGTTCGGGAGGGATGTCCGAAGATCGACGATGCGACGCTGATGTACCCCTGATCAGTGGGGGCACCCATGAGGATCTGGGCGACTGGGAGGATCAGCGCGATACCGGCAAAGTCCATCAATGCGATCAGCGACTGCCCGGCGACATATGCGACGAGTCGCGGTTTGGTGCCCTCGGGGAAGGTGCTTATGAGGAAGCGGAGCTGCTTGGAAAAGGATTCTTTTGGCTCGGTCATTCAGAAGTCCCTCTCGGCGGTCTCGCTGGATTCGTGGCCGGCGATGCTCGAGGACTCCACGAGCAGGGCGACAGCCTTGCGGGCCACCGGGGCCGGCATGGCGGGAAGGACAGTGTCGAGGGCCTTGGCCAGGGTCCGAGTCCTGCCATATGTCAGGTGATCGGCAGTCCATCCCACCAAGCGGTTCCACGTCGAGTCGTCCGTCGGACGGCCCGGTCCGGCGACCTCAGCGCCATGGATCCCGTCGAAGAGTTGCCTCGCCTGGCCGGAACGATATGCGCGCGGGGCACGAGATGCGGTGTTGATGGCAGCGGCATGGTGCCTTGTCTCGAGCGTGGGGTCGACCACGATCGGAACTCCGGCCTCGTGAAGTCGCCAACCGTAGTCGACGTCCTCCCACCCGTACGCCTGGTAACGGGTGTCGTATTCGCCGATCCGGTTCCAGATGTCGCGAGTCACCGAGACGTTGCCCGCCCAGAAACGCCACGTGGTGTCCGCGGAGGCTTCGTACGCACCTGCACGGAACAGTTCGTCTGCCTGGGCGCCGTAGACGGTCGCGTAGCGGGTGTCGGGGAGGACGTTGAGGCAGATGCCGATGGTTCCTTGGTCCTGCTCAGCGTGGCTGGCCACGTGACGTTCAACGTAGTCAGGAGCGGGCTCCAGATCGTCGTCGCACCGGATGAGGACGTCCCCTGTCGCGGCATCGTGACCGGCATTGAGTGCGGCGACTCGGCCACGGTTCTGCGGGAACACCACGGAACGGATGGGCAGGTGGGAGTACCTGGCCACGACTTCCTCGGAGCCGTCCATGTCACCATCGATGACGACGATGGCCTCCCAGTCGTCGGTCGTCTGGGCCGCAAGGGCACTCAGCAACCGGGGGAGACGGTCAGCTCCCCGGTGCGACGGGATGATGATCGATGCAATGGTCATCTTAATCCTTCTGGCTGTCGGAGGAGAATTCGACGTGGGCCACGATGGCCCTCGCGAAGGTCTCTGGGGAGAACTTCCCCGCGTGCTCCAGTACGGTGCGCTCCTCGAGAGGGTTCTCGCGGAACTGGCGCACGGCCTGCGTCACGGCTTCGGGGGTTGCGGAGTCGAAGAATCGTCCGGAGACGCCGTCCACGATGGTGTCCAGATAGCCGCCGGCATGTAGGGCCAGGCAGGGGGTTCCGAAGGCGAAGCCCTCCACGGGCGTCAACCCGAAGTCCTCCTTGCTCGGCGCGATGACCGCCGACGCGTGGGCGTAGGCCCACCTCAACTGGGCGTCACTGATGCCCTCGAAGAAGGATACGTTGGCCGGGGCGAGATCGTGCAATTCATCGCGCAATGGCCCTGACCCGACGACGACCAGATGCTCATCGGGCAGATCCACGAAGGCATTCAGCACGATGTCGACATTCTTGTAGGGCATGAGGCGGCTGACCACCAGGAAGAAGGAGGGATGATCCAGTCCCGGTAGTGGCTCCTGGGGGCCGGTGGGATCCAGGGAGTACGGCGGATGCACGACTGCTGCCTCTATCCCGTACACGTCACGGATACGGTCGCGAACCACGGTCGAGTTACACAGGTACTCGTCCGCGGACGCGGCGGCCCTGCGATCCCAACGTCGTAGCGGCGGGGTGAGGGCCTTGAGCACGATCCCCTTGGGTGAACGCCACCACTGTCCGCCGAGGTAGTCGTCGACCAGGTAGAGGAAACGGGCGGGGGAGTGGCAGTAGACCACCTTCCGGCAGTTCGGTGGGGTCTTGACCCCGTGCGCGAAACCGGTCGTCGAGACGAGAACGGTGTCCGTCCCCGCCGGCACCTCGGTGTGGTCGAAGGCCCAGTCGTAGAGCGGAAGACCGGCTCGAAAGTGGCGACGGAGCCATCCGATCCTGTTCAGCGGAGAGGTGATGACCTCATGAGTGGAGAACTCAGGGTAGGTGAGGTCCGATTCATACACCGATGTGATGATCGGGGCCTCCGGGAACATTCTGGCGAACTGGGTGACGACACGTTCTGCACCACCTCGTTGCGTGAGGTAGTCGTGGGCGATGGCGACGTGCGGGGCGCCCTGGTCGGGCTCCGGATCGACGTCAGCCAGGATCTCCGCGAGACGGGTGCGTCCGGCCTCGGGGGAGAAGTTCTCCTGCCAGCGGTCGTGAGCTGCGTCCAGGAGACCCTTGTTGTAGCCCTCGGCGGCCCTCTCGATGGCATCGGCCAGGCTGGTGGCGTCGTCCGCTCGCGCCACGAAGGGATGATCGGGGCCGGCGACCTCCTGCAGTGCCCCGGCATCGGTGAGGACGAAGGGGCAGCGCGCCGACATTGCCTCGGAGACGACAAGGCCGAAGGGCTCGGGCCATACAGATGGGAAGACCGAGAGATCGACTGAGGAGAAGAACTCGTCACGGTCCATCCAGCCGCGGTGGTCGACGAGGTCGCCCAGACTCGCGATGCGACGGGCGACGAGTTGGGCGTCGGCCGGGTCGACGAACCGGGATTCCCCGGCCAGCAGTAGCCTGAATCGCCCAGGGTGCCGGCGCTTCAACTCGGCCATCGCCTCGCACAGTCGCGGGACCCCCTTGTCGGATGACAGTCGACCGAGGAATCCGACTGTGACGGTGCCCTCCACCGGGCGAGGAGCACGGTGGCGTGCTGGGGGATTCCAATTCCACATCACCCGGGCGTCGGAGATCGCCTCTGCCATCGATGCCGAGGGGACGACCGTTGCCAGGGTCCCATGACGGGCCACGACAGCCAGGGCGCGCAGCTTTCCGAGTGGGCGTTGGTGCAGGTGGACGACCCGGTCGGGGTGCCCCGAGGTGGCGAAGGCCGGGCGCAGCCCGTTGCACCACAGCAGCCCGGTGCGCTCACTCGCGTCCCAGCGACGCAGATTCTCCAGGTACTTCCCGGTGGTGTCGCCGTGGATGGCGATGACCCGGAAACCCCGCTTGCGGGCTTCCGCAACAACGTCGCCGGGAGTCTGGGGTGCAACGATGGTGACGTCGCGTCCCAATTCACGGGCGGCCTCGGCGATGGCGAACATCATGACCTCACCGCCGCCCATGGTCCCCTGGTTGGAGGCGATGGTGAATGTGGTCATCCCACAACCTCTCGGTAGACCTCAGAGATGCCCTCCGTCATGCCCGCCACGGTGGGAATGGCATCGGTCAGGGTGGGGCGGTTGTCCAGGCGGAGTCCCTGTCGGATGGCCACTTCCGCCAGCGCTTCGACATCATCGGCCTCGGCGATGCACCGGGGAGGAAGGATCTCGGGATTGCCGCCAACCGGGCTCGCGGCCACGCCCATTCCCTGCGCGAGGGCGTCGAGCAGGGTGTAGGAGCAGTTGTCCGACTTTGAGGGCTGAACGATGACGTCATGGTTGGTCATCGGCTCGCCGGGACGGACGAAGCCGGGGAAGCTCACCTTGTCATCGAGGCCCAAGCGGCGCGTCAGGGTCTTGAGAGAGGCTTCCTCACTCCCGGTCCCAGCCACCGTCAGGGTCGCCTCCGGATGCTCACGGGTGATGTGCTCGAAGGCGCGAATCGTCGCGGAGATGTTCTTCTCCTTCGACAGCCGCGCCAGGGACAGCAGCCTCAGACCGGGCTCGCGGGACGGCAGGGTGGCGGGACGGTCGACACCGTTGAGTATGACCGTGATCGGTACCTTGGTGTGCCACTGGCGACGCATCTCGCGTTCGGTGGCCGCGGACACCGCGATGACCCTGGAGAACCGGGTTAGCCGGAGACGGTGTGCAGTCTCCATGGTGACGGCTGAGGCACGGTTCGAGTGGTACATGAACCGGTCCGTCGGGATGGTGTGTTCGGTGGACACGAGCTTGACTCCGGTGCCCACCGAGGCCATCGTTGCCAGAAAATCGGCCTTGGCCAGGTGGGAGTGGACGATGTCAGGCCCGAGTTGCTGAATCGTCGCGCGCAAGGATCGGACCGCGGTCCCGGTCTCGACGGGAAGGTCGACGACCTCGACGTCCATCTCCCGGAGCCTGTCGGCGAGAGGGCCGGAGGGGCATGAGACGACCATCCGCCAGCCGGGAATCCCGACCTGAGCGACGTCGAGGACATGTCGGGCCACCCCGGCGAGGCTGCTCACCGGGGACACCCACAGGGCGGTCGGTCGGTTCATCAAAACCACTGCTCCAGGCGCTCGAGGGCCGTCCAGAATCCCTCACCGTTGTTGACGTGGCCCTGCCAGATCTCCGGGATGAAGGTGACCTCGGGGGCCAGCTCGTCTAGCTGTTTGGCAGTCACCGGCCAGTCGATCTCGCCCTCACCGATCTGCGGGCCCTCGCCGTCGACCCCCTCGGCGTCGACGATGTGCAGGTGGTCGCTGAGCGGTGCCAGTTCGGCGATGTACTCGCTGAACGGGATCTTGTTGAAGTTGGCGGCCAACTTGGAGTGGGACAGGTCGAGGGTGAGACGACGTCCGTACTGGTTGCAGAACTCGACGGTGTCGTCGAGACCCATGAACAGGTTGTGGTGCTGCTGTCCACCCATGAGCCACGGGTAGGGCGGCAGGGTCTGCGAGGTCAGACGGACCCCGTCCTCGTCGATCCGATCGAGGGCCTGGGCGATCCGGGCGTACATGGCCGGACGCTCCTCGGGGGCCACGAAGGCGTCCTTGGTGAACCCGCCCATGGTGCAGATGACGACCGGGGGCTCCTCGGCGTCGAACCACGTGTCGAGGTCACGGGCGATCTGGATGACCTTCTGGACCTCGGCGATCGAGCGCTCCCAGATGTCCTCGTCGGGGGAGGCCAGGTTGATGATGAAGTCGCCGGCGTAGAGGTCGGGGCAGTGGACGGTGTAGGTCATCCCGTCGAACTTGCGGTGCTCGAAGGCCTCGGCGATCTGCTCGGCCGTCATCTCCACGTCCTTGTAGGACAGGTGGAACTCTAGGAAATTTGGGTTGGTCTCGGAGTGGGACAGCAGCTTGCGGGCGTCGTGGTAGCGCACCGGCAGGCCCCACGGGCGACGGAAGGTGTAGTTGCGACCCTGGGCGACGGCGTCGGTCAGGTCGGTGTCATAGAAGAAGTCACCGGCGTCGATGTCGCGACGCATGGTGCGACCGACCAGCTCGTCGAGGTGGTTGGGCTGCAGCCCGCGGCCTGGGGACTTGACGGCCACGGCGTCCCGGGTGATGACCTCGCCGTTGTGCAGGGCTCGGGTGGACACCAAGGACTTGGCGAGGTTGGCGCGGTTCATCATCTCGCCGGTCGACACCGAGCGGGCCTTGTCGGAGCCGAGCGCCAGCTCGACCTCGCGGATGCGGTCGACCATCTCCGCGAACTCGTCGGGGAGCAGGGAGACCTGGTGATCATTGCCCTCGAGGGTCTTGTCGATGGTGAAGTGTTTCTCGATGATGTGGGCACCGCGTGCTACTGCGGCAATCGGCACATGATAACCACGTTCGTGCCCGGAATAACCCACTGGGCAGTTACCCAGGGCAGCGAGGCGGTCCATGTAACGCAGGTTGACGTCCTTGAAGGGTGCTGGGTACGTCGACTGGCATTGCAGCAGAGCGAATTGAGCCCCGGCGCTGCGCAGAACGTCGACTGATCCGAGGATCTCGTCCTCGGTCGACATGCCCGTCGACATCAGCATCGGCAGGTGCTCAGCGGCACAGGCCCGTAGCAGGGAGTGGTTTGTCATGTCAGCACTGGCGATCTTGAGGGCTGGGACGCCGTAGTCGGCCAGCACTGTGAGACTGGGGAGGTCCCACGGCGTGCAGAAAGCGTCAATGTCGACGGCTTTGCAATGGTCGAAGACATCGATCATCTGCTCGGGGCTCAGCGAGAACCGGGACAGGAGGTTGAGGGTGTACTGAGCGCCGAGATCCTCGCCCGCGGTGGCACCGTCGGCTTGACGGTAGAGAGCATTCAAGTCGCGCAGCTGGAACTTGACGGCGTCGGCCCCGGCCTCCTTGGCAAGGTCGACGAGGTGCTTGGCCAACGCGACGTCACCTTGGTGGTTATTGCCGATCTCAGCAATGAGAAGACAAGGGTGGCCATCGCCAATGGTGTGACGACCGATGGTCATCTCGGCGGCACCCTCAGTGGTGACCGCCGTGAGATGGCCACGCTCGTCAACGAGGGGGATCACCTCCACGCCGGGGCGAAAGAGTTGGGAAATGGTCGAAGCATCGGCATCGAGAGGTGCATGGATGCACTCACGATTGGCAGCTGCCTGCACCGGCGTCGTCATGTCGCCGTCTGGTTCGGAGGTGATCCAGCGGCGGAAGTCGCCGTCGGAGAAGGACCCGGTGAGGATGCCGTGTTCATCGACGCAGAAGACGATGCCCGACTTGTTGTCGGTGATCTTTGTCAATGCGGTGAGGATGGTGTCCTCACCAAAGACGGCGAAGGGTGTGGTCTGACGGTTGACGATCATGGGCGCGGATAACCTTCTCTGGGATTGGGGATCGGTGAGGTTTAGCGTGCGAGGCGTCGAAGCTCGGTGGCGGCGATGTCGAAATCATGTGGGGAATCAATGTCGATTCCCTCGACCGGATCCATCACGAACAACTCAATGCGGCCGCCGAGACGGTTGTGGTTGTTCTGGTAGACCTCGGTTTTCGTCAGGTAGAGCGAGCCGGTCTCGCGGTAACGCAACTGGTCAGGTGTCATGTCTTGGCGACGTGGACGGTTCTGGTATGGGTAGTGTGCGACGACCTTCGGTTCCTTCTGCCAGATGAAGATCGGCTCGGGAACGACGCCCACCATGGAATCGGCGCCGGAGGATGCGAACTGTCTCAAGGCGCGCCCCATCGTGTCGGGAAGACGAAGCGGGGAGGTGGCTTGCAAGAGCATCACCTGGTCAGGGCGGTGGCCCTGCTCAGTGAGGACGTCAATGGCGTGCTCAACGACCGGCTCGGTCGCGGTGGTGTCCTGGGCCAGCTCGTCGGGGCGCTCAATGACCCCGGCGCCAGCCGTGCGGGAGACTGCAGCGATCTCGGCGTCCTCGGTCGACACGTACACGTCAAGGCCGGGGGTGGCGAGGGCCTGCTCGATCGTCCATGCCAACAGGGGTTTCCCGGCCAAGTCCTTGAGGTTCTTTCGGGGGATCCCTTTGGACCCACCCCTGGCAGGGATAATCGCGAGGGTTGTCGGACTCATCGCACCTCCTGCGCGGTGCTAGTTTCTGATACGAGGCGGACGATGAGATCATGACCGTGCAGCCGACGAGTCACATACTGGCCGATGAACCCGGCCTCTCCCGTGATGACAATGTTCACTGGCGTGTATACCTCTCGGATGATTTGCGATGGGGCGGATGAGACGGTGAGTGCGATTGGTGGCTGAGCCCCCGTTGCAGACCAGCGGCGATACCTGCCCCTAACCAGCCGCCGGCGGCGTTCTCAAAGGCATTGGAGATGAGAGGACGACGCCCCAGCTGGGGCAGGGCGTATTGGAATGATTCGGAGCAGATGCCAATGATCGTGGCGGCGATGCCCCACACCCACCAGCGCACTGTCGGCCAGCCGAGGGTGGCTAGCAGGGTCAGGGGCAGAAGCATGACAACGTTGAGGGTGTGATCGCCGACCATGGCAACTTGGTCGCCGGTAAGCGGGCGTGCCCCGATAGGTGTGACTCCGCCGGTGAGGCGGTAGCCGATCCGCCATTTCAGGGTCCCAATTCGAACTCCCATGGGTACGACGACCCCGACCGCGGCGATGAGAAGGTAGAACCATGTCAGGGCCCGTGCGACCTGCTGGGTTCGAGGGACCATCAGTACGCCCCCGAGGAGGTGAAGACTGCGCTGAATGTCTTCGCGAGGATAGTGATGTCCTGCAGTACCGACCAGTTGTCCACGTAGTAGAGGTCCAGTCGAACGGTGTCCTCCCAGGACAAGTCGGAGCGACCGGACACCTGCCACAGACCCGTGACGCCGGGACGAACGTCCAGGCGCCTGCGAACGTGAGACTCGTAAGCGGCGACCTCGTTCTCGAGAGCGGGGCGCGGTCCCACCAGCGACATGTCGCCACGCAGCACGTTGTAGAACTGGGGAATCTCGTCAATGGAGTAGCGTCGGTGGAATTTTCCGCACTTGGTGATTCGAGGGTCGTCCTTCATCTTGAACAGGACACCGTCGGACTCGTTCTTGTCGGCCAGCATCTTGGCCTTGATCTCGTCGGCGTTGACAACCATCGAGCGCAGTTTGTAGCACTCGAAGACTCGGCCTTTGCGTCCGACTCGACGTTGCTTGTAGAACACAGGACCGCCATCCTCATGTTTGATGGCGATAGCAGCGAGAAGGACAATCGGGGAGGTGAGAATGAGTAGAAGCAGCGATCCGATGATGTCGAAGGTCCTCTTGAACCAGCCACTTGCACGTTCGGCCTGAGGCTTCTCGATATGCACCAGAGGCAGGCCGGCCACTGGGCGGATATGCATGCGCTGTGTGGAGATGTCGGAGAGAGCGGGAATGATGATTAGTTCGGTGTCTTGGCTCTCGAGAGTGCGGGCCAGCCGATTGAACTGGTAGGACCGCGAGAATGATCCTTCGGTGAAAATCACCGCCGCAGCGCGAGTGTATTGGCACGCGGCCACGACATCCTCAGGCGTCCCCAGGACTGGCACGTTGACATTGTGACACCTTTCTTGCCCACGGGTTAATACGCCAACGATGTCATACCCCAGCCATTTCTCACGCTGGAGTACTTTGGCCAGATCGTCAATATGAGTGCAGTCACCGGCGATGATGATGCTGCTGCGGAACCGGCCGCGGCGTCTTTCGTGGTGCAACCAGCGCCTCATGAAGAACCGTTCGAGGAGCAGCGCGGGAATGCTGAAGAGGAACAGTAGAAAGTAGAATCCACGGGGCAGTGGATACATGAACAGGTACGCTGAGACGCCGAGCAAGGCAGCTGTGATGGCCGAAGCCTCAAAAACGGCGCGGTACTGCGCCGCGCCTGAATCCAAGTATTTTGTCCGGTACGCGCCGACGAGTCCCATGATGACCAACCATGCGAAAATGATCCCCCCGGACCATGGAAGGACATTGTCCTGCACGTCGGTGTTCTTTGGGAACATAGTCATTGCCGTTCGTGCTCGCACTGCGATGAACGACGCCAAGGCGATGATGATGAAGTCGGCAACGACGATGCGCACCCGGTACTGACCAAGATTGTCTCGGCTGTGGTGTCGCTGTCGTGGACGGGGACTACCGGCTGGATGCGGAGCGACTGCGTGTTTGGGAGGGAGGAGGCTCGGTGATGACATCAGCCAAGAATCTCCTCTCTGATGCTGTGGACGGGATTCGTGATGGGCACACCGTTCGGGGTGTCATGTGCTGCTGGCAGCACAATTCCTCTCAGGCGCAGAGTATCACCTGGCTGCTGATCATCATCATATGTCGATTTTCCACAACTCTGCTTGAAGGCTGAGGCCGTGCGCCGCGCGCATCAGGACCAGGCTTCAGGTCTGTGTGTAGCTGGTCTGAGGGGTGATAGTGTCAACGGGGTGTTCCCTCATGAGGGGTCCGATGGAGAGTTCGGCTACCAGTTTCGTGTGCAGTAAGCTAGCGGCCAGCAGCTGTCACTGAGCACGTGACTTGACAGTCACGAAACGGCCATGTGAAGATTCTTTCAGTTACGTGGTGCGTCGAGTCCGACACCCATCTGATCTCATCAGCGTTATCTCGCATTCGTGGGGAGAGAAATGAACAACAACCTGAGTCGGCGTAATGTGGTCAAGGGTGCGGCGTGGGCTGTGCCTGCAGTAACTGCCTCGACTGCGCTGCCCTCGGTAGCTGCCAGCCAGGACTGCGTGTACACGGGGGCGCATTGGGAGAAGAGCTTCGTTACCCCCGAGCTGGTGGCACGAAGGGAAGCACGCCCGGGTGCGAAAATTACCACCGGCGGTGCCTATGCATCCAATTTGGATGGCGACATCATTGACCCGCGGGGGCTTGTCAAGGTTAAGAGTGATTACCCTTGGGTCTCCGAACTGATTGCCATCGCTCAGAATGGTGACGGCACTGCTGGTAGTTTGCTGCATGTTGACTTCCCTGGCCCAGCCAGTTGTGTGCAGTTCTTGCTTCATGACATCGATTCACAGGGCTCAGGCAAGCAAGATCACTATCGGGATTCTGTGACCGTTACAGCTGATGGTGCACCGATCACGGCGTCCCCTCTTGAGCCAGGGTACCTGCACGTCACTGGCAACGGAAGTAATCGTGTCAAGGTCGAGTCTCCTTTCGAGCACAAGCGGCTTGACAAATCGCATGAGTGGAATATGGACCACGACACCAAGGGGACCGTGCTCATCAAGATCAAGGGCCCGATCAATCGGTTCTCCATCCTGTACTTGAATGAGGACACTCTCGAGGGCAAAATTCATAATTACCAGCAGATTGCTCTTAGTACCATCCGCTGGTCGAAGGATCCCTGCGGCTGCGAGGTGTGAGAAGCATCAGGCCGACATCATTGATCGGGGATGGCCCCGGATATGAGAATTGGTGCCAGAAAGACGAGGGATGCCCTCGTCTTTCTGTCTTTGTCCTGTCGTTGCGGCTGAAGAGATTCGCTCAGTACAGGTAAAGCTCGCGCATGGCGATGATGGCTTTGCCCGCTGAGCTGGGATGTGGTTCTGCGCCTCGGCGTCACAGGGTGAGCTCACACTGCCCACTGGGCATGGATCCCCAGATCAGTCTGGACGACGCACCCTGGGCCACGCAGGGTGAGCGAGCTGTCTTCGACGTCGCAGCTTCCCCTCGCCACAGTGTGGGCTGGATCGTCAACCAGACCCGCGACCGTGACAGGAGCATCGCTTCGATTCGCCACGACGATGACACCGGGACGCCTCATGACGACGGCATCGGGGGAGATCACGGTCATCGTCGTGGCCGTCAGGCTATGAGCGACGTGGGGTGGAAGTGATGCGCGGATCCCTAGCAGAGTGCGGTACCAGTCGAGCATCCGTGCGTGTTCTGGGTCGTGACGCTCATCCCACTTCAGTCGCGCTGACCGGAAGGTCATCATGGCTTGAGGGTCTGGGATGGCCCCGTGCCACGCCATCTTCTGGAATTCTTGACGGCGTCCAGCAGTGATCAAGGGGCCAAGATCAGGGCCCAGGTCGCTGAAGAATGGGAATGGGGTTGAGGCCGCCCATTCCTCGCCCATGAAGATCATGGGAGTGAAAGGCCCCAGTAGGTACAGTGCGGCGGCTGCCGCTTGAAGATTCGGGTCGGCTCCGTTGTGGCCCAGACGGTCTCCGACGGCGCGATTGCCGATCTGATCGTGATCCTGGATGAAGCTCACGAAAGACGTAGCGTCGTAGGAAGCACTGCTGACGTCAACCGGGGCTCCCCAGTTCTGCTCCCGGAACGACGACCAGCCGCCGTCGTGGACGAAGACGCTGGCCAAGGCCTTGGCCAGCGTCTCGGCGCTCCCGAAGTCGGAGTAATAGCCGTCAGTCTCCCCAGTGAAGAAGGCATGCAGACTGTGGTGGATGTCGTCGTCCCACTGCATCGTCATGCCGCGAGCCGCCTCGGTGACACCGACGGGAGTGACCATGTCGGCCTGGTTGAGGTCAGACTCGGCGATGAGGGTCAGCGGACGGCCGATCTGCGTGGACCACTCGGCGACTTTTGTGGACAACTCGGCGAGGATATGGGTCTCGGAGTCATCGACGAGGGCATGGACGGCATCCAGACGGAGCCCATCGACCCCGTACTCCACCAGCCACTGGTGAGCGTTGTCGATGACGAATTGGCGGACTGGCAGGTTGTCGTTCCCGTCGAAATTCACTGCGTCGCCCCACGGGGTCGGGTGATGGTGATTGAAGTAGGGGCCGAACTCGGCCAGGTAGTTCCCCTCCGGTCCGAGGTGGTTGTAGACGACGTCGAGGATGACCCCGAGTCCCTTGGCATGGGCAGCGTCGATGAACTGCTGGAAGCTGGCCGGGCCGCCGTAGGTGTTCTGGGTGGCGTACAGATCCACCCCGTCGTATCCCCAGCCGCGAGTGCCGGGAATCTGGGCGACTGGCATGACCTCGACGGCCTCCACCCCGAGTTCGACGAGGTCGTCGAGGCGATCGATGGCGGCGGTGAAGGTGCCCTGCTCGGTGAAGGTGCCGATGTGCATCTCATAGAGCACTCGTCCCTTGAGATCCATGCCCTCCCAGGGGGCCGGCTTGCTCGGGATGTACACCTGCGACGGTCCGTCGACCCCCTCGGGCTGGTACCGGCTGCGTGGATCGGGCAGCGGGTCCCCGCCGTCCAGGACGAACTGGTAGCGCTGACCGGCCTTCACTGGTCGGGGGAGTGTCCACCAGCCCCCGGCTCGGGTCATGTTCAGGAGGTCTCCATCGAGAAGGGTCTGAACCTTCGTGACAGCGGGGGCCCAGACCGTCAACTGATTCGTCATCACCTCTCCTCCTCGACCAGCAGCGCAACTGGCATCTCGTCCAGCAGATCGGCGAGCTTCACCATGCCTCCCTCAATCGTCTTCCCGGTGATGACATCAGTGAACGTCCCCTCGGGCAGCACGACCTGGTGGCCGGCCCAGCCGCCACGCCCCTCCAGAGCTCCAGCCAGGCGGGTGGCGACGGTGATGACCGTCGGGGGCTCATCGTCAATTCCGCGGGCGAAAGCGACCGCGTGACCGGTGGTCGTCGCGACCGGGCGGTAGCTCGCAGGCTCACCACGGAAGGCGTTGGCACGGCGACGGCGAACGTCCAGGGCTCGATGGACCACCAGCAACTTCTCGGCATCCAGACGATCCTCGTCAGCCACAGCGTCAAGGCCATTGGACGCCACCACCTTGAGCAGCCGAGCTGACCGGTCATGATCGACCGGGCGACGGTTGTCCGGGTCCACCAAGGACAGATCGACGACCTCACAGCCCTGGTAGGTGTCGGGCACCCCAGGCATCGTCAACTGCACCAGAACGCGTCCAAGGATCGCCGCACGGACCGCCGTCTGAGTCGTCTCGGTGAATTCGTCGAGCGCCTCAGCCACCGACTCGTCACTCAGACAGAACTTCGCCAGATCCGTCAGCGCCGACTCGTAGTCCTCGTCGGGATGGGTCCAGGTGGTGTGGGACTTGGCCTCGCGTACCGCCTTCGTCAGGTAGGAGACCAGCCTGTCCGCACTGATCGGCTCGGAGCCAGCGGCGGTCCCGGGAAGCCGCCACGTCCCCGCCAGGGTCTGCCACAGCAAGTTGATCGTCGCCCCGTCGAGCAACTCCGAACGCTGGTCAGCGGTGACGCTCTCCAGGGCCGCAACCGTCTGCTCCCACTCGCGCGGGAACTCCGTCAGGCTGGCCAGGCGGGCGCGGACGTCGGTCGACCGCTTGGTGTCGTGGGTTGACAGGGTTGTCATCGTCGTCGGGAATTTCTCGCCCAGATTGGTCGCGAAGTCGTGGAAGTCATCGACCGAGATCCCGGCCAGTTCTGGGTCACAGCCCACCTCGTTGACCGCGGTGAAGCGGGTGTAGCGGTAGAAGGCGGTGTCCTCCTTGGCCTTGGCCATCACTGGCCCGCAGGTCTGGGCGAAACGGACCATGAACTCATCCCGGCTGGCTTGTGCCACCGGGTCACTCGAGGGCCCAAGGCGTCCGCACACCATGTCGACGATCAGTTCGAGGGTGTCGTGCTCCTCTTCGGACAACTCCAGACGAGCCAAATCAGCCGCCGTTTCGACGACCTTGATCTCGCAGGGCCCAGGAACTCGGCCCGGTTCCAGGTAAGCGCGGTACCGGTCCATGGCCACCAACAGTTCGGTGATTGCCCGAGTGAGCTGACGGCGGGTGTGGTCACGCAGCATGATGTCGGAGGCGCAAATGTCCATGGCAACATTGGCCAGCCGGTTGAGTTCGGTGACGAGCATGTCGTCAAGGATTTCCCGTTTGGCCTTGTTCAGCTCGGCGGGGAAGGATGCCCTCGAATCGTCGTCAGCGCAGATACGGTCGTAGAGCGTGCTCAGGGGTACCAGTCCGGCCGGGTCGATGAACAGCCCGTCAACGCGCAGCAAGGAGTCATAACCCGTTGTTCCTGCGCACGGAAGTTCGGCGGAGAGGGTCTCGGAGGGTTCCAGGATTTTCTCGACGACAACCCATGCGCCATCGGTGGCTCGTTGCAGATCCGCCAGGTATGTGCGTGGGTTGGCCAGACCGTCCGGGTGATCGATGCGGAACCCGTCGATGAGCCCGTCACGGTAGAGCTGCAGCAGTTTGGCATGGGAGGTGGCAAAAACGTCGTCATCCTCGACGCGGATAGCTGCCAGAGTGTCGACATTGAAGAAGCGGCGGTAGTTGAGCTCCTCGGTGGCGACCTTCCAGCTCGCCAGCCGGTACCACTGCTGGTCGAGCAGTTCGGCCAGCGGCATGGACTCGGTGCCGGGACGTACCGGGAAGACATGGTCGTGATAGACGACGACGTCCTCGGGATGGGTGGTGCCGTCCTGGTCCGGGATGTCCCGGGTCTCGACGTGGACGGTGCCGGCTGTCAGTTCCGTGCCGATGCGATCACCGAGGATGGCCATGAGGATCGACAGGGACTTCGAGACGTCGACGTCGAACCAGGTTGCGTACGGGGAGGAAGGGCCGTTGCGCAGCACACTCCACAGCGCCGAGTTGTGCCACAGCGGGGTCGGTACCGCCATGTGGTTCGGGACGACGTCGACGACGATGCCCAGTCCAGCCTGATGGGCCGTCTCGCAGAGTCGACGGAAGTCGTCCTCGCCACCGCATTCATGGGAGATGCGGGTGTGGTCCACGACGTCGTAGCCATGGGTGGAACCAGGTGCGGCCTGCAAAATGGGGGAGCAGAACAGATGGCTGACGCCCAGGGCGGCCAGGTGGTCGATCTGGCCGAGGGCGTCAGCGAAGGTGAAGTCCCTGTTGAATTGCAGACGGTACGTTGAGGCGGGTGCGGCGGACGGGGGAGTGGAAGTCGTCACATCCCCACCTTAAAGGGGCTCTCCGACAGATCGGAGCCCTTCCGTGTTCTGAACTGAGGGGTTGTTCGGCGATCACGCGAGATGTTCGGAGGCCCACAACCAGGCGCGCAGCCTGCTCGCCCGCTCGCGCTGGAATTCGCGAAGTTGCGGCATTCCAGCGGGGTCAGGCTTGCGGCATTCGCGCTCTGAGATCCCTAAGACGGCGACGAGAAGGTCGACGATGGGTTCGACGGCTGGTTCGCCATGAGTGGACGGGGAGAACTCGGCTGCGACGTGTTTGACGAGGGCGTCGGCGCGATTCCACCGCGGGGCGTCAATGGGATCAGTGTGAATGATGTCGACGATGAGCCCAGCGGCATCGACCCACGCAGGGCCGATCAGAGCGTGGGACCAATCGACGAGGACTGCTCCGTCAGTGCGTAGCAGCACGTTGTCGGATCGGACGGCACCGTGGATGACGGTGTCGCCGTTGGCGTGACGGGTGAGTCGCTCGACCCGCCCGGCGAGGTCGGGCAGGCGCTCAATGAGCCAAGGGTCGAGGTCAGCTGGAGCGTCGGTCATGAATTCTTCCCACACAGATGGTGTGTTGTGCAGGCGTGCCGAGAACGACTCCCACGGCTGGAAGAAACCAGCCGTCACCTCGGCCAAGCGGGACAGGCTCGCCAAGGCGGTGTCGATGTCCTCGTCGGACCAGGGAAGCTGGGGGTGGGGGCCCTCGATGTCTGAGGTGACCAGGCCTACCCAGCCGTCAACGTCGATGCGGCCGAGTAGGCGCGGGGATGGTGCAGTGTCGGGGAGCAGGGACAGCAGGGTGGCCTCGCGACGGTTGAGGCCGGGAATGTCCTCATTGATGGCGCAGTGACCAACCTTGACGAACGCGTGGGAACCGTCAGCGGTGACGACGCGCGATGCCACCCCAGGGGTGGTGCCGTGGGTTTGGAGGGTATCGACGGAAACTGGGGACCCGAGGATTTCAGCGACTCTGTGGTGAACTGAGCCGGGTAATTGATCCCAGCGGACTCGTGACGGTTTCATGGACGCCTCCTCATGACCCTGCCCCTTACGGTAGTTCACGGCGCGGTCGTTGTGGAGGTGACGGTACAGCTGCGTCGAGCGGTGGCAGCCAGCCGACAAAACGACGACTGAGAAGGCACGGACATCAACCGAGGCCAGCGCGCGAGACGAATGAATCGCCACTGCGGCCCCGGTTGCCTCAGCTCAGTATGCCCAGCCTTGCGCCGGTGGTCGGACGAGGGTGTTGAGCTGGGCCAAGGCGTCAGGGTGCGTGGCGTAGTAGCTGGTGTGGTTGTCGTAGATGGCGGTCGCGAAGATGTTGCGCCAGTGTTGGGCCCAGGTGGGCCAATCGGGATGGTCGGGGGAGCCTTCGGGAAGGTCGATGGGTCGGGTGTGGAGAGTGACCAGAAGGTGGAGGACTGCCCGGTCGACGTCGTGAGCTCGATGGTTCACACGCACCCGGTGCCCCGACTCGTCGGTGATGACGTAGCAGTTGGGTGTGATGGCCAGCTTCGTGATGCGATGGGCGTCGACTTTGCGACGGAAGATGCCGATGTGAACGGCGATGGTGTCGTCATCGATGTGGGTCCGATACAGCAGGCGGTAGAAGATCATGATGTAGCCGGGAAGCGTGACGGCTAACTGACAGCAGGTTGTGAGAATGGGGTGACTGATGGGTTTGGCAATGACGCGCCACATGAAGGGCGTGGTGATGACGGCGATGATGAGTCCCCACTTCAGCCATTTTCGTGGGGGACGCAGGTGCTGGGGGCTGGCCGGATCCTGGGCCGACGTGTCATCAGGCATGGAAGTGTCAGGCTGGCCCCAGGGCTGCGAGGCCCATGGTTGGGAGAATGTGAGGGGTTCGGCGGTCATGGTCATCCTTTTGTACGAGGCAAGGCGCCTCCTGCGTGACAGATCTGTTAGTCGTCGTAGTGGTCGGGTGGGCCGATGAGGGTGTTGAGTTGTGCGAGGTGTTGGGGGTGGGTGTCGTAGAAGTCGCGGTGGTCGAGCCATGCGTCGGCGGCGAGGACGTTGCGCCAGGTTTGGGCGTGGTTTTCCCAGTTGGGGTCGGTGATGTCGGCGTCGGGGAGTCGGAGTTTGCGGTGGTGGAGTTCTTCGAGGAGGCGTATGTGGAATAGGGCGTAGTCGAATCGGTCGTATCCGATGTTAATTTTGGTTTTTCCGGCCCAGACTTTGTAGTGTTCTACGCCGATGTCGAGTCGGGTGATGTCGGTGAATCGGATTTCGCGGTGGAAGGGTCCGAATCGGGTCCAGACTTTGTCGTGGTCGACTCCGGGGTGGAGCCAGAGTCCTTGGGATATGGGTATGTATGCTGCGGTGAGGGCTCCGATTGCGACGGCCCATCCGGAGAAGCTGTCTCGGATGCCGTCGCTGTTGTCGATCAGCATCGAAATGAAACCCCATGTGAGGCCGGCTGTCAGGGGTAGGAATACGGGGAGCATGAGGTAGGCGAGGGAGAAGACTCGGGGGTGGTGTGGGTTGTGGCTCATGCGGCGTTCCATGCGGGCGATGCCGTAGATGCCTTCTTCCTCGTATTGGAGGGGTGGGTTGTCCATGTCTGCTGCGAGGTAGCGGGGTTCAACGTTCATATTCATCGGCCTGTGTGGTGTAGGTGGGGGACGGTCCAGTTCTCGGCATGTGCACCGGAGAATCCGGCGTTGATGGACTCCCCAGTTGTTTCGGCGCCATTCTGAATAATGGTACTGGGGCTAATGTCTTCATGGTCCATCAGGCTTGACAGACAGTCTCTGGTGACGTTACCCGCTGCCGACCAGGCTGCCTCGCGGGGCGCCTCCCCCAAATGCCGGGCGAACCGGTGAAGCTGAGGATGGGCGGCGGTAGACACTGTGCTTCGCGTGGGAACACTGAGACGTACAGCCAGCCGTGTAGAACCCGGCAGAAGAGCCGAAAAAACGCTTGCTGTGTTAGCTGTCATGAGGCCGGTCATGGTGAACTTCTTGTGGTTGATGACAGAATCAGAAATATATTCTGCGCCAGATCCTAGTGGCTGTGCCACAAGATCTTCAATGAATTCATTGGAGATGTTTTCCGAGATGGCTTTACCGGCTCTTCAGGATCCAGGGTGTAGTCGGGGTCTGAATCCTCCGGTCTCCAGGAGGGATCTGGTGATGTAGTGGGTGAGGTTCCGGAAGCCCAGGGCGATGCCGCGGAGGTGTTCGAGTCTGCCGTTGATGGCCTCACTAGGGCCGTTCGAGGTCCCCGGGTGGTCGAAGTAGGTCAGGATGTCGGCGGCCCGTTTCTTCAAGGTGTGGCCCAGGGTGGCCACTTCGGGCAGTGCGGCGGGGACTTTGGTGGCGATCGCGTCGATCAGATGAGCCATGATCGCCCGACCCTCGGCACGGTTTTCGGCGCGGTAGGCGGCCACGACCTCCTGGTAGACGGCCCAGGTCACCTGGACCGGGGCGTGGGCGTCATCGGCGAGCACAGCGTCGAGGCGGGCGGCCTGCCGGTCGGTGAGCAGGTCCCGGCCCGTGTGCAGGGTCAGCCTGACCCCGAACAGGGGGTCGCCCCTGCGGCCCCGATGGCCCGTGGTGTCCTGCTGGACGCGTTGGCGGGTGACATCGAGCTGGTCGCCGGCGAGCTGGACGACGTGGAAGGGGTCCATCACCTCGACCGCGGCTGGCAGTTCCTCGGCGGCTGCGGTCTTGAAGCCGGTGAACCCGTCCATGGCCACCACCTCGATGCGGTCGCGCCAGGCCTGGTCGCGGCCGGCCAGCCAGGTTTTGAAGACCTTCTTGGAGCGGCCCGCCACCATGTCGAGCAGCCGGGAGGCCCCGGTGCCGTCGCGTAGCGGTGTCAGGTCGATGATCACGGTGACGTACTTGTCGCCGCCTCTGGTGTGGCGCCACACGTGCTCGTCGACCCCGATGACCTCCACGCCGTCGAAGCGGTGCGGGTCGTCGATGAGCCGACGGGTGCCCTCGGCCAGCACCGCATCATTGGCGGTGGTCCAGTCCACGCCCAGGGATGCGGCGATCCTCGAGACCGGCAGATGATCGAGTACCAGGCCCTCCAGTGCCCAGGCCAGCCCACCCCGCGACAGTTTCGCCCTCGCCTGGGCGGCAGCACTGGTGTCCTGGCGCCATACCCGCCCGCAGCCGGTGCACCGGTACCGGCGCACCCGCACAGCCAGGATCGTGGGCCGGTGCCCGAAAGGAGTATGGGCCAGGCGCCTGACCACCGTGTCACGAGGGATCCCCTGGCATCCGCACCGGTGGCACCACTCGTCGGTCTCGACGACCCGGCAGGCCAGGACCGCCTCCTCGGCACTGATCAGCTGACCGGTGACCTCCAGACCGAGTTCATCGAGACGGGCAAATGTGGTCAGGTCAGGAGCGCCGAAGGTAGCGTGGTTCATGGAGGACCTTGCGATTCACGAGGACAGATCTAGACACTCCGATCCTCGCGCAGGGTCCTCCCTCCACGCACCCCAGCCCCACAGGGCAACTACAGCAGACTCTCACACAGTCCAGCCACAACTACACCCTCAATCCTGAAGAGCCGCTTTACCCCAACCGTCTTCGACGGCCATTTTGAAAGCATGTTGAGCCTTCGATGCTCCGTTGAGTTGGGACCACAAACCGCTGCCTGCCTTTTGAATTTTTGCCTCGCTTGCAAAATTCGTCAAGGCTTTCTCGGTTGTCATGGAGAGTTTCAACATCTGGGAATTGACAAAATTTCCGGCACCAGCGGTCGCCGCACCAGCGATAGCTCCGATAGCGGCTTGTTTACGCACGTCGGCCCAGTTTACATCGCCGGTGGAATATTGTTCGATGGCCATGGTTGATCCTCCGCCGATCAAGGCGCCGCTGGATGCTGCTGCGAGGAGGGCGAATCCAGTACCAGCCCCGATGCCGGTGGCCGTCAACCCGATACCGAGGGCAATGGCAAGGACGCCTACGCCGAATCTCCAGGACAAGATGCGGTGTTTGTGGGTGGCCCACCAGTGCCTCACGGGGTGGGTGAGGCCTGCGAGTTGGTCATCTGTGACGGGGTGGGTGCCAAGAAGGTCGGTGAGGGTAAGAGGGTTGTTGTTGGCGTAGTCGTAGGGATTGTTGGCCCATAGCGCTCCGGCGGGCGGAGTTTCTGGGTCGGGGGTCAGGAAGGTGGTGGTGGCGGGGTCGTAGAGGCGTGCTCCCCACCAGGGATGGCCATCAACGACCAGAGTGTTCCCGGCGAGTCTGATGGTGTCGGGGACTCCCTCGATTGCGGCGCTGACCGGTTGGTATGGGTCTTGGGGCTTGACGGGTGTGGTGGCTCGCCAGTGGTCGACCTCATCGACGGGTGTGGTGCCGAGGGTGCGGCCTGCTGGCAGGGCCAAGACGGGGTGGCCATCAATGGAGGTGGGAGCTCCGGTGACGAGGTCCCAGTCAACATGCACGTGCTGGTCCTGGGTAGCGACCCGGCTGGGATGTCCGAGTGCGTCGACGTGGGTTGAGACGGTGGCGGTGTCGGTGGTGACACCGGACAGCCAGCCCCTCGTGTCCCAGGAATATCGTCGATCACCGCTATCGCCTGTGGCGCTGGTGCGTCGTCCTGCCGTGTCGTAGCCGTAGTGCGTGGTAGCGGTGTCGCCATGTGCACAGGTGCGGGTGTCGATGAGACGGCCGTGAGCGTCCCAGCGGAATACCGTTTCGCACCGGGCAGCGCCTTCAGAAGTGGTGTGGCTCATGAGCCGGCCGTAGACGTCATGGGCCCAGGCGTGATGGGTGCGAGGCCCGATTGCTGTCATCAGTGACCCCGCCTGGTTGTAGCTGTAGGACCACACGCCGTCGGGCGTATCCAGCCCGGTTACGCGTCCCTGGTCGTCGCGTGTGATGCGGGTCGTGCGCCCATCATGGGTGTATCTGCACAGCAGGCCGCTGTCGTGGTCCCAGTGGTCGTGGTGGCCGGGTGTGGTGATGTCGGTCAGGCGCCCTGCATCATCCCATGTCAACGTCGCGGTACCCAGTGTGGAATGAGTGATACGGGCTGGCAGTCCATCATCGTGGTAAGCATAGGAGACGCTGGTGTGGGTGTCGTCGGCCCGGACCAGACGACCTTCACGGTCCCAGTCCCAGTGGTGGTGGCTGATGACCTGGCCCTCGGCATCGGTGGTGGTGTGGTCGCAGATCAGCCCGCGTACATCGACGCCAATCAGGTGATGAAGCGGGGCTGCAGGGTCGGTGTGATCGGCAATGTGAAGTTGGCGGGCATCACAGTCTCACCACTTGCGAATGGAGACGCGCCCGTTGATCGTAACCGTTTCTGCCCCGTCGGTCATGGCATAGGTGGTGACGTTCTAGGGTTTGATCGGGAGACCATGGACGCGTCCACCATTGTCGAATCGTGGCAGCGATCTACCGGGCCGGATGTGCCACTCGGCGTATGTGACGATGGCACGTTTGTCTTCGATCTCGTTGCGGATGTCCCACACGGTCTGGTGGGCGGGACCACCGGTTCGGGCAAGTCTGAATTGCTGCGGTCATTGGTCGCGGGATTGGCAGCCCGAGTTGATCCCCAACATCTCACTTTCATCCTCATCGACTTCAAGGGCGGTGCCGCATTCGCGACTCTTGACCAACTGCCACATACGATCGGTACTTTGTCAAACCTTGAGCCTTCCCTCGCCTTTCGGGCATTGCAGGCTCTGAACGCTGAGCTCAAGCGTCGTCAGCAGTGTTTTGCCGACGCAGGAGAAGGCATCGACAATATCGATTCCTATCTGGCCACGAAACCGGCCGAGCCAATGCCACGTCTGCTTCTGGTTGTTGACGAGTTTGCCCGGTTGGCGAAGGAATACCCGGACGTGCTGTCCGGGCTAGTGTCGCTAGGGGCCGTCGGCCGTACTCTGGGTGTTCACATGATCTTGGCCACCCAGCGTCCTGATGGTGTTGTCAATGACGACATTCTCGCCAACACGAACATGCGTACGGCATTGCGCGTCCAGAGTCGGGAACAGTCATCCAACGTGATCGGAGTTCCCCTGGCAGCCAGTATCGGGCGAGACCAGAAGGGACGCGCCTACATCAAGCTGGGTGAAGAGGACATCACCCCAATCCAGACGGCCCTGGTAACTGGTGTGAGTGGGGCTAGTGGTTCTCAAGATCTCCATGTGGATCCAATGGTTTTGGGAGACACTCCTGAGGAGCACGCCATCCGGTCCAATAGCGGCGAGGCTAGTGACATGGATGTCCTCATCCGATGGATTGGCGAGGCCAATGACAAACTCGGATTCGGTTCGGCACGTAGGGTGTGGCCTGAGCCGCTTTCCGACCATGTCGAACTCGCCCTGGAACATTATCGTCCCGCGAGCCATCGGGGACAGCGAGTGGTCCCTGGTCCAGAGTCGACGGTCCTTGACGTTGCCCTATTTGATGACCCTGAACACCAGCGTCAGTACATCTCCGGGTGGAGGTTTGCCACCGAGAATCTTGTTCTAGCGGGTATGCCAGGGTCCGGCACGTCCAGTACGTTGACCTCATTGGCATTGAGGATTGCTGACACCTGTGCCCCCGGTGATGCCGACATCGTCATACTGGATGTCTTCACAGCATCGCTGGACAATTTGGAGAAGCTTGCCCACGTTCGTGGCTATGCCGGACCGGGCAGCACCAGTGAGAGCCGTCAGCTTCAGAAACGAGTGTTGCGCTACATCGCGACAGAATTGGAGCGGCGCAGTTCCCGTCCTCATGACACTTTCCCGCAACTATTCGTCCTCGTCGACGGATTTGCCACATTACGTGAAAGCTACAGCGATGTGGCCGACATGTCGTTACTTGAGAGTTTTTATCAGGTCTGGGCCAAAGGTCCGGCAGTGGGCATTCACTGCGTTGCGACGACGACGCGTCTTAAGGCGCTACCGCCAGCCATCAGTGACCTGACCGGCCAGAAATGGCTGTACCAACTAGCCGATAGTTCTGAGTATCACCCGACTGTGGACAAGGACAACCGTCCAGCCAACCTGCCTGGACGGTTCGTCTCGACAACCCGGGCGCATCACGGTCATGTCGGGCTTCCTGACGACATCGACGCTGTCATAGCGGCGATCAACGAGTTTTGGGGAGCCGACGGGCTACCTCCCTTGGTGCAGGAGTTCCCGAAGCGCGTGGAGCCCGAACAGGTGGTCAGCCACCTCGCCCTGGGTGACGAAAAATGGCAGATACCCGTCGGAATAAACGAGAGTGACCTCAATCCGTATGTTCTGGAAGCCTTCGCAGGAGAGCACGTGCTCATTAGCGGACCGGCTCGCAGCGGCAAGTCCACGATGCTTGCCGCAATCCACCAAATGTTGGCGAAGCAGTTCCCAGACACCAAAATTCTCGTAGGGGCCCCGCGTCGCTCGCCATTGCACCAGATGCTGCCTGGCGTCATGCTCCCCGAGCAACTCGTGGATCTGGTGGCAACACAGAGCGCTAAACCCGAGCCGTGCATCGTCATTGTCGATGATGCTCACCTGGTCGCTGACGAGAGCCAGACCTTGGCGCGAGTATTGGCCGTTCCAGACTCGTCTTTGCTGTTTATCGTGGCAGGTCGCAACAACGATCTGCGCACCCTGTACAGCCACTGGACCGGGCAGATTCGCAAGTCTCGGCTGGGAGTCCTCCTTGTGCCGGATCTTGATTATGACGGGGACCTGCTGGGTGTGCGCCTGCCGAGACATCCAGCAGCGACGATGAGTGAGGCACGTGGGTACGGATGCCAAAATGGTGCTGCCACTCTCATCCAGGGCGTCACGGTGAATACAGGGGGCCGCCGGTGAGAATTCTTCTACCCTTCGATTTCGGGTCACGATATCAGGCTATTCGCAAAATTGGCCAGGGTGCTTCTGGGTACGTATTTGAGGGAATCGATCGAGCCAAAGAGGACCGTGTTGCGATTAAGATTTTGCGTTCCGGCCTTGACGATGATGCGCAATTGGTCCAGCGGTTCGTCAACGAGTGTCATACCCTCACCGAACTCGAGCATCCGCGCATTGTTGCCGTGCGTGACCTCATCGTTGACCAGGGCATGCTCGGAATCGTCATGGAGCTGGCGAGCGGGCCCACTCTTGGTGAGCAGTTAGTGACGACCGGATCAATGGCACCCGGCGCTGCATTGGCGGTGACCCGTCAGGTGGTTGAGGCCTTGTCTTACGCCCATGGGCGTGGGGTCGTCCATCGTGACATCAAGCCGGACAACATCATTCTCACCAATCCCGACGGCATCCAGAACCCTGGGGTGAAGGTTGCAGATTTCGGAATCGCGAAGATCCTTAGCGAGTCATCGACGGCTACGCACCTGGTCGGAACAGCGCACTACCTGGCGCCTGAACTCATCAGTGACAATGTGGTGAGCCCGAGTGCCGATGTGTATGCCTTGGGCGTGACGCTTTACCAGATGGTGTCAGGTCAGTTGCCATTCGGCACGGGCGATGACAATCCGTGCTCCGTTGCTGAGCGCCATGTGCACTCCACCCCGGCGGTGATTCCGGGGCTAGACGGCCAGGTGTGGGGCCTTGTCAGAGGGATGCTCGCCAAGAATCCGGTCGATCGCCTGTTAGACAATGACGTCGTCAACCTGGTGGATGACATCATTGTCGACGTTGAGGGGCAGCCGCCGCTAGCTGTGCCCGAGGGGACATTGGCTCCCCATACCATGACCATGCTTCGGCAAGCGACGTCACTGACGACTCCAGGGAGTGACGAGAAGTCGCTCGCCAAGCTCGACGATGGACAAGCCCCCATCGATCTGGAGCATCTGCGCACCCTTGGTATTTCTGCCTCGGCCACTGTGCTCAAGGCCGGTCCGGGGATAGATGGGGAGACGCTTGATGACCTGCCGGTAGAAGAGGCGACCGAGAAGTCGTGGTGGTCGAGCCGCACACACCGAATCATCATCTATGCCGCAGTAATTCTCGTCATCGCGGCAGTGGTCATCGTATGGATGATGGCTGGCAGCGGCTCGGGAAACGCCGACAAGCAGGGGACGAAAGTGGTTGACGGACTGAGCGCCTCGTTGCCGATGCAAACGTACCCGTCTGGGCTGAATGTTTCGCGAGCAGCGACAGTCAGCAAGGGGACTGTGAAGTACACTCTCACCTATCGCACGATCAAGAAGCCCGTGAGGGGAGATGTGCTCGAGGTGGTCAGCTCAGCCCATTCATGCCCCGATGCAACATGGGACGACACTGTCAAGGTTGCGTCACACAGCCCGGCCCTGACTTCCATCGACGCCAAATGTGGGTGGACAATCACGCTGGAGGCTCTTTCACAGGAAGAGCCGGTGACGGTCACAGCGAAATTTTCGGCAAAGGAAGCCGCGATCAGTAATCAGGAAAACCTGCAGACGTGGCTCCAAGATCAGCAGCAAGCTACCGACAAGGCGTTAAATGATGACGCTGACACCTCGACCTCGTACTCTTTGCAACGGCTGCAGACCATGAGGATCAAAATACCTTCGCGAGTCAAAGAAGGATCGGCGATACCAGTGACGATTCTAGGAACGTGGCCGGCGGGTGAAAATAAGATGACGCCGATCTACACGACGCCTTTCAACTCAAATCCGACGAGCATCCTCACCGACATCACAGGAGGCAAGTTGGAGAACGTTCGGCTCACGGATCGTTGTTCGGGCGCAGTGTCCATCACTCCGGACGGCCACGACGTGAGTGCTCTGCATCCGGCTTCGTGCAGCATCGGTGCAGAGATCGGGAATTATCAGGTGCAGGAGAGCCCGATCACCATTGTTGCTGGTGGATCGTAACGAGGCCGGCCGAAACATGAAGTTTGTGGTTTTTGGGAAGGGTTCCTACGGGCATCGTTGTTGGTATTGATCTGAGAAGCCGTGGCGATTGTGGGAAGCTGGCCGAACCTGATTCCGTAGCGGCTGGGGGGATTGCGGGCTCATCCCAGTGAACGGTGGGTGGTGAGGTTGTAGGCAGGGGTCGAGGCCCTCGATGATGGAGGTTCCTACCCCGTCCATACCGAGAGCCTCGATGTGTTCAACGCTACCTTCTGTCGTCCGGATCTGACTACCTTCCTCGGCTTGGCCGACCTCGGCTTGGAGGCGATCGGGCTCCGTCTCGAGGCTGGTCGTGCTGTGATTGAGTGTGTCCCGATTAGCGACGACAGTTGGTGCCATCGCTGCGGATGTCGGGGTGTTCGGCATGGGGTCGTGGACCGTTGGTTGGCGCATATTCCGTTGGGTTGGCGCCCCACGATGCTGCTGGTTCGCCTGCCCAGGTATCGCTGTCGCGGGTGTGGTTGCTGTTGGCGTCACGACCTGGAGTTGGCTGCTGGGCCGCGAGCCAAGATGACTCGTGCCGCGGTCTGCTGGGGGCTGGAAGCACTGGTGGTGGATCGGCTCTCTATCTCGCGGATAGCGGCGGCGCTCGGGGTCGCTTGGGACACCGCGAACACCGCGATCCTCGACGCCGGGCAGCAGTTGCTCATTGAGCATCCTGGCCGTCTGAACGGGATCGAAGTCCTGGGTGTTGATGAGCATGTCTGGCGCCACACTCGGCTGGGCGACAAGTACGTCACGGTCATCATCGACCTCACACCGGTCCGCGATGGCAGCGGTTCGTCCCGGCTGCTCGCGATGATTCCCGGGCGCTCCAAGGCAGTGTTCAGGACTTGGCTCGATCAGCAGTCCCAAGACTTCCGTCAAGGAGTCGAGATCGTGGCGATGGACGGCTTTACTGGGTTCAAGACCGCGGCCGCTGAGGCGATCCCTGATGCGGTCACGGTCATGGACCCTTTCCATGTCGTCAAGCTCGCCGCAGACGCTTTGGACGCGACCCGACAGCGGGTCCAGCAGGAAGTCCATGGGCATCGCGGCCGCAACCATGATGCGCTCTATCAGGCCCGGCGGCTACTCCATACCGGCTTGGATCTGCTCCGACCACGACAGATCGAGCGACTCGAGGACCTGTTCGCCTGCGATGATCACGTCGGCGTCGAGGTGACATGGAGCGTCTATCAGCAGCTGGTCTCGGCTTACCGGAGCAAGGACGCCACAGCCGGGAAGGCCTCGCTCGCCCGCATCATCGAGTCGCTGGCCCACGGGGTCCCCAAGGCTCTGCCCGAGTTGGCAAGACTTGGCAGGACGCTCAACAAGCGCCGCAGCGACGTCCTGGCGTTCTTCGATCATCCCGGCACCAGCAACGGCCCTACCGAAGCGATCAACGGACGGCTCGAGCACCTCCGCGGGACCGCTCTCGGGTTCCGTAACCTGACCAACTACATCCGAAGGGCGATACTCGACACCGGCGGTTTCAGACCCGCCTTCCACCGATGATTGGGAAGAGCCGGATTGCGGCCAAAATGTGACGCAAGTCCGTGCGAGGCTCTGTGCGGTATCTTGAATTGTGCTATATCGAGGAATTCTCCTTGACTGCCGGTTGGTATATCCCCGTGCAGTCGAGGAACTGAGTCATCGCTACTTCGCACGTCATGAGACTGCCATCACTGATGCCCGCTGCTCGCCAGATTGAGCCGTGAGCGCCACGCTCAAACCTGAAGGCACAGGTCTCCCGTTCATGATATAATATGGGCTGTGTTCAATCTGCCGCGCCCGGTGAGGTGCTGTTTGGTGGTTCTGCTTGCTCCTGTCGTCATGGGTGCCGCGAAATTCAACTATGGCATGGAGATTGGAGACGAGGATCACGTCCGCTCCACGTTCGTCTACGGTATCTCTAGAGTAGACGTAGAGAAGGCAGGGAAGAAGCCCTCAGATTTCTCCGATTGCGACAAGATGCTCGATGTGTCTGCCTCAGACAAGCAACGCGGCGCAAAAATTGAGTTCGTCGAGGACGAGGAATACATTGGCTGCAAATACACGGTGACCACCACTGCAGATGACGCGCGGGGCGTTGGATTGGGATTGACTTTTGATGCGGACAAGGTGTCACTGTCCATTGGTAAGAAATTTTTCGACGGTGTTGAGCTTGATAAAAGCACGATAGGTGACTTTAAAGTCTCGGTAACGTTCCCTGGTAAGGTGATTAGCCACTCGGGTTCAAGCAGTGTTGACGGCAATACTGTCACGTGGACTGATTTCAAGGACTCTACATCGGGGTTGAAGGCAGTGAGCGAGCGACCTGCCGGTGCGGCGGCGGGTTCGTCTTTTTGGAGGGGCTACGGGAGACATGGCATCAGAGGGGGCCTCATTGGCCTCATCGTGGGTATTGCCTCCTACTTTGGTAACAAGAGACGTGCGAAGAGGATGCGAGCGAAGTCTGGCGGAGCTCCCGCGACCACTCAGTACCCGGGATATGGGCAACCGCAGCCCCAAGAATGGCAGACTCCGGGCCAGGACGGTCACCAGTATGGGGAATCGATGAGCTCCGGGGGTAACCAACCTTATATGCAGGATGGTCGTTACATCGGAGACCCGTGGAGTGCAAATTCGACGAACACTTCAGGGTTTAACGAGAAACCCAATCCAAGATAGATGCGCACCGGGGCGTTGCTCGCCCCAGCGTGGTCTGTGGTAATTCCCTGTGGTGAATCGTTGAGTCGTGTCAGCTTCTATGCCGCAGGTGAGTAGGGTTCGGGTTCGTCCACCAGTGATAGCGGATCTAGCAGGGTATTCTCTGCGTAGTTGACGTGCCCTGTTGCGATTTTTTGGTGGATCTTGCTTTTCTCTGGCTTGCGAAGTTTCCTTTCGCTGTTTGATGTTTGGCTTACTGTTAGCGTAGCCATGTTTTGGGGACGATGTGGTGCCACCACTTGGGTACGACGGGTTCGTGGCTGAAGGCCCACGACCAATCATTAAGGATAGTGCGATTCGTGCGGTCGAATATGTCAGCATAGTTTGATCCAGTTATCCTGCTTGTGTCATCCGTATCATTTATGCAGGTGTAGGATATGGTCTCAGTGCTGTAGATGCGCACAAACTTTACTGACTGTATTGCGTAAATCGGTTTTTGGATATTTAAGAGGAATGGCTCGACCATCTGAATTTTCAGGTGTGTATCCGGAACGTAGTCGTATTTGGATGGCTTAAATGACAGATCTCCTGGCTTGCCGATGCATTTAGAATCGACGTAAATTAGGGACCATTTGCCCATAACGAGCGGTCCGATTTCTGAAAGGCTAATGATTCTGTACGGTGCTTCTATTTCTTCGTTTCCCATTGATTTTTCACCTGTTCGTCGATGATGAGTATCTGATTTCCGCCTCCGGGTAATTGGCCTAAAGTGTCTGAGTCTTCGATGGCTTTGACGGGTTGCACTCCGGCTGCACCTTCGTAGAATGGCGCGAATTGTGGTATCTCGTATTCGGAGATGTGGTTAGCCTTGTTTCCCCATTGCGGGGCCAGTGCTAGGTCGAGTTGGGTTTGGAGGGGTCCCGCTGGTCGTGTCCGGGATACGTAGCCGCCGACCTCGTAGTTTGGATTACTCCAGCTACGGTAGGTTGTGATGGGTTTTATGGCGATCTTGCTTTTGAATGTGGCTCCACGGAATGATGTTGCCTCGTTCAGGTTTAACTGGCCATTTCTGTGGTATCGTGCGAGGAAGGTTGTTGGCTCTTTCCTAACTCCAAGGGTTGTGTTATGGGGTCCGAAGTGTCCGGTGGGTATTGAGTCTGGGAGTGTGTCGTATGTTTTTCCTCCTATCGTGGCGGTGATGCCTCCGAAGGCGGCGCCGCTGAGTGTTTCTCCGCCTACTTGCTCTAGGTAGGTTTCGGCGTTGTGGGGCCCGGGTGATGTTACCCAGTGGTAGTTGCCCATCACGTAGCCTTGGGTCGTGCCGGCTTCTATCCCGCGGGTGAGGAGAGTTCGAGTTCCGAGACCTGCGATTTCGCTGAGTCCCGAGCCTCCCGTAGGTGCCAACGCTCCGGACAAGGCAACCTCCCCATAGTCGACGTGGCCGCGTACGACTTGCTGGAAAACCATGTCGCCTCCGGCGCCGATCAGCATCGCCCCGGGCACCTCAGCCCCAAAACACATCAGGACTCCTCCGAGGGCAGCCAGACTAACACCCCCGAGAGTCTCCCACGAGAACACGTTGCGGATGTGGCGGTCCCACAGGTTTCGGGTGTCAATAGTGCCAGCGAATTGGCGCATCTGGGCATCAGTGACGGGTCTGAGGCCTAATGGATCGGCTAGCGCAAGGGGATTGGTGGCGGCGTAACCGTAGCTGGCGGCCTCCCACAAGGATCCTGGTGGCGCCGCAAGCGGGTCAATGGTCAGGAAACTCGCCGTGGTGGAGTCATAAACGCGCGCTCCCATCCATGCCAAACCAGCTACACCAAGATGACCTCCCGTCATACTGATGTCCGCCGTCAGGTGTTCTTGGATCAACGTATACGGGTCGAGGGGATCGGTGGCTGGGCGACGCCACGGCTCATCCTGATCGCTGTCTGCGCTCACTGGTGTCAGAACACTGCCGTCAGGAAGTGGCAGTGCTGGTATGCCGCCAACCTGGACTAGCTGAGGTTCACCGGTCGCAAGATCCCACGCAATCGGGGTTCGTCCGGCAGGACCGGACACGTCGGTCAGGCATCCGAAAGCGTCGACATGTGTGGCAAATTCCTGTGAGCGACCTGCTCGGAAAGTCATCACTCCCGCCAGCCAGCCCCGTGAATCCCACCTGAACTCCTCGCGCATCCCAGCCGAGGATGCAGCCTCGATTCGTCGGCCGCATGGGTCGTATCGGTAGTGCGTCTCTACTGTGCTGTCACCAGGCCCCAATTGCGTCACCGTGCTGACGAGTTCGCCGGCGAGGTCGTAGTTGTAGTGACAGGTTTGACTGGTGCCGGCGTCCTGACACGTCGTGGTGACGAGCCGTCCCGCCGTGTCATAAACCCATCGGCGGCTCGATCCATCAAGGCCGTCGGCGGACGTGAGCGAGCCGGAATCGTCATACCCGTACCGGAAATCCCCGTATGGTGCGCTCACCCGGAGTACTCGGCCCATCTCGTCGCGACTGATGGTCGTGGACCCGCGGGAGGAGGTGTGGCTAGTGACGAAACCACCAGTATACCCCCACTGCTGTTGATCCAGAGGAGTGCCTAGCTTCGCGAGACGACCGACCGCGTCCCATTCCAAGCTCACCTCACCCAATCGAGAGTGGCGAATCGACCCCAATACACCGGTGTTGGTGTATGCGTAATCGATAGAATCACCAGTCAACGTGAGATGACGTACCCGACGCCCCTCGGCGTCGTACCACCACTGTTCGGACGAGGTGAGTGGCCCCTCGTCCACAATCGATTCGTCTCCCGGCACGGGGACGACGCTGTGGGTCAACAGCAGCCCACGAGGGTCGTACCCCAACAGGTGGCGCGACGGGAAAGCAGGATCGGTGTAGTCATCAATAGTGACCGTGCGGGTGGTCGGCGTGATGAGGATACGACTGACCAGCTGGTCATCAATGTATTCCTCGACGCCCTTAGGGCCGAGACGACGGCTGACAACCGTGCCATCCGGGCGGGTGATGGCGGCCAGGGCTCCGGACTTGTCCCAGGTATATTCGGTAATTCGCCCCAGTGGGTCGGTGGCGGCGATTATCTGCCCACACTCGTCATACCGATACGTGGTGAGGCCACCACCCGGATCGGTGCGGGTGACGAGTCGGCCACACCGGTCGTAGCCGTACTGCGAGACGCCACCAGCCGAGTTAGTCGCTGCCACCAGTTGGCCAGCAAGGTCGTAACTGAAATGACGCTGTCCATACACTAGATCGCAACTGAACACGAGTCTGCCGCATGGGTCATATCGGTACTGGCTCACTCCAGCGCCAGGAACATGACTGAGCACAACACGTCCCATGGCGTCATACTCGTAGCGCGCGGTCTCGCCAGTTGGATCAGTTACTGTCGCCACCTGGAAATCTGAGGTGTAGGAATAGCGCGTCACGCGGCCTGCGGGATCGGTGACATCAACCATCCTCCCACACGCGTCATAGCTGTAACTCGTGCGCAGCCCGGTGGGGCTGACGAGGGCCACAATGCGGCCCGCTAGATCGCGCTCCACATGGGTCACCGCGCCAGACTCGTCCTGAAACTCAACCGGTCGGCCACACAAATCACGAGCGACGATCTGCTGGGCGCCAGTGACATCGGTGACGGCAGTAGTAAGACCGTAGGGATCGGCATCGACGCGGTGGAGTTGGTGCCCGTGACTATCCGAGGCGGTGCTGGCAGTGAGACCGTCAATAAAGACCCTGGCGAAACCGGCTGGATCAGTGACGCCGGAAAGATTGCCATCAACGTCATAGGCATACGTCCACCTGGCCTCGTCCGGTGCCACCACCTGCGTCAACCGCGATAGCGCGTCATGGATGAAGCTCCAAGCGCTGCCGTCGGGGAGCTGCATGCCCGCCAGGTTCCCCAAGTGGTCGTAGGAGTGTTCAATGACGCGCCCGAGAGGATCAATGACCCTGGAGATCTGACCGTCTGGGTGATACTCCCACTTTGTGACCCCACTATCGGGGGCAACCAACTCGATCAGATGACCGGCCACATCATAACGATGCTCCCATGTCGCGCCATCCGGTGTGACCACGGCAGCCAGGCGGCCAGCATCGTCGTAGCTGAACCGCGTCGTGGCACCACCCGGCGAGATCGTTTCGACGATACGTCCCGCGTCGTCGCGGATGAGATGACAAGCTTTCCCATCGGCATTCTCTAGAGACACTAGATCCCCATGATGGTCATAGGAAAACCTCAGGCTTACACCGACAGGATTCATGGCATGCAGGAGCAACCCGTTGTTCCACTCCAAGCAGGTGACGCCACCGCACGGATCCGTGACACGCACCGGATCACGGTCAGCAGCCTCGTAGTCGAGCGTAGTCCGGGCGCCATTTGCCAAGGTTGTGCTCACAAGCCGGTCCGCATCGTCCCAAGAACAGTCGACCGTGCCTCCAGTGGGAAGGTCCGTGTGCGTCAGTCTCCCTCGCTGGTCATAACGGTGTGAGGTAACGTTTCCAGCTCGATCGACGCAACGCACCATGTTGCCGAAAGAATCGTAGGCCATCGAAACGTGGCCACCATGGGCGTCGACCACACCCGTGGTGCGACCGTGAGCATCACATATCCAGGTATTGGCATTGGTGCCATCCGCATCGCTGGCGGCGGTGACGCCCCCAGGCAGATACCTGAAACGGATAGTACGACCGTTAGCGGCTTGTTGGGACGTGATCCGGCCCCGGTCGTCGTAGCTGTTGATGCACTCCGCGTTGCCACATGCATCCACCACGGTCGTGATGAGCGTGTCATCCCACTCGTAACGCCGTGAACCGTCGGGCCTGACCACCTGTACGAGTCGCTCTTGGTCGTCGTAGGAGTACCGGCAGCGACGGCCATCACTGGAAACAGCCGACATCACTTTGGTGCCGTCATACGACACCGAGATCCTGTAGCCCCACGACGTTTCCATCGCGGTCACGCGATCGCCTTCCCGCACGGTATGCACGACGTCTCTTTGCGAAGATCCGCTGCACACCCATGCGCCACCTTCAGTGAAAACCCATCGACCTCCCCGGTTGTCCGAGATCACCCACACCCATTGTGATGTGGCCGGATCGCGAAGGAACTCCGGAAGTTGGGAAGCAGAGACCCGACTGAGCCACAGATTCTCACCCTGAGCTCGCCACTGTTCGACAGGCTTTTCGTCTTCCTCTGCCGGATTGGGTAGCTGATTGGTCGTCGGTAGGACTGCTGTCGGTGCAGCCTCCACCGCGAAGACGATATGCCTGCCATCCTCACGCACCCACTCGACGCACCCCGGCTTGACGAGCAGGCACTGGTCAAGGATGCTGGCCCACCCCGGGCCGAAAACCCCACCCTGTCCCCGAACAGCCTGGATAGAGTTGTACATCCTGCTGAGGGCGAGGGGGGATGACGCTGCCGCGAAGGCCAGATCGGTCTCGGGCTCGATGAAATTCCCGGTTGCCGAGTTAATGGGATCCTCAAGGTACCCAGTGCGCGGATCAATACCCGACAGCCCCGGGGATGTGATGTCGAGATCGGTACGCCACAAAGGGGTTCCAGCAGCTCTCAAGGCGGCTCGCAGGGCAGAGTTAGGCAAAGTAATAACACCAGAGCCAGCAGCTTGAAACGCCTTGGCTACCGCGTGCAACCACTCGACGTCTCCGTCATTGAGGCCCCGCCACCGATCCAGCTGCACGAACAGATCCCCGACCTCCACGGTGCCGTACTTGCACTGGGAGGTGAAGTCGTCGAACCAGCCCGCCAGGACTGATCCTGCCGGTACCTGGGCTGCAGCCTCTCCCAACACCTGTGCGGCGCTGGTGAGATCTTTGGGGTCTGCTGAAGATACTCCACCCGATGAACCTCGCATTGACCGGTTCTGCTGACGATCTCCTGCCACGGGCGGTTGGAGTAACTGAGGTGACGGAGGTTCGGCAGGTGTGAGATCAGGCGGGACATCGACGCCTGTGAAGAAATCGCGCACGTGGTCGCCAAAATCGTCATGTTGCGAGGCGAAGTCACGAACTTGTTGGCGGCGCTTGTCCTCTAGTCGAGCTTGTTCGGCAAGATAGTCCACCATGTCAGCGGCGGTACTCAATGCTTCGGACAGCGCCATGGCGTCCGCCGAGCACACCTGAATATTCAGCGCAAATACGGTGGCGAAGAATCCCCTGAACTCTCGAGAGGCGATGGACTCAGCAAGCGACGTCCGTGCGTCAAAGATGTTTATACGCTGTGAGGTCCAGCGTAGCTGGCTGGAGAATCCCTCGGCTGTTGAGAAATTGAATTCAACGGGGGTTTTGATAGTCGCCGAAAATACTGAAATCGACCACGGCACGATCCTTGCTGGCCCGGTGAGCGCTTTGGCTGATAGCAAAAAATTACAACCAGCCAGATCAACGGCTCACATGCGCTAACGTCATCAAAAACATGAACCCGCCTCTCACGCAATCCGAGAGGCGGGCTGACTGCGGAGGATACGAGATTCGAACTCGTGAGGGCGTGAACCCAACCCGCTTTCCAAGCGAGCGCCATAGGCCTCTAGGCGAATCCTCCGCGCAATAGGGTACATGGACTTCGCGCGCGGCGCCACTCCGGGGAGCGGCTTGGCTTTAGTAGTGAGAGTCGCGGCCTCGAAGCCGATCAATCTGGCGACGGTCCTTCTTGGTCGGTCGTCCAGCCCCACGGTCGCGGCGAGCAAGGGGAGCCGACAGATAGGCGGGTCGGGGAGCCGACAGGTCCTCGTAGGCCTCGACCGCGAGTTTGGCGCCGACCCGCTTGGCGATCGGGTTGACAACCTTGAGAACCCGGTCCCATCCCGGGGTGTGAATGGTGACGGTATCGCCGGGTTTTACGTCGTGGGAGGGCTTGACAGGATCCCCATTGAGGCGAATGTGGCCACCCTTGACGGCGTCGGTGGCCAACGATCGGGACTTGTAAGCGCGCACCGACCATAGCCACACGTCGATCCTCGTCATCATGCCTCCCTTGCTGTGGAAAACGTGTCAGCAATGCTATGGCGAGCCACGCGTTGTTGCAGCCGATGATGATGCGCGCAGCATTACCACGGGTTGTTCCCTGGATAGGGCGTCGGTTAGAGTGGGACTCGGTTCCCCGCGCGGCGGCACCTGACTGAACTCCCCCAGGACCGAGAGGTAGCAAGGGTAGGTTGGCTCTACCGGGTGCGCGGGGAGCCCTTTTCATGTCCGCGGCAGCCGCGCCCCCGTCAGGCATTCGTCAATGTCCGGAAGGAGGGTCGTCATGAACGATCAGCAACGCATCATCACAACCGACCGAGCCGGCTCCATTTGGGCAGGCATCACCTGGTGCTCGCTACTGCTGTTCATCGTTGCGGGCATCGTGGGGATGATGGCCCAGACGATGCTGCCAGCCAATCTCGGTTACCCCCAACTCCACGACAGCGGGGTCCCGGCATGGCTGACCTGGACGGTTATCGGGCTGGACATTGTCGCCTTCTTTATCCCTCCGCTGGTGACGACCTCGTGCGGCCGCAAGGCCAAGCGGTTGGGGCATCCGGTGCGCTCTGCGGTGCAGATCGCGTGGACCACCTTCGCCGTCGTCACGGTCATCAGCCTCCTGCTGGTCTTCTTCGGCTGAGGCTGTTCCACGCAGAGCTCGTCGGACTGATGAGACTGTGTCGCGGTCGTCAACTAGGGTTCTTCCCGTGGATGAGAGGGTGCCTGAACCGGGCATGGAGGACGAGGTCGTCGAGCCTGAGGCCTTCGAACAGGACGGTCCGGATCTTTTCGGCGACGAGGAGCCGCCGCGCCCCGTCATGCCCCCTGACGAAGCCACCCCTGACAACGACCTTCCCCCGGATTCGCGTGATCCGGGTCTGCTGGACGGTCCTGAGACTCCCGACGAGCCCGACGGTCTGGAGACCGACGAGGACGAGGGTGACGTCGACGATGCCGACACCATCGAACGGATTCAGGAGTTGACCGTGGAGGACCCCGACATCGACATTCTCGACAGCCGTCCTGACGACGATCCGCTCGAACCTCCGTTGGCCCTCTATCGGCGTTACCGCCCGGAGACCTTCGATGAGGTCATCGGTGAGGACCATGTCATCGAGCCGCTCAAGCGGGCCATCCTCAACAACCGCGTCAACCACGCCTACCTCTTCTCCGGGCCGCGCGGCTGCGGCAAGACGACGACCGCCCGCATTCTGGCCCGAGCGCTCAACTGCGAGCAGGGCCCCACGCCAACCCCGTGCGGGAAGTGCCAGTCATGTCGCGACCTGGCCTGTGGCGGCCCCGGATCGATCGACGTCATCGAGATTGACGCGGCCTCCCACGGTGGCGTCGACGACGCCCGTGATCTGCGTGAGCGGGCCTTCTTCGCCCCGGTGCACTCGCGGTACAAGATTTACATCATCGACGAGGCCCACATGGTCACCCCGCAGGGCTTCAACGCCCTGCTGAAACTCGTGGAGGAGCCCCCGCCGCACGTCAAGTTCATCTTCGCGACGACCGAGCCGGAGAAGGTCATCGGGACGATCCGTTCCCGGACCCACCACTATCCCTTCCGCCTGGTGCCGCCGAAGGTTCTCGTCGATTACTTGGCTGAGCTGTGCGTCAGGGAGGGGATCGACGTCGACCACGCCGTCCTGCCCCTCGTGGTGCGCGCTGGTGGCGGATCGGTGCGAGACAGCCTGTCGGTGCTGGATCAGTTACTCGGCGGCGCCGCCGATGGCCACGTCAGCTACGAGCAG
Source organism: Cutibacterium sp. LaCa_89 (assembly GCF_058177555.1). Classification (NCBI taxonomy): domain Bacteria; kingdom Bacillati; phylum Actinomycetota; class Actinomycetes; order Propionibacteriales; family Propionibacteriaceae; genus Cutibacterium; species Cutibacterium sp. LaCa_89. The sequence continues at coordinate 278,810 of NZ_CP190889.1, forward strand.
GCGGCAGCCCTGCTCGGTTACACCCCCGAAGCCCTCCTCGACGAGATCGTTGACGCCTTCGCAGCCGGGGACGCCCACGAGGTCTTCGCCACCATTGACAAGATCATCGAGGTGGGGCAAGATCCGCGCCGCTTTGCCGAGGACCTGCTGCGCCGGATGCGTGATCTCGTCATCATCTCGGCCGTCCCAGACGCATGCCGGACCGGCCTCATCGACGTCTCTCCTGAGCAGGCCACCCGGTTGACCCACCAGGTAGCCGGCTTCGGCGCCGGCGAGCTCACCCGTGCCGCGGAGGTTCTGGCCACCGGGCTGACGAACATGCGCGGCACCACTGCTCCCAGGCTTCACCTGGAGCTGATGTGCTCGCGGATCCTGCTCCCTGCGGCTGACACCGGCGGCCGCGGCATCCATGCCCGTCTGGAGCGTTTGGAGCGCAGGATCGGCGTCTCGGGTCCTGTGGACGAGGCCGACCGCGTCGAGAGCCCTACCGCCAGCCAGCCTGTCTCCCGCCCTGCCGAACGTCCTCAGCAGTTCGGACCTCCCCAGCAGTCGGTCGCGCCTCGTGGCGGTTCCCAGCCGGCACAGCGTTCGTCCGGGCGCCCGCGCCCCAGCCGTAGGGATTACCAACCCGGCAACGAACCGGGCGGTCAGCCATACCCCGCCCAGAATGGCCCAGGTCATGCTCAGGGACCGCAGGGGACGGCTGATGGCGGCCCGGCGACCGAACAGCGCCAACAGCCCAGGCCTCAGGAACAGCAGACCTCTGACCAGACCCGCCGTGATCGTCCCTCCCCGGCTGCGCCGCAGCAGCCCACTGGGGGTCAGAATGATCGTGCCGAGGGTGCCATCGACATCACGACCTTGCGTCGCGAGTGGCCGCAGGTTCTCGAGGCCGTGAAGGACGGCGGACGTGTCGCGTGGATGGTCCTCAGCAGCTACGCCCAGGTACTGGAGGTCCACGGGAACCAAGCCACCCTGGGGTTCTCCAACCCTGGAGCGCGGGAACGGTTCGCCAACGGCAACTACCCCAAGATCCTCCACGACGCCGTCGTCAAGGTGCTGGGAGCGGACCTCACCTTCACCGCAGTGATCGGGGAACCTCCGGCGGCGGTACGTCCTCAGTTCCATGAGGAACCGGGTGCCCAGGAACCCCCGACGGAGGATTCCTGGGCTCCGGAACCTCCCGATCATGGGGCCACCCGTGAGGGTCCGACACATCAGGGTCCGGGACGGGGTGACGGTCAGCCGGACCCTACTCGTCCCGGTCGGGCGTCCCAGGACCGACCGGGTGACCGTCAGTCGAGTTTCGTTGATGCCTCGGAGGAGTCCTCGAACTCGCCGGTCGACAGTTCCCATCCCACCGACTCGGGTGACGACAACTCGGCCCCGGGTTCCACCGGCGAGGATCAGTCCGGAGACGTCCGCGATGAGATCGTCGAGTCCGGCCCGGTGGCTGGCGCTCCCAACCCCGACAGTGGTGAGGCTGCTGGCCCCGAGCCTGACCTCGTGCCCGCCGAGGATTACGTCGAGGCAGCGCAGGGCGGTGAGTCCCATGACGCAGGCCGGGGGCAGAACACCTCCTCGGTATCCTCACAGGCCGCTGCAGCGCAGGCGTCCCACAGTCTCACCCACCGCTGGAGTGAGCGTGCCAAGGGGAGTGTGCGCCCCCTCGAGACAGCTCATCATCGTCCAGCTCAGATCGAGGAGCCTCCTGAGGAGGATGGCGTGTGGGACGACACCGTCCTGGAGGAGTCCAACGAGAGCCCGGTGGACCTCATCATGCGTGAGCTGGGCGGGATCGTCATCGACACCTCGGACGACCGTGACTCAGCTGCCAGGTGATTGCGCTCACGGCACGTACTGACTCGCGAACTCGTCGTCATCAGCGGCTACTGTGGTTGACGACACCAGGCCGCCCCACCGACGAGGATCAGGGGCCACACACATGGGAGACATCATGACCACTGGAGGATTCGACCTCAGCGGAATCGACATGGGCGCCTTGCTCGCCCAGGCCCAGTCCGTCCAGGGGCAGCTCGAGGCGGCCCAGAACCAGCTCGCGGAGAGCAGCTTCGAGGGCACTGCCGGCGGCGGACTTGTCCGTGCCACCGTCACCGGAACTGGCGATCTCGATGCCCTGACGATCACTCCCGAGGCCCTCGAGGGCACCGATGCCGAGATCCTCGCCGATCTCGTCGTGGCTGCCGTCAAGGACGCCACCGAGCAGGCCCACACCATGCAGCAGTCCCTTATGCCACAGATGCCGGGCCTCGGGCTCTGATCCACCCCCACACGTCAGACAGGAGAATTGATGTACGACGGTCCGCTGCAGGAACTCATTGACGCCCTTTCCCGGCTACCCGGGATCGGGCCGAAGGGTGCACAGCGGATCGCCTTCCACATCCTCGACGCCCCGGCAGAGGAGGTCAACGAACTGGCCGACGCCCTGCGCGAGGTCAAGGAGAAGGCTAAGTTCTGCAAGATCTGCTTCAACGTCTCCTCCGACGAGGTGTGCCAGTACTGCCGCGACCCGCGTCGGGACCGGTCAATGATCTGCGTCGTCGAGGAGTCCAAGGACGTCATCGCCGTGGAGCGCACCCGTCAGTTTCGTGGCCTCTACCACGTCCTGGGTGGGGCCATCTCCCCGCTGGATGGCAAGGGTCCTGCTGACCTTCACATCCGTGAGCTGTGCCAGCGCCTGGCCGACGAGACGGTGACCGAGGTCATCCTGGCCATGAACCCGAACCTCGAGGGGGAGGCGACGGCGACCTACCTGTCTCGTCTCATCAGCCCCATGGGTGTGACGGTGTCGCGTCTGGCTTCCGGCCTGCCCGTCGGCGGCGATCTGGAGTACGCTGATGAGGTGACCTTGGGGCGTGCCTTCGAAGGACGTCTCCATGTCGGCGCCTGATCCGCGATGTGTCTCACCAAGTGGTCAGGAGCGGCGATTCCTTGACTAATGGATACCGCGTATGCGACTCTTGACCAAGATTGCATCACGTCACCCGGAGGTCACATGTCCATCAGGTTCGCCATCCTCGCTTTACTGGCTGAGAAGCCCCGTCACGGCTATGAGATCAAAAATGAGTTTGATCGCCGTACAAATCACACCTGGCCCCTCAATATTGGACAGGTTTACACAACCTTGGACCGCCTCGAGCGTGATCGGCTGTGCTTCCGGGGCGACGAGACCCCCGATGGCCGGGTCATTGCCACCATCACCCCGGAGGGTCGCGAAGAGGTGCGCAAGTGGTTCGCCACCCCGATCACCCCGGCAAATCCGCCGCGTAACGAGCTGGCCATCAAGATTGCCCTTGCGGCCACCTCGAAGGAGGTCGACGTCGCTGCCCTCATCCAGGATCAGCGCCGCGCCACCATGCACCAGTTGCAGGAATACCGCCAGGCCCGCCGCGGTGTCGCCGAGGAAGACCTCGCCGGCCAGCTCCTCGTTGACGGAATGATCTTCGTCGCCGAGGCCGAGATCCGCTGGCTTGACCACTGTGAATCCAAGGCCATCCAGACCTCCCGCTGCCGCCATGACGAGCCCGTCGAGGCCGTGACCGAAGAGCCCAAGGTCACCCAGGAGGCCTGAACCGCATGACGTCGACCCCGCCGCGCGACGCTGACGAGATCACCCTTCCGGCGCCTCGCACCGTCTTGTCCCTGGACCACGTGAGTCGTTCCTTCGGTGATGGCGAGCAACGGGTCGACGCCATCATCGACGTCAGTCTGGGCATCAATCCCGGTACCTTCGCAGCCGTCATGGGGCCATCAGGCTCGGGCAAGTCCACCCTGCTCGGCCTCGCCGGCGGACTGGATCAGCCCACCTCCGGCACGGTTTCCGTATGTGGAGAGCCGCTGGGGGGCATGTCCCGTGACGACCTGGCACGGGTGCGACGCCGTCAGCTCGGCTTCGTCTTCCAGGATTACAACCTCGTCCCCACCCTCACCGCGGTCGAGAATGTCTCCCTGCCCCTTGAACTCGACGGGGCATCGGCCAAGCGTGCCCGCAATGCGGCTGAGATCGCCCTGGAACGTGTCGGTCTGCCCGACCTTGCTGATCGTCACATCGAGGAGATGTCGGGGGGACAGCGCCAGCGGGTCGCCATCGCGCGCGGCATTGTCGGGGACCGCCGGGTACTCCTCGCCGACGAGCCCACCGGTGCCCTTGATTCTGCGACGGGTGACGACATCATGGCCCTCATCCGGGGGCTTGCCGACGAGGGGGTTGCCGTCGTCCTGGTGACCCACGAGGCACGCCACGCAGCCTGGGCAGACCGCGTGGTCTTCCTGCGTGACGGCCAACTCGTCGATGAGTCCCAGGTCGTCAACGACCCCATGGAACTCCTCAGCCACAACCCGAAGCGCGAGGAGTGGTGATGGGAACCGAGAACACCCCCGACAGCGGCGCCACCGTCCGACTCTCCGGAGAGGTCGTCGCACGTGGACGATCCCACCGCCGTCTCATCACCCGGTTGGCCGTCCGGGACATCCGCAAGCACAAGGCGCGTTCCCTGCTCATCGTGCTGCTGATAGCCCTGCCCGTGGCCATCATGTCCGGGCTGGGCACGATCTTCGAGGCCGATGGAACCACCACGGAGGGCCAGGCCGTCTCGAAGTATGGCGACGCCGACATGCTCATCATGCCGATTGAGGACTGGGATGGTCATTGCTCCCAGTACGGTCCGGATTCCGCTCACTGTGGCGTCCAGGGATCGCCGACTCCCGAGTTGCACGCTCGTCAACGGCAGGCGATGGAGAACCTTCACGTCGCGGGCCACGAGCTGTATCCGTTGCGGACCCAGACTGTCGACGTGGCATGGCGATCTGCCACCTTCGAGGTCATCGTCAAGGGGATGGACGTGACCGCCATGCGTCCTGATCGCATGGAGTTCCCGAGTGGCCCGATGCCTCGTGGCAACAGCGTCTGGGTCTCCGGGGACGCCGCGAAGACGTATGGCTGGTCCATCGGCTCACACGTCACCATCGAGGGTCGTCAACGTACCATCACAGGGCTGACGCGGGACCGGTCCAGCTACGAACCGACTTTCTGGGTGGGACCCGAGGATCCACTCGTCATGAATGGGGATCTCATCTATTACGTCAGAGGTCCGCAGCTCGCCAAGGAACAGATCGCGAAACTCAACGCGTCGGGCCTGGGCGTCGAGGACCGGAAATCCGACAGTGCCTCTGACGATGACGGCCTCGTCGCCGGCCAGATCTTCGCCCTGGTCCTGGCTGCCGCCGTTCTCTCCTCGATCGTCACCGCCACCATCGCTGCTGCTGCCTTCTCCATCGGGGCTCGCCAGCAGCGTCGCATGCTCGCTCTGTTGGGAACCACCGGTGCAGCCCGACGAGACCTCATGGGTGTGATGATCGGCCAAGGACTGTTGCTCGGCTCGACGGGCGCGGTGCTCGGAGTAGTGCTCGGCATCGGAGTGGCCAATGCGTTCGTGGCCATCGGACGCCGAGCCAATCCCGGATACCTCCTGACCTACAGCGTCGACTGGGAGTACGCAATCATCGGCCTGGTCATCGGTCTGTTGGCGGCGGTGGTCGCCTGTTGGTTCCCGGCGCGGGAGGTGGCTCGGCAGGACGTCCTCATGGGGGTTCAACATGCTGAGGCAGCTGCCCCTCCAGCACGTCGTCCGATCGCAGCGACCGTCGTGGCGATCGTTGGAGTGCTCGTTGGGATCGGTGTCGTCGTCTACGATCTCGTCCACGTGTCGGGCTCCGACGACGTCATCCCTCTCAACATCGGGATCGTCGTCACCATCGTCATCTTGTATCTGGCCGCGATCTTGGCTCTGCCGCGGCTTGTTGACAGGCTGTCTGGGCGGCCGTCCTCGCGACTGTCGCTCCGCTTTGCGCTGCGCGATCTCAACCGGAATCGGGGAAGGGCGGTTGCCGGAGCAGCGGCGTCGATGGCCATCACCGTCCTGGCATGTGCCTTCGTGACGTTGGCGGACGGCATCGCCATCCAGGAGCGAAACAACTACCAGCCGACTTATGCCGCCAACGTGGCGGTGTTGGCTGGGGATGACACCGGTGGTCATCATGTTTCTGGAAAACGCATGAGCAAGGAGATCAAGCAGGTTGAGGCAGTCTTCGGGCCATCCGTGAAGTACCAGCGTGCGGTGGAACCTGTCACCTGCGACAAGAACGGACAGAACTGCAGCAACAGTCTCGATATGAATGTGCGCAATCTGTACATCCCATCGGTGGTCATTGACGATGGCACCCTCTACGAGTTGCTGACTGGGCAGAATGCCGATGATGAGGTCATGAAGGCCCTTGACGAGGGCATCATCCTCTTCCAACCCGATGCGCGAGAGCGATCCCGGGAATCAGTCTTCCAGGACGGTGGACCGAATGGGGCCCATGACCTCGAGGTGACGGCGGTCAGGGCCCCCGAGAACTCTCTCGGCCTCCAGATGCCAGCCCTCATCGGACGCAACACTGCTGCCAAGGTGCTGGGAGTCAGTCCCGACGACATGAAGACCCAGACGACGGACACGTGGCTTCGTCTGCCACACCCCCCGACCTCGGAGGAGGGGGACCGTCTGCAGCGCTCCCTCATGGACATCACCGGAAGCACCTCCGACTTTTTCTGGGAAGAGGGATACGCGGACATCTCGGGAACCGTCGTGCGCTGGGCAGCGATCATCGGAGCGCTCCTGGCCACCTTTGTGGGAGCCGTGGTACTTGCCCTGACCTTGTCGGACTCTAACGCCTCGCGTACTGCCATCGCATCGGTGGGGGCCTCCACCGCGACGCTGCGACGCATGGTTGCGGCACAGGCCTTCGTCACGACAGGTATCGGCCAGGTGCTCGGGTTGATCGTGGGATTTGTGCCCATCGTCATCATGATTGCGTGTGCCGACACGGTGCAGCCTGTCGCATGGCCACTCGGCTGGCTAGCACTCATCGTGGTCGTCCCGCCGGCCCTGCTGGGGCTCGTGGCCAGGTGGTGTGTCCCGGTGCCCAAGGCCCGGATGACCCGGGTGGACTGAGGACGGCGTCGGCCAGGCGCGCTACCTCGCCCAGGTTCCCGTCATGGACGGGTCGTTGTCGGGATTGTTGAGAGCCGGATGACGCGGATCAGCCGGGGGCTGGGACCGACGGCGACGCCGTTCGCGCGGAACGGCCTGGCCGGCACCCCAGGAAGCCAGGGTCGCCAGCCGGGAGCGCAGATCCTTCGGCAAGGTGAACGGGCGAGTGATGAGGGCTCCGAAGCTGCCGCCCACGGCCAGCGCCACTCCCACCAGTAGGGCCTCCAGGAAGAGGGCCCAGCCGTTGTCCGTGGTGACGCCGGTCTCGTTGCGGGCGTTGACGATCATGTACAGCGCTCGGTACATCATGACACCGGGCATCAGGGGGACGATGGCGATCGTCACCAGACCGAGTTGCGGCACCTTCCAACGTCGGGCCCCCAGGGCGGCGATGATGCCAGCAACCATGGCGCCGAGCCCCGAGGCTGCCGCTACCGACGTCGTCAGGTGCATCCCCAGCAGGTAGCCTGCCCAGGCGATCGCGCCAAGGGCAGCGCAAATGGCCAGAGTACGGTATCCGGCATGGGAGGAAATGCCGAAGGTCACAGCGATGACTGCGGCAGCGACCATCTGGAGGATCGGGTTGGTGGAGAATCCCAGGGAGGGTGAGATGTACCCGGGCACCCCGAGTCTCAGCCCGATCCACATCGCCGTAATGACGCCAAGAATGATGCCTCCGGTTTGAACAAACCCCTCCAGGAATCGGCCGGAACTTGTGACGACGTAGCCGTCGAGGGCGTCCTGGGAGGCCGCGACGAAGGAACCGCCTGCCAGCAACGAGACGATTCCAGCGGCGACGATGAGAGACGGAGACAGTGGAAGCGGGTGATCGGCAGCTGCCATGTACACCATGACGACAAGGGCGAATGCGGTAGCGATAGCACCACCGGCTGCCTGGGCGAAGAAATGTGCGATCCTCTTGCGCGCCATCGCCTGGACGGTCGCGTCGACAAGGCACGTCGAGAAGAAGCTCAGCACACCGTCCAGCGCGCTACCGCCAAACAGGGTGGACAGTCCCGCCCCCATGAGACCGATGTTCATCGTGACAAACCACTGACGGTACAGCCGTGGGCTGCGCGTAATGGCAGCCAGGCGGTCAGTGGCCTCCTCAAGGTCAACGGTCTTGTCGCAAATGTCGTCAACGAGTAGCTGTAGCTCGCCGAGGCGCTGGTAATCGCTGCTGCGGGAGCGGACCACCCGCAGCCCAGTGATGGGGTCCTCGTCGAGTCCGCGATGCTGGGTGACGATGACCGACGTGTTGGTGATGTCGATGTGGACGGTCACCCCGTAGGTTGCGGTGATGCGGAGGGCCATTGCGACGGCCTCAGAAGCGGATTCTCCCACCGAGATCGCCATGACTGCGATCCGGGTGACGAGGTCGACGACACGACGGGCCTGCATGGCCGCCATCTCGGCGTTGCCCAGGTTGAGGGCAAGGGTGGGCTCCACCGGCGTCTTGGCTCGGAACAATTTCTCCAGCGGCACGTGTCGTGCCCGGTGTGCTTTGGGCGGCCTGGAATGGTGGGATTTCGCCTTGCTGTTTCGTGGAGTGACCGTACCAGCGCGGGTCAGCGGCCATGACGTCGACGCGTGGCGTAATGAGGCCATACGCGTCGCGTTGTCCTCCTCGACCGGGGGTTCGGGAGAGGTAGCGGGCTGCGCAGAAGGCTGGCCCGGGCGGAAGATCCGGGCGTCGATCCCGTCAACAGTTCGCGGGATGGGATCGTCGTTGCGCCAGGGGCGCGGATGGTTTCGGGACGTGAGTCCACCACGAGCACCCGATCGCTTCTCCGCCATCTGACACCCTCCTCACGTCGCGCAGGATCGCCCTGCAACACCATTGTGGTCGCCCTCACCGACGGTACCCAAACGAGGACGGATTCTGGACTTCTCGGTAGGGTGGCGGCGTGCTCATTGCGACCGATCTCGACGGAACGTTCCTCAGCCCCGATGCCACGGTGTCCCCTCGAAACCGGGCCGCTGTAGAAGCCGCTGAGGCAGCGGGTATTCGCGTCGTTCCGGTGACCGGGCGTGCCATTGGCGGGCTGCGGATAATCGGGCCGGTCTTTCACCAGCATTCCCTGGTCTGTAACGGTGCCGTCGGGGTAAACATGTCCACTGGCGAGACACTCTTCACAGCGACGATGCCGGTCCACACCGTGAAGTCCTACGTCGACCAGGTGACCGCCGAGCTTCCAGGGACGGTGTTCTGTGCGGAAGTGGGGGACTCGTCAGTGTTTCTCGTTGAGAAGGGGTACGACGACATCGTCCCCGCCTTCGAGTCCGAGAATGATCCTGCCGAGCACGTCCGCGTCAGTCGCGAGGAACTATGTTCCACCGAGGCTGTCAAACTCATGGTCGTGCACCCGACAGTGCCTGCTCAAGACATCTACCAGGCATCCCAGCGTCTGCAGGTACCCGGAGTTCATGCCACCTGGTCCGGGTTCACAGTGGCTGAGGCCGGGCCGGCAGGTGTGACGAAGGCGAGCGGTCTCGAACGTATCTGCCACCTCCTCGGGGAGGATCGCGCAGACGTTGTCGCCTTGGGGGATGGCGCCAATGACGTGGAGATGTTGCAGTGGGCTGGGACCTCCTACGCGATGGGCGGTGCCCAGCCGGAGGCTATCGCTGCCGCTGACAGGCGCGCTCCCTCCTGTCAGGAGGACGGTTTCGCCGTTGTCGTCGAGGAGCTACTGGCATCCCGATAACCTCGCAGTGTGTTCATCGCGACAGATCTCGACGGGACCCTGCTGACCCCTGAGGGCACCATCAGCCCTCGTACCCGTGATGCCATCCGTGCTGCCGAGAAGGTCGGGGTGCCGGTGGTGCCGGTCACCGCCCGGCAGATCTACGGCATTGAGAAATGGCGGGACGACCTGGGCCGGTGGGCACTGTGCTCCAACGGCGCCATTTGTTGGGATCTCCAGGCCCACACGGTGCTCTTCCGCCAGCTGATGTCGGCTGCCGTGGCGAATGAGTTCGCCCACCGTCTCCTTGCTGCTGCTCCCGGCACCCGCTTCTTGACGATTAAGGACGACGGTCTCACATTTGCGTCCCAGCGTGGCTACGCAGAGTTGACGACCTTCGCCGACCACTCTCGCGACCCCTCCGACATGCCGGCCCTGGACCTCGACGAGGTCCTCGACGGGGACTGCCTCAAGATGGTGGCTCGTCACCCCAGCCTGCCCATTGAGGAGCTTGCCGCCCGTGCCACCGGTGTCGGGATGACCGACGAGGTCCACGTCACCACCTCCGGCAAGCCGATGCTGGAGATCAGTGCCAAAGGGGTCACCAAGGACTCTGGTCTGGCGATGCTGTGCGATCACCTGGGAATCGATCAGCGCGACACCGTCGCCTTCGGGGATGGGGCCAACGACGTCGAGATGCTGGAGTGGGCAGGAGACTCCTACGCGATGGCCAACGCGGTCCCGCTCGCGGCCGCAGCAGCGCGTCACCAGGCGCCCTCGAACGCCGAGGATGGGGTTGCCCAGGTCGTCGAGAAGTTGCTCGCGGCGAGGGGGTTCTGAAGCGCACCGCCCTGGGTTGGTGCGGTGCTTGAGACACCAGGTCGGTGGGCGACCTGCTGCGTGTGGTGTTTCGGTGTGTGATGGGCCTTGGTGACACCTGCGGTGGCATCGGCGATGCGTTGCTACACAATTGCCACGGCGGCGCCCCTTGGGTCCGCCGCACTCGTCCTTTCGTGGAGTAGGATGCTTGCGACCGCAAGGCAGTGATGGGGCGATCACCCCGGAGCCGCCGGAAGAACGGGTACGTGCACACACCACCTCAGTAGAACCGGCAGCGATCGACGAACCGAGAGGCCGACGTCGTCGACGTCGCGCAAGGAGGGTGGTACCGCGGGTACCCGGAGAATCCGGTGTGCTCGTCCCTCGGAGACCCGAGACGAAGGATCCACCCACCGCGATGACCGATGTGAACTCAGTCCGCCCTGACGACTGCCGGCAGTACAACAGCGTGCCGCCGCAGATTGACCTTCCCGTGATGGACCACGAGATCATGGATCTGTGGGCCCGGGAACACACTTTCGAGAAGACCCTGGAGGCCACCAAGGACGGCCAGCCGTGGACCTTCTTCGAGGGTCCACCGACCGCCAACGGTCAGCCTGGTACCCACCACGTCGAGGCTCGCGTCTTCAAGGACGTCTTCCCCCGCTTCAAGACCATGCAGGGATTCCGCGTCGACCGCAAGGCCGGCTGGGACTGCCACGGCCTGCCGGTCGAGCTTGCCGTCGAGAAGGAGCTGGGGTTCTCCGGCAAGCCCGACATCGAGAAGTACGGCGTCGAGCCCTTCAACGCCAAGTGCCGTGAATCCGTCACCCGCCACGTCGACGCCTTCAGCGAGCTCACCGAGCGAATGGGCTACTGGGTCAACATGGACGAGGCGTACTGGACGATGAACCCGTCCTACGTCGAGTCGGTGTGGTGGGGCCTCAAGCGGATCTGGGACAAGGGTCTGCTCGGCGAGGACCACCGCGTCGCACCGTACTGCCCGCGGTGTGGCACGACCCTGTCCGACCACGAGCTGGCCCAGGGCTACCAGGACGACCGCGACCCGTCGATCTTCGTCCGCTTCCCGGTGACCTCGGGCCCACTGGCCGGTCGCGCCAAGCTGCTGGTGTGGACGACCACCCCGTGGACCCTCATCTCGAACACCGCCGTCGCGGTGCATCCCGAGGTGCGTTACGTCGTCGCCCACCAGAATCCGGTTCCCGAAGGTTCCGACGCCGTCGCCACCACCTCCGGGGACGACCCGGTCTCCGAGGACCTCGTCATCGCCGAGCCGCTCTTTGAGAAGGTGCTGGGTGAGGGGTGGAGCCTGACCGGCGAGTCCTTCATGGGTACCGAGATGGAGTTCTGGGCCTATGAGCGTCCCTATGACTTCCTGGAGTGGCCCAGGACCGAGCGTGTCACCACCGACGGTCGTCCAACCCCTGCTGACGCCAACTTCGTCGTCCTCGCCGACTACGTCACCACCGAGGACGGTACCGGTCTGGTCCACCAGGCCCCGGCCTTCGGTGCCGACGACCTGGTGACCTGCCGTCGCTACGGCCTGCCGCTGGTCAACCCGATCCGTCCCGACGGCACCTTCGACGAGTCGGTCCCGATGGTTGGTGGGCAGTTCTTCAAGACTGCTGACAAGCCGCTGTGCGACGACCTCGACAAGCGCGGAATCCTGTTCCGACTCGAGATGCACTGGCACTCCTATCCGCACTGCTGGCGCTGTGACACCCACCTCATCTATTACGCCCAACCGTCGTGGTACATCCGCACCACCCGCGTCAAGGAGCAGCTGCTCGAGCAGAACGAGGGCACCACCTGGTACCCCGAGACGATCAAGCACGGCCGCTTCGGCGACTGGCTCGAGAACAACATCGACTGGGCCGTCAGCCGCTCGCGTTACTGGGGCACCCCGCTGCCACTGTGGCGCAACGACGACGATCCCTCCGACGTCATCTGCGTTGAGTCCCTGGCTGAACTGTCCCAGTACGCCGGACGCGACCTCACCGGAATGGACCCGCACCGTCCGTTCATCGACGAGGTGACCCTCACTCGTGACGGTCACACCTACCACCGCGTCCCCGAGGTGGCCGACGCCTGGCTGGACTCGGGCTCGATGCCCTTCGCTCAGTGGGGTTACCCGCACGTTCCCGGTTCCAAGGAGAAGTTCGAGGCCCACTACCCGGGCGACTTCATCTGTGAGGCCATCGACCAGACCCGTGGCTGGTTCTACACCATGATGGCCGTCGGAACCCTCGTCCTTGACGAGTCCTCGTATCGCAACGTGCTGTGCCTGGGCCACATCCTCGCCGAGGACGGCCGCAAGATGAGCAAGCACCTGGGCAACATCCTGCTGCCCATCCCTCTCATGGACAAGCACGGTGCCGACGCGGTGCGCTGGTTCATGGCCGCTGACGGTTCCCCATGGAGCGCTCGTCGCGTCGGTGACGAGACCATCCAGGAGACAGTCCGCAAGGTCCTGCTGACCTACTGGAACACCGTCAGCTTCCATGCCCTGTACGCCCGCGCCAATGGCTGGTCCCCGGCCACCGCTCCCGCGGCTCCGGCCGTCGCCGGGCGCCACGTCCTGGACCGCTGGCTGGTTAGCGCCACCAACGTGCTCGTCCGTGAGGTCACCGAAGCACTGAACAACTTCGACACTCAGCGCACCGGAACCCTCATCGCCCAGTTCGTCGACGAGATGTCCAACTGGTATGTGCGTCGCTCCCGGCGTCGCTTCTGGGACGGCGATCAGAGCGCCCTGTGGACCTTGCACGAGACCCTCGAGATGCTCACCCGTCTGATGGCCCCGATGGTCCCGTTCATCACTGAGCGCGTCTGGCAGGACCTCTTCGTGACGACGAATCCTGGGGGCCCGACGTCGGTGCACCTGTCGACCTGGCCGGTTGCCGACGAGTCCGTCATCGACGAGTCCTTGACCGAGTCGATGGATCTGGCCCGACGCATCGTCGAGTTGGGTCGTGGCGCTCGTGCCGAGGCCAGGGCCAAGATCCGTCAACCGCTGTCGCGTGCCCTCATCTCGGGTGCTGCCCTGGCCAAGCTGGATGAGGATCTGCAGGCCGAGATCCGTTCCGAGCTCAACGTCATGGCCTTGGATTCCTTCACCGCGGCCGGCGACCTCGTCGACCACTCCGCGAAGGGCAACTTCCGGGCACTCGGCAAGAAGTACGCCAAGGCCACCCCGAAGGTCGCTGCCGCCATCGCCGCTGCCGATCCAGAATGGCTGACCTCCGAGCTGGCCTCCCACGGCTCGGTCGAGCTGGAGGTGCCCGAGGTCGAGTGCGGCAGGGCGGTCGTGACTGCTGACGAGGTCATTGTCTCCGAGCGTCCGCGTGAGGGGTGGAGCGTCCTCAACGAGCAGGGTGAGACGGTGGCCCTGGATCTGGAGATCACCCCGGAGCTGGCCCGCGCCGGTCAGGCTCGTGAGGTCATCCGGTTCATCCAGGACAGCCGCAAGAAGGCCGGCCTGGACGTCTCCGACCGCATCTGCCTGTCCTGGCAGGCTGACGGTGAGCTGGCGGTGGCAATCGAGGAGCACCTCGACGAGATCACCGGCGAGGTGCTGGCCACCTCGGCCAACCGCGGCGAGGCTGACGAGCAGTGGTCCCGCGACGAGGAGCTCGGCCTCGCCGTGAAGGTCGAGAAGGTTTGATGGACCCATAACATCGGGCGGCCACCCTTCAAAGGTGGCCGCCCGATGCACGTTGTCAGGGGGAGAATCGGGGTCAGGATCAGGACGGCAACTCGGTGTCGTCGTGATTCTCGACGCCGAGCTGGTCGAGGATGTTGGCCATCGTGCGAGCCACTGCCAGGGTGGCATCCAGCGGCATCGTCTGGCTCTCGGTGCGCCCAGCCCGCAGGCATTCGCAGACCTCGATGAGCTCGTGGGCATAACCACGTCCCAGGGCAGGAGTGTTGTGGACCTCCGGGATGACCCCGCGACGATGGATGAGGATGCGGCTGGGATGGTGGAACCGGGGCTCCACCTCGATCCATCCGTCAGTGCCCTGGATCGTCATGCGTCCCGGGCCGTCGGAGGTCAGGGAGATCGCCAGTGTGGCGAACTTGTCCTTCGGGAAGGTCAGCAGCATGGAGGCATCGGAGTCGACGCCATTCGGGAAGTGCTTGCCACGAGCGATGACCTCGGTGGGTTCACCGAGGAGCCGGATGGCGAAATCGAGGGCGTAGACACCGAGGTCGAGGGTCACTCCGCCACCCAGCGCAGGCGAGAAGAGACGGTCCTCCGGGTCATAATCGCGCAGGGCGAACAAGTCCCCCTGAACACCTGTCGGCTCCCCGATCGCACCGCTGTTGACGGCGTCGATCATCTCGGTGACGACGGGGAGGAATCGGGTCCACATCCCCTCCATCGCGAAGACCTCGTGGGCCCGAGCAGCCTCGGCCATTTCGGTCGCTGCCTCGGCGGTGGCGGCGAAGGACTTCTCGACCAGAACGGCCTTGCCTGCCTCGATGGCAGCCAGGGCGATCGGGCGGTGCTGAGGGTGTGGAGTTGCCACATAAATGACGTCAACGGCGGGGTTGGCGATCATTTCGGCATACGAGTCATGGGCGTTGGGACGTGGTGTGCCGAGGCTCTGGGAGACCAGATCGGCGAAGGTATCGGCGCGCGCGATCGACCTCGACGCGACGGCGGAAATGCGTGCTCCAGGGACGTGTGCGAAGTCGTCGAGAACCGTGCGGGCGATGCGTCCAGTGCCCGCGATTCCCCAACCAATGGTGGCCGTGGTGTCCATGACACAACTCTAGACGTCGGCGTGAGCAATACCACGATTTGCCCCGATGCGCAGTCGATTCGGGGGCGCCGTGCCTTGTCAAAAGGCATCCGTACCGCGTACCGTGAGGCTCGTGGGAAGCAACGAAGCTGACGATTGGACACTCCTCGCGAACTGCCGCGGTATGGCAGATGCCCTCTTCCCGGACGGGAAGGAGCAGCGCCGAGCCAGGCGGATCTGCACTGATTGCCGCGTGCGTCCCGAGTGCCTTGCCGAAGCCCTGGACAACCGCCTCGAGTGGGGAGTTTGGGGAGGCATGACCGAGCGCGAGAGGCGACGCCTGTTGCGCGAGCGTCCGGACGTGACGAGCTGGCGCGACGTGTTGCTCGCCGATCAGGGCTCTCAACCAAAAACCGCTAGGGTGAAGTCATGACTCGATGGGAGTACTTCACGGCACCGATTCTGGTGCACACCTCGCAGCAGATCCTCAACAACTTCGGAGCCGACGGCTGGGAACTCGTCCAGATCGTCGCCGGCCCCAATCCGGAATCACTGGTGGGCTACTTCAAGCGCCCGCTGCCTGACCAGGAGCAGTCCCGATGAGTGCCACGACGAAGTGCGCTGAACTGGGAATCACCCTCCCGTCGGTTGCGGCTCCGGTGGCCGACTACGTGCCGGCCATCCAGACTGGGTCACAGATCCTGACCTCTGGTCAGCTGCCCTTCGTCGACGGCGAGCTCACCGCCGTCGGCAAGGTGGGGGACACCGTCTCCGCGGAGCAGGCCACCGAGGCTGCACGTACTGCGGTCCTCAACGCGATCGCGGCTGCCGCTGACGTTGCCGGTGGACTCGATGCCATCAAGCGCGTCGTCCGGGTTGTCGTCTTCGTCAACTCCGCTCCGGACTTCACCGGCCAGGCCGGTGTCGCCAACGGCGCCTCCCAGCTGCTCGGACAGATCTTCGGTGAGCACGGCCGTCACGCCCGCAGCGCCGTCGGTGTGGCCACCCTGCCTCTCGGATCGGCCGTCGAGGTTGAGCTGACCGTCGAGGTCTGATCGCCCAAGGATCACCACAGCGTCCGGGTCCAGGTTTCGTACTTGGCCCCGGACGTTTTTCGTCGGTCTGGGATCCTCTTGGGGTGCGGCCCTCTGGGACTCAGTTGGCGCGCGCCGCGAGCTTCTCCGGCTCCATGATCGTGACGACTTTGGGACGTGCGGCGATCCAGCCGTGAGCGGTGAAGTCGGTGAGAGCCTTGTTGACGGTCTCACGGGAGGAACCAACGGCCTGGGCGAGCTCGTGCTGGGTGAGGTCATGACGGACCACGATGTGACCTGTCGACGGGTTCGCGGTGCCGAACCGGCGTGCCAGGTCGAGCAAGGTGTAGGCCAGACGGCTGGGAACGTCACCGGAGACGAAGTGGGCGGTGTTGTCGTCGGCCCGACGCAGTCGCTCCGAGAGTCGACCCAGCATGGCCAGGGCGACATCGTGGCGGGTCTCGACGAGTTCGCGCATCTGCATGCCAGGTGCCTTGAGCAAGCTGCAGCGGGTGAGGGTGGTGGCCGTCGTGGAGCGCATGCCGCCGTCGACCAGTGACAGTTCCCCGAACATGTCACCGGGGCCCATGAGCCACAGCAGCGAGTCTCGAGGGGTGAGGTCTTCGGCAGTGGTGGAACGGGTGAGTTTCACCTTGCCCTCGACGACGAGGTAGAGGTTGTCGGCTGGGTCGCCGGCCTCGAAGATCACCGTATTTCGCGGACAGACCAAGGCCTCACACATCGCCATGATCCGGGCGGCCGAGGCGGGGCCGAGAGCTGCGAAGAACGGTTGGGTCGCCGCTGTTGCCACCACATTTGCCATCCGAACATCTCCCCTCATGAGCACCTGCATCGTCCGACCATCGACGGTCGAGTCACCGTATGCAGGTCCCTATATTGTGGCAGGTGTCACATTTTGTGATGGCACGGGGGTCATTTTCTCCTTCTATGCTTGGAATCATGGCAGCCACATCCACCACCTCAGTGCGTCGGGATCAGTGTAGGGAGCACGCTGACGAGGTGGCCAGGTTGCTGGCCGAGGCCTATCCGGATGCGCGCTGCGAATTGGACCACGACGGCCCCTATCAGCTCCTCGTCGCCACCGTGCTGTCAGCCCAGACGACCGACCGACGGGTGAACACCGTCACTCCCACCCTGTTCTCCCGCTGGCCCGACCCACAGACCCTCGCGAACGCTGACGTCAGCGAGGTCGAGACAGTCGTGGCACCCCTGGGATTCGGGCCGACCCGAGCGGTGCGGCTGGTCTCGATGGCCGCAAAACTCGTTGACGAGTTCGACGGCGACGTCCCGGAAGGCCTCGACTCCCTGGTGACCCTGCCAGGCGTGGGCCGCAAGACCGCCAATGTCGTCCTCGGCAATGCCTTCGGAGTCCCCGGGATCACCCCGGACACCCACGTCATGAGGGTGTCGCGCCGACTCGGCTGGACCGACGCGACCACCCCGGCGAAGGTGGAAACCGATCTCGCCGACCTCTTCGACCCGAACGACTGGGTGATGCTGTGCCACCGCCTCATCTGGCACGGTCGTCGTCGCTGCCATTCCCGACGCCCAGCATGTGGGGTCTGCCCAGTGGCCGAATGGTGTCCCTCCTACGGTGAGGGACCGACCGACCCCGAGGAGGCCGCCACCCTCGTCAGGGAGCCGCGACGATGAAGAAGACGGTCACTCTCGGCGCGGTGATGGCCGTCGCCATGCTGGCTGGTTGCGGTGGAGACGCCGATATGGCCCATCAACGCAACAAGGTCGGCGTCCCAGACTGCTCCCATCTGTCCTCAGGGCCCATCTCCAAGACCTCGGGGACGGCCGCGGAAGGTCGGCCGATGCCTGACGTCGGCCTGCAATGCCTCGGCGAGGGACCGACGGTCTCGATGGCCAGGGCAACCTCCAAGGGAGTAACCCTGGTGACGGTGTGGGCGTCGTGGTGCCGACCCTGCCGCAGCGAGTCCCCTCTCATCGCAGACGCCTACCGTCGTTATCACGACCGGGTCGCCTTCCTCGGGGTCGACTACGCCGAGTCCGACGCATCCGAGGCCATCTCCTTCGCCGGCGAGGTCGGCCTGGCCTTCCCGCAGCTTCAAGATCCTGACAGCACCATCCGAGGCGCATGGCAGGTCAGCGGGGTCCCCGTCACCTTCATCGTCAGGGACGGCACCATCGTCACCCGCCACAGCGGTCAGTGGCGCTCCCAGCAGGAGCTCAACTCCGCTATCGACAAGGCTCTCGAAAGGCCGTCATGAGTCATCTGAGTACCCTCATCGCCAGCCTGGGCCGCAACGATCCCGATTTCTCGGTGGGACGTCGTCCTGGTGGTGGACAGTCCTCAGCAGTACTCGCCCTCGTCAGTGAGACCGACAATGACATCATCCTGACGCGACGCCCGCTGTCCTTGCGTCACCACGCCGGCCAGGTCGCCCTGCCGGGGGGACGCGCGGAGGAGACTGATGACACCATCGTCGACACAGCTCTGCGGGAGGCCCGTGAGGAGGTCGGGCTGGACCGAGGCCTCGTCACCGTCAGGGGAGTGCTCCCGACGGCCCACGTAGCAGCCAGCCAGTCCGACGTCACCACCGTTGTGGCGACCTGGGGAGGAGAAGGGGCCGTCGGGGTCGTCGATCCCGCCGAGGTCGCCCTGGTGCAGCGCGTCAGGCTGGCAGACCTGGCCAATCCGGCCGCTCGGGCCACGACCCGTCACCCGTCGGGGTATCGCGGGCCGGCTTTCGTGCTGCCGGACCTCTTCGTCTGGGGATTCACCGCTCACGTCCTCGAGTCCTTGCTCGACCGCGGTGGCTGGTCGCGTCCGTGGGACCGAGAGCGCGTGGTGGAGATTCCGGAGGGCTATCTGGGGGCTCGTCGTCTGCCGGAGGGCACCACTCCCGACGACATCCCCTGATCCTCGAGGTCAGAGCACGAGATCAAGGTGCACAAAACGACGCTGGCCCTCCCACAGTGCCGTGGGAGGGCCAGCGTCAAACTTTGAGTTCAGTGGCGGGTAGCCGTGGCGCCGCTGGCGCGGCGAGGAGCGGCAACACCAGTGGCTGCCGACGCGGCATGCGAGGACACCTCGCTGGCATCAACACTGCTGCGAGCAGTGGCGTTGTACTTGCCACGGGCAACGGCCGACTTGACAGCCGCGAGGGTCGACTTGGCCTCGTCGACGACGCCGGTAGGGGCCTTGACCTGGGAGATCTGGCCCTTGCCGACCAGGGCAAGGATGCCGGCCAGGATGAACATGACGACGGCCATTGTCGCGAAACCAACGACCAGGGACAGCAGGATGCTCCAGTCACCGATGTGCTGCCACATGAGGGAGAAGGCGAAGGCGCCGCACAGCCAGAGCAGCAGTGCGCCGACGATGCCGAAGTAGCCAGCACCGCCGAACATGCCGGCACCAATCCCGGCGTGCTTGGCTGCAGGCTTGATCTCCGCCGTCACCAAGGCCTTGGAGTCCTGGACGAACTTCTGGCCGTCCGTCTTGAGGTTGTCGATCGTGTCGCCAACCGGGAGCTTGTCTGCCATGGGATGCCTCCGCGTCATGAATATGATGGTCTCAGCCTAACGGGAATCGGTTCGATCTGCTGTATTCGGGTCGAGTTGTCGTCGAGGGAACAGGGTCAGTCGGCGTTGTTCGAGGTGCCGGCAGCCACCGGAACCTCGTGAGGATGCTTCTCCTCCCACAAGCTGTGCCTCTTGCCGCGATGATGGAGCAGGGCACCTCCGAGGATGGCTGCCAGGAAGGAGGCCACGAGCACGGAGGCCTTGGCCTCGTCGGCGAAACCGTGGTTCTTCGGGAAGGACAGATCGGTCATGAGCATCGAGACGGTGAATCCGATGCCGGCCAGCATGGCGACCGCGATGATATCGCGCCACACGACGCCTCGACCCAGCTCGGCAGAGGTGAATCGGGCAGTCAGCCAGGAGCCCAACGTGATGCCGATGACCTTGCCGCCGATGAGGCCGCAGATGATGCCCAGGGAGATGGGGTGGGCCCACAGACCGAGGAAGGTCTCCTTGCTAACCTGCACTCCGGCGCTCATGAGGGCGAAGAAGGGGACGACGGCACCAGCGGACCACGGCTCAACCTTGTGCTGCCAACGGTCGACGGGGTCGTCGAGGACGTCCTCCTCGGTGCGGGTGAGCAGACCGAAAGCGACACCGGCGATGGTGGCGTGGACACCGGAGTGCAGCATGCACCACCACCCGACGATGAAGATCGGGACGTACCACCAGCCGTTGTCGACGTGGAAGTGCTGCATGACTCCCCACAGGGAGATACAGACGATCGCGCCCAGGAGCCACCAGATGTCGATTCCGTTGGAGAAGAAGACCGCGATGACGATGATGGAACCGAGGTCGTCGGCGATGGCCAGTGTGAGTAGGAATGCTCGCACGGCCTGTGGCAGTCCAGATCCCACGATGGCCAGTACTGCCAGGGCGAAGGCGATGTCAGTGGCCATCGGGATGGCCCAACCTGCTGGATGTCCGTCGGCGGACAGTAGGTTGAACAACGTGTAGATGCCGGCCGGGAACACCATTCCGCAGACGGCGGCGACGATGGGAACCAGGGCGTCGGCGGGTCGTGACAGTGAACCCTCGACGAACTCTCGTTTGAGTTCGAGGCCTGCGATGAAGAAAAAGATCGTCAGCAGACCGTCAGCTGCCCACCCCTCGATCGTGAGAGGACCAACGGTCAACTCGCGGAAGAAGTGGTACGAATGCTGACCGAAATTGGCCCACAAGAGGGCTGCGACCGTGGCTGCCAGCATGAGCATGCCGCCGGTGGTCTCGTTTCGGAAGATGTCGGACAGGTGAAGGGCGTTGGGGCCCGTCACTGGCCGCAGGATGCTCATGTGAGGTCGCTTGTTCTTGTGGGAATCTGTCATAAATGCCTTTCGCGTACCCGCGCCACAGGCTCAGCGGGGATAGGGGACAGGGTCACGCCGACCAGACTTCCCGGCACACCTCGTTGAAAATGGTACCAAGTGGGTGTGACGTCACCCATCGATGTTCATTTCGTGGACTGACGGTGTCGTTACGCCATGAGTGGGCGTCAGAGAGTGATGGTGAGCCCGTTGTCGTCAGGACGGATGGGGGTGGTGAGTTCGTCGTGATCGACCCAAGCCCGCCAGCATTCCAGCTGGTAGGGCAGTCTCAGACCACTCATGCCGGCGGAATCGTCAGCAAGAGCAGCGACCTTGGTCAGCAGCTCGGAGCGAGAGTCGGTGTCGAGGTCCTGGACAGCAGGAAGATTGGCCGCCATGGCGATGAGGGAATCCCGATCGACCGGAACCCAGAGGCGCTTCGTGGTGTGCTCATCGTCGGGGAAGTACTTGCTGGAGACGAGTTTCTGCACCGACTCAGTGCCGTAATCGCCACTCATGGCGCTTTCGTCAACAGTGCGCAACAGGGCTGCCAGCCTCTTGACCCACGGGACGGTGTCGTCACGCACCAGCCAGGAGACACCGAGGACGCTACTGGGTCGCAGGACGCGGGCGACCTCGGGCAGCACGAGTCCGGGAGCGAGCTCGTGGAATCGCTGATGTACCAGGACGGCGTCGAAGCTACAGGGGTTGAGGGGTAAGGACTCGGGCGATCCGCAGACAGCCATGACGCCGGGAGTCCGGTTGAGTTTTGCTGCCGTCTCAGGGTCGCGATGGACGGCCAGCACGTCGACCCCGTGAGAGGCCACGGCCCGGCAATAGGTGACAGTCGGGCACAGCACGATGACCCGACTACCCGGCTCCAGGCGCCCAGCAGTCAGCCATTCGAGCGTGCCGCTGGGGAAACGCGGGGTGGAGGTGACTGCCATGGGCCCGATTGTAGGGGGAACTGCTGAGGCCGGGTTGTCCACAGGGGTTCCTCGGCGGTTCGCCACGGTTTTCCACAGAACCAGGATTCGGTGACAGATTTCGCGTCCTGTGACGACAACTGAAGGTATGAGGATTCTTGGAGAAAGACGGGACCTGGCGCTGCGCCAGCCCGCCGAGGACGCTGCCCCGGACGCCAACTCCGTGGCCTTGGTGAGTCGAGACAGCCGGTTGTCCGAAGTCGTCGGGTCGGTGGCGGCCAGTGGCGGGGTTGTCGTCGAGGTCGTGGCAGATCGGGACATCGTGGCGCGGGCATGGTCGCGTCACGGCCCCCTGCTCGTGGGTGCCGACATGGCCGGGACAGTGATGGCCTGGGGCCTGTCGGCTCGGCCGGGAACCCATGTCGTCGGTTTCGACGCCGAGGAGGCTGCACGGTGGTCGGCAGGACTGTCGGCCAGCGTCATCGTCGTGCCGCGGGCCAACCAGGTGCTCACCGAGATCCTCCATGACGAAATGGCCGCGACCGCGAAGGCCACGGTGGTGCAGGTGGACTCGAGTGGTGGCGGCACCGGGGTGAGCACCCTGGCGGTCGGACTGGCATGGGCTGCCGCGAGATCAGGGATGAAGGTCGGGCTGGTCGAGCTCGATCCTCACGCCGGCGGGATCGATCTGTTGTTGGGTATCGAGAGGACGGACGGGTGGCGGTGGCCTGAGTTGGCCTCGGCGCGTGGAGTGACCACCGATCTGGGGTCCCACCTGCCATCGATTGACGGCGTCGAGGTGGTCAGCGCGGGAAGGGTGGGCGCCCAGGTGCCTCCAGCGGCGCGCCGGGCCGTGGTGGATTCCCTGGCGGGGGATCACGATCTCGTCGTGGTGGATCCAGGACACATGTCGGCCCCGGAGGTGTCGGTTGACGTCAGGGTCGGTGTGGTCGCCGCCGATCTCAGGTCTGTCATGACCGCGCGAGGCCAGGACCTGCCCAACCTGCTGGTGGTCAGGCGTGGCCCTGGGCGATCGATGTGTGACGAGGACATCGAGTCGGTACTGGGAGTCCGACCGGACGTCGTGGTGAGGGATGACCGCCGTCTGGTTCGTGGGCAGGGCGACGCCGAGGCACCGTGGGTGGTGGCATCTCGACGATGGCGTCGCCGGTGCCAGGAGCTGGCTGAGGTGGTGATGTGCGCATGAGCGGCGACGAGCCAGACCGTCAGCTGGTCGAGCAGGTGCGTCGTCGGCTGGCAGGTCTTGGCCGTGACTGGACGCCGATGGACGTCGCCCACGCCATCCTCGACTGCGGGCAGGTGGCCTCTGACAAGACGGTATTGGCAGTCGTCGAGGAGCTGCGTCGGACCAGTACCGGGGCGGGCCGTCTGGAGCCTCTCCTGGTGACCGATGGGGTCACGGATGTCCTGGTCAACGGCCCGGACCAAGTGTTTATCGACCGCGGCAAGGGGCTGGAACTGACCGACGTCACCTTCAGTGGACCAGAGGAAGTGCGGGCGTTGGCGGTGCGCCTGGCAGCTGCGGTGGGACGTCGTCTTGATGACGGCAACCCGTGGGTGGATGCCCGGTTGCCCGACGGCACCCGAGTTCATGCCGTCCTCGACGTCCTGGCCCGACCGGGAACCTGTCTCAGCCTGCGCGTGCCATCGCGACGTAACCTGTCCCTCGACGATTGGGTGGCCTGGGGATCGATGACCCCGGGGTGCCGACAGATCATCGACGAGATCCTCATCCGCAAGCTGGCCTTCCTGGTGACTGGAGGCACCGGAACCGGCAAGACGACCCTGCTGTCGGCAATGCTGACGAGTCTGCCAGCGGATCAGCGGCTGATCATCGTCGAAGATTCCCGGGAGATCTGGATAGACCATCCGCACTGGGTGTCGATGGAGGCTCGGGCCGCCAATTCCGAGGGCAAAGGTTCCGTCACCCTCACGGACCTGGTGCGGCAGTGCCTGCGCATGAGGCCCGATCGGATCGTCCTGGGAGAGGTGCGAGGTGCCGAACTGCGGGACCTCCTCATGGCTCTCAACACGGGTCATGAGGGCGGATGCGGGACGGTGCACGCCAACGGTGTGGCCGAGGTGCCAGCTCGTCTGGAGGCCCTTGCCGCCCTGGGCGGCCTGTCGCGAGACGCGGCTTCGGCCCAGATCACCGCAGCCCTGCATACCGTCATCCACCTGGAACGGGGATCGTCAGGTCGACGGGTGGCCGAGATCGGCGTCTTCACTGACGTCGACGGTCGAGCAGTTGTGCTGCCAGCCGTGCGATGGGACGCGGATGGTGCAACGAGCCTCGGTGCGGGTGCCGGGAGATTGTCCGAGCTGCTGGGGACGGAGGTGGCCCCATGATGATCGTGGCGGCCGCGGCCCTCATGGGTGTGGCGGTGTGGATGGTGGTCCCGCCTCCCATGAGACGACAAGAGGGACGACGCCCGCCAGCCTGGTCAGTGGTGCCGGCCGGGATTGTGGCCGTCGGGTTGGTGTGTGGCATCAGCGGTGTGGTGTGGGCCGTCATGGCCACTGCAGTGGGAGGGACGGTGTTCATCGTCGTGCGGAGACAGCGACGACGAACCCAGACTCTCAGAGGCGGACAGGAAGTGGCCCGGGCGACGAGAGCCCTGGCAGGCCGAGTGTCGGTCGGGGAGATCCCGGCCATGGCCTTGGACCACGTTGCTGACGATGTCGAGGTGCTGGCCCGGGCCAAGAGGGCCCAAGCGGTGGGAGGAAGTGTTCCCGACGCCCTCATCGCGACCGCCCGTCAACCGGGAATGGCGGGTTTGGTGCCCCTGGCCCATGCCTGGCAGTTGGCCGCGACGACGGGTGCTCCACTCGCCCCAGCTGCCAAGTCAGTGGCGGAAGGAACCGCTCGGCGGGCTCGCCTGGAAGCCACCTTGGACTCCGAACTCGCCGCGGCCAGGGCGTCTGGACGGATCATGGGCCTGCTGCCCTTCGTCGGGTTGCTCATGGGACATCTCGTCGGGGCGCGCCCGACGGTCTTCCTGACGACCACCTGGTTGGGGAGGGCCTGCCTGGTGGGTGCGACCCTGCTGGCCTGTGTCGGGGTGCTGTGGAGCGAGTCCCTGGCGGATCGTGTGGCGAGGGAGGCCCTGCCATGACGGACATCGATGTGGACAGAACGCTGATTCCAGCGATGGTGATGGCTGCAGTAGCGGCCTGGCTGATCGTCCTACCAGCGGGGGAATCTCGAACGAAATCTCGCAAACGTTCTCCGGCCTGGCTTGCCCCTCGCAGCGGGGCCCCCGCTCTCGAGGTTCGGGTCGTGGCGGGCCTGGCGGCCGGGTGCGGGGTCATGGCCGCAGTTTCCTGGCCCTTCCCGGTGGCAGTAGTGGTCGCCGGGGCTGCCGGAGCCGTGGTGTGGTGGGGATCTGGGCGGCTGGAGTCTTCTGCGCATCGGCGGGAGGAGCAGCGGAGGGCGGCCCAACTGCCAGAAACCCTCATGATGCTCTCCAGCGCGATGGAGGCCGGCCTGCCCTTGCGATCGGCGGTGACGACGGTGGCGGAATCCTTGGACGGGCCCTGTGCTGAGGACTTGCGCCGGTTGGCGTCATCCCTGGCTGCTGGGGTTCCGGATTCCAAGGCCTGGAGCGTCCTCGCGTCGGCGCCGGTGTGGAGAGATCCGGCTCAGGACGTCTCACGAGCCGTTGATTCGGGCGAGGGTGTCAGTGAGCTGTTGTCGGCCCACGCCGCGCAATTGCAGATCGCTGCTGCCGAGCAGGCGGGGAAGAAGGCACGCAAGGCCGGCGTCGACGCCATCGGCCCGCTGGTCTGCTGTCACCTCCCAGCCTTCCTGCTGGTTGGGGTGGTGCCGATCATCGCCGGGATGGTGCTCGGGGTGGTGTGACGAGGGTGACGGCCGTGCTTGAGGGTGCGGCCGGCATCGTCATGTCCATGGCAAAAGTGGTTATCCACAAGGGGTTGAGACGGTCGTGCGGGGGTTGTCCACAGAAATGAAAAAGGTGACGGATCTCGAGGGTTCAGACGACAACTGAAGGTGTGAGGCGTGGGCCTCACCTCGGTCGGGAGTGGTCCGGCCGCAAGAACAGACAGGAGACGACAGTGTCTGAGAAGAACCCAACGACTGAACCCGTCATCTCTGCAAGGTCCCTCGACCTGGTTGGTTCAACCGAAGCTGCGGTGGAACCATCAGCTCGGGGACGATACCGAGCAGCCCGCAACAAACTCATCGATCGCGGCATGGCCACCGCAGAGTACGCCGTCGGCATTCTTGCTGCCGTCGCCCTCGCCCTGGTGATGTTGAAGATCGTCACTCACCAGGAGGTCTTCACTAAGTTGCTCAAGCTGGTCGTCGGCATCATCGGCAAGGCCGGAGGCATGCTGCCGTGATCAGGCTGACTCGTCGTGGTGGGCGTCAACGGGCGTCCGCCACGCCGGGTCGCTCCTCGCGGCGATCCGGACAGAACGCGTCGCGGGGAATGGTGACGGTCGAGATGGCCGTCAGTCTCATCACGGCAGCCCTGGTCGTGGTGGCCAGCTGCTGGGTGGTGGGGCTGGTGGTCGTCGAGGATGCCTGTCGCACGACGGCTGCCCAGGTGGCCCGCCAGGTGGCTCGTGGCGACACAGCCTCGGCACGTCAGGCCGAGAGACACGCCCCGACCGGGGCGCAGGTGTCAACCAGGTCCTCGGGTGGCTGGGTTGAGGTGACGGTCCAGGTTAATCGGTCCCTGGGACGGCTCGGACCGGTTCATCTGCGCGGTCAGGCGCGCTCGCCGATGGAACCGGGGGAGTCATGAGGAGGTGGTGTCATCGCCGCTCGTCCGGTGGTCGCGATGCGCGCCGGGAACGAGGCTCGGGAACCGTGATACTGGCGGCTGCCGGGGTGGGATTCATCGCGGCGGTCTGGCTGTCCATCCTGGTGACGGGATGGTGGTCGGCCGGTCATCGCGCTGAGGAGGTGGCCGACATGGCTTCCTTGGCGGCCGGACGAGCTGAAGCCCTCGGCGAGTCGGGATGTCCGGTCGCGTATCAGACGGTGCGGGCGAACGGAGCTCAGCTGATGGCTTGTGAGGTGCGTGGTGGACCGACGGGGTTCACCGTCATCGTCGATGTGGGGATGAGGCCCCACCGCGGATGGGAGTTGCCTGGCATGCCCACGACGGTGGTGAAAACCTCTCGAGCCGGCCCGATCGAGTGAGCCGGAAACAGGAGGTTGGCAAGGAAGAACACGTGTGACGTCGAGACCGTCAGTGATCCGTCCCCAACGTCGGGGTCATGATCAGCCAGGTGATCGTGCACGGATACCGCAGTAATTCGTGACCTCGTCATGGAGCTGGGGCGGATCACCGTCGTCACTGCGTGCCATTCTCAGTAGGTAATTCGCTCATGCGAAGGAAGGGTCGAAGACCCTGGGGGATGACTCCATCGCCGCACCGGCGGTCATCGTCCAGCGATCCGACAGGTATTGCCGGGGTGGCAGGCGACGTCTGAACTGGGATCAGGTTCCCAGCGGATCCATCTCCGCTGTCAACGCGGCCGCCGATGCCTTGTCGAGCATCTGATTGGCGTTACCGCACTTGGGCGAGACGACGCAGGCAGGACACCCCGACTCGCACTCACACTGGGCCAGCCGCAGAGCGGTCGCATGCCACCATTCCTCGGCCTTGTCGAAACCGGCCTGCGCGAAACCAGCCCCACCGGCCTGGCCATCGTGGATGACGATGGTGCACGCCCCGGTATCGGGCAGCATGACCGTCGACACCCCGCCGACATCCCACCGATCGCACGGCGAGAACATCGGCAACAGCCCGATCGCGGTGTGCTCGCAACCATGAGCCGCCCCCGCCAGATGAACCGCATCCAGTCCCAGCTTGTCGACGACCTCGTCAGGGATGACCCACCAGCACGCCTGGGTGATCATGGTGTGGGTGGGCATGTCCAGGGCTGTGGAGTCCCAGACGTCATTGGTGATCTCGTCGCGACGCAGATATCCGACGACCTGTTCGGTCAGTTCCACCTGCCCGCATGCCACATAGCCCGGCCCAAAATCTCGGCGCTTCTCCTCCTGGATGATGCGTACCGTTGACGCCGATTGTGGCTGGGTCCAGTAGCCCGGCAGACCCTGGTGCACCAGGGCGTGGTGCTCGGCGGGGTCATACTCGTCGACCAACCACTGGTCGCCCTGGTGCAGGTACACCGCTCCCGGATGAACCGTTCGATCCCCGGCGGCCTCGTCGACCACCCCGATGACTCGACCGGTGGACCGATCGATGATGTCAATCCCCTTGCCAGCTGCCGATCTCAGGTCGATGGCGTCGACAGCTCGCCCCGGGCGGGTCCAGAACAGCCGATTCCCACGTCGTCGCAGCACCTTCTGGGCTGCCAACATCTCGCACATTCCGGCGAAGGCTGACCCGTAGAACTCCTCGTCGGCAGGGGAGAGGTAGGCCTCCTGGGCGGCCGCAGCCAGATGCGGACCGAGGACATAAGGGTTGTCTGGATGCAGGACTGTCGACTCCACCGACGAGGAGAACAACAGTTCTGGGTGGTTGAAGAGGTACTGATCCAGCGGATTCTCCCGGGCCATGAGGACGACGAGGGCGTCACGTCCGGACCGGCCGGCGCGACCGGCCTGCTGCCACAGGGACGACAGTCGTCCGGGATATCCGGCGATGACGACGGCGTCCATCCCCGAGACGTCCACCCCCAGCTCCAGGGCGTTCGTCGCCACCACGGCTCGCACGGATCCGTTTTGCAACCCGGCTTCGATGGCTCGACGATCCTCGGGCAGGTATCCGGCGCGATAGGAGGCGATCCGCGCCCCACCGGTCACCCGGTCCTGGGCGTGGGCAGAGATGACCTCTGCCAGTGACCGTGAGGCGACGAAACAGATCGTCTGCATCCCGGCGTCGGCAAGGTCCGCCACCAACCCGGTGGCGTCGCTGGACACCGACTCGGCCGGCTGCCACAGCACGACGTCGCGTCCCGGATGAGGAGAGCAGTCTTCGTCGACGACATCGACCTTCTCCACTCCGAGCAGACGCGCCCCGGCCTCAGCCGCATTCGTTGACGTCGCACTCGACAGCAGGAAGACCGGATCAGCCCCGTGCATCCGGCAGAGCCTGCGAAGCCGACGGATGACCTGGGCCACGTGGGCCCCGAAGACCCCGCGGTACCGATGTGCCTCGTCGATGACGACATACCTCAGACTTCCCAGTAGGGAGGCCCACCGGGAGTGGGAGGGCAACACTGTGTGGTGCAGCATGTCTGGATTGGTGAGGACGTACCGGGCCTGCTCCCGGGCGAATCGACGCTCGGCGTCGTCGGAGTCACCGTCGAGGGTGGAAACCAACCAGTTGCGCGGCCCGATCTTGCGACAGACCCGGTCCTGGTCGTGGGCCAGGGCCTTCGTCGGGGCCAGATACAAGGCGCTGTTGCGTTTCAGGGAATCGCGCAGGGAGGCCGACAGATTCGGGGTGGGCGGGTCAGGCAGCACCGGAGTCGTCGACGCCGTCGCCGCCATGATGGGCAACAGGTAGGCCAAGGTCTTGCCAGATGCCGTTGCGGTGCAGATGGCGGTGTGGTGTCCGGCTTTCGCCAACTCTGCTAGCAGCGCTTGATGCTCCCACGGGTGTGAGATGCCGGCCTTCTCCACGGCTTTGCGACAATCCTCGGGCAGCCATGACGGCCACTCACAGGTGCGCCCAGACGCAGCGTCACGATGATCGACGTGCACCACTTGGGGGCTGGCCAGCAGTCGTGACACAGTCCTGCCGTCGGGTATCGACGGGACAGATGGAACGGCCACGCGCCAAGATTGCCACCATGGGCAGACACCTCACCGCCGACGAGATCGAACAGCTGCGGAACACCTTCATTGATATCGGCTTCCTCACGGACCCCGTTATGGCCGCCATCGGGGACCCCGGGCAGCTCGGACTGACGAGAAACAGCACCACCCCGGCCGCCCGGGCCCTCGTGGGTCGCACCGATCCGCTGGCTGGGGCCATCCGGCTCTGGCTGCTTCAACAGCAGGTCCCCGCCGAGCAGCTCTCGCCACTGCCACTGGAGACCCTCGCCGAGGCAGGAATCGTGAGCGTCGACGGGCCGACGGTCCGTGCCCTGGTCGACCTGCGTCCCTACGGTTCTCCCGACGACGGCGCCTCCGGCTGGACTGTCTCCGACCTCACCCCGGGATTGGACAGGGTCATCACCAAAACCCGCTCCGACTACGTGTTGGGCGTCTCGCCGGCATCGGTGTCCCTGACCCAGATGGCCGTTCCCACCCATGTCGGGAGCGCCCTGGACATGGGTTGTGGATGTGGCGTGCAATCCCTGCACCTGTCTCGCCACGCTGACCGTGTCGTTGCCACTGACATCAATCCACGAGCCCTTCAGATGGCCGAACTCACGTGCCGTCTCTCCCATGCGGACGTGGACATTCGGGAAGGGTCCCTCTACGACCCTGCTGGAGATGACACTTTCGACCTCATCGTCACCAATCCGCCATACGTCATGGCCCCTCCCAGCCCGGACGGTCAGCGTCTGGTCTACCGAGAAGGCGGATTCTCCGGCGACGGCCTGGTGGAAGCCGTCGTCCGTGGCGCCCCTGCCCGCCTCAACGACGGCGGCATGCTTCAGGTTCTCGCCAACTGGGCCCACATCGGAGATCAGCCGTGGTCCGAGCGACTGGCCACCTGGGTCGAGGGGACTGGCTGTGACCTGTGGGCTGTCGAGCGGGAACACCTCGACGTCTGCGAATACATCGAGACGTGGCTCACTGATGCCGGCCTCGACGGATCCCCTCAATGGCGTCCTCGCTACGACGAGTGGCTGTCCTACTTCGACACCCTCGACGTCACCGGTGTCTCCCTGGGTTGGATCACGCTGACGAAGGCTGGTCGCGACGAGCCGGATCTGTCCTTCGAGGAATGGCCCTGGCAGGTCGCACAACCCATCGGAGGGACGATGGCCCAGCGAGCCCAGGCCGTCACCTGGGCTCGTCTGAGTGACGAGGACCTGGTGGCCCGGCGCTGGCGTATTGCCTCTGACGTCGACAACGAGACCACCGGACGCCCCGGGGCCACCGATCCGGAGCACATCGTGCTGCGTCAGCGTCGAGGGTTGTGCCGTGCCGTGGAGATGACGACGGCCTCCGGTGGGGTGCTGGGAGCCTGCGACGGGGAACTCACCCTGGGACAGATCACCGGCGCCGTCTCGGCGATCCTCGAGGTCGACCATGAGGACGTCCTCGCCGAGGTGCTCCCGCTGGTCCGCGAGTGCCTGCGTCACGGCATCCTCGAGGCTGCCTGAGTCCTTCAGAACCGGTGGACGATGACCACTCTAGCCCCGGTGGCAGGGGTGTTCCTCGGTGCGCTATTTTTGGTGAGTAAATCATCAAAAAGGAGAACTGATGACCGATCACCAGGAGATCCCCCTCACCGAGACCCATCACTGCAGCTGTGGTGAAAGCAATGCCGGACTGCCCGAGCTCGACGTGCGCACCATTCCGCACGCCATCCGCCACGGTGCCGTCATCGGTGCCTTCGCCCAACTGCAGCCGGGCGCCTCGATGGTCCTCATCGCCCCACACAATCCGCTGCCCCTGCTGAGCCAGCTCGAGCAGATCAATGGATCCCTCGGCATCGAGTACCTCACCGAGGGCCCGGAGGAGTGGCACATCAAGCTCACCAAGCAGGCCTGAGACCTTCTCGCAGGATGTGAACGCGCCCTGCCTCCGACCTCCTGCCGTCCAGCCCGAAACAGGCTGGCCGAACAGGCTCGTCGGGGGCAGGGTGTTCTCGTTGCGAGCGAACTCGAGGTGCTCGATGCGACGGCTGTTGTTACGGTTGACGCGCGACCACCGGCGACGGTGCCGCTACATTGGGCCGCGGACCGTCCTCCTCGGGGCAGCCCACATCACGTCAACGGAGAAGGCAGGAATGTCACCGACCAAGAGCCTCGTCATCGTCGAGTCACCCCACAAGGCCACGATGATTGCCGGGTACCTGGGGCCCAAGTACACCGTGCGAGCCAGCCAGGGTCACGTGCGAGATCTGCCCACCAGCGCCTCCGAGGTGCCCGCCAAGTACAAGGGTCAGTCCTGGGCACGCACCGGCGTCAATGTTGACGACGAGTTCACCCCCATCTACGTCGTCTCCCCGGAGAAGCGGTCGACGATCCGTGAGCTCAAGGGCCTGCTCAAGGAGTCCGACGAACTTCTGCTCGCCACCGATGGTGACCGCGAGGGAGAGGCCATTGCCTGGCATCTGCTCGACGAACTCAAGCCCAAGGTTCCGGTGCGCCGGATGGTCTTCAACGAGATCACCGAGAAGGCCATCAACGAGGCCGTCGCCAACACCCGTGAACTTGACACCGACCTCGTCGACGCTCAGGAGACCCGACGCATCCTTGACCGTCTCTATGGCTACGAGGTCTCCCCAGTGCTGTGGAAGAAAGTGCTTCCGCGGCTGTCCGCCGGTCGTGTGCAGTCGGTGGCGACCCGTCTGGTCGTCGACCGTGAGCGTGAGCGGATGGCCTTCACCAGCGCCAATTACTGGGACATGGAGGCCGTTCTGGCCGCCAAGTCCGATGAGTTCAACGCTCGTCTCGTCGCCCTGGACGACACCAAGATCGCTGCCGGACGCGACTTCGACTCCCACGGCGACCTCACCTCCAAGGTGCGCCGCCTCGACGAGGCCACCGCGACCACCATCGCGAAGGCCCTGGAGAAGGCCTCGTTCTCCGTCACCAAGGTCGAGTCCAAGCCGTACACCCGTCGTCCGTACGCTCCTTTCCGCACCACGACCCTGCAACAGGAGGCCGGCCGCAAACTCGGCTTCACCTCCCAGCGCACCATGTCAGTGGCCCAGGAGCTCTACGAGGGCGGCTACATCACCTACATGCGTACCGACTCGGTGGCCCTGTCCCAGGAGGCCATCCGTGCGGCCCGCAGCCAGGCCGCCGAGCTCTACGGTCCCGACCACGTCCCGGACAAGCCGCGCATCTACGCCTCCAAGGTCAAGAACGCCCAGGAGGCCCACGAGGCCATCCGTCCCGCCGGCGAGCACTTCCGCACCCCGGCCGAGACCGGCCTGACCGGCGACAGGTTCAAGCTCTACGAGCTCGTCTGGATGCGTACCCTGGCCTCCCAGATGGCTGACGCCAAGGGCGAGACTCTCTCGGTGACGATCGGCGCCACCCCGTCCTCCCCGATCAGCGTTGCCGACGGTCACGTCAGGACTGCCACCCTCACGGCATCCGGTCGCACCATCACCTTCCACGGCTTCCTGCGCGCCTACGTCGAGTCGGTCGACGAGGGAGCCTCCGACGACGCCCAGAAGCGCCTGCCCCAGCTCTCGCAGGGCCAGGACCTGGATCCGCGCGAGGTGACGGCCAACGGTCACGACACACGTCCGCCGGCCCGCTACACCGAGCCCAGTCTGGTGGCGAAACTCGAGGAGCTGGAGATCGGCCGTCCGTCGACCTACGCCTCGATCATCCGAACCATTACCAGCCGTGACTACGTCTTCAAGAAGGGATCGGCCCTTGTTCCGACCTGGCTGGCCTTCGCCGTCACCAGGCTGCTCGAGGAACACTTCTCCAACCTCGTCGACTACCAGTTCACCGCCGACATGGAGGAGACCCTCGATCAGATTGCACGCGGCAACGCTGACCGCGTCGCGGTGCTCTCGGCCTTCTACTTCGGCCAGACCAAGTCCGACGACGGTGACGTCCCGACGCCCGCCGAGGGCCACGAAGGACTGCACCAGCTCGTCACCGAGCTCGGGGACATCGACGCCCGGTCCATCTGCACCTTCCCGATCGGAGACTCCGTCGTCGTCCGGGTGGGTCGCTATGGCACCTACGTCGAGGACTCCGAGGGCAACCGGGCCAACGTCGACGACGCCCTTCCCCCCGACGAACTCACCATCAAGGCTGCCAAGGAGCTGCTGGCAAGCCCGAACGGTCAGGATCGCGAGCTCGGGCTGGACCCGCACAGCCACCGTCCGATCGTGGCCCGCAATGGCCGTTTCGGTCCCTACGTCACCGAGGTGCTCGACGACGACGAGGCCACCGAGGTCGTCGAGACGACCACCAAGGACGGCAAGAAGCGTCGCACCAAGCGCAAGGTGAAGCCGCGCACCGCCAGCCTGTTCAAGTCGATGAATCTCGAGACCGTCACCCTCGACGATGCTCTCAAGCTGCTCTCCCTGCCACGCGTGGTGGGCACGGCCGCCGACGGCACCGAGATCACCGCTCAGAACGGACGCTACGGCCCGTACCTCAAGAAGGGCACCGACTCGCGCTCCCTGGGCAGCGAGGAGGAGATCTTCTCCATCACTCTGGAGCAGGCCGAGGCCATCTACGCCCAGCCCAAACAACGCGGTCGCGCGGCCGCAAAGCCGCCGCTGCGTGAGCTCGGCGAGGACCCGACCTCCGGGCGTCCGATCGTCGTCAAGGACGGCCGTTTCGGCCCTTACGTCACCGACGGCGAGACCAACGCGACCCTGCGCAGGGACGACTCGGTCGAGGCCATCACCCCCGAGCGCGCACAGGAGTTGCTGGCCGAGAAGAGGGCCAAGGGCCCGGCCAAGAAGAGGACGACGCGGAAGACGACCACCCGCAAGACCACTGCGAGGAAGTCGACGACCAAGTCCACCTCGAGGTCCACGTCTTCCAAGTCGACCACGATGAAGAAGGCAGCTGCGAAGTCGTCGTCAGGAAGCTGAGATGACCACGGCGTGGCATTCGGGAAGCACCGAACCGTTGTACTTCGAGTTGGCGTGGACGGCTGCTCGACCGGTTCCGGCCGACCTGCACACCACCGTCGCCACTGTCGGGGCGCGTCGCACCATCGAGTGCGAGGTCACCCTGCTCGATTCCCCGGACCACCGACTGCTGAGATCGGGAATCGTCATCGCTCACCGCGTCGTCGACGGGCTGGGGGAGTGGTACATGGACGCTCCGGAATGGTCGTCATGGCTTCCGGTTGCTCGGTCGGTGGCCCTCGACGCGGCCGGTGAGCTGCCCCGGGACTTCGCCTGCCTGGCTCGTCCGTTCCTGCGTGGGGCGACCCTGTGTCCGGTGGCGGCCCTGTCCTGGGAGCGCAACGAGACCATGCTGGAGGCCCCTGACTCCACCAAGTTGGCCCTTATCCGCGACGACCGGATTGCCGTCGTCCAATCCGGGGTGACGACGTCGAGGGTTCGCGAGCTGACCATCAACCCGCGTCGGGGTCTCACGGAGGGTCAGCGGGAATGGCTCACCAACCGCATCTTCGCTCTGGGCGGGGTGCCCGTCACCCGTCATCCCTCGGTGCTGCGCCGCCTGGGCCCGGGTGCCGGAGCCCTGACCGATTACCCACGTCCTCATCTGCATGACGGCGCCGGTACGCAGGCGTGGGTGTCGGCCCAGCTGGCCGGGCGACTGCGCGACGTCGTCGAGGCGGACCTGGCCGCGCGGTGCCAGGGAATGGACCTCGGGTCGACTGAGACGAAACGTACCGAGCCGCGCGTCCTTCCCGAGTCCCCGGACCGCACTGACCTGGTTGGCATGGGGTACGACCCGGTGACGACCTCGGCTCCCAGCATCCACGACGGCACTCATGGGTCCATTCGGCCTGTCCAGAAGGAGATTCATGCGCTGTCGGAGGCCCTTGACGCGATGTCGGGTCTGCTCGATCCGCCATGGGTCGATCGTGCCCGGGATCTGTGTCTGCGGATGATGAAGCTGGACCCCAGCCACATCAGCATCCACAGCCTGCCCCGTGAGTACTACCAGCTGCTCGAGGAGATGACGGCGGCGGCGCGGTCGCCGCGTGTGACTGTTGATCCCGATCTGCCCGCCCGTTCGACGATGAAGCGCATGCTCAAGGAGTCGGTCGCTCATGCGGTGGCAGTCTGCGACGACATCGAGGACTCCCAGGGATGGGCGGCCGCCGAGACGTCTGCCCGTCATGCTGCCGCAGTCGCCGGCATCCTTGACACCGGTCGAGCCGAGAAGGTGGCCAAGCGGCTGCGCCCGGTCGTCAAGGAACTGGCCCGGACCAAGAACAACGTGACCGAGGACGTCGACGTCTCCGAGATGTCTCCCGAGCAGGCTTTCGAGGCTGGACGTCAGGTGGAGCGGGCTCGGGCGGCCATGTCCGCATCCCGGCAATCGTTCCGGGACGACTGGCCACAGCATCGTCGCAAGATTCTGAAGGCTCTCCATGACTGATCAGCAGACTCGCACCGGACGCGATCTGGGCGGCCTCTTCATCGTCCTCGAGGGTGGGGACGGTGCCGGCAAGACGACTCAGTCCCGGCTACTCGACCAATGGCTGACGAGTCAGCGCATTTCGCATCTCATGACCCGTGAGCCCGGTGGCTCCGGGCTCGGGCAGAGGATCCGGGAACTGGTGCTGTTCCCCGACTCGGCGGAGATCTGCCCGCGTGCCGAGGCCCTGCTCTACAACGCTGACAAGGCTCAACATGTCGAGCAGGTGATCATGCCGGCTCTACGTGAGGGCAAGGTCGTCGTCTGTGATCGCTACATCGACTCGACGATCGCCTATCAGGGGGCCGGGCGCGTCCTCGACCCTGAGGAGGTGGCCCAACTCGCGAGTTGGGCGACGGCTGGCCTCGTCCCCGATCTGACGGTGTTGCTCGACGTTGATCCCTCCGAGGGGGCCGGAAAGATTGCCGCCAAGGATCGTATGGAGGCGGCCGGTGAGGAGTTCCACCGGCGGGTTCGCCAACACTTCCTCGACCTTGCGGATACTCACCCAGAGCGCTATCTCGTCCTCAACGCTCGGAAGCGTCGTGAGGAGATCCGCGATGCAGTCAGCAAGCAGGTGAGCGAACTCCTCGACCGGTGAGCAATCGAACGCCGTCACTACGAAGGTGTCGACATGATCTGCAACGATGATCCCGTGAGCGATGTGTTGACCGGTGTGTGGGCCGATCTCGTGGGTCAGGAGAAGGCCGTCGAGGTGCTGCGCCGTGCGGCGGAGTCGCAACCGGGTCGCTCCTCCCACGCCATGAGCCATGCCTGGCTCATCACCGGACCGCCAGGATCGGGCCGGTCCAACGCGGCGAAGGCCTTCGCGGCTGCATTGCAGTGCGCCGAGCACGGCTGCGGACAATGCAATGCCTGCCGAACCACCTTGTCAGGCGCTCATCCGGACGTCACCCTGGTCCGCACCGAGGCGCTGTCCATCGGTGTCGACGAAGTGCGTGAATTGGTGCGACGAGCGGCGATGAACCCGGCGCACGGTCGTCATCAGGTGGTCGTCGTCGAGGACGCGGATCGCATTACCGAACGAGGCGCGGATGCCTTGCTCAAGGCCATCGAGGAGCCAGCGCCGAAGACCGTCTGGCTGCTGTGCGCGCCCACTCCTGAGGACGTCATCGTGACGATCAGGTCTCGGTGTCGACGTCTCCATCTGGCCACCCCGCGCGACGAAGCTGTGGCAGACCTACTGACTCGACGTGACGGGATCCCCCCTGAGATGGCCGCCGAGGCTGCTCGAGCTGGTCAGGGCCACATCGGCCGGGCACGCCATCTGGCTCGCGATGAGGAGGCTCGAGCGCGCCGCAACGCCATCGGTGAGCTCCCTACCCGGCTGCGGAGCCTGGGGGATTGCCTGCAAGCAGCCGAGGACCTCGTCAACCAGGCCAGCGAGGAGGCCGCCGCTGCCACCGCTGAGTCCGATGCCTCCGAGCGCGCCGAGCTGGAGAAGGCCCTGGGATTTGGTTCCGCAGGGGCTCGTCCGCGCAATGCACAGGCTGCGATCCGGGATCTGGAGAAGCAGCAGGCCGCGCGGTCGAAGCGACTTCAGCGGGACGCCTTGGATCGCGTCCTGACGGAGCTGACCGCCTATCACCGCGATGTGTTGGCCATCCAGACCGGGGCAGTACGTCCGGAGGAGGAGAACGCTCTGCGAGGGGCTCGGCTGGTCAATGCCGGCTGGTCAGCCTCCTTGCACCGGGTGGCGCATTCCCAGAGCCCCGAACACACCGTTGCCACCATCGACGCCATCTTGGACGCGAGGAACTCCCTCGAGCACGGCGTCACCCCGTTGCTCGTGATGGAAACTCTCCTCATCGCCATGACGGGAGCAGCTCGCTCTCTGGCGAATCCCACTTGTCAAGGCCTGACGAAGTGAATGACAACGGTGTGTTGCACCG
Organism: Cutibacterium sp. LaCa_89; assembly: GCF_058177555.1. Taxonomy (NCBI): domain Bacteria; kingdom Bacillati; phylum Actinomycetota; class Actinomycetes; order Propionibacteriales; family Propionibacteriaceae; genus Cutibacterium; species Cutibacterium sp. LaCa_89. Next base: position 317,143 of record NZ_CP190889.1, read on the forward strand.
CTGCCGGAGCCATTTTCGTGGCACAGTGTGAATGTGCCGTACCGTATCCTCGGTGCGGTCCCCAAGTCGTGAGGATTGAGCGTGAGCAAGGCGATCAAGAGGACTGCAGCGGACTCCACCGACGCCGAGACCACCCGGGTCATCCAGACGGGGGCCTCCCGCGTGGATGCCGATGCCAACCGCACTGAAGTCATCAAGCCCAGCGATTCGGCGGACTCGGAGCGCACCAGCGTCATCGACGACGACGTATTCCGTCCCGACACCGAGAAGACCCGCGTCGTTGATGATCGTGAGTTCGAGGAGGAGCGTCGCCGCCGTGAGCTGGCTGATCAGCGTGCCCGTGAGCGTGCTGACCGTCAGGCGATCGAGGCTGAGCGTCAGCGTCGTGCCGCCCATGCCGAGCCCGAGCCGGAGCCAGTGGCTGAGCCGACCCCCAAACGCACCACCGACAAGGCCATGGCCTCCTTGGGCATGTTCCTGTTCCGCATCGTCGTCGGCGGTATCCTGGGCATCCACGGGTTCCAGCACCTCACCCAGCGTGATCTGACCCTGCGCGCCGTGCAGACTCTCCCGTTGCCCAGCGGATACGCCCAGACCGGCGTATGGGTGCTCGGCATCTGCGAGTGCATTGCTGCCGTGTGCATCATCCTCGGCCTGTTCACCCGCATCGCCGGAGTCGGCGTCATCATCATCATGGTGTTGGCGTTGACCTTCATCTTCTGGGGCAGTTTCGCCATCTTCAAGACCATGGGCTTCAAGGGGGAACTGGAGCTCCTGCTAGCCGGATGCGGTGTTCTGCTGCTCTTCCTGGGCGCCGGTGGTTGGTCGATTGACGCCGCCTACCGGCGCAGCCGTGCCGCTGCGAAGGCTGAGGAGGCCGGCTACTGAGCCGAGTCGTAGCGGTCGCCTTCCGCGAATACGGACAACTTTTCCACCTCGACGTCGGGACTCTCGACGTCGAGGTGGGTTCATGGCTGCTCTACCCCACCCCTGACGGCCCGCTGGTGTGTCGGTGTGTGTGGGGGCCGGAAGAGGTTGTTCTTGATGGGGCCCTGCCGGTCTGCGCAGGTGTCGCCGATGACGAGGACGTCGCCGCGGCGGCCCAGGACCGACACCACCGGGATGAGATCTTGCAGACCGCTCGGCGCACCGTCGAGGACCTCGGCGTCGAGATGGAGGTCCTGGCGATCGACCTGGTGGAGTCCGACGATGATCGCCTCATCGCGGTGTACTTCCGCGCTCCCCACCGGGTTGAGTTCGCCACCATCGTCGGGCCACTGGCGCGACGGCTGCACGCACGCATAGACCTGCGTCAGCTGCGCGGCCGAGACACCGCCCGAGCCGTCGGCGGGGTAGGGGCGTGTGGCCGTCCGCTGTGTTGCGCGACCTTCCTGCCCGAGCCGTTGTCGGTGCCGAATCGTCTCGTCACCGAGCAGGGGATGGCGTCCAATCCCTTGGCAGTGACCGGGGCATGCGGCAAACTCATGTGCTGCCTGCGCTACGAGTCTCCCTATTACGCCGATTTCGAGGCTGCCCTGGGAGAAGCCAGCGGCCCGGACGGTCCGGGTTGTCCGCTGGTGTCGGCCTGCTCGACAGCTGGACGACGCCGGCTGCAAGGGGAGCGCAAAGATGCCAGACCCAGGAGGTCCCCATGACTCGACGCGATCCGCGACGACGCACGATTGCCGCGGCCTTGGTCGCCTGCTCCCTGTTCTCGGTGACAGCCTGCACCACTGAGGAGCCCACCTCGGGGCCGACGATCACTCAATCCGCCTCGCCGACCCAGCAGTCCGCCACCCCGAGCCCCATGCCCTCGCCGTCCGTGACGGCGTCAGTCAAGCCGGCCCAGGGGAAAGCTGACCCGAACCCTCCGGTCGCTTCGTTCGATCCCAAGGCCCATGCCCACTTGGAGGGTCCGGAGAGCCCGGACCGCCAGACCATGCACCCCGCATCGCAGGACGACAAGCAGTTCAGCAAGCCGCCAGCCGGTAAGGGGATGAACCGATACCTGTCGCGCAAGATTTCGTGGCATGCCTGCGGGAACTTCCAGTGTTCCAAGGTACTCGTGCCGTTGGACTGGGATGATCCGAATGGTCCGGCGATTACCTTGGCCCTCAAGCGCAAGCCAGCGGAGTCGTCGTCCAAGGCGACCCTCTTCGTCAATCCCGGTGGCCCTGGCGGTTCCGGCCAGGAGATGATGGACAGCTTCAAGTCCTCCGCCTTCCCGAACCACGACGTCATCGGGTGGGATCCGCGCGGAACCGGCCAGTCCACCCACGTTGACTGCGGCCCGGCGAAGACGATGGACGCCTTCTTCAACCTTGACGCGTCCCCCGACGATGAGGCCGAGTGGAAGGCGCTCGGCCGCGGCACGAGGGATTTCGCACGCAGTTGCAGGGCGCACTCCGGCGAGCTGCTGGATCATGTCTCGACGATCGACACCGCTCGGGACCTGGACTACCTGCGGTATCTCGTGGGCGACAAGAAGCTCGATTACCTCGGCATTTCGTACGGCACCTTCCTCGGTGCGACCTATGCCGAGCTGTACCCGGGGCGAGTCGGGCAGATGGTGCTGGACTCTACGGTCAACATCACCAACCACGACACCGTCAGCCAGAGCGTCGGGTTCGACCGAGCTTTCGGCGACTTCGCCAAGTGGTGCGCCAAACAGGGGCAGCGCTGCACGCTGGGGAAGAACGAGGCCGAGGTCCGCAAGACCACCCTGAACTTCCTCAACCATCTCGACTCCCACCCGTTGAAGGTCGAGAACCGAACCCTGACGCAAAGTCTGGCAGCGACTGGCATCGCCTTGTTCCTGTACTCGGGCAAGGAGGCATATCCCTACCTGGCGGGTTCCTTGCGTGGTGCCATGAAGGACGGGAACGGCAGCTACCTGCTGACAGCCTCCGATTTCTTGAACGGGCGTGGCAAGGATGGTCAGTGGGAGACGATCGTCTCTGCCTTCCCAGCGATCTCCTGCCTGGATCAGGCTGACTTCGGTCTGAACCACGTCCGGAAGGAGTGGCCCAAGGAGGCAGCCAAGGCGCCGACCCTCGGCAAGGCTCTGGGGATGACGCCGACCTGTGAGGTCTGGACGGCCCACCCGGCTCACCAGCTGTACCTGACGGCTCAGGGGGCGGCACCCATCTTGGTTCTGGGTGCCACGGGTGATCCTGCCACCCCCTACGAGCAGGCCGAGTGGATGGCTGACCAGCTCAAGTCCGGTGTGTTGCTGACCTGGCGGGGTGCCGGGCACTCGGCGTGGGAGCTTGGTAACCAATGCGTCAAGAAGGCCGTCGAGAGTTACGTCAATGACGCGAAGGTCCCCAGAGACAAGACAGTCTGCTGACGTAGGGGTGTGGCGGCAGGCCGTCCTGGTGCGACGGTATCCGCTGTTCGTGACGGCTGTCAGCACAGACGTGCGAGCCCGGCGGGAGGTTTGGGAGACGTCGTTACCCTTGTCGTCATGAGGAGGGATCGCTCATGACGTTGGGTCAGCGCCATGTCATTGGCATCGTGTTGCGTGTCACGGGCTTGGCCCTGCTCGCAGGCGCACTCCTTGCCCTGGAGTGGGCGTGGCGGTCCCACGCATGGAACGATCTGGAAGCCGTTGACGGGCACTGCGTCATGGTCGGGGCACGGGTCGACGACGGACGTGTCCCGAGGGTGGCATGCGAGGAGGACGGTGCCCGTTACGTCAAGGACGTCGTCAAGCCCGGTACGAATTGTCCGCAAGGATTGACGCGGGTGTCAGTGCGACATGAGCTCAGCCACGACACCGGGTACGTCGGCGCCCTGTGCCTGCGACATCCTTGATGTGAGGCCCCGGTCCCGCCAGCCACCTCGTGGCCAGCTGGCGGGATCTCAGGCATGAGTCCTCAGGAGAGCACCGCTCGACGCAGTACGTCCAGCGGCAGAGCACCCATGCGCAGGACGTTGGTGTGGTACTCCTTCAGGTCGAAGTTCGGGTTCTTGGCCTTCGCAGCCTCCCGCAGCTCCAGCCAGGTGCGCTCACCGAGTTTGTACGACGGGGCCTGGCCGGGCCAGCCGAAGTAACGGTTGACCTCAGCCGAAGTAACGGTTGACCTCGTAGCGAGCCGATCCCTCGTCCATGGAGACGTGGTTGTTGAAGAAGGTCCAGGCCTTGTCCCAGTCCCACTCGCCGCCGCCGACTTCCTCGGGGGCCTCGAACTGGCAGTGCAGGCCGATGTCGAGGACGACGCGGGCAGCGCGCATGGACTGCCCGTCGAGCAGGCCCATGAAGTGACCGGGATCGTCCATGTAGCCCAGATCAGCCATGAGCCACTCAGCATAGAGGGCCCAGCCCTCCCCGTAACCAGACGTCCAGTAATTGCGTCGCCACGAGTTGAGCTCGTCACGAGCAGCGATGGCCGATGAGGTCTGCAGGTGGTGACCCGGGGCGCCCTCGTGGTAGACGGTCGTCAATTCTCGCCAGGTCGTGAAGGTGTCGACGCCTTCTGGCACCGACCACCACATCCGGCCGGGACGGGAGAAGTCTTCAGACGGAGGCGTGTAGTAGACGCCTCCGTCGTGGGTCGGGGCGATCATGCCCTCGATGTGACGGGCCTGCTCGGGAACCTCGAAGTGGGTGCCGTCCAGCGAAGAGATGGCTTCGTCGGCGCGCTCCTGCATCCATGTCCTGAGGGACTCGACGCCGGAGATCTGGTAAGTCGGATCGGCGTCGAGGACCGCCATGGCCTCCTTGACGCTGGCTCCTGGACGGATGCGTTCGGCGGTCTCGCGCTGCAACTGCTCGATGCGGGCGAGTTCCTGCTTGCCCCACTCGTAGGTCTCGGCGAGGTCGACAGTGGTGCCGACGAACTGACGAGAAGCGAGACGGTAACGGTCGATGCCGACGGCGTCGGTCTCGGTGGCGAGCGGAGCGATCTCGGCGGCGAGGGTCTCTGCGGTGCGACGGAAGTTGGCCTTGGCGGCGTCGATGCCCTCAGCAAGTTCCGACTTCACGGAGTCGGGCAGGTCGTCGGAGGCGGTCCGCTTGAGGTAGTCGTCAAAGAATCCACCGTCGCCGGTCCAGGAGGTGATCTGCTCGACGAGAAGGTTCACCTGACGGATGGCGGGCGCGACACCGGCATCGATCGAGGCGCGCTGGGTCTGCAGCCAGCCGTCGAGAGCCGCGCCGATGGCCTGCAGACGACGTGCGACCGTCGACACCTGATCGGGGGTCTCGGTGGGCATCGCGTCGTAAACCTCGCGGATCTCGTGGACGCCCGAGGCAATGCCGTTGAGGGTGAGGAGGTCGTATCCCTTGTCGTGGCTCTCGGCCTCCAGACCCAGGCTGGAGCGCATGGCGGAGACGGTGACCCTGTCGGTGTCGTCGGCAGGCATGGCCTGGTCGAGACGGTCCAAGGTGTCCATGACGAGCTGGTACCGGGCCTCCATGCCTGCGGGGGACAGGTCGTCGTACTCGTCCTGGTTGAGATCCAGGCCGAGGGCAGTGGCAAGAATCGGGCTGGCCTGCACCATGGCGTCCCAGTGGTGGTCGGCAACCTCGTCGACCTCTGACCCCATCTGGTGGGTGGTGTGTGCGTTGTCGTTGGTCACGAGGATGACGCTATCGCGAGTCGTGGACAGGCGGGAGGCGCGTGGTGTTCCAGAAAGAAGCGTACCGGTTTCGCGACGAGGTCATCATGCCGGTATAGTCTTGCGAGCCTGCCATGGCAGGCGTGCCAACTTAGCTCAGTCGGTAGAGCGACGCTCTCGTAAAGCGTAGGTCACGGGTTCGATTCCCGTAGTTGGCTCCATGAGCGCCCGGCCAGGAATGCTCGCATGGGTCGTCAGGAAATGACGACGGCTCCCTGTCTTGCCGATGGATCCCCGTGGTGATCTACGGTCGCGGTGGTGACCGCTGCGAACACGCGAGGGCCACTGACGACCTTGGTCAGGTGAGTGATCGCTGCGGGCTTCTTGGCGTGGTCAGTGGGGATCATCCGACAGGCCAGGATTGTGGGGGTACTGGCCTCAAGGTCACTAGGGGTGGTCGTCCGGTGCTCGGTATCGGGTAGAGCGATGGTCCTCTTTCCGCATGAGTGGATGAAGTTGGCGGCGAAGGTCGTCGGCATTGCTGCTTTGGTCGCAGTTATCGGCGTTGTGCTGTCGACCTTCACTGGCGCTTACATTGCCGGTATGTTCGGTCTTTCCACCTCTGTGGCTAGCCAGATCGTGAACGCGGTTTCGGTTGGTGGTGCCGCGCTGTCGATCGCCATGGCCGTCGCCTCCGGTGGCATTGCTGGCGCCGCCGTGGCCACTGCCAAGTGGGCTATCAAGAAGTGGGGCAAGAAGGTCGCAATCGCCTGATGTCCGTCTCTTGTCGAAGGTGGGTGCACATGAGGAACTGCGGTTTCATCGCATCCTTCCTCTGTGCGCTCGCCATCTTCGCGGTGTCGGCAGTAATCGCGTTCGGCACGCTCGACGGAGCGATACCAGGAGGTGGGGGTATGCTTGGCAAGCCCCTCGGGGGCTCCGGAGATTCGCTCTTCATTTCGATCCTTGTGCGAAATGCCTCGGTTGTCCTGAGCTTATATGCAGGCGTCATCTCAATCGGAATAATTGCGATGGTCGGCATCGCCTCTCTCGGCTTTTTGATCGGAGCAAGCACGGCGGCAGCTGCCAATGAAGTTGGGCTGACGATGGCGCTGTGGTCCGTGAGTGGTTATGCCATCGTCGAGATCCTGGCATATCTGTTGGCTGCGACGGCTGGATTACTGCCAGTCGGCACCGCGGTGCTGACTTCGGGATCTCTCGCGGAAGAGAAGGTTGTCACCCGTTACTTCGCCCCATTGCGCCAGTCATTGGTCCTTCTGGCCGTCTCGTTGGTCCTCATCGTCGTGGGGGCTGGGCTCGAGGCGGCGATCATCCAGTCAAGAAATGGTTGACGTCATGAGTTCCGCATCAGCGAACCATGGTTCCGATGCTGTCGGGCGTCTCAAAACGGATAGAGCGGTCGTGTGGATCGCGGTGGTGATGACAGGTCTTCTCATTGCCATTCGCCTCTGGACCCAGTTGGCTGATCGCATCAGCCAGGTCGGCTGGACACGAGGCCACACGTCGGGTCTCGAGGACCCGGCGCTTGCTCAGCTTGCCGTCCGTCTCGGAATAGTCTTTGCAATGATTCTCTCGACCGTATTCCAAGGGCTGTATCTCTTTCTGTGTGCAGTGGTGGACGAGAAGATTCTTCAGGGCACCATGGTGCCCGTCAGAGAGGACAAGGGCGCCGACGGAAAGACCGGGTTGGGTCCTGCGGTTTTCGTCGGGCTGTGCGCCACGGTCCCGGTGCAGTTGGTTGCCTTGATTGCCAATGTGTCCGCGCCGAAAGAGTATCCGGCAACGTTCGTCTGGCTTTTCGCGGTCGCGGTTGCCACCATAGTGTGGACGTGGAGGCGGCCCGCAATGGGCCGGGCTGGAACACGTGGAAAAGTAACCTCAGCTGCGTTGTTGCTTGCGGTTGGTGCGATTTCTCTCGTGCTGTGAGGAAATGAGGAGCATTTATGCAGGTTTTGTACATGCGTTCCCGGCGGATTCTTGCGGGAATTCTGGCCGTCACCCTCGGCGTGTTTGCGGTGATGACGCTGGTCAGGGATCCGCAAGTCGTGGGCGTCATAGTGGGCATCGTCGGCATTGTCGTTGCGGCGTTGCTGGTATTGGTGGTCATCCGCCCGGGGACACACCTTCGACTTGATGTTTCCGCGTTCCTCAGCGGAGCGATCTGTCTTGGTGCCTGCCAAGGGACATTGGGGAGAAAACTCAGCGCTGCTGGGTACATGGTGGTTCCCGCTGTCGTCATCGCTGTTTGCTGTGCAACGGTCGCGGTCATGGTTCAGGCGGAAATTGATTCTCAGAGGACCAGGGATCGCCTGTGAACGCACCGACCTTCCGGGCGGCGCATGATATCTGTGATGCCTCCTCCCTCGATGCCCTTGGGTGGGGGTTCTCTCTCAAGGGTTATCGAGTGATGCGCATTCTCATCGCCTTCCTCGCATTCGCGCTGGCAGTGGCGGTCGCGGTCGTGGGATTCGACTGGCTTGTCGGTCGGCTTGCCCAAGGCGGTGTTGTTGTCGGAGTCACACTGCCGCTGGTCATTGGCTTGTACGTCCTCATCCTTCATGCCTTCAGGGAGACGCTGACCTCCCGCCGAATACGGCTGACGAACCATCCATGTGCTGAGTTCTTCCGTGCCATGGACATCTCGAGGTTCAGTGTCGTTGTGGCGGAAATGTTGGAAAGGCTCGTGATCACGACCGCGGTCGTCGCGGGGCTCTCCTGGGGTGCCGGATTGCGAGCTTCGCTGTCGGGGATGCCGCCTACCACAGTAGGGGCTCTGGTGGTGATTCCGGTCGCCACCACCTTGGGCATGGTGGCCATCACGGCATGGGTTGCCGCGAAACTCAACGACTCTCATCGTTCCAGCCAGGTGATGGCTGCCTGCAGCGGCGCTGCTACTGGAGTCATCCTTGCTCTGGTCGTCAGATGGGTTGCTGAGGCCAGTCTTCAGCATCCTCGCGCCATGCGGGGGCCCACCTGGACATGGGTCGCTGTCGGTGTCGCTGTGGTGACGGTCGCAACTGGCGCCGCGGCGGTCACCGGATGCGTCACCCTGCGATCTGCCCCTTTCCTGGTGCGAAACAGTGTGTCTCATGAAAAGGCCAGGGTCCACCTGCGCCGGTCGAGAGGAATCAGCCCGTGGGTGCGCGTGGTCATGAGCGACCTGTCACCAGTTCCGGTTGCGGCCGCACTTGCTCGCCTTGTCTTCCTTGTGTGGAGCGTTGGTGTATTGGTCATGGCCATCGCTGTTATGGCGCTGGGCGGCGTGGGTGTGAATCTGCCGGCGCGGATCGTCAATCAGCTCTCGGCCATCTTGCTGTTGATCCTTGGTCTGGTGGTTTCGGACCTGCTGTCCATACGCATCGGGCCCGCGGCACTGGCGCCACGCTGGAGGATGGCGTGGGAGCTGGGAGCCAACCCGATGCACCTGGCAATCGCACCCCTGGGCGTTGCCGTCCTCTTTGGTCTCTTCCTCGTCGCACCTGTCGCAGCGGCAGCTGGCATGCTGGGCGGTGACGCCCTCATCCCGCTGCTCGTCGTCTGGGCATCGATCGCGTGCGCCTGGGTTGCTGCTGCTGTCGTGGCCAGTGACGCGGCTCTTCCAGACGGTACGGTTCCGGCCTCGACGTCCGTCGGCTTGCTCAGTGTCCTGGCGTCCACAGCGATGATGGTCGTCATCCTCATGACGGCCATGCATGGGGTGGGTTGGATCGGCTTCATTCTGACCTTCGTCCTTCTGGGAGGTGCAACATGGTTGACGAGACAACGCGTTCTCGCCCTGCCATCGAGGCCATTGGCCTGACCCTCGGGTATTCCCCGGATCGGTCGGTTGTCCACGATCTGTCGTTCCATGTCCAAGGTCCCGCGACAGTGCGGCTCGATGCACCAAACGGGACCGGCAAGTCGACCCTCATCGAGGGGATCTCCGGCTACCTCCGTCCCACTCAGGGCGACCTGATCGTCTGTGGCAAGAAGGCGTCGGACCCTGCACTGCGGACGCGACGACGAGTGTGTCGCGCCAAACCGTCACTACATCCCAGTCTGAGCATGGTTGATCACCTGACTCTCGCCGCTCGATTGGCAGGTTGCGACAGGGCTGAACCGGTGGCGCGCGCCAAGGACCTCGGCCTCGACGAGTGGTTCGACTACCGCACATCCACCTTGTCGACGGGAACCGCGAAACGGCTGTGGTACGTCATGTGCACGACGGGGGAGTTCGACGTCGTCGTCCTCGACGAGCCGTTCAATGGGGTCGATGAGGAGTCAAGTCGTGTGATGGTCTCTGACATCAACGAGTGGCGCAAGGACAGTCTCGTCCTGCTAGTGGCCCACGCGTTGCCGGACGGTCTCACTGTCGATGAGACCTTGGGCCTGCCTCGGACGACGGACAATTCGCACCCCATGCCGACCCGTTGACGACGCCGTGACTGATGTGGCCGTAATTGAAGACAAGGAAAGCGCCACATGGGGAGGCTGTCATGGAAGTGGGTATTAGAGAACCACGTGACAGTTTGAACAAACACGTTGCGCAGGTCAGGAACGGTCAGACGATCGCAGCGACTGACCACGGCAAGCCAGTCGCCCGACTGGTCCCCGTCGAGTAGTATCCCAAGTTGGAAATCATGATTGCCGACGGTTTTGGTCACGCCCTGTCGGGTCGGGAAGCCTCGTCTCCCACATCCGGTGGACGCCGGAGCGATGATGAGCGATCTCGTCGAACTGCAGCGACGATGATTGCCTATGTCGACACGTCGTCAAGATCAGTGATCCTCTACTCGAAGTGGTGTGCACTATCGCGAGAGAGCAGCGGCTGCGTGGATATGACTCCGTCCACTGTGCTGCCGCACTGAGTGTCTGTGAGGACGACTCGGTCGCCGTATCTGGCGACCGAGCTTTCTTGACCGCCTGGCACGACTTGGGTCTCAACACGGTCGACACGGCCTTGTGAAAAGTCCCCTCACCTCGCCCAGAAGGTCGTGCAGTCCTTCTTGGCCTCGATGGCGTGCCCGAGCATGTCGTCGATGAGTGGCCATGGAACCGGCTGATCCCACCTCACCTGCCACATCTTCTTGGACCTGGTGTAGCCCTCGTCGATGATTCGTTCCGTGAAGGCATCAAGGGTCGCTGCCTCGAAGGCCAGGGCCAGGTGCTTGGCCGAGGCACTCCAGCTCGCGATGAACGAGCCATGATCAGTGAGCATCGGCATGTTCCATTTCCACACCAGGACGAGATTCGGGTGGGTGCGCAAGGTCTCGTTGAGCAGGTCGGAGATGCGCTGACGGTTGGCGTCGACGGGGATGGCCGCGAGTCAGGCGTCGATGAGATCGGCGTTGTCGAGCGGTGTGGCGTGGGCGATGGTGCGATCAAGGGTCATGGCTCTCCTGTAGGTGTCAGTGGAACTGATGCCGGCTTACCCAGTGGATCGCCGGCAGTGCCGTCCTGGGCCTCCTGACGTGCCCGCACTATGTTCTGCACCTTGTGAGGACGACACAATTGCAGGGTCCACTCCGAAGTCTTGGACAATACTCAACGACCATGACGATCACCGAAGCCAGCGAGGATGCTGCATACAGGTGGTTGCCACCTAAGAACTGCGGCGCATTTCCTGCGCAGACGTCACGGATCATCCCCGCCGCTCAACTCCGATTCGCGTTCGCCAGCTCAGGAAGGGCGAACCGGGGTGTCGAACAGGGTCTACGCGCAATGCGTCAGGGTGGCCCGGTACGATCGAGGCACCACGATTCGTAGGTCGCGGCCTGACTCCTCGGTTCGGCCGTACAGCGGAATTGCAAGGGGACGCATGTACGACAGCATCATTATCGGCGCAGGCCTTGCCGGACTGACGGCCGCCGAAGAACTCGCATCCGCAGGGCACTCGGTGGTGGTTCTGGAGGCTCGCTCCCGAGTGGGTGGGCGCCTCGAGAACGCCGAGTTGTCCAATGGGCAGGTCATCGAGTTGGGCGGCCAATGGGTCAGTGAGGGCCATGAAGAACTTCGCTCCCTCATCGCCTCCCAAGGCCTTGAACTGGTCGATTCCACCGAGGGTGACGTCGTCGTCAAGGCTCGCGGACGGGTCTCCCACGTCACTAATTCCTCTAGCTCTGCTCACACCCTCAGCCCCTTCGAACTGTCTGACCTCGGTCAGGGCCTGCTGAGGTTCCGCCGTCTGGCCGATCGCGTTGCCAACAACAAGAGTTGGACGACGGCGAACGGTACGTGGCTGAATCAGTCCCTGAGTCAGTGGGTGGTCTCGAATGTGCGTACGGACGCCGGACGTGAATACATCACCAATCTTTTCCGGCGTGCCTTCGGGGTCTCTCCCGACGACACCACACTTCTTGATGGTCTGACGAAGGCCAACTCCGGGGTGGACCTAGAATCCCTCGTCGCCGTCAACGGTGGGCTCAAGCAGCAGCGCGTCAAGGGCGGTGTCGCCCAGGTCGCTCGCAACCTCGCGGAGCGTCTCGGCGATGACCTCAAGCTCTCCTGCCCGGTCCGCTCCATCCACGCAGACGACGACACCGTCACCGTCGCGACGTCCGCCGGCACCGAGTACCAGGGGCGCAGCGTCATCGTTACCGTCCCTCCGCGTCTCCTCAAGGAGATCGAGTTCGATCCCGCTCTTCCGGCAGAGCGTCTCGAGATGGCCGAGAAGGTACCCGCAGGCAATGTCATCAAGGCCTACCTCGTCTACGACAGCCCGTGGTGGCGCACCTCCGGAGCCTCCGGCCAGATGGGTGCCGACGAGGGTGCCGTTCGCGTCATCTTCGACACCTCCGACGACGAGACCGGCCGGGGAGTCCTGATGGGCTTCTTCGAGGGCACCGAAGCGTCGGGCTACGGCAAACTCTCGGTGAGTCTGCGTCAGCGCGCCTTCGAGGAGGTCGTCGAGTCCGCCTTCGGTGAGGCTCCCCGCTCCGCGATCGAATACCTCGACCGCGACTGGCTCTCCGAGCCCTACACCGGTGGCTGCCACGGCGCCCACTTCGCTCCCAGCCTCTGGACTGCCACTGGCCCGATCCTCGCCCAGCCGTTGGGCAGGGTGCTCTTCGCCGGCGCCGAGTACGCCTCCTCCTTCAACGGCTACATGGAGGGCGCGCTGCGAGCCGGTGCTCGCGCGGCTCAGGAGGCTGTCGACCTGCTCTGATCCGTCAGACGCTGACTTCGGCGGCGGACCTTGCCGCGAGGTCAGCAGCGGTGATGGTGTTCTCCGCGGCGACGTCATCAGCTGACGAAATGAGGTCTGACAAGGCCAGACCGTGACCGGAGCAGTCCTGCGCCGCCCTCAGAAGGACGGCGCAGCGGGTGCTGCTCGAAATTGAGCTGTTGTTCCAGCCTGGGTTACGAATCAGATGGCGGCAGGGCCTCGTTCCCCAGTGCGGATCCGAATGACATCCTGGACGTCGCTGGACCACACCTTTCCGTCACCGATCTCCCCGGTACGAGCCGCGTCACAGATCGTCTCAACGACGTTCTCGAGCTCCTCGTCGGTGCACAGCACCTCGACGCGGACTTTCTCGAGGAAGTCGATGGTGAACTCCGCGCCTCGGTAGACCTCGGTGTGACCCTTCTGGCGGGCGTACCCGGCGGCCTCGGAGATCGTCAGACCAGAGACTCCGGCCTTGGCGAGTTCGAGTCGGACGGTGTCGAGTGCCGATGGCTGGATGATGGCGGTGATGAGCTTCATGCCGAGATCTCTTCCTTGTCGGCGGTGGAAACACGGATGCCCATCGTCTTCTTGATGACCAGACCGGTGAGGCCGCTGACGACGAAGGAGTAGGCCATCATCGCGAGGGCACAGATGACCTGGACCCCCAGCAGCTAGCCGTTACCACCGAGGAACAGGCCGGCTCCATTGGCCTCGAGGGAGGCGGAGGCGCCTTCAGTCATGGCATGCGGGTCGGCGAGGAATCCGACGAGGACGGTGCCTAGGAAGCCACCGACCATGTGGACGCCGACGACGTCGAGGGAGTCGTCGTAGCCGAAGCGGTATTTCAGGCTGACAGCCAGGGCACAGACGGCGCCGCAGATGATGCCGATGATGACGGCGCCCCACGGGGAGACCGACGCGCAGGCCGGGGTGATGCCGACCAGGCCGGCGACGATGCCCGAGGCGGCGCCAAGCATGGTGGGCTGACCGTCGCGGATGCGCTCGACGCAGATCCATGCGAGCATGGCGGCGGCAGCAGCGGCGAGGGTGTTGACCCAGGCCAGACCTGCGGTGTCATTGGCCCCCAGCGCAGATCCGGCGTTGAATCCGAACCAACCGAACCACAGGCCGCCGGCACCGAGCATGACGAGGGTGGTGTTGTGCGGACGCACCGGCCTGGAACCAAATCCGACGCGTGGGCCGAGGATGAGGGCCAGGGCAAGGGCGGCAGCGCCGGCGTTGATGTGGATCGCGGTGCCACCGGCAAAGTCGACGGCGTGCATCGTGTTGAGGATCCAGCCGGTGCCGAACACCCAGTTGGCGGCCGGGAAGTAGACCAGCAGGCCCGACACGATGGTGAATACGACCCAGGCGGAGAACTTCATACGGTCAGCGACGGCGCCGCTGATGAGGGCAGTTGCGATGATGGCGAAGGCGGACTGGAAGGCGACGAAGACGAATCCGGGAATGGTCCCGACCTCGGTTCCCATGACCCCGTGGAGTCCGAAGTACTGGGCGGGGTTGCCGATAAGGCCTCCCCACTGCGGGTCACCGAAGGCCATCGAGTAACCGCAGACCACCCAGAGGACGCCGATGGTCCCCATCGCAACGACGTTCATCATGAGCATGTTGAGCACGCCCTTGGCTCGCACCATACCGCCGTAGAAGAAGGCGAGCATCGGTGTCATGAACAGCACCAAGGACGCGCTGGCGAGCACCCAGGCGGTGTCGCCGGCATTGATCTCAAACAGTGGTGTCATGGTGTCAATCGTCATCTGGCAGCGTTGCGGAACCGTTTGGTCGGCGTTACTGACATGTGAAGAATCGCGCTCTTGTGTGACGACGGTGTTACGTCGGTGACAGGAACGTGACGCGGAGACCGTGAAAACATGCCATATCCTTGACGCGCCACTCATGGACGGAGATGAGACTATGTTTTGTGCGCGATGCGGCACCCAGGTGGGTGCGCACGATGCCGCCTGCAGACAGTGTGGGCTGGACCTGCACCTGCCCGGTGCCGTGCGCATGACAGACCCTGGCTCCTTCGACGAGACGGTCGTGCAGAGCCCCGTGGGCGTTGATGAAGCTCCGACGCGGGAGATCCCTCGGGTGCAGACCCCGCCGAAGCCGCGAGATCAGCAGGACGTGACACCAACCCAGCAGTGGCAGCGACAGGAGTCCACGCCGACCCAACAGTGGAGCACCAACGAGCAGTGGTCCAACAGCCGCCAGCCCTGGTCGGGTCAGCAGCAGCCTCCGCAAGGTCAGGGTCAGGAGGCCGGGGATTCCCAGCTGCCCGACGACTGGTTCCGTGACCCCGAGGCAGAGCGGACTCGCGCGATGGCGACGGTCCCGGATAACCCTGTCTTCACCCCACCCCCGCCGCCGTCTGCCCCTGCCACGTCGCACCCGCAGCCTCCGGATGACTCGTCCCGCCACCGGAACGTGCTCATTGGCTTGGTGATCGGGCTACTCGTGCTCGTCGTCCTGGGTGCGATCCTGCTCTTCGCCGGTGGTCGGAAGGGGCGCTCAAGCGGGGAACCCGTTCCGGCGGCGACGCCATCGGCCAGCACTCATGCCGAGCAATCCGCCTCGCAGGAGCCCCACGCCTCAGAGGAGCCCCACGAGGGCGCGACATCCATCGGCGCCACCCCAAGCTTCCTCGAGTCCTCGCCTGTGCCCGCGGCAAGTTCGGCTCCTTCCACCCCGAAATCCCCGACGTCGAGTGCTCGCCAGGTTGCCGACAAGCTTCCTGACGGCGACACTGTCTGCTCCTCGACTGTCGGCGCCGTGGGCGCGACGTCATGCCCGTTCGCGCTCGAAGTCGCCAATGCAATTCCCGACGACGCCCAGGGCGGCTACGAGGTGAACGCCCACAGCCCGGTCACCGGCAAGGACTACACCATGAAGTGCAGGACGGAGGAGACGTATACGACCTGCACCGGCGGCGTCGCTGCCGAGGTTCACATCCTGCGTTGAGCGAGGACCAAGGCAGCTCGTCACATCGGCCGCTGAACTCCGACGAGCCGCACCTTGTCGAAGTATTCGTCGGTGAGATCGGCCCAGCTGCCGGCGACCTCGACCTCGGTGAGGGTCGCCGGCGGGTACCAGCAGCCGATCTCTTCCTCCGCACCGCCCATCGCGGCCAGTTGTGCTGCCAAGCCAGGAATCGTCGGGGCGTGAGCGATGACGAGCAGATTGTCGACGTCGTCGTCGATCTCTCCAATGCGCTGACGCATGGTGTCTGTGCCGCAGTAGTACAGGGCGCGCATGAATTCCACGGGGCAATCCAGCTGAAGGCAGTCCCACGTCTGTCGGGTGCGCAAGGCGTCGGAGACCAGCGCATGGCCGACATTACGCAGTCCAAGACGCATTCCGACCTCGCGTGCCTGACGGCGTCCCACGTCGGTGAGCGGACGCTCTCGGTCGCCACCAGCGGCATGGGAAACGGGCTGTGCATGTCTCATGAGAAACAGGGTGTGCATGATTCCATGGTTGCACCCCGTGGGCGAGGTGGTCCTACGATGTTGGCATGCCGCTCACGGATATGGGCATTGACGAGGCGCGCAACTACCGCCCGGTTGTCCCTGAACCCGACGGTTTCGACTCCTTCTGGACCGAAACCCTCGACGAGCACGCCGACGTCCCACTCGATCTGACGGCAGCTCCGTTCGACAATCGCCAGGCCCTCATCGACACCTGGGATCTGTCATGGGCGGGATATCACGGCTCTCGGGTGAGCGGTTGGTTGCATGCCCCAGCCGGGGCGAATGGGCCGTTGCCCCTTGTCATCGAGTATCTCGGCTACTCGGGTTCGCGTGGGGTCCCGATCGGGTCGGCCTTCGCGGCAGCCGGGTACGCGCACATCGTCGTCGACCCGCGCGGTCAGGGATGGGGCCACCCCGCTCTGACCGAGAACTCCCCGGATGTCCACGAGGGCTCCGGTGCTCCCGGATTCATGACTCAATCCCTGTCGGACCCGCATGGCCACTACTACCGCCGGTTGTTCACCGACGCCTTCCGGTGCCTGCAGACCGCCCGGGAGATGGAGATCGTCGATCCCACCAGAATTGTCGTCCACGGTCACTCCCAGGGAGCTGGTCAGACGATCGCGGTGTGCGGGTTGGCAGCCATGCGTGGCATCAAGCTGGCTGGTGCCTTCGTCGATGCCCCCTTCCTGTGTCACATGAGGCGCAGCTGTGACATCGCCACGGCTGGTCCGTATCTCGAGGTCGTCAAGTACCTGGCGGCTCATCCGTCCCTGTGTGGCAAGGCCTTCCAGACGCTGGGTTACTTCGACGGTCTGCACTTCGCTCGTCGCGCCCGTACTGCCACCTGGTTCTCCGTGGCGATGATGGACCAGTTGGTGCCGCCGTCGTCGGTGTGGGCGGCCTACAACGCCTGGGGCGACGGGATGGTTGCGGACAAGCAGATTGCCGTCTATCCCTTCGCAGGGCATTCGGCCGGGGAGGACGTGCAGCGCTGGAACCAGCTCGGTGTGCTGGCCCAGCTCTTCTCCTGAACCCTTGCTCAGCTCTTGACAGCGACGACGAGGTCGCGGTGGATCGACGAGTCGACGCGGTGGCTGAATTGACGCCAGGGGTTGTCGTCGAGGGCCGTCAGCCCAGCGTCGGACAGGATCGCCACGAGATCCTCGCGAGACAGACCAAGGGTGTTCCACGACATGCCCAGGGCACCGCCGTGGCGCAACTGGCCGGCCCACACCGGAACGGCCTCGCGCAACAGGTCAGCGGGGGAGCGACGTCGCGACGACCCGCTGTGGGATCCGTGCACGACTCCGTAAGGGGCGTCGGTGACGACGGCGTCGAAGGTCTTGCGTCCCCATAGGTTCGCCGAGTTGACGGCGTCCCCCGTGAACACCCCCATCGTCAGGGGCTCGGCTCCTGGGAGCCGCACCTCGGCGTCAAACCGCTTGCCGATGGAGTGGCCGTCGCGGCGCACCGGATGGGTGCCGCAGCTGTGCTTGAGACGCTTGCGACGC
Source organism: Cutibacterium sp. LaCa_89 (assembly GCF_058177555.1). Classification (NCBI taxonomy): domain Bacteria; kingdom Bacillati; phylum Actinomycetota; class Actinomycetes; order Propionibacteriales; family Propionibacteriaceae; genus Cutibacterium; species Cutibacterium sp. LaCa_89. The sequence continues at coordinate 334,875 of NZ_CP190889.1, forward strand.
AGCCAGGTGGTGACGTGGGCGGCCATCGCCTCGACGGCCTTGGCGTCCTGTTCCACCCCGAATCCGTCATGACCAGCCATCCATGCGCACTCCAGGGTGGTACCACGCCCGGCCAACGGATCGAGAATGGCCAGTCTCTGGCCCTCGTCGCGACGAGTCGCGCAGCGGTCGTCAAGGCTTGCGACCGTGAGGTTGAGCAGCAGCCGGGTGAATTGCTCATTGGTCTTGCCCCGGTACTTGGGGATGGTGACAAGATCCTCATCGACGACGTCGACGCGCGGCAGTTCCAGGGGAGCCAACAGGTCGCCATGACGTTCGAAGCAGGCGAGAGCTGCCGAGGACCGCGCCAACGCAGCCAAGTCCGCAGGTCCGAGGGGCCCGTCGCCACTGACGGTGAGGTACTCGACCCCAGCCACCGTCACCGGTGAAACCGTTGTGGCATTCGGACAGGTGAGGGCCAACTCCGCAGTGCACAGACGCCCTGCCTGCCCGGCATAGACGTGGTTGGCGGCAGGGGCGAGCAGGACGAGGGTCTCGGACATGGCTGACATTGTGTCATGACCCGTCCGACATGCCGAGGAAATAGCAATCGGCGGCCGCTGCGTCGCGACCGCCGATTGCGGTGTGTTAGTGAACCTCGCCTCCCGGTATCGGGGCGGTGCCGTGAGACGAGGTCGAGCTGTCAGGCCAGGTTGACCTGCAGGTGCTCGTAGGAGGTGCCCTTGGCGCGCTCGATCGAGGCCTTGATCTCGGCCTCGGCCTCTTCGCGGCCGGTCCAGGTGGCGCCCTCGACCGACTTCCCGGGCTCGAGGTCCTTGTAGACGGTGAAGAAGTGCTCGATCTCCATGAGGGTCATGCTGCCGACGTCGTCAAGATCGATGAGGTTGGCACGACGGGGGTCGTCAGCGGGGACGCACAGCACCTTGTCGTCGCCGCCCATCTCGTCCTGCATCTGGAACATGGCCAGTGCGCGGCACTCGATGAGGCAACCGGGGAAGGTGGGCTCGGTGAGAAGGACTAGGGCGTCCAGCGGATCGCCGTCCTCGCCGAGGGTCCCCTCGATGTATCCGTAGTCGTACGGGTACTGCGTAGAGGTGAACAACGTACGGTCAAGACGGATACGACCGGTCTCGTGATCCATCTCGTACTTGTTCTTGGTGCCACGCGGAATCTCGATCGTCACATCAAAGTGCAAGCTATCGGGCTGTTCTCCCTGGAATGGGTTGGTGAAATCGTCAGTCACGAGGGGCCCCTCTTCTTGTATTAGACACGGTGATGATCGACACTGTATCCGTTTGCAGGAGGGATTTTTCGTGCCACACCCAGATCAACGTAACCCGAAACGTGCTGTGCCCGGGCCGCGACGCCGTATGCCGGCATGGGTTTCAGTCCTTGTCGGTGTCGCCGTGACCGGCATTGTCGTGCTCGTGGTGGTCGTCAGTTCTCTGCGGACCGGTACGTCGCCGAACGAGGCAGAGCGTGGACTGCTGAACCGTCGTCACGAGAACACCGCACCTGCGGTGCAGCCGGGACGGGGGGTCGTCGCTGCGGTGGCCCCGAATACTCCGTCAGCCAAGCCACTGGCAGCAAGCGTGGCCAATCGTGTGAAAGCTGCCGGTGCGGCCCCAGGCGTGCTTGGTGCCGACATCAGGGATGCTGCGACTGGTGAAACCCTCTATCAATCCGGGCAGAGCACTCTCTTGACTCCTGCTTCGAACCTCAAGGTGATGACCGCGGTTGCGCTGCTGGATTGCACGGATGCCGGGCACCGCTACACGACGAAGGTCGTCGCTGACGGGTCGGCGTTGACCCTGGTCGGCGGCGGCGATCCCTACCTGCGTTCCTCGGTCTCCGACAAGCGTCCTGAGTACCCGTCGACGGAGCAGCTTGCCAAGCGCACCGCGGCGGCCCTCAAGAAGGCTGGCACGACGTCGGTCACCGTCAGATTTGACGACACCTTGTTCTCCGGTCCCACGTGGAACAGTGCATGGCCGATCGACAACTATTCCGATGAGGTCACCCCGATCACCTCGCTGTGGGTTGACGAAGGAATGATCAACAACAACCCGTGGGATCGAAGCAAGACTCCTGCGGTCTTGGCGACGAATACCTTCGTCGGGCAGCTCCGCAGCGCCGGTATCACGGTCACGGGATCGGTGGTTCGACACAAGGCGGGCGAGTCCGACAAACAGATTGCTGCCGTGCAGTCGATTCCGGTGGAAGACCTCGTCACCCGCACCTTGGAGGAGTCCGACAACTCTGCAGCCGAGGTGCTGAGCCGTCAGATGGCCCTTGCGAGCGGCAAGCCGGGATCCTTCGCCGGCGCCTCCCAGGCCCTCGAGGAGCATCTCACGAACATGGGCGCCTGGCAGGACGGCGCTGTCGTTCAGGATGGGTCGGGCCTGTCTCGAGGCAACCGGATCACGGCGGCGATGCTTTCCCACGCCTGGCGGAAGGTTCTGACGACGCCGAAGCTGCAACCGGTGGCCAATGCGGTTCCTGTGGGTCGAGTCTCGGGAACCCTGCACAGGCGTTTCTCCGATCCCAGCACGGCTCCAGCGCGAGGAGTGGTCCACGCCAAGACGGGCAGTCTGAACGGGGTTATTTCGATGTCGGGATGGTTGCGTGACGCCGACGGGCGCATCCTCGTGACCTCCTTCATCGTCAACCAGACCGACGGCTCCGCTCGATCCTGGCTTGACGTCGTCTACGGCAACCTGGCCGGGTGCGGCTGCACCCGCTGATGGCACGACGTGAGCTGGGTCCGGCAGCCCTGACGGTTGCCCAGGCCGTCGAGCGCGAGGTCCGCGGAATCGACCGGTTCGTCGTCGGGTGTTCTGGCGGGCCAGACTCCCTCGCCCTGGCATTGGGGTCGGAGTGGGCATCTCGACGCCGTGGAGCCGAGGTGATGGTCGTCATCGTCGACCATCAGCTGCAGGATGGGTCGGACGAGGTGGCAGCGCGCACTCGAGACCTGCTGGCCGACCGTGGGATGGACGCCTGTGTGCGCCGCGTCGAGATCGATCCGAATGACCCTGACGGCCCGGAGGCAGCGGCTCGAACCGCTCGTCGAGCAGCGCTGGTTGACGTCGCCGGGAAGGCGCCGATCCTGCTCGGCCACACCCTCGACGACCAGGCCGAACAGGTCTTGCTGTCCTTGGCCCGTGGCTCCGGGACGACGTCGCTCGCCGGTATTCGGCCGCGGGCAGGCCAGTTCTGGCACCCGCTATTGGGGGTGCGTCGGGCTCAGACCCTGCAGGCATGCCAGGAATGGGACGTCGAGCCATGGCATGATCCCCACAACAGTGATTCGCGATTCCTGCGCTCCAGGGTGCGCACCGAGCTCATGCCGGTTCTCGAGGACGTCCTCGGATCGGGGGTGGCGGAATCTCTGGCCCGCAGCGCGTCCCTGTTGGCCGGAGAAGACGTCGTCGTCACGGCTGTGGCTGACCAGTGGGCACGAGACCACGAGGTGACGGACGACGTTCTGCCCGGGCTGCGAGGTGTGGAATCCGGGGTGGCCCGACGGGTCGTCAAGAATTGGCTGCCCGAGGCGGCAATGGTTCACGTCGACGCCGTCCTGGGGCTTCTGGACGGTCCCGGAGGCGCGGGGGTAGACGTTCCTGGCGGCCGCGTCGAGATGAGGCGCGGGACTCTGTACCTCACTCGGCGCCTGCGGCAGATCCGGGATCGGTAAGCTGGATCCGTGCGAGCTTCTGACATTCCCGAAGATTTCGACCGCGTTCTGTACACCGATGAGCAGGTGGCCTCTCGTGTCCGCGAGGTCGCTGCCCAGATCGACGCCGACTATGCGGGGCGGGAGATCCTCATGGTCGGTGTGCTCAACGGTGCTGTCATGACCATGGCGGACCTGTGCCGCGCGATGAAGTCCCACATGTCCATGGACTGGATGGCCGTGTCGTCCTACGGTGCCGGTACGAAGTCCAGCGGCGTGGTGCGCATCCTCAAGGACCTCACCAAGGACATCGAGGGCCGCGACATCCTCATCGTCGAGGACATCATCGACACCGGCCTGACACTGAGCTACCTGGTGCAGAACCTGCGCAGCCGCAACCCCAACTCCATCGAGATCATGGCGATGTTCCGCAAGCCGGAGGCCGTGACCTGCCCGTTGGACGTCAAGTACGTCGGTTTTGACATCCCCAACGAGTTCGTCGTGGGATACGGCCTGGATTACGCTGACAAGTACCGCAACCTCACGGATGTGGCGACGCTAGCGCCGCACGTCTACAACTCCTGAGGGATCGACGTCGAAGGGCGGACCGCCATCGGGTTGGAATGATCGCGATGCGGTACAGCGTTCGTCAATACTGCGATGTTGTCATGCGCTGGTATCGTGACGCTTTGAGTCCCACCCACCCATGCCCCTAGGTAGTACATGAAAAACGTGTCCCGCATCTTCAAAGGTCCTCTGATCTGGATCCTGTTGTGCATCGGCTTGATCATTGTGTTCCTGCAGTTCACCGGGTCGGGGAACGGGTACAAGGACATTCCGACTTCTGAGGCCGTCAGCATCATCAACAGTGACAAGAAGTTGGATAGCGTCACGCTGACTGACGGCGATCAGGTCATCAAGATCACTGAGAACGACGACAAGAAGTATCGCTCATACTGGGTTGGTAACCAGTCCGACCAACTCGTTGACAAGCTCAACGCCCGGGTCCAGGACAAGACGCTGAAGTCGTGGCAGGGGGAGAACCCTGGGCAGAGCATCTGGAAGGCTCTGCTCATCAACTTCCTGCCTTTCGTCATCATCCTGCTGTTCTTCTTGTGGGCTATGAACGCAGCACAGGGCATGGGCGGCCGTGGCGGCGTCATGGGGTTCGGCAAGTCCAAGGCCAAGGTCGGCAGTAAGGACACCCCCAAGTCGACTTTCGCTGATGTCGCGGGCTGCCAGGAGGCGATCGACGAGCTGCAGGAGATCCGTGAGTTCCTCGCTGAGCCGGCGAAGTTCCAGCGGGTCGGTGCCAAGATCCCCAAGGGCGTCCTGCTGTATGGCCCTCCTGGTACCGGTAAGACGCTGCTGGCTCGTGCCGTGGCAGGTGAGGCTGGAGTGCCCTTCTTCTCGATCTCAGGTTCGGACTTCGTCGAGATGTTCGTCGGCGTCGGCGCCTCCAGAGTCCGCGACCTCTTCGAGCAGGCCAAGGAGGCCGCTCCGGCAATCATCTTCATCGATGAGATTGACGCTGTCGGCCGGCACCGTGGTGCTGGTATGGGTGGCGGCCACGACGAACGTGAGCAGACGTTGAACCAGTTGCTCGTCGAGATGGACGGCTTCGACGTCCACGGTGGCGTCATCCTCATCGCCGCAACGAACCGTCCCGACGTCCTCGACCCGGCCTTGCTGCGTCCCGGTCGTTTCGACCGTCAGATCGCGGTGGAGGCCCCGGACCTCGACGGCCGCCTCAAGATCCTCCAGGTCCATGCCCACGGCAAGCCGATGGCTGACAATGTCGACCTGGCGTCGATTGCTCGTCGCACCCCCGGTATGACGGGCGCTGACCTCGCCAACGTCCTCAACGAAGCTGCATTGCTGACGGCACGAGCCAATCTGCCGGTGATCGGTGACGCGGAGCTGGACGAGGCGATCGATCGTGTGATCGCGGGGCCGCAGAAGAAGACTCGACTCATGAACGAGCACGAGCGCTTGGTAACTGCGTACCACGAAGGTGGTCACGCCCTGGTGGCAGCGGCCATGCCGGGTACCGACCCGGTACAGAAGATTACGATTCTGCCGCGTGGTAGGGCGCTGGGCTACACGATGGTCATGCCAGACTCCGACAAGTACTCCCAGACGCGCGGCGAATTGCTGGATTCGATGGCGTACATGATGGGTGGTCGTGCGGCCGAGGAGCTCATCTTCCACGACCCGTCGACGGGTGCTTCCAACGACATCGAGAAGGCCACCAAGGTGGCTCGCGCTCTCGTCACTCAGTACGGTTTGTCGGCTCGCGTCGGCACGGTGCAACTGGGGTCAGGGGACAGCGAGCCATTCCTCGGCATGACGACTGGGCAGCAGCGCGACTACTCCGACGAGACCGCCAAGATCATTGACGACGAGGTGCGTGAACTTCTTGAAAATGCGCACCAGGAAGCATTCGACTGCTTGGACGCCAACCGTGAGGTGCTTGACGAGTTGGTGTGCCAGCTTTTCGCCAAGGAGACATTGAGCAAGGCTGAGGTCGCCGAGATCTTCAAGCCGCTCAAGCGGTGGCCCGAGCGCGGTGCCTTCACCGGTTCTGACAAGCGTGTGCCGTCGTCCATCCCGCCGGTCAAGCCCCCACAGGTTGTCGGTGTGGACAAGGATGCTTCCGAGGTTGGTGCCCCGCGTCGTGGCGTCATAGCCCCGCCGAATCCTGAGCCTGGTGGAGATCTTCCGGGGGACAACCCCGGTGAGTGGCAGCCGCCGTCCGACTGGGAGCCGCCGAGTGTTGGGGGAGGCAAGCCGCCTCAGCCCCCGACGCCTGGGCCTACCCAGCCGGGTGAGGGTCCTCAGCCGCCGTCGGGCGGTAACCCCTGGGGCCCGCGTAGGTCCTGATCATCGTTACGGCCTGCCGTGTGTGACGCGGTGGGCCGTCGTTCTAGGCTGTTGCTGTGACTTCGCCCAAACTGCCGGTTGACCGCGAGCGTGCCGCGGCAGCCGTTCGTGAGTTCTTGCTGGCCATTGGTGAGGATCCCGAACGTGAGGGTTTGCGGGACACCCCGATGCGAGTGGCACGGGCGGCCGAGGAGCTGTTCGGCGGGCTCGGCCAGGATCCGGGGGAGTTACTGGCGACGACCTTCGACATCTCCCACGACGAGATGGTGGTGGTGCGTGACATCGAGTTGCAGTCGACCTGTGAGCACCACCTGCTGCCGTTCATCGGTGTGGCGCACGTGGGCTACATCCCTGCCAAGGATGGGCGGGTGACCGGGCTCAGCAAGATTGCCAGGTTGGTGGAGATCTATGCTCGACGTCCTCAGGTGCAGGAAAGGTTGACGACCCAGGTGGCCGACGCGTTGGTGGAGCACCTGGATGCGCGAGGAGTGATGGTGGTCGTCGAGGCCGAGCACATGTGTATGACGACGCGAGGTGTGCGCAAGCCGGGGGCCCGGACGGTGACCTCGGCAGTGCGAGGGATCCTGCGGAACCCGGCGACCCGGGCCGAGGCGATGGGGTTGATCACTGGGAGGTGAGAATACCGGGCGTCGTTGGCTCGGTTTTCTGGCTTTGACCAGGGAGAACATCGTAAACGGGATTCTTGTCAGAATCTCCTGTCACACTCCATGACATCGGGCGACCGCAGTTGGCCGCTCGTCGCTCGAGGGGGAGCGAATTGGCAGATCAGACTTGGCAATTGGCCGGCGTAGCTGTTGCTGGTGCCCGTTTTGTGGGCGAACGCGATGTCTTGATTTTGACGATCTCGTCTCTTCGTGCGCACGGGTAGCTAAGATAAAATCATCTAGATAGCTAATTGGGTTATGAATCATGAACCATGGTGGTTCGGATCACTATTCCAAGGGGAGATAATCCATGTCCGATGTGACGACTGACCTGACCTTCGACATGTTGCTGGATGCCTGCCGTCCCGGCGGTGCGAGCAATCTGACGGTGACGACCGAGCTCGAGGCGGCCGCCGGTCCCCACGCTGGTGTCGCCCCGGCGAGGTACGTGCGCGGTAACAAGGGCACCTACGCGTATGAGCCGCGGTTCGTCGATGGTGAGCCCCAGCGCTGTGTCGTTCTCGAGAGCAAGGGCGGATTCCTCAACCTCCTCGAAGAGGCGCTCGGATCTGCCATCTTCGATGAGGATGGCCCTCTCAAGTTGACCCCACACATGAAGGTCACCTACGACAACGGGCAGTCCATGGCCGATTATGAAGCGCCCCACCGGGCATTCGACGGCCACTTCCGAGCGGGTTCCATTGACGGCAAGCCTGTTACTGCGGATCCCCGGTATCGCGCTCTGCGTGACTGCACGGCTATCAACATGAAGCCGCTTCTCGAGACTTCTCCGGTGAGTCTGCTCTTCGGCGCGTGGGACTCGAGCAGGAAGGCTCATCAGGTCCGTGTTCGTTCGGCCATGACCGGCGAGATCATTGGTGTGCTTGCCAATCAGGATCCCAGCCACGGCACTCCCGAGCGTGGTGCTGCCCGGGTCGATCCAATTGCGGCGAGCGTCCAGCTGTCTGCCAAGGACATGCTGGCCCTTGTTGATCAGCAGGCCGATGAATTCAGTGCGAAGACGGTCACCAAGCTTCGTGAGGAAGCGGCGAAAGCCAAGAAGGGAACCATTTCGGGGTCATCACTGGGTCTGGGCGCGATTCCGCCTTCCCTGGACAGTCTCGGCTTCGTATCCTGCAAGCGCATCATTCGATCGACGGTCTTGAGTTTCAGCGCCCTCCGTCAGCTCCGGTTCGGAGGAGGCACGGAGTCGAATGTCGCTTGCCGTGCCCTCTTGGCTGCTCTCGGCCTGGCCAGCCTTGCGCGATCCAACGAGGAGCTGGTCATTCGCGCCAACTGCGATCTGCGGGAGGCTGAGGAGCCCCATTTCGAGCTGGATTGTCGAAACGGAAAGGTTCAGACGCTGTCCCCGATCCTCCGCGAGCAGGCCGATGCCCTTCTCGATCAGGCGATCTCCCACGCGCGTGAGGCAGCTGGAATCTCATGGAACGGTGAGGAGTTCTCGGTTGTTGGCAACCCGATCATCATCAGCGGTGCAACCGCTGAGGCCGAGGACGAGTGATCGTGACCGCGTTCACTATTACTGCCCGTTTTCCATTAGGGGTTTATCAGGGGCATTCATCTGACGGTGTGACGCCAGATCGATTCCCTTCGACCTCACGGTTGTTCTCGAGCATGGTTCATGCAGCCAGCAAGGGATCAATGGCCGAACCTCAAGGTGCGGATTTGCGCATGTCCGAGGCTAGTGCTACGGCTCTGACGTGGGTGGAGAACAATCCGCCCAAGGTCTGGACACCGACCGGAAGGATCGAACGTTTCGGCCACGACGTCGAGATCATCTCGTACCGCCCCGAGGCCCTTCTTGAGAAGGGCGTTCCCAAGAAACGTGCCAAGCGCATCAGTCAAGGAGTGGCCACCGAGTCGGGTTGGTCATGGTCATGGCCAGACGTGCCAGATGACGTGGCGACAACGTTGGAAGCAATCTGCGCGGATGTTGCGTGTCTGGGCGAACGGGAAAGCTTCGCGGTTCTCGATACCAGCCGGGAAGAGGCCCAGGGGCTCAGCCTGTCTGACAAGGGCCAGTTGGACAACAACGGCATCAAGGTTGAAGCACCGGTACCGGGCCGTTTGGCCGAGCTTGAGGCGGTTCATGACAAGTTGCTCGAAGCGAAGCCACTCACGGTGGCGAAAGACGCGGCGAGCAAGAAGGAGGATCTCCAAACGACCTCGGTCCCTCGCGAGCGCGTCATGAACACCTTCTACACGATGACGGCAGCTCCGGAGCCTGATCTTCCCTGGACAAGGGCGATTCTTATCCCGATCAACCGACACTTGCCGGGCGACGAACTGGTCAAGTGGTCGGTGGCTCTTCACCACACGATTGCCAGGCGCATTGGATTCGACGCACCCGCCATTGTCACGGGTAAGTACCCTCGCGGGTTCGCGCCACCGTCAAATCGCGTCGCCATTCAATACCTTGATCCAGATCTGCCGACTCGGGTGCAGCTCGATGGACCATCCCTAGCCCTTCTCATTCCGCATGGCATGGATGCCATGGATGAATGGAGACTTCGCAGTGCCCTTGGCTCGTCAATGAGGCTGGTCCTGGGTAAATCTGGGACGGTCGAGCTTGGTGAGTTTGAGGACATCTCTTTGGAAGACTTCTGGGCGCCTGTGCCGAATGGGCATCGTCGCTTCTGGAAGACCCAGCCAGCAGCGGTCCCTGAAACCGGCACCCAGAAGATTCCCGGTGGGAAGTGGACCCTTGGGCATTCAGCGCTGCTGTCCGTGGGATTCGTCTTCAAGGATCCATCGCTTCAGGTGCAGAAGGGGACGACGGGATACCTCGAACTAATCAATCAGGTCTTGGAGAGGGGAGCTCGGGTCCTCTCCTGCCAAGCCATTCCAGATTCCCGGGTCGAGAGGTATGCCCATCGAATGCCGAAACACGTGCAGTGCATCCCGTACCAGGCGTTGCTCGACGTGGGATCACTCACGACTGATTCAGCATTGGTTGCGATCGGTCAGTCACGACATCTGGGAGGCGGTTTGTTGGTGCCAGTGGATCTTCCCGAGGACCTCTTCGGAGGTGAGAAGTGATGCTGAACAGCTCTGACTTTGATGAGTTCTTCGCTGCCGTCAATGACGGGCACCGGCCCTTTGCCTGGCAGAAGCGTCTCCTGACGGATGTCATCGACAACGGTTCATGGCCCGATGTCATCGGGGCGCCAACTGGATCTGGCAAGTCGAATGTCGTTGACGTCTTCGTGTTCGCGAATGCTCTCGTTGCGCACGGGACTGCGCCGAGACTGCCGCGACGGATGGCTGTCGTCGTGGATCGGCGAGCGCTTGTCGACCATCACGCCGAGCGTGCCCGGCGGATCGATGAGGCGCTCGACGGTGCCACGGACGGAATCCTTGCTGAAGTGGCCGATGCGCTTCGATCACTACGTGCTGATCCAAGTGCTGAGCCCTTGGTAGTCAACGTGATGCGTGGCGCGCTACCGCCGGAACGCGGCTGGATTGATGATCCGACGGCCTGCGCGGTCATCTGTGCCACACCGGACATGTGGGGGAGTCGCCTCCTCATGAGGGGTTATGGTTCGAGCCGTCGGGCCCGCCCACGAGAGGCAGGCTTCCTCGGTCTTGACGCCGTCATGGTCCTTGATGAGGCCCACCTCAACCAGCAATTGCTGCTCACGGCTCGACGAGTTCGTGAGCTTCAGGACAAGTTCGAGGAGCCACTCGGTATTCCTCATCTCCAAGTGGTTGAGACCACGGCTACTCCAAGGAATGACGGATTGGCACGATCTGTGTCGGTCACTGCCGATGATCTCGACGACGAGCTGCTGTCAGCCCGCCTGACCCGACCCAAGCCGATCAGACTCGTTGAGGCCGAGGCGTGGCCGGGCAGGAGCGCGTCCAAGAAGCACATCGCGCAGCTCGTTGACGAGGTTCTGGCGCTCAAGGAGCAGCTGCACGACGGAACGGTTGGATGCATCGTCAACCGTGTCGACACCGCCATCCAGGTGGCTGACAAGCTCAGTAAGCACTACCACGACGGGGTTGGTTGCTGGGTCGGTCCCATGCGACCGGTGGACGTTCGTGACCTGCAGGAGAAAACCCCCGAACTGCTCGATTCCTCTGAACCCCCGAGGCTGGATGCCCTTGTCGCAACCCAGACAGTGGAGGTGGGCGTCGATCTTGACCTTGCCGGGCTAGTGACGGAACTGGCATCCGGGGATGCCATCGCTCAGCGCGTCGGCCGCGTCAATCGACGCGGAAATCGTGCGGAGGGTCCTGTCACAGTTATCGTCCCGGCCGACGAGAAGGTCAAGGATTACCTGCCGTACCTCGGTGACGACCTTGTCGCCGCCCGGTTATGGTTGCAGACATTGGCCGAGGAATCGGAAGGCCTGTCACCGTGGCAGCTGGTGACTCATCAACCACCGCGAGCCCAAACGCGTCGTCCCATCCCCATGAGGCTGGAGTGGCATGACGTAGAGCGGTTCTCCCACACCTCGGAGATTCCATTCGCTCAGGAAGATCTTGATCTCTGGATTTCCGAGGACCTCGAGGAGAACGAGCCGGAGTGCGGTCTTGCCGTGCGAGATCTCCCTGAATTCGCAGACGATGGAGCCGGTGATGGGATCGCCCTGTCGCTGCTCCAGGCCACGCCACCGCATACTGATGAGGTCTTCCCCACGAAGCTCTCTGTGCTGCGGGCCCACGTGGTGAAGATTCTGAAGGGCTCGTCCCGTACTTCTCGGGTCTTCGTGTGGCGAAGTGACGCTCGACAGGCAGAAGCCGTGTGGACATCGCTGGCGGGGCCCGATGACCTGAGACCAGGCGACATCATCTGCGTGGACAAAGACCACGCTCTGACATGGGAACTCGTGGTAGTGCCGCCCGAGTATGCCAAACGGGAGAGTTTCCCTACAGCATGGGGAGCCGTCGGAGACGTCAAGGTGTTCGCATCGCGTGACCGTGTTGAGGATGTCAGAGTGGCCGACTTGGACCCCGACGATCTTCAAGCTGCGCAGAACCTACTCGGTTGCGGCGGGGAGTGGGACATCACGTTGTCTCCCTCTGACGAAAAGGGCCGCACATCCTGGATCGTTCTAACCCGGGCTGCCAGAGTCCTTGATGATGAAGCGTCACGACAGACGTGGTCACCGTCCGATCGGGTGGCACTGACTCTCCATTCGGAGGCTGTCTCGGATCGCGCCAGGCTCTTTGCCGAAAAGATTGGGCTGTCTGAGGAGATGTGCGAGACCTTGAGCCAGGCTGGGTTGTGGCATGACGCGGGGAAGGCTGATCCGCGGTTCCAGCAGTTGCTGGGAAACGACGGTTCGATGGAACCCGTTGCCAAGAGCACTGGATTGAACTGGCAGAGAACCCGGCAACGACTTGCAGCGTCCCCGTTGCCACGAGGATGGAGACACGAACACAAATCGGCAGCGATGGCGCTGGCCGGCGGTCAGTCGAAGCTCGTCGCGCGCCTTGCCGGCACCACCCATGGAGAAGGCCGGACCTTGCCTGTGTTCGACCTGACACAGGTGTGTACAAACGCGGACCCCGAGGATCTCCAACGCATGTGTGCGGCCCTTTTTGAGGAAGGCGGATGGGACGAGTTGATCGAATCCACGCAGGCTGACGTCGGAGTCTGGACGACCTGTTTTCTGGAGGGCATTCTTCGTGCGGCCGATTGCCAGGTTTCCAAGGAGGGATCATGATTCGCCTAGTCGGAGACATCACTGACGCATCCACTCATTTCGCCCAGGTCGGTTTGGCATCGATTCTCGAGGACGCTGGAGTGGAGAAGGTTCGGTTCTTCTGGGAAGACGGGCCCTCAGCTCGGGCAGTGGTCATGTGGGACGGTGATGCTGATGTCGGTCAGATCGTCAAGGACCACGCGACCAGATGTTGCCAGGAGGATTCCTGGGTCTCGCAGTCCGTGCCAGTACAGGGGGCGAAGAAAGTTACCGGGCTGGGGCTGTTCAGCCCTCGAATCACTCCGCGCAAAACCCAGGAGGAGTCGGCTGACTGGGCGGAGCGGCGCCGGATCGCTCTGGACACGTTGCCTCTGACGCGTGTGGATCGGTCCATGATTGGCGCCTTGGGAGAACCTGCTTATTGGCACAGGACCCTGGTGAGTGGTGACAAGGATCTTGAGCCAGATCGTGGGGCGTCACGGTGGGACATGATGGCAAGAAACCGTGGTGACAACTTTGTTCCTCACGGATTACGCAAGTATGCCGCCGTCGTGGCGGATCGTACGCCGCAGGCCATCGTCGATGGTTTGACGGGTGATGCCTTGGTCGACGAGTCGGACAAAGGCAAACATATGACGCCATTGGGATTCAGGAACCGAAGCCCGATGGACACAGCTACCGCGTGGTGCATGTTGTGGGGTATCTCCGCGACGACTCTCGTGCCCCGGCCAGCTTCAGATACGGCTTCGAAGGGGATGTCGCAGACCTCGGGAGCAGATAACCGGAGCAAGGTGCACCCAACTCGTCTAACTCTTCCAGTATTCCGAACGCCCACATCGATAAGCCGATGGTCCGGCGTGCTGCGGAGCCGAGCGTGGGATTCAGTCGTTGGGATGGACAACATGTCTGCGCTCTCGCCCGTGGTCCTCGCCCAACTCAACGGAATGGGAGTTTTCCATGCCATCCAGTTCGAGACGGAGGTAGCTGTTAGCGCGAGCACACCAGAGCGTTGCCTGAAGGGCGGAGTAGTTGTTGGGATCTCCCATGATTGGTGATGGCCCCCTCCCTATCAGTTTGGTCACGCACAGCGTCTTCTGCCCCAGGAGGACGTGGCTGGAGGCGTCCGGGGAGGTGACAGATACCTACCAGATGCAGTCTGGACTCGACGCCCATCGCGGTGTTGATGATGCTGCGACATCGAGAGATGACGAGCACCGTTCAGTGTCGGTGCATTCGGAAACCCTGGGGGTCATAGGCAGGTGCGATTGCATCCGTGACCTGCCCGACGGAACGCTTAAGGTGATCGAATACAAAGCCAGTCCAGTGCGCCAGACCGCAACTGTCACACCGGCGCAGCGAATTCAATTGGCGTTGCAAGCTATGTGCTTGGAGGAATCGGGATGTTCGGTCTCCGGAGCGTCCGTGTGGTTCACCAATCACCATACGGAAGTGCCGGTTCCAATAAGTCCGGAGCTCCGCGACCAAGCAGCGTGCTGGGTCCGCATCACCCGTCAGATCATTGCGAGCTCGAGACCACCTGACCCGTTGTGCAATGACGTCAGATGCAATCGGTGCTCTCACGCCAGTGTGTGCCTTCCCGACGAGGTCCGAAACACGGCTCCTGCTCGCCGCATTTCAGTGACCAGGAATCGCGGGGTCATGATCCATGCGGCGACTCCGGGCTCGCGAGTGCAGATTCGCCGTTCCCGGGTCGAGGTTGTTCGCTCCGGGGAGGTGCTCGCTGAGCTTCCTCTTGAGAAGGCCGACGGGCTAGTTCTCCACGGCAACGTTGATGTCTCGAGTGCGCTCATGCGGGAGCTTCTGTGGCGCCGACGAACCGTCGTGTGGTGCAGCGCCCGTGGACGAGTGATGGGTTGGGCTTCCACGGCTCAGGCTGTCAACGGTCTTGGACGCCTGCACCAGCACGAGATGTCGTCTCAGGGGTCGTTGCCACTTGCGAAAGGCATGATTCGTGCCAAGATCGCCAACCAGGCGACCATGGTGAGGCGTTGGTACAGAGCTGGTGATGAAGCCAGCTTCTTGAGATCTCTGCAGCGCAGTGTGGACGACTGCGCTTCGCTGCCGGAGGTGTTTGCCATTGAGGGCCGCGCTGCGTCGGTGTACTTCGGTTTGTTCCCGGCGTTTCTTAAGGACGACAAGAGGCCAGAGTGGGCTGAGTGTTGGCCGGGACGGCGAGGACGTGGAGCGGTCGATCCTCTCAACCTCTGCCTGAACTACGCATATGGGTTGCTACTGACCGAGTGCATCCGCGGCCTAGTCGCGTGTGGGCTGGATCCGCATGCCGGAATTCTCCATTCGGCCAACCGGAACAAGCCAGCGATGGCCCTTGATCTCATGGAGGAGTTTCGTCCAGTGACCGCGGATTCCGTGGTCGTTTCCGCTATCAACAACGGACAGTTGAAGCCGGCATACATCTCGTCCAGTGTGGGTGATGCCACGTTGGATCAGCGGGCCAAGAAGGCGTTGATCGCGGCCCACGAGGCACGGATGGCGACGGAGATCACTCATCCACAGTTTGGTTACAAGGCTTCGTGGCGTCGGGTGATCGAAGTTCAGGCTCGTCTTGTGTTGGAGTCGGTATCAGGATCTGATGTGGCCTACCGCGGGGTGACGGTCAGATGAGTCGTCAACCCGACGAGATGGCGTATGTCATCGCATATGACGTAGCGGACGATCGCCGCCGCGACGCAGTCGCAAAGGTGCTGGGAGGCTATGGGAACCGTGTGCAGTACAGCGTGTTCATTGTGGTGTGCACCAAGGCGGCACTTCTTCGGTTGCGTCGGAAGCTGACTGGGGCCATAGATCGTGAGGAGGACGCGATACTTGTGGCGCTCCTGGGCAGCGATGGCCCATCGGGTCTTCCAGTGGATTGGATAGGTCGAACGCGAAAAGTGTTCGACGATGCGCCCGTCATCGTTTGACGCGAGAGGGTCACGGATCATGAAACCGTGCTGACCGCTCGCACACACGAAGCTAGTTCTCAGAGACGGTTTCAGCGAGATACCGCGGTGTGATTCTTGATAACTACATATTCCCGAAGCGGGACCTCTCGCGAAGGGTCGATATTCTTCCTCGTGAGAGGCGCCTAGATTGCCACGCAGCCTCGGCTTAACTGCCGAGGCAACTTCGTTGAGGCTTACCCCGGGAACGTGTCATCGCCACGGCTGCGATGACGCCTCGGCTTAACTGCCGAGGCAACTTCGTTGAGGCGAAGCGGAGCGTAGCACGACTCTTCTGTGTTCAAATAGGCCTCGGCTTAACTGCCGAGGCAACTTCGTTGAGGCAGCCGCAATCTCACTGTCGTCGTCGGCCGCCCCGCTGGCCTCGGCTTAACTGCCGAGGCAACTTCGTTGAGGCGCTGGTTGTGTCGTTCATGCCGTTTCTCTCTTCGCGCTGGGCCTCGGCTTAACTGCCGAGGCAACTTCGTTGAGGCAAGCGACGACAACGTTGCTGAAGAAAGGCCATCAATGGCCTCGGCTTAACTGCCGAGGCAACTTCGTTGAGGCCCAGACTCGTTGAACGTGTTGAACCAATGCCCAAACAGCCTCGGCTTAACTGCCGAGGCAACTTCGTTGAGGCATCGTCGCCCTCGCCATGACGGAGCGCGAGGAGCGCAAGGCCTCGGCTTAACTGCCGAGGCAACTTCGTTGAGGCATTCAACAGCGCCAGCTTTTGACACAATTTTTCGTTCAATGCCTCGGCTTAACTGCCGAGGCAACTTCGTTGAGGCCGGCTCTGACGACCGCCCTCGGTGCCCTCATCGGCGGCCTCGGCTTAACTGCCGAGGCAACTTCGTTGAGGCTGACTGCATTCCGGCTTGGTTGCTGACATCGTGACAGGGCCTCGGCTTAACTGCCGAGGCAACTTCGTTGAGGCTCAAAGTCGGCAATGGATGGGAGGCCCTCGTAGTCGTGGGGCCTCGGCTTAACTGCCGAGGCAACTTCGTTGAGGCTATCAAGATCCGGATGAGAAAGGTCCCGGCTGCGGTTGCCTCGGCTTAACTGCCGAGGCAACTTCGTTGAGGCCCGGCTGGTACGGCACCTTGGACGAGATCAACAACGACGGCCTCGGCTTAACTGCCGAGGCAACTTCGTTGAGGCCCCCAGCGGCGTGATCGCCGCCACGACCCGGCCCTGTTGCCTCGGCTTAACTGCCGAGGCAACTTCGTTGAGGCACGGTCGACGGGAGCGCGGCTGGGGTAAGCGCACCCAGCCTCGGCTTAACTGCCGAGGCAACTTCGTTGAGGCGCCGGGCTGCCGTCACTGTGGACAACCTACCTGGACGGCCTCGGCTTAACTGCCGAGGCAACTTCGTTGAGGCCTCAAGGGGGAGGGGGACAAGCCCCTCCCCCTTCTGCCTCGGCTTAACTGCCGAGGCAACTTCGTTGAGGCTCACAAAGTCGACCGTCCTCCAGGGAAGCCTCCCAAAGCCTCGGCTTAACTGCCGAGGCAACTTCGTTGAGGCAACGCAACCCACGAGTGGCTGGCGGCTCACGGCTGGAGCCTCGGCTTAACTGCCGAGGCAACTTCGTTGAGGCATCAGGGTGACCTTGTGATGATTGCGGGCCGCCCGGGGGCCTCGGCTTAACTGCCGAGGCAACTTCGTTGAGGCGCCCAGGGACAAGCTGAAACGCTGCCAGATCCCGGTGCCTCGGCTTAACTGCCGAGGCAACTTCGTTGAGGCTGAGACTTACGAGCGTTCCGAAGGTTGGCCGGTAGGGCCTCGGCTTAACTGCCGAGGCAACTTCGTTGAGGCCGGGGGATCATCCACACGGGACAGTCCGTCATCACCGGCCTCGGCTTAACTGCCGAGGCAACTTCGTTGAGGCAGGGATGCTCCAGTGAGGTCCGCTCCGTGGAGGTCGGCAGCCTCGGCTTAACTGCCGAGGCAACTTCGTTGAGGCGGGTATGTGGTGGCCCGGGCTATCAGGGCTGTCGCGGATGCCTCGGCTTAACTGCCGAGGCAACTTCGTTGAGGCATAGCCAATTGCCATGAGCTAAAGACCCATCACCCAGCGCCCCGGCCTGACCGCCGGGGCAACTTCGTTGGCCGAGGTCCTACTCCCTGTCTTTCCCCGTGAAGATGGGGAAACCTCCACATTCCCGACCCACCCAACCCCCCTACACTTCCACCATGATCTCCGTGGACCCCACGAACACCAATCCGCACCCCGCCCGCACCCTCGTCATGGGAGTCGTCAACGTCACCCCCAACTCCTTCTCCGATGGAGGCATGTGGGCCGATCCCGAGGTGGCCATCCGGCACGCCCGCGACCTCGTCGCCCACGGGGCTGACATCATTGATGTCGGCGGCGAGTCCACTCGCCCTGGCACCGAGCGCACCCCCGAGGACGAGGAACTGCGTCGCGTGCTGTCTGTCGTCGAAGCCCTGGTAGCCGACGGGGCCACTGTCTCCGTCGACACCATGCGCGCCTCAGTGGCGGAAGCCGTTGTCGAGGCCGGAGCCACCATCGTCAACGACGTCTCCGGGGGCAAGGCCGACCCGGCCATCCTCGACGTCGTCGCCGACGCCGGAGTCGACTACGTGCTCATGCACTGGCGTGGCCAGTCGGCCACCATGCAGGATCTCATCCACTACGACAACGTCGTCGCCGACGTCATCAGCGAAACCTCCCAGCAGGTCGACGCCGCCATCGCCGCCGGAATCGCTCGCGAGCGCATCATCGTCGACCCGGGCATCGGATTCTCCAAGACCCCGGAGCAGAATTGGCAGCTCGTTGAGGCCGTCGACGCCTTCCAGGACGGCTTTGAAGATCTTCGCGTCCTGTGGGGAGTCAGCCGCAAACGCTTCCTCGGCGAACTACTTGCTGACAACGGCCAAGACCGTCCCGCCCTGGAACGTGACGCCAGCACCATGGCCCTGTCGACCTACCTCGCCCTCCATCGTGCCTGGTGTGTGCGCACCCACGAGGTCCGTGCCAACCGCGACGCCATGGAGACCGTCGCCCGCCTCCTCGCCTGAGCCTGCGCTTCTTGCTGATTGACGCTGTGCCTCTCCTCGCAGACGTCGTCGACAAGCCCAATTGCGGTGTACAGGTAACCTTCCGATATGACCGATGGACAGATCACCCTGACGGGCATCCGCGCCCACGCGAATCACGGCGTCCTCGCCAGCGAGCGTGAGCTCGGCCAGCCCTTCAGCGCTGACGTCACCCTCGACGTCGACATGGACACCGACTCTGACGACATCACCAAAGCCGTCAATTATGCGACAGTCGCACAGCAGGTGCTCAACGTTCTCGCAGGGGAACCGGTGAATCTCATCGAAACCTTGGCTGGCAGGATTGCCGACACCGTTCTCGCGATCAGCCCGCGAGTACGTCATGTCCAGGTGACCGTCCACAAGCCGCACGCCCCGGTAGGAGTAGCCCTCGACGACGTGGCCGTCACGTGCCGAAAGGATGCCGAGTGAAAGCTGTATTCAGCCTGGGTTCCAACATGGGAAACCCCTTTGCTCATCTGCGAGACGCCGTCCGCCTCATCTCCGAAACCCCCGGCCTTCACGACGTCGTCGTCTCGCCCGTCTACGTCACTGCCCCTGTTGGGGGAGTGCAGCAGGACGACTTCCTCAATCTGGTCGTCGTCGCAACCAGTGACCTTCCACCATCAGTCTTGTTGGAGCGTGCTCACGTCATCGAAGACGCCCACGGGCGTGAGCGCACCACCCCAAATGGTCCTCGTACCCTCGACGTTGACCTCATTTGCGTCGGCGATGAAACCGTCACTACTGACGAATTGACGCTTCCGCACCCCCGAGCACATGAGCGCGCATTCGTCCTCGTGCCGTGGTCCGACGCCGACCCTGAGGCCGAATTGCCCGGGTACGGACGGGTTGTCGATCTGCTGGCCCGCTTCGACGCCGACGACGTAGCCAAAGCCGTCAAGCCGTATTCACGCCAGATTGACGTGGCTGGTGTCACCGTTGCGAGAGGATGGGACGAGAGGCGCGACGAGGAGGATCTATGACACGGAGCCTGCCACCGGACTGGGATGACGATCGACGCCCCGACGGCGGCGATGATCCCCACGGCAATCTCGCTCCGACCGACTGGAAGGTCGTCATCGTGGCAGCTCTGTGTGGAGCTGCCCTGGGATGGTTCACGCTGAGCATCTACAAGGTCAGTGACAACACCGTTCCGATCCTGCCCTGGTCGCTCCCGGTGGTCATCCTTGTCGTCGCCGTCGCGACATGGGGATATGCCAGGGCCTTTCGCGCC
The DNA here is from genome assembly GCF_058177555.1 of Cutibacterium sp. LaCa_89. NCBI lineage: Bacteria > Bacillati > Actinomycetota > Actinomycetes > Propionibacteriales > Propionibacteriaceae > Cutibacterium > Cutibacterium sp. LaCa_89. The sequence goes on from NZ_CP190889.1 coordinate 355,032, forward strand.
AAGGTCGTCGACCCCAAGCGAGAGGTCGAGGCGAACCAAGGCCTCGTGTCACTGGCACTGGGAAAGGCCATCACCTTGTCGGGTGCTGCTCTCGTCGGGGCGTGCATCGTGTACGTCCTCACCTACGTCTGGCACCTCAACATCCCCTACCCCCGGCAGCGGACCATCGTCGGGGCGGTGACAGCCATCACCTGCGCGGTCATGGCATGGGCCGGGTGGTTCCTCGAGAACGCCTGCAAGGTGCCGAAGGGCCCGGAGGATCCGGACGAGCGCTCCAAGAGGTGACAGCGACCACAAGATCGCGACTCGCCAGCGTTCAGTGCTTGACGCGAGGCCCAACGGACTGTACTTGAGGACGCCTCACGCGATATGATTGATTGCGTGAGCGGCGTGCATGATCTCAAACGGGTTGAAAAGGACACTGGCGAGCGCAAGGGTGTGCTCGTCATTCTCATCGCGGCAACGGTTGTTGCCATTGCGTGTGGACTGATTCCCTCCATCTGGGCGGTCCGGGCTGGCGTGCTCGTAGCCCTCGTCGGAGCGTGGGTCTCGGTCTTCATGGCGTGGCGTCAGGTCGATGCCATTCGCCAGATGCATTACGACACCATCAAGGAACTTCGTCACGCTGCATCCGAGCAGGAGAAGCGTCACCATGCTGAGTCCATGGAGATGATCGACACCTTCTCGCGTCGTGTCGGCTCCATCTCGAAGACCCTCGCCGACACTCGCGCCAAGCTGGATCACGCCGAGAGCGAGTTGTCGACCCTCCGTGGCGACAAGGCTGCTTTGCAGTACAAGGTCACGGTCGGTAATAAGAAGGTCGCTTCGCTCGAGATGCGTATCACCGAGCTGGAGACTGAGCTTGACGCCCTGCTGGCTGACGGTCGTTCGGGACGCCTGGGAACCCTGCGCACCGTCACCGACGCGGGCGTCCCCACCGCTGACGAGATCTGGGAGCGCGGCAACGACGCGACCATCGCTGATCTTTCTCGCGTCGCCTTCCCTCGTCTGTCTGACGAGACTAGCGTGGCTCGCCGCCAGGCCTGACACTCAGCCGCCGAAGACCTCATGTGGGGCCCAGCCATGTGGCTGGGCCCCATGCTTGTTCGCCTGAGGGGGCTGTGGGCGGGTGCCCCCGTCCTCACTTGTCCAGATCTCCCAAGGTCCATCCCAGGGATGCTATGGCGGCCTCGACATCGTCCGTCCGAGTACCGGGCAGAATGGCTTCCAGGGCCTGGACGTTGGCAAAGGTGGGAGTGCGCAGCGCCATTCTCCACGGCGTCGTGCCGCCGCGAGATTCCAGCAGGTACCCGGCTCGTCCCCAAGGGGCCTCCATGGCCGTCCAGGTGCGTCCACGGGGAACCTTGATGGCCGTCGGCAGGCGCGTCGCCAGCGGCCCGTCGAGAGTCGGCAGCCGATCCAGGACCTGACGGCACAGGCTTGACGACACCGTCACGTCGTCGCACAGGGCTGTCAGCCGGGAGTAGGCGTCTCCCAGGGGCTCTGCAGCCGTCTCAGGCCAGCTCAGCTCGTCGTAAACCGGCAAACCCTTGCGAATGTCCATGTCGACGCCGCTCGTCCGTGAGACGGGCCCGGAGAGGCCGTAGGCGTCGACCATCTCTGTGGGAATGACGGCGACCTCGCGAATCCCCTCGGCGGCCTCGAGGTCGGCACGCAGCCGGGGGAGGAGGGTGTCTGCCTCGTCGAGCCATTCCCGTAATCCGGGGCACCACTCCTGCTCCGGATGGATCTCGAGCCCTCCGATCCGCGTGATCATGGGATGAATGCGATTTCCTGAACACGACTGCCAGATCCTTCGTGATCTTTCAATCGTGGAAGCAATCTCATTCTCGAGGTCTGGGTCATCACAGTGATGACCCACCCATGACAAAAATGTGAGGTGTGAGGTGATTCTGCTGAACTCTGCGAGCAACGTTCGTATCCATGTCACCCGAATCGGCACAGTAATACCCATCGCCTCTTCGACGACATGTGCTGCACCAGTCTCACCGATGAAAGGTGACGTCCAGTCATGGCGTGATGCAAGCATGGGAATCTGTCGGTAATCACGGACCTCGAAGAGTTTTTCATCCCCGCGATGAAGGTTGCCGACATTTACCTGTGCCGAGGTGATGAGATCGTCCTCGACAGTTGTGGCGATATGGACCAGGCCTGGCCTCGTCGGGTGCAGCCGCCCGAGATCAAGCCGGATCACCTCATATTCGCCATCTGGAGTTACTGCAGGGGTTGCCAACATCATCGCTCCGACGACGAACAAGATCTTTCGCGTGGAACTGAACACACCTCAAGGATGCCTCATTACGCGCCCAGATGCACCTTCAAGACAACCTTTCGATGAAAGAGGAACAGAAGTTGCCTTGTGTTTTTCTGTGTCATCAACATAAACTGTCAGTTGAAAAGCCGAAGTTGTATCTACGGCGCAAGTCTGAAAGGAATACCATGGCACAGCGTGTGCGTGTTGATCTTGTCGACGATGTGGACGGAAGCCCTGCCGAGGAATCCGTCAATTTCGCTCTTGATGGTGTCAGCTATGTGATTGACCTGTCCGCGGAGAACGCCTCTAAGCTGCGCGATGATCTGTCCAGGTGGACCGCCAATGCTCGTCGCACCGGTGGTCGCCGTACCCGTGGTCGTCGGCCCACCGGAGGCCCGACCGCTAACGAGGTTCGTCAGTGGGCCAAGGAGCAGGGTTACGAGGTCTCGGAGCGCGGACGCGTCGCCAACGAGATTCGTGAGGCCTACGATCGCGCTCACTGATCCCAGTCATGTGATCCTTGACAGGGCGTGTCGGTGGCGACGCCGGAGCAGGAAGGCTCCGGCGTCGCGCTGTTCCACCCGGGTTGTGCCAGCGGCGTAAGTGGGTGTCTCAGATCTGTCGTCAGCGGTTATTAGACTGACTACACAGGCCGGCGGTCCAGCGCTGTCGGTTGGTTGCATGAAAGTTTCACGCGACCGCGAGTGGATTCGTACACCGGTGTTTTTCGGTAGTTGATCTGCTCCACATACGAGGAGAGTTCATGTTCGAACGGTTCACCGATCGGGCCCGCCGGGTCGTCGTCCTGGCCCAGGATGAGGCCAAGGCCCTGAACCACAATTACATCGGTACCGAGCACCTGCTGCTCGGGCTCATCAGTGAGGGCGAGGGCGTTGCCGCCAAGGCCCTCGAGTCCCTTGACATTTCCCTGGAGGCAGTCCGCGCCCAGGTGGAGGAGATCATAGGTCACGGCACCTCGACACCGACTGGCCACATCCCCTTCACCCCGCGCGCCAAGAAGGTCCTCGAGCTGAGTTTGCGCGAGGCCCTCCAGATGAATCACTCCTACATCGGTACCGAGCACATCCTGCTCGGCCTCATCCGTGAGGGAGAAGGCATCGCCGCGCAGGTGCTGATCCGCCTTGGCGCTGACCTCAACACAGTGCGCAACAGCGTCCTGCAATTGCTGCAGGGCTACCAGGGTGACGAGCGTCAGGCTGCCACCTCGGGCGCGCCTGAGGCTGGCCCGCAGCAGTCCTCGGCGACGATCCTCGATCAGTTCGGTCGTAACCTCACCGACGCCGCCCGTGACGGCGAGCTCGACCCGGTCATCGGGCGTGAGAAGGAGATCGAGCGGGTCATGGTGGTGTTGAGCCGCCGTACCAAGAACAACCCGGTTCTCATTGGTGAGCCTGGCGTCGGCAAGTCCGCCTGCGTGGAGGGTCTGGCCCAGGCCATTGTGCGTGGAGATGTCCCCGAGACCCTGCGCGACAAGAAGATCTACTCTCTGGACCTCGGCTCCATGGTCGCCGGATCGCGTTACCGCGGCGATTTCGAGGAGAGGATGAAGAAGGTCCTCAAGGAGATCAAGAACCGCGGCGACATCATCCTGTTCATCGACGAGATCCACACCCTCGTCGGTGCCGGCGCTGCCGAAGGCGCCATCGACGCCGCCAGCATGCTGAAGCCGATGCTGGCCCGCGGCGAGTTGCAGACCATCGGTGCGACGACCCTCGACGAGTACCGCAAGTACATCGAAAAGGATGCCGCCCTGGAGCGTCGTTTCCAGCCGATCCAGGTGGCTGAGCCGTCGATCCCGCTGGCCATCGAGATCCTCAAGGGCCTGCGCGACCGCTACGAGGCTCACCACAAGATCACCATCACGGACGAGGCCATCACCTCGGCGGCCAACCTTGCGGCCCGTTACATCCAGGACCGCTTCCTGCCTGATAAGGCGATTGATCTCATCGACGAGGCTGGCGCCCGGATGAACATCCGCCGTATGACGGCCCCGCCGGACCTGCGCGAGTTCGACGAGCGGATTGCCCACGTGCGCGTGGAGAAGGAAGCCGCCATCGACGCCCAGGACTTTGAACGTGCTGCCGGGCTGCGCGACGACGAGAAGAAGCTACTCGCCGAGCGTGAGGCCAAGGAGGAGGAGTGGAAGCAGGGAGACGAGTCGGTTCCGGCCGTCGTCGGTCCTGACGAGATCGCCGAGGTGCTCTCCGGAGCCACCGGCATCCCGGTCTTCAAGCTCACCGAGGAGGAGTCCCAGCGACTGCTTCACATGGAGGACGAGATCGGCAAGCGTTACGTCGGACAGGAGGATGCTGTCAAGGCGCTGTGCCGCTCCATCCGTCGTACCCGCGCCGGCCTCAAGGATCCGAAGCGTCCGGCTGGTTCGTTCATTTTCGCCGGCCCGTCCGGTGTCGGCAAGACCGAGCTCACCAAGGCGCTCACCGAGTTCCTCTTCGGTGACGAGGATGCCCTCATCACCCTGGACATGAGCGAGTACTCCGAGAAGCACACCGCATCCCGGATGTTCGGTTCCCCGCCGGGATTCGTCGGTTATGAGGAGGGCGGCCAGCTCACCGAGAAGGTGCGCCGCAAGCCATTCAGCGTCATCCTCTTCGACGAGATCGAAAAGGCCCACCCCGACATCTTCAACTCCCTGTTGCAGATCCTCGACGAGGGACGTCTCACCGACGCCCAGGGTCGTGTGGTGGACTTCAAGAACACCGTCATCGTGCTGACGACCAACCTCGGTACCCGTGACATCTCCAAGTCGGTCAACCTTGGCTTCTCCAAGGCCAACGACGCCGAGTCCAGTTACGAGAAGATGAAGGCCAAGGTCACCGAGGAGCTCAAGGGACACTTCCGCCCCGAGTTCCTCAACCGTCTCGACGAGATCATCGTCTTCCACCAGCTCACCCAGTCCGACATCCTACGGATCGTCGACCTCATGGTGGACCAGTTGGAGGAGCGTCTGGGCGACAAGGACATGGGCATCGAGGTCACCCCGGCCGCCAAGGAGCTGCTGTCCAAACGTGGCTTCGATCCGCTGCTGGGTGCCCGTCCACTGCGTCGCACCATCCAGCGCGACATTGAGGACGTCCTGGCCGAGAAGATCCTCTTCGGCGAGGTTAAGCCCGGTCAGATCGTGGTTGTCGATGCCGCTCCGGAGGGTTCCGAGGAGCCGTTCGTGTTCAAGGGCACGGAGCGCTCCGAGCTTCCGGATGAGGTCCCTGAGGAGCTCACCTCGTCGGCAGGGGACAACAACAACGGTCAGCAGGACTGATCATTTGATCACAACACTGCGGCCCGGCGCTCGATGCGCCGGGCCGCAGTGTTGTGTGTGTGGGTCTCAGAGCTTGGCGAGTACCGCCTGGAGGGCGAAGGACACCAGCCAGTGGGTGGACATGAAATCGCCGTCAGTGATTTGGGAGGCCACCTCGCTGATCTGACGATTAGTGGCCACCTCGATGCGGCGACGAGCGTCGTCGTCGAGCCATGGTGTCAGCACCCGCAGCTGCCAGGCCCGCGACAGGCTCAGCCCATACAGGTGGGCGAGCTTGCCGTCGGTGCCGTCGGTCACCTCGGCGACGTCCAACAGGTTGTCGTCAGCCTGTCCCAGATGCGGTAGGAAGGCATGCAGCCAGGTGCCAAACTCATCGGAGCGACCTTCGGCCCGGTAGACCCGCGCCATGAGGTGGGCTTCGCTCAACGCCGCCGACAAGAAGTCATTGCCGCTGGGCTCCCAGGACGACGGGTAGTCGGTGTCGGCGTCGAAGAAACGGTGGGAGTGCTTGACAATGGCATCAACGACGTCGCTACGTCCCAGGGCCTGGGCGGCATCGAGGCACAGGCCAATACCGAAAGCGGTGTTGTCGTGGGTTCCGGTGCGGACGGGGAAGGTCATCGTCGGCAGCCATGCCAGCAGGTTGTCGAAGATCTGGCGTCCGACGATCCGAGTCGCGGACGCCCACTCCGGCGAATTGCTCGTCATGGTGGCCAGCGCTGAACACTTGGCGGACAACAGTGCCGCCCATCCCCAGCCGTAGGGACGCTCGTACCCGCGATGAACCCGCAGGTACTCCGCCTCCACCTGGGCATTCTCATTGGTCAGACGCGTATTGAGAAGGCCAACCAGCTCGTCAATGGTTGCGCAATCGATCGTCTGGTTTGCGTGCTCGAGCAAGGTGAGGGCCGACCACTGCATGTGTGCCGAGGAATGCCAGTCCAGACACCCATGAAAACACGGATGGAGACGCCATGGCGTGACGTCGACGTCGTCCGGCCCCTGGGACTGGTGGGCTGAACCCCATGGGAAGGGCCGATTCAGGCCGTCAATGATCGTCGTGGCCCATCCTTGGGCGTAATCGTCAACGCTCACAGCAAACCTCCTGGGAAGCAGCACAGATACATGATGAGAATGTTGCAGAACAGCAGTGGAACAGCGGTGGGGATCTGCGCCTTGATAGGACCATAACTGTCATCAAGCTCAAGCAAAGCTGCCGGGACCAGATTGAAGTTCGCGGCCATCGGGGTGCACAAGGTGCCGCAGAATCCGGCCAACATACCCATCGCGAAGATGGCAGCCATATTGCCTTCGAAGTGCTGGATGAGTAGCGGCCACCCGACGGCAGCCGTCATCACCGGGAAGGCCGCGAAGGCGTTGCCCATGACGAGGGTGAACAAGGCCATGCCGATGCAGTAAACACAGACCGCTGCGAAGAGACTTCCGGACGGCAGGATCCACGACGTGATGCGTCCCACTGCGTCACCGACGCCGGCATTATTGAACAGGGTGCCCAGGGTCGCCAGGAACTGGGGCAGGATCGCCGCCCAACCGATGTGGCCGAGCAGCCGGTCGCCTTCCTTGAAGGGCACCATGGGGGAGCGCACCTTGAACATGATCATGGCGACGACGAGGGAGATCAGCGAAGCAGCTCCTAGACCGATGATGGTCGCCATGCCGGTTTCCAACACCGGATTTCCGCCGAAGGACAGGTCACGCATGCCGGCCACCGCGAAGATCGCGGCGACGATCGGAATGATGAGGGCGGGCACGAACAGTTTGTTGCCGAACTTCTCGGAGAGCTCCTCCCGCTCGGCGTCAGTAGTGGTCTCGTTGGAGCCGCGGTCCGGGAAGCCGCATGTCGCCAGTACGACCAGGAGGAGGACAGCGACGCCCTCCACGAGTGCCGGTGCCGTCTTGTCGACGACGAAGGTGCCGTAGCCGAAGCAGAAGGCCAGGATCGCCCAGAAGGCTGCTGATCCGAACCGCTTCCTGTCATCGCGATCGCGCATCCGGATGACGGCGATGATGAGGAAGAGAATTCCGCACAGCCAGTAGAACCATTCCACCTTGATCATTAGCGGACCCCCTGCTCAGGATTGCCGCCCGAAGGCAGACTGACGGTGTGGCCAGGCTCAGGAGTGGTGTCGACGCCGACGTCGTCCCCTCCCTCGGCGGCCATCTTGGCGAGCTTGCGATCCAGCAGCCACATCCGTGGGGCATGGATGAGGAAGGCGCAGATAGCTGTCGGGATGGCCCACAGGGCGATCTGGAGGGCTTCGAGCTTGAGGTTGTAGGTGGCATCGACGAAGCCGGTGATGAGCAGGATCGACCCGATGGCGATGAAGACGTCCTCACCGAAGAACAGTCCAATGGTGTCCGCCGAGGAGGCATAGGAGCGCAGTTTCTCCCGCATCTTGCGGGTGTAGCGAGGGTGACTGCGTCGGGCGGCAGCCTCAGCCATCGGCACGGCGAGGGGACGCACCGCCTGGGCGGGTCCGCCGATGGATGACAACCCCAGTGCAGCGGTGATCTGGCGAATGGCGAGGTAGACGGTGAGGAGCTTCCCAGCCGTCATGGACTTCATCTTCGACATCAGGTGGCCGGCCTGCTGCATGAGGCCGTGGCGCTCGAGCAATCCGATGACGGGCAGGACGACGATGAAGACCGTCACGGATCGAGAACTGGCAAATCCGGTGCCGAAGGTCTCGATGATCTTGACCGGCGTCATACCGGCAATGAGGCCGGCAGCGACACCGGCGACTGCGACCACGAGCATGGCGTTGAGCCGCAGCGCGAAGCCGACGACGACGATCGCCACGGAAAGCAGAACCCACATGGTTCGCTCCTCTCCTGGGTGTTTCTGGGGATTTGGTCGCGTCACTCTAGAGAGCGTGTCGGGAGTACTTCACGTCTCCGTTGCCGGATCTGTCACGACGACCAGGCAGATTGCGGCAATCTTGGGTCATGGCAACTGTTGATCTCAATGCAGACATGGGGGAGTCCTTCGGGTCGTGGAAGATGGGTGACGACGAGTCTCTGCTGGGAATCGTCACCTCGGCGAATGTGGCATGCGGGTTCCATGCCGGCGATGCCGTCGTCATGGGACGCACCTGCAAGGCCGCCGCAGAACGCGGGGTGTGCGTGGGGGCCCATGTCGCCTACCGGGACCTCGCCGGGTTCGGTCGCAACTTCGTCGACGTAGACCCCGGACGACTGCGTGACGAGGTCATCTACCAGTTGTCGGCGCTGCGCGGGGTTGCCGCGGTTCACGGCGCGTCGGTGCGCTACGTCAAGCCTCATGGCGCCTTGTACAACACGATCGTCCACCACGAGGCGCAGGCCAGAGCTGTCGTCGAGGCGATCGTCGCCGTCAATTCCGCCACGGATTCTGACGTGGCCATCCTCGGTCTACCCGGCGCCCTCGTCCTCGACCTTGCCGAGCAGCAGGGAGTGCGAACCCTGCGTGAGGCCTTTGCTGATCGCGCCTACAATCCGGACGGCACCCTGGTGTCGCGTAGCCAGGAGGGATCGGTGTTGCACGACCCCGACGAGGTCGCCGAGCGGGTCGTCAAGCTCGTGACCCAGGGAGCGGTGACCGCCATCGATGGCACCGAGGTGAGTATCCAGGCCGATTCGGTGTGCGTCCACGGTGACACCCCGGGGGCTGTCGCGATGGCCACGGCGGTGCGCGATTGTCTTGCTGCTGCCGGTGTCGAGCTGCGGGCTGTCGCATGAGACTGCTGCCGGCCGGGCGGACGGCGGTTCTCGTCGAACTGGACGACGCCGGTCAGCGGCGGCGTCTGCATCGCGCCCTGAGCGACCACCCGGCTGAAGGGACGGTGGATCTCGTACCGGCCCAGACGACGGTGCTCGTCCAGGTGGAGTCCGCTGACCTGTTGCCGGGAGCCGTCGCCCATGTCCAAGACCTGCTCGCCGGGGGATTGGACGCTGTCGAGGAGGGATCGCGGGAGCCCCTCCCAGTGCCCGTGCGTTACGACGGACTCGATATGTCGGACGTGGCAGATCTGCTCGACATGACGACCGACGAGCTGGTGAAGCATCACAGCGACCAGCTGTGGACGGTGGAGTTCGCGGGATTCATGCCTGGGTTCGGGTACATGTCCGGGGTGGACTGGCCCTACCGGATTCCACGTCGCTCCAGCCCCCGAACCCGGATCCCACCGGGCAGTATCGCCCTGGCCGACGGATTCACCGGGGCTTATCCGCAAGCGTCACCGGGCGGTTGGCAGATCATCGGGACGACGGAGATGACGCTGTGGGACGAGAACGCTGACCCGCCGGCCCTGCTATTGCCGGGTGCCGTCATCAAGTTCGAGGCAGTGACCTCATGACTCACTTCGTCGTGGAGATGGCCGGGCCCAGAACCCTCGTCGAGGATGCTGGACGTCGAGGATGGGCCGATCTGGGGATCAGTGGCTGCGGGGCGTGGGATCGTCGCGCCTATCGGGAGGGAGCTCGTCTCGTCGGTAACGCAGCCGGTCTCGGGTGCCTGGAAGTTCTGCTCGGTCCAGTGCGTCTGACGTGCATCGGAGAGCCTGTTCTTGTTGCTGCGACAGGGGCAGACGTCGAGATTGATCTGGATGGATCACCACGTCCCAACGGCCGTGGATTCCTCGTCGCCGATGGTCAGACGCTGACGGTCGGTGCGCCGGAAACGGGATTACGGAGTTATCTGTCCGTCACCGGAGGCATCAGTGCGACGCCGACCTTCGCCAGCGTCTCGGCCGACCCGACCCGAGGGATGGGACCAGCCCCGCTCAAGACGGGAGACGTCGTCACCGTTGGGGATGGGCCAGCCGGCGTCATCACTACGAAGCCTGTCAACGTCGGTCCCGCGCCACAAGAACTCATCCTCCACGGCGTATGGGGCCCGCGCGACGACTGGTTCACTGACGCTGGCCGACGCGCGCTCGAGGAGACGACATGGCGGGTCGGAGAGGCGAGCGACCGCGTCGGGACGCGGCTGGAAGGGCCGTCCCTGGAGCGAGCAGTGACGGGGGAGTTGACGAGTGAGCCGGTGGTGCGAGGAGCGATCCAGGTGCCCACCTCGGGTGTGCCCCTGGTCTTCGGCCCGGATCATCCGACGACCGGTGGGTACCCAGTCATCGGGGTTGTCGACCCCGACGACGCAGACCGTCTTGCCCAGGCTCGAGCCGGGGTCGTCGTGAGGTTTCGGATGTCATCGCAGCCGTGGCGATGACACGTTCCCGGGGTAATCCGCCGGGGTATCATCGGCCCTTGCCCTAACCTCTTCGCCCCCTAGGAGACCTCTTGTCGTCCGAGCAATCGCCAGTCGTGGACGTCGATCGCCTTGCCCGGGACCGAGATGGAAATGTCGTCACCGAGAAGCAGGCATGGAGCGCTCTGTGGGCCCTCCTCGTGGGCTTCTTCATGATCCTCGTTGACACGTCGATCGTCACGACCGCACTGCCAGCGACCATCCGCGCCCTCAACGCCAATCTCAACCACGGCGTGTGGATCACCAGTGTCTATCTGCTCACCTACGCCGTCCCGCTGCTGATCACCGGACGTATGGGCGACCGGTGGGGCCCGCGTCGCATGTACCTCATTGGCATGCTCGTCTTCGGAGTTTCCTCGCTGGCTTGTGGTCTCTCCCCGACGATCGAGGCTCTCATCGCCGCTCGTGCGGTTCAGGGAATCGGTGCTGCCCTCATGACCCCGCAGTCCCTGTCGATGATCACCCGACTCTTCCCACCGGAAAAGCGCGGCGCCGCCATGGGCCTGTGGGGAGCCACGGCAGGTGTGGCCAGCTTCGTCGGCCCGGTCCTCGGCGGCATTCTCGTCGACACCCTGGGATGGGAGTGGATCTTCTTCGTCAACGTCCCGGTCACCATCATCGGGCTGTGGCTGGCCATCCGGAACGTCCCCGCCCTGGAGACTCATGGTCACGCCTTCGACTGGTTGGGCGTCATCCTGTCGGGTATCGGCATGACCCTGCTCGTCTTCGGTATTCAGGAGGGTGAGCAGTACAACTGGGGGACGATTACCGGCATCATTTCCGTACCCTTGCTCGTCATCCTCGGCGTGGTTTTCATGGTGCTCTTCGTGGTCTCCCAGACCGAATGGGCGCAGGCCCATCTGCATGCTCACGCCAGCGACTTCGAACCACTGGTTCCGCTGCGTCTGTTCACCAAGCGCAACTTCACCCTCGCCAATATCGCGATCTTCCTGGTCGGCATGCTCGTGACTGCCTACTTCATGCCGACCACTGTGTACCTGCAGAACGTGCGTGGCAAGTCCCCGACGATCGCCGCCCTGCTGCTCATCCCCACCGCCGTCTTCTCCGGTGCGCTGTCTCCGGTGGTTGGACGGGTGCTCCAGCGCCGCTCGTCGGGGCGAATGGCCACCATCGGCGTGGCTCTCTACGTGATTGCCTCGATCGGATGGTGGCTGTTCATGGTGCCGTCAACTGGGGTATGGGTCTTCCTGCTGCTGTCGGTCGTCACCGGTATCGGTTCGGCCATGATGTGGAGCCCGATCTCGCTGGTGGGCACTGACGATCTCGGTCAGGCTGACGCCGGAGCCGGTTCAGGAGTCTTCAATACGACTCGTCAGGTCGGTTCGGCCCTTGGCTCGGCCCTCATTGCCATGATGATGGACGCCCGAATCATGGCTCGCCATGACCTGGGGCGAGGGCTCGGCGAGTCGATGTTCATCACCATCGTCGCCGGCACGATCTGCGTCATCGTCTGTGCCTTCTTCGCGAACTTCCAGCGTTCATCTCAGCACAATTCCTGACGACAATCCTCTGTGAGGCAGGTGGACGTCGCCGGGGTGCCTTTCGCCCGCCCCGTAGGATGACCACATGAAGATTGCCATCGGAGGGTTTGCCGGTCTCATCGGCACAGCGCTGGTTCAGCGGCTGCGCAAGGAGGGGCATGACGTCGTCACACTGACACGTCATGAAGCCATCCAATCCTCTGACCGCAGGTGGGATCTCGACACCTTGTCCATCGCCCCGCCATTCCTCGACGACGTCGACGCTGTGGTGAATCTGGCTGGAGCTCCCATCGCCGGGGGACGCTGGACCGATGAACGCAAGACCCGCATCTTGGCATCTCGCATCGACTCCACTCGTCTCATCGTGCGAGCCCTGGCATCCTCGCCACGCTGCCGGATTTTCATCAACGGATCAGCCGTAGGCTATTACGGCCCTCGTGGCGATGAATGGCTCGACGAGAATGACCCCGCTGGCGAAGGGTTCCTGGCCGAGGTCTGCCAGCGGTGGGAAGCAGCCGCGTGCGCCGCTCCCGAGGGAGTGCGCGTGGCAACCCTGCGTACCGGTCACGTCATGAGCTCGTTCGGCGGCATCCTCGGCAAGGAGCGCCCACTCTTCCGGCTCGGATTGGGCGGCAAGATCGGTGACGGCAGCCAGTACATGTCGTGGATCAGCCTTCATGACCATGTGTCGGCCATGGTGCGGATCCTCACTGACGATTCCATCAGTGGACCGGTCAACCTCGTCGGACCGAATCCATGCACCAACGCCGAGTTCACGAAAACCCTGGCCAAGGCGATGCACCGGCCGTCAGTGCTGCCTTTCCCGACCCCGGCGGCGAAGATGATCTTCGGGTCCCAGCTCGTCGATGAGGCGCTGTGCTCCGGACAGAGGGTCAAGCCCGCCAAACTCCTTGATCACGGATTCGAGTTCCGCGACACCTCCATCACCGAGTCAATCACCTCAGCACTTGCAGGACGCCGATGAGCCAGAATAACCAACGTCCCGACAATTTTTCCCGCCCAGACGAGTGGGGTTCATGGGCGGACGAGCCGAAACATGACGAGTCCTCCTGGGCACCTTCGCAGCCAGATTCCGGGCAGGCAGAAAGGACGTCGAGACCGGAGTCCGAGCCATATCGCTCGGGGGAGGTCGATCCCTCGTGGGAAGCGCCCTCGGCGTCGTACCAGCAGGCAGCTCCCAGACCTGTTGCCCGCGTGAAACGACGCAGTGACCTCCCGGTGGTGACGTGGACCCTCATCGGTATCTGTTTCCTGGTGTGGGCCGGGGAGTGGGTCAGCCCTCAGATCCGCGACGCCGTCGTCCTGGCGCCCATCCAGGGGTTCCACGAGCCCTGGCGATTCGTCACATCGATGTTCGGGCACGCGCTGAGCATCCTCCACATCGGCTTCAACATGTACGCCCTGTGGGCCTTGGGGCGGTCGCTGGAGCCCTTCCTGGGACGAGCCCGGTTTCTCGCCGCCTACCTGATGTCCGGTCTGGGCGGGGGAGTGTTGTTCTGCCTGATGGCCTCCCCACATGGTGACGGGAGGTTCCTGCCGAACATGAATGACGGCGTCGTCGGCGCATCCGGCGCGATTTTCGGCCTGTTCGGAGTGCTGCTCATCGTGCAGCGCAGGCTCGGGGCGTCGACCCGAGACCTGTGGATCGTGCTGGCCATCAACGCGGCACTGCTGTTGTTCATCTCCGGGATCGCATGGCAGGCCCACCTGGGCGGATTCGTCGTCGGGCTGGCGTGCGGAGTCATCTTCTTCGAGGACCCCAAGCGCATTCAGGCCGGTAAGTCCCCGCAGACGTGGCCGAGGATGGCGATGCTTCTGGGTGTGCTCGTCATCCTGGTACTGCTGAAGTACTACGTGTTTTGAGCTAATCGAGTAGGCCGGCTCGCTCTACGAGGACGGCTATTTGGACCCTGTTCGACATGTCAAGTTTGGTTTGGATGTTTGCCAAGTGGGACTTGACGGTGCCTGCAGCCAGATAGAGGCGTTCGCCGATCTCAGCGTTCGACAACCCTCTGGCCGCTTCAATGGCGATGTCGCGCTCCCGGTCGGTCAGTTGGGAGAGCTGTTTGGCGGCCGCACGACGCCGGCGACGGGACGGATCGGTGCGCACGGTGTCGAGAAGTTGCTTGGTGCTGCGCGCTGACAGCACAGCGTCTCCCGCGGCAGCAGCCTTGATGGCCGTGGTGATCTCCTGTGGAGAGGCGGACTTGAGAAGGAATCCTGAGGCTCCGGCATTGATCGACGACATGACGGCATTGTCGACATCCCAGGTCGTCAGGACAACAATCTGAGGAGGCTGCGGATCGGCGCGGAGTGTTGCCGTGGCCGTCACGCCGTCCATTCCGGGCATACGCAGATCCATGAGGACGACATCTGGTCGTAATTCACGTGCCATGCGGATGGCGTCCCGACCGTCTCCCGCTTGCCCCAGGATCGTGATGGCGTCGTCATGGCCGACGATTGTCGACACAGCACTGCGTGCCAACGGATCGTCATCGGCGAGGAGAACGGTAACCACTCAATGCATGGTATTGCAGGAACTCCCACGTCAGGCGTCGCAGGGTCAAGAAGCGTTGCGCCACGGGATCGTAACGGTGACTGAGAACATCCCGTTTTCCTCAGTTCGACACACGGTGCCGTCGAGCAACTTGACCCGTTCACTGATGCCAGAGAGTCCACGTCCAGAGCCTTCGCCGCGCCCGCCTTCTACGATCGGGTTCGAGCATTCGATGCGGACTCCGTCGGCCGGTGAAGCGTGCACCTTGAGAGCGGCAGTTGTTCCTGGCGCGTGGTTGGCGGTGTTTGTCAGCAGCTCCTGGACGGTCCGGTACACAGCCCGAGAGAGGGCAGGATCAGCAGAGTCTCCCTCGGAAACGTAAATTGATGCCGTGATCGGCTGACCGGCGCCAAAAGTGTCCTCGACGACCTCGGCGAGTTTTGACAACGGAAGATCCGGCGCCGGCGTCATGGGCTCTGAGAGCAAGGAGAGCAAGGACCTCAGCTCAGACATCGCCTTG
This sequence comes from Cutibacterium sp. LaCa_89, assembly GCF_058177555.1. Taxonomy (NCBI): domain Bacteria; kingdom Bacillati; phylum Actinomycetota; class Actinomycetes; order Propionibacteriales; family Propionibacteriaceae; genus Cutibacterium; species Cutibacterium sp. LaCa_89. Next base: position 370,408 of record NZ_CP190889.1, read on the forward strand.
CCCGCCGATTCGCGCAGCGTCTTGGCGCTCTCCACGTGGTCAGTGCCGTCAAGCCTGGTCTCCAAAGATGCGGCCTGCAGTGAGATGAGGGACAGCGAATGCCCCAGTGAGTCGTGAACTTCTTGGGCAATCTTTTCCCGCTCTTGACGGCGTGAAACCTCATCATCGAGCCGGGCCACGCGTTGGTGAGCTGCAGACAAGTCCCGGCCCGTGACGATGGCTTCACGACGCGAACGGCGGATGAGACCAGCACCTATCCCGATGATGAGAAACGTCGCTGCACCAAGAAGGGCCGTCAGGATAGAAGTTGTGTTGCGGGCCTCCAGTGAGTTGTTCGCCTGAAATATCGACGCCGTCACCGACGCCCCGCTGGGTTGGGCTCGACCATCAAGGATGGCGTCGACGACGGTTATCACGGCGACCAGAGCGGTGCACCACCATGTCGCAGGACCACGCCGTCGGCCGAGCAGGGCTGCCAGGGCAATGAGAGCAGGTACCGTCCCAATGGGCAGGATCACGGCGCCGAGCGCAGCAGCGATCGTCAATCCGAAGGGGATGCGGTGACGCCAGACCAAGGCCGTTGCCAGGGCGATGTCCAGGATCAGCGCAACGATGACCACTGCGGCGTCAATGTCGGTTCCCGCCGGAGTCCCAGCCCGAAACCCTGCCGGTGAGAACACGATGCAGATCAGGCCACCAAAGGCACTGATCAGGGCCAGAAGGATGGTCCGCCATACCGCTGGACGGCTGTCGCGGCCGACCTTCTGGAATTTGAACACGGCAGCTATGTTACGGAGTTGAGCTCTACTCGTGGCACCGCCGTTCGGGAGAGGCGATGGGGCCGATCGACAGAGGCGGTCCTGGCCGTCCGGGTGATGTGGGGACGGGGCCTGCGGCGGTGGACTTGGTACACCAAGCGAAAACACCTCAGGAGTGATCGTGACCGACACCAATTGGCCGAACCAGTCTCAACCCCAGCCACCGCAGGCCCCACAGCCCAAGCCGAAGAAGCCGATCTACAAGCGCGTGTGGTTCTGGCTGCTCGTCATCGTCGCTCTCTTGCTCGCCTTTGGCGCGATGGGCGGCGGTGACGACGGTTCCGATGCCAAGACGGATACCGCCGCGTCCAGTGAAGCCAAGTCGACCGACAAGGCAGCGAAGAAGGCGGACGAGAAGAAGGCCGAGGATGCGAAGCCGACCGAACGTCTCGTCCTGGAGAAGGGCTACAAGTTCACGACTGATGACTTCTCCCCAATGGTGAAGGGCACAGTTACGAACAATTCCGACAAGCCTGTGAAGGTCGCCGTGATGATTACCTTCAACGCCTATGACGACTCGGGGGCCAACGTCGGAACCTGCACGGATTCGACGGAGAGTATCGACGCCAACGGAAAGTGGAAGTTCAAGGCCTTGTGCGACACCGACGACGTCGCAAAGGTCAAGTTCAAGGACCTGTCGGGATTCTGATCCCGTCCTCGTGGTGCTGGTGGCGGCCTCTCGCAAGAGAGGCCGCCACCGCCATTCCGCCAGATCCACAACGACACTGGCCAGAGGTCAACCATCCACAACCGTCACCTCGCCGTAAAGGCGTGTGGTGTGCAGTGCGATGTAGTTGACCTCGGCTTTCGTCAGGTCGTCGCCGATCGCCGTCGAGATGCGCTCGGCCACCGTAAGAGCCGCCGAGGTGGCCTCCGGGTAGCGATCCGACATGAGACCCATGATGTCCAGGTCGATGTGGGAGAGCTGCTTGTTGTCTGCGGCTCGCGCGAATAGGTAACGAAGATGCGTGACGAACCGTGATGCGCTCATGGAGGACCGGTCAATCTGGACCTGCCAGAGATTCTCGAGTTCGGTGAAGACCTCGGAGATCGCTTGAGTCATCGTCACGGTGCGCGACACAGTCGTGCCATCCCACTGGTGGTTGATGAAGTGCAGCGCGAACGCCGCCCATTCCTCGGGTTGCAGATGGATGCCGAGAGCACCGTCGACGATCTCGACGGCCCGGTGACCCAGGCGCGCCTCGTCGGGGTACAGCTGCTGAACCTCCCAAGTCAGGGGGAAGTCGATGACGCTTCCCTGCTCTGCTCGGTGTGCCGCCGCGACGAGGTGATCGAGCACCGGCAGCATCATGCGTTGGGCGTTCGGGATCCCCAGTTCCTCCTGAGCCAGCTCGACGATCGCCTGTGCCACCCGCACCTGGGTGTGAGTGGCGTTGGAAAGGAGTGAGGCGATCGCGGCCGTCCGGTAGGTGCCCTCCGCCAGGTACCGCTGGGCCGATGAGGCGTCGACGATCTCCCCGCGGTGTCGGCCGAAACCGATTCCGCGGGCATTGATGACCATCTCCGTGCCGGAGCGGTCGACGCCTAGAAGGACATTGTTGTTGTAAACCTTCTTGACGACGACCTGCTCGGGGCCGAGCTCGGTCAGGGGGTGCTCCGGAGGAAGCACTGCGTCATCCTGTGGTGATGGTCAGCACCGCAGCCGGATCGTCGCTGCACTCGGAGACGGTGAAGTCGGACCCATTCGTGATGACCACCGGAGAGACCATTGACGGCACCCGCGGCGTGACGGCGTCGAGGTCGACGGTCAGGAGCGGGTCGTCAACGCTGACGGTGTCGCCCTCATGGACATGGACGGTGAACCCCTCGCCCTTGAGCTCGACGGTGTCGATGCCGATGTGGACGAGGACCTCGGCGCCATTGTCGGCTTTGAGACCGACGGCGTGCAGGGTCGGGGCCACCAGCGTGACCTCGCCGTCGATGGGAGAGGTGAACTCTCCCGAGGTCGGGTCAACCGCGAACCCGGGGCCCATGTGCTGGCCGGCGAAGACTGGGTCTGGAACGTCCGTGATGTCCAGAATGGTTCCCGAGACGGGCACTGCGACCTTCAGGGTTTCGTCCTTGTGGCGCTTGTGGAAGAGGGACATGTTGATGCCTTTCAGTCGTCGATTCCGAGCTGGGCGTTGATGGCGTTCTTGTAAAGGATGGCCTTCGCACCATAGACAGCTTGGACGCCTCCGCCGACCTCGAAGACCTCGGTCGCTCCCAAATTCTTGAGTTTAGCCTTGTCGACCTGATCAGCCGCCTTCACCGAGACGCGCAGACGGGTGATGCATGCATCGACATCCTCGATATTCTCAGGGCCACCCAGGGCGGCGATGACCTGCGTCGCCCCCTCCTCAATACCGTCATTTCGTCTCTCGGACTTCTCGGCGGGCTCGTCGGTCGACTTGCCGCCGGTCGGTGCCGCGGCCGCCATGGTGTCCTCGAGGTGTCCCGGGGTCGCGATCTTGAACTTCTTGATGAAGAACATGAACGAGAAATAGTAGAGGGCGAACCAAGCAGCGCCGATTGGCAGGACGTACAACCAGTGGGTCTTGGATTCGCCCTGCAGGACGCCGAAGAGCAGATAGTCGATTGCGCCACCGGAGAAGGTGTTGCCGATGCGGATGTTCACGAGGTCGGCGACGAGAAAGGAGATCCCGTCCAGGAAAGAGTGGAACACGTAGAGCAGAGGAGCCACGAAGAGGAACATGTACTCGATCGGCTCCGTGATTCCCGTCAGGAAGGAGGTGAAGGCCACCGAGGCGAACAGGCCGGTGTACTTGGCGCGGCGCCCCTTCGGCACGCACTGCCACATCGCCAGGCAGGCGCCCGGCAGGCCGAACATCATGGTGGCGAAGCGGCCGGCGAAATACTTGGTCGAGTGGGTGAACAGTCCGACGTGGTTCGGGTCAGCAAGCTGAGCGAAGAAGATCTTCTGCGCGCCAACGGCAGTCTGCCCGGCGACGACCTCAGAACCACCCAGAGGGGTGTACCAGAACATCGGGTAAATCATGTGGTGCAGACCAACGGCGCCTGCCAGACGCATCAGGAAGCCGTAGAAGAAGGTGCCGATGACTCCCCATCCGGCGATCGCGGTGCCGGCCGACACCATTCCGGCCTGGACCGGCGGCCATACCAGGAAGAAAAATGCGCCAATGATGATTCCGGCGAAGGCTGTGACGATCGGGACGAAGCGTGAGCCGCCGAAGAAGCCGAGGAAGGCTGGCAGCTCGATGTTGTGGTAGCGGTTGTGAAGCCACACGGCGACGGCACCGATGACGAGTGAACCGATGACGCCGGTGTCAATCGTCCGGTCGGGGTTGCTCGAGAGGGAGACGAGCGCTTTGGTGGTGGCTGTCATGACGAGGAAGCCAGTGATACCGGCGAGGGCTGCGGTTCCCTTGTCTCGTTTCGCCAAGCCGATACACAAGCCGATCGACAGCAGCAGAGCGAGGTTCTCGAAGATGACACTTCCAGCAGCGCTCATCACCTGGAAGATGTCTTGGAGGATCGGATTGCCGAGAGCGGGGTAGCTCTTGACGGTCGTGGGGTTGGACAACGCACCACCAATACCCAGCAACAGGCCAGCCGCTGGGAGGATGGCGATCGGCAGCATGAAGGCCTTGCCGATCTTCTGCAGGGTCTTGAACATGTCAGTTCTCCGTGGGTGTGTGGGCGACGCGGGCACGGATCGCGTCGACGAAGCGGGCACAGATTTGGGCGGGACGGGTGATCGCGCCGCCGACGACGACGGCGTGGGCTCCGCAGTTGAGGGCGTCGACCGCCAGGTCAGGGGTTGAGATGTTGCCCTCCGCGATGACGGGGATGGACAGGTCCGCAGCGAGACGACGTACCAGCTCGAGGTTGGGTACTGGTGAGTTCGCAGAGGCGGCGGTGTAACCGGAGAGGGTGGTTCCGACCAAGTCGACTCCGCACTTTGCGGCCGTGATTGCTTCGTCATAGGTGGAGATGTCGGCCATCAGGACGGCGGTGGGATGGGCCTCGCGAATCTGAGCGATGAGGTCGGGCGTGGAGACATCATTTGGATGGACGCGGTCGGTGGCGTCGAAGGCGATGATGTCGGCTCCGGCGGACAGGACCGCCTCGACGTCGTCAAGGGTCGGGGTGATGTAGGGCTCGTAACCGTCGTATTCCCTCTTGAGGAGGCCGATCACCGGCAATGGGACGGCTGCCCGGATCTCCTTGATGTCGCGAACCGAGTTGGCGCGAATGCCGATGGCCCCGCTCTGCGCAGCCGCAGTCGCGAACAGAGGCATGACGCCACCGTTCTCGGAATACATGGGTTCGCCAGGTAATGCCTGGCAGGAGACGACGAGTCCCTTTTCCAGGGACTGCACCAATGGATTCATGAGCACCTCCGGCAACGTGTAATACCGGCGTGGACACACTCGTGCCCGCCGGTGGACCAGGTATTGCCGAAAGTTACAAGCCTGAGATCCATGAAATGTTGCTGGAACCCTAACACAGCCCTGGTGGAGCGCTGCGGGGTGGGGTGAGTCACTGGGCGACGGCTGTCAGATCCACCACGACGCCAGCGAGCTGCTCGGGGTGGTGACGGACTTGATGCAGCCTCTCCTGGACGGCCCACATCGCCCACGAGTCGACGAAGAACTCGTCACGTCCCAGGGCACGATCGCGGCGTGCGTCGTAGGGGCAGGAACACCACACGGCCATCGAGGCATGCTTGGCATTCGTCGCGGTGAGAACCCCACAACCTTCGATCACGAGGGGACGATAAGCGTCGAGGGTGACCTCCTCGGTAAAGTGATCCTGGTACCAGTCCCAGCGTTGGTAGCGGTTCCTGACGACGAGCTCGCTCAAGTCCCACACCGCTGACAACCCGGCCCAGCCGGAGTAGAGGTCGTCGCCATGGACGAGCTGGGCATCCGGGCTCAACTCGGCGACACGGTCGGCAAGGGTCGTCTTCCCCGACCCCGAACCCCCATCGATGAGAACAACTGGCCGCTCTGACGTGGTGCCGATGTGTTCGGCAATGACCTGGGCAGCGGCAACGCTTCCTGCGATCGTCTTCACAGCGTCACCAGCTCTCCACGGCGATGCACCAGACCGTCATGAAGCAAGGACTCGAGGCACCTCGATGCCTGATCGGGTTCGGGCCAGGCAGAAAGAGCCAACCGAACCTCTACTCCGTGCGGGCTGTTGCGAACGACGTCCATGATCACCCCCCGACACTGACGATCCGTGCCTTTCCAGGGCTGTCCGCGACGGGCCGGGGCGTTGTCGGGTTTGCCGTCAGCCACCCACCGGCACCGGGCACTGATGGGGCAGACCTCGCACTGTGGTGAACGAGCCGTGCACACCAGCGCTCCCAGCTCCATGGCGGACACCGCCCACTTCGCGGCTTCGGCCTCCTCCTCGGGAACCAGAGCGTCGGCGACGACCCGTTCGGCCTTCGTCACCGAGGCCGGACAGTTCGCGATCCCGGACTCCGCCCGCGCGATGACGCGACGCACATTGGTGTCCAGCACCGTTGCGCGTCCTCCAAAGGCGAAGGACACCACCGCGGCAGCGGTGTAGTCGCCGATCCCGGGCAGGGCGATGAGCTCGTCGTAGCTGCTGGGTACGACCCCGTCGTGCTCGGTGGCGATGGCGACCGCGCAGGCATGCAGACGCAGTGCACGGCGCGGATATCCCAAACGTCCCCACGCGGCGACGGCGACCCCCGACTCCTCCTCGGCCAGATCGTCCGGCGTCGGCCACCGATTCATCCACTCATGCCACGGACCGACGACACGCGTCACCGGGGTCTGCTGGCTCATCACCTCGCTGACGAGCACCCCCCACGGGGAGGTCTCCGGTCGACGCCACGGCAAGTCCCGTCCCTGCACGTCGAACCAGTCGCAGATCGTCTCGACGGCCCGCGGAGTCAGCCCGGTTTCAGGCACGGATCAGCCGATCTCAGCCGATGACCTTGGCTGCGGCCTCGGCAGCCTTCGGCAGGGCCTTGCAAAAGACCTCGAAGGCCTCGTCGTCATGGGCGTCGGAGAGGAACCAAGCCTCGAAGCAGGACGGCGGCAGGTTGACCCCGGCGTTCAACATGGCGTGGAAGAAGGCGGTGTAGGCATCGGCGTTCTGGGACTTGGAATCCTCGTAGTCGCGTACCGGTTCCTCGACCCCGAGGAACACGCTGAAGAGGTTCCCGGCGGTCTGCAGACGGCAGGAGACGCCAGCCGCGTCGAGGGCAGCAGCCAGCTCGCCTCGCCACTGCTCGGAGCGCGCATCGAGACGCTGGTACACCCCGGCGTCAGCCAGTTGGAGGGTCTTGACGCCGGCGACGGTGGCCAGCGGGTTACCCGACAGGGTCCCGGCCTGGTAGACGGGGCCGGTCGGCGCCAGCAGGTCCATGATCTCGGCGCGCCCGCCCAAGGCAGCCAGCGGCATCCCGCCGCCGACAACCTTGCCGAAGGTGAAGATGTCGGGGGCGAAGTTCTCGCCGGACTGCTGCTGCAAACCCCAGAATCCCGACGCGCTGCACCGGAATCCGGTGAGCACCTCGTCGACGATCATGAGGGCGCCGTGATCCTTGGTGAGGCGACGGATCGTCGCATTGAAGCCGGGCTCGGGCGGGACGACGCCCATGTTGGCCGGGCAGGACTCGACGATCACCGCAGCGATCTGGTCGCCACGCTCGGAGAACACGTCCTCAAGGGCTTTGACGTCGTTGTAGCTCACCACGATGGTGTCGGCAGTCGAGGCGGCCGGAACACCCGCCGAACCGGGCAGACCGGCCGTCGCCACCCCCGAACCCGCTGCGGCGAGCAGGGCGTCGGAGTGACCGTGGTAGTTGCCGGCGAACTTGATGATGACGTCGCGGCCGGTGGCACCACGGGCCAGTCGAACCGCAGTCATCGTCGCTTCAGTACCTGTCGAGACGAAGCGCACCTTCTCCACCGGGGCCATCCGCTCGATGATCGCATCGGCCAGTTCGGTCTCGGTACGGGTTGGCGCGCCGAAGGACAGTCCCTTCGACGCGGCCTCCTGGACGGCAGAGACGACCTCGGGACGGGCATGCCCCAACAGGGCCGGACCCCAGGTGCACACCAGATCGAGGTACCGGGTGCCCTCGGCGTCCCAGATCCACGGCCCCTGGGCCTTCTCGATGAAGCGGGGAACCCCGCCCACCGATCCGTAGGCCCGCACCGGGGAATCCACCCCGCCGGGAATGACAGCCTGAGCGGCGGAGAACAGTTCGGCGTTGGAGGTCATTTCTTCCTTCCGGTGTTTTGGGCTCGTGGTGGGCATGATCATCAAGGATCAGAAGTCTTCGCGGAACATCTGAGCGGCCTCAATGGCCCAGTAGGTCAAGACGAGATCGGCGCCCGCGCGCACGATCGAGGTCAGGGACTCGTTGATGCAGCGACGACGGTCGATCCATCCGTGGGCGGCAGCGGCCTCGAGCATCGCGTACTCGCCGGACACCTGGTAGGCGGCCACCGGCACCTGGGAGACTTCGGCGACGTCGGCCAGCACGTCCAGGTAGTGAGAGGCGGGTTTGACCATGACGAGATCGGCACCCTCGGCCAGGTCGAGCAGGGCCTCGCGCATGCCCTCACGACGGTTCGACGGATCCTGCTGGTAGGACTTGCGATCACCCTGGAGGGAGCAGTCGACGGCGTCGCGGAAAGGCCCGAAGAAGACGGACGCATACTTCGCCGAGTAGGCCATGATCGGCACGTCGGTGAATCCCTCGCGGTTCAGGGCGTCACGGATGACGGCGATCTGGCCGTCCATCATTCCCGACGGGGACACCATGTGCGCTCCGGCGCGGGCCTGGGACACCGCCATCGCGGCGTAGAGCGGCAGGGTGGAGTCGTTGTCGACGCGGCCGTCAGGAGTCAGCGCACCACAATGGCCATGATCGGTGAACTCATCCAGACAGGTGTCGGCACAGATGACGAGGTCGTCACCAACAGCCTCGCGCACCGCAGAGATACCGGCATTGAGGATTCCGTTGGGATCCCAGGCCTGGGAACCGATCTCGTCCTTGTACTCGGGAATACCGAACAGGTCGATACCGCCGATGCCGGCCTCGGCGGCCTTGGTGGCGAGTTCCTTGATGGACTCGATGGAGTGCTGGTACTGGCCAGGCAGACTTGTGATCTCGACAGGGGAGTCGATGCCCTCCTTGACGAAGACCGGCAGCATGAGCTGGGCCGGGGCGACCCGGGTCTCCGCGACCATGCGTCGCATCGCAGGGGTGGTGCGCAGCCGGCGCGGACGCGACACCGGACGAAGCCCCTCGGGCAGCGGTTTGACGCCGGCCATGCGCGGATCGCTGGAATCAGGCAGGTACAGGTTCATGATCATCTTCCTTCTTAAACAGGTCGTCGATCAGGCGACCAGGGACTCGACCGCCTCGAGGACGGCCTCCGGGGTGGGGGAGGAGGCCACCGCGTCTGCCGGGTGGCCGAGTTCCTCGAGTGTCTTTGCGGTGGGCTTGCCCAGCGCGATGAGCTTCTGACGGCGCCATCCCAACGGTTCGACGAGGTCGATCAGGGCACGTCCCACCGAGGATGCAGTGACGACGACGAACCCGACCGACGGCCAGGACTGGGCGATCACCTGGGGCAGTTCCTCAACGGCAGCGGTGGTGTACACCTCGAGCCGGTTGACGGTGCAACCGGCCCTCGTCAGTCCTTCGGGGACGGTGTCGGCGGCCAGCTTCGAGACCGGGAGTAGGACGTTCGTGGCACCACCCGGCCATTCGGCGACCAGACCGGCTCCGCTGTGGTCCTCCGGCACGAAGTCGACGCCAGTACTGCGCTTCTCCAGGGCCCTCGCAGTAGCTGCGCCCACGGCTGCCACCTTGATATCAGGGTTCGGCAGTGGATCGGGCAGCAGCCCGACGGTGGTCTTCGAGGTGACGACCAGCCAGTCGGCCTGCCACAGGTCGGTCTCGGAGAGCCTGTCGGCGTCCGGGAGCTCGACGGTCCGGGTCAGCGCCTTGTGGATGACCCCGTAACCGGCCTGCTTCAAGGTCGTCACGAATTTGTCGTGGGAGTCGTCACGGGGGACGACGACTGGGGGTTTGATGAGATCAGCAGGGTTCGTGGTCATCGAGTGCTTCCTGAGGCCTTGAGGTCTGCGACATCGGCGGCGCCGTCGTCCAGCAGCTCCTCGGCGGCCGTCACTCCCAGGGTATGCGCCGCGGCCAGTGCCGGCTCGACCTCCTCAGGCAATTCGACGCTCACCTGTTCCCGAATGGTGCGCGACCCGTTGACCGCAGCCACAACGACGTCCAGGGTCAACACGTCTGGGGACCTCCCGGGGGTCGGCGTGAGATGGGCCAACGCGCCGATCGGGGCGGCGCACCCGGCCCCCAGATGGGACAGCACGGCTCGCTCGGCGGTGGCCGACAGTCGCGTGCCGTGGTCGTCGATTCTGGCGAGGGCCTTGGCGAGCTTGCCGTGATGCACATCGGCGGTCCGACACTCGACGGCCAGGGCTCCCTGGGCCGGAGCCGGCAGCACGACCGACGGGTCGAGAAGCTCGGTGATGACGTCACTGTGACCCAGACGAGCAAGCCCTGAGGCAGCCAGCACGACGGCGTCGAGGTCCTCCTTGCCGCTGTCCTTGGCGTAGTGACCCAGACCCTTGACCCGGCCCAGACGGGTATCGACGTTGCCGCGGATGTCGACGATCGTCAGATCCGGTCGCACCGCCAACAGCTGGGCCACTCGCCGCGGCGAACCGGTTCCGACGCTGGCCCGCTGCGGCAACTCGCCGAGGGTGAGACCGTCACGAGCCACCAGGGCGTCGCGCGGATCCTCGCGAACAGGGACGGCACCAATCGCCAGTCCGAGCGGGCGTCCGGTCGGCAGGTCCTTGAAGGAGTGGACGGCGATGTCGGCTGAGCCCTCCAGCAGGGCAGTGCGGATCGCCGAGGCGAACACCCCGATGCCACCCATCGACGCCAGGGAGGCCGTCGAGGTGTCACCGTGGGTAGTGATCGTCGCCAGATCGACGTCGAGCCCCTGTGATCTCAGCAGCTCTGCGACCATCTCGGATTGAGTGGTTGCCAGGGTGCTGGCACGGGTTCCCAGACGGATTGAAGACATGTCCTCCATTGTGGCACTCGGTTCCGACGCTTTTTCCCTTGCTCTCAGACCAGTTGACGGGCCGTGTGGCGGGCTTGAGGCACCAGAGCTGCGATGCCGGAACCCGACGCCCATGCCCCGACCAGACCGATGCGGCCTCGTCCGGACTGGTTCAACTCCTCGAGCTGGCGGTGCAGACCGTCACGCCACGCCCTGGTCTCCGGAGTCGTCGGGGCCAGCGACCCCGTCCAGTGGATGATCTGGGAGTCCACCACCTGATTGGACGACAATTCCACACCGAGCAGGATCGAGGCATCTTCCAGCGCCCGCTCGACGCTGAGCGCGACATCCGTCTCCCCGGATCGCCCGTAGGAGACCCGTAGCAAGTGCAGTCCGTCGGGGCAGGACTGCCCCAGGCTCGGCCACTTGGCAGACATGTGCGTCAGGGCCTTCGCCTTGACGCTCGTCGTCCCGGGAGCCACCAGCATGCCGTTTCCACGCGGGCTGTCGTCCAGCTCCGGAGCCTGCAGAGCCAGATTGACGTGGCCAATGGGCGCACCGGGAACCATCTCGGGTCCGGAGACGTCGATGACACTGCGCAGCAGGTCGGTGGCAGGACCGGCAGAGCAGGCGACGACGACCCGCGGGGTCAGGAAGGTGCGCACCTCGCCGTCAGGGACAGGAGGCAAGGACGGATTCGGGTTGCGCGAGGTGCCGGCGGTCTCGACGAGCCACTGGTCACCATGGCGGGTCAACTTTCGAGCCCCCACCCGGGTCATGATCCTTGCACCGGCCTCCTCGGCCTGACGACGCAGCTCGGCCGGCATGGTGAACATGCCGCCAGCCACCGAGGCGACGACCGGCCCCTCCGGCATCCGGGAACGGCACAGGGCCACGCCGGCAGCCAAGGACCCGGTGGACTGGGCGGCAGCCCGCAGACCGGGGGAGACGACGTCGGCCGAGAGCAGGTGCGGATCGGCGGCATGGATACCACCGGCGATCGGGGTGACGAGTCGCCTCAGCACCTCCGGTCCCATCCGTGACTCCACCAGGGTTCTCAGATCCCGTGGGAGTTCGTCGGGCATCGGGGCGCGGTCGAGTGCGGCGGCGCGGGCGGCCTCCTGGGCTCCCAGCGCAATGACGACCGCCGGGTCCGACAGATCGGCAGGAATGCCCAGGATGGCATTGCCGGGCATCGCGAAGCAGGCGTCGTCGAAGTACACCCAGGACGGAGCGGTCCTCGGCTTCTCGACGGTCACTCCCAGTTCCTCGGCCAGCTCGGCGGTGTCGGGAAGACGAATGGCCCACCCCTCGGCGCCGATGTCATAGCTGATCCCCGCCAACGTGGACCCGGCCACCAGGCCTCCGGTGTACCCGCGGGACTCCACCAGCACGGGGTGCAGCCCTTCCTGGGCGAGCTGCCAGGCCGCAACGAGCCCGGCCATGCCACCGCCGATGACGACGGCGTCCACGGTGTGCGGATCAGGGGTGTTCATCGTCACATCCTCGGAATTGTGGTTCACAGTGAGTGCGCCAGCTCCACCAGTCGCGTCAGCACATCGGGGTCGGTGTCGGCGGGCACACCATGGCCCAGATTGACGACGTGGCCGGGGGCCTGACGTCCAGCCGCGACGACTTCGCGGGTGGCGCTCTCTAGCGGTTCCCAACCGGCGAGGAGCAGGGCCGGGTCGATGTTGCCCTGGACCGGCATGTCCATCCCGGAGACCATGAGGGTGGCGCAGGCCTCGTCGAGGCTGATGCGGTGGTCGACGCCGAGGACCGGGTAGCGGGACGCCGTCGCGGCCACCTGGGCCAGCTCGGAGAGCAGATGGCTGGCATTGACGCCGAAGTGCACCACAGGGGTGTTCGGGTCGAGCTCGGCGAGAGCACGCTGGGAGAAAGGGGCAACGCTGGCGCGGTAGTCGACGGCGCTCAGCGACCCGGCCCAGGAGTCGAAGAGCTGGACGGCACGAGCTCCACCGCGCAACTGGGCGGCCAGGAATGCGGCGTCCAGGTCGGCCACCCACTCCATGAGCCTGGCCCAGGCTTGCGGATCCGAGTGCATCATCGCGCGGGCGGCCAGGTGGTCACGAGAGGGCCCGCCCTGCACCAGGTAGGCGGCAATCGTGAACGGGGCGCCGGCGAAACCAATCAGTGGCGTGGTGTCACCGAGTTCTTCCGTCACCAGGCGGGCAGCCTCTTCGATGGCAGAGGCATCGCCGGGCTCGCGCTGGGTGATCCGGTCGACGTCGTCCTCGGTGCGAACAGGCTCGTCGAGAACTGGTCCGACTCCCGGCTCGATCCGCACCCCGATCTCGGCCATGGCCAACGGCACCATGATGTCGGAGTAGAGGACGGCCCCATCGACATGGTGACGTCGCACCGGCTGGCAGGTGATCTCAGCTGCCAGCTGAGGGTTGAGGCAGGAGTCGAGCATCGTCGTGCCCTCGCGGGCCTTGCGGTACTCCGGGAGCGAACGGCCCGCCTGACGCATGAACCAAACCGGGGTGACGGCAGGGCGATGCCCGGTCATGGCCTGCAGAAGCGGTGAGTCGGCTGTGGAAGTGGTGGTTTCAGTCATCACCTCGATTGTGCCTCACTTCGTCGAGAGGCCGTTCATGGGGCAGTTGTCGACTGCGGCGAAAGGCTCGCGGCTACTGGGGACCGTCGGAACCACATGGTTCAATAACATCTCGTGGGATTGTGTGTCTTGACCGTGGATCATGCCGAGCAAGGACTCGGCGTCGTTTCCGAGGCTGCCGCGCAGGTCGATGGGCTCGGCCTGGCGCTGACTGACCATCCCCAGATCCGTGGCGCTCTCGTGTTGTCAACGTGCAACCGAGTGTGCCTGATCGTGGAGACTTCTCCCGACTCTGCCGCTCAAGGATTCGGCGAGACCGCGCTGCGCGCCTGTCTCGCCGACCAGGGGGCGACGGTGTTGGCTGACTCGGCCCAGATCTTCTGTGAGAACGACGCCGTCTGGCGTGTGTTCCGGGTGGCTGCTGGCCTGGAGTCGATGGTCGTCGGTGAGCGCGAGGTCGCCGGACAGATGAAGCGTGCTTTGAATGAGGCGCGCAAGGAACAGACGGTTTCGTACATCATCGGCCACGTCGTTGAGGAGGCGCTCAAGACCTCCCGCCATGTCGCCACTGAGACGGCACTGGCTGCCGAAGGGCGCACCGTGGTGGCCGTCGGACTGGACCTCGTTTCCCAGCGGATGGACCTCGACGGGGTTCGTGTTCTCGTCATGGGAACTGGTTCCTACGCCGGCGCGTCGTGCGCCCAGCTGAACTCCCGCGGGGTGACCGACATTCAGGTTCATTCCGCTTCCGGACGTGCCGCCGGCTTCGCACGCCGTCACCGTGTGGCCGAGGCCGTCGATCTGGACGCCGCGTTGGCACAGGCTGACCTCGTCGTCACCTGCCGTGGATCGGGCGTGCCCGCCCTCTCCGCACAGGCCGCCCGACGCGCAGTGGATGCTCGCGCCGGACGAGACCTGCTGGTCCTTGATCTGGCCGTCAGCGGTGACGTCGAGGATCCGGTGCCCGCTGGGGTTGAGGTCATCGACCTGGAGACCATTCGTCATGCCGTTCCCGCCTCTGCCGAGGCCGAACGCGCCGCCGCCGAGCACATCGTCGCTGTCGGGGTCCGGCACCTTGCCATCGACCTCGAGCGTCGTCGGATGGCTCCGGCCGTCGTCGCCCTGCGCGACGTCATCTCAGATCTCGTCACCGCCGAGCTTGAGCGCCTGCCCGAAGAGGGATCGGTGCCGGTCGACGAGGTGGCAGCTTCTTTGCGTCGGCTTGCTGCGTCCATGGCGCACATCCCGTCGGCGCGAGCCAGGATGGCCTCTGAGAAGGGCCTGGGGGATCGCTGGCTCAACTCGTTGTCGGACGTGTTGGGGATCGACGTCGAGATCGCCGCGCCCGTCATCGACATGTCAACCTTCACGAACGCTGACTGCATGGCCTGCCCGGTGACCGGCCTGCGGGTGGAGGACCTTGCCGCGGATGCGGCGCCCCGAGGTGAGGAGAAGAATTCGTGACCGCCAACCCGTATGCAGCCCCCAAGGATCCGTTGGCTCCCTATGACGCGGTGCTCGTCGCATCTTTCGGTGGGCCGCGGTCCCCGGAGGAGGTCATGCCCTTCCTGAGGAGGGTTTCCAACGGTCGCATTCCGGATGAGCGATTGGTCGAGGTCGCTCACCACTATGACCGGTTTGGTGGGGTGAGCCCCATCAACGCGGCGACGGACGCCTTCGTCAACGCCTTGAAGAATGAGCTTCACCAGTACGGAGTCCGAGTCCCGATCCTGCTGGGGAACCGCAACGGCTCACCGTTCCTTGATGACGTCCTGCCCGAGATGCACCAGCACGGTGTGCGTCGAGTGCTTGCCGTCGTCACCTCCGCATATGCCTGCTACTCCGGTTGCCGTCAGTACCGCGAGGAGATTGCTGCGGCCCTCGACCAGGCCGGCATCACGGACATGCAGATCGACAAGGTGCCTCCCTTCAACGAGGCCCCCGGTTTCATTCGCGCCAATGCGGAAGCCCTCATGCAGTCCTTCATGCGCATCCCGCCGACTCCGCTCGAGGCCACCCGAGTCGTTTTCGTCACCCACTCCATCCCTGGCCCCATGCAGGAGGCGTCGGGGGCTGGGCAGCCAGGGACTGACTACATCTCCCAGCACAAGGCGGTGTGCGAGAAGATTGCTGACCAGGTGCGTCATGCCTTCGGCAACATGCCGCAGTGGGATCTGGCCTACTGCTCGCGGTCGGGACGCCCTACTGACCCCTGGCTGGAGCCTGACATCAGTGACCACCTGCGCACCCTTCCGGAGCAGGGGATCAAGTCCGTCGTGGTTGCGCCGATCGGTTTCGTCGCTGATCACATGGAGGTCGTCAATGACCTCGATCACGAGGCAGCTGAGACGGCGGCTGAAATCGGGCTGGCCTTTGCCCGTGTTGCGACCGCTGGCGCTCATCCGGCCTTCGTCGCTGACATGGCGGGCCTGATCATGACCCGGGCAGCGGCTGCCCGAGGAGAGGGTGGAAATCTGACCTCCTGGCCCACCCCCTGTGCTCCCGGATGCTGCCGACGCTGCCCGGACGCCAAGGATATTCCGGCCATCTCCGGGAGTGACGTCGTCGCGCCTGACGGGACACAGGCCTCCGAGCCGGTGGCCGCAGCCGTGGCATCGACTGGTACGGCAACGGCAGCGGAGGCCGCGCACCCAGAACCTGAGGTCCTGTCCGGTCCCAGACCTGCTACCGTTCCTGGACCTGACGCCATTCCTGAGGCCGTCGGACCGGAGCCAGAAGCTCCTTCCCCCTACGACCTTCTGACCAAGGAGATCCCCATGACTGACCATTCGAGCAGCAATACAGTGATTGAGGGACCTCGCGACGACGAGGCCCCCGCCGGTTCCTACACCGCACCGACTGATCCGCGTGATCATGCCGTCGTCCCGGAGGAGGTCAATGCCTCCAGCAAGTGGGCAATGTACTCGGTATTCAGCGTTGCCACTCCGCTTCCCGCCGACGATGTGGCGCGCCGTCAGCTCATCGAGGGCTCCGACGAGTGGGTCGGACAGTCCGGCGTCGAGACCCGTGGCTGGTATGACCTGTCGGGTCTGCGCGCGGACGCCGACCTGCTGGTGTGGTGGCTGAGCGACAATCCGACGGCCCTGCAGGACGCCTACCATCGGTTCCGCGGATCCGGTCTGGGACGCCATCTCCATCCGGTGTGGTCGAATGTGGGCGTTCACCGTCCGGCAGAGTTCAACAAGTCTCACCTGCCCTCCTGCTTCGCCGGAGTCGCCCCGCGGCGCTGGGCTGCCTTCTACCCCTTCGTCCGTTCCAAGGGGTGGTACCTGCTCCCGGCTGCTGACCGTTCCCGCATGCTGCGCGAGCACGGCATGGTCGGTGCTGCCAGCTCTGACGTCAAGGCGTCCACCTTGGCCGCATTCGCCCTGGGAGACTACGAGTGGATTCTCGCCCTGGAGGGTGACGACCTCGCTCGCGTCGTCGACGTCATGAAGGACCTGCGCTACGTCGAGGCTCGTCGTCATGTTGACGTTGACACCCCCTTCTTCACTGGCGAGCGCGTCTCCCCGGTGACCTGGGCCGACCGCCAGATGAGAGCTTGATGGCGCCCTTGCGTGGCCTGACCGACCCGGTGGGACCGGAATCGCCGCAGACCTACTGGGTGCGGCGTCTGGTCCTGCTCATCGCAGTGGTGATTGTCGTTGCCCTGGTGGTCACGGGTGTTTCCAAGCTCATGGGCGGTTCGAAGAAGTCGGCGGCGCCGGCGGCGTCGTCCTTCACCCCGAACCCGTCATGGACTGACACCGCCTGGGGCCCGGAGACTCCGACTCCCCCGGGTTCGGCCAGTTCCGGCAAGTCCGCTTCCTCCTCGAAATCCCCGTCGGCGACGTCGTCCGCATCAGCGTCGTCATCTCCATCCGCATCGACCGCTGGCGAACTCTGCGAAGGGTCCCAGCTGACGGTCAAGATCACGGGAGACAGCAAGAAGCCCAAGGTGGGTGACACCGAGACCTTCACCGTGGAGGTGAAGAGCTCGTCTGACTGTCGCTGGGACACCCAGAAGGTGAAGCAGACCCTCACCGTCACCTCCGGATCAGACCGCATCTGGTCGACCGAGGACTGCGGCTCTTGGGGGCCAAAGGGCATCCGTGAGATCAGGTCTAAGGATCCTTGGACCTATAAGGTCTCATGGCCGACCAAACGGTCCACCGACAAGTGCAAGCTGTCGAAGGAAACCCTGGGGAGTGGCTACTACATCGCCACCGTCAACATTGATGGCGGTTCGAGCGATCGGTTCATCATGCAGATGAGTGAGTGACCCTCCATCCACACCCCCTGCCCCATGACATGTTTCGGCTCCCAGCTCTCGAGCTGGGAGCCGAAATCGTTGTCAGTGGAAGTGATGGGTGCGCTGGTCGTTCTCGAAGATTGACTCCAAACCCTGCCGGATCTCGCGGGCCCGCTTCAGCCCCACTCCCTTGACGTCGCCAAGTTCTGACGTGGAGGCCGACACCAAGGTCTGCAGGTTCGAGAAGTGATCGATGATCGCTTGAATCGCCCGGGACGACAAATCGGTGATCGATGCCAGCTGACGGTGTCCACGTGGCTGCATGGGAGCGTCGAGGGGGTGCTCGACAGGATCGAGATCGATGGCCCCAGCCACTTTGGCGACGTCGAGAAGGTCCTCCCAGGGAAGCGTCTGCAGACCGGACAGGGAGAACTCGCCCGGGGCGACGGAGTCCGGCCGGTAATCCTCGGTGAGCAGACGTCCCAGGTCCTCCACCCCGAGGGACAGCTCGTTGCGCTGCAACTGGACCAGACGACCCTCGACACCAAGCGCGGAGACATAGCCGCGGACCTCGGCGTCGATCCGACGCCACATCTCGACGCGCTGGGCGACGGCTGCGACGTCACGGACCTGGACCTGATCGCGGACCTCCAGCATGGTGAGGTTGTCAGCTTCCTCAACCAGACGAGCACGGTAACTCGACAGGGTCGCCAGTGCCTGGTTGGCGCGAGCCAGTAGCTGCTCCGGCCTCTCAATCGGGTAACGGCGGCCATTGAGGAACAGGGACATCACTGACATCGACGCCGAGACGACGACCACCGGTGCGCCAGTTTGTTGGGAGAGGCGGTCACCGGTGCGGTGACGGGTACCGGTCTCCATCGTCGGCAGGTTGCCATCCGGGACGAAGTGGACCGCAGCCGCGGTGATTCGCTCGTGGTCGCTCGAGACGACTAGCCCACCGTCCATCTTCGACAGCTCGCGAAGAGCCTGTGGAGTGAGCCGGACGTCGAGTGGAAAACCGCCGGAACACACCTCATCGATCTCCGGGCCATTACCGAGCACGATGAGGCCACCGGTACGTCCATTGATGATCCGGTTGAGTCCTTCCCGGATAGGTGTGCCGGGGGCGAGCAGGGCCATCAGGTGACGGACCCGTGCGGCCTCCGTCTCCCGATCGTTCTCGGGGGTCGGCTGGGCGTCGGTCATGAGACGACTCTAGTTCTACCCATCGAAGTTCTCACCTGGGATGTGCTCATCATGACTGGTCCGCCTTGCGCTGCCGACGCAGGTTGAGCACCGACAGTGCCTCGGCCACACTGCCGACTTCGATGACATGAAGGCCGTGCATGGACGGGACCTTGGTGTGCGCCTCGCGGGAATTGCGTGGCACGACGGCGAGGTCAAAGCCGAGGCGTGCTGCCTCTCCCACGCGTCTCTCCAAACCAGGGACACGTCGCAGATCACCAGCGAGTCCGACCTCTCCCAGGGCCACGACTCGCGTCGGGAAGTTGGCGTCGAGAACAGCCGAGGCTGCCGCCACTGCGATCGCCAGATCGGCCGACGGGTCCGACACCCTGGCCCCACCCACCGTCGAGACGTAGACATCCCGGTTGCTCAGTGGCATGCCTGCCTTGCGTTCCAGGACGGCCAGAATCATGGCGACCCTGCTGCCCTCGACCCCATGGGTGGTGCGCCGCGGGTACTTCTCGGATGCTGATGGGGCCACCAGCGCCTGCACCTCCGAGAGCAGGGGACGGCGGCCCTCCATCGTCACCGTCACGCAGGTGCCCGGTTGGGGATCGGCATTGTCCGAGGTGAACAGTCCCGACGGATCGGGTACCTCCATGATTCCGCTGTCGGTCATCTCGAAGCAGCCCACCTCGTCGGCCGGGCCGTAACGGTTCTTGGCGGCGCGAACCATGCGGAATCCGGAGTGACGGTCACCCTCGAAGTTGAGGACGACGTCGACCAGGTGCTCCATGGTGCGCGGACCGGCGATCGACCCCTCCTTGGTGACGTGACCGACGATGATGACGGCCATGCCACGCCGCTTGGCCACCCGTACCAGCGCACCGGTGACCTCCCTCACCTGGGAGACCCCGCCGGGGGAGCCGTCAGCCTGACTCGTCCCCACCGTCTGAACCGAGTCCAGCACCATGAGGGAAGGCTCGGTCTGCTCGATGTGTCCCAGTACCGTCCCCAGGTCGGTCTCGGAGGCCAGATAGAGTTCGTCAGCAAGTGAATTCGTACGACCCGCCCGCAGTCTCACCTGTGCCGCCGACTCCTCACCCGTGACGTAGAGGGTGCGTCGTCCGGCCTTGGCCCATTTGGCAGCGACGTCGAGGAGCAGGGTCGATTTTCCGACTCCTGGTTCTCCGGCGAGCAGCACGACGGCCCCGGGCACCAGACCACCTCCGAGCACCCGGTCCAACTCGCTGATCCCGGTGAGGTGACGGTTGGCGGCCTGCTCACTCACCTCGCCGATGGGCACCGCCTTGGAGGTGGGTGTCGACGAGGCAACCGCAGTGAGCTTCGGTGCTCCCCTCTCGACCACCGAACCCCAGGTCTGGCACTCCCCGCAGCGACCGACCCACTTGGACGTCGTCCAGCCGCACTCGGTGCACACCCATGTCGGAGCCTGCGTCTTCTTCGCCATGGCTCATACCCTGTCAGCAGGGGCCGACAGGTTCGACGATGGTGGTGTTCCGGTGGTGTCCTCCTCAGGCCAGCGGCGGGTAGTGCGGCCACCACATGGCGTCCTGAACTGCCTGCACGACGTTGTCGGGATGTTTCGTGGCGATTCCCTCCTCGATGGCGGCCTGGACGACCGCCACTGCGACCGTCGCCGAGGAAGCCCGCAGATTCTCCACGGCGGGGAGAAGGGATGCTCCCGCCGGACGCGGGTCCACCTGGGAGGCGACGGCCTCGGCCGCGGCGAGGATCATGCCGGCGCTCACTCGCTCGGCTCCCGAGACAATGACCCCCAGCCCCAGGCCCGGGTAGAGGAGGGCGTTGTTGCCCTGTCCGATCTCATAGCGCACACCGTCATACTCAAAGGGCTCAATCGGGATGCCGGTGGAGACCAGGGCCTTTCCCCTCGACCATGAGATGACGTCTGCCGGCACCGCCTCGATCTTCTCGGTGGGGTTCGACAACGGCAGGATGATGGGACGCTCGACCCCCTTGCACATCTCCTCGACGACCTGCTGGGTGAAGGCGTCGTGGTCGGTGGAGGTGCCGATGAGGATCGTCGGGTGAACCTGCCGGACCGTCTCCACCAGACCGATATGCCCGTTTGAATGAGCCCAACGACGCGTCTTAGCGGCTGGCTTGGCGTAAGGCTCCTGGTAATCGGGCAAATTCTCCATGTCGTCGGTGACCAGCCCATTGCGGTCGATGAGCCAGATTCGATCAATAGCCTCCTGCTGACCCAGGCCATCACTGATCATGGCCTCTCGGATCTGGTCGGCAATTCCGGTACCGGCGGTACCTGCCCCGTACACCAGCAGACGCTGACTGGCGAAGGTCTGTCGGGTGACCTTGAGACCGGAGATAACGGCGGCCAGGACGATGGCTGCCGTACCCTGCATGTCGTCATTGAAGATGCGATGGCTCCCGGCATTCTGCACCAGAATCCGACGGGCATTGGAGGCCCCGAAGTCCTCGAAGTGCAGCAGGGCATGCGGGTACAGCTCGCTGGCGACCTTGAGGTATTCGTGGATGAGTTCGTCATAGCGTTCCCCGCGCACTCGGGCATGACGATTGCCGAGGTACGACGGGTCGTTGAGCAGGTATGCGTTGTCGGTGCCGACGTCGAGGTTGACGGCGATGGTCCGCTCCGGACGGATGCCCGCGGCTGCCGTGTAGAGAGCGAGCTTGCCTATGGAGATGTCGGTCCCGTTGACTCCCCAGCCCCCAATTCCGAGTATCTGCTCGGAATCGGAGACAACGAGGAGGTCGACGTCGTCAGGCCCCAACTCGAGGGTCTCGAAGGAGGGACGGACATCCTCGATGTGGTCGACGGACAGGTAGACCGCGCGGGAGCGTCGGTAGGCGTGACTCCACTTCTTGATGGCCTCGCCGACGGTGGGGTCGTAGATCACCGGCAGCAATTCGACGAGGTGATCGACCAGCAGCTTGTAGTAAAGGGTCTCGTTACGGTTCTGCAGTTCTTCCAGGAATACGTAACGGTCAATGTTGCGGTCGAATTCCTGGAGCTGGCGGTAGCAGCGCTGGGCCTGCTGCTCGAGAGTCTCGACGGCTGCCGGAAGCCGTCCGATCATCCCGTGCTCCAGCCGTTCGGCGCGAGTGAAAGCCGTTCCCCGATTCGTGATCGGGTTCGTCATGGGTTCGGGTTTCCTGGACACGACGACCTCCCGGTAATGACTTCGTTTCTTACACGACCGGGAGGTTCTGTCAGTTTTTTAACGTCAGATGCGAACTCGTCCGTGGGACGGGGTGTCGAAGGTCACGGCGTCAATGCCGGGGTGGCCATTCGGGCTAGTGAAGTCGAAGGTGATGCCCTCGACCTCGTCGGGAATGGTTTCTCCCAGCCAGTTCTCGACGCGCTGACGCGATCCGGACACCTCGACCGAGGCGAGGGTGACGTTGCCGCTCAGGCTGGAGGGCAGCAGCTCGGCCGGGGAGGTCCACTTGATGAAGAAAGGAAGCTGCGGGTCAGCCATCAGGCCCTTGATACCGATCTGGCGCCACTCGAGGTGACGACCATCGGGGAAGGTACGGTTACCGGGCACCGACTCACGCTCGAGGCGCTTCTCGTAGGGGGCGAGATCGTCGACGGAGACGGCCCACCCCATCCATCCGCCGCCCTGTTCCTGACGTGCGCGCACGGCCTGGCCGAAGACGGCCTTCTCGGCTGCGGGGTGGTCCAGCACCTCCACAACCTCGATGTAACGCGGCCCGACCAGCGGCAGAATGCGGTTGCGGGTTCCAAAGCTCGGATGGACTCCGCCGTTGATGAATGAGGTCCCCAGGATTTCGCCGAGGCGAGCGGCATCCTCATCGAGACCTGCAGGGCCAGCGGCGAACATGAGATGGTCGACGTGCATGGCAGTATTGTCCCCTTTGTGCTTTCCATGATGAAATCCGACCCCCGGTTGGCTGCAATGGAGCGGGTCCGAGCGAGGTCTTGAGGGGATGTGGACGGGGCGCGCATTCCTTGGCTCGTGGCACGCCGTCGACCCCGACAAGGTAGGTTGAGCATGTGCCTGACAGTGCCGGACCTGACAAACCCTCGACCACGGCTGCTTCCAGTGCCCCCCGCGTGACGTTGTCGACGACCTCGGTCTATCCCGAGTCGACCGCCGACGCCTTCACTCGTGCCAAGGCCATTGGTTATGACGGCGTGGAACTCATGGTCGGCATCGACCCGGTTGCCGCTGATGTCGACCGAGTCGTCGAGTTGTCGGCAGAGCACGACGTCAAGGTGTGGTCGATTCACGCTCCATGCCTGCTCGTCACTCCGAATGTGTGGGGAGGCGACTCCTGGGGCAAGCTGGACAAGGCCGCCGAGGCTGCAGGACGACTTGGCTCCGAGCTCATCGTTGTCCATCCGCCCTTCCGCTGGCAGCGCGACTATGCGAGCCAGTTCGAGGAAGGCATCGCCGAGCTCAACGAGAAATACGCCCCACTGGTTTTTGCCGTGGAGAACATGTACCCGTGGCGTACCCCGGCGGGCCGTTTCGCCGCATACCTGCCCGGATTCGACCCCACCAAACTCAGCTACGACCACCTCGTCCTGGACCTCTCCCACGCCGCCACGGCCCAGATGGACTCGCGAGAGCTCGTGGACCTGTGGGGGCCGCGACTGCGTCACATCCACCTCACCGACGGTTCGGGCACCTTCAAGGACGAGCATCTTCTGCCCGGCCGGGGGAACCAGCATGCCTGGGAGGTCGTCGAGCGTGCCGTGGCTGGCGGGTTCAACGGTGACATCGTCCTCGAGGTCAACACTCGTAAGCTCTCCGGGCAGGGAGCTGGGCAAGGTGCCCGGTTCGAGGCGCTCTCCGAAGTCCTGATGCAGACCCGTATGGCCGTTGACCGTGGCATCTTCGCGCGTCGTGACATCGAGGCGCGGCAGGAGGCCCATCAGTGACCGAGAATCGACACGATTTCCGTGGCGGGGCTCTGCTTGCATCGGGTCGACGTCTAGCGATGCAACTGGCGATGGATCCGACCATTGCCGACGAGGTTTCCCAGTCACGTTTGGCCCGTGAGATCGCCGCGACCTATGTCGCTGGTGAGGACGTCGGGACAGCCATCGAAAAGGCTGCCGACCAGGTGTTCAAGGGTCTGGACGTCAGCCTGCATCCCCTCGACCCCGCCGCCGTCGACGTCGCCCAGGCTCGCCGGGCGACAGTCGGGCTGTGCGGAGTGATCGAGAGGCTCGGTGCCGATCCGGCGTTTGGTGGCCACAGCGAGGTCTCCATCAGCCTCGCGGCTCTTGGACTGCGAGTTGACGACGAGCTCGCCCGGGAAAACGCCAGGCAGATCTGCGATATCGCTCGCGACAACCACGTCGCCGTGACGGTGGACGACGAGGGCCCGGACATCCATGATCGTTCCCACCGCATCGGCATGGACCTGCTGGAGGACTACGAGAACACCGGCATCGTCATCCAGGCGGCCCGCCACGATTCCCTCACCCAGGTGAGGGAACTGGCCGCTCCGGGGCGACGCATCAGGCTGTGCAAGGGCTCCTACACCGGTCCTCGTTCGGTCACCCTGATCCATCCCCATGACGTCGATCTGAGGATGGCGGCATGCCTGCGTGCCCTCATGACCGGCCCCTCGACGGTGATGCTGGCCAGCCATGATCCGGTCTTCGTCGCCCTCGGCGAGCAGCTCATGGCTAGTTTGGATCGACCCCTGGAGTTTCAGATGCTGCAAGGAATTCGTCCCCTCGAGCAGCGCAGGCTGGTGGACATTGGCCACCGGGTGAGGGTTTATCTGCCCTATGGACATGATTGGTACCGGTACTGCACTCGACGGATCGTCGAGAGACCGGGCAATATTTGGCTGTTCGGAAGGTCGCTGGTGGAGAGGCGTTGACGATGTGGAATGGCACGAGCACCGTCTCCCCTCGCCGGTGCCTGGACGAGACCCCTCGCCGGGGAATCATAGGGGACCGCTGGGCGGATCGGTGCCTGCTGTGGGAGACGATTTTCCTCCTGGCCGTCAGCCTGGGGCAGTCCGCGTGGTACTCGATTCTGCGAATGATCGAGAGACTCACCCGCGGTGTGCCGATGGATCAACAGACCGCGAAGCTCAACTCATCGGTGACCCCCGGGCGTCCCTGGCTTGATCTGCTCTACCAGTTATCTGACATTGTCTTCGGTGTCGCACCGGCCCTGCTGGCTCTGCTCCTGCTCGCCCAGGTCAAGCCCCCTCGCAAGGGTGTTCGTCACGCCCTCGGTCTGCAAGGGCCGGGGTGGGGGCAGGATGTCGGCGCCGGAGCGATTCTGGCCGTCATCATTGGCATTCCCGGGCTTGGTTTCTACCTCGCCGCTCGCGCACTGGGGCTAAACACGACGGTTCAGGCCTCCCAACTGCAGCATGTGTGGTGGATGGTCCCGGTACTCATCGGTCTGGCCCTCATGAATGCGGTCCTGGAGGAGACCGTCATGGTCGGCTACCTGTTCACGCGGTGGCGTCAAATCGGGTGGTCGACGACGATGGTCATCGTCGTCTCGGCCGTCATTCGCGGCACCTATCACCTGTACCAGGGCTGGGGCGGTTTCCTCGGCAACATCATCATGGGTCTTTTCCTGGGATGGGTCTTCTCCAAGAGACGTCGACTCCTGCCCCTCATCGTGGCCCACGTCTTCCTCGACATCGTCTCCTTCATCGGATACGCCTATCTGGCCGGTCACGTCAGCTGGTTGTGAGTCCATTCGGACACTGCGCGGACCTGTCGTGGCATGCCCCTACCATGGGCGGCATGAAGCTTGGAGTCTTCGGAGCCACTGGACAGGTCGGTCGGGTCATGCGCACCTTGCTGGCGGAGCGTCATTTCCCAGCTGACGACGTGAGGTTCTTCGCCTCTGCCCGTTCGGTCGGCCAGAAGTTGCCATGGGAAGACGGTGAGGTCCTCGTCGAGGACACTGCGACGGCTGATTTCTCAGGCCTTGATATCGCGATCTTCTCCGCGGGTGGCGGTACCTCTCGCGAGTTCGCCCCTAAGGTGGCTGCTGCCGGGGCCGTCGTCATCGACAACTCCTCGGCCTGGCGACGCGACCCTGACGTCCCGTTGGTCGTCAGCGAGGTCAACCCTGAGGACATCGCCAAGCGTCCGAAGGGGATCATCGCCAACCCGAACTGCACGACGATGGCGGCCATGCCGGTGCTCAAGCCGCTTCATGACGCTGCCGGACTGACCCGTCTCGTCGTGGCCACCTATCAGGCGGTCTCCGGATCGGGCGTCGCCGGAGTGCGCGCCCTCACCGAGCAGACCGCAGCCATCGACGGCCCCTCGGCCCTGGCCCTGGACGGACGGGGAGTACCGGTCGATGATTTCGGGCCCTACGTCGCGCCGATCGCCTTCAACGCCGTCCCGGTCGCTGGCAACTTCGTTGATGACGGGACCGGCGAGACCGACGAGGAGCAGAAGCTGCGCAATGAGTCGCGCAAGATCCTCCATATCCCGGATCTGCTGGTCGCCGGAACCTGCGTGCGGGTGCCGGTGTACAGCGGCCACGGGCTGGTGGTGCACGCGGAATTCCGTGACGATCTGAGCCCCGAGAAGGCTACCGAGCTGTTGGTGAAGGCTCCGGGTGTCAAGGTCGTCGACGTCCCGGATCCTCGCTCTGCCGCCGGAACCGATCCGTCCCTGGTCGGGCGTATCCGTCCTGATCAGTCCGCCCCGGCAGGCAAGGGGCTGGTGTTCTTCTGTTCCGCGGACAACCTGCGAAAAGGTGCCGCCCTCAATGCCGTGCAACTGGCCGAACTGGTGGCTGCCGAATGAGCGGGAAGGTTGCGGTTCTGGGCTGCGGGACGATGGCCGGAGCCCTCATCGGTGGGCTCATCGACGCCGACACGATCAAGGCTGACGATGTCGTTGCGACGGCGCGGTCGGAGTCCCATCGCGAGGAGATCGCCAGGGCTCTGGGCGTGAAGACGACAGCGGTCAACGCCGAGGCTGCCCGTGACGCTGACCTCGTCATTCTCGGCGTCAAGCCCTATGCGGCCGCCGGAGTGCTGGAGGAGGTCGCGGATTCCCTCAAGGATGACGCGATCATCATCTCCATCGCCGCCGGTGTCACCACCGAGAAGTTGCTCGCTGCCTGGCAGGGCAATGTCGTCCGCGTCATGCCCAACACCCCCGTCCGAGTGGGCAAGGGCGCGTTTATCGTCAGCCCTGCGCCAGGTGCTGAGGAGGCCGGCGAGAAGGTCGTCGAGATCTTGGGGACGGTCGGGAGGGTCGTCGAGGTGCCCGAGAAGCTGCATGATGCGGCCACGGCCGTGTCGGGCTCCGGCCCGGCCTACGTCTTCCTGGTGGCCGAGGCAATGATTGACGCTGCCGTCGCCATGGGACTGCCGCGCGACCAGGCGAGCCAGCTCACCGTCGCCACCCTGGCCGGCTCGGCCGAGCTGTTGTCCGGAGACGAGCACCCGGCAGTGCTGCGTTCCGAGGTGACGAGCCCCGGCGGGACCACCGCGGCGGCCCTGGCTGAGTTGGAAGCTGGGGGGCTGCGCGCCACTTTCGCCGATGCGATGATGGCATGTCGAGACCGTGCGGCGGGCGTGTCCTGACGGGTCAGCGCGGCGTTTTGGCTCGATTGCAGATCACAGCGTAAAGTAATCCTTTGTCCGCCTTGTCGGTGGGCCGAGAACTTCGCACCCACCCGGGTGCACCAAACTTCCAGTTCCAACGAAAGAGGTTGACCGTGGGATCCGTGATCAAGAAGCGTCGCAAGCGCATGGCGAAGAAGAAGCACCGCAAGCTGCTCAAGAAGACGCGTATTCAGCGTCGTCGCGCCGGCAAGTGACGCTTCGGGCGGTTGTGCATGTGGCGACGACATCGGCATGACACGACTGCCCCTCGCAGCGGTGAATCACGGCCCCTCGACCCGCCGGTCGAGGGGCGCGTCGTTGTTGTCACCCGCCAGGGGTGTCATCTGTGCGATGAGGCCATCGAACTCGTTGCACAGATGAGAGAGGATCACCGCGATCTCGTGCCCGAACCGACGATCGTCGACGTCGACACCGATGAGGACCTACGCTCCCGCTGGGGCGACCACGTCCCGGTCACCTTCGTCGACGGCACCCTCATTGCCTACTGGACCCTTGACGCCGACACCTTCATGTCGGCCTTGTGTGATGGCCCCACTCTTCCGGCGGTGCTGCCCTGACAGTCGGAACGTCCAGCGGGCGGGCAGGTTTGCACGTTGCCCCGCAGACCAGCACTATTGACCTCAATGCCCAATGTTGGAGCACACCGCCCGGCATGGCGGCAGACACCGGAAGGACTCCAGATGACTGACGAGGCTCTCCAGCCGATGCCACAGTCGGCCGGTGATCTGGGCACCGCGTCGGCCCAGGCCAGGGTGCAGTTCGTGGGCACTGGCCCAGGAGATCCGAATTTGTTGACCCTGGGGGCCGTCGACGCCATCAATCGCGCCCAGGTCATCGTCATTTCGTGCCCGGGACACCGCATTCTGCTCGGCAACGACTTCCTGGAGCTCCATTCCGACGTCAGGATCGTCTCGGCTGGTAGCCCCGACGAAGAGGCAGCCGTCCTGCCCAGCCAGCCTGGAACGGGGGCACCTACCCCGGTCAAGGTCGCGGAGTACTGCGCCGACGTCACCGCCACCATCATTGATGCGGCCTCCCAGGGACTTGAGGTCGTCCGTCTCGTTAGCGGGGACCCATTCCTCGATGGCGACATCGGCGCCGAGGCCGCTGCCGTGGCCCGCGCCGACCATGATGTCGACGTCGTCCCCGGTGTCACCGGGATGACGGCAGTTCCGGAGTACGCCGGTCTGGCCCTCCATGGCCATGACGTCCAGCTCATCGGTGACGCCGCCTGTCAGCGAGACATCGCGGGCAGGGGATCGACCTGGTCGGCCAACGGACTCGTCGTCGTCAACACTTCGGCCGGCCGGATCAAGGAGGTCGTCAAGCATGCGATGGCCTCTGGTCGCAGCGAGGACGAGCCGGCAGCCCTCATCTGCCACGGCGCAACGACCCAGCAGACCACCCACACCACCACCCTCGGCGAGCTGCCGCAGACCGCCAAGTCCGCTCGGCTGACCGACGCCGAGCTGATTCACATTGCCATCGGCAAGGTCGTCGAGGCTCCGGAGCGCGAACAGCTTGACTGGTACGAGTCCAAGCCGCTGTTCGGCTGGAGGATCCTCATCCCGCGCACCCGCGACCACTCCGCGACCCTGCCCTCACGTCTGCAGAGCTACGGCGCTCACTCCCTCGACGTCCCGACGATCTCGATGGAACCTCCGCGCACCCCGCAGCAAATGGACAAGGCCATCCGCGGTCTCGTCGAGGGACGCTACGAGTGGGTTGTCTTCACCTCCGCCAATGCCGTGCGGGCCGTCTCCGAGAAGCTGGAGCAGATTGGTTTGGACGCCCGCGCTTATTCGGGTCTGCGCATCGCCGCCATCTTCGAGTCGACGATCAACGCCCTGGCCGAGTGGGGAGTGCGACCTGACTTGGTGCCGTCCGGGGAGCAGTCCACCCGCGCCCTGGCCGCAGTATTCCCGGCCTTCGACGATGCCCTTGACCCCATCAACCGGGTCTTCGTGCCGCGTGCCGACATCGCCACCGAGTCCCTGTCGGCCGACCTGTCCGAACTGGGCTGGGAGGTCGAGGATGTCGTCGGATACCGCACTGTTCGTGCCGCCCCGCCGCCAGCCGAGACACGCGAGGCCATCAAGACCGGCAAGTTCGACGCCGTCGTCTTCACCTCCTCGACGACGGTGCGCAACCTCGTCGGTATCGCCGGCAAGCCGCACAAGCACACCGTCGTCGCTGCCGTGGGCATGCGCACTGCCGAGACCTGCCGGGAGCACGGTCTGACGGTCGACGTCATCGCCCCGGAGCCGACTGCGTTGAGCCTTGCTGACGCCCTCGCCGATTTCGCCGCGAAGCGTCGTGACGACATGGTCGCCAAGGGCCTGCCGGTCGTTCGGCCTTCCCAGCGCAAGCGTCGGGGCCGTCACCCATCACGCTGACGCTGACACAGCCCTATGACGTAGGGTCATGGGCAGAGGCGGGCTCTGCGACCCGCGAGGTATCGGAAGGGGAGACGATGGGCGCCACGACGACCGTCCACCTGCTGCGCCACGGTGAGGTCGACAACCCGACCGGGGTCTTGTACGGGCGTATGCCCGGATACCACCTGTCACCACTGGGACGACGAATGGCCGCCCGCGCTGCCGAGCATTTCGCTGGTGTTGAGTTGTCCGCCCTGGTGAGCTCCCCGCTGGAGCGCGCCCGGGAGACGATGGCCCCCATCGCCGCTGTGCACCCAGAGCTCGAGGTGCGTGTCGATTCCGACGTCATCGAGGCGGCCAATGTCTTCGAGGGGCAGGTCTTCGGCAAGGGCAACAAGGCTTTGCGCAATCCTCGTAACTGGCGTCATCTGTCGAACCCGTTCACCCCAAGCTGGGGAGAGCCCTACGTCGAGATCGCCGAGCGAATGACCCGGGCGATCATGCGTGCCGCCGAGGAGATTCCTGAGGGCGGACAGGCCCTCATCGTCTCCCATCAGCTGCCGATCTGGATTGCCCGTTGCGCAGCCGAGGGGCGACATCTTCCCCACGATCCGCGTTCCCGTCAGTGCACCCTCGCCTCCGTGACGAGTTTCGGTGTGCTCAACGGTCGCATCGTGCGCGTCGATTACTGCGAACCGGCTCGCGACCTCATCCCGGCCAAGGATCGTCGGGCCAACATCTCCGCAGGTGGTGCACGGGAGTGAGGACTCGGCTCATCACCGTCCTCGCGGCGACAACCCTCATGGTGACCGGGGTCTCGGCGTGCTCGTCGACCTCAGCCAGTGACGACAAGGGATTTGCGGCCGGTGACGGATCCTGGTCGAGGGTTCCGGCCGACAAACGTGAGCCTGCCCCCGTCCTCACCGGCAAGGACCTGGACGGCAAGGAGATCAGCACCGCTGACGCCAAGGGCAAGGTCATCGTCCTCAATGTGTGGGGATCATGGTGCGCCCCTTGCCGTCACGAGGCCCCAGCCCTGGTGAAGGCTGCCGGTCGCACCAAGGATGTCGCCGTCTTTTACGGCATCAACACCCGAGACCTGGATCCAGGTCCGGCTCAGGCCTTCTCCCGAGCCTTCGACATCACGTACCCGAGCTTCTACGACCCGGACGGGGCGATGCTTCTCAAGTTCAGCGAGCTGCCTCCCAAGGCCATCCCGTCCACCCTCGTCATCGACCGCAAGGGCCGTTCAGCCGCTCGATTCCTGGGAGAGGTGAGCACCGCCACCCTCGTCCAGGCGATCAATGACGTTGCCAAGGAGAGCCAGTGACGCCCCTTGACCTGGGGTCCTGGGCCGCTGAAGCGCTGACGGGATCGATGGCCGGAGCGATCCCGGTGGCGGTCTTCTCCGGTGTGTTGTCCTTCTTCTCACCGTGTGTCCTGCCCCTCGTCCCTGGCTACCTCAGCTATGTGACGGGTTTGGGCGCGGCCGACGTCATCGAGGGACGGCATCGCGCCCGCACCGTGGTGGGCACGATCCTCTTCGTCATCGGTTTCACCGTTGTCTTCGTCGCGACCGGCACGGTCATCGGTACCCTCGGTCGGGCACTCATGGGTCATCGGCGAACCATTGAGATCATCGTCGGAGCTTTGACGATCCTGCTTGGCGCCATGTTCGCCGGCCTTGTACCGCTGGGACGACGCGAACTGCGGATCCATCGCCTTCCCCGAGCGGGACTGGCTGCTGCGCCGATCCTGGGAATCGTCTTCGGGCTGGGTTGGACCCCGTGCATCGGGCCGGCCCTCTCGGTGGTCTACGGACTGTCATTGACCCAAGGATCCGCTGTTCGTGGGGCAGTACTGGCCACCTGTTATTCGTTGGGGCTGGGTGTCCCGTTCATCGCTGCCGCTGCGGCTCTGGTGTGGATCGGTCGCACGGTCGACGCGGTGCGTGCCCACCAACATACCGTGCAGCGTGTCGGAGGAGTGCTCATGATGGCCATAGGCGTGCTGTTGGTCACCGGGTGGTGGGAGTCGATAATGGCGATGCTGAGAACCTGGGCGGCCAAGTTCGGGGCGGTGATCTGATGGGTGATTCCGTGAAGGACGCGAAAGTGACGGACTCGAGGAGCTCGACCTCGGCTCGTGGGAGCGGCGGACTCGGTTTCGGCGCATCCATGCGGTGGTTGTGGGGTCAGCTGACGAGCATGAGGACGGCCCTCATCCTGCTGTTCCTGCTGGCCCTGGCATCCATCCCGGGGTCGATGGTGCCGCAGACCGCAAACAGCGCGATCAAGGTCTCCGACTTTGCCGCCAACCACCCCACCCTGGATCGTATCTACCGGCCGCTGGGGATGTACCACGTCTACACCTCGGTGTGGTTCTCGGCGATCTACCTGTTGCTGTTCATCAGCCTCATCGGCTGCATCATTCCGCGCATCATCAGTCACGTGAAGGCCTTGCGCCGGCAGCCTCCTCGCGTGCCCGCCAGGCTGGACCGGTTGGCGGCCCATGCCTCGACGACCACCTCTGATTCGGCCGAGGAGGTCGACAAGCGAGCCCGGGAGTGGTTGAAGACCCGACGTTACCGGTTCGTCGTTGACGACGATGGCTCCATTCGTGCCGAGGCTGGACGCCACCGCGAGACGGGCAACCTGATCTTCCACGTCTTCCTGGTTCTCCTGCTCGTTGGTGTCGGTTGGAATACCCTGTGGGGATTCAAGGGGACCTCGGTCGTCGTCGAGGGACAGGGATTCTCCAACAACATCACCCAGTACGACGAGTTCAAGGCAGGGTCGATGGTCGACACCGACGATCTGGCCCCGTTCTCCATGAAGCTGCGCAAGTTCACAGCATCCTTCGAGACCGGCACGGTTCAGCGTGGTGCTGCTCGCAGCTTCGACGCCACCGTCGACCTCACCGTGGGCGGCACGACCGAGACTCGAGACTTGCAGGTCAATCACCCGCTGCGGATCGGCTCGACCAAGGTCCATCTGCTGGGCCATGGCTACGCCGCAGACGTTCTCGTCCGCGACGGAAATGGCAAGGTCGCCTATTCGGGTCCTGTGGTCTTCCTGCCTCAGGACGGCAACTTCAAGTCCGTCGGTGTCATCAAGGCTCCCGACGCCCGCCCGGATCGTCTGGCCTTCCAGGGATTCTTCCTACCGACGGGCACGATCACGGCTGGTGGCCCGACCTCCCTCTTCCCAGACGCCCTCAACCCGCAGCTGTACCTGACCGCCTGGTACGGCAAACCGGCAGGCGAGACGGGTGTTCCGTCGAACATCTACACCCTCGACACGACCGGCATGACCCAGGTGAAGAACGGCAAGGAGAAGTCCCGATTCGTGCTGTCGCCGGGGCAGGGATACAAGCTGCCCGACGGCAGAGGATCGATCCAGTTCAACGGCTGGCAGCGCTGGGCCAAGATCCAGGTGTCCCAGACCCCTGGTCTACCGCTGACCTTCCTGTCCGTGCTGCTCTCAGTGGCCGGTCTGTGCTTGAGTCTGTTCTCACGGTCGCGACGGGTGTGGATGAGAATGACGCCCGTCGAGGAGGGCTTGAAGGTGGAAATCGGTGGCCTGGACCGCAGTGACTCCCGATCCGGTGCGGTGGACGATGTAAACTCTCTGCTGGCTGCGGTACACGGAGATAGCATGTCAGGCGACATCAAGGAGGCCCAGTCGTGAGTGTGGAGAATCTGTCGGCCGTCGGTATCGTCACCGCGGCGGTGCTCTACATGCTTGCCTTCCTGGCTCACGTCGTGGAATGGGCCAGTGTGCGCGGGGTCGAGCACCCCAGCCACAAGGCGCGGCTGCGATCCGAGACGTGGGGGAGGATGGGCCTCAACCTCACCGTCCTGGGTGCCATCTGCGCGACCATCGGCGTCGTCTGCCGCGGTATCGCGGCACATCGGTTGCCCTGGGGCAACATGTACGAGTTCGTCACCTCGGCGCTGCTCTTCGTCGTCATCGCGTACCTTGTCCTCGTCGCCGTCCGTCAGGTCAGGTGGATGGGCATTGCCGTCACCCTGTTGCTGGCTGTTGGTAACGGCCTGGCAGCCACCGTGTTCTACGTGGCTGTCGCGCCGCTGGTCCCGGCCCTGCATTCGGTGTGGTTCGTCATCCACATTGTCGCGGCTTGTATTGCTGCTGCTGCGCTCAACGTCGGTGCTATTGCCTCGATCATGTATCTCATCTCGATGAACGCCCGGGCGAAGGCTGAGCGGACTGGAATTCCCGTCAGGGGATTGCTCGCCAAGCTTCCTTCCCCGGAGTCCATGGACACCCTGGCCTACCGTGCACATGCCATCGGCTTTCCGATCTGGACCTTCACCATCGCGGCCGGCTCAATCTGGGCTGACTACGCATGGGGCCGGTTCTGGGGATGGGATCCCAAGGAGACCTGGTCCCTGGTGACCTGGGTGGTCTACGCGGCCTACATGCACGCCCGCTCCACAGCCGGATGGCGCGGACGCCCGGCTGCCGTCATCGCGATCATCGGTGTGGCCTGTTTCTGGTTCAACTTCATCGGTGTCAACCTGATCTTCAACGGCTTGCATTCGTATGCCGGCATCTGACATGAAGGGTTCCTTCTCCGAATCCCGCGATGATTGGCTTCCCCAGCTCTACCAAGAGAAGTGGGACGCCTTCGTCAGGTTGGCCACCCTGTTGCTGGCAGACCAGCGGGCGGCCGAGGATGCCGTCGTCGCAGCCTTTGTCACCAGTTACCGGCGCGATCCGCGGTTGCATTCCCACCAGCATGCTGTGTCGTATCTGCGCACCGCCGTCGTGAACAAGGTCAGGGGTCGACAACCGGCAGAACGAGACACAACTCCTCCCCAAGCCCCCGACGAGTTGGCGTACTGGTGTCTGCGGGGGCTGCCGGCCCGACAGCGTGAGGTGCTGGTCCTCAAATTCGCGACAGCAGATCTGTCAGACGACGAGATCGCCGAGACCCTGGGCATGAGCGTCAATGGCGTTCACAACAACGAGACGAAGGGTCTGACTGCCATCGGTGAGACGCTGCGGCCTGGTTCCCACACGAACCCCGGCCATGCCGATCCCAGGGTCGAGGCGGTCGTGCGCTCGGCCCTGGAAACCATCATGGAGTCGATCCGTCCGAACTCCGGCTATGACGCCATCACCTCTCAGATTTCCCGGAAACCGCGTCGTGGCCTTCCCGCCAACTGGATCGTCGCCCTGGCCTGTCTGGTGGCACTGGGACTTGGCATTCTGTCTCCCCTGCTGGGCTCGAATCACAATTCGACGACGAGTGATTCGGAGGCGGCACCGGCTGCCCGAACCCCGCAGGCCAGCGACCAGTCCCTGCCGACCGTTCAGACTGGGTTGGATGTCTTCTACCTGGGCCGTGACGACGGGCTCATCCACCGTGAGCTGCGTGACCTGCCGACCCTCGGCGACCTGTTGGGAACGGCAGTTGGGGCGGTTCTCAACGTCGCGCCCCTCGACCCGAATTACACATCCGGGTGGGCAGCTGGCCAGGTGAACCGGGCATCGGTCAAAGGAAAACGCATCACCATCGACCTGTCGGCATCCGCCTTCAGCCAGTTCAAGAATGGCGAACAGGTGCAAAGGGCCATCCAGCAGCTCGTCGTGACCGCCACGGCGGCCGTCGGTGACCGCACCGGTGACAAGTCGGTGCGCATCCTCGTTGATGGTTCGCCGAACCTGCCGATCATTGGCAAGCCCGCCACGGATTTTGTCGACGAAGGTCTTGCTCAGTGCGCCCGGGTGTGGGTCGACACGCCACAGGCCGGTGCCGATGTGTCGTCGGGCAAGATGACCATCAGTGGTTTCGCCCAGCCGACGGTTTCCGTCATGACATACGAAGTGAGATCTCCCAAGGGCGGTCACATGGTCACCAGCGGGCAGATCAACATCTCCGCCACCGACGGTGACAACTGGCGCCCGTGGAGCGCCACCGTCATCATGCCCAAGGGGGAATATGACGTGGTGATCCGGGAAGGGAACCGCATCGCTGACGAGAAGGTTGTGACGGCGAAGTAGCCGTCAGATCTTGAGGTACTTCTCCGCCTCAGTCATCACCAGACGCGGTGGCAGGTGTGGAGCCAACCGTGCGACGGCGCGGTTGATGAATCCGTCGATGGCGTAGGGACGATGACGGGCCAGAGCGTCGAAGGCAGTACGCACCACATCGTCGGGCTGACGACGCATTCCAGCTCCCATCCTCGGCACACCGGCGACGTCGAAGAATCCGGTCTCCGTCGGGCCAGGACAGACCGCCGTGACTCGCACCCCGGTGCCGTTGGTCTCGGCCCACAGCGCCTTCGTGAAGGACAGCACGAAAGACTTCGATGCCGCATAGGTGGCGAACTGGGGGATGGGCTGGAAGGCAGCGGTGGAGGCGACATTGATGATCGACCCCTGCTTGGCCGCGATCATGCCCGGCAGCAGCAGACCGCACAGATGGACGACGGCCTCACAGTTGACCTCCACCTGAGAGGTCTGACGAACCGGGTCGGTCTCGGCGATCCGGCCAGCTGCACCGAACCCAGCGTTGTTGATGAGGGTGTCGACGATGATGCCGCGCCCGGCGATGTCCTCCACCAGGGTCAACCGCTCGGATGCCGAGGCGATGTCGCAGGGACGGACGATGGTGCGGATCCCGTATCGGGTGGTGAGTTTGGTGGCAAGGTCGTCGAGGGCGTCTTGACGGCGTCCGGTCAGGACGAGGTTGGCTCCGCAGCTGGCCAGGTGACGGCTGAATGCCTGCCCCAGACCACCACTGGCCCCGCTCACCAGTGCCCACGGGCGTTCGTCGCGAGTCGCATCCTTCTCAGTCATGTCACAAGTCTTCCACGTAGCTCTCAACGCTCCCGGAGGAACATCTGATACGAGGGGGAGTCCGAGACGTCACTCCACGGGCACCCGATGTCGTCGAGGTGAGACGACAGGTCCGGGTCGTCAGCCGCACCCTCGAACCCGGCCAGCACGCGACCGGTGTCCATTGCGAAGGAACGGTAGTGGAACAGGGAGATGTTCCACCGGGTGCCCAGGGTGGTGAGGAAGTGGGTCAGTGCTCCTGGCGACTCGGGGAAGACGAAGGAGACGACCTTCTCCCCGACGGAACGTGACGGGTGCCCACCGACCATGTAACGGACATGGGTCTTGGCCGCCTCGTCGTCGGACAGATCGACGACTCGGTGTCCGGCACTGCTCAGGATCTCGACGATCTCGGAACGTTCGTTGCGATGGGCTAACTGCACGCCGACGAAGATGGCCGCGGAGTCGTCGTCAGCAAGTCGATAATTGAACCCGGTGACCATGCGGCCACCTAACAGTCGGCAGAAGTCCAGGAAGGCTCCCGGACGCTCGTCGATGATGACTCCGAACATCCCCTCGCGACGCCCACCGATCTCGGCGCGTTCTGCGATGTGACGCAGCGACCCGAAGTTGAGGTTCGCCCCGCTGAGGACGGTAGCGAGCTGCTCTCCGTGGATGTCGTGGGCGCGGACGTACTTCTTGAGCCCGGCCAGCGCGACGGCACCGGCCGGCTCGGCGACGGCACGCACGTCGTCGAAGAGATCCTTGACGGCAGCACTGATCTCGTCGGAGTCGACGGTGACGACGTCGTCGAGATGGTCCTTGAGGATGCGGAAAGTCTCGTCACCGATCCGGGCAACGGCAACACCCTCGGCGAACAGCGAGACCCGATCCAGGGTGACGGGTTCACCGGCCTCCATTGCGGCTGCCAGACAAGCCGACTCAGCTGGCTCCACACCGATGATCTTGACCTGGGGCATGAGCTGCTTGACGAGGACGGCGATCCCTGCGGCAAGACCACCACCACCGACCGGTACGAAGATCCGGTTGACGTCCGCTGCGTCCTGGATGAGCTCCAGGCCGATGGTTCCCTGACCAGCGATGACCATCGGGTCGTCGAAGGGGGCGA
Organism: Cutibacterium sp. LaCa_89; assembly: GCF_058177555.1. Lineage (NCBI taxonomy): Bacteria > Bacillati > Actinomycetota > Actinomycetes > Propionibacteriales > Propionibacteriaceae > Cutibacterium > Cutibacterium sp. LaCa_89. The sequence goes on from NZ_CP190889.1 coordinate 408,270, forward strand.
CGTAGGTCAGTCCCTCGTTCTCGGCCAGTTCGAGGGCGTGAGCCTTGGCTTCGTCGAAGGAATCCCCGGCCAGGACCACCTCGCCGCCGAGCTGGCGCACCGCGTCAACCTTGATCGTCGGAGTGGGTCTCGGCATGACGATCTTGGCCTTGACCGCGAGCCGGGCACTCGAGAGGGCGACGCCCTGGGCGTGGTTGCCGGCCGACGCCGTCACCACCCCGGCGCAACGTTCCCCCTCGGTGAGGTTGCGCATCCGGTTGTAGGCGCCGCGGATCTTGAAGGAGTGGACTGCCTGACGGTCCTCCCTCTTCACCAGCACGGTGTTGTCGAGGCGTTTGGAGACGTTGGGCATCGGTTCGAGCGGGGTCTTCTCGGCCACCTCGTAGACCGGTGCTCGCAGGACGGCTCGCAGATATTCCTGGTCACTCCTGACGGACATTGGCGATCCCCTCAGTCAGCCACCGGACGGACCTGGGACAGGTCACGTACTCCACCGCGATCGGCGGAGGAGGCGAGCATCCCGTAGGCGCGCAGGGCGGTGGAAACGTGACGCGAACGGGCAGCGTGTGGCGTCCAGGCGTCGATTCCGCGGGCTTCCTCCTCCTCGCGGCGACGGGCCAGCTCGGAGTCATCGACGTCAAGGCTGATGGTGCGGTTGGGGATGTCGATACTGATGGTGTCCCCGTCGCGGGCCAGGCCGATGAGACCACCGGAGGCGGCCTCGGGGGAGACGTGACCGATTGACAGGCCCGACGTGCCACCGGAGAACCGGCCGTCGGTGAGCAGGGCGCACTCCTTGCCCAGGTGCATCGACTTCAGGTAGCTCGTCGGGTACAACATCTCCTGCATACCGGGGCCACCCTTGGGGCCCTCGTGGCGGATGATGACGACGTCCCCGGCCCTGACCTCCTTGCCCAGGATGCCGGTGACGGCGTCGTCTTGGGACTCGTAGACGACGGCAGGCCCGGAGAAGGTGAGGATTGACTCGTCGACGCCGGCGGTCTTGACGATGCAGCCGCGCTCGGCGATGTTGCCGAACAGCACTGCCAGGCCGCCGTCGGCGGAGTAGGCGTGCTCGATGTCGCGGATGCAGCCGTTCGTACGGTCGGTGTCGAGGCTCTCCCAGCGCGAGGACTGGGAGAACATCTCGGTGGTGCGCACCCCGCCCGGGGCGGCCGCATAAAGCGTGCGGACGTCCTCGCCGGGGGCGGACATGAGGTCGTGACTGGCAATCTCGACGGCCATCGTCGTCGGGCTGCCGTCGGGGGACCACACCGTCGAGGTGGCGGTGTCGAGCAGGCCGCCACGATCCAGCTCGGCGAGGATGCTGAGCACACCGCCGGCGCGGTGGACGTCCTCCACGTGGAACACGGTGGTCGACGGTGCCACCTTGCACAGGTGGGGAACCTTGCGTGACAGGGAGTCGATGTCAGCCATGGTGAAGTCGACCTCGCCCTCCTGGGCGGCGGCCAGCAGGTGCAGGACGGTGTTCGTCGAACCTCCCATCGCGATGTCAAGGCTCATGGCGTTGTTGAACGCCGCCTTGGTGGCGATGGAGCGTGGGAGGACGGAGGCGTCGTCCTCGTCGTACCAGCGCTTGGCCAGGGAGACGACGGTGCGTCCGGCTGTCTTGAAGAGTTTGCGACGATCCGAGTGGGTGGCCAACAGGGAACCGTTGCCGGGCAGGGAGAGGCCGAGGGCCTCCGTCAGGCAGTTCATCGAGTTGGCGGTGAACATGCCCGAACACGACCCGCAGGTCGGGCAGGCATTGGCCTCCATGATCTCGACGTCGGAGTCGGCCGCGGTCTCGTCACCGGCGGCGATCATGGCGTCGATGAGGTCGAGCTTGTGCTCCCCGTCGGTCAAAGTCGCCTTCCCAGCCTCCATCGGGCCACCGGAGACGAAGACGGTCGGGATGTTGAGGCGCATGGCGGCCATCAACATGCCGGGGGTGATCTTGTCGCAGTTGGAGATGCACACGAGGGCGTCGGCACAGTGAGCGTTGACCATGTACTCCACGGAGTCGGCGATGAGCTCACGGCTGGGCAGGGAGTAGAGCATGCCGTCGTGGCCCATGGCGATGCCGTCGTCGACGGCAATGGTGTTGAACTCCTTGGGGACGCCACCGGCGGCGCGGACCTGCTCGGCGACGATCATGCCGACGTCACGCAGTCCGACGTGTCCGGGGACGAACTGGGTGAAGGAGTTCGCGATCGCCACGATGGGATGTCCGAATTCATCGTCCTTGGTACCGGTGGCACGCCAGAGAGCGCGGGCTCCGGCCATGGCGCGTCCGGTGGTGCTGGTGGCGGATCTCAGCGTGGGCATCGTGTTCCCCCTCGGCAATTGCGTACACATGACGACGCCCTCCATCCGGAAGAGGAAGGAGGGCGCGCGGTTGGATTCCGGTGCGTGGTCAGACCGCGCGCCGGGTAATGAGACTCCAACCGTTCATCATGGGTGTGACGCTAGCAATGATCAGAAAGATGAAACGCCGGCCCATATCCTGAGACGCTGCTCAGGGGTGCAAGTGCTCCATGAACGGCATGATCGGTGTGAGCAGACCGGTGCTCATCCAGAACATACCGAAGGCCATCGCGAAATCAGCCAGGCCGGAGAGGCGAATCGCCAGTGGCTCGGTGGCCACCACATGGCAGGTGGGAACCTTGCGTGGATTCTCGGCCTTGCCGCTGATGGCTCGACACAGGCCGGCAATGGCCAGGGCCAGCAGGGCGACCATGAGAGGGATCCCGACGACGGCGAAGTCATGCATCGCGGCATTCATGGCCGTCTGCATTCCATGGTCCATGCTGCCGTTCATACCGTGGCCCATACCGCCATGGTTCATGCCGTGATCCATTCCGCCGTGATTCATGGTTCCCATGCCGGAGTGCTTGGACGCCGTCATGACGGAGGACATCTTGCGCATCGCGGCGAGGTGCCAGACCATCGCGGCGAACATGGCGGCATGACCCCATGACGACCACGAGGACCGCCAGGCGGCCATGAAGACCATCCAGGCCGTACAGATGGCGAAGATGACGACCGGGGTGGTTGGTCCGCCAATGGCGGAGACGAGGGGTTTCCACCATGACTTGGGCACCATGAGGATCATGGTGACCGCCATCACGACGTGTACCCATGTGGAGATCTTCGTGACGACGGTGGGCGCCTTGATAGCGTCCCGCACCGACCACACGAGTGACCATGCAAAGAGGATGAGAAGCCCGACGAAGGTGACGGGCGTTGAGGTGAGGGTGAACATTCCGCTCCTGGGTTGGGATCCGGCATCGTGCCAAATCGCGGCATGTCACCGGACCCGCAGGGGAGCCAGTGGGCAGCCCCGGGGTGGGTTCTACGAACATGTCCCCGAGGGGACGGGACCGCGGGGGATGGTCCGGTGAATCCGGCGGATCCTGGGTGCGATCTGGCGATCACCATACATGCCAGATGCGAGAATCAGGGATCCGTAAGGTTGTCATGCGACGCCGGCGGCGGGTTGAGGCGATCCGTCATAGCTCGGGATGACAGACTGGGGGCATGGAGCACTACGACATCGTCGTCATTGGTTCGGGCTCAGGAAACACGATCCTGGACGAGGAATTTGCCGACCGACGCGCCGCCATCATCGACTCGGGCACTTTCGGGGGTACCTGCCTCAATGTCGGCTGCATACCGACGAAGATGTTCGTGCTCCCGGCGGACCTTGCGACCTCGCCGTCCGAGGCAGCCAAGCTGGGGGTCAGGCTGCAGTTCCGCGGGGCATCCTTCACCTCCATTCGTGACCGAATCTTCGGACGCATTGATCCCATTTCTCGAAGTGGGCTTGAGTACCGCCAGGGGCTGGAGAACATCGACGTCTACACCGACGAGGCGAAGTTCGTCGATCCCCACACCATCGAGGTCGGGGACACTCGCATCACTGCGGACCAGATCGTCCTGGCGGCAGGGTCGCGCCCGCGTGTCCCTGATGTCCTCGGTCTCGACGACCCGAGCCTGGCGGGGTCGATCCACACCTCCGACACCATCATGAGGTTGGAGGAGTTGCCCCACCGTCTGGTGATTCTCGGTGGTGGATTCATTGCCGCCGAGTTCGCCCACATCTTCTCCGCGCTGGGATCCAGCGTCACTGTCATCAATCGGTCCGGGAGGATGCTGCGTCATGAGGACCAGGAGATCTCGCAGCGGTTCACCGATCAGATTGGTCACCGCGTGAGGCTGCGGATGTCCGAGGGCTTGGTGGGCATCGATCGTGATCCTGGTGGTCACCTCGTGGTCTTGACGGTTGACGGTGACGGGGTCGACTACGACTATCCGGCCGACGTCGTCCTCAATGCCATGGGTCGGGTGCCCAACGGTGACCGTCTCAACCTTCCAGCTGCCGGGGTTGACGTCGATGACGATGGATTCGTGGTCGTCGATGAGCACCAGCGGACCAATATCGAACACATCTGGGCCCTCGGCGACGTCTGCTCGCACTGGGAGCTCAAGCACGTCGCCAACCACGAGGCCCGAGTGGTGCGCCACAATCTGCTACACCCTGATGACCTGGCCAGTTCTGATCATCGATTCGTGCCTCATGCGGTGTTCTCGGACCCGCAGGTCGCCTCGGTGGGTGCGAGCGAACAGAGTCTGTTGCAGTCCGAGATCCCGTACACCAAGTACGTCCAGGAGTACGCGGACGTCGCCTATGGCTGGGCGATGGAGGACGAGGGACACTGTGTCAAGCTGTTGGGTGACCCGGGGACGAGGACGCTGCTGGGCGCCCACATCATCGGCCCGCAGGCATCGACCCTCATCCAGACCTGCATTCAGGGGATGAGCGCCGGCCAGACAGTCGGGGAGATGGCGCGGGGACAGTACTGGATACACCCGGCACTGCCTGAGGTCGTGGAGAACGCCCTGCTTGGCCTTGACAAGGAGTTTGACCGACTCGGGTGATGCTGAGGGTGACATCGGGGGCGGTTCTTGGTCAGCCCCTGGGATGGGAGCGAGGGCGACAGTAACCCTTGACCAGAGCAGAACGGTGGGCGGGGGGTACCCCCGCCCACCTCCAGCGTCACATCGGCATCCGCCCCATCAGAATCCGGTCGTCGAACCACTGCCAGACCTGAGCAGTCTCGGTGAATCCGGCCGCGCGCATTGAGGCGAGATGGAACTCGGCGCTGACCTTCCGAGAGATGTCCTTGTCCGCCCAACGGCGTCGGAACTCCTCGGCCTCGGACTCCCATCCAGGCATGGCCAAGGCTGCGTCCCACCATTCCTGCCAGGACATTGCCCCGTCGTCTCGCATCTGAGCCTCGGTGCGGTCTCGTTCTGCCGGGGCCAATTCAGCCAGGAAAGGCTCAGTGGCCTTGTCGAAGAAGAGATGATCGGCATTGAGCAGGATCCCGCCAGGGGTCAGCACCGAGGCGATGTCCTGGTGCACCCTCGTCAACTCATCGGGCTCGAACCAGTGCAGGGCCGTCGCGCTGACAGCGGCATCAAAGGGTTCCTCAGCCCACCGGGCCGCCCATCCGGGCTCCCGTAGGTCGACATCGACGATCTCAATTCGATCCGGGTGTGGCGTCGTCTCGCGGAACAACCGCATGAGCACCGGGTCGCGATCGATCCCCACACAGCTGGCGTCACCAAATCTCTGTGTGACGGCGTTTGACAAGGATCCAGGTCCACAGCACACGTCGAGGACGCGCAATGGGTGGTCGAGTTTCTTGGCCAGCCCGGCCAGGATGTCCATCATGCAGCGGGTGCGATTCTCGCGGAACTCGATGTACATCTTCTGCTGGGCGTCCCATGCCTGTAGAAGTTGTCGTGGTGTCAGTGAGGTCACTTTTCCGCCATGAGCTCGTGCAGCTTCTCGACGCCCGTGATGGACGACGGGGACGGTGGATCAATCAGAGAGAACGGCAGCACGACAACGTGACCATTCTTGACGGCGTCGAGTTCCTTGGCTCCCTTGAAGCCGAGGAATGTTGACTCAACCTTCGAGGCATCTCCGGTACCGGCAAGTAGCACTATCCATTTCGGGTTCTTGTGCAACACGTCCTCCATGGAGGCGTCGAAGACGCGTTTGGAGTTGTTGCCGTAGAGGTTCTTCAATCCGTTCGCGTCCAGAATGGGCTGAACCATGCTGGACGATCCGTAGGTGTAGAACTCGGTGCTACCAGGAGTGATGTACAGGGCAGCTGCACCGTCCTTGGTACCCGATCCTGCCTGGGACTCGATCTTCTTGATCTTGCCCTCGAGGTTTTTGTTGACCTCCTTGGCCTTGTCCGCGACGTTGAAGATGTTTCCGATTTTCGTCACCTCCTGGGTGACGAGGGAGAAGGTGGCCGGTGATGCGGGAGCCTTGTCAGGACACATGGCGTCAGGGCTGTACGTCTTGACTCCGGCCTTGCGCAGAGCTGCGCGGTCGACGCCGGTGTCGTAGCCGATGACCAGATCCGCATGCTGGTTGAGGATGGTCTCGGTGGACACCTTCGCGCCGCCGGTGTCGAGCTCCTGGGAGGCGATCTGCGGAATGGCCTTGATCTTGGCAAGCGTGCCGGCGTCAAAGGCGTCTTCCTTGATCTGCCCGGCGCGACCAATGACGTGGTCAAGTACGCCGAGGGCAGCCATGGTCGAGGCATCGATGTCTCCCAGCATGATGACCCGCTTGGGGGAATCGGTGAAGCTGAGCTTCTCGGTGCAGCTCAAGACCGTCCTGGGCAGTGCCGAGGACGCCGAGGCCGACGGAGAGGACTTATCGGTTGAGGAACCAGCGCAGGCGCTCATGGACAGGGCGCACAGTCCCGCGAGGGTTGCCGCCGCTGCGCGAGTCGTGCGGCGGGTGCGGAGGGCTGACATGGTGTTCTCCTTCATCGTGGTGGGTTGAACAGAAGATGGATGTGTCCGTCGTGGGAAATGCGGTCCACGTCGACCCGGTAGATTCGCGACAGCAGATCGGGTTGCAGGACCTCCTCACAAGGGCCGGAGGCGACGAGGCGGCCTTGATCAAGCAACACCAGTCGGTCGCATGCTCGAGCTGCCAGGTTGAGGTCATGGAGCACGATCACGGTGGTGGCGTCAATGGTTTTGACGAGGTCGAGCAGGGCGAACTGATGGCCGATGTCGAGGTGATTGGTGGGCTCGTCGAGCAGCAGATGGCCGGCCTGCTGGGCGATGGCTCGGGCGACGAGAACCCTCTGACGTTCCCCGCCGGACAACTGGGTGACGAGTCGATCCGCGAGACCTGTCAGGTCCGTTCTCGTCAGGGCATTGTCGACGATGTCACGATCGGTCGCATCCCCGTATCCCATGAGCGATCGGTGGGGGAGTCGTCCCAGGGAGACGGTGTCGCGAACCGTCAGCGGCAGGGCTTGATCGGGAATCTGAGAGACGACGGCGACCTCGCGCGCAATCTCGCGGCGATTCATGGCTGAGAGATCATGGTCGCTGACGGTGACTCGTCCGGAGGCAATCGCGACGTTGCGGTACAGCGCAGACAACAAGGTTGACTTTCCTGCGCCATTGGGGCCGACGACCCCGATGGTCACGCCCTGATCCGCTGAAAGATCGACGCCGTCGAGGACAACCCGCTGTCCTCGGTGAATGACTAAGTCGGAAGCGGTGATCATGCCATCGCCTCCCGTCGCACCAACACGAGGAGGAACGGCGCGCCGAGCAGACCCGTGATGACTCCGATGGGCAGTTCGGCTGGGCTGAACACGGTGCGTGAGAAGGTGTCGGCCCACATCAGGAAGATGGCTCCGGCTATCGCTGAGGAGACCACCAACCGACGGTGGCCATGACCGATGAAGGATCGCATGAGGTGGGGGATGACCAGTCCGACGAAACCGATGCCGCCGGAGATAGCCACCGCCGTGGCCACCCCAGCCGATACGGGGACGAGAAGCAGCACACGGATGACGGTCGGGTCGATCCCGACCGCGGTGGCCGTGGAATCCCCAGACGCCAACGCGTCGAGCCATGGGGCACATGCCCACAGCAGTACAGTCAGAACGATCGCGACGACAACGTTCGTCCATCCCTGCCCCCAGCTGGCTCGAGACAGGTCACCGAGGGTCCAGAACATCACCGCGCGTGCAGTCTCGGCCGAGTCGGAGGAGAAGATGATGAAATTGGTGACGGCTTGAAAGATGAATCCCACCGCGAGACCGGCGAGGACGAGACGCAGCGTCGACGAGTTCCGGCCGCCGCCCATGAACAGCACGATCGCGGTCGACAGCAGCGCTCCCAGGAAGGCCATGCCGGCTACTGCGAATGATGAGGTGACGCCGACGATGATGATCGCCGCGGCAGCTCCCGAGGAGGCTCCCGCGCTCACACCAAGTACGTAGGGCTCAGCGAGGGGGTTGCGAACCACGGCTTGGAGGGCGACTCCGGCGACACCGAGGGTCGCGCCGACGCCGAGCCCGGTGACGATGCGAGGCATGCGGTTCTGCCAGACGATCGCGTCGGTAATGGAGTCCCAGGTCACGTGAATGGGAATGCCACAATGGTCGGCGAGTACCCCCAAGACCTGACCGATGGGTACCGGTGCGGCACCAAAGGCAATCGAGAGTACCGGCGTGAGCACGAGGAGAGTCACGAGTAGGAAGAAGTGAGCCGGGGTACGGCGGTGAAGGAGTCGAGCCAAGGGAAAGCCGTCCTCGTCAGGGCCGAATCGCGCGGCCGTCGGTCAGATACGGTCCAGGAGGTTTTCGGACTTGGCCTCAACCGAACGGGCGCCTTCCCGGTTTCCCAGTGGCTTGTCTGCCCGTTCGTCCGCCTTACCGCTGCGCGTCAGCCCCCGATTCACACGGGGTTCCCTACGCCGGACGCAATCATCTTAGCAGTGCCTCACAACTGGAATTCGGTTACCCTCACATCCCAGCGTTGTCCTGTCTCCAGTACCTCATGAAGACGATGTGGCGACGGTCGATGCCATACCCATCGGCGAGGGCCCGACGTCAGTGACGCACCATGGAGGGCTTCTCGCGAGTCAGCCGTCATCGACCCCCACGGTGTCGATCGGGATGACGATGGGCGTCCCGACATCCGGGGCATGGATGATGTGCGTGTGCACGCCAAAGACTTCTCGCATGACGTCGGCGGTGATGACCTCGGTCGGGGTTCCGTTCGCTCGAATCTCCCCGTCACGCATGGCCACTAACCAGTCGCAGTAGCGCGCCGCCATGTTGATGTCATGGAGCACCATGACGATCGTCACCCCGTCACGGCGGTTGAGGTCACGCAACAAGCTGAGAACGTCGATCTGATGGGCCAGATCAAGGTAGGTCGTCGGTTCGTCGAGGAAGAGCACGTCGGTGTTCTGGGCCAAGGCCATGGCGATCCACACTCGCTGGCGCTGACCTCCGGACAGCTCGTCAACCGGTCGTCGGGCCAGCTCGACGATTCCAGTGCGTTCCAGCGCCGACGCCACCGCCTGCTCATCGGCGGTGGTCCATCGTCCGAAAATTCCTTGGTGAGGAGCGCGTCCGCGCGCCACCAGATCTGCGACGGTGATCGTCGTCGGAGCTGTCGGGGACTGCGGCAACAACCCGACGACACGGGCGAGTTGCCGGGTCGGCACAGTGGGGAGCTCCTGACCGTCCAGGACGACCTGACCGCTGCTGGGGCGGATCAACCGTGTCATCGCCCGTAACAGGGTGGATTTGCCACAACCGTTCGGGCCAATGATTGCCCCGATCCTTCCGGTCGGGATGCTGAGGTCGAGGTGGTCCAGGACGGCGCGGTCTCCGTACCCAACCGATACCGCGTCGGCCTTCAGATGATGACTGGTTCTCACGCACTCTCCTTTCGAGACTGACGAGCCATGACGATGAGCAGGTACACCCCGCCCAGAATCCCGGTGACCAGCCCCACCGGATAGGTGTGTGACATGAGGTTGGCGCCGACGAAGTCGCACACCAGTACCAGGACCGATCCAGTGAGCGCGGAGGCCATGAGTGGGGCATCTCCTGGGCCACACAGTCGAAATGCAATCGGTCCGCACATCAGCGACACGAAGGCGATCGGTCCTGCAACGGCAGTGGCGCAGGCCAGCACGATGACCCCGACGATCATGAGCAGAGCACGAGTCCGCTCCACGTGTACCCCCAGCCCGGTGGCCAGGTCATCCCCCACGTCCATGGTCCCGAGGTGGCGAGAGTTGGCCAGCAGCACCGGTAGGCCGATGACAAGGACGACGGCGAGAGTGGCGGATTGGTCAGCGGAAGCCACGGCAAGGTTGCCCGCGAGCCAACGAGCAGCCCCAGCCGCATCATTGGGATCGGCGCGGACCATCAGCCACATCGTCCCTGCGGTCGCCATAGCCCCCGTCGCAATGCCCATGAGGATGAGCCGCTCGCCACCTGATGTGTCGTGGCGCGCAAGCCCGACGACGATGCCGGCCGTTACGATCGCTCCCGCGACGGCCAGACACGTCAGCTGCAGGCCGGACCATCCGAGCACGATGATTCCAGCTACCGCGGCAGTGTTGGCCCCGGCCGTGATCCCGATGACGTCAGGGCTTGCCAACGTGTTGCGCAGCAGGGCCTGGAACAATGCTCCGACAAGGCCAAATGCAGCGCCACAGAGAAGTCCGGCAATGGTGCGTGGGAGACGGAGGTCACCGATGATAAAGGATGCCGGGCCGACCTGCCCGCGGAGAGCGTCGACGACTTGTGACGGCGAGTACATCTGCTCGCCAAGGCACAGGCTGGCAATGAAAGCGGCGACAGTTGCCACCGACAAGATGGTCACGACCAGACCACGACGCAGGCGGCGGTGCCGTCGCCCTTGCCGCACGAGAGCAAACGCGCTCATCGTTGTCTCACCTCCCGGCAACGGATCAGGGCGATGAACACCGGAGCTCCGGTGATTGCGGTGACGATTCCCACCGCGACGTCGGCAGGCCGAGTGATGACGCGTCCCAGGACGTCGGACGCCAGCACCAGAACGGGTCCGCAGATGGCACACCATGCCAGCACCCGCCGATTGTCCGGGCCGACGACGGCCCGCACGGCGTGAGGGGCGATGAGCCCCACGAACCCGATGGGACCCGTCAGCGCTGTGGTTCCAGCTGCCAGCAGGACGGCGGCCACCGATGACGTCACCCGGACGACAGCCACTCGCGTCCCCAGGCCCGCTGCCAGGTCTTCTCCCAACGCGAGGGTGTTCAGGCCTGGGGCGCTGATGGCAGCCAGCACCACTCCGACGAGGAGCAGAGGAGACACCGTCGCGATCTGTCCCAGATTGGGTCCGCTGAGGGATCCTGCCTGCCAGGTTCGGAAGGATTGCAGCAGGTTCGGGTGAGGTAACAACACCATCTGAATGAAACCGGTGAGGACGGCGGTGACGATGGCTCCGGCCAGTGCCAGTCGGACGGGAGCTGGCCGGCTGCGGTATCCGGCTCCGATGAGCCAGACCAGGGCGGCAGCTGCGGCAGCCCCGGCAACGGCCAGCCAGACGTACTGGATTGGTGCCGTCAGGCCCAGGTGGGCGATACCGACGAGGACAGCGAGAGCGGCCCCGGAGTTGATGCCGAGAATTCCTGGATCGGCCAGGGGATTGCGGGTCAGCGCCTGCATGAGGACGCCGGAGAGTGCGAGGGCGGCTCCGGACACCAGGCCGAGGACCGTGCGTGGAACGCGTGAGCGGATGACCTCGGCGACAAAGGGGTCAGCGGACGGCTGTCTCAGGGTCGTCCACAGATCATGGAGCGGGATGGATCGTGAACCCACCATCACCGAGGCCGCGCACAGACAGGCGAGCAGGACGGTGACGACGAGCAGGGTCCATCCCCTCCGTGGTGTCACGCCTTCGCCTTCGTGGCCGCTTCGGCCAGTCGCTCGACGAGCGGTCCCACCTGACCGGGGATGGACAAGGCACTGGCAGACATCGATGCCGCGAGCGGGGAGTTGTCCTCGAGAACGGCCACTGCTCCCTTGCGCACAGCGGTGATCTTCGAGAGCAACGGGTGCTTGGCGAGCAGACCGGGAAGGGTTTTGGGATCTCCGTAGCAGACGATGAGGTCGACGTCATTGAACATGTCGGCCTTCTCCGCCGAAGCCGTGGTGTAGAACTGCTTCGACTCCGCCGACAGCTTCTGGATTGATGACGGCGCCTTGAAGCCGAGGTCGGTGAGGTAGTCAGCACGAGAGTCGCCCTTGGTGTAAACCGAGATCTCCGAGAGCTTCTTGACGTCGAAATAGAACATTCCGGCGGTGAGTCCCTTGACGTCGGGGTGCGCAGCCAAGGCGTCAGCGATCGACTTCTCGCAGGACGTGATGACCTCTTCGGCCTTGTCGGTCTTTCCGACGACCTCGGCGATGGTGCGCAGGTGGGTACGCCAGTTGATGCTCCACGCCTTTTCGAGGTAGGGAAGGGTGGGGGCGATCTTGGAGAGCTTGTCGTACTGCTCCTTGGTCATCCCGGAGTTGAGGCCGCTGACGAGATCAGGTTGGGTCGCTGCGATGGCGGCGGCGTCGGTGTCGCTGGTCTCGTCGTAGAGCTTGGGCGCCTTGTCGCCGGTCGCATTGAGCTTGGCCAGGGCATCAGCCACCCATGTGTGCATCCCCTTTCCGGAGGGATCGCCATAAGTGGCTTTCGGCATGCCGACGGGAACCAGTCCGATGGCCAGGACGGCATCCTGACCAGCCCACCCAGTGGTGGCAATGCGGGTTGCAGGAGACTTCGCCACAGTCTCGCCCCAGGCATGCTTGATCCTCACCGGGAACCCCTTGGTGGCTGACGAGTGCTGGTTCGCGCCACTGGGCGAGGTGTCAGTGTCCTTGCTGCAACCGGCCAGAGCTGCGGCGGCACCGAGGCCGAGAGACGATGCGAGGATGGTGCGCCTCGATATGGGGGACGGGAACATGAATTCTCCTTGGTACCGTGACAATGCCTTGTTAGGTTAGTCAACCCTGAGAAGGAAAATCCAGCAACGTAAGGACCATGTGTCATTGGGCGTACAACCCCTTGCCAGCAGGAGGAAGACGGCAAAGCCCCGGGGCGTGTTGCCTCGGGGCTTCGAGATAACGGGTGGGTCGACTCAGCCGAAACGACCGGAGATGTAATCCTCGGTGGCCTTCTCCTTCGGGTTGGAGAAGATCTTGTCGGTGCGGTCGATCTCGACGAGGCGGCCAGGTTCTCCCTGGGCCTTGAGGTTGAAGAAGGCGGTCTGGTCGGAGACACGAGCGGCCTGCTGCATGTTGTGGGTCACGATGACCACGGTGAAGCGCTCCTTGAGCTCTCCGACAAGGTCCTCGATGGCCAGGGTCGAGATCGGGTCCAGGGCCGAGCAGGGCTCGTCCATGAGTAGAACCTCCGGCTCGACGGCGATGGCGCGGGCGATGCACAGACGCTGCTGCTGACCACCAGACAGGGAGGCACCGGAGCGCTCCAGGCGATCCTTGACCTCGTCCCACAGGTTGGCGCCGCGCAGTGACTTCTCGCAGGCCTCGTCGAGCAGCTTGTTGTCGCGTACGCCATTGAGCTTCAGACCGGCCACGACGTTGTCGCGAATTGACATCGCCGGGAACGGGTTCGCTCGCTGGAAAACCATGCCGATATTGCGTCGCACGGCCACCGGGTCGACGCCCTTGCCGTAGAGATCGACGCCGTCGAGCTCCACCTTGCCGGTGCAGTAGGCACCGGGGATGACCTCGTGCATGCGGTTGAGGGTCCGCAGCACCGTCGACTTGCCACAACCGGACGGGCCGATGAAAGCCGTCACGGTACGGGGCTCGACGGTCAGGTTCACCGACTCAACGGCGTGGAAGGAGCCGTAGTAGATGTTGAGGTCCTTGACCTCGATCCGCTTTGCCATATTCAGCTCTCTTTCGTGTCACTTGCCCATGCGACGCATGTAGCGGCGGGAGATGCCACGGGCAATGAGGTTGAGTCCCATGACGAGGATGATCAGGGTGATCGCAGCGCCCCAGACGACCGGGGTGTCCACGCCGCCCTGGGTGTAGGCGTTCGTGATGACGGTTGGCAGGGTTGCGAAGTTCGGGGTCGACGGGTTGAAGGTCAACTCAGTGTTGAACTGCAGCAACACGATGAGCGGTGCCGTCTCTCCCATGACTCGGGCCAGGCCGAGCACGACGCCGGTAAGAATGCCGGTCATCGAGGTCGGCAGAACGACCTTCATGATCGTCTTCCACTTGGAGACGCCCAGGGCGAAGGAGGCCTCGCGCAACGAGTCCGGCACCAGCTTGAGCATCTCCTCGGTGGATCGCAGCACCGTCGGCACCATGAGGATCATGAGGGCCAGGGAGGATGCCCAGGCCGACTGAGTTCCGCCGAGGGTGGTGACGACCATGGCGAAGATGAACAGGGCCGCGACGATGGACGGTACACCCGTCAGGACGTCGACGGCGAAGCTGACGACCTTGGCGATCTTGGTGCCCCGCGCGTACTCCACCAGGAAGATGGCGGTCAGCAGAGCGATCGGCACGGAGATGATCGAGGTGATGAGACCGATCTCGATGGTTCCGACGAGGGCGTGGATGGCCCCCTGCTCGACGAGGTCCCAGGCCGGGTCCATCGAGTGGGTCCACCAGGAGGCATGGAAGAGGGAGCCGATACCGCGTCGGACGGCCGCGAACAACAACCAGACCAGCGGGATGACGGCAAGCAGGGTGGCGACGATCATGAAGACCGAGGCGCAACCGCTCTTCGTGGTCCGCTTGCCGGACGGACGGGAGAGGTCCAGCTTGCCGACCTCGGGCACCCCCTCGGAGTGTGCGGGGATGTGATCAGGGGTGGTGGCGCTCATCGCTTGACTCCCTTCGCCGCGATCAGGCGGGCAGCCGCGTTGACCACGAAGGTGATGACGAACAGGGCCAGGGCCGACGCCACCAGGGCACCCAACGAGGTGGGGTCGCTGATGGCCTCGGAGAAGTTACCGGCGATCTTCGAGGCGAAGGTCTCGCCGCCGACGAAGATCGACAGGTTGAGCTTCTGCTTGAGGGCCATGGGGCTGATCGTCTGCAGGATCAGGGTGACGGCCAGTGTCTCGCCGAGGGCACGTCCCAGACCGAGCATGGCTCCAGAGATGATTCCGGAGCGGGAGTGGGGGAGCACTGCGAGCTTGATGACTTCCCAGCGCGTCGACCCCAGGGCCAGCGCAGCCTCGATCTGATCGTGCGGGGTCTGGGCCATGACGTCGCGGCTGACGGCGGTGATGATCGGCAGGATCATGATGGCCAGCACCAGGCTGGCGAGGTAGACCGTGCCGGTGGCGGAGGACCAGGCCGGGTCCTCCGAGAAGATCGGGATCCAGCCGAGTACCGCGATGATGGCGTGACGCAGACCATTGACGATGCCCGACGACCCGAAGACGATGCCGCCCCACAGGCCGAAGACGATCGAGGGCACAGCGGCCAGCAGATCGACGACGAAGGCGACGGGGCTGGCGAGTTTCTTGGGTGCCAACTGGGTGATGAACAGGGCGATGCCCACCGAGAGGGGAACTGCGATGAGCAGTGCGAGCAGGGACGAGATGACCGTCGTCCACAGCAAGGCCTGAATACCAAAGGCCGGTGGATTCTGGTCGGTCGTCCAGGCACGAGAGGTGAAGAAGTTGTCGGTGTTGGCCGACAGGGTCGGTGCCGCCGTCTTGATGAGGAAGATGAACATCAGGATGACGATGATGGCCAGCGCAATGGCGATGACCGACGAGGCGCCGGCGAAAATCCTGTCCCCGACCCGGGACACCGGCTTCATGCGAGACGCGGCTGTTGGCTTCCGCTGCGCCGTCGATGTGGTTTCAGCCATGGGCTTCCTTCGTCGCGTTCATGGTTGTTTTCGTGGGTTGGGGCGGGAGGGCGTCGTGCGTCCTCCCGCCCCAGAGCACCGGGACCAAATTACCCGGCGAAGTCGATCAGGAGAGAGCCTGAGCGGCGGTCAGAACCTTCGAGGCAACATCGGAAGGTAGCGGAGCGTAACCGAGGTCCTGGATCTTCTTCTGCTCCTTCTCGGAAGCGTAGAAGGAGAGGAAGTCCTTCAGGAGGGCGGTCTTTTCGGCATTCTGGCCCTTGGAGCAAGCGATCTCGTAAGTCACCAGAACGGCGGGGTACACGCCAGCCGGGGTGTCCTTGTACTGGAGCTCGAGCTGCAGGTCGTTGCCCTGGCCAGCGACCTTGGCGGCCGAGATGGCCTTACCAGCGGACTCACCGGTCAGCTTGACCGGGCCGTTGCCGTTGTCGATGGCAGCCATGTCGAGCTTGTTCTTGGTGGCGTAGGACCACTCGTCGTAGGAGATCGAGTTCTTGGTCTCCTTGACAGCCTGAGCGATGCCGGCCGACTTGTCAGCACCCTTGCCAGCGCCCTTCCAGGTCTTGGAGTGCTTCTCGGTCCAGATGTCACCAGCGGCCTTGTTGAGGAACTTGGTGAAGTTGTCAGTGGTGCCCGACTCGTCCTTGCGGTAGAAGACCTCGATTTGGGCGGACGGCAGCTTGGCGGAGGGATTCTCCTTCTTGATGGCCGGGTCGTCCCACTTCTTGATGGCGCCGGAGAAGATCTTGGCGAGGGTCGGGGTCGAGAGGGTCAGATCCTTGACCCCGTCAACGTTGTAGACCACGGCAATCGGGCCGGCAGCCATCGGGAGGTGCCACGGATCGGCGTTGCAGCGCTGCTTGGCCTTGTCAGGCTCGCCCTTGTCCTTGTTGAGGACGGAGTCGGAGCCGGCCCAGTCGGTCTGCTTGCCGATGAAGGACTTCACACCGGCGCCGGAGCCGGTGGGGGAGTAGTTGATGGTGGCCGAGGAGCAAGCGGCCTTGTAGTCAGAGATGACCTGGTTGATGGCGTTCAGCTGAGCCGAGGAGCCAGCGCCGGAAATGTTGCCACCGGGGCAGGCCGGCTTGAACGAGGCGGCGTCAGCGTTGTTCGCCGAGCTGGCGGAGGAAGCAGCAGCCGAAGTGGCCTCGGATGACGAGGCAGAGCTGGAGCCCTTGTCGCCGTTGGCGCCACAAGCGGTGAGGGAGATGGCGCCAATAGCAGCCAGGGCAGTGATTTTGGCGAGACGGTTCGTCACGGCACATCCTTTTCGAGTGATCTCCTGGAGCCGCCGTTGCGGTCCTTGGTACAGGGATGACGCTAGGGTTTGAAAATGTCGCAACAACCGCGTCAAGGTGAACGCAAGATGAATACCGGCGGCATCCCGATTGAAGGGAGTCACTCAGGGGCCCGAAGGTGACCTCCTGTGTCAGTATTTTGAGGAGTACCACTCCTGGCTGATTGTGTGTCCCGCCTCATCCAGGTGAACGATCAGGCATTCTGCGGTTGACATGGGGTGATTCGCCCCACCGAGGGCGTCCCGCATGGTCGGTAGGACTGGTCGGTGGCCGCACACCGCGACTGGACGTGACGGGTCGGAGAGGGCACGACCAGCGATTTTTCTCATGGCGGACACGGTCTTGGCTGAATCGGCCGCGTGAGCCTCCTCGCTCAGCGCGTCGATCGCGACGATGTCGGCCCCAATGTTCTCGGCGTACGGCTTGAGGGTTTGCATGCATCGAGTGGACGACGAGCTGACAAGGTGAGACACCCCAAAGGCGCCGAGCAGGTCAATCAACGCCCTGGCCTGACGACGGCCACGCCTTTCCAACGGACGCTTGGCGTCCGTGGCCGTCTTCTTCTTGCGAGAACTCCATTCCTTGCGCGACACGGCCTTGCCATGGCGCACCAGGATGATCGTCGAGGTCGACGGTAGCTCGAGGGCTTCCTTGAGGACTTGGACGTCAGTGGGATAACTGAGTTGTTCCAGAGCTTGGTCCGTGGGCATCCAAAAAGCACCGTCAATCTCTTCCGGGCTGGCGGTTGCCTCCTCGATTGATCCGCCGACGGCAACCCCAAGCCACCATGACACCACCTTTGCGCGTCTCTTCGGTTTGCCGCTGGCAGTGGAGTACTTGACGGTGTACTCGGTGGGTTGCAGGGGCATCGACAACCGAATGTCGATTCCGGTTTCCTCGGCCACCTCGCGGACGGCGGTGATGGGGAGATCCTCTCCCCGTTCGACCTTTCCCTTGGGCAGGGAGAGGTCGTCATAGTCGGGACGATGGACGACGAGCACCTCGCGGGCGCCCTCGGTGCCGTCGATGTCACGAAACACGACGGCACCAGCGGCCTGGATAGGCCCCTTGTGCCCTCCCATCTCGGCTCATCGCCTCCTGTCGCGGGTTCGTCGGATGAGTTCTTCCTGAAGGTCGGCCAGCACCGTGCCGTCGGGCCCGCGGGAGACCTCGGTCCAGGTGCGGTCCTGCAGGTGCCAGGACACCGTCCCCGGGTCGAAGGCCCTCACGAACAACTCTTCGACCTCTGCCACGTGTTGCTTGTTCGACAACCCGACGAGGGCTTCCACGCGGCGGTCGAGGTTGCGGTGCATGAGATCGGCCGACCCAATGGCGACCATCGGACGACCACCGTTGGCGAACCAGAAGACACGAGAGTGTTCGAGGAACCGTCCCAACACCGAGACGACGCGAATGTTCTCGCTCAAACCGGGCACCCCAGGACGGATGGCGCAGATGCCGCGTACCCACAGGTCCACCGGCACCCCGGCGCGAGAGGCCCGGTAGAGGGCGTCAATGACGCGCTCGTCGACGATCGAGTTGACCTTGATCTTCACACCGGCAGGCAGACCAGCCTTCTTGTTCTCGATTTCGTGCTCGATGGCGTCGATGATGCCGCTGCGGATGCTCTCAGGGGCCACCAGCAGTCGGCGGTAACGCTTCTCGGCGGTCATCCCGGACAGGTGGTTGAAGAGCCTCGCGACGTCCTCGGTAATGATCGGATTGGACGTCAGCAGTCCCAGGTCCTCGTACTGACGAGCGGTCTTGGGGTTGTAGTTGCCAGTGCCGATGTGGGCGTAACGACGCAGTCCCTCGCCCTCGTCACGGATGGCCATAGCCAGCTTGCAATGGGTCTTGAGGCCGACCATGCCGTAGACGACGTGGACTCCGGCACGTTCCAGTACCCGCGCCCAGGTGATGTTGGCCTGCTCGTCGAATCTGGCCTTGATCTCCACGACGGCCAACACCTGCTTGCCGGCCTCAGCGGCGTCAACGAGGGCGTCGATGATGGGGGAGTCGCCAGAGGTGCGGTACAGGGTCTGCTTGATGGCCAAGACCTGAGGATCGTGGGCGGCCTGCTCGATGAACCTCTGCACGCTGGTGGCGAAGGAGTCGTACGGGTGGTGCACCAGGACGTCACGACGACGAATGGCCGCAAACATGTCTGCCGGGCGAGCTGTCTCGACCTCGGCCAGGTGCGGATGGGTGATGGGCAGGAAGTTCGGGTAGGACAGGTCGTCACGGTCGACGTCGGCCAGGGAGAACAGGCCGGTGAGATCAAGTGGGGAAGGAAGCCGGAAGACCTCCTTGTCCTTGATGTCGAGCTCACGGGTGAGCAGGGTGAGCATCTCGTCGGTGATGTCGTCCTGCACCTCGAGGCGTACCGGGGGACGTCCCACCTTGCGGCGCAGCAGCTCCTTCTCGAGGGCGAAGAGCAGGTTTTCGGCGTCGTCCTCCTCGACCTCGAGGTCCTCGTTGCGTGTGACGCGGAAGGTGGTGTGCTGCAGCACATGCATGCCGGTGAACAACTGGTCCAGGTGACGGCTGATGATCTCCTCGAGGGGGAGGAATCGTCCTGCACCCAGGTTGACCAGACGAGGTAGCACCGACGGCACCTTGACCCGGGCGAACTGCTCGGCCCCGGTGATGGGGTTGGCCAGCATGACGGCCAGGTTGATCGACAGGCCGCGGATGTAGGGGAAGGGGTGCGACGGATCGACGGCCAGCGGGGTGAGAATCGGGAAGATCCGCTCCGAGAAGAGGGTGCGCATCCGGCCCTTCTCGTCGTCGGTCAGCTCCGACCAGCGCAGGATCTCGATGCCCTCGGCGGCCAGGCCTGGACGGACTTCCTCGGCGAAGACGCGGGATTGCTCAGCGACAAGCTCGTGGGTCCGAGCGAGGATCGCGTCATGGAGTTCGCGCGGCAGCAGACCGGCAACTGATGGGACGGCGACCCCGGCGTCGATACGGCGTTTGAGGCCAGCGACGCGCACCATGAAGAACTCGTCAAGATTGGACGAGAAGATGGCCAGGAACTTCGCCCGTTCCAGCAGTGGAATGCGCTCGGCATCTCGGGCAAGATCCAGCACCCGCTCGTTGAAGGCGAGCCATGACAGCTCGCGATCGCTGTACCGATCCTCCGGCAGCTCGTCGGTAGGAGTCGGGGACACTCCGGGGTTGGACTTCTTGGCCATGGACACACTCCTTGGAGACCTGTCCGCCCGCGACGTGGTGGGCGTAGCAGGACACAATCTATCTGACGATAGCTGTCCACGGCGGATGCAACCCGGCGTCCGCTCCGAGAACATGCGAATGAACTCAGCGTTCAGCCTGGAATCGGTACCCGACAGATCGCACCGTCTGGATGTGTCCCTCGTACTCCGGGCCGACCTTGGCTCGCAGACGACGGATGTGTACGTCAACAGTTCGGGTGCCGCCGTAATAGTCGTATCCCCACACGTCCGACAGCAAGATGTCGCGAGTGAGCACTCTCCCGGGGTGACCGACGAGGTATTTCAAGAGCTCGAACTCGGTATAGGTGAGGTCGAGATCCTTGCCTCCGACGGTGGCGGTGTAACCGTCCTCGTCAACGGTGAACGGTCCCGCGACAAGCTGGTTGGTCACCTGGACGGTGAACAGGCAGCGCAGTCGGGTCTCTGCCTCGAGTGGGGTGGCCGAGTCACAGAGGAAATCGTCCATCCCCCAGTCGGGACTGATGACCGACAGGGTGTCCGGGCCAGCGAGCAAGAGGATCGGGACTCGTCTCTCATGACATGACAGCCGCAGGCACGCCTCCCGGGCCTTGGCAGGTTCGTGATGGCAGTCGACCAGGACGATGTCGACTCCCTCCAGATGGGACAGACATTCCTGTATGTCGTCGTAGCGGATGATGCTGTGTGGAAGCAGTTCCAGGGCCTGGGGAAGCGGGGCGTCCAGGGGACCAAGCAGGGACAGTCGTGCCATCCGGATGCCCTCCATGTCGTCTAAGAGCCAGAGCCGTGATGCACCCCATCATCCCACGGCCATCTAGGCCGTCTCATGATGTCAGCACTACCATGGCTGGAGTGACGAGGATGCCTGACGAGTGGTTCCGTCCGGACGAGGAGAAGTCCGGACCGGATGAGCCTCGCCGTGCGGACGAGTCCGAACCGTCGTCCGAGTCGTCAGATTCAGCCCCGCGGCACGCTGCCACAGGGGACAGTTCTGCCAGCACGACGACAAGTGGGTCGGTTCGTGTCATCAACGATGACACTGGACCAAGCGTCGTCGTCGGTCACGCCCGCGTCACCGGAGCGGCCGCAGCTGTACGGCGGCATCGGTTCCCCGTCTGGACATTGATGGTCGCGGCAGCCCTCGTCGTCGGTTTGGTGCTGGGCACCTTCATCACCCAGTCCCGCGACGGTACCGGCGCGGTCAAGGCGGCGCCGACCCAGTCCTCGCCTGCGGCGACGATCTCGGCAGCGATGCCCTACCAGGGTCCGGGCAGGCCCATTCGTGGTCTCAAGGCGACGGCCTCGTGCGTGTCCGATCCGGCCGTCGACTCCGAACATCACCTGGTGAGGTACGACTCCGAGTACGTGGTCGACGACAAACCGCAGACGGCCTGGCGATGCAATGGATCCGGCGAAGGTCAACAGATCACCCTGACCATGCCGCGGCCGTCCCGGATAGTGGGGGTCGGATTGATCAACGGCTATGCCAAGGTCTACGGCGACGTCAACCTGTATCCGCAGTACCGGCGGGTGCGGACGGTGCGCTGGAAGCTGCCGGACGGCACGTGGTTCGACCAGGATTTCACCGATGACGATGAGTCGATCCAGAAGGTCATGATCCCCCCACACGCCGTCAAGGGGGACATCACTCTGACCATCATTGCCACGACCGAGCCGGGGCTGCTTGGGGAGCCAACTCGCGACTCCGTCCTCATCTCCTCAGTCCAGGTTTACGAGGAGGGCTGACAGGCAGGTTCAGCGCCAGTCGTCGGTGTCGATGAGGATCGTCATCGGGCCGTCGTTGACCAGGCTGACCTTCATGTCGGCGCCGAAAACACCGGTCTCGACATGCGCACCCAGCCCGCGCAAGTGGGAAACGAAGTGGTCGATCAGAGGCTCCGAGACGGGGCCGGGCGCGGCCGCGTTCCACGACGGCCGACGCCCCTTCCGCGTGCTTGCATAGAGGGTGAACTGGCTGACGACAAGGACCGGAGCATCGATGTCGCTGGCTGACTTCTCGTCATCAAGGATACGCAGACCCCAGATCTTCTCGGCGAGTTTCTCGGCGTCGGCAGCGGTGTCGGTGCCGGTCACTCCCACCAGCACGACGAGTCCGGGACTGGGCAGGGCTCCGACCGCTTGGCCCTCGACGGTGACCTCTGCACTGTTTGCTCTCTGAATGACGACTCGCACGGAATCGAGTCTACGGAGCGAACCTCGTAGAATCAGTGTGTGGCTGTAGCTGATCTCGTGGTTCTGGTGACTGTCGCCGTGATAGGCGCCGTGTTGCCGCTCGTTGCTGTGACGCGAGTTCTCGTTGCAGCCTGGCGCGGCTGAATCCGCAGCTTTCAGTACCTGACGAAACTCCTACCCGACACGAGGACCCATGCCCTTCCAGATTCCTGACGACCTGAATCGTGATCTCATGCCCGTGGCCTGGATGATCGGCCACTGGGAAGGTGAAGGACACGGCAGCACCCCCGAGGACGGTGAGTTCAGCTTCGGGTGTCAGGTCGACTTCACCGAGAACGGCGGGGATTACCTGCACTACATCTGCCAGACCTTCACCACGAACCCCGACGGCACCCCGGCTGCTCCGCTGCGTATGGAGACCGGTTTCTGGCGTCCCAACGTCGACACCCGCAAGATTGACGTCCTGATGGTCGCCCCGGAGGGCTGGGCCGAGGTCTGGACCGGAAACATCGACGGAGCCAAGATCGAGCTCGTTACCGACGCCGTCGCCCGCACCGAGGACGCCCTGGTGCCCTACACCGGTGGTCAGCGTCTCTACGGCCAGGTCGAGGGAGACCTGCTGTGGACCTTCGATCGTGCGACCACGGAAGCTCCGCTGCAGCCCTACATGTGGGCTCGCCTCAAGAGGGCCTGAGATGGCTGCCCCCGTGCTGCTGACCGACGGACCCGACGCCGGTCTGGTCTCTCACGTTGCCAATCCAGTCGCCGAGCAGCGGTTGATGACTGACGGTGGCGGATGGTTGGAGCTGTCCAACCGTGAGGTATTCACGGTCACCGGAGCTGACCGACTGGGATGGTTGCACTCGTTGACCTCCCAATACCTCGACGGTCTGGAGCCTGGGCTCACGACGACGAGTCTGGTGCTGTCACCGACCGGTCACGTTGAGCATGTCATGCACGGTGTTGACGACGGCGAAACCTTCTGGGGTTGGACCGAGCCTGGACGGGGAGCCGATCTGGTCGCCTGGCTGGACTCGATGCGTTTCATGATGCGCGTCGAGGTGGTTCTGCGACCGGACATGACCGTTCGCTGGTTCGCCTCGCGGGTTACGACGCCGACGGATGCCGTCATCCTTGATTCCGAGGTGGCTGGTGGACACGAAGTCATCCTCCCGTCTGATACTCCCGCCCCCGACGAGGTCGAACAGGTCGGTGTGCTGGCATGGGAGGCGCTGCGCATCGCCGCTGGGATTCCTCGTATCGGCATCGACACGGACGAGCGCACCATCCCCAACGAGATCGGCCTGTACGGTACCCATCTCGACAAGGGGTGTTACCGCGGTCAGGAGACCGTCGCCCGGGTGTACAACCTGGGACGTCCGCCGCGGCGGCTGACCTTGCTGCAGCTTGACGGCTCCCGCGCCGAGCTTCCGGCCATCGGCTCTGAGGTCCACGCCGGTGGGCGTCGTGTCGGTGTCATGGGATCGTCTGCAACTCATCATGTTGACGGCCCCATTGGCCTTGCCCTGGTGCGTCGCGGAGTCGATGTGAACCTGGATATGGAGATTGACGGGATCGCTGCTGGTCAGGAACCACTTGTCGACCCGGAGGTCGGCTTGCATGTTCGCCCGGTAGTGTGAGCCCGTGCCCCCTGTAATCAGCAGGGTCGAGGAGGAAATACGTGAAGACGGATTATTTCAACCGCACGCAGAAATTGGTGACGGTCCTTGTTGACGTCATCGTCTTCGTGGCTGGAATTTTCCTGTCGTTCTGGATGCGTTTCGGGATGGTTATTCCGCAGCGTAATTTGGACGACGGAAAAGCTGCACTGATGGCGTCGGTGATCGCATTCCTCATTGTCAACGTTCTGTCTGGCGTTTATGTTCTGTACAACAAGACGCTCCTTGACATTGGGATCATCACTGTCGTGGACCAGGTCATGGTGACGATCATCATCATGGCGCTGACCTTCTTCGGGCGCTGGTTCGCCTTCCCGCGCTCGGTCCTCCTCATCAACCTGCTGGTCGGGATAGTTCTGCTGTTCCTGTGGCGCAGCATCGAGTTTGTTGCCTATCGCCGCTTGCGAGGGGCTAAACGGGTGATGCTGCTCGGTCCGCCGGAGATGCTCAATCGGGCCGTCATGAACTACATGGCCAACAAGGCGACCCGTCATCGCCTCACCCATGTGGTGCGTGGTCACTACCTGGGGCAGATTCGGACTCATATTGATGAATTCGACACCGCCCATGTCTCCGATGACATTCCTGCTTCCGAGCGAGTTGCCATTTACGACTTGCTGCTGAGCGAGGACAAAGAGATCTTCATGTCGACCTCGTTCGAGCACATGATGCTCATCAATCCGACGATCATGTCGATCGAGGACGAGACGATTATTGCTGCCAGTCCGTTCAAGATCCCGGCAGAAATGGATATCGTCAAGCGGTTCTTCGACATCATTCTGTCGCTGATCGCCCTGGTGATCCTCTCTCCCCTCATGCTCATCACGGCGATCCTGGTGAAGGCCAGCTCTCCCGGCCCGGTGTTCTACCGTCAGACCCGTATCACCAAGGACGGCAAGGAATTCAAGATCCTCAAGTTCCGCTCCATGGGGGTGACGGCCGAGAAGGAGTCCGGCCCGATGCTGGCCACCTCCGATGACCCACGCGTCACCCCGGTCGGCAAGTACCTGCGCAGCCTGCGTATCGACGAGATCCCGCAGCTCATCAACGTGCTCATCGGCGACATGTCGATCGTCGGACCGCGCCCGGAGCGCCCCTTCTTCGTCGATCAGTTCCAGGAGCAGAACGCCCACTACAAGTTGCGCCACAACGTGCGTGCCGGCATTACGGGGTACGCGCAGGTCTACGGCAAGTACGCCTCGGACTTCGCCGCCAAGCTCAACTTCGATCTCATCTACATCAAGCAGTACTCACTCATCCTTGACGTCAAGATCATGATCCAGACGATCAAGATCCTCTTCGACAAGGTGTCCTCGCGAGGCGTTGACGAGACGGCCGAGCCGGACGAGAACATTCACCTGCCCGCCGAGGTTCAGCAGCTCGACTGACGGGCAGGGAACACTTTCCCCCGAATCAGGACTTGCGGGCAACCTTGTACTGGGCAGCCTGAGCGCGAGGCCGGACGATCATGCGGTCGATGTTGACGTGGCTGGGAAGCCCGGAAATCCACCGCACGCACTCGGCAATGTCCTCGGCCCTCAGGGGAGAGTCGACGCCTTGGTAGACCTTGTCGGCCATGGCCTGATCGCCGTGGAAACGGACGAGGGAGAATTCCTCGGTGCGTACCATGCCGGGGCTCACCTCGCATACCCGCACCGGGTGGCCACACAGCTCCAGCCGTAGCGCCTCGACGACGGCGCGCTCACCGGACTTCGCTGCACAGTATCCGGCGCCACCCTCATAGCCCCACTCAGCAGCGGTGGAGGTAATCGTGACGATGGTTCCCTCAGCGACCTCGAGAGCCGGTAGAAGAGCCTTGGTGACCCGTCCCATGCCCAGCACATTGGTTTGATACATCGTCATCCAGGCGTCGAGGTCAGCCTCGGTGACCGGTTCCTGACCGACGGCACCGCCAGCATTGTTGACGAGGAGGTCAAGCTTGCCGCCAGTGGTCTCGACGAGATTGGTGACCGACTCGTCGCTGGTGACATCGCAGACCACTGCCTTTCCGCCGATCTCGGCGGCAAGGGCCTCGATGCGTTCGACGCGGCGAGCCGCACAGATGACATGCCAGCCATCCTTGGCCAAGGCGCGTGCCGTGGCCGCGCCGATTCCCGAACTTGCTCCTGTGACCACTGCAGTCTTTGTCATGGCCCCATTGTCCCTGCCGGACAAGGGCATGCGAAAGCCCCTGTCCGCCGTGAACTGTTCCTCAGAAGAAGGAATTGACTCCTCAGTCCAACTTCTGGAGGACAAGTTCAACGGGACAGGGGCTTCACGACAACAGACAACGTCAGCTGACGAGGACCTCGACGCTCGGGTCTGCCAGCTCCAGAGCAGCCTTGCGGGCCTCCTCGGGGCTGGACGCAGCCAGCGCGGCCTCGGCGATCTGGCGGCACTGATCCAGGCTGTGGCGCGACAAGGTGGCCTTGACAGCGGTGATCTTGCCGGCGGCCATCGACAACGAACGCACGCCAACACCGACGAGAACCAGAGCCAACAGGGGATCGCCGGCAGCCTCACCGCACACTCCGATGAGACGCTCGCCCGCTCCATCACAAGTGGCCTTGACCAACTGGATGACGGCAGGCTGCCACGGCGTCAGGAGCTCGGCCAACTCGCCCTGCAGGCGGTCAGCCGCCATGGCGTACTGGGTGAGGTCATTGGTGCCGATGGACGCGAAGTCCACCGTCTCCAGTACCTGGGCCGAACGCAGGGCCGTCGAGGGCACCTCGACCATGATGCCGACCGTCTTGATCCCGGCGGCGCGGGCACGCGAGGAGAACCACTCGGCCTCAGCCTTCGTGGCGACCATCGGAGCCATGACGTAGGGATCACGACCAGTCTGCTCAGCAGCTTTGGCGAGAGCTTCGAGCTGGGCGTCGATGAGGTCGGTGCGCACCTGGGACAGGCGTAGACCACGGCGTCCCAAGGCCGGGTTCTCCTCCGGGCCGAGGTCGGCGAAGGCCAGCGGCTTGTCGGCGCCAGCGTCGAGGGTGCGGAAGACAACCTTGGCTCCCTCGTCGAAGGTCTTGAGCACGGTGGCATAGGCCTCCGCCTGTTCGTTGACGGTCGGAGCATCTTGACGGTCGAGGAAGAGGAATTCGGTGCGGAACAGACCAACTCCCTCGGCGCCCTTCTTCTTCGCCGTGGGGGCGTCGGACGGGCTGCCGATGTTGGCCAGGACCAGGACGCGCTCACCGTCTGACAGCGTGGCGTCGCCATCAGGGGTGGACGCCAGCACCTCGGCGCGACGGTTCGCTCGTGAGATCAGCTCGGCGACGGCGGCCTCATCGGGCTCGACGAGAACGGCTCCGGTGACTCCGTCGAGGGCCAGGGGGGTGCCGTCCTCGATCGCGCGAGCCTCGCTGCATCGGACCACGGCCGGGATACCGATCTGGGAGGCCAGGATTGCGGTGTGGCTCGTCGGTCCGCCAGCAGCGGTGATGAGGCCGCGGACCAGATCAGGATTGAGGGTCGCGGTGTCGGCCGGGGCGAGGTCCTCGGCGACGAGGATCACGGGCGAGTCAAACGACGGGACGCCGGGCTCAGGCAGGCCTTGCATGACCGCGACGGCGCGGTCACGGACGTTGCGCAGGTCGGTGACGCGCTCGGCGAGATAGCCGCCGGCAGCACTCAGTTGGGCGCAGAAGTCGTCGAAGGCGGCCCAGAGAGCGTGGGCAGGTCCATGTCCGCCAGTCAGGTGGGACTTGACGCTGGTGAGCAGTCCCGGGTCGCGGGCCATCATCGCGGTGGCCTGCAGGACGGCGAGAGCCGATGGATCGGCGTGCAGGGAGCGCTCGTCGAGACGATCGGCGACCTTGTTCAGCGCCGACTCGATTCGGGCCATGTCGGCCTCGGTGCCCTGACTGGGATCAGAAGTGGGCAGTCCTGGGGCGGGGGAGACGAGAAGGGCATGTGCTTGTCCGACTCCGGCCGAGACCCCGAGCCCCGAGAGGGTCCGCATAGGTATCAGGCCTCCGGGTCGATCTGCAGGTTGGCGACGAGGGCGTCGAGCACCTCATCGGCATTGTCGCCCTCGGCGGTGAGCTCGACGGTCTCGCCGTGCTTGGCGCCAAGACCCATCACGGACAGGATCGAGCGAGCATCCACCGGCTCCTCGCCAGGGCGGCCGATCTTGACGGCCAGGCCGGACTTCGAGGCGGCCTGGACGAACATGGCGGCGGGACGGGCATGCAGGCCACTCGCGGCTGCAATGGTGGTGGTGCGACTCGGCATGGTGTGCCTCCTTGGTGGGGTGAAACGTCAGGGTCGACGATAGCCGACGACAGGAACGCATTTTAAGCCGCCCTCGGCGCGTGTGTGCGGGAGTTGTGACGAGATGGCTGACGCCGTGATCGGCGAACCTGCATCTCACTCGGGTAAAATTGCGCAATTTATCTCGAAAGGTATTGCTCGAGCTCGTGCGCTGTGGCACGATGGCAGTAATGCAAAACGAACCGGTAGAGCTGCAAATTATTGCAGTTCCTTGAGACGAAGGAGTCTCCAGATGGTAACGACGGCAGGGGCTGGTGTACTCGCGCACGGTGCCCTGTTGGTGCCATTAGATGCTGGATCCAATCCGGTAATGAAGGGCATCACTTGGGCTGCCACTCACTTCATAGGTCTGTTCAACGCGTCGGCAAAGAGCTTCGTGGACATGGCCACGGGGATCATTCCGCTGCTCCTTGTCCTGCTCACGTTCATGTATGCGGTGACAACGTGGATTGGTGAGGAGAGAGTCACCCATGCGGTCCAGTGGGCCGGCAAACATGCCGTGACGCGGTACACGATCATTCCCTTGATCGCGACGATCATGCTGACCAATCCAATGTGTTACACGTTTGGGCGCTTTCTTCCAGAGCGGTACAAGCCTGCGTACTACGACGCCACCGTGTCATTTGTGCATCCAGTAACAGCATTCTTCCCGCATGCAAACGGCGGAGAACTCTTTGTCTGGACAGGAGTTGCCGCTGGAGTCATGAAGGTGGACAACGGCGCCTACGCGCGCCTGGCAGCCCTTTACTTCCTCGTTGGTCTTGTGGTCATCTGCATCCGCGGAATGGTTACCCAATGGATCACCAACATTCTCATCAAGAGAGGTGGTCACACCGAGACGTTCAAGCGATATGACGTCGAATACGCAGCTGGCCACGTCCAGGGCCCTGAGGGGAGCCCGGCATGAGTACCGAACAGGCTGTCCGTGTCAACAAGGGGCCGGGAGGTTGGGGTCCCGGACTGACACTCCAGGTCAACGGTGAGCGCAGTGTCGTGCTGTCCGTGACCGGTGGTGAGATCCACCCGGTGGCCCGCAAGATCGCTGAACTTACCGGCGCGGAGGCCATCAACGGCTTCAACACGTCGGTGCCAGAGGATCGCATCATGTGCGCCGTCATCAACTGTGGCGGCACCGCAAGGTCGGGGATATACCCCAAGAAGCGGATCCCGACCGTCAATGTCTATGCCGGGTCCCCAGGTGGGCCACTGGCCACGTTCATGACCGAGGACATCTTCGTGTCGGCAGTCGGGCTCAACCAGGTTCAGCCCATCGATCCGACGTCCGTTGTCAACAGTCACGAGGAGTCGACCGAGAAGGGAGCCACGGCAGCGGCCTCCACCGCTGTCGCCGCGGACACCACGACGCGGACGAGTGGAGGGCCCAGCGCCGAGGCGACGCCCAAGAAAAAGGGGTTCTCTGCGTGGGTGGTTCGCTTTGGCACCGCCATCGGAAGCATCATCACGACCCTCCTCAACTCCGGTCGCGAGTCCATCAAACTGTGCCTCAACACAGTGTTGCCCTTCATCTGTTACGTGGCGCTCCTCATCGGGTTCGTCAACTACACCGGGCTGGCGAACTGGATTGCCCGGGGCGTCTCACCGCTCGCGGCGAATCCCTTGGGCCTGATCCTCCTGGGACTTATCACGGCCCTGCCGTTCCTGTCACCATTCCTTGGGCCGGGAGCAGCCATCGCCCAGATCATCGGCGTCCTCATGGGGACGCAGATCGCGCAAGGAGCCCTGCCAGTTCAGTATGCGCTGCCGACGCTCTTCGCGATCGACGGCCAGGTCGGATGCGACTTCGTCCCGGTCGGTCTGGGACTGGGAGAGGCGCAGACGGAAACCGTCGACGTCGGTGTCCCGGCGGTCCTGTTCTCCCGGCTCATCACTTCACCCGTGGCGGTCGCCCTGGCATATGTCGTCAGCTTCCTCATCTGAGGCGGCCAGAACGACCAACGCCAATCCTGACAACACCAACGATGACAAGGAGGTCAATCATGTCGACAACGCTGTGGAACTCGACCGTCGACAGTATCGGCGCTGATGCGGCCGAGATGCTGGAAGCAGGAGTCGTCATCCTGTTCGGGTCGCCGGTCCCTGATGAGCTCGCAGAGGTGAGCCTGGTGCATGGCCTGGGGGGTGACCGGGCGGTGCCACCATCGGAGGATGTGGTCCCCGGTGACCGGGTCAGGCTCGGGGCCGCCGAGTACGTGATCGATGAGGTCGGGTCGGAGGCCAATCCGAACTTGGCGAGCTTGGGACACGTCGTCGTCTACGTCAACAGTCCGGATCAGCCCCTGTTGCCTGGAGCCGTCAAGGCCTCGGGCCCGGAGCTGCCCACGATGTCTGTGGGCAACCCGATCGCTTTCGTGCGTGGGTGAGGTGACGACCGTGGAATGGCAGTTCGCACTGTTCCTGGGTGTCGCACTCATGCTCTGCGGCGTGATGTCGGTGCATCAATCACGTACTTTCCAACGGGCGGTCCGACGTGCCGCCGCCGAGTACTCAACTGGGGATCACGTCCTCGTGACCGGGAGGGGCAGGGGAAGGCTGCGTGGAGCCATCGTCCTACTCGTCGTGGAGCGGGCTACCAAGCGTGTCGTCTCGGCCAAGGTCATGTCGGGATCGACGGTGCTGGCGCGACTGCGAGGAGTGGACCAGCTCCTGGGACCACTTGACGACATCGCCACGAGGACACGTGACAAGCAGGTGAGGCGAGCCCTGGCTCAGGCGACCGAGCAGTTCGACAACGTCGCTGGCACCTCGTCGCCCAAGATGATCCAACGCATTTCGGTCCCCGTCGTGGCTTGAGACACCGACGCACCACACACATCCGTCATCAACACACCTTGTTCGGAGAGGAAGATAGTTATGGGATACACCACAAGACTGCTGGACAGGCAGGCCAAGCTGGGACGACCGGTGAGGGTCGGTATCGTCGGCGCCGGGCAGATGGGGCGAGGTCTCATCGCGCAGGTGCACTTGGCCGAGGGCCTGGAAGTCGTCGCGGTGGCGGACATCGACGTCGACCGGGCGACTGGCGCCCTCAAGGCTGCCGGGTGCGACGACGTCGTGGTCGCTCAGAACGTTGATGAGGCTGCGCAGCTCATCGAGGATGGTCGGTCGGTTGCCATCGACGACGGCCTCACCATGCCGAAGCTGCCGGTCGACTTCGTACTCGAGGTCTCCGGCGTCCCCGAGGTCGCGGCCCAGGTCGCTTACGCCGCCATCGTCAACGACAAGGACGTCGGTCTGATGACCGTCGAGGCGGACGTCACTGTCGGTCTCCTGCTGTCCTCGATGGCCAACTCCGGGAACTCGGTGTACACCGTCTGCCGCGGTGACGAGCCCATCGAGTGCGTCAAACTCATCGAATACGCCGAGGACCTCGGTTTGGACGTCGTCGCCGCGGGCAAGGGCAAGAACAATCCGAACCGTCCCACCGATGTGCCCGAGGACGTCATGGACGAGGCGCATCGCAAGAAGATGAATCCCAAGATGTTGTGCTCGTTCACTGACGGCACCAAGACGCAGATCGAGATGTGCGCTCTTTCCAATGCTTCGGGTTTCAAGGTCGAGGTACCGGGCATGCACGGAATTGAGTGTGACGTCGACGACCTCGCCAAGAAGCTCGTCCCGGCCACGGACGGGGGCATCATCGAGGGCAAGGAGAAGGTCGTTGAGTACGTCACCGGTGACGTCGCCCCCGGCGTGTTCGCCATCGTGAGGTCCGACAGCCCGGTGGTCACCGAGGAGCTGCAGTACCTCCACCTCGGCGACGGCCCGTACTTCGCCCTTTATCGTCCGTTCCACCTCGCGTCGATCGAGGCCGACCTGTCCATCGGCGAGGCCGTGCTGGATCGCAGCGCGTCGTTCCAGTCAAAGACGTGGACCTCCGAGGTCACGGCCCGGGCCAAGACCGATCTCAAGGCCGGTACGACGCTGGAAGGTATCGGTGGGCACCACGTCCATGGGTGGACGATCGACGCAGCGGATGCGCGGGACAAGCACGCGGTCCCGATTGGTGTCGTGGCCGGATGTGTGCTCAAGCGTGACGTTCCGGCTGGAACGATCCTGACCGAGGACGACGTTGAGATCGACGAGACCCGTCCCATCGTGGCAATGCGCCGTCTGCAGGACGCCCTGTTGGACAACGGCACGATCGGCTGACCAGCGGTCTGGCTGGCGGGGCAGGGGAGAGTCGGCCCCTGCCCCGCCCTTGAGCGACTGGGAGCGAAAGAGCTCAGGAATGCTCTCCATGCGTTGTCACGCCCCCGATGACATCAGCCTGGAAGAGGTCTGGGAGTCGATGACCCGAGTGATGACGATGGGACACGAAGATCGTAGGCAGGGTGGTTGGCGGCTGTTCGACTGACGAACGAGATCTCCAGGGAGGTATGGGGCACCTCGTGATGGGGGGAGGGGCTATTCTCCAGTCACAACAAGAGGGCGATGATGAGTGACGGGAGAAACCATGGCTGGCAGGCGTGACCTGGGTACCCTCGTCGAAGTTGCCAAGATGTACTACCTCGACGGTATCAACCAGTCCCGTATCGCCAAGACACTGGGAATCTCCACCTCGTCGGTGTCCCGAATGCTCAACCAGGCCCGTGAGACCGGTCTGGTGACAGTCGCGATCAATGATCCTCGTGAGGGAGTGGGCCGTAGGGAGGACCTCGAGGAGGCCCTCGCAGCCCGCTTCTGCCTGGAGTCGGCGTACGTCGCAGCCCACCGTCCCGGGGTCGCTCCGATGGATCTCGTGGCTCGGCTCGCCGCGGAGGTCGTCAACGGACGGCTCTCCCAGGTCAGTTCAATCGGGCTCAGTTGGGGCCGGACGGTCAGCGCCTTCGCCCACTGCTTCGAGCGGCCACGCTCCATGACCCCGTTGGACATCTACCCGCTTTCCGGTGGCATGTCAGTCAAGGACTCTGACGTCTCGGGGAACGCCTCGGTGCAGGCCCTGGCCCGACGCTGCGGTGGTAAGGCCCATCGGATCGACGCCCCGGTCATCGTTTCGTCGGCGCAGGTCTGTGCGGCCATGCTGGCCGAGCCGATTGTGTTGGAGGCCCTGCGTGACGCGGCGTCGTGTGAACTTGCTGTTGTCGGTATCGGCAGCATGGGTGTTCACTGGTCGGCGACGCTGTCACTGGCTTCCGTGCTGTCACCGGCAGAGATGGCCGAGGTGAGGGCCGCTGGAATAGCTGGCGACGTGTGCGGACGAACACTCAATGATGACGGCGAGGCGGTCCGCACGTCGGTCGACGACCACCTCATCGGCCTGACTCTCGACGAGTTGCGGGACATACCAGAGGTCATCGGGATTGCTGCGGGCGCCGAGAAGTCACGAGGCGTTGCCGGGGTCCTGCGGTCCGGGATTGTGCAGTCGGTCGTCGTCGACGAGCAGCTTGCGGATGTGGTCCTGTCGACCTGACCACACCAGGACGTGAGCGTGGGCCGGAACCCATCAGGGCACCGACCCACGTACGGTGAATGGCCTCAGCTCGCGGTCAGGGCGGTGGCGAACGCCTCGACGTCCTTCTCGATCGCATGGGACGCACGGGCGGCGACGTCGGAGAAGACGAGGACCTCCGGATCGTCTGTGAGCATCGTCCTCGTGGCATCCAAGGCTGCCTTG
The DNA here is from genome assembly GCF_058177555.1 of Cutibacterium sp. LaCa_89. NCBI lineage: Bacteria > Bacillati > Actinomycetota > Actinomycetes > Propionibacteriales > Propionibacteriaceae > Cutibacterium > Cutibacterium sp. LaCa_89. Next base: position 442,330 of record NZ_CP190889.1, read on the forward strand.
ACCGAGTACGTGTAGTAGTTGATCTTGCGAACACCGTGCCGGATCGACTGCTGGTACTCCTCGATCGACAGGCCCGACCCGCCGTGCATGACGATCGGGACGCCTGTGATCTCGCGAAGTTGTGTGATGAGACCGAGGTTCAGGTGGGGTTCGCGGTGGTACAGGCCGTGAACTGTGCCGAAGGCCGCTGCGAGGGCGGTGACCCCGGTGCGTTTCACGAATTCGCCGGCTACCGCAGGGTCGGTGAAGAGTGCGGAGTCCGCCGCCCCTTGGCTGGGATCGCCGTTCTCATTGCCGGTCATGACCCCGAGTTCACCCTCCACACCGTGCGGGCCCACAAGTTCTACGGCTGCGCTGGTGATCGCGATGTTTTCCTCGAACGAGAGACGGGACCCGTCCAGCATGAATGAGTTGAAGCCGACGTCGAGTCCCTTCTGGAGGTAGTCGAGGTCTTCACCGTGGTCAACGTGGACCACGCAGGGCACACTGGACCGTCGGGCCAGTGCGACCATGGCTGGGCCAATGTCCTCGATCCGGTTGATGCCCTCGTGACTTTGCGCGTGGGCGAGGATGATCGGGGTGTCGTGGCGTTCGGCGACGCGTATCGCCGCGGTGAGCGACTCGAAGATGGGTGTGTTCACCGCTGCGACAGCGAGGTGGTGCTGTTCGGCCCACGTCAGGGCCTCTGACAGTTCGACGAGCATGGTGTCACTCCCCGATCACGGCCACCTTGACCTTGCGATCACGCTCTCGGTTGGGGTCCCAGTCCACGAAGTAGATGTAACCGACGGCGCCGATCTGGGGCTCGCCATCCTCGATGACGAAGGTCTGCGACGCGCCGATGAGGGTTCCTCGCAGGTGTGCCTCGGTGTTGAGGAGGCTCCCGAGGTCCGGGACGAGAATGGTGTCACCGGTGGCATGGCCGGCATCGGTCATCGCCTCGACGGCCTCCACGTGGGCTGGACCAGGATGGTAATACTGGTTGTTCGTCATGCACCTGGGGAAGATTTTGTCCAGCCCCTCGTTGAGGTCGGCCTGGAGGTACTCGTCGCCCGCGAAGTCGACGTCGTGGCAGTACTCCTCGAAGAAGACCGAGCACGTCGTGTGGGTCGATGCAACGGTGCAGATGCCGTTCTTGATGCCCGACTCGGTGATGATCCTGCGGACGTCATTGGTGATCTCGAAGTAGGTCGGGCGTCCGGCCTTGGAACGGACCTGGATGGTGTCTGTGTGGACTGTCATGATGGTACCTTTCTAGTTGTGAAGGTGTGGATCAGCTGTTGCGACGGTTCTTCTCGGCCTTGAGCGGGATGAGCATGTCGGTGATGCGTTCTCGCCAATCGGGTGCGCAGACGATTCCCGACGTTCCGCCCGATGCATCTGCGCCCAGTGACAGCACTCGGGCGACATCGTGCCCGGAAGAAACTCCAGCGCCCTGGAGAACCATGATGGATGGATTGACCTCCTTGACTGCGAGAGTCGAGTCTGCGATGTAGTCGTCTGCCGTAAGTGCGCCTTTACCGATCTGCGCAGTGGGTTCACAGATCATGACGTCGGGGCCCATTTCTGCGACGACGCGACACTGCACGAGGGTGTCTGCGCAGACAACCGTGAGAAGCCCGACTTCGCGGGCGCGCGTGATACTGGCATCCAGGTCCGCCAGGGTCAGCGGGTGCTCAGCGTGATTCAGTACGACCGCCTTGGCACCTGCTGCCACCAAGGACTCGGGAAGGACATGTCCCATTCCCCGGCCCGGCGTGATCGGGTCCATGTGTTGGGCTGCCACGATGATGTGGTTCGTCTTCTCGGCGATAAGACGGAGGTCGGTGTGCTGGGCGGTCACCATGATGTCAACACCGTGGGTGGCTGACAGTTCGTCTGCCAACATCGCCATGCGAAGCATCTCGTCGCCGAAGAGGTATGCCTTGGGGTTGATGATGAGGAAAGGTGCCTGTCGGATCATGACGCGCCTCCGTTGGTGCATAAACTTGCAGTTGCAGTGGGTAAAATTGCTACATGGCAATTTTGACATGCTCGGATCCAAGGTGCAAGAGGTTGCGCAACAGATGGTGATGATCCCGTACTGTGGGTCGGGCGGAGAACTCGCGTGCGTTGGTGGTCCGAAGAAGGTCACACATCTGATTCGGTGACGTCGCGACCGTCACCCTTCCCGGTCGTCGCGACCGCTATTGTTCGATCCATGACACCTACACAATCCGTCACCGCTACGCACCCACGAGTGGCGGTTGTCGTTGCAGCCGGTCTGGGAACACGGTTCGGTGGTCCTGTCCCCAAGCAAGTCACCTCGTTGACCGGGAAGGCCGTTGTCGCGGTTGCGGTGGAGTCCCTGGCCGCTGGAGGTTGCGACGAGGTCGTCGTGGTGGTGAAAGAGGGTATGCACAACCATCTGCAACTGGCTTTGGCTGCCTCTCCCATCCCTGTTCACTTCGTGACCGGAGGGGACACTCGTCAGGATTCGGTGCGCAATGGGCTGCGATACATCGCCGACGATGAGCATCTCAGTCAGGCCACCACTGTTCTCATTCATGATGCCGTCCGCCCGTTGGTTCCCGCCTACATCGTCGAGGATGTCATTGGTGCGGTCGAGGCCGGGGCTGTCGCGGTGACACCTGTCGTCGAGGTCACCGACACCATTCGGCAGATCGACGGTGAGGGTTCCCGCGTCATCGACCGTTCCGCTCTTCGCGCGGTCCAGACTCCGCAAGGGTTTGATCGCGCCGTCATCACGGAGTGTCATGAGCAGTTGTCCCGTGATGGTGGGACGGTTACCGATGACATTTCGTGTTGTGAGCGTTACGGTCATCGCGCCACCTTGGTGGAAGGATCCCGAATGTCGCTCAAGATCACCGAGCCGGTCGATCTCGACATTGCTGAGGTCCTGGCCAAGGCTGCGGCTGGAGCCGGTCACCACTCCGGTCGTCGAGTTGGCCGGATGTTGCGGGCTGTCACCCCGAGCAACGTCGCCGACAAGTTGGGTCACGGGGGCAAGGAATGATGGAGATCCGGACCGGTATTGGGGCCGATGTCCATCAGCTGAGTGAAGGTGTGCCGATGCACATTGCTGGCCTTCACTTCCCCGACGAGAAGGTCGGTTTGGCTGGCCATTCCGACGGTGACGTCGCCTGCCACGCCATTTGTGACGCCTTGCTCTCCGCGACCGGCCTGGGGGATGTTGGCTCCGTCTTCGGAACCTCGGACCCGCAATGGGCCGGAGCTGCCGGAGTGGCGCTACTGGGCCATGTCGTTGAGCTCGTCACTGCCGAGGGATGGGCGGTCCAGAACGCAGCGGTGCAGATCGTGGGGCAGCGTCCGCGCATGGCGGCCCGGCGCGCTGAGGCGGTAGCCACGCTGACGCAGACCGTCGGTGCTCCAGTGTCAGTGTCCGCGACGACGACCGATCATCTCGGATTCACCGGCCGCGGTGAAGGGGTGGCAGCGATCGCGTCAGCCCTTGTCACTCGGCAGGCTCGATCGTGAGGATCGCGCCCTGGCTGGGCAGCTGCGGCTGCGGCCCGGAAACCTTGATGGCTCCGGCGAGCAGCGACTGGTCGGGGGAGTTGAAGTACAACACGACATGGCCGAGGTCACCGAGGTTTGAGGTGGCTGACTCTCCGACCTCATCGATCGTGTAACGGGTACCAGCGATGTTGAGGACGTCGCCAGGAACGATTTCGCGCTTGGGCGTCATGGGGGAGCGGCCGCCGCGGTTGTGGAGCACGCAGATGTCGGACAGAGCATCAGGTACAGGTTCGCCGAACAGGACGATGACGCCGGTGTCCAGCATGTCCTGAGCTCCCTTGCCGACGCGGAGCACCACGGCATTCCACAGTGTGCTGGACGTAGTCGCCATGGCGGACCCTCCTCGAGACGGGCGCTGTGCCCTTGACGGCACGGTACCATCCCGTCCAGTCTCCCAAAGACCCGTGATCACCACGGGGCCCACCCCCACCGAAGGGGCATGGACGGGATACGTTTAACATCGTGGAGGAATCCCTTGGTGGGCCACATCCAAGGGCAACGAGGTTTCCCTGAGGGAGGGGTGGTCACCATGATCGAGAAGAAGATTCTCGTCTGCTGTGGCACCGGTATCGCGACGTCGGTACAGGTCGCCAACAAGCTTCAGCGGCTGCTGCGTGAGCGTGGAGTCAATGCCAAGATGGAGCACTGTCGCGTCGCAGAAGTGCCGAGGGTCATCGAGGAATTCACCCCTGACGCAATCGTCTCGACGACTGCAGTGAAGCAGCCCAACGAGAATGTCAAGATGTTTCGCGGTGTTGCATTCCTGACCGGCGTTGATGAAGGACAGTTGGCTGACGAGATTGCAGACGCGCTGAAGTCGTCGTGATCCTGCGGTGGCACCTCGGGACATGAGCAATGGGGGTTCACCAAATTTCTGGTGAACCCCCATTTCACGATTAGAGTGAACAGCCTCAGGAGGCGAGAACCTCGTCGAGCATCTCCTCGGCTTTGTCGTCCTCCACCTTCTTGGCGAGGGCAAGCTCGGAGACCAGGATCTGACGAGCCTTCGAGAGCATCCGCTTCTCACCAGCCGACAGGCCACGGTCGCGCTCGCGGCGCCACAAGTCGCGAACAACCTCGGCGACCTTGAGGACGTTGCCGGAGTGGAGCTTCTCGAGGTTGGCCTTGTAGCGACGAGACCAGTTGGACGGCTCCTCGACGTTGGTCTTGCGAAGAACCTCGAAAACCTTCTCAAGGCCCTCGTCGTCGACGACGTCACGAACGCCGACAAGATCAAGATTGCTGGCTGGCACTCGCACAACCAAATCGTTCTGTCCAAGAATTCTCAGAACGAGGTAGAGCTTTTCCTCGCCCTTGATAGTGCGAGTCTCGACGTCCTCGATCACAGCAGCGCCATGATTCGGGTAGACAACGGTTTCACCAACGTTGAAAGTCATTTGTGCGGCCCCTTTCGGGGCTTAATTCTATCACATAATGATTGTTGAAGTCAATTATTGATTCGCGTGGGCGTCCGAAATGGTGCTACGGTCTGCCCCTCACTGTCGGGCCGTCGGGATTGCGGAAGTCCCTCGGATCTGGCCTTGGGAAGTGGGAACGGTCTGGTCCCGCTTCGCCGTGTGGGGATGAGATGCGATGATTGTGGAAAAGAGACCGGCCAACGCCCGATCGCTGACGCCGTGGCCCTCCTGGCCCGGAAATGTTCGCAATGACGAGGTTATCTATGCATTCACCACAGCGACCGGAATTACGAAATTGTTACATGAGATCAATATCGACATTGACAAGAATATTCGCATTCTCATGTCCGAGATCTTGAATTTCTCTTGGGTGTTCTCCAAGGAGGTCCTCGACGCCGTCGACTGAAATAGTGTTTTCGAGAGGTCTGCTCACTCGTCGACCGTGCTGGAACCGATCGGCACCCCCGGTGACGCCAGTTCAGCTAAACTCAGCAGCGATCATGCACCCCGGAAGAGGAGATTCCACGATGATCGACCGTCGCCGGACGACTGCTGCCCTTGCTGCCGTCGGGGTTCTTGGGTTGGCGGCTTGTGGCGCCGATCCCAAGGTCCTCACCAGTTACACCCCTGCGGCCGGTGTCAGCGGCGAGTCCGACACCGTCAAGGTGCAGAACCTGTTGCTCATCAATGGTGACGGTCAGGCTCGTGTCTCCGCCGCCGTCACTTCCAGCAAGAACGACAAGGTTGTCGGAATCACTGGTCAGCCGCTCAAGTCGGACAACTCCCTGGCAGGGCAGTCCTTCACCGTGACTCCGGTCGGTGTCGATCTTCCGGCTCACGCCTCGGTCAATCTCACCAAGTCCGATCTTCAGGCTCCCGTCGAGGGACTCTCGGACGGCTTGTTGGCCAAGGTGACGATCAAGTTCGCGAACTCTGCACCGATCACCCTGGATGCACCGGTCGTGCCGTCCACCCACCCGGATTTCGAGAAGTATGCTCCCTCGGGGTCCCCGTCGACCCAGTCCTGACGGGTTCTTTGAACATACGACGCGGCCCCCGGTCAAAACCGGGGGCCGCGCTTGTCGTTTCGTGGAGACCGTATCAGGCCTGGAACTTGTAGCCGAGTCCACGCACGGTGATGATCCGCGCCGGATGCGAGGGATCCTCCTCGATCTTCGCGCGCAACCTCTTGACGTGGACGTCTAGGGTCTTGGTGTCGCCGACGTAGTCGACTCCCCAGACTCGGTCGATGAGGGACGCGCGGGTCATGACACGCCCGGCATTGCGCAGCAGCACCTCGAGCAGGTCGAACTCCTTGAGGGCGAGGCGCACGGTCTTTCCGTTGACGCTGACCTCGTGGCGCTCGACGTCCATCCGCACCCCGTTCTCCTCGAGGACGTCGGGGGAGACCTCGATCTCCGGGCCTCCTCGGCGAGTGACGGCGCGGATGCGTGCTACCAGTTCGCGGTGACTGAAGGGTTTGGTGACGTAGTCGTCAGCTCCCAGCTCCAGACCGACGACCTTGTCGATCTCGGAATCCCTGGCCGTCACCATGATGATCCCGACGTTGCCACGCTGACGCAGCTGCCGGCAGACCTCGGTCCCCGGGATTCCCGGCATCATGAGGTCAAGCAGGACGATGTCGGCGCCATTGCGGGAGTAGCTTTCCAGTCCGTCGGCACCATTGGCCGCGGTGTCGACCTCAAATCCCTCCTTGCGCAGCATGAAGGCGGTGGCCTCGCGGTAGGACTCCTCGTCCTCGATGATGAGTACGCGGGTCATGACTCCTCCTGATCGGATTCGTTGTAGTGGTCGGCGTCAAGGGTGGGTAGTCGAAGGGTGAATGTGGACCCCTGGCCCAGTTTGCTCCACACGTCGACGGATCCCCCGTGCGCCTGGCAGGTGTGCTTGACCAGCGACAACCCCAGGCCGGTTCCACCGTTTTCCCGGGATCGGGAGTAGTCAACCCGGTAAAACCGTTCGAAGATGCGTTCCTGGTCGGCCTCGCCGATGCCAATTCCGTTGTCGGCCACCGCAATCTCGATGACGTCGGTGTCGACGTCATGGACTCGTCTGGCCGAGACCGCCACCCGCGCCTTCGGCTCGGAGTACACGATCGCATTCTGAACGAGATTGGCGATGGCCTCGGTGAGCTGACTCTGGTCCCCGAGAACCCACAGGTCGTCGTCGCAGCGGGCCACCAGGGAGACCTCCCGGGTGGTCGCGAGCTCACGATGACGAGAGACGGCCTCGTCGATGATGTCGGCAACGGGCACTGGTTCGGCGCGAAGCAGGGGTTCGTCCGCCTGCAATCGGGACAAGTCGATGATCTGTGTCACGAGGGCGGACAGCCTCGTTGACTCCGCGGTCAGGCGCTGGGAGAAATGGCGGACGGCATCGGGGTCATCGGCGGCACCCTCGATGGCTTCGGCGAGGATGGAGACGGCGCCGATGGGGGTCTTCAATTCATGAGAGACGTTGGCGACGAAGTCCCTGCGGGTTTCGGCAAGCCTGATGTGTCGGGAGCTGTCCTCCGCAGAGATGATCGCGTTGCCGTGCCCGTCAAGAGGTCCCACGCGCACGGTGAGGATGAGGTTGGCTCCGGTGGATGCCCGCTTCAACTCCATGGTGTCGACAATGTCGCGGTCCTCTCGTCGCGCGGTGCGGACCAAATTGAGGAGGGCGGCGTCGGCGATTCGTGAGCCGCGCACGAGTTCCATTGACCGGGCGCCCACGGTGGTGTGTAGCACCTCGTCATGGGGGCCGACGATGACGGCCGCTTCAGTGGCCAGGTCGAGTGCTCGGGCGAGAGTTGGATCGACCTCAAGGGCCTCAACGTCGGCGGCGAGGGTGTCAACGGGGTGACGAGATGATTCCACCGCTTGAATGATGAGGACCGTCAATCCGGCGCCGACAACTGCACCAATGATCGCTGCCAGAACCATGCCCACGCTTTGCATAATAGGGGGAAGGTCGTCATCCTCGTCACCCGCACGTCACAAAGTGATGCCGTGATCACTGGTCGTTCACCCAAGGTTCACTGTCTTGCCACTCGGGGGAAATGTCCTGGTCGATAGGGTCGATAGGCTTGACGAGACCCCACTACGGAAGGACACCGGCATGCGTGAGAGCTACCACGACGAGCTCAATGCCACCAGCGGCAGGATCTTGACGATGGCCGAGTTGGTTCGGGTTGCCGTCAAGGACGCCACTGAGGCTCTCATTGGTGCGGACCTGACCACCGCTGAGCGCGTCATCTCCGATGACTCGAAGGTCGACGCCCTGAACGAGGAGATCGAACGTCGTTGCTTCGACCTGCTTGCCCGTCAGGCTCCGGTCGCCGGCGAGCTGCGCACGGTCGTCGCGGTCCTGCGGATGTGCTACGAGCTGGCCCGCATGGGAGATCTTGCTGCCCACGTCGCGAAGATCGCCCGTCTTCGCTTCCCCGAGGTCGCCGTGCCTCCGCAGGTCGCCGATCAGTTCGTCGAGATGTCGAGGATCGCGGATTCCATGATCGCGAAAGCCGAGAAGACGCTGGCGGATCGTGACGCGCAGGCCGCGGAGTTCTTGGCGTCCGAGGATTCCAAGATGGATGAGTTGCGGCGCGACCAGTTCCGCCTGCTCCTGGGCGATGACTGGACCTACGGCGTCGAGAGCGCGGTCGACACGGCGTTGCTCGGTCGCTACTACGAACGCATCGCCGATCACGCGGTTGCCGTCGGCTCCCGAGTCATCTACATCGTCACCGGCAAGGCGCCGGCTGGCGAGGACTGGCCCAGCGCATACTGATCACATCGACACGTCACGACCCCCACGCCGGTGTGTTCCGTCGGCGAAATGGGGGTGTCGTGTTTCGAATTGGGATCGCTTGTACTCAGTACGTACAATCGAGGGGCCCAACTCGCCGTGGTACACGGCTGATTATTGTCAGTGAGGTCTTGTCACATGGCTTTTGCCTTCCGCAGAAAAACGATGGCTGGAGCTGTCGTTCTCGTCACCACCGTTTCGATGGCCATCGCCGGATGTGCCACGAACGATCCGGAGTCTGCCAACTCCCCGTCGAAGTCGGCTGCCAGCGCGGCCCAGTCCTCGAAGGCGCCGGCATCCAAGTCTCCCGCGGCCAAGCCCAGCGTCTCGAGTGGCGCGAGTGCGCCAGCGGGAATGCCGAGTGGTCCGGTGCCTGCCGGCAAGTACGGCGTCGGTGCCGCTGTGACGAAGCCGGATTGCACGGAGCCCCCGTCTAGCTACTCGTCCTTCAAGGCCCCCGGCACCGTCGTCAAGGACATTGACGGTCTGGAGCCCGGCACGAACCATGGAACGGCTGCCGACAAGTACGCCTACCCGGCTGCTGTTGTGAATCAGTGGCTGAAGAAGCCCTCCACCCAGCCGAAGAACAAGAAGATCGTCTTCGTGACCTTCGACGACGGTCCGACGACCAAGTTCACCGGTGAGCAGCTCGACAACCTTGAGAAGGCCGGTGCCCGCGCGACCTTCTTCATGATCGCCCCGCAGCTGCGTGACGTGAACAAGGAGATGCTCAGCCGTTCGCTCAAGATGGGCAACGCCCTAGCTGTGCACTCCTACTCGCACGACTACAATTACCTCTACCCCGGCGACGCCGCCAACGCCAAGCACATCAGCTGTGACTGGGACTGGGCCACTGCCCAGTCGCGGGCAATCCTGGGATCGAGCTACTTCTCCTCGGCCTTCCGCTACCCGGGCGGTCACATGTCCTGGACCAAGCTGTCCCAGGCTGACCAGGCTCTGGCCAAGCGCGGCGTTGCCTGGATCGACTGGAACGCCATGAGCGGCGACGCTGACGTCCAGCGTCCCAAGACCGTCGACGGTTACCTGAAGATGGTCAAGAAGACCATCAACGAGTCTGGTGACCCGAATGTCGTCGTCATCCTCAACCACGACACCTACGGAAAGCAGATGACGGCCGAAGCCATGCCGTCCATCCTCAAGTGGCTCAAGAGCGAGGGCTACGAGTTCGGTGTGATCTCCTGATCCCACCTTCATCTGCACATGGAGCGGCGCCCCAGAGATCATCTCCGGGGCGCCGCTCCATGTGGTTCCAGGACTTGGATGCCGTCACGAACTCACTTGTTTCCCTGGTTGGCGACGGCCTTGGCGCCGGCGGCAGCAGCCTCCGGGTCGAGGTAACGGCCGCCCTTGGTGACGGGCTTGAGGTTGTCGTCAAGCTCGTAGAGCAGCGGGATACCGGTTGGAATGTTGAGTCCGGCGATGTCCTCGTCGCTGATCTCGTCGAGGTGCTTGACGAGGGCGCGCAGGGAGTTGCCGTGGGCAGCCACCAGCACTGTCTTACCGGCCTTGAGGTCGGCAGCGATGTCGGAGGTGAAGTACGGCACCATGCGGGCCACGACGTCCTTGAGGCACTCGGCGACGGGACGCTCGGCCTCCGGGATGTCGGCATAGCGCGGGTCATTGAACTGGCTGTACTCGCCATTGTGCTCGAGGTCCGGCGGACGGACGTCGTAGGAACGGCGCCAGGCCATGAACTGGTCGTTGCCGTACTTCTCCTTGGTCTCGGCCTTGTTCAGGCCCTGCAGAGCGCCGTAGTGACGCTCGTTGAGGCGCCAGGAGCGACGCACCGGGATCCAATGACGATCACAGCCGTCCAGGGCCAGGTAGGCGGTGTGGATGGCGCGACGCAGAAGAGAGGTGTGGACGACGTCGGGGAGGAGGTTCTCCTTCTTGAGCAGGTCAGCGGCGTGGCGGGCCTCGCCCTCGCCCTTCTCATTGAGATCAACGTCCACCCAGCCGGTGAAGAGGTTCTTGGAGTTCCACTCGCTCTCGCCGTGGCGGAGCAGGATGAGCTTTGCAGTCATGTTTCCACCATAGTGCGCGTCGGTGACGTAGCGTCAGTCGGCTGGCTCGATGGAGTCCAACACCTTCTGCAGAGCAGATCGGACATCGGCCTCGTCGCCGTCCAGGAGGAGCTGGCAGTACGACGGTTCCTGCAGCAGGTCGATCACAGCGCCGAGCATCCGGACCTGGTTGTGCGGGGCGGTCACCAGAGGCCAGATGCTCAGCCGGGCGTCGAGCGCTCGTTCGGGGTCGTCCATGGCGTGGAACACGGTCTTGTGAGCGTTGCGGCACAGGAGGAGACCGGGAGCGACGACATGGTCCGGGTCGACGTGGGGGATCGCGACCTGTATGTGCCCGAAATCCAACCCAGTGGGATAAGTGGCCTCCCGGGCCTCGGCCGCGGACAGGAATGACGCCTTCACAAGCCCTTCATCGGCAAGCCGGGAACTGATAGCGGCGAACAGTTCGTGGGACGTCTCGACGCCCAAGTTCGCGATGATGAGACGTGGCTCAGTCATTCAGCGCCTTGAGGTCGTCGGCGATCTGGTCGGCGAGTTCGTCGGCACCTACCCCGGTCAGCAGAGGGGTGCCTCGGTACACCTTGACCCCCTCGTCAGGGGGATTGATTGCAGTGGTGACGACGATGGCGTCCGGCTGGAAGGTCTCCACCTGGGCCGGGACGTTGGCCGTCTTGCACTCCTTCATCGTCGCGGCCACGCCTCGATCACGCAGCATCCGCTGCAACTTGTTGGCCACCTGGACGGAGGTGGCGATGCCAGTGCCGCAGCAGACCAGAACCTTCTTGTTGATGACCATCAACACCTCTCCTCGCGTAGATGATGAGTTCGCCTCGTCAGTCATTGTGGAATGTGGTGGTGGAGGGCAACGATGCCTTCGCTACCACCTGTGATGAATCCATCATTGTTCACGGGGGAGAGCACTGGCCAGCCGCAGCGTGAAATTTCACATCAATTCGCGACGAACGTGCAGTCGTCTCCGGTGTTGATGGGAAAGTGCGGTTCACATACTGATCTCCCCGGCGATGTCCGTCTCGACCCACCGTCCCAACTCCTTACCACACAGTCCCTGGGACAGCAGGAAGACGAGTTTGGCATAGAGAGCTTCGAGGGTCATGTCGTGGGCGCTGATGGCTCCTCCCTCGGTGAGGGCATGACTCGATTGGTATCGACCCAGCAACACGTCGGCCTGCATGCACTGGGAAGCGACGACGACGGGGGTGCCGGCGGAGATGACGTCAAGGATGACGTCGACCAGGCCGGGCTCATCGCTGGGGATGTTCCCGACCCCGAAGGCCCGCAGGATGACGGCCTCGGGCAATGGGTCGAGGACTGCGCGCAGGCGTGCAGCGCTGATTCCCGGGGAGAGATCGACGACAAGGACGTCGTGGCGTCGGTACGGCATCGGATCCAGCCAGCCGCAGCCGGTCGAGTCGTTCTCGACCCATTGCCACGGTGCTCCGGTGCGTGCTAGCTGGGGGACGGCGGGGGAGTCGAATCCGTTGTAGGCCCACGATGACAACTTGGTCACGCGATTTCCGCGCAGCAATTTGTGCCCGAAGAACACCGCGACGCTCCTCAGGCGGCCGCTGGTGACAGCTCTCAGCGCGCCCGTGACGTTGGGGGCGGCATCGGTCCCGACGACTCCCAGCGAGTATTGCGCCCCGGTGACGACGACTGGCTTGCCGAAATTGCTGAGGGCATAGGACAGTGCGGCCGAGGTGTAGGCCAGGGTGTCGGTGCCGTGCAGGACGACGAAGGAGTCGGCCTCTTCCCGATGTGCCCACAGATCGTCAACGATTCGACCCCAGTCGGCCGGAGTCGCATTGGCTGAGTCGATGAGATGCTCAAAGCTCAGGGTCTCAAACGTTCCGGCGAGTTCTGTGCCCGAGAGCAGCTGATCGAGCCATCCCGTCAGGTCGGCCCCCGGTGCCAGTCCGTCCGGGGTGGGGACCATGCCGAGAGTCCCCCCGGTGTAGAGGATGTGGGTACGCATGGCTCAAACCTCTGGGGAGTCCTTGACGGTCTTGTCAGACATAACATTGTCTCGCACGGCATACCAGCCTATGACCATCGCCATCACCACGAGGGCAAACAGAAGAAGTGTCCAGCGCCCCGACTGCGTCGTTATATTCGACAGGACGACGATGATGAGGAAGGCCAGGGAGACGTAATTCGTCATTGGCGCACCCGGCATGTGGTACTCGGGTCGCACTTCTTCTCCCCTCTTGACAAGGCGCAGGAACCGGGTATGGGTGAGGAGCACCATGCACCACGTCCCGGCGATACCGATGCCGGCCAGGTTCATGACGATTTCGAATGCGCTCTCAGGCAGGAAGGCGCTGAGAGCCACGCCAATGAGACCCAGCGACGCCGTAATGATGATCCCGCCAGCAGGAACCTGATGTCGGTTGAGTTTCGCGGCGATCTTCGGAGCCTCACCAGCCATTGCGAGGGACCGCAACGTGCGTCCGGTGGAGTAGAGGCCAGCGTTGAGCGAACTCAGGGCCGCGGTGAGCACGATGATCTGAATGACGTCGCCGGCGTGGGGAATACCGATCCCGGTGAAGAACGTCACGAACGGTGACTCATTGGCCGAGTAGGCGGTGTAGGGGAGGACGAGGGCCATGAGGACGACCGAGCCGACGTAGAAGACGAAGATTCGCAAGATCATCGAGTTGATCGCCTTGGGCAAGATTATTTCGGCGTCCTTCGTCTCGCCGGCGGCGACGCCGACCATCTCCGTGCCGCCGAAAGCAAAGATCACGCCAAGGGTCAGGGCGACGACTGGCGTCATGCCTCCGGGGAAGAACCCGCCATGGCTGGAGATGTTGTGGAATCCTGCAGTGTCGTGGTCGACCGGCGCTTCGGTGACGACGGCCCAGATCGCCGCGATCATGAACAGGACGATGGCCGTCACCTTGATGGCGGCAAACCAGAATTCCGCCTCGCCGAACATTTTGACGCTGAGCATGTTCAGGGTGAATACCACCGCCAGTGTGATGAGCGCGAGAACCCATTGTGGAACAGGCCGTAGCGCTTCCCAGTAGTGAAGGTACAAGGCCACCGCGGTGATGTCTGCCATGACGGTGACCGACCAATTGAGGAAGAAGAACCATCCCGTGACGTAAGCGCCCTTCTCGCCCATGAATTCACGGGCGTATGAGACGAAGGCGCCCGAGGATGGACGCCGAATAGCCATCTCACCCAATGCTCGAACCATGAGGAAGGCGAATATGCCGCAGACAGCGTAGCTGAGGGCCAGCCCAGGACCTCCCTGAGCCAGACGTCCGCCTGCTCCCAGGAAGAGTCCGGTGCCGATGGAACCGCCGATGGCGATCATCTGCAGGTGCCTGTTCCTCAGGGCCTTGTCGTAGCCAGCGTCACCCATGTCAACGGTGGTGCCGGTTGGCTTGGCGCTGGGATCACCTTCCTGCATAAAGAACCTCCTCGCGACGGGACCGTCTGGTCCGGTACGGGAATGTTAACGCCGGGACGGGGCGACTCATCATCTGGGGAGAAGTGGCTCCACAACGGGTCAGAAAGGCATGGGGCGGTGGAATAGTCAACGTAACCGTGTGGTAAGACCCCGCCTCAGAGGTACTCCCGGTCCTCCGGGGATGGGTCCACACGGGGGCAGTTTCGGAGAGTCCTTTCAATCTCCGACGAACCCAGTGTCCTGATGTCTTTTGCTCCATCAGAAGGCATCGACAAGAACTCGACGGCCCGTGTTCTTCTCGTGGAACACGGGCCGTCGAAAGATCGGTATCACATTGTGTGACAACTCCGTTGGGGGAAAATTCTGCCCAAAACCCCGGTGAGAGGACGTCAAAACCCTCAGGCCAGATCCAGCCCCGGATAGAGCGGGAAGTTCCCGAGCAGTTCGTCGGCGGCATCATGGACCTTCTGGGCCACGCCGTCGGCGATCCGGTACTTGGCCTTGCCCGGCTTGCCACTGGAAGCCGTCACCGGGGTGGTGGCCTTCAGAGCGGTGACGATGAGCTCAGCAACCTGATCGAATTCATCGGCCCCGAACCCACGCGAGGTCAGGGCCGGGGTGCCGATGCGCACGCCCGAGGTGTACCAGGCGCCATTCGGGTCGGCCGGGATGGAGTTGCGGTTGGTCACGACGCCGGAATCCAGCAGGGCAGCTTCGGCCTGCCGACCGGTCAGTCCGAAGCTCGTGGTGACGTCGAGCAGGTTGATGTGGTTGTCAGTGCCGTCGGTGACGAGTTTGACGCCGCGCTTCATGAGTCCCTCAGCCAGTGCCTTGGCATTGTCGGCGACACGTTGGGCGTAGTCGCGGAATGCCTGGGTGCGAGCCTCGGCCAGGGCGACGGCCTTGGCTGCCATGACGTGGGAGAGCGGGCCGCCGAGGACCATCGGGCAGCCACGATCGACGTCGGCGGCATACTCCTTGGTCGTCAGCACCATGCCGCCACGCGGGCCGCGCAAGGACTTGTGAGTCGTCGTCGTCACCACTTGGGCGTGGGGGACCGGGTCCTCGTCACCGGTGAAGACCCTGCCGGCCACCAGGCCGGCGAAGTGAGCCATGTCGACCATGAGGACGGCTCCGACCTCGTCGGCGATCTCGCGCATCTTCGCGAAGTTCACCCGGCGAGGGTAGGCGGAGTACCCGGCGACGACGACGAGGGGCTTGAACTCGCGGGCCAGCTCGGCGACCTTGTCGTAATCGAGCAGACCGGTCTGCGGGTCCGTTCCGTAGGAGCGCTGGTCGAACATCTTGCCCGAGATGTTCGGACGGAAACCGTGGGTGAGGTGGCCGCCGGTGTCCAGGCTCATGCCGATGGCGCGCTGGTCGTTGAAGCGGTGGCGCAGGGTGTCCCAGTCGGCCTGGGTGAGGTCGTTGACGGTGCGCGCTCCGAACTCCTCAAGGGCCGGGGTCTCGACGTGATGGGCGAGGATCGTCCAGTAGGCAGTGAGGTTGGCGTCAATACCGGAGTGCGGCTGCACGTAGGCATGCTCAGCGCCGAAGAGGGTGCAGGCATGCTCGGCAGCAATCGCCTCAACGGTGTCGACGTTCTGGCAGCCGGCGTAGAAGCGGTGACCGGCGGTGCCCTCGGCGTACTTGTCGGAGAACCAGGTACCCATGGTCGCAAGGACTGGCAGGGATGCGTAGTTCTCGGAGGCGATGAGCTTGAGGGAATGACGCTGGTCGGTCAGTTCGGCTCGGGTGGCCTCCGCAATCCGGGGCTCAACTTGTGCGATCGCGTCGAGCATGGTGCGGTAGGCCGGGGCCAGCTTCTCGGCGATGTCGCGGGCTGTGGGATCGACGGCACTAGGCTCACTCACGGATGGCTCCTGTCATGACGGGATGGTGAGCACGAATCTACCCGTCCCAGGACCTGCTCGTGGCTGGGGGCCAAAAAGAACGGCGAGCCCTTCGGGCTCGCCGTCCGATATGAGTCCGGTGCCAGTCAGCGCTTCACTCGGGCAGAACCTCCGGCAGCGAGATTCTCCACCTCGGAGCGGGTGGCCATGGAGGTGTCGCCAGGGGTGGTCATGGCCAGAGCGCCGTGGGCAGCCCCCCATTCGACGGCCTTCTGCAGGTCTCCAGTCTCCATGATTCCGGCCACCAGGCCAGCAGCGAAGGAGTCGCCGCCGCCAACGCGGTCGAGAATCTCCAAGTCGGGACGTTCGACCGAGCGCACCAGGCCGGTGTCCTTCGACCACTCGATGGCCGACCAGTCGTTGCGGCTGGCAGTGCACACCTGGCGCAAAGTGGTGGCGACGACGGAGATGTTCGGGAACTCCTCGACCACCTTGTCGATCATGTTGGCGTAGGAATCGACATCGAGGTTGGAGAGGTTCTCGTCGTTCCCCTCGACCTCGAAGCCGAGGCAGGCCGTGAAGTCCTCCTCGTTGCCGATCATGACGTCGACCAGGCTGGCCAGCTCGCGATTGACGCGGCGGGCCTCCTCCTGACCGCCGATCGACTTCCACAGGCTGGGTCGGTAGTTGAGGTCGTAGGAGATGATCGTCCCGTTTGCGTGGGCGGCCTCCATGACGGCCTTGGCAGTCTGGGCGCTGGTCTCCGACAGGGCGGTGTAGATGCCGCCGGTGTGCAGCCAGCGCACTCCCAATTCCCCGAAGAGGCGGTCGAGGTCGATGTCCTCGGCGCGCAGCTGGCTGGCAGCGGTGTGGCCGCGGTCCGAGACGCCGACGGCCCCGCGAACACCGAAGCCACGCTCGGTGAAGTTGAGCCCGGTGTGCACCGTGCGACCGACTCCGTCGGAAGGCACCCAAGTGATGAACTGGTCGTCGACTCCGCCGGCGGTGATGCGGTCGCCAACGAGGTGGCCGACCGGGTCGTCGACGAGACCGGTGATGACGGCGGCACGCTTGCCGAAGACCCGGGACAGGCCACGGCCGACGTTGTACTCGCCGCCGCCCTCCCAGACATCGAAGGACGTGGCGGTGCGGATGCGACGCTCACCCGGATCGAGGCGGAGCATCACCTCGCCGAGAGAGACGATGTCGTAACGGCACTGGTCTGCGGAACGAAGTGTGATGCTCATGACTGCTCCTCGAGGATGCTGTGGGCACTGCGGGCGGCCTCGCGTGCCAAGTTGGCGATGGTTTGACTGTCCCTGGCGGCGACGGCGTCGGCCGGGGTGAGCCAGGTGCCACCGACCGCAGGGATGTTGGGGCGGGAGAGGAAGTCCGCCAGGTTGTGCGGCTTGACTCCGCCAGTGGGGACAAAACGTAGGTTCGGGAAGGGGCCGCCCAGGGAAGAAATCGTGGCGGCACCGCCGTAGTTTCCGGCCGGGAAGAACTTGAAGGTGTCCAGCCCCATGTCGACACCGGCCATGATCTCAGTGGGGGGTGATGACTCCCGGCAGGATCGGGATGTCATGGTGTCGGCAGCGGTCGACGACCTCACGGGACAGGCCGGGAGAGACGGCGAAGGTCGCTCCCGCGCTCACCGCCTCGTCGACCTGACGGGCATTGATAACGGTTCCGGCTCCGACCATGACGCGCCCGTCCTCGGCCATCGACTCGATGGAGGCGGGTGCGGCGTCGGTGCGGAAGGTCACCTCGGCGACGGGGAGCCCGCCGTCGACGAGACCGTCGGTGACGGCCGGGGTGGTGGCGGCGTCATGGATGACGACCACCGGGATGACGAGATTCGCCAGGACTTTGTCGAGTGCTTCGTTGCTCACTTGTGATCTCCGACGTTGGGGGTTTGTCAGTTAGCTATCCCTGAAGCATCGATGTCTCGAGGACTTGCCACGGTTTCCCGTGGAATGGCGTCTGGCTCCTTCAGCTCTCTGACGCACTCCCGCGTACCCTTGACGCCTCGTACAGCGCGATCGATGCTGCCACCGAGGCGTTGAGGGACTCGACGTCACTACTGATCGGGATCGACGCCAGCACGTCACAGGACTGCCGGGTGAGACGGGCCAAGCCCTCACCTTCGGAACCGACAACGAGCACCAGTGGACCATCCAGACCGGGAGCGGCAGCGATGTCGGAGTCGGCCTCGCCAGCCAGCCCGACGATCATCCAGCCGGCCTCGGCGAACTTGCCGAGGGCCTGGTTGAGGTTCGACGCCATCGCCACCGGGATGCGTGCGGCAGCCCCGGCGGAGGTCTTCCACGCCGCAGCGGTCATCGAGGCCGAGCGGCGAGACGGGATGAGCACGCCCTGGGCGCCGAAAGCGGCAGCCGAGCGGATGATCGCTCCCAGGTTGCGTGGATCGGTGATCTTGTCCAGTGCCACGACGAGACCGCCGCGATAGGCCTGGGCGCCGGCATCGATGATGTCGTCGACCGTGGCGTACTCGTACTCGGGAAGGCGCAGGGCCACACCCTGGTGATTGGACCCACCCGTCATGCGGTCGAGCTCACCACGAGTGGCCTGCATCAACACGATGCCGTTGTCAGCGGCGAAGGAGAGGATCTCTCGCAGCCGGGAGTCGTGCTCGGCTCCTTCCGCGACGTAGGCGGTGCGCACCGGAAGACCGGCGTGCAGGGCCTCCAGCACCGGGTTACGACCGATCACCCACTCCGGGCCGGCACCCTTGGCCTGCTTCTCTGCTGGCTTGCGGTTGCCGCCGCGAGCCAGCTTCTCCTGCTTGGCCTTGTACGCCTTGTGGTAAGTGCGATCCTCGGCCTTGGGGGTGGGTCCGCGGCCCTTGAGGCCCCTGCGACCCCGGCCACCGGATCCGGAAGCGGAACTTTTGCCCTTGTGTCCTGCGCCGCGGCGCTTGGAATTTCCTGCCATGTCGGTCTCCTCGTCAGCTCAGCGACCAGTGGGCGCCGGTGGGGGTGTCCTCGATCGTCAGTCCGAGGTTGGTCAAGGTGTCACGAATCGCGTCGGCAGTCGCCCAGTCCTTGCGGGAACGGGCCTCGGCACGCTGATCAAGCATGGCCTGGACCAAGCCGTCGACGACTGGTTCGAGACGGGCCTCGTTTCCGGCGGTATCCGCCCATTCCGGGGCCTGCGGATCGAGCCCGAAGACCGCGAGCATGGCACGTACCCGAGCCATGTGCTCGCGGGTGGCGTCGACGTCGTGGGCAGAGACGGACTTGTTGCCCTCGGTGATCTCGCTGAACAGGGCCGCAACCGCTTGCGGGGTTCCCAAGTCATCGTCCATCGCCGTGACGAAGGCCGCCGGCAGATCCTTCGACGGCGCGGCCTCCTCGCCGACGAGGTCGCGGGCGCGATCCAGGAAGGAATCAATGCGCTCGATGGCCTTGGTGGCCTCGTCGAGGGATCCCTTAGTGTCCTCGTCGGATGGGCTGAACTCGATCATGGAGCGGTAGTGGGGGGCGAGCAGGAAGTACCTGACGGCTCGTGGGCTGTAGGCCTTGGTGACCTCGGTTACCTGGGCGGTATTGCCCAGGGACTTGCTCATCTTCTCCCCGGACATCGTCACCCAGGCGTTGTGCATCCAGTAATGGGCAAACGCACGTCCGGCGGCCGCCGACTGCGCCAACTCGTTCTCGTGGTGGGGGAATCGCAGATCGATGCCGCCGCCATGGATGTCGAAGGCATCACCCAGGTACTTCCCGGACATGGCCGAGCACTCCAGGTGCCAACCGGGGCGACCACGTCCCCAGGGGGAGGCCCAGGATGCCGTCTCCGGTTCATCATCCTTGTGCCCCTTCCACAGCGCGAAGTCGCGTGGGTCACGCTTGCCACGCGGGTCGGAGTCCTCGGCCGGGGCCATCTCGTCGACGCGCATCCCGGACAGCTCCCCGTATCGCGGCCAGGACCGGACGTCGAAGTAGACGTCACCGGAGCCGTCCGGGGCGGGGTAGGCGTGGCCCTTCTCGATGAGGTTTCTGATGAGCTCGATCATCTCCGGGATGTGGCCGGTGGCGCGCGGCTCGTAGGATGGTGGACGACATCCCAGAGCCTTGTAGGCCGCGTGCAGCTCGTTCTCGTAGTGGTAGGCGTGGGCCCACCAGGGCACGCCGGCAGCAGCGGACTTGGCGAGGATCTTGTCGTCAATATCGGTGACGTTGGCGACGACTGTCACCTGGTAGCCAGAACACTCCAACCAGCGCCGCAGGACGTCGAAGACGACCTCCTTGCGGATGTGGCCCAGGTGCGGACTGGACTGCACCGTCATGCCACAGTGGTAGATCGACACCTGACCCTCGTGCAGGGGTTCGAAGGTCTCGATGCCATGGGTAGCGGTGTTGTAGAGCTTGAACGTCACGCCTCAAGGCTACCGGGGGACCCCGACACATCGCCTACCATGGCCGCATGGCCGAGATTCGCAAGCACAAGCCGTCGTCCAGCCCCATCTCCCGGGCCCTGGAGGCCGCGATGGGTGAATCCATCAAGCCGGTCGTCCCCGGATCGCGTCCTAACAAGGACGCTGAGGAGCCCAGGACCCAGCCTGAGGCCGGCCCTTCGGTGGCAGCAGCTCCCACACAGTGGGGATCGTTCAGCGGTGGATCTTCCAAGGGTGGGTCGTTCACGGTGCCGATACCGCCGAAGTCCTCGGAGTGACGAGGTTTTCCTAGCCCTTCCCGCGGGCGCGCAAGGCGTCGATGTCGAGACGAGATGCCGATTCCACGTCTACGGATTCGGCATCGGCCTCCCACGGGTCATAGGGGGCGTCATCCTCCTCGTCCTCGACATATCCCAGGGACGGGTCGTACACATTGATCAGCTCGTGACCGCCGCGTGGTTGCGATTCGTCGACGGAGACAACCGATTCCGCACTTATGGCCTCGTCAGGAAGCTGGGCCAGGATGTCGCGAACATATCCCTGGGCCGCCTCGATGTGCGGAACCTCGCGCTGCTGGCGCTGGGACTCGTACCAGCGGTAGTCGAGCACCTCGTGGTAGAACTGCGCGAGCTCGCGCTTGCGGGACAGTTCCGGGGGAATCTGCTGGACGACGGGCTCGAAGCACTCGGTGAGCCAGCGATGGGCAGCCACCGCCTCGTCAACTCCCTGCAGGCCATTGCGGGCCCGGAAGGTGTCGAGGTCGTTGAGGAGACGTCGCGCCTGGAACTCCTCGGTGTCCAGACCAGTCAGACGCAGCAGACGACGCTGGTGGTGCCCGGCGTCGACGACCTTGGGCTGGATGCGCAGCCGCTGACCGTCCGACGAGGTCTGGATGTCTAGCTCGGCGACGTCGAAACCCAGGGCATTGAGACGACGCACCCGCGACTCCACCTGGGAGTAGTCACTGCCGGCGTACTCCTCGGCAGCGGTGAGCTCGTTCCACAGCTCGTGGTACCGGTCCTCAATCGTCGTCACCAGGCCCAGCGGATCGAGGGCGGCGTCGAGCATGTCGCCCTCCTCCAGGTCGAGGAACTCGCCGTAGAGGTTGGTGCGGGCGATCTGCAGATCGTGTTCCCGCTGTCCGGTGGTGAGGCGGTCATGGAGCTCGCCGGTCTCGGCGTCGACCAGATAGGCCGCGAAGGCCTCGGCGTCGCGTCGGAACAACACGTTCGACAGCGAGATGTCTCCCCAGAGGAACCCCACCAGGTGCAGCCGTACCAACAGGACGACGAGGGCGTCGAGCAGCCGCATGACGGTCTCCTGACGCACACCGGAATGGAACAGGGACCGGTACGGCAGTGAGAACCGCAGGTGGCGGGTGAGGATGATCGGTTCGAGTGGTTCCCCATCGGTGGAGTAACGGTCGGTGATGACTCCGATGGGCTCGACGGACGGGGTGTCCAGACGCATGAGGTCGTGCAGCAGCCGGTACTCGTGGATCGCCAGGTGCTCGACGACCTCCTTTGCGGCGTAGACGTCGTCGCCAACGGTGATGAATCGCACCACGTGGCGGGAGATGCCTCGGGGAAGCGCGACCAGGAGCTCCTGCGGCCACTGTGCCAGCGGTGTGCTCCACGGCAACGGAAGCAGGCGGGAGTCGGGCTTCGCGCTGAGGAAACGGGTCACGGGGGACAGTCTGCCACCCCAATGACCTGTTCATGGGCGTGGGTCCTAGTCAGCAGGTCATTGGGTACGCGAGGACTCAGACGGCAGCGGCTCGGTCGAGAGCCTCGTTCAGGCAGGTGGCGAGGTCATCGACGGGGTCGATTCCTGGACTCATCCGGATCATGGAGTCATTGACCCCAGCGGCGTCCCGGGCCTCCTGGCTCATGGCTGCATGGGTCATCGTCGCAGGATGGCAGACCAGGGATTCCACACCTCCCAGGGACTCGGCGAGGATGAACCCTTCCACTCCGGTCATGAATGCCTCGACAGCGGGTAGCCCGCCGGCCAGTTCAAAGCTGAGCAGGGATCCGAAGTCCTTCTGCTGACGAGCGGCCAGGTCGTGACCGGGGTGATCGGGCAGTCCAGGCCAGTGCACCGTCGCGACGGCAGCGTGGGAGGAGAGGATTTCGACCATCCGGGCAGCGTTGGTGCAGTGGGCCTTCATCCTCACCCTGAGGGTGCGCAGGCCACGCAGCGTCAGCCAGGAATCCAGCGGAGATGCCGTCACCCCTAGCATGTTGGCGTGGAAGGCCATCAGGTCGACATCCTCCGGGACAGCGGCGACGACGGAGCCGCCGATGACATCGGAGTGGCCGTTGAGGAACTTGGTATCGGAAGCGATGACGAGGTCTGCGCCGAGATTCAGCGGCTGTTGCAGGATCGGCGAGCAGAAGGTGTTGTCGACGGCCACGACAGTGCGCTCACCCTTCGAGGAATGAGCCAGCTCAGCCGCGGCAGCGATGTCGGTGATGCGGAGCAGTGGGTTGGACGGGGTCTCCACCAGGAGTAGGTCGGTGGGGGATTCCAGGGCGGTGCGCAGGGCGTCAAGGTCGGTCTCGTCGACCCAGTCGACCGTCAGACGTCCGGCGGTGGCCCAGGTGTCGAGGATGCGCCAGGTACCGCCGTAACAATCGTGCGGCGCGATGACGTGGCCGCCAATCGGCACGAAGGCTTGCAGCACGACCATGATGGCCGACATTCCCGACGAGGTGACGACCGCCCCCGTGCCAGCCTCGAGGGTCGTGAGGGCGTCGGCAAGCAGGGCTCGGGTGGGGTTGCCTCCGCGGCCGTAGTCGAAGGTTGGGCGCTCCCCGAAGGTGTCGTAGAAGTAGTTCGAGGAGAGGAAGGCGGGAGGAGTGACGCTGGAGTGGGCGTGATCCGAACACAGCCCGGTCGTCAATCCCTGCATGGTGGTGGACGTCGGCATGGTCCCTCCTGTCATCGGGTGGTTTCGAGGGTAGCCGAGGACGCGCAGGATATTTTTTTCGCCCAATTCTCGGATTCGGCGTGACGATTCGGTTCGCTGAACATCTGAACATGTGAAAGTCGCCACAGATCGAATGGAGATGAGCCGACATGGCTGACAACAAGACTGCTTCCGCCAAGACTGACGAGACCAAGGCCGAGAATCTTCCGGACACCACCAAGGAGGCCGTGGCCCCGTCGCCGCTTCACACCGACCACGGCTCGACCCTTATTGCCGAGCAGGTCGTCCAGAAGATCGCCGGTATTGCGTGCCGCGAGGTTCCTGGCGTTCACGCCATGGGCTCCACCGGACGTCGCATGCTGAGCTCCATCACTGACCGCATCCCGGGCTCCACCACCAACGTCTCTAATGGCGTTCAGGTTGAGAAGGGTGAGCGTCAGTGCGCCATCGATCTCTCCGTCGTCATCGATTACGGCTACTCGGTCGTCGAGGTCGCCAACAAGCTTCGCGAGACCATCATTGACGCTGTTGAGTATGGCACCGGCCTCGAGGTCGTCGAGGTCAACGTCCAGGTCACCGATGTGTACATCCAGGGTGAGGACGAGGGCGAGGACGACGACCAGCCGACCCAGGGTGCCCCTCAGCGTAAGAACACCGAGCTCTCCTGAAAGGCCGCAGTATGAATGCATCGCGCATCGGAGCACTCGTCGGTCTGTTGCTGGGCGTCATCGCGGTCTGCGTTGGCGTGTGGCAGGCCATCGTCGTGCTGGTACTGGGCCTGCTCGGCCTGATCGTGGGGCGGATCATTGACGGTCAGCTCGACGTGCACGACATCTTCGGCAAGCCAAGTCAGCGGAACCGTTGATGTCTGTCGGCACCACCCGCGTACGTTCTGTGCCGTCGCTGGCGGTCCACAACCGTGAGAAGGCCAGCCGTGGAGCCTTGACGGTGTCCACGGCGGTTGTCGAGAAGGTGGCTGCCCGCGTGGCGGCCCAGAGTGAGGGTTTTGGGGCTCCCACCTCGTCGTTGTTCGGATCGGGGTCGCGTGCCGACTTCGACCGAGGCCCGAAGGTGGGTGCGGTTCTCACCGGTCGTACTGCTGATCTCGAGGTGGAAGTTGCCATCAGCTATCCCGCCCCCATCCAGGCTCAGTGCGACGACCTGAGAGCCCGTTTGACCGAACAGGTTCCGAAACTGTCCGGGGTTGAGATCGGCACCATCGACATTCTGGTGAGCCGAGTTGTCAACAAGGCATCGACGACGAAGGAGCTGAACTGAGATGAGTCATCAATACATGTCTCCGCCACTCGTTCGTCGTCCCTCTCGGACGACCCCAGTGACGATCCTCGGTCTCCTGCTGGTGGCAGCCGGAGTGGTGGCCATCATCGCTGCCATTCACCGTCTCCAGCACGGATCCTTGCCACAGTGGTTGGGCTGGGGCCGTGGTCACATGACCACCGCCTCATGGCTCAACGACACCGCGCTGACGGTTGCCATCGTCATCGGCGTCATCGCCCTGATGCTGGTGATCTGGGCTTTCAAGCCGGGACGCACTTCTGGTGTTTTCCTCAAGCCGGCTGAAGGTGCCCCGGACGACCGCGAGATCGTCATGGACAACTCCGACCTGACGGGCTGGCTTTCTCGTTGGCTTGACGAGGAGGACGGTGTCGCATCTTCGTCAGTGAAGCGTCGCGGCAACGCGCTCAAGATCGACGTCGAGACCGACGTCAATGATCCTGAGGTGATGCGGGAACAACTCACCAGGAGGATTGCTGATCGCGTCGACTCGCTTGGCCTGGAACAGTCCCCGAACGTGAAAGTGAGGTTGCGATGAGGGGCCGCGCAAACAGAACACGACTTGCCGTCGTCGGGATCATCTTGTTGCTGGTGGTCGCGTGGTTCATGCTGGTGCGGTTCAACGTCGCCTCGTCGTGGGGATGGTGGCAACCGCAACCTGACGCGCCCATTGCCGACGTGCCGAAGGCATGGCGCACGGACCACGCCTCCTGGGCCCTGCTCATCGTGGGCGTCCTGGCTGCCGTGATTGGGCTGATCTGGCTGCTTCGGCAGTTCTCGTCGAGCAATCGCGCTCACAGCTACAGCATCAGCCACGAGACGAACCATGGATCCACGGTTCTGTCCACCGATGCTCTGGGACGAGCCATCGAGGAGCAGATCGAGGAATTCCCCGGGGTGAGCAGTGCCAATGTCAGATTCTTCGGAGCCCGTGTTGCTCCCGAGATGATGGTTCAGATCGACCTTGACGACCGTGCTGACGTGCGAAAGCTCGTCAATTGGCTGGAGTCCGAGGTGGCTCGTGACGTCGAGACCGCTCTGGATGCCAAGCTGGTGCGGTTCGCAACGAAATTGCGGACGGGGGCACACGTCACCGGAATGGGTGTGAGTCACGTCGGCGTGACCGAAGTGTCCAATGTCGACGAGTCCGGAGACAACCTCCCCGCCAATCCGATGCCCAAGCCCACCTTCCTCAACGAGAAGTCCGAACGGGCCAAGCCGCGTACACGTGACGGAAAGGTGCTCGCCTGAGCTGCGCGCTAGCGGTCGAGGACTCAGTAGTTGTCCTCGACCGCTGCTAGCGTCGAATCCATGGTCAGCGGGGTCGAAGGTGACGACGGCGACGAGATCGTTTTTGCGGACATAAGTGCTGCTCAGGACGGAGATGCTGCGGCATACGCTCGCGTTGTTGAGTCATGGGGCGGGCCGCTCCTGAGGTTCTGTCACAACCACTTGCCGGCCACGATTGACGCGGAGGACGTCGTCCAGGACGTTTTGCTGACCGCCTGGCAGAAGCTGCCCGATCTCGACGATGGGTCCCGGTTCAGGGCGTGGATGTACACCATTGCTCGGAATCGTTGCCGGGAAGTCATCCGGACCGCCGGGCGACGCGCAACCGATCCGGTGGCACCGGAAGAAGTTCCGGTGAGGATCGACACCCTTCAGGACCCAGCAAGGGCACACACCAGGGATGCCGCGATGAAGGCGTTGAGGAAGAGTGTTGTCCGGCTGCCGGACAACCAGAGGCGTATCTGGGCCATGGCTCAGATCGACGGTCTCGGATACGCCGAGATTGCTGAGATTGAAGAATTACCGGTGTCCACCGTCCGTGGCCGTTTGGCCCGGGCGAGGGCCACCATTGCGGAGGAGATGGAACCATGGAGGTGAATCTCGCGTGTGGCGCGGACATGAACCACGTCTGGGACAACGCGACACAGCCTCCCACCGAGCACGAGGTCGAGTGCCCAGCCTGCCAGGCGGTGCGCACCGTGGCCGTTCGTGCCGGTCAACTGCGTGACGACACGGTTGCCCAGGACGCCCAGACCAGGGTTGTCGTCGATTCACCGAAACTGTCGTCGGTGTGGAGGTCCTACAGCGCTGATCTCTCGCCGCGTCATTGCATCGTCAGTGACGACGATGGCGACATCGAGGTCAGAGAGACCGTGCTGACCACCATCGTGCGCGAGACCCTGGCTGATTGCGAGGATGGCAGGTTGAGCCGAGTTCGTTTCTCGGTGCCTCATGCCCCGTTGAGATTGCGCATTGATCTGTCGGTTGCGCACGGTGTTCGTATCCCAGAGTGTGCCGACCGGGTGCGTCAGAGGGTGTCGTCGGAAATGTATCGGCAGCTGGGCGGACGTCCGGAAGCCATTGACATCAGTGTGGGGGATATCCATGCCTGATCTTGAAAATGACGTTGTCGTCTCCGGGACTGTCCTGACGGGCGACGACACCAGTGATGATCTGGAAGGGGTCATCGTCACCACTGTTCTCAACACCCCCGGCGTGACTCGACTCGTCCGGCCGTGGTGGCGTCGGGTCGGCACATCCGACGATCGCTGCGCAATCCGAGTGAGTGAGGAGGATGGGCATACCGACGTGGGAATTGAGGTCACTGTCGATCTGACGGTGCCTATCGTGCGGCTCACCCAAGATCTTCGTCACCGGGTTGCCACGGCCATAACCGCTTCCGGACGCATCCCGGGGAAGATCGACGTCACCGTCTCCAAGGTTGAGCGCAAGGACGGGTGACGGCGGGCTGAACCGGCCCTACGCCCTGGATTATGAAGCGTCGCTTTGGCTCCTAAGAGAGACGCGGTAGCCATGGTTTCAAACTGGTGGCGAAGAGCAAATACCCATGAGCCAGGACTACCACCTGCTCACGGACCCGCTGCGCCTGGCGCTGCCGACCAGACACGACGTTGCGTGACTACGGCGACCAGCTGGTGAGGGGGCGCGTGAAACTTCCGCTGAAGCGCATCCTGGCCGTCGAACTGCAGTGAATTCGTTGCGATTATCCGAGCGGATGATGAGAGACTCGGCCGGTAAGGTTCACTGGTACGAAAACAAGCAGGAAGCTTTCATTTACTGTGTGTGATGCGATGAAGGTAAGATATCTCTTAGTTCGGGTGGGATGTACTGGATTGACTCCCTGAGGCGGGGCAAGTAGTCGCGCAAATGACTCGAATATAAGATTTCCGACACGGAAAGTTTGCGCTTGACTTTTGCGTCCTCGCGTCGGGACTGCAGACTACAGTTCATGCAGTAGAAGAGTGGAAATGGTTTGGCTTCGCTGCGGTTGGGCTCGGGGGAATCCTTGCCGCAACGAGGACACCGATAAAAAGCTATCCAGTATTCCACCCCTTCGTTCTCTCTGATGTTGGGAATGTTTGACCGGGAAGTTTCGCGAACTACGATCCCTATCGCCTCGAAGAGGCGTTTCTGGGCTTGGCGCAGTTTCTTGAGGGTCTCCGGGATCTCCTCGGCAGCTGGTTTTGAGAAGGTGATCCCGTTGACGGGGAGGGCCTCTCCCAAGCCTGTTCGGTAGGAGCTGCCAAGGGGCCGGTGGTGGATAATCTGATCCCGGATCTTCGTGACTTCGCGGACAGGGTAGTCGCGAACGAGGCGCTTGACGTCATCCAACCATGTTCCTCGCGCAAACTTCTTGTCGGTCTTGCTGAAGAACCTGTCTGCTCGAGCTCCAACCTGTACGTAGTCGAGCTCCTGGCGACGGCGTCGAATATCACGGACTGCCTGTTGTATCTCGCGTGGTGTGTATTGGACCTTGGTCCCGGTGGGGCCTGGAATGAATTCCACGTCGTAGGAAGAGAGGCCGAGTATGGCGTTGTAGTCCGCCTTGGTTGCTGCGACTTCTTCCTGGAGCGACAGGATATAGGTGAGCATCTGGAAGAGATATTCCCACGCACAACAATGGCGCGTGATGGCAGATTCAAGGAGGTAATACTGTTGATCTATAGGGGCATTTTTTGAGCGGCACCACTCCAGCTCTGCCATGCTGATGGCAAGCTGATGATTCGCATATTTGCAGACGAGGTCGTGCAGTGAATGATATGTGACGGCGAGCGCGAAATCCAGCTGCATGCCATCGTCGGTGCAGTCATAACGTTTCATGTTCTTTCCGAGAAACTTCTGGAATCTCCCGTCGCGCTCCACGGTAAGCCATTCCATGGATTCAGTATCGGTTCGCGGCTGTGTCGGGCTGAGATATTTTCCGAGTCTCATGCTTGGAAATCCGGTGCGATTGCCTCCATCTGTTCGAGCACCAGTTTTACCGCTTCGGGCTGTTTGCTGGGCGGATACTTGTGCCGGCGCAAAAGGCGTTTCACCGAGCTGCGGAGCTTGGCCTGTACGTCGTCGCGCCTGGTCCAGTCGGTGCGGGAGTCCTTGCGCACGATGGCGAGCAGATCGCGGGCCATGGCTGCCAGCACATCGTCGCCCATGGTCTCCAACGCTCCTGGGTCATTGGCGAGCGCGTCGTAGAAGGCGATCTCCTCGTGGTTGAGCGGCGGGTCGAACTTCGCGCCGCGAGCGTTCTCCTCGCTGATGCTCTTGGCTAGCTCGGCAAGTTCGCTGATCACCTGGGCCGAGGTGAGTTGCTGGTTGGTGTAGCGCAGCATCAGTTCGTTGATGCGCTCGCTGAAGTCGCGGTTGCGCACTAGGTTCTTGCGGGTGGCCTTGTCGGCTTCCTCGACGAGCAGATCGCGCAGGGCCTCGATAGCCAGGTGCGGGTTGGTGGCATCCTTGAACTGCTGCACCATTGCCGGCGTGAGGTTCTGCAGGCTGGGCTTGGGGATGCCTGCGGCCTCATAGATGTCGGTGATGCCGCTGCTGACAGTGGCGTCGGCGACCAGACCGCGCAGCAGTCGCAGGACTTCGTCGGGGACGGGCTGGCCGTTGGCCTCGCGTTCCTTGGCGTCATACTTGGCCATCCAGACCCGCACCTCCTCGTAGAAATTGACGTCGATGCGCTTGTCGTCGAGGGTCTGGCTGCCCGTGGACAGCGCCCACATGCGGGCGAGCCTGGCCGACAGTTTGCGGTAACGATCGGCCAGGGTCTCCTCGCCGTCGTCGACGCGGTTACCCGGTGTGCTGGGCGAGCGGAGGTACTCCACTGCGCCGGCTACGGCGTCGCGTCGGGCGCTTTTGGTTCCGGAGCGGAGCACGCCCATCCAGTCGTAGCCGGACAGTAGCCGGTCAAGGGCATTGAGGAGGTCGCGGGTGGCCCCGGCGGCCTCGTCGACGTCACGACCGACGGGGCGGGTGGTCTTGTCGGTCTCGGTGTACTCGTCGAGTGCCTCGCGCAGGTTCTCGGCCAGGGGTGCGTAACCGACGAGCAGGCCGTCTTGTTTGCCGCGGAAGGTGCGGTTGACCCGGGCGAGGGTCTGCATGAGCAGGGCACCCTTGAGCGGCCGGTCGAGGTAAAGGGTGTGCAGGGGCGGGGCGTCGAAGCCGGTAAGCATCATGTCCTTGACGATCACCAGCTCGATCTCATCATTGACGTCGGTGAGGCGTTTCTTAATTACCTGGTTTTCGGAGTCGCGGCGCACGTGGTTGCGGATCGGCTCCGTGTCGGTGGCATTGCCGGAATAGACGACCTTGATGCGCCCCTTGGTGATGTCGTCGTTGTGCCACTCGGGTCGCAGCCGAGTGATCTCGGTGTAGAGGTTTGCGCAAATCTCGCGGGTTGCGCCGACGATCATCGCCTTGCCGTGCGGGGTGGTCGCGGAGTCGCCGTCGCGTAGGGCGGGCTCGACGGTGGCGCGTCGGGCCTCCCAGTGTGCGACGATGTCGGCGGCCAAGGCGTGCAGGCGCTCGGGGGCGCCGTAGATGGCGTTGATGACCAGCACGGATTTCTCGATGCGGCTGCGTTCGGCGTCGTCGAGGCCTTCGGTGGTCTCGTCAGCGATGCGGTCGAGGTCCTCGGAGGTCATGTCGGGGGTGAGTCCGACGTTGATTAACCGTTGCTCGAAGTAGACGGGCACGGTGGCACCGTCGTCGACGGCTCGGCTGAGGTCGTAGACGTCAATGTATTCGCCGAAGACCGCGCGGGTGTCATGGTCGGCGGTGCTGATGGGGGTGCCGGTGAAGGCAATCAGGGTGGCGTTGGGTAGGGCGTCCTTGAGGTGTCGGGCGTAGCCGTCGAGGTCGTCGTAGTGGCTACGGTGGGCCTCGTCGACCATGACGATGACATTGCGCCGGTCGGTGAGCATGGGGTGGTCGAGGCCGGAGTCACGTTCGGCTGCGGAGCGGCCGAACTTTTGCAGGGTGGTGAAGTAGATGCCGCCAGAAGCGGTGTTGGCGAGCCGTTCGCGCAGCTCGGACCGGCGGGTGACCTGCACGGGCGTCTCGGGTAACAGGGTGGAGCGACGGAAGCCGGCGAACAGCTGTCCGTCGAGCTCAGTGCGATCGGTGATGACGACGATCGTGGGGTTGAGTAGCTCGGGGTGGGTCATCACCAGGTTGGCGTAGAGCTCCATTTCCATGCTCTTGCCGGACCCCTGGGTGTGCCAGACGACGCCGGCCTTGCCGGTGGAGTCGATGGCCTTGAGGGTGGAGTCGACGGCCTTGCGCACGGCGAAGTACTGGTGGGGTTTGGCAATGCGCTTCGTGATGTGGCCGGAGTCCTCGTCGAATGCGGTGAAGTTGAGGACCATGTCGAGGAATCGGCGCAGGTCGAACAAGCCGTAGGTGAGGGTCTCCAGCTCGGGGGTGTTAGGGCCGGTCTCAACGGGGGTGCCGAAGTCGTCCACCTTCCACGGCGAGTAGTGGTTCAGCGGGGTGAACGGCGTGCCGTACTGAGCGCTGATCCCGTCGCTGATGACGGTGGTGACCACGCTGCGGAAGGCGGTGCCGAATTCTGCCAGGTAGGTTCCGATCTGGGCGTGGGCCTTGGCGATGGTGGCATTGGCTGCGCCGGCCTGCTTGAGCTCGACGACGGCCAGCGGCAGACCGTTGACGTAGAGGACGACGTCGAAGCGACGGCTGTTTTGGCCGTGCACGATGCGGACTTGTTGTACCGCATGGAAGGTGTTCTCGTCGGGGTTGGGGCTGACCAGGCGCAGGGTGGGGGTCTGCTCGGCACCTGAGGAGTCGACATAGGCGAGCCCGTGGAAGCCGTGCGCGAGCAGGGCGTGGAAGGCCTTGTTCTCGGCCAGTGCATCCTGGCTCTTCGGGGTGAGCATCTCGGCCTGCGCCTGGGCGAGGAAGGTGTCAGGTACCCTCGGGTTGAGGCGGCGCAGGGCGTGCAGGAAGACGTCGCCCAGCACCAGGTCGTCGAGGCCCTTACGCTGGGACTCGACGGCGGAACCGGTGGTCGGCTCCCAGCCGAGCTCACCGAGCCAGTCAAGCATGGTGGTCTCCCACTCGGATTCCAGGATCATGGGTTGTGCCTTTCATGTGCGGGGGTGGTGCGGGAATGACGCCGGCGTGTAGCCAGATCGATGATGTCGGCTCCGGAATCGGCGGGATTGGTGGGCGGGTCCAAACGGGCCCAGTGACGGACTAGGTGTGGAGGCAGGCCTGTGTAGGTGCCCAGTGCCGGGCCGCCGGTGAGGGTGGCGCGTTTCAGGGCCTGTTTGAGTAGTAGGGGGCGTTCGTCGGCTACGGGGACGGGTTCGATGTCTGGATCCCGCCATCCCAGGGAGGAGAGCTGGATCTGGAGGCTTCGCGCGCGGTTACTGCTGATGATCCCGAGGTTTCGGCAGCGCATGATGATTGCACCGACGCTGACTCCGTAATCGGCCTTGACCGGGAGGTATCCGCGCAGCGTGGTCTGCTCTGTGATGCGGGCAATAACCTGCTGTTTGGGGAGTAGGAACGCTCCGGCGAAGTGGTGGGCGCGTAGTTCGCGGTGGTCTTTGGTACTGGTGATCGGACTGGGCAGGTCCTGGTCCCAGATGTGGTGGGCAGCCTCGTGGGCGAGCGTGAAGCGGGCGACGGCGCCGGGCAGGTTGCTGACCAGGGCGACGAGCGGCCGCTGGTCGTGGCGGGTTGGCAGGCTGATGCCGGACAGGTCGAGGGTTCGTTCGGTGTTTGGGTCGAGGCCGTTGATGACGGCGATGCCCTGGCGTTCGAGGGCTCGTGTGACATTGGGAACAGGGGCGTCGTCGGCAATACCAGCGGCACGTCGTACTTCGAGGGCGACTTGTTCGACGTCGTCGAGGAGATCTTTGTCGTCGGTGAAGACAAAGGGCTTGTAGCCGGTCTGTGTTGAAGCCTGGGTGAAGACCCGGGCTGCTTCGCGGGCAAGGCGGGTGATGCGCTTCTGGTCGAGTGCGGAGGCGCGGGCTTTTTTGCGGAAAGTGGGCACGGCCGCCTCGTGTGCGGGGTCGTTCTGGGTGAAGAAGGCGAGTGGGACGCCGTGCTTCTCGGCCATGGCGGCAGCGAGGTCGAGCGGGAAGCGTTGAATGCCGCTCTCGATCTTGGACAGCTGTGCCGGGGTGGCGCCGACGCTCTCGGCGAGCCGCGTGCGCGACATGCCGAGTAGCTCGGCGAGCGCCCGGATGCGCTGGCCGACGAGATCTTGGTCGGTCACTGTCCTGCGAGCCCTTCGGTGTCGTTTTCGTCGGGGATGTCGAAAATGAAAAGGTCGCTGTCCTCGTCCGAGCCAACGAAGCGAAGACCGTCCTCATTGACGAGGCCACCGCGGGGGATGACAAGGTCGAGGTCACACGGGGTGGCCTTGCCGAATGCGCCGGGGGCGCGGGTGTGGACGATTCGCAGGTCGTATCCGCTCTCCCGGTCTGACGGGTCCTTCCAGGCCCAGATCAGCAGGAAGGTCTCGCCGTGCAGGCCGTCGGTGCGCTTGGCGAGCGTGCCGGCATCGCCGAGCGAGGGTAGGGCGGTTTGCAGGCTGGTGTCGAGCGGTTCATTGCTCCACGCCTCGCGACGGGCAGGGTTGTATCCGGCATGAGGTACGTGGTCAGGCTGGGTGTAGGGCGCCTTGAGGAAGCGCACGGTCATGCCGGTCTCGCTGTCAACGAGCAGCAGCTGGCCCATCTTTCGTGGGTTGCCCTCGACCCGCCAGCCGCCGGGAAGAGGCTCTGCTTCGAGAGAGAGGCGGACGTCTTGGCGGATGTTGAGCGGCCGGATGTGCGGAAAGCGATCCTGGTCGAAACCCTGGGCGCGGGTCTCGGCCTGGATGATGGCACTGGCCATGGCCTCGTCGATCCGCGGGGCGATGAGTTGGACGCGGTTCAGTACGAGGTTGGCTACGGGGCTCATGGGCAACTCCAATCAGAGGATACGAAGAAATTTTTGCATACAAATGAAAGGAGGGCTAGAGAGCCTCGCTGACTGTCTTCTCAGCATCCTTAACGCGCAGCGTTCCGTCCATGAGAGCGGGTAGCAGGGTGTCGCGTAGAGCGGCGAGGGTGGCGGACTCCGACAACGCGCTCGCGACCTGCGCTTCCAGTGGTGCGGTCTTCGCCTCAAGCTCGGTTAGTCCCGCCGATGGAATTCTGACGGGCAGTGCGTGAAGCTGTCGCTTATTGATGGATCCGAAGATGGTTCCGTCACCATTGAAGGGCGCGAAGAGAGTCTGCTGCCCCAACAGCAAGTGAAACAGGGCATTGGGTTGATGCGCTGTGAGGCTGGCCAGCCCACGGCCAATGCAGCATTCCTCTGTTGCCCGATTCAAGGTACCAACGGGTGCGCGAACGCTCATCAGGATGTCGCCCGCGTGCGCCAATCGGCCAGGCTCGGTGGTCCAGACACGCGGTAGTGGGGAACGGATCCCAAAATCCTTCATTCCTTGGTAAAGAACGACGCCTTCGCCGGATTCGTTGTAACTCGTTCCCTTGGGTGAAGACCCCATCGTGATCGTGGCCAGGTCACACAGCTGGGTGGTGGTCGAGTCCGCGAGACACTCATTTGTGAATGCTCGTGCCAAGGCATCGGCTGTGGCGACAAGGGCGCGGTTGGCGGCGATCTTGTCGTCCAGGGCGCCCAGGACCTCCGCGATTGCCTGTTGCTTTGGAAGCGGCGGAAGAACCAGTGGAACTTCACGAAGAATCTGGGTATTCAGGTTCAGCATCGTCGCGCCCACAGCATGACCGCGGACCCACTTGCGAACTTCGTCGGTCTGCAAAAGATAAGCGAGGAACGTGGAGTCTGCGAAGTGTGACTTTGGCACGCGAACTAGCAGGGAACCAGTTCCGCACATGGCTGGTAGATCGGTTTCCAAGACCAAGGCGCACTTCTCCACGTCGCCGCGCCGCGAATACACGATGTCTCCAGCTTGGAGCGTGTGGCGACTGAGGCCTGATGCTCTGCCCGTAGTCACATGGGCGATTGAGGAGTGATCGAGTCTGCCGTTGCGGATATTTTGAGGCATAACGACGGCGACACCGGAATTTGAATAATCGTGCGCGTGAAGTTGGCTACCAAACGGGCCCGTTTGAACAATTCCGCCCGCTTCATCGACCAATTCGCCTAGCGTGGTGGTTCGCATCACAGCCTCCCCAGTTGCTCACGCACAACCGCTTGCAAGCGGTCGGACTCGGCGAACTGTTCCCGGAGTTGCGTAGTGAGGCGGGCGATCTTCTCGTCGAGCGGCTCGTCGTCAGCCTCGGCCTCGGCCATGCCGACATAACGACCCGGGGTCAGCGCGTAGCCGGCCTCCTTGATCTCGGCGAGGCTCACCGAGCGGCAGAAGCCCGGGATGTCGCGGTAGGCTCCGTCCGGGAAAGTGGTCTCGACAGGCTCAGTACCTGTTCCCGTCCCCTCGGCGGACTCAGGAGCCGGGGAGGAAGACTCGGTCGCCGTGGCGTCCTTGGTGCCCAGATCGAGGATCTCCATGCCGCGCCACAGGTGGTAGGCGTCGGCGATCTGCTTGATGTCGGCGTCGCTGAAGGCGCGCTCGGCACGGCTCACCATGTGGCCCAGGCTGCGGGCATCGATAAACAGCACCTCGCCACGGCGGTCCACGGAACCTCCCCGACCGGCCGACTTGTCCTTGGCAAAGAACCAGATGCACACCGGAATCCCGGTGGAGCGAAACAGCTTCTCGGGCAACGCCACCATGCAGCTCACCAGGTCGTTTTCCACCAGCTGGGCGCGGATCTCACCCTCACCGCCCGACTTCGATGTCATCGACCCATTGGCCATCACCACGCCCGCCGTGCCAGTGGGCTTCAACTTCGAGATGATGTGCTGAAGCCAGGCGTAGTTCGCGTTCTTAGCCGGTGGTACGCCGTAGGTCCAGCGGCTGTCCGACTCCACCCGGTTCCAGTCCTTGATGTTGAACGGCGGGTTGGCCATGACGTAGTCCATCTGTACGCCCTGGTGCAGGTCCAGCGAGAAGGTATCGCCCCAGCGCGGCCCCAAGTTGCCGTTCAGGCCGTGAATGGCGAGGTTCATCTTCGCCATCCGCCAGGTGCTCTCCACGTTCTCCTGCCCGTAGACCGACAGCTTCATCGGGTCGTCATCGTGCGCGGCCAGGAACTTCTCCGCCTGCACGAACATGCCGCCCGAACCACAGCACGGGTCGTAGACCCGGCCTTCGCGGGGCTGCAACACCTCGACGATGGTGCGCACAACGCTGGCCGGTGTGTAGAACTCGCCACCCCGGCGTCCCTCCGACAAGGCGAACTTCGCCAGAAAATACTCGTACACCTCCCCCAGCAGATCCCGCGCCCGGCTAGCACCCTGCCCGCTGAACCGCAGCGAGTTCAGCAGGTCCAGCAGTTCTGCCAGCCGACGCTGGTCGACGCTGGAGTTGTTGAAGACCCGCGGCAGCGTGCCCGCCAACGACGGATTGTCTGACATCAACAGGTCCATCGCCTCGTTGAGACGCTGGCCGATCGTCTTGACATCGTTCACCTTCGCCATCTGCACCAGATGGGGCCAGCGGGCATCCTCGTCCACCCAGAAGACGTTCGAGGCGGTGTACTCGTCACGGTCTTCCAGAGTCTCGGCGATTGCCTCGGCGTCATAGCCTTCCTCGGTCAGCTCGGCGGTCAGCGCGCTAGCCCGCGCCGTGAACGCATCCGAGACGTACTTGAGGAAGACCAGCCCCAGCACCACGTCCTTGTACTGAGAAGCATCCATCGAGCCGCGCAGCTTGTCGGCAGCCTTCCACAGGGTGTCCTTCAGCTCCTTGTCGGTGCTGGGTAACAGTGCGTCCTGTTTCTTCCTGGGTGCCATCACTGGCCCTCCTTCTTCTCGGTCGTGGTGAGCGTCACTGCACCACAGGGCACGCAACGCATCACCACGCGGCGGAGCTCGTCCACCACATTCTGTCGGTCCTGCAACTGGCGCTCGCACCGCTCCAGCAAAGCCAGCGTGTCGTCGGTAGCCCTGCGGTCCCGGGCTATGGGGACCTGCCAAGTACGCCACGCACCGCACCCGGCAGGAAGCTCATTGATGACGGCCGCGACGGACCGCGGTGAGATGGGCGCACGGGAATCGAGACGGAGTACCCGCGCTGGATAAGCGACGACTGCGCTACCTTCGTCGTCCACCTGGGCGACCGGCTTCCCGGTCGAGCAGAAGACCACGTCGCCAGGCTGGGTCACCTTCGCCTCGGGGGCCTGCCGGGTCAGCTGCAGCATGTCGACGGGTTGCGGTGCGCGGCGGGCTAACCCGGCAGCGGTCCACAGCCTGGACGACCCTACGGGGAGCGCCTCGACGTTGAGGCGCGTACCGGACACCACCTTCGCCAGCCGCTGCTGGGCCAGCTCACCCAGCACCACCAACGATGGTGTGCGGCCGGTGGCCACCCGCGCCGTGATGCCCTCCATCGGACTCGGCTCGGAAACCGTGAGCCTGGTGAGCAGTTGCTGGATTTTGGCCGCGTCATCACCGGGGGCACTGGGCAGCCCCACCGGCACGGTCTGGCCCAGCGTTACCAGCGACCTGGAGCGCGTTAGGAGGGAGGGGAGTGCCACCGGGTGCAGCAACTCGATGCAGCGGCGACTGTCTTGCTGGGCCACAGCCACCAAATCATCCAATAGCCGCTGGCGTAAGGCGCTGTTCAACGGGGTGCCACTGAGGTCACCGACGAAGGGGCGGGCATCCGCCGTCCCATCCATCAGCCACAACGCCAGATGCCCCCGCGCCCCATCGGCCAAGAGACCCTGGGGGAGTCGCACCACAGCGCGCACCAAGTGGTCACGCAGGACAGCGTCGCGACGGCTCGTGGAGCTGCCCAGCGGGTCGACGAGGATCTGGGCTGGACCAATCACGAGGGCCCGTGTGCCCGGCGCGAGTTGGAGCGAGAGCTGGTCGAGGTCATCTAGTGCTGCGTGCACGTCGGACTCCAAGCGGGCGAGGATGACGCTGCCTTCGGCTAGCTGCCAGTCGTCGTCGAACGAGGGTGTGCGCGCGACGAGGTGGCGCACCGCCAGACGCTGTCGCGCCATCCGATGACCGGCACCCTCGCCGGGCAGGACTAGCCCGACATCCTGGAGGTCCTCGTCGCGCATCAGGTTCACCAGCACGTCGTTGGCGGTCCCGTTAACGTCCACGAGCTCCCCGCCCGGGGACAGCAAGGCCTTGGCGGCTGTGCTAACCAGGGCGACGAAGTCTTCGGCGAGGCGGGGTGTGTTCGCGGTCCGACGCGTCACCTCCTGCACCAGCCGGTCGTGGGCGTCGGAGGTTGTCCAGGCTGCCTCGACTAGCGCGTCAGCCTCATGAGAGAGCCTCTCGACGTCGAGCGCCTCGACCTCCGACCAGAGCCAGTCATCGTCGGGGTCGGCCTCCTCGACGGCATCGAGGAGATCCTCGGTGTCCATGCTCGCCAGCGGGCAGTCGACGATGCTCCGGGCAGCCACCATCGCGGTCAGGGCTTGCATTTCCTTCGTGCCACGGCCCGCGTTGAAGGTGGTTTCGAGGGCGAGGTCGAGTCGGGGCTGGGGATTGTTGCCCCGGCCGGTCCGCTCCAGCCAGTCGAGCACCTCGTCGGCTGCATAGCGGCCCGTGGGGGACGGGGAGGGAAACGGGGCGCCGGCGACAGGGCGCTTGAGCCACATCGTCGCCACGGCGCGCTTGACGTGGCACAGCCGGGCGATCTGCCCCAGAGACAGCGTCTGCTGAGTTGTCATGGTTCCTCCTTCCGCTGCAAGCAGCTTACTGGAGTAGACGCCTTTGATATATGAAGTAGCTGATAAGGAGACTTATCAAAGTGATGTAAATTGAAATAAGCACAGGCTGCATCGACGTTCGGACATAGCCGCAGCAGCTCGCTGAGGGGCCGTGTCACACAAGCAGAGATGAAAGAGTTCGCTGCGTTCGACGGCGAGAATCAGGGCACGCCCCCCATGGCCACACAGAACACGACGAGGCCCTCGGAAGAACCGGGGGCCTCGTCGTGTCTGCGGAAACCGAGGATCAGGAGATGCGCTCAGTGGTCTCCTGGCTGAAGACGTGCACGGCGGCCGGGTCGACACCCAGGCGCACCTGCTCGCCACGCTGCGGAGGACGACGAGACGAGATACGAGCGACGACCTGGTGGGCCTCACCATCCTCGATCGAGGCTTCCTTGCCGGAACCGACGAGGGAGCCGTAGAGGTAGGCGTCAGCGCCGAGTTCCTCGACGACGGCAACGTCGAGTCCGACGCCTTCGCTGGCGAGGGTGAAGGACTCCGGGCGGATACCGAGGGTGAGCTTGGTCTCGTTCGGGGCCTTGGCTAGGACCTCGCGGGAAACCGGAACGACGTAGTCACCGAGCTTGACGCCACCATCAACGACGTCGCCCTCCATGAGGTTCATGGCAGGGGAGCCGATGAAGCCGGCGACGAAGAGGTTCTTAGGAGTGTCGTAGAGGGCCAGCGGGGAGTCGACCTGCTGCAGGATGCCGTCCTTCATGACGGCAACGCGGTCGCCCATCGTCATGGCCTCGACCTGGTCGTGGGTCACGTAGACGGTGGTGACACCGAGGCGCTGCTGCAGGGCAGCGATCTGGGTGCGGGTCTGGACACGGAGCTTGGCGTCGAGGTTCGACAGCGGCTCGTCCATGAGGAAGACCTGAGGGTTACGAACGATGGCGCGACCCATGGCGACACGCTGACGCTGACCACCGGAGAGAGCCTTCGGCTTGCGGTTGAGGAAGTCCTCGAGACCGAGGAGCTTGGCAGCCTCGAGAACGCGCTGCTGACGCTCAGCCTTCGGCACGTTCTGCATCTTGAGGGCGAAGCCCATGTTGTCGGCCACGGTCATGTGGGGGTACAGGGCGTAGTTCTGGAAGACCATGGCGATGTCACGGTCCTTCGGGGGCAGATCGGTGACGTCGCGGTCTCCGATCCAGATGGAACCGGCGTTGACCTCTTCAAGGCCGGCCAGCATTCGCAGGGAGGTGGACTTACCACAGCCAGACGGCCCGACGAGGACCATGAACTCACCATCGCCGATCTCCAGGTTGAGCTTGCTGACGGCTGCGCGATCGGTGCCCGGGTAAACCCGAGTCGCCTCCTTGTACTGCACGGTTGCCATAACCGTTAGTCCTTTCCACGGGCAGGTACGTGCCCGACGATCCGTTGTGGAAAACCGACGACCAAGGGTGCCGCCGGGATCCCCGCGGGTATTGCGAGGACCTGGTGTCGATCATAAGGGACATTGCCCGCGATGGTGGCAAGAGGCTGGCTGAAAGGAGTGTTTTGCCTTGTCGGCTGGTGCGCCTTGTGGCTGAGCCGTGAGCCGCCCTTCGTGTGGGTGCGGCCCACGGACCGGTGGGCGTCATCGCACCGGCCTACAAGCTGGGGTTCAGGGCTGCTCCCACGGGGGACCCTGTAATTGAGTCCCGTAATGATCGTGGCTTTGTATCATCAGCACATCACCACTAGAACGATGACTTCGACGATCAAAACGATAATACGAACAAGATCATGATGGCATTTTCGATATTCATGCGAGGATGGGCAAAGTTTACGTTTTTCTTCATCCGAGCATAAACGTGGCTTGACATAATGATCTTATGGAACGCCAGTCCATTGCAAACGGTCATATGGCCATACAATGTGTTGTCTTTGCGGCCGTGAATGATTCCCTTCATCTTGAAGGTGTTACTGAAATTTGAAAATACCGTTCCGTCAGAGTCTCTGAGAGTGAGGTGCGTTCTCTGGTGAGGGCGATGACGTTTCTGGCGCATGTGCCGCCCCGTGATGCCTCAATCACGGGTATGGGCACTGTGTGCATGGATCTGGTTCCCATGTTTCTCATCGCTGGTGATATCGACAAAGCAGATACGGTTGCCTATGTCAGCAGGTGAAAATACTCTCTCGCGCCGGCTTGATTTTGTTGAATTATTTCCTCGTTCTTTGGATAGTCAAGCCATCCTTCTTAGAGGGGGGATCCTCGGGGGATGATCCGTCGAGCTGCTAGCACTCGACGATGTTCACCGCGAGTCCGCCCCGTGCCGTCTCCTTGTATTTCACCTTCATGTCGCGTCCGGTTTCCATCATGGTTTTCATGACCTGATCAAGGCTGACGATTTGGGAGCCGTCGCCTGCCATGGCCAGACGGGCAGCCGTCACGGCCTTAATGGCACCCAGGGCATTGCGCTCGATGCACGGAATCTGAACCAGACCACCGACGGGATCGCAGGTGAGCCCGAGGTGGTGCTCGAGGCCGATCTCGGCCGCGTTGCAGACCTGGGCAGGTGTCCCGCCCATGACCTGGGCCAGGCCGGCTGCGGCCATCGAACATGCCACGCCGACCTCGCCCTGGCAGCCGACCTCAGCCCCAGAGATGGACGCTGACTGCTGGTAGATCTCGCCGACGGCGCCGGCGGCCAGCAGGAAGTCGACGATGAGGTCGTCGTCACCGGTGTTGACTCCGGGAGTACCCGAGTCGATGTCGGAGCCAGGGGAGAGGAACTTCACCGCGAAGTGCAGGCAGGACGGGATGATGCCGGCCGCACCGTTGGTGGGGGCGGTGACGATACGTCCACCTGCTGCGTTCTCCTCATTGACCGCCAGGGCCCACACCGTCAGCCAGTCGACCGATCCGAAGGGTTCTGGCTTGCCTGGGGTGATGCGCTCCCGGGTGGCGAGATCGCGGTGCATCTTCATGGCACGGCGACGCACGTGCAGTCCACCTGGGAGAACGCCGGAGCGGGAACAACCACGCTCGACGCAGGCGTGCATGACGGCCCAGATGTCCAGGAGTTCGCCGCGCACATGTTCCTCGTCGCGGACGGTCATCTCATTGGCCATGGTGACCTCGGGGATGTTCATCCGGTAATCAGAGCACTGTTCCAGCAGTTCCTTGCCTGTCTTGAAGGGGTAGGGGACCGGAGCCGAGTCACGGACGATGGCGGGATGCTCGTCCTCACCGTGTTCGACGACGAAGCCACCGCCGATGGAGTAGAAGGTGCGCTCGGCGACGACCTCCTGACCCGACCAGGCCGTGAATGTCATGCCGTTGGGATGGAAGGGCAAGGACCGGTTGCGATGCAGGATGAGGTCCGTCGTGACGTCGAAGGAAATCTCCCGACCACCATGGACGGCATCGAGGGTGATGCGTCCTCTGTTGGCGATGGTGGCGGCTCGAGCTGGGGTCTGGTCGGTGTCGACGGTGGCGGGATCCTCTCCCTCCAGGCCCAACAGGACGGCGGCTTCAGAGCCATGTCCGTGTCCGGTCGCCCCCAGTGAGCCGAAGAGTTCGGCGCGCACCCGGGTGACGTCGGGCCACGCCGGTGATTGAGCCAGATCAGTCACGAAGATCTGTGCGGCTCGCATGGGGCCGACGGTATGGGAACTGGATGGGCCGATGCCTACCTTGAAGATATCGAAAACACTGACTGCCACGGCATCGATTTTGCCAAAGATCGAGGCGCAATGTCAGTGAAGCGCAATGACGGCCGGCACTGGGTTGTCCGCCGCTGAAGGGGCCACCGCAAGGCATCGTGATGACGAGTTCCGACAAACCCCTTGACCAACTCGCCGTGGTGGTCCATTCTCTTTCCAACAAGAATCGAAACCGCGTTTTGAAATATGCCTTTACAAGGATCGTGAGGGCATGGACCCACGGTGACCTTGGTCGCGGAGAAGGAGTGGTGACGGTGGCGAAGCGTGATCGACGCAGTGAGAGAGCCGACGACATCCTGCTCGAACTGCGTGCCGGAGAGGCCATGAGCGCGGCCGATCTCGTCGAGGGCACCGGGTTGTCACGTCCGACCGTCATCTCAATCCTCAATGACCTCGAGTCGTCCGGATGGGTGGTCCGTGGCACCTCCGATGGTGGCGGTCTGGGGCGCCCTGCCTCGGTGTGGTCGTTGGGTGAGGACGTCGGAATCGTCATCGGGGCCGACATCCTCGTCGACTCGATGCTCCTGGTGGCGGCCACTTTCGGCGGGACGATCCTCGACGCCCGTAGTTCTCGGCTCGACCAGCACCGACCCGAAGCCCGTCTCGACACCGTCGTGAGCGCGATCGAGTCATTGCGAGATGCGTGCGGGGACAAGGGGCCGTTGCTGCACCTGGCGGTCTCGACGACGGGCGTCATCGACGGCGATGGTCGCATCGTGCGAAGCGACCTCGTGCCGCAGTGGACCGGGTTGGACTTGGGCCGAACGCTCTCCCGGCGCCTTGATGTCCCGGTCACCGTCGACAACGACATCAACATGGCTGCTTATGGCGAGTTCTGCCAGCGTCGTCAGCGCGGTCGCCTCGACACCGATGCTGACATGCTCCTGGTGCGGATGACCCGCGGACTGCACACCGGACTGGTCCTCGACGGACAACTGCATCGCGGACGTACCTGGAACGCCGGTGAGATCAGCGACGTGCTCGATCTTCGCCTGGACGGCGACGAGATGCCCGACGACGACTGGATCGATCGAGCAGCCCTGACGACCGGTTCGGTCGCGGCCGTCATCGACCCGGACGTCATCGTCATGTCTGGACCCACGAATGCGTCGGTCACGGTGATTCGCCGCATCATCGCTCGGCTCATGGCTCGGCGTCCTCTCGACTCGGAGGCGATGACCGCCGAGGTCGAGGAATTGGGGCAGGCTGCATCGGTCGTCGGGGCCCTCAACACCGCACTGGAACTGGTGACGAGGAAGGCCCTCGGTACCGGACACCCGCATCCCGTGGCCTTGCGTGGCATGGCCAAAGTCGTTTCCGAAGTCGAGAAAGGACAGCACAGCGTCATGACGACAACCCATCGAGAAGGACACACTGGCGATCGCATGAGGGTGGGCGTCGTCGGCGTCGGCGCGCGCTCGCGCCTGGCCCTCAACGCCGAGCTGGAGGGCAACGACGGCCTCGTGACCGCTGTCTGCGAGCCCCATCACCTGGCCCGCGAGCGGGTGGCCGACCGGCTCGGGAAGGACCCCGACTCCATCACGATCACCTCTGACGTTGCCGGGCTCATCGCATCGGGAATCGACGTCGCTTTCGTCACCTCCCCTGACGACACCCACGCCGAGGTCACCTGTCAGCTGTTGGAGGCGGGGATCCCGGTGTACCTGGAGAAGCCCCTGGCCATCACGATGGATTCGGCGACCAAGGTTCTCACCACCGCCTACGAGACCGGGACGAGGCTCTACGTCGGTCACAACATGCGCCACATGAACGTCGTGCGGTCGATGCGCGATCTCATCCGCTCTGGCCGGATCGGCGAGGTCAAGGCCATCTGGTGTCGTCACTTCGTCGGGTCGGGCGGTGACTTCTACTTCAAGGACTGGCATGCCACTCGCGAGCATGGCACGGGTTTGCTGCTGCAGAAGGCTGCCCACGACATCGACGTCATGCACTGGTTCGCCGATTCCCACACCACTGACGTCGTCGGGATGGGCGGGCTCACCCTCTACGACCGGATCACTGATCGTCGCGACAATTCTGACCAGCTCATGGGCGACTGGTACTCCCTCGACAACTGGCCTCCGCTGACCCAGAAGGGACTCAACCCGGTCATCGACGTCGAGGACATCTCGATGATGCTCATGCGGATGGAGTCCGGCGTCTTCGCGTCCTACCAGCAGTGCCACTACACCCCGGACTACTGGCGCAACTACACCGTCATCGGCACGGAGGGGCGCATCGAGAACTTCGGTGACGGTGAGGGAGGTGTCATTCGACTGTGGAACAAGCGAACCCACTACAACGCCGACGGTGATGAGACCGTCCCGATCATCGGGGACGCCAATGGACACGGTGACGCCGACGTGTTGACCGTCACCGAGTTCCTCAACTTCGTGAGGAACGGAACCCGTACGGATACCTCGCCGTTGGGCGCCTGGTATGCGGTCGCAGCGGGGATCGAGGCCACT
This sequence comes from Cutibacterium sp. LaCa_89, assembly GCF_058177555.1. NCBI lineage: Bacteria > Bacillati > Actinomycetota > Actinomycetes > Propionibacteriales > Propionibacteriaceae > Cutibacterium > Cutibacterium sp. LaCa_89. Next base: position 487,307 of record NZ_CP190889.1, read on the forward strand.
GAGTCGTTGCGTCAAGGGTCGACGCCGCGCCAGGTGCCGACGCTGGACGAGGGGATCGTCCAATACTTCAACAACAACCAGGTCAAGTGATCACAACGAGACAGAGAGGTCAATCATGGATCGCAGAGGTTTCATCATGGGAGGGGCGGCCCTCGCCACCCTGACCATCGCCGGATGCTCGTCGTCGAGCAAGAACGACAAGACGGACGTCTCGCCAAGCGTCGACTCGAACACGTCCGCTGAGCTGACCCTGGCCTACTGGGACAAGAACCAGACGAAGACGATCGAGGAGAACCTCAAGTCCTTCGCCAGAAAGTACCCGAACATCAAGGTCAAGACGAACCTGGCCGGGTTCAAGGATTACTGGAACAAGCTGCGCACCCAGGCCCAGGGCAACGAGCTTCCCGACGTGTTCTGGATGAACGGTCCCAACATCCAGCTGTACGCCGCCAACGGTATGCTCGCCCCGATCGACAAGATCACGGATGCCGGCGTGAAGTGGTCGGACTACCCGAAAGCCCTTGTCGACCTCTACACCTACGAGGGCAAGCATTACGGAGTGCCGAAGGACTTCGACACCATTGGCGTCTTCTACAACAAGAAGATCTTCAAGGAGGCCGGAGTCGACTTCCCGACCGCTGACTGGACCTGGGACGACTTCCACAACAAGGCCAAGAAGATCTCCGACTGGGGCAAACCCAGGGGCATCTACGGATGTGCGACCACCATCAACGGCGACGGACAGGGCACTTATTACAACACGATCGCCCAGGCCGGTGGTTACGTCATCAAGGACAACAAGTCCGGATTCGACGACCCCAAGAGCATCGAAGGACTGCAGTGCTGGGCTGACTGGGTCAAGGATGGATCGGTCGCTTCCCCGAAGGTCGTCACTGACACCAAGCCGTCCCAGATGTTCAAGAGCGGCAAGTCCGCCATGTTCTGGACTGGTGACTGGACGGCCTCCGAGCTAGCCGAGGAGTTCAAGGGCAAGGAGGACGACTACGACGTCATCGACCTGCCTAAGAAGGAAAAGAAAGGCACCATCATCCACGGTCTCGGATGGGTTGCCTCCGCCAAGAGCGAGAACAAGGCAGCAGCCCTAGCCCTCATTGCTCACATGTCGGGCAAAGAGAGCCAGGAGGTCGAGGCGAAGAACGGCACCGCCATCCCAGCCTTTAACGGAACTCAGGACGCGTGGATCAAGAGCTACCCGAAGTGGAACTGCAAGATGTTTGTCGCCGCCGCGACGAGCTACGCCGTGACTTACCCGGTTAGCCGTAACACCGACGCCTGGGCCAACCGTGAGGCTGATTTCCTCAACCCGGCCTTTGCCGGCGAGACCCCGGTGCCTCAGGCTGCCAAGAAGCTGGCAGCCTTCATGAACGACGCTCTGAGCAAGGAGAAGTGATGCCACGGCCCGGTGTGCGAGGCAGTCAGGCGGCTGCCTCGCCCTCCGAGTCGGGATCCCACCGGCCCGGACGACCAAATCCGACGAGCGTCGGAGCATGGCCCATCCTCTTCATCGGTCCGCTCATGCTCGGCATCGCGGTGTTCTACTACTGGCCCATCGTCAAGAACATCGTCGCCTCGGTGCAGCAGACCAATGCGTTCGGAGGAAATCCCGAGTTCGTCGGACTGCAGAACTACAACGACCTGTTCTCGAGTCCTGATCTGGGCTCGGCGATGCTCAACACTTTGCTGTATACGCTCATCGTCCTGCTGGGGATCCCACTGTCGGTCATCATCGCGTCGATGATTGAACTGCCAGGCCTGAAGTTCAAGGGGTTGTATCGAGCGCTGTACTTCATGCCTTACCTGGCCATGCCGATGGCTGTCGCCCAGGTCTGGAAGATCGTGTACAACGGCCAGTTCGGTCTCCTCAACCAGATACTTTGTGGACTTGGTGCAAGCAATCCTCCCTTTTGGCTCGTCACCCCGGGATGGGCGCTGTTCGCGGTTGCCCTGTTCGGGCTGTGGGCATCCATTGGTTTCAACGTCATCATCTTGTCGGCAGGTCTGAAATCGATTCCTCGAGAGTTGTACGAGGCCGCATCCATTGACGGTGCCTCGAGATGGCGCCAGTTCCGGTCGATCACGGTTCCGCTGTTGTCACCGTCGATCTTCTTCCTGGTGATCATGACGACGATCAGCGGATTCCAGCTCTTCGATGCCTTATACGCCATGATCGGTACCGGCAATCCGGCTGAGCCCAGAACGAGGTCCTTGGTGTCCCTGTTCTACCGGGAGGCCTTTGTCAACAACGACCAAGGGGTAGGCGCTGCGATCGCCATTGTCATCTTCCTCTTGGTCGCCATCGTCACCTTCATTCAGTTCCTGGGTCAGAAGAAGTGGGTCAACTATGTCTGAGATCACGCAGGCTGGCGAGGGCTTGAGTGGGCAGGAGATCGACCAGCTCGTCAAGAAGGGCGACCGAAACTCCCAGAAAGGCCTGGTTGGCGTCCACATATTACTGATCATTGGCGGCATCTTCATGGTGTTCCCGTTCGTCTACCAGGTGCTCATGTCCTTGTCGACGAACGCTGAGATTCAGGCCGTTCCGCCCAAGTTCATCCCGGACGAGTGGCAGTTCAAGAACTATGCCGACGTTTTCACGAGGTTGCCATTCCTCAAGCAGTTCGGTGTCTCGGTGACGATCACCGTCCTGCGAACCGTCGCGCAGTTGATCCTGTGCGCCATGGGTGGATACGCCTTCGCCCGGATGAAATTCGGAGGCAAGTCCATCCTTTTCGGGTTCGTGCTGGCCATCCTTATGGTGCCCGGACAGTCCTATCTCATTGGCCAGTACCAGATCATTCGTGACCTTGGCCTGCTGGAGACCCCGTGGGGCATCGTGTTGCCAGGTTTCTTCTCGGCCTTCGGCGTCTTCCTGATGCGGCAGTCGTTCATGAGCCTGCCCGTCGAGTTGGAGGAAGCAGCCCGCCTTGACGGGTGCAATCCGTGGCAGACCTTCTGGCGAGTCATGGTCCCCGTCGTCAAGCCAGGCTTGTTCGCCGTCATGATCACGACCGTGTTGTGGTCCTGGAATGACCTGTTGTGGCCACTCATCGTGACCACGCGGGAGGAATCCATGCCGTTGAGCGTGGGTATAGCCACCTTGGCCGGACAGCACTCCAGCGAGTTCGCCCTCATGATGGCCGCCTCCGTGATGGCCATGGCACCGATCTTCCTGCTGTTCTTCTCGATGCAGAAGAGGGTCATCGAAGGGCTGGCCAGCTCGGGTTTGAAGGGCTGAGCCCCGGAGTTCACCACCCGACGTGCAGCACTGTTCGGGTAGTGGCACAGTTGTGTCGTCACAAAGATGTGGTTGAGGGGGTCACGCCCCGGAAAGGTGAGGGGCCATGAAGGCTTTGGCGAAGACCCGGCCGGAACCGGGGCTTGAACTCATTGACATTCCCGACCCGACCCCGGGCCCGAACGATGTCGTCGTCAAGGTGCTGCGCAGTGGGATCTGCGGCACCGACGTCCACATCGACACGTGGGACGGATGGGCTTCCAAGACGGTGCACACCCCGCTGGTCCTCGGACACGAGTTCTGCGGTGAGATCATCGAGCTCGGCTCCGAGGTCAATGATCTGGAGGTCGGCCAGCTCGTCTCTGGTGAGGGCCACTACGTCTGCGGCCGCTGCCGGGCCTGCCTGGCCGGTAAGCGACACCTGTGCCGCAATACCCAAGGCATCGGATATGCGGTCGACGGGGCCTACTGCCAGTACTTCGTCATGCCGGCCAGCAACATCTGGGTCCACCACATCCCGAACCTCGACCCCGACGTCGCGGCGATCTTCGACCCGTTCGGCAATGCCGTTCACACGGCGCTGCAGTTCCCCTGCCTGGCCGAGGACGTCCTCGTGTCGGGAGCCGGACCCATCGGGATCATGGCGGCCCTCGTCGCCCAGTTCCAGGGGGCGCGCAACGTCGTCGTCACCGACCTGTCCGACGAGAGGCTCGAACTGGCCCAGAGGCTCGGCCTGGACAACACCGTCAATGTCTCCCGGGAGGGCCTGGAGACGGTGTGGAACCGCTTCGACATGAAGGAGGGCTTCGACATCGGCCTGGAGATGTCCGGGTCGGGTGCCGCCCTGACCTCCATGATCGACAACATGACCCATGGCGGTCGTATCGCCCTGCTGGGAACCCCGAGCAAGGCCATCACCCTCGACATGTCCAAGATCATCTTCAACATGATCACGATCCAGGGAGTCACTGGCCGTCAGATCTTCGAGACTTGGTACACCATGGCCTCCCTCATCCGCTCCGGTCTGGACATCTCCGGGATCATCACCGACAGGTTCCCCATCACGGAATTCCGTGAGGCATTCGACGTCGCCGGCTCGGGCCATGGCGGCAAGGTCGTCATGGACTGGGAATGCCTCGACTGACCGACGAAGGAAGGACAATCACCATGTACGGATCCATGAAGGACGAACTCAGCGCCAAGATCGCAGCCCTCAAGGAGGAAGGGCTGTACAAGGCTGAGGCCCCGTTGACCAGCCCCCAGTCAGGCGAGATCACCGTCGACGACGGACGCGAGGTCATCAACCTGTGCGCCAACAACTACCTTGGTCTGGCTGACTCACCGGTGCTCGTTGACGCCGCCAAGAAGGCTCTCGACGAGTGGGGCTTCGGCATGGCCTCGGTGCGATTCATCTGCGGCACCCAGACCCTGCACCAGAAGCTGGAGCGGGCCATCACCGAGTTCCTGCACCCCGACGACCCCGACAACTGGGACACCATCCTGTACTCGTCCTGCTTCGACGCCAACGGTGGTCTCTTCGAGGTGCTGTTGGGGCCCGACGATGCCATCATCTCCGACGAGCTCAACCATGCCTCGATCATCGACGGCGTCCGGCTGTGCAAGGCACAGCGTTTCCGCTACCACAACCAGGACATGGCCGACCTGGAGGCCCAGCTCAAGGACGCCCAGGGCAAGGGGTGCAAGCACATCATGGTCGCCACCGATGGCGTCTTCTCCATGGACGGTTTCGTCGCACCGCTGCCGCAGATCTGTGATCTTGCCGAAAGGTACGGTGCGATGGTCATGGTCGACGACTCCCATGCCGTCGGATTCGTGGGCAAGACTGGTGCCGGCACGCCCGAGCACTGGGGAGTACGTGGCCGTGTCGACGTCCTGACCGGCACCCTCGGCAAGGCCCTGGGCGGAGCCTCTGGCGGCTACACCTGCTCCCACCGCGAAGTCGTCGAGATGTTGCGTCAGAACTCACGCCCCTACCTGTTCTCGAACTCGCTCGCCCCGTCCATCGCCGGTGCTGCCCTGGCGACCCTAGAACTGCTCAAGTCGAGCTCGGATCTGCTGGATCGTCTGCGCGACAACACCGCGTACTTCCGTGCCGAGATGACCGCACGCGGATTCGACATCCCGGAGTCGGATCATCCGATCTGCCCCGTCATGATCGGCGACGCCGTCAAGGCTGCGAAGATGGCCGACGCCATGCTCGCCAAGGGCATCTACGTGCGCGCCTTCAGCTACCCAGTTGTGCCCCGAGGCAAGGCCCGCATCCGTACCCAAATGTCTGCCGGACTGACCCGTGAACAGCTCGACAAGGCCATCAAGGCCTTCGAGGAGGCTCGCGAGGAGATCGGCTGAGATTTCTGGTGAGGGGGCTGGTGATCAGGCCAGCCCCTTCCTTCCCAACCACTCCTTGGCAATGGTTGACGCCGAAGCCTTCTCGTCCCCCTGGGCTCGTTGGTTCATGGCGATGAGGTCGTCGGTGGTCATGGCTCTCGAGACCTTGGCCAGTTGGTCGCGGGTCTTGTCGTCAACCTTTGTGTTCATCAGCGGGACGACGTTCTGAGGCACGATGAGGTGCTTGGGGTCCTCCAGGACGACGAGATTCTGCTCCTTGATCGCGGGAGTCGTCGTGTAGAGATCGACGAGGTCGACCGTCCCTGATGTTAACGCCTTGACGGTGAGCGGGCCGGAGGAGTCCGACAGTGCGGTGAACTTGATCTTGGATGCCGGGACCCCGTACACCTTCGTCAATCCCCTGGGCCCGTAGGGACGTTCCTTGAGCTCAGGATTTCCGCCCACCTTGACGGCGTCCAGCTTGGCCAGATCTGCCAGGGAAGTGACCTTGTGGGCCTTGGAGAACTCGGAGGTGACGCACCAGGAGTCGGCGTCCTGGGCTCCTGACGGTTCACCCACGGACATGCCGGACGGCACCGCCTTGCGCAGAGCGTCCATGACCGATTTCTCGTCAGAGGCCGTCGAGGATCCCTGGAAGAACTGCAGCAGGTTCCCGGAATATTCCGGGACGAGGTCGATCGAGCCGTCCTTGAGCGCCTTGACGTAGACATCGCGGGCGCCGATCTGCATCCGACGCTTGACGCTGACGCCAGCCTTCTCGAGAGCCTGGGCGTAGACCTCGGCGATGATCTCGGACTCAGTGAAATTCGCCGATCCGACGGTCACACCTGCGCCACCGGAGCCGGAGTCGTTCGAGTCGAGGGGATTATGGGAGGAACACGCCGCCAGGCCGGTCAGCAATGCGGCTCCGAGCAGTGTTCGGCGAGTCGTCGTGGTCATTCTTGCTCCATTCGATGGGTGATCACTGTGGGGTGAGGGCCAGGGCGTGTCGCACACCCGGACCGGTGAGTAGGCGCGTTGCCAGGGCGAGTAGGCCATCGGTGGCGAGGGCCAACACGATGATGACGATGGACCCGGCGAGCATCTGCGGGTAATCGGAGACCGCCAGACCGTCAAGGATGAAACGTCCCAGGCCACCCATGCCCAGGTAGGAGCAGATGGTCGTCGTCGCGATGACCTGCAGGGTGGCTGACCTCAACCCGCCCAGCAGCAGGGGAGCAGCCAGCGGCAACTCGACGCGGCGCAGGACCTGCATCCCGGTCATGCCGCAGGCTCGAGCTCCGTCAGTCACCTCGTCGTCGACGGCTTCAATCCCGGAGTAGCTGCCGGCCAGCAGGGGCGGGATCGCCAAGATCGCCAGCACGATGGTGGCCGGGACGATGGGACGCTCGATTCCCATCGTCGTCGAGATGGCCAGCAAGGTGAGCAGCCCGAGGGACGGCAGTGCGCGCAGAGCCCCTGAACAGGTCACCGCGACGGTCCTTCCGCGGCCGGTGTGGCCAATCGCCAGACCAGCGGGGATCGCGATGACCGAGGCGAGGAGGATGGCCAACAGGGTGTACCAGAGATGCTCGCCGATGCGCACCCCGATGGCTCCGGGACCGCTCCAGTGCGATGAGGTCGCCAACCAGGTGAAAGCAGATGCAATCTGGGTCATGCCGACTCCCCCTTGCGACGCTGCCAGGGCGTGAGGAGACGGCCGACCGCGACGATGACGAGGTCGAAGACGATTGCCAGGACGAGAGTCCCGATGATCCCGACCCAGATCTCGGTCGGGAAGGAACGCTGGTAACCGTCCGTGAAGAAGTAGCCCAGGGAGGGGACGCCAATGAGGGCACCGACGCTGACTAATGACAACGTGGATGCCGAGACCACCCGCATTCCCGCAGTGAGTGCAGGGACAGCCAGCGGCAGGGCCACTCGCCAGAACACCTGGGAATTGGAGTAACCCATGGCGACGGCGTCACGACGTACCGATCGTCCCACCGAGTCGAAGGCGTCGGTGGCCGTCCTCACCAACAGGGCGATGCCGTAGAGGGTGAGGGCGGCGATGACATTGATCGGATCGAGGATCTTCGTGCCGAGGATGAGCGGTAACAGGACGAACAGTGGCAAGGAGGGAAGGGCGTACAGGATGGAGGCGCCGGGTACCAGGAGGCGGCGTGCGGTCCGAGAGCGGTGCGCCCACCACCCCAGCGGGACTGACAGCACGAGGCTCACGACCACCGGAATGATGCCGAGCACGGCATGGTGGCTCGTCAATTGCCAGATTTGGTCCCGGTTCTCGTCGATCCACCGGGTGTTCATGAGTTCTCCTCGGGAGTTCCCGTGAGACGACCGACGAGTCGGCCACCGGCGTCGACGACGGTGGGAGGCTCGTCGCGCAGTTCGACGTGGAGACTGCGACGATCTCCACCGATGAAGGAGGAGACGAAGTCGTCGACGGGGTGGAGCAGGATCTCATCGGGGCGGCTCCGCTGGGCGACCTGGGCACCGCGTCTCAGCACGAGGACCTCGTCGCCGAGCAAGAAGGCCTCGTCGACGTCATGGGTGACGAATACGATCGTCTTGGCGAGATCCTCCTGGATACGTAGAAGACCCTGCTGCAACTCGGCACGCACCACCGGATCGACGGCGCCGAAGGGCTCGTCCATGAGGAGGATGTCAGGGTTGGCGGCAAGGGCCCGGGCCACTCCGACCCGCTGGCGCTGACCGCCGGACAGCTGGGTGGGGTAGCGGCGGGCCAACGAGGAGTCCAAGCCGACCCTCTCCAACAGATCCATGGCTCGGGAGCGGGCAGCGCTCCGGGAAGTCCCGGAGAGAAGCGGCACTGTGGCGATGTTGTCGACCACGGTTCGGTGGGGGAGCAACCCACCCGATTGCATGACGTATCCGATCTGACGACGCAGCTTGACCGGATCAACCATGGCGACGTCGGTGTCGTCGATGAGTATTCGGCCCTCGGACGGATCGACCATTCGGTTGACCATCCTCAGCAGGGTGGTCTTTCCGCATCCGGAGGACCCTAGCAAGACGACCAGGTGGTGGGATTCCACCTCCAGGTCAAAATTCTCGACGGCGACAGTGCCCTCGTCGAAACGCTTGCTGACGTGGTCGAAACGGATCATGCGGTCCTTCCCCGCCCGGCCAGTTCGCGTGTGCTGTGGGTGACGCCGGTTGAGGGATCACGCTACCGTCCGTACGAGGTCAGGAGAAGTGTGTTCCCCTCTCGGCAGACATCGCAGCTGCAGGACTGTCACCTGCACTGGGTATCCTCGACGGCGTGCAGGACGAGATGAGTACTGCGGCTGCGGGGGAGAAGGATTCCTTCGCCGTGGCCGCCACCGCCCTTGCCGCGGCCGAGAATGAACTGGAGAGGTCCGCCGCCGGTAACGACTCCGCCGAGGACGAGGAGTGGTGGAAGGCCGAGGGCATGCCCTGGAACCACAAGCCAGGCCGTTCCGATTACTGGTGCATGGGGTGGATCGGCTTCCTTGGCATCTTCTCGTTGGCCATGCTCCCGCTGCGTGGTTGGCTGCTCGGCCTTGATCCGCCGATCCTCGTGGGGCTCACGGGATCCCGTACCGGTGCAGCGGCGACCGGAGCTCTGGCATCGGTCAATCAGGCCCCGCACTGGCTGTGGTGGTTGCTGTTGGGCTCGATCATGTCGATCAAACTTGACTGGGTCTACTGGTGGGCCGGAAAGCTGTGGGGCCGAGGGATGATCGAGGTCTGGGCCGGACGATCTGAGCGGTCCCGACGCCGTTACGACCAGGCGGAGAGGTGGGCTCGCAAGCTCGGCTGGCTGGGTGTTCTCGTCGCCTATGTGCCGATTCCGTTGCCGATCATGCCGGTGGTCTTCGTCCTGACGGGTGCCTCCGGGATGAAGGTGAAGTGGTTCGTCGCGCTGGACTTCGTCGCCGCCACAGTCTGGAACCTGGGCTACCTCACTCTGGGGTGGGGAGTCGGTGATCCCATCGTTGACGCACTGAAATACTATGCGAAGATTGCGAACTGGGTGGCCATCATCCTGCTCGTCGTCATCCTCGCCCCCCTCTTCTTCAAGTCCAAGAAGAAGGCTTGATCCCGGCGTGACACAGTGGAAGGCATGACAACCTTCCGCGCAGTGAATATCCGTGACGACCTCAAGGCGGGCCCGGCCAAGGGATATCGGGTCCTCGTTGATCGCATGTGGCCGCGAGGGGTCAAGAAGGACGATGCTGAGCTCGATGAGCGTCGCACCGATCTGGCCCCTTCCTCGGAACTGCGCACCTGGTGGAACCACGACGCTGACCGGTTCGACGAGTTTGCAGGCCGTTACGAGGCTGATCTCGACGAGTCGGGAGCAGCGAAGAAGTTCGTTGACGAGTGCGCCGACCACGACGAGGTGATCCTGCTCTTCGGTGCCGGCGACCGCGAGGTCAACCACGCCGTCGTGTTGGAGCGAATCCTCAACGATCTGGCTGGATGAGAATTCCGATCATCCGTTTCCAAGGGCGCAGCGGTATCCCGCTTCGGCCTCGGCGTTGAAGGCGACGAGGTAGATCGTCTCCACCGAGGTGTCGGTCTCCTTGCATGTTTCGACGGCGATGCGGGTGGCCTCGTCCATGGGATAGCCGTACACCCCTGCCGAAATCGTCGGGAAGGCGACGGTTTTCGCACCGATCTTGTCAGCCACCTGCAGGGACGTGCGGTAGCAGGAGGCGAGCTGGTCAGACTTGTCGATGGTCTTCGCCCAGACCGGACCGACGGTGTGGATGATCCACTTGGCAGTCATCTTTCCCGCGGTGGTGGCCACCGACTGCCCCGTGGGTAGGCCGTCGGGCAGGGTGGTCTCGCGGAGCTTGCGACAAGCCGCCGACAACTCAGACCCTGCAGCCCGGTGGATGGCGCCATCGACCCCTCCGCCGCCAGCCAGCCGACGGTTCGCCGCATTGACGACGGCGTCGACATCGAGAGTGGTGATGTCAGTGCGAAGGATCCTGATCTCGGCCATGACCCCATTGTGCATGACCGGCGATCACCCTCCGCGGAATCTGCTGGTCTGGTGGCATGAGGCGTGCGATGGTCGAGATGTTGACCGGCGTCGAGAGAGGAACACTCCCATGAGCACCACCCATCTGACTTCCACCCGCGCTGTCCATCTCGCATCCCGACCACACGGTGCACCGACCGAGGACAATTTTCGCATCGAGGAGATCCCCCTTCCCGAACTGGCCGACGGGCAGATCCTCGTCGCCAATGAGGTGATGTCGGTCGACCCGTACATGCGCGGCCGGATGAACGACGTCAAGTCCTACGTGCCACCATTCCAAGTCGACCAGCCCCTCGACGGCGGAGCGGTCGGCACCGTCATCGCGTCGCGCAGCGAAGGCATTCTGGAAGGCATGCGCGTCGTCCACCAGCTCGGATGGCGTGAACACGCGGTTCTTGACGCCTCCGATGCGAGGGCCATCGACGTCGACATCGCACCCGCCTCGGCCTACCTTGGTGTTCTGGGCATGACCGGGCTCACCGCTTACGCGGGTCTGACCCGCGCCGCGGAGATGAAGGCCGGAGATGCCGTCTTCGTCTCCGGCGCCGCCGGGGCCGTCGGCTCGATGGTCGGCCAGTTGGCAGGCCTGCTCGGGGCGACTCGGGTCATCGGCTCTGCCGGCACCGATGCCAAGGTTGCCCGACTGCGTGACCTTGGTTTCGACGCTGCTTTCAACTACCACGACGGCCCGGTGACCGACCTGCTCGGGCAGGCCGCTCCCGACGGCATCGACGTCTACTACGACAACGTCGGGGGAGACCACCTGGAGGCCGCCATCAACCACCTCAACACCGATGGTCGCGTGGCCATGTGTGGGGCGATCTCCCAGTACAACTCCGTCGAGCCGCCGTGTGCCCCGCGCAATCTGGGGCTGGCCATCGGCAAGCGGCTGACGCTGCGGGGTTTCGTCATCGCCAAGTACGCCGAGGAAGTCCGTCCGGAGTTCCAGCAGAAGATGGCCCAGTGGTTGGCGAACGACGAGATCCACTGGGACGAGACCTACCGGGATGGCCTCGACGCGGCACCCAAGGCCTTCATCGACATGCTCGAGGGTGCCAACACCGGGAAGATGCTCGTGAGACTGTGAGATTCCCCGGCACGGAATCTCACAGGTCCGGAAGGCTCTCCACCAGCTCGTGCAGGTCGATATCCCGGTACATGACGATCCCATTCGTCAGCGCGAGGGAGTAGTCGCAGTCATGGTGGGTGCCTCCGGACAGGGCCGACAGCATGACGCGCAGGGTGTCCCCGTGACTGACCATGACGACGGCCTCGGGGGGATTCTGGGCAAGCTCGTCCAACAGATCGCGACAGCGTCGCCAGACGTCGAGAAGTGACTCCCCGCCACCCCAGCCGACCTCGGCAATGTCGGCATCCTCGGGGATCGGCATCTCGTGCAGTTCACTGGACAGCTTGCCCTCCATGTCACCCAAGTACTGCTCCCGCAGCCGGGCGTCAGCCTGAGGTGTCGACCCGATCGCGCAACCCACACGTTGAGCGGTCTGCAGGGCACGTTTCTGGTCCGAACTCAGCAGTGCGGTGTGACGAGGCACCAATACGGCGACCTTCCGTCCGGCCTCACCGGCCTGACGATGGCCTCTCCTGGTCAGGGGGACCTCCATCGTCTGTCCCTGGACGCGGTGCTCCAGGTTCCAGGTGGACTGGCCGTGGCGTACCAGGACGATTCGAGTCATTGCCGTAGCCTAACCCCCCCATGACGAATGTCATGGCGAAGTCGTGACGCCGGACCATGGGCGGAACCACGCCTGGTGGGGTGTCATGGAGGCATGAACGAAACAGCGGTGGTCGTCGAGGATCTCGTCAAGGCCTTCCCTGCCAAGGGAGGACACCTGACGGCCGTCGACCACATCAATTTCACCATCAAGCAAGGGGAGGTTGTCGCCTTCCTCGGCCCCAACGGCGCCGGCAAGACGACAACCATCGACATGTTGTTGGGGATCACCGACCCGACCTCCGGCCGAGTCGAGTTGATGGGCCGGAACGCCGAGGAGGGGGCTCGATCCGGCCGGGTCTCGGCGGTACAACAGACCCGTGGCCTGCTCGACAACTTCACTGTCCACGAGACCCTGCGAGTCATCGGATCGACCTTCAAGCTCCCGCGCTCCCGGATCGATGAGCAGATGCGGGTCTGGGAGCTGGAGGATTTCGCCTCCCGGAAGGTCGGAAAGTGTTCAGGCGGTCAGCAACAGCGGTTGCGCTTCGCCCTGGCGATGCTGCCCGATCCGGATCTCCTGGTTCTGGACGAGCCGACGATGGGTCTCGACGTCGATGGACGGCGTCACTTCTGGGCCCAGATGCACAAGGCCGCTGACGACGGCCGCACCATCATCTTCGCCACCCACTACATTGCCGAGGCGGACGAGTTCGCCGACCGGGTCATCCTCATCAACCACGGCCGCATCATCGCAGACGGACCGATCGCCGAGATCCGTGCGTCGGTCTCCGGTTCGACGGTGACCGTCGTCTGGCCCGACGTGGATCCCGCGACCCTCGATCGCCTGCCCTACGTCAACCACTACGACATCAAGTCCGACACCGTCACCTTCACCACCGACGACTCCGACGAGTTGGTGCGCCATTTGCTCAACCACACCGAGGCCCACGACGTGCTGGTCGCCCGCACCACTCTGGAGGACGCATTCCTCTCACTCACCAGCGAGAGCATCGACCGGGCGGAGAGTGCCTCATGAACATCACCTACTCCCTTCTCGACATCCGGCGGATGGTTCGCACCCCGTCGATCATCATCTTCGCCTTCGTCATGCCGGTCGCGATGTACGTGCTCTTCGGTGCAATCCAGGACTACGGCACCATCCTGGTGGCACATGGAAACGTCAATGCCGCGGTGATGGCGTCGATGGCCCTCTATGGCACTGCCACCGCCGCCTCAGGTCTGGGGTCGTCGTCGGCTCTGGAGCAACAGGCGGGATGGGGACGGCAGCTGGCGACCACCCCGATGACCCAGTGGAACTACCTCGTCACCAAGATCGTCTCGATCCAGGTCGTCGCGGCCGTGCCGGTGGCCCTCGTGCTGCTCGCCGGCGCCCTCTCGGGTGCGCGTATCGACGGCATCGGATGGCTGTGGACCTTCCTCCTGGCATGGGTGTGCTGCGTTCCCTACACCATCTTCGGTCTTGGAATGGCGATACTCATCCGCAACGAGAACGCTGCCTCCCTGGTGTCCTTCTTCGTGCTGGCCTTCGCTTTTCTCGGCAATGTCTTCATGCCCTTGGGCGGGTTCATGCTCAAGCTCTCCCGCTTCACCCCGCTGTGGGGTGTCAACCTGCTGCCGCGGTGGCCGATCATGGGAGGATACGAGATGACGACCCAGGGGCCGGTCGAGGTCGACCTCTTCCGTGCCATCATCAGCGCAGTGGCGTGGGCTGTTGTCTTCGTCGTGTTGGCATGGCTGGTCTCCCGCCGTCACAGGGACTGCTGAGAGGCCAGTTGGGAGGAGAACAGGCCGATGCGCAAACGCTCCAGACGCTCGCTGTCGATATGGGGCGCGCGCGGGACGCAGACCTTGTACGCCGGGATTTGGACGATCTTCCTTGCTTACCCCATCGAGCACATAGCTGCCAACCCCGAGCTCGTGAGGTCCCAGCGGGTCACCGGGTTCGTCCTCATCGGCCTCTTCGTGCTGGTCTACCTGTTGGGATTCTGGCTGGGGGTCGACACGCTGGAGACCTGGCTCTCGCGACGTTGGATGCCTCGCTGGCCCTGGGCATTTCTGGCCGTGATATGCCTGCTCAACGGCGGGGTGGCCCTCGTCGATCCGCCGGCGGCCGTCGAGATGTTCGCCTTTCCGCTGGCCTTCACCCTCTTCCTAATGTCGACATCCGCAGTCCTGATGATCCTCGTGCTCGAGGTCGCCGCGCTGTTGGTGGCCCGGATCATCGACGACCAGCGACAGTGGTGGCTCATCGGACTGCCGTCAATGGCCATGATTCTGCTGGCCGGATGCATCAGTCGGGTGTGGAGCAACAACCGACTCGAGCAGAACAAGCAGCACAAGATCGAGGCCACCTATGCCGAGCGGGAGAGGATCGCCTCCGACGTCCATGACCTTCTCGGCCAGAGCCTGACGGTGATCTCCATGAAAGCCGAACTCATCGGCAAACTCATCGACATCAACCCGGAGGCTGCCAAGGAACAGGCAGCGGACACGCACAACCTGACTCGCGAGGCCCTGGCGCAGGTTCGAGGCCTGGTCAGTGACCTCAACGAGGCTGACCTGGACTCCCAACTCGCCACCGCGGCGACAGCCCTGACGACAGCTGGCATCTCCCTTCGGGTCCGCGACGAGCGGACCGGTGAGTCCGACCATGACGCCGTGTGGGGATGGGTGGTGCGTGAGGCCGTCACCAACATCATCCGCCACTCTCAGGCCAGGTGCTGTTGGATCGATCTGTCCGACGACCGGATGTGCATCATCGATGACGGCATCGGTGTCGGCGACGCCGAGGAAGGTTCCGGTCGGGCGGGGATGAGGCGTCGGGTCGAGGGCGTCGGTGGGCAGCTGGACATCGGTTCGGGGGACAATGGTCGGGGAACCAAGGTGGTGGTGTTATGACCGACGAGTCGATCAAACTCGTTCTCGCCGATGATCAGGCCTTGGTACGCGGTGCCCTTGTCGCTCTGCTCTCCCTGGAACCCGACATCGAGGTGGTCGGCCAGTGCAGTCGTGGCGACGAGGTCGTCCTGACGGTTGAGAAGACCCGTCCCGATGTGCTGCTGCTCGACATCGAGATGCCCGGAATGGACGGCATCGAGGTGGCGGACCGCTTGGCTGGGGCTGACGTCAAGATTCTCATCGTTACCACCTTCGGACGCCCCGGGTACCTGCGCCGGGCGATGGATGCCGGGGCGGCGGGATTCGTCGTCAAGGACACCCCGGCCTCCGAACTGGCCCAGGCAGTGCGCAAGGTTCATCAGGGAGGCCGCGTCATCGACCCATCCTTGGCCGCAGAGTCCCTGCTGGAGGGGTACAACCCGTTGACGGAGAGGGAGCGAGGTGTGTTGCGGGAGGCGGAGTCGGGGGAGCCGATCGCCGTCATCGCGAGGAAGCTCTCCCTGTCGACCGGAACGGTCCGTAACCACGTGTCCTCAGCGATCGCGAAGACCAACAGCGTCAATCGGGCCCAGGCAGTTGCCGAGGCCAGGAGACGCGGCTGGTTGTGAAGGCGGAAGTGCTCCCAGCTTTTGGAACCACCGATTGTCCAGGTTTGTGTCAGGCAGTTCAAGGAGGCACCGTGAAAGCGCCCGACACCCACTCCCCGCGTCGAACCAACACCAAACCTCTGACTCGTGGCTGCTCGTGTGGTGCGGTCCCGGTGCCCGTCACCACATGCCGTCAACCCAGAGCCCGCATGAGGTGTCGGTCGGCTCCTGCTGGATTAGGCCGCACTGGTCAGTCCTTTCGTGGGGCGGGGTACCAATCCCTCTGGACCCTTCATCAGCGACTCCTCTCCTCATCAGTCCGGGCCGCTGCTCTAGGGTGTGGGCATGCTGTGTCATCGTGACCGTCGTCGTGGGCTCGGGTTGGCCGCCCGGGCAGTGGGGCTGGGAGTAGGTGTCGTCGCCGATCGGTTGTTCGGTGATCCGCAGGAACACCACCCGGTGGCGGTCTTTGGCAATGCCGCCGCTGCCCTCGAGAAGCGTGACTGGGCCGACTCCGTCGCGCGTGGCGGTGCTCATGTGGCTGCATGTCTCGTCCCTCTGGCCCTGTTGGGGGCAGGGGTCGAGAAGGTCACCGCGAAACACCCGATGCTGCGCGTGATCACGACGGCTGCGACGACCTGGGCGGTCATCGGGGCGACCTCGCTGGCCGACGAAGGTCAGCGAATGTACGTCCGGCTCGACGAGGACGACCTGGCCGGGGCCCGCGAGCAGCTGTCCCACCTGTGCTCCCGTGACGCCGACCAGCTCGACGAGCCGGAACTGGCTCGGGCGACCGTGGAGTCCATGGCCGAGAACACCGCCGACGCCGCCGTGGCATCCCTGTGGTGGGGAGCCGTGGCCGGAGTACCGGGAATGCTGGTACATCGAGGGGCGAACACCCTCGATGCCATGATCGGACACCACAACGAGCGTTACGAGAACTTCGGGAAGGTTGCCGCCCACCTTGACGATCTGCTGGATCTCCCTGCCGCCCGGCTGACCGGACTGTTCGCCTGCCTGCTGGCGCCCACCGTCGGGGGAGACCGGCGTCGGGCAGTGCAGATCATGATGCGTGATCATGGCCATCACCCCAGTCCGAACGGGGGATGGTGCGAGTCGGCCTGGGCGGGCGCCCTCGGGGTGCAACTGGGCGGACGCAATGTCTACTACGGCAATCGTCACGAGGATCGTCCCCTGCTGGGAGACGGCGCACGCCCGGACGGTCGGAAGGTCGCGGACGCTGCCGACCTCGTCACCGGGGTCACCGGGATGGCGACGGCTGCCGCCTGCCTCGGCGTAGCGGCCATCGCCCACCTCAGGTTCTACGGCGGCATCCTGCCTCGTCGTTACGACTCGAGCGCGAAGGAGAAGTGAGATGAGTGGAATCCTCGTCGCCGGAACGTCTTCTGACGCCGGGAAGTCGCTGGTCGTCACTGCCCTCTGCCGGGCCGCGTGGCGTCGCGGGATCGACGTCGTTCCTTACAAGGCCCAGAACATGTCGAACAATTCGATGGTCTGCCCCGACGGGTCCGAGATCGGCCGGGCGCAGTACCTGCAGGCCAGCGCCGCCAGGGTGACTCCGGAATCAGCCATGAATCCGGTGCTGCTCAAACCTGGCACCGATCGTCGCTCCTTCATCGTGCTGCGTGGCACGCCGGGAGGCGTGCTGGAAGCGGGACAGTACGCCACCGGACGACGTCACCTCGCGGAAGCCGCATGGGCCGCCTACGACGAGCTCTCCGCCGCCCACGACATGGTCATCTGCGAGGGTGCGGGCTCCCCGGCCGAGATCAACCTGCGTGCCGGTGACTACACGAACATGGGACTGGCAAGGGAGAAGAGCCTGCCGGTGGTGCTCGTCGGGGACATTGACCGCGGCGGGGTGCTCGCCAGCCTCTTCGGCACCTGGGCGCTGCTCGACGACGCGGACCGTTCCCTGCTGGCCGGGTACGTCATCAACAAATTCCGCGGTGATGAGTCCGTTCTCGCTCCTGGTCTGGAAGAGATCACTCGTCGCACCGGAATGCCGAGTTTTGGGGTGCTGCCCTGGGTCCCCGAGGTGTGGCTCGACGGTGAGGATGCGTTGGAGGTGGGACGCTGGCGTCACGACGGGAACTCCGTTTCCACCGACGATCTGCGGGTTGCCGTCGTCCGGCTGCCGAGAATCTCCAACGCCACCGATGTCGACGCCATGGCCGCCGAGGCCGGGGTCGACGTCCAGGTGACGACCAACCCCAACACCTGCGAACTGGCCGACGTGCTCGTCCTGCCCGGATCGCGGTCCACCGTGCGTGATCTGGAGTGGCTGAGGTCCACCGGAATCGCTGAGGTCGTGGCCCGCCGTGCCCGTCAAGGTCGCACTGTGCTGGGCATTTGTGGCGGCTACCAGATGCTCACCCGCCTCATCCTCGACCCCGAGGGTCAGGAATCGCCGACCGAGCGAACCGAGGGACTCGGGCTACTGCCGGTCGAGGTGACCTTCGGTGCCGACAAGACCCTGGCCATCCCGAGCGGATCCTGGCGGGGGATCGAGGTCGGCGGCTACGAGATCCATCACGGCCGAATGGATGTCGACCTGTCGGCGGGGGAGCCCTTCCTCGACGGAGTCCGCGTCGGAAGTGTCTGGGGGACGATGTGGCATGGTGCCTTCGAATGTGACGATTTCCGGCGCGCCTGGCTGGCCGAGGCTGCCGAGCATGCCGGATCGGCGTGGCACCCGGTGGAGGGTGCCATCGGGTATGGGCAGCGCCGCGAGCAGATGATCGACGTGCTGGCCGACGCCGTTGAGGAGCATCTCGGTCTTGACCGTCTGTTCTCCCTGGCAGGCGGGAGCTGACCCCGGCCGTGTCGTGGTGTGGTGCCACGATGTGGGAGGATCGATACAACGACCGATCTCGAGGAAGCCGGTGTGAGTCCGGCGCGGTCCCGCCACTGTGACCATCGCCGCGGTGATGGCAGCCAGACACTCGAACGGTTCGTTGCGCACGTCATCGGGCGAGGACACCTGAGGAGGCCGTCATGAGCTATGCCCCTGTACATCCTGACCACAAGTCGGGACGAACCCTCATCGGGGTCGGAGTGGGGCCGGGTGACCCAGAGCTGGTCACCCTGAGAACCGTGCGCATCCTGCGCGAGGCTGATGTCATCCTCGTGCCCTACACCGAGGCCACCACCGACGGTCCCGGACGTGCCGAGACCATCATCACTGCCGTCGCCCCGGAGATCGTCGAGCGCATCAAGCGCATCCCCTTCTCCATGCGGGAGAGGTCTGGTGTCGGCGAGAAGCGCAGGGCCTCCTGGCAGGTATCCGCCGATGCGGCGATCACGGCCTTCGACGAAGGGGCTCGCACTGTCGCCCTGGCCACCGTCGGCGATCCGACGGTCTTCTCCACCTTCACCTACCTGCGCGCCAATGTCGAGGAGAGACTCCCCGACGTCAGCGTCGAGCTGAGCCCAGGTGTCACCGCCATGCAGGCCCTGTCGGCGGCGTCCGGGCGCCCGCTGGTGGAGGGCAAGGAGGTCCTGGCCCTCGTCCCGGCCACCGTCGGGATGGAAAAACTTTGCCAGGTCCTCGACCTCGTCGACTCAGTGGCGATTTACAAGGGGGGACGCAAACTCCCAGACGTTGTCGAGCAGCTGCGGCAGCGGGATCGTCAGGCTGTCATCGGCACCGACGTCACGCTGGAGTCCGAGCAGATCGTCACCCTCGGTGAGGTCGCTGATACTCAGGCTCTGCCGTACTTCTCGACCGTCCTCACCACTCCAGAGCGCACCATCACGGGAGGAAAACTGTGAACGAACCTCAAGCTGCACGACCCACTCAGCACGCCTCTGAGAGGGTCTTGGAGGATCTGGACCACAACGCCATCGAGCCGCCTCCGGTACCGTGGCGGGAGATCCCCGAGGGAGCAGGCAGGGTCGTTTTCGTCGGTGCCGGACCGGGCGCTCCGGACCTGGTGAGCCTGCGCGGAGCCCGTGTCATCGAGACCGCTGACATCATCATCTGGGCCTCCAGCCTCGTTCACCCCGACATGGTGGCCCGTCACAAGGCGGGAGCCGAGCTCATTGACTCCGCCTCCATCCCGCTGGAGGACCTCGAGCCTCTCTACACCCGCGCCCGTGACGAGGGGCTGGTGGTGGCGAGGGTCCACACCGGTGACCCGTCCATCTATGGCGCCACCGCCGAGCAGCGCGACCTGTGTCGTCGCATCGGTATCGACTTCGAGACCATCCCGGGCATCTCGGCCTTCTCGGCCGCTGCCGCCCGGATGGACGTCGAGATCACCGTCCCAGAGGTATCCCAGTCACTCGTCCTCACCCGACTGGAGGGCGGGCGGACCCCCATGCCCGACGGGGAGACCGTCGCCTCCTTCGCCCGTCACGGTGCGACAATGGCGATCTACCTTTCCGCGGCCCGTAACAAGGCTCTTCAGGATGCCCTGCTGGAGGGAGGCTACCTGCCCGAGACTCCCTGCATCATCGGGTACGCGGTCAGCTGGCCCGAGGAAATCATGTTCCGCTGCGACCTGGCCCACCTCTCGGAGACGATGCGCAACCACAAGCTGTGGAAGCACGCCGTCGTCCTCGTCGGACCGGCCCTGGCAGAGGGCCCGATCAAGACTCGCAGCCACCTCTACCACCCCGGTTTCCGTCACGAATACCGCGGAGCTGACGCCCAGGCCCGCGCTGACCTCAAGGCCCACGGCACTCGCGGCGTCTACGACCAGAACCCCACGAACTCCGACACGAAGGACAATTCATGATTCGCGTCCACGGATATCTCGGTACCATTTCCGACTCCTTGCGCCAGGAGGTCGCCGATGCTGACCTCGTCGTCGGAGGTCAGCGTCACCTTGACGCCCTCAACGTTCCCGACGAGAAGCGTCAGAAGCTCGGCCTCATCGGCCCTGCCGTCGAGCGAGTTCAGTCCCTGCCCGACGACGCCAACGTCGTTGTCATCGCCTCCGGTGACCCGCTCTTCTTCGGTGTGGTGCGACGTATCCGCCAGGCCGGTCTCAAGGTCGAGGTCGTGACGGCCCCGACCTCCTTGCAGGCTGCTTTCGCCGCCGTGGCCTTGCCCTGGGACGACGCCCAGTTCGTCTCCTCACACTCCAAGGACATCGAGACCGCCATCCGGCTTGCCAAGATCCATCCCAAGGTGGGCGTGCTGACAGCCCCCAACCGAGGCCTGGCGGAATTGGTCGACGGGCTCGCGGGTCGCGGCAAGACCTTCGTCCTCGCTGAGAAGATCGGTGAGGAGGGCCAGCGGGTGCGTGTCCTCGACGAGGAAGCAGCCAGGGCCGTCATTGCTGACGCGGACATCCTCAGCCCCAACGTCGTGCTGGTCCTCGAGCATCATCCGGACTCCCCGGCGGCCCTGGGCATCAACCCGGAGCTGGCCGGTGACGTCAACGTCAATGCTCCCGAGGCCCCCCAGCCCGGCGTCGACACCAACCCGGACGGCTCGGACCGTGACCCGATCATCGGACAGATCATCAATTCCGACGCCGCGGCGGCCCACGCCGAGGCCATCGACCACGTGCTCAAGCGCGAGACCAAGAAGTACGTCGGACCGTCCCGCACCGGGCTGGCGGCGGCCTGGGGCGAGTGCGACCTCATCGTCTCCCACCTGGCCCTGGGTGCCACGACGCGCATCATCGCCCCGCTGCTGGAGTCCAAGAAGACCGACCCGGGTGTGGTCGTCGTCGACGAGGCCGGCCGTTTCGCCATCCCATTGGTGGGTGGCCACGTCGGTGGGGCCAACGAGCTCTCCCGCACCATCGCCGAGGCTCTCGGCGGCACCGCCGTCGTGTCCACCGCCACCGACTCCCTCGGTGTCCCGGCCCTCGATCAGCTCGGTTGGGCCTACGAGGGTGACGTCGCCGGGGTGACCGGATCGATCATCGCCGGACGCCCGGTGCTGGTCATCCGCGAACAGCCCTGGCCGCTGCCCCCACTGCCCAAGAACGTCACCGAGGATGCTGAATCCCCGGTCGCCCGAATCATCGTCTCCGAGCGGGTCGCAGAGCGAATTCGGACTGACCATGGTGACGACCTGCCCACCGTCGTCCTGCACCCGAACTGCCTGGTCGTCGGGATGGGATGTAACAAGGGCACCGAGGTCGAACCGCTGCGAGAGCTTCTCGAGAAGACCCTCGCTGACAACGGTCTGGCTCTTGGATCGGTCACTCGTCTGGTCTCCCACGAGGTCAAGGCCGGTGAGCTCGGTCTCGTGAAGCTGGCGAATCAGCTCGGCGTCGATTACCGCACCGAGTCCGCGGAGGAGCTGGCCGCCCAGGATGTCCCGACTCCCTCCGACGTCGTCGCACGCGAGGTCGGCACACCGAGTGTCAGCGAGGCTGCCGTGCTGTGCCAGGGAGCCGAGCTGCTGGTCCACAAGACCAAGACTCCCGAGGCCACCTGCGCCGTCGGTCGCATCCCGGCTCGTGGTCACCTCTCGGTCGTCGGCCTCGGGCCCGGCTCGCGAGATCTTCTCACCCCGCGCGCCGTCGATGCCATCCGCAATGCCACCTTCATAGCGGGTTATGCCCCCTACGTCCGTCAGATCCGCGACCTGGTGCGTCCGGGTGCCACAATCCTGGCCACCAAGATGGGCACCGAGGAGGAGCGCACCCAGGCGGCCATTGACGCGACCCGCGACGGTCGCAACGTGGCTTTCGTGTGCGGCGGCGACCCGGCCATCTATGCCATGGCCTCCCCGACCCTGGAGATGGGCACCGATGGCATCGACGTCGAGATCGTTCCCGGTGTCACCGCCGAGCTCGCCATCTCGGCGATCCTCGGTGCTCCGCTGGGCCATGATCACGCCACGATCAGTCTCTCGGACCTGCACACCGACTGGGATCTCATCCTCAAGAGGGTGAGAGCGGCTGCCGAGGGGGATCTCGTCACCACCTTCTACAACCCGCGTTCACGTACCCGAACCCATCAGCTCCCCGACGCCCTGGCGATCATGGCTGAGCACCGTCCGCCGTCCACCCCGGTGGCGATCGTCTCCCATGCCGAGCGTCGTCAGCAGGAGGTGATCATGTCCACCCTCGAGGAGTTCAAGCCCGAATGGGTCGGCATGACGACCCTTGTCGTCGTGGGTTCGACGACGACCAAGTACGTGAGCTCCGGAGACGGACGACGCCTCATGGTCACCCCACGTGACTACCACTGGATGGACGGCCACGTCACCGGTGAGGCTCGCAAGAACTACACGCACAAGGACCTGCCCAAGGCTGACGAGAAGACCTACCTGTCCAAGCCGCCGGTCCACTCGACCCGCATGTCCGGGTCCGAGAAGAACGCCGAGACGAAGGAGTCGAAATGACCGATCCACTCGCCAGTGGGACCCCGCTGGTCATCGCAGCACATGGCACCCGTGACGAGTCCGGCGTGGCCGAGTGTCGCGCCCTGGCCGAGCGCATCGCCGGCAAACTGCCCGGCATCCCGGTCGAGCTGGGGTTCGTCGAGCTCGCCGAGCCCAGCATCCCGGACGCCGTCCGTGCCGCCGTCGCCCAGACACCGGAGGTTCCCGAGGGCGCTGACGGTGACGAGGACCCGGCAGCCGCCGTCGTCGTTCCGTTGATGTTCAACACCGGCGGTCACGTCCGGGAGGACATTCCAGAGGCCATCGACGAGGGCCGTGGGGACGCACGCGTCATGTATTCCGCCCCATTGCTGCCGGACGTGCGGATGCGCAAGGCCCTCAACCGTCGTCTCGCCGAGACCCTCGCTGCCGGTGAGGGACGCGAGGAGTGGCGTTCCCGCGACACGGCCGTGGTGTTGGTGGGACGCGGAGCTCTCGTGCCCGATGCCAACGCTTCCCACTACACCCTGACGAGGATGTTCTGGGAGGAGAACGACCTTGACCGGGTTGAACCGGCCTTCATCCAGGTGACCCGTCCGTCGGTTCCCGAGGCCCTCTCCGCCCTGGCTGCCCAGGGTGCCGATCAGATCGTCGTGCAGGGCAATTTCCTCTTCCCGGGGCTGCTGCACGTGTGGATGACCGAGCAGGTGGAGGCCTGGCAGGCCAGCCATCCCGGCGTCGAGATCCGCATCGCCCCGGTCATCGGTGACTGTGACGAGGTCGCTGACGTCGTCGTCGATCGCTACCGAGAACCCCTTGACGAGGTGGGCCTGGGGGAGGGAGCCCCGGTTTACATGACGGGTCTGCGTCTGCAGGGCCGCAAGGTTCTGGTCGTCGGTGCCGGGCACGTTGCCGAACGCCGCGTCGTGAGGCTGCTCGAGGCCGGGGCCGAGGTCCACGTCGTCGCCCCGAACTCCGGTATCCAGCTCACGCGGATGTCCCGCAAGGGATTGGTGGACCTGGAGCGTCGCGCCTTCCAGGTCGAGGATCTTGACGGCGTCTGGTTCGTCCAGGCCCTCACCAACGATCCCGAGGTGAACGCCTTGGTGGCCGAGGAGGCCGATAAGCGCGGCGTCTTCTGTGTGCGTGGTGACAAGGGACGCAAGGGCAGTGCCTTCACCCCGGCCACCGAGAGGGCTGGTGGCATGACGGTCAGCGTCGTCGGCGACCGTACCCCGCGTCGCTCCGCCAAGCTGCGTGACGAGGTGCTGCGAGCCTTGCAGGGCTGAATCTGTCGAGGAGGGATTCCCCGACGATGACGGTTCAGGGCTTTCCTGCCTATCATCGTCGGGTGATCTCCCATGACCTACATGCCCTGGGCTTCGACGCCTCCGATCTCGACGTCCTCGTCAATTCCGCGGCTGAGGCTGGTGCTGTCGGGGTGGAGGACGTCGGAGGGTTCGACCTGCTGGCTGCTTACACCGATCCGTCCGGGGCGCGGCTGGCGCTCATGAAGCAGAAGGATCGCGACGAGATCGAGACGATGGCCTCCCTCGTCGCCCCGACGACTCACCCCGCCGATCTGGTGCGGTTCAGCTCGACGGTGGCACTGGTCGACATCTACTCCCACGCCAACTTGGCATCCATGCTCACCGGGGAGTCGGTGCTCAAGCTGCCCGCCGCCAACCGCAAGCACCTGGCGCGCTTCCTGGCCAATGTTGACGACCCGGTTGAGATACCGCTGTGCCCCGAACCCGGTGACGACACCCCACGCTTCATCGAGCATCTGAGGGTGGGCGCCGTCGCCAATCAGATGCTGCGGGTTTTCGAGTCCGAGGAGGAGTACGGACGCTCTCACGAGGGGTCTCTGGGCGGTACCGGTGATCTGCAGTTCGCCGCCGGAACCCTGATCAGCCCGTGGCTGATGGAGATTAATGCCGGTCGCGCCACTCGCGGGGAGGCCAGCGCCGTCGCCGAGATGACGATGGTCTGCAAGCGGGTCGAGAAGCGCACCAATGAACTCACCGACGTCGATTGGTACCGGATCGTCGGTGACACTTCGATCCCGATGACGTTGGCCGCCCCGGCGAACCTCCCACGGGTTCCCCACGAGGGGTCGATCATCTCCGGTCAGGTCGTACCGGTGGTATCGCTGGGAACCTGGGAGGGTGAATCCTTCTGGGGCTGAGGCCGTGTGCCGGTCCCCCATGTGGCTGGCCCGTACGGTCAGCGATACTCCGTCCCCCGTGGCACCCCCCAATCGTTGGGGGTGAGCCAGCTGCAGGCGCCCCCGTTTCCCGACTGTGTCTGTTCTGGTGCCCAGCTCCACGCCGTTCACATGTGTTCCAGGCCTGGCGGGTGGGTCGCCAGACTGCAACTCACACTGCAAGCGTTGCAGTGTGAGTGAAGGTGTGGATGGTTCAGCATACGGTATGGATTCGGTAGCAGGTCGTCCGGGCACCTTGGCGGCCATCCATGACGACGAGTCTTTCCTTGAGCGGCAACGCCAGAGCGTAACGCACCTGACCAGTTGTCAGTCCCGCGTAGTCTGCAAGTTCGTGGATCGTCAGTGCTCTCCCCTGCGACGAGTGTAGCGAGTACGTGCTCCTCGTTGCGGGTTGGGACCGAAGATCTTTGGGGCCCGGTGAGGGCCTCGCTGTCTTCGCTTCGTAGTCGTCATGTTGACGCCACATGAGCGCCGGGTAGTGCCCCTGCGGATAGTCACCCAGGGCATACAGTCCTGCCAACGCTGGTTCTCCCTGATGCTGTCAGCATGTTCGGCATCCGCAGGATCCGCTCGTCAGTATGGTCGCGCAATCGTCGGTCACTGGTGCGTACTGTCGTCAGATACGACTCCACCAGCTCAGGTTCCAGGTCGTCAACGACACGTCCCCTGGCAGCGGCCAAGTCGTAGTCGATCTGTTCGTCCACATGGAGAACCTCCACCTGTCTGCCGTCAATGGTGAATGTCTGAAAATCCAGATGCGGTGATGCTTGGACGGCATCCCTGGCCTGTGTTGCGATACCCGCCTCCGTTGTTGCGATGTCCTTGACGCCCACCACGTCGAACCGACCGTTTGCTTCGTCCACCCCGAGGATGACTGTGCCGCCATTGGGCATGTTCGCGAATAGCGTCTCCGCCATCTTTGGCACGTTGCCCGATGTTCGTTACTTGCACTGTTGTTTGCAGTGTAAGTGAGAGTGTGCGCGGGCCCGGGTGAGGTGGTGGTCCGGTCTGCCGAGCGGGTCGTGGTCCAGCGACCCCGTGGCAGATGTGCCAGGGATCGTGGGGTTCGCCACCTGGCGTGGCACGAGGTGCCCTGCCGAACCGAAATACCGCACTGAATCATCCGCCGCCCCGCTGTGTTGGCCCATGTTGTCTCAACATGCCAGCCAGTTGTCTCCCCAATCGTGAGGGGACTTCAGATCCATCGAAAATGTGTGCGCACTCCTCGTCGCTGAGCTTGATCATAACTTTTCAGTCATAAAGTTATACTCAATGTCTGGACTGGATGCCTGGTTAAAAGTTTCTGGGCACAAACTTGTAGCTGGAAGTGGACTGCTCACATGGGAACAACTTTCGGGCCAGACCCGATTGCAGTTGAGATCGACGCTGCGCTGGAGCACTTGGACGCAGGGCACCGGGTCCCGGAATGCAAGTATCTTGACTTCAAGGAGGATTCCAGTCGACGAGGCAAGCACGGTGAGTTGCTACTGGGTCGACGTGAGGATGAACGAGCCGCTGAGCAGCTTGCCGGTGAAGCCGCGTGCATGGCCAACACCCCTGAGGGTGGTGCTCTGATCGTCGGAGTCAATGACAAGGATGATGGACCATTGCTCATCGGTACATCCTTGGATACCGAGTGGTTGCGGAGGAAGATCTATGAGCACACCTCTCGCGCGTTGACTGTTGACGTCCGAGAAGTCCACGTTCACGATGCCAGGTTGTTGATCGTCAGATCACCCACCGCGCTGGAACCGATCAAGGTCAAGGGAAAGATCCGCTGGCGGATTGGTGATCATTGCGAGGAGATCGACGCAACGTCATGGCACCACCGCCATCAGTACTCTATCCGCTACGACTGGTCGGCGCAGTTCTCAAACGTGAGCCTGGAGGAAGTGCGACCTGCTGCCCTTGACGCAGCACGCGCCTTCCTCCAAGCCAGCACCGACGAGGCGGCGGTGGAATTGGCCAACTGTACGAGTCGTGAGTTGCTGTCCCGGTTGAACGCCATTGATGGTGAGGGCAAGCTCACCAATGCTGCTGCTCTGGTCTTTGTGGGGCGTCCCGAGCCATGCCTTGACTACATACGTCGTGACATGCCCGGTCAGGACAGCGGTGACCGAGTACGTATTGGTGGGGTATCACTGCTTGAGCAGCTCCAACGGGCGTTCGCCGTCGCGCGGGCGTACAACCCTTTATCGCATGTGTCTTCGGGACTTGTCGAGGGGCAGGTCCGCCAGCTGTCGGAACGTGCCATTCGTGAGGCCATCGTCAATGGGTTGGCTCATCGTGAATGGGGGCTGCCCGATGCAACGCTCATCGAGCACGAAGGAGCCGTCTTGCGAGTTACCAGCCCCGGAGGATTCTTCGGAGGTGTGACGGCTGAGAACATCATCACCCACCCATCGACGTCCAGAAACGTTGCTCTCACTGAGCTCTTGGCATCACTTCGAATTGCAGAACGTGAAGGTATCGGAGTTGACCGTATGGTTGGTGATTTGCTTCGCCGGGGGCTTCGCATGCCGACCATTCGGGAAATTGACGGTCCCTATGTGGTGACGACGCTTTCCGGTGTCGATCCTGACGTGGCATGGACATCGTGGCTCACTGGTATGAATGTTCCCGAGCTCATGCAAAATCTCCGCACTTTGATGGTTATGCGTTTCCTCACTGATCATCTCTGGATCGACGAGGACATTCTTGCTCCCTACCTGCAAGTCCCCGTCGAGGAAGTTCACGAAACTCTTGAGCTTCTACGGCAGACGGAGTGTGATGGCGAACCCTTGCTGAAGCTCATCCGCGGCGTTCCCGACGAAGCCCTCCCCGCGTTTACCCTCTCCAAGAGAGCAAACAAGCAGCTGGACATGGAATATGCGAATCGCGGTTTGAAGCGTTCAGTGCCTAGTAGAGCAGTGACGGCTCGTCAATATGCCCGGCATCGAGGGCGTATCAGTACGACAGAATTGGGCGTCATCCTGGATGTGTGGGCTTCCAACGTCGGACAGGTCCTCAAGGATCTCATGGCTGACGGAGTACTGCAGCCTTCGTCAGAGGCAATGGCAGGTCGCGGATTTCACTACCTGTGGACAGGTGACGAGGCATCCTGACTTTTTCAGTCCTTATGATCCATCTCGCCAAGTTCCTGGTCAGGCAGAGCGTGTTCCGATACACCGGAAAGCTAAGTGCACTTCCCCTTTCGGGGCGGTGGAGCACAACTTTTTGACCGAAAGATTGTACTTGCACCCTCGGATTGGGTGTCTGGGTGCAGTCTTCGAGGCTGCTCCCTGTGGTTCTGGCTGCTGAACCAGTCGAGAAAATTGTGCTTACCCTCGCGCTTGTGCTGTTGAGCAGAATTTTTCAGCCACAAAGTTGTACTCCAGGCATGAAGCGGCGGCGGGAGCACAACTTTTCGCAGTGTGGGGAGCTCTGCGCGGTATGGAGATCCTGTCGGTGGCGGTGTTGTGGTCCGTTCGTCTCTGTGGCAGATGTGTCAGGAGTCGTGGTGTCTGTCACCTGGTGTGGCACGAGGTACCTTGCCGAACTGAATTACCACGTGGGTGCGAAGTACCCCGTCGATTGCGCTCGGTGGGTTCCGAGGCGTGTGCCGCACGCGATCCGGCATGTCTGTGACAAGGGGCTGGCGGACGGCACGTCGCGAAGTGCGTGTCACAGGTGCTAGCCTGTCTCGCATACATGGTGCGGCCCCGATGAGGCCGCAGTGAATCCGGTGAGAATCCTGGACTGTTGCGCAGCGGTGACGGTGACGACGTCGGCAAGACCACTGGGAGTGATCCTGGGAAGGGCCGACCGAGAGTGATCCGAAGTCCGAAGACCCCATGTATGACTTGTGTCGTTCGGGCCTCGCATCAAGGTCCTCGCACCCAGAAGGAACAGCTATGCCTTCCTCGAGACGGTCGGCCGAGCGTGACCGTCGGTTGCCGGTGGCACCCCTGGTGATCATCCTCGTCGTGCTCATCGTCGTCAGCGCCGTCGTCTCGCTGACCATTGGTTCGGAACCATTGCCAATGCGTGGCGTTCTTGACACGGTTGGTGCCAGGATCACTGGTGAGCCGGGCCCCGACCCGACGATCGA
This sequence comes from Cutibacterium sp. LaCa_89, assembly GCF_058177555.1. Taxonomy (NCBI): domain Bacteria; kingdom Bacillati; phylum Actinomycetota; class Actinomycetes; order Propionibacteriales; family Propionibacteriaceae; genus Cutibacterium; species Cutibacterium sp. LaCa_89. Next base: position 516,781 of record NZ_CP190889.1, read on the forward strand.
TGTCATCGTCTGGGACCTGCGTGCCCCCAGGGCACTGCTGGCGATCATCGTCGGAGCCGGACTCGCCCTGGCCGGAAGCGGTATGCAGACCCTGGTGCGCAACCCGCTTGCCGACCCCTACCTGCTGGGTGTCTCGGCCGGTGCGAGTGTGGGGGCCACCGCGGTCATCGCCCTGGGGATGTTTGCCTCCTGGGGCCCTCACCGGCTCACCATCGGAGCCTTGGTGGGGGCATTGGGCGCCGCCGTTCTGGTGTACCTCATCTCCATGGCCCAGGGCGGCATGACGCCGCTGCGGCTGGTGCTCTCGGGCGTCGTGCTCTCTGCGGCATTCTCGGCACTGGCGAGTTTCCTCGTCTTCCGCAGCTCGGACCCGCGCGCGGCGCAGTCGGTGCTGTACTGGATGCTGGGATCGGTGTCCGGTGCCACTTGGGACAGTTTGTGGGTGGCAGCCATCGTCACCGCTCTGTCCGTGGTGCTCATGATCGCCTTCTCGGGTTGGCTCGATGCCCTGGCGGCTGGCACCGACGTCGCTCGATCCCTCGGCATCCCCGACACCAGGGTGCGTAAGGCGTTGTTCGTCGGCAACTCGGTACTCGTCGGGGTGCTCGTGGCGGTCTCGGGCGGCATCGGATTCGTCGGACTCGTCATTCCCCACATGTCACGGCTGCTCGTGGGAGCCAGTCACCGGTCGATGCTGCCCGTCGCCGCCGCCATCGGCAGTCTCTTCCTGCTGTGGGTGGACGTCGGCGCCCGCGTCATCGCGGCACCACAGGAGGTGCCTCTCGGCGTCGTCACCGGGTTCATCGGCGCTCCCATCTTCCTGTACCTCATGGGGCGCAGCCAGTACCGATTCTCGAGTGAGTCATGACACGTCTCGAAGTTTGCAACGTCCAGTGCCGCATCAACGACCGCATCATCGTCGACGACGTCAGTTTCACCGCCGAGCCGGGGGAGCTCACCGCCATCGTCGGCGTCAACGGAGTCGGCAAGTCGACTCTGCTGCGATCCATCGCCGGGGTGCGTCAGTTCAATTCCGGAGACGTCCTGCTCGACGGCACCTCCGTCACCGACTACACCCCCATGAAACGTGCTCGGCTCATGGCCTTCGTCGGGCAGGAGGAGTCGCCATCGCCAGACCTCCTGCTGGGTGAGATGGTTGCGCTGGGACGTACTCCGCATCGCAAGCCGTGGCAGGTGGGGCAGCGTTCCGAGCGAAGGATCATCCGGGATTCCCTGGCCTTGGTCGGACTTGACCACCTCATCGATCGTCGCTGCGACCACCTGTCCGGCGGTGAACGGCGTCGCGCCGTCATCGCCCGTGGCCTGGCCCAGGGTGCAGACCTCATCATGCTCGACGAGCCGACCAATCACCTCGACGTGCGCCACCAACTCATGCTGCTGGACACGCTGCGCGCCAGCGGTCGGACGGTGGTCGCCACCATCCACGATCTGGGCATGGCCGCAGCCCACTTCGACCACGTCGTCGTCCTGGCGGATGGCGGAGTGCTCTCTGCAGGTCCGGCCCGTGAGGCGCTCAGCCCATCGAACGTCGCGACGGCATTCCACGTCGTCGCACACCATGTCACCACCCCCGATGGCAGCCAGGAGCTCGTGTGCACTGCGCCGCTGCCTGAACTCATCAGAGAGGAAAACTGAAATGTCCACCAAATTCCTACCCGTCGTCATGGCCGCCTGTCTGGCCGTGGGACTCACCGCCTGCGGCAGTGGGTCCACTCCCAAGAGCGGCGACTCCGCCAAGGACTCCGGCGAAGTCACCGTGACCAACTGCGGTAAGAAGGTCACCTACCCCAGGAATGCCGAACGCCTCTACGTCAATGACGGCAGCATCATCGCCATGACGCTGAGCGCCGGGGCACGCAAACAGATCGCCGCAGTGAGCTCGATGGGCCGGGACAAGGAGATCCTCACTGCCAAGTACGGAACCGACACCATCAACAGTCTGCACGAGGGCGTCAAGGGTTACATGACGCTCGAGTCGATCATCGCCAACAAGCCCGACGTCGTCGTCGCCGGCTGGGACTACGGATTCTCCGAGGCGAACAATCTCACCCCCGACAATCTGCACGGCAAGGGCATCAACAGCTATCTGCTCACCGAGTCCTGTCGACAGAAGGACGGCCAGAGCGCCCGCGGCGTCATGGATCCTTGGAATGCGGTGCGTACCGACATCACCAATCTCGCCATCCTCACTGGGCACGAGGACACCGGCAAGAAGGCCGTGAAGGACATGGATGATCGTCTTGGTGCCCTTCAGAAGGCTCCGAAGGCCAAGAAGACCCCGACGGTGCTGCTCTTCGACTCCGCCAAGGACACCGTCTTCACCAGCGGAAGGAAGGGCGGCCCACAAGCCATCATCAACGCGGCGGGTGCGCAGAACGGCGCCCATGACGTCAATGACACCTGGGTGCGCATCGGCTGGGAGAAGGTGGCGAAGATGAACCCGGACGCCATCGCCTTCGTCGACTACGACGCTCAGCCTTACAGCGAGAAGATCAAGATCTTGGAATCGAATCCGGCGACCAAGAACCTGGATGCGGTGAAGAAGAAGCGCTACCTCAACCTTCCCTACGCCATGTGGACCTCTGGTCCGCTCAACATCGATGCCGCCGAGCACCTGAGGGTCAGCCTGGAGAAGTGGGGGTTGGAACCCCAGTCGTCGATCAAACCCCAGCTGAAGATTCCGGCCTCCGTGCCCGGGCACGAGGGCTGAGAGGTAGCTGCGCCGCTTCGGTACCCCTTGGCTTCACAGGTGCGGTGTCTGTGACGTTGACGTGGTTGTCGTTGACCATGACGACGGCGAGCAGGGGTGCAGATCTCCGGACAGGCGAGCTACGGAGCCTGGCTGGGATGGTGAGATGCGGCTGCTGGGCGACGCCGGTTTCAGCCCCACTGCGATGCTCTGGTGAGGGGCTTCTCAGCGATGGTTGTTGGTCAGCTCGTCGGTCGATGCAATGGCGTTGACGGCGGCCACTGCGATCGCTGAGCCGCCACGTCGTCCCAACAAGGTGAGGTATTCCAAGTCCAGGGGCGAGTCGACAAGGGCTTGCTTGGACTCGGCTGCACCGACGAACCCGACAGGGATGCCGACGACGGCTGCCGGGCAGGCACCCGTCTCCTCGCACACCTCGAGCACCCGGTACAAGGCGGTGGGGGCGTTGCCGATGGCGACGATGGCCCCGTCGAGCTTGCCCTCCTCGGCCCACAGGTCCACCGCGGCGCAGGTTTTCGTCATGTTCTTGGCCTTGGCGATGTCGGCCAAGCGGGGATCCTTGATGTAACAGATCGTCTCGTTGTCACGGGGCAGACGGGACCGGATGATTCCGGTGGCCGTCATGGAGGAGTCGCACAGGATCGGGGCACCGTTACCCAAGGCCTTGCGGGCGGCCTTGACCACACCTGGTGTGAAAGCGATGTCGTCAGCGATGGCGGGATCCGCAGCAGCGTGAATCATCCGGACGACGACTCCCTCGACGTCGGTGGGGAAGCGATCCAAATTCGCCTCGGAACGAATGATGCGGAAGGACTCGCGGTAGATGTCGGATCCGTTGTTGACGTACTCGTGGGTCACGGCTGTGCTCCTATCGATGACAAGGGGTGATGACGACTTATCGGGATGTTCCCACACTACGCAATCAGCCACACGGGCATGCTACCTTGGTTAGGCAACCCTTTGATGCAACCCTGCAGTGGCTGTGTTTGACTGGCCATTGAACAACTCAAGAATGTCCTGATGACGTGATTGAAGCCGGGAAACGCCGGCACGGACGCGCCACTGTGGACGATCCCATGTGGATCGGAAGTCAGATCTGTCGCGCACATCAGGCCTTTCCAGGACGGGACGCGAATCCCGAGAAAGGAGATGACACCTCATGCATATCGCTGAGGGGGTTCTCTCACCAGCTGAGTGTGCAGTCTGGTATGCAGCTGCTGCTCCGTTCGTTATTCACGGCGGCTACCGAGTCGTCAAGGAGGTCAAGGAGCACCCCGAGAACAAGCTCCTGCTTGCCACTGCCGGCGCCTTCACCTTCGTCCTCTCCGCCATCAAGCTCCCCAGCGTCACGGGCTCGTCCTCCCACCCCACGGGAACCGGCGTCGGGGCAGCCCTCTTCAGACCACCGGTCATGGCGTTCCTGGGGATGATCGTGTTGATCTTCCAGGCCTTGCTGCTGGCTCACGGTGGCATGTCCACACTGGGGGCCAATACCTTCTCGATGGGCATTGCCGGACCGTGGGCCGGTTACGCCTTCTACAAGCTCACCAAGAAACTCCACGGGCCCGACGCGTTGGCAGTCTTCCTCTGTATGGTCTTCGCCGACTTCGTCACCTACGTCGTGACCAGCTTCCAGCTCGCCTTTGCCTTCCCGGATCCCACCGGTGGCTTCTGGGGGGCTGTTGGCAAGTTCCTCGGCATCTTCGCCGTGACCCAGATTCCGCTGGCCATCGCTGAGGGCTTCATCGGAATCCTGCTGTTCCGTTTCCTTGCCAAGGTCGCCGCCCCGCAGCTTCAGCAGCTCGGCGTCCTCGCTCGTACCCCGGAGGTGGCAAATGCCTGAGAACACTGCAGTCCCGACCCGTGCCGATCGTTCCCTGACCGGCAACAGCAAGTGGGTGACTCCGGTTATCGTCGTCCTGTTGATCGCCCTGTTCGTGCTGAGCATGGTCCTCGGCGCCAAGAAGGTGTCCGGAGACGAGGAGGAGGGCTTCGGCGGAACTGACGACGCAGCTGCCACCGCGGCTGAGGAGGCTGGCGCCAAGGAGTGGATCAAGCCGATCTTCGAGCCGAACTCGGGTGAGGTCGAGTCCGGTCTGTTCGCCATGCAGGCTGCCCTGGGTGCCGGCATTGCCGGGTACGCGTTGGGCCGCATGTCCGGCAAGAAGAAGGGTCGTGAGGAGGCCGAGCACGCCTCTGACCTGCACAGTGTCGACGACGTGCCCGAGGCCGCCGTCACCTCGTCGGAAGCCACTGCGACTGCCAAGTCATGACAATCACCTCTCTCGACGACGCCGCCTGGGATTCCCCCTGGCGGCGTCGTCCGGTTGGTGAGAAGGTCGCCCTATCAGCATCCTTGCTCCTGACCGCTCTGTGTACCCCGTCGATGGAGTCATCGTCGTGGGTGAGCCCGGTGGTCGGCTCCGGCATCTGGCCCGGGGCGCTACTCGCCGGGATCATCAGCGTCATCGTCATCCTCGGCCCGGCGCGCATCCGGGGGCGAGTGCTGTGGCAAGCCATGGCCGCCCCGATCGTCTTCCTGGTGGTCGGCGGGATCTCGGTCCTCATCAGCCTTGGGTCGTCCCCCATCGGGACAGTCTGGTGGCATGCCGGGGTGTTCAGCATCGGGCCGGTCACCACCGCCCAGGCGATGTCACTGATTGAACATGGCGTCTGCGGCACCCTCACCCTCATGGTGCTGGCCGTCACCACCCCCATGGTCGATCTGCTCACGTGGTTGCGGAAGTTCCACATCCCTGACCCGTTGCTCGAGATCGCCTCCCTGACCTACCGGCTCATCTTCGTGCTGCTCGACACCGTCGTGACGGCCGGTGAAGCTCAGCACGCCCGCCTCGGCGACGCCCCGGAAGGGAAATTTGGCGGGCTTAACCGGCGCATGAGCAACACCGCAGCGCTGCTCGGATCGGTCGGAATTCGAGCCTGGACGAGGGCCAACCGCCTCAACGACGGCCTGGTCAACCGCGGATTCGAGTCCGCACTGGTGACCCTGCCCGTCAAACGCGTCGGATCAGCGCGGTTCAAGATCATCGTCGTCATCGTCATCGCCGCAGTCTGGGCGATCAGCTGGTCGACGACCGGAAGGATTTTCAGATGAGTGACGAAGCCCTGTTGTCGACCGAGCACCTGTACGCCACTCACCCTGGCCGGCCCATGGTGCTCACCGACGTCAACGTGTCCTTCCGCGCTGGAGTTCGGGTGGCGATTCTGGGAGCAAACGGATCGGGCAAGACGACGCTGATGCGTTGCTTGTCGGGCTCCCTCAAGCCCGTCAAGGGCAAGGTCAAGAGAGGTGACACCGTGCTCGGTCACGGGCGCACCCAGCTTCGTGAGCACCGTCGGGCGGTTCAGCTCGTCCTTCAGGACCCCGACGACCAACTCTTCAGCGCTGACGTGAGCCAGGACGTCTCCTTCGGCCCGATGAACATGGGGCTGGACGTGGCGGAGGTGCGCGACCGCGTCGCCGAGGCCCTGCAGCTACTCGGGGCCAGCCATCTTGCCGAGCGTGCCACGCACCAGCTGTCCTACGGCGAACGCAAGAGGATTGCTGTCGCCGGTGCCGTCGCCATGCGCCCGGATCTGCTTCTCCTTGACGAGCCCACCGCCGGACTCGACCCGGTCGGCGTCACCAAGATGCTGGAGGCTTTGGACCGTCTGCGCGACCACGGTACGACCGTGGCGATGGCTACCCATGACGTCGACCTGGCCCTGGCCTGGGCTGACGAGGCGCTCATCGTTGTCGACGGGGGAGTGCAGCAGGGGCCGATCGACGAGTTACTCGCAAATGTGACCATGGTGGAGAGGGCCCATCTACACCTGCCTTGGCCCCTCGAACTGGTCCGGCGTCTTGGGATGGATGAGCGTCCCCGAACGATGAGCGAGGTCGTCGCGATCCTGTCACACCTGGCGCCGAGCAGTCCGTGTTGACGTCATCGTTGTGACATCAGCGGCACAAGGCACTCTTGATGGGGCGGCCACAGTGCGGCGGTTCGATGGTCATCATGAACAGGTCAGCGCTGTCGGTTTCGGCAGTGCCACACCATGTGCGTTTCGCTGCCGAGCAGACCTGGGCTGCCTGCCTGCTGGCCTCCCAGATCAGCTGAGTCCAGGATCAGACAACTGTGCACACTGGGTGGCTCGTCGTCACTCAGTGTGCTGCCAGGTCCACGCCACGACGGTGCGGGCCGGTTTCCAGCCCCGCAGCCGGCCGATGCTGTCGGCGGTCTCGACGCCGAACCTCATGAGGTCACCGCCCAGATCCCGGTGCAAGGACTCCACGAGCATCTCGGCCTCCATCGTCACCCCATGGACGACGAGCCGTCCCCCGATGGGCAGACGTGGTCGACACTGGGTGACGAGGGTTTCCGTCGCACCGCCGCCGATGAAGATGGCATCCGGGTCGGGCAGTCCCTCCGGCAGCCCCTTGGCGAGGTCGGCGTCGATGACCTCGAACTGGCCGGGCAGAGTGAGTTCTGCGGCATTCGTGCGGGCATTGGCGGCCCGTTCTGCCTTGCGCTCCACCCCGATGGCTCGGCAGGTCGGATCGGTGCGACACCACTCGACACCGATCGACCCGGCGCCGGTGCCGAGGTCCCACAGCAGCTGGCCCGGCATGGGTCGCAACGCTGCCAGAGCGACGGCCCTCACCGGATGTTTGGTGATGAGGCCGTCATGGGCGAAGTGCGTCTCGTCGAGGCCAGGCGTGCGTCCGAGGAGGGTGGCGTCAGGATCATGGGTCATGAGGGAAGCTTAGGGCAGTGCCGGGTGAGGACAACCCGACCCGTGTGACACAATCGACGATGGCCCTCGGGGAGGAATCCGGTGTGAATCCGGAGCGGTCCCGCCACTGTGAGCGCCTCAGCGCGAGCCAGGTCGATCCTGCGGGTCAGGTCACGGAAATCCCGTGACCCGACGGGCGCGGACCCGCAAGGAGGTCGTTCATGCCGCACGCGCGCAGTGGCGCCACACCAGACGACGGGCTGTCCACCAGACAGCGACGATTACGGCCAGTTCTTGCTGTGAACACCGGCGAGGGCAAGGGCAAGACGACAGCGGCGATGGGTACCGCCCTGCGCGCCTGGAACCAAGGGTGGAAAGTCGGCGTCTTCCAGTTCGTGAAGTCCGGACGATGGCATGTCGGCGAGCAGGACGCCCTGCAAGCTCTCGGGAAACTCCACGAGGAGACCGGTGCCGGCGGTCCCGTCACATGGGAGGTCATGGGGACTGGATGGTCCTGGGCACGCTCCTTCGATGCCGCCGATGACCCCGAGGCCGCTGCCCGCGAGGGGTGGCGACACGTGTCGGAACTCCTGGCCAGCGAGGCGCTTGATTTCTACCTTCTTGACGAGTTCACCTACCCGCTGGACTGGGGATGGCTCGATGTCGACGAGGTCGTCGACACACTGGTCAACCGCCCCGGCACCCAGCACGTCGTCATCACTGGCCGTCGCGCCCCGGCAGCCCTCGTCGAGGCCGCAGACCTCGTCACCGAGATGACCAAGGTCAAGCACCCCTTCGACGCCGGTCAGCGTGGTCAGGCGGGAATCGAATGGTGATGCGCATTCCACGAATCCTCATCGCCGCCCCGGCGTCGGGAGGCGGTAAGACGACCGTCGCGACAGGTCTCATGGCAGCCCTGCGTGCCACCGGCCGGACGGTGGCGCCGTTCAAGGTCGGGCCGGATTACATCGATCCCGGTTACCACTCGATGGCCAGTGGTCGTCCGGGCCGCAACCTGGACTCCGTCATGTGTGGTGACGAGCTCATGGCCCCGCTGCTGGCCCATGGTTTCGTCACCCCCGATGCGGCGGACATTGCGGTCATCGAGGGAGTGATGGGCCTCTTCGACGGCCAGCTCGGGACCGGACGCGGGTCCAGCGCCGAGATCGCCACCTCGACCCAGACCCCGGTGGTCGTGGTCGTCGACACCGCTCATGCGTCCCTCACCCACGCCGCAGTGGTGGCAGGTCTGGCGACGTTTGATCCGAATGTCACGATCGCCGGTGTGATCCTCAACCGGGTCGCCTCTCCTCGTCATGGTGCCGAGGTCGTGCGCGGACTCGACCGACTCGGCATCCCGGTGCTGGGGCGGATTCCGCGCACCGAGTCGATCTTCGTGCCGTCTCGCCACCTGGGCCTGGTCCCGGCGGGGGAGTGGGAGCACTCCGCCTCCAAGGTCGCCGGCCTGGGTGACCTCATCGCCGAACACGTCGATCTCGACGCCGTTATGGACCTGGCCGATTCCGCACCCGACCTCGACGTCGAGCCTTGGGATCCGCGAGCCGCTCTGCAATCAGCTGGCTGGCAAGGCCATTCCTTCGACGAGCCGCCGGTGGTCGGAATCTTCGCGGGGCGAGCCTTCACCTTCCGTTACCCCGAGACCACCGAGATGTTGCGGGCGGCCGGGTTCCCGGTCGTCGACGTCGATCCCCTCACCGATCGACGTCTTCCGGACGGCATCCAGGGCCTGTACCTGGGCGGTGGATTCCCGGAGATGCACGCCACGGATTTGGAGGACAACACCGAGCTCGCGGCAGATGTCCGCGCCCATGCCGAGGCCGGGATGCCGATCGTCGCGGAGTGCGCCGGGCTTCTCTACCTCTGCCGTCACCTCGACGGGCGCGACATGGCCGGCGTCCTTCCGATGGACGCGGCGATGGCGACGAGGCTGACGATGGGGTACCGGGTCGCCACCCGCAACTCTATCAGCGTCGTCGGCCACGAATTCCACCGCACCACGACGACGCCATTGGCTGACGTCGACCCGGCTTGGCACATCGCCATGCCCGACGGCACCGATCGTGCCGAGGGAGCTCTGGGAGACCCTGCTTCTCTGGGGCGTCCCACCGTTCAGGCCTCCTACCTGCACCTGCACTGGGCCGGTCACCCCTCCCAGGCGGCGTGGTTTGCCCGTGAGGTGGCGAGGTTCCACGAGGGGAGAGGGGCCCAGGAGGGCGAGCCTGACCTCAATCACCACGGGGACAGCGACATTGCCGACGGTCTAGTCGACCTGGCCGTCAACGTCCGCGTCCTCGAGCCACCGCAGTGGCTTCGCGACGCAATCACCTCCACCGAGCACGACTGGGCGCGTTACCCTGACGCCGCCCCGGCCCGGGACGCCCTGGCCACCATGCACGGTGTGGGAACCGACATGGTTCTGCCCACCTCCGGAGCAGCCGAGGCCTTCCCCCTCATTGCGACCACGCAGCCGCACCACGCTGCGGTCATCCATCCTCAGTTCACCGAGCCGGAGGCAGCTCTGAGATCAGCCGGGATTGACGTCGACCGAGTCATCCTCAATGCCTCCGACGGGTTCGCACTGGATCTGGCCCTCGTCCCGGAGGATGCCGACCTCGTCATCGTCGGTAACCCCACGAACCCCACCGGTCGGCTGCACCCGGCGTCCGACCTGCTGACCCTGCGCCGCCCTGGTCGGATCCTCGTCGTCGACGAAGCCTTCATGGACGCCACTGACGAGTCCCAGTCCCTCATCGGCAACGACATGGACGACCTGCTGGTGCTGCGTTCCCTGACGAAGACCTACGGCCTGGCCGGAATCCGTGCCGGATACGTCGTCGGGGATCCGCGACTCCTCTCACGTCTGGCGGCTCACCAGACCCCATGGTCGGTGTCCACCCCGGCCGTCGCGGCCATGGTCTCCTGCACCTCCGAGGAAGCGTCTCGGTTCCGCAACCAGCTGCGTGACGAGATTCCCGCGGCCCGCGCCGACCTCGTCGGACGCCTTCGAGAACTCGGTCTGACCATCGTCGATTCCGAGGCTCCCTTCGTGCTCGTCGACACCTCGTCAATCAGCGGCGAATCGGTGCGTCTTCCTCTGGCTGATCGCGGGTTTGCCGTGAGGCGCGGGGAGACCTTCCCCGGTCTCGGTCCCAGCTGGATCAGACTCGCCGTCCGTGACACGAAGACACATGCTGAGCTCGCCCGAGCTATCTCCGATCTGACAGCACACCAACCCAAGGAAAACTGATGTCCTACTCCCCAGAACTCGTTCCCGGCACTGTCACCCTCGTCGGAGGTGGCCCCGGTGATCCCGGGCTGCTGACCGTTGCAGGGCTGGAGGCAGTGCGTCAGGCCGACGTCATCCTCCACGACCGTCTCGCTCCGGTCGTCGTCATGGACGAGAATCCGGACGCCGAGAAGATCCCGGTCGGCAAGGTGCCGCGCGGGCCCTACGTCCCGCAGGAGCGAACCAACGAGCTGCTCATCGAGCATGCCAGGGCCGGGCGCAAGGTGGTGCGCCTCAAGGGTGGCGACTCCTTCGTCTTCGGACGTGGTGGCGAGGAGTGGCAGGCCTGCGCCGCAGCCGGCGTCCCGGTGCGCGTCATTCCCGGAGTCACCTCCTGCGTGGCCGGCCCCGAGCTCATGGGAGTCCCACTGACCCACCGTCACCTGGTCCAGGGATTCACCGTCGTCTCGGGGCACGTCGCCCCCGGCGACACCCGGTCCGAACTCGACTGGGCACAGATCGCCAAGACTGGCACCACTCTCGTCATCCTCATGGGCGTGGCGCACATCGGTGACATCGCTGCACGCCTCATGGAAGGTGGACTTGCCGGTGACACCCCCGTCGCCGTCGTCGCGGACGCCTCACTGTTCACCCAGCGATCCCTGACGACGACCCTGGAGAAGGCTGCCGAGGACATGGTCGAAGCGGGCATCAAGCCGCCGGCCATCACCGTTGTCGGAGACGTCGCGGGCCTGGACCTCGACGAGACCCAGGTCCACGAACCGTCTGATCACTGAGATTTCACCGTCGCGAGGTGGGCGTTGATCCACTGCACCGCCTCGTCGACCTCGCTGAGCTCGTCCCCCCAACCAGGGGCCGGGCCGCGTGACACCATGACGATCTGGACGCCGGTCTCGGCTGCCAGACGGAGTTTGGGGTCCAGCTCGGTGCCCCCGGAGTCCTTCGAGACGACGGTCGCCACACCCCCGGAGAAGATCTCGCGCTCCCGGGCCATGGTGAAAGGGCCACGCTCCTGCAGCACCGTCCAGCCCTCGGGAAGCTCCTCCTCGGGGGCGTCAACGCAGCGCACGATGACCCGACGCGGGCCAAGGCGCAGGTAATGGCTGATGGGTTGGCGTCCCACCGTCAGCAGGACGACGTCAGGCAGGTCCGCAAGGGCTCGTGCGGCGGCGTCGTGATCGTCCACCCAGTGCCAGGTTGCGGCTTCGGGTTGGGTGCGCCAGCTCGGCGGTGCGAGCCGGGCCAGCGGCAGGTTGAGATCGAGACACGCCTGTGCGGCGTGGCCGTGCATGGTCGCGGCGAAGGGGTGTGAGGCGTCCACCATGACCTTGACCTCGTTGGCGGTGAGGAAGTCCTTGAGACCGTCGACACCGCCGAACCCGCCCAGTCTCGTCGGTCCTGGGACGGGTCGTGGGGACTTCGTGCGTCCCGCCAGGGATGTGCACAGGTCGATCCCGTCATCGACCAGTCGAGTGGCCAGCTGCCGGGCCTTTGTCGTGCCGCCAAGAATGAGGACGTCCATGACTCCATCAAAGCAGGCTGTGGGACAATGATCCTCGACCGCGGTGGAACACCGGTGTGAATCCGGGACGGTCCCGCCACTGTGACGCCATCGAGGCGAAGTCAGACCAGAACCGCGCACACCTGCCCCGACCGGGGTGGGACCACATTGCGACGCACGTGCGTGGCGTCCGGGACTGCGAGGACACAGGCCCGGGGGATGCGGCGGCGTCCCCGACGATGGAGCATGATGGCCCGACTGTCTGAATCCGTGTCCGCTGAGAGCCTGCTTGCCCGTACAATGCGCGGCATTCGAGGAGCTGACGCCAAGGCCCTGGAGGCTGCCCGAGCCCGTCAGCAGGTGCTCACCAAGCCCGAGGGTTCGCTCGGGCTGTTGGAGGATCTCTCGATCCGGCTGGCGGGAATGTACGGACAGGTACCGGTCCCTGTCCCGAGCCACCCGGTCGTCGGGCTGTTCGCAGGCGACCACGGGGTGTGGGCCCAGGGAGTCTCCCCGGATCCTCAGGAGATCACCACCCAGCAGATGGCCAACATGGCGGCCGGCGGGGCAGCGATCAGCGTGTTGTCGCGGCAGATGGGTGCGCAGCTGTGGATCACCGACGTCGGTGCCCTCCACGAGGTCGACGCGCCCATTCGCCAGCGTTGCGTGCGACGAGGCACCGATGACATCTCCCAGGGCCCGGCCATGAGTGCTGACGAGGCCGTCCAGGCCCTTGAAGTCGGTATCGAGACCGGCCTGGAGGCTGTCGAGGGGGGAGCAGACATCCTCGTCACTGGCGAGATGGGCATCGCGAATACGACGCCGGCCTCGGCACTCATCAGCGTCTTCACCGGGTGCTCTCCTGCTGAGGTGACGGGTAAGGGCGCTGGGTCGGACGACCGTCGTCACCAGCACAAGATCGGTGTCGTGTCCCGCGCACTCCAGGTCAACCGGCCCGACGCCGACCACCCGGTTGAGGCATTGGCGAAGGTGGGAGGTTTCGAGCACGCCGCCATGGCGGGGTACATCCTGGCCGCGGCCTCCCGGCGTGTCCCGGTGCTCATCGACGGGGTTATCGCCTGCTCGGCAGCTCTGACGGCCACCGCGATCTGCCCGGAGGTACGCGACTTCGTCATCACCAGCCATGCCGGCGCCGAGCCGGGAATCACCGCGTCCACCAGCGCACTCGGTCTTCCGGCCCTGCTGGATCTGGGGATGCGGCTGGGGGAGGGGTCGGGGGCCATCCTCACCCTGCCAATCGTTCAGGCCAGCGCCCACATCCTCAACGAGATGGCCACCTTCGAGGACGCCGACGTCACCGACATCAAGGTGACTGGGGAGACCGATCTTCCCGATGCTCTCGATACGAGCGCTCCCCCTTGTCGAGTCCTGGTTCTGGGGGGTGCGCGATCCGGGAAGTCGACCTTCGCTGAGTCGAGGTTGCCCCGTGACTCCAAGGTCACCTACGTCGCCACCTCCGAGCGGAATCCCGACGATGCCGAGTGGGAGGAACGAGTCCGACTACACCAGGCCCGGCGCCCGGCGACCTGGAAGACCGTCGAGACCAAGGACATCGCGTCCGTGCTGCTGGCTGACGACGACTCCCCGGTACTCGTGGACTGCCTCGGGGTGTGGATCACGCGGGTCCTCGACGAGGTCGGAGCATGGGTTGCTGATCCCGGGGACGAGTCGTGGCAGAGGTCCTTGAGAAATCGCGTCGATGAACTGACCGACGCCATCCGTCGTACTCGGCGCGACGTCACCTTCGTCTCGAATGAGGTGGGGATGGGCGTCGTGCCTGACACCCCGGCGGGACGGCTTTTCCGCGACGAGCTGGGGCGCCTCAATGCGGCTGTCGGGGATGCCTGTGACGAGGTGTGGATGTGCGTGGCTGGAATCCCGAAGAGGTGGGCATGAGCGACGAACAACATGCAGATCTTGGGAAGCTGGGACCCCTGCGTGGAGTGGCCGAGGCCCTGTCCCTCTTCACGATCCTGCCTGGGCCATACCTGAACGACATCGATCGTTCGCTGGCTCGGCGGGCCATCACGGCTTTCCCCTGGCTGGGACTGTGCCTGGGAGTGGTGGCCGGCGGAATCGTTGCCCTGGTGCTCGGGTTGGGGGCTGGGTCGTGGTTGGCCGGGGTGCTCGCCGTGTGTTGGCTGGCGGGAGCGACCGGAGGCTTCCACCTCGACGGAGTCGCCGATACTGCTGACGGTCTGGGCTCGCGAGCAGCGCCTGACAAGGCCCTCGAGATCATGAAGAAGTCCGACATCGGTCCGATGGGTGTCATCAGCATCGTCCTGGTACTGATCGTGGACGCGGCTGCCGTGGTGAGCCTGGCCGGAACGACCGTTTCGGGGGCATGGTGGCGTGTGGCGATGGTGGTTGCGCTCGGGCCGGCCATCGGTCGAGCTGCCATTCTCTTCGCCACGATGACCGGCGTGCCCTGCGCTCGTCCGGGTGGATTCGGGTCCCTCGTCGCCGGGGTGACGACTCCTGAATCAGCCTCGATCAACCTGACGGTTCTGGGAGCTGTCATGGCCTTGGCGGGTTTTGTCGCCGGAGGCTGGCGGTGGTGCCTGGTCGCCCTGTTTTGCGCCGCATTGGCCCTGCTCATAGCGTGGGCCTGGATTCATCACCTGGTGAGGCGTCTGTCCGGGATGACGGGGGACACCTTTGGAAGCATCAATGAGGTGACGCAGATGAGTTTCTGGGTGCTGTCCGCCCTGGCCGTGGCGGTGGTGTCATGATCGACGATCTTGGTGCCGACGTGCCGGTGAGCGGACGAGTGCAGCGGGTGGTGAGCCTGGTGCCGTCAATCACCGAGGCGATTGCGGCGACGTGTCCGCAGACTCTGGTGGGATGCACGGATTACTGCATTCGGCCTGCCAACCTGGACGAGGCTGTCGGCCACGAGGTGGCGCGAATCAGGGGGACGAAGAATCCTGATCGGGCAGCTATCACCGATCTGGAACCAGATCTGGTCGTCGCCAATCAGGAGGAGAACCGCGAGCACGACGTCACCTTGTTGCGGGACGCCGGTGTGCCGGTGTGGGTAACACGGATCGACACGGTATCCGAGGCGATCTCCAGCCTGACGAGGCTTCTCGTGGAGGGGTTCGGCGTCGAGAGACCGCAGTGGCTGTGCGATGCCGATGAGGAGTGGAACCAGCCCTGGACTGACGAGGTGCGCAGTGCCGTCGTCGCGGTGTGGCGGGATCCGTGGATCTGCGTCGGACAGGACACCTACATTGCCGACGTGTTGAGGCACGTCGGCGTGGAGTTGATCGATGTGCCGGGGGAGTCCCGTTATCCCCACGCCGAACTGGCCGACCTCATCTCGGCCCGTCCAGACCGCGTCATCTTGCCCGACGAGCCCTACCATTTCGGCCCTGACGATGTATCGGCTTTCCCTGACCTCGACGTCCGTCTCGTCGACGGCCAGAAGCTGGCCTGGTACGGCCCGTCCATGGTCGGTGCCCGTCGATACCTCTGCGAGATGCTGTCCTGACGACACAGCCGGTGTGCTAGCTGGTCACACCATGCTGGCAACATGTGCCACAATGTCCCACGTCGCCGTGAGGCGGCATGCCTCTGTAGCTCAGTTGGTAGAGCGCCGCTCTTGTAAAGCGATGGTCGCGGGTTCGAATCCTGTCAGAGGCTCCACTGGCCCCTAGCCAGCTCTTAAGGAAAACTGTCATCGCTGAGATCCAGAGCTGTTCGCAAAACGCCCGCACGAGGGAAAGTCTGGGTTCACGCCTCGTAGCCGCCTTGCTTGCTGCAGGTGGTAAGTGTGCCAGTACTTTTGCGTAGTTCAGCTGCCGCACCGCTTCCTCCCGGGTATCCCTCGGGAAAAGTGATTCGGGGACCTATATCCCGGAGTGCCGTACCTCTCCGTTGCGAAGAGGTTTCTACGGTACTGATGTAGATCGGTGTTCCGAATGGGGAACTACATGGAATAAGTATGAGATTGATAACTCGTGGGAAATAGTGACATCGTCTGGATCGACAGCAATGAAACAAGAGGGTTCATCGAGAGTCTTCCTTGCACAGGCGAGCAAGTGTGGCTGTCAACGATTGAGCTGCCATCTGGATAGATAGTAAAGGGTATGTCAAGTGATCTAAAAAATAACCATCTCCTTTGTGGAAAGCAGGAGTGCAGGCGTCGGAAACATGTTTTTAGATGTACGTCAGTGATGGGCTCACCAAAGCTATCAATGGTCGCTTCGAACATGATCCATAGCTTGGCTCTTGGGTTTTGGTAATGCTGCCAACTACAATACCCGCACGCAGATGGATTCAGACCCCCAACTACGCCTTCGATTGTGAAGAGTCCGTATCTTGATCATTGGGGAGGGGTTGTTGAAGCCCCATTCTCTAAGGGATTTTCTCCATTCCCAGTGCCGACACCATTCACCCTGTGGGGTGCTCCGATGCCGATCGGAGCACCCCCTTGTCCGGGCGTATGACGGCATGTTCCCTGTGATTTGCACTCTGGACGATGAATCGACATCGCAGGAGCGCTCAGGCCATCACCTGTTCCCATTCGTCACGGTGGTCCAGCATCCGTCGGACGGCGTCTTGAGCCGCCTCGAGCGAGTGGCTGGCTCCCCATCCGCACTGAACTTCATTGGCGGCTGGAGTGGCATCGAGTGTGAGAATGTCACGCAACGTTGTTTCGACCAGCTCGCAGGTGGCCGGTACGTCCGGTTCGCCGACCATGATGAGGTAGAACCCGGTCTGGCATCCCATCGGTCCGAAGTCGATGACGGACTCTGAATGGTTACGCACGCACTCGGCGAAGGAGTGCTCGATCGAGTGGATCGCAGGCATCTCCAGATGATCCTTGTTGGGCTGGCAGAACCTCACGTCGTACTTGGTGAGGGTGTCGCCGGCGGGCAGGTGTTTGACGTCCGCCACGCGGACAAACGGTGCCGCTACCTTGGTGTGGTCCAGGTTGAAACTTTCGACGTTCATCTTGTGTGCCATGAGTCCATCCTCTCGCAAGCTCTTGAATTCCACACGGGGCAGCGTCACACCCCGGCAGCAGCGAGGAACCCGTCGCAGTTCCCGTCCACCTGTACCTGTTCGCCAGCAGGAATCCAGACGGCCTGTCCACGCACGATCTCGTCAGTGCCCTGGGGGCTTGAGCACACCGCATAGCCACCGGTGATGAGCAGGATTCGGGCTAAGTCGTTGGCCGGCAGGATGGCTGGACGGGTGGTGTCGAGGTCGAGTTCCCATAGTCGGAACTGTTCATCGGTGCCCGGGAAGACCCGCATACCTGGATCTACCTCTTCGGCCGTCATGACCCATGGTTCCTGCGTCTGGAAGTCCACGATCTCTATCAGGGAATCGACGTCGATGTGTTTGTCGGTGAGTCCACCACGCACGACGTTGTTGGAATCAGCCATGATCTCGATTCCCGTTCCTGACAAGTAGGAATGCATGAGACCGGGCGGAACGGCTAATGCCTCTCCGGGCCTGAGATGAATGCGGTTGAGCATCAGTGCTGCCAGGATCGATGGGTCTCCGGGGAAGTACTCGTCGAGCTCGACAGCGGTGCGCGCGAACTCACCCAGCGGGGTGTCCTCGCCAACATGGTTGACGGCCCCGGACACCACCTCGGTGACGATCTGCCGGCGCAGGTCATCTCCGGCGAGGCAGTCGAGGAAGGTCTCGGCCAGTGCCGCCGGGCCGGAACGCTCGGTCAACGATCCCAACACCGGATCCACCGGAATACGAATGTCCAGCCCGTCGAAGAGTTGACGGGTCTCATGCGGATCCCGGAACCCGCACAGTCCCTCGAAGTCGCTCATGGCGACGAGGATTTCTGGCTTGGGCCAGTCATCGACGAAGGTGCGCTGGGAATCGGTGACGTCAACGCCAGCCTGGTTCTCGCGTACGAATCCATTTCGCGCCATACGGGCGTCAGGGTGGGCCTGGAGGCTCAGTGGGCGGCGAGCCGAGAGGATCTTGAGCAGGAAAGGAAGCCTGGATCCGAAGGCATCACGGCTGCGCTCACCCAGCTCCTCGGGGTGAGCGTCGAGGTATTCGGTGAGGGGAGCACCGTCAAGGGTCGATGGCGAGGTTTCGTGGGCCCCGAGCCAGTACTCGGCCCAGGGCTGGCCGTCGGCTTCCCTTCCCAAGATGTCAGGGATCGCGTCATAGGAGCCCCAGGAGTACGTCCGGACCGTACCGGTCAGGCGTTTCATAGTGTACCTCTCGTCAATGGCGTCGCATCGTTGACAACGCCGCGTGTGTCATCCGAGCAGCTGCGCGCTGCGGGCCTTGCGCTTTTGACTGCGGACTCGTTGCAGCCTCCCGACGAGGGCGGGCGCATATCGCGCGGCCGACTCATCGTCGATCAGCTCGTTGAGTCGTAAGTGATAGCGGGGGGACGACATGTTGAGCCTCTCGCGGATGACGGTCTCCTTGTCAACACCCGGGTTCCCGGTCTGCCAGGACTCCTCGAGATCCAGAATCGCGCGGTCCGATGCACTGAGATCGCTGGACGTCGCGGTTTCGGGGGCGGGAGAATCTGACACAAGGCCAGTCTAGGGCGCGCATCACAATCACCACCCGGTGACGCGACGCAATCTGCCTGACGCCATCGTCGGCAGCACAATCAGTCACTTTCCGCTCATCAACTCTTTGCACTCACTGGGTGCGAGTGCTAAACATGTCACTGGCACTCGACAAGCGAGAGTGCTACTGCCCGAATCGGTGTTGCGAGTGCCGACGAGGGTGGTCATCCCGGTGATGAGATCACCAGATCGTCCGTCGCGGGCATCACGGGGAAATACAACGCGGGGTCGCTCCCGCCACACCATCTGACGTCCACGGGCTGCCAGGCCCACCGGAGCGGAGGAATTCCCCAAACATGGCAAAGCTCATCGAATTCAACATCGAGGCCCGCCGCGGGCTCGAGGCGGGTATGAACACCCTCGCCGACGCGGTCAAGGTCACCCTCGGCCCCAAGGGTCGCAACGTCGTTCTCGAGAAGTCGTGGGGCGCCCCCACCATCACCAACGACGGTGTCTCCATCGCCAAGGAGATCGAGCTCGACGATCCGTACGAGAAGATCGGCGCTGAGCTCGTCAAGGAGGTCGCCAAGAAGACCGACGACGTCGCTGGCGACGGCACCACCACCGCCACCGTTCTCGCCCAGGCCATGGTCCGTGAGGGCCTGCGCAATGTTACCGCCGGCGCCAACCCGATGGGCCTGAAGAAGGGCATCGAGACCGCCGTCGAGGCCATCAGTGCTCGTCTGTCCGAGATGGCCATCGACATCGAGACCAAGGACCAGATCGCCTCCACCGCCTCCATCTCGGCTGCCGACACCACTGTCGGTGAGATCATCGCCGAGGCCATGGACAAGGTCGGCAAGGAAGGCGTCATCACCGTCGAGGAGTCCAACACCTTCGGCCTGGAGCTCGAGCTCACCGAGGGCATGCGCTTCGACAAGGGCTACATCTCGCCCTACTTCGTCACCGACACCGAGCGCATGGAGGCTGTCCTCGAGGACCCCTACATCCTCATCGTCAACTCCAAGATCTCCTCGCTGAAGGATCTCCTGCCGATCCTCGAGAAGGTCATGCAGTCCGGCAAGCCGCTCTTTGTCATCGCCGAGGATGTTGAGGGAGAGGCCTTGGCTGGCCTCATCGTCAACAAGATCCGCGGCACCTTCAAGTCTGTCGCCGTCAAGGCCCCGGGCTTCGGCGACCGTCGCAAGGCCATGCTCAACGACATCGCCATCCTCACCGGTGGTCAGGTCATCTCCGAGGAGGTCGGCCTGTCCCTCGACGCCGTCACCCTCGACCTGCTGGGCCACGCCCGCCAGGTTGTCGTCACCAAGGACGAGGCCACCATCGTTGACGGTGCCGGCGACTCCGAGCAGATCGCTGGACGCGTTGCCCAGATCCGCAAGGAGATCGAGAACTCCGACTCCGACTACGACCGCGAGAAGTTGCAGGAGCGTCTCGCCAAGCTCGCCGGCGGTGTCGCCGTCATCAAGGTGGGTGCTGCCACCGAGGTCGAGCTCAAGGAGCGCAAGCACCGTATCGAGGACGCCGTGCGTAACGCCAAGGCTGCCGTCGAGGAGGGCATCATCCCTGGTGGTGGTGTCGCCCTCATCCAGGCTTCCAAGGCCGCCACGATCGAGGGGCTGGAGGGTGATGAGCTCACCGGCGCCCAGATCGTCCGGACCGCCTGCTCCGCCCCCCTCAAGCAGATCGCCATCAACGCTGGTCTCGAGGGTGGAGTTGTGGCTGAGAAGGTCGCCGGTCTGCCCGCCGGAGAGGGCCTCAACGCTGCCACTGGCGAGTACGTCGACATGGTCAAGACCGGCATCATCGATCCGGCCAAGGTGACCCGTTCGGCCCTGCAGAACGCCGCTTCCATCGCGGCTCTGTTCCTCACCACCGAGGCCGTCATTGCTGACAAGCCTGAGCCTGTGAAGGCCCCGGCTGGCGGCGATATGGATGGCATGGGTGGCATGGGCGGAATGATGTGATCTAGCTCATTCGATCCACAATGGGGCGTCCCCGCGGGGACGCCCCATTGTTGTGTCTGATGGCACTACTGACGAGTGTCGGTAATCGACTAGTCTCGGATGGTGCCCCCGACACCCACATACTGTCGTCCCGTCGATCGTTTCCTGGCCGGAGCCGGCACCTTCCATCCGCTGTTGTCATTGTTGGCAGCAATGACCATCCTCGGGGTGGGACAGGGGGGTTTCGCGCTTGTGCTCACGGCCTTGGCAGGTGGTCATCCAGACGCTCAGACTTCGACGATCCTGCTTCTGGCGTCATTCTCAGGGGTCTGGTTGCTGCTGTGGTTGTGGATGAGGTTCGTCGAGCAGCGGCCGATGGTGTGCCTGGGTTTGCGCGGGCTCGCCCGGGACATCTGGATCGGCGTGGCAATCGCAGTGGTGGTTCTGGCAGTTGACGTCGCTGGCATGACAGCCAGCGGCCAGGTCCGGATGGCGTGGGCCCGTCCTGATGCCATGACGGCGGTGCTCGTAGCCGCCTTGCTCCTGTTGTTCGTGGTTCAGGGGTGTGCCGAGGAAGTTGTGCTGCGTGGCTACCTCATGCAGTCGGTCGCAGCGAAGTGGGGGGTTCCTGCTGGCCTTGCCATCCAAGCTGTGGTCTTCGCTGTCCTCCACGGAGCGAACCCGGGGATGACGTGGATTGCACTGGTCAACGTTGCGGGATACGGCCTCATGCTGGGTCTATTGGTGGTGTGGCGAGGAAATCTGCTCGCCGCTATGGGATTTCACAGCGTGTGGAACTGGTTGCAGGGAGTGGTATTGGGATTCGACGTCTCCGGACTGGGCTTCAGAAACACCCTGATGACGGCTGACAAGACGGTCGGATCCCATTTCTGGCTCACCGGAGGAACCTTCGGGGCGGAAGGATCCATTATCAGTACCGGCGTCCTCGTCATCCTCATCACTGGACTTGTCGTGACGATTCGGCGCGACTGGCGCAAGAATTAGGCCATGGCATTGCTCGAGGTCATCTGTCTGCACGAGAACGACGCCAAGCGGGCAGCACAGGGAGGTGCCGATCGCATCGAATTGGTCGGCACGATGGACGACGACGGTCTTGCGCCCAGCCCAGAAGTGCTGGCACGCACCCTCAGCGCCGTTGACATCCCGGTGCGTCCCATGCTGCGCCTTGACGGTGGATTTCGCGCTGACCCGCACAGACGTGACGAGATGCTCCACCTGGTCAGCACCTATCGTGACCTCGGTGCTGACGGGCCGGTGCTGGGATTCCTCGACGAGGCTACCGGGGTTGACGTCGGGACCGTCACCGAGCTGACGGCGGGCTGGCCGGGCTGGACCTTCCACCGAGCCATCGACAACAGCCTGGAACCCGACAAGGCATGGGTACAGCTGCTGGGTCTGCCGGGGCTCGATCAGGTTCTCACTGCGGGATCACCGCGGGGGATCGATCACGGTCTCGACGACCTCATCGCCCGAGCCGAGGCCACCCCGCGTGTGGCCGAGCTCATCATGGCTGGTGGCGGTCTTCGGCCCGAGCACGTCCCGTGGCTGTATCGGGCCGGTGTCAAGGCCTTCCACATCGGCGGCCCGGCTCGGCCTCAGGGGTCGTGGAAGGCGTGGGTGGACGTCGATCTGGTGAGGTCATGGCGCGATCTCCTCGATCGTCTCGACGGATGACCGCGACTCGATGAGTCGGGGAGAACTCAGAACGCCTGAATCCACACGTCCCGGGTTCCGGGTGCGCGGAAGGGGATGTGACCGTGGTCGTCCCCGACAGCCTGAGGCGCCGGGGCGGCGGTCTGAGTCGGCCGAGCTGACGGTGGCGGCGGAGGAGTCGTCACGCTGCGAGGCTGGTGACGGGCAATGATCCGAGCCATCCCCTCGATGGTCTCGACGAGGTCCTCCATGGGAGCCGTGGTTGAATGGGTCAGTCCAACTGCGGTGTAACCCTTGGTTCCGGTGGAAGCCACGGAATTGACGTGCCAACCGTCATCACGTGGCAGCCATCCGTTCTTGACGTAGGGCGATCGCATCCCCGCCGTCATACCCCAGTCTTGGTCCTCAGCAACGCTGGACATGAGCTCCCTGGCATAGGCCCGCATGGACTCGGGAATGATCTTGTTGGGGCAGAAGATGTGGTCAGCGAGCACGACCTGGTCGGCGGCCGTCGTCGAGGTCAATCCCCAGTGGTCATCGGGGTCGAAGGTGGTGTGAGTGGCACCCATGCGGTGCATCGCCCTGCGAACCCCGTCAGCCCTACCAACCCTGTTCCACAGGGCAGTCGCGGCGTCGTTGCTGGAGTTCTCGATCATGGGGACCAGAAGGTTCTTCTCGGCTCCGGAAAGCTGACGTTTCTCACCCGCAGCCTGAATCATGACCGTCTCCATGATTGCCAGCTTGATGATAGATGCCGTGATGTAGTGCGTGGCCCCGTGATTGAGAACGTGGATGTTGCGTTGTCCATGCACCCTCATGGCGACCGACTGCTCGCCATCGCGGGTGTTGAGGTATTTCTTGAGCTCGTTCTGGTACGGGAACGTGACGTAGGGTCCGGGAGCAGCCGGATTGGCGACCCTCGTCGGAGCGGGCCTGCGCGGCTCGGGGTGATCTGGTCGGTTCGCGGCCTGGACTGCCGGTAAGCCGATGGCCGTCCCAGTAGCTATGAGCAAACCGCCTAACGCAGTGCGCCTGGAGAATAGCGCCTTCCCAGACAATTACGTCCCCCTTCTTCCACGGCCCATTTCGTTCACATCCATTTTCACGCTGTCCGGTCCAGGGCGTCCAAATCGTCCGCATCGACGATGCGATACGAGTACCCCTGTTCGGCGAGGAAACGTTGACGGTGACTGGCGAAATCGGCATCGACGGTGTCTCGGGAGACGACCGCGTAGAACCTGGCCACGAGCCCGTCCTTGGGTCGCAGCAGACGGCCCAGACGCTGGGCTTCCTCCTGTCGGGACCCGAATGCCCCCGACACTTGAATGGCGACCTCGGCACTCGGCAGGTCGATGGAGAAGTTCGCAACCTTGGAGACCACGAGTAGGTCGGTAAGCCCTCCGCGGAAATCCTGGTAAATCTTCTGACGCTTGGTTGGAGTGGTGGATCCGGTGATGATCGGACACCTCAATTCCGCGGCCAGCTCCTCCAGCTGGTCGACGTACTGGCCGATGACCAGGGTGGGCTGGCCACGATGGCGGGCTACCAGGTCCGCAACCACCCGGTTCTTGATCGGCAGGGTCGCGGCCATCCGGTAACGGACGTCCGGTTCTGCCATGGCGCAGGTCATCCGGTCGGACTCGGGCAGGCTCACCCGCACCTCGACACAGTCGGCAGGAGCGATCCAGCCCTGGGCCTCGATCTCCTTCCAGGGAGCGTCGTAGCGCTTGGGCCCGATGAGGGTGAAGACGTCGTCCTCGTGGCCGTCCTCGCGCACCAGAGTGGCCGTCAACCCCAACCGACGGCGTGCCTGTAGGTCGGCCGTCATGCGGAAGACCGGAGCCGGAAGCAGGTGAACCTCGTCATAGATGACAAGCCCCCAGTCACGGGCCTCGAAAAGCTCCAAGTTGGGGTGCACACCCTTACGCTTGGTCGTGATGACCTGATAGGTGGCGATGGTGACGGGCCGCACCTGCTTGCGTGAACCGGAGTACTCACCGATCTCGTCGGGGGTCAAGGTGGTGCGACGGACGAGCTCCTCCTTCCACTGCCGAGCCGAGACGGTGTTGGTGACGAGGATGAGTGTCGTGCAGCGGGCCAGGCTCATGGCAGTCGCCCCGACAACGGTCTTGCCGGCGCCGCAAGGCAACACGACAACTCCGGATCCACCGTCCCAGAAGTTTTGGGCAGCCATCCGCTGATACGGACGAAGACTCCAGCCGTCCTCGGTCAGATCGATGTCATGGCGCTCGCCGTCGACGTATCCCGCAAGGTCCTCTGCGGGCCATCCCAACTTGAGCAGAGCCTGCTTGAGGGTGCCGCGCTGGGAAGGGTGGACCACTGCCGTCTCATCATCGATCTGGTCGCCGACGAGGCCACGGACCGATTTGGATCGCAGTACCTCGGTGAGCACGGCCTTGTCCGTCGACACCAGGACGAGTCCGAGGGTGGGGTGCTTCTCGATGCGCAGACGACCGTAACGAGACATCGTCTCGGTGACGTCGATGAGGAGTTCGGATGCCACCGGATAACGGGAGTACCTCATGAGGGTGTCGACGACCTGTTCGGCGTCGTGACCAGCGGCCATCGCATTCCACAGACCCAGTGGGGTCAGTCGGTAGGTGTGGATGTGTTCGGGAGCCCGTTCCAGCTCCGCAAACGGGGAGATGGCATGACGGCACTCGTCCGCCAGAGGGTGATCCACCTCCAGCAACAGGGTGCGATCGGACTGGACAATGAGGGGGCCGGGTAGAGAAGTCATCACTTCCAGTATCGTCCCTGATCCCGGATTTGTTCCTACTTCGAGGGGTCGATGGGACGTCGTCAGGCCGGTTGGCAGGCGGTGATCCGGGACACCGGGACGACCGCCGCCCCGCCACCACCACGGATGACGCATCGCACCGCCCCCGTCGCGACCGCCATGATCCGCACCGTCTGGCGCACCGCAGTGCCATCGTCGATGACTCGCTCGATCCGCATCCACGCACCCTCCTGCTGGGCTTGGTGCAGCTGGGCGAGAAGCTGACGGCGATCCGAGAACCCACGGCCCTTGTTGTTGAGCAGTGCCGTGGCAAGGGCCTCCGGATCGGCCTGCGGAGCCGAAGACGTGAGGGCGTCGACCTTGGCGCGTGGGGGAGGAGGAGTCGAGAAGACGTCGCCGTGGGAATCGCGGGCTACGGGGGACATTCCCAACTGGCGCAGGCCTGCCAGCACCTGATCAGGTTCTGCCTGGGCCACCAGCACCTGCGGTCCAACTCGACGCAGTCCTAGATCAGTCGCCAGGGAACTGCGCAGAATGGCCTCGACGGCAGCCGGGTCGTCGACCTCCAGCAGGGCACCAGCTGCGGCCACCGACACCCGACCATGATCACGAACGACGTCGTCGAGGAGGACCAGCAGACCTTGGGGAACATCGCTGAGGGAGTGATCCGTCCACCACTGACGCACACGGTCCCCAGTCCACCCGGCGTCCAGGGCACGACGCAGACTGGTCCGGGTGAATCGCCGTACACCGGCAATCCCGGTGGACTCCCGATCGGCCAGCAGGGCCAGGTCGGCGGCGGTGTCGGGGGTCAGCGGGCCGGGGGCGATGGCGGTGAGATCGGACTGCAGGATCACCTCGTCAGTGCGTTCCGGCATGTCAGCGCAGGTGAGGGAATCGACGAGATCGGTGCGTGCTCCCAGAGCGATCAGCCCCAGCACCCGGCACTCGTCGAGGACAGCCTCGACCAAGGAGTCATCGACTGTGGTGCCCGGCTGACGCCACCGGATGCGGTCGGCGACGAGGCCGGCCTCAACGGGAGTGCCGGGTTCAGCTGTGCTCAGTTCCTCGTGGACGAGGCGTCGCCACGCGCGGGCAGTTGCCGGCGACGAGGCATCCAAGGTGTTGCCCAGGCTTCCGGGAAGCTGCGGGATGCGTCTCCAGGCATCGCGCAAGCTCACCCACTGGCCCCACAACGAATCAGTGCGCCAGCGATCCGCGAGCGAGGTGGGCAGCCAGCCGCGCCCGTCGGCACCGATGAACCCGCCAGCCGCCGCGACGGCGAGGTGCACCCAGCCATCGTCCCCCGTGGCCACCCGCGACAGCACGGTGCGGGCGTCCCGCTTGGCCATGCCGCCACTGGCCAGCAGGGCACAGTCATGACGCTCCACCCCCTCCAGCAGGGCGGACATCGCGCTGACGGCTTCCAGCGCCGTCCCGAGGCCGGCACGATTGACCAGGGTGGTCTGACGCGGCTCGGGCCATGCCGGTGGGGTGGGGCTGGGCTGTTCGGCAAGGAGACGATTCCCGCGCAGGGGCAGGGCCACCTCACGGGGCAGGACGACGGTGTCGTCGCCGAGGGGACGCAACAGGCGGTGGGCCAGCGCCATCTCGACGGGAGTCGTCGCAGTCTCGGGCGTCACCGTGCGTCGAGCATTGGGGAGGTGTCCGGTGGGGGACCACACCAGACGCTCCAGCACGGCGTGCGCCTTGGGGCCCGCGGCAGCCAGTCTCTCGGCCACTTCCTCAGAACTCATGGGCATGACGGACACCGGTGCCAACCCGGCCGGGTATCCGGGCAGGTGAGTGGTGACGACCTGAATGACGTGCAGGTGGCCGGAATCTTCCAGGACGAGAACCATGTCGAGCAGATCGGAGACGCCGTCCGCGACATCGGCACGAATCGTGTCGGGCTTGGGCGGCCATCCCTGGCAGATGGCGTCAGTCAGTTCATCCAGCGTGAGGTCTCCCAGTGCCGCCAGGGCGGTCAGCAGGCTCAGTCGCCACCGATCAAGGCTGGAAATGGCGGCATTGATGGAGGCGTGGGTGCCAGCCCGCGAAGAGACCTCAGCGAGGTCGCGTGGGGTGGGATTCGCCAGGTCGGGACGCAGGGTCAGAAGCCGAGAGAGCCTCTGGGCGTCCAGACCCCGAATCGTGGAGGCAAGGGTCGTCGGTTCATCAACCGCACTCATCGACGTGGCCTCGGATCCCGAGGCGTCAGCTGACGATCAATGAGGAGGAGCCCGAGTGCGAGCATCACGACGCATCCCAGGCGAGACATCCATGCGAACTGGGCCGGCACGGTTCGTACCGGCGACTCGATCGCGCCACCGATGATGATGACGACCGTCACAGCGGTGAGAGCCTTGCTGAGGCGTCCAGCGGCGAATGGGTGACGCCATGCCAACCACCATGCGAGGAGCAGTGCCGGTATCGACAGTGGGGACCACACGCATCCCAGTGCGAGCACGACGATCCACGGCCATCCCAACGCTCGACACAGGTCCATGATGGACCGGCTGCCGGCGGTGGCGGGCATGCGCGGATCAAGTCGCCGGGGCATCCGGACGGTCTTGAGACGCGGCGGGGGAACCGTCGAGACGGGGTCTCCCGCCGGAGCTGCCCAGGTCGAGGAGCCACTGGCCAACCGGCTTGTGCGGATGGGTTCATGCGGATCTCGATGCTCAACACGGGGGCCGGTCAGTCCTGCCTGGGTGGAGAACGGGTCATGGGGTTCGCGGTGGCCTCGACGACGCGGTATCAACTCGGCCAGCGGGCGGTAGTCCCCACCCTGGTAACCACGGGGAGCGACTGATGGCTTCCCGGCAGCCGGGTTGGCAGGAAGGCTCGGGGTCTCGAGAGGAGTGACCCGAGGAGCTTGGAAGGCACTCGGAGCAGGACGGGAGCCGACGACGTCTACGGGCGCTCTCCTGACGGTGTTCTGTGCCATGTCTCCATGGTAGGGGGTAGATCTGACCAAGCGGTGCGCTCAGTGTGTGCGGGTCAACGCTCACAGGAGATGATTGTGATCGCTCAGAAACGCTCACTTGGCCATAATCTCAACCTAGACACGAAGCGACGCGCGGCGTGGCCGCGCATGTGAGGGAGGGCCCACATGGAGGTCATCATCTGCCCCGACGAGCAGGCCGTCGGACGGATTGCCGCCGAGCGCATTGCCAGGGTTCTGGCCCAGGCGAAGACACCGGTGCTGGGAGTGGCCACCGGGTCGACCCCGCTGACGACCTACTCCTCGTTGGCTGTTCTCGCTCAGGAGGGCAAGGCTGATTTCACCGGTCTGCGTGCCTTCGCCCTGGACGAGTACGTCGGTCTTCCCGCCGACGACGATCGCTCCTACGCCGCCACCATTCGACACACCGTCACCGAGCAGCTCGGTCTGGACCCGGCCGAGGTGCACACTCCGGACGGCATGGCGGACGACCTCGAAGCGGCATGCGCGGATTATGAGAAGGCGATCCAGGAGGCCGACGGCGTCGACGTCCAGATCCTCGGTATCGGGGCCAACGGTCACATCGGATTTAACGAGCCAACCAGCTCGCTGTCCTCGCGGACTCGTGTCAAGACCCTCGCTGAGCGGACCAAGGCCGACAATGCTCGCTTCTTCGAGGAGGGCGAGAAGGTTCCCAGTCACTGCGTTACCCAGGGGCTCGGGACGATCATGGACGCCCGCAATGTCGTGCTGCTGGCCGTCGGGGCCAACAAGGCCGATGCCCTCGCCGGAGCCGTCGAGGGCCCGGTCTCGGCGATGTGCCCGGCCTCGGTGCTGCAGTTCCACCCCCATGTTCTCGTGATCGCCGACGAGGCCGCGGCCTCCAAGCTGGCGATGGCCGACTACTTCCGATGGACTGACGGCCAGCGGGGTGATCTCCCCGGCGTCATGTGAGACCCGTCGGTGTGACGCTCCCGGCCCGTCGGAAACCTTCCCGTCGGGCTGTGGAAAGATCGCGGGTGGTGGACCGTCGACAAGGCTGTAGCCTTGTATGGCGGTCCATTGACCGTCATGACCAGAAGGAGTGAGCCAGAGATGCCAACCGGAAAGGTGCGTTTCTACGACGCCACCAAGGGGTTCGGTTTCCTGACGAAGGACGGTGGCGGCGACGTGTACGTCAACGCTTCCGCCTTGCCCGCAGGGGTGAATACCCTGAAACCCGGTCAGAAGGTTGACTTCGGGGTTGTTGAGGGACGTCGAGGAGAGCAGGCCCTGTCCCTGCAGATCGTCGAGACCCCGGCCTCGCTGTCCAAGGCGAGCCGCAAGAAGCCGCAGGAGATGGCGGTGATCTGCGAGGACCTCATCAAGATGCTCGACAAGATGGGCAATGGCTACCGGCACGGACGTCATCCCGATCCGCGCACCGCCGGCGCGGTGGCCAAGATGCTTCGTGCTGTTGCCGACGAGTTGGAGCTGTGATGACACAGGTGACGTCGAGATCGCGCGCTGCGGCCCGGGCCGTCAGGGTTGACGCGACGATCGCGAAGGCTGTTGACCAGGCCCGGGAAGCGGCCGAGCGTCGCGCGGGTGACTTCGGGGTCGGTGAGCACGTCGGGACGATCGTCGAGGACGAGCGCGTCCTGACCCATCTCTTCGAATGCCCGCATCCGGGATACCGGGGATGGCGGTGGGCCGTCACGATGTCGCGTGCCCTGCGCGGACGCAACGTCACCGTCAATGAGGTCGTTCTCATTCCGGGCGACGACTCCCTGCTGGCCCCCGAGTGGGTGCCTTGGCGCGACCGAGTGCGTGCCGGGGACATCACCGCCGGCACCCTCATGCCCACCGCTGACAATGATCCGCGCCTGGAGCCTGGTTATACCGGTGGTGAGCTTGCCGCCGACGAGGATCCGGCTGAGTGGGCTACCACCCGAGCTGTGGCGTCTGAGCTGGGGCTGGGCCGTGAGCGTTTGCTGTCGCGGGAGGGCCGCGACTCCACCGCTGAGCGTTGGCTCGCCGGTGAGGGTGGCCCTGACAACGCCATGAGTCGTCATGCTCCTGCCAGCTGCGTCACCTGTGGCTACTTCGTGCGCTTGCAGCACTCCCTGGGACGGGTCTTCGGGGTGTGTTCCAACGAGTTCTCGCCCTCTGACGGCTCAGTGGTCCACGTCGATCATGGCTGTGGCGGTCACTCCGACGTCGTCGAGAAGCATCGCGGTATCGAGCTGCCCGAGCCGGTCTTCGACACCATCTCGATTGACGACTCGTTGTTCGACTGAGTTGTGAGCCCCAGAGAGGGGCTCAGTGGCGGGATCGTCGCCAGCAGTATGCCGTGCCGACGATCCCCAGGGCAGTACCCGTCAGGCAGATCCAGAGCCAGTCGCGGTAGCCGTTCACGGTGAGGCGGTCGAGCATGATCCAGCAGACGATGGACGCCACCGCGAAGGCAATGGTTCCCACGATGCCGACCGTCACCCCGTTCTCATCGACAGGGGCGACATTGGCCTGGGTTAGCAGGTGTTCACGCTGGTTGGCCACGGTTCCATCGTAATGCCCTGCAACATGGCCGTGACATGTCATCCCTAGAATGCCCCCGTGCCCAGCAACACCTCATCAGCAAGATTCGACAATTGGTTTCATCTCACGGAACGAGGATCGACGAGATCGCGCGAGATCCGCGGCGGCCTCGTCACCTTCTTCACGATGGCCTACATCCTGGCCCTGAACCCTCTCATCATCGGTACCGCGGCGGACAAGAACGGCAAGCTCCTCAACGGGGCTCCGAAGTTCCTCGACGCCGCCGGCACCACCCTCAACACGGCTGCCATTGACGACAACAAGATGATGGTCATGGCCGTCACCGCTTTCGTGGCTGCGATCATGACGATTGCCATGGGTATCTGGGGACGATTCCCGATGGGTATCGCGACCGGCCTTGGCATCAACTCCCTGCTTGCCTACGTCGTTGCCCCGACGATGACCTGGTCCCAGGCGATGGGCCTGGTGGTGTGGGAAGGCGTCCTCATCCTCGTCTTCGTCCTCACCGGCGTCCGAGAAATGATCTTCCGGGCCGTCCCGAACTCTCTACGCTCGGCGATCAGCGTCGGAATTGGCCTGTTCATCGCCTTCGTTGGTTTCGTGGACTCGGGCGTCATCCGTCGCGGCTCCGGCACCCCCGTCACCTTGGGCGTCGGCGGCAGCCTGGAGGGTTGGCCGATCTTCCTGTGCCTGTTCGGATTCCTCCTTCTCGTCGTGCTGCACCAGCGTCACGTCAAGGGATCCATGCTCATCGCGATCATTGGTACCTCCCTGCTCGGAGTCGTCATTGAGGCCATCGCTCACCTGGGACCGCAGGGCGAGAAGAATCCCACCGGCTGGGCCCTCAACGTCCCACGGCTGCCCGGGGCGGATGACTTCCGCCTGCCAGACCTAAGCCTGCTGGGTCACGTCGACCTGTTCGGTGGCTTCCTGGTTGACGGTCACTTCCACGTCGGAGTGTTCCTGGGGACCCTTTTGGTCGTCTTCTCCCTCATGCTCGCCGACTTCTTCGACACCATGGGAACGGTTGTCGCCATCGGTGACCATGCCGGCATCCTCGACGAGACCGGCAACCCCGAGCACCTCAAGGGGATCCTCGTCGTCGATGCCCTGGCTGCCGTCGCTGGTGGTCTCGGGTCGGCCTCCTCGGCCACCGGTTACGTCGAATCGGCCGCTGGCGTGGGGGAGGGGGCGCGAACGGGTATCGCCTCCATCGTCACCGGTATCGGATTCCTGCTGGCGATGTTCCTGTCCCCGATTGTGTCGATCATTCCCTCGGAGGCAGCCGCGCCGGTGTTGGTCTTCGTTGGATTCCTCATGATGGCCCAGGTCACCCACATCGACTGGAAAGACGTCGAGGAAGGTCTTCCGGCCTTCCTGGGCATGGTGCTCATGCCGTTCGCCTACTCGATCACGACGGGCATCGGCGCTGGCCTCATCATGTTCTGTATCACCAAGACCATCGCTGGCAAGGCACGCAAGATCCATCCGCTGTTGTGGGTGGTTGCGGCCCTTTTCGTGGTCTACTTCGTCCAGTCCCTGCTCATGAGACTGTTTGGCCAGATGTGAGGCTGGTGGGTTGAATCCCACCGACGGTGTCCGGTTGCCAGACCACCAAGAGGTCTGGTGCCGGGCGCCCCAGGTCGCCGGCGAGGTCCATCCATCCCGGATATGAGTTGAGGAATTCCAGGATGGCGTCACCCTCGCCTCGCCGCTCGGCCGGTATCTTGTCGACGACATCAGCCAACCCAAGCCGAGTCGTCAGTACCTGCCCGGTGCGCGCATAACCGATCCTCATGCCAGGTGCCGGTCGCAGCGGAATCTGCGGTTCCCCTACCATGAGCCGCTTGATGGCACAGGTACTGGACAAGCCGACAGCCGCGAGGTCGAAATCAAGCTCATCGAGCCGCGCCACCGGCATCGGGATCTCGGTCCATCCCCACGACAGGTGGGTCAACCACTCATTGACGAGTCGCCAGCACCGTCCCAGGCGATCAGGCTCGATGAATCGGCCACGAACCAAGTCCTCGACATCATTGGGAGTTGGCCATCCCACAGGCAGCATCGGTCCCTCGACATTGGGCTTGTGGAGCGGGTGGAACGGGCTGCGCCGACCTGATCGACGATGGTGGTGGACGGGTACGCTGAATGTGGCCTCGGTCCACTTGCGCAGTTTCGCCGAGAGGCCCTCGTCAGCCCCAAACATGTCGCGAACTTCGTCGATCGCGATGGCGTTGAGCCTCAACCCACCCATGGCTACAGATTATTGGCCATGAGGTCGACATAAGGTGTAATCCATGAATCCACGCTCTAGGCAACACATCATCCGCGGGGTTCTCATCATCCTCGTACTGATCGTCGTGGTGGGATCCCTGCTGTGACAGGTCGATCCGACATGGCAGGATGTTTTTTCGTGACCCGACGATCCTGGCCCCGACGTTCCCGCAGCGCGAGTGCGCTGGTGGCCCTGGGATGCGCCTGGGGATTGTCGGCTGGCCCTGCTGCCGCCGTCGATCTCACCATCACGACGGACAAGAAGCTTGGCACCCCGGTTGGCATGGCTGCCGACCTCGACAATGACTGCTACTGGGTCACCGATGGTTCTCCGTCGACGGTCCACTCCCTGCTTGCCCTCGACAAGACGGGCAAGGAAGTCCATCGGGTGAGGTGGGAGCCGGCCTTCCACGACGTGGAGGCGATGGCGTGGGCCAATGGCGTGCTCTACGTCGCCGACATCGGTGACGAGAAAACCAGGCGCCGCGGCATCCGCGTGATGTCTCCCACCTCGACGGCAGCCAGTCAATCCACCTACTACGAGTGGATGTTCACGTACCCCGACGGCGCTCACGACGCCAAGGCCATGGCAGTCAGCCCCAAGGGGAGCTTCTACATCGTCACTGACGGTCCCCACCCAGCGATCTACCGTAGTGGCCCGCAGGTCAGTCGCACGGAGTCCAACCCGCTCGAAAAGGTGGCGGACGCCCCCGCCGGAGTCAAAGACGCCACCTTCCTGCCAGACGGGTCACGGCTGGCCGTGCTGACCGACCATGAGGTTCGGGTCGTTGACGCCTACTCCTGGAAGACGGTCGCCAATGCGGCGTTCTCGGGCGGGCAGACCATCACCACAGACACCACTCAGAAGACCCTGGAGATCGCGACCTCCGGCAACAAGGTGCGGGGAATCGACTTCCCGACGACGCTGACCTCGATCTCGCCGACCCCCTCGTCGACTCCGAGTGCCAAGGCAGGGGCCACCCAGGCCAGTGGCAAGCCCACCTCCAAGGCGCGCTCGGGCACCTTTATCGCGGTGTTGGGAGCGGTCGCGGTGGCGCTGTGTGCCGGCGTTGTGACCTTCGTGTACGACCGCTCCCAGGACATCACCTGGCGACACCGTTAGTCGTGGTGCTCCAGTAGCCAATCCAGGCAGGCCGTCAACGCCTCGATGTCGCCGGGTTCGATCGAGCTGAAGGTGGCCACTCTGATCTGATTGCGGCCCAGCTTGCGATACGGCTCGATGTCGAGGATCCCGTTCTCGCGGGCGCGGGCACACAGCTGGGTGGCGTCGACGGACTCGTCGATGTCGATCGTCACCACCACCGGGCTGCGTAGCGCCGGATCGGTGACGAAGGGGGTTGTCAACGGGTTGTCCTCAGCCCAGCGGTAGAGGATCCCTGAGGTCGACGCGGTGCGGGATGCCGCCCACGTCATGCCGCCGTTGTCCAGCAGCCAGCGGCACTGCGCCTCCAACATGACGAGGGTGGCCAGCGCGGGAGTGTTGAGGGTCTGATCTGCCCGGCAATTCTTCACTGCGACGCTCAGATCGAGCATCTGAGGTACCCAGCGAGCCGAGGTAGTCAATCGTTCCGAGCGTTCGATCGCTGCTGGTGACAGAATTGCGAGCCACAACCCGCCGTCCGAGGACAGGTTCTTCTGCGGTGAGAAGTAGTAGGCGTCAGTCTGCGCCACGTCTGCAGTAACTCCGCCAGCAGCTGACGTGGCATCGACGAGGACCAGGGAATTCTCGTCAATCTCATCCGGTCGACGGATCGGGGCGACGACCCCGGTGGAGGTCTCGTTGTGAGCCCACGCATATGCGTCGATCTCTCCCAGAGCTTGTGGCAGGGCGAGCTCGCCGGGCGGGGCCTGGAAAACTGCCGGATCTGCGAGAAAGGGAGCCCCCTGCAGGACCGAGGAGAATTTCTTCGTGAACTCGCCATAAACGCCTGTCGCGGCGCGCTTCTCCACCAGGGAGACGGTCGCCATGTCCCAGAAGAGGGTGGCTCCGCCGTTGCCAAGGGCAACCTCATATCCGGCGGGAAGGTCGTAGAGGGTGGAGAGTTCCTCGCGGATCGCGGCGACCACATGGCGGACAGGTGGTTGGCGATGGGAGGTACCCATCACTGATCCCGGTTCGGACAAACTGGCCACCACCTCCCGTCGGATCCGGGACGGGCCACACCCGAAACGGGGGTCGGAGGGCAGGAGGTCATTGGGAATCCTTGGCTCAGCCATGGTCCGATCCTCGCAGATCTTGGTGCTGACGAAGCTCGTGTTCACGCTGTGACCATGTGGCAGCATGTGGGAAAACCCGCTGTCAAGGAGGCATCGATGATCTGCCGTATTGCTTCGCACCACGTCGTCGCCCGTGACGGAAGTGATTCACCGGCAACGATCACCGTCGAGGCCGGACGCATCACCAAGGTCGGGGAGGGGATCGATCCGCAGGCTGAGCTCGTCGACGAGTGGATCCTGCCTGGCTACGTCGACACCCATTGCCATGGTGGCGCCGGTGTCGACTTCACCGATCCCGACCATGACGCCGCCGTGCGAGCCGTTACCTACCACCGCAGCCAGGGTTCGACGACCCTCTTCGCCTCCACGGTGACCGCCGCCATTGACGACGTCGTCGACCAGATCGGACGACTCCGTCAACTCATTGACGAGGACGAGATCGCCGGCATCCACCTCGAGGGCCCCTTCCTTGCAGAGTCACGCAAGGGTGCCCACGCTGTCGAGCTGTTGTGCGATCCCGACCCGGTCTCGGTGGATCGACTCATCGAGGCAGGAGGGCCTGCTCTCAGGATGGTGACGATTGCTCCGGAGCGCGAGCACGGTCTGGAGGCCGTCGCGACCTTCAGCAAGGCGGGGGTGCATGCCGCTATCGGTCATACCGAGTGCGACAACACCACTGCCAGCGCTGCCGTCGATGCCGGATCCGATGTCATCACCCACCTGTTCAACGCGATGCCGTCCATCCATCACCGCAAGCCCGGTCCGGTCCCGCCGATGCTCACTGACCCGCGCGTGGTCTGCGAACTCATCTGTGACGGCGTGCACCTGGCACCAGACGTCATTCGGATGGCCGTTTCGGCTGCCGGACCGCAGCGCATCGCCCTGGTCACCGACGCCATGAGCGCCACCGGTCAACCTGACGGCGACTACATCCTGGGCAGCCTGCCGGTGAAGGTTGTCGACGGCCGCGCCCGACTGCTGGACGCTGACGGTTCGCTGGGAGCGATTGCAGGATCCACTCTGACGATGGGTCGCGCAGTCGAGTTCGTCACCTCGGTCGTGGGACTGCCGCTGGGGCAAGTTGCCGTCATGGCGGCCACCACACCGGCCGAACTCCACGGTCTGAGCGACGTTGGCATCCTGGAGGAGGGGCGCTGGGCCGACATGTGCCTCACCGACGAGAAGGGTCGTCTGGTCCGCGTCATCCGTCGCGGTGAGTCCGTCTGACGACCACGACAGGTATTTGAGCACTAAACTTCCTGACGGGGGGTCGCTCGGGCATGAGCAATGACGCCCCGACCGTTTTGTCAGACAATCTGTCCGATGGGCAGGTGGACAGCGACGCCCCTCGGCTGTGAGGGCGGGGAAGAGGTGCACCGTGAGCAGTGAGCTCGTCGATACAACGGAGATGTATCTCAGGACTCTCTACGAGCTGCTCGAGGAGGGTGTCGAGCTGCGCCGTGCCCGTATCGTCGAGCGACTGCATCAGTCCGGCCCTACCGTCTCCCAGACCGTGGCTCGTATGGAGCGTGACGGACTCCTGGTCGTCGAGTCTGACCGTTCGATTTCGCTGACGCAGGAAGGCCACGACGCGGCCGAGGCGGTGATGCGTAAGCATCGTCTGGCCGAGTGCCTGCTCACCGAGGTCATCGGTCTTCGCCCCGACCTGGTCCATGACGAGGCGTGCCGTTGGGAGCACGTCATTTCCGGTGAGGTTGAGAAGCGCCTCACCGAGATCCTCGACAGCCCTGATGTCTCCCCGTACGGTTGCCCCCTTCCTCCCGAGCAGATCGGTCGTCGTCCGGACGACTCCGCCCGTTTCCACGACGACTCCAAGCCTCTCGACGAGATCATTGCCGAGGCCGGCTGCCCGGTCAGTGTGACCATCACCCGGTTGTCGGAGTTCTTCCAGGCCACCGAGGGCAATCTCACCGACGTCTACGCCGCTGGACTGTTGCCGGGCATGAGCATCGAGGTCAAGGATGATGCCGACGGCATCCGTCTGACGGGTCCCGACGGTTCGGTTGTCGTCGATCCGGAGGTCCTTTCCGGTCTGTTCGTCGTCCAGAACTCCTGAATCGCGGTGACGATGCCGCAATGAGTGTGTCCCAAACCCTGCGGCCCCGTCAGCTGCCAGATCTGAACCAGATCGCGACGCTCTGTGAGGCGGGTTGGTATGACACCGCCGATTCCATGTTACGGATGACGCGGTCGTCCGAATCCGACGATCCCCACTTGGTGCAGGCCGCTGCTGTGACGGCCGTGGCTCGCAGAGTCCTGGCCCTCGACGCCGAGGATTTCGAGGAGATCGGGGACCCCCTGCCTGCTGATCTGCGATCCCGTCTCACCGCCGCGGGTTTTCCGCACCACCCGCGGGCAACCGAGAGGGGAGCACTGGGAGACCTGGTGCCCCTCTACGAGCTCATGCTCGAGGTCCTCGACATTCGGATGCACCGCGAGGAGCCACAGCAGGTCGTCGTGACCTGCCACATCCTGGGAGAGTACCTGGGCCAGCTGGCCTGGCAGTCGGTGCTGGGAGACGGCGGGGACCCACTCACGCTGCCCGGCAAGGTGGGGGAGAAGTGGGGAGTCGACGGCCAGGACTGCGCCCACACCTCGGCCATGAACGCGACGGCTCGGCGCAGCCTTCATGCTGCTCAGGGTGATGAGGAGGGCTACACCTCGTATCTGGACAAGTTCCATTCCAGGTTGGGTGAGGCCCTGGGGGTGTGCGCGATGAACCATGCCACCATTGATGCCGGTGAGCGTCCTGACGTCGGTATCACTTGTCCGCACCCGTGTCAGTGGGTGCTCGCCGGTACGTGGGAGGAACGCCGGGCCCTGGACGCTCGGGTGCGTCTGGCCCGTATCTTCCAGGAATCTGGCCTGGTGGCCCTGCGCCATCATGCCCCAGTGGGGCATTTCTTCGGGGTGCCGTCGGGCAGCGAGATCGGCAACGCCTGGGTGACGACCTGGAACAAGCTCAACGAGCAGTGGGCGGACGGGTCCAACCCGATGCTGGACTCCTCGACTCCCGGCTACGACGTCGACGTCTCCGACGAGGCACTGCCCGGCCTGTCCCGTGTGGTGTCGGTCATCGCCGCGCGACCTATTCGCGCCGGTCATCTGCTACGTGATCTGGGAGCGACGGCGATTGCCGAGTTGAAGGCCGTGTGACATTTAAGTCGGCATGGCACCGAGC
Organism: Cutibacterium sp. LaCa_89; assembly: GCF_058177555.1. NCBI lineage: Bacteria > Bacillati > Actinomycetota > Actinomycetes > Propionibacteriales > Propionibacteriaceae > Cutibacterium > Cutibacterium sp. LaCa_89. Next base: position 555,149 of record NZ_CP190889.1, read on the forward strand.
GCTGCGACATCCAGGTGAATCACGGATCGGCACATCGGGAATACACCAGCTCCTGACGCTGTTGCACCAGACATGGGCCGAGGCGCCACGGCGTTGCGGTCGACCGAACCCAAACGATTACCGGGAGGTACAACGTGGCTACCGTCGCATTGACCAAGGACAATTTCTCCTCGACCATCGATTCGAACGATGTCGTCCTCATCGACTTCTGGGCATCCTGGTGCGGGCCGTGCCAGCGCTTCGCGCCCATTTACGAGGACGCCAGTGAGCGTCACACTGACGTGACCTTCGCCAAGGTCGACACCGAGGACCAGCAGGAGCTGTCCGCCGGTCTGGAGATCACCTCCATCCCGACGATCATGGCCTTCCGCAACGGTTACCTCGTCTTCCGTCAGTCCGGCCTGCTGCAGGGCCGTCAGCTCGACGAGCTCATCGAGAAGGTCAAGGAGATTGACGTCGAGGATCTCAAGAAGCAGGCCGAGGCCCAGAAGCAGGGCTGACACCAGGTTTTCTCATTCCCGCCAATGTGTGAGGACACGGGGCCGGCGACAGGGTGGTAACGTCCTGCCGTCGACCCTGCTTACGTCATACGTGATTGAGCCATGGATGCCGGGCGGGTCGCGGTGCCGAGCGCAGTGGTGCGTCGGTGCGACATCCCGTCCATAGGAGTTGTCCGTGACATCGAGAACCGCGGTCGCCAAGCTCGTCGAGACGACGCGACCGGCAGGCCCGAAACGCCGTATTGGTGTGGTGGCGGCGGTCGCCACCCTGGGCTCACTGCTCTTCGGCTATGACACCGGGGTCATCTCCGGCGCCCTACCCTTCATGTACCTGCCACATGGTGCTGGTGGTTTGGCCCTGACGGTGGGCCATGAAGGTGCCATCGGAGGAACGCTCACCCTTGGTGCGGCCTTCGGTGGGCTCATCGGCGGCATGATGAGCGATCGCTGGGGACGCCGTCACAACCTGCTGACCCTCGCTGTCTTGTTCATCATTGGTGCTCTCGGCACGGCCGTGGCTCCCAGCATCTGGGTGATGTACCCCTTCCGGGTGGTGCTCGGCTTTGCCGTTGGCGCGGCCTCGGCAACGGTGCCGGTCTATCTGTCGGAGACCTCTCCGAAGCGGATGCGTGGTCGCATCGTCGCTCTTGACCAGTTCATGATCGTCTTCGGTCAACTGTTGGCCTTCTCCGTCAATGCCGCCATTTCTGCGGCACATGGCGGTCCGATCCTGACGGTGACGGCGGATCCGTCCGGCCGACTCGCTCCCGGAACCTATTCCTGGGACAAGCTGCAGGCCATGGCAACGTCCCATGGCGGAACGATGAGTGACGAAGCTTTCCACACTTTCGTCATGCAGCTGTCGGTGTCTGCCGGATCTGGTGGAGCTTGGCGGTGGATGCTCGTGGTGTGCACCCTGCCGGCTGTTGCCTTGTGGATCGGCATGCGGAGGATGCCTGAGTCGGCGCGCTGGCACTTGAGCCACGGTCGGCTGCAGGAGGCGATTGCATGTCTGAAACAGGTGCGCGTCGAAGGGGTTGACGAGCCGATCGTCGACGAGGTCACCGAGATGGTCGAGCTCAACGGTGAGGGCGGCAGACTTACTCATCGGCAGCAGTGGGCCGTCGTCATCGAGTCGCGGTGGACGCAGCGTCTTCTGCTCGTCGGAATCTTCCTTGCTGCGGTCAACCAGACCACAGGTGTCAACACCGTCATGTACTACGCGCCGAAGGTGCTGGAATTCGCAGGGATGAGCACCCAGGCCTCGATCATTGCCCAGGTGGCCAACGGCGTCATGTCCGTCATCGGCGCCGGTGCTGGACTGTGGCTCATCGAGAGGTTCGATCGTCGGCACCTGCTGATCTTCGACGTCACTGCTGTCGGTGTCTGTCTGCTCGGGATTGCCGCCACCTTCGGATTCGCCATTGCTCCGCATATGGGCAAGGGTGTGCCGACATGGGCGCCCATCCTCGTGCTCGTCCTCATGAGCATCTTCATGCTCATCGTCCAGTCCACCAACGGCACGGTGGTGTGGACCATGCTCGGTGAGATGTTCCCGACCCGGATGCGCGGAGCCATGAATGGTGCCGCGGTGTTCTGCGGATGGCTGGCGAACGCGACGATCACCTGGACGTTCCCGGCCATGCTGGCAGAGCTTGGTGGTGCCGGAACCTACCTCACCTACGGCATTGTCAACCTCGTCATCGCGCTCATCCTGGTCAAGGTGATGCCGGAGACACGGGGACGCTCGCTGGAGGAGATCGAGGTCGAGATGAAGCGGCGGTACGCCTGAGGGCGGCCCCGATAGGATTCGAACCTACGACACATGGTTTAGGAAACCACTGCTCTATCCCCTGAGCTACGGGGCCCTGCCCACGAAGGGCCACACCAGCCTAGTCCGGTGTGGTAGGCAGGGCCAACCCGCCTCTCAGATGGACCGGGATGTCCTGTCAACCTCGTGGGCCACGCAGGCGGGCCTCGCTACACTCGGTCATCAACACCTGACCGCCAAACACCTGCGATGGGAGTGGGGATGACCCAGCCCAGGCCCGAGCGTCTCGACGTCCTCTTCATCGGTGCTCATCCCGACGACGAGTCCGGTTTGCTCGCTGCTTTCGGACGGTGGCGTCACGAGTGCGGAGTGAAGGTGGGCGTCGTGTCCATCACCCGTGGTGAGGGTGGCGGCAATGCGGTTGGCAGCGAGGACGGCCCGCTGTTGGGTCTGCTGCGGGAGAGGGAGGAACGCAGTGCCCTGTCCCTGGTGGGCGTTGAGAGGTTCTTCTACCTCGACAAGGTCGACTTCTACTACACCGTTTCGGCGCCCCTCACGGCTCGGGTGTGGGGACACCTCGACACCCTCTCTCGGCTTGTCAGGGTGGTCAGGGCGACCCAGCCTTCGGTCATCATCACCATGAATCCAGCCCCGATGCCGGGGCAACACGGCAACCATCAGATGGCCGGTCGGCTGGCCGTCGAGGCCTATCTGGCGGCGGCTGATCCCACCTTCGCGCCCGACCAGGTCGAGGTCGAAGGACTCCAGCCGTGGCAGGTGTCACGGCTCCTCCTGGACTCTTTCGGCGGGGAGCGCCCCACTGGTCCGGACGCAGCCCTGGTGCCTGAACAGGCTGATGCCAGCACCGTTTACGCGCTGTGGGAAGGGGCCACTGACGATGCCGGTGTGACCTGGGCCCACCATCAGCGTCAGGCTCAGCGGAGATTCATCTCCCAGGGCTGGGCATGTCTGGGAGATGTTCCCACCCAGCCCCATCTCATCGGTTCAACCTTTCTCAGTCAGGTGGCGTCCCGGGGCCCCCACCCCCAGATGGGGACCCCGGAAGCATCTCGCGTCGACGCCGTGCTCGCCGGTGCAGCAGTGCGGCAGGATGGCGGGTTGCCGCTGGGAACGACGGTTGACCTGGACCTTCCCGCGACGGCCACGGCCGGGCAGGTACTCGATGGTCGTCTCTCACTTTCCGGTGATCTGTCCGGAGTGACCCTCGAGACCGTTGCACCCGAGGGCTGGCAGGTGGAGATCGGAGAGATCGATGAGGTTTCCCCTGAGCCGGCGTTCACCACCGAGGTGAGGGTGACGATCCCGATGAATGCGTTTGAGGGGCCAGCTCGGGTCGGGTTGCGGATTCGTGCCGACCAGGGAGTGGGATACACCGACACGCGAGTCGTCGTCCTGCCATCTGTGAGTGCCCACCAGGATTTCCTGCCCCAGGTCAGCCAATATGAACAGTGGGTTGACTCAGTCGGGATGCCTCAGCTTTCAGGGCTGGTCAGGCCGGTCGTGACGCTGGGATCGGGGCTGACGAGGCGGCTGGGGTTGGTCGTCACCAATCACAGCGACCGAGAGCAGTCCGGCGACCTCATCCTGGACCTTCCCGAAGGGTTCGATGTTGCCTGCAGCCGCATCAGCTACGGTCCGTTGCCGCCGGGAGAGGCCTGCCGGGTCGAGGCGGAGCTGACGAACACCGACCCCACCCTGGAGACCGGCAAGTACGGCGGCGACTACGAGTACACCCTGACGGTGACATCGCAGGACGGTCAGTGGTCCACTCCGCAGTGGATCGAGCTGGTGCCGTCCACCCGTGTTCCCCACGCCCCACGTCCTCCCAAACTCGATGGTGCCTTCGACTCCGAGGTCTTCACCGGCGAGCCCATGGACATCTCCCGGGTCTGGGAAGGTGACGAGTGTGCGGCCATGCGTGACGCCTCCGGAAAGGTCTGGATGGCCTGGTGCGACGACTACCTCTACGTCGATGCGTCCGTTCATGACCCCAAGCGGGGATCGGTGTTGGCCAGCGCCGACTGCAAGGGCCATTGGCGTACGGATTCCCTGGAGATCGACATCGATCCGCAGGGGACCTCGGAGAACACCTCGTCCACCTTCAAGGCGGCCGTCATCCCTTTCACCTCAGACGTCGGGGCGTGGGCTCTGCGTGACGCCGACCAGCGTCAGGGTCCGGCCTGGCAGACCGCTCCCGGCATGAGATGGACGGCTCGACCGATTCCGGACGGCAGCCACATTCAGGTGGCCATTCCGATGTCGATCCTGCCCTCACCCATCGACCCCAACCACATCGGGGTGAACATCCTCTATTACGACACCGATTCCGACCAGACTGCCAAGAGTCGCATTGGTTGGTCGGTGTGGGGAGGGGTGCAGGGAGACCCCTATCGCTGGGGAGTTGCGGTCCTCGACGATCATCCCGGCCAGGGTCGGGACTGGCCGGTCGACGATCCTGTCATGCCACTGGACGCCCTCAATTCGGCGGATTCCCCGCAATCCATTGAGCAGGCCATGACGACAGGGATCGGATTGTCCGGGCTGGCACGTCTGGACTCGCGCCGGGCCGGGGAAGTCACCTCCGCGAGCTGGGTGGGGGACGCGGTCTCCGTCGGCCTACATGGTTGGGTCGGGGGAGTCGTCCACGTCCTACTGGTGGACCGACGCTCCCGCACTGTCACCTCCAGCGTGGCAACGGTGGACGAACCTGGTCAAGTGACCTTGACCCTGTCCCCGGAACGTCGCCCTGGGAGCCGGGTTCGCGTTCTGGCTACGTGGATCACCGGTGACGGGGTGGCATGCTCCACCGCGCCGGTAGACCCTCCTCGATAGACTGGCCAGGTCCGTCTACCAGCAGGGGAGCAAGGATGAGCGAAGAAGGACTTGAAGCTGCACGCCAGAAGATGACCGAGGCAGGTGTCGATCCCGTCGCCATCAATGTCTTCACCTCCTACTACCACCAGCTCGAGACCGGTGTCACCGGACTCATCCGCGAGGACACCATCTCCCCGCTGACCGATCCGCCGATGCTCGACGACGTCGAGCTCAGCGAGGAACAGGCTGCTGATGCCCTCGACAAGACCGTCATCATCAAACTCAACGGCGGGCTCGGAACCTCAATGGGGCTCGATCGCGCCAAGTCGCTGCTGGAGGTGCGTGACGGCAAGTCATTCCTCGACATCATCGCTACCCAGGTGCTGTCGGCCCGCAAAGAGTTCGGCGCCCGTCTGCCGCTGATGTTCATGAACTCCTTCAACACCCGTGCGGACACCCTCAAGGCCCTCGAGAAGTACCCGGACCTAGCCGTCGAGGGATTGGACCTGGACTTCCTGCAGAATCAGGAGCCCAAGCTTGACGCCGAGACTCTCGCCCCGGTTGAGTGGGAGAAGGACCCCTCCTTGGAGTGGTGCCCGCCGGGCCACGGTGACCTCTACACCGCCCTGCTCGGATCCGGTGTGCTCGACAAGCTCCTGGCGGCCGGGTTCAAGTACGCCTCGGTGTCCAACGGCGACAACCTGGGAGCGGTCCCCGACGGTCGTCTGGCTGGCTGGTTCGCTGCCTCGGGTGCCCCGTACGCCGCTGAGCTGTGTCGTCGCACCATCAATGACAAGAAGGGTGGACACCTGGCCGTCCGCAAGTCCGACGGCCAGCTCATCCTGCGCGACACCGCTCAAACCGCCGATGAGGAGATGGAGTACTTCACCGACGAGAACCGTCATCCCTACTTCCACACCAACAACTTGTGGTTCGACCTCGAGGCCCTCAAGAAGGTCCTCGACGAGCGTCACGGCGTGATGGGTCTGCAGATCATCCGTAACGAGAAGACCGTCGACCCGAAGGATTCCTCCTCGACCCCGATCATCCAGATCGAGTCGGCCATGGGCGGTGCCATCGAGATTTTCGAGGGTGCCACTTGCATCTGCGTGGATCGTTCCCGGTTCCTGCCGGTCAAGACGACTAATGAGCTGTTGCTGCTGCGTTCCGACGTCTACGATCTCGACGACTCCGCTCACTTGGTCAAGATGACTGACGACACCTGCGCCATTGACCTTGACAAGGAGTTCTACAAGAAGGTCGGTGACTTCACCGACCGCATCGCGGAGCCACCGTCGCTGCGCAGGGCCACCTCTTTCACGGTCAAGGGAGACTGGACCTTCGGGTCGGGGGTCGTCGTCGAGGGAGATGTCTCTCTCAGCACCGAGAAGCCTCAGACGATCCCTGACGGCACCGTACTCACCGGCGAGATTCCCGGTGAGAAGTGACACCTGATCAGCAGTGTTGGGAAGCGGTGGCCGCAGTCCTCACCGGACAGCGGTTCACCGCCCCTGGCGAGCCCGGTTGGGAGGCAGCCGACCTGGTGAAGTGGCTGGTCGGGTTGGGTTGGCCCGCCGGACGACTCGCGCAGCGGCGTGCTGAATGCCAACAGGCCGGTCGCTCGTGGCCCGATCCGCTTCCCGACGACCTGTCCACCGGACTTGAGTTCGCCCGCTATGGAGCGGTACTCGCCCAGGCGCGTCGGATCGCCGGGCTGGACGGGTTGAGCGCGACAGTGCATCGCGGCGCGGTGGTCATCGGGCCGGACGAGGCTCGTCTGTTGGCCGAACGACCACCGCACAGCGTGTTGCACTGAGGCGGCTCACTGAACCGGACGGGACCGCAGCTCGTCGCGGATCTCGATGAGCAGATCGGCGGTGGTCGGGGCGGCCACCGCCTCCTCCTCGGTGTGCTTGAGCTTCTTCGTGGCGATCTCCACGGGCTTGATGAGCCCGAAGTAGATGACGAGGGACATCACGAAGAAGGAGATGACGTCGGTGATGAAGGCGCCGACATGGACTCCACCGGGTACCCAACCTGAGAAGTTGGGGGTGCCGCCGATCCTGCCGAGCAGATCCATGATCACTGTGGTGAACGACTTGACGACGGTGGAGAACGCGCCGCCAAGGATGAATGCCACGGCGAGCTCGATGAGGTTGCCGCGCATCAGGAAGTCCTTGAATCCCTTCACAGGGCTCCTTTCGGGTTGTGGTGTGTGCCCAATGGCCTCGGGCCCGTCGAGAACCATAATGGGACATCAGAGGTGCGGCTAACACCGTTCACGCTGTTTCGCCGGATGCGAACTCATTCCACAACCAGTCCCAGGGGCTGTCCTTGGCCTGCCACGGCGATCGCCGCGGCATCGGCGGATCCGGTGGACACCACCACTAACTCCGTGGACGGGGAGCCTTGCGCGAGTCCACCTCCGCTGGTGGGCAGGCTACGGATGATCGCGCCATGGGTCAGGACGTGCGGTGTTCCATCCTCGCCGGGGGAGACGACGGACACCCGCTGGCCCACCTGCAGCATCCCGACCATCGACGAGTCGACAAGATGGATTCCCACCAGGGCTTTCCCGGATCCGACGCTGGAGCCGGACAACACGGCGGACGTCGTCAGGATCGTCCCCTCAGTGATGCGAGCCGATGCCTGGCGGCCCTCCACCTGAGCGAGGGTGGCTGTTTCATGGGGAAGGATGGCAGGATCCACTCGGACGGTACGTAGGTCAGAGCGTTGAATAGTGCGTCCACCCTCGATGGGACGGGCGGCAACGATGACCTCTCGTCCGGAGGATGTCATGGCCATTCCGGGGGAGGCCACGAGCAGCACCGCCAGTGCGGCGAGAAGGGCCGCCAGTCCGCGTCGATGGCGCGCGACGAGGACATGCAGACGGCGTCGCGCGGTGGTCTTGTGCTTAAGGGTCGATTGTGGTCGGCGAGGGTCCTGGGAGTTCTTCGATGTCAGTCTCACACCCACAGTTATCGTCGGAGGAGACGAAATCGTTCAGTTGTCCACAGGGCAATTTCTGTCCACAGGCAGTTCACGTCCTGTCCGGACCCTCCACTCAGGACGCGCTGTCAGCAGTCTTCGTCGTCGAGGGGGATGACGAGGACGACTCGGACTTCGTCGAGGAGGAATCGGAGGAGGTCGAGCTCTCGGTGGTAGCCGCCTTGGATGCTCCCTTGGTGTGGTTGTCGGTGGAGTAGAAGCCCGACCCCTTGAAGACCACGCCCACTGCGTTGAAGACCTTGCGCAGCTCACCCTCACAGGTGGGGCATTCGGTCAGCGAGGGGTCGCTGAACTTCTGCACGACCTCGAGGTCATGGCCGCAGTCGTTGCATCGGTATTGGTAGGTGGGCATGGTCTCCTCGTTCCGGCCCGATCGGTGTCAGGCGCCTGTCGAATGATAGGCGTACTGCCGGGTACCAAGAAATTCCGCGTCATTCACTGACCCAGCAGGTGCAGGCCAGTGGGAGTGAGAGCAGCGGTGACCGGCTCGTCCCATGGATCATGGGGAACCTCGTCGACGATCTCGTCGTCATTGACGACTGCCCACACCGGAACCCCAGGGGTTCGCTGGGTGAGGACGCGGTCGTACCAGCCGCCTCCCACGCCAACCCGGTACCCCGCCCGGTCGACCAGCAAGGCTGAACACAGCACGACCTCGGCCACGGTGATGGCTGAGGCCGGCAGCACAGGAGCGATCGGCTCGGGGATCTGCCACAGACCGGTACGTACGTTCTTGCCGTCGTACCACGCCCACGCTGGTTCGTGCAGGGAGTGACCGTGGCCGTCCGTCAGGACCGGAGCAAGAACCTGTTTTCCCATCATGACGAGGGTGTCTGCCAGTCCTACAGTGTCCGGTTCGTCCCCGCGAGACAGGTAGAGGGCGACCTTGTGAGCCCACAGCAGCCGACTCATGGCGTGCTCGGTGCGTCGGTCGTCCCTGCCCATTCGGGTCCGGTGGTCCACGGCTGCCCGGCGGTCACGGCAGCCACGTCGGAGCTCCTCCTTGCCGAGCCGAGGATCAGAGAAGTCCTCATTGGCTGGGCCGTGGTGCGTCATCACCCCCTCATGGTACGCCCTGGCCGAGTCGCTGTCGGGCAGACAGCGTAATGACCTCTAGGGTGATGCCATGGCGTTGTTCCACAGGAAGAAGCAGGTCGATGCCCCGGAGTCCGAGATGGAGCCCCTCGGTTTGCCGGGAGCGCCCGAGACGGACATGTCCGGGCGTCGGTCAGTCGTCGATCATCGCGACTACCTGTGCAGCCTCGTGCAGGCCGTTCCACCAGTCGCCATGGACTTGCCGCGGGCCGTGGGGCTGGCGGTGTGTGAGGACATCCACGCACCTCATGACGTCCCGGTGGTGACGACTGCCGTCATCGACGGGTATGCCCTCGATTCTGCGTCCACCAGAATGGCAGGTCGTTCTGGTGCCGTGGAGATCCAGATCGATCGTCGTCCTCCCACCCCGGTGACCCCGGGCACTGCTGTGCGCGTCATGGCCGGGTCGCTGTTGCCGGAGGGCACCGACTGCGTCCTCCCCCTGGACTTGCTCGACGCCGACGGTGACATCGTGCTGTTCTCTCCGGTCAAGAGGTGGGCTGGGGCTCGCCTCGCGGGTTCGGACTACGGAACAGGTGAGGTTCTGGTCCGCAATGGGACGATCTTGCATCCGGGGATCATCTCGATGCTGGCCTCGGCCGGTATCGACGAGGTGTTCGTACGGCCGCGGCCCAAGGTCGTCATCGTCGCGGTGCGACCTGATGAGGATCAGCGCGAGGAGATCGAGAGGCGAGCTCGGGCCAATGGCGTCGAAGAGGTTGCCTCTCTCGATGCCACCGCTGCAGCCATCGAGTCCGCCACCCGAGCCCTTGACGTCGACGTCACCGTCATCTCCACCGACACCTCGAGCGACAACGAGTTGGCGTGGTTGCTCGCCAATGCCGGACGTGGTGCGGATCTCGTCCTCACCACCAGCGATCACATGGTTGTCGGTCAGCAGGACCCCGTCTCCTCGGTACTGCCACGTATGGGAGGTACTGACTTCGCCAGGGTGGCGATGGAGCCGGGGGCCAATCAGGGATTCGCCCTCATCGACCCGAGCCTGGTCCCCCTGGTCGTCCTGCCGGCAGGCCCTGGACCAGCTCTTATCTCGTTCATGGTGTTCGTGCAGCCTCTGCTGCGCAAGCTGTCAGGCCTGCCGCCGGCCGATGTGCTCAGGGCCGAGACGGATCGGCCGATTGCCCGTCACCCGGACTCCACCACCTTCGTCCCGGTGCGTCTGGCTCGAGTCGGAGGCCGCCCGGTCCTCTTGCGAGCGGGAATGGGTGATGTCACCCACACCATCGACCTGTCGATGGCCGACGCGATCGCCGTCGTCGGGGCGGGCGATGAGCCGGTTCCGACCGGTATGCCGCTGGTGTGCTGGCGGTTGAGGTGACGCCATGGCCTCATCTCGTCTGCCGTGGGGGGTGACGCTGCCACGTCACCACCATTGGCCGGTGACCCTGCAGGCTGGTGGGGTGGTTTTGCGTCCGCTTCGGCGAGCCGATGAGGTGAGATGGACGGCCACGCGCGAACTCGACTGGGAATGGCTCGCCCCTTGGGAGGCGACGAAACCACCGGGGTCCCACGAGCGCGCAGGTGGATATCTCGCGATGGTCTCCAGGAATCGCAAGCGTGCCAAGGAAGGCAGCAGTCTGCCGTGGGCCATCGGTTGGGACGATGGATGGCCCGATCATCGGACCACCAACCGTGCCACGACTCCACTCATCGGTCAGCTGACGGTGTCGTCGATCTCCTTGGGATCGGCGATGTCATGCTCGATGGGCTATTGGGTGGCGTCCGCCCATGCGGGCAAGGGGGTTGCGCCGACAGCAGTGGCTCTGGCGTGCGACTACGTCTTCCAAGTGATGGGGTTGCACCGGGTCGAGATCTGCGTGCGTCCTGAGAACGTCAAGAGCTCGCGTGTGGTGGAGAAACTCGGCATGGCAGAGGAGGGTATGAGGCCTGCTTACCTGCACATTGACGGTGAATGGCGCGATCACCGGGTGTTTCGTCTGCTGGCCGACGACTACCCCGATGGCGTCCTGTGCCACTACCTCGCCAACCACCTTTTGCCGGGGTCGCCGGTGGGTGAGGACGAGGACTGAACCACATCGTTGTGATTCGTTTTCCGACACTCCGCGTGTGGTCCACGCGACACGCCGGAGAGAGACCGTAGCGTGTCAATCGTGCAAGCCGTCCAAGCTGTTCTCATCGCCATCGTCCTCGTGGGATGGATCGCTTATCTCGTCCCCATGGTCGTCAATCGTCGACGTTCCCAAGAGGTGTCTGATGACAGGCATGAAGACTTCCCGGACACCATGAACGTGGTGTCCCGAGGCTTTTGCACAGTTACCCCTGACAAGACCGATGACGGCCCCGAGGTGGAGCTGTCCACCCCGTACACCAGGTCGTACGCTCGTCGTGACTTGAGGCGGTCCTGGGCGGTGGCTGCCAAGCGTCGGATGGCGACGATGCTGGTGCTGTTGAGCTTGACGGTACTCTTCATGGTGCTTGCCATCGCCGACGTCACTCCGTGGTGGCTGGTGGCGGTCTTCGGCCTTCTGCTGGTCGGGTTTTTCGCCCTGGCGCGGTGGTCCGTGGTGGAGATGACGAAGCGTTTTGATCGTCGTTACGCCCTCATCGACAGGGGATGGGACGAGGACACCATTGTCTTGGAGGTGAAGACGGAGCCCTTTCGCACCGACGACGAGCCCACTTCCTGGACCATCGACCTCGACCGCCCGGTGACAGCCCCGGAGGGCTCGCTGTGGGATGACGTCGTCGTCACCGCTCCCACCTATGTCTCGACGCCGTTGAGCGCCCGGACCGTTCGCACCATCGACCTCTCCGCTCCTGGCCCGGTTCCTGGCCAGGTTGACACCCCCGTCGTCGCAGAGAAGCCGGTCGAGGCCTCCGACGACGAGCAGTCTGTCTCGGAGGTCCATGAGGGGCCATCGGGGATTGTCCGAATTGCGTCGGCCTGAGCACGGTTCCGACAGTCGCCAGATGAGGTGGCACAATGGCACCCGTGTTTTCCGGTCTGACGCTGTGCACGGTGCTTGCCGCGGTTGTCCTCCTCGTCTCGGGGGGCAGCAAGGTTCAGTCTCACGACACAGTCAGTGATGCCCTCGACGCACTCGGCCTCCCCGGTTCGCAACTGCCGTCGGGGGTGCTGTCCATGCTGCCCTGGGCAGAGATCGTGCTGGGGGCCCTGCTGCTCATCGTCGGTGGGGTGTTCGGAATCGTCGTCGCCTCCTGCGCTGTCGCGCTGTTCTGCCTCTACCTCGGCATCATCATTCGGGCAGTCGTGACGATCCCGGATCCGGTGGACTGCCATTGTTTCGGTGATCTTGCCCCCGGTGACATCGGAGCTCGAACCATCGTCCGCAACGTCTTGCTCGTCGCTGCGTCGGTGTTGGCCCTCATCGCGGCCATTGACGACCGTCGTCCGGCCGTCGAGAGGATCATCAAGGCTTCGGCCGGTGATCTGTGGTGGTGGCTTGCCGCCGTGCTGACCGCCGCTGTCCTCGCGACGGTGCTCTACCGCCCGGTCGACGAGGTGGCCGAGGAGGATGACGACGAGGAGATTGCCGACTACGAGTCTGTGCCGATCCCGCTGGCATCGGTGACGGATGCCGAGGGACGCACCACGACCCTGCGCGGCCTGGTGGGACAGCGTCCGGCCTTGCTGCTCTTCGTGTCTCCCGGTTGCAGCCCGTGTGAGACACTGATGGCGAAAGTTCCACGATGGATGACGCTGTTGCCCGAGGTTGACGTGCGATGCCTGGTGATGGGCGAGTCTGCTCGCGAGGCACTTCCGGAGTCGCTGCGCCCGCTGTCCTTGGTCGACGAGGGCGGGTCCGCCAACTTGGTCTTCGAGGTTCACGGATACCCGACGGCATGGTTGCTGGGCGTGGACGGTCGTGTTGCAGGTGGACCGCAGAAGGGTCCGTCAAACATCGAGACGATGGTCAAGGACATGCGCACAGCCCTTGATGACGTCGCCAAGGAGCAGGAAGAGTCCGGAGCTGACGAGGTCCTTGTCGACTGAGTCGCGCCCGTGGCGCGGGTTGCCCGGATGTGGTAGCGTAACCGCGTTGTTGGGGCATTGGCGCAGTTGGTAGCGCGTCTCGTTCGCAATGAGAAGGTCAGGGGTTCGAATCCCCTATGCTCCACCAGCAAGAAACCTCGCTGACTAGGAAGAACAGTTCCGGTCATGCGGGGTTCTTTCGATTTCTGGCTCATTGCGCCACCTCTCGCGGGCCCCCGGCGGTCCCCAACCCTTCATCGAGGCTGGCATTGAGCCTTGCCAGACCGGCAATGTCGGCGGCGGTGCCCAGGTGGTGCAGGTAGCGGTTCGTGGTGGCGATCGACTCGTGGCCCATCCATGCCTGCACGGTCCCCGGGTCGACGCCACGGGCCAACCAGAGGCAGGCGGCGGTGTGGCGCAGGTCGTGGATGCGACGGCCCTGGGCGGTGTGCTTCCAGTCGAGGGTGCGCACGACGGCATTGCGGTGCAGCTGGGCGCCCATGTAGGTGGTGAGCAGCAGGTCGTCGGGGCCCTTGCCCAGGGTGAACCGCTTGATGATCGGCAGCACCCGGTTGGCCACCGGCACGCGACGAGAACGGCCGCTCTTGGTGGCCTTCACGCCGACGCCCTCGGGGGCCGAGCGGCGCACCAGCAGTGCCGGGGACGGCACCTCCACGAAGTCACCGACCCGCAGCTCACGGGCCTCGGCCCAGCGAAGGCCGGTCCAGCCGAGGACGAGCATCACGTCGGCCAGCCTAGGGTCGCGCAGCGCCCAGGCGTCGTGGACGGCTTCGAGCTCGTCCTCGGTGAAGGGGTGCAGCTCGACGGGCGGGACAGAACTCTTCGGCACTCGGACTGCGGTGACCGGGTTGGTGGCGATCAGCTTCTCCCGCACCCACCAGGCGAAGAAGACCGACAGACTGGCGCGGTAGCGCACCACGGAGGTGTGCCCGAGCCCACGGGACAGCAGGGCCTCGAAGGAGCGAGCGACCTCGCGCCCCCTGACGGACGACACCTGCAACGCCATCATGCTGGTGGGCACCAGACGCAGCAGCTCGCGGTCGGTCTGCCAGGTCTTCGCCGCGACGGTCGTGCGACGGATCTCGAGCCAGCGGGGGAGCAGGTCACGCACCCGCTCCTTGCCGGCGCGAAGATCAATGCCCCCGTCCAGGGCGGCACGTTCACGGGTGAGCCAGGCGACCGCCTCGCGACGGGTGTCGAAGGTGCGGGTGGCGACCTTCACACGTCCGCTCTTGAGGTGGGCGCGGAAGCGCCCGTTGGGGGTCTTCTCGATGCTCACGCAGCAGCCCGCCTCAACCAGGCCTCCACATCGGCGCGCAGGTAGCGGGGGCAGGTGGACGACAGCCAGGTGCAGCGCGGCCCCTGACCGGTCTTGCGCCACCGGCACAGGGTGGACGGGGAGACGCGCAGCCAGACGGCCAGCTCGTCGCTGGTCAGGTAGTCGAAGGCGGTCTCGAGCCGGGGCGTGGTGTCCAGGCCGGGCAGGGTGTCGGTCTTGCTCATGGGTTCAGTTCTCCTTGGGGTGGGGGTGGGTGTTCTTGCGTGCGGCCTTCCACTGGTCGTACTCGCGGGCGCGGGCGGCGGCTGCGAGGGCGAGTGCTTCGTCGGTGGTGGTGTCCCACCCGGTGCCGTCGTAGGCCCAGTCGCGCAGGATCAGGGTGGTGTCGTCGTCCTGGTCGGTGAGCAGGTCGACGCTGTCCCAGTCGATGTGGCGGCCGTTGTGCTGGTCGGCCATGAGCTTCTGGAAGCGGGCACGGGCCCTGCGGAGTGCGCCGAGGGTGATGGAGTAGCGGCGGCTCTTGGTGGAGAAGTGGCCACGGAAGCCCAACTCGTGGGACCACTTGCCCAGGTGCGTGTAGACGTCGAGGCCGTCCTTGCCGACAGGACCGGACACGTCGTCACCAGCGCGACGGCGGTTGTCGCGGGCGCGGGCATGGCCGCACCAGGTGCGGCACAGCGCGGCGAGGTGGTCGAGGTGTGGGTTGGTGGTGCCGTGCTTCGCGGCGGTGGCGTCCTTGGCGGCGTACTTCGCGAGGTAGCCGGCCACCTGGGCGGGTTGCAGCTCGCGGTCGGGGTCATCGGGCCGGTGGCTGGTGCGGACGGGCTTGGCGTCGATCTGGGTGCCGAAGACGAGCAGCACTGGCTTGATGGACGGGTGCGGGGCGGGGGCGACGTAGGAGACGGCCGCGGCAGCGGTGCGGGCGGCGTCGGCCAGGAGTTCGGCGGTGAGGCCGGTGGGTGCGGGTGCTCCGATGCCCTGGGCGGCGGGGCCGTCGAGGCGGATGAGTGCGTGGAAGTGGATGGCGCCGCGGGTCTGCATCTCGGCGACCTTCGCGAACTGCACGGAGCACACGTCGTTGAGCTTCGACGGGGCAACGCCCACTAGTGCGGCGAGGTGTCGTCGGAGGGTGATGGTGAAGCGTCGCCACAGTTCGGGGGCCCACCACTGCCAGATGAGGTGGTGGTCGTAGCGGTAGCAGTCGGAACAGATCGGCTGCCCGAGCAGCGAGTCGTCTTCGGTATGCCGGGTGTTGCACCACATCGGTCGGCCGTGGGGGCAGAGCTGGCCTTCGCGGCGGGGGTGGCAGGGCCTGCCGCTGCGGGTGCCGTGGACGGGGCCGAAGGAGGGTGCGGTGAGGGTGAGGAAGACCAGGGGATTGTCGGCGACGCTGTCGGGGACGTTCTTGCCGCCGGTGACGCCGCAGCGGACCATTTCGAAGGTGTCTCGGGCGTAGAGGCGGGAACACGACGGGCAGACGGATTCGCGGCGGTTGCCGCAGCGCTGGAAGAGGACGCCGAGGGGCTGGTCGGTGGAGCGGAAGACGGACAGGATCTCGCCGGTGGTGGTGTCGATGCGGGTGGTGGAGCCGGTCAACCGGATGGGGTGCGTGCAGTAGCCGACATGCGCGGCGGCCTGGGCGAACTGGTCGAAGGTGCCGTCCTTGATGCGGGCCAGAAGGTTGGCCTGCCCGCGGGGGCTCAGGTCGACGTCGAGAGGGGCGGCCTCTCCGAATCCGTCGAAGTGGGCCCCCGCGTGGGCGGTCATGCTGCGTCGCCCTCCTGCAGGTCGAGGTGGTCGTCGACGTCGACCGGGGCGGGCATCACCAGAGTGGTCTCGTTCTGGCCGGTGGTGCGGGGCTGGCGGGGCTTGCGCGGAGCCCGGGGCTTACGGACACGCGGCTCGGTGGTGACCTCCTGGACGATGTCGCTCACCGGGGAGGTGGCGGCGGGCAGGGCGGTCTCGGCGGCCTGCTGCGCAGTCGGCAGCACGACGTGGACCGGGGACGGGTAACGGTGGGCGAGGTCCCGAATGGTCTTGTCGGGCCAGTAGTCGGCGCGAACCTTGTCGTAGGTGCCGGTCTCGTCCTTGATCCAGCCGGTGCCCTGCTGCGAGAGCAGGATCCGGTGGGCGGGGGCGAGGGTGGCGGCGTCCTCACCGAGGACCATGCGGGTCTCCGAGGCACTGTTGAGGCGCAGTGCGAGGAACTGGGTGAACTGTCCACGCATGCCGACGGTTTCCTTGCGGGGGTCCTGCACCGCGGCCACGACCACGACGCCGAGGGCGCGGCCCTGGGTGAGGATCTCCGACAGCAGCCGGGAGGCCTCCTTCACGATCTCCGGCGGCCCGTACGAGGTGAGCACGGCGAGCTCGTCGATGATCAGCACGTGCAGCGGATCCCCCGGCCGGGGCTCGTGCAGCCGTGAGGTGCCGAACATGGCAGCACCCCGCACCGCGATCACCGCGAGCAGCTCCTGCAACACGGCCAGGGCCTGAGCGGGGGTGGTGGCCATGCAGCAGAACAGGTCCTTGCCCATGCCCAGTTCGAGGCCGTGCTTGAGGTCGATGCCCCACAGCTGCACCTCCCCGGTGGGGATGGCCGGGGCGAGGTAGCCGCACACCGACCAGACCGGGGAGCCCTTGCCCGCCCCCGACGCGCCGACGACGAGGGTCTGGCGTCCGATCACCTGCAGGAACCAGGTGTCTCCCGACAGGGTCCGGCCGGCGGGCACCACACCCACCGTGTCGAGGCTGTCGCGGGTGGTGAGGGTGGCCTCCCGGCCGGAGGCCAGCGCGTTGCGCATCATGAGCTGCACCTCGATGTGTACGTCGTTGACGGGCTGGGTGCGGGCGCTGCTGGCGCCGGCGGCGAGGCGGAGGGCTTCGAGGGCGGCTTCGATGTCCTCGAACACCTGCCCGATGCGGGGACGGACGCGGAGTACGAGGGTGTCGCCGCGAGTCTCGATCTTGGGCAGGTACGGGGCGGTCCACACGGTGACCTGGCGGGGCTCCTTGATCGTCTCAAGGTGGTCACCCACCTTGATGGTGCGGCGCACGTCCTTGGTGACGGTGCGCTGCGACGACAGGCCACACTCGCGGGCGACCTCGTCCCAGTTCTTGCGGGCCCACCTACGCCAACCCCACCGACGCCACGGTCCCGCGATGTACTTGTCGAAGGTGAACGGGTTCGCCAGGGACCACCACGCACCACCCACCAACGGCACCAGCCAGGCCGCGGCAGCAACCCACAACCCGACATGAGTGGTGTAGGAGTCGATCCCGCAGACGATGGCCACCAGGAACCAGGCCATGTAGCAGGTGGCGAACCACCAGCGGCCATGCCACATCCCGCGCAGCAGCCGCCACACGAACACCCCCGTCACCCGCACAGGGCGCCACACAGCCCCAGCCACGGCCACGACGCCAAGACGCCGACGGTCCGGGCTGGGCAGCGTTGCCACGGTCATGATCAGGCCGCCTTGCGCTCAGCGGTCGGGGCCTCGTCGGCGAAGCCAGTGGCGCGGATGGAGTACATGAGCCGCGGGCGCTGGCCGTTGTCGTCGACCCACGGGGTGATCGACAGGCCCTCGGAGACCACCGGGGTGATCGGCAGGTTGGTCTTGTTGGCCGGCGGCACCGGCTGGTGGGCGCACACCAGCTTCACCACCACCGTCTTGTCCCGGTTGCCGGCGTCCGGGTCCATGTCCAACACCGGCGCCTGCCAGATCGGCAGACCGGTCTCCTTGTCGAGCTGCTGCGGCCTGGACCCATCGGGACGCTGAACCGCCTTGTCGAAGTTCCACACCGGCTCCACCGGACCCACCAGGAACGCCCCGGCGGGGAAGACGGCCTCCATGGCCACCAGAATCTTGCGCTGCACTGTCATGACTGTCTCCTCTAGATGTACTGGTTTGAGCCAGTTGAGTCAAGGGATGCTAATGGCCAGTGGGGGGATTGATTTGGAGCTGGGCCCCCGGGCGGTCTGAGAGACTGGGAACATGGATGTCCTGACGGAGCGACAGCACCGGGCCTTGGCCTTCATCGCCGCCGCGAACCAAGGCGGGGCGACTCCAACCCCTGAAGAGCTGGAGCTCTGGCTGACTAACCCCACACCCAGGCGGACCGGGGGAGTCCTGGCTTCGATGGCACGGACGCCGGTGGAAGGGCTGACCGGCATCTTTGGGATCAGCGAGAGTATCGCTGACCATCTTGTCCATATGCGTTGGGCGCGGCGGGTTCGAGGGGGCTTGACGCTGACGTCGTTGGGACTGGCCCTCATGCGCTCGGCGGATGTCGGCGAGGAAGCAGCCGATCGTGTGGTCGTACTGAAGCCGGAAGACCCACTGGCGTATGCGCGCTTGGTCTCGCAGATCAGTGACTTGGGCGACGCTGCCCTCTTGGTTGACCCATATTTGGACGTGGACCAGTTGTTCAAACTCATTCAGAGCACGGGCATAGCGCAGATTTTGATCGGCAATCATGATCGGACCAAGAAGATGCGTACCGGTATCAAAGCGTTCCTCGAGGGGCTGGCCGAGTGTCCCTGTGAGGTGAGAACCAGTGCAGCCCTGCACGATCGGCTCGTTGTAGCAGAAGACGGTCGGGTCTGGACGCTAGGTTCTTCCTTCAGCGGTGTCGCGAACAGCAAGACCTTCACGGTCCTGACCCCCTTGCCGGATAAAGCGGCAGACGCAGTAGCTCAACACATTCGCAGACTGTGGTCAGAGGCTGAGGTTCTTGTGGAGCGCTCTGTGCAGCGAATAGGGCACGAAGGCGAAACGATGCTCGACGAGCGGAACTGCGAGGACCGCCAGAGCGACGAGAAAGCCTGACGGTAGAGACTGAAACCTGAGATGGCACAGTTGCTCAGGGGGGAACCGGGCAAGGGTCGGTTCCCTGAGGCAGGTTACCGAGCCGCGAGCAGGTGGGGTACGTCACGTTGGCCGTGGCTGGCTGTGTGATCAGATGCCGTGGTAGCGCAAGCTCCCGGACTGATACGAGCTCGTTGAGATAGTTGCCTCGTTCCGAGGGCTGGCGTGAGCCAGTTTCCGTAGACTCGTCACCATGGCAACGAGCACAGGTAAGACCGAGCCAGCCAGTCGGCGACTTGCGGCGCAGCTGCGCACTGCCATAGAGACCGGTGAGCTCGCACCTGGAGACAAGCTCCCGTCTGAGCGAAAGCTGGTCGAGACGCACGACGTTGCACGCAACACAGCCCGTGAAGCCGTGCGGCTCTTGGCTGATGAGGGGCTCGTCACTGTGGAGCACGGCAGGGGCGCCTTCGTACGGGTCAAACCTAAGCTGATGCGCTTTGGCTCCTCTCGCTACTCGCACAAGCTCCGCGAGCGAACGGGGCTGTCGCCCTTCCGGGCTGAAGTAGAAGCCCAAGGGCGCGTGCCCAGTGTCAACTGCACCAGCATTGAGCAGGTGCCGGCACCGGGCTTTGTGGTACAGCGCCTCGGTCTGGTCGAGGGGACTCACGTCGTCCGCCGGGAGAATCACTACTTCGCCGACGATGAAGCCGTCCAGATCGGCGTGACGTACATTCCTCTTCCGATTGCCCAGGGCACGCCGCTGCTCCACTCCGCGAACCTAGGCCCGGGCAGCCTGTATGCGCGGTTCGCCGAGAAGGGCCATGAAGTCGTGACCATCCGCGAGGAGATCTCGGCACGCATGGCCACCCCGAGCGAAGTGGAGCAGCTCATGATTCCCGATGGAGTGCCCGTGATCGACGTGGTGCATACGAGCATCGACCAAGATCGGCAGCCCTTCGAAGTCACCACGTTTACGATGCGCGCGGATGTTACTGGCCTCGACTACACCATGCCCGTGGAGGAATGACATGTCCGTTCTGATCCGGTCCCGCGTCGATGCGGATATCCCGGCTCTAGCTGACGTGCTGGTGCGCGTCCATGCGCAGGATGGCTATCCGGTTGAGGGCGTTGCTGATCCGGAGGCTTGGCTTCGCTCTGACCGTATGCTCGGGGCCTGGGTGGCTGAGGTGGCCAGCGAGATCGTCGGACATGTTATGGTGGCAGAACCGAGCGAGGGTGATGAAGCGGCCAAATTGCTTGCACATCGCGACGGCCTCTTGATGGAAGAAATCGCAGTACTGGGTCGACTGTTCGTGGATCCCGCAGCTCGAGGGCAGCACCTAGCTGACCACCTCATGGCCTCGGGTGTTGCTGCAGCGCACGAAGCGGGCCGGAGGGCCGCGCTCGATGTCATGCAAAAGGATCAAGCCGCTATCGCGACCTATCAGCGCCTGGGATGGGTGTCCCTAGGGCGATTCGAGCACGTAATTCCAGGCGGTAGTGAGCCGGCGCTCGCCTTCCATCTACCTGTCTGTTGAGCTCTGTGGTAAACGGGCTCATCCCAGTGAACGGTGGGTGGTGAGGTTGTAGGCAGGGGTCGAGGCCCTCGATGATGGAGGTTCCTACCCCGTCCATACCGAGAGCCTCGATGTGTTCAACGCTACCTTCTGTCGTCCGGATCTGACTACCTTCCTCGGCTTGGCCGACCTCGGCTTGGAGGCGATCGGGCTCCGTCTCGAGGCTGGTCGTGCTGTGATTGAGTGTGTCCCGATTAGCGACGACAGTTGGTGCCATCGCTGCGGATGTCGGGGTGTTCGGCATGGGGTCGTGGACCGTTGGTTGGCGCATATTCCGTTGGGTTGGCGCCCCACGATGCTGCTGGTTCGCCTGCCCAGGTATCGCTGTCGCGGGTGTGGTTGCTGTTGGCGTCACGACCTGGAGTTGGCTGCTGGGCCGCGAGCCAAGATGACTCGTGCCGCGGTCTGCTGGGGGCTGGAAGCACTGGTGGTGGATCGGCTCTCTATCTCGCGGATAGCGGCGGCGCTCGGGGTCGCTTGGGACACCGCGAACACCGCGATCCTCGACGCCGGGCAGCAGTTGCTCATTGAGCATCCTGGCCGTCTGAACGGGATCGAAGTCCTGGGTGTTGATGAGCATGTCTGGCGCCACACTCGGCTGGGCGACAAGTACGTCACGGTCATCATCGACCTCACACCGGTCCGCGATGGCAGCGGTTCGTCCCGGCTGCTCGCGATGATTCCCGGGCGCTCCAAGGCAGTGTTCAGGACTTGGCTCGATCAGCAGTCCCAAGACTTCCGTCAAGGAGTCGAGATCGTGGCGATGGACGGCTTTACTGGGTTCAAGACCGCGGCCGCTGAGGCGATCCCTGATGCGGTCACGGTCATGGACCCTTTCCATGTCGTCAAGCTCGCCGCAGACGCTTTGGACGCGACCCGACAGCGGGTCCAGCAGGAAGTCCATGGGCATCGCGGCCGCAACCATGATGCGCTCTATCAGGCCCGGCGGCTACTCCATACCGGCTTGGATCTGCTCCGACCACGACAGATCGAGCGACTCGAGGACCTGTTCGCCTGCGATGATCACGTCGGCGTCGAGGTGACATGGAGCGTCTATCAGCAGCTGGTCTCGGCTTACCGGAGCAAGGACGCCACAGCCGGGAAGGCCTCGCTCGCCCGCATCATCGAGTCGCTGGCCCACGGGGTCCCCAAGGCTCTGCCCGAGTTGGCAAGACTTGGCAGGACGCTCAACAAGCGCCGCAGCGACGTCCTGGCGTTCTTCGATCATCCCGGCACCAGCAACGGCCCTACCGAAGCGATCAACGGACGGCTCGAGCACCTCCGCGGGACCGCTCTCGGGTTCCGTAACCTGACCAACTACATCCGAAGGGCAATACTCGACACCGGCGGTTTCAGACCCGCCTTCCACCGATGATTGGGAAGAGCCGGTAAACGGGTCTATCCGCAGCGCGCTGTGAACGGCCCTACGTCAGGCTCAGGGACCCGTTCCTGAGCCTGACGTAGGGCCGTGAAGAAATGTCCAACATCAGCAGGAATGAGAACGTCGTGCTCTCGATTCTTAAGTGAATTTAAATCGTCGTGAACTAGGCGGATGGGCCTACTTGTGGGGGAGGGATAGACTGGAGCAGTTCATTGGGTAGGTCGTGATGATTCGGTGGCCCGAGTCCCGTGAAATCGCCAGTTTAGGGCAATAATTCTTGATTACGCGCCCTCGTGAGTCCTTGATTTGGATCCAGCCGCGGTAGTTGTAGACATTTCGAGCCTTATCTTCTTGGACTGATAGGGCCTTCTTGCCTGTCTCGGTGATGAACCAGTTAATGAAGTGCCAGTGATTCGGGTCTCCCGAGGGGTATGCGACAGCTTTCCAGTCCTCAGCATGCTCAGCCTGAATGTGTCGATATCCATACTTGGCGTTCCCGCACTGCAGGTTGGCGGTGTAGACAAGGCGCTCCGGGATTCTCCCCATTGTGAACGTGCTAACAATTTTAGTTTGAGAATCTCTTACGCCGCAGGCACCCATAGGCCAAGATGCTGTGACGACACGGCTCGATCGTGGAGTAATGAAACGAGCGCCTGTCTGAGGGAAAACGATAGTATAAGCCTCTTTCGCCGCGCTCTTGGAAGGCTTCGCTGCCACGGTGGAATGATTGGCTGATTTTGTGTTGCTCTGGCCTGCGGCGGAGGCCGGCAGAGGTTCTGAATTTTGAAATGCCATTGAGGCGATCGCGAAAGCCGTTGATCCTAGGATAATTCCAAAGTTTTTCATCCTCTACTCCTTTGGCGTCTAGGTATGGAGGTCTGCTGTTAGAGAGTCGATGACGATCCCGATTCATCTTTGAAAGGGTGGAACTCCAGCGAGTTGTCGACGCTCGCCAGCGACTCACATTCGTTGGGAATGTGTACGTTGGTGCCCGTCGCCAGTCTGGATTGCACAGAAGGACCCTGTCAAGGACTTGGGGGCTGTGAGAAATTTCCCTACTGACTCAAGGCGCCTTCGGCGCACGTGGCCGGCGGCGGGACCCCGCGACAGGGCCCCGCGCTTCGGTCGCTTCGCTCCCTGTGCGCACCCCATCGCACCCCACCGCTACCGGCCACGAACATGACAGGGCGCCCTGAGCCATGTGGTTCAGGGCGCCCTGGTTCTTTGTTGACTCGACCTACTCGCGCACGACCTTGATCGGGAAGACCTCCGCACGCAGCATGGCCACGGCTTCACGGCAGGCTGTCTCATACTGCTTCTCGGCCTCCGGGGGGTTCCATCTGCCATCGAAGTCTTCGCGGCCCCACAACTCGCCACACTGACGCAGCAACGCCACGAGCTCGGGGGAGAGGCCGTAGTCCTCGGGCGTCATCGCGTACTCGTCAGTGTAGTTCTCCCACAGCGGCCATGGATGGCCGTAGTCGAAGAAGAACCGGATCTCGCGCTCCTCGGCCGGGTACTCACGAGCGGGCAGCGTCGGGCTGCCATCCCACTTCATCATGTGTTGCAGTGTATGGGTCTGGCCGGCCGCGCGCACCCACATTGCGTAGTCGGCCAAGGTGCCGCCACGATCCATGCCGGAGACGCTCGCGGTGGCAAAGTTCTCACCGGCATGGACCGCGCCGGATCGAAAATCGAACACCGGCTTTGGCGCGGGCCCCCGGCGGGCCCCCGAGTTGGAATCGACGGCACCGGAGCACCCGTCGGCAGGCGTGAAACCGCCTCCAAGCGGGGCCAATCCACGGCAGGGAGGCTTTCGCAATGAGAAGGTCAGGGGTTCGAATCCCCTATGCTCCACAAGCACAAACGCCGGTCTGCACGGATCGGCGTTCTGCATTTGCGCACCCCCTACGCACCCCCGTCCTAGTTTTCGAACTCTGGCCCGACCAAGAAGGCGAGCGAATTTAGGTCGGTGAGGGTCATCGCGTAGGGGCACCGCCCAGTCCCCGGATGAACCCGGCCGAACGCGATGGCGTGAACGGGTGCAGTGTTGAACTGTGCGTGCTTGGCCGCATCCAACCAGGCGTCGGCGTCATGGAGCCGGGATGCCGCCGGGCCCTCGATCACGATGGTGAATGGGTTGCGACCGAAGTTCCCGGCATTGAGATAGAGCGTTCCGCCATCGTCAGTGGGCCGCCACTTTGCCGTCTCGACTGCGCCCCAAACGAGCATGTGTCGGTCAAGGTCTCCTTCAGTCACTTGGTTGAAATCTCTGATGAGGTCTGTCGTTCGAGCAATGCCCCGCTCGGGGACCCGCATGGTGCGACCACGGTCCTGCATGTACTGGGGATTGCGGACCAAGTTGCGTAGGAAGGCTCTGAGCTGTCCGTGGCGGACACGTCCGTCGCCTCCATCCGCTTCCCCACGATGTGGATGTGCTCGCGGGGCACGTGCATCCGCCTGCGGGTCCACAGCTACTCGCTCGCCAGCATCTTCAGGGGCGAACGGGCCAGTGAGGACCAACTCGAACTCAGTGCCGTCGTTGTCGACAGTTGGAACCTCCTCCCCCTGCTGCCCAAGTTCTTGCGTGACTTCAGTGGCGGCGGTGCATCCTTCTAGGTGCTGTCGCGACCCGAAACACGGCGCCTTGCCGTCCTTGGCCCGCGCTCGGAAGTAGGCAGGCTGCCCGCATTGCGGGCAAGTCAGCTGCCTGCGGTTGGTGGCGATCCAGTTCGGATCTTGCCGCGCAAAGTCCTCCGCCAAGATGAACTGCCCGTTGGCCAAGACTGCCTGGTGCATGGTGACTCCTTCGTCAACGTCCCTAGCAGTATCGCTGGGAATCGCTGCTACAGCGGGAGATTCAGCTCAATGGCCCATTGAGTCTCGCGAGGCCTGCTGCTTCGGCGGCGGTGCCGAGGTGATGAAGGTAGCGGTTCGTGGTGGCGATGGACTCGTGGCCCATCCACTGCTGAACGGTCCCAGGGTCGACGCTGCGGGCCAGCCAGAGGCAGGCAGCCGTGTGGCGTAGGTCGTGGATGCGGCGTCCTTGGCCAGTGGTCTGCCAGTGGACAGCGCGGAGAACTGCTGAACGGTGGAGCTGGCTCCCGGTGCTCGTCGTGAGGAGCAGGTCGGACGGGAACTTCCCACTGCTGAGCGACAGCACGATGGGAAGGACTCGGTTCGCAGGGGAACACGTCGGGACCGGCGTCCCTTGGTGGACTTCACGCCGACGCCTTCGGGGTCGGATCGTTGGACGCGCAGGGCGGGGGAGTCGCCCAGGGCGATGTCACCAACAGTGAGGGCGCGAGCTTCGGCCCAGCGGAGCCCGGTCCAGCCCATCACGACCAGGATGTCAGCCAGGCGCTCGTCGTACTTCTTCCAGGCCAGGTAGCGCGCTTCCAGTTCGGCCTCGCTCCATGGGCTCATCTCCACGCGTTCGGCCGACGACTTCGGAACCCGGACGCCCGTCACCGGGTTGGACGTGATGAACCGTTCTCGCACGCACCACGAGAAGAAGCTGGACAGGCTGGCGCGGTAGCGGACCACTGAGGACTCTGCCAAGCCCTGCTTGATGAGGCTTTCGAATGAGCGGGAGACCTCACGGGCAGAGATAGCTGCCACGCCCATGTTCTGCATCGACATCGGCATGAGGCGGAGCAAGTCCTGATCGGTCCGGTAGGTCTTATTGGCCACCGTGACCTCTCGAACTTCAAGCCACTGGGCAACCAGGGCACGGGTGCGAACGCGACCGGCACGAGGGTCGATGCCGCCGACCAGGGCGGCTCGTTCGCGGGAAAGCCACTCCGTGGCTTCGCGCTTCGTGTCAAAGGTCTTGCTGGTAACGTGCTGGCGACCCGACTTGAGGACCGCTCGGAAGCGGCCGCTGGGTTCCTTGCGGATGCTCATGCTGCGGCCTTCTGCAACCACTTTTCGACGTCCGCCGCGGCGTAGCGCGGGATGGAGCGGGACAGCCAGATCACGCGAGGACCGACACCCTGCTGACGCCAGCGGCAAAGAGTGGAAGGAGACACCTGGACGATCTTGGCGACCTCAGCGGTCGTCAGCAGTCGTTCAAACTCCTTGACGTTCACGATGCTCCTTGAAGGACGGGCGAGGTGGGTAGGGACGGCTGCGGTGACGCCCAGGGTGGCGGCGCGGGCGACTGGTCTTCCGCCAGCCCTATTCGTCCCTTGGCGAGGTGGTAGGACCGTCGCCACTCCTGCCGTTGGCGGATGCTCTCCAACATGACAAGCCGGTAAGCGTGGGCCTTGCGGGGTTCGTTCTCCCAGGTGAAGCGGCGCGCGCCGTCGTCCATCTGGGTGTCGGCCGCCAGGCGGTCGATTTCCGGAGCTGTGAACCCGGCTTCTTCGAGCACTGCTTGCACGACGGCCTGCCGGTCGGCCCGGTGCTGTTGCAGCGTCTTGCCGGACCACTTGCGGGAGACGAGCACGCGCCGTCCACCGAGCCCGAGCATTTCCCGGTCATGCGCCTTGTGTTGGCAGTGGCCGGGGACAAGACTTGGCCCAGCGTCCTTGGGCTGCACGCCGTAACGCAGCCAGTTGGCGCACCGCTCGTTGCACGGAAGGTAGCGCAGTTCCCGGTGCAGGCGGTCGATGTGCGCCGTCTGGGCGGCAGTCAACTCGTCACCGCAGGTCTCGGCCACTGACTTGGTGAGGTACTTGGTCAGGTAGCGCACGGCGCGGTCAGCGTCGGGACTCGGCGCGACGATGCCCTGGGCGTCGACCTGGGACCCGAAGCGCATGACGTGCATGGGCTTGGCTCCGGGCTCCTCCAGGGCGTCCAGAGCCTGATCCCACGTGGGCAGTAGCTCACCTGTTGTTGGATCCGCATAGCCCAAGGGAGTCCACACGGGCACCGCCGAGTCGTAGACAACGTGGTTGATCGGCGGCCACCACACTTGGAGGTAGACGGCCTTCGCCACCTGGCGCAGCGTTGCCCGGGGGATGGCCCCACGGATGGCGGCATGCAGGTGCGGAGCCAAACGCTTCTGCGGCTCGATGGCCGAGAAGTACTGCACGTTGTATCCGGCACAGCGTCGCAAGGCCTTCCAGAACTGGTCCACGAGCCTCGGGAACATCAGCGCGTCCAGGGCGGCACGCCGGTAGTTGTAGGTGCTCGGGTCTGCTGGCGTGCCGACGCCAGGGATGACCGGGCCGTAGCTCGGAAGCGTCAAGGTGACGAACATCGACGGTCGGTATTCCCGGCCATCCCTGGCAACGAAGGTCGTCCCAACGGTCCGCTGTTCCATCGGCACACGCGGCAGGTCGGGTGCATCACTGCGACGTCGCGTGGAGCGAACCCGTCGGGTGATACCGGCAGTATCAGCGTCTTCAGCGATACCGCCGGTATCAGTCTGGCTCCCGTTGGACCCTGCAGCCTCGGTGATACTGCCGGTATCAGTCGGTTCGGGTTCCTCGGTTCGGTGCCACCCTTCAGCGCACTGCTGCATGCGCAGGAGACGGGCCTTGCGGGCGCAGCTGGGGCACTGTGACTCTCGGGTACTTCCGCAAGGCAGAGCCACCACCTGACTGGTTCCGTCCTCGTGATCGGTGACCCCCTGCAGGACGGGCCGGATGCACGCGCCCTGGGCAATGCCAAGGTCACGCACCATGTCGTCGGTGATCTGGCTCAGGAGTCGTGGATCGGTCATGCGGGACACACCTCCAACAGGTCCGGATCTAGCTGTACTTCCCCGGGAGGTTGTGAACGGGTGAGGTAGCGAAGACCTCCGGGCAGGATGTGGGTTACCACACTCACTCTCCTGACCACGGAGGTCTTCGTGACTCACGCTAACGCACCCTTGACACCGGAAGGGCGTCGTCGTCTTGCTGTTCTCGTCGTGGAACAGGGCTGGTCGTTGCGGCGGGCGGCGGAACGGTTCCAGTGCTCGCCCGCGACGGTGAAGCGGTGGGCCGACAGGTACCGGGCAGGGCTGCCGTTGATCGACCGTAGTTCGAGGCCCACCTCGTCACCGAACCGGCTTTCGCGTAAGACGGAGCATCGGATCGTCGCGTTGCGGTTCACTGGCCGGTGGGGTCCGCACCGGATCGCGTATCACCTGCGGTTGCACCGTTCCACGGTCGGTCGGGTGCTCGCCCGATACAAGATGCCGAAGCTGATCAACATCGACCAGGCCACCGGGCTGCCGGTTCGCCGTCCGAAGCCGAAACGGTATGAGGTCGCCGCGCCGGGCCAGCTCGTGCACGTAGATATCAAGAAACAAGGCCGGATCCCCGACGGCGGCGGGTGGCGTGCCCACGGTCGCGGATTCATGCAGGACCGTCACGCGGGAGTGGCCCGCGACAAGGCAGCCCGTGCCGGGGCAGCCGGCTCTCGCGGCTACCGGTATCTGGACCACGCCGTGGACGACCACTCCCGGATCGCGTACTCACAGATCCTTGACGACGAGCGCAAAGAGACCGCAGCGAGGTTCTGGACCCGCGCGAACGCGTTCTTCGCAGGCCTGGGCGTCACAGTCACCGCGGTGATGACCGACAACGGTTCCTGCTACCGGTCAGGCGCCTTCGCTGACGCGCTCGGCGACGAGGTGAAGCACAAGTGGACCCGGCCATACCGGCCGCAGACCAACGGCAAGGTCGAGCGGTTCAACCGAACCCTCGCCGTCGAGTGGGCCTACGCGAAGCCCTACGCCAGCGAAGCCGAGCGCGCCGCAGCCTACGAGACCTGGCTCCATCACTACAATCACCACAGACCCCACACCGGGATCGGCGGCCAGACTCCCTCAGCCCGCGTTCACAACGTCACGGGGAAGTACAGCTAGGTCCACCCCACCACAAGGCCCGAACCCGTGCCATCCTTGATGGTTTCGGTTCGGGCCTTGTTGCTGTCTTGGGCTCAGGTGATCGTGCCCAAGCGCAAGCGCTGTCTGGATGAGATCGATCAGACCGTGCTGTTGGTGACCGCGCGGGTTGATGACTGGTGAGATCGCCACGCACTTCGACGAGGTTTGTGGGGGTGATGGCCTCCACACACCATCAGCCGGATCACGGAGAAAGTCACCGGTGAACCCACCTAATGGGCGAGCAGACCGCTGGATGCGATCTATCAGGTGATTATCGTCGACGTAATCGTGGTGACGGCCCTGACGGGGCAAGTCAGTAACGCCCCGTTCCATGCCGTGAAGGGCGTCACGGTGAATCGGGCCACGCCATCCTCGCCATCTGAGCTGGCGACGGCACAGCGGGTGCTCGGTTCTGGCTGCAGGTGCAGTTGCGCCTCGATTTGGTGCACTGTGCTTGTTAGCACGGTTCAGGGAGTGTCAGCCGCTGGCCCTGCCATCGTTTGCGCAGCCACCGGTCGTGTGAGGCAACGACGACGGTGCCAGGGTATTGGACGAGTGCATCTTCGAGCGCGGTGACGAGGCTGAGCGAAAAGTGGTTGGCCGGCTCATCCAGCAGCAGGATCTCTGGCGGGTCAGCCAGTACTACTGCGAGGGCAAGGCGACGTTGTTGGCCGACGCTGAGTTCCTGCACACGTCGGTAGTGGTCTCGACTAGTTGTAACCACCACACAGGTTAGGTACATCGGGCTGGTCAGAGACAGCTGTGGCTGGACACGGGCGAGGGCCTCTGGGTGGAGTGTGTTGCTACCACACAAAGCACGACTCCCAAGAGGCCCTCATGACCCACTGTAATGCCTCGTTGTCCGAAACCGGACGTTTGCGCCTGGCCTGCTGCATTGTCGAGGATGGCGGTTCCCTGCGTCGGGCCGCCGAACGCTTCAACGTTAGCGTCACCACGGCCCAACGCTGGGCACAGCGCTACCGCGCCCACGGGCCGGCCGGAATGCGTGATCACTCCAGCCGACCCCACCACCAGCCCCGACGGGTCTGCCGTCGCACGCAACGATGGGTGGTGGGATTGCCCATCACCCACCAGTGGGGCCCAGCACGCATCGCCTACCACCTACGCCACCAGCACCTCAGCGTCTCGACTGTCGGCAAGATCCTGCAACGCTACGGATGCCCACCCCTGACCTGGATCGACAAGGCCACCGGCGCCCGGCTACGCGCCCAGCCCACACCCGTCCGCTACGAACACGACACCCCCGGTTGGCTGGTCCACGTCGACATCAAGAAGCTGGGCCGGATCCCCGACGGCGGCGGCCACCGCATGGTCGGACGCGCCCAAGGAGTACGCAACCGTGGCTGATCCGCCAGCGGGGGTGGGTATCACTACATCTACAACGCCGTCGACGACCGCTCCTGCCTGGCCTACGTCGAGGTCCTCAGCGATGAGCGCAAGGACACCGCCGCCGGGTTGTGGACCAGGGCCCAGGCCTGGTTCGCCAGCCAGGCCATCACCGTCAAGCGGGTCCTGACCGACAACGGCTCCTGCTGCCGGTCCAAAGTCTTCAACAAGGCACTCAAAGACACCCACATCACGCACAAGTACACCCGGCCCTACACGCCCAAGACCAACGGCAGGGTCGAGCGGTTCAACAGGACCCTGGTCGCCGAGTGGGCCTACGCACGGCCCTACGCCAGCGAGACCGACCGCCTGGCCGAACTCCCCGGCTGGCTGCACCACTACAATCACCACCGCGGGCACACCGCGCTCAAAGGCACATCACCCGCCGACCGCGTACCTAACCTGTCCGGCGATTACATCTAGTTCTCGCTCACGGCGTTGACGCTAATGTCTAGAGCGCACTCCAGCTCAAGCATCCTTAGTCCACCGGAAGAGTTCCGCCCGATCAGTGGGTGCTTTGTGCTTCAGGTTGAGGCGAACGAGTCTGATCTCACCGTCACCCGGTGTGACCCATTCCTCTTTGTCACACCCGTGCCGAAGTCAGCTCACAGCCAATTCTTCTTGTGGAAGATCACGTACAGGATCACACCGCTGGCCACCATGCTGAGCAGGCA
Organism: Cutibacterium sp. LaCa_89; assembly: GCF_058177555.1. Lineage (NCBI taxonomy): Bacteria > Bacillati > Actinomycetota > Actinomycetes > Propionibacteriales > Propionibacteriaceae > Cutibacterium > Cutibacterium sp. LaCa_89. The sequence continues at coordinate 586,311 of NZ_CP190889.1, forward strand.
GTAGAAGTATCCGTATCTCCAGTGCAGTTCTGGCATGTAGTCGAAGTTCATGCCGTAGATCGAACCGATGAGGGTGGGCACGACGAGGATGGCCGCCCATCCGGAGATGATCTTGACGTCCTCGTTGGAGCGTTGGTCGACCAGCGTCGCATTGACCGTCAGGATCTGGGTCAGCAGTTCCCGAATGTCAGTGATCTGGGAGGAGATCCGGGCCAGGTGGTCGGCAACGTCAGCCAGATAGGCCTGCAGCTCGGGTGGCACCTGATGCTTGGCGGACCCGGCGCGCAGGGCAGCGATGATCGGGATGAGCGGGTTGGTGGCGTGCTGCAGGTCGATGGCCTCACGAGACAGGCGGTAGATACGTTCGGGGGCTGCGGAATCCCCACTGAAGACCTGCCTCTCGATCTGTTCGATGTCGAACTGGATGCCGCTGATGACGGGGAAGGTCTGGTCGACGACACCGTCGAGGATGGTGTAGAGCACCGACTCCGGACCGTGGCGCAGCAGCTCCGGGTCACTGGGAAGACGCGGGGTCCACCTCAGGCTCGACAACTCGTCAGGGATGCGCTGCACGATGACGACGACGCAGTTGCGCTGCTTGATGACCTCGGCCTCGACGAAGGCCACATCCTCCATTGAGTCGATGTAGAACGGCGGGTGCAACACCAGGAACAGGGCATCCCCGTGGCGTTCCAGCTTGGGACGCTGGTGGCCTTCCACCAGGTCCTCGGCCAGTAGTGGGTCGAGGCGCATGAGGTCGACAAGGCGCTTGATCTGGGTCCGGTTCGGACTCTGCTCGACGATGATTCCCAGTCGCTCGGGGTGGCCGTCCAGCCAGGACAGCGTCGCTTCGATGTCAGCCTGGTGTTCCGGGTCGGCCGGGACTCCCTGCTCGAACCACTTGATGTCGACGATGCCGGGTTTGGTGTCGGCGATTGGCCTGGTTGCCAATGGTGATGCGCCACCATGGGTGCGCGCACTCGTCGTGACACCCTTCCTTGGCTGAGGTGTTGCTGCCATCGATCGCCTCCTCCGTCATCTGGGCCGCAAGCCTACTGCGTACGGCGTCGATCTCCCTCACGACGACGACGGTCGTCGGGGGTATCGTCGTCAACGTACATGCCAGGAGTGTCGAGGATGATGTTCGTGCCTCCGGCCGCGTCGGACAGCTCGTTGGGTGCGAGCCACTTGGCGAGGTGATAGACGCCGACGGTGACGATGGTGCCCAGGGCGATGCCGCCCAGGGTGAAGGAGTCGCTGAACTTCAGCGAGACGTCACCGACGCCGATGATGATGCCGGCTGCCACCGGGACGAGGTTCACCGGATTGCCGAAATCGACGTTGTTCTCCTTCCAGATCTTGGCGCCCAGAAGGCCGATCATGCCGTAGAGGACGACGGTGATGCCGCCCAGTACCCCACCGGGAGTTGCTGAGATGACGGCACCGAACTTGGGGGAGAAGCCGAACAGGATCGCCACGACCGCAGCCACCACATAGGCGGCCGTGGAGTACACCCTCGTCGCTGCCATCACACCGATGTTCTCCGAATAGGTTGTCGTCGGGCCCGCGCCGAGGAAGGTGGCCAGCATGGAGGTCGCACCGTCAGCGGCGACCGCTCGTCCGACCTGGTGATCGAGGTTCGTGCCGGTCATCTCAGCAACTGCCTTGACGTGACCGGTGTTTTCGGCGATGAGGGCGATGACGACCGGTAGGGCCAGCAGGATGAAGGCCAGGTGGAAGGTCGGAAGGTGGAACCCGACGACGTTGGTGGCCGCGTAATGGGATCCGTTCTGGGCCTGGGGTAGGTACTTCCAGGTGTCCAGGTTCGTCACCGGGGGCAGGCCGATCCATGCTGATTCATGCACGGCTGACCAGTTCACTCGTGGGGCGACGGTGCCGTCGGCGTGATGAAGCGGACCGAACACCAGATCTTCGATCCACGACAACACGTAACCGATGACCAGGGCCAGGAAAATGGCGATGCGGGAGATGAATCCGCGCGGTCCCACCGACAGTGCGATGACCAGCAACATGACGATGAGCGCGGTCCACTGATCGGTGGGCCAATAGGTCTTGGCAACCACCGGGGCGAGGTTGAAGCCGATGAGCATGACGACGGCGCCAGTCACCGTCGGCGGCAGCACCTTGTGCACCACCCGCGAACCGGCTGCCTGGATGATGATGCCGCAGATGAAGAGGGTCAGGCCCACGCACAACAGGGCGCCCGAGACGTCATTGGGTTTGCCGCCGGAGGCGTAGATGGCCGTCGCCACGCCGGGGAAGGCTGCCGAGGAGCCGAGGTAGGACGGCACCTCATGCTTGGTCACGAAGATGAAGACGAGGGTCGCGACACCCGACATCATCACTGCCAGCTGCGGGTTGAGGCCCATGAGGACGGGGAAGACGAAAGTTGCCCCGAACATCGCCACCACGTGCTGGGCTCCCAGCCCGATGGTTCGTCCCCATCCGAGCCTCTCGTCGGGAGCCACCACCTCACCTGGCTCCAGTACACCGCCGTTGTGCAGCTTCCAGATCATGGGCGTCCTTCCGGGTTGGTTCCCTTCCGGACCCTCAGCGTATCTGCTCGACGAGCAAATCCCCGTCGGGCGTCCGATGACCGACTCAGATCCAGGAGCGGAACCACATCCGTGCCAGCCATGCCTTTCGGGTCATGAGGCTGTCGGTGAGGATGGGATAGATGAAGGCGAAATCGGCCGCGACCAAGGCCATGACCGTGCCAACGACGATTGCACCGATGCGGCGTCGGCTGGTGGCCTTGGCCGGGCCAAGGATCTGACCGAGCCAGATCGCCAGGATTGTCACCGTGAACGGAATGATGCAGATGGCGTAGAAGAAGAACAGCGGACGATCGTCGTAGCGGAACCACGGGATCCACGTCGACATCATGGCGATGATCGGCAGGGTGAACCGCCAGTCACGGGCGAAGATCCACCAGATCACCGCGGCCACCAGGGCGATGGCTGCGAACCACCACAGCACGGGGGTGCCGGTCGCGGAGATGACACGCAGGCAGGTGTCACCGACGGCCTCGCAACCCTGCTGGCCCGGCTTGATGTCGTTGACTGCGTCAATTCCGAGTGGTCGCTGGTTGATCAACCATCCGGATGGATTCGAGGCGTAGACGTGGGTCTGCGTCATCATGTACGAGCCGGTGTGGAAGTCGTACATCTGCTGGTGATAGTCCCACAGCGCGGCCAGGGGTTTCCCGATCACCTTGGACAGACCCGGATCAGGATTCGGGCCGGCCCAGGATTTTCCGAGAACCATGTGTGGGTAGACCGAGAGCCACCGCGCCCACGTGGCGATGTAGCTGCCCACGGCCACGACGACCATGTAGAGGAAGGCCGGTATCCCGTCGCGCAGGAAGGACCACCAGGCCTTCCTGCCAGCACCGGCCAGTCGACGCGCCGACCAGTCCCAGATGACCGAGACGATGCCCATCGTCGCCAGCACGAACACGGAATTCCACTTGGTGGCGCAGGCCAGACCGAACATGACCCCTGCCACCAGGCGCCACGGCCGCCACCCCTGGGCTGGACCGAGCACCCCGTCGAGATGGGGTTTGCCGACGGCTCTCAGATGATCAGCCAGATGATGACGGAACCAGTCCCGGTCAGCCGCCACCGCAGACACACCTGCCACCAGGAAGAAGGCCTGGAAGATGTCGAGCAGTCCGACCCGGCTCATGACGAATGCCAAGCCGTCGAGGGTGAGCAGGATGCCAGCAATGGCGCCCACCATCGTGGACCGGGAGAGACGTCGAGCCAACCGGATCGTCATGAGGACGAGCAGGGACCCGAATACCACGGAGGCGAATCGCCAACCGAAGGAATTGAAACCGAACAGTTGCTCCCCGATCGCGATGAGCCACTTTCCCATCGGGGGATGGACGACGAACTCGGCGTCGGGAGTCCAGGCGTTCGTGATCCCGTTGACGATGCCGGCATTGGCCTTCGCAGCGTCAGGCCAGGTGCCTTCGTATCCTTGTTGGAGCATCGTCCAGGCGTCCTTGGGGTAGTAGGTCTCGTCGAAGACGAGGTTCCTCGGGAAGCCGACATTCCACACCCGCAGCAGGAAAGCCACTGCGGTGATGAGGGCCGTGACGATCCAGCTCGTGTACTCATCGGTCATTCGGCCGTCGTCGAGACGCTCGATGGTCGACAAGGATCTTCTCGCTGCTGCCACATCGCCATGGTAGAGGGTTGGTGAGACGCCACCGTCGGTCCGGCGTGGGACGATGGTCAGGTGAACCAGGCACAACCGGGACGAGTCATCCTTGCGGGCACCCCCATCGGGGACCGCCGTAGCGCCTCACCTGCCCTCGTCGAGACCTTGCGTGACGCCCGCATCATCGCTGCTGAGGACACCCGACGACTGCGCGATCTGCTGCGCCGCCTTGACGTCGAGACCTCTGCCCGCGTGGTGTCCTATTTCGAGGGCAATGAATCGGCCCGAACCTCCGAGCTCATTGAGTGTCTTCGTGACGGGGACGACGTCGTTGTCGCCACCGATGCGGGGATGCCCTCGGTGTCCGACCCGGGATACCGGCTCGTCACCGCCGCCATTGAATACGACATCGCCGTCACCTCGGTCCCCGGACCCACCGCCGTGACGACAGCCCTGGCCATCTCGGGAATGCCGACCGACCGGTTCTGCTTCGAGGGATTCCTGCCGCGCAAGTCGGGGGAGAGGCGTCGTCGCCTGGCTGAACTTGCCGACGAACCGCGCACCACTGTCGTCTACGAGGCTCCCCATCGGCTCGCCGATCTGCTCGACGATGCCGCTGAGATCCTCGGCACCGACCGACGCGCTGCGGTGTGCCGGGAATTGACGAAGACCTACGAGGAGGTTCGTCGCGGCGGTCTGGCAGAGCTGGCTGAATGGGCTCGCGAGAACGCCCGCGGCGAGATCACCATCGTCATCGAGGGAGCCAGGGGGAACTCCGTGAGTCTTGACGAGGCCGTCGAGATGGTCGCCGAGCTCACCGACGACGGAATCAAGCCGTCCAAGGCCGTCGCCCAGGTGGCACGGGCCACCGGTGTCGACCGACATGAGCTCTACGACGCCGTCCAGAATGCCTCGACCGACCAGGAGGAATCGTGAACGAAGCCATCCATGAGGTACTGGCCGAGGCTGGCCTGCCGCCCCTGCCCGAGCCATTGGCCGCCCCTCTGGTGGACTCCCACACCCACCTCGACACGGTGGCCGACATCGTCCACCTCGATCCCGCCATCAGTCTGGCCGCCGCTCGTGAGGTCGGGGTAACCCACATTGCTCAAATCGGGTGCGACGTGGAGGGGTCCGAGTTCGCCGAGGAACTGGCGCGAACCCACAAGAACGTCATTGCGGCGGTGGCGATCCATCCCAATGACGCCGCCCGTCTGGGACGCAAGAAGATCGGCGATGCCCTCAAGCGCATCGATGACCTTGCCAGCGCCGGCGGCCACGTCCGGGCCATCGGCGAGACTGGCATCGACCACTTCGGCACGACTGACGACGAGGGCCAGGCCCTCCAACGGGAGGTCTTCGCCGCCCACATCGCCCTGGCCCATGAGCACGGTCTCACCCTTGCGATCCACATGCGTGATGCCCGCAACGGTGGTGAGGGAGACGGTCCGACCCAGGGCCGACAGGCCCACGAAGACGTCGTCGACGTTCTCGACTCAGAAGGTTGGCCGGAGCGGGTCATCATGCACTGCTATTCCGGTGATGCCGACCTGGCCCGGATCTGCCTGGGGCACGGGGCATACCTGTCGTTCTCCGGGACGATCACTTTCAACTCTGCCGGCCCTCAGCGCGACGCCCTGGCGATCGCTCCCGACGACCGCATCCTCGTCGAGACCGACGCACCGTTCCTGACCCCGGTGCCACGCCGCGGCAAGCGCAACGGTCCCTACCTGCTGCCGCACACCGCCCGTTTCGTGGCACAGCAGCGTGGGTGGGACGAGACGCGCGCCTGCCAACAGCTCACTGACAACGCCTTTTCCGCTTATGGAGGTGCCTGGTGACCGAAACCGGATTGCTCGATCCCGCGTCGATCCGACGCATTGCCGGTCAGATCGGCCTGAGACCGACGAAAACCCGGGGGCAGAACTTCGTCCACGACGCCAACACGGTGCGTCGTATCGTCTCCTTGGCTCAGGTGGGTCCCGACGACCGTGTCATCGAGGTCGGTCCAGGCCTGGGATCACTGACCCTCGGCCTGCTTGAGACCGGCGCCCAGGTCGTCGCTGTCGAGATCGACGAGGTACTGGCCACCCAGCTTCCCGACACGGTGGCCGAGCGGACGCCAGAGGCTGCCGACAGGCTGGAGGTCATCCTCTCCGACGCCCTCGGCGTCGATGCCGTCCCCGGTGCCGATCCGACCGCGTTGGTGGCGAACCTGCCCTACAACGTCGCTGTCCCGGTGTTGCTGCACATGCTGGCGATCTGTCCGCAGTGGTCGACGGGTGTCGTCATGGTGCAGTCGGAGGTGGCCGACCGTCTGGTGGCCGCTCCCGGATCCAAGATCTACGGGGTTCCCAGCGCCAAACTGGCCTGGTATGCCGAGGCGACCCGGGTGGGAAATGTCCCCCCGACGGTCTTCTGGCCGGTGCCCAACGTAGATTCCGGGTTGGTCCGGATCACGAGGAGACGTCCTCCCCAGATCGATGGACGAGCCCCTGAGGCCACTCGCTCCCAGGTCTTCCGCGTGGTCGATGCCGCCTTTGCGTCTCGTCGCAAGATGCTGAGATCAGCGCTGGCCGGGATGTGCGGCGGATCGGCGGCTGCCTCCGACCTCATCGGCGCTGTCGGGATCGACCCGACGGTGCGCGGAGAGGCCCTTGACATCGTGGACTTGACCCGTGTTGCGGAGGCGTTGGCCCAGGCCGGCGTCCTCGGCGATCCGGGTCAGGTGTGAACTCCTGCCGGTACGGTAAGCACATGATGATGGACGATCCGTTCGACTTGCTCCGTCCCACGACCGTGACGGTGCGGGTCAGCGCCAAGGTCAATCTGGCGCTGGGGGTCGGCAGCCTCGCGCCTGACGGTTTCCACCCGCTGGCAACGGTCTTCGAAGCGATCGGGATTCACGACGACGTAACGGTGACCCGTCGCGACGACAAACGCATCACCCTCACCGTCTCGGGAGAGGATGCCGACCAGGTTCCCACTGACGAGACCAACCTCGCCTGGCGGGCCGTGGAGATGGTGCGTGAGGAATTCGCTCTGGAGCGGGGGGAGCGCGATCATGGCGTCGATATTCACATCGACAAGTCCATTCCGGTCGCCGGAGGCATGGCAGGTGGGTCCGCTGACGCCGCCGGAGCCCTGCTTGCCGCAGCCGCCCTGTGTCGTCTTCCCGATTCTCCTGAGAGTCTGCAGCCGCTGGCCGCGCAGCTAGGCTCCGACGTGCCCTTCTGCCTCATGGGCGGGGTGGCGCTGGGCCGAGGGCGAGGGGACCGTCTGGCTCCGGTGATTTGTCGTGGCCGTCATCACTGGGTCATCGCCACCTCGAACCAGGGACTGTCCACCCCAGCCGTCTACCGACGTTTCGACGAGATGGGCGGGAACCCCGGGGGAGAGGCAGTTCCTAACGACCTCATCTCAGCCCTCACGCGGGGAGATCTCGACGCGGTCGCGGCCACCATGAGCAATGATCTTCAGGCCCCCGCTGTTGACCTGCGTCCCGAACTCGGCGAGGTGCTGGAAGTCGGGAAGGAAGCTGGAGCTCTCACCGCCCTCGTCTCGGGTTCCGGACCCACCTGCGCCTTCCTCGTGCGCGACTCCGCCGGGGCCAAGAAGGTCAGCGGGGCCGTGTCCGCCCTACCGCAGGTCAATCGCACCAGGGCGGCCCGCGGCCCGGCCTCCGGCGCTCAGGTGTTGCCGGGGCCGGTGGGGAGCTTCGCATGATGACCTCCCACCAGCACCAGGACCCGAAGGACGCCGTCGACGTCATCATCGCGGCATGGGCGAGGGAGCGACCCGACCTGCCCGTCGAGGTGATGGAGGTGTGGTCGCGCGTCACCAGGCTGGCACGTCGCCTTGATCGAGACCGGTCCAAAGCATTCTCACAATGGGACCTGGAGGGCTGGGAATTCGACGTCCTGGCAGCCCTGCGACGCTCCGGGGAGCCCTATCAGCTCAGCCCCGGACGGCTCCTCAGCGAGCTTGAGGTCGCCTCGGGGACGATGACGAATCGGATCACCAGACTGTCAGACCGTGGCCTGGTGTGTCGTCTGCCTCACCCCAAGGACGGTCGCGGGGTCATCGTCGAGCTCACCGATGCCGGACGAAATCGGGTCGACGGAGCTCTGGCAGCCTTGTTGGAATCCGAGGGACGTCTCCTCGACTCGATGGACCCGCAGGCCGTTGAGCAACTGGGCCGGGGACTGCGCGCGGTGCTGGCTCGTCAGGAAGAGCTGGACTGATCCTCTCCCCGCTCGCTGTGGCGGGTGAGACGCGGGTTTTCCGACACCCGTGTCAGCCCGTTGAAGGCCAGGTCGACGAGGTGAGCGGCGACGACTTCCTTGGCTGGTGCCCGGGTGTCGATCCAGGCCTGTCCTGCCATGCCCACCATCCCGGTGAGTGCCGGGGCATAAAGGGGTGAGAAGGAGGCGTCGAAGCCGTGACGGTTGAAGTTGTCGGCGAGAATCCCTTCCGCCCAGGAAGCGACGTCAGAAAGGATCGAGGCGTAGGAGCCGGTCGTTGATCCGACCGAGGAATCTCGGGAGATGATGCGAAATCCATCGGGGCGATCATCGATGTAGTCCAGCAGGGCCAGCACCGCGGACTCCAGGGTGCGGCGTGGTCCCTGCTTCGGGCGGGTCATCGCGGCATTGAGGGAATCCTGCAGCAGGCGCACCTCCCGATCGACGACAACGGCGTAGAGCCCGTCCTTGGACCCGAAGTGCTCGTAGACGACGGGTTTCGAAACTCCTGCGGTGGCAGCGATCTCCTCGACGGAGGTGCCCGCGACGCCGTTGTCGGCGAAGAGACGACGCGCCACGCTGATGAGCTGCTCGCGGCGCTGTCCGCTGGTCATCCGGGCCCGTGGGTGCCTGGAAGATCGGGATGCGGGCGTAGACGTCATAGCATCGAGCCTACTCAGGCCCGTTGCGTGGCCGAATCGCGGTCCATGCTCTAGGGTTGGGGGACTCGGTTTGCCGAGCGTTCCCCGGTTGGTCTGCCGGCAGGGCCCGCCTGACTTTGAATCAGGATCAGCGACGCAGGTTCGACTCCTGCCCGGGGAGCTCATCCACCCTGTCGTACCTCCTCACGGTGCGGTGCGACCGCGTGACGGCTACAGTTGGCCCTGCATGCCGCATCCGAACTGGGAGAGCACCGTGACGTCCAGCCCGTCCACTGACCGAACCGAGATCGACGGAGTGGCCGCCGTCATCGTGCTGGCTGCTGGCGGTGGCACCCGCATGAAGTCCTCGAAGTCCAAACTGCTCCACGAGGTTGCCGGTCGACCCATGCTGTCGTGGGCCGTAGGAGCGGCACGCGGACTCAACCCAGAGCATCTCGTCGTGGTCGTCGGACATCGTCGCGATCAGGTAGAGGCCCATCTGGCTGATGACGCCCCCGACGTCACCACCGCTGTTCAGGCCGAGCAGAAAGGCACCGGCCACGCCGTCGCCTGTGGTCTCGAGGGGCTGGGCCAACTTCACGGCGAGGTCGTCGTCACCTATGGTGACGTCCCGATGCTCACCGGAGAAACCCTCCAACAGATGGTCGAGGTCCACCGCGAGCGTCGCAATCTCGTCACCGTCCTCACTGCCGAGGTCGATGATCCCACTGGCTATGGGCGCATCCTCCGCGACGGAGAGACCGTCGTCGGGATCGTCGAGCACAAGGACGCCGACGAGGCTCAGAGGGCCGTTCGAGAGATCAACTCCGGCATATACGTCTTTGACGCCGAGGCCCTGCGTGACGGCGTCTCCAAACTGTCCAGCGACAACGCTCAGGGCGAGTATTACCTCACCGACGTCGTCACCATGGCTGCCGATGGCACCGTCGAGGTTCCTGGTCGCGGTCGCGTCGGTGCCTTCCGTACTGACGACGTCTGGCAGACCGAGGGAGTCAATGACCGGGTACAGCTGGCCCGCATGAATGCCGAGGTCAACCGACGCATCGTCACCGCATGGATGCGGTCCGGGGTCACCGTTATCGATCCGTCCTCCACCTGGATCCAGCCGGATGTCGATCTCGCCAATGACGTCACCTTGTATCCAGACGTTTTCCTCAGCGGAGCCACGACGATCGCCTCCGGAGCCACCATCGGACCGGATGTCACCGTCACCGACTCCGAGATTCGGGAAGGGGCCACCGTCACCCGGTCCGAGATCACCCTCGCGGTCGTCGGTGAGGGAGTACGCGTCGGCCCGTTCTCCAACATCCGCCCCGGCTCCGTCCTCGACCGCGACGCCAAGGTCGGAGCCTTCGTCGAGACCAAGAACACTCACGTCGGAACCGAGGCTGCCATACCCCACATGGCCTACGTCGGCGATTCCGAGGTGACCGCAGGATCCTCCGTCGTTGCCGGATCCGTCCTCTGCCGGGAGTGCGCCACTCCCGCCACCGACTCGGACGTCATGTCCGACAGCCAAGACGACACCCTCAACCCGGAGGCTGACCAGTGAGTGGAACCACCCGTCCGAACAACAAGCACCTCATGATCTGCTCAGGACGGGCCTATCCCGAACTTGCCGAGCAGATCGCCGCCGAACTCGGCGTCGACCTCGTCCCCTCGCGTCAGGTCACCTACGCCAACTCCGAGATCTACGTGCAGTTCCAGGAGTCCGTGCGTGGTTGCGACGCTTTCGTCATCCAGTCCCACAGCGCCCCGGTGAACGAGGCCATGATGGAGCAGCTCATCATGATCGACGCCCTCAAGAGGGCATCGGCCAAGCGCATCACCGTGGTTTCCCCGTTCTACCCCTACGCCCGCCAGGACAAGAAGCACCTGGGCCGCGAGCCCATCTCCGCTCGCCTCATGGCCGACCTCTACCAGGCCGCCGGTGCTGACCGGATCATGTCGGTGGACCTGCACGCCGCCCAGATCCAGGGGTTCTTCGATGGGCCGGTCGATCACCTGTGGGCCTTGCCGGTGCTCGCCGACTACGTCGCCTCCAAGTACGACAACTCCGACATGGTCGTCGTCTCCCCGGATGCCGGCCGTGTGCGTCTGGCCGACATGTGGACCGACAAGATTGGCTGTCAGCTGGCCATCATCCACAAGCGTCGCGACCCGAACAAGGCCAACGAGACGACCACCCATGAGGTCGTCGGCGAGGTCGAGGGCAAGACCTGCCTGCTCGTCGACGACATGGTCGACACCGCCGGCACGATGTGCCAAGCTGCCTCGGCCCTCAAGAAGCACGGTGCCAAGCGCGTCATCGCAGCCGCCACTCACCCGATCCTGTCGGATCCTGCCGCCGAGCGCATCAACAATTCCCCGATCGAGGAGCTCATCGTCACCAACACGCTCAGGATTCGTGACGACATCAACATCCCCTCGATGACGGTGTTGTCCATCGCCCCGCTCATCGCGAAGGCGATCCAGGAGGTCTTCGAGGACGGGTCGGTCACCAGCCTGTTCCGCTGACACGACAGCTCAGCCGCCCATGGCACCGCTTGTGCTGTGGGCGGCTTTGCATTTGGGAAACGACGTCGTCGTGCCGTACAGTGGCCTTGCTTGGCGAGGGACCGCAAGGTCCGTGATCGACTGGCCGCCCGATTGGGCATCCTCTCGTCGAGCCGTTTCACGTCAACGAGAAGGAGAAACTGCCATGGCAGACATCATTCACCTCAAGGCTGAAGAGCGTACCGAGTTCGGTAAGGGCGCTGCCCGTCGCATTCGTCGTGACGGCAAGGTCCCTGCCGTCATGTACAGCCACGACCACGAACCGATCCACGTGACCCTCGAGGGCCACGCCACCCTTCTCGCCCTGCGTACCGAGAACCCGCTGCTGTCGATCGAGATTGAGGGCAAGGAGCCCAAGCTCGCCCTGCCGAAGGACGTCCAGCGTGACGTCCTCAAGGGCTTCGTCCGTCACGTCGACCTGCTGTCCGTGCGTCGTGGCGAGAAGGTCGACGTCAACGTCGCCCTGCGTATCGCCGGTGAGTCTGCTCCTGGCACCATCGCCATGACCGAGTTCAACGAGATCGAGGTCGAGGCTGACCTGCTCAACATCCCGGAGTCCATCGAGATCGACGTCACCGGTCTCGAGGCCGGCACCACCATCTACCTCGGCGACGTCAAGCTGCCCGAGGGCACCACCCTCAAGGGTGACCCGGAGGCCGTTGCAGCCACCGTCGTCTTCCCGGAGACCGAACCTGTTGAGGACGCGGAGTCCGAGGGTGAGGGCGCCGAGGGCGAGGAGAAGGCCGAGGACGAGTGAGCCCTTCCTGGCTCGTGATCGGGCTCGGCAACCCGGGCCCGCGCTATGACGGCACCCGACACAACGTCGGGGCAGACGTCATCACCGAGTTGTGCCGTCGGGCCGGCGAGAAGCTCTCGTCGGCCCGCGGGCAGGGGGCCGAGCTGGCTCGCACCCGCATCGGCTCGGCTGGTCTCGGTGTTCCGGCTGCGGACGCCCAGATCGTCACCTTGATGCGCAGCCGTACCTACATGAACGAGTCGGGTATCGCCGTCCGCAAGGTTGCGGGCTTCTCAGGTATCACCCCCGACCATCTCATCGTCATCCATGACGAGATCGATCTCGACCCGGGCCGTCTGCGCCTCAAAAGCGGTGGCGGAGACAACGGACACAACGGGTTGAAGTCCATTCGCGCCCATCTCCACACCGGTGACTTCATCCGGGTGAGGGTTGGCGTCGGTCGTCCTCCGGGCCGTCAGGATCCCGCTGATTGGGTATTGGCCCGGGTTCCTGCCAAGCAGCGCGCTGACATGGATGTTCAGGTGGCTCTGGCTGCCGACGCCGTCGAGACGATCATCACCCACGGACTGACGGCGGCCCAGAACCGTTTCAATTCCTGACGCTCACCAGCTCGACGGAGGCTGGATCTGCGGAAACTGCGGCATGAAGGGCAGCTGGCCCAACTTGTCGGGGCGTGCCCGCAACCATTCCGAGAGCTGATCACGTCGGCGCACCAACTCGGGGCCTCCCTCGCCCCTGGCGATGCGGTGCTGCGCGAGCGCGGCTTCCGTGACAGCAGTGATGGTCCGTTCCTGACTGCGCTTCGCAGCCTTGCCGTGCTTGCCCGAATCAGCGAGCACGGCGCGACGCTTGCCCGGATCCGCGATCATGTCCGCCTCGGCGGGAGTCAGCAGGCCGGCCTCGACCATGAGCGGAAGCTGGGAGCGCACTGCCTCGGACTCCTTGCGACGGTTACGAGTCGTCATGACGACAGTGCCGATGAACACGGGGACGAAGAGCACCACGTAGATGAGGACCATCGCCGTCAGTTCGCCGTTGACGCCCAGCCCCATGGCACTTGCCACCAGCGTCGGACCACCGTTCCACAGACCATGCATCAGGCAGGCGACGAGATAGCCCAGAACGACCTTCCAGAATCCGCCCTTGTTGCGCCAGGCCCACACGCCGACCGCCGTCGCGGTGGTGTAGAGCGGGTGGCCGAAGACACCGAACCCGGTGCGCACCAGGGCCATGACGACGATGTCGCCCGTCCCCTCAGCGGTCGCGAAATATCCCAAGTTCTCCACGAAGGCGAAGCCCAGGGCACACACCCCGGCGTAGAAGATGTGGTCGGTGAGAGAGGTGAGTTCCAGCTTGCGCAGTCCAGTGACGAGCAGCACGAAGACTGAGGCCTTGGCGAACTCCTCGACGAGTGGCGCGACGACGGCGGCGGTGCCGAATTCGCTGGCAGGAATGGCTGCCTCGACGAGCATGGAGAAGATGACGGCTGCTGACCCTCCCCAGATCAGTGCCATCACGGTGAGACGGGCGGGTTCTGGCTCCCACTTGTCGAGCCATCGGTAGCACAGCAGGCACACGATGAGGGCAGCAGTCGACGGGATCGCGCCGAGGATGAAGTATGGCGGCGATCCGGCGCCGATGACGGCCACCATGAGGAGGATGACGAACGCTCCCAGAATGGTGATGACGATCGGCAGGATTCCGCCGCGTCGAACTGGTTTGGGGGCAAGTGGATACTGCATGGGTGGGGTGCTCACGTCGACATGCTATGGGTTGGCGAGTCAGGGAGACCAGCGCAGAACGTGACGGTCGGGCAGCCGTCGGTGCCATCACGTACCCTGTCTTGGTGACTTCTGGCGGATTGACCTCCCTTCTTTCCCGCGAGCCGGTGCTCTCCCATTCCGTGGAGGACGCTCTGACCCGGCGTATCCCCACTCTCGACCTGCATGTGGCTCCGTCTGCCCGTCCGGCCGTGGCGGCTGTGCTCAGCCAGGCGCTCACTGGTTCCGGACGGTTGCCGGTGCTGTTGGTGACGAGCACCTTCCGGGAGGCTGAAGAGTCGGTGGCCACCCTGGAGACGTGGCTCGGCCCCGATGACGTCTGTTACTACCCATCCTGGGAGACACTGCCCCACGAGAGGTTGAGCCCCCGCACTGACACCGTTGGTCGACGGATGGAGGTGCTGCGCCGATTGTGCGGCACAGAAGGAGAGGTGCCGCAAGTCGTCGTCGCCCCGGTGCGATCCCTGCTTCAGCCCCAGGTGGCCGGGCTGGGCCGCATCAAGCCCGTCCGTCTGGCTGTGGGGGAGGAGCATGATCTCACCGATCTGGCGGCAGAGCTCGTCAATGCCGCCTACAGCCGGGTCGACATGGTGGAACGCCGAGGCGAATTCGCGGTACGCGGCGGCATCGTCGATGTCTTCCCGCCGGTGCTGGAGCACCCGGTTCGTATCGATTTCTTCGGTGACGAGATCGAGGAGATGACCTCCTTCGCGGTGGCCGATCAGCGATCCACCGACGAAACCCACCAGGAGCTCATCTGCGCTCCGTGTCGTGAGCTCACCCTCACCGACGAGGTCCGATCCAGGGCCAGGACCCTGTTACCGGACCACCCCGAGCTGGCGGACATGCTGGAGAGGATCGCCGACGGTCAGGCTGTCGAGGGGATGGAAGCTCTCATGTCCGCACTCGTTGACGAGATGGAGCTTCTCGTTGACGTCCTCCCTGAGAACGCCATGGTCGTCCTCTCGGACCCCGAAATGGTGCGATCCCGAGCCGCAGACCTGGTTCGCACCTCCGAGGAGTTCCTGGGGGCTGGGTGGGCGGCAGCCGCAGGGGGTGGTCAGGCCCCCATCGACCTGGCAGCCTCCGGCTACCGCAGCTTGGCTCACGTGAGGGCCCACTGCCTGGAGCGCGGCATGGCATGGTGGTCGATGTCCTCCTTCGCCCTGGACGCCCCCGCTACGGATGCCCTTGCTGACGACGACGTGGTCACGAGTGCCCCGCACACCGTCAACCCGCATCTGGAGGCCGTCGAGCCGTGGCGTGGAGACGTCGAGGCAGCCATCAAGGATCTGACCGGCAGACTCAATGAGGGCTGGACGGTCGTGTTGTGCGCCGAGGGTGAAGGCATCGCCAAGCGCATGACGGAGTTGCTCGGTGAACACGACGTGGCAGCCAAGATCGTTGACGAGGTCGATGCCGAGATCACCGAGCCGTGTGTCCAGGTCGTCCGGCTGCATCAGCGTCACGGTTTCGCCGCGGATTCCCTCAAACTGTTGGTGGCCTCCACCGGGGACCTTGCTGATTCCCAGGCTCCAGCCGTCAGTGGCGAGCGGCGCATGCCCCGACGCCGTCGCAATCAGATCCAGCCGCTTGAGCTTAAGTCCGGCGACCTCGTCGTCCATGAGCAGCACGGTGTGGGCCGATACGTGGAGATGGTGCAGCGCACCGTCGGTGGTGCTACCCGCGAGTACCTCGTCATCGAGTACGCCCCCTCCAAGAAGGGTCAGCCCGGCGACCGTCTCTTCGTCCCCGTCAACTCTCTGGACCAGGTGACCCGCTACGTCGGTGGTGATGCCCCCAGCCTGGACCGGATGGGTGGCACCGACTGGCGCAAGCGCAAGTCCCGAGCCCGCAAGGCAGTCCGTGAGATCGCCGCTGAACTCATCAAACTCTATGCCGCCCGGCAGGCCACCAAGGGCCACGCCTTCGGCCCCGACACCGCCTGGCAGCGGGAGCTGGAGGACGCCTTCGCCTACGTCGAGACCCCTGATCAGCTCACCACCATCGCCGACGTCAAGCACGACATGGAACAGGTCGTCCCGATGGACCGCCTGGTCTGTGGCGACGTCGGTTACGGCAAGACTGAGATCGCGGTGCGCGCTGCCTTCAAGGCCGTCCAGGACGGCAAACAGGTGGCCGTGCTGGTGCCAACTACCCTTTTGGTGCAGCAGCACTTCCAGACCTTCACCGAGCGATACGCGGGGTTCCCGGTCAAGGTCGCGGCCCTGTCTCGATTCCAGACCGATGCCGAGGCTCGCGAGACCTTGGAGGGGATCAAGCGCGGCACGGTTGACGTCGTCGTCGGCACCCATCGCCTACTGGCCAAGGAGGTCGAGTTCAAGGATCTCGGCCTGGTCATCGTCGACGAGGAACAGCGCTTCGGTGTCGAGCACAAGGAGGCCCTCAAGCGCATGAGGGTCAACGTCGACGTGCTGGCGATGAGCGCCACCCCGATCCCGCGCACCCTGGAAATGGCGGTGACCGGTATCCGTGAGATGAGCACGATCGCCACGCCGCCGGAGGAGCGTCATCCGGTGCTCACCTTCGCCGGCCCCTACGACGAGGGTCAGGTGGTTGCGGCCATCCGTCGCGAGTTGGCTCGTGAGGGTCAGGTCTTCTACATCCACAACCGGGTGCAGTCCATCGAGAAGACGGCGGCCAAACTGCGCGAGCTCGTCCCGGAGGCACGGATCGTCACCGCCCACGGCCAGATGAACGAGAAGCAGCTCGAGCAGATCATGGTGGACTTCTGGGAGCGTCGCGCCGATGTGCTGGTCTGCACCACCATCGTCGAGTCGGGTATCGACATCTCCACGGCCAACACCCTGCTCATCGATCGCGCCGACCGTATGGGCCTGTCTCAGCTGCACCAGTTGCGCGGTCGTGTTGGTCGCTCCCGGGAGCGCGGCTACGCCTACTTCCTCTACCCGGCTGACAAGCCGCTCTCCCAGACCGCCCACGATCGCCTGGCGACGATGGCCGCCCATACCGATCTGGGTGCCGGTATGGCTATCGCCATGAAGGACCTCGAGATTCGCGGCGCCGGAAACCTGTTGGGCGGCGAGCAGTCCGGTCACATCGCTGACGTCGGATTTGATCTCTACATCCGTCTGGTGGGTGACGCCGTCGCGGAGTTCCGTGGTGACGCCAGTGCCGCCGACGAACCCGAAATGCGCATCGAACTCCCGGTCGACGCCAACCTGCCAGTTGAGTACGTCGAGACCGAGCGGCTTCGTCTGGAGATGTACAAGAGGTTGGCCGAGGTGCGCAGCGACGAGGAGGTCGACGCCATCGCCGCCGAGCTCGTCGATCGCTACGGTCCGATGCCCGAGCCGGTACAGGCCCTCCTCGGGGTGGCTCGGTTCCGTCTCATGTGTCGCAGGGCAGGTATCCACGAGGTGGTCCCGTCGGGACGTAACATCCGGTTTTTCCCGGTCCATTTGCCGGAGTCGCGCGTGATGCGACTCAAGAGGCTGTATCCGGGGTCAGTGGTCAAGGAGACGGCTGGGCTTGTCATGGTTCCCAAACCGACTACCGCGCGGATCGGGGGGCAGTCTCTGGCAGGTCAGGAACTGCTCGACTGGGCTACCGGTCTCGTGGCCGGGGTGTTGGACACCAACGACGGGGCTGTGCCACGTTCTTGACCAGTCGAGTTAGGGTATGCTGACATCGGAACACAAGATAAGTCCATGGTTTTCTCGAGGTTGAGAGGATATAGAGATTATGCAGAATAAAATTGGACGGGTCATGTCTGCGGCTGTGATCGCCGGATGCGCCTTGGGGTCGATTTCTGTGCCAGCGTTTGCTGAAGGTAGTTTCAAATCGCATCTCAGTAGCGTCAGAGTGGGGTTTGAAACGCGGTCTTGGCACGACAATGCAAACGATAATGCTAAAACGATTGTCTGGCACAATGGTAAGTGTTCCGCGAAATCCATCACTTGGGGCTTGCATAAGGATAGGTGGGTTCTTCCAGATATTGCAAGAGGGAATAAGGCGCTGCTGTGCAAGTATTCAGCTACTCACACGGGTTGGGGAATACAGCCTGCTGGTGACTATCACCTGACGGTGGAGGGGATTGATGGCGGCTCAGTGGTGTCGCTCCCCTCGATGACGATCAGCTATTGATGTTTCACGAGTGCTGAGTGCCATGAAACGCGCACTGCTGGAATCTGAAGTGACGATCGAAGGAGTTTATTTTTCCTATGGTCGACACGGTGAGATTTTCCATGGGTTCGACTGTGAGCTTCATAGCGGGAAAACTGTCCTTCTGGGTCCTAATGGTGCTGGGAAGTCGACGTTGTTTCGAATCATGGCAGGAATCCTTAAACCGTCTGCTGGACGGGTAATCCTGCCTGATTCCCCAGGACCCGTGTCGCCCTCACGGTCACAGGTCGCACTCATGCCCCAGGATGTCCCACCGATACCCGGACTCCGTGTCGATGAACAGGTGGCCTATTCCGGCTGGCTAGCGGGCCTGTCGCGTCGAGATGCGCAGAGTCGAGCCGTGGGGGTACTGGCAGCAGTCAATCTCTCTGACAAGGCGTCCTCGCGGGCCTCGCGCCTGTCAGGAGGACAGCTACGCCGTGTCGGTCTTGCTCAAGCTTTGGTGGTGAACCCGCAGGTTCTCCTGCTGGACGAGCCAACCGCAGGTCTCGACCCAGCCCAACGCCATTCCTTCCGAGAGGTTCTCAAGTCGGTGCCATCTGGAGACCAAGTCGTCGTCGTGTCAACCCATCTGGTCGATGACATCGAGGACCTTTACGACCGTGTGGTCGTCATGAATGAGGGTTGCGTCATCTTCGCAGGAACGCCCGATGAGTTCATCAATCTTTCGGAACCGGGTCCCAATCGCGCCGAACGTTCCTACCTTGGCCTCGTCGGATCGGAGCGGGCATGACCTGGTTGACGCGCATCCGGATCTCACCAGGCATCTGGTTGGCACCGGTCATGGCTCTCACCTCCATGACATACTTCGACGCTCCGGCCGCCCAGGGATACGCCCTCGCATCAGCCACCCGCGACGCCTACAGTCTGCTGCTTGTCGCTGCGCTCTCATGTGCTGCCGGTGCCTGGGAAGGTCATCGACTCCAAACGGGTGGGGTGCTATCCGGAGTAGCGCGTCGGTCTCGGTTCGCGATCATGGCAGCCCCATGGGCCTCTGCGGTGGTTGTTCCCACCGTCTTGGACGTAGTGATCTTCATCCGTGACGGGGCGTTCACCAGCATTGACGCCGTGCCCGTCATCGTGACGACCATCGGCACTGTGTGGGTGTGGGCCTTGGCTGGAATGGCGGTCGGAGTCGCTGTGCGTCCCGCACTGTCGGTGCCGCTCAGTCTCACGGTTCCGGTCTTGTGGCTCATCATGCTTCCAGCCAGCGAAACCTTGTGGATGCGACATTTGACCGGAGGCTGGCCCTCATGTTGCGGCGTCAACAGCACGCTGTCGTGGCGTGCCATTTTAGCGACGTGGACGGTGCTCGCCAGCGTGCTGGCGGCAAGTCTCCTCGTGTTGTGGACACGTGGTCGTGCCGTGGGTCCGGGTCCTCGTATGGTCGCCGGATTAGTGGCCGTTCTGGTCGCGAGTGGCCTGGTGGGTGGTGCCAGCATGGTTCGGGGGATGGGCCCCGATCCCATCGCGCCGCGAACCCATGGTTTGCACTGTGACGTGGTGGCCAAGGTAAAGGTCTGTGTGTGGCCCGAACATGAGCCTGCCGCGGCTAGGTTCAAGACCGTTGTGGCCACAGTGGTTCCGGTCTGGCGTCAGGCAGGCGTTACACTGCCCGAGGTCATCACCGAGGTCAGCCCCCCCGGATTCCGCATCATCGCGTTCGCGTGATGGCCGAGACGCGTACATCTATCTTGGGCAACCATCCCCAGCTCCGGACGACCTGCTGGGGGCCTTGACGAGTGATCTTGCCACGGCACCATGTCTGGAACGGGAGAACGCCGAGATCCCGGCGTGGGCTACGGCCGACCAAGGGCGTTACCGAGCGTGGCTGCAGCTGTCGGGTGCACGGGCCTTGGGTCTATCGGAGAAGGACGTGAGGGATGGGAACATTCCTACAGACCAGTGGCACTGGGCGCAGAAAGTCCTTACGCAGCCTGCTGCCCAGCAGACGAAGGCGGTGAACATTGTTGCCACTAGGCTGTCCTCGTGCCGGTGAAGGTGGTTGGGCCAGTTCGGCGGTGAGGTGCCATGATTTGGTGGTGTAAAAACCGCGGCGTCGCGGTTGTGCTGGCGTGCTCGGTCAGTATGGCAGTCTTGGTGGTCCTCACCGGAAATTCGATTCGCGATATTCCGGTCATCTTCGGAGGGGTCGCACTGCGGGCACCACTGGTGTTCTTCGGGTCCCTTGTCGTCATTGTGGCTCACGGCTGGTCGGTGGCCAGGAATCCGGTCGAGTTGGAGTTGAGATCTCGGCGTCCGGTGCGTTGGGCTGATGTTGGGCTTATGGTTGCCGCAGCCCTGCCTCTGCTGGCCACCATCGTGTGTCCCGGCCTTATCGAGGTGGGTTTGGTGATCTCGCGCAATGCCGTGATCGGTATGGGACTGACCCTCCTGTGTGCGCGTTTCATGTCGCGGGGGCTTGCCTCGATGCCTGCTGTGGGTATGTTCCTGATCGGAGTGCTAACGGGACGCGGATACGGCCACGAAGCGTGGTGGAACTGGGTTGTCAGCTCTAGCGCGAGTCCGGTGGGAGCGGCGTGGTTCCTCGGGTCCGTCATCGCCGGGTCGGCTGCCACACTCACGGGTCGGGCGCGGAAGCCGAGAGTCTCGTCGTAGGATGCTGCTGACAGGCTTCTTCGCCGTGCCGAGGGCGCGGCACCGAATTCAGGAGGGTTGCCCCATGGCATTGTCGCGTCCCATGCCGATCCGCATGGTCGCTGTCGCAGTGACCGGATTCCTCGGTATAGCAGGGTTGTCCGGGTGCGCGAGCTCCCCCAACACCGCGGCCACGGTGGGGGGCACAACGGTGTCGATGAAGTCGATCGATGAGGCAGCGGATCACTGCTCGAAGTACATCAATCCCAGCACGGAGCTCACCCCTCGCCAGGCCATCTCCTCGACGGTCATTCGTGGTGCCGTCGCCCAGGAGATCCTGGACAACCGCGGGGAGAAACTCTCCAATGCCCAGCGCGACCAGGTCATCGCCCGCAATGGCATGACGGCACTCACCTCCGACCCGGTCTGCCATGCGATGGTCCGTGACTTCGCAGGCCTGTTCCATCTGTTCGACCGCGAGGGTGAGAAGAAGGCCATGGCCGACCTGGCCGCGGTCGAGGTCAAGACGAATCCGCGGTTGGGCACCTGGGACGCCAAGAACCTTGCGGTCCACGGGAGTTCCTCGCTGTCGGACCCCTTCACCTCTCGCTCCTGATCCTGATGGCGTCGGACGACTCCCGACCGAGGGCTGATTTCTCCGACCTCGTCGCCGTCATGGCGAGGTTGCGCGACGAGTGCCCGTGGGATCGCAGCCAGACCCATCGCTCCCTCGTGACCTATTTGGTCGAGGAGACCGGAGAGGTCGTCGATGCCATTGAGGCCGGCACTGACGACGACCTCGTCGAGGAATTGGGCGACCTATTGCTCCAGGTGGTCTTTCACGCGCGCATCGCGGAGGAGGAGGGCGTCTTCAACATTGACGAGGTCGTCGGTGGGATCGTTGCCAAACTCGTGACCCGTCATCCTTATGTCTTCTCGGACGAGGACGTTCCCGAGGACCTCGACGCCGCATGGGAGGCGCGCAAGGCAGCGGCCAAGGGACGCACCTCCAGCCTCGATGGCATCGCGCACTCGCTGTCGAGCGTGGCCCGCAGCGCCAAGGTCATCTCACGGGCTCGCAACCGTGGCGTGGACGTTGAACTGCCTGAGGAACCCATCACCGCCGAGCAGACCGGAGATGAACTCCTGACCCTCATCGCCCGTGCCCAGGCTAGCGGCGTCGACGCTGACCAAGCTCTGCGCGACCAGTTGCGCAGGCTAGAGAGCGACATCCGGGACGCCGAGGGACACTGAACCATACGCAGTATTGCCTGAGGGGAATTCCTTTGTGATGAGGAGAGGAGACCTCGATGGATCCGCGCAGCCTCCGCCCATCGAGGACTAGACGATCGTCGTGAGTATCGACGCCGCCCCCGAGATTACCTACACAATCGACATCGATCGACATCGCCAGGAAGGCCACCAAGACCTGATGGTCTCTTTCCGCCGAGCCTCATGTGGTGTTGAGGTTCCAACATCACTACCGTTGACCGAGAAACGGAAGAGGTGAACGATGCGACGAACCCTGACAACGATGCTCGTCGCCGTCGTCACCATGTCTGCATTGACCGGATGCAAGGGCAGCGACAATGACCCCGCTGGTCTGACCGAGGTCTCGGACGTGCCGGAAGCTCCTGCATCTACGGTGTCCCCGATCTCCTCGGGGCGAAAACCAACTCCGGAGGAGATCAATCCGAACGCCGATGCGGCGGCAACACCGCGCAGGGGAGGCATGAACAGATACCTGCCAGGCCTGACTGGGATCGTCAGTGATCGCGTCGTCACCGGGAACACCTCCCAGGCCATCACCGTCAAGGCCGGAACCGTCACCGACTACTACTTCCTGTGCGACACCACTGACGCTCAAATCACGGTGACCGAGAACGACGACTCGGCCAAGTCCACCTCGTGTCATGAGGGCTACGCCCATCTCGGCTACGGCAAGCGGACACAGAACGAGAAGATCGACCTGCTGATCGAGGCTCCTGCCGACGTCACCTACGAATTCGTCATCACCGAAAACCCTCTGACGGCCACGACGACAAGTGACGGGGTGCCCTGAAATACCGCTGGTTGGCAGGCTTCGATACGCTTTGGGGTGGACGCAAAGATCCTCTCTGAAAGGTTGGTCCATGGCAACCATCGAATTCATCGAAGCCCGTGAGATCCTCGACTCCCGCGGCAACCCGACCGTTGAGGTCGAGATGATCCTCGACGACGGCACCGAGGCCCGCGCTGCGGTTCCCTCCGGCGCGTCGACCGGTCAGTTCGAGGCCGTTGAGCTGCGCGACGGCGACAAGGAGCGCTACTCCGGCAAGGGCGTTCTCAAGGCTGTTGAGAACGTCAACGAGAAGATCGCCGAGGAGGTGCTCGGCTGCGACGCCAGCGAGCAGCGCATCATCGACCAGATCATGATCGAGCTCGACGGCTCTGACAACAAGGGCGAGCTGGGCGCCAACGCCATCCTCGGTGTCTCCCTGGCCGCCGCTCATGCTGCCGCTGACTCGGCTGACCTTCCTCTCTATCAATACCTGGGCGGACCGAACTCCCACGTGCTCCCCGTTCCGATGATGAACATCCTCAACGGTGGCGCTCACGCCGACTCTGACGTCGACATCCAGGAGTTCATGATCGCTCCGATCGGCGCTGAGTCCTTCAAGCAGGCTTACGAGTGGGGCGCTGCCGTCTACCACTCCCTCAAGAAGGTCCTCAAGGACAAGGGTCTTGCCACCGGCCTGGGAGACGAGGGCGGTTTCGCCCCGAACCTGCCCAGCAACGCCGCTGCCCTGGACCTCATCCTCGACGCCATCAAGGCTGCCGGCTTCGAGCCCGGCAAGGACGTCGCCCTCGCTCTCGACGTCGCTGCCTCCGAGTTCTTCGAGGACGGCAAGTACAGCTTCGAGGGTCAGGCCAAGTCCTCCGCCGAGATGATCGAGTACTACGAGGGTCTCGTCGCCAAGTACCCGCTGGTCTCCATCGAGGATCCGCTGGACGAGGAGGACTGGGACGGCTGGGCTGAGTTCACCAAGAAGCTCGGCGACAAGATCCAGATCGTCGGCGACGACCTGTTCGTCACCAATCCGAAGCGCCTCGCCAAGGGCATCGAGACCAAGGCCGCCAACGCCCTGCTCGTCAAGGTCAACCAGATCGGCTCCCTCTCGGAGACCATCGACGCCGTCGAGCTGGCCCACCGTAACGGCTACCGCTGCATGATGTCGCACCGTTCCGGTGAGACCGAGGACACCACCATCGCCGATCTTGCCGTCGCCCTGTCGACCGGCCAGATCAAGTCCGGTGCCCCGGCCCGTGGCGAGCGCATCGCCAAGTACAACCAGTTGCTGCGCATCGAGGAGGAGCTGGGCGACTCCGCTGAGTACGCCGGCGCTTCTGCCTTCCCGCGTTTCAACGCCTGAGATTGACTGACGACGGCTCGGCCCGGCCCCCACGGGGCCGGGCCGAGCCATGTCTTGACCGGGCCAGCCACCGAAGATGCAAACGGGAATCATT
This sequence comes from Cutibacterium sp. LaCa_89, assembly GCF_058177555.1. Taxonomy (NCBI): domain Bacteria; kingdom Bacillati; phylum Actinomycetota; class Actinomycetes; order Propionibacteriales; family Propionibacteriaceae; genus Cutibacterium; species Cutibacterium sp. LaCa_89. Next base: position 610,771 of record NZ_CP190889.1, read on the forward strand.
CTAGGGTATCCTGTATGGGCTCACTGGGAAGGAGCTCTGATGCACCCCACTCGCACCCTCGGAGCGCTGTCGGCGGCCTTGGCCGCTGCGGTTCTCTTCGCCGGGGCACCGGCCGGTCACGCCGGACCCGACGACGGCAAGGTCGTCATGACCGAGGCCCACGTCGACGCCCCCAAGACGTACTGGGAGGACGGCCATTTCGTCCTCAAGAACGAGGCGCACATGAAGGCGGTCCCGCTCGACGGCACTGTCAACTGGATCGGCCGTGGCTACAGCACCCTGTTGCGCCCCGAGCAGAAGTTCATGTTCACCGTTCCCGATGACCCGGCCTTCGCGCCCTTGTCCGACCACGGCCGACGCTGGTACGCCGCCCCCCACATTGCCGGTGACCACAACACCCCGATCTGGGCCGGATTCGGCGCTGACGACAAGATTCCGGCCGACACCTTCCGTGACGGGTCCTTCTCGCTCGATGTCGTTGGGTTCTCCGGGCCCGGACGGATGGAGGCCTTCAACGCCTGGGACCACTCGTTGAATCGCCTGCTGTCGAGCCACGACCCCAGCTACCGGTCCGCCTACCTCACGCCTGGCAACCACACGCACAACGTCACCGCCTTCACCAAGCCCGGTCGCTACGTCGTCGACTACCGGACGACCGCTCGGGGTAAGGACGGACGTCTCATCGCCTCGAAGACCTCGACCCTGGTGTGGCAGGTCGGCGGTACTCGCCCGGCCGACAAGGCGACGACGCCGCTCGAGGACCGCTTCGCAGCAGCGCACTCGGGCAAGTCGAACACTCCGTACACATTCACGATGAAGCCGCACACCGGCCGTGACAAGCCCGCCGACGACCAGCTCACCGACCTCGTCTTTGACGCCGGTGACGCCGCCGCCGAGGGCACGGTGACCTTCTTCCTCGACGGGTTCCATCTGGCCGAGGTGCCGGTCCACGGAGGACGTGCCACCTGGAGCGAGATGATCGGCTCGGGAACCTCCAAGTTCCAGGCGGTCTTCGTGCCGGCCGCAGGGTCCACTGCTCCGCGGTGGGCCTCCAGCCAGCTCGCCTACCAGTTTGGTCAGAAATCCGCCTCGACGACGTCGGCCACGGGCCTGGATGCTCTGCCGACGCCCCACTCCCAGGATCCGGCGCCAGCCTTCGACCTCAAGGAGTACATGCCGACCAAGGCGGTGAAGTGGAGTGTCGACGTCACTCCCGGCAAGCCTGACGAGGACAGCGACAAGCCCTTCGTCACCCGGATCAAGCTCTCCGACCCCCGGTACCGGGCGAATATCGACGGCGGCTACTACGACGCGCCGGACGCGAAGTACTCGACCTGTCAGGTGTACGGGGTGACCGACGAGCACGGCGAGTTGACGGTCTTGAACGATGGTGACGTCTGTGGCGGTTACTACCTCAAGCTCAAGATCGCTCCCCACGCCCTCGTCAAGGCCTCCGGAGGATCGATCGACGTCACCGTGCCGTTGCCGAAGAACTCGTTGACCCTGCATCGCAACGGTGAGCTCCACATGAGTGATGCGGGGGCGACCGCGGCTCCCACGTCGGCCCCGACCGTGACCCCGACTCCGAGCCTCACTCCGGCTCCGGCACCCTCTGCGTCCACTTCTGCGTCCTCCTCGGTGCTCACTGCGCCGGTCCTGCTCGAGCATGGGCACGTCGACCTCAAGGCGACCTTTGACGGCGGTCGGCTCGGGGCGGTCGTGGGTGATGACACCCTCAGCCACGCCAAGCAGTCGGTGGACCGGTCCATCGGTTCGGTTGCCCTGGCGGTGCCCAACTCGGCTCGTCGACGCCGTCCGACGGCCGGGGTCATGGCTGACCCGCGGTTCGATTTCCTCGGCAAGAAGGGCGGCCTCGTCCACATGCTGCCGCAGGTCAATGACAACGTCCACGTGTGGCCCGGGTGGTCGACGAACGCCTTGGCCGGCACCGGGGCGGGACCGGCGACCCTCAAGCTCGAGCCTGCCGTGCTTCCGACCGGGGGTGCCTACGACGTCTTCACGGCCGATTCGCTGACCGGAAGTCTTGACCACCTCATCGATTCGCGGCACGGTCGAGTGTCCATGACGATCCCGGAACCGACCCACGCGCACGCCTCATGGGCGTTCAGCAAGCCGGGTGCCTACCTGCTCAAGGCGAGCTACACCAGCCGTGTGGGAGGCCACGAGGTCTCCAGTCTGCCCGAGTGCCTCACCTTCCTCGTGGGTGACGAGGCCATCGCCGCCCACCGCGCTGGTCGGACGCCGTCGTGCCCGGCGACCACCTCGCCTGGGCCGAGCGCCTCGAGTCCGGTCGCACCTGGGCCGAGCGCGTCCAGTCCGGTCTCGCCCTCGGCTCCGTCCGTGACGGCCACGCATCCGGCCCCTGTGTCGTCTGCGACGCACTCTTCGGTTCCTGTGTCGTCCGTGACGGCGGCCGACCGGCCGATGGCCCCGACGAGTGCGCAGGGTGCGACTCACGGCATGCGTCTCGCACTTCCCCGCACTGGGGTCTGAGAGAACGCCGCACCTGTCGCAGCGGACCGCCCCCCGCCCCGTGAGGACACCTCCTCGGGGCGGGGGCGGTTGGTTGTCGCCCGTATCGGCTGGTGTGCGTCATGATGGAGGCGATGGCGGGCCTTCCTGGCTCCCGTTACCCGGCCCCGAAGCACAGGGGCGGGTGCGCAGGAGCGCGACGTCGAGCCCCCTCGTGGCGCAGCGCATCGCCAAGTACAACCGGTTGCTGCGCATCGAGAAGAAGCTGGGTGACCCTGCCGAGTCCGCCGGCGCTACTACCGTCCCGTGTTTTAGGCCTGATTGACGTCACAAGGTGCTGATCCCGACACCTGACATGATACGACCGCCCGGTGTTTCCGGGGCGGTCGTGTCATGATGGACCACGATGGCCAGCACACCGAGCAACCGAAATCGCCCGTCCGGACGGTCCCAGCGACCGGACGGAGGACGGACGCGCTCATCCTCCCCGAACCGTTCCGGCCCGAGGAACCGCGGTAACTACGAGCGCACAACCCGCACGGAGCCGCCGCGAAACCACGCTCCCAGGGATGAGGAACCTCGTCGATTCGGTCTGACGCTGCGGGCAGTCGTCATGGGAGCTGCGGTCCTGCTGGTGCTCGTCATGATCACGCCCAGTCTGGGTATTTTCTTCTCCCAGCGCTCCCAGATCTCCCGCATCCAGGACGACGAGGCCGAAGCACGTGCCTCCATCTCGACGCTCCAGGACGAGGTCAGGAGGTGGCACGATCCTGACTATGTACGCGCACAGGCGCGAGCTCAACTCGGTTGGGTGATGCCGGGAGAGACCGGCTACCAGGTCATCGCGGAGAACGGCAAGGTCATCGGATCGACGACCTCATTGGACGAGAAGGACCCCGCGACCGAGGCCAGCGCTGATGTCCACTGGTGGAGGCAAGCCGCTGAATCCATCCAGGACGTTGACCATCCCGCACCGCCCACCGCCACCCCGAGAGCGATGATCACACCTACTCCCTCGGTGAAGCCGTCCTTCCCGAGCCCCTCCCATCGATGAGGTGACCATGCTTGAAGAATTCACCGAGGACGACCGCCAGGCCGTTCGGGACCAGCTTGGTCGCGAGCCACGAGGTGTCGCTGGCGTGGCCTGGCGATGTGGCTGCGGGAAGCCCGCGGTCATTGCGACCGAGCCCAGGCTGCCGAATGGCACTCCCTTCCCGACGACCTACTACCTGACCTGCCCCCGTGCAGCCTCCCTCATCGGCACCCTCGAGTCCTCCGGACTGATGGCCCGGATGACCGAACGACTTGGTGAGGACGAGGGACTCGCCGAGCAGTACCGACGCGCCCACCAGGCCTACCTTGCCGACCGCACTCGGATTGGTGAGGAGGCCGGTCTAGACCCCGTCTCCGAGATCGATGGGGTCTCTGCCGGCGGCATGCCGACCCGCGTCAAGTGCCTGCATGCCCTGGCTGGGCACGCCCTGGCTGCCGGCCCAGGCGTCAACCCCTTTGGTGACGAAGTCGTCGAGGAGCTGGGAGAGTTCTGGTGCAACCCATGCTCGCCCGAACACCACGACCCGGAGTGACAGGAGGACGACATGACTGACGATCGCACCGTCGCAGCCATTGACTGCGGGACGAATTCCATCCGCCTGCTGATTGCTTCGGCCAGCCCCGACGGACATCTCGTCGAGCAGGCCAGGGATTTGGAGCTGGTCAGACTCGGCCAGGGGGTCGACACCACCGGGGCCTTCCACCCTGACGCACTGGAACGCACGTTCACGGCTTGCCGAACCTTCGCCCGGGCCATCACCGAACACCACTGCGACGACGTTCGCTTTGTCGCGACCTCGGCCGCCCGCGACGTCTCCAACCGGGATGAGTTCTTCGCCGGGGTACACAAGGCCCTTGGCGTCGACGCGGAGGTCATCGCGGGCAGCGAGGAGGCAGGTCTGTCCTTCGCCGGCGCGATGTCGGGGATCGAGGTGAGCGAGGAGCCCGTCCTCGTCATCGACTGTGGCGGAGGCTCCACAGAGCTGGTGCTGGGCCATGGCACCAAGATCGATTCCCAGGTGAGCCTCAACATCGGCTCCGTGCGGCTGCGAGAACGCTTCCTGCACGACGATCCGCCCACCGCCGAACAAATCGACGAGGCACGCACTTACGTCCGGGAGATGCTCACTGAGTGCCCTGTCGACATGGCCACCGCACACACCGTCGTCGGGGTCGCCGGAACCGTCACGAGTCTTTCAGCGATCAATCAGGGGCTGACGGAGTACGACCGAGCCAAGGTTCACCGTTCGGTGCTGACAGCCGATCAGGTGGCGGGCCTGGCAGACACACTGCTTGCGTCGACGGTCGACGAGGTCGAGCAGATGGGGCCGTTGAAGCGACGCCGTGCCGAGGTTCTCTGCGGCGGTGCTCTTATCATTGACGAGGTGTGCCATCGGACGACGGCGGGGGAACTCGTCGTCTCGGAGACCGATATCCTTGACGGCATGGCGCTGGCGATGCTGGCGCAGGGGAGGTGACGTTCTCCCTGGCCCCCGTAGCCCAACGGCAGAGGCAGACGGCTTAAACCCGTCCCAGTGCGGGTTCGAATCCCGTCGGGGGTACCCGAAGATGCACCAGCTATGCGGTGTGTACGACCCCAGTCGTCGGGGTGGTCCGAATGTCGTCCCGCATACGGGGAAGGTTTCACGTCCTCGCGGCGTTGTTTACAGTAGAGGTCACCACGATTTTCACAGGAGGATCCCATGGCCAACCCGGTCTTCAGCCGAGCTGAGGCTTTCCAGCCGCACGGCAATCCCTATGGTCAGCCAGCGTACGCTGGCCAGGGCTACGGGCCGCAGTACGGCATGTCTGGACAGCCCGGTGCCGAGTGGGGGGCTCTGTCACACGACGACATGCACGAGCAGCGCGCTGAGCGTGCGATGACCTTTGACGACGTCTTGGGTCGCACCGGCTTGGTACTGCTTATCATCGCTGCCATCGGCGCCGTGAGCTTCACCTTGATCGGGCCGAACGTCATGGCCAGTGGTGCTGCCCTGTTGGTGGGCTCAATCGCCGCATTCATCACGGCCATGATCGTGAGTACTCGCCGCAAGGTCCCCGTCGGGGGCGTCATCTTCTACTGTCTGTGCGAAGGCCTTGTCCTGGGTACCATGTCGGCCATTTTCGAGGCCATGTACCCGGGAATCGTCGTGCAGGCCGTCCTGGGCACCTTTGCCGCCGCTGGCGTGACCTTGGCTGGCTACAAGTTCTTCAACATCCAGGTGACGCCGCGATTCCGTCAGATCGTCATCATCTCGACCTTCGGCTTTGCCATCGCGATGCTCATCAATATCGTGCTGATGCTCTTCGGGATCCATCTCGGTCTGGCCAGCTTCGGTCCCATCGGCATTCTGTGCTCCGCCGTGGGCGTTGTGCTGGCTGCCATGAACCTCGTGATGGATTTCGACTACGCCGAGCAGGGGGTGCGTAACCAGGCTCCCGTCTCCGAGTCTTGGCGAGCTGCCTTCGGCATCGCCGTGACGATGGTGTGGCTCTATACCGAGATTCTGCGGATCCTCAGCTACTTCCGTTCTGAGTGACGTGAGCGTCAGAAGGGGCCCGGTGATGACCGGGCCCCTTCGTCATGCTCAGGTACTGGGAACGTCGCGCAGATGGGTCTCGAGGCACATCCGGGTTGCCGCTCCCCAGGAGAGTCGACGCCATCGCCACAGAGGAATCCATTGGGCCGACTGGGTGGTGCCGCCGACGTCGATGACATAGGGATCAGTCGGGTCCTCACTCGTTGCCGAGTAGATGATCCGCAGTGCGTGGAAGTCTTCCAACACCCCGGAGGGAGACCGACCAATCCAGTGGTCGGACTGCAAGTCGATGATGCGGTTGAGCCGGACCCGCTGCCCGGACTCCTCCATGACCTCTCGGGTGACGGCTTGAGCTGGGGACTCTCCAGGCTCCAGACCACCACCGGGGAGGGCCCACAGGCCCGGTACGGCGGTACGGGGAGAGCACTCGGTGCCCAGCAGTCCTCGACGCGACCGCACGACGGCGTAGGCGGCGATGCGTTGATAGGGACGAACCGGTTCGCCGGCCTGGCGGTCGTCAGACAGATCCGGCACGCCATCGCGGGTGCGGGGCGGCTGGGAAGTAGATGTTCTGGGGCCGACATGGGCCGTGACGACGATCTCGTCGTCCACCCGATCAGCGGACAAGTACTCCTTGATGACGAGGCCGTGGCGCCACAGTTCAACGTGCGGATTCATACCGTGACGGACGCGGAAGGCATGGGTCTGCCCACTGCCTGGCGTTCCGACCGCAGTAATGAGCACACTTTCATTCAACCACCTTGGTCCTAGGAAGCGGTCCGGCTCCGTGATGAGCTGAATCACGCAGGAGACTTTTTCGGGCTATTTGAGCTTGTCAGTGACGTCGACGCCCTTGGTGTCGAAGGCCGTCGCGACGCCGTTGATGCTTATGCGGATGACAGGGACTTCGAGCTTCTTGTCCAAGGAGATGGCCCACGCCATGTCTGACGGCGTTTCACTGGTTCCGGCGGCCGCCCGCTCCATGATGCCGACGAGGACTTCTGGTTTCAGGACGGCGGGGGAGAAGGTCGCAGTGGCATCTCCCTTGCGCTGGATGGCCCATGCTGGCATGTCGGCGGAGCGGGTACGCCGCATGACGATGCCAGACGTCGCGGTGGGGGTGTCGGCCATGACTCCCTTGTCGGGCTGGTAACTGATCTGGCCGACCTCCTTGGCGCCCGCGACGGCGTCGGCCAAGGCCTCCGCCATGCCAGTCGTGGTGGCGAAGTCAATGTGGTTGATGACCGACCCGTTCCGTCGGAAGAACACCGTCTGACTCTCTGGCTTGGTCGACACTGTCATGAGGACGGTGCCCTCGTTGTACTCGACGATCTGCAAGTTCTGGTTCATGTGAGACCCGGAGATCTCAGCTGCCTTGCTGAGGATCTCCGGCATCTTCTCGACGGCGAAGTTGTCGGGGTGGAAGGGCCGCGACGCCGTCTGCGTGCTGTGGGTCGCGGAAGAATCGATCTTCCCGTTCTGCCAGGTCCACACCGTGGGAGAACCGCCAGCCTGGACAGTGATGCTCAGGGCCGTCTTGGTGATGTCCACCTTGGTGACAGGGCCATTGTCCGAGGCCGCTACCAGCTCGTCGATGATCGTTCGGGTGTGGATGCCATCGAGGGGAGATATCGACGGAGTGACCTTTGAGGAGGGGACGAGAGCAGTACGGCTGGGTTCGTCCGAGGGGGTGGTGGGGGACGACGAGTGACATGCTGCACACAGACATAGGGCAATCCCGCTGACGACCACGCCGGCAACTCGGCGGATCCCTTTGACTCGAAACGTCACGGGTCGAGTCTATGGGCAGGGGAGTAGGGGACTGACGACTACCTTCCGTGGCGACGCAGCTGGAGGTTGGCCTGTCTTGATTTGCGTTGGGGGTGTGGTTGTGGCAGTGTTGTCTCTCGGCCTGGCGCCTGGTGGGTGTGGGCTGGTGGGAGTGCTGATGGTCCTGTTGTGGGATTGTTGGTGACACGATTTGACGGTTGTTTGATGAGTGTTTAGGCTTCTGCGGGTTCCCTTGTTGGAGGGGGCTGGGAATGACTGGATGGTTTTCTTGATGGTGATTTCCCTGGTGAATTCCTGGATTTGACATTCAGGATTGATCCGGTAAAGTTGATCGGGTCGCTGCTTTTCGGAGTGGTGGCACGGTTTCGGCTGGTTTTGCTGGCTGATCTTGAAACCGCGGGTTTTGCGGGGTTGGGGTTGGTGTGGTAGGGTCGGTCGGGTCGCCTTGGGGTGGTCCTGCTGGTTAAGCGGTGGGGTTGTTCTGGTGGGTGTGATGCTTGAGAACTCAACAGTGTGTCTTTGATAGTCAATGATTTTTTGATGCATCTATGGATGTGTCGGATTTGTTTATGAATTCCTTTGTGATTCTGGACATGGACTGAATTTTTTTGGTCAGTGTTTGGGGTTAGTGTTTTGGATTCTCTTGTGACACCGTTGCCTGCATTGTGTGTGTGGGTGGGTGATATTTTTTCATTGGAGAGTTTGATCCTGGCTCAGGACGAACGCTGGCGGCGTGCTTAACACATGCAAGTCGAACGGAAAGGCCCCTTTGGGGGTACTCGAGTGGCGAACGGGTGAGTAACACGTGAGTAACCTGCCCTTGACTTCGGGATAACTTCAGGAAACTGGGGCTAATACCGGATAGGAATCCTTGCTGCATGGTGGGGGTTGGAAAGCTTCGGCGGTTTTGGATGGACTCGCGGCTTATCAGCTTGTTGGTGGGGTAGTGGCTTACCAAGGCTTTGACGGGTAGCCGGCCTGAGAGGGCGACCGGCCACATTGGGACTGAGATACGGCCCAGACTCCTACGGGAGGCAGCAGTGGGGAATATTGCACAATGGGCGGAAGCCTGATGCAGCAACGCCGCGTGCGGGATGACGGCCTTCGGGTTGTAAACCGCTTTCAGCAGGGGCGAAGCTTTTGTGACGGTACCTGCAGAAGAAGCACCGGCTAACTACGTGCCAGCAGCCGCGGTGATACGTAGGGTGCGAGCGTTGTCCGGATTTATTGGGCGTAAAGAGCTCGTAGGTGGTTGATTGCGTCGGAAGTGAAAACTTGGGGCTTAACCCTGAGCGTGCTTTCGATACGGGTTGACTTGAGGAAGGTAGGGGAGAATGGAATTCCTGGTGGAGCGGTGGAATGCGCAGATATCAGGAGGAACACCAGTGGCGAAGGCGGTTCTCTGGACCTTTCCTGACGCTGAGGAGCGAAAGCGTGGGGAGCGAACAGGCTTAGATACCCTGGTAGTCCACGCTGTAAACGGTGGGTACTAGGTGTGGGGTCCATTCCACGGATTCCGTGCCGTAGCTAACGCATTAAGTACCCCGCCTGGGGAGTACGGCCGCAAGGCTAAAACTCAAAGGAATTGACGGGGCCCCGCACAAGCGGCGGAGCATGCGGATTAATTCGATGCAACGCGAAGAACCTTACCTGGGTTTGACATGGACTGGGAGTGCTCAGAGATGGGTATGCCTCCTTGTGGGGCTGGTTCACAGGTGGTGCATGGCTGTCGTCAGCTCGTGTCGTGAGATGTTGGGTTAAGTCCCGCAACGAGCGCAACCCTCGTTCACTGTTGCCAGCACGTTATGGTGGGGACTCAGTGGAGACCGCCGGGGTCAACTCGGAGGAAGGTGGGGATGACGTCAAGTCATCATGCCCCTTATGTCCAGGGCTTCACGCATGCTACAATGGCCGGTACAAAGAGTTGCGAGCCTGTGAGGGTGAGCGAATCTCGGAAAGCCGGTCTCAGTTCGGATTGGGGTCTGCAACTCGACCCTATGAAGTCGGAGTCGCTAGTAATCGCAGATCAGCAACGCTGCGGTGAATACGTTCCCGGGGCTTGTACACACCGCCCGTCAAGTCATGAAAGTCGGTAACACCCGAAGCCGGTGGCCTAACCTGTGTGGGGGAGCCGTCGAAGGTGGGACTGGTAATTAGGACTAAGTCGTAACAAGGTAGCCGTACCGGAAGGTGCGGCTGGATCACCTCCTTTCTAAGGAGCACTTCATTGTCAGGACTCATCATTGCTGTGTGGCTCGTTGTGAGTCGTTGGTGGATGGGTTAGCTTCTTGTGGAACATTGGCGTGTTCATCTTGTGGTGGACGGTCTGGGGCATGCTGTTGGGGTTCTGGGGTATCACACTGGTGTGTGGTGGCCTGGTGCGGTGATGCTGCGTCTGCTGTGTGGTGGGTGTGGTGTTGATTCGTGTGGTGGTTGAGAACTGTATAGTGGATGCGAGCATCTTAATTTTTTGTGTCTTGTGTTGTTGTGCAAGTTGTTAAGTGCGATCGGTGGATGCCTTGGCACCAAGAGCCGATGAAGGACGTTGTAACCTGCGATAAGCCCTGGGGAGTTGGTAAACGAGCTGTGATCCGGGGGTGTCCGAATGGGGAAACCTGGAATGTCCGGAGTAGTGTCCGGTGACCCTGCCCTGAATGTATAGGGGTGTGGGAGGTAACGCGGGGAAGTGAAACATCTTAGTACCCGTAGGAAGAGAAAACAACCGTGATTCCGTGAGTAGTGGCGAGCGAAAGTGGATGAGGCTAAACCGTGTGTGTGTTCAAGCCGGCAGGTGTTGCATGTGCGGGGTTGTGGGGGCCTTTGGGTTCTGCTGCCGCAGGATTGGCCAGTGATAAATGTTGCGTGAAGGTGAAGCGTCTGGGAAGGCGTACCGGAGTGGGTGAGAGTCCCGTAACTGTAAGCGTGGCACTGGTGAGGGTTACCCCAAGTAGCGTGGAACTCGTGGAATTTCGCGTGAATCTGGCGGGACCACCCGTCAAGCCTAAATACTCCTTGGTGACCGATAGTGGATCAGTACCGTGAGGGAATGGTGAAAAGTACCCCGGGAGGGGAGTGAAATAGTACCTGAAACCGGTCGCATACAAGCCGTCAGAGCCTTGTGGGGTGATGGCGTGCCTTTTGAAGAATGAGCCTGCGAGTTAGTGATGCGTGGCGAGGTTAACCTGTGTGGGGGAGTCGTAGCGAAAGCGAGTCCGATAAGGGCGTGAGTCGCGTGTTCTAGACCCGAAGCGGTGTGATCTATCCATGGCCAGGATGAAGCGTCGGTAAGACGTCGTGGAGGTCCGAACCCACTTCAGTTGAAAATGGAGGGGATGAGCTGTGGATAGGGGTGAAAGGCCAATCAAACACCGTGATAGCTGGTTCTCCCCGAAATGCATTTAGGTGCAGCGTTGCGTGGTTCTTGTCGGAGGTAGAGCACTGGATGGTCTAGGGGGCCTATCAGCTTACCGAAATCAGCCAAACTCCGAATGCCGGCAAGTGGAGCGTAGCAGTGAGACGGCGGGGGATAAGCTTCGTCGTCGAGAGGGAAACAGCCCAGATCATCAGCTAAGGCCCCTAAGTGGTAACTCAGTGGAAAAGGATGTGGAGTTGCGTAGACAGCCAGGAGGTTGGCTTGGAAGCAGCCATCCTTGAAAGAGTGCGTAATAGCTCACTGGTCAAGTGATTCCGCGCCGACAATGTAGCGGGGCTTAAGTTATCCGCCGAAGCTGTGGCAGATCTCCTTTGTGGGGGTTTGGGTAGGGGAGCGTCCTGTGCGAGGTGAAGCTGCCGGGTGACCGTGTGGTGGATTGTGCGGGAGTGAGAATGCAGGCATGAGTAGCGAATGACGGGTGGAAAACCCGTCCGCCGATTATCCAAGGGTTCCAGGGTCAAGTTAATCTGCCCTGGGTGAGTCGGGACCTAAGGCGAGGCCGACAGGCGTAGTCGATGGATAACCAGTTGATATTCTGGTACCGGCTTGTCACCGTCCGTGTCGAGGTGTGTGATGCTAAGCGTGCGAGCCTGCCATTGTGATGTCTTTGATGTTGTGGTGGTGTGGTGAGTGTGTGAACCGATCATGTAGTAGGCAAGCTGCGGAGGGACGCAGGGAGGTAGCTCATCCCCGGCGATGGTTGTCCGGGGCTAAATGTGTGGACCGTCTGGTAGGTAAATCCGCCAGGGTTGTGGTTGAGGCATGATGGCGAGCCCACGGAACGTGGGTGAGTGAGTGATCCTGTACTGTCGAGAAAATCTTCGTGAGCGAGGTGGCTGGTCCGCCCGTACCCTAAACCGACACTGGTGGATAGGTAGAGTATACCGAGGCGATCGAGATCATCATGGTGAAGGAACTCGGCAAAATGCCCCCGTAACTTCGGGATAAGGGGGACCTGAACTGTCAAGGCTTTTACAGCTGGTAGCGGTGAGGGGCGCAGAGACCAGGGGGAAACGACTGTTTACCAAAAACACAGGTCCGTGCGAAGTTGTAAGACGATGTATACGGACTGACTCCTGCCCGGTGCTGGAAGGTTAAGGGGAACTGTTAGCGTTGGCGAAGCGGTGAACTTAAGCCCCAGTAAACGGCGGTGGTAACTATAACCATCCTAAGGTAGCGAAATTCCTTGTCGGGTAAGTTCCGACCTGCACGAATGGAGTAACGATTTCCCTACTGTCTCCACCATGAACTCGGTGAAATTGCATTACGAGTAAAGATGCTCGTTACGCGCAGCAGGACGGAAAGACCCCGGGACCTTTACTATAGTTTGGTATTGGTGATTGGGACGACTTGTGTAGGATAGGTGGGAGACTGTGAAGCGGCCACGCCAGTGGTTGTGGAGTCATTGTTGAAATACCACTCTGGTCGTTCTGGTTATCTAACTTTGGGCCGTGATCCGGTTCAGGGACAGTGCCTGATGGGTAGTTTGACTGGGGCGGTCGCCTCCTAAAAGGTAACGGAGGCGCCCAAAGGTTCCCTCATCCTGGTTGGTAATCAGGTGTCGAGTGTAAGTGCACAAGGGGGCTTGACTGTGAGACTGACAGGTCGAGCAGGGACGAAAGTCGGGACTAGTGATCTGACGGTGGCTTGTGGACGCGCCGTCACTCAACGGATAAAAGGTACCCCGGGGATAACAGGCTGATCTTGCCCGAGCGCTCATAGCGACGGCATGGTTTGGCACCTCGATGTCGGCTCGTCGCATCCTGGGGCTGGAGTCGGTCCCAAGGGTTGGGCTGTTCGCCCATTAAAGCGGCACGCGAGCTGGGTTCAGAACGTCGTGAGACAGTTCGGTCCCTATCCGCTGCGCGCGGAGGAATCTTGAGAAGGGCTGTCCTTAGTACGAGAGGACCGGGACGGACTGACCTCTGGTGTGCCAGTTGTTCTGCCAAGAGCATGGCTGGTTGGCTACGTCGGGTTGTGATAACCGCTGAAAGCATCTAAGCGGGAAGCACGCTTCAAGATGAGGGTTCCTGCAGATGAATCTGGTAAGGTCTCCGGTAGACGACCGGGTTGATAGGCCAGGCGTGGACGCATCGTAAGGTGTGGAGCTGACTGGTACTAATAGACCGAGGACTTACAAACACACACTTTCACGTCCAAGAAGAATTGTGATGATCGCATCCACTGTACGGCTCCCAGCCCCCACGCGGGGGTTGCGCCAAGCCTGACTGGCCCCATAGTTTTTCCGGTGGCCTTGGCGGAAGGGAAACACCCGGTCCCATACCGAACCCGGTAGTTAAGCCTTCCAGCGCTGATGGTACTGCACGAGGGATCGTGTGGGAGAGTAGGACGCCGCCGGAATTTATTTTTCAATAGCTCCGGGCGGAACATTTTCGAGTGTTCCGCCCGGAGCTTTTCTGTATACCCGCATCACTGCCGGTACATGTCGACATGTACCGGCAGTGATGCGTTGGGTGGACGTTGATTCAGTGTGGTGGGGATACTGCTGGGTTGCCGTCGACATGGAGCATTGTCAGGTGGTTGTTCTCGCTGGAGACTTCGACGAATCCAGCCTTGCGATAAATCGTCATGGCTGGTTCATTCGCAGCGTCGACGCTGAGGCTCACGGAATGGATGCTATGACGCCGGCATTCGTCGAGGAGGCTGTCCAAGAGGTACCTGCCGTGGCCCTGACCACGTCGCTGAGGAGAAATGGCGATGGTCAGTTCTGGAATACCCGGGGCGACGAAACCATAACCGGGATCGGAGGCCGGCAGGTCACGCAACCAGACAGCCCCGATGGGGGAGCCAGCGACGAGGCAGATCATCCCGATCTGGTCTGGGGTCCAGCCGTCGATGTAGTGGGCGATGGCTGGATTGGTTCGGCATTCCTTGATGTCGAGTGGTTCCGATACCCCGCCGGCCGCATGCCGCAGCACATGGACCATGAACGGCAGGTCGGCTGTGGTTGCGCGTCGTGTTATGGCCATGGCGTCAGGGTATCGACCGGTGACGACGGTCCTTGACCCAGCTGCAAAAATGGATTCGTGGTGACGAGTGCGAAGCGAATACGGGGTAGGAGGATTCCCCGACGCTCTGCCCCTCGCGTCTTTGCCAGAGCGTGTTTGACGATCCACTCCGTTTTGCCGTTCCCGCTGTCAGGGCTCCCCGTCACCTTCATCGGCTACTGCATCATCAACGGGCTCGGGTTCCTCATCGACATGAGCCTGTTAGCCGTTTTCTTTCGCGGCGTCGGACTGCCGTACCCAATTTCGGTATCGCTGGGATACGGATTGTCGGCCATCTACTCCTTCTTCGTCAATAGGTGGCTGAATTTTCAGTCTCATGGCGATCTGGGTCGTCAGAGCGGTCGTTACGTCATCACGATGGTGACCAATTACGTCTGTCTCACCCTGGGATTCTCGTCCCTTTTGGAGCACATAGGGGTCCATTTCGAACTTGCTCGCTTCACCGCTGCGTGTGTTGAGGGGCTTTACGTCTATTTCATGTTGAGCCTTTGGGTGTTCCCGAAGTCTGGAAGGCGAAAATTGGCGTAACTAGCCGTGTCCTGCATCCTTTGAGGTTCTGACGGTGGCATAGTGGGCAGGTCAACCTACGGAAGAAGTGGAGTATGTCTGACTTATCGAGCGCATCAGCGCCGGCCCAGCCGTCAGGGTCATCAGTACGTGAATTGACGCTCCGGGGCATTATCCTCGGCGGCCTCATGACGTTGGTTTTCACCGCGGCGAACGTATATCTCGGCCTCAAGGTCGGCCTGACCTTCGCCACGTCAATTCCGGCCGCTGTCATCTCGATGGCCGTGTTGCGCCACTTCAAGGGACACTCCGTCGCAGAGAACAACATCGTCCAGACGATTGCCTCTGCTGCTGGAACCCTTTCGGCAATCATCTTCGTGCTACCCGGCCTCATCATGGTCGGTTGGTGGACGGGATTCCCGTACTGGACCACCCTCGCGATCTGCTTGGTGGGCGGCATCCTCGGCGTCATGTATTCCATCCCGCTGCGACGAGCTCTTGTCACCGGATCTGATCTTCCTTACCCGGAGGGCGTCGCTGGTGCTGAGGTCCTCAAGGTTGGTGACTCCGCCGGAACAACCGACGCCAACAAGGTGGGCCTACGCGTCATCATCGTCGGCTCCTTGGTGTCGGCCGGGTATGCGCTGCTGTCCGACCTCAAGCTGGTGAAGTCAGCCCTCACCAAGCTGTTCAAGGTAGGCAACAGCAGTGGCTCGATGGTTGGCGTCAGCATGTCGATGGCCCTCATCGGCGTTGGTCATCTCGTCGGTATCGCCGTCGCCGCAGCCATGCTCGTCGGCATCATCATCTCCTACGGAGCGATACTGCCATGGCGAGTCTCCGGCAAGGTTGGCGGCAACCTCGACGTCATCCAGGAGGTCTTCACCAGTGACGTGCGCTTCGTTGGCGCCGGCACGATTGGTGTGGCGGCCATCTGGACTCTCATCAAGGTCATCGGCCCCATCACCAAGGGCATCCGCGACTCCGTTCGCTCCTCCAAGACCCGTCACAAGGGCGGCGAGGTTCCGCTGACCGAGCGTGACCTGCCGGTGTCGGTCGTCCTGACCGTCGTACTGCTCTCCATGGTCCCGATCGGTTTCATGCTGTGGGGTTTTGCCCGCGACATGGTGGTCTCGAAGTCCATGACCGGCGTCATCATCGTCAGTCTGGTCTTCATCCTGCTCGTCGGCCTGGCCGTTGCGTCCGTCTGTGGCTACATGGCTGGTCTCATTGGTGCGTCGAACAGCCCGATCTCCGGTGTCGGCATCCTCGTCGTCCTGGTGGCCGCTCTGCTCATCAAGCTCACCTACGGTGCCGTTGGTGGCGACGAGACCGTCAAATTGGTGGCCTACACCCTGTTCACGGCGTCGATCGTCTTCGGTATCGCGACGATCTCGAATGACAACCTCCAGGACCTCAAGACCGGCCAGCTGGTTGGATCCACACCGTGGAAACAGCAGGTCGCCCTTATCATTGGCGTCGTCTTCGGATCGGCGATCATCCCGCCCGTCATGCAGCTCATGCAGACCGCCTTCGGATTCCAGGGTGCCCCGGGCGCCGGACCGAACGCTCTGCAGGCCCCGCAGGCCACTCTCATCTCGTTCTTGGCCACCGGCGTCTTCGGCGGCTCCCTGGACTGGGGCCTGATGGGAATTGGCGCACTGGTCGGCATTGGCGTCATCATCGTCGACGAGATTCTCACCCACACCTCCAAGAAGTTCTCACTTCCCCCGCTGGCTGTCGGCATGGGTATGTACCTGCCGATGACCCTGTCGCTGACCATCCCGATCGGGGCTGGCCTCGGTTGGCTGTTCGACAAATGGGCTGCCCACACCGGTGGCGACGTCGAGGGCAAGAAGCGGACCGGCATCCTGTTGGCCACCGGACTCATCGTCGGTGAATCCATTTTCGGCGTCATCTATGCGGCGCTCATCGCTGCCGCGGGCTCCGAGGACGTCATCGCCATTGCTCCGGAGTCGTGGGACAGTGGTGCTGGAATCGTCGGCATGATCATTTTCGTGGCTGCCATTGCGATTCTGTACCAGTGGACCAAGCGCGAGGCGCGTGAGCGTGTCGAGGCCTGATCCGGAAAGACGTCTGGGGTCACCGGGATTGTCCGGTGGCCCCTGTGCCTTTCCATGACGGCGTCATCGTGTGCGTCGCACCAACCGGATGAGTCCTTCTGCCGAGAACATCACGACGGCCACCCAGACCAGGGAGAACCCGACCCAGCGCTGCCAAGGCATCTGCTCGCCGAAGAGGAACAGCCCGACCAAGAACTGCAGGAGCGGTGAGATGTACTGCAGGATTCCTAGCGTCGTCAGGCTGATGCGGGAGGCCGCGAAGGCGAACATCAACAGGGGAACAGCGGTCAGGATGCCGGCGCTCACCAACAGCAGGCTGTAGGAGCCGGTGAAGGTGGATTTCCCGCGGGCAACGCCCCACCCGATGTACACCAGGGCCAGAGGAGTGGTCGCCAGAGTTTCGACAATGAGCCCGACAGCGGGTTTCACCGCCACTCCGAGCACTTTCTTGACCAGGCCGTAGAGTCCGAAACTCATTGCCAGTCCCAGCGAGATGAGGGGTGTGGAGGAATGCCCCACCATGAGGACGACGACGGCGACGATGCCGATTCCGAAAGCCATCCATTGGGCCGGACTGAGTCGTTCCCGCAGGACCAGCACACCCAGCAAGGCCGAGACGAGGGGGTTGATAAAGTACCCCATCGCGGCGTCAAGGGTGTGACCGGCATTGACGGACCAGACGTAGAGGGTCCAGTTGATCAGGACCAGGTGGCCGGCCAGCACGAGACCCCACAGACTGCGGCGGTCGTGGGCCAGGGCGGCGAGCCGATGCCAACCCTTCTCTATCGTCAGCAGGATGGCGCAGAAGGCGAAGGACCACACCACGCGGTGGGCGATGATCTCGAAGGCTCCTGAACGCTCCAGCAACCGGAAGTAAAGGGGGAAGAATCCCCACATGAGGTAGAGGGCGATACCGGTCGTCAGTCCTCGTCTTGCCTCGATGTCGTTATGCACCCGGGGATCATGTCACGGTCACCGGGTGCATGCGCACATCTGCCGCAGGGCGGACGTCAGGGAAGTTGAGCCAGCTCCTCGTCGGTTAGGGAAAGATCGACGGCCTTGAAGGAGTCAAGGATCGTTTCCGAGCGGTGGGATCCCGGGATCGGGATGACGTGATCGCCCTGGGCCAGCTCCCACGCCAGAATGACTTGGGCCCGACTGATTCCACGGGCATCAGCGACGCGCTGGAAGGCGGCGAAGGCGTCCTCCTCGAGGGGACGACGGTAACCGCCAAGTGGGCTCCACGCGACGAATGCCAGGTCGAGCTCACCGCAGAGCTCCACCTCGGGCCGCGAGGACAGGAATCCGGGGGAGAACTGGTTCTGCACGGCCACCAGACGATCGCCGAGAATGTTCTGGGCCATCCGGATCTGGTCGGGGTTGGCGTTCGAGATGCCAGCGGTTCGGGCCAAACCGTCGTCGAGGATGCCCGCCAGGGTCCTCACCATCTTCTCGTACTCGACCTTCGGGTCGGGACGGTGCAGGTAGAGCAGGTCGATCTGGTCCGTGTGCAGGGCGTCGGCCGAGAGCTTGGCGTCACGGCGTAGCCGCTCCGGGGATCCGTCGACGTCCCAGACGGCCTCACCGGCGTCATTGAAGCAGCGGAAGTGGCCAACCTTGGTGGCCACCGAGATCGTCGAGCGGTCACCATTCCAGGATTCCAGGGCATCAGCGACGAGCTTCTCGCCGTACTGCTCCTCGCCGCCGGACTCGTAGTAGGCCCATGCGGTGTCGATGTGGGTGCACCCGGCGTCCAGGACGTCATGGAGGACCTTGATCGCGGTCTCGCGGTCCGGGCGACCTTCGATCGACAACGGCATCGATCCGTAAGCGATGGCAGAGGTTCGGAAGGGTCCAATCTTGCGGTACTTCATGTGTTCAATCCTCCTCAGGGGGTGGTCATGTCCATCATGCTCGCGCGAGGCACACCCCGGTTGCGTGGACAGGGCAGTAGCCGAAGGGATTGTCCTCGAGGTACTGCTGATGCTCGGCCTCAGCTAGGAAGAACTCCACGCCGTTGGCCATCGAGATCGTCGTCGTGATCTCCCCGTACCCGGCATCGAGCAGGTTGGCCTGGAAGGACCCCCTGAGGGTGGTGGCCGTCATGAACTGCTCGGTGGTGGTGCACCAGATCGCCGAGCGGTACTGGGTACCGACGTCGTTGCCCTGACGCATCCCCTGGGTTGGGTCGTGGTTCTCCATGAAGAGGGTGAGGATCTCCTCGGTGGAGATTCTGGTCGGGTCGTAGGTGACCCGGACGGTTTCGGCGTGCCCAGTGCGTCCGGTACACACCTCCCGGTAGGTGGGGTTGGGAGTGAAACCGCCCATGTAACCAACGGCGGTTTGCAGCACCCCGTCATAGTTCCAGAACAGCTTCTCGGCTCCCCAGAAACACCCCATGGCCAGGTAAATCGTCTCGGAGCCGGGGAAGGAGCGGTCGAGCCGGTCCCCAGTTACGCGGTGGAAGAACGGCATTTCCAATACTGGGGTTCGGCCTCCGGGCAACGCGTTGTCGGGTGAGACCATCTCGTTCTTGTTCATGCGTCCCTTTCCTCACGACGTCGACACGGGTGTAACGGACATCGGCTCGGATCAATTCCTGTCATCTCAATGTGTGGTCCATGATCTGGTCCCACCTCATCACCATGTGAGACTGGGGGTCAAAGTTCACCGGTGGAAAGGATCAACATGTCTGACCCCGCGCAGCCTGGCGCGACCGTTACAGGTGACGGAAACACCATTGGAAAGCCCCAGCGGCGTGAGAGTTTCACCGGTCGGGGAGCCTTCCTCATCGCTGCGATTGGTTCCGCCGTCGGGCTGGGAAATATCTGGAGGTTCCCCTACGTCGCCTACAGCAATGGTGGCGGAGCCTTCATCGTGCCTTACCTGATCGCCCTGCTCACCGCCGGTATCCCGCTGCTCTTCCTCGACTATGCCGTCGGACACAAGTTCCGTGGCTCGCCGCCCATGGCCTTGCGTCGTCTCAACAAGCACACGGAGGCTATCGGATGGTGGCAGACCCTCATCTGTTGGGTGATCGTCATCTACTACGCCGCCATCATCGCCTGGGCCATTCGCTATGTCGGATTCTCGGTGACGAAGGCTTGGGGGGACGACCCCGAGGGATTCCTTACAGGCAGCTTCCTGCACGTGGCCAGCAACGTTGACGTCGAATTCCACTTCGTGCCCGGAGTCTTCTGGCCGTTGCTGATCCTGTGGCTCGTCGTGTTGGCCATCATGGCCACCGGCGTCGAGAAGGGCATCACCCGCGCCTCGTGGGTCTTCATGCCGATGCTCGCGGTGATGTTCATCGCACTGGTCATCGTCGCCCTCACCCTGGACGGCGCATCGACTGGCCTTGACGCCCTGTTCACCCCGGCGTGGAATGCGTTGGGGAACTACCAGGTGTGGATGGCCGCCTACGGCCAGATCTTCTTCTCCCTGTCAGTGGGATTCGGCATCATGGTGACCTATGCCTCCTACCTCAAGCCGAAGTCTGACCTGACAGGTTCCGGCCTGGTCGTCGGGTTCGCCAACTCCTCATTCGAGATCCTGGCCGGCCTCGGCGTCTTCGCCGCCCTGGGCTTCATGGCAACTGCTTCCGGCAAGCCGGTGAGCGAGGTCGCTGGCTCGGGTATCGGCCTGGCCTTCATCGCCTTCCCGCAGATCATCAGCCAGGCGGGTGCTGTCGGACCGATCATGGGCGTGCTCTTCTTCGTCTCCCTGGTCTTCGCAGGAATCACGTCGATGATCAGCCTGCTGGAGGTCGTCATCGCAGCCTTCCGCGAGAAGACCGGTATGCACCGAGTTGCCGCAACCTGGGTCGTCGGTGGAGTGACGGCCGTCGCGTCGATCATCCTCTTCCCGACGACGACTGGCCTCAACCTGCTCGACGTCACCGACCATTTCATCAACAACATCGGCATCGTCGGCGTCGCCCTGCTGGCCTGCCTCGTCATCACCTGGGCACTGCGCAAGCTCCCGGTGCTGCGCGACCACCTCAACGAGTACTCCTCGTTCAAGGTCAACAAGGCGTGGATGGCCCTGGTCGGCGTCGTTGCCCCGCTGGTCCTGCTAGGCCTGTGGATCACCGAGATCGTCACCGTCTCCAGCAAGGGCTACGGCGGAATGCCCGGCAATTTCGTCGGAATCTTCGGATGGGGAATGTCGATCCTCGTCGTCGTGCTGGCAATCGTGCTGTCCCTCATCCCGTGGCCGAACCGCTCGGCCATTCACCATGAGCTCACTCACGAGGAAGAGCTCGCCCGGGCGAATGCCCAGGCATCCCAGGAAGGAGCGCTGTCATGAGTGGATCCGCCATCGTCATGATGATCATCGCCATGGTCACGGTGTGGGGCGGATTGGCCGCATCGGCCTTCTCCCTGTTCCGTCATCCCGAGCAGGTTTGACCTTATCGAACCTTAAAGCTTGTTCTGACGCGGTTTTAGCGTCTCATAGGTAGAGTTAGGCGTCTGATTAGGCGTAGGCTCTCTTCCTTCCTTCAAGGTCCCTGGGGGACCGTTTCGAGCTTGCTCGGGCGTTCGGGGTCTGGGGCCAGCCGTCTTTGCGGCCCCGGATGTTGATATTGGTTTCAAGTTGCCTTGGCGCGTTTTCAATCCTTCCCGCGCTGAGGCAGCTTTT
Organism: Cutibacterium sp. LaCa_89; assembly: GCF_058177555.1. NCBI lineage: Bacteria > Bacillati > Actinomycetota > Actinomycetes > Propionibacteriales > Propionibacteriaceae > Cutibacterium > Cutibacterium sp. LaCa_89. The sequence goes on from NZ_CP190889.1 coordinate 632,342, forward strand.
TCTTTGTTGAGACAAAGTCATTAGAAAGATATTCCGATATTGCTTTTAGACCCTGAAACACAGAGTCGAAATATAAAGGAAGGAAATAAAATGAAAATCATAACTGATGGAAACAAGCTCTCTCAATATGTAGAGCTGATCTCTTTGACTGGCTTGGAGGCTGCTTCGATGACCCCCAAGGAGAAAAAGGACAAGGATGGCAAAACCGTTGGGATGAAAACACGGATTGACGGCAAGCCGTTGTATAGTCTCAGTGGTGTGAAAGTTCTGACGAAGGATTTCGAGACCAAAGCGTTCAGAGAAGAGCGAAATACTTATGTGTCGGTCGTGGAACCTCAAGATGTTGAGCCGTTGAAAAAGTATCGCCTTGAAGGGCTGATTGTTGTGGAGTCTTTCTCCGGTAGGGATGGTCTCCTGACAACTATTCACGCGGACAAGATTATACCGCTCGGAGAAAACAAGTAAGAGATAGTAAACATTTGGGGGGCGTGGGTCGCTGAAGGTCTGCGCCTCCCCATCATTGTATATGGAAGGATTGAACATGATAACGTTAAACAGATATGAACACGTCGAAGAGTCTCACCCTGAGAAAAAGACTCTAATGGAAACATTCTTCTGGGCTCTTGGCTGGATGCTTAGCAGGATTATTTGGCTGACTATAGCGGCTCTTCAGGATTGAGGGTGTAGTTGTGGCTGGACTGTGTGAGAGTCTGCTGTAGTTGCCCTGTGGGGCTGGGGTGCGTGGAGGGAGGACCCTGCGCGAGGATCGGAGTGTCTAGATCTGTCCTCGTGAATCGCAAGGTCCTCCATGAACCACGCTACCTTCGGCGCTCCTGACCTGACCACATTTGCCCGTCTCGATGAACTCGGTCTGGAGGTCACCGGTCAGCTGATCAGTGCCGAGGAGGCGGTCCTGGCCTGCCGGGTCGTCGAGACCGACGAGTGGTGCCACCGGTGCGGATGCCAGGGGATCCCTCGTGACACGGTGGTCAGGCGCCTGGCCCATACTCCTTTCGGGCACCGGCCCACGATCCTGGCTGTGCGGGTGCGCCGGTACCGGTGCACCGGCTGCGGGCGGGTATGGCGCCAGGACACCAGTGCTGCCGCCCAGGCGAGGGCGAAACTGTCGCGGGGTGGGCTGGCCTGGGCACTGGAGGGCCTGGTACTCGATCATCTGCCGGTCTCGAGGATCGCCGCATCCCTGGGCGTGGACTGGACCACCGCCAATGATGCGGTGCTGGCCGAGGGCACCCGTCGGCTCATCGACGACCCGCACCGCTTCGACGGCGTGGAGGTCATCGGGGTCGACGAGCACGTGTGGCGCCACACCAGAGACGGCGACAAGTACGTCACCGTGATCATCGACCTGACACCGCTACGCGACGGCACCGGGGCCTCCCGGCTGCTCGACATGGTGGCGGGCCGCTCCAAGAAGGTCTTCAAAACCTGGCTGGCCGGCCGCGACCAGGCCTGGCGCGACCGCATCGAGGTGGTGGCCATGGACGGGTTCACCGGCTTCAAGACCGCAGCCGCCGAGGAACTGCCAGCCGCGGTCGAGGTGATGGACCCCTTCCACGTCGTCCAGCTCGCCGGCGACCAGCTCGATGTCACCCGCCAACGCGTCCAGCAGGACACCACGGGCCATCGGGGCCGCAGGGGCGACCCCCTGTTCGGGGTCAGGCTGACCCTGCACACGGGCCGGGACCTGCTCACCGACCGGCAGGCCGCCCGCCTCGACGCTGTGCTCGCCGATGACGCCCACGCCCCGGTCCAGGTGACCTGGGCCGTCTACCAGGAGGTCGTGGCCGCCTACCGCGCCGAAAACCGTGCCGAGGGTCGGGCGATCATGGCTCATCTGATCGACGCGATCGCCACCAAAGTCCCCGCCGCACTGCCCGAAGTGGCCACCCTGGGCCACACCTTGAAGAAACGGGCCGCCGACATCCTGACCTACTTCGACCACCCGGGGACCTCGAACGGCCCTAGTGAGGCCATCAACGGCAGACTCGAACACCTCCGCGGCATCGCCCTGGGCTTCCGGAACCTCACCCACTACATCACCAGATCCCTCCTGGAGACCGGAGGATTCAGACCCCGACTACACCCTGGATCCTGAAGAGCCACTATAGCTTTCGTTCGAACATTCTGGAGTTCGCTTCTCTATCTAACAGTGGCAATTTTCTTGACGACGAACTTTCGCTATGGATGGATACCAGCTTTACTCATCTTAGTCGCGCCAATGATGATTCCACAGACTCGCGCTTACTCATTTCTTATAAGAGACTGGCGGAGATGGATGACTCGCAGAACAGCAATGAGGGAGATAACACAGGGAAACGCGTTAATTCGGAAGATGGGTCTCGTCAACGCTTCTGACGATACAATTTACGGGGTTGGACTTGAAACTAAAGACACCGAGAGCATTCTCCATTACAATGAAACCATTGATGGATTGCCTCCTGAGCGACTTGTAGACGCTTGCCGATCATTCCAATCAGAGTTAAACGCAAAGCGCGTTAGAACGATTCCTATGGGCTCTGGAAAGATGGAAATCCACTTTATCCAGGAAGACCCTTTGGATGAAGCACTTCCCATCTTTGAGCCTTCGCCGCTTAATTTAAACACCATGAGTGTAGATGTGGGACGCGACGCAGATGGTGAAACCTTCAAGGTGAAGCTGAAGAACGCTTCTGGTTTACTGTTAGGTGGTTTGCCGGGTGGTGGAAAGACTGCTGCCGCTTCGACGTTCGTCTTGCCTCTCGCACTGGCAAAAGAAGATGTTGATATGATGATCATCGACGGTAAAGGTGGCGCAGATTGGAGCGCTTACGAGAGCCTGGTCTCAAAGTTCATTTCCGAGTCAAGTTCGTTTGGGTCTGTCAGAGATGAGTTAGTCAACGCTGTTCAGGAGATGAACGAGCGGATTAAGTCTAACGCCGATGTTCTTGGGCACTCAAACTTTTGGAGTGTAAGCCCGGAAAGACGGCGACAAGCTGGGGTTAAACTCAAGCTGATTGTGATTGACGAATGTCAAGCGTTGTTTGATATGACAGGAGTCAACGACAAAGAAGAAAAGGCCCTGAGGAATGAGATCATCCGAGCTTGTATCGACCTGATCAAGCGTGGTCGAAGCGCTGGATTCTTTACAATCTTCATCACCCAGAAGCCTACGGCTGATTCGTTGCCAACTGCGATTAGGGACAACTGTGCTCTAAAAATCTCATTGAGGGTTTCTACGCCTGAGACGGAGAAAGCAATTCTCGGTAGTTCACCTGAGGATGCTATCGATGTTCCACGAGCAACGAACATCCCTTTGAGTCGTCCAGGCGGGGCTGTCGCGGAGTCTGAGAACGGCGTTAGAACAGAATTTAGGTTCTACTTCTTCGACGAAAACGACATTAAGAACTATTTGAACCAGATGAATTATCAACGTCGCAACGGCATGTGAATTTTAAGATTGCGGAGAGGGCAAGCTGAGCGACGCGTTAGCGGCGCGAAGCGATAAGCCCTCTCCGTAGAATATATCTTAAAAGATGGGCCCCCCTTAGTATTACAGGGGGGCTTGTGACTTGTGATTTTTGGGAAAAAAGTTCGCTATAATGCCGATTGTAGGTCGATGAAAATTTGTGACTTTTTAGATTTTGTGACTTTTGAGGTGTGATTTTTATGGGAAACGAACGGTCAAGGAATTGGATGCTGACCATCAAGGCTGATGACTTTACTCGTGAAGAGGTAGAGGAAAAGCTGAAAAAGTATGACTACCTGGGACAGCTTGAATGTGGGGAAGAGTCGGGCTATCTTCATTGGCAAGTTCTTATTGAGAACAAAACCGCTATCAAGTTTGAGACGCTGAAGAACAAGTTCAGGACTGCTCACTGTGAAGTGGCTAAGAACCTTTCTGCCTGCCGGAAGTATGTGTCTAAGGAAGAGACGCGCGTTCCGGGTGAAGAGCTGTTGCGTGGTGGTAAGTTTGTTAACTGGGAGCCCGAAACCAAGGAAGTGTTAGGAGACGCTGTGAGCGACCTTCGCCATGCGATTCTGTTTGAAGATAAGTCAGCAGATGAGTTGATACTTTCTGATGGGCGCTATCGTCCATACGTCGCTTACGCCAAAGAGCTGGAGAGGATTAGAGATGCGTCTAAGTTTGGGTTATCCCCCAGAACGTCGGTGAATGTTCGCTATCTCTACGGCGCTCCGGGCGTAGGGAAGACCTGGGGTGTCTACGACGAGTTCGGCTATCCGGATGTGTATTCCCCTGGGACCTACATTCATCCGTGGGATGAGTATCAATCTCAACGTGTTCTATTGTTGGATGAGTTCGATGGACAGATTGAGTTTGAGCTGCTGCTCAAGGTCTTGGATATCTACCCGTTAACTCTCCCGTGTCGTTATCAAAACAAGTATGCGGCGTGGGATACTGTGATTATGGTTAGCAACAATCCGTTGGAAAGTCTGCCTTATCGAGATCGGGTGTCTGCGTCAAAGTGGGCGGCGCTCCTTCGACGGATCAATGTCTATGAAGAGATGGTGTCTCGTGGGGTGTGTGAATCCCGCCTTCAAAAGACCTCGCTGTAAGCGTTCATGGCGTCTTTCTGCGCTTGTTTGCTGATTGTCGTGTAGTAGTGAGTCATCGCTTCAGATCGGTGTCCAAGGATGGTTTGGGCGATCTGTGGTGATACGCCTTGAGATGCCAACAGGGATGCTGTGATTTTCCGGTTAGAGTGTGGTCTCCAGGTGTCGGTCTCGTGGAGTTTCCTGCCGTCTTTAGTCATGTAGGCTTCCAAGGTTTCATGCCATATCTTGTTATATGCGGCATAGGTGATAGTTTTGCCGTCTTTCGTTAGGAAGACAAGATTTTGCGCCCATTCTTCTTGGGCTTCGATCTTCTTGTCTCGTTGGAGCTTAAAAGCTGCTATCCAATCTTTTGGAAGGATCAGCGTTCGAGGTTGTTTTGTTTTTGTGTCAGGTTGGATGAAGTAAGTTCCATCGGTGCGCCTGATGAGCTGCTGTTTAATTTCGAGTTGAGTCATCCGCTGATGAAAGCAATCCCACGTAATCCCGAGTGTTTCTGCTCTACGGAGCCCAAGAAACATCGCGAAGATGAGTGGATAATTTTCGTGATAAGGACAATCGGGATTTTTAAGCCATCTGATGAGATAACGGGCGATGGTTGCGCGTTTGTCAGCGTGAGCGATGTCTTCTTCATTGACTTTTGACCGCGCTTTAGGCGTTGAAACACTGTTCATGGGATTAGTCTTTAGGACTTCATTTTTCACGGCGTGATTAAGAAGCGCTCTAAGTGTCTTGTGAACAGCTTCCACAGCGCTTGGTCCTGCTTGGACGAGTTCCGGGTTGCGAAGAAGCGTCTTCAGTGTATCGGGCGTTAGCTGTTCCAGTGGAGTGCTTCCTATCTGAGGACTTGCCCACTTGCGATAGCGTCTTCTATGCCCTTCGGCGGTTTGAGGTTTGATGCTGTAGGCGTCTAAAGACTGCTCTAACCAACGATCTAAGTATTGGTCGGTAGTTATACCGCCTCGCCGTCTGTTCGGCCTTCTATCTGCCTCTAAACGCTTCTGAAGGTTGTTCCTGAGTCGCTGGTTCGCTTGTCGTGGAGTGCGTCCTCGCCCTCTAACTTGTATGCGCTTTCCCTCGCCATCTTTCAAGATTTGTTCAGCGATCCAGTAGTCATAGGTGTGTTCAGTGCCGTTGCTGGACGTGATCGTCTCGCTGCGCTGGTAGAGACTTGCCATGCTGTCAGTATATTAGGCGTCTGATTAGGCGTCAATCGTGTTCGTATCTGTCTCTTTAGGGCGCGGTTTACCGCGCTTTTGACTCTCTCGGTCATTCCGAGCAGGACTGACATACAGCCGGCATGAGGGGCCGGCCCGATCAGTGGGAGGACAGGTCCCAGTCGATCGGGTCGGCCCCCTGCTGTACCAGCAAGTCGTTGGTGCGGCTGAAGGGTCGGGACCCGAAGAAGCCGTATCGGGCTGACATGGGTGAGGGGTGTGAGGACTTGACGATCGGAACCCCGCCCAGCATGGGCTCCAGGGATTGCGCGTCGCGGCCCCACAGAATGGCCACCAGCGGGCCGCCACGTGCCACGAGGGCTTCGATGGCGGTCTGGGTGACCTCCTCCCATCCCTTGCCGCGATGTGAGGCGGGTCGACCAGGCTGGACGGTGAGGCACCTGTTGAGGAGCAACACCCCCTGCTCGAACCAGCCGGTGAGATCGCCATGTTCACAAGGGGAAATTCCCAGGTCGGACTGCAATTCGGCGTAGATGTTCTGCAAGGACCGGGGCAACGGACGCACGTCGCGCTCCACCGAGAAACTCAGGCCCACGGGGTGGCCTGGGGTGGGGTAGGGGTCCTGACCGACGATGAGCACTCGAACATCCGCCATGGGACGGGAAAAAGCGCGCAGAATGCGATCCCCGTGAGGCAGGAACCCTCGTCCGGCAGCTGTCTCGGCTCGCAGGAAGTCCCCCATCTCATGGATGCGTGGCTCCACCTCCGCCAATGCCTCTGCCCAGTCGGGGGCGGTCAGTTCGGCAAGAGGACGAGCTACCACGGTGACCTCCAAATGGATACATACGGATGACGTGCTAGACGCTACCCTGTGAACACGCGTTCCGGGGCCTCGGCCCCGCCCCACAATTCCGGAAGGAAGCCATGAAGCTATTCGGCTCGGGCACGAAGACCACAGATTCGACACCGGTTCCCTCGCGTGCCGACGCCGACGGTGAGGCGATCGACACCGCTCCTGACCAGGTGGTCGCATCAACTCCCCAGCCCATCACGGCGACGGTCGCTCCCGCCGAAGACGTTCCCAGCGGTGTCCGTACTGCGGCTGGATGGTGCTGGCGGCTCATCGTCATCGCAGCCTTCATCTACGGGCTCTACCAGGTGCTTCACGCTGCGTCCGAGGTGTCAGTGCCCGTCGCGGTGGCCCTCATGCTGACGGCAGCCATGTGGCCGCTGGCTAACTGGTTGTCGCGTCATCACATCCACCGTGGCATCGCCTCGGGAATCTGCCTGCTGCTGCTCATCATCCTGGTTGGCGGCGTATTCACCCTCGTCGGCGCCCAGATCGCGATGCAGTGGCGGGAACTGGGCAACCAGGCGGTTGCCAGTTTCAAGCAGGCGCTGGCGTGGCTGGCCAACAGTCCTTTGCACACCGACAAGGCCCAACTCAATGACCTCATGCACAAGGCCGAGGCTGCCATGGCCGGATCCCAGGGACGCATTGCCTCGACCGCAGCTGCCGCTGGAACCCAGATCGGTCGTTTCGCAGCGGGGCTCGTCCTGGCCCTCTTCGCCACTTTCTTCTTCGTGTACGAGGGAGACAAACTGGCTGAGAAGTCGGCGGTCCTCATCCCACGTGAGCATCGCGCCAAAATCCTTGACGCTGCCAAGCGCGGCTGGGTCGCCCTGGTGGCCTATGTTCGAGCCGCCGTCATTGTCGCCTTCGTGGACGGCCTGGGAGCCGGCATCGGCGCGGCCATCATTGGCTCATCCATGTCGGTCGCGATCGGTGCCCTGACCTTCATCCTCGCGTTCGTGCCGATCGTCGGCGCGCTGACGGCCGGCGTCGTCGCGGTTGGTGTGGTGCTGGTAACCCTGGGCTTCTTCAAGGCCGTCATCATGCTGATCGTCTTCGTCGCCGTCATGCAGATCGAAGGACACGTCCTGCAACCCTTCCTGCTAGGTAAGGCAGTCTCGATCCACCCGCTCATCGTGCTGGTCGGTATCGCTGTCGGCGCCATCATCTCCGGTATCGTGGGCGCCCTGTTCGCCATCCCGATCGTCGCTTTCGGCGTCGCCTTCATCAAGGCCCTGAGCCCCGAGACCCCGACAGAGGAGGTTCCTCCAAGTCAGGACGACCTCGCTGCCGAACACGCGTGAGTTGGGGCCACCCGTAAAGTTGATGTCATGAGCGCTGATATCACCGCCATCCTCGAGGACCTTGCTGCCGGGAGGATCGACACCGCCGAGGCCAACCGCCGTATCGCTGATGCACGGGGGCAGGAGCAGCCCGCACCCGGGAGCCAGAGCGGCCCTGCCGAAGGGGCCGGCCCCCGCCGGGGGGCATCCGAGGACGAGACTTCCGGGGGCGACAAGGGCCCTCTGTCCGGCTTCGCCATCCCTCCAGAAGCCAAGGAGGGGCTCCGCTCGGCCTGGCGCGTGGTGTCCGGGGTGGCAGAGAGTGTCGGTGAGACAGTCGCCTCGACGATGTCGCCCGGACCGCGTCGCGCCAGCGGCGAGAGCGAACCGCAGAAGCACGTCGACGTCGCGAGCGATCTGGATCGCGTCCGTCTGAACTGCACTGGACGTCGCATCCGTCTCATCGGGGACCGCTCGGTCTCCGGCCTGCAGATCGAGGGCAAGCACACCCGCAGGCGCGTCGGAGGAGTCGTTGAGGTCGGTATTGACGGTCACCTCGCCCCTGATCTGGGGGTCCTCAAGAGGTTTCGACCCCCGGCCGACATGGACGGGGTCAAGGATCTTGGTCTGGGTCGGGAAGTGACGGTTCGTGTGCATCCCGATCTGCCCGTTGACATCGAGCTGTCAGGTGGCTCGTTGCGTGCCACTGGCGTGGAGCACCTCGGGAGGGTGCGTGTCACCGCTGGCGTCACTGAGATCGAAGGCGTCCACCAGCTGGAGGACGGTCTCTTCCAGGCCGGAAATGGCACCATCACCGGATGCATCGACAGCGGTCGCTCCCAGATCCGCGTCGAGTCGGGCAATCTGCTGGTCAAGCTGGCCAAAGGATCTAACGTCTCGGTTCGTGGCAAGGCCCAGACCGGCATGATCTCCTGGCCCGAAGGTGGAGATGTCGACGAGTACGTCATGGGTGACGGGGCGGCCCGTCTTGGCCTCACCTGCTTGGTTGGGAGGATCGCAGTTCGCGCGATGTGAGCCTGCGGCAAAATGTGATGAGGGCGGGGTGCCATGGCACCCCGCCCTCATCACATTTTGTGAAAGCGTGTCACTCCTGGAACGGCTCGACATTAAGGATCGTCACCTTGATCGTCTTGCCGTTGGGAGCCTTGTACTCGGTTGATTCTCCCTTGGAATGGCCCAGAACGGCACCACCAAGGGGGGACTGCGGGGAGTAGACGGAGATGTCGACGGAATCGTCGAGCCCCATCACCTGCCGCGATCCCAGCAGGAAGGTGTCAGTGTCGGACTTGTCGTCGAAGTAGCAGACGGTCACCTTGGAACCGGGCACGACCTCGTCCGGAGTGGACGGGGCTTCGCCCACCTCGGCGTTACGCAGCATCTGCTCCAACTGACGGATGCGGGCCTCGGCCTGTCCCTGCTCCTCCCGGGCAGCGTGGTAGCCGCCGTTCTCGGAAAGGTCGCCTTCGGAACGGGCGTCGGCAATCTTGGTGGAAATGATGGTGCGGCCCTCACCCTTGAGGTACGCGAGCTCTTGGGTGAGCTTGTCGAAGGCCTCTTGGGTCAGCCACACAGTGTCTTGGGACTCAGGCATTTGTTCATCCTACCGCGTTGTCACCCGATGGGCCCGCACTTCTCCAGCTCAGCGGTGACAGCACGCGAGAAGGTCTTGACACTGGTGTGGATCGTCTCGTCCTTTGACGAGCTTGCCGGGAACGTCACCGTCGTCTCCCCGACGCGCACGTGGTCAGCACCGGTGGCGACCAGGACGCAGGAACCCTTGACGGAGGGGTCGGGGCGATGCAGGTTGATCGTGACGTTGACGCGGGTGTCGGATATCGCTTGGTATCCGTGCAAGCTCGCCCGGATCGGCTGCTCGGCATGATGGAGTCCTGCCCACACCGTCCATCCGACGAGGACGGCAGCCAGCACCAGGATGAGGATCACCCACGGGGTTCGACACTGTTTGGGGTAGCGTTTCGCGATGCGTTCGCGGTCCGCATCAGTGAGGACGGGATCCTGGCTGCTGGTCGGGGTTGGCACGTGACCCATTGTGCCCTAGGGCGTAGGCTGTCAGCATGACAGTTCTTGCAGCCCAGCTTGTGAGCACCGGCCTCGCCAACTTCCTGTGCTGCCTAGCACTTGCTGTCTTCGGTGTCGTCGCGTGGATCAGCATCCGACGCAACATCCGTGGCATCGACTTCGACGAGGTGCCCTGCGGTCCTGCCCTCAAGGAGAGCCACCAGGAGGATGCCAAGGGGTCCACGACGGATTTGACGGAGCACTGACGTTCCGCCCAGGGGCCACTTGGCTCAGTACGGGGTTGTGCTCGTAGGCTGACCACCATGCCCAACCACCTTGGTGAGTCCACCAGCCCATATCTGCTCCAACACGCCGCGAACCCCGTCGACTGGTTCCCGTGGGGAGAGGAAGCATTCGCCGAAGCACGGCGTCGCGACGTGCCGGTCATGGTCTCGGTGGGCTACTCGAGCTGCCACTGGTGCCACGTCATGGCCTTCGAGTCCTTCTCCGATCCAGAAGTGGCTGAGGTCGTCAACGCCAATGTCGTGGCCGTCAAGGTCGATCGCGAGGAGCGTCCAGAGGTTGACGCCGCGCTGATGCAGGTGACCTTGGCGATGACTGGCCAGGGTGGCTGGCCCAACACCGTCTTCCTGACTCCTGACGGCAAGCCCTTCTTCGCCGGCACCTATTTCCCGTCGGTGCGCCGGGGTGGTCAGCCCGCCTTCGTGGAGCTGGTCGAGGCCCTCGGCGGTGCATGGCGAGAGCGTCGCGATGAGGTGGTGTCCTCGGCCGAGGCCATCGTCGAGCATCTGCGTCCCATCGAGAAGGTCCCTGACACCCCGCGTCCGGTCGCCGGTGAGCTCATTGACGCCGTGGGAGCGGACTACGACATCGTGCATGGCGGCTTCGGAGGACCGACGAAGTTCCCGAACGCCACCCTGCTGGACGCCCTGTTGGTCAAGGGAGACCCGACCAGCCTCGACATGGCGCAGAACACGTGTGAGCACCTGGTGCGCGGCGGCATCTTCGACCAGGTCGGTGGCGGGTTCCACCGGTACTCCACGGATTCCCAGTGGGTGGTGCCCCACTCCGAGAAGATGCTTTACGACAATGCCCTGCTGTTGGGGACGATGGCTCGGTGCTGGCGTCGTACCGCCGATCACGACCCGGATCGTCGAGATCTCTACTCCCATGCCGCCCGTCGCACGGTGTCCTGGCTCAACCGGGAGATGCAGCTGCCGAACGGCCTGTACGCCGCCGGTCTTGATGCCGATTCCGACGACGCAGCCGGCCACACCCGGGAGGGGATCTACTACCTGTGGAACCAGGATCTCATCACGGACGCCCTGGGATCCGAGGAGACCGAGTGGCTGCGTCCACTGGTGCATCTGGAGCCCTTCGACGAGAACGGTCTGGGTACCCTCCAGCTGCGCGGACGGGTCGAGTGGGAGCGCATCAACGCCGACATGGACACCCTGCTGGAGGCTCGTGGTCGTCGTAGCGCTCCTGCTCGCGACGAGAAGGCCATCACGGCGTGGAACGCCATGCTCATCGACGGGCTCGTCGAGGCCGGAATGATCCTGCGCGAGTGGTCCTGGGTCAGGCAGGCTCGCGATCTGGCCCAGGCGCTGTGGACGGCCCATTGGAGTGACGGTGACCTGCTGCGCACCTCCTTCCACGATCGTCCGGGAGCCCCGGCGGTCTGCGAGGACTACGCGTGGGTTGGCCTATCCTTCGCCGGTCTGGCCGGTGCTACGGGGGAGTCGGTGTGGTGTGACCGTGCTGTCGACGTGCTTGACCAGGCGGTGACGCGGTTTGGTGCTCCCGATGGGAGCTTCCTGGACGCCGAAGAGTCGGACCTGCTGACGGTGACGGCCCACACCCTGACCGACGATGCCTGTCCCAGCGCAACGGCCTCCATGGTGATGGCCCTGCGTCGGGTGGGGCTCATGGCTGAGCGTGACGACTTCGTCAGCCGCGCGGACGAGGCTTCCGCCGCCTTGCTGCCGGTGGTGGCGTCTACTCCGCGCTTCGCGGGGTGGGCACTGGCCGACTTCCTCATCGCCGATGAGGCCCGTCGGGGTCTCAAGCCGGCTGGTGTCGTCATCGCTGACACTCAGGAGGAGCCCACGGATCTGGCCGCAGCAGCGTGGCGCATGGCTCCGGCCGGGTCGGCCATCATGCGTCGAGTTGGTGAGGGATCCGGGTTCGGTACATGGTTCGAGGATCGCGCCCCGCGCGATGGTCAGCCGATGTGTTGGGTGTGCCGTGGCACGGTGTGCTTCGAGCCGGTGACCGAATACCTGGAGCTCAAGGACCCGCTCTGGCGGCGAGCTTGAGATCGTGCACCCGGTAGGTCAGCGGCCGTAGCGTCGCTCCCGCTGGGTGAAGGAGCGGAGGGCCCGCAGGAAGTCGACCTTGCGGAAGTCGGGCCACAATGCCTCGCAGAAGTAGAACTCGGAGTGGGCACTCTGCCACATGAGGAAGCCCGACAGTCGCTGCTCGCCCGAGGTGCGGATGATGAGATCCGGATCGGGTTGGCCGCGGGTGTAGAGGTGGTCCTCGATCTGGTCGATCTCGAGGGTCTCCGCTAGATCGGCCAGGCTGGTGCCCTTCTCGGCCTCCTCGGCAAGTAGTGAGCGGACGGCGTCGCGCAGCTCGTGACGACCGCCATAGGCCACCGCGACGTTGATGTGCATGCCGACGTGGTCGGCCGAGTTGCGACCGGCGCGGCAGAGGGACTCGGCCATCTCGGCGGGTAGCAGATCGAGGTCTCCGACGGCCTGGACCCGCCAGCGTGGATTCTCTGCCAGGGAGCCGACGAGGGACTCGATGACCTTGAGGAGGGGTCCAAGTTCGCCGGTTTCCGCGCGTTGCAGGTTGTCGGTCGACAGCACCCACAGTGTGATGATCGGGATACCGACGGCGTCGCACCAGGCGCAGAACTCTCGGAGGCGATCCGCGCCCGCCTCGTAACCGGCCACCAAGGGCTGTCCAGGTGCGTTGAGACGAGCCCAACGGCGGTTGCCGTCAGCCAGCACGGCGACGTGCTGGGGCAGACGACTGCGATCGAGCTGGTCTAGCAGTCGCGCTTCGTAGGTGGTGTACAGCAGTCCGGACGGGTGCATGCGGTCGAGGGTCTCACTGACCTTCGACAGACGGTTGTCCAGGCTGCTCATGGGTCCAGATTAGTCAGTGCTCGGTACAAACGGTCCGCAATTCACGCGGTGAGGCCGAGATCGAGTCGTGGGCAGACCTCGTTGGCAGGGTAGGGTGGCGGCAGAACCTACCGAACCGTAGGTTTTGTCGAGGAGGAGGACCGCAGGCTATGTCGCGTCAAGGCAACAGCGGCGAGAATCGTGGCACGGTGCTCCCCAAACCGAGGTTGCGCGGATGGGTTCACACCGTCATGGCACCGCTGATCTTGCTGGCCGGGGTTGGCCTCATGGTCGTCACACCGACGTGGGGGAACCGGTTCGCCGTCGCGATCTGGATGCTCACCGGGTTGGAGCTCTTTGGCAATTCGGCGATCTATCACCGGGTGCCGTGGGGTGAGAAGATCAAGGACGTCCTGCGACGCATCGACCACGCCAACATCGCGGTGTTCATCGCTGGCACGTACACCCCGCTGGCCGTCTCGCTGACGACGGGTGCCTCCAGGGTAATCCTGTTGTCGATCATCTGGGCCTGCGCCCTGCTCGGGGTGGCCTTCCGGTTCGTGTGGAATGGCGTGCCCAGGTGGGCCTCGACGATCCTCTACGTCTTCATGGGATGGACAGCCTTGTGGTGGCTGCCGCAGTTCTGGCGCGTGGGAGGGCCAGCAGTCGTCATCCTGATCCTCGTCGGAGGGGTGTTCTACACCGTCGGAGCAGTCGCCTACGCCCGTCAGAAGCCCAATCCGTCACCCACCTGGTTCGGCTTCCACGAGGTCTTCCACAGCTGCACTGCGGTGGCCGCGATCTGTCATGCGGTTGCCATCGGTCTTGCCGTCATCTGACCGGCTGGTGAACTCTGGACGAATGGCCGAATCGCACACTCCGGTTCCACCTGTCGGGCTCTAGGTTTGATGTCAGAGGGGCCGCTTCCGACGCCTCGACGACGTTTCCTTCCTCGATGCGACCTCTCATGTCACGGGAGGTTTTCGTGTCCGTCCGTCCAGAAGGCTCCGAGCGAGCCCACAGCCCGATTCCGGCGGCACCTGAGGGGAGGCGGACCTACGTCATCGACACATCGGTGCTGTTGTCGGATCCTCGTGCCCTGCTCAACTTCGCCGAGCATCACGTGGTGGTGCCGATCGTCGTCATCACCGAGTTGGAGGGTAAACGCCACCACCCGGAATTGGGACATTTCGCCCGCGCAGCGTTGCGCATCCTCGACAAGTTGCGACTCGACAACGGTGGCCTCGTCGGGCCGGTGCCGGTCAACGATGAGGGAGGCGAACTGCTCGTTGAGCTCAACCACTCCGACCCGAATTGCTTGCCCGACGGCTTCCGTCTCGGTGACAACGACACCCGGATCCTGGCGGTTGCCCAGAACTACCGGCTGGCCGGGCACTCCGTCGTCCTGGTGACGAAGGACCTGCCGTTGCGGGTCAAGGCCTCGGCCATCGGTCTGGAAGCAGAGGAATACCGGCACGAACTCGTCCCGGACAGCGGATGGACCGGCATGGTCAATCTCGAGGTCCCCGACGAGATGATCTCGGCCCTCTACGAGGAGGGACACGTCGTCGACTCGATCTTCGACGAGATCCCGGTGCACGCCGGACTCGTGCTGGACGGCCCGAACGGCAGTGCTCTGGCCCGACGGATGCCGGACGCCTCGGCTCGGCTCATCCCCAATGACCAGGAGGCGTTCGGGATCCGTGGTCGCTCGGCTGAGCAGCGGGTTGCCCTCGACATGCTGCTGGACCCTCAGGTCGGCATCGTCTCCATGGGAGGGCATGCCGGTACCGGAAAGTCGGCGTTGGCGTTGTGCGCAGGGCTTGAGGCGGTGCTGGAGCGACAACTCCACAAGAAGGTCATGGTCTTCCGGCCGTTGTATGCCGTCGGTGGCCAGGATCTGGGCTACCTGCCCGGTGACGAGGGGGAGAAGATGGCCCCGTGGGGTCAGGCGGTTCTGGACACCCTCACCAGCGTGACGAACAATTACGTCATCGAGGAGGTCATGTCGCGTGGCATGTTGGAGATCCTGCCGCTGACGCACATCCGCGGCCGTTCCCTCCATGACGCCTTCGTCATCGTCGACGAGGCCCAGTCCCTGGAACGTAACGTGCTGCTGACGGTGCTCTCGCGGATCGGGCAGAACTCGCGGGTGGTGCTCACCCACGACGTCGCCCAGCGGGACAACCTTCGGGTAGGTCGTTATGACGGTGTGGCAGCGGTCATCGAGAGGCTGCGAGGACACGATCTGTTCGGCCACGTGACCCTCACCAGGTCGGAGCGTTCGCCCGTCGCCGCGCTGGTGACTAGCCTGATGGAGGACATGGTCGGTTGATCAGCTGAGGCGACGCCGCGCGACGCATCTGCAACAATCTGGAGCGTGGCACCCAATCCCAGAGCCGGCATCAAGGACATGTTCCTGTCCTTGGCTGTCATCCTCGTCCCCGTGTTGCTCATCGTGTGGTTCTTCACCAGGACCCCTGACGAGCCGAACATCCAGAAGATTGACTGGAAGCCCGTGGCGACGTCGGCGCGCACCCATGCCGGGTACCCGGTGCTGGCTCCCAAGGAGGTGCCCGAGGACTGGCGGCCCACCAAGGCGAGGTATGCCAACAAAGGGGATCGATGGGTGGGAAACACCATCTCCGCGGGGAACAGGTGGGAACTGGGATTCCTCACCAGCGAGAACATCTACCTGGCCGTGAACCAGTCTGACGAGCCTGCCAAGGCTTACATCGCCTCGGTGACGAGATCAGCCACCGAGGATGGAAAGGTCAAGGCGGGTCAGTACACCTGGACGAAGATGGTCAGCCCGGATGGCCGTACCCGTGCCCTGGTGACGAAGGTCGGTTCCTCGGCGGCTGTCATCGTCGCGGATGCTGACTATCAGGTTCTCACTGACTACGCGGGGATGCTGAAGACGCTCTGACCCCCGTCAGGCCCGGGAGTCCTCGGCCTCAGAGCGTGCCGCTTCGATACGGGCGCGAGCCCCGTCGAGCCAGGTCTGGCAGATGTCGGCGAGCTTCTCGCCACGTTCCCACAGCTTCATGGTCTCGGCCAGGGAGATGCCGCCGGACTCCAGTCGGGTGACGATGCCAATCAGTTCGTCGCGGGCAGCTTCGTATGGGATCTCGGGCTCCTCGGAGGTGGGCTTCTCGGGTGCCGACTCGGACTTCTTCTCGCTCATGAATCCTCCTGGGACGGTGGTTGGTTGGGGGTACGTCGGTCGAGGGAATCGACGGTGACGCCGAGGGTGCCGTCGGACAGGTAGACCGACAGATTCGCTCCCTGATCGGTGTCATCGACGGAGGCGATGGAGTCGCCCTCGGAGTCGGCAAGGATGGCGTAGCCGCGATCCAAGGTGGCCTTGGGAGACATGGCGCGCACCCTCTCGAGCATGTGATCGACGTCGCGGCTCTCGGCGTCCAGGGCTCGATTGGTCGCGAGGCGAAGACGCTGCAGGGCCGAGTCGAGTTTCTCGGCGGCGATGTCGAGGGTGGCCGTGGGATTAACCATCACCGGTCGGGACCGCACCTGGGTGAGATGAGCCGTCTCGACGTCGACAAACCTCGTGACGGCTTGGCGAAGTCGGGTTCCGGCCATCTCGATGGCCTGGGACTCCTCCGCGGCGTCCGGGACGATGAGCTTGCCGGCATCTGTCGGTGTGGAGGCTCGTAGGTCGGCGACGAGGTCGAGGATGGGGTTGTCGCGCTCGTGGCCGATGGCCGAGACGACCGGAGTCTTGGTGGCGTAGACCGCTCGTACCAGGGCCTCGTCGCTGAAGGGGAGGAGGTCCTCCAGGGAACCGCCGCCGCGGGCGATGACGATGACGTCGACGGCGGGGTCGGCGTCGAGCTTGGCCAGGGCCGCAATGACCTGCTGGGCTGCCGTGGGGCCTTGGACCAAGGTGTTGCGCACCACGAAACGGGCGGCAGGCCAGCGAAGGGTGGCATGTCGTTGAACATCTCGTTCGGCGTCCGAGCCGGCTCCCGTGATGAGGCCAATACTGCGTGGCAGGACAGGGATGGGCTTGTGAAGGGTGACGTCGAAGAGCCCCTCGGCCTCCAGCAGACGTTTGCGTCTCTCCAGCTGAGCGAGCAGCTGGCCCTCGCCGGTGGGAGTGATCTCGGAGAGCTCGAAGGAGAGTCGGCCGCTGCGTGACCAGACCGTCGGGCGGATGAGGGCGGTGACCGTCATGCCCGACTCGACGGGCCCAGCGGCGTCGAGGACTCGTCGATGACAGGTCGCGGTGGCAGAGATCTCCTCGGTGGGATCGCGCAGGGTGAGGAACTGAGTGGGACCGGAACGACGGGTGACCTCGATGACCTGGGCCTGGACCCAAATGGCCCCGCAGCGTTCCACCCACCCCTTGACGGCGTTGACGACCCACGCCAGGGAGCGAGGGTTGTCAACGGTGTTCGGCTCTGCCATGGGCGACACGCTATCCGAGGACAGCGACAGTCTGCAGGGAGTGGACCGGGCGCGAGGTGTCCTCTCGACCCCGCGGCGAAGAGGCGACACAGGTATGACGGGAATCGCATACGGCATCGTGTCTTGAGGGCTTCTGGGGCTGATGACATGGTGATCCACCCGTCACAAAGTCCGGGCCGTCTCCCATGGTGGCAGACGGCCCGGACTACGTGCGTAGATGGGATCAACTCATCTGATCAGGCTCCGGTGCGCGGCAGAGCGTGGCCTCCGCCGTTGTTCCCACCGCTGCTGGCAGAAGGAGCGGCCGTGGTCGGGACAGGGGCACCAGGCTTGGGAGTCGGGGTAGGCGTCGGCTTCGGCGAAGGCTTCGGAGCGCAGGGGTCGATGCCCTTGGCAGGGTCGAACCTCTCGTCGTCACCGTCCGGGGTCCACACCGGGAATCCCCGGGAGTCCTTCGAGTAGCTGCCCACCTCGTCGAGGTCGACGTCTCCGGGCTTGACCTCCTCACCCTCGTCGTCGTCGTCATCGTCGTCATAGATCGGAGGGCCGGACTGGATGACGGAGTGCTTGGGCTGGGACTTCGTGATGTCGACCTCGGCGACGTCCGACCCGCCCTGGGAGGAGACGAAGGCCTTGGTGGAATCCTTGGAGAGGGTGACCCAGACCGGACGGTGGCCGATGTGGGTGGTCTGCACCTTGTTGGTGGCCAGGTCGATGACCGAGACCGCATCGGCAAGCTGGTCTGCCACGACGAGGCGCTTGCTGTCCTTCGTGACGGCCAGGCCGGCTGGGTAGAGGTTAACCTTCTTTCGCTTCGGGCTGATGACCGGCATCTGGATGGCCGTGGTCTCCACGAGCTTGCCGCAGTCGAAGTGGTACGTGCGGATCTTGTGGTTGCCGGCGGCACTGGCGAACAGGTGTTTGCCGTCAGGGCTGAAGACCAGGCCCATGTACAGGCTCTCGGGAGACTTGTAGGGGATGGTCTGTACGACCTTGCCAGAAGCAGTTTCAACGACCTGCAAGGACTGGGTTCCCTGGCCGTTGTTGCTGATGACGAGGTACTTGCCATCGGGGGAGAGGACCTCGTTGAGGGGGAGGTCACCGAGGGTGGTGAGCTGACCGGCTGGGGTCAGAAGCTGACCGACGGTGGTGCGGCCGGTGGATCCCGAGGTGGGGCCGGCCTTCTCGTCGCTCGGGGCCGCGTTGGCCGGGGGTGAAGGTGACGGTCGTTGCGATTGCGGTGAGGAGGACGCACGCCGAGGCGACGCCACGACGCAGTCTTGTGGATGCGGCATCACTCATGGTTCAGAACTGAGGAAGTCGAAGTGGCAGATGACGGCCGTGAATGTGCACCTTCGAAGAATTATGGGTGAACGTGGCTACGGTGAGTCCTCGATGGGCGAACTCGAGGAGATTCGCCAGATGATGGCGTACCCGTAGACTCGGAGCCATGGCTGTTTCGGGGGCTGACACTGACAAGAGGCTGTTTCTCGCCGCACCGCGCGGTTACTGCGCTGGCGTTGATCGCGCGGTCGTGACCGTCGAGAAGGCGTTGGAGGCCTACGGCGCGCCGGTGTACGTGCGCAAGCAGATCGTGCACAACCGTCACGTCGTGGAGACCCTGGAGGAGCGCGGTGCCATCTTCGTCGACGAGCTCGACGAGGTGCCCGATGACGCCTTGGTGGTCTTCTCGGCCCACGGCGTCTCCCCCCAAGTCAAGAACGAAGCGGCCAATCGTGGTCTGCGGACCATTGATGCCACCTGCCCGCTGGTGACGAAGGTGCATCACGAGGCCAAGAGGTTCGCCAACGACGACACCCAGATCCTGCTCATCGGCCACGCCGGCCACGAGGAGGTCGAGGGGACGACGGGTGAGGCTCCCGAGAACATCACTCTTGTGCAGACCCCCGAGGACGTCGATGGTCTGCAGCTGGACCCTGATCGTCCGGTGGCGTGGCTGTCCCAGACGACCCTGAGCGTTGACGAGACGGTGGAGACCGTCGACCGGATCCGTCAGCTGCACCCACAGCTCATCAATCCGCCGTCCGACGACATCTGCTACGCCACCCAGAACCGTCAGCATGCCGTCAAGCAGATGGCTCCCAAGTGCGACCTCGTCATCGTGGTGGGGTCGAAGAACTCGTCGAACACCGGCCGCCTGGTCGAGGTCGCCCTCGAGTCGGGGGCCAAGGCGTCCTACCGCGTCGACAATGCCGGTGAGATCGAGGAATCCTGGCTCGACGGGGTCGACAGCATCGGTGTCACCTCGGGTGCGTCGGTGCCGGAGACCCTCGTTCAGGGTGTGCTCGACCTGCTCACCTCGAAGGGTTGGCCGCAGGCCGAGGAGGAGACCCTCATCGAGGAGTCACTGTCCTTCGCCCTGCCTCCGCAGCTGCGCAAGCGTCGCACGGCCGCCAACTGAGGTAGGGGAGTCGTCCTCGCCCTGATGCTCCGTCAGTTCCGGCGCTGTGAGGGGGCGTGCTGTCTCCTCGATCGGCGCAGGTGAGGAAATGTCCTCGTCGGTGACCCCGAGATCCTCGAACCGCCGGGCCTGGACGAGAACCCTTGTCTCCATGCCACCCAACAGGGTGTTGTATGCGCGCACCGTCGAGTTGAGGGATCGTCCCATCTTGTCGAGATTTCCGGCCAGGGTTCCGAGTCTCTTGTGCAGGTCGCGTCCCAGCGCGGCGACCTCCGCCGCGGACTGTGTGACGGCTTCCTGACGCCATGCCAGGGCGACCGTTCTCAGCATCGGGATGAGAACTGACGGGCTGGCGAGCACGATTCCACGACGGTTGGCGTACTCGTGCAGATCAGGCATTTCCTGCAGGGCGGCCTGGAGGAAGGCATCGGACGGCAGGAAGCACACCACGAACTCCGGGGAGTCCAGGTCTGTGCGCCAGTACCCCTTGGCCGACAACTGGTCGATGTGGGTTCGCACGTGGCGGGCGAACCGCGCCATCTGGGCGTCGTACTCCTCGGGATCCTCGCACTCGGCGGCGTCGAGGAAGGCCGCCAATGGAGTTTTGGCGTCGATGTGGATGCACCGATCACCCGAGAGCCTCACCGTCATGTCGGGACGCTGAGGAGTGCCCTGGGCGGTCGTTGTCTGCTGGGTCTGAAAATCGCAGTGTTCCAGCATTCCGGCCACCTCGGCGGTGCGCTGCAACTGCATCTCGCCCCAGGCGCCGCGCACCTGCGGTTTGCGTAGGGCGGTGACGAGGCTGGCGGTCTCCTTGCGCAGGTTCTCCCCGGCGTTGCTCACCCCGGCGACCTGCTCGCGGAGACTCGCCGTCATGGCTGTGCGTTCTTGTTCCACCTCGGCCAGCCGCCGGTCCAGCCGTTCCAAGGCAAGGGAGACGGGGGCGAGCAGGCGTTGGGCGTCACTCATCGTCCGTTGCGCCGCCCGGGTGGAGCGTTCGTCCTGATCGGCCATGGATTGGGCGGACAGCGCCCGGAACTGTGTGGCCAGGGCGTCACGGTCGGCGGTGACCTTCTCGGCAGCCTCCAGACGCTCGGTGGCAACCTGCGCCGTCGTGGTGGCTTCGGCGACCCGCTGGGAGGCCCTCAACTGGGCGATGAGCCAACCGATACCCACTCCGATGGCCAGACCGATGACCAGACCAATGAGCCCGACAACGATGTTCGTCATGGCACGAGGGTCGCAGCCGCCTCCGACATGGTTGACGACGGTCGTGTTCCACCGTGGAGAACAACGGATGATGGTTGAATGGTCGCCATGGTTGACACCGCGACTTCGGATCACATCCGCGACATCATCTCCTTCGTGGAGGCGTCTCCCACGTCGTATCATGCGGCCGCCGAGCTGGCGCGACGGCTTGACGGGGCCGGGTTCCAGAAGCTTGAGGAGACCGAGTCGTGGTCGTCGGTCGAGGGACGTTGCTACGTGGTCCGTGACGGAGCGGTCATTGCCTGGGTCACCCCGGAGA
This sequence comes from Cutibacterium sp. LaCa_89, assembly GCF_058177555.1. NCBI lineage: Bacteria > Bacillati > Actinomycetota > Actinomycetes > Propionibacteriales > Propionibacteriaceae > Cutibacterium > Cutibacterium sp. LaCa_89. The sequence continues at coordinate 653,807 of NZ_CP190889.1, forward strand.
AGGTCACTGACAAGGTTGGCGTCAGGATCGTCGGCTCCCACACCGACTCCCCGTCCTTCAAGCTCAAGCCGAATGCCACCGTCACCAATCAGGACTGGCAGCAGGTCGGCATGGAGGTCTACGGCGGTGGTCTGCTGAACTCCTGGCTCGACCGCGACCTCGGCTTGTCCGGCCGTCTCGTCACCAAGGACGGCCAGGTGCGTCTCGTGCGCACCGGCCCGATCCTGCGCATCAGCCAGTTGGCCCCGCACCTGGATCGCACCGTCAACGATGACCTCACGTTGGATCGTCAGCGTCACCTCATGCCGATCCTGTCGGTGGGTCGCCCCGACCTCGATGTCGAGGACCTGCTGTGTGAGGAGGCTGGCATTAAGCGTTCCGACCTCGCCTTCCACGACGTCTTCGCCCACCTGACCCAGTCCCCGGCCGTCATCGGGCCTTACGGGGAGTTTCTGGCCAGCCAGCGCATGGACAACCTGTCCTCGGTGCACTCCTCGGTGGCCGCCTTCGTCGACGTCACGCCCGCTTACGACGTGGCGCTCATGGCGTGTTTCGATCATGAGGAGGTCGGCTCGTCGACTCGATCCGGCGCCTGCGGACCCTTCCTCGAGGACGTCCTGGTGCGGATTGCTGAGGGTCTTGGCATGACGGGCGCGGCTTACCGGGCGATGATCGCGAGGTCGTCGTGCGTGTCCTCGGATGCCGGCCACGGCGTGCATCCCAATTACGTCGAGAAGTTCGATCCGGCCAACCATCCGCTGCTCAACGAGGGTCCGCTGCTCAAGATCAATGCCAACCAGCGGTACGCCACTGATGGTGTCGGCGGGGCGCTGTGGAAGCGTGCTTGTGTGACGGCTGGTGTTCCGACTCAGGAGTTTGTGTCGAACAATTCGGTGCCGTGTGGCTCGACGATTGGGCCGCTGACGGCGACGAGGCTCGGCATGCTGACGGTTGACGTCGGCGTTCCGCTGATGTCGATGCACTCCACCCGCGAGCTCGCCGGCGTCAAGGACCTGGAGTACATCACGGCTGCCCTGGCGGCATACTGGCAGGGAGCCTGAGGCCAGCGGTGTCGCCGTCGCCCCTGTCGGAGGCGGCGACTACCATGGCTCGACGTGGCACTTACGATTGGAATCGTCGGTCTTCCCAACGCCGGCAAGTCGACCCTGTTCAACGCGCTGACCAAGAATGACGTCCTGGCGGCGAACTATCCCTTTGCGACCATTGAGCCGAATGTCGGCGTGGTCGGGGTTCCGGACAAGCGTCTGGATGTGCTGACGGAGATGTTCCACTCCGCCAAGACCATTCCCGCGACGGTGTCCTTCGTCGACATCGCTGGAATCGTCAAGGGCGCCAGCAAGGGCGAGGGGATGGGTAACGAGTTCCTCTCCAACATTCGTGAGGCCGACGCCATCTGCCAGGTGACGAGGTGTTTCGACGACGACGTCACCCACGTCAATGGTCACGTGGATCCTTCCGACGACATCGAGACCATCACCACCGAGCTGGTGCTTGCCGACCTGCAGACGATGGAGAAGCAGCTGCCCAAGCTGCAGAAAGAAGCCGCGATCAAGAAGGAGTCGCGCCCCAAGGCCGAGGCGTGGGAGCAGGCCAAGAAGGTGCTCGAGGAAGGCAGGACGATCTTCTCGGCCGGGCTTGATCCCGAGCCGCTGCACGATCTGTTCCTGTTGACGACAAAGCCCTTCATCTACGTCTTCAACTGCGATCAGGATCAGCTGGGTGACGCCGATTTCCAGGCCAAGATGGAGGAGCTGGTTGCTCCCGCTGAGGCGATCTTCCTGGACGCCGAGTTCGAGGCCGAGCTGGCCGAGATGGAGCCCGACGATGCCGCCGAGTTCCTCGCCGACGCCGGTATCGAGGAGCCCGGTCTGGACAAGCTCGCCCGTGTCGGTTTCGACACCCTCGGTCTGCAGACCTTCCTGACTGCTGGGGACAAGGAGTCCCGAGCATGGACGATCCGCAAGGGTGACACTGCTCCCGAGGCTGCCGGCGTCATCCACACCGACTTTCAGAAGGGGTTCATCAAGGCCCAGGTGGTGTCCTTCGACGACCTCGTCGAGTTCGGTGGAGAGAAGGAGGCCCAGGCCGCTGGAAAGTTGCGCCTGGAAGGCAAGGACTACGTTATGCGGGATGGTGACGTAGTGGAGTTTAGGTTTAATGTGTAGCTGGCCGTGCTTGGATAGATCGGAATAAGATTCGTGTTTCTTGTTGAACTCCGTCATTGCTGTAATTGACAAGGGGCGTTGGGGGTGACCGTCAGGACCCCATACCCCTATGCATTCATCGAGTCTATGGGCCAAGTCGGTGTTACCGGATGCAATGCGTTATTGAGTCCTTCTTTGCACTGTTGTTGTAGAAGTCCCGGACATTGCCGACTCGGCCATCAGAGACGAACCCCCGGGAGAGAATCAGCAGACGGATTGTGCGGACTCTTCGCTGTCGCAGGCAAGCGTATCTGGGAATTTGGCCCCGGTCGGATTCGAGTCCATCGTGGGCCACAGGTTCGTGGAAGCGGCGTGAGAGGGATTTCCCTATAAGTGCATAAGTCTCGTCCAGGGGAGTGCATTAGGGCTTGATGAACCGGCTCAGGATTGCATTAATGCCGCGCGGATTCCGCGAGCGATTAACCTCCTCATCGCAGAGCACAAGCTTTGCGTAGAGCTCAGCGAGATCCCAGAGGCAGCGGCGGCTCTTCCGTTGCAGCTCCTCTATCTTGTTCTCTATCGTGGACTGTTCGAGGTTGGTCTGCGGCACGTCGACGGTGGAGCTGTCATCCTCGGTGGTGCCGCTCTTCGTGTATGCCAATGTGCTGACCAGCGAGTCAAGGTCCTCACGCTGCTTCCTATAACGTTCCTCGTCGTAGCGCGAGACGGCTCGCCAGGGGTTGGTGCGAGGAGACTGCGGGTGGCAGTCTAGTAACAAGGCCCGGCTGTGCCCACCGGCCTGGCGAACAAACGGCAACAGCGACTCCACCTGAGATGAAGCTTTCTGTAGACTACTGAGCTCGGCCAATGTGGTCTCGCGCTGCTCGCAGAGCTCCGCCCACATGTCTCTATTCACCACGGGTCGGAATCCCTATGATCGGCGGAATTGGGATGACTGGAACGAAGTGTTCGCGTTGACGTGATTGACGCTTTTGATCTGACCGTCATACATGAGGTGTCTATCCCTGAGATCGGCCACGAGGTCGTCGTAGAAGATGCGATCATGTCGAGCTACGGTATGAGCGAGCCTAGCTACCTGATTGGCCGCCATCGCGGCTCGTGGCCCCATTGTGGCAAGGGTGTTCTCTGCGGCAACGGCGGCGTCGAACATGCTCTTATGTCGGGCTCGCCGCTTCGTGGAAAACGCATAGGCGGTAATCAGACCCAGGACGGTGGCGATCAGGCCGATGGCGGTGGGAGCCGTGGCCGGGTCCCACATCCGGGTCCAGTTACGGAAAGTGTCGACAGATGCGGTAAACCAGTGCGGACGAAGCGTCCATGCTGTGCCCACCAGAACGTAAAGGCCAAAGAAGCTTGAGACGGCTGCCCGGAGCATGTTAAAGAGGAAGACGGCGAGTCGCCCTACGATGATCACTGTAGTGGTGAAGTACCTCGACGTTCGGCGCTGTGGCAGCTTATCGGCACCAGGCAGCTCTGTGCGGTCGGAACTGTCTGAATACGCGTAGCGCACACCCGTTCGTGAGGCCAAGGAGTACAGCCGGCTTGTTGACCGTCGTACCTGCACGGCGAGATCGAGCATGTCATCAACGGTGCCGCGTTCGGCGCGCTTCCGGAGGAGGTTGTTCCAATGCCATTCAATGGACGTCAGCGCCCAATGAATAGCGAAAGCGCATATTGCGTAGGCAGACACGAGGGCCACCAGACAGAACCCCGCCAGCACGATGAAGGAATAGGGACTGGACGCGTCCCAAGAGGAACTAGGTCCCATGCCCTCCTGCGACCTGAACATGGTTCCCCAAATCCAGCGGATGGGGGTGAATAGGATGTCGAGGATCCTCGCCATGAGTTCACAGCCTAGCGTGTGAGTCCACCATCCTGACGCGGCACTGTGAAACGTTCCAGGTTGGTTTGAAGCCGGCATGACAGTCTCACGAGGGTAGATGTTTAATGCATTTGATCGGCGCGACCGTTTCGACCTGGTCACTGTGGTGGCGGCGTTTTATCACCTCCAGGACTTTTGCGAGGCGCTGGAGCGACTGCGCGGTTTGGTCGCCACCGGCGGCACGTTGGCGACCCTCGGTGTGGCGCACAGCTCTACACCAGAGGATTTGGCGTATGACGCCGTCAGGTCCATCCAACATCGGTACTACGCGAGGCTCCGCGGGTATGCGGAGGATTCAGCACCGAAGAAGTTCGACGAGTCGATGACGTATCGGCAAGCGCGCCGCCGGGGTAGGACTGTCTTGCCGGGCCGTTCCTTCCCGCGGCTTCCGTTTATTTCGGTACCTCGTCGTATGGAGCGGCTCCTGAAGCCGGTGTGGTGCGTCCAGACGACCCTCTACGGTGACGTGGTGGAGTCCCCTGTTGACTCATGCCAAGAGGGCTGCGCCAGCGTATGCTTACGCTACGCCGACCCTGCGGACGGTGAGGTGGTCAGGGAACTCGCTGCCCGCGGCTTCGCCCGTTTTCCCTCCATGCGGTCGTGCTCGATTGAGGTGTCCTGGTCCAGCTTCGATGACTATCTCCAGAGCGTCCCCTCGCGCCGTCGTGTGCGCATCCATCGTGAGCGGCGCGCCGTGGAGGAATCAGGCCTAGTGATCATGGAGGAGCCTCTCACCGAGGAGCTCGCGCGTGAGTCCGAGGTTCTCAAGGGCAACATCGACGCGAAGTACCACGGAGAGGAGGCCCGTCAGCCTCTGACAGAGATCTCGTACAGCCTAATGCTGGCGCGCGAGTGCCCTGATAAGACGTTCGCGGTGACGGCGCGTGACGCGGATGGCACGCTGCGTGGGCAGCGTCGTGGCCATGTATGCGGGCGAAACCCTGGTCTCGGCGATGTGGGGCGGCGACTACGAGGCGTTTGGCAAACTGCCGCTCTATTATGAGATCTGTTACTCCGCATCTTGGAATACGCTATGGCGCATGGCTTGAAGAGGGTGGAGGTGGGGCCGACGGCCTATGGGGCCAAAATGCTGCGCGGCTACCGGCCAATCCGCAGTGATGCCTTCGTCCTCGTCTTGGACGATGCTGCCCGTGCAAAGGTCGCCGAGGCACTCGTTGAGGTCGATGTCGATGCGCTGTGGGAACGCTGCCGCGAGGAGATGTGATGGCCGATAGTGATAAGCAGGCTCGGGCCGTCTTAGTCAACTGGGGGATCGAGGCCGAGCTTAGGCGAGAGTTGAGCGGTCTCAACAAAGATACGTGGCAAGTGGGTGAAGACGCCTGGCTGGCGGCGGACGTCGACAGCATTCAGCCTGCGTGGGAAACGGTGGAGGCCGTCCTCCGGCGACCCGAGCTGAGCTCGTTCGATGTGCCTCGCATCGTGCCGACCCGCTGCGGTGAGCGGTGGATCCGCTACGAGGGGCGCCTATGGCGCTTGACGGAATCAGTGCACGGGCGCGCGCCCTCGCCGGAATCCCACGAGGACCTCGCTTCCGTGGCAGTTGCCTTGGCCCGGCTGCACCGTGCGATGGCGCCCCTCCCGGAGAGGTTCGGCTCACACACGATCTCCACTGCGGAGTACGCCCAGCAAGCCCGCGCACTTCTTAGGAGGGAGGTGCTTCCGTACACCGAGGAGGAGTCCGCGCAGATTATCTCGGGTCTCGACCTCTGGGGCGCGGCGACATTGCGCCGGGAGCCTCGGCAACTGATTCACGGAGATCCATCCTATCCCAACCTACGGCTGGATCGCGAGGGTTGCCTCACCGGACTGATCGACTGGGAGTCAGTGCGGTGGGATTCGGTTTTACACGATCTCGCGGTCGTGGGGCAGACGATTCTCTATCGGTCGGGCTGGACAGACACCTGTGCAGGGCTTGCCGCCTTGCTCGAGCTTTATGCGGAAGCTGGCGGACAGGTGTTCTCTCTCGACGATCTCCTTCTGTCGATTCTCGGGATCAAGTTCGAGAGCGTTGTCCACCACGGACAGAAACTCCTGACTGGGACAGGCAATACCGATCTGGTTCGTTCCCAAGCCAGCAAGATTCACATCGTGTGCGAATTGCTCAAGCATTAGTAGCCACGCCGGCGCGGGCCATTCGAGAGGACGAGGACCATGCCCATGGAGTCTGTTGACAAAGAGGCGGCGCTGGTGACATCCGGCAATTTCAGCGAGGATCGTGCTGGCTTCGCCCATGGCGGTCCTGCTGACCAGGTGTCTCGATCTGGCTCGTCGTCGGGGACAGTCCACCTGGGGCGGTTGCAGCGCGCACACTCATAATTCTGTTTTATTAACTGTAGACGAAACCGTCTACAGTCGTCGTTCATTCTGCACCGGTGACGCTGAGTCGTGCTGGGTCATCCATCCTCGCCCAACTGCGGCACGTCGGTTTCGCGCTGCTATTCCCTGGTTGATGCGATGTTGGGGGGCGTGGCTATTGCCGTGAGCATCGACCGGGGTGCGATAAGCGGCGCCGCGAGACATTACGGCGTCGCGGAATTGGCGCTGGCTTAGGCGGAGACCATCTATGTTGCCGATGTCTAGAGCCCACTTGTGGGACGTGCTGGACTGACTTCGTCATACTGATCCGGAGACTGCTGCCGGGTGCCAGATGTCGACCGCAGCATCGGGATGCGGAACATCATCGCTCACGACTATGGCGTACTCGACCATGTCATTGTGTGGCGAGGGCTTAAACATGAGTGTCTACGGGGCTAGCAACGCCAGGGGCACGACGCCAATTCCATCGGCGCGTCGATATGCGTGGGGTCCCGTGTTGACGATGACAGCATCCAGCATCCGATCCCCAGTCCTCTCCTTCAACCAGCGAAGGTGCTTGCCGTCAGCGTCCTCGATAGTCGCCGCCAGTTTGACCTCAACGGCCAGGAAGCGGCCATCCGGCCGAACCACAATCAGGTCAACCTCATGATCCCCGTTGCGGGTGCGTAAGTGAAATACCTCACCTTCGGCGGCTTGCGCCGGAACCCGGAGACAAAGAGTGGCCAAAGACTCGAACAATGGGCCAAGCAGCCCTCCTGTCGCCGATGCCAACGGCTTGCCCTCACCATCAAGCAGCGCAGCAGCAGTCAGCCCGAGAAGCCGGACGGCGAGCGCAGGATCGGCAAGATGATGTTTGGGACTGGCCCCTAGCCGCTTCATGAGGCTGCCAGTCGGACTCCACGCGGGGACCGGGTCCAACAGCCACAACGACGCCAAGGCGTCACGATAGCTGTTGGCAGTGGACCGGGCTGGCTTCTCACTCTCACCAGGTGTAGCCGCGTCCAGAATCTGGGAGTAGCTGGCGGTCGATGCCGTGGCAGCGGCATAGGCACGCAGCCAGGCCATCATTGCTTCTGGCCGTCGTACCGCCAGTCCCTGATCTGCGACGTCCCGGTCCACGGCATTGCGGAGGTAGGACTCCAGCTGGAACCGCAACGCACGAGATCCAAGGCCTCGTAGGCCAGGGAAACCGGAGGAGCAGATCTCCTTGACGTAGTCGGTCAAGGCGAAGGTGGTATCCCCGACCAAACGCACTTCCCCACCAGACAGGAGCCCAGCAAGGCTGACAGTTGGCTCCACCACTCCGCGTTCAGAAAGCGTCATGGGCCGCATCCGCAACCTTCCGATCCTTCCTGCGCCCGAATGCGCCGTGGCATCGCGTTGGAGGGAAGCGCTGCCTGCTAGCAGGAAACGCCCGCCGTGAGGATCCTCATCAGCAGCATGCCGCACCACATCCCACACGGCGGGCACTTTCTGCCACTCATCCAATAGAACGGGTTCAGAGCGGCGCAGGATGATCGATGGATCAGCTGCAACGGGTTCCGCCTCGGCACGACGATCAAGCTGGACCACAGTGCGTACTCTCTGGCGCGCGGTCGTGGTCTTGCCTACCGCCTTAGGGCCATCCAAGGCGAGAGCGGGAATCTCGCCGAACAGCTCATCCAGCTCTCCATCGACGATACGACGGGTGTAGTCCATGCCCATGACCCTACCAGTACTATTGCCTGAATCAGTCACTTAGCCGAGTTAATATCAGTCAAATAGCACACTCTAGATCGGTCACTCAGCAGCAATCCTGCCGATCAGACCGCAGGCAGAACCACCGCCAAAGGCGCCGCTGTACTTTTGCCCATGCAAGCGTTCGCGTAGATGCGCACCTGTGATCCCAAAGGCAAGGAGTCGGGCGTGCGCTCATGGACCATGGCATCGAGGCCTTGCGGAAATTAGGCGTGCGCTATCTGGAGATCGGGGCGGGCGGACATGGTTCGCGCCGCTGCGCTGAGGCTCTACGAGCCATACGCTGAAGCAGATCCCCGTGGCCGTGTGCTTCGGCAGGATCTGATGCCGGCGGGGGTAAGCAATGCCCCCGACTTGCCATCCGAATACCCAGAAGCAGTAGCAGAACTGCATGTTAAACCGGAAGTCGGTCGAGTCCGCTTCAACAACTAACCTCTGGGGTTGGAATCGTATTCTGCGGTGTCGCTCAATTCGAAAGTCACGACGTCGATGTTGTCTTCCATTTCCAGGCCGGGGTAGTGCATATCGAGGGCTTGGTGTAGCTCGGTCAATGAGGCGAGCCGTCCCGTTGTGCTTGTTCCTCAGTGAGGTCGCAACGGCGTGTGGCAAGCACGGAGGTGACTGTCGCGTCGATGGTGCTGGTCTCGCCACTCTCTTTCTCGAAGACGAGCTGCGCTGGTCCAGGTCGGAAGGGGTCGTCGACGCGGATGGTCTGGCGCTTGGACCCATCTCTGATGGCCGGCTCGTAACCTTCCCACATGAAGATCTTTTGTGGGAGTTCCCTGGCGCGCCAGTCGTAGGCGTGGGGAAGAAGCTCCGAGACAGTTGCTGCTTCGAGGCCGTTGCTGACACGGATGACGCATTGGATGGCAGGGGCGGTGTCGAACAATACCTGACGACATTTTCCGCACGGAGAAATCACCTGGCCTGTCGGGCCGTAGACCGCGACGATAGCGTCGATGGGGTCTTCTGGGCACGTGGCTGCGTGGTTGGCAAGGGCGGAGATCTCGCCGCATGGGCCGCCGAGGAAGTGGAAGGCGTTTAAGCCAAGCACGGTCTGGCCCGATCTGGTCAGCAATGCTGCAGCGACTGTGTGGTTGTTGTCATCGTTGCACTGCTTTGCATAGGCAGTGGCCGTCTCTACGAGCTGTCGGAGTGCGGCGGTGATCATGTCCCAACGGTATCAATCGGGGTGCAAGCCACACCGAAGCCGGAGAATGCGTAGCCACGGGCTTGCGCCTTGGATGTCGGGTATGCGCCGGCATTCGATCGAGCTCTGTTTCAACGTGAAAGCCCCTTGGTCAGAGCCTTGCGTGGACGAAAGTGATCAGCCGCTCTTCATTCTCGCGGACACAGTAGGGCATCCGTTCGGTCTGCTTGTGTGGTGATAGTCGGAGGTTCAGTCCGCAAGTTCGTCAAGTCCATGCGCTCATGTTTGTAAGGTTTGAAGGCTCGCGTCTGCTAAGTCGAGGGCATGGAGCTGGATGGATTTGTTCCCCGTCGCATCAGCGATCTTCTTGCTGAGCAGATGCGGATCGAGCCGGTGATCGCCCTGCATGGCCCGCGGTCGGTGGGGAAGTCGACGGTGCTGCGCGGCTTCGCCGAGGCGGTTAGCGGTTCGGTGATCGACCTCGACGACGTTGAGGTGCGTGAGGCGGTCCAAGGCAACCTGGCGGCCACAGCGAGAGTCGGAGCTCCAGTGTGCATCGACGAGTATCAGCGAGTCCCGGATGTGCTTGATGCGCTCAAAGCGCGGTTGAATCGTGAGGGGAGCCTTCCAGGGACGGCTGTCGTCACGGGCTCCACGCGCCAGGATGCTCTGCCGTCGACATCGCAGGCGCTGACTGGACGACTTCACTCGCTAGTCATCTGGCCGCTCTCGCAGGGGGAGCTTGGGGGAGCGCGAGACAACCTGCTCGAGGTGCTCTCGGGCGATGTCGGTGCTGTTGTCCAGGCTGTTCCGGCGTCAGCCACGGCGCGGTCGGAGTATGTCGATCGCGTGTGCTCCGGGGGAATGCCCCTGGCGCTGCGTCGGTCCGGAGCAGCGCGGAGTCGGTGGTTCGACGACTTTGTTCGGGCTTCTGTCGAGCGGGATGCCGTCGAGCTCAGCAAGATTCGTGAGCGTCAGGCCCTTGCAGATCTCTTGGGGTACGTGGCGGGGCAGACCGGCCAGCTGCTCAACGTGACAGCGGCGGCCGAGAAGATCGGCGTCAGTCGCCCAACCGCAGAGGCTCACGTCCGGCTCCTCGAGGACCTATTCCTGATTGTGCGTCTCCCGGCCTGGGGGAAGACTCTCCGCTCCAGGATGAATGCCAAGCCCAAGGTCCACGTCGTCGATTCCGGTCTGGCTACCCGCCTGCTCCGGCTCACTCCGGACCGGCTCACCGGAATCGACCCGACCTCGCTCACGGATTTCGGACACTTGCTGGAGACATTCGTCGTCGGGGAGTTACGCAAGCAGGCGTCGTGGCTCGATGAGCCTGTCACGCTGGGACATTGGCGGACGAGCGACGGTGCGGAGGTTGATCTGGTGATCGAGTACGACGACGGTCGGGTTGTCGCGTTTGAGATCAAGGCCAGTGAGCGTGCCCCTGGCAAGGACTTCCGAGGTCTGGCCCAACTTCGTGACTTGCTGGGGGCAAGGTTCATTGGCGGCATTGTGCTGACCACCGGTAGCCGCTCATACACCTACGAGGACCGGTTGCACGTGATGCCCGTCGACCGGCTCTGGATGCCAGTGCCGTCCTGAATGGATGTGTAAATGGTTTTGCGTGCCGGAACTTGGTCGAGTTTAGATTCAACGTCTGATAGTGGGCCTCAGTCGGCCCACTGCCTAGAATCATTTTCGCCTCTTGAGGGCCCGTTTTCTGGTCGTGCGTCGTCCCTCCGGGGGTAAGAACCTTCGCTCGCGTGTGAGCGCGAAGCCAGAGGTTCACGTTGTTAAATCAGGGTTGACCGCTCGTTTACTCCGGCTCCCTTCCCCCCGGAGACATCCACCGGCATTGACCCGACGTCACTCATCGACTTCGGGCATCTACTCGAAACCTTCGTCGTTGGGGAGTTGCGCAAGCAGGCCTCCTGGTTGGAGGAGCCTGTCACGTTCGGGCACTGGCGCACGAGTGGTTCGTACGAATGGACTGGATGTTAGAGCATGGAACAATAATTGTTCCATGCATATTGGGACGCTAGTTGCCCTCTTAGTTGTCTGTGTAGTCGTCCGGATCGCGATGATGAAGTTGAAAGCTGCGTTCGCTCGTGACCACCTTCGAAGCCTCGCGGCCACGAAAGAGATCAGCATTGTGTCTGCGGCACTCGCCGTAGCGACCATGGTTATCCATCGCTCCGAGGTCTGTGTTGGCGGTCTATCCCGTGGCGCTCATTGCTATGAGCACGGCGTATGTAACGTGCAGACTCCTCCAGGGAGCCGAGCGCCAGGGCTCCACAACAGTGCGCGCGTACGTCCGATATCGCTGCGATAGGACATGGCAAGAGACAAAGTCCAAGGCCAAACGGTTCTTCACACTTGCCGCGCCTTGCGGGTGGCGGGAAGTTCATATCACGGCCGACAGCTTCGACAATGTTGTCTCTATTCCCACAATGATCTGGATCGTAGGGGTGATATACATCGCAATCGTTGTTGTCGTATTAGTGGCTCTTCCCAATCATCGGTGGAAGGCGGGTCTGAAACCGCCGGTGTCGAGTATTGCCCTTCGGATGTAGTTGGTCAGGTTACGGAACCCGAGAGCGGTCCCGCGGAGGTGCTCGAGCCGTCCGTTGATCGCTTCGGTAGGGCCGTTGCTGGTGCCGGGATGATCGAAGAACGCCAGGACGTCGCTGCGGCGCTTGTTGAGCGTCCTGCCAAGTCTTGCCAACTCGGGCAGAGCCTTGGGGACCCCGTGGGCCAGCGACTCGATGATGCGGGCGAGCGAGGCCTTCCCGGCTGTGGCGTCCTTGCTCCGGTAAGCCGAGACCAGCTGCTGATAGACGCTCCATGTCACCTCGACGCCGACGTGATCATCGCAGGCGAACAGGTCCTCGAGTCGCTCGATCTGTCGTGGTCGGAGCAGATCCAAGCCGGTATGGAGTAGCCGCCGGGCCTGATAGAGCGCATCATGGTTGCGGCCGCGATGCCCATGGACTTCCTGCTGGACCCGCTGTCGGGTCGCGTCCAAAGCGTCTGCGGCGAGCTTGACGACATGGAAAGGGTCCATGACCGTGACCGCATCAGGGATCGCCTCAGCGGCCGCGGTCTTGAACCCAGTAAAGCCGTCCATCGCCACGATCTCGACTCCTTGACGGAAGTCTTGGGACTGCTGATCGAGCCAAGTCCTGAACACTGCCTTGGAGCGCCCGGGAATCATCGCGAGCAGCCGGGACGAACCGCTGCCATCGCGGACCGGTGTGAGGTCGATGATGACCGTGACGTACTTGTCGCCCAGCCGAGTGTGGCGCCAGACATGCTCATCAACACCCAGGACTTCGATCCCGTTCAGACGGCCAGGATGCTCAATGAGCAACTGCTGCCCGGCGTCGAGGATCGCGGTGTTCGCGGTGTCCCAAGCGACCCCGAGCGCCGCCGCTATCCGCGAGATAGAGAGCCGATCCACCACCAGTGCTTCCAGCCCCCAGCAGACCGCGGCACGAGTCATCTTGGCTCGCGGCCCAGCAGCCAACTCCAGGTCGTGACGCCAACAGCAACCACACCCGCGACAGCGATACCTGGGCAGGCGAACCAGCAGCATCGTGGGGCGCCAACCCAACGGAATATGCGCCAACCAACGGTCCACGACCCCATGCCGAACACCCCGACATCCGCAGCGATGGCACCAACTGTCGTCGCTAATCGGGACACACTCAATCACAGCACGACCAGCCTCGAGACGGAGCCCGATCGCCTCCAAGCCGAGGTCGGCCAAGCCGAGGAAGGTAGTCAGATCCGGACGACAGAAGGTAGCGTTGAACACATCGAGGCTCTCGGTATGGACGGGGTAGGAACCTCCATCATCGAGGGCCTCGACCCCTGCCTACAACCTCACCACCCACCGTTCACTGGGATGAGCCGTATTAGTCGGGATGTTTGTGAGTATCACTGGTGCGAATGATGGCATCGTATCGGCGGTGCTCTCTGCTGCAATCAGCTACAACATGTTGGCGATCAGCTGTCTTCTCACCGTCTCAGCATTCATCTGCATCGCGCTCTTATTCCTCCTCCGGCGGACCAAATTCCTGCAGTTGCGTTTGGGGGTCGGCTCGTGTGTGCGTCGCATCGCCACGTGGATTGGATACGGTGGAGCAGTCGGTGCCGTTATGGCCTCGCTCGTGCCTCTCGCGGGGCTTGTAATGCCGATCCTCACACAGCCGGCAAAGAGCGCCGCAGTACTTAACGCGATCACGCCACGCTCGATGCTGGATTATCCTGCCGCCGGGGCTGTCGCAGGCTATACGTTCGGTCTTATCGTCGCGATGGCGTCCTTGTTTCCAGATTCCACGAACAGTTGGCTTCGGCGCCTCCTATGTCCAGGACGGTTCGTCGCCGTTCTCGTCGTCGTTCTCGTCGGATTGAGCCATTTTGGGCGGCCCCCGTGGGCTCCTGCGACCAGTTGTTGACGCCGCCGCTCGGCGATCTGGGGTCAGCCAGACATTCTGCCCCAGCGCCGCACCGACGGATATCGCTTCGGGAAGTATTGACGCGAAGGCATGGGTTATCACGGCGATGGACCAATGCGGCGGCGGACTTCTCATCTCGCCCACAGTCATTGGATGGATCGTTGGCGTAATAGCTCTCTTGGTCGGCGTCAGCCTGTTCGTCAGCAACATTTGCGGTCGGGCACCTGGGGCGCGTGGCATCAGTTCGGGAAATCGGCGACGGCAATCTCAACCTCGTCTTCCTGCTAAAATATGAAGACGGGTGGGGTCTTTACATCAAGCTAGCGCTGCCATACGTCCGGATGACGGGCGAGGGGCGGCCTATGACTCCCGACCGGGCACGCCATGAGGTCGAATCTCTCCAGACACATGGGGCCTTGGTTCCCGATCTGGTACCCAAGGTCTACTTCTATGATCCTATGCGCTACATCTTTGTCATCGAAGATATGTTCGATCACGAAGTATGGCGCGGGGCGCTCAACAAGTCCGAGGCCCACGATGGAGTAGCTGCAGAGGTCGGGCTCCATATAAATCTCTGCCCGCTCGGTCTGGTGGTTCGTGTCAGTGGAACGATCTGCACCACATTGGGTCTGCTGCGTAGCACATCGTCATTGATTCTTGCGGGTAATCACGGCTCGGACTTGAGGCGGCTGACGATAACGTGTGGGTATGAGGTCGATGGAAGTAACCGTCGCCGCCACGGAGCGTGAGGTGCATCAGGCGGCTGTTGCGTTGTGGCCGTTCGTGCAGTCGGGGCAGGTCGGTTTTCCTCTGGCCGGGAAGAAGTCGCGCGAGGGTTTGGAGACGGTGTGGAGCTCGCATCCAGAACGCGAAGGTGACGAGTTGTACATCGTTCGGTGCGGTCCTGTGATCATGGGGGCGTGTGGCTTCTTTCTGTCCGATGCGAAGAACACTCAGACGGTGTGCGGCCCTGTCGCCGTCAACAGTCACGAGGCGGTGTATGCGCAGCTCTGAATCGCCCCCGGTGAGTCCGGGGACTCAGTGGTGTGACAGTTCCAGCTCCTCGTGGGGCTGGCTGTGGCCAGCGTAGTAGGCCTGTTCCAGCTCGGCGGGCGCGATGTCGCCGCAGTACTTATACAGGCGTCGGTGGTTGAACCAGTCGACCCATTCCGCGGTGGCGAACTCGACCTCATCAACGCCCTTCCACAGCGCTCGGGGCCCGATCAGCTCAGTCTTGAACAACCCGTTGATCGTCTCCGCCACAGCGTTGTCATAGCTCGACCCGACCGACCCGACCGAGGCAGCGGTCTTCCAGCCTAATGGTGATACCACTCTGGTATCATCATCTCGTGGCCATGACGTTGCGGTTGACAGAAGAGGACGAGCGGATTCTCACGCGTCTTGCCGAGGATGACGGGATCAGTCGTCAGGAGGCGACGATTCGCGCGATCCATGAGGTGGCGGCGCGGAGGGGGCACACGAAGGATGTGGCTGACGCCTCGGCGAGGGCACGGGCTCGGTATGCCGATGTCCTTGATCGGCTGGGTCGATGACCGTTTTTCTCACGGTTGAGGACCTTATGGCCTTGGTTGAAGACTTGGGGGTTGGTCCCGTACGTGATGTTGGTTTGCTTGAGTCTGCGGCGGCGCGTCCACGCACCTCGCTGTGGGGCGGTGATGCCTATCCAACACTGGGGTCCAAGGCTGCGGCTCTCCTGGACTCTCTGGTGAACAATCATGCGCTGGTGGACGGCAACAAGCGGTTGGGATGGTTGGCGACGGTGGTGTTCTTGGACCTCAATGGCTGGTGGGTGGAAGCTCCGGACGACGATGCATACAACCTCGTCATCGCCGTGGCGAGTGGTAGGGCTGATCTGGATGAGGCTGCTGCGTCGCTTCGGTCGTGGTGCGTTGATCCCAAATCACGTTAGTTCTGCCCGGAAGCCGGTGGAATTCCGCTTCATCGTGTAATTGAGTTTCGTTTCACGTTTAGATGGGGTCTGAGCTGGGCTTGGGACCTCTGACCTGCTTGTAGTGAGTATGTCAACGGTGGTGGCTGATCCTGACGCCAACTGAACCTGTCCGCCCTTGCCCTGTGAATATGAGATTGGGACCGGAGGCGTCGGGTGGTCGTGGAAGTCGGCGCTGCGGTCCGTCAGATCGATGGCGAGGTAGGCGCCGCCCGAGCGGAGCATTGTGCGCACGCTGGTCATGAGGTGCTCGAGGTCGGCGACGTGCTGCATCGTCATGCGGGTGATCATCAGGTCGTACGCGGGGCTGGGGCGAACCCAGCGCCGGCCACGATCTCCAGGACTTCGTGGATGGCTGAGGGGGTCCCCGCCCATGATGGCCACGGCCGCGCGTAGGTCCTCCCCGCGTCGACCTGGCTTGTCGTCCTGGGTGCGGGCGCGCTCGTCGAGCTCGCTGGTCACAGGGAGTGCGTCGGCCGCTGGTCGGGCGCGAGGTCCCGGCGGTTGGTGATCTGCTTGCCGAAGGAAAAGCACGAGGCCGCTGCCCCGAAGGGCAGCGGCCTCGCCTAAGATCACGTGATATTAGCGGTTCAAGGTGATGTTGGACGCCTGCGGGCCCTTGGGGCCCTGCTCCACGTCGTACTCAACCTGGTCGCCCTCGTCCAGCGAGCGGTAGCCCGAGGAGTTGATAGCGGAGAAGTGAGCGAAGACGTCGGCGGAGCCGTCGTCGGGCTGGATGAAGCCGTAGCCCTTGTCAGCGTTGAACCACTTAACGGTGCCGGTTGCCATGTTGCAATCCTTCGATTTGTGGAGCGACCGCTTTTCGGCCGCTTCCGGATGTTGCTCTTCACACTTGCCAGAAGGAACTGCTCGGATCCGTGAGAAACCCGTCTTGCGTAATGCAAACCAACCCTACTGTCGAACAATGGCTTCAGTCTACATGCTCTGGGGCCGCCCGCTGACCACGGGGCCAAGAAATTGGCTGTGTATTTGGTTCTCAGGTCTATGAAGATGGCTGTATGGCTCAGGAAGAAGACTTTGACGCCAAACCTCGCGCCTTCTACGCGAACTGCTCCGATGCGGGCTGGCTGCGGGGTCGCCACACCGCCGGGCTGCTGGAATTGGAGGCGACGCGACGCTACCTGAGCTTCATTCCGCCCGAGGCCCGAGTCTTGGACATCGGCGGCGCCACGAGTGTTTATGCCAGTTGGTTGGCGGCGCGCGGTCTCGATGTCATCTTCGTCGATCCGGTACCCGAGCAGGTGGACATGGTCGCGTCGCCGCTGCAGATGATGGGGCACATGCGCGAACTCGACCGCACGGGTGAGATTCGAGAGCGTCTCACCGAGTTGTCGGCGCACATGATGACGGGTCTTCTTAGGCAGCCCCGGCGTCGCCGGCTGTAAGTCGATGCGCCTTATCCCGGTCGCCGTGCGCGATGTTCTACTGAGGATCTTGGCCTACTGCGACAGGAGAAGTCATTCCTTGTCGTGGCGGAGTTCTGCTTTTCGTCCCGATTTGGCCCTCGGAAGGTCGCTGGAGCGCGGCCACGGCGCTGCCGTCAACATGCTCAGCAGCGGTGCACGGTAGCCTCGTGGTGGGATGCTCACATTTTCCCGTGACGGTTCGTTCGGCGGGTCATGGCAGTGACGCTGATGGCCTCGTCGTTATGTACCGGGAGGCGCTTCTGTCCGCGGGATACAGCGTCGACTCGCTTCCGCCATCTTCTAGTGGGACTGGCCGGCCACGAGCTGCAAGTCGTGAGGCTTTCGAGATCTTTGCTGCCCTGACAGGAGCTCCTGACGTGCTCGCGGTGCTTGAGCTGTTCGCGAGTCAGTCTGGCCTGAGGGAACGGGATGACTTCTCGGTGTCCTGCCTGCCTGGCAATGGGCGAGCTCCCAAAGGGAAGTGTCGGGCCTCGGCAGTTTCAGTGGGCTGGGTCGAGGTGCTGGTGGTTGAGTTGGACCGGTCTCATGGTGGACTCGCGCAGGTGTTAGTGTGGGGCGAGCCAAACGAGGACATCACTTGGGCCGCGGAGTTGGCTGGTGTCTCCATCCAGTCGTCCAGACTGGATGGAGGCGGGATAGCTCTGGGGCTGCCTGGAGCGATGGCGCTCAAACTCCTATCGGATGACAAGGTGGCGCAGCTTGTTTCACGTCGGATCTCCGCAATTCGCGACCGACGTCGGCGATCGCGTCGACTGGACTGGCACAACTCTTGGCTGTGGGCGTTTCTCGATGCCTGCGTGGCAAGTCCGCGGTCAGGTTGTTCAGTCGATGACTGGGATGTCTCCCGCAGTGATTCTCTAGTTCTCGCTCACCAGCGCAATAGCCAGAGTGATTTCAGGCGACGCCTTCTTGAATCCGGTCCTGTGGAGTGCGCCATCTGTGGCCTGGACCTGCCGGAACTGTTGGAGGCCGCTCACCTCGTGCCCCATGCGCGAGGGGGCAGGGCAAGTCGGGAGAACGGTCGACTCCTGTGTGCAAACCACCATCGGGCCTACGACGCAGGGCTCTACCGATGGACAGGGGAAGAGTTCGAGTGGGCCAGCGCGGGCGAAGAGCCAAATCTCGGCGGACCCAGACCCTCAAGTCACGGATGATGTCAATCGGCTACGGAGCATGGTGGAGTTCAGGTTCAACATTTAGTTTCCACTCCTTCTGGCTGTGAGTGAGACTCCAGAATCTGGAGTCTCACCATTACTTCAGCCGATAGCGGGTGAACTTGGGTCCTTGCTTTCCATCCATCATGACGATGCCTTCTGTGAGGTGCTGTGCGAGGGCATAGCGAACTTGACCGATCGTCAGGTAGGTCACGGTGACAAGCTCGTGGATGGTCAACGGACCGGTGTCCCCTGCGCGGCATCAATCGCCTGGCGAACGGCCTCGTTCTCCCGCTCCACCAGCCTACCCGGCGACCGCAGATGAATCCTTGCCACAGGTCTGGATGTGCCTGGGATGGTGGTCGCGTCTGAGGTATGTTGCCGTTGGATTGGTCATCGTCTCCTGCAGGCGACATTGACGCGTTGTGACCAGGTGGGTGGAGACTCAGCACCATCAACGCCCGGAACCGAGCTTCTCCTCACTTTGCACGAGGAGCTTGAATTCGCGGGGCATGATCGGGGTCGATGTTTGCTTGGGTCGCCTTCGATGGCGACCTTGGCGTCCTGTTGCGCGGGAGTTGTGAGCGAGGGGAGCCTGTGGATCAAAGGCGCGCAGGCTGAAATCGGCTACGGAGCTCAGTTGAGTTCCGCTTCGACGTGGGCCGTGTCGCACGGTACTGGTACGTCTACTGGTACATCTACTGGAACATTTGTTGCAGTAGTTCAGAGGAGGCGCCAGGAGGCACGAGGGTCGCGATCGGATTTCCCGTCCCAGCGGACGAGCCCAGCTTCCGCAAGTGACTCGAGGGCTCGTTTGGCTGTGGGGCGTGCGACGCCAACTAGCTCGGCGACCTGCCCAGTTCCCAGTGGGCGATTCTGTAACCGTAGTACATCGAGGACGCCGCGGGCGCTCTTCGTCAGTCCTTCGAGCACCCTAGGGTCTATCGCGTCGGAGGCTTTGAGCGTCAGTGTGACTGTGGAGGCGCTCTGACGATAGATTGGATCGGCCAGGCCACGAAGATTCATCTCGCGGAAAATGCGTTTGATTCCTTCGCCCAGCTCTCGTGTGATGCCCATGTCCGCGCAGACTCGCGCAATGCGCGGATTTCGCGCGTATCGGGAGATGGTCAACGGCGAGGAAGGATCCGCCAGGCCGGGGAATCGACCGGGGGACGTGATCTCGATCCGATGTGGGAAGATCTCCACTCGGATGTGATCGCCCATCATGCTGTAAGACCGGTGGACGACGGCATTCACGATGCCTTCCAGCCATGCGTCGCGCGGGATGATGGGCACACGTTCGAAGCGTCCGCGCTCCGTCAGTTGCTGCGGTGCTGGAGTGAGTCGGTCGACGGTATCAGAGGCTTGGAATATCTGCTGGGGGAGCGGTCCTTCGATGCGAATATCCTCGAGGAGGGTCATCTCCGACCCGACCCCTCGCTCATCGTCGTCATACTTGAGGACTCGAATGTAGGCGCTGGGAAAGACCCGCTGCGGGCGAGCATCGAACAGCAAGGTGGCGGCGGCTGTCACGTGCTCGCGGTGGTCGAGGAGGTCGCGAGCATGCAGCATCTCAACGTTGCCGGATGAGCCGATAGCATCTCGATAGGAGCTCATCAGTGTCTCGTCAAGATCGTTGATGGTGAGATCGACGGGGGTCGCCTCGAACGTCTGGCTGCCCCGGTTGTAGGCAAGTTCCTGTTGTTCGGCGAGGGACAATCGGCGCGACTCGTCACCGATGCGCAGGTAACAGTCCCCTGATTTAGTCGTGTGCATGGTGTCACCGGGGTCGATATGGACGATGAGGACGGCCTTGTCATCCACATCCAAGCGAGTGATCCGTGCTCGCACTGGGGGCAGGGTGAAGTCGATGGGCGCCTGGCGGATCGCGTTCTCCGCTCTCTGGGAAACTCCATCGACCTGACCGTTGCTCAGCCCGATCGCCAGGGTGCCGCCCTCGGCGTTGGCGAAGGCCACCAAGGGGCGTGCTAAGTCCTTGGCCGCTACACGCCCAGACTTGCGATCGAACCACTGGTCCTCGTCAAGGGAGAGGAGCGAGGTCACCGCCTGGGTGGCAGGCAAGGCCAGAGCCGCGTCGACATCTATCGAACTCACGCTGCTACTGTAACAATTTTTCAGTAAGTTCCAGTTGAAGCTCCCGGATCGCGGGCGAATCGGACGCAAGTGCTACGCAGACTGCAATCATCTACTCAAAATGGTCGAACTTGGACTTAAAGTTTGATCGCCTCCGGTTGTACGTAAGGGACGTGGAGCCATGCCAGGCTCGTGGTTCTTGATCGCGACCGGACGTAGATCTTGCGGCCGAGCGGGTCAATCATCATCCCTGTGTCGATGGGTTCTGCGGTCCCCATACGTGAGGCTCCGTCTTGCCGATGCCCCTCACACGTATGTCTGGGATGCGAACCAACAGAACTAACATCAGTAGAGGTAATCGTCTTTGACGACGGCGTAGCCACCAAGAATAGTCTCGGCACGTTGTGAGCCCTGGCGCGCGAACCTGAATGACGACAATTCTTCGGGTTGGTCCATTCCGTCGCACGTTTTCGATCCCGCACCGCGTTCGCCACCCCCCGCCACCGTTCACAGCCCGTTGACGGCCACGAGTGCCTCAAGAAGGTGCACGCCGGATCGCCTCCCAACGGCTAGTGTGCCGGGGACCACTCGCTGTCTGCCCCGGTGCGCGCGAGTCGTGCAACTTGTTCGGACATCACGAGACCGACGAGGACGAGGACAATGAGATAGAGCGGCAGCACCCACAGCCCAGTACCGGCCGAAATCGCTCCGAACAGCGGGGGAGCGAGCGTCGTCCCGACGTACGCCGCGGCCATCTGGATGCCGATGATCGCCTGTGAGTTTCGCGCACCGAACGTGGTCGGAGTGGAGTGAATGATTGCAGGGTAAATCGGTGCTGATCCAAGACCTGCGACGACGAGACCTGCCAGTGCGACCCACGCCGGTACTGCGGGTATTCCCACGAGGATGACGCCAACCCCCACGGTGATGAAACCGCCGCGCACGAGCATCCGGTCGCCGATGTGTTCGGCGAAGAACCCGGCCAGGAATCTGCCGGTGGTGATCCCCAGCACGAAGAGGGATGCGAATGCGGCGGCCGTTGCGCCATCGGTTCCCCGTACAGATACCAGGTAGGACGCCGCCCACAGCATCGAGGTGCTTTCGACGGCGCAGTAGGCGAAAAAGGCGCCCAAAACGGCAGGGACGCCCGGAGTCGCCAACGCTGTGCGTATGGGCACGTGGTCGTGGAGTCGTGATGAGCCACCGTCGCGGGTCTCCCGTGCCTTGCTCCACAGCGGAAGACTGACGATGAGGATGGCCGTCAGGATGGCTTGTAGGGTCCCGACGGTGCGATAAGCTGACGGCCACCCGTCTCCGGCAGCCAGGGCATGGCTCATGATGAACGGGCTAATCGACGCCCCAAGGCCCCAAAAACCGTGCAGCCAGTTCATGTGTCGGGCGGTGTAATACAGGGCGGCATAGTTGTTGAGTGCGGCGTCGACCGCTCCGGCTCCCAGTCCATACGGCAAAGCCCACAGACACAATACCCAAAATTGCGTCGAAAACGAAAATCCGAACAGTGCAGCCGCTGTGACGGCCACACTTGTCGCGGTCACTCGTCCTGGTCCAAAACGCTCGGTGAGTCGATCAGACATCAGGCTCGAGATGATGGTTCCAACCGCGATGATGAAGGTGATGAACCCAGCAAATGACACCGGGACGCCGAGGCTCTGGTGCATGGCTGGCCATCCTGCGCCGACGAGAGAGTCGGGCAGACCCAAGCTGATAAAAGCCAGGTAGATGATTGCCAGTAGGAGCATGTGCACGGTGAAACCTTTCGGCAGGTCTCAGGAACGTGTGGGCACTGCGCGGCTTTCGGATCCCATTTTGACCTGACCACGCCGTCTCATGATTTCGTATGGAGGGGGCTTAGTCAAGCTGAGCTGAAAGATCGTTGAGGAAAGCTTTTTCCTGGGCGAGCTTGTGTGATGAGGCCCGCTTCTTCTAGGCGACGTACTAGGGGAGTCAGGGTGCCGTTGTCGAGACATCGCCACAGATGCAGAACCGACGACACTCGCCGCCTCGATGTCGTCTTCTACCCGGACGGCGCTCGGTACAGCCAGGGCCTTGGCAGCCAGTGCTACGTCGTTACCGATAAGACGCTGGTCATGGGGGCAGAACCCGGCTTCATCCGCGGTGACGACACGTCGTCTGCCTGATCTGTCGCCCGCTCCTCACAGCCGATCCAGCAACTCCGTCAGTGTCGTAATGGTGCCTGAATGGCGTGTACCGGACAACAGGACCCCCTCAATTCCGGCTGCTTTCGCCGCTTCGACGTCGATGCCCCGGTCACCAACGGCAATGACCTCGGACGGATCCAGCCCATGACGCTCCATGAGTACCAGATTCATCTGGGGGTCAGGTTTGCGTGCGAAACCATCAGGGGCGCACACGAGGTCGTCCACCTGCACTCCCAGGGCGTGGAAGAGGTTCTCGGCGCTGGCGCGATCACGATGGGTGGCGACGAGGTTGAGGCCACCGCCGCGCCGCACGGCCGCCATGACCTCTGCTGCTCCAGCCATCAGCGGGGCGGGATCGTGCGCCCACTTCTTCTTCAACAAGGTGTAGGCATCGTCGAGCAGCTCGGAAGAGACGTCATACTGTTCGGCTAAGACCTCGATGGCGTGGGCTATCGACTCCGACCTCAGGTGCGCGACCTCGTAGAGCTGCTGCTCGGTCGGTTCGGGCCACACGACCTCTGCGAGTGTCTGGTCGACCTCCGGGTATGTGTCGACCAGCGTTCCGCCCATGTCCCAGATAATGCTCCGCACGTCTTCGAGTCTTGCAGATGTGCTGCGGTGACAACGACCATCCTCGCGTCTCGTCGGGGCAGGCGGGTAGCCTGCCCCGAGTGACCACACCCGACCGCGAACCTGACCCTTGGGCTATGCAGCTGGTATTGCTTCGTGACAAACGTTTTCCGGCGCGCGAAGTGGATGCCTGCGAGGCGGCTGCCCGCGCCGTCGTCTCCCTCCTTGACGATCCTCGGACGGCACCAGGGGGCCCGTGGCACGACGCCGTCCAGCAATGGTCGGACAAGCGCATCCGTAAGATCGTCCGGCGAGCTTCTGGGAAGAGATGGGACGACGTCCAGGCCCTCGACGGCGTCACCGTCAGTCAGTATCCACCGGCCGATGCCGCTCCCGGAACCGGGCCGGCGATGGTTCGGGCCTTCGTTCCGGCCCCTGTCCATCCGCAGCCCAGACAGATCGACAAGCTGCAGGTCTCCGGCACGAATCTGCCCGCAGACGGCCAGTCCGCCACCTCGGATTCCGTCGTCACCATCGAGATCAATCCCCGCACCACCATGACGACCGGCAAGGCCTGTGCCCAGTGCGGTCATGCCGCCCAGCTCGCCCACGAGGCTATGAGCACCGGCACTGACGATGACCGACGAGCGCTGGAGAACTGGCGTCGAGACGGCTTCCGTGTTCGCGTCGTCACCCCGACTGTCGCGCACTGGGATGCCGACATCGC
The DNA here is from genome assembly GCF_058177555.1 of Cutibacterium sp. LaCa_89. Classification (NCBI taxonomy): domain Bacteria; kingdom Bacillati; phylum Actinomycetota; class Actinomycetes; order Propionibacteriales; family Propionibacteriaceae; genus Cutibacterium; species Cutibacterium sp. LaCa_89. The sequence continues at coordinate 677,698 of NZ_CP190889.1, forward strand.
TCGAGTGAGGGTCGTCGATGCCGGGTTCACGGAATTCGACGGCCCCACCGCGACCACCCGGGCACGGTGGTGACCCGGGTCACGTAGACTCGTGCCATGTCTCAGCTCTTGCTCACCGCGGTCGGCGCGGATCGCGCCGGACTCGTCTCCGACCTGTCCGGAATCATTGCCAGTCACGGCGCGAACTGGCTTGACAGTCGCATGGCACGGCTTGCCGGTGCCTTCGCCGGAATCGTCCTCGTCGGCATCGAGGACTTCAAGGTCGAGGCTCTCAAGGACGACCTCGGAACCCTCGAGGCCAAGGGGCTGCGGGTCACCGTCACCGACACGACCGCACAGGATGACGAGGACGAGGCCGTCCTCGTGGTCCACCTCGTGGGCCACGACCATCCCGGCATCATCCACAAGGTGACGGTCACCATGGCCCGTCTCGGTGTCACCATCGATGACTTGTCCACCGGCCTGCGCGAGGCTCCGATGGGCGACGGCATCCTCTTCGAGGCCGAGGTGCAGTGCCGGATCACGAACGCGACGACCCTTGAGGATCTACGCTCGGAACTGGAATCCATTGCCACCGAGATCATGGTCGACATCGATCTGGTCGACCGTTCCTGATCCCGGGGCCGACGAGGAGGCCTTATGACGCGCATCCCCGGCACCGATCTGGACATCAGGCCGCTGGTGTTGGGAGCCAATACCTTCGGCTGGACTGCCGACGAGCACGACTCCCACGCCATCCTGGACGCCTTCCTCGGCGGCGGGGGCTCGCTGGTCGACACCGCTGACGGCTATTCCCACTGGGCCGAGGGGAATGTGGGCGGTGAATCAGAGACGATCATCGGATCATGGCTCGAGAAAGGCGGCCATCGCGACGACATCCTCATCGCGACGAAGGTGGCCACCCACCCCGAGTTCAGGGGGCTGTCCGCTGAGAACATCTCGGCTGCTGTCGATGCCTCCCTGGTGAGGCTCCACACCGACCACATCGATCTCTACTACGCCCATTACGACGACGACAACCAGCAGATCGAGGACATGGCCGTAGCTTTCGACAAGCTCGTCAAGGCTGGCAAGGTGCGTTGGGTCGGTCTGTCGAACTTCTCGGTGACCCGGGAGCAGAAGTGGCTCGAGGTGGCCGAGCACGAGGGGCTGGCGAGTCCGATCGCCCTGCAGCCTCAGTACAACCTGCTGCACCGCGCCGACGTCGAGGATCCCCAGGGGTACGGCCAGCTGGCCAGTGAGTACAACCTGGCCCTCTTCCCGTACTTCTCGCTGGCATCGGGCTTTCTGACCGGCAAGTACGCCACCCGTGACGACCTCCACGGTGTTGCCAGGGAATCGATGATGGCTGCGTACCTGCCTGACGACGAGCACGAAAAGGCGGCCTTCACGGTTCTCGACCAGCTGAGGGAGATCGCCGGTGACCACGGCGTCGAGGTGACGTCGGTCTCGTTGGCGTGGCTGATGGCCAAGGGTGTCACTGCACCGATCGCCTCGGCGCGCACCGTGGATCAACTCGGTCCGTTGCTCGCCGCCACCGATCTGACCTTGTCCCATGACGAGGTGTGTGCTTTGGACGCGGCGTCGGAGCTGTTCACTCGCGACTGAAAGCCGACCAGATCCTCGTGGTTGGAGGCTGAAGCCGCATAAAGTGTGAATATGGCCACTACTGCTTTCAAGGGACAAACCGTCAACACCGTCGCCGACCTGCCCCAGGTTGGATCCGATCTTCCGTCATTCACCCTCGTCAAGACCGATCTGTCGGAGCTGACCAGCGACGAGCTCAAGGGTGAGAAGCTCGTCCTCAACATCTTCCCGAGCCTCGACACGGGTGTCTGCGCCAAGAGCGTGCGTACCTTCAACGAGAAGGCTGCCGGACTCGACGACACCACCGTGCTGTGTGTTTCCCGTGACCTTCCCTTCGCTCAGGCTCGTTTCTGCGGCGCCGAGGGCATCGAGAATGTCGTCGTCGCCTCGGCCTTCCGCTCCCACTTTGGCAAGGACCTCGGCGTCACCCTCGCCGACGGACCGATGCAGCACCTGCTGGCCCGCGCCGTCATCGTCGTGGACGCCGAGGGCAAGGTGACCTACACCCAGCTGGTCGACGAGATCACCACCGAGCCCGACTACGATGCTGCTCTCGAGGCCGTCAAGAAGGCCTGATTCAAGCGCATTCCAGGGGCGTTCCGACGACATGCCGGGGCGCCCCTGCCTTCTGCCCTGGTTGCCATACGGGGTATGGGCGAGGAGGTGTCCTGGAACGGTAGAGTGACCAAAACCGCGTCCAGAAGGGCGGGGCGCTCCTATCTGAGGACCACCATGGACGGCGAATTGAAGCGTGGGCTCTCCTCGCGCCACATGAACATGATCGCGATCGGCGGGGCTATCGGGACCGGCCTCTTCGTGGCATCCGGCGCCACCATCTCCCAGGCCGGACCGGGCGGAGCCCTGGTGGCCTACCTGGCCATGGGACTCATGGTCTTCCTGCTCATGCAGTCCCTGGGGGAGATGAGTTCCTATCTCCCGGTACCGGGAGCCTTCGAGACCTACGCGACTAGATTCGTCTCCCCGTCCTTCGGCTTCGCGCTGGGCTGGAATTATTGGTTCAACTGGGCCATCACGGTGGCCGCTGAGCTCGCTGCCGCCTCGATCGTCATGGCCTACTGGTGGCCAAGTGTGCCGTCATGGATGTGGTCAGCCGGTTTCCTGGCCCTGCTGTTCCTGCTGAACGTGTTGTCCGCGCGGGCCTATGGCGAGGGAGAGTTCTGGTTCGCCATCATCAAGGTAGCTGCAGTCCTCGTCTTCCTGGTCCTTGGCATCCTCATGATCGCCGGAATCATGGGTCATTCCCCTGGAGTCTCCAACTGGCGCCATGGTGACGCCCCCTTCGTCAACGGGTTCGGCGGCATCATGACGGTCTTCCTCATCGCCGGATTCTCCTTCCAGGGCACCGAGCTCATCGGTATCGCGGCGGGGGAGTCAAAGGATCCGGGCACGGCCGTTCCGAGGGCCACCAAGCAGATCTTCTGGCGCATCATGATCTTCTACATCGGCGCCATCGCCGTCATCGGACTGCTGCTGCCCTACACCGACCCGAACCTGCTCGCCGGCGAGGTGACGGACGTCGCCGTCAGTCCCTTCACCCTGGTATTGAAGCGAGCCGGAGTCGCCGCGGCCGCAGCCGTCATGAACGCCGTCATCCTCACCTCGGTGCTCTCAGCCGGCAACTCAGGTCTCTACGCATCCACCCGGATGCTCTACGCCTTGGCCCGAGAGGGCAAGGCCCCCAGCGTCCTGGGCACCACCAACAAACGCGGCGTTCCGGTGCCGGCCCTCATCGTCACCACCCTCGTCGGTGCGGCCTGCTTCGCCACCTCCTTGGTCGGGTCAGGCCAGGCCTACACCTGGCTGGTCAACATCTCGGGACTGTGTGGATTCATTGCGTGGATCGGCATCGCGGTGTGCCACATCCAGTTCCGACGCGCCTTCCTTGCTCAAGGACACGATCTGTCCGAGCTGCCGTATCGGGGGCGCTGGTACCCGGCCGGGCCCATCGTCGCCGGAGTGCTGTGCGTCATCGTCACCCTGGGGCAGGGGCGTGACGCGGTCCTCAGTGGTGACGTCACCGGGATGGTTGTCGCGTACATCACCATTCCGGTCTTCCTGGCGCTGTGGTTGGGACACAAACTCGTCACCAGAGCACCTCGTGCAGACCTTTCCACCGCAGACCTCGACCACGACTGACATGATGGAAGGGTTGTAGTCGAACGGCTGTGGCAACGGCGAACGGAGGCATCATGGCTCGACGTCCCGGATGGGTTGATCACCTCATCGGTTGGCACGTCTATCCCTTGGGATTCGTGGGGGCTCCGATGCAACGTGAATCCGACGAGGTGAGCCATCGTCTCGGGCATCTGGAGGCCTGGCTCGACCACGCGGTGTCCCTCGGATGTTCTGGCCTGGCACTGGGGCCGATCTTCGCCTCGGTCAGTCACGGTTACGACACCTTGGACTACTTCGCCGTCGATCCTCGCCTCGGCGACGACACCGACTTCGACCACCTTGTCCATGCCGCTCACTCCCGTGGCCTTTCGGTACTGCTTGACGGGGTGTTCAACCACGTCTCGAGTCGTAACCAGGTCGTGCAGGATGCCCTGGCGGCCGGGCCGGAGACCGATGCCGGACGGATGGTCCGCTGGCGTGACGGTCAGCTCGACGTCTTCGAGGGCCACGGTGACCTCGTCTCCCTCAACCATGACGACCCCGCCGTTCGTGACCTCGTCACCCGGGTCATGAACCACTGGTCCGACTGCGGTGTCGACGGTTGGCGACTCGACGCCGCCTACTCCGTCAATCCGGAGTTCTGGGCTGCGGTCCTGCCTTTGGTGCGTGCGGAGCACCCCGACGTGTGGGTCTTCGGCGAGGTCATCCACGGCGATTATGCAGGAATCGTCAAGGCCTCCGGTATGGACTCGGTGACCCAGTACGAACTGTGGAAGGCAATCTGGTCGTCCATCGAATCCCGTAATTTCTTCGAGCTCGATCACGCCTTGGGGCGTCACAACGAGTTCTCCGATGCCTTCACCCCGATGACCTTCGTCGGCAACCACGACGTCACCCGCATCGCCTCGAAGGTGGGGCAGGATGGTGCGATGGTCGCGACCGCGGTGCTGGCCACCATTGGCGGCGTCCCGCTCATCTACTACGGGGATGAGTTGGCATATCGCGGGATCAAGGAGGAGAGGTTCGGGGGCGATGACGACATCCGTCCGGTGTTCCCGGCCAGCCCGGCGGAGCTGTCCAACCTGGGCGCCGAAACTCTGCGTACTCACCAGGATCTGCTCGGTCTACGGCGACGTCACCCCTGGCTCGTCGACGCCCGTACCGAGTCCCTCGACCTGACCAACGAGCGCTATGTCTACCGCAGTGGTGTCCCCGGGGTGGAGCCCCTCATCGTCGAGCTCGACGTGCGCGACGGATGCTCGGCCCTCATCCGCGAGGCCGGTCAGGTCATCTGGTCCAGCCGGACCTGAGACTCAGTCGCCGCCGAAGAGGTCTCGGGTGTAGACCTTCTCGGCGACGTCAGCCAGCTCGGGGGACATCCGATTGGCGATGATGACGTCGCAGTCAGCCTTGAAGGAGTCAAGGTCTCTGGTGACCTTCGAGCGGAAGAACTCATCCCCCTCGAAGGTTGGCTCGTAGACGATGACCTCGATGCCTTTGGCCTTGATGCGCTTCATGACCCCTTGGATCGAGGAGGAGCGGAAGTTGTCCGAGCCGGCCTTCATGACCAGCCGGAAGATACCCACTCGCTTCGGATTCCTGGCGATGATGTCGGAGGCGATGAAGTCCTTGCGCACCGTGTTGGAGTCGACGATGGCTTGGATGAGGGTCTGGGGGACATCCTGGTAGTTGGCCAGTAGCTGACGGGTGTCCTTGGGCAGACAGTAACCGCCGTAACCGAAGGACGGGTTGTTGTAGTGGTTGCCGATGCGCGGATCCAGGCACACCCCGTCGATGACCTGACGGGTGGACAGCCCACGCTGGGAGGCGTAGGTGTCGAGCTCGTTGAAGAAGGAGACCCGCATCGCCAGGTAGGTGTTGGCGAACAGCTTGATGGCCTCTGCCTCGGTGGCCCCGACGAAGAGTACGGGGATGTCGGTGTCGACGGCCCCGGCAGTCATGAGGTCGGCGAAGAGGTGGGCCTTGGCCGAGTCCGACCCGACGACGATCCGTGACGGATGGACGTTGTCGTAGAGAGCCTTGCCCTCGCGGAGGAACTCGGGGGAGAAGATGACGTCGAGTCCGGGGCGCTCCTTGCGAACCCCCTCGACGAATCCCACCGGAATTGTCGACTTGATGACGATCGTCGCCTCGGGGGCGAGTTCCTGTACCAGGTCGAGGACTCCGTCGACGCTCGAGGTGTCGAAATAATTCTGGTCAGGGTCATAGTTCGTCGGGGTGGCGATGATGACGAAGTCCGCACCCCGGTACGCGTCCTGCGGATCAGTGGTGGCACGCAGGTCCAAGTCGTGGTGAGCCAGGTACTCCGCGATCAGGGGATCGACGATCGTCGTCTGTCCGTTGTTGACCATCGAGACGCGTTCGGCGTCGATGTCGACTGCAACGACACGGTTGTGCTGGGCGAGCAACACTGCATTGGCCATGCCGACATAGCCCAGTCCTGCGACGGCGATTTTCACGGGCACTCCCAGGTAGCTGTGTGCGACGGCGTGAATGCTGGCCGTCGCACATGGACCACCATCATCTTAGACGTGTGCGTTGTGGTGTTTGGAGGTTGCCCGTCGAGGAATGCTCTTACTCCCTGACGTCTCCTGTTTCTGGGGTGTCGGCTGTGAAGCTGTGGCGGGTGATGACGAGTAGTCGCTGTCGTATTTCGTGTATCCGTAGCCGTACGCCGATTCGCCGTATCGCAGATGTGACAGTTTTGAGGAGTCGGCACGGTTCAGGACGATGCCCGAGACCATGCCTCCTGCGTTCTCGATGGAGGAAACTGCGCTTTTAACCTGGTCGACGGTCGTGTGTCCGACCTGGGCCACAACGATGATGGTGTCTGCCAACCGGGAGAGAATCACGGAGTCAGTGACGGGCAGCACTGGCGGGGCATCCACGATGACGACGTGGTCTTGTGCCAAGAACGACAGCAGTTCGGACATGTGCTCCGAACCCAGCAGTTCGGAGGGGTTCGGAGGAGTGTCAGTACAGGGCAAAACACTCAGACCAGTTGTCGGTGTAGTTCGCAGTGCCTGGTCCAGAGGCGCCGCTCCGATGAGGACTTCTGGAAGCCCCAGACCGTCGTCAAGATCGAAGTTTTTCTGCGCCTTTGGCCGTCGTAGATCAGCATCGATGAGGATGACGTCGTCTCCTGCGAGGGCCATCACCTTGGCTAGATTCCCCGCCACTGATGACTTTCCCTCACCCATTACTGACGACGTAACAAGAATGACTTTCGACGTGCTGTCAATCATGGCATAGCGAAGATTCGTGCGAAGCTTCCGGATGGCCTCAGCAGCCTTGAAATCATCGGTCAAGTCAGTCGAAAGGGTTTCGATGGTCGACGACGTGGGGATAGTAGCGAGAATGGGTTTTTCGATACGGTCAGTAATGTCGTCTGTGGTGTGAATGCGGCGATCAGCGAGGTGTCGGATGAGAGCTATGGCGTAACCCAGGATGATTCCTGCCAAGAGGCCCGCGATAATGTACTTCGCTGGCGAGGGTGCCTTCTTCGCCTGGGAAAGATCAGCAGGGGTCATCATGACCACCTGTACTGGAGAGTTCTTTCCCTCGAGGCTTTTCACCTGCTTGGATGATTCGGAGATGACGGAATTAGCGATATTTCTGGCTATGGTGGTGGCAGGGTCCCGGAAAAGTCGGTAGGAGTGTGCTGTGACTAGGGGTTGAGTCGGGTCCAGCGTGTTAGATGGGTGGGCGAGGCCGTCCCGGATGGGATGGAAGTAGCCATGCAATCTACCGATCCCGAGGACCCCGCCCGCGATGCCATCTTCCCCCACCACGCCGCCCAGGATCATTCCTGACACGCCCCTACCTGATGCCCGACTGGCCGATCATCTGTCCAGGGTCCCCGACCCCCGCCAGGCCCGAGGCAAGCGTTACCCCGTGCCGGGGGTGCTTCTGGTCGCGGTCTCGGCGGCGATGGCCGGCTGCCGGGGCTTCACCGCCACCGGCGAGTGGGCAGCCAGACTCACCGACAAGAACCTGAACGAATTCGCGCTGAGATCGGCCCCCGGCGAATCCACCCTGCGGAAACTCGTCGCCCGCATCACCGCCGCCCTGGACGGGCACCTGTGTCTGTACGCCTGGACCCGCACCACCCTCGCCGGCGCGCCACGTGATCGCCGTAGACGGGAAAACGCTACCGGGCTCCCGCTCGGCCACCGAGCGGGCCCGCCACCTGGTCGCCGGCCTCGACCACATGTCGGGGACGGTGATGGCCCCACCGGAGGTCGAGGCCAAGTCCACCGAGATACCGGCGCTGCCCGCCGTGATCAAGGCGCTGGGCGAGCGCGCGGCCGGTGCAGTCATCACCGCCGACGCCCTCCATACCCAGACCGTTAGTGCTACCGCGATCCTCGCCGCCGGTGTCGACTACGTGTTCACCGTCAAATCCAACCAGCCCACCCTGCACAAGAACCTGGCCGGTCAGCCGTAGAAGAAGGTCCCCGCCGGCCACGTCGACGTGGAGAAGGCCCATGGCCGCCTCACCCGGCGCACCCTGAAAGTCCTCCAGGCCCCCACCGGCCTGGGATTCCCCGGCGCCGCGCAGATCGTCCACCGGCGCTGGGTGGCCACCCGGGCCGGGAAGAAGACCACCGAGATCGTCTACCTCATCACCTCGGTCACGCTACCTGAAGGCTCTGCGGCCCGGATCGCGGCCTGGACCCGCGGCCACTGGGGTGTAGAGAACCGGCTCCACTGGGTCCGAGACGTCACGCTCGACGAGGATCGTAGCCAGATCCGCACCGCATCGGCCCCCACGTGATGGCCACGATCAGGAATCTGGCCATCAGCATCCACCACCTAGCCGGGGCCACGAACATCGCGAGAGCCACCCGGCAAGCCGCCTGGGACCCACCCGCCACCTGCACACTCCTCCTCACACTCTGACCACACCACCACTACAGAAAGAAAGCACGACTCTTCCGGGGCCCTGGACGAGGAACAAGGATCGGGAGACCGACAGCTTGAACAGATAACTGAAAATTGCCAGAGAACCGAAGGCCCACAGAGTCCCCCGCGCCACGAGCTGATACTCCTGTAATCCCGAACTCAACAGCCGGATTCGATGGCTGTCGTTGGCTGAAAGAATGAGGAGCCGCACCAGGCCGAAGACCACGGCCAATGCCGAATAGGTGATGTGCCGGGTGCCGGCAATCGTCTGGCTGTCTGGGCTTGGCCAACGGATATATATCGTTGTGATGAGCGCTACGGCTATCGCCAGCGCGTCAGAGAGGGTAAGTCCGAAACGTATGCGCGTCGGCCAGTGAAGGCGTCCGGCGGCCTTGCGGGCAACTTCGGTACTGATGGCGGTGCCTTTCGAACGTGAGAGCACTCTCAAGCTGAAGTCATTCCGAAGCATTCATATCATGAAAGTGACAGTCCCTGCCGGGGCGCGACCATCGCGGATGCTTGGCGGGTTGATCGCCTCTACGGCAAGGCACAATGCAGTGTCAGACTCGTCCGGGCGACGGGTGAGCGCTCCGGTACGTTCTCTCGCGGCCAGGCTGTGTGATAGCCGCGATGAAGACGTCGGTATGGTTGAGACGGTTTTGTCCGGGGTGAGCTGTCTGGGAGGAACTATGGACACCATCACCATCACCGCTGATGACGGAGCCGACGTCGACGTCCTTGTCTGGCGTCCCGAGGCTGCGTCGGGGCGCCCCATCAAGGGCTTGGTGCAGTTCTGCCACGGTATGGCCGAGTACGCGGCTCGCTATGACGAGGTCGCCCGGGTGCTTGCAGCCGACGGCTGGCTCGTCGTGGCGAACGACCACCGTGGCCACGGGCCGCGTGCTGCTGCCATAGGAGAACTCGGAACCACGTCTGATCGTGGCTACCACCAGCTGCTCGACGACCTGTCCGCCGTCGCTGACCACTTCATGGCCAAGCTGGAGGGGAAGCCGTGGTTCCTCGTCGGACACTCGATGGGGTCGTTCCTTGCCCGTGTCCTGGCCGTTCGTCGGGGACGCGAGATGGCCGGCCTGGTCATCATCGGCACCGGCTCCTCCCTGGGGCCGTTGAGCACTGTCGCCACCGGGCTGGCCCAGGCCCAGGTGCTCATGGTGGGGGAGGACTCCCGCAGCCCGCTGCTCAACACGCTGTCCTTTGGGTCCTTCAACCGAGCCTTCCTGCCGGCCCGCACCGACTATGACTGGTTGTCCCGAGACGCTCACGTCGTGGACGCCTACAACGACGACCCGCTGTGCGGTTTCGTCTGCACCGCAGCCTTCTACCGCGAACTCGTCCGACTCATCGAACTCGCCAACTCCACCGAGATCTTCCGAGCGACTCCACCGGCACTGCCCATTCTGCTGATGTCGGGCGCCAAGGACCCGGTGGGGGACTCCGGCAGGGGAGTGCGCCAGGTCGCGCGTCAGTTGCGCGACTCGGGCTCGCGTGAGGTGGACCTCGTTCTCTACCCCGGGGCGCGCCACGAGATCCTCAATGAGGTGAACCGTCGACATGTCCACGCCCACCTGCGCGACTGGATTGATGCCGTCGCTGCCCGGCCCCGGACCTTGCAGGTTCGGAAAGCACGGTGAAAGGCCGCTCACGTTCGTTTCGCACAATCGTGCACATGCACCCCCGCTGCGTGAAGGCGATTGTGCGCAGCCTAGTATCGTAGGTGCTGGTGCCGAGGAATCCCATCCGGGGTTTCAAGGCGGTAAGAGGGAATCCGGTGAAACTCCGGAACTGCCCCGCAGCGGTGAGTGGGAACGACATCACCATCGTCGCCCATCTGGTTCTCGGACCGGGTGGACGTCGATCAAGCACTGGGCTTCGGTCTGGGAAGCGGTGACGTAGGACTCGTCGGCAGACGAGGTGCCCATGAGTCCGAATACCTGCCAGAGCGTGTGGTGCACTCCGCGTGTGCCACAGCGTCCGAGGTCTCGAGGGCCGGCCGAGGTCGTCCAACCATCCACAGCGGAGCAGGAGTCTGACGAATGACTGATCCTGACAACCTCGCATCCAAGCCCGTCGAGGACAGGATGCCCGAGGAGTTGAGCCTGGCCGGGGACTTCCCGAAGGTCACCCACGAACAGTGGGAGGACGCGGTCCTCAAAGTCTTGAACCGGGGTCGCCCCGAGGGCAAGGAACTCAACATCGAGCAGGGAATGAAGCGCCTCGAGCCGACCACGGTCGACGGCATCCAGATCGAGCCGATGTACCGGCGTCAGGATGCCTCCGAGAAGCTCGGCGCTCCGGGCGTACCGCCCTTTACCCGCGGCACGACGATCCGTGACGGTAGCATGGACGCGTGGGACGTCCGAGCCCTTCACGAGGATCCCGACGTCGAGTTCACCAAGAAGGCCGTCATCGCTGACCTCGAGCGTGGCGTGACGTCCCTGTGGCTGCGGGTCGGTGCCGACGCCATCAACCCCGAGGACATTGCCGGCGATCTCAAGGACGTGCTGCTGGACCTGGCCAAGGTCGAGGTCTCCAGCCGCGACGACCAGGAGGCTGCCGCCGAGGCCCTCCTCAAGGTCTACGCCGATTCCAAGATCGAGCCCGACAAACTGTCGTTCAACCTCGGTCTGGATCCGATCGGTTTCGCCGCCCTCAACGGTGGCACCCCGGATCTGTCCGGCATGGGCGAGTGGGTCAGGAAGATCGAGAAGTACAAGAACTCCCGCGCCTTCGTCGTTGACGCCACGATCTACCACAACGCTGGTGCCGGCGACGTGCACGAGCTCGCCTGGGCCATCGCCACCGGCGTCGAGTACGTCCGCGCTCTCATGGAGCAGGGACTGACCGCCGAGCAGGCGTTCGACGCCATCAACTTCCGGGTGTCCGCCACCCACGACCAGTTCCTGACCATCTGCCGTCTACGCGCCCTGCGCACCCTGTGGAACCGCGTCGGTGAGGTCTTCGAGGTGCCGGCCGCCAAGCGTGGTGCCCGCCAGGAGGCCGTCACCAGCTGGCGTGAGCTGACCCGTGACGATCCCTACGTCAACATCCTGCGAGGCACCATCTCGACCTTCGGTGCTGCTGTCGGTGGTGCCGAGGCCGTCACGACCCTGCCCTTCGATGCCGCCATCGGCCTGCCGAAGAGCGACTTCTCGCGTCGTATCGCCCGCAACACTGGCATCATCCTCGCCGAGGAGTCCAACATCGGTCGCGCCAATGACCCGGCTGGTGGCTCTTTCTACGTTGAGGCTCTGACTAAGAAGCTGGAAGAAGCCGCTTGGGTCGAGTTCCAGGCCGTCGAGGCTGCCGGTGGCATGGCCGCCGCACTGACCGGCGACCACGTCCGCACCGAGCTCGACAAGCTGAATGCCGAGCGCGCCAAGCGTCTGGCGACCCGCAAGCAGCCGATCACGGCCGTCAGCGAGTTCCCGCTGCTCGACGCCAAGACGGTCGAGACCAAGCCGTACCCCGAAACTGCCGAGCGCAACGGGCTGGAGTGGCGCCGCGACGCCGAGATCTTCGAGGCCCTCGTTGATCGTTCCGCCACCTGCTCCGAGCGTCCGAAGGTTTTCCTGGCTTGCCTGGGAACCCGTCGTGACTTCGGTCCTCGCGAGGGATTCTCCGCCCCGGTGTGGCACATCGCCGGCATGGAGACCCCGGAGTGCGAGGGAGGCACCACTGAAGAGGTCGTCAAGGCCTTCAAGGAGTCCGGTGCCGAGGTCGCTGACCTGTGTTCGAACGCCAAGACCTACGCGGCCCAGGGCCTCGAGGTCGCCAAGGCCCTCAAGGAGGCTGGCGCCAAGCTGGTCTACCTGTCGGGTGCCTTCAAGGAATTTGGTGATGACGCTGCCGAGGCCGAGAAGGTCGTCGACGGGCGCATCTACCTCGGAATGGACGTCGTTGACGTCCTGACCACCACTCTGGACACGTTGGGAGTTGCCAAGTGACCACCCTGCCTCGTTTCGATTCCATCAACCTCGGAGACTCTCCGGTCCCCGCGGACGCACAGGAGCAGTTCGCCAAGCTGGCCGCCGCCGCTGGTGAGCAGGAGCCCTGGACCACTCCGGAGCAGATTCCGGTCGGTCACCTGTACTCCGAGGACGTCTACGCCGACATGGACTGGCTGGACACCTACGCCGGTCTGCCGCCCTTCACCCACGGCCCGTACGCCACCATGTACGCCTTCCGTCCGTGGACGATTCGTCAGTACGCCGGATTCTCCACCGCCAAGGAGTCCAACGCGTTCTACCGCCGTAACCTGGCCGCTGGTCAGAAGGGTCTGTCGGTCGCCTTCGACCTGCCGACCCACCGTGGTTACGACTCCGACAACCCGCGTGTTCCCGGTGACGTCGGCATGGCCGGTGTGGCCGTGGACTCCATCCTGGACATGCGTGAGCTCTTCGCGGGTATTCCGCTGGACCGCATGTCGGTGTCCATGACGATGAACGGCGCCGTGTTGCCGATTCTCGCCCTGTACGTTGTGACCGCCGAGGAGCAGGGTGCCAAGCCCGAGCAGCTCGCCGGAACGATCCAGAACGACATCCTCAAGGAGTTCATGGTTCGTAACACGTACATCTACCCGCCGCTGCCCTCGATGCGGATCATCTCCGACATCTTTGCCTTCACCAGCGCGAACATGCCGAAGTGGAACTCCATCTCCATCTCCGGCTACCACATGCAGGAGGCCGGCGCGACCGCCGACATCGAGATGGCCTACACCCTGGCCGACGGAGTCGACTACATCCGCGCTGGCGAGTCGGTGGGCCTGAAGGTCGACCAGTTCGCACCGCGTCTGTCCTTCTTCTGGGCCATTGGCACCAACTTCTTCATGGAGGTCGCCAAGATGCGCGCGGCTCGCATGCTGTGGGCCAAGCTCGTCAACCAGTTCGGACCTAAGAACCCGAAGTCCATGAGCCTGCGTACCCACTCGCAGACCTCTGGCTGGTCGCTGACCGCTCAGGACGTGTACAACAACGTCATCCGTACCTGTGTGGAGGCCATGGGAGCCACCCAGGGACACACCCAGTCCCTGCACACCAACTCCCTCGACGAGGCCATCGCCCTGCCGACAGACTTCTCCGCTCGTATCGCTCGAAACACCCAGCTGTTCATCCAGCAGGAGTCGGGCACCTGCCGCGTCATCGATCCCTGGAGCGGTTCCGCCTACGTCGAGAAGCTCACCCTCGAGCTGGCTCGCAAGGCCTGGGCCCACATCCAGGAGGTCGAGAAGGCCGGCGGTATGGCCAAGGCCATCGAGAAGGGCATCCCGAAGATGCGTATCGAGGAGGCCGCTGCCCGTACCCAGGCCCGTATCGACTCCGGTCGTCAGCCCCTCATCGGCGTCAACAAGTACCGTCTCGATGAGGAAGAGGATCTCGAGGTCCTCAAGGTCGACAACACCCAGGTGCTCAAGGAACAGAAGGCCAAGCTCGAGCAGCTTCGCGCCAACCGTGACGAGGAGGCCTGCCAGGCTGCTCTGGAGAAGCTCACCTGGGCTGCTGCCAACCCGGACCCGAGCGATCCCGACCGCAACCTGCTCAAGCTGTGCATCGACGCCGGTCGCGCCAACGCCTCCGTCGGCGAGATGTCCGACGCAATGGAGAAGGTCTTCGGGCGCTACACCGCTCAGATCCGTACCATTGAGGGCGTGTACAGCAAGGCAGCCGGTAGCACCGAGTCGACCAAGAAGGTCCACGACCTCATCAAGAAGTTCGAGGAGAAGGAAGGCCGTCGTCCTCGCATCATGATCGCGAAGATGGGTCAGGATGGTCACGACCGTGGCCAGAAGGTCGTCGCGACCGCCTACGCGGACCTCGGCATGGACGTCGACGTCGGCCCGCTGTTCCAGACCCCTGAGGAGACCGCTCGACAGGCTGTCGAGGGCGACGTCCACGTCGTCGGTGTCTCCTCGTTGGCCGCCGGACACCTCACCCTGGTGCCGGCCCTGCGCAAGGAACTGGACAAGCTTGGCCGCTCCGACATCATGATCGTTGTTGGTGGCGTCATCCCGACCCAGGACTTCCAGGAGCTCAAGGATGACGGCGCAGCCGCCATCTACCCGCCTGGCACCGTCATCCCGGACGCTGCCATCGAGCTGATGGAGAAGCTCCTCGCCGCTCACAGCGACGACTGAGACTGGATCGGTCCACGAGACTGAAGGATTGGCCCCTGGAACCCCGCGAGGTTCCAGGGGCCACCGTCATACGGACCTGAAAGCCACTGGGTATGAGCCCTCCGCCATGAACGTTGTCCGTGGGCGGTACGGTAGACGTACCCACCCGATGAAGGAAATGGTGATCATGCCGATCGACGTCCCCGAACTGGTTGAGCAAGTCCTGGCCGGGAGCCGCCAGCACATTGCCAAAGCGCTGACTCTGGTGGAGTCGAGCAAACCGGCACATCGCGAGAAGGCACGCGAGATGTTGCGCCTGCTGGCTCCTCACACTGGTGACGCCATCCGTGTCGGTATCTCGGGTGTTCCTGGCGCCGGTAAGTCGACCTTCATCAATGCCATGGGCACCAAGCTCATCGACGAGTTCAACTACAAGGTTGCCGTCCTGGCCGTCGACCCTTCCTCGACCCGCACCGGCGGTTCGATCCTCGGTGACCGCACCCGCATGGGGGATCTGTGCAACCGTGACGAGGCATTCGTGCGCCCGTCACCCTCCGGCGGTCACCTGGGTGGCGTCGCCCGGGCCACGCGTGAGGCCATGATCGTCATGGAGGCGGCTGGTTACAACGTGGTCCTCGTCGAGACCGTCGGTGTCGGACAGTCCGAGGTCGCCGTGGCAGGCATGGTCGACACTTTCCTCATGCTCTCCGTCGCGGGTACCGGCGACCAGCTGCAGGGCATCAAGAAGGGCATCCTGGAACTGGCGGACGTCGTTGCGGTTAACAAGGCCGATGGCGACAATGCCGGCAACGCGCGTGTCTCCGCTCGTGACCTGTCCATCGCCATGAAGCTCGTCTCCTCCGATGCCGACAAGCGGCGTGTTCCGGTGCTGACCTGCTCCTCGTACACCAAGGAGGGGCTCGACGACGTCTGGCAGGCCATCGTCGACCACCGCGCGTACCTCGAGGCGGACGGCTCCTTGCAGGCCCGCCGTATCGAGCAGCAGCGTGAGTGGCTGTGGAACATGGTCCGCAACGAGATCCTCGAGTCCTTGGACACCGATCCCTCCGTCCAGCAGGTCGCAGAGCAGATCGAGGCAGGACTGGGTACCGAGGCCACCAACGCCTTGGAAGGCGCCGAGCAGATCCTGCGCGCCTTTGCCCGTGCCGTCCCCAATCTGCCGTGGGCGCAGGGGGAGATGGCCAGCACTTCGTGATTTTAGGTCGCCTCAGAATTGACCGGCCGGGGGTGTCAAGCGCTCCCGGCCTTGTCGTGCCCGGGTTGACGGTCCACACCAGGCTGAAGTTAAGACGACTCTGTTTCAAGAAGATTTCTCAGTCATCATGTGAGAGTTTCCAGGTCATGGCCGGGAAGTGACCCCTTGCCACCTTAGGTTCATTCCACCTTCAACGAACCGAGAGGAATGGACATGGCATCACGTCGTACGTCAACCTTGCTGCTCTGTGCAATCACTGGCGCATCCCTTGCCGCGGCCGCTGCCCCCAGCAACGCCGCTCCTGGCTTCACCACCTCACCGCTGCGCACTTCCGCATCCGCGCAGACCACCAGCGGATTCGTCGTCCATCTCAAGGACGACTCGACTTCCGCTCAGGGCATGTCCCGGGCAGCTCGTACCAGCTCCGCCATGCGGGCGAGCTCGACCTCCCTGCGTGGAGCCGTCGATCACGCCGCCAAGGCCCGTGGCGCCCACGTCACGGCATCCCTGGCCCGAGCCAACGACTCGATGTCGATCCGCGTCTCAAAGGGACTCGACTCCAAGGCCGCCAAGGCTTTCATCTCGGAGATTGAGCGCAACCCTGAGGTGGAATCCGTCGAGCCGATCCTCCACATGTCGATCAACGAGCAGACCGGCAAGAAGGTTCGCACCACTGCAGCGGCGTCCGCCCCGAACGACGAGTACTGGAACCGTCAGTGGGGCCTGAACTCCGAGAAGGGCATCGATGCCCCGGGAGCGTGGTCGACCAGCACCGGTTCCGGCGTGACGGTGGCTGTCATCGACTCCGGCATCACCCAGCATCCTGACCTGGCTGGCAAGATCCTGCCGGGTTACGACTTCATCTCTGACGGTCGCATTGCGGGTGACGGAGACGGCCGAGACAACGATCCTTCCGACGAAGGCGACTGGACCCTCGCCGGTCAGTGCGGACCCCGCGCCCGCGACTCGTCCTGGCACGGCAGCCACGTGGCCGGTGTCATTGGAGCTGCGACGAACAACGGCATGGGCATCGCTGGTGCCGCTCCTGACGCCCAGATCCTGCCCGTCCGCGCCCTGGGCCACTGCGGTGGCACTGACGTCGACATCGCCGACGCCATCACCTGGGCCTCCGGCGGTTACGTTCCGGGACTTCCTACCAACAGCCACCCCGCCCAGGTCATCAACATGAGCCTTGGTGGCCGTTCCAACTACTGCCCGACGAGCTACCAGCGAGCCATTGACAACGCCAGGTCTCGTGGTGCCACGATCGTTGTCGCCGCTGGTAACGAGTCGATGGATGCCAGCCGTTCGACCCCCGGTAACTGCCGTGGCGTCGTCGTCGTGGGTGCGACCGGCCAGACTGGTTCCCAGTCCTACTTCTCGAACTACGGTTCGACCGTTGATGTCTCCGCTCCCGGCGGTGACGACCGCACCGGTGACCTGATCCTGTCGACGGTCAACAGTGGTAGGAGAACGCCGCAGTCCCCGGCCTACGGCTACATGGAGGGCACCTCTCAGGCCACCCCGCACGTGGCTGCGATCGCCGCCCTCATGCTGTCCACCAACCCGAACCTCACCCCGTCTCAGGTTGAGTCGATCCTCAAGCAGTCGGTGAAGCCGGCTCGCTGCTATTCAGGATGTGGGACCGGCATCGTCGATGCCCGCAAGGCTGTTCAGACAGCCAGATACGCCTGATCCTCAGCGTCCACTGAGAACAGAACGTGGCCCGGACCATGTGGTCCGGGCCACGTGTCGTGTTGGGGGCGTGATCACCAGGGAACGTCAGGCTCAGTGAGATCGACGGTCTCGGTGACGGTCTGGCCGCTGCTGGTCACGCCCACCTCGTCGCCGGGGTGAAGCTGGCGTCCGCGTCGAGTCTCGACCTCGCCGTTGACGCTGACCTGCCCCGACGCGATGAGTTCGCGAGCCTGACCGCCAGTGTCGGCGAGGTTGGCGAACTTGAGGTACTGGCCGAGCCTGATCATCTGGTCGTCATGCACACCTTCAGTCTGTCACCCGGACCCGACACCTCACAGCACCGAGTTGATGAATCCCTGCAGCCGCTCCGACTTCGGGTGATTGATGACGTCATCGGGAGAACCGGCCTCGACGACGACGCCGCCGTCCATGAAGACGACGTGGTCGGCGACCTCGCGGGCAAATCCCATCTCGTGGGTGACGACGATCATCGTCATGCCCTCGCGGGCGAGGTCCTTGAGGACACTGAGCACCTCCCCGACGAGCTCGGGGTCAAGGGCTGAGGTTGGCTCGTCGAAGAGCATGAGTTCGGGTTTCATGGCCATCGCACGTGCGATGGCGACGCGCTGCTGCTGGCCGCCGGAAAGTTCGGCGGGGTAGTGGTCGGCGCGGTCAGCCATGCCGACCCGCTCCAACAAGGACATGGCCAGCGGCTTGACTTCTTCCTTGGACAAGCCCGACACCTTGATCGGCGCTTCCATGACGTTGCCCAGGGCGGTCATGTGAGGAAAGAGATTGAACCGTTGGAAGACCATGCCGACTCGTGCCCGCTGGGCGGCGATTTCCTTGTCGGAAAGCCGCTTGAGGCGTCCGTCCGGCAAGGGATCATGCTCGTAGCCCACGCGCTCGCCGCCGACCCAGACCTCTCCGGCCTCGAAGGTCTCCAGCTGGTTGATGCAGCGCAGCAGCGTGGATTTCCCGGAGCCGGAGGGACCGAGGAGGACACACACCTCACCCGGGGCGACGTCGAGGTCGATCCCCTTGAGGATGTGCAGGGGGCCGAACTCCTTGTGCAATCCCGTGATGCGCACCATCGGCTCGATGCGTGCAGACTCTGCTGCGGATGTGGTCACTGCTCGACCTCCAGGGCGATGTTCTTGTGCGTGGTGCCGGCTGCCTGGATGGCGGCCTGGCGTCGCAGTCGCTTCGACGAGGACTTCCCGTTGAAGCCACGTCCGAAGTACTGCTCGAGGAAATGTTGCCCGATCATGAGGACACTCGTCATGACGAGGTACCAGAAGGCGGCGACGATGAGTAGCGGGATCGGCGCGTAGATACGGTTCGCGATGGCGTTTGTGGCGTACTGCAGGTCGAGGGTGAAGGGCACGGCCAACACCAGGGAGGTGGTTTTGAGCATGCCGATGGTCTCGTTGCCCAGCGGCGGAATGATCACCCTCATGGCCTGGGGAATGATCACCCGGCGCATGATGAGGGAGGGCTTCATGCCCAGTGCCTTGGCGGCCTCGGTCTGGCCGGCGTCGACGGATTCCAGTCCGGAGCGGATGATCTCGGCCAGATAGGCGCCCTCGTTGAGGCCCAGGCCGATGATGGCGGCGGCCAGCGCGGTGACGACCTTCTCGGTCTCGACGCTGGCCAGCGTCGGTCCGCCGAAAGGCACCCCGATGGACAGGGTGGGGTAGAGCACGGCGAGCAGTCCCCAGAACACCAACTGGGTGTACACCGGGACGCCACGGAAGACGAAGATGTACGCCCAGGAGACGCCGCGTAGCACAGGATTGCTCGACTGCCTCATGATGGCCATGAGGAGGGCTACCGCGGTTCCGAGGATCATTGCCGCAAAGGTCAGCAGGATCGTGTAGCCGATGCCGGTGATGATCTTGACGTCACGCAGGTACAGCCACACCACCGGCCACTGATAGTTCGGGTTCGTGACGAGCCCCTGGACGAAGATCAGTACCAAGAGGGCGACGATGACGGCAGCGATCCAGGTGCCCGGATGTGCGACGTCGCGGGCTCGGATGCGATTGGGGATGTCGGCGTGGTGGTTGGCCACCTTAGATGCCTTTCAGTTGGTTGTGATCACGACTCGGGATTGACCTTGGAGGTCTCGATGAGACCGTCCTCGGTGCCCCACGAGGTCAGCAGCTTCTTCATGGTCCCGTCGTCGATGAGCTTCTGGGTTGCGGCCTGGATGGCCTTGGACAGTCCGCCGTCATTCTTGGCGGTGACGACGCCAAACATGGATGCATCGGTGATGTTGCCGAGGGCTTCGAGCTTGGATGTCTGCTTGATGGCGTACCCGGTAATCACTGAGTCGGCGTAGAGGACGTCTGCCTTGCCCCCGGCGACATTCGTGGTGGCGTCTGACTGGGAGGCGTAGGACAGCAGGTCAATCGGCTTCTTGCCGGCCTTGGTGCACGCCTTTGACTTCTGCTGGGCAGCGGTCTCCTGGGCGGTGCCGGTCTGAACGGCCACGGAGTGACCACACAGGTCGTCAGGGGAGATCTTCTTGGGGTTGCCCTTCGGGACGGCCATCGAGAATCCGGCCTTGAAGTAGGAGGTCATGGTGACCTGCTTCTGCCGCTCCGCGGTGATGGTGAAGGAGGAGACGCTGACGTCGTACTTGGATCCGATGGCAGGGATGAGGCTGGGGAAGGCCGCATTGGCGGTCGTCACCTTGAGTCCCATGAGCTTGCCGACGGCGGTGATGTAGTCGACGTCGTAGCCGACCACCTTCGAGCCGTCAGTGTCGATGAACTCAGCCGGAGCATAGTTGGCTGCTGCGCCGTTGCGAAGGGTGCCGGATTTCTTGATGTCGTCAGGGGCCATCGCGGCGATCGTGGGATCAGTCTTGATGGAGTCGATGAGCTGGGCATTCGACGGGGCGTCGGATTTGCTGGAATCCGCCGTGGGGGACGCGGACTCCTCAGAGGCATAGGTGCAGCCGCTCACCGCTAGAGCGACGACGGCCAGTGAAGTGCCGGCGGCGTGACGCAGAGATTTCATGTGACGTTCCTTCGCAGGTGTGGTGTCGGTCAACACCGCATGATACATAATTATGCATACCAGAGCATAAGTTCAAGTCGAGGGGGTAGTGGCGCTAGAAGCGAGAGGCCATCTGTAGATGGGGTTCTCTGGGGCCAGTTGTACGAATGGACAATGTGCTGCAGACGAAGGAATTCAATATCGAAGAACTTGTTTGTGTTATGAGAGTTGTAATGATATGCGTTGAATATAGTGAGTAGTCGAATCAAGAGTGTGTGTGGAATTGACAACGGAGGGACTGTGGTGAAGCGACTTGCAGGTGTCGTCGGGGTTACTGTGGTATTGACATTCGGAATGGCTGTTGGTGCGTTTGCTTCCACTAGTGGGAATATAGGGATCGATACGGGACAAAATGTCAGTTTTCATGGTCGATACACCTACGGAGTGACACATCGGGGTTGGGTTGGCAAGGCTGTGAGGGTCACCGGAACCTTGGCGTCAACTGGTTCTAACTCAGGCCATGTCAATGCTCGCCAGCAAGGGTACTCGTGGAGGAGAATCGGGCACGTAAACATTGGCGGCAAGGTGGGTGTCAATTCTGATGTGAGCCCTGGGGATACTCTGCGTGCAGCAGATCTTCGTGTCCAGGTGTGCGCCGAACATTGGTATCGTGACCACTGCGTCGAAAGACTGTACCGCGAGTGATGACCGCGCTCTGGCGCCCATGGATCGGACACCTGATGGTTAATCGATGTTCATTGGCTTGTCATGGCTTGTTCATGCAGTTCCCCCATTCGAGTCGACCCGCAGTGGACGATGTCTCGCTGGTCATGTCTCCGGAATCGGTGAACGTGGTCGTCGGTGCTTCTGGTTCGGGCAAGTCGACATTGTTAATGTGTCTTGCCGGTTTGGAGGCGCCGACCAAAGGGCGGGTCGTACATGGGGATGTCGATGTGTACGGGCTGGATGACAGACAACGTGCGGCGTGGCGGTTGCGAACGATCGGCTTGGTGTTTCAGAACTCTGGGCTGGTTCCCGAGCTCACGTTGCGTGACAACATTGCCCTGCCTCTTGAGCTCCTTGGCACTGGGCGTCGGGACGCACTGAGGCGCGCCGACCGCCTTGCCGAGATCCTTGACCTCGGTGAGAGCAGCAAGCGACGGCCCAGCGAAGTGTCAGGAGGCCAGGCGCAGCGTGCTGCCGTGGGGCGTGCCCTCGCCCACCATCCGACGGTCGTTCTGGCCGACGAACCTACTGGAGCCTTGGACACTACGAACCGCCATGCCGTGATCGGTCTGCTGGATGATCTGGTTCGCGCTGAAGGTTCCACTTTGGTGATGGTTACCCATGATGAGCACACGTTGCCGGAAAATGCCCGGATCATTCGCCTGGCCGATGGACGGATCGTGGGAGGCGCGGCGTGAAAGGCTTGCGTCTGGCGTTGCGATTGAGCCGTGGAGCGAGCCGTCATGAGCTGATTCGATCAGTGGTGATGGTTGTGGGTGTGGCCCTGGCAACACTGGGGTTAGCGGTGGGTATCACCCTGCCCCGCGTCACCGTCCAGCAGCAGGAGGTACGTGATGCGCGGACCCCTATCCTTGCTCCGGGTAGGCCGGCAAGCGGGCATGCCGGTTTCAAGGTGCAGGAATTACAGGTCGACGGCACGCCCTGGACGAGTTTCGTGGTGAACCACCCCGCTGACTGGCTGCCTCCGGGGCTGAAGCACTGGCCCCAACCGGGTCACACCATCGTTTCCCCGCGTCTGAAGTCGCTGATGGACGCCGGGGTCGTGAAAGTTTCCAGCTTAGGCACGGTCGATCCGGTGGTGGTGGATCGGGCTGCCTTGGCTTCACCCGATGAGTTGTTCTCGGTTACGACCACCCCCGATCAGGCTGGTTGCCGCGAGCTGAAGGGCTTCGGCTTGACCGGGATAGATGATTCTGGGGTGTCGTCACGTACTGCGTGGATCGAGGTGATCGGACTGGTTGGGCTGCCGGCAGCCATGTTGTTGTGGACGTCGCTGAGTCTGTCGGCCGCCTCGCGTCGCGACCGGTTCACGACGTTGGTGCGCATGGGATGCGACCCCGACTGGTGTGGCCAGGTCTTCGCCGCCGAGGTTTCCGGGACCGCTGGCCTGGGTGCTCTGCTCGGATTGGCGTTGTTCGTTCCCGTTCAAAACGTCCTCGGAACCAGCGGGGTGCTCGGGCTAACCTGGTGGCCTTGGCAGGCGAGGCTGAGATGGCCGGCGTGGCTGGCTATCGTCGTCATCATGGTGATCGTGAGTGGTCGGTTAGCCCGTCGCACCCTGCGAAGGTTGCTGGCTTCACGCCGCCCCCCGCGCTGCTGCGCCCGGCTTGGGACGGTGCGTCATCTGCTCGGGATCGTTGGTCTTCTCCTCGTCGTGGCTGCGATCGGTCTGGAAGGCTGGATTTGCCTGATGATGGCGTTCGCTCACGACGGCCAGCGCCTGGGGGACCGAGGCGCTGGATACATCATGGGTGGGGCTGTGCTTGGAACTCTCGGCGCCGTCATGTCAGCCCACCTCGTCATCGTGTGGTGCGCCGGTCGTGAGCAGCTGAGACTGCCCACTCGTCTCGGTTTGGCCCTGGCCCGGGCCCACTATCCGGATTCCGCTGCGATGGTGGTCGCATTGACGATCATGGTCGGCCTGGCCGGATTTGGATCGGGATTCCTCATTTCTGGTACCCACGACACCGAGGGGGATCCCCGCCATGTCCTCGTCCAGGTCCCTTTCACCGATCGGACCGCCACCGAACAGCAAGCCCTCCGGCGCATCACCCGGCCCCGACGCATGATCTACATGACCACCGATGGCCATACCCTTGTTGCCGCATCCTGCGCCGACTTGGCCGCCTTCGATCCCGATCCGCAACCCTGTCCAAGGATGCCGGCAATGAGGCGAGACGCGCCATCGACATGGACCTTTGGTTTCGACAAACACACTACGGCCCGTACCATCAAGCCCGTCAGCTACCTACCCGCCACCTACGGTGATGACGCTCTCCTCGCTCGCAGCGACCCGAGGCTGGCAGGCCTCACTCCAGACTTCTTGGAGTTCACCGCAGACTCCACAACTGGCGATCTTGATCGGCTAGTGGATCAACTCCACGCCGCCGCGCCGTCCTATGCGGCCCATGCCGGGGCTGAAAACCCCGACACCCTACAGGCGTTTATCCAACAGCATGGAATCGTGCGTAGCGGCCTGGCGGCCGGATTCCTGCTGATCCTGGTGGCATGTACTGTCGCGTTTGTCGAACTGCGATGGGGAATGCGACATACCATTGCTGCTCAACAAGCCGTGGGTACCCCCGCCCATATCCTGCGAAGGTCCTTCTTGGTGCAGATGATCGTCACGATCCTGCCGGCCCAGTCGATGTCACTGGTGGTTGGAGTTCTGGCTGGTTGGGCGATCAATGCCGCGATCGGATCGACCGACGCGAATCAATCCTTCGACCTTTCCATTGCGGCGCTACCCGTCGCCATGTGGGCAGTCAGTGTGCTCGCCATCACAGTCACTGCTCTTGCGACCGGTGCGCCCCGTTTTCGGTTGTCGGTTTTGAGGGATAGTACGTAGACAAAGGAGTGATAGCCATCCGGCTGGCTGCTCAAACCGCCATCGATGCTCCGGCAACCTTCGTCTGGTACGCCATCGTTCAGACGCCGGTGTGCGGCAAGCCGTGACCGTTGTTGTCAACCGGGGCTGAGGTGCTCGGAGCAACAGCCGTTGAAGCCGAGAAGAATCCCTCAAGGGACTCGCCGTTGATGAACAGGCCACCCTTGGCGGCGTCATAGGTCGCCCCCCGGGACCGACTTCGCGTCGTTGACAGTGGTCGCCTTCGACAGGTCAATCTTGTACAGGCGCTTGAAGGTGTCCTTGCCCGGGTCGCCGTCACGTTCGTCAACGAGCAGGGTGTGGTTTCCCAGGGCGGTGATCTCTGAGACGGAGGTCTTGGCCTGGCTCAGGTGCAGCTGGTACAGGTACTGCCCAGTGGTCCTGCCGCTCGCGACGTCGATGGTGACGATGCGCACGAAGGGGACCTTCTTGGAGCTGCCGGACAAATCCGGGGTCTCCAGGGCCGACTGCATGGTTCCGACCAGGGTCTTGCCGTCGGGGGTCAGGGTGAGGCCTTCCATGCCACGATTCGGGGTGCGGAAGGCCAGCTCGCGAGGGAGGGTGCCGTCGAAGGGTTTGAGACGGGAGATCTCGCGTCCCTGGGCATCGAAATGAACGACATAGGGGCCGTACTCGTCGGAGACCCAGAAGCTGCCGTCTGGGGCGACGACGAGACCTTCGGAGTCGATGCCGGCCTTCGAAGGGGCGATCGTCCTGCCGTTGATGTCGACGATCGTCTCCCCGGTGGAGGCCTCCGGATTGACGGCACCGTTCATCGGTGTGCCGTCCTTGGTCACCAGACCAATCCTCTTGACGAGGTCCATGTGGCCGTTGACCAGACGGAACTTGGCGATCGAGGGCTGGAACTTGACCGGCTCGATCTTCTCGTTGTCGGCATCGGAGTCAGTGTTCGGGCCGCGGTCGGTCAGGCCGTAGTAGACGTCGTCAGGATCGCCGTTGCGATGGGCAAAGGCTGAACCGAATCCGCTGTCGGTGATCTTGACGCCATTCGGCGCAGTGGACAGGACCGGAGCGCCTCCGGTGTACACCTCGATGGCGTCCGTGGTCGGTTCGGCGGAAGCAACCCCTGGTGCCAGCGGGCAGGTCAGGGCAGCGGCACAGGCGGTGGCGGCCAGACCTCGGGTCAGGTGGCGATGCATGAATCATCCTCTCAACGGCGGACCGCACCAGTTCACAGTGCCCAGTTGACATCGCGGTGACGTCGAGATGACAGCACAACGTCCTGTCGACAACAGTCGTCGACAGGACGTTGTGCGAGAAATGACGGTTCAGGAGACCCGACGGCTCCAACCGCGGCGCTGACGAATCGCGCCGAGGACAAGGCACACCAGATAGATGAGGAAGCTCACCGTCGTCACGTAGGGGCTGATCGGCAAGCCGGGCCCCAGGGACAGCAGGATGCCGCCCACAGCGGAGACCGTCGCGAAGATGATCGACAGCAGGGACATGGCCAGCGGATGTGCCGTCACCTTGGCGGCGGAAGCTGTCGGAGTGATGAGCAGGCTCAGCACCAGCAGGGCACCGACGAGCTGTACTGCCATAGCGGTGGTCAGACCGAGCAACAGCATGAAGACAATTGAGAGGAAGCGCATCGGAACCCCGCGAGCCTTGGCCGCCTCGGGATCCACTGACGCGAAGAACAGCGGTCTCCATATGATGCCCAGACACACCGCGACGAAGATCGAGACGACGACCAGCGTGCTCAGCTCGGTGGTGTCGACGGCGACGATCTGTCCGGTCAGCAGGCCGAACTTGTTGGACGATCTTCCCTTGTAAAGGCTCAGGAAGAGCACACCGATGCCCATGCCAAAGGGCAGCATGATGCCGATGGAGGCGTTGCGCTCGGCAGCTTTCACGCCCAACAGACCCAGGATGAGGGCAGCCACCAGAGACCCGACGACGGCCCCTCTGGTGACCGATGCACCGAAGAACAGGGCCACTGCGGCACCCGCGAAGGAGAGCTCCGAGGTGCCGTGAATCGCGAAGGCCAGGTCGCGGGCATGGATCATCGGTCCGATGAGACCTGCCAGAACCCCGAGGATGATTCCGGCGATGATCGAGCCGTGGACTAGGGGAACGAGCTGGCTGAAGCTGTCGAAGTTGATGATGGTGGAGAAATCCATGTCAGACCATCTCCTCGCCCTCGGCGATCTGCGGGCCGTGCAGATGCGACGGTCTCTCGTCGTCTGCCAGCACGATGATCCGGTCGTCATGACGGAAGACCTCGACGGGGGACCCGTAGAGATCGGTGAGGACCTCAGAACGCAGCACCTCGTCGGGGGTGCCGACACGAACTTTGCCGCCAGCGACGTACACCACCCGATCGACATAGGGCAGAACCGGGTTGATCTCGTGGGTGACGAAGAGCACCCCGAGATTTCGGGTCCGACGTGCAGTGTCGATGAGCTTGGTGACCTCCTGCTGGTGGCGCAGGTCAAGGCTGGACAACGGCTCATCGCACAGCAACAACTCTGGGTCGGTGACGAGGGCTTGGGCGATGCGCAGACGCTGCTGCTCACCACCGGAGGTCATCGTCAGCGGGGCGTCGGCGAAGGCGGTGGCACCCACAGAGGCGATGGCCTCGTCAATGCGCCGACGTCGGGAGCGGCTGAACAAGCCGAATCCCCACTTGTGACCGTCGATCCCCATGCCCACCAGATCGCGGCCGCGAATCGGGGCCGTCGTCTCCAAGGAGCGTTGCTGCGGGATGTAACCGATGTGGGTCGAGCCACGACGCACCGGACGGCCGGCCACCATGGCGGTGCCGGCCGTCAGCGGAGTCTGCCCGAGCAGGACCCTCAGCAGGGTGGTCTTTCCCACCCCGTTGGGTCCCAGAACGGCGATGAACTCGCCGGGTTCCACGACGAGATCGAGCCCCGACCACAGCACCCGGTCCCCGAAGGCGACCTTGGCGCCGGTGAGTCTGGCAGGCTCGATCCTCGTGGTCGCCCCGGAGATGTCAGAGCGATGTGATGTCATGAGTGTCAGGCCAGGCCATTGTCAATGTCGGTGATGGCCTTGTCGATGAAATCCTGGTAGGTGTCGACACCCTTCGGGAAGGTCTCCCACACGCCGACCTGCTTGATCCCGGCGCCCTTGGCAGCCTTCTGCAGCTCCTTGGTGACGGCGTCACTGGTCTGGCCGTTGACGAGGAGGATGGAGGCCTTCTTGGCAGCAATCAGCTTGGTGGTCTCGTGGACGACCTTGGTCGACGGGCCGGCCTCGGTCTCGGACTGCTCGACGAACTCCTCAGGCGTGATGTTCTTGACCTTCATGTCGTCGAGCAGGTAGCCAACCACCGGCTCGGTGGCGACGGCGGTGCTGTTCGCGTGCTTCTCGCCAACCTTGGCAGCGCGAGCCTTGAGGTCGTCCAGATTGGACTCGAAGTCCTTGAGGTTGGACTCGAAGGTGGCCTTGTTGTCAGGCGAAGCCTTGACCAGGTCGGACTTGACGACCTTGGCAACCTTGCGGGCGCTGTCGATCGAGAAGAAGACATGCTCGTTGAACTCGTCCTGGCCGGGTTCCTTGAGCCCGGAGGTTTCGACGGCGTCGACGACGGTGGCCTTGGAGCCGGTGCTCTTGACGAGCTTGGAGGCCCAGTCGTCATAGCCACCACCATTGGCGATGGCGATCTTGGCCTTGGAGAAAGCGAGCTTGTCCTTGGCGGTGGCCTCGTAGTCGTGCGGGTCCTGATCCGGGCTGTTGATGACGGAGTGGACGTTGACCTTGTCTCCGCCGATGGCCTCGGCGACCGAGCCCCAGACGTTGGTCGAGGCGACGATGTCAACCTTGTCCGTCGCAGCGGCATTGGAGGAAGCGCCTGAAGCCGCGCTCGAGCCCGAATCAGAGTTGCCGGAGCAACCAGCCATGCCCAAGGCGCAGGCGCTGATGGTTGCAATGGCCAGAAGACGACGATGCATGTGGTGTTCCCTTTCCAGTACGCAAGTGAGAACCATTGTCGTCTTCATATGACAGATCAACAAGGCAGGGTGACCAAAGAAATAGCCAATCCACAGCCTCAACGGAGGGCAGAAAGCGCCTCAGGGCTGGAACCCCTTCCTGTGTGAGCAGCCAGCTCCGGTGACGGCTCGCCGATTCGATAACCCTGGCGCCAGCCTCTCTCTGGAGGGCCTCTCCCGGTGAAACTGTGAGGTGATGCGGCTCAGCGACGGGGGTCGATGGCGATCTTCACCCCCGCATGGCCGCGCACCGCGTCGACGGCGTCGGTCCACTGGGAGAGCCCGAAGGTGTGGGTGACGATCGGGGCCTCGTCGATGTCCCCGCGTCCCAACATCTCGACGGCGCGGTGGACGTCGGCGCGACGAGCATTCGATCCTCCCGAGACCGTGAGCTCCTGGTAGTGCACGGTGTTGGGGGTGATCGTCGCCGTTGATCCCTTGGGGAAGCCGGCGAACCAGCTCACCCGCCCGCCCGGGGCGGCAAGGTCAAGGGACTGCTCGGCCAGTTCATTGCGTCCGATGGCGACGATGACGAGGTCGGCACCGAAACCATCAGTGCGCTCGGCAACGACCTCGACGAGGTGATCGGGTGAGGTGGTGACGGCCCCCATGGCCGCCGCACGGTCGCGTCGGTCAGCGTGCTTCTCGCACAGGATGACCTGTCCCGCTCCGCATGCCAGGTTGAGCTGGGTGTGAAGCAGACCAATCGCCCCGCCACCGATGATGACGACCGTCTCCCCAGGGTTGACCCCACCATGTCGACGGTGCCCGTTGAGAACACAAGAGAGGGGTTCGGCCAGAGCCAGCCGGTTGGCCGGCATCTCGGAGGCGACCGGGATGACGTTGCCGCGAGCGACGGCTCGGGCCGGCACACACAGCCAGGGAGCCAGCCCGCCGTCGATCCCGTAGCCGATGAGTTCGCAGTGACTGCACAGGTGCTCGCGTCCGGCCAGGCAGGCCCGACAGGTGCCACAGGAGACGACGATGGAGACGGTGGCCTGCTGTCCGACGGTCAGCCCCTCGACCCCCTCGCCGAGGGAGGCGATCCGTCCGGCGATCTCGTGTCCGAGAGTGACCCCAGGGCGCACCCCGGTGGTTTTTTCACCGGAGATGATGCGGAGGTCGGTACCGCAAATCGTCGTCGCCTCGACGGCCAGGACGACCTCGCCGCGGCCCGGCGTGGGAATGGGTTTTTCGGCAAGGTGAACGTCTCCGGGGCCATTGAGGACCACGGCCGGCATGGTGTGCGTCATGTGATCTCCTTCGACGTCTCCAGTGTCCCATTTTTTCTGCACGCTGGGCACGCTGGGAACACACCAATTATCATGGAGCGTGGGAAAACCACCATCAACGATGATGAAATGACAGGAGAGTCCCAGCCATGACCCGACTCGTGAACAACCCTGATGATTTTCCGTCCCAGGCCGTCGCCGGGCTCGCCAGCGCCTTCCCGAACCACCTGAGGCCGGTGTTCGGTGGCGTGGTTCGTGCTGCCCGCACCGATCGCAAGGTCGCCCTCGTCGTCGGTGGCGGCTCAGGTCACTACCCGGCCTTCGCTGGCTGGGTCGGCCCGGGATTTGCCGACGGTGCCGTCTGCGGCAACATCTTCTCCTCTCCCTCAGCCTCCCAGGCTTACTCGGTCTGCAAGGCGGCGGATCGGGGAGCGGGAGTCCTCATCGGTTTCGGCAACTACGCCGGTGACGTCCTGCACTTCGGGCAGGCGGCGGAACGGTTGCGCAGCGAAGGCATCGACACCCGTTGCCTGCTCGTCACCGACGACATCGCCTCGGCAGGCCCCGAGGATCACCTCAAGCGTCGTGGCATCGCCGGCGACCTCCCGGTCTTCAAGGTGACAGCGGCTGCCTGTGAGGAAGGTCGTGACATCGACGAGGTCGTCAAGGTCTTTGATCGTGTCAACGATCGCACCCGGTCCTTCGGGGTGGCCTTCGCCGGGTGCACCCTGCCGGGAGCTGACGAGCCACTGTTCCGTGTCGCGCCTGGTCAGATGGGTGTCGGCATGGGTATCCACGGGGAGCCAGGTATCCATGACGAGGCTCTCGGTACGGCCGACGAGGTCGCCGCCATGCTCGTCGATGGGCTGCTGGCCGACCGCCCGGACAATCCGGGGACCCGGGTCGTCCCGATCGTCAACGGACTTGGCTCCACCAAGTACGAGGAACTCTTCGTGCTGTGGAACGACATCAGTCGTCGTCTCGAGGAGGCGGGGCTGACGATCGTCGACCCGCAGGTGGGGGAGTTCGTCACCAGCCTCGACATGGCAGGTGTTTCTCTGACTCTGGTGTGGCTCGACGAGGTCATTGAACCGCTGTGGTTGGCGGCCTGCGACACCCCTGCTTACCGTCGTGGCGCGGTTGGTCAGGTCGACCTCGACACCACACCGTTGTCCCAGGAGGCTGAGCACGTCTCGGTCGCGGCCCCGGGGTCGCAAGCCTCCCAGGAGCTTGCCGACGTCGTCATCAAGGGATTGGAAGCAGTGGCGACCACCCTGTCGGAGCGGGCCAATGAGCTGGGCCGGCTCGACTCGGTGGCCGGTGACGGTGACCACGGCATCGGCATGACGCGTGGATCCCAGGCCGCTCTCGCCGAGGCCAAGCGGGTCAGGGGAGATGGGGCCGGCGCGGCAACCACCCTCAACGCCGCTGGCTCGGCCTGGTCCGAGCATGCCGGTGGCACCTCGGGTGCGCTGTGGGGAGCGGTGCTGACCGCCTTCGGTGCGGTGCTGGGTGACGAGGACCCGGCCAGTGACGAGGCCATTCGTCAGGCTGCTCGTGCTGCCCTCGACGCCGTCACCAGGCTGGGCGGGGCGAAGCTCGGGGACAAGACCATGGTCGATGCGATGGATCCCTTCGTGACGACGTTGGAGTCGTCACCGGATCCACTGTCGCAGGCGTGGACGTCAGCGTGTGATGCCGCTGACAAGGGGGCTCAGGCGACCTCCGAGGTGACTGCCAAGGTCGGTCGGGCGCGCCCGCTTGGTGAGAAGTCCTTGGGCACGCCCGACCCCGGAGCGGTGTCCTTCCACGACGTGGTCGTCGCGGTGGGGTCGGTGCTGTGACTCAGCGCTGACCGACGGGAGGCTTCGCACTCAGCGTTGACCAACGGGAGGCTTCGCGCTCCACGGGAACACGATCCACTTGTCAGTGGCCTTCCAGACGAAGTCCGGACTGATGACAGTGGTGGGCTTGGCGTAGAGCACCGCCGAGCGAACGTCGGCACCGAATCCGCGCAGCAGCTTGAGCACGAGTGCCAGAGTGCGGCCGGAATCGGCGACGTCGTCGACGACGAGGATTCGCTTGCCACGGATGGAATCAGTGTCGAGCATCGGGGCCAGCAGCACCGGATCAGGCAGGGTCTCCTCGACATCGGTGTAGAACTCGACGTTGATGGCATCGGTGAGCTTGACGCCAAGGGAGTAGGTGAGGGCTCCGCCCGGGATCATGCCTCCGCGAGCTACCGCGATCACGATCTCGGGATCGAAGTCCGAATTGTGGATCTGGGTGGCGAGTTCGTCGGTGGCGTCACCGAAGGTTTTCCAGGTGAGGATTTCCTTGCTCTCAAGGTCACTGGCGTCAGCATGGTAGGCGGTCATGGGGCAACACTACCGACCCCATGAACCGCATATAGGGTATGTTCAAGGACAGGCTGAAGGTACGGGCGCGACCGGAGGAGTCGTCATGACTGAGCTCAACGCACAGGAACACGATGAGAGGCCGAGCTGGACGGGGCGAGCGGTCCTGACAGGAATCGGATTCTTCGTGGCCGCCTGTCTGGTGGCCTGGCTTCGGATTGAGCAGTACTCCCAGGCGATGGCCATCATCGGATCGGCTCTCTACACCCTCCTGATGTGGTTCTCGGCGGGCTCGTTCGTCCTTGCCATCTATGAGGCGCGACGGCCGCGGCTGGCCCTGGGGGGCCGATCGCTGCGGGTCCCGATCATCGTTGGTCTGACCTGTCTTGTCGGCGGTTTCATCGCCCAGACCATCAAGGTTCAGTTGGTCGAGCACAGTGAGGCGACTCAGGTGACGGTGGCCTCCGAGATCCTCGCCAACGTCATCCTTCTTCTTCAGGAGTTCGGAGTCATCTGCCTGGCGGTGAGCCTGGTGGTGGCATGCATCCGCTCCCGTGACCGTTGACGGATGGTTCTGATCACCCCAACACGAATTGCATGATGATCGCCGTGCGCCAACTGTCCATCTTGTGCGCGATGTGAGGCAGTCGACCCACCTCGGTGAATCCCATGGCAGAGTGAAAGCCGATGCTGCCGACGTTGTCAGAGTCGATGACCGACACCAGGCTGTGCAGACCGTCGCGGCGAGCCTGCCGCATGAGTTCGGTCATGAGTTTGCGTCCGACCCCTCGACCGCGAGCAGGGGCGTCCAACCAGATGGATACCTCCGCGGTGACGTCGTATCCCTCACCGTCTCGGAAGTGATGATAGGTCGCGTATCCGCCGAAGAGCCCGTCGACCTCTGCCACCAGGACCGGTCTGCCATCGTCGACCAGGTCGCGCCACCAGGTGCGTCGGTCGGATACCTGTGAGTGGCTCACGGTGTACGAGGACGGGGTGCCCACTGCGTGGTCATTGTGGACACGCGTTGCTGCCGGCAGATCCTGTTCTTGCATCGCTCGGATGATGACGTCCATGACCGGAACAGTAACGAGCCTTGAGCGGGATTCCCGTTGGCTGTTTGCCCAGTGGGACGCCGCCATGAAGGTCACCGGCGTGTCCGCGCTCTCGGTGATTGATGACAACCAGGAACGAGGTTGAAGGATGGCTGAGAAAACACCGCCGCAAGGCCCGCGGCAAGGGAACTGGGGCCAGTTTCACGACGGGGTGGGATGTTACCGCGGGTAGTGTCCCGTTTTTCTCATGGATGTGGGTAGATGTGAGGAAACGTGCAACCCCGGTGTCGTGGTCAGGGACGTTTGGCCGTAAAGTCACCATCATGATCATCGGAATCCCACGGGAGTCACTCCCGGGTGAGAATCGGGTCGCCGCGACTCCGACGACTGTTCCCGCCCTACTCAAACTCGGCTACGAGGTGGTCGTCGAGTCCGGAGCTGGCGATCACGCCGCTCTGCCTGACCACGCGTACGAAGAGGCCGGAGCCAGGATCGTCGGACCGGGGGAGGCGTGGAAGGCCGACCTCGTGCTGGCCGTCAATGAACCCACCGACGACCAGATCGCCCTCATGTGCTCCGGCACTGTCCTCGTCACTTTCCTTCATCCGCGTCAGGATCTTGCCCTTACCGAGAAGCTGGCTGCCGCCGGCATCACCGGCCTGAGTATGGACATGGTTCCGCGTATCTCGCGTGCTCAGTCCATGGATGCTCTGTCCTCGATGGCCAACATCTCGGGTTACCGGGCTGTCGTGGAGGCTGCATTCGCGTACGGTCGAACCTTTGGCGGCCAGGTCACGGCTGCTGGCAAGGTTGCGCCGGCCAAGGTCTTCGTCATCGGTACCGGTGTCGCCGGCCTGGCCGCGCTGGGTGCCGCCAACTCGATGGGGGCCGAGGTCTACGCCACCGACGTCCGTCCGGAGACCGCCGAGCAGGTGCAGTCGATGGGTGCCACCTTCCTGCACGTGCGCACCGGTGACTCCGATCAGGGCGTCAGCTCCGATGGCTACGCCAAGGAGGCCAGCGACGATTACAACGCCCGCGCTGCTGAGCTCTACATGGAGCAGGCGGGTAAGGATGACGTCATCATCACCACGGCTGCCATCCCGGGCAAGCCGTCCCCGAAGCTCATCACCGCCGAGATGGTCGCTGCCATGAAGCCCGGCAGCGTCATCGTCGACCTCGCTGCCCTGGGTGGTGGCAACTGTGAGCTCACCCGTCCAGGTGAGTCCTACGTCACCGACAACGGCGTGACGATCATCGGCTACACCGACCTGCCATCCCGTCTGCCGGGTCAGGCCAGTCAGCTCTACGGCACCAACCTCGTCAACCTGCTGAAGTTGGCGACCCCCGAGAAGAACGGAGAGCTCGTCCTCAACTTCGACGACGAGGTTATCCGCACCATGACGGTGTGCCACGAGAGCCAGGTGGCGTTCCCGCCGCCACCGGTCCAGGTCGCTGCTGCTCCCCAGCCGGTCGCCAAGGCCGAAACCGAGACCCCGGTTGTCCCCGAGAAGAATCCGCGTCCGTGGCCCCAGACCTTCGGCATCGTCGCTGTGCTGTCGATCGCGCTCATCACCCTGCTGACCTTCTCCCCGACGGAGTTCGTCGCCCTCTTCGGCACCTTCGCGATCGCTGTGGTCGTCGGCTACTACGTGGTGTGGAACGTCACCCACGCCCTCCACACCCCGCTGATGAGTGTCACCAACGCCATCAGCGGCATCATCATCGTCGGTGCCATCACCCAGCTCGGCAGTGAATCGTGGGGTATCCGGATCGTCGCCGCGTTGACTGTGCTCATCGCCAGTATCAACATCTTCGGCGGTTTCACGGTCACCCAGCGCATGCTCAAGATGTTCAGGAAGGCCTGATCCATGACGTCAACACTTCTCATTGCCCCGATGGCCGGGTCGTTGGTGAACTTCGTCAACGCCTCCTTCATCATCTCGGGCCTGCTGTTCATCTTCGCCCTCGCTGGTCTGTCCAAGTTCGAGACCTCGAAGAAGGGCAACGCATACGGCATCCTCGGCATGGTCATCGCGATCATCGCGACGATCGTCGCCCTGGTGAAGCTGCCGGGATACTCCCCGGTGTCCATGGTCCTCCTCTTCATCCCGATGCTCATCGGTGGTGCCTTCGGTGTGTGGAAGGCCCTCAAGGTCGAGATGACGGGAATGCCTGAGCTTATCGCTCAGCTGCACTCCTTCGTCGGTCTTGCTGCCGTCCTCATCGGTTTCAACGCCTTCGCCGAGGAGGGGACCGGTGCCAGCACCTTCCAGCTCTCCGAGATCTGGATTGGCATCTTCATCGGTGCCCTGACCTTCACCGGGTCCCTGGTGGCCTGGGGCAAGCTGTCGGGCAAGGTTCCCTCGAAGCCGCTGACCCTGCCCGGGCGCAACTGGATCAACCTCGGCCTGCTGGTCGTCATCATCGGCTGCGGCATCTGGTTCTCCAACGTTTCCGGAGGCATCGCCTGGCTGCCGCTGGTCCTCCTGACGCTGGCCTCCCTGTTCCTCGGTTTCCACCTGGTTGCCGCCATCGGTGGCGCTGACATGCCGGTCGTCATCTCGATGCTGAACAGCTACTCCGGTTGGGCGGCTGCCTTCTCCGGATTCAGCCTCCACATCCCGGTGCTCATCGTCACGGGTGCCCTGGTGGGCTTCTCTGGCGCCATCCTGTCCTACATCATGTGCCAGGCCATGAACCGCTCCTTCGTGTCGGTCATCCTGGGCGGCTTCGGCGATGCCCCGGCCGTTGAGGGTGACGGCCCGGACGGTGAGATCACCGAGATCAAGGCTGATGAGCTGGCCTCCCAGCTGTCCGACGCCTCCTCGGTCATCAT
The DNA here is from genome assembly GCF_058177555.1 of Cutibacterium sp. LaCa_89. Classification (NCBI taxonomy): domain Bacteria; kingdom Bacillati; phylum Actinomycetota; class Actinomycetes; order Propionibacteriales; family Propionibacteriaceae; genus Cutibacterium; species Cutibacterium sp. LaCa_89. Next base: position 713,494 of record NZ_CP190889.1, read on the forward strand.
CGCTCCCGGATACGGCATGGCGGTGGCCCAGGCCCAGTACCCGGTGGCCGAGCTGGCCAAGAAGCTGCGCGACAAGGGAGTGGACGTCAGGTTCGCGATCCACCCGGTCGCCGGTCGTCTGCCCGGCCACATGAACGTGCTGCTCGCCGAGGCCCATGTGCCTTACGACATCGTCATGGAGATGGACGAGATCAACGACGACTTCGCTGACGCCGACATCGTCCTGGTCATCGGAGCCAACGACACCGTCAACCCGTCCGCCATGGATCCCGGTACCCCGATCTCGGGCATGCCGGTTCTCCATGTGTGGGAGGGCCATGAGGTCGTCGTCTTCAAGCGGTCCATGAAGCCCGGTTACGCCGGCGTCGAGAACCCGCTGTTCTTCGCCGACAACACCCGGATGCTCTTCGGTGATGCCAAGGCCAGTGTTGACGCCCTGGTCACCGCTCTCTGAGGCACGCTGACAACCTGATTCCGACGCCCATGATCGTCCGACGGTCATGGGCGTCGGTGCATCCCCGAAGACGGATGTCATGGCGCGGCACTATGATGACGGTGAATGTCTATCAGGCCCCTTGTCAGGGCCGGAACAAGGAGAAGACGTGACCTACGTCATCGGTCTGCCCTGCGTGGACGTCAAGGATCGTGCCTGCGTCGAGGAGTGCCCCGTCGACTGCATCTACGAGGGTGAGCGCAGCCTCTACATCCATCCTGAGGAGTGCGTCGACTGCGGTGCATGTGAGCCCGTCTGCCCCGTCGAGGCCATCTACTACGAGGATGACCTGCCCGGCGATCAGGAGAAGTTCCTCGACATCAACGCCGAGTTCTTCGACGAGCTGGGTTCCCCGGGTGGTGCTGCCCGCCTCGGCCCGACCCACAAGGACCACCCGGCCGTCGAGGCCCTGCCCCCGCAGGGCGAATGAGTCGCCGTATCGTCTCAGCCAGTCTGCCCATCTTCCCGTGGGACACCATCGCTGACGCCAAGGCCAAGGCACAGGCCCACCCAGGTGGCATCGTCGACCTGTCGGTGGGCACCCCGGTTGACCCGACTCCCCAGGTCGTCACCGAGGCCCTGACGGCGTTCAGCGACGCCCACGGTTACCCGCAGGTGTGGGGGACCCCTGCCCTGCGAGCCGGCATCCTGGACCATATGAAGCAGGTCTGGGGCGCGCCGGCGCATCTCGACGAGAACAGTGTCCTGCCGGTCATCGGGACTAAGGAATTGGTGGCGTCGTTGCCAAGCCAGCTTGGCCTGGGCCCGGACTCGATGATCGTCATTCCGGCCTGCGCCTACCCGACTTACCGCGTTGGTGCCCAGCTTGCCAGAGCCACCGTGCAGGCCGTCGACGAGCCCGATGAGGTCGAGGGCACCCCCGATCTCATCTGGATCAATTCGCCGGCCAACCCGTCGGGTCGCATCCTCGACCTCGACGAGATGAAGGCTTGGGTTGAACTGGCTCGCCGCACCGGAGCCGTGCTGGCCTCCGATGAGTGCTACGGCGAGTTCGTCTGGGAGGGGAAGTCCATCTCCGTCCTCGACGAAAGGGTCAACAGTGGTGACGTCACCGGTCTGCTTGCCTGTCTGTCGATGTCCAAGCGCTCGAACATGGCTGGATATCGTGCGGGCTTCGTCGTCGGTGACGCCGACCTCACCCGTGAGTTGCTCACCTTGCGCAAGCACTCCGGTCTCATGATTCCGGCCCCGGTCGCCGAGGCCATGCAGGCTGCTCTGTCGGACCGATCCCATGTGTTGGAACAGGCAAAGCGCTACCAGCTGCGCCGTGACGTCCTCAAGCCTGCCCTCGAACAGGCTGGTTTCCGGATCGACCACTCCGAGGGATCTCTCTACTTGTGGGCGACTCATGAGGAGGACTGCCGAGCAACCCTGGACAGGTTGGCTGATCTGGGCATTCTCTGTTCACCAGGGGACTTCTACGTCGACGGTGGCTCCGACCACGTCCGCATTGGGCTGACGGCCACTGACGAGAGGGTCAACACCGCGGCCGAGAGGCTGTCCGAGTCTCACTGAGAGTCAGCTGCGGGCGGTGACGGTGCCGGTGACTCGGCCCGTCCCGCTGACAGCAGGGCTCGATGACGGGCCGGATGCTGCACTCCATGAGGCGTGGTGATCGGGGTCAGCACTCCAACTCGTCGTCGCGACGGTGGCGCGATCGATCGGCCCCAGATTCGTGCTCGCCATCGTCAAGGCCACCGCTGCCCGGGTTGAGACCAGGTCCCTGGCGGCGAAGGTCGCCGTCGCCCCCGTGGTCTGGATGGCGATCTTGTCGGCCATCCCCTTGCGCACCGTCTGAATGAGCTTGTCAATCGTGGTCGTCTCGGAGGACCTGTTGACACAGGACAAGGCCGAGGGGGAGTGGCCAGTCAGCGCTGATGCCCATGCCTTGGCTAGCGGCTCGTGCTTGCGGTAGGCCTCCGGGTATCCGGAGCGCTGCACCTGCTGGGCGGCGTCATTGATGCTGATGTCCTTCCAATTTCCGAACTTCACCAGCTCCTCATAGAACTTCCCGGAGGAGTACCACGGGTCCATGATCTGCTTGGAAGTTCCCCATCCCTGGGAGGGACGCTGCTGGAAGAGTCCCAAGGAGTCACGATCGCCATAGTCGATGTTGCGCAGCTTCGACTCCTGCATGGCGGTCGCCAGGGCGACGGTGGCTGCATGGGCCGACAGGCCGCGTCGAATCGACTCGGCAGTGATGATGGCGGCGTTCTGGGACTGTTCCAGGTCAAGGTCGTAGGACTGGCCGGACGCTGTCACCCGGCAGCCCTCCGGCTCGACGGTGTCGAACGGGTCGACGGTCTTCCACACCTTGTAGCCTCCCCAGCCCAGCCCCGCCAAGATCGCCAACACCACGACGAGGGCAGCTATCGACCTGGCGGGATTGGTGGAACGGCGCCTGCGTCGACCCTGGGGTCGTCGCGTGGTGGCAGGGCGGGCCCGGCGGGATGAGGACTTCGTCATGTCAGTTCTGGTGCAAATCCGTGTTGAGCTCGATCTTGTGGTGGCCACGTTCGAGAGCCTTGACGACACCGGTCGTCGAGTCGCGGATGTAGAGGATGTCGTCGGCGCCGGACAGCTCCGAGGCCTTGACGACCTTGCCGTCGGGCAGGGTCACCTTGGTGCCGGCAGTGACATAGAGGCCCGCCTCGACGACGCAGTTGTCGCCCAGGGAGATCCCAATTCCGGCCTCGGCGCCCAGCAAGCAGCCCTCTCCGATCGTCACCTGCTCCTTGCCGCCTCCTGACAGGGTCCCCATGATGGAGGCGCCGCCGCCGATGTCGGTACCGTCGCCGACGACGACACCCTGGCTGATGCGTCCCTCGACCATGGAGTGCCCCAAGGTGCCAGCATTGAAGTTGACGAACCCCTCGTGCATGACGGTGGTTCCCTCGGCCAGATGGGCTCCCAGACGGACGCGATCGGCGTCACCAATGCGCACCCCGGTGGGAATAACGAAGTCGACCATGCGCGGGAACTTGTCGACGAGCAGGACGGTGAAGGGGGCATGGGCGATGCGCGCCTCCATTCGTGCCTTCTCCAGATCGGCCATCCGGATCGGGCCGATGGTCGTCCACGCGTTGTTGGGCAGCACACCGAAGATGCCGTCGAGGTTGATGGTGCGGGGCTGAGCCATGCGCGATGACAGCAGGTGCAGACGCAGGTAGGCGTCGGGGACGTCACCTGGTGCCTCGTCGAGATTGATGACGGTGCGCACCACCTCGGTGTGCACGTTGCGAATGGCGTCACGACCGGCTTCGGTGACTCGGTACAGGTCGTCAAGGACCTCGGATTCACCAGGGGCGCCCAGTTTGGGCTCGGGGTACCAGGTGTCCAGGACATCGCCGTCCTCATGGACGGTGGCCAATCCCCAACCCCAGGCCTGACGGTCGGTCGGGGCGGTTTGTGAAGTCGTCGTCTGCGTCATGACCACGAGTCTAGTTGCAGGTTGGCACGACCTAACGGTGTCGGTGCCGTCCACTAGGTCGGTGCCGTCCACTCGATTGAAGGGTCGTGGAAAGGTGCCGCCCATGTTTCTGGCCCTCCGAGAGATTCGTCATCAGCGTGGACGATTCGCCCTCATCGTTGCCGTCATCGCGCTGATTGCGTACCTGGCTTTCTTCCTGGCATCTCTGGCGACCGGACTCGCCCACTCCTACCGCTCAGCCATCGACGACTGGGACGCCACGTCGGTGGCTCTCACGGACGATTCCAATGAGTCGGTGACGGCCTCGCGCCTGTCGAAGGACCAGGTCGAGGTGGCGACCACGGACAATGATGTTGAGCCCCTGGTCGTCTCGGGGGTGGTGCTCAAGGCTGCCGATTCATCCCAGTCGGGTCGGGCGAAGGTGAGTGCTTTCGCCTTCGGTATTGATCGATCCGGGTTCCTGGCCCCTGACAAGGTTGGCGGTGGTATCACCGAGGGACGCAGCATTGAGCACCCGGACTCCGAGATCGTCGTGGATGACACCGTCGCCCGTGAAGGCTGGCAGGTGGGGGACAAGCTGCAACTCAACTCCAATTCCCACACCTGGACGATCGTCGGTTTCACCCACGATCAGACCTTCCAGGCCACCCCGGTGATCTTTGTCGACGAGAAGGCTCTTGCGAAGGAACCACCGACGGATGCGCCGGTGGCCGTCAATGCCGTCGTGAGTCGGATCGGCTGGAGTCCGTCACAGGCTCGCGACCTCGGCAAGGCCGAATTGACGACGCTGTCGAGTGACGACTTCGTCAAGACCCTCGCCGGGTACGACGCCCAAGTCCTCACCTTCGGCCTCATGATCGGCGCACTTGTCATCATTGTCTCTTTCGCACTTGGGATCTTCGTCTACGTCCTCACCTTGCAGAAGAGAGCGGCCCTCGGGATCCTCAAGGCCCGCGGGGTGCCGACGAGCTGCCTCGTCCGTTCCGGGGCGATCCAGACCCTGCTCCTGGCCCTCGTCGGATTGGCGGTCGGCCTGGCCCTGACCCTCCTGACGGGTACTGTCCTGCCGGACAAGGTGCCCTTCCAGTTCACCTGGTGGCTTTACGGAATAACCACGGCAGTATTCGCCCTGTTCTCCGTGATCGGTGGTTTGTTGTCGGTCAAGGTCATCTCCGGCATCGATCCCGTGGAGGCGATTTCATGACAAGTCCAGTACTGCGTCTCGACGGGGTCTCCAAACAGTTCAACGACGGGGACGAGACGATCCAGGCCCTTGCCGAGACCGACCTCTCGCTCAACCGAGGCGAATTCGTCGGAATCCTCGGGCCTTCCGGGTCCGGGAAATCCACCCTGCTGACGATTATGGGTGGCCTGCGTACGCCAAGCACCGGAGAGGTGATCATTGACGACCAACCCTTCTCCGCCCTGCCCGAGAAGAAACGGTCTCGGATGAGGTTCGCCAAGCTGGGTTTCGTCCTGCAGGCCTCCGGACTGGTGCCTTTCCTCACCGTCGGTGACCAGTTCGTGCTCCATGGCAAGGTGGATCATTTCCCGCTGGATCGCGCGCGTCGGGACGAGTTGCTGGAGTCCCTCAAGATCCCCCATTACGTCGACGCCTATCCCGGTGACCTGTCGGGAGGTGAACGTCAGCGGGTGGCTATTGCCACGGCCCTGCATCACGACCCGGAGATCGTGCTGGCCGATGAACCGACGGCGTCCCTGGACACCGAGAAGGCCTTCGACGTGGCCGAGATCCTTGCTGATCAGACTCATTCCCGCGGTAAATGCACCGTCATGGTGACCCATGACGAGCGTCTCGTCGATCACTGCGACCGGGTACTGAGGATGGCCGACGGGGTGCTGACCGAGATCACAAACCACGAGCCGAAGAGAGATGTCTCCGGTCCGGGCCTGTCCGAGGTGGGGACAGGCCCCTTGCTGCGGGCAGCTGCCAAGTCCCTGTGGAACCGGCATTGAGGTGGTCGAGAGCCTGGTGCCAGACGGTTCAGTACAGTGAAGATCATGCAACTCGACCTCGCTGGTGACCTCCATGACCTGTTTCGCGACATCGTGGACATTCGCTCCGAAAGTCTCCATGAGGATCAGCTCGCTGACACCGTCGAGGAATCCCTGCGAGGTTGTGACCATCTGACGGTCACGAGGATCGGAAACTCGATCGTGGCGGCCACCAACCTGGGCCGGGATTCCCGTGTCCTCGTCGCTGGTCACCTGGACACCGTTCCGGTGGCTGACAATCTCCCCAGCCACGTCGAGACCCGCGACGACGGTGACTACCTGGTCGGCAGGGGAACCTGCGACATGAAGGGGGGAGTGGCCGTCGCACTGCATCTGGCAGCGACCCTGGCCGCGCCCAGTCGCGACATCACCTGGGTGTTCTACGAAGCGGAGGAGATCGCCGCCGAACACAACGGGCTGCTCAAGGTGCGATCTCACGACGAGAGCTTGCTCGACTGCGACCTGGCCATCCTCATGGAGCCCACCGATGCCATCATCGAGGGAGGCTGTCAGGGGACGATGAGGTTCACCCTGACGACCGAGGGGCAGGCTGCCCATTCCGCCCGATCCTGGGCTGGTCACAATGCCATTCATGACCTATTGCCGATCCTCCAGATCCTGCAGGACTGGCAGGCTGACGGCGACCACCTCGTCGAGGTCGATGGGCTGACTTATCATGAAGGACTCAACGCGACGATGGTGCAGGGTGGACTGGCCGGCAACGTCGTCCCCCCAACTGCCACGGTCCAGATCAACTACCGGTTCGCCCCTGACAAGACCGCTCAGCAGGCCGAACAGATGATGCGCACCATGTTCGCCGACTGGACGATGGAGATCCTCGATCTGTCCTCCCCGGCGCGGCCGGGCCTCGACAAGCCGCTGGCTCGGTCCTTCGCCCGATCGGTCGGAACGACCCCGATGCCGAAATACGGCTGGACGGACGTGGCTCGGTTCTTCGAGATGGGACGTCCAGCCCTCAATTTCGGGCCTGGCGACGCGATGTACGCCCACAAGGCCGATGAGTGTTGCAAGTTGTCCAGCCTCGACGATTGCGCCCGAGCGCTGGAGTCGTGGCTTCGTGAGCGTTCGGAAGGAGATCACTGATGGTGTGGGCGTTGTGTGGGCTTGTCATCGTCATCATCGGACTGGCGGTGCTGGCAGCTTCTGGCAAGTTTGGGCAGGTGCCGGCGGTCGTCGATGATCGTCCGGTCCCTGACCTGCCCGAGGGCGATCTGAGCGCCGATGACCTGCGTTCGGCCCACTTCGCGGTGGTGCCGAGAGGCTATTCCATGCGCCAGGTGGATCAGCTGCTCGACCGTATGGCAGCCCAGTTGGAGGCAGCCCCAAAGGAGGGTTTCGCGGACACTGCGGAGCACGCCCCTAACGGAAAGGGCCTGGATACGGAATAATGGGGGTTGCACCACTGCCCAGTGATTGAGGAAGAGTGACATGGCAGCTATGAAGCCCCGTACCGGAGACGGTCCCATGGAGGTCACGAAGGAGGGCCGTGGCATCATCATGCGCGTTCCAGTCGAAGGTGGCGGTCGGCTAGTTGTTGAACTCAACGCTGACGAAGCCCAGGAACTGCTCGAGTGCCTCCAGAGTGTCGTTGGCTGACGCAGACGGCTGAGAGACGGTCGTGCCCGGCTCCGAGGAGCTGGGCACGACTGCATTCATACGGATCTCTCAGGCGTTGTGACGATTGATGGCAGTCTTGTAGACCTCAACGGTCTGCTCGGCGATCCGTGCCCAGGAGAACTCATCGATGCAGCGTTGACGACCAGCGGTTCCGAAAGCCTTGGCGCGCTCCGGATCGCGGGTGAGGTTGTTGATCGCTGCGGCGAAGGCCGACTCGAAGCCGGCCACCTGCTCGGGGGTCGAAGAGTCGGTCGGGACCCCACTGACCAGATGGCCAGTCGTCCCGTCGACGACGACCTCCGGAATGCCACCGGCTCGGGAGGCGACCACCGGGGTGGCGCAGGCCATGGCCTCGAGATTGACGATGCCCAGCGGCTCGTAGACCGAGGGGCACGCGAAGACCGTGGCGGCCGAGAGCACCTGACGGACCGACGGACGCGGCAGCATCTCCTGGACCCAGATGACCGGGGCCTTGCGGGAAGCCCGCACCTCGTCGAAAGCTGTCTTGAACTCCTCACCGATCTCGGGGGTGTCCGGCGCTCCTGCCAGCAGGACGAGCTGAGTGTCGGGATCGAGTTCGGCAGCGGCGCGCACCAGATGAATCAGACCCTTCTGACGGGTGATGCGTCCCACGAAGACCACCGATGGACGCTCCGGATCCATGCCGATCTCGCGGCAGACGTCGGTCTCGGTGACGGGGTGGAACTCTTCGGTGTCCACACCGTTGCGCACCACGTGTACCTTGTCCGGGTCGAGTTCCGGGTAGGCGCGCAGCACGTCCTTCCGCATACCATCTGAGACCGCGATGATGGCGTCGGCGGCGTCGTAGGCCGTCTTCTCGGCCCACGAGGACAGCCGGTATCCGCCACCGAGCTGCTCGGCCTTCCACGGCCTGTCGGGTTCCAGGGAATGGGCGCTGATGACATGCGGGACGTCATGGAAGACGCCGGCCAGTAGACCAGCGAGATTGGCGTACCAGGTGTGGGAATGGACGAGATCGATCCCGTCAGGGATCGCATTGACCATGGACAGGTCAGCTCCGAAGGCCCGCAGCGCGCCGTTGGCGCCCTCCGGGTAGTTCTCGGCATGGGCGGTGGCTCCCTCGCGTGGCTCTCCCATGCACTGCACATCGACGTCGATGAGGTTGCGGAGATGGGGGACGAGTTGCGCGACGTGGACGCCGGCGCCTCCGTAGATGGTAGGAGGGTATTCGCGGGTCATGACGGACACGTACATGGCTTGATCGTCCCACAAAGACGGCGCCGACAGGTCAATAGGGTGGCCTTGTTGTCAACGAATCAGAAACTCTCCACGACAGTGCCCGTTTGGGGTCGTAATCATCGCCCCTCAGGGGCTCGGTGGCGGTAGATTGAGGGCCATGGCAAAGACGCGTCCCAAGGTTCTGTCCATCGTCCTCGCTGGCGGCGAGGGCAAACGCCTCATGCCCCTCACGATGGACCGTGCCAAACCAGCCGTTCCGTTCGGCGGTACCTATCGGCTCATCGACTTCGTGCTGTCGAACTTGGCGAACTCGGGCCTCACCCAGATCGCGGTGCTGACCCAGTACAAGTCGCACTCCCTCGACCGTCACATCTCCATCACATGGAGGATGTCGACGATGCTGGGGTCGTACGTGACCCCGGTCCCGGCCCAGCAGCGTCTCGGGCCCCGTTGGTACCAGGGTAGCGCCGACGCCATCTACCAGTCCCTCAACCTCATCAACGACCAGAACCCCGATTACGTCGTGGTGTTTGGTGCCGACAACATCTACCGGATGGACGTCGACGCCATGCTGCAGTACCACATCGATTCCGGTCTGGGATGCACCGTCGCCGGGATCCGGGTGCCTCGCAAGGAGGCCTCTGCCTTCGGAATCATCGATGCCGACGAGAACCACAGGATCACCGAGTTCCTTGAGAAGCCCGCTGATCCGCCTGGCCTGCCGGATTCCCCGGACGAGTCCTTCGCCTCCATGGGTAATTACATCTTCAGCCGCGAGGCTCTGGTACAGGCCTTGCACGACGACTCTCACACTGCCGATTCGCGCCATGACATGGGCGGCGACATCATCCCCAGGTTCGTCAACGCCTCCGATGCCCAGGTCTACGACTTCCGCGACAACGAGGTTCCGGGCAACACCGACAAGGACGCTGATTACTGGCGAGACGTGGGCACCATCGATGCCTACCACGACGCACACATGGACCTGGTGTCGGTCGAGCCGGAGTTCAACCTGTACAACCCTGACTGGCCCATCTGGACCATGCAGGAACAGGCTCCTGGCGCCAAGTTCGTGATGCGTGGCTCCTGCGATGACACCCTGGTCTCGGCCGGGTGCATCATCTCCGGAACTGACATTTACCGCACGGTGCTGGGTCCGCGCGCCCGCATCGAGAGGTGGGCTCGTGTCGACGAGTCGATCGTCATGAACAACGTGACAATCGGGTCCAACGCCACCGTCCACCGCGCCATCCTTGACAAGAACGTCGTCGTTCCCGACGGGGCCCAGGTGGGCGTCGACCACGACCACGACCGCGCTCGCGGATTCACCGTCTCTCCAGGCGGTGTGACGGTGGTCGGCAAGGGCATCACCGTCCCCTACTGATCGGACGATTCACAGGACGCACGACGAAGCGGCTCCCCGGATCATCGGGGAGCCGCTTCGTCGTGGCTGATCGGGATCAGCCCTTCGTCGCCAGCAGCAGACCGTCGCCCACCGGCAGTAGGACGGGGGTGAACTCCTCGGTCTCCAGCACCGAGTCGAGGGTCTCGCGGATGATGAGGGTGTCGTCGTCTTCGTTGTCAGGGTCCGCGACGTGGTTGTTGGCCAGTGCGGCATTGGCGATGACGACTCCGCCCCGACGCAGCAGACGCAGTGCTTGGGAGACGTACTCGACGTACTCCAGCCGGTCACCGTTGATGAGGACCATGTCGTAGGCGTCGTCGCGCAGCTTGGGCAGCACGTCCAGTGGGGTGCCGGTGATGAGGCGCACCCGGTTGGAGCGGATTCGTGCCAGGGAGAGGACCTTGCGGGCGGCAGCCTGACGCTCGGCATCGGGATCGATGCTGGTCAGCACGCCTTTGTCGGTCATGCCCTCCAACAGGGCTAGGGCGGAGACGCCCGCGTCAGTACCGACGGTGACGACGTTGCTGGCCTGCATGGTGCGTGCCAGGAAGGTCAGCAGGGCAGTGGCGCCGTTGCCGAGCACCTCCCACTGATCGGCACGTGCGGCCTCGCGGGCCTCCTGCAGGGCCGGCGAGGGGGCGACGAAGCCGTCGGCGTACTCCCATGACCGGGCGTCTGGGGCTTGATGTCTGGGCTGTGCTGGACTCACACGGACAGCCTAGCCCGCCGAGGGCATCTCGTGGCTACCATGGGCACCAGGTATACAAGGAGGTCTCGCATGTCTGCTCCCGTTTTCGGCCGTTTGCTCACGGCCATGGTGACTCCGATGGCGTCCGAAGGGGTGGTCGACCTGCGTCGGGCCGGCGAATTGGCGCACAGACTCGTCGATGAGCAGCGCAATGACGGCATCGTCGTCAATGGCACGACCGGCGAGTCCCCGACGACCACTGATGCCGAGAAGGTTGACATGGTCAGGGCCGCCGTCGATGCCGTCGGGTCGGACGCTGCGATCGTTGCCGGTGTCGGGACCAATGACACCGCCCACACCGTTGAGCTGGCCCGTCAGGCTGCCGATGCCGGCGCGGACGGACTGTTGGTCGTCACCCCGTACTACTCCAAGCCCTCTCAAGCTGGCTTGATCGAGCACTTCACCACCGTCGCCGACGCCACCGATCTGCCGATCATGCTCTACGACATTCCCGGTCGCAGCGGAACCCCGATCGAGACGAAGACCCTCATCGAGCTGGCCGACCATCCCAACATCGTGGCCGTCAAGGACGCCAAGGGGCAGGTCGTCGAGTCGGCAACGGTGATGGCCAACACCACCCTGGCCTATTACTCCGGCGATGACGCCATCACACCGGCCCTGTTGTCGGTCGGTGGGGTCGGACTCATCGGGACGTCGACCCACTTCACCGGCAGGCGAATGCATGAGGTCATCGACGCTTACGTCGAAGGGCGGATTGACGAGGCCCTGGCGATCTACCGCGAAATCCTGCCGGTTCTCACCGGAGTCTTTGCCGCCCAGGGTGTCGCCATGGTCAAGGCCGGGCTGGCGCACCAAGGATTTGACGTCGGCGGGGTTCGTCTTCCCCAGACCATGCCGACGCCCGAGCACACCGAGCCCTTCTTCGATCTACTGGATCGTACTCAGCTGTGATAACCCTGCAGTGACATGGGGAGGCCGAATTCCGGGGTAGCATATGGGGCATGTCCACAGCAGGTCCAGCGGAAATCGCGGTACTCATCATCATTGCTGTGCTCATGTTTGGGCCTGACAAGTTGCCCGAGATGGCCCGCAAGGCGGCGCGCGTCTATCACTACCTCAAGAACATCGCGAACAACACGAGGGATCAGCTCCGCAGCGAGCTGGGACCGCAGTTCGCTGATCTCGACTACCAGGACCTCAAGCCGCAGAACTTCGTGCGGAAGTACGTTCTCGATGGTCTGCAGGATGACATTGACGAGATCAAGTCTGACCTGTCCGACGTTCGATCCGACCTCGACCTGGGCCTGGCAGACATCCGCAACTCGGAAGGGTTGCCGGAGGCGCCGTCGGAATCGGGCCCGGAGTCAGTGCACGACTCCAGCCAGCCGGTGCCCTTCGACACCGAGGCGACCTGATTCGCCTCGCAGATGATCCAGAGAAGAACTGGTCCCCGGTCAGTACTGACCGGGGACCAGTTCTTCGTAATGGTTGATCAGACTGGGGAGACTCCCAGGTTCATCCCGGCCAGTCCGCGCGGGCGGGAGTCGATGGTGCTCGCCAGTGCGTGGATGGCCTTGGCAGCCGGGGACTCCGGGTGGGCGAGGACGATGGGGTCCCCCTCGTCGCCGCCGCTGCGCAGATCGGCGTCCAGCGGAATCTGGCCCAGCAGCGGGATCTCGGTGCCCAGACGCTCCGACAGGGCATCAGCAGCCTTCTGGCCACCGCCAGTGCCGAAGAGGTCGACGCGGAAGGTCTCGCCCGACTTCGGGGCGGTGACCTCCAGCCACGACATGTTCTCGACGACGCCCATGACACGCTGCTGCATGATCCCGGCCATCGTTCCGGCACGCTCGGCGACCTCGGAGGCAGCCTGCTGCGGGGTGGTGACGACGAGGACCTCGGCGTTGGGCAGCTTCTGGCCCAGGCTCATGGCGATGTCGCCGGTGCCGGGCGGAAGGTCGATGAGGAGGTAGTCGAGGTCGCCCCAGTGGACGTCAGCCAGCAGCTGGGTGAGAGCACGGTCGAGGATCGGGCCGCGCCAGGCGATGACGTCGGACTTGTTGGGCTTCATCATGCCGATGCTGATCGACTTGATTCCCAGACCAGGGACCGGCAACAGCATGTCATCGAGGGGAGTGGGGTGGGCGTCACCCAGGCCGAGCATGTCAGGTACTGAGTGGCCATAGATGTCAGCGTCCAGCAGGCCGACCTCGCGACCCAACTGAGCCAGGGCCAGAGCCAGGTTGACGGTCACCGAGGACTTGCCGACGCCACCCTTGCCGGAGGACACCGCGATGACCTTGGTGGTATTTCCGGGCTGGGCGAAGGGGATGACGCGTTCGGGGACGCCGCCGCGCAGCTGCACCTTGAGGGCATCACGCTGCTCGTCAGTCATGGTGCCGAGCTCGACGGAAACGCTGGTGACCCCATCGACACCGCGGACGGCCTCGGTCACCTGCTCGCGCAACTCAGTCTTGAGGGGGCATCCGGACACGGTCAGCAGGACGCGGACGAAGGCGCGTCCCTGATCATCAACGGTGATCTCATCAACCATGTTGAGATCGGTGATGGGGCGTTTGATCTCGGGGTCATTGACGTGCGTGAGAGCTTCGGCAACGGCCTCGACCAACGGGTTATCGGTGCTCATGCTGACTTGTCTACACACCGTTGGGCCCCTCGGACAACTCGCCGATCGCGAACCGACTCCGATCAGCGCGATCCGGAGGGCGCCGGAGAGGCCTCAATCTCCTCCAGAAGGGAGCGCAATTCGTCCCGCAGCTCGGAGCGCAGGTAGTCACGGGTCGCCAGTTCACCCATCTGCATCCGGATGGAGGCGACCTCCCTGGCCAGGAACTCCATGTCAGCACGGGACTGGGCGGCCACTCGGCGGTCCTCGGCCATCGACACCCGGTCACGGTCCTCCTGGCGGTTCTGGGCCAGCAGGATGAGGGGAGCCGAGTAGGAGGCCTGGGTGGAGAAGAACAGGTTGAGCAGGATGAACGGGTACGGGTCGAAGCGCAGCTTGTAGATCGCGACGAGGTTCCAGATGATCCAGGCGAGAACGACGACCGTCATGTACGCGAGGAATTTCGCGGTTCCCATGAACCTGGCGGTGGCCTCGGCGAACTGGCCGAACTTTTCGGAGTCCAGCTGCACCTTGGGGCGTCTGGCCTTGCGCGATCCCGGGATGTCGAGGCGATCGGCGTCGTGGATCCTCTGATCGCCGTCAGCCATGGTTCACCTCCAGAAGCTCGCCGTCCATCTGGTCGCCCCGCCAGTCGGCGGGCAGCAGGTGGTCGAGTAGGTCGTCAACGGCCACTGCCCCGACGAGCTGGTTCGTCTCATTGACGACCGGGACCACGACGAGGTTGTAGGTGGCGAAATAGCGGCTCACCGCACCCACCGGGGCGTCCGTGCGCATGGGTTCGAGATCAGTGTCGATGATGGCCGAGACCATCGTCGAGGGCGGTTCGCGCAGCAGACGCTGGACGTGCACCGCTCCCAGATATCGGCCGGTCGGGGTCTCGGTGGGAGGACGACACACGAAGACCATGGAGGCCTCGGCAGGGGTGATGTCCTCGTTGCGGACCAGGGCCAGCGCGTCGGCGACGGTGGCATCGGGGGCGACGATGACGGGCTCCGGGGTCATCATGGCGCCGGCAGTGAACTCGGTATAGGCCATCAGGGAGCGGACATCCGCGGCGTCGTCAGGCTCCATGCGGGCCAGCAACTGATGGGCGGTGGTGTCCGGCAACTCCTTGATGAGGTCCGCGGCGTCGTCGGGGTCCATCTCCTCGAGGATGTCGGCGGCGCGGTCAGGATCGAGGACGGTGATGAGGGAGACCTGCTCGCCCTTCGGCAGCTCCTCGATGGCGTTGGCGAGTTGGTCGTCGTCAAGGGCCATGGCCACCTCGGCGCGACGATGGGGATTCATGTCGTGCAACTCGCGGGCCATGTCGGCCGGTTTCATTTCGTGCATCTCGGCGATGGTGCGCTCGGTGGACTGTCGGGAGGCCAGCACCAGGGAGGGTACTTCGCGCCAGTCGACGATGGTCGGGTTGCTGGGGGTCTTGCGGATGAATCGGCCCCGTCCGGACTCGGCCAGGGCCACCTCGTTGATCTCCCACTCGCGGCTGCGCACCGGGGCCATCGAGACGTCCATCACCCACACCTGCTTGCCGTCGCGGGTGAAGGTACGGTCGAAGAGGTCCTCGACGACGAGGGTCTCGGAGACGCGGCGGGAGAACACCTGGGTGTTGACGGTTCCCGAGATCATGATCTGCACCGCGTCGATGGCGTGCACCCGGACCATGGGCACGAATATCCGCCGACGTGCGAAGAGCTCGACGACGAGGCCGCGCACGAGCGGGGCGCGGCCAGGGGTACGCATCTGGACGACGACGTCCTTGACCTTGCCGACCTGATCGCCGTTGGCATCCATGACGGGAAGGCCACGAATCCGGGAGATGAATACCGACTGGGACCTGTTCACCTCGCACAATCTACCCGGAGGGCCAGTAACGATGCGTGACCTGACGACTGGGGACTGTCGCTGGCTGTCCGTACACTGTGGTCCAGATCAAGGAGGTAGTTGTGACGATGAGTGTGATGCCGGGCAGGGCAAGTGCCATGTTCACTCTTGAATACCCGCAGTCGGTCGTTGTGGTCGACGATTACGAGACGGCCCAGAAGATTGTCGATGAGCTGTCCGACAAGGAGTTCCCGGTCGAGAACTTGTGCATCGTCGGAACTGACCTTAAGACGATGGAGCGAGTCACCGGTCGTCGTACCTGGGGTTCGGTGCTCGGCCAGGGGGCCGTCTCCGGACTTGGCATGGGCCTGCTGGTCGGCCTCATGATGATGTTCTTCACCACCGGCGAGGCCATTTTCGTGGTGTTGCTGACGGGTCTTCTCGTGGGCGTCATCATCGGGATGATCACGGCTGCCATCACGTATGCGATGTCGGGTGGGGAGCGCGACTTCAACTCTGTCCAGCAGGTTGTCGCCACCCATTACGAGGTGCTGGCCGAGCACAAGGTGGCTGCCAAGGCTCGTGAGATGGTTGCCGAGATGCCCTTCATGAGGGCCAAGGCTTTCCAGGGCTGATCCTCTCCGGGTAGACCCGCCGACAAGTCCGGGCGGTGGTGGTGGCAGGATCGTGGCCGTTCGAGCCTAGGTCCATGACTGACGGCAATCACCACCAGCGAGGATTTTCATGACCAACACCGTCGCCACCAGAAACGCCGTGCCGAAAGGGGTGACGATCCTCTTCGGGATCACCGCCGTCGTCATCACTGTCACTCTGGCTCTGGGATCAACGGTGTGTGCCACCGATGCGTCGGCATCCTGCCCGAACTGGCCCGGCTGTTATGTCGGACGCCTGACTCCGATGGATGCGACCCAGCCATGGGTGGAGTTCATCCACCGCGTCATCTCGGCCTCGGTCGGCATCTTCGCGGTCGCGAGCGTCATTGTCGGAATCGTGTATCGGCGGGTCGACAGGTTGCTCGTCGCCCTGCCGATCGTCGCCCTGCTGGGCGCACTGACCTCCGGGATCTTCGGCATGATGACGATCAAGTGGGGGATCAACGCCGTCGAGGCGTCCTTCGACCTGCTGGCCGCCATCATCTCGATGGGTGCGATGTGGCGGGCCTTCTTCGTCTCCCGCAGGCCGCGCTCCCCGTGGATCTGGAATGGGCGAACCAAGCTCGGCGTCGGTGCCGTGGTCTTCCTCGTCGTCGGTCACTTCTTCGCCGTCCAGGTTGCTGGCCCCGGGTCGCTCACCCGTTGCATGGGCTGGGCCATGTTCGTGCGCGGCGCCGGCGATGGACCGTTGGCCGGTTGGGTGGCTCAGCAGGCCATTGGGGGCATCGGGATGATCCTGGCCATCGTCTTCCTGCTGGCTCGCTGGGGGCGTCGCAATGGTTGGGACATCCTGTGCGCCGTGCTCATCGTCATCGAGATCGTCGCCGGGATCCTCATCGCCGTCAATGGGTCGAACCACGGTCTGGGAACCCTGCACGCCATCCCGGCCGTCCTCATCCTGTGCCTCACCATGACGGCGACGATGCGCAGCGCTAGGGGCTGAAAACCCCGGCGCTGCGCATCGGCAGTGCTTGTGACCAGCGGGTGCTGATGATCAGTGGGAGGTGCGTCCCCAGATGTCGGCCATCCAGGCCTCGACCTCGTCGATCTGACGTGGGCAGTCCTTGGACAGCCACTCGGGTTCACCGTCAGTGATGTACAGGTCGTCCTCGATGCGGACACCGATGCCACGGAACTCCTCGGGGACCAAGAGGTCTGTCTCCTTGAAGTAGATGCCCGGCTCGTCGGAGACGCACATGCCCTTCTTGAGCGGTCCGGAGTAGTCCTGACGACGTGCCTGGTTACAGTCGTGGACATCCATGCCGAGATGGTGGGAGGTGCCGTGGACCATCCAACGACGGTGCTGGCCGCCCTCCGGGGAGAGGCACTCCTCGACGCTGACTGGCAGGATGCCCCACTCGTGGAGGTACTCGCAGATGACGCGGATGGCCGCCTGGTGGATCTCCGCGTGGTCGTGTCCGACCTTGGCGACGGCAGCGGCGGCGTCCTGGGCCTCCAGGACGGCCTGGTAGACCCGACGTTGGGCCGGGGAGAACGTGCCCGAGATCGGCAGGGTACGCGTGATGTCGGCGGTGTAGAGGGAATCGACCTCGACACCGGCATCGATGAGGATGAGCTCCCCGGGACGCAGGTCCCCGTCGTTGCGCACCCAGTGCAGGGTGTTGGCGTGGTCACCGGCGGCACAAATCGAGCCGTAGCCGACCTCATTACCGAGGTGACGGGCGACCCGTCCGAAGGTGCCCTCCATCCAGCGCTCACCGCGTCCCTTGCGCACGGCCTCCGGGATCTCGGCGATCATGGACTCGAAGCCGACCTTGGACTTGAGGCAGGCGTCGCGCAGCTGCTCGACCTCCCAGTCGTCCTTGCAGAAACGCGCGGCTGAGGAAAACTCGTAGAGCTCCTCGTCGGCCTCCTCGGAGCCCTCGGGGCGTAGGGAGTCGACGGTCGCGGTGACGTTCTCATCGGCGTCACGGATGACACGAACCGTCACGTCGCCGGCTGCCAAGGCACTGTTGAGCTGAGAGATGTCGCGGCAGGTGAGCCCCGTCATGGCCGACATCTCCTCCAAGGACTCACGCTTGCCGACCCACATCTCGCCGTAGGTCGGGTCGGCGTAGAACTCTCGGTCCGTGCGCGGGGCACGCGGCTTGAAGTACAGCACGTCTCGGGTCTCGGCGGTGGTGTCGACGACGAGCACCGCATTGGGTTCTCGGTCGGTGCCTAGGCCCGAGTAGTAGGCGAAGGCGGTATTGGGACGGAAGGGGTAGTCGCAGTCGTTGTTGCGGCGCATGAGATGCCCAGCCGGAATGACGAGTCGGTCCCCGTCGAAGCGGGCGGCCAGGGCGTCACGGTGAGCAGTCGCCGAGGGCACGGAGCCCAGCGGCTCAGGAAGCTCGTCGGGGTAGGGGGCCCAGTCCGTGGGGATGAACTCGACGAAGGCCTTGGAGAACGGGGTCTGACGCTTGGGGACCTTCTGCTCCTCGGCCTGCTTCATCTGTTCGTTCAGATCTGACGACCTCGTCTCGGTCATATGTGTCAGGACCTCCGTTGGTTGATGGTGTGACTCCCAGTGTAGGTGCCGATGACATGGAAGTACTGGCAGACGACGACTGGCTCGTCAGTGGTGTCCTTGAGGGGAACGAGGTCGATGTCGGTGTGTTCGATGACGCACACCCGTCTGCCGTCAGAGTCGACAACCACCTGCCGGTCGCCGACGGACGGCATCCCCCGAAGCGGTCGCATTCCCCCTGAGACATGAGGTGGTGATCCCACCGGAAAGGATGGCCGCCACGAGACGGTCCCGCATCGGACCGGGGAAACCAATTCGCCGTCAGGCAGGGTGCCGTCCCCGCGCATCCCCCTACCTACGGGAGGTAGGCTGAACCCCACATGTCAACAGGGCCTGCTCAACGGGGCCAGAAACGCAGGAGGTCAGCGTGAAAGCCGCGGCACAGGATCAGTGGAAGCTTCTCGATCTTGCACGGACTGACCGTCTGATCGCCCGTGCCCAGCACCGTCGTCAGACCCTGCCCGAGCTGGCCGAGCTCAAGGACCTCGCGGTCCAGCGCAGGACCCTTGCCGAGGAGGTCGTCGCCAAGTCGACCGCGCTGTCGGACGCCAAGATGGAACAGGAGCGCATCGAGGGCGACCTCGAGCCGGCCCGTGCCCGCATGGAGCGCAATCAGAAGACCGTCGATTCCGGTTCCGTCACCGACCACAAGGCCTTGAAGGGTCTGACCGAGGAGATCGAGCATCTCGGGCGACGCATCAGCCTGCTGGAGGACGCCGAGCTCGATGCCATGCAGGCCGTCGAGGACGCCGAAGCCGCTCACTCCGACGCGGATCGTCGTCGTATCGAGCTGGATGGCCACATCCGCACCGTCCTCGCGTCTCGCGATGCCGGTCTCAAGGGGATCGACGACGAGCTGGTCGAGTTGTGCCGGTCTCGCGAGACCCAGGCGGGTGGTGTCCCGGTTGATCTCCTCAAGCTCTACGAGATGCTGCGCGAGCGCACCGGGATGGGGTGTGCCAAGCTCGTCCACGGGGTGTGTGAGGGATGTGGCATTGCTGCGAATCCGGCTGACCTGCGCACCTATGTCGCAGCCGCCGAGGACGACGTCGTGCGTTGCGAGGAGTGCGACCGGATTCTGGTGCGCACCGAGGAGTCTCTCTGAGAATTGCGCCGTTGCCCGTGTGGCGACGATGCGGCAATGACCGTAGAATCGACGGTCGGACGAGCCATCCGGGTGATCGCGGCAGTCTTGAGCTGTCGAGGAAAGTCCGGGCTCCACAGAGCAGGGTGGTGGGTAACGCCCACCCGGGGTGACCCGCGGGACAGTGCCACAGAAAACAAACTGCCGGCTTTCGGGCCGGTGAGGGTGAAACGGCGGGGTAAGGGCCCACCGCGTCATCGGTGACGGTGACGGCACGGCAAACCCCACTCGGAGCAAGGCCAAGAAGACCACGAGGTCGCGGACGTGTTCGAGGGCTGCTCGCCTGAGCGTCCGGGTAGGCTGCGCAGCCGGAAGGCTGGAGGATGCCAGTAATGGCGTTCACAGATGGATGATCACCGGCCCTGAGGGGCCACAGAACCCGGCTTACAGGATGGCTCGTCCCTTCTATCATCGGGTCCATGAAGTTCGGAATTCGTACTCCCAGCCTGTCCAGAACCATCTCGGCCAGGACGCGTGGTCGAGTCACGAGGACTGTCAGGCGCACCCTCATTCCCGGTTATGGCCGTAAGGGAATGGGTTGGCTGCGAGATCCACGTCGAGCCGCCTACAACAAGGTTTACCGGAAGACGACGATGCGTTTCGGTGACCTGTTCAAGTGAGGTAACTCCTTGGAGGAGGGCATACGAAGCGGATGCTAACATGCTCACGTCAGGTTGCTGGTGACCCCACCAGCGCTGGAATCCGGTGAGAAGCCGGAGCTGACGCGCAGCGGTATGACTGATCTGCCCCGGCGAACGCCACTGGTGCCATGAGCACTGGGAAGGAGCCGGGAACGGAGACGAGGTCGAGCCCGAAGACCACCTGACGCCGTCCTGTCGGTACCCGGTCGCGCACGCCGAACACAGAAAGCTGGCTTACTCATGCCCGTCATCCCGTCATCCCTTCGCCGCGTCCTCGTGGCATCGGTGCTTCCCGCCGTCCTGCTCGCCGGCTGTGCCGGTGCCCCCAAGGACTCCGCGTCATCGTCGTCTTCCTCGGTCTCAGCGTCGGCTTCTGGTCCGATCACCATCACCAACTGCGGACAGCAGGTCACCCTCGACAAGCCCGCCACGAGGGCAGTGACCCTCAATCAGGGAGCCACTGAGGACGTGCTGGCCATCGGCGGGGAGTCCAAACTCGTCGGCACCGCCTACCTTGACAGTGAGATCCCGGCGAAGTGGAAGAAGGCCTATGACTCGGTCAAGGTGCTCTCCAAGGAGTACCCGTCCAAGGAGACCTTCCTGGCCGCCAAGCCTGATCTGGCGCTGTCCTCGTATTCCAGCGCTTTTACGGACAAGGCCGTCGGCACGCGTGATGAGCTGAAGAAACAGGGAATTGCCACCTACATCAGCCCCTTCGGTTGCCCCAAGGGCACGCCCTCGGCCGAAACCACCTGGGAAAACGTCTGGAAGGAAATGACCGAGGTGGGGACTCTCATCGGCGTCAAGAATGCGGCTGACAAGGCCATTTCCAAGCAGCGAGATGCCCTCAAGGAGGTCACCGGGAACAAGCACGGCACCGGGACGTCGATCGTCTGGTTCGACTCGGGAGACAAGACTCCGTTCATTGGCGCCGGACATGGCGGACCCCAGCTCCTCATGGACGCTGTCGGTGCCAAGAACCTCTTTGCCCATCTCGACGGCGGTTGGGCAGACGGCTCCTGGGAGAAGATTGTCGCATCCAACCCTGAGGTCATCGTGGTCGCCGATGCCAGTTGGTCCACGGCGACGTCGAAGATCGACTATATGAGGAAGGACCCCGTCCTCAGCCAGATGAAGGCCGTCAAGGAGAACAAATTCGTCACCGTGCCGTTCTCCCAGAGCACCCCTGGTGCCGAACTCGTGGACGGTGCGAAGACCCTCAATGACGGTCTGGCGAAGATCACCGGCAAGTGAGTCGTCAGCGTAGTTGGCTGATCACCGGCATCCTCGCCATGGCCTTGGTCGGCAGTGTCCTCGTGGTGCTCGGGACCGGGGCGGTACACGTTCCTGTCCATGATGTCGCGAGGGTGGTGGCCCGGCGATTCCGTCTCATCGAGGGCGCCGACGTCACGGTTCTCGATGATCAGATCGTGTGGCAGCTGCGGGCTCCGCGCGTCATCGGATCGATGGCCGTCGGCGCTTTGCTGGCGATGTGCGGCGCGGTACTGCAGACCCTGACCGGTAATGACCTGGCCGATCCCTATCTGCTCGGCATCTCCAGTGGGGCCTCGGTGGGTGCGGTCTTCATCCTCATCATCGGAATCTCCAGCACTCTGGGGCAGTCCGTCCTCATGACACTGGCCTCCTTCGGCGGGGCGGTCGGGGCCCTGGTCATGGTGCTGGCCATGGCCACTGGCAAGTCCGGGGAGTTACCCGCCAGCCGGACCATCCTGGCCGGGGTGGCCGTCGGACAGTTGTGCGGCGCGGCGGTGTCCATGATGATCATGGTGTGTGGTGAGTCGAACGCAGCTCGATCAGCCCTGTCGTGGACCCTCGGGTCGTTCACCGGTGTGAGATGGGGATCGACGATCACCCTGGCCGTCGCCACCGTTCCGGCCCTCATCGCCGGGATGGCATTGTGCCACACCCTTGACGCCTTCGCCTTCGGTGACGTCAGCGCGATGTCCCTGGGAGTACCGGTCAACACCGTGCGCTGGATGATCATGGTTGGCACCGCCCTGCTGACCGCTCTCAGCGTGGCCTTCGTCGGCCCCATCGGATTCGTCGGGCTGACGGTCCCACACATCGTGAGGTTCTGGACCGGGCCGCGACACGCCCGGCTGCTACCGGTGTCGGCCCTCGTCGGGGCCCTGCTCATGGTGTGGTCCGACACCGCAGCGAGGTGCTTGCGCCCTGACACCGAGATTCCCGTCGGGGTCATCACTGCGGCCGTCGGAGCCCCGGTGCTGGTCGTCCTGCTGCGTCGACAGGCGTCTCGATCATGAGTGCCGGGACAGCAGCAACGTTGCGAGCTGAGGATCTTGGTTGGACGGTCGACGGGACGACGATCTTGTCCGGGGTCGACGTGGAGATTCGGCCAAAGGTCATGACGATGGTCATCGGGCTGAACGGATCCGGGAAGACGACCCTGTTGCACCTGCTGGCCGGGTTGCGGAAGCCCAGCGCGGGGCGGGTGTGGTTGGGGGAGCGTGATCTCTCCGGGATCGGGGCCAAGGAGCGCTCCCGGGTGATGGCCCTTCTCGAGCAGAGTCCTTCGGCTCACGTGGAACTGACGGTGCGTGACGTCGTCCAGCTCGGACGCATTCCCCATCTGGGAGGCTGGGGGATCGGCAATCTCAGTCGCCGAAGAGGGCGTGACGGAGATGCCGTCGAGAACGCGATGGCGTCAACCGGAGTTGCTGATCTTGCTGACCGGGCATGGTCGTCCCTCTCGGGAGGGGAGAGGCAGCGTGTTCAGTTGGCCCGAGCTCTCGCCCAGGATCCTGAGATCCTGCTCCTGGACGAACCCACGAATCATCTCGACCTGCGTCACCAGATTGACCTGTTGGAGAGAGTGCGTGGTCTTGGTCTGACAACGGTGACCGTCATCCATGATCTTGACCTGGCCGCCGCCTACGCGGATGACCTCGTCGTGCTGGACTCGGGCCGGATGGTCGCAGCAGGGTCGGCCTCCGAGGTACTGACTCCTGACCTCGTCCGTGAACATTTCGGAGTCGACGGCGAGGTTTGGTCAGATTTCAGACGTGGATTCACCTGGCGGGGATTGCAGCCATGACGACGCGCATCGCGGTCTCGCTGCGCTGGGAGGATTCCTCTGACGCGGTCAGCGCAGAAGCAGTGGCCCGTCACGTGGATGCCGACCGGAACGCATGTCTGCAGGGTCCTGGACCGGCGCTCGTAGATGTCCTCGACGCCGCTGACGACGACCGGGTCGAGCTCGTCGGATGGAGTTGCGATGACGGACCGGTGCCGCTGTCCTGGCTTCGTCGCGTCGCCGGCCAGTGGGTCCGTGTCCATGAGAACGGACCCACCGTCGTCGTGCATGTCGGGGTTGTACGTCCCGACCAGGAGTTTGCCGGCGAGTGGCGAACCGTGACCGGGGCCGAAGCGCCGTTGCACAACCCTGCCTGGCGGGAATTCCCCTCCTTCCGACACCATCTGCTCACCTGTCGAGGACCTCGCTGCAGCGCAGTCGGCGCCGCCGACCTGCATGCACGCCTGCAGGCGAAGCTGGCCCAGTCACACGCCTTGGACACAGAGGTTCTCGTCACGGTGACGGGGTGCATGTATCCGTGCAACCACGCCCCACTCATCGTGGTCTGGCCGGACGGCAAGTGCATTCAGTTGACCGAGGACAACCTTGACCGCATCGTGTCAGAACTGACCGGGCCTTCCCGTCAGTGACGGGAAGGCCCGGTGGTAAGGATCAGCAGCATCGTGCCTGGGGGTTGCGGTCCTGACGGTCGCACTGGTCGCGCCAGAACGCCTTCTCCGGCATCGGCTCATGACCCGTGCGTCGACACCACTCGAGGTAGTTGTCGTAGGCGTCAGCTTCCGTGACCCCGCGCACCCACCACCGCAGTGACGACCACCATCGTCGCCACAGTGGATCGGTGGGCAGATGCCGTGGTGCGGCGCTCACGCGTGTTCCTTGTGAACGTGCTCCAGGTCAAGCTCGCGATGGGTCTCGTAGAACTCGTCCCACTCGGCCTGAAGATCTTTCTCGGCCTTGCTGGCGACGAGGCCACTGGGGGCGAAGAGGTGCGACGGCTTGGCCGGATCCTCGGTGTTGATGATGTTGTGGCCTCGCAGCGCCTGAACGGTGCGGATGCAGGCCGCGATCATGACGATGAGGGCACAGACGACGAAGATGATCGACATCGTCCCCTGAATAGCGGTGTTGCCGACGACGGTGCGCATCTCGTCGATGTCCTTGGCCTGGCCCAGCGAGGTCTTGCCAGCGGCGATGGCCCGCTTGTACGTCATGTGGTTGGCCCAGTAACCGATCTTCGGGTCGGGGGAGAAGATCTTCAGCCAGGATCCGTACACCGTGATGACGGCGGTGAAGAGCATCGGCACGAAGATGATGAGCAACCGCCATTTGTGACCAGCTCGGGCGAAGACCACCAGGCAGATCGACAGGGCGACGGCCGCCAACAACTGGTTCGCGATGCCGAACAGCGGGAAGAGGGTGTTGATGCCGCCCAGCGGGTCATTGACACCCATGAGCAGAATCGATCCCCAACCGGCAACCATGATCGCGGTGGTGAGCCAGGATCCGACCTTCCAGGAGTGGTCCGTGAGGCGGGGCCAGAAGTTGCCCAGGGCGTCCGAGAGCATGAACCGGGCGACGCGAGTTCCCGCGTCGACCGAGGTGAGGATGAACAGCGCCTCGAACATGATCGCGAAGTGGTACCAGAAGCTCATCATGGCCTGACCACCGAAGAGCTGATGCATGATCGTCGCGAGGCCCACGGCGAGGGTTGGTGCGCCACCGGTACGGCTGATGATTGACGTCTCGCCGACAAGTTTGGCCGTCGTCGTCAGGGCGTTGGCGTCGGTGTGCACACCGGACAAACCGAGTGAGTTGACGTAGGCCACTGCGCTCTGGACGGTGCTGCCCGTCGCCCCGGCGGGGGAGTTCATGGCGAAGTAGATGCCACGGTCCACTGACAGGGCAGCAACCAGAGCCATGATCGCGACGAAGGATTCCATGAGCATGCCGCCGTAACCGATGAGGCGGGCCTGGGACTCCTTCTCGATGAGTTTCGGGGTGGTGCCCGAGGAGATTGTCGCGTGGAATCCCGACTATCCGTCGGCCAATGCCAATTTGCAGCCGCTTTTTGCCTCCAGTGAGATCGGATCAGGCGGCTTCAACCTTGGCCGCTACCACAATGCCGAGGTGGATCGGATGCTCGCCGAAGCGGCCGCCCTACCGATGGATGAGGCCAAGGAGAAATGGGCGAACATTGATCGACGCATCGCCCAGGACGTTCCCGTCGTTCCGTTGGTGTTCCGGCGCAATGCCTTCCTGCACGGATCAGGTGTGAGTGGTTTCTTCGTCGATCCCTTCCCGGCTTACCTGAACTACCTCGTCGTGGGAGTGCAGAAGTGAGGGGCCAACCCCGACGGAAAGACGCTCCTACCCGGGTGACCGCACAGCAGGATCGGCGGCTAGACGCAGTCCTGAGCCTGCGAGATGTCACGGTGAGATTCTCCGGGTCGCCGGTGGCGGCCTCGGAGGGAGTCGATCTGGACCTGGTGTCTGGACGAGTACTGGCTTTGGTGGGCGAGTCGGGATCGGGGAAATCCGTGACAGCCCTGGGCAGCCTCGGCTTGCTGCCCCAGGCCGCCACGGTCACGGGATCGGTTCTCCTGAGCCGAGATGAACCGGGCAGAAACGCCGGCGAGGCAGCCGTGGAACTGGTTGGGGCTGATAGGTCGGTGCTCGAGGGTGTGCGAGGTCGGTTGGTCGGCACCATCTTTCAGGAGCCCTCCAGTGCGCTTGACCCTCTTCTGACCATCGGCGCTCAGATCCGTGAAGTCATCAGGACCCACTCTGACGAGGATCGGTCGCGTTCTCGAATTCGCGACCGAGTACATAAGCTCCTGGGCCGCGTCGGGCTGCCGGACGTAGAGCGGATCGCTGCCTCCTACCCGCATCAGCTGTCCGGAGGCCAGTTGCAGCGAGCATGCATGGCCCTGGCCTTGGCATGCAATCCGAGGGTGATCATCGCTGACGAGCCCACCACGGCCCTTGATGTCACAGTGCAGGCCGGGATCCTCGACCTCCTGCGTCAGCTGACCGATGAAGGCATGGCGGTGCTGCTCATCACGCATGACATGGCCGTCGTGGCCGACATCGCCGACGAGGTTGCCGTCATGAGAAAAGGCCACATCATCGAGCGGGGCAGTGTCGACGCGATCTTCAACGATCCGCAACACTCCTACACCCGCCAGCTCCTCGACGCCGTTCCCCAACTCGATGCGCTACGAGAACTCCATGATCCGCAAACCAATCCCGACGGGGCGAGCGCCGCTAGGTCTGAAACCAGTGATGAGCCGGGAACCGTTGAGGTCGTCGGCCCGGCGATCCCTGACGCGACGAGCCGAGAGCTGGACCCACCACTAGTTGAGGTTACCGACCTCGACGTCGTCCACCGTGCGCGACGACGCAAGTCTGTGCACGCGGTCCGCGGCGTGAGTCTGGCCATCGCGCCGGGGGAGGTTCTGGGACTCGTGGGGGAGTCCGGGTCGGGAAAATCCACGATCGCTGGCACCCTCACAGGGTTGGTGCCGGTGACCTCCGGGTCGGTGCGAGTGGCTGGGGTCGAGGTCGCCGGGGCCTCTCGGCGTGCGATGCTCCCCGTCCGGCGTAACACCGGAGTCGTGTATCAGAATCCGGCCTCGGCCCTTAATCCCAGGCGCACTGTCGGTGCGTCAATTGCTGAACCCTTGATGCTGCATTCCCCCCTCGACTCGTCGCGGAGGCGCGCCCGGGTGCGTCAACTCCTCGAGCAGGTGGAGCTGCCGGAATCGATGGCTGATCGGTACCCACATCAAATGAGCGGTGGTCAGCGTCAGCGGGTTGCTATCGCTCGTGCCCTGGCCCTGGACCCCCGGCTGGTGGTTGCCGATGAACCTACCAGCGCGCTCGATGTGTCGGTGCAGGCCAAGGTGCTCAGGCTCCTGACGGGTCTGCAAGCTGAACTGGGGTTTGCGTGCTTGTTCGTCTCGCATGATCTTGCGGTCATCGAGCAGATTGCAGCCCGAACAGTGGTGCTCAGCAAAGGTCGCATCGTCGAGGAAGGACCGACGACGGAGGTGCTTTCGCATCCGCGGGAGGAATACACCCGTGCTCTGGTGAGTGCCGTTCCCATTCCTGACCCGGCGATACAGCGAACCCGCCGAGCCCGGGTGGTCGTTCAACGGTGAGGCCTGTCAGTCCAGGGTCGTGATGATGCGCGCCCCGCCCTTCTCGATGACGAGGGTTTGCTCGAACTGGGCACACCGTGAACCATCGTTGGTGAGGACCGTCCAGCCGTCGTCCCACTGATGATTGGACTGGTCACCGAGAGTGAGCATCGGCTCGATGGTCAGCGTCATGCCCTCCTCGAGGGTGACGTCGTAACGCGGCTCGTCGTAATGGAAGACGACAAGGCCGGAGTGGAAGGCACTGTGGACCCCGTGCCCGGTGTAGTCGCGCACCACGCCGTACCCGAATCGCTTGGCGTAGTTCTCGATGATGCGTCCGATAATGGAGATCGAACGACCAGGCTTGACGGCCTTGATGGCCCGGTTCATGGACTCCTCGGTGCGCTTGATGAGGTCGAGGGACTCCTGATCGACGTTGCCGCACGGGAAGGTGTAGCAATTGTCGCCGTGCACGCCGTTCTTGTAGGCGGTGACGTCGATTTTGACGATGTCGCCGTCCTCCAGCGGGCGAGCGTCCGGGATGCCGTGGCAGATGACCTCGTTGACGCTGGTGCAGCAGGACTTGGGGTAGTTGCGGTAGTCGAGGGTCGACGGGTAGGCGCCGTGATCGCACATGTACTCGTGAGCGATGCGGTCGAGCTCGTCGGTGGTGACTCCAGGTGCCACAGCCTTGCCGGCCTCGTGCATGGCGCCGCACGCGATCCGACCGGCTTCCTCCATGGCGGCAATCGTCTCGGGAGTCTGCACGTGGGAACCGTCGTAGGTCTCCGGGACGTCTCCCAAACCGACATAGGGAGGGCGAGCAATGCTGCCGGGAACGTGGCGACGAGGGCTCTGGGGATACGGCTTGATGGCACTCACGTCGGCCTAGTCTAGGTCGTCAGTGTCAAGGCGCCGGATTGGTTCACGTGCGTGTGCCGATGTGCAACGGTCCGGATCAGTGCATGGTCTCGAAGAGTTCCTCGGCGGTCGGGTGGGTCAGGACCCGGTCATGACGACCATTCGCGAGAATGATGACGCGATCTGCGGTGGCTGCGATGTCCAGATCATGGGTGATCATGACCAAAGAGGTGCTGTCGGTCACGGTCTCGCGAAGCAGATCGAGGACGGTCTCCCGAGAGGCGACGTCGAGAGACCCGGTCGGCTCGTCAGCGAAGAGCACTTGGGGAGCCCGGACCAGGGACCGCGCTATCGCCACCCGTTGACGCTGTCCGCCGGACAGGTGGTTCGGGTACTTGTCGGCGCAGGCGGCCAGCCCGACGGTCTCCAGGGCGTGCATGACATCACGTCGGCGCGGCCTCATCCCTGCCAGTCGCGCAGGCAGGCGGACGTTGTCACGGACGTTGAGGGAACTGATGAGGTTGAGGTCCTGGAAGATAACCCCGACGTGATCGCGTCGTATCCGTGCGAGTTCAGAACGACTAGCCGGACCGAGGTCGTTGCCGGCCAGGGTGATACTCCCGCCATCGGCGGCGAGGAGACCGCACAAGCAATACAGCAGCGTCGACTTGCCTGCCCCCGAGGACCCGACGATGGCAACGAACTCGCCAGGATCAACCTCGAGATCGACCCCCTTGAGCACTTCGATCCGCTGGGATCCTTTTCCAAAACCTTTGCGTACCCCGACAGCACTGATCAACGGCGACATCAACGGCCTCCCATGACGATGGTGATGGGGTCCTTCCGCATGCCACTGCGGGTGACGACGAGAAGGAGGATCAAGGTGAGGGTGAACCCAAAGCCGACCACTGCACAGGCCGACCACCCAGGTGGCGTGGCCCTG
Organism: Cutibacterium sp. LaCa_89; assembly: GCF_058177555.1. NCBI lineage: Bacteria > Bacillati > Actinomycetota > Actinomycetes > Propionibacteriales > Propionibacteriaceae > Cutibacterium > Cutibacterium sp. LaCa_89. The sequence goes on from NZ_CP190889.1 coordinate 742,906, forward strand.
ACATCGGGGACCGGTCCTGCCGACAGCGCAGCCGCCATGGCCAGGTCGTTGACCGTGACAATGGTATAGGAACACACCAGGCAGACGGCTGCGTACACCAAGGCCTCCAGGACGGTCTTGGCGCGTACCAGACCCGGCGTCGATCCTGACACCAGCAACAGGGCATTGTCCTCGCGGCGGTGTGATGAAGTGGCCAGCACGATGGCGGACGCGCACACGCAGGCGACAATGACCGGACCCCCCAGCAACAAGGCCATCTGGCGTGGCGGGGCCGACACCGATCCGGATCCGGGGGCGCGGGCTGCCATCACCGTCGTCACCAGGTGGATCCAGCTCGTCATCATTCCGATCGCGGCTGCTGCCAGACTGATGGGCATGACGAGGGCTTGGGTCAATCGCGGCCTGGCCGCTGCCTCACGGCTCGCCAGGAATCCGGGGGTGCCGCCGAGGCCAATGGCTCTGATGAGCGCGACAAGGCCACGGACGACCGGCCCGCAGATCATTGCGAAAACCAGACAGACGAGGAGCCCCATCCCCGGATACGCGGAGAGGACTCCGACGAGGTCGTCTGCGTCGGTGACTGGACTGACGTGGCCAATCGTGAAGTACAGGGTCACGGTTCCCGCGATGAGAAGCACTGTGACGACCACGAAGAGGACGCGGGAATGACGCGGTGAGGACTGTGTCGTCTCCGATGGGCGGACTGCAGTGACGACGTCAGCCCGTGCGATCTGTCGCGCCGAGCCCAGACCAGACATCAGACTGACGACGGCCGTCGTCGCGACTCCCGTGATCATCGCCACGACGGGAATCGGATGGGTCAGCACATCACTGCGAGGCAGCCCGCTGGTGGCCACGAAGTCGGCGTACCACGGCCACACGGCCTCCGAGACAAGCGCACCAAGCAGTGCGGATAGGGCCGTGACGAGGAGGATCTCGACAATGAGGATCAAGCGTGCAGTCCGTGGCAGCACACCGACGATCTGCCACAAGGCGACGTCACGTCGTTGCAGGCGCACACAGGTGCCCACGACCAGTCGGAAGGAGGCAAATCCGGTCAACACCGTGAATCCCAGGGCCACCCCGCCCATGGACGCGTAGGCCTGCTGCGCGTCGCCGCCGGCAGCCACCCCGGCGACTATTAAACCGATGCTCAGGGTGACCACCACCATGAGCACGACCGAGGCGACAATGAGGGAGAGCCAGGAGGATGCGCCCCGAATGACGGAGTTGACGGCGATCTTGAGAGTCATGGTTCAGGGTTTCACAGCGCGGATGGAAAAACGGGACGATCACTGACATCTAGGATGTGAGTCACGATACTGGAGGGGATCACATGGCTGACAAGACCGAATACTTCTGGTGTCTCAAACACCACACCGTCGAGACTGCCGATGACTGCAAGGCGGCCGATCACCTTGGCCCGTACCCGTCTCCTCAGTCAGCGGCGGAGGCTCTTGACACGGTGGCCGCGCGCAACGACTTCTGGGAGAACGATCCTCGTTTCAATGACGAGGAGGACGACGACTGAGCCGTCAGTCCACCTTGAGGGATTCGCGCGCGTGGTCGACGAGGGCCTGACGTGCTGAGTCCCCGATCGTGGCGGAGTTGAAGTACATCCCGAGGAAATCCGTCTGCCCGGTGTTGACCACGACGACGTCGACGACGTCGCCACGCACCTTCGGCAGGTTGGGCAGCGTCACGTAGATCTCGCTGCGCTTCCACCAGGCAGGATGCCCGTCAACGGTGAGGGCCTCCGAGCGAATCTCCTTCTCGCCGGTGTAGCCCATGTAGTAGTCGGAGCTGGCGAAGCAGGACATCATCATCGATGCCGCGGTCTGCGGATCGGAGAATCCTTCCGCGACCGGCAGACCACCCACTCCTGACACACTCATCCACCCGGGGTAGACGTCGTCAATCTGAGCCGACTGACCCATCACCCACGGCAAGGTGAGGTTCTGGCGGCGCCAGTTGGGAATGGATTCCACCGAGACGCCACCGCCATGCAACCGGTCGTCAGCGGTGTCCAGGTTGCCGGGACGCTGGCCTTGCGGGCACCTGACGGCCGATGAACTGGCCGACGGGGTGCTCGATTTCTCGTTCCAGGCAGAGACGGTCGGCGAGGAGGAGTTGAGATCGGGTTCCGCGTGGTGATCGGATGCGGTGCGCTGGCGCAGGCCGAGAGCAGCGATGACGGCGACGATGAGCACCACGGCGATGATCGCCCACACCCATCCGGAACCGTGGCCGCCGTTGTTGCCACGAGGACCCTTTCCGCCTCGCTGTGGAGAAGGCTCTGGGGAGGTGGCGGTACGGTCCGTCCAGCGCTCGCCGTCGAACCAGCGATAGCGGTCCGGTGTGTCGTCGGGATCTGGATACCACCCTGCCTGAGGACCCGAAGCCATGTCGGCAGTCTACCGAGGTGATCCAGGGCGCTTGTTACTCACTCGAAACACGCGCCATGCACACTGGAAGGGTGAGCAGGCAGACTGATTTTGTCCTGCGTTCCATGGAGGAACGCAATATTCGTTTCGTGAGGCTGTGGTTCACCGACGTCCTGGGATCACTCAAGTCCGTCGCGATCGCCCCCGCTGAGGTCGAGGGTGCTTTTGCCGAAGGCGTCGGTTTCGACGGTTCGGCTATTGAGGGTTACGCCCGCGTCTACGAGGCAGACATGGTGGCCCATCCTGACCCGGCCACCTTCCAGGTGCTGCCGTGGCGCTCGGGCACCGGCACCGCTCGGATGTTCTGCGATATCACCAATCCCGACGGCACGGCCTCGGCAGCAGATCCGCGTCACGTCCTCAAGAAGACGATGGCCCGGGCCGCTGACATGGGGTTCACCTTCTACGTGCATCCGGAGATCGAGTTCTACCTGCTCAAGGAGGAACACCAGCCCGGTGGAGCACCTGTCTCCCTCGACAATGGCGGCTATTTCGACCACACCACCCTGGGGGCGGGTACCGATTTCCGTCGTGACGCCATCAACGTCTTGGAGCAGATGGGTATCTCGGTGGAGTTCAGCCACCACGAGGCCGCTCCCGGCCAGCACGAGATCGACCTGCGTTACGCCGATGCGTTGACGATGGCCGACAACATCATGACCTTCCGCGTGGTCATTCGGGAGATCGCCTCCCTCAAGGGCATCAAAGCCACCTTCATGCCCAAGCCCTTCACCAACCACGCCGGATCGGGAATGCACGCCCACGTCTCCCTGTTCGAGGGCGACACCAATGCCTTCTACGACGTGGCTGACGAGTTCCGCATGTCGCCGGTGGCCAAGCACTTCGTGGCGGGCCTGCTTCACCACGCTCCGGAGATCACCGCCGTCACGAATCAGTGGGTGAACTCGTATCGACGGCTCTCGGGCGGGGGGGAGGCCCCCAACTACATCTGCTGGGGTCGCAACAACCGCTCGGCCCTCGTCCGGATACCGATGTACAAGCCGGACAAGGCCTCGTCAGCTCGGGTGGAACTGCGTTCCATCGACTCGGCTGCCAACCCGTACCTGGCCTACTCTTTGGTGCTGGCCGCTGGTCTGGACGGCATCGAGAAGGAGCTGCCGCTGCCCGAGGAGGCCTCCGACGACGTGTGGCAGCTGTCGGCCCGGGAACGTCACGCTCTCGGTATCAAACGCCTGCCGCAGAGCCTGGGTGCCGCCATCCGGTGCATGGAGGAGTCGGAGTTGGTGGCCGAGACCCTCGGTGAGCACGTCTACGACTTCTTCCTGCGCAACAAGCGGGCGGAGTTCGAGGAATACAACCGGCAGGTCAGCCAGTTCGAGTTGGATCGTTACCTTCCCCATCTGTGAGCGGTTGACCGGTCAAGTCCCCGAGGCCACTGGTGCAAGCTAACTGTGTCAAAGCACCATCGCTGCCTTGCCGGGGACACAAGGGGTCGAGCCCGATGATCGTGGTGATCGGGTCCAGCCGATCAGTCCTCGGCGAGGATCTCGCGGAGGGCTCCGGCCATGTCCACCACGGGCAGAAGGTTGGCGACGTCGTCGACGTGGGATCCAGACGCCTGGACCCATCCCGCCTCGCGCATCTCCTCCCAGGAGGAGAAGCCGGTGGCCAGCTGCAGGAAGGTGACGGGATCCATCTCGGCCACATTGGGCGGGGTGCCACGGTGATGGCTGGGTCCTGACTCGGTGGCTGCCAGCTGGACTGCACATGCGGGCGGCACCCGCAGTTCGATGGTGCGTCCGCCATGGGCATCGTCAAGGATGGCCGATAGTGTCCGGCAGCTCTCAGTGATGGCTGGCGACGGAACGTCGACGCCGTCGTGGAGACCCATGGCCACCATGGCGAGCAGGGTTGCCCGAAGGTGATCAGTCATGCGAACCGGACCGATGAGGGATTCCACCGTCGCCGAGGGGCCAGGAGTGGCCAGCAGGACCGACTCGACCTCGCTGAGGAGACGCTGCGCCTGGCTGGCCAGACGGGTGGCAGTGTCATCGGCGATGACCTCGTGGCCGATCGCCGCCAGGGTCCCGGTCGCCTTGCTGCGCTCATCGATCACCCTGGCGAGGGTCATCGGCCTGATCGTCGTCGGGGCGGTGACGGTCTGCAGGGTGTCGGTGAGGATGACCATGAGGTGGGCGATGTGGTGGCGTCCCCACAACCGTGTATCGGCCGACCCGAGGGTGGTGCTCCTGGCCGGGGGCAGCAACGAGCGAGCGGTGGCCCCCCATGTCGTCGCCAACCGCCTCACGCCGCGTTCTGCGCGTGCCGCCATAATCGTCACCTCAAGAACACTAGGGGAAACTAGTTGCTGGGACCGTACACCCATTCGACACCGACGTGACGACTGAGCAACACGTCGGTGGCCCTCGTCGGCTAATGTGCCGTCGAGGGGGTGGTCACAGTGGATCGCAAGTCGAGCGTCACGGTGGACCTACTGCGGCTGGGAGTGATGGACACTGAAGCGGCCCTGGCCCACCATCAGCGGATTGCAGAGACGATCGGGGCTGACCCAAGCAGACTGGCCGGGTGGGAACATCACCTGGAAATGTCGTGTGACCCTGATCTGGCCCTCGACACCTTGGCAGATCTCTCACAGAGATCCCCACAGCTTGTCGTCGGCCTCCTTGATGACGACGACTCGGCATGCCGGCTCGTTCGGCTCCTGGGCGCCTCCAGCGAGCTGGGCCGTCACCTCGTCGCCCATCCCGACGACCTGGCCGAGATCGCCCACGATCCCGTGCGTCGCAGCCGTGACGAGATTCGCAACGACCTGCTCGAGGTCGTCGGAGCTCATGAGGATGGTGAGTTCCTGGTGGCCGAGAGGCCCACCGGCCCGGCAGCGGATCGGCTGAGGCTGGCCAATCGGCGTCATCTGGTGCGGATCGCTTCCCGAGATGTCGGCGCGGACGATCCGACCGAGGTCGTCGAGGACATCGCGGGAGAACTGGCAGACCTTGCCGACGCCGTCGTCGCCGCTGCCCTGGCCCTGACCCGCGCAGACTGTCCGGATCATGCCGACGCACGGCTCGCCGTCATCGCAATGGGAAAGTGCGGGGCTCAGGAACTCAACTACATCTCTGACGTCGACGTCGTCCATGTTGCCGAGCCGGCCCGGGAGGACGTTTCAGCGGCTCGGGCTGTCGACATTGCCACGAAATTGGCAGCCTCGGTGGCGCGGATCTGTTCGGCCCACTCCGGGGCAGGGTCCATCTGGCAGGTCGACGCTGCGCTGCGTCCTGAGGGCAATGCCGGACCCCTGGTGCGAACCATGGACTCGATGCGCACCTACTACGAGAAGTGGGCGAAGAACTGGGAGTTCCAGGCCCTCCTTAAGGCTCGTCCGATGGCCGGCGACCTTGATTTGGGGCAGAGATTTGTCGAGATGGTCTCACCCATGGTGTGGCAGGTGGGAGAGGCGGAGGGCTTCGTCCCGGAAACCCGCGCTATGCGAACCCGGGTCGTCTGCCACATCGCCACCAAGGAGAAGGGCCGTGAGATCAAGCTGGGTGCCGGGGGGTTGCGAGACGTCGAATTCACCGCCCAGTTGCTGCAACTGGTTCACGGACGCCAGGACGAGTCGCTGCGGGTACGAGCCACTCTGCCGGCCCTGCGCGCGTTGGCCGCTGGCGGTTATATCTCCCGAGGTGCGGCCGAACGTCTCGAGGAGGCGTACCGACTGCAACGAGTGATGGAACATCGGGTGCAGATGTTCCGGTTGCGTCGTACCCACCTCCTTCCCGACGACGAGCCAGGCTTGCGCAGGCTGGCACGGGCAGTGGGTCTGCACACCCCCGACGAGGTGCGAGGTGTGTGGACGGCGACCTCGAAGGCCGTCCTGCGGGCTCATGGCCAAGTGTTCTACTCGCCCGTGGTCGAGGCTGTGGCTCGCATCCCCACCGAGGATCTGCGGATGGGTCCGGAGGCGGCCAAGGTTCGGCTCGGGGCGCTGGGATTCCACGACGAGGCCGCCGGCCTGCGTCACATCGAGGCCCTCACCAGCGGCACCAGCCGAGCAGTGCGTATCCAGACCGCTCTCATGCCGGCCATGCTCGCCTGGCTGGCCGACGGCCCCAGCCCCGACAATGGTTTACTGGCCTTCCGCCAGGTCTCCGAGGCGTTGGGGGAGTCTCCCTGGTACCTGCGCGCGATGCGTGACGAGGGGGCCATGGCCCAGCGGCTGGCAACGGTGCTGTCGACGTCGAGATATGCCGTCGACGTCCTCACCCGAGCCCCCGAGACCGTCCAGGTCCTCGTCGACGACGACCTGACTCCGCTGGACCGCGACGACCTCACCCGCCAGATGAACGCCGTCGCCAGGAGGCACCGCGACGTCGAGGAGGCGGTCGGGGCGATCCGTGCGGTGCGGCGTCGTGAACTGTTTCGGATCCTCGTCGCGAACATCCTCAATGTCACCGGCACGTTGCGCATCGGCCGGGCCCTCACCGACCTGACGGGAGCGACGATCGACGCTGCGCTGTCCGCAGTGTCGCGCGGGGTTGAGGACGCCCCGCCAATTGGCATCGTCGCGATGGGACGATGGGGCGGCCAGGAGCTGTCCTACGGTTCTGACGCCGACTGTCTCTTCGTCGTCGGTGACGGACCAGGTGCCGGGGAGAAGGCATTGCGCATCGTCACCAAGCTGCGGAATCTGCTCGGCAGGAACGGTGCCGATCCCGCGCTGATCTTGGATGCCGACCTGCGTCCGGAAGGGCGATCGGGCCCGATGGTGCGCAGCCTGGAGAGTTATCGCAAGTACTACGGGAAATGGTCGAGCACCTGGGAGTCCCAGGCCCTCTTGCGGGCGAACCACGGGGCCGGTGATCGAGACCTGACGACCGCGCTGCTCGAGTGCGTCGACAACCTGCGCTACCCGGCCGACGGCCTGACGGCCGGTCAGTTGGCCGAGATTCGCAAACTCAAGGCACGAATGGAGTCCGAGCGGATTCCGCGCGGTGTCGATCCCCGGCGTCATCTCAAGCTCGGGCCCGGAGGCCTGTCCGACATCGAATGGACTGCCCAGGTCATTCAGTTGCAGCATGCCGGCAAGGAGCCTGCTCTGCGCACGACCTCGACGATCGAGGCTCTCGACGCTGCCCTGGCAGCCGGTCACGTCGACGAGGAACAGCACCAGGAGCTGCGCGATTCCTGGTTAGCTGCCAGCCGGCTGCGCAATGTGATCATGGTGGTGCGGGGCCGTCCCAGTGACGTCATACCCTCCGACTCAATTGATCTCGACGTCATTGCCCGGGCCCTCGGGATGGGTCGTGGGGCATCTGAGCAGTTGATTGAGGACCATCTGCGGCACGGGCGACGTGCCTCCAAGGTGGTCGATGCCGTCTTCTGGAACCAGTGATCAGTCCTTCTCGGAGAACTTGAAGGCGTGTGGGCTGGGAATGGGGAGGTTGTGTGCCCACGCCGGGTCGGTGCACATCCGGGCCACCGCCAATCCGCAGGCGATGAGGACCAGGGTGAGAACGGCGTCGGCACCGAAGGTCAGCGCCTTCGCCATGTCCTGGGCGTTGAGCCAGTACACAGTGCGGTACATGGAGGCACCGGGCACCATGATGACGCAGGCGGGGACCGTCAGGGTGATGCGGGGCAGCTTAGTCCTGACCGACAACGGGCTGGCCAGGAATCCGATCGCGAGGCCGCCGACCCCGGCTGCCAACTGCGCTGGCAGGTTGGCACCAACCAGGGCCAGGCGGCAGAGATTTCCCACCACTCCCAGAGCGACTGCCCATGCCAGCATCCGCGGCGACGAGTTGAATATGACGGCGAATCCGGCGACCCCACATGCCGTCGCTGCGGCGTAAGCCAGCCACGCCCAGGGATTCGGCAGCACCGTCTGCGCGGGCAGTGGTAACAGCCCGGTAGCAACCGAGAACACCCAGGCCGACAACGTCGCGGCAAGGATGAGACCAATCGAGTACATTGCGCGGCTCAGACCCGCCGTGAAGTCCATCCGGACCATGTCGAGGATGGAGGTAATCATCGGAAAACCAGGTACCAGGAAGAGCAGAGAGGCCACGTATCCGGGGCCGTGGATCGTGTGAAGCCCAGTGTTCGTGAGGAGGTCGGCGACCACCAGGTAGATGAGACAGGCCGCTGCAGATGCGAGCGCCGCGACACCGAACTGGTTGAGCCAGCGACGGTTGAGTCGACCACGTACGAACTGGCCGGCACTTGCCGCCAGCAGCACGACGAGTGAGTCGGCCAGCGAGAACTTGTTGAGGATGGCGAATCCGGCGCAGGCAAAACCACCGGCGAGAATGGTCTGCCATTCCTTCCACTGTGGGCGGACGGTCCGGGAGATGTTGTCGAGTCTGGCCTCGACATCGCGGCCTGTCATCCCCTCGGGAAGGTTGTGGGCAAGCTCCTCGAGAGCGGATATCCGAGAGGAGTCGACGCGCACTCGGTACACCTCCCGGGCCACGGTGCGGAAGTTGTCGCCCCGGTGCGCGGTGACCGTGATCTCGGTGAGACCGACGGTGGCGTCGAGGCGGTCCATACCGAGGGCATCCCCTGTGTCCGTCATGGCCCTCTTCACCCGATAGGACCCGGTACCCGACGACAGCAGCATTGATCCCAGACGGATGACCGCCTCGGTGTCGTTGACGAATTCGTGGTCGTGGCGCAGGTCGTCGTCGGAATTCACGGAATCAGTGCTTGTCACGTCCTGCTATTGTGCCACTGCAGCTCCGAGGGTCCACGGGTCGGTTCGGATGCCCAGATCTCGGCAGGGCAGACCGAGTTCCTCGTGAAGTCGGTGGGCCACGTCAGCACACCAGGGTGATTCGGATGCCCAGTGAGCCGTGTCGACGAGGGCTGGTCCGCCGGCCCGAAGATGCTCGTCGGCAGGATGATGGCGCAGGTCACTGGTGAGGTAGACGTCGGCATTGCTGGCTGCTGCGGCATCCAGCAGGGAATCTCCTGCTCCGGAGCACAGCGCGACGGTGTTGACCGGTTGGTCCGGGTCGCCAGCAGCCCGCACTCCCCAGACGGTACGGGGGAGTCGTTCGGAGACTCGCCGGGTGAAGGACCGCAGTGTCATCGGTTCGTCGAGATGGCCGACACGACCGATACCCGGGGTGGTGGGGCCGGGGCGCGCCCCCGAGTCAATGGTCGTCACGTCGTAGGCGGGCACCTCGTAGGGATGGGCGGCGACGAGAGCCGACCGCACCGCGGAGCGTGCCCAGGACGGGGCGACGACGTGAATGCGCGCTTCCTCAACGGTCTCCACCTCATGGGCTGTGCCGATGGTGGGATGGGAGCCATCGAGAGGTCGGAACTGGCCGCGCCCGACGGTCTCGAAACTACACTTGTCGTAACCGTCGAACCGCCCGGCCCCGGCATCGAAGAGGGCATTGCGAAGCGCCTCCGAGGAGCCGAGGGGCACCTGGACTCCCCACAGATCCACGGCTTGGGTGACGGGTTCGAGGGGACGCTCGACGACGACGTCCAGGAGCCTCGCGAGGACGTCATTGACACCACCGACCGCGGCGTCGGCATTGGTGTGGGCACTCATGAGGGCAATGCGATGACGGATGAGCTGGTGAATGATGCGTCCCTTGGCGGTGTCGGCTGCCACCGAGCTGACCCCACGCATGAGAAGTGGGTGGTGGACGACGAGCATGTCCGCGTGTGCTGCGATCGCGGCGTCGACGACGTCGTCGGTGGCTTCCAGAGCGCACACGATGTGATTGACGGTGTCATCAGGGTCACCGCACACCAGACCCGGGGCATCCCACGACTCCGCCAGGGAGGGCGGGTACCACTCATCGAGGATGTCGCGGACCCGACCGACGGTGACGAGGTCGTCGGCGGGTGAGGGGATGGCGGTGTGGGATGTATCAGCTGCCATGGGTTCACGGTAGCTTGAGGGTATGACCGTTCGCCGACCAGTGATGATGTTTGTGTGCCTGGCTGCCGCCGTGGCCGCAGCAGGGTGCGCCGAGAAGACTCCGACCGTCGCCGACATGGCGAACCAGCCCGGGGCGACTCCGATCGTCAATTCCGTTCCGCCCCAGCCGGTGCGGCCGAGACCGTCAAAAGGTGCTTCTGGTGCCAGTACTCCGGCCATGCCGACGTGCAAGGGGTCGACCCCGGTCCTCGAGATGTCTTCGATGAAGACAGGGGACGCGGGTAACTCTGTCGAGCTGATCGTCCGGAACTGCACCGAGAAACCGTTGACCCTGCCTGCCGTGCCGACGATCAAGGTGACGTCCGCAGGCTCGCCCGTCAAGGTCGCATGGGAATTGCGCGGTGTCGTCCCGGGAGAATTGCTTAGCGGAATGGGGCGCAAGGTCACCTTGTCATGGCCTGGACAAGGTGGTTGTGGTTCCCACAGCCAGGTGATGTCGGTTGAGATTGCCGGCGGGGTCGTGAGCGGCGAAGGATGCTTCATCCCCACGGTGAAGCGATCGGCCACGCCGAAGCCCGGGGAAGCCGAGAATCCCGAACAGCTGGAATCTCCCCAACCAGTGCACGGATCGGTCGTCTGGTCAGGATGATGCCTTTCCTCTGCCACCGCAATGACGCGGCGGGCACGATACCTCGACGCTCAAGGGATGAAGGATGATCATCGGTCTGGCCGTATGCGTGGCGATCTTCGCCTGCTATGCCTGGTTGTTGGAACGACGCCCCGGCGCCTGGACGAATGGAATCGTGTTGGCTGTCGGCCTTGGGCTGGCGGGACTCACTGCTGTCGGAATTGTTGCAGGTACCGTCCCCGTCCTGGGTCTGGGTGTTGTCATAACCCTTGTGGTTCTTGCCGCCATCGGAACTGCCGTTGTGCCATTCGTGCTCATTGCCAACGGCATTGAGATGCGGCGTAAGGAGGGTGGATCCCTTTCCAACGTCCTGTCTGGTCTCCTCGGTGTGGGGCTACTGGTACTCATGGTGTGGTGTGTGAAGGGGCTTTTCTCCCCGTTTGAACCATGGGCTGTGGTGGGTATTTCGCTGACAATGGTTTTGGGATGGCTGTCTTTTGGTTTTCTCGGATACCTGGCGTCGGTTCTGGCTGTCCATCGTGCCAAGCCACTGCCGGGAGAGCATCAGATCATCGTCCTCGGGTCTGCTCTCGTCCATGGAAAGGTCCCCAGACTGCTGGCCAACAGGCTGGATCGCAGTATTGACCAGTGGCGTACCGACGACGCCGCCGGATTTCACTCCGTGATTATTCCTTCCGGTGGAAAAGGGGAGGACGAGCCCCGTGCCGAGGGAGAGGCCATGGCCAATTATCTCATCGAGCATGGTATTCCTGGCGAATGCATTGTTGTGGAGGACAAGGCAGCAAATACGGACGAAAACATTTCATTGAGTCGAGAGCTCATGCCAGCCGAGGTGGCTTCGACGTCAGTGCGTCGCACGATTGCGTCACGTCAGAGCCACAATCCCCCCGTGGTCGTTGCGACGAGCTCCTATCACGCTGTGCGTGCGGCTGAGTTGTGTCGTCGTCAAGGCGTGCGAGCTCGGGTCCTCGGGGCCCCGACGGCCACCTACTTCTTGCCCAGCGCGATGCTGCGAGAGTACATCGCGCTGTTGATGTCACGGCCATGGATCAACGGCATTATGATGATTCTCGTGGCGGCCTTCTGGCCGATCGTGGCAGGGGTGTTCGGATGAAGGTCTGTCGTGTGCTTGCGGTGGCGGTTGCAGCCACGGCTGTGGCATCGGGGTGCTCACGACCGATCCCGGCGGTCCCCGAGGCTGTCGTACCGACCTCGTCGATGACCTCGACGCCGAAGTATTCCCCCCATCCTCGACCTCACACCAGTCGACCTCAGCCCAGCACATCCCCACAATGGGTGACCAGCGTTGGCGGCGGTGGGGGCGCGCTGACGTGTCGGCAGGGCGAGAAAGTGGCAATGGGGTTTGACGACGTCGGGGCGGCGCTGGGAGCACGAGTGACCCGGCTCATGATCCGTAACTGCGGCACGTCGACGATGAGCCTGCCCGCCATGCCGAAACTTCAACAGGCCACCGAGACAGGAGAGTTCGTGCCGGTGGCGTGGAAGCTTGGTGACTCCAAGTCCATACCGAGACGGCTGGCTCCCGGAAAGGTCTCGGGCTGGGAACTGTCCTGGCATAGCAATGGTGACTGTGAGCACCGCGGAGCACGACGGCTCGTCGCAACGGTAGGGACGACGACGGCCATCCTCGAGGGCTGTCTGGACCTGGGCGACGTCCACGCACTGACAGATGAATCCTCGACTGGGCCGAATGGTTCTGACGCCATCCCGATCCCTCAGGGGACCGTGCGGTTTCTGGACTGAAAAGAACCGCGCCCCACGATTCGCACGCTCTTCGTGTATCGGGCCCAATTCTCCACGACGTGACGAGGGGACGACCGAAGTCGTCCCCTCGTCACGGGATCACGTCAGGTCGACTCAGATGTCGTAGTACAGGTCGAACTCGTAGGGATGCGGACGCTGCTGCAGGGCAGCCAGGTCGCCACGCTTGAGCTCAATCCAGGTCTCGATGAGGTCCGGGGTGAACACGTCACCGGCAAGCAGGAACTCATGGTCGGCCTCGAGATTGTCGAGGACGGCACCAAGGCTGCCCGGGACCTGATCCATGACAGCGTGCTCTTCCGGAGGCAGCTCGTAGATGTCCTTGTCGACCGGGGCCGGCGGCTCGATCTTGTTCTGAATGCCGTCCAGACCCGCGAGCAGCAGGGCGGCGAAGGCCATGTACGGGTTGGCCGAGGGGTCAGGGCAGCGGAACTCGACACGCTTGGCCTTCGGGTTCGGGCCGGTGATCGGGATACGCATGCAGGCGGAGCGGTTGCGCTGCGAGTACACCAGGTTGACCGGGGCCTCGAAGCCCGGAACGAGACGGTGGTAGGAGTTGGCCGACGGGTTGGTGAAGGCCAGCAGCGACGGGGCGTGCTTGAGGATGCCGCCGATGTAGTAACGAGCCATGTCGGACAGCTGTGCGTAGCCGGACTCGTCAAAGAAGAGAGGATCGCCGTTCTTCCACAGCGAGGAGTGGACGTGCATGCCCGAACCGTTGTCACCAAAGATCGGTTTCGGCATGAAGGTCGCCGTCTTGCCGTGCTGCCAGGCAACATTCTTGACGATGTACTTGAACTTCATGACGTCATCAGCTGCGCGGGACAGGGTGTTGAAGCGCCAGTTGATCTCGGCCTGGCCAGCGGTGCCGACCTCGTGGTGGGCCCGCTCGACCTTCATGTCGAGGCCCTCCATGATGGTGACGATCTCGTCACGCAGATCACCGAAGTGGTCGGTGGGGGCCACCGGGAAGTAACCGCCCTTGTACTTCACCTTGTAACCACGGTTGCCGCCGTCCTCAGTGCGTCCGGTGTTCCAGGCACCAGCCTCGGAGTCGATGGAGTAGTACGAGGTGTTCTGGCGAGTGTCGAAGCGAATGTCGTCGAAGACGTAGAACTCGGCCTCGGGGGCGAAGAAGGCAGTGTCGCCGATGCCGGTGGAAGCGAGGTACGCCTCGGCCTTGAGCGCGATGTTGCGCGGGTCGCGACTGTAGGCCTCCTTGGTGATCGGGTCGTGGACGTTGAAGTTCACGATGAGCGTCTTGCGCTCGCGGAACGGGTCGATCCAGGCGGTCGTCGGGTCAGGTAGCAGGGCCATGTCCGACTCGTTGATCTTCTGGAAGCCCCGGATGGAGGATCCGTCGAAGGCCAGACCGTTCTCGTACTGGTCCTTGTCGAACTCTCGGGCGGGGACGGTGAAGTGCTGCATGACACCGATGAGGTCGCAGAAGCGGACATCGATCATCTCGATGCCTTCCTTCTTGACATAGGCGAGCAGGTCGTCGGGACCTTCGAACATCTTTCCTCCATCAACACGGCTGGTGATGTGTTCACGGTAGTTCGTGCGGGTTGCTCAGCCGTCACCGTTGTGTTTCGAGCGTGTAACAGGTGCTACCGGTAGGATCCCCAGGGTGAGTGGAACCGAGGCAGCGCCAGGCACCTCGATCGGGCTGCCTCCGGAAGGGCGCGGATCGCTGGCGAGTTGGGGCAAGCGCATTGGTGCTCTCATCATTGACTGGGGAGCATCCATGGTGCTGGCCAGTGCCATCGTCGGGCCGACAGTGATCCGCGGTGGAGGCTGGAAGATGTGGATGCCGATGGCGGTCTTCTTCGTCGAGTCGGTTCTCTTCACCGCGATGGCAGGCGGATCCTTCGGCCAGATCGTCGCCCGAGTGGCCGTGGTCCGACTCGATGGCCTCGGCCCCATCGGATGGTGGCGAGCAGCCGCCCGCACAGCGATGAAGTGCCTCGTCATCCCGGCCCTCGTCATCGGTGCAGAAAGGCGAGGTCTCGACGATCTCGTGCTGGGCACCGTCGTCGTCAATCGCAAGTGAGAGATATGCGCGTCATGGTTTTGGCTCGGGGGACCCCGAGCCCGGAAGCTCCGCTACGTGGGATCTTCGAGTACGACCAGGCGGTGGCGCTGCGACAACAGGCCCATGAGGTGGTACTGGCCGTCCTCGACGCACGTTCGGCCCGGCACTGGCGGAAGTTCGGAACTCGTGTCGAGCACGCCGTGGAACGCGATGACGGCATCACGGTGGTGAGACTGGATGTCCCGGTGGGGGCCGTTTCCGCGCGGACTGATCATCGTGTTCACGCCTGGGCTGCGCGACGACTTCATCGAACCGTGACCTCCGAGTGGGGAACCCCCGACGTCATCCATGCTCATTTTGCGCGATTCGCGGCCGCTGCGACCCGTGCTGAGTGTCCGGAGCCACTGGTGTGGACCGAGCATGACTCCCACCTGGCGAATCCTGATCGGCGCCTGACCGAGGACATCTCGGTTGCCGGAGACAGGGCCGACGCGGTCGTCAGTGTCTCCCAGGGGCTGAGTTCGCGGCTGGCAGGGCATGGGATCACCTCGACGGTGATTCCCAACATCGTCGACGTCGATCTCTTTGACCGTCCTGCCCGTCGTCATGAGGGAACGGTGGTGGTCAGCGTCGCCACTCTCAACCCAGGCAAGGGAATGGTCGAGCTGGCCCATGCCGTCGAGCAGGTGCCCGGAGTTCAGCTGCGCATCATCGGGGACGGACCACAACGGAGGCCGTTGGAGACCATCGCTGCCAATAACCCGAATATCGTTCTGCTGGGTACCCAGCCGCGCGAGCGCATCGCGGAAGAACTCGCTGGTGCCGACGCCTTCGCCCTGGCCTCCCACTCCGAGACCTTCGGGGTGGTCTGCGCCGAAGCGTTGGCGTCAGGCCTACCAGTTCTGACGACGGCGTGTGGTGGTCCGCAGGAGTTCATCGACGACAGCAACGGCATGGTCGTCCCGGTGGGGGACGTCGACGCGTTGGCAGATGGCCTGCAACAGGTGCTTGGTCGGTCGTGGGACCGAGCGGCGATCGCATGGCAGGCCCGCTCCCGATTTGCGGCCGGGCCCGTCGTCGATCAATTGGAGGCGGTCTACCGACAGGCGATCTCCAGCCATGTGACGACCGGTTGAGCCTGGGTGGAAGACTGGCAGGTATGGATCTGACCGCATGGATGGCGAGCGTCAACGGCGTCATCGCGGCCAATGCCTCCCACCCCTGGGTCGTTGCGGCGTTGGGGGGACTGTGCGTCATCGATGGGTTCTTCCCACCCGTCCCCAGCGAATCCCTCGTCGTCGCCCTGGCAGCAGTAGGACACCCGCCGTGGTGGCTCATCATCCCGGTGGCGGCCTTCGGCGCACTGTGTGGGGACAACATCGCATACTGGATTGGGCATCAGCTCGGCCACACCAAGCTTTTCACCGGTGGACCGAAACGGCAGAGGACCGTCGCCTGGGCCACTCACCAGTTGCTGGTGCGCGGGCCGCTGTGCATCCTGGTCGCCCGGTACATTCCTGGCGGACGTGTCATCGTCAACGCCATGGCGGGGGCCACTCGCTTTTCCTATCGCGTCTTCCTCCCCGTCGACGCGTTGGCCGGGGTCCTGTGGGCTGGATATGCCACTGGGATTGGTGCCGGCGCGGCAAGTTTCCTAGGCAACAACCACATCCTCGCCGCGACGGTCGGGATCATCGGTGCAATTGTCATCGGCGTCATCCTGGACCAGGTTCTGCGACGAGTGGTGCCCGCTCCGCAGAACGACTGAGGGCAATTGCGGACGACGCCCCCGGCTTGCTTGTGCCGGGGGCGTCGTCACGAGGTGGGGAGGGGTGGGATCAGGCCCGGCCCTCCTTCTGGGCGTTCTCCTTGCCGGTGGACTTGTTGGCGGCGAGCTGAGCCTCGTCGAAGACGCTGGCCCCGGCGTTGGACTCGTCCCCCTCCTCCTCGCGGCCGGGGGTGCGCAGATTCCACTTCGTGATGACGAATCGGAACACCACGTAGTAGATGACGGCATAGACGAGACCTATGAGGATGAGCAGCAGGACCTTTCCTGCACCGCCGGACAGTTCAGCAGCTCGTCCGAAGTTGATGATGTAGTCGGTCAGACCGGCCGAGAATCCGAACCCGTCCTTGATGCCCAGGGCGTTGCACAGGGCCAGGGAGGAACCGGTGAGCAGGGCGTGCACGAGGTACAGCGGGAAGGCCACGTAGGCGAAGGCGTACTCGAGGGGCTCGGTGATACCGGTGAGGAAGGCGGTCAGGCCGACCGAGAGCATGACGCCACCGGTGATCTTCTTACGCTCCGGCTTGGCGGTGTGGTAAATGGCCAGGGCAGCACCGGGCAGGGCAAACATCATGATAGGGAAGAAGCCGGTCATGAAGGAGCCAGTCCAGGCATTGGTGCCGGCCGTGCCGCTGAAGAAGCAGGTGATGTCGCCGTGCAGGGTCTCGCCAGCAGCGTTGGTGCAGTTACCGAGCTGGAACCACGGCAAGGAGTTGAGTAGGTGGTGCAGGCCGAAGGGGATGAGCAGACGGTTGATGGTGCCGAAGACGAATCCGGTGGCCGGGTTCGACCCGTGGGCCATGATGAATCCGCCGACCTGCTTGTTGAACAGCCAGTCGAAGGCAGGGTAGATGAGGGCCATGACCACACCGGCGACCACCGAGGCCGCAGCGGTGACGATCGGCACGAAGCGACGTCCACCGAAGAAGGCCAGGTAGGTCGGCAGCTTGGTGCGGCGGTACTTCTCGTACATCTTGGCAGCGATGATGCCGATGACGATGCCGCCGAGGACGCCGTAGTTGATGACTCCGGTGTCCTTGGCGAAGTACGGGGCCAGTGCGTGCAGGACGCCACCCTGGGTCTTGACCGAGGTCCCCGCTCCGGTGAAGGTCAGGTAGCCGATAAGGGCTGCCAGAGCAGTGGAACCGTCGGCCTTCTTGGCGTATCCGACGGCCACACCGAGAGCGAAGATGAGGGGCAGGTTGTCGAAGATCGCGCCACCGGCGCCGGCGAGTACGTCAGCGACTGGCTGCATCCAGGATGCGTGCTTGGCCACGCCGTCCGCGCCCAGCACGTCGGCCGCTCCGAATCGCATGAGCAGGGCCGCGACCGGCAGGGATGCGATGGGCAGCATGAGGGAGCGTCCGATGCGTTGCATCTGGGAGAACCCGGGTATCTGCCGTTTCTTCTTCGTGCTGGTGGCAACAGCGTCCTTCGCCATGGAGTTCCTCCGCAGTGAGTTCTCATGTCCGACGCCTTCGCCCACGTCGGTTCGGCATCAGGTGGTCCGTGGGGTGGTATGGACCACTTGCGGAAGTATAGGCCACCGGTACTGCCATCACAAGAGGGTGCGCAGAATGTGTGAACGTGAACATTCCGGTCGGGGTTGATCCCCCAACCGGTGGTCAGCCCTGCACCCGGGGCATAATTCACGCATGAAGTACGTGACCGTGCGGGACTACCTCGTCGAGCTCATCGACACCGGTCTGTCGGTCGGGGATGTCGTTCCCAGTGAGCGTGAGCTTGCCGAGCGTTTCGGAGTCTCGCGGATGACGGTCCGCCAGGCGGTGGACTCGCTAGTCAGTAGCGGACGGCTGGAACGTCGCCGGGGGAGCGGGACCTACGTCCGGGCTCCGAAGGTTGATGTCCAGTCACGGATCTCGTCCTTCAGCGAGGAGATGCGTCAACGCGGGATGATTCCCGATACTCGGGTGCTGCGTGGGGAGGAACTGCCGGCAACCCCAGACGTGGCTGTCTGGCTGGGGATTGAGCCTGGTGAATCCGTCCACTTCATCTATCGGGTGCGGCTGGCCGACGGAGTTCCGATGGCAGTCGAAAGAACCTGGATCTCCACGCGAGTGATGCCGGATCTGCTGGCGAATGGCGTACCTACGAGCATTTACGGGGCTTTGGCTGACGCTGGACTGGTCCCCACCTGGGGAGAGGATGCTATCGAGGCCGTCAGTGGGGATGCGGTGATCTGCGAACTGTTGCACCTCCCGGTGGGATCTCCCCTGCTGGCCATCAACCGTCGTACCTATGCCGACGATCTTGCTGTCTCCTATTCCCGGTCCTGGTACCGGGGAGACCGTTACAAACTGTGGGTGCCGATCTCCGGGCCACGCAGGACCCTGTATCCACCTCGAGGAGGTGCGCGATGAAGCGTGTTGAACACATCTTGGCGGCGTTGGGGGGAGTCGACAACGTGGTGTCGATCGAGCCGTGCGTGACTCGCCTGCGCTGCCAGGTCCGAAACTGCGAGCAGGTTGACGAGCAGGCTCTGCGTCGCGCTGGCGTCCACGGTGTGACGATTCAGGGACAAAGCGTGCAGGTGATCGTCGGACCTGATGCTGACTTGCTCGCCTCCGACCTGGAGGATCTGTGGGGAGAGGATCACGAGACCTGACCGCCTCTTGACCCTGACCGTCTCTTGACACCGGGCGGCCCGATGGAGTTCAGTGTTAGTTGTCTGGACCACTTGGAAGGTGGGCCAGTATTTGTTCGAGGATCCTCCATGGCGGAGTCCATCTCGAACCAGGACAAGGAGACATCATGAGCAAGGCAGAACAGATCTTGGCGGCCCTCGGTGGTGACGACAACATCGACGACCTTGAGGCCTGCATCACCCGGCTGCGCGTCGAGGTTGACGACCCCGACCTCGTCGACGAGGCCGCCCTCAAGGCAGCCGGTGCATTCGGCGTCGTACAGCAGGGAACTTCCGTACAGGTGGTCGTTGGCCCCGAGGCCGACACCCTCGCCGAGGACATCGAGGACCTGCGCTGATGACTTCAATCGTTTCCCCCCTCAACGGCACCCTGATGACGTTGTCCGAGGTCCCTGATCCGGTGTTTGCACAGGGTCTGGTGGGCCCCGGTGTCGCCCTGCAGCCCACCGGAGACGGCGATGTCACCGCCGTGGCCCCGGTGGCGGGACGCATCGTCAAGCTGCACCCGCATGCCTTCGTCCTTCAGGCGGACGGTTTCGGGGTGCTGGTGCATCTGGGCATCGACACCGTCCAGCTGGAGGGGGAGGGATTCACCCTCCACACCGAGGAGGGGGCAGAGGTTTCCGTCGGGGACGAGCTCATCACGTGGAACCCTGCCCGTATTGTCGAAGGCGGTCGCAGTGCGGTCTGCCCGATCATCATCCTCGACACGACTCATGACAAGCTCGGTGATGTCGCCGCTGCCGGCACGTCGGTGAACAGCGGTGATCAGTTGTTCACGGTGGCGTGATTGAGCGTTGTGGGTATGGGGCGGGCCGGAGACGGTCCGCCCGCCTCATGTCGTGTGACTGATGCATGGTTGTTCCGGGCCAAGGCGAGGAGAGACCCGATACCAAGGATCTCGTAAGGGTCGGTGAGGACTTTCTGCCACCACGGCGCAGCAATTTCTAGGTCATTACCCGCTGGGAACCACCAGACCATCCATGTCAGGGCGGCGAAGGCCCAGAGGAAGGCGAGAATGTGCCGGTCGCGGCGTCGGTCTGCCAGCCCTGCGACGATGAGTAGAGGTGCCCACACCCAGTGATGAGACCATGACACCGGGCTCACCAGACACCCGCAGAGTCCGGCACACAGCAGGGACCACACCTGGTCAGCATCCCCCTGCTGCCACAGTCGACGTGAGGAAATCCCAGCGAACAGGCAACAGACGGCGACGAGAACGAGCCAGATCAGCGTGAGGTCTCCCAGCCCCAGCCGCAACAACATCCCCGAGAGGGATTGGTTGCCGGCCCAGGTGAGCCCGCCCAGCCGCTTTGGGGTGATCATGTAATGGGTCCAGTACTGCCACGACGCCGTGGGTGCGATGGCGAAGCCGAGAGCAATCGTTGCCACTCCGGTGCCAGCGGCTCGCAAGGCTGCCTTGAACTGGCCGGTGACGAGGTACCAGAGTGCGAAGATGCCGGGAGTGAGCTTGAACCCGGTGGCCACACCAACTCCGACACCGCGCCACTTTCGGGGAAGAACGAAGACGTCAAGGACGACCAGGAGAGCCAGCTGAAGATTGACCTGGCCGCAGGCAAAGCTTTTGCCGATCGGTTCGCTGGCCACCAGGATCACGGCGACGACAGCCGTCAGGACGCCCGAAGGTCGACGTCCGCAGCGGCGCCACACCACGTCGATCATGATGACGAGAGCAGTCGCGCTGACAGCATGGTGAAGGATCGTCGCGGCGCGGAACGGCAGGAGGGTCAGCGGGATGAGGGCGATCGCGGCGAAGGGCGGATAGGTGAATCCCAGACCGCTGACCGAGGTGGCGGTGTACAGCGTCTCCGGGGCGTGCAGCATCGCTCGCACACAGTCCCGGTAGATCCTGAGGTCGATCGGGGTGGGAATGATGAGCACCCACGCCACCGTGATGACGAGGGTAGCAATCGTCGGCCACAGCACGGCCAAGGATCTGCGGGGCCGGGAGACGTTGGTGTCATCGTCGTGCAGCGTCACGGATTCTCCACGATGTCGGCGGCCTCCAGCCATTGCTCCTCGAGGTCGGACATCCGTTCGTCGAGGTCATTGGCCTTCATCTGCAAATCGGCGAGGGCCTGGTAATCGTCGGCCTTGGCAGCCATCTCCTCGTGCAATGAGGCGAGTTCGTCGCGGACCTTGCCCATCTGGCGGTCAATCCGGTCCATGTCCCTGCGAGCCTGACGCAGGGCCGCAGTGTTGACCTTCTTCCGGGACCCCTCGGTGCCCACCCGACTCGACTTCGACGGACCGGTCTCACGATTGCGACGGTGCTCCAGGTACTGAGAAATGCCTCCTGGCAGCAGGGCAACCGTGCCGTCTCCCACGAGGGCCCAGACCACGTCGCAGACCCGCTCCAGGAACCACCGGTCGTGCGAGACGACGATCAACGTCCCCGGCCAGGAGTCGAGGTAGTCCTCGAGCAGGCGCAAGGTGTCGATGTCGAGGTCGTTGGTCGGCTCGTCTAGCAGCAACACGTTCGGCTCGTCCATGAGGAGGCGCAACAGCTGCAGACGACGACGCTCCCCACCGGAAAGGTCGCCGACACGGGTGACGAGCTTCTGCCCGGTGAACCCGAATCCTTCCAGCAGGTCCGCGGCGGAGGCGTCCCGGCCGGTGGCCAGTTTCGTCCTGGCCTTGACGTCGTTGACCGACTCCAGCACCGTCATCGTCGTGTCGAGGTCGTCAACCTCCTGACGCAG
The DNA here is from genome assembly GCF_058177555.1 of Cutibacterium sp. LaCa_89. Taxonomy (NCBI): domain Bacteria; kingdom Bacillati; phylum Actinomycetota; class Actinomycetes; order Propionibacteriales; family Propionibacteriaceae; genus Cutibacterium; species Cutibacterium sp. LaCa_89. The sequence continues at coordinate 764,872 of NZ_CP190889.1, forward strand.
ATGGGCAAGTCGCAGGGTCTTTCCCTGCTTGACGCGGCCCGAGTCGGGTTGCCGGGATCCATCAAAGAGATTGAGCAGGGTCGTCTTGCCAGCACCATTGACGCCGACCAGACCGATCCGGTCACCTGGGCCGATTGACCATGTCACCTTGTCGAGCAGGGTGCGCTCACCCAGCTCGTCGGAGGTCACGGTGACGGTGACGTCTTTGAGATCGAGCACGTCCTTGCCCAGCCGGGTAGCGGAGAAGCGCGCCAACTCCAACTTGTCGCGGGGCTCGGGGACATTGGTGATGAGGGCGTTCGCGGCCTCGACGCGGTAACGAGGCTTGGAGCTGCGGGCGGGGGCACCGCGACGCAACCATGCCAACTCCTTGCGCGCCAGGTTTTGACGCTTGGCCTCGTTGCTGGCAGCGATGCGGGCGCGTTCCACCCGGGCGAGGGTGTAGGCGGAGTATCCGCCCTCATAAGCCTCGACGGTGGCGTCGTGAACCTCCCAGATGTCGGTGCAGATCTCGTCGAGGAACCAGCGGTCGTGGGAGACGACGAGCATTGCGACGCCACGTTCCTGGAGGTGGCGGAGGTGGCCTGCCAACCAAGCGACGGCCTCCACGTCGAGGTGGTTGGTGGGCTCGTCGAGGACGAGCAGGTCATGGTCTGCCAGCATGATTGAGACCAAGGCAGCGCGTCGCCGTTCACCACCGGACAAGTCGGTCATGGGGCGATCGAGGTCGATGTCGGAGAGCATGTCCTCGACGATGGGGCGAGCTTCGCGATCCGCCGCCCAAACATGATCGGGACGGCCACCGACGACGAGGTCACGGACAGTCTCGTCACCCGTGGGGGTCTCCGCCTGGGCGAGTACCCCGATGGAAACCCCATTGGTGCGCGTCACGACCCCGGAATCGGGCTCCAACGAGCCCGTGAGAAGGGCCAGGAGGGTCGATTTTCCGTCCCCGTTGCGACCCACGACACCGATGACATCTCCCGTTGAGAGTCCCAGGGACACCTCTGAGAGGACCGTCCGGGTGCCCCAGGACTTCGAGATCCGATCGGCGTTGACGAGGTTTGTGCCGGTCAACGGAGGCTCAGCGTCCTCGCATGGCGGCGCGGGCGCCCTTCATGGAGCTGGGCATCGGGCCCTTGGGCAGCGGCACCTTCGGACGCATCGCGTCGAGGGCCTTGAGGCGGTTGATGACCTCGTCCACCTGGGCGGTGTTGAGAGCCTTGGGAAGCTTCTTGATGTGCTTGTCGAGGTCCTCCAGCGGAACCTCACCCTTGCCGTCGCCCATGATGATGGAGGTCACCGGAGTGCCATAGGCGACCTGCTCATGACGTTTGGTCTCGGTGGCCAGCAGATTGCGCAGACCGTTGCCGTGTCCCTCGCCGATGAGGACAATTCCGGCCGGTCCGACGGCGCGGTGCACGACGTCCTGTTGGCGGGTGAAGGCAATCGCCGGCGTGGAGGTCCACTTCTTCTTGTCGAGCAGGGAGAGAGCGACCTCGGCCGATCCGGTCTGGCCCTTGAACCGGGCGTACATGGAATGCTTGGCGCGCCACTGGAACACCCACATGGCGGCAGCAGCACCGGCAAAGATGCCGACGATGAGCCATGCCCACCACAGATCGGTCAGGATGAGACCGAGGACGGTGAACACCACGACGCCCAGGACGAAGGCGCCAATGACCCACCAGAGGAGCCGGGGATCAACCTGGCGAGTTAGCTTGAAGGTCTCGACGAGCTGCTTGCCGGTGCTCCAGTCCTTGGGATTGTCGGAGTTCTTGCGACGCTCCTTCTCGGCCTTGGCCTGGGCCTTCTGCTTGGCGGCGAGTTCCTTGGCTGCCTGGCTCTTGGGCATTGACACGCTCCCGACGACGTTAATGGACGGACTTCGCGGCATTCTACCGGTTTCGCGACGGTGGCCCTACTTTGGCGTGGTTTCGCTGTATGTACCTCGGGGCGCCGCTGGAATCCTCCTCGTCAGGCTGATCAGGTGTCTCTGATTATTCCTTGGTCGCGAATGGAGCCGGCTTCTCCCCGTCTCGGTACCCGGTGACGATGGTGACCGGCTTCTCCCCGCGAGCCTCCATGGCCTGACGGTAGAGACGTCCGGCGCGGTAGGAGGAGCGCACCAGCGGGCCACTCATGACACCGACGAATCCGATCTCGCGGGCCTCCTCGGCCAGCTCGTCGAACTCCTGCGGGGTCACCCAGCGGTCGATGGGGTGCAGGTAGGCATTCGGCCGAAGGTACTGGGTAATCGTCAGCAGGTCGGTGTTGGAATCATGCAGGGCCTGCATGGCCTCCGAGATCTCCTCACGAGTCTCTCCCATGCCGAGGATGAGGTTCGACTTGGTGATGAGTCCCGCCTCGTGGGCCGAGTTGAGGACGGCCAGCGAACGGTCGTAGCGGAATCCGGGGCGGATGCGCTTGAAGATGCGGGGGACCGTCTCGAGGTTGTGCCCGAAGACTTCCGGGCGTGCCTCGAAGACGACGTCGAGGAGATCCTGCTTGCCGGAGAAGTCCTGAGCCAGCATCTCGACGCCGACTCCCGGATTCACCTGGTGGATCTGGCGGATGGTCTCAGCGCACAGCCAGGCTCCCTCGTCCTCGAGGTCGTCACGGCAGACCGAGGTGACGGTGGCATAGCGCAGTCCCATCTGCTTGACGGACTCGGCGACGCGGCGGGGCTCGTCCCGGTCGTATTCCTCCGGCTTGGCCGATTCGATCTGGCAGAAGTCGCACCGACGAGTGCAGTGGTCACCGCCGATGAGGAAGGTGGCCTCGCGATCCTCCCAGCACTCGAAGATGTTGGGGCAACCAGCCTCTTGGCACACCGTGTGAAGATCACCGTCGATCATTCGGCGTCGCATGTCACGGTACTCAGGGCCCATCGTGGCCCGGGTGCGGATCCAGCGGGGTTTGTCCTCGATGGGGGTCTGGGAGTTCTTGACCTCGACTCGGAGGAGCTTTCTACCGTCTGCTTCGACACTCACGTCGGTCAGTTTAACTGTGTGCACCGACGTTGCGAAGTCTCAGTGAATGGGTGACGACGAAGAGGCTCGACAAGCTCATGGCTAGCCCGGATATCAGTGGGTTGAGGAGCCCGGCGGCTGCGATCGGGATAGCTGCGATGTTGTAGACGAAGGCCCATGCGAGGTTGCCACGGATGGTGCGCAGGGTGCGTCGTGACAGCCCGATGGCGTCTGGGACGACCCCAAGATGGTGACGCACACAGATGATGTCTGCGCTGCGCATCGCGATGTCGGTGCCGGTGACCATCGCCAGGCCGAGATCAGAGCTGGCCAGGGCCGCGGCGTCGTTGATGCCGTCACCGACCATGGCGACGACGCGACCCCCGCCCCGTAGTTCGTCGATGACCTTGGCCTTCTCGGTGGGCAGGACGTCTGCGAGCACCTCGTCGGTACCGAGTTGGGAAGCGACGGCGTCCGCAGCGGCCTTCGAATCACCGGTGAGGAGGACGGTTCGCAGCCCCATACCCTTGAGCTGAGCGATGACCGCAGGAACCTCGGGCTTGACGGTGTCGGAAATGACGAGTGCTGCCGAGGCCCGGCCATCGATCGCGACGAGAATAGTGGAACGGCCAGTACTGGCGGCCTGATCGACGGTGTCGGTGAGCTCGCCGGGAATGGTGATGCCGGCCTCGGTGAGGAAGGCGGGATTGCCGACCATGACGTCGTGCCCATCGACCTCGCCCTCAGAGCCACGACCGGCGACGGCGAGCGGGCTGGAGCACTCCGGAATCGTGCCCTCGACAGCGGCGACGATGGCCTTGGCCACCGGGTGGGTGGAGTGCTGATCCAGGGCGGCAGCGTAGCGGTGGGCTCGGTCGATGTCCTGTCCGTCGGCGGCGATCCGTTCGGTCAGGGTCATGTCGCCGGTGGTGACGGTACCGGTCTTGTCGAGGACGATGGTGTCGATGCGTCCTGACGCCTCCAGCGCTTCCGGACCCTTGATGAGGATTCCCAGTTGACCGCCGCGTCCCACCCCGACCATGAGCGCGGTGGGGGTGGCCAGACCCAGGGCGCAGGGACAGGCGATGACGAGCACGGAGAGAGCCGCTGACAAGGCATGACGGATTCCTGCCCCGGCGATCCACCATCCGAAAAAGGTGAGGACAACCACGGCCAGCACGGCCGGCACGAAGATCTCGACGACCTTGTCGACCAGACGCTGGACGTTGGCTTTGCGGGCCTGTGCCTCCTCGGCCATGACCGCCATCTGGGCGAGTTGGCTGTGGGCTCCCACGCCGGTGGCCCGCGCCACGATGCGTCCGGTGAGGTTCATCGTTCCGCCCAGAACCGTCGATCCGACGGTGGTGTCGACCGGCATCGGCTCGCCAGTCATCATCGAGGTGTCAACACTCGACGCCCCTTCGACGATCTCCCCGTCGGCGGCGAGGGTTTCACCAGCCAGGGTGACGAAGAGGTCACCCTTGTGCAACTTCTCGATGGGCACGAGGGTCTCGACCCCGTCGCGCAACACGCGCGCATTTCTGGCCGCCAACTGGCCCAGGGCCGTCAGCACCGAGCGAGCTGACCTCTTGGCCCGGGCCTCGAAATAGCGCCCGGCCAGTAGGAAACAGGTCACCCCGGCAGCGACGTCGAGGTAGAGGGTGTCGGCGCCAGCAGGGGTGATGCCGTAGCCCAGCCAGTATCCCTCCTCGTCCTGGGCGCCGATGAGGATGGAGACGAAGGACCACCCGAAGGAGGACAACACGCCCAGTGAGACCAGGGTGTCCATGGAGGTCATGCCATGGCGCAGGTTTGACCACGTCGCCTTGTGGAAGGGCCACGCCGACCAGAACACCACCGGCAGGGAGAGCACGACGAGCAGCCAGTCCCAGGCGGGGAAGCGCAGCTGTGGCTCGAGGGCCAGTACCAACCCGATGTCCATGAGGGGCAGGGTCAGCAGGACGGCGACGATGAGACGGCGTCGCAGCATCGTGATGCGTCGCTCTGCCTCGACGGCCAGATCGACGTCAGACAGCGGAGCGGCGGTGTAGCCGACATCCTTGACGGCCGCGATGGCGTCCTCGACGTCGATACCAGTAACCGTCGCCCGCTCGGAAGCGAAGTTGACGCTTGCATGTACGCCGTCAATACGGGCCAGGCGCTTTTCGATGGTGTTGGCGCACGCCGCGCAGGTCATCCCGCCGATCTGGAGCTGGACCGGTGGATGGAGGACCGGCTCGTCGTCACCCTGCTCATCGGTTGTCACCGCGGTCATGGCCGGTTCTCCGGGTCCTGCGGCTTGATCTCCTGGCCAGCCATCCGAGCCAACATGTCATTGTAGGCGGCGAGGGACTCGTCGAGGCTGGCATCCTCGGAGGCGTCGACCCGGCGCTGGTCACGCCGATCGGAGACGAACCACTGCACGCACAAGGCGATGAGCACCAGGGCCATCGGAATCTCGCCGGTTGCCCAGGTGATCTGGCCGCCGAGGTTCTGGTCGTCGCGCAGATTGGTCACCCACGGGATCGACAGGGCCTGATAGAAGTCCTTGCCAATGATCTGGTGGGCATTCATCGTGATGACGGCGAAGAAGGAGTGGAAGGGCATCGCAGTGATGACGAAGCCCAGCCGACCGATGTGAGGCAGGGAGGCGGGCAGGTCGTCCAGGCCGATGACGTACTCGAAGAGCATGAACCCGGCCATGAGGAAGTGCAGCAACATCCACTGGTGTCCCCAGTGGTAGCGCATCAGGTAGCCGAAGATCGGGGTGAAGTACACTACGTAGAAGCTGGCGATGAAGACAATCCATGCTGCGAATGGGCCGAATAGGATCTTGGTGGGACGCCATTCCAGAGCAGCCATGAGGCAGTCGTGGGGGCCGTCGTCGATGCCATCGCCGGTACGGAAGACCTCCCTCATGAGAGTTACCGGCGCTCCCAGCACCAACAAGGCGGGAACCAACATGTTGAAGGTCATGTGGACCAACATGTGCCAGCTGAACTGCATCGAGGAGTACTCCCACAGGCCAACGCTGGCCAGGTAGATCACGACGACCCATGCCCCGATCCAAGACCCGATGCGAGCGCCGGACCATTTTTCGCCGCGGTGCTTGATGATGCTCACCGCGAAGAGGTATCCCGCAATTCCCAGGATCGACAGGGTCCAGAAACCGATGTTGGGACGGCCCGGGGCCAGCAGGACACCAGTGGTGGGCGCCGGTGGCAGTTCGTAACCGAGGTAGTTGACGGCGGGGGTCTGCCCGATGAGGTAGCGCGGGGGCACCAGCTGGCTGCTGGCTCCCAGGACGGTCAGGACGATGGTGACCATCCCGAGACGAAGCCACCCACGTACCCGAGACCGAGGCAACCAGCTGAGGACCACCCAGACCGTTGATGCGATCACCAGGACGACCCGGGCCACCCCCCATCGGTCCGACAGCCAGGAATGCCCGGCCTGACCCTGCCAGGTGACGGCGATTCCGCCGGCAAGGGTGATGATGGCCCCGACGCGTTCCTGCCAGGACACCCGACAGGTGACAGCGGGGTCGGGCCCATCGAGGACCTCGACGAGAACACACGCCGCTGCAATCGTCATACCGATGGCGGCAAGAGCCCCGGAGTCGGTGGCGAAGTCGTGGTTGAGACCCACCGAGATGGCTCCGGTCACCGGTATCGGCAGGGCAGCCAGAACCGTCACCAACGTCGCCATGACGAGGCCACCAAGGTGCGTGGCGAGCAGGGCGAGTAGTGCCACCACCAGGCCCAGCACGGCGACGACGAGCCAGGCCGTCACAGAGGGGGTCGAGGTGATGTAGGTCGGCAGGTCGACGGTGGCCTGTTCGAAGGTCAGACCGGCGGAGTCGGCGGACTCCAGCGGGATCATGAGCAGGGCCAGCAACGCCCACATCTGGGCTGCCAGCCAGGCCCGGCGTCCGCGGGTACGGGTGGGATCGACGACATCCCGGTGGGGAGAGCAGAGGGTGGCGCGAATGAGTTCGGCCAGGGTCCACACCAGAGCTGCCCAGAACAGGGTCCCGACGACGGCATGGAGGACGCTGGTGAGGACGTCCGGATTCTCCCTACCCAACAGACGAGGCTCCAGGGGCCGGAGCCGACCGATCACGGCGGCGATGACGGTCATGACGAGACCCGTGACCGCCAGCAGCGGTCCAGTGGCGCGGGCACGGGTGGGATGCGTCACCAACATCTCCTTTGGGGTGGGGTAGGGGGAACTGTAGCCGGGATGACGGACAGATTCACGACATCGGGTGGAGGAACGCCGGGTGCCCCCGCCGCGGGATGTCCGGGCTCATCTCGTAGGGCTGGAAGGACATCATCTCGGTGAGGATGGGCTCGAGCCTGTCCGCCACCTCTAGCATGGACGGCACCTCAGCGTCGGGGCCATGCAGGCGTCGCAGTTCGCGTCCCATGCTGGTGACGTCAGCATCGGAGATACCACAGGGAATGATGTTGTCGAACCCTGCGGTGTCGGGGTCGATGTTGAGGGCGAATCCGTGCATCGCCGTCTGACGAGAGACCCGGATACCGATGGCGCAGACCTTGCGCTCCGGTCCGACGCCGTCGGAGGGGAACCAGACTCCGGTGCGTCCGGGGACGCGACCGGCCTTCAACCCGTATTCGGCGACGAGGCGGATGATCGACTCCTCGACGCGACGTACGTAGTCCACGACACCGATGCCGCGCTGCAGGAAGACAATGGGGTATCCGACCAGCTGTCCCGGACCGTGCCAGGTGATCTCACCGCCACGGTCCACTGGGACGACAGGGGTGCCATCGAAGGGGTAGGCCTCGGGACGGGTCCGTCGCCCGGCGGTGTAGACGGGGTCGTGCTCGACGTAGATGACCGTGTTGGGACGCTGATGGCTGGAGACCTCGGCGTGGACCTCACGCTGGTGGGCCCAGCACTCGTTGTACTCGGTGCGTACCGGGGGGTTGTCTGCGATGCCCAGATATTCGAATTCCAAGCCAGCGGGATGGTCCACCCATCCCTTCGGGGCCACCCCGGCAACGACCTGGGGCGTGGTGGGCTGTGGGGTCGCCTGGGCTTCGTCGCGATCGCAGGAGTGATTCTGGGCGTCTGTCACGCTGACCCATGGTAGTCCGGACACGCGACGGGGTCCGGTGTGGAATTCCACACCGGACCCCGTCATGAGGTTCGAATCAGAACTCTCCGGCGAAGTCACCCTCCTCCAGGCGGGCCTTGATGCCCGACAGGAAGCGGGCCGCCACGGCACCGTCGATGAGGCGGTGATCGTAGGACAGCGACAGGTACATCATGTCGCGAATGGCGATGGTGTCCTCACCGAACTCGTTGGTGACGACGACCGGGCGCTTCACCAGGGCGCCAGTGCCGAGGATGGCGACCTCGGGCTGATTGACGATCGGGGTGTCGAAGAGAGCACCGGCCGAACCGTAGTTGGTGATGGTGAAGGTGCCACCGGCCAGCTCATCGGGAGTGACCTTGTTGTCACGGGTGCGAGCAGCGAGGTCGCCGATCTGGTGAGCCAGGCCAGCGATGTTGAGGTCGCCGGCGTTCTTGATGACCGGAACCAGCAGGCCACGCGGGGTGTCGACGGCGATGCCGATGTTCTCGGAGGCGCCGTAGGTGATCGTCCCGGCCTCGGTGTCAATGTTCGCGTTGAACTTCGGGTTGGCCTTGAGAGCCTCGACGACAGCCTTAGTGACGAACGGCAGGTAGGACAGGCCGACTCCCTCGCGAGCCTTGAAGGCGGCCTTCTCGGCCTTGCGGATACGGGAGATGGCGGTCATGTCCACCTCGACGGTGGCAGTGAGCTGGGCGGACACCTGCAGGGACTCCACCATGCGGGAGGCGATGACCTTGCGAAGGCGGCTCATCTTCTCGGTGGTGCCACGCAGGGCGGCAGCCTCCGGAGAGACTTCCTGAGAGGCCTTGCGAGCCGAACCAGCGGGCTTCGGGGAGACCGGAGCCGGAGTGGCGGAGGGAGCCGGAGCGGGGGCCGGGGTCTCCTCGGACTTGGCAGCGGCCAGCACGTCCTGCTTGCGGATGCGACCACCGACACCGGTTCCGGTGATGGTGGACAGGTCCACGTTATTCTCCTTGGCCAGCTTGCGGACCAGCGGGGTGACGTAGACGTCGGAGGACGGGTTGGTGGCGCGCGGGGCGACCTCGTTGGTGCCAGTCGGCATCGGGGCCTCAGGGGGCTTCGGGGCAGCCGGGGCGGGGGCCGGGGCCTTCTCGGCCTTGCTCTTCACCGGCTCGGGCTCGGCCTTCTCGGCGGGCTCAGCCTTGGGCTCGGTGGGCTCAGGAGCCGACTCGGCGGTGGAGGGGTCGCCGATGATGGCCAGCACGGCGCCGACCTCGGCGTCTTCGTCCTCGGGGACCTTGATCTCGAGCAGGGTGCCGGAGGCGGGGGAGGGGACTTCGGTGTCGACCTTGTCGGTGGACACCTCGAGTAGGGGCTCGTCAGCCTCGACGGTGTCTCCGACGGCCTTGAGCCAGCGGGACACGGTGCCTTCGGTGACGGACTCGCCCAGGGCCGGCAGGGTGACCTCAGCACCCTTGGCCGTACCACCAGTAGCCGGAGCAGGCTTCTCCCCGGCGGGGGGTTCGGGCTCAGGCTCCGGCTCGGGGGTCTCGTCATTTCCGCTGGGGGCCTCAGTTGGGGCGGAACCGGACTCGGAGGGGTCGCCGATGATGGCCAGCACGGCGCCGACCTCGGCGTCTTCGTCCTCGGGGACCTTGATCTCGAGCAGGGTGCCGGAGGCGGGGGAGGGGACTTCGGTGTCGACCTTGTCGGTGGACACCTCGAGTAGGGGCTCGTCAGCCTCGACGGTGTCTCCGACGGCCTTGAGCCAGCGGGACACGGTGCCTTCGGTGACGGACTCGCCCAGGGCGGGAAGAGTGACTTCGGTCGACATGTGTTGGAGCTCCTTTGCAAGCCGCGACGGATTCGTTGCAAGCCTAGCCGGACTATGGGCAAATGTGCAGTTGGTCCCATTTCTGAAGTCAGAAAAATCTCATCCGAACGTGGCGGAGGGAAGGGCCCGTGGACCCTGCCCTCCTGACGATCGAGTTGATCAGTCAGCCAGATTGGCGGCGAGCTGTACCAAGGTGCGCACCCCGAATCCAGTTCCCTGGATCGGGGTGTAGTCGTGCGGCGTGGCGTTGTTGTAGGCCGGGCCGGCGATGTCGAGATGGGCCCAGTCGATTCCAGGGGTCACGAAGCTCTGCAGGAAGGCGGCGGCGAGCATCGCCCCACCCTCGCGACCACCGGAGGACTTGACGTCGGCGACGTCAGAGTGCAGGTGCTCGCGGACCTCGTCCGTGATGGGAAGTTCCCAGAAGTCCTCGCCGGCGGCCTCGGAGGCGTCCAGCAGGGTGTCGGCAGCCTGTGCGCCGGAGGTCATGACTCCGGCAGTGTGGTTGCCGAGGGCGACCATGCAGGCGCCGGTGAGGGTGGAGATGTCGACGAGGTAGTCCGGTTCGTCCTCACAGGCACGAGCCAGGCCGTCAGCCATGACGATGCGGCCCTCGGCGTCGGAGTTGCCGTTCTCGACGGTCTTGCCGCCATACATGGTGACCACGTCGGAAGGGCGCCATGCCGATCCGGACGGCATGTTCTCAGCCATGCAGCCGTAGGCGATGACGCGGACGTTGAGGCCCAGACGCGCGACCGCGCCCACGGTGGCGAGCACCGCGGCAGCACCACCCATGTCGCACTTCATGGTGTACATGCCGGCAGCGGTCTTGATGTCGAGGCCGCCGGAGTCGAAGGTGATGCCCTTGCCCACCAGGGCCAGGGTGGTGGTGGCGCCCTCCGGGGCGTACTCGACGCGGACCAGACGCGGGGAACGGGCCGAGCCGCCGCCGACGGCCAGGATGCCCCCGAATCCGCCACGGACGAGAGCCTTCTCGTCGAGAACCTCGACGTTGACGTCCTTGAGGTCCTTGCACCACGACTGCGCCGAGGCGGCGAAGGCCTTCGGGTAGAGCAGGTTGGCCGGGGCATCCACCCAGTCACGAGCGGTGTAGACGGCATCGGCGAGGATCCGGGCCTTGTCGAGCTCGGGCTTGGCGCCACGAGCATTGGAGACGATGGTCACCGTGGAGACCTCAGGGACATCCGGGTTCGCGGTGACGACAGGCACCTTGTAACAACCGAGCAGGGCACCCTCGGCAGCGATACGAACCTGCTCAGCGGAGCCGGTTCCCATGTCGACGGCGACCTTGAGGCTGGTTCCGTGCGACAGGGCCGCGGCAGCACGGGCGCCGGCGCCGGCAGCCTTGCGTAGGGCCTCGCCGTCAAATCCTTCAGCTCCGCAGCCGACCAAGACGAGGCTGTTCCCGGACCAGGGCAGCACCGCGGTGGACCCAAGCTCCGTCGAGCCGCCAGCGCGAATGGCAACCTCGGCCAGCGAAGCGCCGAAGGTCTCCTCGGCCTCCTTCACAGCTCGCGGTGCAAGCCCCTGGACGACGCGGCCCTGGGAGCTCTCGACCAGACCGGCAATCACGACGTCGGCGCCGTTGGCATTGCGGGAGACCTTGAGATCGGGACGCGGACGGATGGGTAGCTCGGTGCTCTTGGCCACGAGGATTCCTCTCATTCGGGGGTCGGTTCAGGATGGGCCCGGTCAGACTCGGGCCGACGCCTCGTCTGAAGCCTAGTCGAGGTGCGTCGAGCGCGGGACGGTGCGGTACGAATGACACGCCGTTATGGTGTGCTCGTGAACTCAACCACCCCGGCCAGCCAGGACACGGCGCCTTCTCGTCGTGCCAGCCATCCCACGTTGCGGATGGCCTTGGACATCGTCACCGTCATGGCCGGAATTGGCCTGCTTGTGTGGGGCATCGTCGTGATGGCCTCGCCGACGATCTCGTGTCGTGGCGTCGAGATGCATCCGGGAGACACCTGCCACAAGGCCACCTACACCGCCACCCGCACGGACACGGTGCAGACATACGAGCAACGACGTCAGTCCATTGCCCAGTCTCGCCCCACGGTCACAGGTCTTGGGGTTGCAGTAACGGCTTTCGGGGTCGTGATGAGCTGGCAGACCGTCAAGGCCCGTCGCTGGGATCACTCCTCGGACAGCCCCATCGGGCCGTAGACGACGTCCTCGTCCTGCACGAGGGTGACCTCGTCGACACCGGCATCCTGCAGTTCGGGCCAGGTCTCGGAAAGCCATGCCTCGGCTTCCTCCTGAGATTCGAACTGCTGGCCAGCACCGATCTCGCCGAGGTGTTCAGCTCCCTTGACGGTGACGCGAGACTGTTTGAAAACCCACGAGTAACTCATACCTACAAGACAACCACGCCCGTGCCACGGAAGGGACACGGACGTGGCAACGACGCAGAGTTTGGTCTGGAGATCAGTGTCAGTCGATCTTCTCACCACGCTCGATGCGCGGTTCCGGGTTGCGCCACCGGCGCACGGTCATCGCCCGGTTGTTGAGGTACGCCCACAGACCGCGCAGAGGAGCATTGGGGTAGCGGGCACGGATACCCTTCTTGGCCCCATGCCACAGTCGCCAGGAGTCGACCAGCCACAACAGCATGACCATCAGCATGCCCAAGGACATGGCGTTGATGGCGCCGACCGCGGTGGGGGCGATGAAGAGCATGGCCAACCAAATCACCATGACAGCCAGGAAGATCGGCATGATGAACTCGCTGAACGTCCAGCGCGAGTCGACGTAATCGCGGATGTAACCGCGCTCGGGTCGTCGTTCGGCAGCCTCCATGGCGGCGGCCTGACGCTCTCGCTTGGCCAGACGCTCGCGCTTTCGGGCTTCCTTCTTGCTCAGGGTCGGGTTGAGGCGCTCACGGCGGGCAGCCTCGGCCTTGGCGCGGGTCGGGGTCGGACCCTTCTTCGCGATGTGGCGGGGCTTGGGCTGTGCCGCGGGCGTTGACTGCGCAGCTGCGCGGTGTTCCTTGGCGGCGCCGTTGCCCTTGTTAGCGTGACGCCTCTTCTCGGGCTGCTTCTCCTGTCCGGTGTTCGCCGCATCAGAGGTGGGCCTTGGAGCAGCGGTGGCCGAGGACGGGGAGGACTCGGTGCTGGACACCGGCTCTGCCGTGACGGTCGCGTCCGTCGATTCGGCCTTCTTGCTGTCTCCCTGCTCGTAGGGGCGGAACAGTCCCACGATCCATCCTCATTTTGTGTCGTACTCGTGCCCGCGGTGGCCAGTTCCAGCCGGGGCGCCCCTGTCTGGGCTGAGAAGATTGTACGGGTATTGCTCTGGGTTGTTGTTGCGCGGTCCCGTACTCTGATGGTCAGGCAACCGCAATGCTGACGACTTCCCGGAGTCATCAAGCACCGAAGGGGAAGGATACGACTCCACCTATGGCTGGCATATTTGCACGACTTTCGACGGTTTTCCGTTCCAAGGCGAACAAGGCCCTCGACAAGGTTGAGGACCCGCGCGAAACCCTCGACTACTCCTACCAGCGTCAGCTCGACATGTTGCAAAAGGTGCGCAGGGGCGTTGCCGACGTCGCCACGAGCCGCAAGCGAGTCGAGTTGCAGATGAACCAGCTGCAGGCCGACGTCGACAAGATGCAGAATGCGGCTGCTCGCGCCCTCGAACAGGGCCGCGAGGATCTGGCTCGCGAGGCACTGACCCGCAAGGCCACCCTGCAGGCCCAGCTCAACGACCTGCAGACTCAGCACGCCACCTTGCAGGCTGAGGAGGAGAAGCTCATCCGCGGTTCCCAGCGTCTCCAGGCTCGTGTGGATGCCTTCCGCACGAGGAAGGAGACCGTCAAGGCCACCTACTCGGCGGCTGAGGCTCAGACTCGTATCAATGAGGCCTTCACCGGTCTGAACGAGGAGATGGGCGACATCGGCATGGCGATCACGCGTGCCGAGGACAAGACCATGGAGCTTCAGGCCCGTGCAGGAGCCGTTGACGAACTCATGGCCAGTGGAGCCATCGAGGATCCCACCCGTAGCTATGGCGACGACATCACTCGCGAGCTCGACAACCTTGCCAGTGACCATTCCATCGACGCCGAGCTGTCCGCCCTCAAGGCACAGCTGGATACCGGCCACGACAATTCCACTCCGGAGCTCGAGTCCGGTTCCGGTACGGGGATGAACCCGGAAACCGGATCGCGTGCTGTGCGACGTCAGGAGGGCCAGTCATGATCATTCGTATCGTTGGTGAGGGCCAGTGGCAGGTGCCCGACACCGAGATGAACCATCTCAACCGTATCGATTCCCGCGTCGAGCACGCTATCGAGACCACCTCGCAGAGTGAGCTCACCGAGGCCCTCTCTGAGCTGGTGACGACCGTCCGCACGATAGGTACCCCGATCGCCGACGACAACATTGTCGACTCGGACCTCATCGTCCCCGACGTCTCGGCGACGATCGAGGAGGTCTCGGTCTGGCTCTCCGAAAACCCTGCCGGAGACGGTCTCATCCCCGGCTGACAGAGGTGAAGCATCCCTGTTCCGCTGCGCGCTTAATCGGCACAGTTCGATGTCGACGGTGCGCTGCGGATACAGTTGACGACGCGACGGGACGACATACCCGCCCGATCCACCAGGATCGAACACCCGGGTCATCCCCCGGGACCGTCCATCACACGTTCTTGGAGTCCATATGACCGACACCGTCAACGCCCCCACCACCGATGGAATCGTCCTCACCGATGCCGCTGCGGCCAAGGTGAAGTCCTTGCTCGATCAGGAGGGACGCGACGACCTCGCCTTGCGTCTGGCCGTGCAACCCGGCGGTTGCTCGGGTCTGCGTTACCAGCTCTTCTTCGACGAGCGCCACCTCGACGGTGACGTCGTCAAGACCTACGGCGGGGTCAATGTGGTCACCGACCGAATGAGCGCTCCCTACCTCGCCGGTGCCACGATCGACTTCATGGACACCATCGAGAAGCAGGGTTTCACCATCGACAACCCCAACGCGACCAGCACTTGCGCTTGTGGGGATTCCTTCCACTGAGCCGATTCTGACTACCGGGATCACTTCCCCGACAGACCTTCTGGGGTCATTGAGGCGTTTCGTCCGTCCGACTGGGCGGACGAGGCGCCTCGTTTTCGCTATTGTTCGGTGTGACAGACACAACAGTCACCTGTCCCCGCCGTCGGGTCGGGGCGGGCTTGCAATGTGGAAGGGTGAGCCGTGGGACGCAGACTCAGCTGGCGACACGACCTAGACCGGGACGTGCCCCGAAGTGGCAGCGGTGTTGCCGGGAAGGTCGGTGGTGCCTGTGCGGCGACGGTTGCGGTACTGGCACTGAGCGGCTGCGGCGACACCGGACCTGGGCGTGCAGCTCGTCTCGGTCTCGTTGATCCGGCGTCCGACCGTGCCGCGCACATGGGAAGCATGTGGATCGGTGCATGGGTCGCGGCGCTCGTCATCGGCGTGTTCGTGTGGGGCCTCATCGGATACGCAGCCTTCAAGTTCCGTCGTAAGGACGGAGATCCGGTGATTCCACGGCAGTCGCGGTACCACCTTCCGCTTGAGGTGCTGTACACCATCGTTCCGTTCCTCGTCATCGGCGTGCTGTTCTTCTACACCGTCCGTACTGAGAACAAGGTGCTCGAGAAGGATCCCGAGCCTCAGCACGTCGTCAACGTCGTCGGACAGAAGTGGTCCTGGACGTTCAACTACATGGAACAGAAGAACCCGGATGTCGGCGGTGCCGTCACCCATGAGGTGGGCACCATCGAGAAGATCCCGGATCTTTACCTTCCCGTCAATGAGTCGGTGCGCTTCCACCTCAATTCCGCCGATGTCATCCACTCCTTCTGGGTGCCGGCCTTCTACTTCAAGATGGACGTCATCCCAGGTCATCCCAACCAGTTCGACCTCACCCCGACGAAGATCGGCGTTTACGACGGCAAGTGCGCAGAGTTGTGTGGTACCTACCACGCCAACATGATCTTCAAGGTGCACGTGGTGTCGGTCGAGGACTACAACAAGCACCTCCGGCAGCTCAAGGCTCAGGGCGACACCGGTGAGGTCAAGCCTCCGAACTCCGTCGCCGCCCTCACCACCGCCGAATCGAAGGAGGGGGAGAAGAAGTGACCAGCGTATCTATCGCCCAGCGAACCGCGGTGCGTCCTGCGGTGACACGCGAGGAGCGTCGCAAGACGAGCTTCGGCGCTCTCGTCTGGGATTACATGACGACCACCGACCACAAGAAGATCGGACGGCTGTACTTCGGCACGTCGCTGTTCTTCTTCGCTTTCGGTGGCATCCTCGCCCTGCTCATCCGAGCCGAGCTGGCCTATCCCGGCATGCAGTTCATGCACCAGGAGACCTTCAACCAGCTCTTCACGATGCACGGCACGATCATGCTGTTGATGTTCGCCACCCCGCTGTTCTCCGGGTTCGCGAACTTCTTCATGCCTCTCCAGATCGGTGCCCCCGACGTTGCCTTCCCTCGTATCAACCAGTTCGCGTACTGGCTATACCTCTTCGGCTCGTTGATGGCCTGTGGCGGCTTCATCACCCCCGGCGGCGCTGCCAGCTTCGGTTGGTTCGCCTACGCCCCGCTCTCGGACGCCATCAACTCCCCGGGAGTCGGCGGTGATCTGTGGGTTATGGGCCTGTACCTGCTGGGCCTGTCATCCATCCTGGGTGCCGTCAACTTCGTGACGACGATCATCCTTATGCGTACTCCGGGTATGACGATGTTCCGGATGCCGATCTTCTCCTGGAACATTCTCATCACCTCGATCATGATCCTGGTCGTCTTCCCGGTGCTGTCCGCCGGTCTGCTCGTCCTCGAGGCTGACCGAGCTCTGGGAGCCCACATCTTCGATGCCGCGAATGGCGGACCGATCCTGTGGCAGCACCTCTTCTGGTTCTTCGGACACCCTGAGGTTTACGTCATCGCCCTGCCGTTCTTCGGCATCATCACCGAGGTCCTCCCGGTCTTCAGTCGCAAGCCGGTGTTCGGTTATGTCGGTCTGGTGTTCGCCACCCTGGCCATCGGCGGTCTGTCGGTGTCCGTGTGGGCCCACCACATGTTCGTGACCGGTGCGGTCTCCCTGCCGTTCTTCTCCTTCATGACCTTCACCATCGCCGTTCCTACGGGCGTGAAGTTCTTCAACTGGATCGGCACGATGTGGGGCGGGTCGTTGAGTTTCGACACACCGATGCTCTTCGCCATCGGCTTCCTGACGACCTTCCTCTTCGGTGGTCTGACCGGCGTCATGCTCGCCAGCCCGCCGATGGACTTCAACGTCTCAGACACTTACTTCGTGGTGGCCCACTTCCACTACGTGCTGTTCGGCACCGTGGTGTTCGCGATGTTCGCCGGCTTCTACTACTGGTGGCCGAAGATCACCGGGCACATGCTCAACGAGACCTGGGGCAAGATTCACTTCTGGACCCTCTTCGTCGGATTCCACACCACCTTCCTCGTCCAGCACTGGCTCGGTGTCGAGGGCATGCAGCGTCGTATCGCCGACTATGGCTCCTGGGAGGGCTTCACCCTCCTGAACCAGGTGTCGACCTTCGGTGCCTTCCTGCTGGCCATCTCGATGCTGCCGTTCGCCTGGAACGTCTGGATCACCCGTCATGACCCGAACATCGAGGTCGATGATCCGTGGGGTTGGGGCCGTACCCTCGAGTGGGCCACCTCGTGTCCGCCGCCTGCCCACAACTTCACCAAGATGATTCGCGTTCGTTCCACTTCCCCGGCCTTTGACATCAACCATCCGGAGGCCGCCCTGGCTCCCGAGACCGAGGAAGCTAACCCGCGTGAACTCGTCCACTCCGGCAAGGAGGATGCCTGATGAAACCGGAACGTTGGGTCTTTGGCGGGCTTGGTCTGTTCTACCTCGTCGTCACCCCGATCTACTGGTTCACCGCCCATGAGGTCGCCGGCACCTGGGTGCTGGGGCTGTCGGGGGCCATGGCCCTGATGGTGTTCTTCTACGTCCAGGTCGTCGCCAAGAAGATCAACCCGCGTCCCTCCGATGAGAAGGATGCTGAGGTGATCGACGGAGCTGGACCAGTGGGATTCTTCCCGCCGCAGAGCATCTGGCCCTTCTGGTGTGCTCTTGTCGTGGCAATCATGTGCCTCGGTCCGGTCTTCGGGTGGTGGATCTCGCTGCTCGGTCTGGGCATCGGCATCTGGGCTGCTTCGGGTTGGGCATTCGAGTACTACCGCGGGGACTACCAGCACTGACCGCGTCTCACCGACAATGTGAAGGCCGGGACCGTCATGATGACGGTCCCGGCCTTTTCTGTTTTTTCGTCGGAGGATACTGCTGCGTGGTCCTGGCTCAGATGGCCTCTGCAATGTGCTGAGAACCGTCACGGAAGCGAATGAACCGGCCAACCGTGGTCTCGTCATCCAGACAAGCCAGAGCCGCCTGAGCGACGGCCTCACGGGACACAGTGGCGTCCTTGTAGTCCTCGCCCTCCTCCAACACATGGATGCCGGTGGCGGGATCGTGGCTGAGGGTCACCGGGCCGAGGATCGTCCATTGAACCGTCGAGCGCATGGTGTGGCGGTCGGCATCGGCCTTTGCGTCGGCATAGGGGAAGAAGTCGTTGTCGGAGGGGACACCGTGGTCGGGGCTTCCGCACCACGAGATGAGCACGAACCGCGGTCCGTGGGGGGAACGCGCAATGGCGTCGACGAGGTGCTTGCAGGCATCGCGATCGACGGCGTAGGTGTCCTCGGGGCTGCCCTTACCACCGGCCCCGGCCGACCACACCACGGCGTCATGGCTGTTGACGAGGTCGTCCCACTGGGAAGGCCGCAAGGAGGTCGCATCAGCGACGATGGGATTGCCGCCCCACTTGACGACGTCAGCAGCCTGGTCCTCACGCCGGATGACGGAATCGACGTGGCGTCCCTTCTCGGTGGCGTGCTGAGTGAAGTGCTTGGCCACGTGCCCGTGGCCACCAATGATGAGGATTCGATCTGCTGTCATGTCCCTCACCCTAGAACCGACCGAGGTCGGCAAGGGTGAGTGACGTGGACAGTTCGCCAGCAGCTCAGGTCCAACTGCGCTGCAGAGGACGTCCCTCCTCGTACCCCGAGGGGGACTGCACGCCGATGACGGCCTTCTCGTGGAACTCCTCGAGGTTGGCTGCGCCGGCGTAGGTGCAGGAGGATCGCACTCCGGAGGTGATGAAGTCGACGAGGTCCTCAACTCCAGGACGCTGGGGATCCAGGTACATCTTCGACTGGGAGATCCCTTCCTCGAACAGGGCAGCGCGGGCCCTCTCGAAGGCGCTGCGCTGGCGGGTGCGGTGACGCACTGCCCGGGCCGAGGCCATTCCGAAGGACTCCTTGTACAGGAGGCCATCGTGATCGACGAGCATAGCTCCGGTGGACTCGTGGGTGCCGGCGAACCACGAGCCGATCATGACCGATCCGGCTCCGGCCGCCAGGGCGAGGGCGACGTCACGGGGGTGACGGACGCCTCCATCAGCCCAGATGGCCCCGTCGGCCTCGGCTGCTGCCTCAGCGCACTCCAGAACCGCGGAGAACTGAGGACGCCCGACGCCGGTCTGCATACGGGTGGTGCACATGGCGCCCGGCCCAACACCGACCTTGATGATGTCCGCCCCGGCCTCCAGCAGGTCCAGGGTGCCGCGCCGGGTGACGATGTTGCCAGCCACGATAGGGATACGGCGTCCGGTTTTCTCCTGGAAGGCGGTGCGAACCTCGTCTGCCACGCCAATGGCCCGGATCATGGGGTCCTGGTGGCCGTGAGCGGTGTCCATGACGAGGACGTCGGAACCGGAGTCCAGAGCGCTACGAGCGCGACCGGCGACGTCGCCGTTGATGCCGATGGCAGTGCCGATCATGAGGTGACCGTCGGGATCGACGGCAGGGCGGTAGATCTCGGTGCGCAGCGCGCCACGGGACGTCATGATGCCGACGAGGACGCCGGTCTCGTCGACGGCCACAGCGACCTTCTGGTGACGCTCTGCGAGGGCCTGGAAGACGTCGTCCGGACTGGCGTCAGGGCCGACCAGGGTGAGGTCGGTGGTCATGACCTCATGGCACTGGGCGAAGCGGTCGACGCCCTCCGCCTCGGCAGGGGAGACCAGTCCGACCGGGCGATGGTCCTCGATGACGAGGACGACGCCGTGGGCGCGCTTGTTGAGCAGACTCATGGCCTCGCCGACGGTCGTCGTGGGATTGACGGTGACCGGGGTGTCGAAGCGGGTGTGGGCACCCTTGACCCGACGTATGGACCTCGCGACGAAGTCAGCGGGGATGTCCTGGGGCAGGATGGCGATGCCGCCGCGGCGGGCGATCGTCTCGGCCATCCGTCGTCCGGAGATCGCGGTCATGTTGGCCACGACGAGGGGCAGGGGAGTGCCTAGCCCGTCGGTCGACGTCAGATCGACATTCATCCGAGATCCGACCGAGGAACGGTTCGGGGCCATGAAGACGTCGTTGTACGTCAGGTCGTAGTTCGGCTGCTCGTTGAGAAAACGCACGTCCCTATTCTCCCACGTCGTCATTCTCCAGTCATGTCCTGACGGGTCGCGGCACACTGGTGTCGTGAGCTCGATCATCGATGACGTATTGGCCGCGGTGGAAGCCCTGCCGCCGAGAACGGTGGTGTCCTACTCCGACCTTGCCGAGCTCGTCGGAACCTCCCCACGACGGGTCGGCACGATCATGGCCGGTCACGGTCATGAGGTGGAATGGTGGCGAGTCACCAATGTGCGTGGGACCTTGCCCGATCACCTCATGGAAGAGGCTCGCCGTCACTGGGACGACGAAGGGTTGGGTGGAGGAGTCGATATGCTGCGCGCCCATGCCCCCGATCCGCAGGAGTGGGAGCTCAACTGGCAGAGATTGCGCATCCAGGCATGACGAAGACCCCTCGGTCGAGGGGCCTTCGTACAGGTTCAGAAGGGATCAGTTGGTGATCTCGGCATTGCCCGCGGAGTGACCGGAACCGATCTCGGTGTGGTGGCGAGCGGCCTCCAACTCCTCACGGGTGACCTTGGGAACGTTGTCACCGAGGAACCACTTCATCCAGCGAGCGCGCTTCTTACTGACGCGACGGCCACGGTCGTCAATGGAACCAGCGGTGAGGACTGGGTAGGTCTTCTGCTGGGTAAGGGTCCAGGCCTCCTCCTCGCTCACCGGCACGTGAGCCTCGTGGAAGGCGCCCTCGGGCTCGCGGATGATCTCACCCGAGGGCGACCCGTGCAGCAGGCGCTGACGGTCAGCACGCTGCAGGGACACGCAGATCCGCTTGGTGATCTGGTAGGTGATGATCGGGACGATGAAGATCGCACCACGCATGAAGTACGTGATCGAGTTCAGCGACAGGTGGAAGTGGGTGGCGATGATGTCGTTAGCACCCGACAACCAGAACATGGCGTAGCAGCTCATGGCAGCGACACCGAGGGCGGTACGCGTCGGGACGTTGCGCGGACGGTCGAGCAGGTGATGCTCCGACTCGTCACCGGTGATCCACTTCTCGACGAAGGGCCATGTCACCAAGAGGGTGAACAACACACCCATGAGGCACACACCGGGCAGGAAGATGTTCCAGCTCCAAGTGGTGTGACCGATGTGCCACTCCCAGTTCGGTGTGATACGGACAGCACCCTCGAGCCAACCCATGTACCAGTCAGGCTGGGATCCAGCGGTGACCTCGCCCGGGTTGTAGGGGCCGAACTTCCAGACCGGGTTGATCTGCATGAAGGTGCCCATGAGGGTCAGGACGCCGAAGACCACGAAGAAGAAGCCACCGGCCTTGGCGGCATACACCGGGAACAGCGGGTAGCCCACGACGTTCTTCTCCGTCCGTCCGGGGCCCGGGTACTGGGTGTGCTTGTGGTACACGACCAGGGCGAGGTGCGCGGCCACCAGGCCCAGCAGCAGGGCCGGGATCAACAGGATGTGCACCATGTAGAGACGGGGCACGATCGCGGTGCCGGGGAACTCGCCGTTGAAGACGAAGAACTCAACCCACGTGCCCACCAGCGGGATGGCACGCATCAGACCGTCGGCGAAGCGGAGACCGGTGCCCGAGAGCAGGTCGTCAGGCAGCGAGTATCCGGCGAAGCCCTCAACCATGGCCAGCATGAAGAGCCCCAGGCCGATCAGCCAGTTGATCTCACGAGGCTTGCGGAAGGCACCCGTGAAGAAGATGCGCAGCATGTGGACGGTGGCTGCTGCCACGAAGAGGATGGCTGCCCAGTGGTGGATCTGGCGGACCAGTAGGCCACCACGCACCTCGAAGGAGAGGTCCAGGGTGGAGGCGAACGCCTCCGACATGGGCGTTCCCTTGAGCAACTGGTACGGACCGTTGTAGTCGACCTCGGCCATCGACGGCTTGAACCAGATGGTGAGGAAGACACCCGTGAGCAGTAGGACGACGAAGGAGTAGAGAGCAATCTCGCCCAGCAGGAAGGACCAGTGGTCAGGGAAGACCTTGCGCAGGTTCTCCTTGCCCATTTTGGCAAGACCCAAACGGTCGTCGTGCCAGTTGACGATCCGCATCCCGCGGCCCGAGGGCTTGTCGTCAGCCGTCGCAGTGCGCAGGGTGGGTGATTCCTCGGCGATGCCAGTTGGCCGGGCCATCAGTTGTCACCCTTCTTGTAGTCGTGACGAGAATCTCGTTCGAAGTAGGACGGGCCCACCGGAACGGTGAAGTCGCTGCGAGCGACCAGGTAACCCTTGTCGTCGACGGTGATGGGCAGCTGCGGCAGCGAGCGTCCGGCAGGACCGAAGACGACGACACCGGAGTCACCGAGATCGAAGGTCGACTGGTGGCAGGGGCACAGCAGATGGTGGGTCTGCTGCTCCCACAGGTTGACGGGGCAACCGACGTGGGTGCAGATCTTGGAATAGGACAGGATGCCGCCGACCTGCCAGTCCTTGCGGGACTCGGGGATCTTGATGGAATCAGGATCCATCCTGACGATGAGGATGGCGGCTTTGGCCTTCTGACGCTGGAACTCAGCGCCCTCGAGATCCTTGAGGTTCTCGGGCTCCGCGTTGACCAGCTGGCCGATCTCGAGGTCGGAGGCCTTGATCGGCTGGAAGGTGATGTCGTTGACGAGTCGGACGCCCTCGGCCCAGATGGTGCGCTCGATGGTGGCGCGACGCATTCCGGGGCCGGGCTTCGGGCCGAGGTCAGCAAGGGTGACGATGGCCGGGACAGCCATGATGCCGATGGCACCACCAAGGGCGCTGCCGATGAGCTTGCGTCGGGAGAGCCCGGACTGCTCGGCGCCGATGCGCCACTGCTTGGCGAACTCCTCGCGATCAGCGGTATCGGAATTGACCGGGTGCCGCTCCTGAACGATCTCCTCGTCGCCCATGACCTGCTTGGCCCAGTGGATGCAGGCGATGCCGATGAACAGCACCGCGAGGCCGGCACACAGACCCAGCGCGAAGGTCGAGGCGTTCATGTGGAGCGGCCCGATCTCGATGGTGGAGTCGCGGGGGATCGCGAAGTAGAAGACGACGAAGGCGATGGCGAGAACGGGGACCAGTCCCAGCAGGGTGATCACCTGGAGGTAGGCCCGGTTTCCGGCCTTCGGATTGGCGTCGGTGTACCGCTCGACGTGGGGCTCGACGCCCGGGTTCTCGACCGGCAGGTCGTTGCGTTCGGTGTACTTGTCGCTCACTTCGCGCGAGCCCCCTTCCGTGCCAGCCATCCGGCGACCAGGACGAGGCCGCCAATGCCGATGATCCAACCGAACAAGCCCTCAGTGACCGGGCCGATGCCGCCGAGGGCGAATCCGCCGTTGTTGGGCTCAGAATGTGCGGTCTGGAGGTAGCCAATGATCTCTCGGGCGTCCTGGTCGGTGATGACCGACTTGGAGAACACCGGCATCTGCTGCGGGCCGGTGCGCATGGCCTCGTAGATGTGCTTGTCGGACGTCTTCATAAGGGAAGGCGCGTAGGCACCTTCCGGGAGCGCTCCACCGCGTCCCTCGATGTTGTGGCAGGCTGAGCAGTTGGTCTTGAACAGCTCAGCGCCCCGAGCCAGTTCCCCAGCACTCAATCCCGAGGTGTTGAGGGTCTGGGAGGAGGGGACCTCCGGGCCGGGGGTCAGAGAGGCGACGTAGGCGCCGACCGAAGCGATTTCCTTATCGGTGAACTTCGTGCTCTTGGAAGGGGCCTGAGCCTCGGGACGAGCCATCGGCATGCGGCCGGTGCCCATCTGGAAGTCGACGGCAGCCGCGCCGACACCGGCCAAGGACGGACCCTGGGTGGTTCCCTCGCCGTTGAGGCCATGACAGGAGGAGCAGTTCTGCTGGAAGATCTCCTTGCCCTGGGCCGTCTGGGTCGACGCATTGGCGTCAGCCTGCCCAGAAGCCGCGGGGCTCACGAAGGCGTACACACACCCCACCAGCACCAAGGCCAGGAGCAGCAGCACGGGTTTGGCTGCCCGGCTGTGCCGTTTCGTGGAGAGGAATCTCATCACCACAGTCACCTTTCTCGGGTTGGGGGGTCAGCGCACGATGTAGATCACCGAGAACAGGATGATCCACACGACGTCAACGAAGTGCCAGTAGTAGGAAACGACCATTGCCGTGACCGCCTGCTCGTGGGTGAACCGACGAGCCATGTAGGTGCGGGCAAGGGTGAACAGGAACAGGACCAGGCCGCCGGTCACGTGCAGGCCGTGGAAGCCGGTTGCCAGGAAGAAGGCCGAGAAGTAGACGCTCGAGGAGATGGTGTGACCCTCGCCGATGAGGGTGATGTACTCCGCGACCTGTCCAGCGATGAACACCGCGCCCATGATGAAGGTCAGGGTGTACCACTCGCGCATGCCCCAGGAGGTGATGGCGCCGAGGCCCTTGGTCCGCTTGACCTGGCCATGCTCCGCGGCGTGAACACCCATCTGACAGGTCACCGACGACAGCACCAGGATGAGGGTGTTGATGGCGGCGGCACCGACGGCCAGGTGACCGGATTCGGTCTGCCAGAGGGTCTGCTGCCCAGCCGTTGCCAAGTCGCTCGTCGTCTGGCGAATCATGAAGTAGGCCGCGAAGAGAGCGGCGAAGAACATGAGCTCGCTCGCCAGCCACACCCAGACACCCATGGGTAGGGCATTGGGACGACCCGCCGGCGCGTTGAGCCGCGTCGGCGCGATCGGATGGATGGCGCCCGTCGGTCGTTGTGAAGTCTGCGCTGAAGTGGCCACGGCCTCATTATGGCCGGAAATGTGTCATTGGTCATGTCGTTTCGCCGTTCCAGTTCGATCCGAGGTTGATTCTCTGGGGCCAGATGGCAAAATGCAGCGCTTTGTCCGAAGGTGTGATACCGGTCGTCTCAGTAGTCAGAATGGTCTCAGACCCAATGAGGCGCCGTAGGCTGTAGCATCACTCGTGTTGCATCCGGCCTGCTGGTGGCCGGCAGCTCAGTCAGTCCCACACAGTCGAGGGAAAGGGCCGCTCATGGGTGACAAGCACGGGGAGCCGTCGGGGGCTCTCAAGATTCTCGTTTACTCCGATGATCGCACTGTTCGTGAGCAGATGAAGGTCGCGTTGAGCGGGACGATCGCCTCGGACCTTCCGCGTGCCGAGGTCATTGAGACAGCTACCCAGGCCTCGGTCGTCGATGCCGTGAGCAGCGGTCACTATGACGTTCTGGTTGCTGACGGCGAATCGACTCCGTACGGCGGGATGGGGGTGTGCCATCAGCTCAAGGATGAGGTTGAGGATTGCCCCCCGGTCGTCCTCCTGGTGGCTCGCATCGCCGATGCGTGGTTGGCGTCCTGGTCCCGTGCTGACGCCGTCGCCACCCATCCTGTCGATCCGGTGGCCCTGCCCCAGACGGTGGCGTCAGTGGTTCGTGTTTCCCGTGGCGAGACTGCGAAGCCTGCCGCACAGACCATCTGACTCGAAGGAGTTTCATGTCCGAGGATCGCATCGACGAGTTCACCTGGGCTGACCTGCTGACCGATCTCGTTGCGAGGCGCGACATGGATCGTGGCACCGCTGCCGCGGCGATGGAGAGGGTCCTATCCGGAGAACTGACTCCAGTACAGGTTGCGGGCTTCGCAGTGGCACTGCGGGCCAAGGGTGAAACCGCCGATGAGATCGCAGGCATGGCGGAGGGGATGATTTCCCAGGCCACACCGGTGGAATTGGATCGCGATGCCGTTGACATCGTCGGTACCGGTGGCGACCGCGCCAATACTGTCAACATCTCGACGATGGCGGCCCTCGTTGCCGCTGGCGCCGGGGTCAAGGTCGTCAAGCACGGCAATCGCGCCGCCAGCTCTGCCTGCGGAACGGCAGACTGCTTGGAGGCTCTCGGCGTTGGAGTCGACATTGATCCGGAGCGCCAGGCGGATGTTCTTGACGAGGTGGGCCTGGCCTTCCTCTTCGCCCCGCGCTACCACGCTTCCTTGCGTCACGCCGCTCCGGCCCGCAAGGAGCTCGGCATCCAGACCACCTTCAACCTCCTCGGCCCGCTGACGAACCCGGCCCGCCCGCATGCTGCGGCGATCGGTATCGCAGATGGTGCCATGGCTCCGCTGGTCGCCGACGCCTTGGCGGCGCGAGGTACTCGCGGACTGGTCTTCCATGGCGAGGATGGTCTCGATGAGCTGACGACCACGACGACGTCGCAGGTCTGGGTTATCTCCGACGGCAAGGTTGTCGAGACCGAGATTGATCCGGCCGCCTTGGGCTTGACTCCGGCTGCTCCGGCTGACCTGGTGGGTGGGGATCCGCAGTTCAACGCTGGAGTCGTTCGCAAGGTCTTGGCGGGGGAGCACGGCCCGGTGCGCGACATCGTCTTGCTGAACGCGGCGGCAGCCTTGCTGGCCCATGACGGGCCGACGATCGACGAGGAGCTCGTCCCGCAGCTGGCTCAGGAGCTGGAACGTGCTGTCCAGTCCATTGATTCCGGGGCTGCCAGTGGTCGCCTCGATCGCTGGATCGCTGTTACCTCAGACTGATTGCAAGCGCTACCCACGGCCCGGCCCACAAGGCCGGGCCGTATGCAAATGCTGATCCCCATGGTGAGGGTCGGCATCGGCGGATGAGTGTCGTCAAGATCGCCATTACCGCTCCCAGCACGGTTGAGGCAAGCAAAGTCGTCATGCCAGCCTGGAAGACGTCTGGGTGAGGGGCAAGGGCGCCCGTGGTCGCACCGAGAAACCCCGTCCCGGCTGACAGCCTGACGTCCCCATACCCAAGGGAGGAGCTCAGCCGCCACATCAGCCAGAAGAAACCTGTTGATACTGCTGCCACGGCAACGCATCCGGCCAGGGCTGGTAAGTGCGGTGGTCCCGTGATAGCCATACCTGCGACGAGTGCGACTGCTGATTCGGCGACACATCGACGCCACAACTTCACCGGCAGGAAAGTGGTTGCTTGATCGACGGCTGCCAGGGTCGCGACCGATCCGGACCAGACCCACCAGGGTCCCCAACTCCACCGTGGAGCAAGGGTTGAGGAAAATCCACATACCGCGGCTGTTGCGATGACGATAAGGGTCCGGGCCGGTGTGGCCAGGGAGTCATATCGCGGTTTGATGGCCAGGATCTCGTCACCCACCACCTCGACAGTTGGTTCTGCCAGCCGGGGGACGGTGATGAGAAGATGCCACAGCGCGAGCCCGCAGGAGATTGCAATCCCGATGACGGCCCACATGAGGATGGCTCACAAGGATGTGATGGGCTCGGGGGTGGCGATCAGGCCACGGGCCTCGCATGCCGCTCGACCCCGAAGTCGCGTCATCTCGGTGCACATGTCTTCCTCTCCGTCGAGGAGGGCCTGAGCCTGGGGGATCGTCACGTCGAGCATGGCGGCGATGTCCTCGACGTCACAACCAGTTTTCCGAAGGGCGAGAGCCCTGGTCCGGGTACTTCCGGCTGGTACGACCCTTTCGCGTGCTGCCTCGACATCATCGACACTGACCGTGAGGATACGCATGGCATCGATGACGCGAATCCGTTGCAGGGGCCGGTCACCCTGCCCGGCGAGCCGTCGGACGGTCTGGCTGGGGACGTGCGCGAGGAGGGCGATGACTCGCCATGGGATGCGACATTCATGAACGAGGGAACGGACGTGAAGGGAGAAATAGCGGGCGTCGACCCATGCTGTCGACGCTGCCGAGGACTGTAGATCGGGTCCAATCATGTGACAGGCCTTTCTGTCGTGGTGTGCCCCGAGGGACGTTGAACACTCATCTAATGGGCATAAGTGCCACCACAGAAGCCCAATGTGACATCAAAACTATGTTGTTACATGACTGTTACATTGCGGGCCATGCAACGACACTGGATTACACAAATGGGAATCGGGTACGTGAGTGGAGCCGTTTCACCTCCGCGAAACGTTCGATACACACGACGACGGGGCCCGTCGAGTGACGAGCCCCGTCGAAATCGTGGAATGAGAACTCAGCGCTGGGCCTTGGTAAACCCGGCAGCCTGGGCGGCCTCCTCAGTGGCGAACCACACGTCGGCGATGGTGCGGTCGTAACCGCCCGAACCGGGGACATGGTACTTCATCGAGCGGTCATTGCCCTTGATGACGTAGCCTTCCGGCGGGTTCTCACCGACGTACGAGGTGGCCTTAGGCTCCTCGTCCTTCTTGCTCTCCTCGGGAGCCTTGGTGGCGCCGTCCTTGGTGGTCGTCTCAGAGCGAGCGCCCTCGTCGACGAAGATGGTGGTCTCAGCGGTCGTCTCGGGAGCAGCGGCTGCGGGACCACCCTCGTCAGCCATGGCGGCGACGGGGTCGGCCGGAACTGACTTGTCCTTCTTCTTCGGCTCGGGCTTGGCAACCGGCTTGGAACCGTGGCTGGCCTCAGCCTTCTCGGCAGACTTGTCCTGAGACTTCTCCTCGGCCTTGGTGGCCGGCTTCGGAGCGGGCTTGTCAGCCATCTCCTCCTTGTCTCCTGGAGTCCAGGAGTAGGTGACCTTGGGCTCATGGGCAGTCCAGCCATCGTCGGAGGAGCTCATGAAGCGCCGGCTGGCGACGACGGCAGCAGCTGAGATTCCGCCGAGAATGGCGAGGGTGCCGAGCACCTTGCCGAACTTGCCGCGGCGCTTGGCCTTCTTGACCGACTTCGTCTCGATGCCAGCCTTGGCGGCCAGCTCAGTCGACTCGCCCTTGAGGGCGGAGACGGCGGCCTGTCCGCGACGGGTGGCCTCCTCGACGGCGGGCAGGGCAGTGACCTTCTCGGCACGCTCCTCGAGTCCGGGAAGGATGTCCTTCTGGAAGGTGTCATAAGCCTGGTGGAGAGTCGGGACAACCTTCTCCTGGGCGTACTCCTTCGAGACGTCAAGGGCCTTCTTGCCAGCCTCGACGGCCTGGTCGGAAATGGGTCCGAGCTTCTCCGAGATGGGGCCAATCTTGTCCGAGAGCTGGTCGGTCAGCGGCCCGAGCTTGTCATTGACCTGCGAGGCCAGCGGAGCAGCCTTGTCCTGGGCGGCTGTGAGGTATGCGG
This sequence comes from Cutibacterium sp. LaCa_89, assembly GCF_058177555.1. Classification (NCBI taxonomy): domain Bacteria; kingdom Bacillati; phylum Actinomycetota; class Actinomycetes; order Propionibacteriales; family Propionibacteriaceae; genus Cutibacterium; species Cutibacterium sp. LaCa_89. The sequence continues at coordinate 794,231 of NZ_CP190889.1, forward strand.
CGGCGATCTCCAGCGCCTGTGCACGCTGCTCCTTGAGCGTGCTGGGGCTGCTTGCGGCGGCGGTCTTGCGGGAAGCCTTCTTCTTGCAGGACACGGTTCCTCCAATTCGTATGGGATAAAGCTCGTGATCGAGCACTCCCCACGGTATCCATCAAATGGCCCTCAGACCAGGGAACCGCAGTTCCTGATGTTCACCGGAGAGTCAATTCCGGTCAGTCCAGTGTGAGACTCAGTAGTCTGGGATCGACCACATCGTTTCTCATAGGAAGGCAGGCAGGTGGCCTCTACCGCGACTCTGCACACCAACCACGGCGACATCGTCCTCAATCTCTTTGCCGATCAGGCTCCCAAGACCGTCGAGAATTTCGTCGGCCTGGCTGGCGGCACCAAGGAGTACGTCGACCCGCACACTGGTCAGCCGACCACTGGCAAGTTCTACGACGGCTTGACCTTCCACCGTGTCATCGACGGGTTCATGATCCAGGGCGGTTGCCCCCTCGGTACCGGAACTGGCGGCCCCGGCTACCAGTTCGCTGACGAGTTCCACCCCGAGCTCGTCTTCTCCAAGCCCTACTTGCTGGCCATGGCCAATGCAGGGCCGGGCACCAACGGTTCCCAGTTTTTCATCACCGTCGCCCCGACCCCGCACCTGAACCGTCGTCACACCATCTTCGGTGAGGTTGCGAACGAGGAGTCCCGCAAGGTCGTTGACGAGATCGCTCAGGTTCGTACTGGCCGTATGGATCGTCCGGTCGAGCCGGTCGTCATCGAGAGCGTCGAGCTGTCCTGACGCCTAGTGCCCTGGTCCCCGCGGGCTTGTTCGCGAGAACCAGGGTGCCTGCCCCGAGGTGGCCGCACCTCGGGGCATTTCCACCACTGTCGCCTTTCCCCGTCATCGACGGCTTTGGACCGGAGGAGATTCATGCCTGACCGATGGAGTGAGCACCCCGTCCGCCCCGCCCCGGCACTGTGTCCGGCGTCGCTGGCCCTGGCCGTCGTGACCGTGCTGGTGGCTATTGCGGCACAATTCACCCCCTTGTCGTCGATGTTGGCCTCTGGAGCCGTGAAGGCCTATGACTTCCAGATCTGGCGGCCGCTGGTCTTCTCCTTGACGACGTCGTCCATCTTCGGTGCCGTCCTGAGCGGTTTGGTCCTGGTGCTCATCGGCCATCAGATCGAGCCGATGACCGGTTCGGTGCAGTTCGCCTTCCTGTACCTGCTGTGTGGGGTTGGTGGATCGACGGCGATCAGCCTTGCGGGGGCGCCGTACTGCTTCGAAGGATCCCTGTGTGGCTTGTTTGGCTTGATGGCGGCATCGGCGGTCGTCAAGTACGTCCAGAAACAGGACGTTCGCGCGGACGTTGTGTTGCTGACGATGTTCATCATCTGGGCCATCGTGATTGGGTCGTACACCTGGATCGCCGATATCGGCGCAGTTGTCGTTGGAGCGGTGTCTGGCTGGGCATGGCTGCAGACCCGGTGGTCCTCACACCGTCGCCAGCTCGGGGCGGGATTGGCAATCCTCGCGGTCTGTCTCGCCGCCCTCGTCGTCACCTGGGTGGTGTGAGGCGGCTACTCGCACGGCGAGTTCTTCCGTGGCCATCCAACAGTGGGCTGGCCATGACCATTCCCCGGTGATGTCAACGAGCCGGACCCCAGGCTCTTCAAACCACGATGCAACCAACTCGGCTTCCTCGACGGTGCATGCCGGTAGACCTGCTGGGGGAGGGGCGACGCTCTCCGCCGTTGCGCAAATCGCATCGATGGTGGGCATGGGGTCGGCTCCTGTGCGGCATCGTCCTGCTCCAACCAGTCGGCCATGTCGGACGACGTGAATCTCCCAGAAAGCGGCTTCCCGCCGGGCCGCCACAATCTGGGGACAGGACGCCAAGGACGCCAACCGGGCACGTCGTCGGGTGGCCCTCAGTACTTCTCGGGCGTCCTCGGTGTATTCCGCGGCCTCCTCGAAGCGCTCGGCGTCGGACAGGTGGGCGATTCGTTCCGCAAGCCGATCTGTGAGATCACGGACGTCCGAGGTCATGGCCGTGCGAGTGCGGTCGACGATTGCTGAGTAGTCCGTGGCAGGATTCAGGCAAGGGGCTGAGCACCGTCCCATCTCCGCCAACGGGCACCCGTCAGGATGACGTGACAGTGATCCGCTGCACTGTCGAAGGCCAAACGCTTCAGCGAGGACGATGGCGGCGCGAGTTGCCGCTCGACGACTCGTGAATGGTCCCCACGGCGGCTGTGAGTCGCGATGGGCCTGTTGCACCACAGAGGGGCGGGGATGAGCTTCGTCAGTGAGGGTGACCCACCACACCGACCCTTGGCGACGCGAACGACGGTTGTACCGCGGCTGGTGGGCGTCAATGAGACGTAGCTCTCGCACTCCCGCCTCAAGACGAGTCGAGCATTCTCGGGCTTGCACCCCTGTTGCGACCCGGACCATCTCGTCCATCCGGCGCCGCGTCTCGGAGGCTGTGAAGTACTGCGACACCCGTCGTCGAATATTGACCGACGTGCCCACGTAAAGCACCTCGGGCGGGGAGGGTGCTGGTTTGTCGAGGCAGAACCAGTACACGCCAGGTCCTTCCGGGAGGCCCTTGGCCCACACCCGGCGGCGTCGCCGAACTCGGGGGACCCGGTGAGTCATCTCCAGCAGGTCTTCTAAGGTGGTGACGCCGAGGTTTCCCACTCGTTCGATGAGACCGTGCAGGACGTCGACAGTCGCACGAGCATCAGCCAGTGCGCGATGAGACGGCGTCGTCGTGGTCCGAAACAACTGGGACAGGGTGCCCAACTTGTAGTTGCGAATCTCGTCACGGGGGAGCACGGAGCGAGCCAGCGCGAGGGTGTCCACGACAGCAGGGTTTTCCCACGAGTAGTCGTGCTCGGCATAGGCCCGCTTGAGGAAGCTGACGTCGAAGCGGGCGTTGTGGGCCACCAGCACCGTACCCCGACTGAACTCTGACCAACTTGGCAGGACGGCGTCCAGTGGTGGTGCAGGCCGGACCATGGCGTCCGTGATACCGGTGAGGACCTGGACGGAAGCCGGAATTGGTCCGGACGGGCGGACGAGGGTCTGGAACTCACCCTCGACGTGACCTCCGCACACCTTGATCGCCCCGATCTCGGTGATCTGGGCATTGTCGCCAGTGCCGGTGGTCTCGAGGTCGACGACGCAGAAGGTGACGTCGGGTAGAGGAGTGCCCAGATCGTCGAAGGAGGGCTGGAGAGGTGCGGTCATGATCGGGACGGTAGACACTCCCTGTGACAGGATGTGTTGCACATGGGCGAGACCGATGGAGAACAGCCGTGTCAGAGCCGTGGCGCGCCCGGATATCGGCGATGGACGCGCACTGGTGTGAGCGTTTTCCCCGAGGAGTTGCCCAGCCCCTGAGGACCACATAAGATTCTCTCAGTCGGCAGGGATGGTCCGGGCTCGACGGCCAAATCACAGTTGGACGGATGATTCGGTCCCACCGCGTCATGATGCGGTCGGACTGGTCAGGTGATGGTGAAGGGTAGACAGTGGAGCGCAGATTTGGAGCTTCTCAGATGAGTGGTGGCACCTCTCGACGTGGACGGGGCGTCGCAGTAGCTGCGATGACGGGAGCGATCATCCTCGGCACGGTGGGATCGGTTGAGCTTGGGGCTCAGGCTGCTCCTGACCCCATCGATCAGGCGAAGGTCCGCCTGGCTCAGCTCGACGAGCAGACCGCCAAGGTGCAGGAGGACTACACCAAGGCCCAGGCTGCTCTCGACAAGACTCAGAAGGATCTCAATCGTTCGCAGAAGGACCTCGGTGCGCAGTCTGCCAAGGTGGCGACTATGCGCAAGGCCCTCGGTCGTGTTGCTCTGAGCGACTACCAGAGCGGCCGCGGTGTCTCGACGACCACCCAGCTCGTGACCAGTAGTGACTCCGGCCAGTTCCTGTCCAAGCTGGCAACCGTCCAGAACGTCACCGATCGCACCACTGAACAGTTCCAGGACTTTCAGGCTCAGCAGGCCCGGTTGGCTTCCCTGGAGTCGCAGGCCCAGACTGACCGAGCCACCATCAAGGCTCAGCGTGACCAGCAGGCCAAGCTGCTGGCTGACGCCAAGAAGAAGGAGCAGGAGGCCAAGGAGGTCGTCGAGCGCCTCTCCGCACAGCAGCGTGCCGAGCTCGAGCGTCGCCAGGCTGCGGACGCGGCTGCTTCGACCGCCAACGTCGTGTCCCGGACTGCGGGACGTTCTGCTGCCTCGTCAGCTCGGCAGACCGCTCAGAACGCGAAGGGTGATCAGGTCTCGATCCCTGCTCCTTCGGAAAGTGTCTCTTCCCGTGCTCAGGCCGCTCTCAGTTTCGCGATGGCCCAGCTCGGCAAGCCTTACATCTGGGGCGGAACTGGACCGTCCGGGTATGACTGCTCCGGTCTCATGATGGTCGCGTGGGGCAAGGCTGGCGTCGGTCTTCCGCGAACCGCAGCCGCTCAGTACGCGGCAGGTCGCCCAGTGGCGACGTCCGACTTGCAACCGGGTGACCTCGTCTTCTTCTACCCGGGCATCACCCACGTCGGCATGTACATTGGTGGCGGCAAGTTCGTTCACGCATCCAGCCCGCGAACCGGCATCAAGATCTCCGTCCTGGCGGGACAGACCTCGTACCAGGGTGCGCGCCGCTTCGGCTGACCTTCCTTGCTTAGCGTCGGTATAGACATCGGCGGCACGAAAGTTGCCGCTGGTGTCGTGGATGAAAATGGCCAGATCGTTCGGCGTATCCAGTGCCCGACTCCTTCTCGTAGTCCGGAGGCCGTCGAGGACGCGATCGTCGAATCAGTTCGCGAGTTGTCTTACGACCTCCCGATTTGCGCGGTCGGTATCGGGGCTGCGGGGTGGATAGACACCGAGCAGGCGCTCGTGCGATTTTCCCCGCACCTGGCATGGCGTAACGAGCCGCTGCGGGATCGTCTTTCCGAGCGCATCACCGTCCCCGTTCTCGTCGACAATGACGCCAACGCAGCCGCCTGGGCCGAGTTCCGGTTCGGAGCTGGCAAGGGATCGCGTGTCATGGTGTGTCTCACCCTGGGAACCGGCATCGGTGGGGCGCTGGTCATCAATGGGCGGATGTTCCGTGGTCGTTATGGCATGGCCGGTGAATTCGGCCATATGACGGTTGTTCCAGACGGTCACTGGTGCCCGTGCGGCAACCGTGGCTGCTGGGAGCAGTACGCGTCCGGAAACTCTCTCGTGAGGGATGCTCGCGCCCTCCTGGCGGAAGGAGCTCCCGGGGTCCAGGATCTGTTGTCCTATGTCACCGATCGTGATCCTGATAACCTCGTCGGCCCTGATGTCACCCGCGCGGCCGTGGACGGCGACCGGTTGGCCATCGAACTCATTGCAGACATCGGTATCTGGCTGGGCCGTGGCATGGCCAACCTTGCCGCCGCCCTCGACCCTGATCTCTTCGTCGTTGGCGGGGGCGTCAGTACTGCCGGGGACCTGCTGCTCGAGCCCGCCCGCACGGTGTATGCCCGCACCCTCACCGGTCGAGGTTTCCGGCCCATGGCTGACATCCAGAAGGCTCATTTCGGCAACGACGCAGGGTTGATCGGTGCTGCCGATCTCGCCCGTCACTCCATCAATGAGCCTCCGGGCCTGGCGCGCGGTTTCTGGCCGCGCCGACGTACTGCCGTCCGCAAACCACGTCGCACACTGCGTCAAAGTCTCACTGAGACCCTTACCGGGCCCGTCGTCCGGGACAGATGAGCGGCTACAGCCGAGAATGATTGCCCCACGGGCCGGCGTCGTCGCGTTCCCGCCGGGTGATGGCCTGCCAGATGAGCAGAATCGCTCCGGCTCCTCCTGACGTCATCGCCAGAATGAGCGCTGTTCCGGGGATGTTGATCCCTCCCATCGACAGCAACACCGTGACGATGCAGATCGCCACCAGGATGAGTCCGACCTTTGTGACCGGGCTCGTCGGAGATGGTGATCCGACGGGTGATGGCTCATCAATCTCGTCGGGATCGGGTGCCGGCTCGAGGGGAATGGGAGCCGGGGCACGCCGTGCCGGTCGGTCATGGGGAGGAGGGCGACCCGGGGCGGTGACAACCTCTCCGAATTCGCGACCAATGAGCTCCTCGAATGCGGCATCGACATCGTTGTCGTCGCTGTCCATCATCCCTCCGCCCGTCAGGGAACTCGAGGTGCCGCTAGGCTTGGTCGCCGAGGAGGCCCCATGTGGTACGAGTTCTTCAAGTATGCGCTCTTCGGACCAGGAGTGCGAGCCCTGTGGCACCCCCGTGTCATCGGTGAGGAAAACATACCCGCCGAGGGTGGGGTGATCCTGGCCTGTAACCACATTGCGGCCCTGGACCCCATTATCGTGGCGTCCATGATTGATCGGAAACTCACCTATCCGGCCAAGAAGGAGCTTTTCGCCGGGGATCGTGGATTCTGGTCGAAGGTGGTCGCGTGGTTCCTGCGCGCGGTTGATCAGGTGCCGCTGGATCGCTCGGGTGGCCGCACCAGCGTCAACGCCATGGGGCCGGTGGAACGCCGACTCGCCGAGGGCGGCCTGGTCGGCATCTTCCCGGAAGGAACTCGCTCGCCTGATGGCCGACTCTATAAGGGTAAGACGGGTGTTGCCCGGATGACCCTGGGCTCGGGAGCTCCGGTCGTGCCGGTGGGTATCAGCGGTACCACGGTGAGGCGCAAGGTTCTCGGCATCCCGTTGCTGGAGCACCCGACCATCGTCTTCGGTAAGCCCATGCACTTCGACGTGCTGGCTGATCGCACCGAGGAGACTGCGGTACTGCGGTGGGTCACCGATGAGGTGATGGGAGCGATCAGCGATCTCACCGGCCAGGGATATGTCGACGTGTATGGCTTCCGGGTGAAGCACGGCAATCTCCGGGGCAAGGATGTCTCGAAGTTCGTCAAACCCCGACCAGGTGGAAAGCCCGTTCCGCCGCCCCGCGTGGCGAAGGCCTGATGGTATGAATTGGTTGCGTCGATCCCATGGCGAGGTGACAGGCCAACCGTTGCCCGCTCAACCAGTGATCGTTGCGGTTCATCTGCGTCGTCGCGGAGATCTGGTGACGGCCGAGCAGTGCCTGTCAGGAGCGAAACGCAAGGTCTACCGGATGTCCGGACGTCGGTCCAGGGGCGAGCAATGCCATGGCGAGGCACGAGAACACCTGTCTCAGGGTTGCGTCGTCGTCATGGCACCTGAGGGGGTGCACAGTTGGGCAGGGCAGATCCATCGGGTTGACGTCGAGGTTGCCCGGTTGGCGCTTGCTGCCGGGGCCCTCGTCGTGCCAGCTCAGGTCACCGACGGAGGGCTTGTCCTCGGTGATCCTGTCGACCTGTCTCGCCATGCCGCCACGCCGCACTCCCACGCGGTCCTGAGAGCGGCTGCCGACGACATCGCTCTGGCTCTGTGTGATCTCACGGGACTGACCTACCAGGACCATCCGGCGGTGAGGGGAGATCTTCGGCCGCGCCCACTCATCTGGATCTCACGTATGCGCAAGCTGAGGCGGGATCGCAAGAGGCGCCGTCAGGCCGAGGAGGAACAGTTGAGCCAGGAGAACGCCCGCGACGCCGAGGAGCTTGCCCGCGAGGAGGAGAAGGCCCGACTGGCTGCTCAGCTTCAGGCCCGCAAGGCCTCGCTGGCTGATCGGTTGGCAGAACACGGCATTCACCCGGGCCGGTGAGAGCCGGGTCGAGCACGGGCCTGAGTGAGACCCTCACTGTGCGGAACGGAAGCAATGATGGCGGTGAGGGGAAGTAGACTCCCGGCCATGTCCCAGAGCGTTCCCAGTCTTGAGGCCCTTAACGCCCTGCCCCGGGTCCAGCAACCGAGTTACCCCGATCCCCAGGCGACTGGCGAGGTGATCGAACAGCTTCGCGCTCTGCCTCCACTGGTGTTCGCAGGGGAGTGCGATGACCTTCGCGCCCATCTGGCAGCGGTTGCCAATCGCGAGGCCTTCCTACTGCAAGGTGGCGACTGCGCGGAGACCTTCGCCGGCGTCAATGCCGCCAATATCAAAGGAAAACTCCGTGTGCTGCTGTCCATGGCAGTCGTCATGACCTATGCCGGTCAGCTCCCGGTGGTCAAGGTTGGCCGGATCGCCGGGCAGTACGCCAAGCCGCGCTCCAAGAACATCGAGACCCGACGCGGCCTCACGCTGCCCAGCTACCGGGGTGACGCCGTCAATGGGTTTGAGTTCACCCCGGATGCACGCGTGCACGATCCCAAACGTCTGGTCGGGGTGTACAACGCGTCAGCAGCGACCCTGAACCTGGTGCGGGCGTTTGCCACCGGTGGCTTCGCCGACCTGCGTGGCATCCATGCGTGGAATGCCGACTTCGTGCGTAACTCCAACGTCGAGGCCCGGTACGAGGCGTTGGCATCGGAGATTGAGCGGGCACTGGTCTTCATGATGGCCTGTGGAGTCGAGGACGATCAGCTCTCCACCGTCGACTTCTACGCCAGCCACGAGGCCCTGTTGCTCGACTACGAGCACGCCATGACGAGGATCGACTCACGCTCCCAGCTGCCCTACGACTGCTCGGGTCACCTGCTGTGGATCGGCGAGCGGACCCGTCAGCTCGACGGCGCCCATGTCGAGTTCCTGCGTCATGTACGCAACCCATTGGGGGTCAAGCTCGGCCCGACGACGACAGGGGAGGATGCCGTCGCCATCGCAGACTCTCTTGACCCGGACCACGAGCCCGGACGTCTCACCTTCATCACCCGGATGGGCAGCAAGGCAGTACGCACCAACCTGCCAAAGGTCATCGAGGCGGTCGAGGCCACCGGCCGCAAGGTGGTGTGGAGCTGTGACCCGATGCACGGCAACACCTTCGAGACCGACAACGGTTACAAGACGCGGTCGTTCGCTGATGTCTGCGACGAGGTCAATGGCTTCTTCGACGTCCACGAAGAGCTGGGCACCTGGCCAGGGGGCGTGCACATCGAGTTGACCGGTGACGACGTCACGGAGTGTCTGGGCGGCATCGACATGCTCGCCGAGGCTGACCTGGCAAATCGGTACGAAACTGCGTGCGACCCGCGTCTGAACCGAAACCAGTCCTTGGAACTGGCGTTCATGATTGCCGAGAGGCTGGCTGACGGTCGTCTCAAGCGCAATGCCGTCAGCCCGCTGGCGAGGTTCCGCGGCATCGATCTGTGATGAGTCAGGTGGGCGAGTTCAGCGGCGAATGTCGCTGAACTGGTTGCCGTCGGCTGGTGGCGGCGGAACACTAGAGACATGAGAATCACGCATCTGGGGCACTCCTGCATCCTCGTCGAAGCAGCCGGGCAGCGGATCCTCGTCGACCCTGGCAACTTCAGCCAGGCTTGGCACGGGCTGACCGGCCTGGACGCCATCCTCGTCACCCATCGACACCCCGATCACGTTGATCCTGATCACGTTGGTGCTCTGGTCGACGCCAACTCCGGGGCCGTCGTCCGTGCTGAGGAGGGTGCGTGCCACGAGGTCCCTGCCCTTGACGCCGATCCCATCTCTCCAGGTGACGTGTTGCAGCTCGGTGAGGTAAGGATCGAGGCTGTGGGTGGTCATCACGCGATCATCCATCGGGATCTCGAGCCGATCGGCAACGTCGGGTACCTCATCGGTGAGGGACTCGGCACGATCCTCTTCCATCCCGGTGACGAGCTGGACGAGACTCCGCGAGGAGTCGACGTCCTGGCTTGCCCAGCCCATGGTCCATGGGCGGCTATGAAGGAGACCCTCGACTTCGCAAGGTCTGTGGGGGCCCGTCATGGATTCCTCATCCATGACGGCTTGCTCAACGAGCGAGGCTGGCAGCTGTCCTTCGATCGTCACCAGGAGATGGTCCCGACCATCTTCCACGATCTACGCGGTGGCCACCCCTGGGAAGTTCCCGAGGACTGACTTTTAAAGGATTTAGAGCATTCGGTCCATGCCGAACCTCGGAGCCCAGGCCGGATTGACCTGGGACGCCGGAGGCTCGGTGTGGTGCTGAGGTGCACCGCGACGACGACGAGGCGGGCGGACGGCGAGGACCATGGCGGCCAGGATGGCGATACCGCCGATCGTGATACGACCGGTGAGGGTCTCGCCGCCGAGACCGATGGCGAAGATGGCTCCCCACAGCGGCTCGGTGCACATGATGACGGCGGCACGGGTGGACTCGACGCGGGCTTGGCCCCAACTCTGCATAAAGGTCGTCAGGGTGCCGCAGATGACGGCGAGGTAGGCCAGGGCGAGCCAATCCTCCATGTGGGTGGGAGCACTCAGGCCACCGGGCAAGGCCGCAATGGTACAGACGACGGCGACGGTGATGGTCTGGTAGAGGCCCAACGACGCGACATTGGACGGGTTGGCGAAACGTCCGGTCGCCACGATGTGGCCGGCGTAGGCCAGGGCGGACGCCAGGGTCAACAGCTGGCCGACACCACCGAACCCGCTCCCGATGGAGGACGGGTCAAGGGCCAGCACCCCCATACCGACGGTCGCCAGGGCAACAGCTCCCCACACGGCATTGGGCGCCTTCCTGCGGAAGATGACGGCTGCCAGCAGCGGGGTGAAGACGACGTACAGGCTGGCGATGAATCCGTTCGTCGCGGCCTCGGTGCTGCTCAGCCCGATGGACTGGAGCAGCTGTCCGGCAGCGAAGAGGACGCCGAGGATGGCTCCCTTAGTGATGGTGCGCATGTCCGTACGCCAAGCCTTGGGAAAGAGGATCCCGAAGGCGGCCGCAGCGAGGGCAAAGCGACAGGCGAGCAGGTTTTCCGGGCTCATGTGGGCGTAGACGCCCTTCATGACGACCAGGGTCGATCCCCAGAGAGCAGCCATGAGAAGAAGTGCGGGCACAGCAAGGCGCGAAGAACGAAAACCAACCACGAATCAGATGATACGCGGGAGAATCTTCGCTCTGCAACCCAAAATGACGTCAAATATTTCGTGAGACGGTGTGCACTCCGGATGATTCGTTGTGAACGGCTGTTCGCACGACCGGATTTGCTCCTGGAAGGCCGCTCGCGGAGTACTGGGAGGACGCGAAGTGGAAAACCAGATATGCGCACAGCACCGCCACTAGGACGATGAAGACGGTCGCGATGACCCCACGACGACGGCGATGGACGGCATCCTGCGCCAATCGGGAGTGGAGGGTTGGCTGGTTTGTTGGTCGATGTGCAGGACGCGGTCGACCACGGTTGACGGGTGCGGCGGGCCGGCTTGGTCGGGGAGCGGGGTGCCGATCCATCGGTGACGATGGAGAATCCGGTGTCGAGACGGGAGTGTGCGGGGACACCGGTGTGGCGTTGCTGCGTGACCACGGTGGTACCGACGCCGTCCCGGGGTGAATCGGCTCACCACGACGGCGGGTGGAACGATCAGTGGATCCTTGGGGAGCATGTGCCACGGGATCGGTGATGACGACACTGGGCCGGGATGCGCGTGCCTGCAGGGCGGCCAGAGCCGGGTCGTCACTTCGCCCCGTCGAGAGGGCGTGGCGAACACGACGCATCAGGTCGAGAAGGGCTCGTCCATCGGAAGGACGCTTGGCTGGGTCGCGCGATGTGCATGCCCGCACCAAGCCGTCGAGGTAGCCCGGAATGAGCCAGGCGATGTCTCGCTCAGCACGGGTGCCATTGGCCAGGTACTGGGAGGGAGCGGGCACGTCCTTGTTGACGTGCGCCCATGCCACCTGAATGGGGGAGTCCCCGGTATGGGGTTTGTGTCCGGTGAGCATCTCGAAGAGCACGATACCGGCGGAGTAGATGTCCGAGCGCTCGTCGGAACTGCCTCGTGTCACCCTTTCAGGAGGAATGTAGGACACCGTCCCGATCAGCTGCCCGGAGGTCGCGGACATCGTCTGGTTGCCGACGGCACGTGCCAGACCGAAGTCAGCGACCTTGATCTGGCCGCGGTCGGAGATGAGGACGTTCTCGGGCTTGACGTCGCGATGCACCAGCCCGTCCTCATGGGCGCTGGCCAGGGCAGACACCACCGGCTCGAGGAGATCAAGGGCCCGCCCCGGGGTGAGGGGCGCCTCCTGGGTGATGATGTGGCGCAAGGTGCACCCAGGCACGTATTCCATGACGATGAACGGGCGATCCCCATCCATCCCCTGGTCGAAGACCGACACCACATGGGGGTTGACGAGCCGCGCTGCCGCTTTGGCCTCGGAGTCGAATCGTTCCGCAAGTTCCGCGTCGAGTCCCTCGTGCATGACCTTGACCGCGACGATGCGAGGAAGGCACAAATCCTGGGCTCGATAAACGGTTGCCATCCCGCCACGAGCGATTTTGGACACGATCTCGTAGCGACCCTCGAGGATGTGACCCACCAAGGGGTCAGTGCTCATGGTCATGCTCACGATTACGCCTCACGCACGGTCGGGGAAGAAGGGGGTGCGGCCCACCTCGAAGTGTATGCGCAGTCCCCATGAGGGAATTGGAGGGTGACCCGGCGAGTCCTTAGGCTGAACTTATGACTGTCGCGCATTGGCTTCGTTCCCGCCGCTGGTCCGTCTGGCTCGTCGCTCTGCTGTCTGCCGTAGTCATGGGCTGTTCTGCCCCCTCCAGTCCAGCTTCGAGTTCCACGCCAACCTCTTCGCGGGCGACCATCTCGGCGACCGCACGGCCCTCTGACGGCCTTCCCACCATCAGGGAGGACCAGCTCCCATCGGAAGCTCAGCACACCCTTAATCTCATCGATGCCGGCGGACCGTTCCCATTCCGACGTGACGGCATCGTCTATCACAACAACAGCGGGGCGTTGCCCCATCACGAGGATGGGTGGTATCGCGAGTACACCGTCGTCACCCCGGGAGTCAGCGGTCGCGGCCCGCGTCGCATCGTCTGTGGCTCTGACGCGGCATGCTTCTGGACCGCCGACCACTACTCAACGTTCCGGAGGATCGTCCGATGACAACCGAGAATGACGTCCAGGCAGGTTCACAGGCCGGAGGCCCCGTTGGGTCCGGGATCGTACTCGTCGACCCGGCAAGTGCTTCTGATCCATCCGAGGTTGCACGAGTATGGCGCAACGCGGGATGGCGAATCTTCCACATGGCCGGAGGGGCAGACCTTGATGCCGTCCTGACGGGCTTCGGGAACACCCTGTCCTTTCCGAATTGGTACGGCCACAACCTTGACGCGTTGCGTGACTGCCTGGCTGATGTCGAGGGCGACACCGCCGTGTTGTGGACGGGCTGGCAGCCCTTCCAGCGCGACAATCCCCAGGACTGGGGACGGTTGGTCGACGTCATCGGGCAGCGTCTCGACGAGGACGAGCTCGACGGCTTTGCCCTCCTGCTGAGCTGAGACAGTTACCTCAGAAGCGACGCTCGACGCACTGGCGTGCCAGCTCGCGCAGAGCGGTCCTACCTGCCTCGGCCATCTCAGCGCCATCCAGTGCTGCCACAGCGCGTCGGTGGCACTCGTCGATGGTGGACTCGACGGCATCCTTGGCCCCGCTGCTCTCAATGATGTGGCGGGCCGTGGCGACGTCGGAGTCGTCGAGGTCGGGGCGACCGAGGAATCCTTCCAATCGGGCGGCGTCCTTGGCGTCAGCCTGGTTGAGGGCATGGGCGACGAGTACTGTGCGCTTGCCTTCTCGCAGATCGTCCCCGGCCGGCTTGCCGGTGAGCACGGCGTCACCAAAGATGCCGAGCAGGTCATCGCGGTACTGGAAGGCCCGCCCGATGGGGGAGCCGAAATCGGCCATCGTCTGCTGGAGGCGATCTGAACCTCCTGCCAGGGCCACCCCGATCTGGCAAGGACGCACCACGGTGTAAGAGGCACACTTGTACCCTACGACCCGGCCGACGAGATCAAGGGCTGACTCGGAGTCCGACCCTGCCATTCCTGACTGGGAGGTGACGTCGAGGACCTGGCCGCAGGTGACCTCGGTGCGCATGGCGTCCAGGAGAGGCGTGGCGGCAGCGAGCTTGCTGGCCTCCAGGGATGCAGAGGTGAACATCTGGGCTGACCACATCAGCAGCAGGTCACCGAGCAGGATGGCGATGTCGAACCCGAATTGCTCGGAGGGGCCGTCACCCTTGGCCTCGGCATGAGCAGCCTCGAAGCGACGATGAACCGACGGGAGACCGCGCCGGGTGTCGGAGTGGTCCATGAGGTCGTCATGCACCAGGGCCGACACGTGCAGCAGCTCGAGGCTGGCGGCGGCCTGCAGCAGCCCGCTCGGTTCCGCGGGCTGTCCTGCGGCAGCCACATGGCCCCAGTAGCAGAAGGCGGGACGAAGCCTCTTGCCGCCACCGGTGTAGTCGCGGGCAGCGTCAAGGACAGGGGACAGCTCGGCACCGATCGCGTCGACAACTCCCTTCTCGCCATCGAGGAAGGTGGCGATCCTCGCACTCACAGACTCTCGGAAATCGGCGCTGACCGGAGCGGACGGGTCAAAGGGGAACATGAAGCCAGCATAGGGCGGTCTGATGGCTGCAGACGAGTCCGCAGGCTGGACAGGAGGCTCATCGGATGGACGCGCCGCCTAGCCTGACGCCATGCAGACCCAGAAGCCGACCATTGCCGACCTGCTGGCCGCGGGGGATCGCCCCCTACACTCGTTCGAGTTCATGCCGCCGCGCAGCGAGGACGATGTCTATCGGCTCTGGAGTGCCACCGACGCTCTCGTCCCGATGGCTCCTGACTTCATCTCGGTGACCTATGGGGCAAACGGGTCACGACGTGATCGCACCCTCCGCTGCACCCAGCACATGGTCTCGACGGGGTTGCGAACCGTCGGTCACCTCACCTGTGTCGTCCAGTCGGTGTCCGACCTCGAGCAGATGGTCGCTGACTATGCCGAGTCGGGGGTCAACCACATCCTTGCCGTCCGAGGAGACATGCCCGGTGGGGCCGGGCAGCCCTGGGTCGCCCATCCCGAGGGTCTGCCCAACGCCACCGAGCTCGTCCGGCTCGTCAAGCGGGTTCACCCCGAGGCATGCGTGGGAGTCGGGGCCTTCCCGGACGGTCATCCGGAGTCCGCCGACATCGACCTCGACGCGCGCATCCTCGTCGATAAGGCCGAGGCGGGGGCATCCTTCGCCATCACCCAGCTGTTCTTCCTCCCCTCCCACTACCAGCGACTCGTGGATCGGGTGCGCGCAATGGGCTGTGACATCCCGATCATCCCGGGAATCATGCCGATCACCTCGTACGGCCAAATCCGTCGATTCGCCGAATTGTCCGGCACCGACGTCCCGGCCGAGCTAGTGGCCAGGATCGAGGCCGTCAAGGAGGACAAGGCAGCCGTGCGGCGCATTGGTCTGGAGGCCGCCGTCGACATGTGCTGTGAGCTCCTCGACAGCGGCGCTCCCGGTCTGCACTACTACACGCTTAACAGGTCTCGTGCGACCACAGAGCTTCGGACCATGCTCGCCCGGCGTCGGCCGCAGCTGGCTGGTCTGCCTGCAGATTTCGAGGCGACTCCGGCTGCCTGAGCCCGACGACTGCCAGACGCTGGGTCGGACGGGTGAGGGCGACATAGAGCACCCGGACGCCGCTCG
Organism: Cutibacterium sp. LaCa_89; assembly: GCF_058177555.1. NCBI lineage: Bacteria > Bacillati > Actinomycetota > Actinomycetes > Propionibacteriales > Propionibacteriaceae > Cutibacterium > Cutibacterium sp. LaCa_89. Next base: position 809,741 of record NZ_CP190889.1, read on the forward strand.
TGGGGTTCCCCGTCTCGGAGACGATGCGTTCCGGATCGACGACGACTGCGCCGTCATACTCGAGTCCCTTGGCCTGCATCGTCGTCACCGGGATGATGCGCGGATCCGTGGCGAGGTCGCCAGCCTGGTCGACCAGGCTCGCCGGGCAGACCAGACCAATCGTCCCGTCAACCTCCTGAAGCATCTCGTCGAGCTGGGAGCGCGCTTCGGCCCACAGGGCATCGGTACGCACCACGGTTGGCTGCACCCCCACCGAGCGCACCGCCTGAGGAAGGTCGGCATCGGGCTGGACGGTGACGACGACCTCCGCGGCAAGGTCGAAGACCTCCGCCGGGGATCGGTAGTTCTTCGTCAGCGTGAAGGTTCGTGAGGGAGCATTGCCCACCAGTTCGTCGAGGGCAGACCGGGTCTGCTCCGGGTGGGGGAAGGCCGACTGGGCCGGATCCCCGACGATCGTCCAGGAGGCTTGCGGGCCACGTCGCCCAATCATTCGCCACTGCATCGGCGAGATGTCCTGGGCCTCGTCGACGAGGACGTGGGCGTAGGTGTCTCGCGGCTCGTCCTCATCGATCTGACGAGCATCATGGAGGCGGTCGCTCAGGGTGACGAGCTCCTCGGCGTCCCCGCCCTCGATGAAGACTGGGTCCTCCGCATCAGGCTCGGGCGGAACTGGACCCAGCAGAGCGGCCAGTTCATCCAGCAGGGCCATGTCTGCCACCGACCAGTCACGGCGTCCACGCCGGTCCACCTCGGTGGGGATGGAGTTGACGACGAGCTGACAGGTCTCGTCATCCCAGTCCGGAGCAACCGCCTTGACGACCGCCGGGTCAGCCAGCCGGGCCAGGACGTCCGTGGCCGACAGGGTCGGCCACCAGGCATTGAGGAACATTCGCCAGGACGCCTGGGAGGAGACCAGGTCGTCGAATTGCTCCTTGCTCAGGTCATGGGCGGAGCTGACGTCTTCAGGAAGGATGTTCCACAGCTGATCCTTGAGCGAGGCCTCAACAGCTTCGCGACCGTCGTTGTATCGGTTGCGTTTGAGGATGTGATGGCGGGTGGCGGCCAGGGCGTGAGAACCCAGGGTGAGCACCTCACCCTTGACTGTGACTCGAAGGCGCATCGAATCCGGTTCGGCCGACATCGGTAGGTTGACCAGCCGGGTGAGCACATCGACCATGTCAAGGCTGCCCTTGATGTTGGCCGTGCGGGGCTCGTCGAGGCGATCGGAGGAGAACCTCAGGATGTCAGAGGGTACCTGGCCGACGGAGCGGAGGGTGACGGAGTCCTCGCCGAGACTGGGGAGCACCCGCTCGATGTAACTCATGAAGACCGAGGACGGTCCGATGACGAGCACCCCGCCGTTCTCCAGCCGAGCTCGATGGGAGTACAGCAGGAAGGCGGCACGATGCAGGGCGACGACCGTCTTGCCGGTTCCAGGCCCGCCCATGATCGTCGTCACGCCCTGGTAAGGGGCGCGAATGGCCTCATCCTGTTCTGCCTGGATGGTCGAGACGATGGAGTGCATCTGGGTGTCGCGAGCCCGTGAGAGGGCGGCCATGAGGGCTCCCTCCCCGACGATCGGCAGGTCGGCCTGCGAGGTGGAGTCCAGTAGGTCGTCTTCGATGCCAAGGACCTTGTCGTCCCGGCAGCGCAGCACACGACGACGGATCACACCCATCGGATCGGACGGGGTGGCGCGATAAAAGGGCTCGGCGGCGCGGGCGCGCCAGTCGATGACGAGGGGCTCGTAATCAGCGTCACGCACGCCGATACGCCCAATGTGACGCACCTCGTCATCGTCAGCGAGGTCAAGTCGACCGAAGACCAAACCCTCGTGTTCGGCATCGAGGATTGCCAACCTCTTGGCCGCGTTGTATGAGAAGGCATCGCGTTCGAACATCGCCGTACCGTCCTCTTCGCGGACCCAACTGGTGCGATCGGAGCGGTACATGTCCTGGCCAGCCGTGGCCAGCATGCGAGCCTTGTCCTCGTCGATCTCCAGTTGAGCGCGGACCCGGTCGACATGGGCCTGTTCCTTGGCGATCTCAGCTTTCACAACGCGAGGATCAGTGGTCGAAGTGCCGTGTTCGGTCAAAGTCGTCCTTCACGAGAGTCTGCCTCGGACTCGGTGTCGCGGGGCTAACGGGCAAGTTTACGCGCGGAGGCCCCATTGGTGGAACCACGCCCTCGCCGCGGACGACCCGCCGCACCGATGGCCTTGTTGGTGGGGCGAATGTCCTCTCCGGTGAGACGTTCGTGGGTGAGATAGGCCGCCAGAGCCCCGGTCAACAGTTGCGCCCAGGGTTCCGGGCCGCCATGGGAGGCGGGGGAGGCGGGCAGGGTTGGAACTGATCCGTGCAGATTCCATGCCATGGGGGGACGATCCCGCCACGCCGACCACACAGTGCCCATACCAGGGTCGGCGACCGGGTGGGTGTGGTCGTGGCGGATCCGGTGCGTCTGGGTGCCGTCCCACCAGGTCCATGTCTCGACGAGTCCCTCGGGCCGCCACTCCATCCTGTGATCCATGTTGTCGTGAGCGGGCCGCTCGTCATTGGTGGTGACGGTGACGGTGGGGGATGACCAGGGACGAGGTGCGCGACGCCACCAGGAACGGCGAGGGGGTGGGGGGATGGTGTCGATGATGGCGTCCGGGGTCGGTGTCGGGGCCGAATCGATCTTCACTCCGCGTCTGATCAGCCTCTGGTCGAGGAGGTCCAACAAGGGCTGAAGGTCGGTGGGACCCTGGGGGCCGACGAGATTCCAGCATCCGAAGACGCGCATGACGGCGAGCTGGGTCTCATCTGCGGACAGTTCGGCAAGAGGCGAGCACAGATCGACATGGATGGGCTCCGGGAGAGGGGTGGGTCTTGAGGTCACTGCGTCCTCGACTCCGTTGCGACGGCGAGCTTGCCAGACGTCATCGGCGTGGTCGAGGACCTCACGCCATTTGTTCGCCATGCACTCGCCGTAACGGTCCCGGACGGTGTGGATCTGCGCCCCCCGTTCCGTCGGCATCATCACCGTCTCATCTCCTGCCAGGACGTGGCGATCAGGTTCTTCGACCAGATCAATGCCGATCCCAGCCAGTTCTGCCTCCATCGCGCGTCCGGATTTTGCGAAGAGGTCCCGCCATGCGGAGGGCAACTCCAGGGTGGCGCCAATCTCGGGCGCCAATGGACGTTCGGCGTCAGCTCGCCACCGCGGTGAGGAGGTGACGACGGTGACGTCGTGTCCGACCCGGGCCAATCTCAAGGCGGCGGCCAGAGCCACGAGTCCGTCCCCGGGGATGTGAACCGTTCCCATGTGCTTGTGCCTCCTGTGGTTGTGGGGTCGAAATACCGGCCGCAGGTATCGTGCCAGAGGTGAACACGGATCTTCCTGTCGTCGCTGTCCATGGAATCACCAGTTCGCCAACCACCTGGGGCGGGTTGGTGCTGGCATTCAATGTCGAGAGAGTTCCCGTCCATCAGTTGTCTCTGCTGGGCCATGGGCCCATCGATACTCGTCGGGGAGTGGGGACTGACTATCCTCTCGAGACCTTCGCGACCGACATCATCGAGCAGATGGATGCCCGCAAGATCGAAAGGTGTGCCCTGGTTGGCCACTCCTTGGGGGCCTTGGTGGCGTCAATGGTTGCCCAACGTCAGCCTGAACGATTCGATCGCGTGCTGCTGGAGGACATGCCGGTGCTGCGACGGGTTCGACAGGATCCTCCGCCCATGAGGAGATACGCAGACGCTCTGATCATGGAGGTGGCGGCTCTGGCTGGACGCAAGAAGTTCGATCCCAAGATGGTGTGGAAGGTCAGCCGCGAATTACTCAAACCCAATCCGCAGTGGTGGAACGGATGTGCCCGAATGGCGATGCCGGTTCTCATCATCGGGGGAGGGAAGTCGTCATACCTGCGTCAGGACAGGCTGCGGGACGTGGCGAAGGCTCTACCGGATGCCAGTTTGACCACCATTGAGGGAGGCCACCGCACCCACATCACCAAGGGGGACGAGTTCTGCGACGTCGCAGTTCCCTTCCTCACTAACGGTCGACACATCAATCGAAGGCACAACGGAGTTCAGGACATGTGAGCCTTGAGCGAACTACACGCAACCCTCTTGTTGAGTCGGGGTGACTCATGGTTAAACTTGAGTCATCGCGACTCAGACTGAGTCGATGCAGGAAACTGCTGAATCCACAGGAGTGTTGACATGGCTCGTACCTTTGACCCGTTCCGTGAGATGGATCGTCTGCTCTCCGACGCCACCAGGACGCCGGCGGCCGTGGCGGTTCCCATGGATCTTTACCGAGACGGCGACAACTACATGGTGGCTGTGGACCTTCCGGGAGTGGACCCGGCGTCCATTGACATCGACGTCGACGATCGCACCTTGACCATCCGCGCCGAGCGCGCCGCCAAGGTGTCCCAGGAGGTGCAGTGGCTCTCCCGAGAGCGCGCCATGGGCACCTTCGCCCGCCAGCTCACCCTTGGGCATGGATTGGCCACGGATCAGATCACGGCCGAGTACACCGATGGTGTGCTGACCTTGACGATCCCGGTCGCCGAAGCTGCCAAGCCGCGCAAGGTGGAGGTCAAGCATGGATCGACCACCATCGACGCCGCGGTCGACCAGGCTCAGGTCGGCTCGGGTGATCATCAGGAGCAGTGAGTCCTCGAGGACTGACACGACGGCCGGTTCCCGCGTTGGGGACCGGCCGCCGTGTGTCATCGGGCAGGTGTGGTCAGATGATGACGGAGACCAGCAGTACGAGCAGCAGGCCACAGACCGACAGCACCGTCTCCATGAGGGACCAGCTCTTGATGTTCTCGCCCACGGAGATGCCGAAGTACTCCTTGATGAGCCAGAAGCCGGCGTCATTGACGTGGGAGAAGAAGACCGAACCACAGCCAATGGCGAGCACCAGCAGGGCGGCCTGGGTGGGCGGCAACGTGGCAGCCACGGGCTCCAGGATGCCCGCGGCGGTGACCGTCGCGACTGTTGCTGAACCGGTGGCCAACCGAATGACGACAGCCACCAACCAGGCCATCAGCAGCGGGGAGACGGAGGATCCGGTGATGCCATTGGCCAGTAGCTTGGCGATGCCGGTGTCGACGAGGATCTGCTTGAAACCGCCGCCGGCAGCGACGATGAGAAGGATGCCAGCGATCGGGGGGAGGGAGGCCCCGATGCAGTCGCTGATGGCCTCCTTGTCCATTCCCGAGGTCTTGCCCAGGGTGAAGATCGCCAGCAGGGTCGTCAGCAGCAGGGCGAACATCGGCTGGCCGAGGAAGTCCAGGACGTTACGGATGACGGTGCCCTTCGCGGCGAAGATGTCGGCGAGGGCCTTACCCATCATGAGAATGACGGGCAGCAGGACCGTCATGAGGGTGACCGAGAATTTCGGGTGACTGGGGGCGATGCCGGACCGCCCGTTTTCGTCAGAATTGAGGAAGAGGTCAGGGGCGTCGACGGGTACCCAGCGGGCAGCCAAGCGAGAGAAGAGCGGACCGGCGACGATGATCGTCGGGATCGCGATGAGGACGCCCAGACCCAGAGTCACTCCGAGGTCAGCCTTCAGCAGGCCGATGGCAGCCAACGGGCCAGGGTGCGGCGGAACCAGGGCGTGCATCGTCGACAGGCCGGCCAGGGCCGGGATGGCGACCCTCATGAGGGGCAACTTGGACCGGCGAGTCACCAGCAGGATGACGGGGACGAGCAGCACCAAGCCAATCTCGAAGAACATCGGCAGGCCAATGACGGCGCCGATGAGGGCCATCGCCCACGGCAGGGTGGCTGGGGATGCCTTGGACACCAGCGTGTCGACGATTTCGTCGGCGCCGCCGGAATCGGCGAGCAACTTGCCGATGATCGCGCCGAGGGCGATGAGGACGCCGACTGACGCCACCGTCGATCCCACACCCGTGGAGTAGGACTCCAGCATTTCCGTGAGGGAGAGCTGGGCGATGGCTCCGACAGTCAGCGCACCGATCGTCAGGGAGAGGAAGGGGTGGAGCTTGAACTTGGTGATGAGGGCGATGATGATGGCAAAGCCGATGATGGCTGCCGCGATCAACTGGCCGGTGCCGGCCGTTGTCTCGAGGATGACGGGCATTGACTCCTCCTTGAGTCCGGGGGTAGTGATGTCAGTCGAGGTTGGCCAGCCAGGCGGCTGCCTCGTTGGTGAGTTCTTCTCGGGAAGCGTCGAAATTGAGCGTGATGCCGGCCTCGTCGGCGGCGAGGGGTTCGAGGGTGGCGTACTGGGAGTCAACGAGGCTGGCTGGCATGAAGTGGCCGGCCCGAGCCTTCACCCGTTCAATGACGACCTCCCGATCGCCTGCCAAGTGGACGAATACGAGGTCGAGGCAGGCTTGCCTCAGCTGATCGCGGTAGATGCGCTTGAGAGCCGAGCACGCCACGACAGCGCCGTCACTACTGCGCTCTGCCAGCCAGGCGGCGATATTTGCCAACCAGGGGCGCCGATCGTCGTCGCTGAGGGGGTGTCCAGAAGCCATCTTGTCGATGTTGGCCTGGGGGTGGAGATCGTCGCCGTCCATGAATTCCACGTCCAGGCGTGTGGCGAGCATGGCTCCGATGTCCGTCTTGCCAGCTCCAGCCACACCCATGACAACGATTGGTGGCACGCGGTGGCGCGATTGGATGACGCTCATGAAGGTCCCCTCGGAAGTCTCGGTCATCGTTGACGGCATCGAGTGTACGCGTTGAGATCAGATCTGTACAGGGAATTAGGGTTTGAAATCACATCCCGAAAAGAGGGTCATGACGTCGTTGTGTGCCAGGTGTGCGCGGGTTGGTATCGCTAGGGTTGTGGCCATGTCAGATTCCTCTATGGCCATCACGGTCTCGAACGTCATCGGGGCTCGGATCGTCAGTGGCCACGCCGCTCCTGGAACAGCCATGAGGCTCGAGGAACTTGACGCAGAATTCGGAGTTTCCAGGTCTGTCACCCGAGAAGCGGTCAAGCTTCTCGAGGCCCTTCACATGGTGCGTGCCCGGCGACGGGTTGGCATTGTCGTCACGGATGAATCAGAGTGGGACGTCAGTTCCCCCGCCGTCATTGAGTGGTTCCTGGCTGGTCCCAGAAGGGACGAGGAGATCACCTGGATCAGTGAGCTGAGGTCGGCCGTCGAGCCGCTGGCGGCCGAGTTGGCCGCCAAGCGCGCCACCCGAGACGAATCGGCGACGATGTCTCTGGCCGTCACTGGGATGATCGCGGCCGCCGCTGATGGTGATCTTGACGAGTATCTGCACTGCGACATAGGTTTTCACACCGCCCTACTTCAGGCTTCTCACAATCCGCTCGTCGCTTCTCACGTCAAGATTGTCGCCGCCGTCCTGAAAGGACGTACTCACCTCATGCCCTTCGAGCCCAAGCAAGAGGCGATTGGATTCCATCGCAGCATTGCGGATGCGGTGGCCGCCCGTGATCCAGGGGCTGCTGCGGACGCCATGAGGGAGATCGTCACGGAGGCTCACCAGGCAATGAGTTCGCAGTGATCACTGCCTCTAAAAACCTCAAAGGATCCCAGGAAAGGCACAGCTCGAAGAAATCCCGCGTCGGCGGGGTGTAAATATCCTATGTGTGTAAATATCCTATGTGTGTAAACATCTTATTAGGGGAGGAAAACCGTTGTTACGCGGCACTGTCGATACCAATTGGTGAGCTTTCCCAAGGGGAATCGGGCCGTGTTGGGAGACATGCGTTATCGCTCCTTTCATGCCTCAGGAATTCCTCGCTTCATCGGTCGCGAGCCGCTTGGGCGCACGCTGGGGGTGTAGAGCACGGTGCGGCTCCGGTTCAAGGCGGCGTAGATCTTGGCGTCGTTGTCGGAGCGCGGCCCCCAGTAGGTCAGCAGGTCGTGAGCCTTCTCGTAGTGTGCGTAGCGGCGCGCGGAGAGTGTCTCTCCTACGCCGGCTGATCCGAAGCACAAACCGATGGTGTGCCCGCGGCGCACGGCGCCGGCGAACTCGGTGAAGCGGCGGTGCTCCTTGGTGACGATGAAGCGCTGGCTCACCTGAAGTCCTCCTTGTAGATCTTCAACGCCGACCTCGGCGCCGGAGTCGGTGCTTCGGTGATCCGTGGTGTCTCGGTAGGTGCGACCACAAGGGCGATGCGTTCGTTGATGCCGGCTCGCAGCGCGCGGCGGCGGCCGTTGCGCGCGGCCTGGATCTCCTTGAGGCTGACCTTCTGGTCGTGGTGTTCTTGGTTGACGGCCTTGCAGACGAATTCGGCGTGATCGAAGACGCGGATTTCGGTGATGTCGCGGGGGTCGTAGCGGATCACGACCGAGCGTCCGACGTAGCCGGCCAGAGTTGGCGAGACGTAGCGCAGGCCCTGGAAGCGGATGCCATCGCGGCGCACGACGCGGGTCTTGGCGACGGTCAACAGCAGTCTGTCGAGGTCTTCCAGGGTCTTGGGCATTCGGGGCAGCCAGCCATCGGCAATCCACGCGCTGCGCGGGGAGGTTCCGAGCTCGCTGTGCGTGCGGTCGTTGTAGGTGGCCACGAACGCGTCCAGGGCGCTATCGAGGGCGGCCAGGGACAGTTTCGGTGTCGGCCAGGGGTGCCCTTCGGTGATGTGTCCGGGCAGGGTGGCGAGTAGCTCGGTGTTGATGGTGCCGAAGAACCGCTCGATCTTGCCCCGTCCCTGGGGTCGGGCGACGGTGGAGTGGATCAGTCGGATGTGGAGGTCGATGGCGGTGTGGGCGAGCTGGTCACTGGTGAAGTCGCTGCCGTGGTCGACGTAGAGCACGTCGGGCAGGCCGCACATCGGCCAGGCCGGGTCGGTCTTGTGCCAGATCGCTTGGCGCAGCGCCAGGACGGTGTTCATCGCCGACGGTGCGCCCAGGAAGACTGTGTAGCCGCAGACCGCCCGGGAGCAGTCGTCGAGGATCGTTGTCAGCCATGGCCGTGCGGGCTTGCCGTCGGTGCCCACCACCAGGATGTCGAGCATGGTGTGATCGGATTGCCACATCGCGTTGGGCAGCTCTGCTTGCCGGCGGAGTACCAGCTCGTGCTTGTCGCGGTAGGACGCTGCGCCCTCCAGGGCGAGGGTGACCATGCCGGGATCCAGGGTCCGCACGATGTCCCACACCACGGAGTAGGAGGGGACCGGCCACCTCCGGGCGGCGCAGATGCCGGTGACTTTGCGGTGGATGGTGGCGATGGCCGGCCGCGGCTTGCTCAGTGCCAGGCCCTGGATCAGGTGGACGAGGTCGGGCGGAAGGCGGCGGGAGCCGGTGTCCGCTCGTGAGGCTGTCTCCAGTCCGGCGTAGCCGTCGGCGCGGTAGCGGGCGTGCCAGCGCTCCAGGGCCCGCAGCCCTACATCGGTCTCGCGAGCTAAGCGCGCGAGGGGCACCTGGTCCTCGACGTGGAGCCTGAGGATTCGCCACCGCGCTCGAGCGTCCACGACGCACCTACTGCAAGGCGTTCTCGCGCCCGCGCTCGGCGCGCTGAAGGGCGCGGTAGACCGTGGAGCGACCCACGCTGAACAGTCCAGCCAGCTCGCCCCCGGTGTGCTCGTCGGCAGCATGTAGCTGGAGGAGGTGAGCTTCTTGCCGGGGGTGAGTTTCGGTGACTTCCCGCGCAGCCGGCCCTTGGCCTTGGCGACCTTCATCCCCTCGCGGGTGCGGGCACGGATGAGGTCGGCTTCGAACTCGGCGACCATCGCCAGCACGTTGAACAACAGTTTCCCCATCGGGTCGGTTGGGTCGTACACCGATCCGGCGATGCTCAGCTTCACTTCCCGCGCCGCGAGGTCGTCGGCGATCTGGTGGGCACCACGGACTGAACGCGCCAGCCGATCGAGCTTGGTGACCACGAACGTATCGCCGTCCCGACAGGCAGCCAGCGCCTGCCGCAGGCCCTCACGGTCGGCGTTGCGGCCCGTGAGCCCGTGCGACGTAGATGCGCTTGGGATCGACACCGAACGCCGCGAGTCCGTTACGCTGCGCGGTCAGGTCCTACTCGTCGGTGGAGACTCGGGCATAGCCGACCTTCAAGGGGGACATGCTCCCCAGCGTGTCATATAGCCTCCCTTCACCGGACAGTTCACCGGACGGGTCTTACGGGACAGCCCGCCAGGCGTGCCGTCGTTTCTCTCGATAAGTAGCGGTGGTGTCCGGTGAGGGCTCCCCTTACGGGCATGCGATCTGGGCTGACGCCTGTGACCGAGTGTTCAGTGCGCGTTGTATAGTTCAGTCCATGCTGACTATTGCTTCGCGTCTCGACGTGATGAACCGCCTGGGTCGTGCACTGGCCGACCCCACTCGATCCCGGATCATCTTGACCCTGCTCGACCATCCCGCTTACCCGGCGGAACTGGCCCGAGATCTGGACCTGACACGCCCGAACGTGTCCAACCACCTGGCATGCCTGCGCGATTGCGGGATCGTCGTCTCCGAGCCCGAGGGTCGTCGGACACGATATGAGATCGCCGATTCGCACCTGGCGCAGGCGCTGACGGCACTGGTCGATGCCACCCTGGCAGTGGACGAAGACGCCCCGTGCATCGATCTCGCCTGCTCGCTTCCCGGATGCGACGCAGCTGGGGAGAGCGCATGATCCTCACCTCGGTCTTGCAGGCGATGGGCCTGTTCGCAGCGACCAACATCGACGACATCATCGTGCTCTCCCTCTTCTTCGCGCGAGGGGCAGGCCAGCGCGGCACTACCGCCCGCATTCTGGCCGGCCAGTATCTCGGATTCGCCGGCATCCTCGGTGCCGCGGTCCTGGTGACCATCGGTGCCGGAGCATTCCTGCCCTCGGCAGCCATCCCGTACTTCGGTCTCATCCCCCTGGGCCTCGGCCTCTGGGCCGCATGGCAGGCCTGGCACGGAGACGGTGACGACGATGACGACGAGGCCAAGGTTGCCGGCAAGAAGGTCGGCATGTGGACAGTCGCAGGCGTCACCCTTGCCAACGGCGGCGACAACATCGGCGTCTACACCCCTGTCTTCTTCAGCGTGGAACCTCTCGCAGTAGTCGCCTACTGCATCGTCTTCCTCGCGCTCGTCGCGGTCCTGGTGGCCCTGGCAAAGTTCGTCGCCACCCGCCCCCCGATCGCCGAAGTGCTCGAACGCTGGGAGCACATCCTTTTCCCCATCGTTCTCATCGGCCTCGGCATCGTGATCCTCGTCAGCGGCGGAGCCTTCGGACTCTGACGTAGCGGCAGCGATCCAAACGGCCCCGACCGGGCGCACCCCTCTCGGTTCAGACCGCGACACCTACCTGCAGCCAGTCCTGCGTGATCGCGGCAACAAGACCGCCACGGAGCGCTGCAAAAACCCCGCCACCAAGCGAACGAAGCCACATATTGCGCTGGAACCCACTGCGGCTCGACTCGCTGCCGAGCGTGCTGACGGGGCCGACCTCAAGTTGTTGCAGGACGCCGTGTCCGGCATGACAGAGGCCATTCGTAATGGTGATTCCAAGGGCCTCGCCCATCACGACCATGTTTTCCACCGTGGCCTTCTCGCGGCGACTCGCAATCCGTTGTATGTCGCTCACGTCCCGATGATGCTCAGGTACCTTGCTGAGCAGTACGAGGACCGAGAGCTGACCGAGGAGGATCGCGCCAACCTGGTCCAGCATCGTGACATTCTCGATGCCATCACGATGAGCGATCTCGCGCTGCCGAGCGTGCCACCCGCGCCCTCGTCCTGGGGAGTGGCAGGGTCATCTCGCAGGCAGCTTTCTGACCCACCCCGAGCCGCGAGGCTGCTCCGCACCCTGACGAGCAACTGGCCGGGGCCCGATCCACATGGATCGGGCCCCGGCCAGTTGTGATTCTGATCGGTCCTCCGACGAATCAGTCCTCAAATGCCTCGGGAGGCGGACAGGTGCACACCAGGTGGCGGTCTCCGTAGGTGTTGTCGACTCGGCCCACCGGAGGCCAGTACTTGGCCTGGATCCGGGTGAAGGCGCTGACGTCCAGCCCGCGTTCCTGATCGCGCTGCACGCCCAGACGCATGCCGGGATAGCAGCCCAACTCGCGAGAGTAAGGATGGTTCCACTCGACGGCCACTAGGCGGGCGGCCGGATGCGGAGCATTGACGAGCGGGTTGTCGTCGGCAGGCCAGTGACCTGATTGCACCATTCGAGCCTCCTCCACAATCGCTAGCATCGCGTCGCAGAAGCGGTCCAGCTCGGCGAGGTCCTCCGACTCGGTCGGCTCGACCATGAGGGTTCCGGCAACCGGGAAGCTCATCGTCGGGGCGTGGAAACCGTAGTCGATGAGACGCTTGGCGACGTCGTCAACGGTGATACCCGTCTCGGCCGTCAGCGGGCGCAGATCGAGGATGCACTCATGAGCCACGTAACCGTTCTGGCCGGTGTAGAGGACCGGGATCTTGTCCTGAACACGATGCGCGATGTAGTTGGCGTTGAGGACTGCCACCTCCGTCGCGAACTGCAGGCCCTCGAGACCCATGAGTCGCAGGTACGCCCAGGAGATGGGCAGAACTGACACCGATCCATAGGGGGCTGCGGACACCGCGTGACCGTCATGGGTCACCGACCCTCCGCCATTGAGTGGGTGCTCGTTGCGCGGGTTGAGCGGGTGACCTGGCAGGAACGGAGCCAGGTGTGCCTTGGCCGCCACCGGACCAACACCAGGACCGCCGCCACCATGGGGGATGGCGAAGGTCTTGTGCAGGTTGAGGTGACTCACGTCGCCGCCGATGCGGCCGAACTGTCCCCATCCGACCAGGGCGTTGAAGTTCGCCCCGTCGATGTAGACCTGTCCGCCGGCCTGGTGGACCATGTCACAGACCTGACGCACACCGTCCTCGTAGACGCCGTGGGTCGACGGGTAGGTGATCATGATCGCGGCGACGCGACCCTCGTTCTCGGCGATCTTGGCAGCCAGGTCGTCCCGGTCGATGGTGCCATCGTCATTGGACTTGACGACGACGACCTTGAGACCGGCCAGAGCCGCCGACGCAGCGTTGGTGCCGTGTGCCGAGGCCGGGACGAGGCACACATTGCGTTCGGTGTCCCCGCGGGACAGGTGATAGCCACGAATAGCTGCCAGACCGGTGTACTCACCCTGGGAACCCGCGTTGGGCTGCAGGGAGACGGTGTCGTAGCCGGTGAGTTCGGCGAGCCAGATCTCCAGGTCACGGATGAGTCGCAGGCTTCCGGCCTGGTCCTCCACCGGAGCGAACGGATGCATCTGGCCGAATGCCGGCCAGGTCATGGCATCCATCTCGGCTGCCGCGTTGAGCTTCATGGTGCACGAGCCGAGCGGAATCATGCCACGGTCCAGGCCGTAGTCACGATCTGCCAACCTCTTGAGGTAACGCATCATGGCGGTCTCGGTGTGGTAGCTCGAGAATACCGGGTGAGTCATGAAGTCGGTCGTGCGGCGCAGATCCTCCGGCCAGATGTCGTCCGTCGGTGACTCGAGGCTGTCGCTGTCGCCGCCCAACAGTTGGGCGAGCTCGCGCAGCTCGTCAGGAGTGACCGTCTCGTCCACGGCGATCTGGACGGTGTCTTCGTCGACGAAATCGAGGGTGTATCCGCCTTCACGTGCTCTGTTCCACAGCTTCTTGGCACCACCCTTGGCGGTGATGCGGATGGTGTCGAAGAACAGCTCGTCTGAGAGGTCGAGGCCCCCGGCACGCAGGGCCGAGGCGAGCTGCTGAGCGCGATCTCGTACCTGCGTGGCGATCCGGGTGAGTCCCTTCGGACCGTGCCAGATGGCGAAGGCGGCAGCGACGACGGCAAGGAGCACCTGGGCAGTACAGATGTTGCTGGTGGCCTTGTCGCGCCTGATGTGCTGCTCGCGAGTCTGGAGGGCCAGACGGTAGGCAGGATTGCCGTCGGCATCCGTGGAAACACCCACCAGACGTCCGGGGATCTGACGCTCCAGGCCAGTGCGCACCGACATGAATGCCGCGTGCGGTCCGCCATTGCCCATCGGAACTCCGAAGCGCTGCGAGGAACCAACGGCGACGTCTGCGCCGAGTTCTCCGGGAGGAGTCATGAGGGTCAGGGCCAGTACGTCGCACTCGGCGATGGCGATACCGCCAGCCTGATGGACGGCCTCGAAAACCTCGGAGGGGTTCCACAGTGCACCAGTGCTGTCCGGGTAGGGGGCCAGCACGCCGAAACAGCCAGCCTCGACCTCGGGTCGCCAGGATTCCGGGTTGCGCAGGTCCGTCTCGACGACCTCAATGCCCGCCGCCTCAGCATGTCCGAGGACGACGTCTCGAACCTGGTCGAAGACGTGGGTGTGGACGAGGAAACGGTTGGACTTCACCTTGCGGGACGCGCGGCGGGCCAACAGCATTCCCTCGGAGGCTGCAGTGGCCTCGTCGAGCAAAGAGGAGTTCGCCAGAGCCAGACCGGTGAGATCTGTGATGAGCTGCTGGTAGATCGTCAGGACCTCGAGACGACCCTGGGAGATTTCCGGCTGGTATGGGGTGTAGGCGGTGTACCAGGAGGGGTTCTCCAGGATGTTTCGACGGATGACCGGCGGGGTCAGGGTTCCGTAGTAGCCACGTCCGATGAGGGCGCGGGTGACACGGTTACCCTTTGCGATGTCAACGAGCTCGGCCCGGGCGGTTGCCTCATCGGCGGTGGGCGGCAGGCTCGGGGTGTGGACGGAGGAGCCATTCCTGTCGGAGTTGAGGACGGAAGCCGGGATGGCGTCGCGAACGATCTGTTCGCAGCTGGTCACACCGACCGTCTCGGCGATGTGACGCAGGTCGTCGACAACGGATCCGACGTGGCGGCTCGAGAAGGGACGCGGCCCCTCGAGGCCGCGTCGATCCCCAGCGTGGTCTGTCATCGTCATCACTTGGTGGTGAGCTTGAGGTAGGCGTCGCGGTCCATGAGGTCATCGGCGAGCTGTCCGTCGGAGACCTTGAACAGCCATCCTTGGCCGAAGGGGTCAGAGTTGACGAGTTCGGGCGACTCGGAAATGGCCTCGTTGACCTCGGAGACGGTACCGGACACCGGGCTGAAGAGGTCTGATACCGATTTGGTGGACTCGACCTCGCCGATGGCCGATCCGGCCTGGACCTCGTTGCCGGCCTCGGGAATGTCGACGAAGACGACGTCGCCCAAGGCCTCGGCGGCGTAGTCGGTGATGCCGACGGTTACGGTGTCGCCGTCAACGGCGACCCACTCGTGCTCGGCGGAGTACTTGAGATCGGACAGTTCCATGTCTGCTCCTAAAGGGTTGTCTGGGGGCGGGTTGGTGGACGGTGTCAGGAACGCTTGTAGAAGGGCAGCTCGACGACGGTGACGTCGAGGGCCTTGCCTCGCACGTCGACGCTGAGCGAAGTGCCAACCGCGGCGACACCGGGATCTACGAAAGCCATTGCGATCGGGTGGCCCAGGGTGGGGGAGAGGATGCCGGAGGTGATGGACCCGACCTCCTTGCCCTCATTCATGACGGCGTAGCCAGCGCGCGCCGCGCGCCGTCCCTCGCCAGCCAGACCGACGAGAACACGGTCATCAGTCGTCTCGCGGTTCTCGAGGGCAGAGCGACCGACGAAGTCACCCTCCTTCTTGAAGTTGACGACTCGCCCAAGGCCGGCCTGGGAGGGATGGATGTCGGTTCCCAGCTCATGCCCGTAGAGGGGCATGCCGGCTTCCAGACGCAGGGTGTCGCGACAGGCGAGCCCACACGGGGTGAGGTCATCGCCGCCGGCCTCCATGAGAAGATTCCAGAGGTGTTCGGCGGCCTCGGCCGGTACATAGAGCTCGTAACCGTCCTCACCGGTGTATCCAGTACGGGCGACGAGCGTGGGGGAGCCGTCGAGCTGTCCGGTCAGGCAGCGGTAGTACTTGACGTCGCGGACCTCGTCGGAATCGAGGGTGGTGGCGGCCTTCGCCAGGGCCGCCAGCACGATCTCGACGGCCTTGGGTCCCTGCACTGCGACGAGGGCCGTCTGAGCTGACTCGTCGGAGACGGTGACGTCGAAGCTGGCACACCTCTTGGAGAACTCGGTCAGATCGGTTTCGGTGTTGGCAGCGTTGGCAACGACGAGATAATCACCGTCAGGCAGGTGGTAGGTCACGAGATCATCGACGACGCCCCCGTCCTCGGCGAGCATGAGGGAGTATTTCGCGCGGCCCTCCGCGACGGCTGAGAGTTTGCCTGCCAGGGCGTAGTCGAGAGCTGCCCCGGTATCGGGCCCGGAGACCCTGATCTCGCCCATGTGAGACAGGTCGAAGATGCCGGCATTCTTGCGGACGGCGTGGTGTTCAGCCAGGTCTGAGGAGTACCGCACGGGCATGTCCCAGCCCGCGAAATCGGTGAAGGATGCTCCGAGACTCTCGTATACGGCCGCCAGTGGTGTACGTCGAAGCGTGGTCATGCTTGGAAGTATGGCATGACGCGGGACCGCGTGCTTGCCCGCAGCCAGAACTGAGGAAGTAGACTTGGTGACGTACGACGGAGTTCACCCCGCAAGCTCCGTGGCAGGTCAGGTAGGAGTTCGAGATGCCCTTGTCAGCAGAGGAGCAGCGGCGCCTTGCCGAGCTCGAGGAATATCTGTCCACCGACGATCCTGACTTTGCCCGATCGTTCTCGCGGAAGGCCTCGGCGACCCGTCGTCCCCATCCCGCCGGGGATGCCCTGGAGCAGCGGCGGAGACGGCATCGTCAAGCCCGTCGCCGTCAGATCCTCCTTGGCTCAGGCATGATGGTGCTGGGTCTGGCAGGGGTCGTCGGCGGGGTCGTGATGAGCAGTGGCCTCCTCGCCGTCGTCGGTTTCGTGATCATGGCCGTTGCGGTCGGAATGCTGCTGTCCACGGGCCAAGGCACGATGCCGGGCAGCAATGGAATTCGGCCGCGTGGTGGGGGCCGTGAGAGCAATCCGGACTCCTTCACCGCTCGGATGGAGGAGAGGTGGCGTCGACGTCAGTCGCGATGAGACACGGTCGTCAGCCGTGGTGATTCTCACCTCATGAAGAGGGATGTCGGCATCCAGACAGCCAACCAGTGTGGTTTGGGGGTGTGCATCTTTCCGAGCCAGTCCTTGGCCGTCATGAGGTCGGAAGCCATCGAGTCGTAACGACCTTCCCTGCCCGACCAGCGGTCCCTTTCCTCGGCCAAGGCCAGCCGATTCACCGCCTGCGCAGTGGACTCGTCCATGTCCTGGGTCAAGGCGGTCGCCTGGTGACGAGGCGTGCCATCGGGCCAGGGCAATCCATGGTCAATCCACAGTCCGCGTAGCTCCTGCCAGGTGTCGGCTGCCGACCCGCTCAAGATTCTGGCGCCGCGAGATGAGGATGCGGGTGAGCATCGGCACGACGAGCAGGAGCAGGACGATCAGCGCTCCGAGGAGGAGCGGCCAGTTAACGCCGCCGTGTTCAGTGCTGTTGACGGGAATCGGGCTGCTCGACGCTGTCGGGGTGCCGGACGCCGTGGGAGGCGGCGTCGATGACGTCGATGCGGATGACTGGGCCGAGGGAATCGGGCTGGCCGACGGGGTCGGAGTGGGAGACTGTGTGGCTGCGGCCTTACGGGTCCAGGCCGGTGCCAGGGCCACCGCGGCAGTCGGCTCGAACCTCACCCATCCGTAGTCCTGGAAGTACAGTTCCGGCCACGCGTGCATCTGGTTGGCACGCACCTTCCAGCTGTCGCCCTTGTGACTCCCGGGGAGGAATCCGATGGAAACCCGTGATGGAATCCCCTCGATGCGGGCCATGAGAGCCATCGACGCGGCGAAGTGAATGCAGTATCCCCGGTGGGTCCGCAGCAAGAAGGTCTCGAGCACCTGGAAGCCATTACCCTCGGGGGCGTTGATGTCGTAATGGAACCGGGAGTCGTCACGTAACCAGTTCTGGACGGCGATGGCCTTGGCCACCGGGGCGGTCTTCCCCCTGACGATTCGGTGTGTCAGCTCCTTGATGTCAGTAGGCGCTGCGTCCGGGACATCGGTGTAGACCGTGCCGTCAGGAATGCCGGCCTTCGCCTCGTCGAAGGTCGCTGGATCAGGGTCCGGCTCCTGGGCGGAGATGCTGTACTGCATGTCGTCAGTCGCGTGGTCGCGATCGGCAGAGGTCGAGACGATCGTCAGACTGTCGGGGTCCCAGGCCCAGGTCTGGTCGACGTCAGCATCGATCGGACCGTAAGGAGCCGGAAGGTACTGCGATGAGAAGCCGTTGACGGTGACGTCGACGGTGCGGGTCTGCGAATGACCGGTCAGTCCCGGAACCTTTCCGGGAGCAGAGTGCTCCAGGTTGACCGGGACGAGTCCCCACCCTCGATCCGTCATCTTGGGCAGAGAGGTCATGCGCAGGTACTCGCCGTCACGACTGTTGGTGATGTAGTCGATCACCGACGCCGTTGACTTGTTGTGGAGGTTTCGGCGCAGATCGATGGTGGGATCACTCATGTGCACCGGGGCCGAGGAGGCTCCTGACGGGCGAGCCAGGTCGACGTGGCCCCACACCGGGGCGATGGTCGCGAGAACCGTCGCGAGGGCGATGGTGATGGCTCCGACGATGACCGCTGACGGTCCGGTCAGTCGGCCGCCGTCGCGCAGTGCGTGATCGACGGCGAGGATGAGGAGCCAGCTGGCTGCGACCAAGGTGAAACTCCACCACGGGGCATCGCTGGTGGCTGTCAGGACAGCGGGGAGGTGTGTTGCCAACAGCGGGGCGAGGGACCAGCCCGGGCTCTCCAAGGTGATGGTGAGCAGATCCGTCACGACGGTGAGGACGCCGACCACTGTCGTCACCAACCAGATGACGCCGATCGACGGGGGCAGCGGGCCGTCGGTTGTCTGGATGAGGGTGATGGTGTCTCGGTAGAGATGCAGGAAGTTGAACGGGAAACTGCCTGACGAACCGGCAGTGGATGCGCAGATTCCTCCCATCACGGCGGCGATGACGAGGACGAGGACGGCTTGTACGCCTTGCACCTCGGCGTGGTCCCAACGATGACGTCGGCACAGCAGGGCTACGGCTTCGATGACGACGATGATGGCCGTCGGTCCGACCCAGTACCAGGGGTCGGCGGTGAGATCCGACAGCGACAGGGTTGCCAGAATCATGGCTAGCGCGACCGCAAGATGGATCGCCACCCCGTGGGAGTACTCGGGTGGCTGCTCGACCGGTCCGAGGAATTCCGAGAGCCGGGATTCAGGCTGGGCAGCGCGACGTGGATTGCTCATGAGATAGCCGTCCTCCCGTCGTGGAGCAGCTGGCGCCATGCTGTCTCGACGGAGGTGCGGGAATTGACGGGGACAACCGTCCACCCGGCGTCGGACAGCTCGGTCAGGGCTCGTTCGTGTTCCGCGGCCTGCTCGACGGTTCCTCGGAACCGCCGGGCCGTGAAGGTGTCGGCGTCGAGGACAAGAGCGAGTCCAGCAACGCGGTCTCGTCTCAGGTCCACGAGATCTGCGACGTCAGCCGATTCCAGCCTGCCGAGGATCGCGATGGCTGGGCCGTCAATTCCGCGGCAGGATTCGACCGCCTCATCAAGAGTGATGTCAGGACGTAGCGGTTCGTCGACGAGTGCCTCGAGGAGATCACCGGTGAGAGGACCGGACGAATCGCAGACGTGAGTGACGTATCCGTCCGTCTTGAGCCGAGCGGCTATGGACGCCACTGAGTTGACGGCCCACTCGAAGGAGGCGTTGGGGCCGGCGCCGGCGTGGTGATGAGCACGGGAGTCCAGCACGACCACCACCGACGGATTCCAGGCCTGTTCCTCACGACGAACCATGAGGTCGCCGCGGTGTGCCGTGGATCGCCAGTGGATACGTCGCACCGAGTCCCCGGTGTGCCAATCGCGCACCATGGCGTCGTCGGGACCACGCCTACCGGCATTGACGGCGGAGGATCTGGCGGCGAAGCCCTGGCTACCGAGCTCTCCAGAAGTGCCCAGATCGACGATTCTCGGTGTCACGACGACTTCCGCTGTCTCCCCGAGGTCGGAGTGGCGACAGGCCATGCCGAAGGGGTCGACGGTACGCATCATGACGGGCCCGATGGTGAATCGGCCACGAGTGGTGGGCACGACGGGCGTCTGAATCATTCCGGCTGACCACCGAGCCTGGCCCAGGGCAGCGGGCAGAGTGTCAGTGAATCGTGCCGCTCCCAGCGGCAATCCTCCACGACGCTCCACCGTCACCGTCTCGACGGCCTCGGACCCCAACGGTATCTGCACCGGAGCCAGACTCCGCGCGGTTCGGACCCGTGGACAAAACCATGCCACGACAGCAATGGCGACCAAGAGCAGCAGGATGAGGAGTATGCCGATCCGGGCCAGGTCCCGTTGATCAATACTCAAGCCGATGACCGCCAGGACGATGCCGACGATTCCGACGGCACGACCCCGTGCGGTGAGAATCCCCCAGCGGCGAGGGGAGTTCGACGTCGACGGGAAATTCATCGGTCCTGATGGGTTCGCTCGGGCAACGGCACCTGACGCATGATTGAGTTGACGAGGGACTCGGCTGCCCGAGCAGTGTCGTGGCTCGCAACCCCGCTGCGTCCTGAGAGCACCAGACGGTGAGCCAGGACCAGGGCGGCGAGGGCCTGGACGTCGTCAGGAATGACGTAGTCACGACCATTCATGGCAGCGCGAGCGCGACAGGCCCGAACCAGGTGGAGGGCCGCGCGTGGAGACGCCCCCAACCGAATGGACTCGTGACTGCGGGTCGCAGCGACAATGTCCAGGACGTACTCATGGATGTCGGTTGCCACGTGGACTCCGAGAACAGCCGAGATGAGACCCCGAACCGTCACGGCGTCGGTGACCGGGGTGACCTCGTCGAGAGGTGAGGCTGCACCGTGGTGTTCGAGCATGGCGAGCTCGGCGGGGCGAGTCGGGTAGCCCATGGTGATGCGGGCCATGAAGCGGTCTCGCTGAGCCTCCGGCAGGCGGTAGGTGCCCTCCATCTCGAGGGGGTTCTGGGTGGCCACCACCATGAAGGGGGCGTCAAGGACGTGAGTCTGACCATCCGCCGAGACCTGACGCTCGGCCATCGCCTCGAGGAGAGCGGACTGGGTCTTGGGGGAGGCCCGGTTGATCTCGTCACCGACGACGATGTTGGCGAAGATTCCGCCGGGTTTGAAGACGAACTCCCTCTTCTCCTGGTCATAGATGCTGACGCCGGTGATGTCGGAGGGCAGCAGGTCCGGAGTGAACTGGATGCGGTGCACGGTGCAGTCAATGGCGCGGCCGAGCGCACGGGCAAGCATCGTCTTGCCGACGCCGGGTACGTCCTCCACCAGGAGATGGCCTTGGGCGAGCAGCACCACGAGGGCGGTGTCGATGCGTCCGTCCTTGCCCTCGATGACCCCGGCCACAGCCGAGCGGATGGCATTCGTGACGGCCACCACGTCGTCAATCGTCGCTGTTGGGGCTGCGACGTCGCCGAGGGGTTGGGCATGGGCCGGATGGACCGGCTGCGGTTCTTCGTGGCTCAACGGAATCCTCCTTGCGTGCACGGCAGTGACCGGAGCCCATGCTATCCGGGCCTTCTGACGGTGATGCCCCTCTCGCTGTCGCGGTCCTCTGAACAGGGGCGAACGACCTTCTCGGACTCACATTGACATTTCTGACACCCACTTCACCGCGTCATCACGCGGTGGGAGTGGTGGGAAGTGGAGGTCGAGGAGTCGGGATGGTGACTTTGTGGAGCATTGTGGAGTATGGTGGAGGCAAGTGGAGGAGATCGCCCCGATCGTGGAGCAAGGAGGTGCCCGGTGTTCCTGGGTACGCACACTCCAAAGCTCGACGAAAAAGGCCGCTTCTTCCTACCGGCGAAGTTCCGCGACGAGTTGGACGACGGGTTGGTCATCACCAGAGGCCAGGACAGGTGTCTGGCGATCTACCCGACCGAAACCTTCGTGGAGACGACCCGGGAGATCGCCAAGGGTTCGGTGAGTGTCAAGAAGGTTCGTGACTACCAGCGCATGTTGGCAGCCGGTGCCAGCGACACCACTCCGGACAAGCAAGGGCGGGTCATGATTCCGTCGATGCTGAGGCGCTATGCCGGTCTCGACAAGGAGATCGTCGTGGTGGGTGCGATCACCCGTGTCGAGGTGTGGGACGCCACCGAGTGGGAGAAGTACTCCGAAGCCCAGGAGGAGATCTTCGCCGACATGAACGAGGAGGTCTTCGCCGAACAGTGATCGCGTGATCCGCGGCTCCGGTCCGACCGGGCCCCCTGACACAACTTCCCCTGTGCCAGGTGGTTCAGCCGGAACGGAACCCCGGACCACGGGTCGTCGACACCGGTCGAAGACGTTGCTGGCAGACCATGCCGGGGAGGGGATGCTCATGGCGACCGATGCCATTGCCGGCGATGCCGTTCACATCCCTGTCATGCGCACCCGCATTCTCGACCTTCTCTCCCCAGCCCTCGAGGGCGAGAACCCCGTTCACCTTGATGGCACCCTTGGTATGGGGGGTCACGCCGAAGCTGTTCTGAAACAGTTTCCTCACGTGCGGCTCGTCGGTATCGACCGGGATAAGCAGGCCCTGGCCATGGCGGGTGCGCGACTCGAGCCGTTCGGGGATCGCGTCCATCTCGTCCATGCCGTCCATGACGAGCTCCCCGAAGTCCTCGATGACCTTGGGTTGGGGCACGTGGATTCGGTGCTGCTCGATCTGGGGCTGTCCTCCCTACAGATCGACGAGGTGGGCCGCGGGTTCTCATACTCCGTCGACTCCCGGCTGGACATGCGCATGGACCAGTCCGGTGGACGTACTGCCGCCGAGATCGTCAACGCGGCCGCCCCAGGCGACCTGGCGCGGATCCTGCGCGAGTACGGCGAGGAGAAGTTCGCCGATCGCATCGTGCGGGCCATCGTCGCAGAGCGGGATCGTCAACCCATTGAGACCTCCGGACGCCTCGTCGACATCATCACCGAGGCGATCCCCGCCGCTGTTCGGCACAAGCGTTCGGGGCATCCCGCCAAGCGCACCTTTCAGGCACTGCGTATTGCCGTCAACCGCGAGATGGAGACCCTTCCAGCGGTACTTCCCCGAGCACTCGACCGGCTCGCCGTCGGCGGCCGGATGGCAGTTCTCGCTTACCACTCACTGGAGGATCGGCCAGTCAAGGAAGTCTTCCGGGACGCTTGCGCCGACACCGCGCCAGCGGGTCTGCCGATGGTCCCGGAGTCAATGGCAGCCAAGTTCAGCCCTGTCACTCGAGGAGCTGAACGTCCTGACGCCGACGAGGTGTCCACGAATCCACGATCCGCGTCAGCACGGTTGCGGGTCATTGAGCGGGTCCGTCCTGGATCCGTTAGTTCTCAGCATGCGACGAAGGAGAGCCGATGAGCGCCGAACCAGCACCGCGTCCCCACCCGGCCAAGGTTGCCGCAGCGCGTACCGCCCCGTTACGTCCGGTGCTGCGAGCCCTGCCACGGCGGGTTCAGCAGCAGAGGATGGGACGGCTCGGCTTCGCCATCCTCATCGTCGTCATGCTGGCTGCCGGGTTGGCCGGTCTCCTGGTGCTCAACACCACAATCCAGGCACAGTCCATGCAGATTGCCCAGGAGACGCGCAATCTCAACGTCCTGCAGCACCAGCAGGCCGTGCTCGGGGCTGAGGTCGACCACTTGCGAGGACCGCAGAACCTGCAGGAAGAGGCCAAGAAGCTCGGCATGAGGCCGAATCCCTACGGCTCTTACATCGACCTGCGCACTGGCAAGGTGATGGGAACCCAGACGAGGGTTGACGGCAAGGAAGCACCAGGACTCATCGGTGAAACGGCCAAGCCAGAGCTGGGTCAGCCGTGAGCGATTCCCGGCGTTCCACGGATCCGACCCGGCGTCCCGGTTCCGCCCGACCGCCTGCGTCCGGGCGTGGATCCGTGCCATTGCGCCCCGGTTACCGTCCGGGTCGTCCTGCGTCGAGCGCGAGGCCAGCCCCACGGATGGCCTCCCAACGAGGCCGTCTGACGATCATCATGGCGGCATTCCTCGTGCTCGCGATCGGTCTGGCCAGCCGCGCTCTGCAGTTGCAGGCCATTGAGGCTCCTGCGTACGCGGCCTCGGCGGCCGCGCGGATGAAATACACATACGACCTGCAGCCCGACCGCGGACGGCTCACTGATCGCAATGGCACCGTCATGGCGCAGACTCAGCCGGCCGTGTTGGTATTCGTCGACCCTCGCATGATCTCGCGCAATGGCGTTGACGAGCGGGTCACCATGAGTCGTACCCAGCGGGAGAAAGCCGCTGCAGCCCCCAAGGCGATTGCCAAGATCCTGGCCAAGCACCTCGGCGGACGTCCGGAGGATTACCGCAAGGCTCTCACGGCCACCGACTCCAAGGGCAATCTCAGCCGCTACTCGGTGGTGCGTCACCACGTCGACAGCTACACCTTCGACCTCATCAAGAAGGACATGAAGGAGGGGGAATGGTACGGGATCTTCAGCTCGAATGACCCGATCCGCACCTATCCCTCCGGGAAGGTGGCGTCCAATGTCGTCGGATTCGTCAATGCCGAGGGCAAGGGCGCTGGCGGCTTCGAGCACAGCCACGACAAGGCCTTGGCAGGTGTGCCCGGAAAGGAGTCCTACGAAGCTTCGACGTGGGGACGCATCCCGCTGGGATCCAACACCCTCGTTCCTGCCGTCAATGGCACCAGTTACGCCCTGACCCTTGACGCACAGCTACAGCTCATGGCCCAGCAGGCACTGGGCACGGCCATCAAGAACGCCAAGGCCAAGAGTGGCGAGATCATCATGATGGACGTGACGAATGGCGAGGTACTCGCCATGGTGTCGATGCCCACCTTCGACTCGAACAAGCCGGGGAAGGCCAAGGAGAGCCAGACCCGCAATCGGACCATCCAGGATGCCTACGAGCCGGGGTCGGTCCAGAAGGTACTGACGATGGCCGCCCTCACCGACCAGGGAGTCCTCACTCCCGATACCCACATCGTCGTTCCTCCGGCCTTGTCCTCCGGGGGCGGCAAGATCACGGATGCCGAGCCCCACGGCACCGAGCACCTGACCGCTCGCGGTGTTTTCGTGCACTCCTCGAACATCGGGACGACCCTCTTCGCCCGAAACCTCGACAAGGGGACCATGGCCTCCTACCTCAAGTCCTTCGGCCTAGGGGCACCTACCGGGATCGGTCTTCCCGGCGAGGCCCACGGCCAGATTCCCAAACCGGACATGCCCGACTACACCCGTGACCAGGTGGCCTTTGGCCAGGGGTTGTCGGTGACCGCGATCCAGGAGGCTGCTGCGGTGGCTGGCATCGTCAACGGTGGTGTATACCACTCCCCGACGATCATCAAATCAGCTGTCGACGGTCACGGTGAACCTGCTGAGATCCCCGACACGACGACCCGCCGAGTGATCTCCCAGCAGGCTTCCGAGCAGGTCCGCGACATGATGGAGAACGTCGTCTCGACGACCAAGGGCCGACCGATCCCGGATTACCGAATGGGGGGAAAGACGGGTACTGCGCAGCGTGTTGACCCGCAATGCCACTGCTATCGCGGTTACATCTCCTCATTTATCGCCGTCGCTCCCATCGAGAAGCCGCGTATTCTCACCTATGTCGTCATCAACCAGCCCACCAACGGACACACAGGTACGGAGGTGGCGCAGCCGGCGGCGCGGCAACTGATGTCCGTCGCCCTGCCGCGCTACGGTGTGCAACCGTCCACCGACAAAGCGCGCAAGGAACCCTTGGAGTACCAGCCGTGAGCCCTGAACCCACTCCCACCCCCACATCACCTGCAGACACCGCCCTGCGGCCTTCGGAGGTGAATTCCATTGCGTGGGGTGATCTGGTGGCCGAGCTCGACGGGTGTCGGGCCGATGAGAACGGTCCTGCGATCAGCGGGATCACCCTGGACTCCCGTCAGGTACGTCACGGCGACTTGTACGTCGGTCTGCACGGTCTCCACGCCCATGGGGCTCGATTCGCTGGCTCGGCAGCACAGTCCGGTGCGGTGGCAGTCCTCACTGACGACGAGGGTGCGACCCTCGCTGCGGATGCCGGTGTGCCGATCATCGTCGTCCCGGATGCCCGGGCTGCGATGGCGGTCGCGGCTGCCAAGATCTTCGGCCATCCCGCTGATGCCATGACGATGTTCGGTGTCACTGGTACCAATGGCAAGACGACGACGGCCTTCCTGGTGGAGGCAGGTCTGCGAGCTGCTGGACGCCACGTCGGGACGATCGGGACGATTGGGTTCCAGCTCGACGGTGTCGAGTTGCCGAGCGCTCGTACCACAGTGACGACCCCGGAAGCTCCGGATCTCCAAGGTCTCTTCGGTGCCATGGCTGAGAGGGGAGCGACCGACGTCGTCATGGAGGTCTCCTCCCACGCCCTCGCCCTGCAACGGGTCGACGGCACCCGTTTCGATGTCGCTGCCTTCACCAACCTCGGTCGCGATCATCTTGACTTCCACAAGACCCTCGATGATTACTTCGAGGCCAAGGCTCGTCTGTTCACCTCGAACCTGGCCCGGCTCGGCGTCATCAACGTTGACGACCCGCGTGGACGTCAACTCGTCGAGAGGATGCAGGCCAGTGGCGTCACGGCCGTGACGACGTCGATCCACGAACCCTCCGACTATCAGGTGACGTCGTGGCATCCGGGACCGCACGGGGCCGTCCTCGAGGTCACGACCCCGTCGGGGGAGCGCACTCTCAAATTGTCCCTGCCCGGTGAGTTCAACGTCCGCAACGCGGTCATGGCCCTGGCAATGCTGGAAGCCGCAGGGCTCTCCTTCGACGAGGTTGCGCACGGATTGTCGTCTGCTCAGGTGCCAGGTCGGATGGAGCGCGTCGACCTCGGCCCTGACTCACCGACCGCTCTGGTCGACTTCGCGCACACTCCGCAGGCGATTGCCTCCGCCCTTGATGCGGCACGGTCCTCGGTCGACGGGGGGCGTCTCATCGCCGTCCTGGGCGCTGGGGGAGACCGTGACGCCGCCAAGCGTGGCCCCATGGGTGATGTTGCGGCTGAGAGGGCCGACGTCGTCATCATCACCGACGACAACCCACGTACTGAGGATCCGGCAACGATCCGCGCAGCGGTGTTGGAGGGTGCCCACGAGGCCGCCGAGGACGGTGTCATCGTCGTCGATGGCGGACGCCGTCGTGAGGCGATCAACGAGGCCTTGAGAATGGCCGAGGTCGGAGACGTCATCTGCGTGCTCGGCAAGGGGCACGAGACCGGACAACATGTTGGCGGCGAGGTGCTGCCATTCGACGATCGTGAGGTCATCCGAGCTGAATGGCGCACCATGGCTCGGCAGGCCGAGGAGGATCAGACACGATGAGAGTTGTCGACATTGCCACCCTTTCCCCATGGGTCGGGGCCGAACCGGTTGACGGCTCTGCACAGGTGGGCCCCGACGTCGTCATCGACACCCGTGAGGTGACTCCGGGGGCTCTCTTCGTCGCTCTGCCTGGCGCCCGGGCGGACGGACACGACTTCACGAAGGCTGCTCAGGAAGCTGGCGCGGCTGCCGTGATGGGTACGCGCGCCACCGACGCCCAGTTGCCGCACCTCATCGTTGACGACGGCCAGGCCGGACTGTCTCGATTGGCCCGTCACGTCGTGGGCACCGAGCGATGCCGTGGTCTGCGGACCATTGCTCTCACTGGGTCCAGCGGCAAGACGAGCACCAAGGACATGCTGGCCCAGGTTCTCGAGGCCTTTGGCCCGACGGTGGCTCCGGTGGGGTCGTTCAACAATGAGATCGGCGTGCCCCTAACGGCATGCCGCGTCAACGAGGAGACCGCATTCCTCGTCTCCGAGATGGGGGCTCGCGGACTCGGCCACATTTCGTGGCTGACCTCCATCGTCACCCCCGACGTCGCCATGGTCCTCAACATCGGGACCGCCCACCTGGGCGAGTTCGGATCCCGTGAGGTCATCGCCCAGGCCAAGGGCGAAATCGTCGAGGCTCTCAGCTCTGACGGCTGGGCTGTCCTCAATGCTGCCGATGAACTGGTGGCTGGGATGGCCCCGCGGACCAGTGGCCACATCGCATGGTTCAGCCCTGATGCCGATCACCGGCGCCCGGATGCCGAGGTCGAGGTGTGGGCGGAGTCGATCACTTCTGACGATCTGGATCGTCACTCCTTCACCCTGGGTGTTCGCAGGGGCGAGTCGACCTGGACCAGTCGGGTCCGGTTGACGACGATGGGGGCCCACCAGGTCGCCAATGCTGTTGCCGCCACTGCTGCAGCGCTGGCAGCTCTGGAGCTCAATGGCGCTGTCGACGGGGACACTGTCGGTCACATTGCCGAGGCCTTGAGCAAGGCTGTGTCGCGGTCTGCCATGAGGATGCAGTTGCGTGAGCGAGCTGATGGCCTGGTGCTGGTTGAGGACTGTTACAACGCCAACCCTGACTCGATGGCTGCTTCCTTGAAAGCCATGGGTCACGTCCTCGCGACTCGCCGGGCCGCTGATCCCCAAACCCGTGGCATCGCTGTGCTTGGCGACATGCTTGAGCTCGGCAAGGATTCCCCTGAACTCAATGCCGAATCAGGTCGACGTGCTGCTCAGGTCGGGTTTGACGTCGTCATCGCGGTCGGTGACGAGGCCGAGAACATTGCTGCCGGCGCGTGCGCAGAAGGCGCACATGTGTTCGTCACCACCGTGGAAGAGGCTGCTGAGTCGCTAAGTTGGACCTCGCACGATGTCGTTCTCCTCAAAGCATCCCGAGGCCTGGCGCTGGAACGGGTGGGGCGCGCTGTGTTCGAGGATAGGGAGGCTCAGGCGTGAAGAACATCCTGCTCGCCGGCGCGGTGTCGATGATCGGCACCCTTGTCGGCACGCGATGGTTCATCCACTGGCTCGCCGCAAGAGGATACGGCCAGTTCATTCGCGACGACGGCCCGACCACCCACAAGACGAAGAAGGGCACCCCGACCATGGGCGGTGCCGTCATCATTGTGTCGGTCCTGTTAGCCTACATCGTCGCGCATCTGGTGACCTGGACCCACCCGACTCTCTCAGCCGTAATGGTCCTCTGGCTCTTCGCCGGTCTGGGATTCATCGGATTCCTCGATGACTGGACGAAGATCTCCAAACAGCGCTCATTGGGCCTCAAACCCAGGGGAAAACTGCTTGGACAGGCGTTTGTTGCCGTCACCTTCGCCATCGGAGTGATGTACTTCCCGGATACCCACGGAGTCACTCCGGGGTCCTCGGCGATCTCATTCCTGCGCGACATCTCCTGGCTTCATCTGCCTGTCTGGTTGGGCATCATCTGGGTGATCCTGCTCATTGCTGGTAGTTCCAATGCGGTGAACCTCACCGACGGCCTGGACGGGTTGGCGACGGGGGCCACCACCATGGTCTTCGGTGCCTACACCTTGCTGAGCATCTGGCAGTTCAACCAGTGGTGTTCGCGTCCGACTACTGCCGGCAACCATTGCTACGCAGTGCGTGATCCGCACGACATCGCCGTGGTGGCCATTGCCATCGCAGGAGCCTGTTTCGGTTTCCTGTGGTGGAATGCGAAGCCGGCCAAGATCTTCCTTGGTGACACCGGGTCCCTGGCTCTCGGTGGCGCTGTTGCGGGTATGGCTGTCGTCAGCCGTACCGAATTGCTGTTGGTCATCATCGGCGCACTGTTCGTCATCGAGACGATCTCGGTGATGCTCCAGGTGAGTGTGTTCAAACTCACCGGTGGAAAACGAGTTTTCAAGATGGCCCCGTTGCATCACCACTTCGAGTTGAAGGGGTGGGCTGAGGTGACCGTGGTCATCAGGTTCTGGATCATTTGCGGTCTGGCCGTGTCGGCCGGCCTGGGAATCTTCTACGCAGAATGGGTGGCAGGACAGTGACGTTCTCCGGAAAGGTTGATCTGAGCTCGGCCGACCGGCTGTTCGACTGGTCGGGAGTACACGTCGTCGTCGCCGGTCTGGGTACTTCTGGTTACGCCGCTGCCGACGCCCTGCTCGAGCTCGATGCCACGGTGCTCGTGCTCGACGACTCCGACGACGATGGTCATCGCGACAAAGGCGGGCTGCTCGAGGTGCTCGGTGCCGAGGTGCGACTGGGGGCCGGGGCGGCAGCTGAACTTCCTGAGGGCACCGACCTCGTCATCGTGTCCCCGGGGTGGCGTCCGACCCAGTCCTTGGTGGCCAGTGCTCTACTCCAGGGGATTCCAGTCTGGGGAGAGCCAGAACTGGCCTGGCGTCTCATGCATCCGGACCGCGTCGTCCCGTGGCTTGCCATCACTGGCACCAATGGCAAGACGACGACCACCCAGATGACCGAGTCGATTCTCAACGCGGCGGGGTTGCGAGCCTGCGCCGTCGGTAACATCGGTCGGCCCATCCTGGAGGCGATGGCCGACGAGATCGACTACGACGTCTTCGCCGTGGAGCTTTCCAGCTTCCAGCTGCACTGGTCGAATTCCCTCTCCCTGCACTCGGCTGCCGTCCTGAATCTGCAGCAGGATCATTTGGAGTGGTATGCTCACGAGGATGACCCCTTCGCTTCCTATGCGGCTGACAAGGCTCGGATCTATCACCAGGTGACGAATTCCTGCGTCTACAATGTCGCCGACCCCGCGACCGAGCACATGGTCGAGGAGGCAGATGTCGTCGAGGGAGCTCGCGCCATCGGCTTCACTACCGGAATCCCCGGCCCCTCCATGATCGGTGTCGTCGATGATCTCGTCGTCGACCGTGCCTTCGTCGACCAGCGGGCGACCTCCGCCATGGAGCTGGCCCACCTTGATGACGTCCGTCCTTTCGCCCCACACAATGTCGAGAACGCCTTGGCGGCAGCTGCCCTGACTCGCTCCTTCGGCGTGCCGGCCCGCGCCGTGGGTCAGGGTCTGCGCGACCTCCACCTTGGTGGGCACCGCATCGAGACCGTCCATAAAGCTGGTGGCATCACCTGGGTCGACGACTCCAAGGCCACCAACCCTCACGCTGCGAACTCCTCGATGCGCGCCTTCGAGCACATCGTGTGGATCGCCGGAGGCCAGGCCAAGGGCACCAACTTTGACGACCTGGTCACCACCCACGCCGAGAAGCTGCGCGGAGCCATCGTGCTGGGAACCGACCGTGACGTCGTCGCCAAGTCCTTGGCCGAGCACGCCCCGCATGTCCCCGTCGTCGTCATCGATGACATGTCGCGAGAATGCATGGCCAAGGCAGTTCGCGAGGCGGCCGAGATGGCCCGTCCCGGCGACACCGTCTTGATGGCTCCGGGGTGCGCGAGCCTCGACATTTGGCCTGGATATGCTGCCCGCGGTGACGACTTCGTCAGCGCGGCACGACAGATTGACGGGCCGGATGCTGATGGCTGAGAAGTCGGTCGACACCCGGACTCCTCGGCAGATGAATGGAGCCCGACGCCGGACCCCCGCCAGCTGGCTGACACACTTCCTGCGACTCGACAGCGGTGACGGATCCTCAGGTGGCTTGCTGACTCAACCCTTCCTGGATTACTACGTCATCCTCGCCACCACCGTGCTGCTGTGCGGCATCGGAGCGTTGATGGGGTTGTCCTCGTCCTCGGTGTACTCCCAGTCGCTCGGACGCGGGCCCTACCACTTCGCCATTCGCCAGATCCTCTTCCTCGTCGTCGGAGCGATTGCCTCAGCGGTGGTGTCCCGGTTGTCGGAAGCGCATCTGCGCCAACTCGGCGGGCTGACCTACGCCGTCGTCTGCCTGATGCTCGTAATGGTGCTGACCCCCCTGGGATCGGACGCTGGCAAGGGGAACCAGTCGTGGCTGGCTCTCGGCCCGGTCAGCCTGCAGCCCTCGGAGTTCGCGAAGTTCGCGCTGGTCCTCATCGGGGCCAGCTACATGGCGTCGCGTCGAGACGAGATGGCGACGTCCAAAGGTGTGGGCATTTATCTTGCGCTGTATGGGGTCATCGGGTTGCTGGTCGTCGCTCAGGGAGACCTTGGGACGACGATGATCATCGGACTCATCATGTTGGCGCAGATGTGGGGATTCGGCGTGCCGAAACGTTATTTGGGCGCTCTCATCGGTCTGGGCCTGCTGGCGATCCTGATGCTCATCGCGATCACTCCCTACCGAGCTCAGCGCGTGCTGTCCTTCCTGCATCCTGACAATGGCGCGACGACCTCCCAGCAGCCGCTCTCGGCGATCTACGCCCTGGCGACCGGTGGCTGGTGGGGGGTCGGCATCGGTGCGTCCCGTCAGAAGTGGGGAGGACTCTACGACGGTGCGCAGAACGACTTCGTCTTCGCCGTCCTCGGTGAGGAGATGGGTCTGCTCGGCACCCTCGGCGTCATCCTGCTGTTTACCCTGCTCGTGTGGGCAGGAGTGAGGACGGCGATGCGCCAGGACTCTCTCTTCCGTCGTTCGGCCGCATCGACGGCCACCGCATGGATTGCGGCCCAGGCGATCATCAACATGTCTGTCTCACTGAATCTGTTGCCGGTCGTCGGCGTGCCGCTTCCTTTCATCTCTATCGGTGGATCGGCCTTGGTGTCGGTGTTGTTGGCGGTCGGCATCATCTTGGCGTGTGCCCGTACCGAGCCAGACGCTCGGCGCAGTACTGAGGCTTCCCGACGCACTGAGCCCGCCCGTGTGACGAGTGTCGTCGACGGAGGTAATCGTGGCTGATCTCGACGCCATATCCCATTCCCCCGAGGAGTACCCATGGTGAACGTTGTTCTGGCTGGCGGAGGAACGGCTGGCCACACATCTCCCCTTATTGCCACCGCGAAGGCTCTGCAGGAGCGTGGCGTCACGGTCTCCTGCATCGGGACGCCGAAGGGTCTTGAGGGACGAGTGATCCCCGAGGCCGGTCTCGAGCTCGACATGATTCCTCCGGTGCCGCTGCCGCGCACGGTGAACGCGGATCTGTTCAAGGTTCCTGGTCGGTTGGCCGGAGCGGTACGGAAGGCAGGTGCGGTGCTCAAGCAGCGCAGGGCTGATGTGGTCGTCGGCTTCGGCGGTTACGTCTCGTTGCCTGCATACCTGGCTGCCAGGAAAGCCAGGATCCCCGTCGTCATTCACGAGCAGAACGCTGTTCCCGGGCTGGCGAACAAGATCGCCGCGCGGTTTGCGGTTTTCGTCGGTACGGCGTTCCCCGACACCCCGTTGCCGAAGGGCACCTTCGTCGGTATGCCGCTGCGCACGCAGATCACTGACCTGGCAGACTCCAGCGACGCGGATCGAGCCGGGCGTTGTGCCCGCGCTCGCGCCGATCTGGGACTGGACACCGACCGTCCCACCCTGCTTGTCTCCGGAGGATCTCAGGGAGCGGTCGCCATCAATGACGCCGTCGTCGCAGCACGTGACACCCTCCTTGCCGACGGTGTGCAAATCCTCCACGTCGTGGGCCCGAAGAACATCAAGGGCAACACCAAGATCGTTGATGAAACGACGGGAGCTGCCTGGCTGCCGGTCGGATATGTTGACGACATGGCCAGTGCGTACGCGGCTGCCGACCTGATGGTGGCTCGTTCCGGAGCTGGAACAGTGGTGGAGACCGCGACCGTCGGCCTGCCGACGATCTACGTTCCATTGCCACACGGCAATGGCGAACAGGCGCGCAATGCCACCTCGGCCGTTGACGCCGGGGCTGGTGTCGTCGTCACGAACGCGGAACTGGATGCCCAGCGGCTCCTCGCCGAGACCGCGCGCATCCATGACGCCGATGCGCTGGCCAGAATGTCAGCTGCCGGACGGGGACTCATGCCTGCCCATGCCGCTGAGGAGATGGCGGCACGGGTGATCTCGGCCACCAATTCGAAGTGATCGACCCGACGACTGTTCGAGGAGAAAACTCATGTCATTGCGGGAACCTGTCGAGCTGCTCGGCCCCAGCACCATTGGGCCGGTTCACTTCATCGCCATCGGCGGAGCCGGAATGAGCGGTGTGGCGCGGATCTACCACGACATGGGAGTGGACGTTCGCGGCTCCGACCAGGTCGATTCAGCCAACCTGCGTGATCTGGCAGCTGCTGGGGTCCAGACCTGGGTGGGCCATGACCCTGCCCATCTGGCCGGGGCTCGCACGGTCGTGGTCTCCTCGGCGATCCGTCCTGACAATCCGGAGCTGGTGGAGGCCAATCGTCTCGGCCTGCGCGTCTGGCACCGCTCGGCCGCTCTGGCTGCCCTCATGTTGGGTCGTGAGGGTGTCTCGATCGCCGGTACCCATGGCAAGACGACGACCACCGGAATGGTCGCCACCATGCTCGATCATGCCGGAGCTGAGCCGTCCTACGTCATCGGTTCACCGCTGGCATCCACCGGAGAGTCGGCCCACCTGGGTGGGGGGGAGGTCTTCGTCGTCGAGGCTGACGAGTCCGACGGCTCCTTCCTGCAGTACCCCAGCCAGATCGTCGTCGTCACCAATGTGGAAGCTGACCACCTCGACAACTGGGGCACCCCGCAGGCCTACTTCGATGGCTTCATCTCGATGGCAACCCGCCCCGAGGTGCGCTATGTCGTCACCAATGTCGATGATCCGGGGGCGGCCGAGCTGGCGGTTCGCCTGGAGAGCACCGGAACGGTCAAGGTGGTCACCTACGGTGAGTCGGAGCAGGCAGAGGTCCAGCTCGTCGACCTCGACCTGGAGGGCACGACGGCCTCGGCCACCCTCGTCCACGGGTCCACCCGGGGTCGCATCGAACTCCAGGTTCCCGGCCGCTACAACGTCTCCAACGCTGCTGCCGCCTACTGCGTCGGCTCCCTGTTGGGGATTGACCATGACGAACTCCTGACGGGAATTGGCGCCTTCACAGGTACCCTGCGGCGCTTCCAGCTGGTGGGATGCGTCGGTGACGTGGCAGTCTTCGACGATTACGCCCACCATCCGACCGAGCTGCGCGCCACTCTCGGGGCTGCTCGCCGCGCAGTGACCGGACAGGGGAGGGTCATCGCCTGTTTCCAGCCTCATCTGTTCTCCCGTACCCGGGACTTCGCCGGGGAGTTCGGCCAGGCCCTCACCCTGGCTGACCGCGTCATCGTTTCTGACGTGTACCCCGCCCGGGAGGACCCGATTCCTGGGGTCACGGGCGAGATGGTGCACGATGCGGTCATCGCGGCAGGTGGTGATTCCCGCTACGTTCCTGACAAGCAGGACCTCCCGGAGGCTCTTGCCGAAGAGGTGCGGCCCGGCGACCTCGTCATCACCCTGGGAGCTGGAGACGTCACCTTGGTGGGTCCAGTCCTGGTGGGATTGCTGGAGGACAAGTCCTGATGCCGGTTTCCGACATCAACGTTGCCATCGAGTTGCGACGCCGACGCCGCCGACGTCGCAACCAGATCATCGCAGGAATCGTCGCTGCGGTGGTGGTCCTCATCCTGGTGGCGATCTGGGTGGTGCGCAGTTCCTCCGTGTTCAGCGTCGACACCGTCGAGGTTCACGGAACGCATCTGGGCACGGTCTCCCAGGTCGAGCAGGCCGCCAAGGTGCAGAAAGGCCAACCCCTGGCGCGGGTCAACACTGACGAGGTCGTTGCTCGCGTCACCTCGATGGACATCGTCCACCAGGCTGAGGTGTACCGGAAGTGGCCTCACACCCTCGTCATCGACGTCACCGAGTTGAAGGTCTCGTATCAGGTGAAGACTCCTGGGGGATACCTGTGGATTGATCCCACCGGGGCGATCTTCAACCGGACGGCCAAGCCGACCCCGAAGGTGGTGTGGGCCACGACGTCGTCGGGCAATCGTGCCCTGCTGCGCGACGTCGCAACCGTGGCTGATTCCTTCCCCGTCGAGCTGAGGCGACAGGTCGACCACGTCGAGGCCAAGTCTCGTGACGCCATCGTCGTGGTGTTGTCCGGTAAGCGGACGGTGGTGTGGGGATCGGCGGATCAGTCCGAGCTCAAGGGCAAGGTCACCGCCGCGATGCTCAATGTCAAGGCAACCCGTTTCGACGTCTCATCCCCGGAGCATCCGACCTCTCGGTGAGCAGTCTCAAGCCGGGGTTGAGGGTCGAGGTCAAGGTGGCCTACGGCGTTGGACACCCCTCTGACGTGCTCATACCCTTGCCCTAGACCGGTCCGTCAGACAAGAGTGAGGCAGAACTCCAGTGGCTATTCCATCCCAGAACTACCTCGCCGTGATCAAGGTCGTGGGGGTAGGCGGTGGCGGTTGCAATGCCGTGAACCGCATGATCGAGGCGGGGCTCAAGGGAGTCGAGTTCCTCGCCGTCAACACCGATGCCCAGGCCCTCCTCACGAGCGATGCCGACGTCAAGCTCGACATCGGCAGGGACCTCACCCGAGGACTGGGTGCAGGTGCGGACCCTGACAAGGGACGTCAGGCTGCCGAGGATCACGCTGACGAGATCGAGGAGTCCCTCAAGGGCGCCGACATGGTCTTCGTCACCGCCGGTGAGGGCGGTGGGACTGGCACAGGTGCTGCTCCCGTCGTCGCCAAGATTGCTCGTTCCCTCGGGGCCCTGACCATTGGTGTCGTGACCCGCCCGTTCTCCTTCGAGGGCCACCGCCGTTCGTCCCAGGCCGAGTCCGGTATCGGCAATCTGCGCGACGAGGTCGACACCCTCATCGTCATTCCCAACGACAAGTTGTTGGATATGACGGACCAGCAGATCGCCATCCTGGACGCCTTCAAACAGGCCGACCAAGTGCTGATGCAAGGTGTTTCCGGCATTACCGACCTCATCACGACGCCGGGTCAGATCAACTTGGACTTCGCCGACGTCAAATCGGTCATGTCGAATGCCGGATCCGCCCTCATGGGTATTGGTCGTGCATCTGGAGAGGACCGTGCACGGGCAGCCGCAGAGATGGCCATCTCGTCCCCGCTGCTCGAGGTGTCCATCGACGGTGCTCGCGGCGTGCTGCTGTCCATCGCCGGTGGCTCCGACCTCGGTCTGTTCGAGGTCGCCAGCGCGGCCAATCTCATCGAGGCCGCCGCCCACGACGAGGCCAACATCATCTTCGGCACGATCATCGACGATGCCCTCGGCGATGAGGTGCGCGTCACGGTCATCGCGGCCGGGTTCGAGAATGGCCAGCCCACCAGCACCAAGCAACCTGGCATCAGCCAGCGTCCGGCCTCCCGTCCGGCAATGAGCAATCGTTCCTCGGCAGGAGTCTTTGGTACCGGGGCAGCCCCGTCCGGATCTGCCTCCAGCGCGAACCGTCAGGGCAGCGGCAACCAGCAGCCGACCCCGATTCGTCCGCAGACCCAGGGCAGCCCGTTCGGTCATCGTCCCTCCCAGCCGGAGCAGTTGAACCAGCCGGTTCAGCAGCAGGACGAGCGTCCGCAGGTCGATGAGCCCGAGGATGATCTGGACATCCCCGACTTCTTGAAGTGACGTGCTGAGATTCGTCATCGACCCCGACGCCAACAATGGCGTTGGGGTCGCCTTCACGGATCGCGTCGATCCTGCCGGTCGGGGCCTGGGTGGCCACGGTTTCGACGGGTTCAATCTCGGACGCACTGACGAGGATCCCGCCGTTCTCGAGCACCTGGAGGCGCTGCGTGCCCGCCTCGGCCTTGGGCCGGTGATGGTCTGTCATCAGGTGCACGGCAAGGCCGTGTGGCGAGTCGGGGCTGGCGACGTCGAGGGGTGGACTCCGCAACGCTATCTCGGAGACCGCGTCGCAGGCCAGCGGAAACTCCCCGTCGCTGATGCCATGGTCACCGTCCTCCCCGGGGTCGCACTGGCCATTCGGGTCGCCGATTGCATGCCCGTCGTGCTGGCTGACCCGAAAACTGGTGTCATTGGGGTTGCTCACGCCGGTCGAGTGGGATTCCTGGCGGGGGTCCTTCCGGCCACCGTCAGCGCCATGCGAGACATGGGAGCCACTGACCTGCTGGCATGGGTGGGGCCTCATATTTGCGGCAACTGTTATGAGGTCCCCGCTGACATGGCAGAGCAGGTGTGGGCCGAGTACCCGGCAACCCGGGCCGTGACTCGTCGAGGGACTCCGGCCCTTGATCTGGGTGCCGGAGCCCTGGTCCAGCTGGAGTCCCTGGGTGTGGCAGCAGTCGGGCTTGACCCCTGTACCTTTGAGGGACAAGATCTGTTCTCCCACCGGAGGGATCACGGTGCGGGACGTCTTGTCGGCCTGGTGTGGAGGACTTCCAACCCTCGGTGAGGACGGATCTCGCCGGTCCATGATGTGTCAGCAGTTCGCGTGTCTCGTCAAACCGTGGCAATATCCGTGGCAGGCTTGAATGGTGAGATCCCCGTCTTGGGGACGCACCCACGAGAAGGAGCTCCAGATGGCAGGAATCGGCAGGAAGATCGCCTCGTACGTCGGCATTGTCGACGATCGTCGCTACGACGAGGAGGATCTTCCGGACGAGGAGCTCACCACGGAGGTCTACTCCGACGACGGGTACGAGCCATCTTCGGAGGTGACCCAGTTGCATCATCACGACTCCACCGGGCAGCGCGGCAGGGAACACAAGGCGGTCCAGCAGCGTCGCCCGGAGCTCGACGAGCCGAGCATCGCCGACATCAACCGCATCCTGACCGTCCATCCGCGCAATTACAACGAGGCTCGGACGATTGGCGAGCAGTTCCGTGACGGCATTCCCGTCATCATGAACCTCACCGAGATGGACGACGCCGACGCCAAGCGCCTGGTCGATTTCGCTGCCGGTCTCATCTTCGGTCTGCGCGGAACCATCGAGCGGGTGACGAGCAAGGTCTTCCTGCTGTGCCCGCGCAATGTTAATGTCACCCCGGAGGACAAGGCCCGCATCGCCAGTGGCGGGTTCTTCAACCAGTCCTGACGGAGTCAGCCATGATCCTGGCCGGGACTATTCTCACGTGGCTCATTCAGATTTACACGGTGTTGCTCATCGTGCGGATGCTCATGTCTTGGGTGCCGTTGCTGGTGCGCGATTTCGAGCCGCACGGCGCATTGGCAGTGGTGTTTGAGATCGTCTACACGATCACGGATCCGCCGATCAAGTTCTTTGATCGACTTGTGCCGCCGGTGAGGTTCGGCAATGTTGGATTCTCGGTTGGGTTCATCATCGTTTTCGTCCTGCTGGCTGTCCTTCAGAAGCTGGTTGTCGCCGTCTTCTGGTGAGGGAGTATTGGCCATACCCCGAAGGTGAGGTTGAGCCTCCCGAGTGACGCGAGCGGCGCGGTGGAGTAACCTTGTCAGCATCTCGTGTCCACCCCGGACCATACGGTCCGCCTCACGGGTCCTGACTGTTCCCGACATCTTGGAGTGCACAATGACGCTGACCCTCGAAGAGGTGCGCAAGGTTCGTTTCCCGATGGTCAAACGCCCCGGCGAGGGCTACCGCGCCATTGAAGTCGATGATTTCGTCGACAAGGTTGAAGCGGCGTTCATGACCCTCACCGACGAGAATGAGCGTCTCAAGGCCCAGGTCGAGGCCCTTAGGCCCGGCGACCAGGGTGAGCAGAAGGCCGATCAGGAGCTCGTCGACGAGAACGAGCACCTCCGTGCCCAGATCGAGGAGCTGCGCTCCCAACAGAATGATCGTCCGGCGGTTGATTCCGGTGAGGTCGATCGTGCCAAGGCCGCCCAGCAGGAGGCCGAGAACCGCGCCCACCAGATCGAGCAGGAGAAGGCTTCCCTGCAGTCCGAGATCGAGGAGCTGCGTCGGGCCACCCAGCGCCCGGGTCAGGGCATCGACCCGGCCGAGGTTGCTCGCCTGCGCAGCGAGAACGAGCGTCTTGGCGCCCAGCTGCGTGATGCCCAGGCCCTTGCCGCCCGTAGCCGTACTTCCTCGGTCGCCCAGCAGCAGTCGGCGACCACCGAGGATGGCGTCCAGAAGCTTGTCGTGACCACCAGCGCCGAGGCCTCTCCGGCCGTGGTCCGCATGGTTGAGCTGGCCCTCGCCGACGCCGAGCGTGTCGTCCACGAGGCTGAGGAGGAGGCCGGTCGCAAGGTTCAGGCTGCCGAGACCAAGGCTCACGAGCTCACCGTCGATGCCCAGACCCGTGCCGAGCGCATCGAGTCCAGCGCCCGCGTCAATGCCGAGAAGATGACCTCGGACGCCAAGAGCGACGCTGACAAGGTCAATGCCGATGCCCAGACCCGCCGCACCGAGCTCTTCCGCGAGCTCGAGGCCGAGCGTGACACCTTGGCAGGCAATGTCGACCACCTGCGCTCCTTCGAGGCGAGCTACCGCGATGCCCTCACCTCCCACCTGCGTGCTCAGGCTGACAACCTGGAGAATGGCGTCTTCGAGCCCGCCGAGCTGCCCGAGCTGCTCAAGTCGGAGAACCGCGTTGCTCCGGGTGATTCCTCCACCCCGCGTCTCGACGCTCTCATTGGCCGCGGCCAGCAGCAGAACTGACACGACACACTTTCCAAGACGCCGTGCCCCGGTCACATGACAGGGGCACGGCGTCGTTCATCTGGTGGCCAACCTCGGAGCCGGCGACGAGGATGACGGGTGAGTGGCATGGGTGTAATGTCTGCCCACAGTTCATGCACCCCCACGTAGGTGATGACATGAGCGGCACACACCACCAAGCCGGGGACGATCCCCGCATGACGATGGAGAGTTCCATGTCAGATCACGATGCCGAGGCCATCGCCGCCTCCCTGCCGGTGCGCGACGGCGATGAGCCATGGACGGCCGATGAGGTTCGCGAGATCATCGACGCCCTGGAGTCGGATGTTCACAGGATGGGTACCGCCCTTGCCAAGGCCGAGAATGACCTTGCCGATCTCATGAAGCAGGGCAACGACGGTGCCGGCATGGACACCATCGACGTTGGTTCCTCCCAGTTCGAGCGTGACCAAGAGATCTCCGTTACCCGCAACGCCCGTGCCGTCTACGACCAGTCGAAGCTCGCTCTCCAGCTGCTCGACGAGGGTACCTGGGGTACCTGCGAGTCCTGTGGCAAGGCCGTTGGAAAGGCTCGTCTGCAGGCCTTCCCGCGAGCCACCATGTGCGTCAAGTGCAAGCAGCGCGAAGAGCGCCGGTGATCTCTCCCACTGATCCGACTGCGCTGACAGGAGCGCAGCTCAGGCGTTGGCGTCTGGTGATGGTCGTCATCGCGGTGGCTGGCTATGGCCTTGACCAATGGACCAAGGCGAAGGCCGTCGCTCATCTTGACCCCGACGATCCGCCGAGCTGGTTTGGCGGTTTCTTCACGCTGCGGTTGTTGCGTAATCCGGG
Organism: Cutibacterium sp. LaCa_89; assembly: GCF_058177555.1. Classification (NCBI taxonomy): domain Bacteria; kingdom Bacillati; phylum Actinomycetota; class Actinomycetes; order Propionibacteriales; family Propionibacteriaceae; genus Cutibacterium; species Cutibacterium sp. LaCa_89. The sequence goes on from NZ_CP190889.1 coordinate 850,760, forward strand.
TGCTGCCTTTTCCATGGGATCGACGGCGACCGTCCTCATCAGCGTCTTTGCCATCGCGATGCTCATCGTCGTGTGTGCGTGGGGGGTCCCGAAGGCTCGTCATCGTTGGTCCCTCATCGCCTGCGGAATGCTCATTGCTGGTATCTGCGGCAACCTCACCGATCGCATCTTCCGGGAGCCTGGGCCATTGCGTGGCCATGTCGTCGACTTCATCAGCCTGCCGCATTTCGCGGTCTTCAACGTCGCAGACATCTTCATCACCTGTACGGCGATCCTCGTCGTGCTGGTGTCGATCTTCGGCCGCCACGACGGTGAAGGCCATGCGACGGATGACAATGTACGAGGGGAGCGCGACGAAAAGGAGGAGATGTGAGCGTCCTGCTGGTACCTGATGGTCTTGACGGAGAGAGGGTTGATGTCGCTGCTGCTCGGATGAGCGGGGTGTCGCGATCCCGGATTGCCGATCTCATCGAGGAAGGGTTGGTCATCCTGGACGGGCAGAAGGTGTCCCGGGCGTCTGTTCGCGTCGCCATGGGACAGATGCTCGACATCGATCTGTCGGATCCCGTCGCCACCCCGTCGATCACCCCTCAGATCGTCGAGGGGATGAGAATCGTTCACGATGACTCTGACATCGTCGTCGTTGACAAGCCGGCTGGTGTGGCCGCTCACCCGTCTCTGGGTTGGGATGGTCCCAGCGTCATCGAGCATCTGGCGGCCGCTGGATTCGCGATCTCCACGAGTGGGGCGCCGGAGCGTCAGGGTATCGTGCAGCGCCTCGACGTCGGAACCTCCGGTCTTATGGTGGTCGCCAAAAGTGAGCACGCCTACACCTTGTTGAAGCAGGCCTTTCGGGACCGAACCGTTGACAAGGTGTATCTCGCCCTTGTCCAGGGACATCCCGATCCGTTCACGGGAACGATCGATGCCCCCATCGGTCGTGATCATCGTCACGACTGGAAGATGGCGATCGTCGACGGCGGGCGTCACTCCGTCACTCACTACGAGACGATCGAGGCCTTCCGTCACGCGACCCTGCTCAAGGTGCATCTCGAGACCGGTCGAACCCACCAGATCCGGGTGCACATGGCAGCCGTCAAACATCCCTGCTGTGGAGATCCGCTTTACGGGTGTGATCCGGTGCTGGCCAAGGAACTGGGGCTGGAGCGGCAGTGGTTGCATGCCGCGGAACTGTCATTCACCCATCCAGGACGTGGCGAATGGGTGACGTTCCGCTCGGACCCGTCCGAGGATCTTCAGCACGCGCTGGATGTGGTGAGGCAAGCCTGAACAGTCGCTCAGTCGGCTGTGGTCATCCGTGCATCATGGATGAACGTCTGGTGTACATCCGGCGCTGAGAGGCTCGTTGAGTCGGGTTCCCGCGATGTCGGGCGGTATCGTGAGGGGTGTGCGTAGAGCTAAGATTGTGAACACCCTTGGACCTGCTGTGTCCAGCCATGACGCCATGAAGGAGCTCATGGAAGCTGGCATGAACATCGCCCGCCTCAACATGAGCCACGGCGAATACTCCGAGCACCAGGAGCGTCTTGACCTGGTTCGCTCGGTTTCGAAGGAGCTCGGACTCAACGTGGCAGCCCTGGCCGACCTGCAGGGCCCGAAGATCCGTACCGGCCTGTTCGAGAAGGCCGAGGGAGAGTCGAACGGCAAGATCGACCTCGAGATTGGTGACAAGTTCACCATCACCACCGATGACATCATGGGCAACCAGGAGCGCGTCTCCACCACCTTCAAGGGACTGCCCGAGGACTGCAAGGCTGGTGACGTCATCCTCATCGACGACGGCAAGACCGTCCTGCAGGTTGACTCCGTCAGCGGCAACGACGTCAACTGCCACTGCACCGTCGCCGGCCCGGTCGGTGACCACAAGGGCATCAACCTTCCCGGTGTCGCCGTGTCCATCCCGGCCCTGACCGAGAAGGACGAGGAGAACCTGCGCTGGGCACTCAAGGCCGGCATCGATCTCGTCGCCCTGTCCTTTGTCCGTCACGGTTCCGACATCGACCGCGTCCACGAGATCATGGATGAGGAGGGACGCACCGTCCCGGTCATCGCCAAGCTCGAGAAGCCGCAGGCCATCGAGAACCTCGACGAGATCATCGACGCCTTCGACGCAGTCATGGTTGCCCGTGGCGACATGGCCGTTGAGTGCCCGCTCGAGGAGGTCCCGCTGATCCAGAAGCAGATCATCGAGAAAGCTCGTCTGCAGGCCAAGCCCGCCATCGTGGCCACCCAGATGCTCGAGTCGATGATCCACGCTCCCCGTCCGACTCGCGCTGAGGCCGCCGACGTGGCCAACGCCATCCTGGACGGTGCCGACGGCGTCATGACCTCCGCTGAGACCAGCGTTGGCGACTTCCCGGGCGAGACCGTTCGCACCATGGCCAAGATCGTGGAGTCCACCGAGGCTCACGGCCTGGACAAGATCGCCAAGATCGACTGGGACCCGCACACCACCGGCGGCATCATGTCGAAGGCTGCTGCCGAGATCGCCGAACGTGCCGAGGCCAAGTTCATCGTGGCCTTCACCAAGTCCGGTGACACCGCTCGCCGTATCGCCCGTCTGCGTCCGAGCACCCCGCTCATCGTCTTCACCCCTGATGAGACCACCACCAAGGATCTCGCCTGGGTGTGGGGTGCCCACGCCGTCGTCACCCCGGTCTTCAAGACCGCTGAGGAGCTGTACCGCTGGGTCAACGCCTACCTGCGTGACAAGGGCTTCGTGCCGGTCGGCGACCGCGTCGTCGTGCTGTCCGGCTCCCCGATGGACATCCCCGGCAAGACCAACGATCTGCGCATCCTTCGCATCAAGGAGGACGACTGATCGCGGTTGAACCTCGATTGTCGCGACGTCCCTCACCCCTTCTGGGGCGGGGGACGTCGCCCTTTTCAGGACGGGGAGAGCGACTTCGTCCGCACCTCGGAAGGATTCGACGAGGTGGGGGACGGGGCTGGTAAAGTCCGTGACGGCGATGGATCCCGCCTGGCCGATGCCGAACTGCCGATCTGGCTGATGGTTCCTGCCCCGTCATGCGTGGGTGGGAGTCTGCCCTCGCACCAATGAATGAGCGAGATGACGATGGATCCCGTGCAGTCGCGTGGCCTCCAATGCGGAGGATGGTCATGAGTGGACACATGGCGGCGAAAGATGGCGCAGTGCCTCAGCCGCACCCCTCCCGAATGGTCGAGTTCCGCGGTCACCCCATCGTCGTCGCGGTGGTTCCGGGGCAATCGAGTCTGGTGGCCCTGACGGCTGCCTCACTGGCCCGTGCAACCAAGGCCTCCCAAATTGTCTTCGCCCACGTTGATCAGCGGCGCTGTGTCGTCGAGGAGAACACAGATGGGTCGGTGGTGTCCGTACCCATCGACCCGGACGCCATGGATGGTGACGCTGAGATCCTCCGTCAGCGTCTGACTGAGGAAATCTCGACAGCCTTGGGAGACTGCGATGTCCCGTGGTGGCTGGAATACCTTGCTGGTCGGCCAGATCGTGCCTTGACCCACCTCGCTCGAGCCATTGACGCCGCGGCCTTCGTCGTGGGAGCCAGAACGCATCGCCGGCGTCGGGTCCAGGAATTCGTGAGTGGATCGATTGCGACCAATCTGTCCCACCATCAGCACCGTCCGGTACTTGTGGTGCCCACCGCCGTCGTCGACTGGAAGGATTCCTCGCCATGGCAGTGAGATCGGGATTTCTCGATCGTCGTCCGGTACTGGTGGGGTTGGTCTTCCTGGGGGGATGCCTGGGCACCCTCATACGAGCCGAAATAGCCCACGCCTGGCCGGCTCCTGCCGACGGTGTGCCCTGGGCGACCCTGGTGACCAATCTCGTCGGGGCCTTCGTGCTCGCGACCCTGCTCGAAGTTCTCGTCCATGCCGGCCCTGACGAGGGGATTCGCCGAGCGGTTCGGCTCTGCCTTGGCACCGGTCTGCTTGGCGGGTTCACGACCTATTCCACCCTCGCAGTGGAGTCCGGGCAGCGTGTCATGTCTGGGTACTGGCTGTTGGGCATTGCCTACCTCTTGACGAGTGTCGCGGCAGGTGCCTTCCTGGCCTGGGCCATGATCACCACGGTGCGTGCTGCAGTTCGCAGGAGGTCGTCATGACGATGCTGTGGATCTGCCTGGCTGGTGGCCTTGGTGCGGTCACGAGGTTCTTGCTTGACTCGCGCGTCAACTCTCGTTTCCCGGCCCCAGTGCCGGTGGGAACCCTCGTCATCAATGTGCTGGGATCCCTGCTGTTGGGATTCATCATCGCGGTGGCTCTCAACCATGTGGGATTCTCACAGAGTCTCAAGGGTCCGCTGGGAACCGGATTCTGCGGTGGCTTCACGACTTTCAGCACGGCGTCAGTGGAGACCTCGCGCACCGCGTCCAGCCGTGGGATGAGCGTGGGAGCTCTGCACTGTCTGGGGATGGCCATTGCGGGAGCGCTGGCAGCGATCCTGGGCCTGTCCCTGGGATCACTGGTGTAAGCCGACGGTGCCCGAGAGGGGAGTCGAACCCCTACGCCCGCAAGGACAGCGCATTTTGAGTGCGCCGCGTCTACCATTCCGCCACTCGGGCCGGCTCGCCTATTGTGCCACAGTTGCGCCGGTATGCCGATTTTGCGGCCACTGGGTGTTGCCGCTGATCGACCATTCGGTCGTCACTGAGGGAAATGCCGTTACGATCGGGCACGCCTGCAGGTGCGTCAAGGCCTGTCAACCATTAGGATTGAATCGAGTTGTCAACGATCGACATGCAAGGAACCACCGTGAGTAAGCCACAGGACCCCACCCGGTCAACCTCTGATTCGGGGGTGGAGAAGGAACATCCACGCGTCGTGGTGGCCGAGGACGAGGCTCTCATCCGCCTTGATCTCGTCGAGCTTCTCGAGGAGCATGGTTACGAGATCGTCGGCCAGGCCAGTGACGGCGAAGAGGCTGTCCGTCTCGCCAATGAGCTCGAACCTGACTTGGTCGTCATGGACGTCAAGATGCCGAAGATGGACGGCATCACCGCAGCCGACAAGATCGCCGAGGACCGCATCTGTGCGGTCGTCATGCTGACCGCCTTCTCCCAGCGCGACCTCATCAAACGTGCCAAGGAGGCCGGTGCGATGGCCTACGTCGTCAAGCCCTTCGATGCCTCGGACGTCATTCCGGCCATCGAGATCGCCATGGCCCGCTTTGCCGAGATCCGCGGCGTGGAGGACGAGGTCATGGACCTGGAGGAGCGTCTGGAATCGCGCAAGATCGTCGACCAAGCCAAGGGCATCCTGCAGACCAGCCTTGATCTCACCGAGCCGGAGGCCTTCCGGTGGATCCAGAAGACCGCCATGGACCTGCGCAAGTCGATGCGCGAGGTGGCTCAGGGAGTCATTGACCACGCCGAGAATGAGAAGTGATCTCGGCGCAGCCCCATTCTCAGATGACCTGACAGGTCATCCTTCCAACAGCACAGATACGGCCCTCATCGTCGACAATCTCGACGGTGTGGGTCGTTGTGTGTCTGCCCAGATGCACCGCCGTCGCGGTCGCGATGACCTGATGGCCGTGGGGTGGGCGCAGATGCGATACCGAGAGTTCAGTACCGACGGCAGAATGCTCGAAGGTGCGCGCGTGGGCCATGGCAGCCAGGGAGCCGGCTGTCTCCACGAGGACGCCAGAGCCGCCGCCGTGCCACAGACCCATGGGCTGGGTGTTGCCGTCGAGCGGTGCGGTGACGACACAGCGGGTGGGAGAGATCTCACGTACCTTGACGCCGAGTTTGTCGTCAAGGGGGCTGACGAGCTCGGCCAGCCACTCGGGAAGCGGATGTTCAGGGATGGAATAGCTCACAGGTGAAGCATGCCACCGTTTGCCATGTCGATCCCTCAAGACTGTCCGCGGTGTCCTCTAAAGTCGAGGGCATGAGCGAGACGACGCAGCCCACCCTCATGGTCCTCGATGGGCATTCCATGGCCTTCCGGGCTTTCTATGCCTTGCCGGTGGAGAACTTCATCACCTCGACGGGTCAGCACACCAATGCGGTGCACGGTTTTGTCGCCATGCTCATCAACCTGCTGCGTAACGAGAAGCCCACGCACATCGCGGTGGCGTGGGACCTTGCCGGTGGTACCTTCCGAACCACTGAGTACTCCGAGTACAAGGCGGGACGAGCCGCCACTCCGCCGGAATTCCCCGGCCAGATCGACCTCATCAAGGAGGTCCTCGACGCCCTCCACATCGTTCATCTGTCCAAGGAGAACTACGAGGCCGATGACATTCTCGCCACCTTGTCCACCCGGGCGACCGCTGAGGGGTTCAAGTCCTTGCTCGTCTCAGGGGACCGGGACGCCATGCAGCTCGTCAATGACCAGGTGACGGTGCTCTATCCGCGCAAGGGTGTCTCGGACCTCGCCCGCATGACACCGGAAGGCGTCGAGGAGAAGTATCTCGTGCCCCCCGCTCGTTACCCCGAGCTGGCGGCCTTGGTGGGGGAGAGCGCTGACCATCTTCCCGGCGTTCCCGGGGTTGGCCCCAAGACGGCTGTGAAGTGGCTCAACGCCTATGACGGTCTGGAGAACCTCATTCGTGAGGCTGACACCGTCAGGGGCAAGGCGGGCCAATCCTTCCGTGACCATCTCGACGACGTCATTCGTAACCGCAAACTCAACGCCCTGGTCCGTGACCTCGACCTTGACGTTACCCTGGCCGACCTTGCTCGTCAGGCCTGGGATCCCAAGGCCACCCGCGCGGTCTTCGACACCCTCGAGTTCCGTACCCTGTGGGATCGTGTGCGTGTGCTGGCATCCGAGTCGGATGCCGATGAGGTCGTCGAGATCGACGAGACCCTTGACGTCTCCGGCGCGGCGCTCGAGCCGGGCACCTTGGGAGACTGGCTCTCCACGGTGGAAGGCCGGATCGGTGTTGACGTCACGGGCACCTGGGGCAGTGGGGCCGGTGACGTGGAGGCCGTGGCGTTGGGAGCCGGAGACGGCACTGCGGTGTGGTTCGACACAGCTGATCTCGGCCCGGGTGACGAGAAGGCCTTTGCACAATGGCTCGCAGACGAGGCCCATGCGAAGGCGATGCATTCGGCCAAGGGCCCGGTGGAGGCGTTGGCCGAGCGCGGCTGGGAGGTCAATGGGCTCACCTGCGACACCGAGCTTGCCTCGTACCTGCTGCACCCGGATCGCCGCACTCACAAGTTCGACGACGCGGTGCGCACCCACCTCAACGTCACCTTGGGTGAGGAGGAGGACCAGTCCGACCAAGGGATGCTCGACTTCGGGGACGACCGGTCCGCTGAAACCATGGAGGGGGCGGTGGCGGTCACCAAGCTGGCCGACGTCATGGAGAAGGAGGTCGAGGCTCGCGGCGGGTCCGAGCTGCTCCACGACGTCGAGATGAGGGTGCAGCGGTGCCTCATCTCGATGGAGCGGGCCGGTATCGCCGTCGACACCGACGTTCTGGAAGGGCTGCGATCCGAATTCGACGAGCGTGTCACTCGCGCCCAGGAGGCTGCCTGGGAGGCGGCTGGTGAGAAGATCAATCTGTCCTCTCCCAAGCAGTTGCAGGGGATACTCTTCGACAAGCTCGACATGCCGAAGACCCGGCGCACCAAGTCCGGATACACCACCGACGCCGATGCGCTGGCTGGTCTGTACGAGAAGACCGAGCATCCCTTCCTGGCCCATCTGCTGGAGCATCGCGATGCCATCAAGTTGCGTCAGACCGTCGACGGACTGCTCAAGGAAGTTCGTGACGACGGCCGGGTCCACACCACTTACATGCAGACGATCGCCGCGACCGGACGCCTGTCGAGCAAGGATCCGAACCTGCAGAACATTCCCATGCGCACCGAGGAGGGACGACGCATTCGGGAAGGATTCGTCGTCGGTGAGGGGTATGAGTCCCTCATGAGTGCCGACTATTCCCAGATTGAGATGCGGATCATGGCTCATGTCTCGGGGGATCAGTCCCTCATCGACGCCTTCCGGTCTGGGCAGGATTTCCATACGGTGACGGCCTCGCACGTCTTCGGAGTGGCTCCTGAGGATGTCAGTGTCGCCCAACGTTCCAAGATCAAGGCCATGAACTACGGTCTGGCCTACGGTCTGAGCGCCTATGGGCTGTCCAACCAGCTCAAGGTGAGCGTCGGCGAGGCCAAGGAACTCATGGCTGATTACTTCAGCATCTTCGGGAAGGTCCATGAATATCTCGAGGAGGTCGTCGACCAGGCCCGTCATCAGGGATACACCGAGACCCTGCTGGGACGCCGTCGCTACCTTCCCGACCTCACCTCGACCAATCGCCAGCGTCGCGAGATGGCGGAACGCGCCGCCCTCAACGCACCCATCCAGGGATCGGCCGCAGATCTCATCAAGCTCGCCATGCTCGCCACCGACGAGAAACTTGACGAGGCTGGTCTGACGAGTCGCGTCCTGCTGCAGGTCCATGACGAGCTTATCCTCGAGGTCGCCAATGGCGAGGAGAAGAGGGTCCGCGAGATCGTCACCGACGCGATGGTCCACGCCATGGAATTGTCAGTGCCGCTGACGGTGTCGATTGGCGTCGGACGGTCGTGGTTCGACGCTGCGCACTGAGCCCGGCCAGTGAGACAACAGGGCGCATCGACTGGAGCACTCCTCCTCCCGTCATCAATGGTGACGGTCACTCGATGTCGAACCAGGCTGGGGCGAAGCGTTCGTTCCGGACGGGAAGGTCGTAGGCGCAGCCGGGCCAGATGGCGGTAATTGCCCGTGCGGGTGTCGACGTATCAGGCCGAGCCGCCGTCGGAGGTCTACACCGTGTTGCAGGGGCCACTCGCGCAGCAGTCATTTCACGTCTTGTCGGCCTCAGCCGTCGGATCCACCGACTTCTCACCCGTCGCATGACGGTAGAGGTCAGACCCGTACTGATGCTCCACGAACGGGCCATGACCCGCCCCGGGGTGGCCTCAGATGAGGTTGACGATCACGCGACCGGGTCGGCGTAGAACAGCACCCGTGACTCATGACCCTTGCCCTTGACATAGTCCCAGCACACGACAATGACTGCCTGGGCCGGACCGTTGTCATCGTAGAGGATCGTCGAGTTGGGGTCATAGTCCTTGACCCACACCTTCACGTTGTGGGTGTACCTATAGCAGACCGTATTCCCGGACGTGTCAGAGAACCGGATGATGTCTCCCGGCTTGATGCCGTTGTCCCTGCTGTACATCCTGTTCCCCAGCGCCTCTCCAACATGGAAGGTGTGCGAGGTAAGAACGACGTTGCCCCTGTTGGAACCGACCTTGGGACCTTGGTTGAACCAGGCCATCGAGGAAGGATCGTCGCGCGGGGGCGCCCCTGCTGCTCCGGCGCTGTCGAGGCCGCGCGAGAGAACCTTGGCGGAGACGTTCAGGTGGTCGATCGAGTACTTGACCGGCACGATGGGCCTCGGGTTCTTCATGCAACCGGCCGGGACGGGGCCCTTCTTCTTGGCGGACGCCGCTGGCGCGGCTGACGTCGATGCAGATGTCGCCGAACCAGGACCACCAGCAGAGTCGTCGCCGTTATCGCGTTGGACGATGACAGCGGCGATGGCGGCGACAACAAGAGCGATGACAACCGCGAGAGCAACAATTCGCCAACGTGGGCTGCCTGACTGTGTGCTGTCGCCGGCATGGGTGGCTGAGCTGCGCGACGACGTCGACTCGGTGGGTGGTTCACCGTGTCGGGGAGACTGATCAGTCATAACTGTGATGTCCTCCAAGGCTTACGAGGGATTCAGTCTCGGGATGTGGTACCCGAATGGGGAAGGATCCGAGAAGGTGGATCCAGAGGCAGATTACCTCGTTGCGGGACAAACCTCGTATCGAACTGGAGGTTGTATCGACCGTGTGTGCCGCGAACTGGGGAAGGACGGTTGACCCTCCTGTGCTGGGGTATTACGCTTGCTGCTGCGTTGTGGTCTGTGCGATCTCGGACGGGAGTAGATCGTGCTCGATCACCAAGGTCGGGGCTGCGGCGCGTTTCAAACCACCTGACATCAATCGGAGTCCTACTACATGACCTCCTCCACTGAGGCCTCCACCTCGAACCCGGTCGACATCGACCAGCAGAATGCCGCCAACACCGCCGATGGATCCGTGGCGGTTGACGACCTTGGCAGCCCGGAGGCCTTCCTGGCCGCTGTGGACGCCACCATCAAGTACTTTAACGACGGCGACATCGTTTCTGGCACCGTCGTCAAGGTGGACCGCGACGAGGTTCTCCTTGACATCGGTTACAAGACCGAGGGCGTCATCCCGTCCAAGGAGTTGTCGATCAAGCATGACGTGGACCCCTTCGAGGTCGTCAACGTCGGTGACGAGATCGAGGCCCTCGTCCAGCAGAAGGAGGACAAGGAGGGTCGCCTCATCCTGTCCAAGAAGCGCGCTCAGTATGAGCGCGCCTGGGGCACGATCGAGCAGATCAAGGAAGAGGATGGCGTCGTCACCGGTACCGTCATCGAGGTCGTCAAGGGTGGTCTGATCGTCGACATCGGCCTGCGTGGCTTCCTTCCCGCATCCCTCGTCGAGATGCGCCGCGTCCGCGATCTCCAGCCCTACGTCGGCCAGGAGATCGAGGCCAAGATCATCGAGCTCGACAAGAACCGCAACAACGTTGTGCTGTCTCGTCGTGCCTGGCTCGAGCAGACCCAGTCCGAGGTTCGCCAGAACTTCCTGCACCAGCTGCAGAAGGGGCAGATCCGCAAGGGCGTCGTCTCCTCGATCGTCAACTTCGGTGCCTTCGTCGACCTCGGTGGGGTGGACGGCCTGGTTCACGTCTCCGAGCTGTCCTGGAAGCACATCGACCACCCGAGCGAGGTCGTCGAGGTCGGTCAGCCCGTCACCGTTGAGGTGTTGGACGTCGACATGGATCGCGAGCGCGTCTCGCTGTCCCTCAAGGCGACCCAGGAAGATCCGTGGCAGGCCTTCGCCCGTCTGCACCAGATTGGCCAGATCGTTCCCGGTAAGGTCACCAAGCTCGTTCCGTTCGGTGCCTTCGTCCGCGTCGAGGATGGTATCGAGGGCTTGGTCCACGTCTCCGAGCTGGCTGAGCGCCACGTCGAGATCCCGGAGCAGGTCGTCAGCGTCAACGACGATGTCATGGTCAAGATCATCGACATCGACCTCGATCGTCGCCGCATCTCGCTGTCCCTCAAGCAGGCCAACGAGGGCATCGACGTCGAGTCCGACGAGTTCGACCCGTCGCTCTACGGCATGACCGCCTCTTACGACGAGGACGGCAACTACATCTACCCCGAGGGCTTCGATCCGGAGACCAACGACTGGAAGCCGGGCTACGACGAGCAGCGCATCGCCTGGGAGCAGCAGTACGCCGAGGCCCAGGCTCGCTGGGAGGCTCATCGCAAGCAGGTCATCGATGCCGAGCAGGCCGAGCAGGAGGCCGCCCTCAACGACGGTGGAGCCCAGTCGTCCTACACCAGTGGCCCGGCCGAGGGCTCGCTGGCTTCTGACGAGGCCCTGCAGGCTCTCCGCGACAAGCTGACCCACAACTGATTGGTCAGTTGTTGACCCATCGCAACGTCGAGGGGCCCCGCCATCGTGGCGGGGCCCCTCGTGTTTCATCAGCTGGCCGGGCCGAGGCGGGCCCTGATAGGTCGGGGCAGCCACGGTCTTACTTGGTCGCGGCCTCCTCGAGAGTCTTGCCGTAGCGCTTCTCGAACCAGGGGGTGATGGCCTTATTCTCCCCCTCGGTGACCTTGGTGACCATGTCCCAGCGCCCCATCTTCTTGAGCTTCGCGGTGATGTCGTGGTGGACGGCGACGATGACGATTCGTGGGAACCGCATCCAGCCAGCGCAGCGACGGCTGCTGTCATCAGGACGACGCGGCGCGAAATCTGAACCATGGTACTCACCCTTGCCTCGAGAGTGTGTGACGCCCGTCGACCAGGTCGGGCTTGTCACGGGGGAGTGACACACCGTTGCGGGACAGCTCCGGATTCTCACCGGTATTCGTCGTCGAAGGGACGGTTGCGTGGCAACAGTCGGGAGTTTAGCAAGGCTGAAGAGGGTGCCCCTTACCATGGGCCCTTTCCACAAAGTCTCCTTCTGCTCACATGGCTGCGACCAGCATTTTCACCCTTGCACACAATACTTAGCTGAGGCTAACCGTTTGGAACGGCTCAAGGTGAGCCGAATCGATCAGCAAAGGGGGACGCCTCATGACCACATCGGCCATGCGCAGACTTGTCGCCAGCGTGCTCGGGGCCATGCTGACCCTGGCTGGCGCTCTTGTCGCTCCGGCAGCGTGGGCGACCGACGGTCCGACTGTGACCGTCTCACAAGCATCCCGGGATGGCGGCAAGGTCACCATCACCGGAAAGGGATTCGCGACCAAAGGGACCGGCGTGTACGTTGCCGTCGCGCCCGCGTCGGTCAAGCAGTTCTACGGTAATTCGGACAAATTCGTCGGGTACGACCCGAACAAGCCCATGACGGAGTCCACCTCCACGATCTGGGTCCACCCGCCGGCGATGAAGGACGTGGGTTCCAAGTTCACCCAGGGCGCGCCTATGGCCGCGGATGGTTCGTTCACCATCAAGATGTACGTTCCTGCCTTTGAGAAGGACAAGGGCTACGTCGTTCTGACCAGCAAGGCTCATGGCGTCGGGATGCGCGACAAGTCCGATGACACTCGTACCCCGGTGACCTACCAGGCCGCCCCGGTTCCTCCGGCGCCAAAGCCATCGATCGCTCCGTCGACCCCGGTCAAGCCCAGCACCCCGTCCAAGTCCAGCAAGCCCGTCGAGCCCAGCATGCCGGCCAAGCCCAGTGTTTCTGCCAAGCCGTCCCCCACTCTCAAGTCCGCACCGGTGAAGCCGGTTGTCACCACCCCGGCCCCCCACCGCACCATCACCAGGAAGGTCTGCACCAACGGCCGGTCCAAGGTCACCGCCGGTTCCCTCAGGTGGGGTCTGCGCACCTCCTTCACCAGCTACCTGCGTGGCCCGATCGCCAATGGTTCCTGGAAGCTGTCGGACGGCGCCGACTGGAACGGTTCGGCCTTCACCTTCCCGCTGCGCAGCGGGTCATTCGATCCCGCCACCAAGTCGGGCACTCTCAACTACTCCGGGACCGTCCACATGACTGGTCACAACGGCATCCTGGACATGACGATCTCCAACCCCACCCTGGTCATCAAGGGGTCGACGGGTCACGTGTACATGACCGTCAAGTCCTCCTCGATGGATGGGAGGAAGACCGACTACGGGCGAGTTGACTTTGCCACCTTCTCCACTTCCACCTCTGGAAATGTCAAGATCAATGGCTCCTCGGTCAAGCTCACGGCCCAGGGTGCCAAGGCGTTTGCCGGGTTCTACAAGGCTGGTGAGCCGATGGATTCGTTGTCGTCGAGTGTCACCCTCCCGGCCGAGAAGGTCTGCCACGATGTCACCATCGATGCCGTCACCGGCAAGGTCATCAGCGGCGGTCCTGGATCCGGTCGTGGGCTGCCCGCCACCGGTGCCCTCGGACCGTCGACCGCTCGCGGCGACCTCGCTGCTGCTAGCAGCTTGGCCTTTATCGTCGTCATCTCGACGGTGGCTGCGTGCCGACGCCGCTACGCCGAGCGCTGATCCAGCCAACCTGACTCATGGGGGTGGGGTCGCCCGACCTCACCCCCCCAACCATCCTCCCGAAAGGTCGTTGCATGATCCGGATGCGCCGTCGAGTTGCCGGAGCCGGCCTCGTACTCGCGATGTTGGTTGCCGGGTGTGGCTCCTCGGCCACGCAGTCAGAAACATCGCCCCACTCCGTTGCCCCCACAACGTCCCCGCCCCCGACGCACTCGGCGACTCCGTCCACTGTGACCCTCGCAACCTTCGCGGCCTCACTGAGGTGCCGGACCTGTCGGACCCAAAGCCGGTCGACGGGTCTTTCGGCCAGAAGCTGCCAGTCACGGTCACCGACGTCGAGAACAACACGGTGACGGTCACCGACACCTCTCGGATCCTGGCCCTCGACCTCTACGGCACCCTCTCCCGTACCCTCATCGGACTGGGCATGGGGGACAAGATCGTCGGGCGCACCGTCTCGTCGACCGAGAAACAATTGCACGATCTTCCCGTCGTCACCGAGAACGGCCACACCCTCAACGTCGAGGCCATCGCCGCCCTCAAACCGACCTTCGTCATTGCCGACCGCAGCGTCGGTCCCCGTGAAGCCCTTGATCAGCTTCGCAAGTCCGGGATCCCGGTCGTCCTCGTCGACCCCCATCGCAGCGTCGACAAGACCGCTGACCTCATCCGTACGGTTGCGAAAGCAGTCGGCAAGCCCGCCGCCGGTGAAGCCTTGGTGAAGCGTGCCCGGGATGAGATCGACGCAGCCAAGGAGGAAATAACTCAGTGGGCCCCGAAGACGCCGATGAAGATCGCCTTCCTCTACGTGCGCGGCACCGCTGGGATCTTCTTCATCCTCGGCTCGCAGGACGGGGCCAGTGAGCTCATCCATGGCGTGGGAGGCGACGATGTCGCCGGAGACAAGGGCATCAAGAGCGTCGCCCCCGCGAATGCGGAGTCCCTCGTCTCCCTCAATCCGGATGCCATCTTCGTCATGAAAAACGGGTTGACGTCCACCGGTGGCATGAAGGGTCTGCTGGCGAGAGCTGGGGTGGCCAACACCACTGCGGGCAGGAACCATCGCGTCATCGCCATCCCGGACGGTATCTCCTTGTCCTTTGGACCGCAGACCGGTGAGGTGCTGACCTCGGTCGCCAAGGCACTGTACGGGGTCAAATGAGTGCTCTCGTCCAACCTGCGACTGCACGAACGGGAGTTGCCCGACGAGCGCGAACCCGAGTCGTCACCTTCATCATCCTGGTTGTCATCGTGTGCTGCCTCGTGCTGCTCTCGGCGATGGTCGGGCAGTACCGAGTCGAGGCCACTGATGTTGTCAGAGGAGTTTTTGGCGGCTCATTGGCTGACCCCCTGGCGGAGTCCGTGTTGTGGCAGATCCGGTTCCCCCGCATTGTCCTGGGCCTTCTGGTGGGAGCCAGCCTCGCGGTGGCTGGAACCGTCATGCAGGCGCTGTTCTCCAACCCGCTCGCTGAACCCGGCATCATCGGGGTCTCCTCGGGGGCTGCTGTGGGGGCATCGATCATGATCGTGGTGGCTCCCACCTTCCTGGCCGGATTCGGGGTTTCCACGGCTGCCTTTCTCTCGGGGCTGCTGGCTGCTAGCGCCGTCTACGTCATGGCGCGATCCGGACGACGGACAGAATCGACCACACTCGTGCTGACCGGCATCGCGGTGACGGCGGTCTGTTCGGCGATCACCTCGGTGTCAACCTATGTCGCCCCGACGACCGCACGAGACCAGATCGTCTTCTGGCAGATGGGTTCCCTCAACGGGGCCACCTGGAATCAGGTGGCGACGATCGGGACGGTGGCCGCCGTCGGCATCGTCTGGGCCGTGTTCATTGCCGCCAGGCTCGACACTTTGGCCCTGGGGGAGAGGGCTGCCGGGCACCTCGGTATCAACGTCAATCGGCTGAGGCTGTCCTCGATCGCGCTCACCGCCCTGCTCACCTCTGCGGCGGTGGCCTATGCCGGGGTCATCGCATTCGTCGGCCTCATCGTGCCTCATGTGCTTCGGCTGGTCATCGGGCCAGCGAACACATGGCTCATCCCGGCCTCCATGCTGGGTGGGTGCTTGCTGGTGACCCTGTCGGACGTCGCAGCTCGCACCCTTGTCCCCTACGCCGATCTTCCCATCGGCATCTTCACGGCCATCGTGGGTGGGCCGACCTTCTTCATCCTGTTGCGACGAGGGGGAGCGTCGTGATGACTCGTGCCCGTGGCGTTTCCTTTCGGTACGGGGAGCGGACAATCCTGGACGGAGTCGATCTTGACGTCCGCGCCGGAGAATTCGTCGGCTTGCTCGGGCCCAACGGGGCCGGCAAGACGACTCTGCTGAGCGTGCTGTGCGGAGACCTCGACGGTTGGCAGGGAACCGTTGAACTCGACAGGGTTCCGCTGCAGGATATCGCGCGACCCGACCTGGCCCTCCGCCGCTCCGTGATGCCCCAGTTCAGCGAGTTCCCGTTCTCCTACCTGGTTCACGACATCGTCATGATGGGTCGTTCCCCGCATCCACGCGGCCCAGAGGACGCCATTCTCGTCGAGGCCGCGATGGAGCGCACCGAAGTCACTGGGTTGGCGGACCGAGAGGTCACCGCTCTGTCCGGGGGAGAACTCTCCCGGGTGACCCTTGCCCGGGTATTGGCCCAGGACACCCCCTGTGTGTTTCTCGACGAGCCCACTGCTGCTCTCGACATCTGTCATCAGGAACGCACCATGGAGATATGCCAGGAATTGGCTGCAGCGGGATGCGCAGTGGTTGCGGTGATGCATGACGTCGGATTGGCTGCGGCCTGCTGCGATCGCATTGCCCTGCTTTCCGCAGGAAAACTCGTGGCCGTCGGCGATCCCGAGGAGGTTATCACGGAGGGTAACCTCACTTCCGTGTACGGATGGCCCATCGACGTCATCACGTTGTCGACCGGGGATCTCGTCGTTCTGCCCAGACGTCCCTGGAACCCCACCCGCGACGAGGGAAGGACACCATGCCCAGAGATGCAACATCGGTGATGTCGCCCCGATCACCCCACCGGGCTCGACAAGTTGCTGCGGTGCACCTTCTCGAAGTTGCTGCCACGGCACTCGTCCTCGTCGCCGTGGGGCAGGCCGTCGGTGGTCGCCTTGAGGGGTTCGTCCTCGGCCCCGGGTGGTACTGGGCGATGGGAGTCGGCGGCGGCGTCGCTGCCGTAGCCGCAGGTGCAGCCATGGGGATGTCAGGTCGTCATGCCCGCGCCGAGGAGGCTGCCCTGCATCCCCGAGTACTCGACGTCCTCTATCGACGATCCCTCTCCACTCCACCTGCTCCGGATGAAGGTGACAGGGTCGTCATCCTGGCTGGTGACAACGCCGAGCGGGTGAGTGAGTACCGCCAGGTGTTCCGTCCCGACATGATCGCGGCGCTGACCACCCCCGTCCTCGTGTGCCTCGGGATCCTCATTGGTCTGGACTGGCTCACCGGACTTGTCCTGCTGGTGATGTGCCCGCTCATTCCAACCTTGATCAAGGGATTCCTCAAGCTCTTCCGCAAGAGGTCCTCGGAATCCCGGCGGGAACGAGCACGCCTGACTGCTCGCTACCTGGACGCCATCTCGAACCTCGTCCTCATAAGGATGCTGGGAGCCGGCCAGCGAGTCGAGGATGATCTGCGACAGCGAGGGGAGGTCAACCGCGGAACGATCATGAAGCTCTTGGCCGGAAACCAGGTCGTCATCATCGTCGTGGACGGCCTGTTCTCCCTCCTCTTCATCGTCATGTCGGCAGACATGGCCATGACGCGGTGGCAGAACGGCCACATCACGGCGAGCTCGGCCATCACCATCGTGCTGCTCTCGGTTCTGTTGTTGGAGCCGCTGCACCAGGTGGCGGCCTTCTTCTACATCGGCATGGGCGGCAAGGCGTCGGAGAAGGCCATTAGCAGGTGGTTCGACGAGGCTCCGCAGACCGCAGCGTCGCGTGGTTCGGTCACCAGCACAGGTGACGGTTCGGGAGCCATGTCGCTTCGCGACGTCACCGTCTGCTATGGGGACTCGCAGATCCTGCACAGCGTTGATCTCGTCATCCCGCACGGATCACGCACCGCGATCGTCGGGCGGTCAGGGGCTGGCAAGTCAACCCTCCTCGGGGTCATGACAGGGACGCTGCCCCCGCACTGTGGTCAGGTCGTCGTTGACGGCCTTGACGCCGAGATGGCTGAGGCCGGCGCCATCCGTGGAGCAAGTGCATCGGTCAACCAGCGGACCTGGTTGTTTGCCGGCACGATCGCCGACAACCTCGCTGTCGCTAATCCGCATGCCACCGCCGAGCAAATGTGGGAAGCGCTGAGACGCGCGGACATCGCCGACGATGTGGCGTCAATGCCTCGTGAATTGAATTCTGATGTCGGTGAACAGGGTTGCCTGCTCTCGGGCGGCCAGGCCCAGCGCATCTCGCTGGCTCGGGCCTTCCTGTCCGGGCGGAAGATCCTCCTGCTCGACGAGCCCACCTCCCACGTGGACATGGATTCCGAACAGCGCATCATCGACGCCATCTCCAGGATTGGTGACGACACCACGGTCGTCATGGTCACCCATCGACGCCGTCTCCTGGATTTGGCCCGTGACGTCTACCGGGTCACGGACGGCACCCTCGTGCCAGTCGGCGCCGACGGGGTGACCGGTGAGGACCTTGACAGAGTCGAGAGCGAGGACCGAGTATGACCGAACCGTCGACACACGAGGTCGTGACGTGGCTCACCGGAATCACACGTCCGGTTCATCCTCCTCTCTACTTCTCGGCCGTCATGAGGATCGTCCACCTGGTTGCCGACATGGGGCTGTTCGCAGTGGCGGCCGGCGGAATGGTTGCCGTCGTCACTTCCGGATGGTCGGTGTGGGCCTGGCTGGGATGGTTGGTCGCGCTGGCCCTGGTGCAGGCCGTGACCTTCTACCTGGAGCAGTTCAGCGGTCATTACGTGGCCTTCAAGGCCCTCGAGGTGTTGCGAACGCACGCCTTCTCCCAGCTGTGGCCCAAGGCTCCGGCCGTCGTCAGCCATTCGCGCACCGGTGACGTTCTCGCCAGTCTCACCCGAGACGTCGACCGCATCGAGGTCGTCTACGCGCACACCTTTGCTCCCGTCGTGGCGGCTTTCCTGGCCCCTCTCATCGCTGTCGTTACAGGCGGAGCACTCTACGGATGGTCGGTGGTGGCCACACCTGCCGTCGTGCTGGTGGCTCTCATTGCAGTCCTACTCGTCGTCGGGACGAGATCGAGTCTGGATGCCACCCACGAGGTCCTCGGACTGAGACGCGAGCTCGCGGCTCACGTCACGGATTCCGTCTTCGGCGCAGCTGAAGTGGTGGGATACGGTCGCCAGCAGGACCGGATGGCCGAGATGGCTCATCTTGACGGGCAGATCGCGGAAGGATCGGCCAAGGCCCGTCGATACGTCGCCGTCCGACGGGCTGCGTGCGTGGCGGCGGCAATGGGGATCGTCGTCTCGGTGACCCTGATGGCGATCCACGAGGGGATCGGCGCTGTGGGGGTGTGCGCTCTGGCCGCCGCTGGTCTGAGGATTGTCGAGGGACCGCGCGGGATTGAGGACGCCGTCGGGTATCTCGACCATTCCCTGGCGGCGGCGCGACGATTGTGGCAGATCAGCCACTCGCCCATGGAGGTCGTGGATGGACCACGAGAACTGTGCTTGGACCATGCTCCGACAGTCGAATGGCGCGACGTCACCTTCTCCTACCGCGAGGCCGATGGAACAGTTTTGGCTCCTGCTCTTGAAGACGTGAGCCTCAGCGTTCCTGCAGGTGGGCACATCGTCGTGACCGGGGCGTCCGGTTCAGGCAAGACGACCTTGGTGAATCTGCTGCTGCGCCATCACGACCCTGACTCCGGACAGATCCTCCTCGACGGTGAGCCGGTCTCGTCGTTCACCTTGGACTCCCTGCGTCGCACCATGGCGGTGGTGTCCCAGCGCGTGGAGCTGCTCAACGCCTCGATCGCGGACAACCTACGACTGGCCGTTCCCAATGCCAGCGACGATGACTTGTGGCAGGTGCTTGGGGAAGTCGGACTGGCCGAGGAGGTGCGAGGGATGGACCGCGGTCTGGGCACCGTCATCGGCCCACGAGGAACGAGACTGTCGGGAGGTCAAGCCCAGCGACTGACGGTGGCACGGGCCATCCTGCAGCAGCCTCGCATCCTCGTGTTGGACGAGTTCACCGCATCCCTTGATCCACGTCTGGCGGCAGAGATCCGAACCAATCTTGCACGGTGCCTGCCGGCAGTGACGGTGGTGGAGATCAGTCATGGCCAGGATCATGACGGTGAGGTCGTCGTCATGGACAGAGGACACCTGGTTGAACCGGCGACGATGGGGTGACGCGCCCTTATGCTGGTGCCACGACTGATGGAGGTGCCATGGGAGCTGCGCGAGGTGCCACGGCAGCCCTGATCCTGATCACTGCCGCCGCGATGGCCGGCTGTGCCCATTCGGACGAGGGGCCCAGTTCCGACGAGGCTGTCAGGCCGGCGGCCACCCAGGCGAGTTCCGACGTCTCCAACCTCGGGGTGGGATGCGATGCTGCGCTGGCCAACCGGATGGTCAAACCCGCCACGGTTGCCGCTGTGACAGGGTGGAAGGGCAAGACCGTCACGGTGTGCCTCATGGACTCCGACGGGAAGGTCAACGAGTCCATGCAACAGACCTTCAACGGTGACGACGACATCAAGGACGTCATCTGGGGCAATGCCGAGACCGCCCAGGACCGACCTGCCACCTGTCACCCGAAGAAGGATCAGTGGACCATGATCATCGACCAGTCGGGCAAGGCGTGGCGTCTGACCCCGTTGGACTGCGTCACGACCCCCGGCGGGTCGTTGACCCCGTCTGAGGAGAAGACGTCATCCTGATGCCACGTCGAGACGAAGAATCCCGCATCATTCGGGTTGGCTTGACGGGCGGAATTGCCAGCGGCAAGTCGACGGTGGCCCAGCTGTTGGCCGCACACGGCGCCGTGGTCATCGATTACGACCAGCTCTCCCGTGACGTCGTGGCAGTCGGATCCGAGGGGCTTCGTCAGGTCGTCGACATCTTCGGCGAGAAGGTGCTGCACGACGATGGTTCCCTGAACCGTGCTGTGCTGGGGTCCATCGTCTTTGCTGATCCCGCTGCCCGACGGCGTCTGGAAGACATCATCCACCCGCTGGTCGAGGAGGCTGCGCGACGAGTCGATGACCGAGCCCGTGGCGCAGGTGGTCAGGTCGTCGTGGTCCACGACATTCCCTTGCTCGTGGAAACTGGCAGGGCTGACGAGTTCGACACGGTTGTCGTCACCGATGTGGACCCTGCCGAGCAGGTGCGACGTGTCGTCGAGAGGGACGGGGGCCGCGAGGAGGACGCCTGGGCCAGGATTCGTGCCCAGGCTTCCCGGCAGGAGCGTCTCGAGGTTGCCGACATCGTCATTGACACCGCCCGTCCGCTTGAAGACCTTCCCGGCGAGGTCGATCGGGCCTGGGATCGCATACTCGGGAAGTGAAGAATTATGCCAGGGGGCGGTCGTTCCCTTCAGAATTGGTCGTGGTACAACATGCGCCGTGCCACAATCTGTGTCGAAACTTTTGCCCGGTTTGGGGCTGATGGCCATTGCGGCCGCAATGTCATACGGGATCAGTCACTTTGTTCCCCTGCTGTCCAGCATGCTCATCGCCATCATCCTCGGGGTGATTGCGCGTAATACCAAGTTGATCCATCCGTCAGCCGAACCTGGAGTGGCCTTCACCAACAAGGTCGTCCTGCGTACTGGTGTCGTCCTGCTCGGTCTGCGACTGTCGATACCGACGGTGATGTCGTTGGGGTGGGCTCCGATCGTCGTCATCCTCGTCACCTTGACGGTGACTTGGTTCGCCACCACCTACATCGGCCGTGCGATGAAACTGTCCGGGCCGACCCGTATCCTCACCGCCACCGGTACCGGCATCTGTGGTGCCGCAGCAGTGGCCGGTATGTCGGCTGTCGTCCGCCCCGACCTCAAGGGCGAGGAAGGACGCGGTCAGGTCGACGATGCTGCGGCCACCGCAGTGGCATCGGTGACCGTCTTCGGCACCGTGGCACTTCTGCTCCTGCCCTGGTTGGCCGGCGTCATGGGGCTGACCCCGCGTCAGACTGGCGTGTGGCTCGGGGCGTCCATCCACGAGGTTGGTCAGGTGGTCGCTGCGGGCAATATCGCCCATGTCACTGACGTCGCCGTGGTGACCAAGCTTGGTCGCGTCGTGTTGCTGGCTCCCCTCATTGCCCTGGTGGGTCTGTCTCAGAAGCGCAGTGCACAGCGTCACACCGGGACGAAGATGGGGCCGATCATCCCGCACTTCGTTGCGGGGTTTCTCATCATGGTCGTCATCCGGTCGATCTTCGATCTGCCCTCCTGGCTGGTCGGAGGGGTCAATGAGATCGCCACGATCTTGTTGACGGCCGCCATGGCTGCGATGGGTGCCGGTGTCCGCATCAAGACCATCGCATCGACTGGTGGACAGGCCATCGGGCTGGGCGCCATCTCAGCGGTTGTTGCTGCTGGTGTCTCCCTGCTTGCTGTCGTTACCCTGGTCTGAGTTCCCACCGGGCTGAATCTCGGGGGTGCCGCATCCGGGCGGCGTCGAACTAGGGTTGTCCCCATGCGTCCCGTCACCGACATCACTCGCCGTGTTGCGCCCTTCCATGTCGTCAGTGAGTTCGACCCCTCTGGCGACCAGCCGCAGGCCATTGCGGAGCTGGAGAAGAGGGTCAAGAACGGTGAGCAGGACGTCGTCCTGCTTGGTGCCACTGGTACTGGTAAGACGGCCACGGTGGCGTGGCTGGCGGAGAAGTTGCAGCGGCCGATGCTCGTCATGCAGCCCAACAAGACCCTGGCGGCCCAGTTCGCCCAGGAGCTGCGTACCTTCTTCCCGGACAATGCCGTCGAGTACTTCGTCTCGTACTACGACTATTACCAACCCGAGGCGTACATCCCTCAGACGGACACTTTCATCGAGAAGGACTCCAGTCTCAACGAGGAGGTCGAGAGGCTGCGTCACTCCGCGACGAATTCGCTGCTGACCCGGCGAGACGTCATCGTCGTGGCGACCGTCTCGGCCATCTACGGTCTGGGTACTCCGCAGGAGTATGTCGACCGGATGATCCCGTTGGAGGTCGGGCAGGAATGGGATCGTGACGAGCTGCTGCGTGACCTCGTCACCAACCAGTACGTCCGCAATGACATCTCGGGGGAGCGGGGCACCTTCCGAGTGCGCGGAGATACCCTGGAGATCTTCCCGGTCTACGAGGAGAACGCCCTGCGCGTGGAGTTCTTCGGAGACGAGATCGAGGCCCTCACGACCATGCACCCTCTTACCGGCGAGGTCGTCAGCGAGGACGAGCAGGTCTACGTCTTCCCGGCGACCCACTACGTTGCTGGACCGGAGCGCATGGAGAGGGCGATCGCGTCCATCCAGAAGGAGTTGGGGGAACGCCTCGCCGTCTTGGAGCGGGACGGGAAACTGCTGGAGGCCCAGCGACTCCGGATGCGCACCACCTACGACGTCGAGATGATGCAGCAGGTCGGCGCCTGTGCCGGTATCGAGAACTATTCGCGTCACATTGACGGACGCGCTCCCGGCTCGGCCCCGAACTGTCTGCTCGACTATTTCCCCGAGGACTTCGTGCTCGTCATCGACGAGTCCCATGTCACCGTTCCGCAGATCGGAGGCATGTACGAGGGCGACATGAGCCGTAAGCGCACCCTCGTGGAGCATGGCTTCCGACTGCCCAGCGCGATGGACAACCGCCCTCTCAAATTCGACGAGTTCACCCAGAGGATCGGCCAGACCGTCTACCTGTCGGCCACGCCCGGAGCCTACGAGACCGAGCGGGCCAATGGCGTCGTCCAGCAGATCATCCGCCCGACGGGACTGGTCGACCCTGAGATCATTGTCAAGCCCACTCGCGGCCAGATCGACGACCTCATGGCCGAGATTCGCACCCGAGTGGATCGCGGTGATCGTGTCCTGGTGACGACCCTGACCAAGAAGATGGCCGAGGATCTCACCGACTACCTCATGGAACACGGCATACGCACCCGGTACCTGCACTCGGAGATCGACACCCTCAAGCGCATCGAACTGCTCAAGGAACTGCGCATGGGAGAGTTCGACGTCCTCGTCGGCATCAACCTGTTGCGAGAGGGGCTCGATCTTCCGGAGGTGTCCCTGGTGGCCATTCTGGATGCGGACAAGGAAGGGTTCCTTCGCTCGGAACGCTCCCTCATCCAGACCGTCGGCCGTGCCGCTCGAAACGTCAACGGTCAGGTCATCATGTACGCCGACCAGATCACCGACTCGATGCGGGTCGCCATTGACGAGACGAATCGTCGTCGCGAGATCCAGATGGCCTACAACAAGGAGCATGGCATCGACCCGCAACCGCTTCGCAAGAAGATCGGCGACATCACCGAGATGCTGGCCCGCGAGGAGGCAGACACCGACGCTCTCGTCGAGAAGTTCAACTATGGCAAGGGCCATCGCGGCTACAACTCGATGATCACCGACGAGCAGCGGGCGGCCCAGGGCAAGCGCCTGGACGCCTCGAAGATGGCCGAGGAAGATCTCGGCAACCTCATCGTCGAGCTCACCGAAGAGATGCGCTCTGCTGCTGGTGAACTCAAGTTCGAAGTGGCGGCTCGTCTTCGCGACGAGATTGCGGACCTGAAGAAGGAATTGCGCCAGATGGTGGAGGCGAATCGCTAGTTCCCGCACTGTTTTCGACTCGCGTCGGATGATGCGGGTGTGAGAGGATGAAAACCCCTGGAGGGGAGTACTCCTGAGAAGAGTGTGGTCGTCATCACGATCGTGTCATCACGGTCCGGCTGCACAGCCCCGGTAAAACGGCACCTGCCGCGCCGGTGCGGACGAGACCTCCGGACCTTCTCTCTATTCCCTCGGAGGCCCGGTTTTGCACGTTCACGCGTATGTCTGGATCATCACCATCCTTGTGATGGGGGCCTTGCTCTTCTTGGACGTCATGGTCCTGGGGCGAAAGCCTCACGTCCCCTCCACCAAGGAATGTGCCACCTTCGTCGGTGTGTTCGTCGGCCTGGCAGTGTTGTTCGGCTTGGGCGTCTGGATTCTGCAAGGGCATTCCGCAGGCGGTCAGTTCTTCGCGGTGTGGTTGACCGAGTACAGCTTGTCGATCGACAACCTGTTCATCTTCCTCATCCTCATGGAGAAGTTCGACGTTCCACGGAAGCTGCAGCAATTTGCTCTGCTGGTGGGTATCATCGTCGCCCTGGTCTTCCGAGGTGTCTTCATTGCTCTGGGACAGGCGATCCTGGAAGCTTGGGCTTGGGTGTTCTTCATCTTCGGTGCTTTCCTGCTGTACTCGGCGATCGACCAGGTGCGTGAGTACCGTCACCGGGATGACGAGGATGAGGTCACCGGCGAGAACGGCCGTTTGTTGGCGTGGCTCAAGCGCACGGTTCCGACCACCGGTGACTACCGCGGTACCAGATTCTTCGTTCGTGAGAACGGCAAGATCCTGGCCACCTCGATGTTCACAGTCTGTGTCGCCCTCGGCATGACTGACCTGCTCTTCGCCCTGGACTCCATCCCAGCCTCCTACGGTCTGACGAGCGAGGGCTACCTCATCTTCACCGCCAACGTCTTTGCCCTCATGGGCCTGCGCCAGCTGTACTTCCTCATCGGAAGCCTGCTCGAGCGCCTGGTGTACCTGTCACTGGGCCTGGCGGTCATCCTGGGCTTCATCGCCCTCAAGCTCATTGGCCACGCCATGCACCACTATGGCCTGGATCAGGCGTGGTTGGGCATCAGCACGGAGATCTCGATCGGTGTGTCCCTGATCACCATCGTCGCGACCTTGGTCCTCACCACCGTCGCGAGCATCATCAAGAGCACGAGAGACGACGCAAAGACCAAGATCGAAGCCTGATCTCGGCAGGACATGAGCGGTTGGGATCACCAGCCGCGTTCCCGCCACTGGCGGAGATGAGCAGGGATGCCGCGGCGCTGTCTCGTGGTTCAGGGCAGGGGAGTGCCGAGTGGTGCCATGATGAGATGTCCTTCTGCGCGGATCTGCTCGACCGCTACGACGTACCGTGGAGGGGTCGAGGTCGAGCTCACTTGGACAGGTCCTTGACGAAGAGGAAGAGGAGGGGAAATGCGAGTCTCGTTCCCATGGGATTCGGACGTATGGGCACCCACGGTGAAAGTGGCCCAGCAAGCTGAGAAGGCCCAGCTGATGACGGTGCTGATCCAGGTGGCGCCGGCTGTCGCCCTGGAGCAGGCCTGGGCGGAGTTGTCGCGCGACCACGCGAGCGAAGAGGAGTACATACTGGACGGGGGAGCGTCCCTGCTTCGGCGCGGCGATGGGCTGGTCGAAGCGTGCAGTGGTGGTGAGGACGTGCTGAGTTCGCTGTCGTGGATACTGAACCAGACGCTCGAAGGCGCCGTCCACCATGCCGACGCAAACGCAACCCTGACCGTGGTCGGCGAAGCGCCCGATCGTAGGCATGTGGACCTCTAGAACGACTTCCGTCACCAGCCCCGCTCGCGCCACTCGCCCAGATGGGGCCGCTCTGCACCCAGCGTCGTCGGCAGCCCATGTCCCGGCCAGATGACCGTCTCATCGTTGTAGACCCCGAAGACCTTCTTCTCCAGGTCCGCCATCAGCGTGGCGAACTGGGTGTCATTTTGTACCCGTCCAGGGCCACCGGGGAAGAGGGAATCTCCCGTGAGGATGTGGTCACTCGGGTTGCCGCGCAGTCGGAGGGCGATGGATCCGCGGGTATGACCCACCAGGCCGATGACGTCGAGTTCGATGTCGCCGAGGCGGAAGACATCCCCGTCCCACACCGTGCGGCAGGTCACGCCGGTGCTGGCCTCGATGGCCTCGGCGTCGGGTTTGCCGCACCAGGGCTGGGCGCCCGTCGCAGCAATGACGTCAGCGAGAGCTCCGGTGTGGTCGGAGTGACGGTGGGTCGTGATGACGGCGCCGACCTCGTCGTCGCCGACGAGGGCCTTGAGCCGACCGGGTTCCGCTGCCGCGTCGACGAGGATGGCAGGACCGGCCTCGGGACGAATGAGATAGGCGTTGTTGTCCATCGGGCCCACCGACACCTTGATGAGGTCAATATCCTCGTTGACCCTGATGAGCTCAGCCCCAGGTACCGGACCGACGTGGTGGAGCGTCATGACGATTCCTTCCTGGGACGAGCGGGCGATCCGCTGGGCGTCCCCGTCAGATGAGCATGGGGACGGCGAGCTGGTCGGCCCCGGCGAGACGCTCGGTCCCACCTCTGCCTGACAACCATCCTGCCAGCGCACCGTCAGGCCCATGAACCGTCGTAGCGAATCCAACCCCGCCGATACGATCAGTCAGCCCGGAATCGGACACGATACGCATGGCCGGGACTTCTGGACGGTCCCGTAGCCGGAAACACACCCACTCCAACAAGGTACGGGATGCGACCACAGGGAGGTCGTCGACGGTCATTCCAAGATCGAGGTCGACGTGATGGAGCGCGATCTCGGCAAGCCGCAGGGCAGGCGGGTCGGTGGCGTCGACACGGATGTCGTCAGTGAGCCAAACCGCAGTGCCTGGTTCCATGCCTTCCAGAGAATCGAAGGTGGCATTGAGGGAGCCTGCCGTGGTGTCCAAATCGATCTGCAACTCCACCCCGGTGCGTTCCGAACCGCGCTCGATGTCGCGGTCGCGGACCTCGTCAGAGGGATACAGGCGGGGCACCTCACGGCCAGCGACAACGGCCCTCGTCACTGTTTCCAGGGCTTCGGCATTGCGGGCTATATGGGTCGCAATGTGCGCGCGGGTCCATCCAGCCAGGCGACTGGGGGCCTGCCACTCCTCATCCGACAAGCCCATGGTGGCCCCGAGAAGTCGCTGGGTGGCCTCCCGTTTGGCAGTGCGGATTTCGGGTAGGGGAGCGCTCGGACACAGACCTGGAGGTCGTGTGGCTGCGCTCATGTCGTCCAACCTACTTGCACTTCAAGGAAGTTGCCAGATCAATGGCCACCGGATGGGTCTGCTGGGCCCAGGCCCACAGTGCCTCAGGAGGCTCGTCCGTGTTCCGTTCTGCCGACCGCGCAGAGCCACAGAACTGTCTTCTATGGCCTCTACCATGAAGCCTGTGAGTGACCACATCATCGTCCGCGGTGCCCGAGAGCACAATTTGCGCAACGTCAGCCTGGATCTTCCCCGGGACGCCATGATTGTGTTCACCGGCCTGTCAGGATCGGGGAAGTCCTCCCTTGCCTTCGACACCATCTTCGCTGAGGGCCAGCGTCGTTACGTGGAATCCTTGTCCTCCTACGCCCGCCAGTTCCTCGGACAGATGGACAAGCCAGACGTCGACTTCATCGAGGGTCTCAGCCCCGCCGTCTCCATCGACCAGAAGTCCACATCCCGCAACCCACGTTCGACGGTCGGCACGATCACGGAGATCCATGACTACCTGCGTCTGCTCTGGGCCCGTATCGGCAAGCCCCACTGCCCGGTGTGTGGGGAGCTCATCAACCGTCAGACCCCTCAGCAGATCGTCGATCGGTTGATGGCCCTGGACGAGGGCACGAAGTTCCAGGTGCTGGCGCCGGTCGTCCGTGGCCGCAAGGGCGAGTACATCGAACTCTTCCGGCAGCTGACGACTGACGGTTTCACCCGTGTGCGCGTTGATGGTGAGGTCCATCGACTCGGTGAGGTGCCGCCCCTGGACAAGAAACGCAAGCATGACGTCGACGTTGTCGTCGACCGGATCGCGGTCAAACCGTCGGCCAAGCAGCGTCTGACGGAGTCCGTGGAGACCGCCCTCGGTCTGGCCCACGGGATCGTGGGTATCGACTTCGTCGATCGGGACCCTTCCGACCCGCATCGCGAACGTCGATTCTCCGAGACGATGGCCTGCCCCAACCAGCATGACATCGACATCGATGAGCTGGAACCTCGCCAGTTCTCCTTCAACGGCCCCTGGGGAGCGTGCCCGACGTGTTCGGGTTTGGGGGCAACCCTCGAGGTCGATCCCGAACTCGTGGTTCCCGACTCAGGGCTGAGTCTGCTCGAGGGAGCCATTGCGCCGTGGTCAGGGCCGCGAGTGGCCAACCACTACCAGCACGTCTTTGCGGGTCTGGGGGAGAGCCACGGTTTTGACGCGGCCCTGCCCTGGTCAGAACTTCCCGCGAAGGCGCGCAAGCTGGTGATGCATGGCGAGGGCGATCCGGTGATGGTCTCGTACCGCAACCGGTTCGGCCGAGTGCGCACCTACTCGCAGAATTACGAGGGAGTGCTGCACTACGTGCGTCGTCGCTACGACGAGGCCGAGACCGACGCCGCCCGCTCCCGGTGGGGACAGTACCTGCGCGAGGTGCCATGTCGTGACTGCCATGGCAAGCGACTCAAGCCGACGAGCTTGGCCGTGACGGTTGGCGATCGCAACATCGCCGAGGTCTCCGACATGTCCATCGGGGATGCCTCGCAATTCCTCAATGCCCTGACGCTGACGGAGCGTGAGGCGACCATTGCCGAGCGGGTCATCAAGGAGGTGCGAGCTCGGCTGCGGTTCCTTGTCGATGTCGGTCTGGACTACCTGACCTTGTCCCGGTCAGCCGGATCGCTGTCGGGCGGTGAGGCTCAGCGCATCCGACTGGCCACTCAGATTGGTTCGGGACTGGTCGGTGTGCTCTACGTCCTCGACGAGCCCTCCATCGGCTTGCACCAGCGCGACAACCGCCGTCTCATCGACACCCTTGTCAGGCTGCGGGATCTCGGGAACACGCTCATCGTCGTCGAGCATGACGAGGACACCATTCGCGTCGCCGACTGGGTTGTCGATGTCGGCCCGGGAGCCGGCGAGCACGGCGGAGAGGTCGTCGTCTCGGGAACCGTCGACGATCTGCTGGACAGCGAGAGGTCGCTGACGGGTGCCTACCTGTCGGGCAAGAGGTCCATCCCGTTGCCGGCGAGCCGACGTCCCCGAACCGGACGGCAGTTGGTCGTCAAGGGCGCTCGTGAGAACAATTTGCAGAACGTGGATGTCACCTTCCCGTTGGGCCAGCTCGTCGTTGTCACGGGAGTGAGTGGTTCTGGCAAGTCGACTCTGGTTAACCAGATTCTCTACACCTCGTTGGCACACCGGATTCACGGAGCTCGGGCGGTCCCTGGCAAGCACGAGACGATGACCGGCGTCGAGGAGATCGACAAGGTCATTCATGTCGACCAGTCCCCGATCGGTCGGACGCCGAGGTCGAACCCGGCAACGTACACCGGGGTCTTCGACAAGATTCGTGCCCTCTTCGCCCAGACCCCCGAGGCCAAGGTGCGCGGCTACCAGCAGGGCCGGTTCTCCTTCAACATCAAGGGGGGACGCTGTGAGAACTGCCAGGGTGAAGGCACCATCAAGATCGAGATGAACTTCCTTCCTGACGTCTACGTGCCGTGTGAGGTCTGCCACGGGGCCCGGTACAACCGCGAGACCTTGGAGGTCCACTACAAGGGTAAGACGATCGCCGAGGTGCTCGACATGCCCATCGAGGAGGCGTGCACCTTCTTCGAGCCGATCTCCTCGATCCATCGTCACCTCAAGACCCTCGTCGAGGTGGGGCTGGGTTACGTCCGGCTGGGGCAGCCGGCAACGACACTGTCGGGCGGAGAGGCACAACGCGTCAAACTGGCCTCAGAACTGCAGAAGCGTTCTACTGGCAAGACGCTGTACGTGCTCGACGAACCCACGACGGGCCTGCACTTCGAAGACATTCGCAAGCTCTTGCTGGTGCTGGGGCGGCTTGTTGATCAGGGAAACTCGGTTCTCGTCATCGAGCACAACCTTGACGTCATCAAGACCGCTGACTGGATCATCGACATGGGTCCCGAAGGTGGTAACGGTGGCGGCTCGGTCGTCGCGGAGGGGACTCCCGAGCAGGTGGCCGCCGTCGACGGCTCCTACACAGGGCAGTTCCTCGCCGAGATCCTGGCCGGGCGGGAAGTCCCGGTTGGTGACGAGCCGGCCCTCATCGAGGAGCCGGCTGAGGCCAAGAAGAAGGGTGGGAGGAAGACCTCGCGGAAGAAGACCCGCTGAGCGGTTCAGGAACCGCTGACGCTCAAGGTGCCGCCCTTCTCGGTCACCTTGGCCTTGCCCAGGCCAGCAGCAGCGGGGCCCTTGGTGACATGACCGTCAGTGATGTCGAACTCCGAACCGTGGCAGGGGCACAGCAGGGAGCCGTCACGGACCTCGTCGACCTGGCATCCAGCGTGTGGGCACACCCGCACGAAGCCCTTGTAAGTGCCCTTGGTGGGCTGGGTGACGACGAAGTTCGTGCCGTCGATCACGGTTCCGCCGCCCACCGGGACATCAGCGGCCTTGATCGTTGCAGGGCCGGTGTGGACGTCGTTGGAGTTCTGATAGGTGTTGCAACCGGTGACCGACCCGGCAGTGGCCAGGGCAGCGACGCCGCCAGCGGTACGCAGGATCTCGCGTCGAGTGGGGGACATGGTCTCTCCTTCGTGTTCAGCGGGTGCCGGGGTTGCCTGTGGAGGCGGCGACGGCGCCGTGAACCATACCTGCCTCGATGAGGTGATCCACCCGATTGATCCAATGAACCTCATACCCATTCGGGTGAAGCTCGATCATCGAGGTGGCGGTGTTCTGCAGGCCGACCCAGTGGGGTTCACTGCCGATGGGGTAATTGCGCAGATCAGCGGCAAGTCGTGGGGCAATGAGGTGCAGCAGGAGCATCGATCCGATGGCGCCATGGGCCACCAGGGCAATGCAATCGTCGTCATCGTGTGCCTCCCGCACCCATTCGGCGATACGACCGGCACGATCTGCCGCCTCTGCGGCAGTTTCGATGCGGGCCTCGCGCCACCCCTCCTCGGTAATCGTCTCCGGGAAGACGGCGCGATCGGTGATGGCAGACAGGGCCGACAGCGGTGACCCGGGGTGACCGGTCTCGACTCCGTCAACAATCTCAACCGGACCGGGGCGTTCGAAGATGAGGTCGCTGACGGTGATGGGCATGTCGAGGGCTTCGGCGACCGGGGCTGCCGTCTGAATGGTGCGCATCATGGGGGAGGAATACAGCTTGGTCGGTCGCGGAGAGACTGACCCGATCCATGTCCCCAGGGCCTCAGCCTGATGTCGTCCCAATTCGGTGAGTTCGGGGTCAGGCTTGCGCCCTTGACGGTATGCCTCGACGGACTTTGCCGCATTGGCATTGTTTTCGGACTGGCCGTGGCGAATGAGGAGAAGATGCACGTGGCCAGCCTACCGGTGAAGCTGCTGGAGCATTTCCCGCCCGCAGGACGGGGGCGTTCGGACCGAGAGAGGAACCACGTCGTCATGGCCCCTAGGCTTGCCCCATGGCCGATCCGTCCAGTTACCGTCCTGCCCCGGGGACCATCCCCACTCAACCAGGGGTCTATCGATTCAGTGACGAGCACGGGCAGGTCATCTACGTCGGCAAGGCCAAGAACCTGCGTAACCGGCTCAACTCCTACTTCCAGGACATCTCGGCCCTCCACCCGCGTACTCAACGGATGGTCACTACGGCTGCCCACGTGCAATGGACGGTGGTGCAGAACGAGGTCGAGTCCCTCCAGCTCGAATACACCTGGATCAAGGAATTTGATCCGCGGTTCAACGTCATGTACCGCGACGACAAGTCCTACCCGTGGCTGTGTTTCACCTGGACAGACGAGTATCCGCGCGTCTTCGTCGGTCGCGGTGCTCATCACAAGGGGTGGCGCTACTACGGACCGTTCGGCCAGGCGTGGGCAATCCGGGACACCGTCGAGACCTTGCTGCGGGTCTTCCCGATGAGGTCCTGCTCGACCGGCGTCTTCAATCGGGCGAAGAACCAGGGGCGTCCATGTTTGCTCGGCTACATCGGCAAGTGCTCGGCGCCGTGCGTCGGTCGGATCACCCCGGAGGCCCACCGCGAGATCGCCGATGAGTTCTGTGACTTCATGGCGGGCCGGACGACGAAGATCGTCAAACGGCTTGAGGCCGAGATGGCGGAGGCCTCCGAGAACCTGGAATTCGAACGTGCCGCCGTCATCCGCGACTCCCTGGGAGCCCTGTCAAAGACTCTGGAGCGCAATGCCGTCGTCCTCGGTGACGGGACTGACGCCGACGTCATCTCGATGGCCGTCGACCCGCTGGAGGTGGGCGTCAAGATCTTCCACGTTCGCGGCGGTCGCATCCGTGGTGAGCGAGGCTGGGTGGCAGACCGTGCCGACGACGCCGCCGAGGCCGAGCTCATGGAGACCTTCCTCACCCAGCTCTACGGCATCAATTCCAGTGACGGTCAGGTTCGTGATGACGGTCATGGCAATGCCGTCCCGCCACTGGTGCTCGTCTCTACCAATCCCGCGAATCCCGACGTCATGTCCACGATCCTCAGCTCCGAACGCGGCTCCCACGTCGAGATCCGTGTTCCCCGTCGAGGTGACAAGGCGACCCTCATGGACACCGTCACCCGCAACGCCCAGGAAACCCTCGCCCAGCACAAACTGAAGCGAGCCTCCGACCTGGCCACTCGAACCCGAGCCCTGGAGGAGATCCAGGAGGCCCTCGGTCTGGACCGCGCCCCGCTGCGGATGGAGTCCTACGACATCTCCCACATCCAGGGAACCAACGTCGTCGGGTCGATGGTCGTCTTCGAGGACGGCATGCCGCGCAAGTCCGAGTATCGGCGATTCATCATCAAGGGATTCGAGGGGTCCGACGACTTCGCCGCCATGCACGAGGTGCTGTCGCGCCGGCTGCGTCGCCTTGTCGAGGACCGCGACGCCATGGCCAAGGCCCAAACCCCTGACGGTGACGTCGGCTCCCTCATCGACCCCACCACTGGCGCTCCTCGCAAGTTCGCCTACGCTCCGCATCTCATCGTCGTCGACGGCGGCGCACCTCAGGTACACGCCGCCCAGGAAGTGCTCGAGGAGTTCGGCCTCGAGGATGAGATCGCACTGTGCGGGCTGGCGAAACGCCTGGAGGAGGTGTGGCTCCCCGACGAGGAGTGGCCGGTCATCCTGCCGCGCACCTCCGAGGGGCTCTACCTACTACAGCGTCTTCGTGACGAGGCTCACCGGTTCGCCATCACCTTTCACCGGTCCAAGCGATCCAAGGCAATGGTGGAGTCCGTACTCGACGGGGTGTCCGGACTGGGGGAGACCCGTCGCAAGGCCCTCGTCTCTCACTTCGGATCAGTGCGAGCGCTGCGCAAGGCCACCGTCGGGGACATCGCCGAGGTCCCTGGTTTTGGCCCCAAACTGGCCGGAGAGGTCGTTGCGGCACTGTCCAAGGACAAGCCCGGTGAGGCGATCAACACGGCGACCGGCGAGGTTGCTGACGCTGACGGACTGGCTGATGCCGATAACAGCACTACCCTTGAACCGTGAGCACCGAACAGACGACCAGGACCCCGCGAGTTGTCATCATCTCCGGCATCTCCGGTGCTGGCCGTCGTACCGCGGCCCATGCCATGGAGGACCTGGGCTGGTACGTCGTCGACAACCTGCCCCCGGTGATGTTGGGGGCGCTTGTCGACGAGATCGGCGCTAATGACATCGATCGTCTGGCAGTCGTCCTCGACGTTCGAAGTCGGATCATGTTCGACACCCTGGGAGTGGCCGTCGCCGCCCTCGACGAGCGCGGCATCGACCCCGCCATCGTCTTCCTGGAAGCCTCCGACGAGACCATCGTGCGTCGTCAGGAGTCCAGCCGTCGTCCCATGCCGCTCCAACAAGGAGGTCATCTCCTCGACGCAGTGGCCCTCGAGCGTCGCATGCTCTCCGACCTGCGTGCCGAGGCTGACCTCGTCATCGACACCACCTCCATCACCGCTCGACAGCTCGCCCAACGTATCGACCACGCCTTCGCCGAGGGGATCGACGAGGGCCTGGCCTTCCAGGTGATGTCCTTCGGATTCAAGCGTGGGGTCCCGATCGACGCCGACCTCGTCTTCGACGTGCGTTTCCTGCCGAACCCGTACTGGGTCCCTGAGCTTCGTCCCAAGACGGGTCTGTCCTCCGACGTCGCCTCCTATGTCATGGCCCAGGCCGGCGCGACCGAGTTCATCGATCGAGTCGAGGAACTCCTGGCTGGCATGGCACCGGGGTATCTTCGTGAGGGCAAGAAGCAGGTCACGGTGGCCGTTGGCTGCACCGGCGGGAAACATCGCAGTACCGCCATTTCCGAGGAATTGTCCGCTCGTCTGGCGGATCGGGGGCACCGCACCGCCGTCCTGCACCGAGATCTTGGGAAGGAATGACGATGGTGTCAACCCCCTCGAAGTTGCCGATTGTCACGGCCTTCGGCGGTGGACACGGGCTGGCCGTGTCGCTGCGTGCCTTGCGGCGGCTCACAGACCGGCTCACTGCTGTGGTCACCGTCGCCGACAACGGTGGCTCTTCCGGTCGGCTGCGCGAGGAATTCGACATCCTGCCGCCGGGAGACCTGCGTCGTGCTCTTGCCGCGCTGTGTGCTGATGATCACCTCGGACGTACTTGGGCCGAGGTGCTGCAGGCGCGCTTCAACGGCATCGGTGAGCTCGCCGGTCACGCCATCGGTAACCTGCTCATCGCGGGCCTGTGGCAGGAGCTTGGCGACCCTGTGTCCGGCCTGGACATGGTCGGTCAGCTCCTTGACGTTCGGGGTCGCGTCCTGCCGATGTCCCTGACCCCGCTTGACATCAGCGCCCAAGTGGTCGGCCTGGACCCGAATCAGCCGGACGAGGAGTACACCCTCACCGGGCAGGCCACGGTCGCCAAGACCCGGGCCGAGGTGCTCAAGGTGAGGCTGGAGCCCTCCGAACCCGAGGCCTGCCCTCAGGCGTTGGAGGCGATTCGCGAGTCCGACAACCTCGTACTGGGGCCTGGATCGTGGTTCACCTCGGTCATGCCGCATCTCCTGGTGCCT
Organism: Cutibacterium sp. LaCa_89; assembly: GCF_058177555.1. NCBI lineage: Bacteria > Bacillati > Actinomycetota > Actinomycetes > Propionibacteriales > Propionibacteriaceae > Cutibacterium > Cutibacterium sp. LaCa_89. The sequence continues at coordinate 886,319 of NZ_CP190889.1, forward strand.
GAGATCGTCGACGCGATCCTTGAGTCGAAGGCGCGGAAGATCCTCACCCTCAATGTGTCGGGAGCTGATGAAACGGACGGATTCAGCCCCGCGCGACATCTTGAGGTCATCGCCGAGCACGAGCCACGTATGCGTTTCGACGTCGTCCTCGTCGATCGCGGGTTTGCTGGTCAGGATCCCCATCTGGAGTCGTTTGCGCACAATCTGGGAGCTGAAATCGTCGTCGACGATTTGGCAATGCGCGATGGATCGGCTCGGCATGACCCACTGCGGTTGGCGTCGGCATACGCCAACATCATGGGCGTCCAGCCTCGCTGATTGTCGCCTAAGATCACCCTGTCACCCTTTGTATTCCTTTCCGGAGGCTAGAACCACATGTCGCTCACCCTGCAGGTGAAGAACGAACTCGCGACGGTGCCGGTGCAGAAGCTGTGCTGCCGCCGTTCCGAGATCGCCACCACCCTTCGCTTCGCAGGTGGCATCCATTTAGTGCAGCATCGCCACATCACGATCGAGGCCGAGGTCGACACCGGGGGTGCGGCGCGACGACTTCGTCAATCCATCCAGGAGGTCTTCGGTTTCGACACCGACCTCGTCGTCGTCAATGGCACTGGTTTGCACTCGAACACCCGGTACCTGGTGCGGATGGTGCGCGGCGGCGCTGATCTGGCTCGTCTGACGGGTCTGCTCGATCGTCGCGGTCGCCCGGTGCGTGGCCTTCCGGTTCCGGTCGTCGGTGGCGGACGGTGCTGCCAGGCTGCCGCGTGGCGTGGCGCCTTCCTGGCCCGTGGTTCCCTGACCGAACCTGGACGTTCCATGGCCATGGAGATCACCGCTCCCGGTGAGGAGGCCGCAATGGCCCTGGTGGGTGCAGCTCGCCGTCTGGAGATCCCGGCCAAGCAGCGGCAGTCCCGACGCATCGACCGCGTGACGATCCGGGACGGTGACGCCATTTCCGCCATGCTGACGCGAATGGGCGCCCACGAATCGGTGCTGGTCTGGGAGGATCGTCGTCTCCGCCGTGAGGTGAGGGCGTCGGCGAATCGTCTTGCCAATTTTGACGATGCCAACCTGCGTCGTTCCGCCAGAGCTGCTGTCACTGCCAGTGCCAGGGTGGAACGCGCGCTGGAAATCCTCGGGGATTCCGTTCCGGAACATCTCCAGGCCGCTGGCCAACTTCGCCTTGAGCACAGAAATGCCAGCTTGGAAGAATTGGGTAAGTTGCACGAACCTCCGTTGACGAAGGATGCCATTGCCGGACGGATTCGTCGTCTGTTGGCCCTGGCCGACAAGACGGCCCGTAACAGCGGCGAGCCCACCACGGTGGAGAGTCTTCCTCCCGAGATGCGCGACGACCGCGCCTGATCACCATCCCGGCGTCTACAACCGGCCCTTGGTTCTTCCCACCAGGGGAGGGATTCACGCAACCGCATGGTCATTTGTGCGTCGACCTGATCGATGCTCGTGATCGTTCGCCCGTGACATTGCCTTAAAACGGGGCCAGGGCTTTGTTCATTGTCCTTGGTCGCTATGCTTAGAGATGTCCGAGTGCTGAACGCACAAACCTCATCTGGAGGAGATTCCTTAATGACCGTCAAGGTTGGTATCAACGGGTTTGGCCGTATTGGCCGTAACTTCTTCCGCGCCCTCGCCGAGCAGGGTGCTGACCTCGAGGTCGTGGCCGTCAACGACCTCACCGACACCAAGACCCTGGCCCACCTCCTGAAGTACGACTCCATCATGGGTCGTTTCTCCGGTGAGGTCAGCTACGACGATGACTCCATCACCGTTGACGGCAAGACCATCAAGGTCCTTGCCGAGCGCAACCCCGCTGACCTCCCTTGGAAGGAGCTCGGCGCTGAGATCGTTGTCGAGTCCACCGGACTCTTCACCGATGGTGAGAAGGCTAAGGCCCACATCGAGGCTGGCGCCAAGAAGGTCATCATCTCCGCTCCCGGCAAGAACGTCGACGGCACCTTCGTCATGGGCGTCAACAGCGACGACTACGACACCGAGAAGCACAACGTCATCTCGAACGCTTCGTGCACCACCAACTGCCTCGCCCCGCTGGCCAAGGTCCTCAACGACGCCTTCGGCATCGAGCGTGGCATCATGACCACCGTTCACGCCTACACCGGTGACCAGCGCCTGCAAGACGCCCCCCACAAGGATCTGCGTCGCGCCCGCGCTGCTGCCCTCAACATGATCCCCACCAAGACCGGCGCCGCCCAGGCCGTGGCCCTGGTCCTGCCGGAGCTCAAGGGCAAGTTCGACGGCCTCGCCGTCCGCGTCCCGACTCCGACCGGCTCCCTGACCGACCTGACCTTCCAGACCTCCAAGGAGACCACCGTCGAGGAGGTCCAGGCTGCCGTCAAGAAGGCTGCTGAGGGTCCGTTGAAGGGCATCCTGGCCTACACCGAGGATCCGATCGTGTCGAAGGACATCGAGGGCGACCCGCACTCCTCGATCTTCGACGCCACCGAGACCAAGGTCATCGGTAACCTCGTCAAGGTCCTCTCTTGGTATGACAACGAGTGGGGCTACTCCAACCGTCTGGTTGACCTCACCAAGCTCGTTGCCAGCAAGCTTGCCTGATCTCACCATCGTGAGCTGATGACGGCCCCGTGCCCATGCGGGCGCGGGGCCGTCATCCGTACCCGGGCCACGACGCTCGTGAAACGTCGTTCACGACCATCGCCTTAAGAAAGGGCTTCCACATGAAATCTGTTGAGGATCTCGGAGACCTGCGCGGCAAGCGCGTCGTCATCCGTTGCGACTTCAACGTCCCGCTCGACGGGGACAAGATCACCGATGACGGCCGCATCAAGGCCGCCCTGCCCACCCTGACCCAGCTGCACGAGGCCGGCGCGCGCACCACTGTGCTCGCCCACCTCGGTCGTCCCAAGGGTGCCGTCGACCCCAAGTACTCCCTGGCCCCGGTCGCCAAGCGTCTGGGCGAGCTCATGAACCTCGACGTCAAGCTCGCTGAGGACGTCGTCGGCCCGTCCGCCACCAAGACCTCCGAGTCCCTCGCCGACGGCGAGATCGCTCTGGTCGAGAACGTCCGCTTCGAGAAGGGCGAGACCAGCAAGGATGAGGCTGAGCGCACCGAGCTCGCTAAGAAGTACGCCTCCTTCGGTGAGTTCTACGTCTCCAACGGTTTCGGTGTCGTGCACCGCAAGCAGGCTTCCGTCTACGACGTCGCCAAGCTGCTGCCGAGCGCTGCCGGCTCCCTGGTCGCCAAGGAGGTCGAGGTCCTCGAGGGCCTGACCGCCGACCCGAAGCGTCCGTTCGTCGTCGTCCTCGGTGGTGCCAAGGTCGCCGACAAGCTCGCCGTGATCGACAACCTGCTCAAGGTTGCCGACACCCTTGTCGTCGGTGGCGGCATGTTGTTCACCTTCCTCAAGACACAGGGCCTGGAGGTCGGCAAGTCGCTGGTCGACGATGACTCCGTCGAGGCCTGCAAGAAGTACCTCGAGGCCGCCAAGGCCGCTGGCAAGCAGATCCTGCTGCCGACCGACGTCCGCGTCGCCTCTGACGTCGACTTCGATGCCCACACCGTCGGCCAGGTCGACGTCGTGCCCGTCGACGCCATTCCGGCCGATAAGATGGGCCTCGACGTCGGCCCGGAGACCGAGAAGGCCTACGCCGAGGCCATCAAGGGCGCCAAGTCGGTGTTCTGGAATGGCCCGATGGGCGTCTTCGAGATCAAGGGCCTCGAGCTCGGCACCAAGGCCGTTGCCCAGGCTCTCACCGAGGTCGACGGCCTTTCGGTGGTTGGCGGTGGAGACTCCGCCTCCGCCGTTCGCGCCCTCGGCTTCGCCGACGACCAGTTCGGTCACATTTCCACCGGTGGTGGCGCCTCCCTCGAGCTCATGGAGGGCAAGGAGCTGCCCGGAATCGCAGTCCTCAAGGAGAACAACTGATGTCTCGTACCCCGATCATGGCCGGCAACTGGAAGATGAATCTCGACCACGTTGCCGCCACCTCCCTCGTCCAGGATCTCGGTGAGGCCCTCAAGGCTGCCGGATACGACTCCTCCAAGTCCGAGGCCGTCGTCATCCCGCCATTCACCGACATCCGCTCCGTGGCCACCATCATCGACGGTGACAAGCTGCCGATCGCCTATGGCGCCCAGGACATCTCCGCTCACGACGACGGCGCCTACACCGGTGAGGTGTCCGGCACCATGCTGTCGAAGCTGGGCTGCTCCTACGTCGTCGTTGGTCACTCCGAGCGTCGCGAGTACCACAACGAGCCCGACGAGCTGGTCAACGTCAAGGCCAAGAAGGCCATCGAGAATGGCATGACTCCGATCATCTGCTGTGGCGAGGACCTCGAGGTCCGCAAGGCCGGCAAGCACGTCGAGCATACTGTCGGCCAGATCAAGGCTGACCTCGACGGCATCTCCGCCGAGCAGGTCGCCAAGCTCGTCATCGCCTACGAGCCCATCTGGGCCATCGGCACCGGCGAGACCGCCACCGCTGACGACGCCCAGGAGGTCTGCCAGGCCATCCGCGAGGCCGTCAAGGAGCTCTACGACGCCCCGACCGCCGAGGCCGTGCGCATCCAGTACGGCGGCTCGGTCAAGCCGGCCAACGTCGCCGAGATCATGGCCAAGCCTGATGTTGACGGCGCCCTGGTGGGCGGCGCTTCGCTCAAGGCTGGCGACTTCTCCAAGATCGTGACCTTCTACGAGGCCTGATCCGCGACAAGTTCAACGACGACCCCCGCACCACTCGGTGCGGGGGTCGTTTCGTCCCTGCGTTGATGTGTATGCACACTTCGCGCATGGTTTCGGGGCTCGATGTGGGGATCTGGCGGCTCGTGAGTTACCCTGTACGACGTGATTTCGGCTCCCCTCATGACCTGGCCCGTGCTGACGATGTCGATCATCCTGTGCGTGCTGAGCGTCATCCTCACCCTCTTCGTCCTCCTCCACAAGAGCAAGGGCGGCGGCCTCTCCGACCTCTTCGGTGGAGGTGTGTCGACCTCCATGGGTGGAACCTCCGTGGCTGAGCGGAATCTTGACCGTCTGACGGTCGTCATTGGCCTGCTATGGCTGGCCTCCATCATCGTCCTGCTGGTGCTCTACAGCCATTCCTGAGCCGGAATCGGGCGGCAGTCTGCCGCGCAGGAGCACAAGGGAGGGCTGATCCCTTCCGACCCCCAATGATGCTGCCCCCCAGGCAGTATTGTGACCCCCTCGAGGAGAGTGAACGAATGTCAGGTGGAAGCGCCATCCGTGGAAGTCGCGTCGGTGCCGGCCCCATGGGAGAGGCAGAGCGCGGCGAGGCTGCCCCCCGCGAGTACGTCTCCTACTTCTGCGCCAACCACCACGTGATCCGCCCGGCCTTCTCGGCCGAGGCAGAGGTCCCCGACACCTGGGATTGCCCGAAGTGCGGTCTGCCGGCCAACCGTGATCAGGCCAATCCTCCTGCTCCGCCGAAGATCGTGCCTTACAAGACCCATCTGGCTTATGTGAAGGAGCGCCGCAGCGAGGCCGAGGCCGCTGCCATCCTCGCCGAGGCGCTGGAGAACCTGCGTCAGCGTCGCCGTGATGGCGAGGTCATCTATTGAGCAGCCATGACCAGCTCGTGGCAGAGCTGACCGCTCGTTGGCCAGAGCACCGCATCGGTCCCGGCCTTGACCGGGAACGTGCCCTTCTCGACCTGCTGGGCAACCCACAGCAGGCCTGCCCTGTCATCCAGATTGCCGGCACCAACGGCAAGGGATCGACGGCCATCATGATCGACTCGCTGCTGCGGTCCGCCGGTCTGCGGGTGGGACGTTACTGCTCCCCACATCTGGTCGACGTCACCGAGCGCATCTGCATCGACGGTCGTCCCGTCAGCCGCGAGCTGTTCGACGAGACCTGGCGTCAGATCGAGCCGATGGTGGCCATGGTCGACGGTCAGCACATCGACGGCATCCAGATGACCTTCTTCGAGGTCGTAACGGCCATGGCCTTCGCGGCTTTTGCGGATGCCCCGGTGGACGTCGCTGTGGTCGAGGTCGGTCTGGGAGGACGCTGGGATGCCACCAACGTTGCCGACGCAACTGTTGCGGTCGTCACCCCTGTCGCCATGGACCACATGCACATCCTTGGCAACACCATCGATAAAATTGCCGCTGAGAAGGCGGGAATCATCAAACCAGGTTGCACTCCGGTCATTGCTGGCCAGGAGCCGGAAGCCGCGCCGATCTTGCTTGCCCAGTGCACCGACGCCGGCGTCAAGCCGCTGCTGGAGGGCCCGGACTGGGGCCTGTTGGACCGCCGCAGTGCCCTCGGCGGCCAGGTGCTGCGTGTTCAGACTGCTTCCGGGCCGCTGGGGGAGTTGTTCCTTCCGCTCTTCGGTGAACACATGGCTCACAACGCTGCCCAGGCTGTTGCGGCGACCGAGGCTCTCACCGGGCCGCTCAAGCCCGCCATCATCGAGCAGGGTTTGGCTGCTGTGGAGGCTCCAGCTCGTCTCGAGGTCGTCCGACGGTCTCCGCTCGTCATCCTCGACACTTTCCACAATCCCCACGGAGCGACGTCGGCGATGGCCGGGATGCGCGAGTCCTTCGAGACCGAGCCCCTCATCGCTGTCGTGGCGGCAATGGCCGACAAGGACATCGACGGGGTGCTGTCGGTGCTGTCGGACTCGGTGAGCCACGTCATCGTCACCTCGATGCCGGGCCTGCCGCGTGCCTTGAGTGTTGACGACTTGGCGGAGAAGGCCTCGGCCCATTGGGATGACGACCACCTTACCCGGATTGCGGACGTCCCCGAGGCCCTTGAGGAAGCCTTCCGCATCGCAGATGCGTCCGGGCCAGGGGCCGGTGTCCTCATCGCCGGATCGGTCGTGCTGGCGGGTCGTGCCAGGGCGATCCTGCGTCCCGACGGCACCATGCTTGACGCTCCGCAGACCGCCATCGTCGAGACCCCGGACCTGTCCCAGGAACAGATCGAGGCGATGGAGGGTCAGCGCCTCGACCCACTGCCTGACGATGACATGGTCACCGACATGAATGACGACGGAGGTTGGTGACGATGGCCGCGCAGCCCGGGATCGCAAGAGGAAGCTTCCTCACACTGCCCGCGGGCAACCCGATGACGAAGGTCGTGGTGAGTTTCCTGGCCTTTGAGGTCATCGTCTTCGGCCTGACGATCCCGGGCATGATCTTGGTCTCCGGCATCAGTGTGGCCATGTCAGTTGTCCTGGGATGTATCGGCATGGGCGCCTCGATCCTCTGCGCTGTTGGCGTCCCCCGCACGTGGGGATACCTGCTTGCATGGGCCCTGCAGATCTTTGGAATCCTGCTGGGGCTGGCCACCCCGATGATGTACGCCGTCGGGATCGTCTTCGCCGCGATTTGGGTGTCCATTATCGTGCTGGGTAGGCGCATTGACGGAAACCCCGAGGTCCGCTGAGGTCGCGATCCGCGCTGCGATAAGTTGGGGCCATGACTGACACGGAACGTACCCTGGTCCTGCTGAAGCCGGACGCCGTTGAGCGTCATCTCATTGGCGAGATCATCAGCAGGTACGAGGCCAAGGGTCTTATCGTGCGCGCAATGGAGCTGCGGACGATTGATGTTGATACTGCATCCAATCATTACGCCGAGCACGTCGGACGCGACTACTACCCGCCGCTGGAGGAGTTCATCACCTCCGGGCCGCTGGTCGCCCTGGTGCTCGAGGGACGCAAGGCCATCCAGGTCGTTCGCGCCATGAATGGCAAGACTGACTGCGCCGAGGCAGCTCCAGGAACAATTCGTGGCGATTACGGCACGCTCAAGAACCGCAACCTCGTCCACGCCTCTGACTGCCCGGAATCCGCCGAGCGCGAGATCGGCATCTGGTTCCCCGATCTGGTGTGATCTGGTTCCGTGATCCGGCCCGAACCGCTTACCATGACCGTTCGTGAGTACCCAGGATCTCCTCGGTAGGATTGAACCGCTGCTGGCCCGAGTCAACAAACCCATCCAGTACGTGGGTGGGGAGCACAACAGCATCGTCAAGGATTGGCAGGACGCTGACGTCCGCTGGGTCCTGATGTACCCCGACGCGTACGAGGTTGGCCAGCCCAATCAGGGCGTGGCCATCCTCTACGAGGTGCTCAATGAACGTGACTGGATCCTGGCTGAGCGCACCTACTCGGTGTGGCCGGACATGGAGAAGCAGATGAGGGCTGCTGGGATTCCTCAGTTCACCCTTGACGGGCACCGGCCGGTGCGCGATTTCGACGTCATGTCGGTCTCACTGTCGACGGAGTTGGGCTACACCAACATGCTCAATGCCATCAGTCTGGCCGGTATCCCCGTCCATCAGGTTGATCGCACCGATGACGACCCCATCGTCCTCATCGGCGGTCACGCCGCCTTCAATCCCGAACCCGTCGCCGACTTCATCGACGCCGCCGTCCTGGGGGACGGTGAGGAGGCCTCCCTGGAGATCTCCGAGATCATCCGGGGCTGGAAGGAGGAAGGCCGACCGGGCGGACGCGAAGGTCTGCTGGTGAGGCTTGCCGAGACCGGCGGGGTCTACGTACCTTCCTTCTACGACGTCGAATACCTCGACGACGGAACGATCGGTCGAGTTGCCCCTAATCGTCCGGAGGCACCGTTCACCGTCTCCAAACACACCGTCATGGACCTTGACGAGTGGCAGTATCCGAAGAAGCTCATCGTCCCGGTCGCCGAGACCGTCCACGAGCGCTACTCGGTGGAGATCTTCCGCGGCTGCACCCGTGGCTGCCGGTTCTGCCAGGCGGGCATGATCACCCGTCCGGTGCGCGAGCGATCCATCGACACGATCGCTCAGATGGTCGATAACGGCCTGCAGGCCACCGGTCTGGAAGAGGTCGGTCTGTTGAGCCTGTCGAGCGCCGACCACTCGGAGATTTCTGACATCACCAAGGGGCTTGCGGATCGCTACGAGGGGACGAATGTGTCCCTGTCCCTGCCGAGCACTCGCGTGGACGCCTTCAACATCGATCTTGCCAACGAGTTGAGCCGCAACGGTCGTCGTTCCGGTCTCACCTTCGCTCCCGAGGGAGGCTCGGAGCGGATGCGCCAGGTCATCAACAAGCAGGTGACCGAGGACGACCTCATCCGCACCGTTGCCACCGCATTCGGCAATGGTTGGCGTCAGGTGAAGCTGTACTTCATGTGCGGTCTGCCCACCGAGACCGACGAGGATGTGCTGGGAATCCACGACATGGCCTCCCACGTCATCGAGGCCGGTCGTGCTGCGGCCGGACGCAAGGACATTCGGTGCACGATCTCCATCGGCGGATTCGTGCCCAAACCTCACACCCCCTTCCAGTGGGCCGCCCAGGCATCTGCCGACGAGGTCGACCACCGCCTGTCCGTGCTACGAGATTCCATTCGCGCTGACCGCCAGTTCGGTCGGTCCATCGGCATGCGCTACCACGACGGGCGCCCCGGCATCATCGAGGGGCTGCTCTCGCGCGGTGACCGACGGGTCGGCAAGGTCATCGAGGCCGTCTGGCGTGACGGGGGAGTCTTCGACGGTTGGAACGAGTACTTCTCCTACGACCGGTGGGTGGCATGCTGTGAGCAGGAGCTCGAGCCGCTCGGTGTCTCCCTGGACTGGTTCACCACTCGTGAGCGTGATTACGAGGAAGTGCTGCCCTGGGACCATCTTGACTCCGGACTTGACCGCGACTGGTTGTGGGACGACTGGCAGGACGCCCTAGACGGCGAAGCCGTCGACGACTGCCGCTGGAACCCCTGCTACGACTGTGGGGTGTGCCCGCAGATGGGTACCGAGATCCAGGTGGGTCCGTCAGGGCATTCGCTCATCCCGCTGACCCCGGTCAACCCTGACCTCGCGCCGGCGAAGGAGGCCTGACGATGTCGAAGCGCGCCCAGAAGCAGCCCGAGCAGCAGGCCCCGCCGAAGCAGAGGTTGAGGATGCGGTACGCCAAGCGCGGCACCGTCAGGTTCACCTCCCATCGTGACTTCGCCCGCGCCTTCGAGCGAGCTCTCAACCGGGCCCACATTCCGATGGCGTACTCGTCGGGATTCAGCCCGCACCCGCGTATCTCCTACGCCAACGCCTCGGCTACCGGGGCGGCCTCGGAGGCCGAGTACCTCGAGGTGGCGTTGGCCGAGATCTGCGACCCGGACAAGGTCCTGACGGTCCTTGGCGCCGAAATGCCACCCGGCATGGAGGTGCTGGAAGTCGTCGAGACTGATCGCACCCCCTTCACCGAACTGTTGACGGCGTCGGCCTGGCTCATCGCGCCCGCTGGTGAGGTTGCGGAACTGGCCGAGGCCGTGGAAGCCGTCATGACAGCCGAGACCGTCGAGGTGGAGCGGATGACGAAGTCCGGTATGCGCACCTTCGACGTCCGTGCAGCTCTCATCGGTCTGGACGTCTCGGACGGGAAGCTGCGGCTCATGCTGCGTCACGTCACTCCGTTGGTTCGGCCGGATGACGTACTGCGTGCGTTGGCCGAGAAATGCCCGGCGCTGGACGTTGACGCCGCGCGGGCAACGCGACTGGCTCAGGGCGCCTGTGACGAGGATGCCAGCGGGGTTTCGACGGTCCTGGCCGACCCGTTTTCCAGGGCTGCCGTAACGGTGTGGTGACGTCGTCGTCACCTGGCATCGACCCCTGTGACGTGACATACTGGGACTCAGGTGAACGGGGTGCCACCCCACTCGACGGTTCTTACCGCGACGCCGAGAGGCGACCGCGGGGGACTCGAGGGCTCACCGAAAGCTTTTGCCCCATGCCGGGGATGACGCCGTCAGTTCAGCGCGAGGCGTTTGCACACGTCTGCGGAAGGATTTTCGCAGGGCCGTACCCGGGTGGGCACTGACCGTGCCGAAAGGCCAAGGAGAGCACAATGCTCGACGAGACTGACAACACCACATTGAATTCTGACGAGAATTCCACCGCTGAGATTCCCGCTTCTCGACGCCGTCGGGCCGCATCGCGTCCTGCCGGGGCTCCTGCCCAAGGCGAGACCGCGAGCGCCTCGGTGACGATCACCGCTGCCGGTACCGGCGGCTCCGTCATCACCTCCGACGCCGAGGCATCCGACCTTCCTCGCCCTCCGATGGGACGCCGTCGCAAGGCCGCCAAGGCTGAGACCCTCAAGGTCGAGGAATCCAGGAAGACCGAAACCCCGAAGACTGAGGACCCCAAGGCTGCCGAGACGAAGACCGAGGACACGATGTCCGAGGAGATGACGACCGGGGCCGAGAAGCCGCGTCGCACCCGTACCCGCCGCAATGGCGACTCCGCTGCCAAGTCGACCCGGACGAGGACCAGGAGCACCCGCGCGGCCGCCGAGAACGAGTCCCCGTCCGAGGTTGACAACACCGAGTCCGCCACTGAGACGAACGAGGATTCCGGGACCCGCACCACCCGTCGTGGCGCATCTGAGACCGCTCCGTCCGTCGAGACCGAGCGTGGAACCTCCCAGCGTCGTCGCGCCACTCGCCGTCGTTCCTCCCGGGCTTCTGACAAGTCCGAGGAAAATACCGAGGGCAAGGCGACCATCACGGATGCCAAGGATGACAAGAGTGCCAAGAACAAGGGATCTGACGACGATCCCATCAATGCCGCGTTGACCAAGGCCAAGGCCCAGGCCCGTAGTCACAAGGTTGAGGGAACCCTGGCCAATCCCTTCGGGCTCAAGGACGGTGAGGAGCGCTCGGCCAGCGACATCCTCGACTCCTTGGCCGTCGAGATCGGAGGGGGAGAGGCCGCGGTGCCGAAGAAGCGTCGCCGTCGCGCCACTCGTCCGTCCGAGGCTGGCAATCACGCTGAGGAGACCGCCGAGAAGACCGAGGAGGCAGCCGAGGTCGAGCCTGAGAAGGGCAAGGGCGAGGCCAAGGACCGAAAGGGCTCTAGCGAGAAGAACGAGAAGTCGGACGAGAAGACTGCTGATTCCGTCGAGGAGGAGACGACCTCCGAGTCCGAGGACACCACCTCCGAGGAGGAAGGCCAGAACCGTCGTCGCCGTCGTCGGGGTGGACGTCGTCGTCGGCGCAGCGAGGACACCGGGGACAACACTTCGGCGGGCGAGTCGGACGACGATGACGACTCGGGGAACAGCTCTGAGAATGGCTCGGAGTCCCGGAATTCGGATACCACCCGTCGTCGTCGCCGTCGTCGCCGCCGCCGTGGTGAGGACATCAGCGGTTCTGACGACGATCCCAGCGAGGTCGTCATCAAAGTTCGTGAGCCGCGCTCGCGTCAGTCGGTGGCTGACGAGGTCACCGGCATCGAGGGCTCGACTCGTATGGAGGCCAAGAAGCAGCGTCGTCGTGAGGGGCGTGCCGCCGGTCGCCGACGCAGCGCGGTCATCACCGACGCCGAATTCCTGGCTCGCCGCGAATCGGTGGACCGCAAGATGGTCGTCCGTCAGTCCGACGAGTACTCGCAGTTGGCGGTGCTGGAGGACGGCGTCCTCGTCGAGCACTACGTCGACCGTGCCTCGGCCGCGTCCTCGATCGGCAGCATCTACCTGGGCAAGGTCCAGAACGTCCTGCCCTCGATGGAGGCCGCGTTCATCGACATCGGCCGTGGTCGCAACGCCGTGCTCTACGCCGGCGAGGTCGACTGGGCCAAGTACGGCAAGGAGGGTGAGGACAAGCGCATCGAGCATGCCCTGAAGTCGGGAGACCAGGTCCTGGTGCAGGTCACCAAGGACCCGGTGGGTGCCAAGGGTGCTCGTCTGACCAGTCACATATCGGTGCCTGGACGCTTCGTCGTCTACTCGCCCGGCGGTCATCTCTCGGGAATCTCCCGCAAGTTGGCCGACTCCGAGCGCAAGCGCCTCAAGAAGATCGTCGAGAACAACATCCCGTCGGATGCCTCCGTCATCGTGCGCACTGCCGCAGAGGGGGCCACCGAGGAGGATCTCGTCCGCGACATCAACCGTCTCAAGGCTCAGTGGGAGGTCATCGAGCGCAAGGCCAGCACCAGCAAGGCGCCGCTCATGCTGTACTCGGAGCCGGACTTGACGGTGCGCATCATCCGTGACCTGTTCACCGCAGACTTCTCCGAGCTCGTCATCGCCGGCAACGGTGGCTCGGACGACGCTTACGACACCATCAAGGCCTATGTCGATCACGTCGCCCCGGAGATGGCCTCGCGCCTGACTCACTGGGAGGACGCCGATAAGGATCCCTTCGCTGAGCACCGCATCGACGAGCAGGTCGCCAAGGCCCTGGAGCGCAAGGTCTACCTGCCCTCGGGTGGGTCGCTGGTCATCGACCGCACCGAGGCCATGACGGTCATCGACGTCAACACCGGCAAGTTCACCGGATCTGCCGGCAACCTCGAGGCCACCGTCACCGCCAACAACCTGGAGGCGGCCGAGGAGATCGTCCGTCAGCTGCGGCTACGCGACATCGGCGGAATCATCGTCGTCGACTTCATCGACATGGTGTTGCCGACCAACCGTGAGCTCCTGGTCCGTCGCCTCACCGAGTGCCTGGGACGGGATCGCACCCGCCACCAGGTTGCCGAGGTGACGTCGCTGGGTCTGGTCCAGATGACCCGCAAGAAGATCGGCACCGGCCTGGCTGAGGCCTTCACTGAGGAGTGTGAGGCCTGTGGTGGCCGTGGCTACCACCGCTTCGACAAGCCGGTGGATTCCCAGGCCCCGGCCGATGGTGGTGAGCGTTCCAAGGGCCGTGGACGCGGTCGCAACGGCTCCTCTGGCAAGTCCCATTCCAAGTGAGGATGGGCCCGGATAAGGGCGGTGGACGGTCGTTTTGACCGTCCACCACAGGAAATGTAAAATGGGCAGCCGGTCCGGCGCGAGTCGTCGGTCAGGTTTGTCCGGGGCCGTTGGTTCCGGCCCCCGGAAATGTACGACAAGAACGAGAGTAGGTCAGGCGTGTACGCGATCGTGCGTAGTGGCGGCCGCCAGCACAAGGTGGCAGTGGGTGACGTCGTCGAGATCGACAAGGTCGCCGACGAGGCGGGCAGCAGCATCGAGCTGACCCCGCTCCTCGTGGTTGATGGCGAGTCCGTCACCTCCGACAAGGACGCGCTCGGAAAGGTCAAGGTCACCGCTGAGGTTCTCGGCGAGACCAAGGGCCCGAAGATCCGCATCCTCAAGTACAAGAACAAGACCGGCTACAAGAAGCGCCAGGGGCACCGTCAGAAGTACACCCAGGTCAAGGTCACCGGAATCGAAGGCTGAGGTAGACAGACATGGCACACAAGAAGGGCGCGTCCTCTTCGCGCAACGGTCGTGACTCCAACGCTCAGCGTCTCGGCGTGAAGCGTTTCGGCGGTCAACTCGTCAACGCTGGCGAGATCATCGTGCGTCAGCGCGGCACTCACTTCCACCCCGGTGACGGGGTTGGCCGCGGTGGCGACGACACCCTCTTCGCCCTGCGTGACGGCAATGTCGAGTTCGGCACCCGTCGTGGCCGCAAGATCGTCAACGTGAACCCCGTGGAGGTCCCGGTCGAGGCCTGAGTCCCCACGACACAGATGTTGATCGGCCCCCGCCCTTGAGGTGGGGGCCGATCTGCGTCTGGGGGATCGATCTGAGCGGAATCGGGAATTCGGTACCTGAGCATTTGTGTGCCCGCGACTTGGCGGAACCTGAGAATTATGCCGGGGATTGCGACTGTCGTCGGATCCTCGCAGCGACCGTGGTCGCCACTGTGCCGCGATCGCTGGAAGTGACGAAATGGCGACCTACTCTCAAAACTTGGTCGTTATCGACCCTGTGACGATGGGAGATCAGAGAACCGTGGGTAATCGGATATTCAGCGAGGACGAGAGGTGGCTGTACCGGATCGAGCCGGGGTCGGACGCGCCGACCTTGGTGTCGACGGGGTCGATGCCCAGGATTACCGCGCCGCTGGCACCGATTCGTTCCTCTCGGCCCGCCGCAGCTGAGTCTCACAACCCTCGGGCTGCCCAAGCGGCACCCGCGCAGAAGGCCGAGCCCCGTCACCGGTGGCCTCGACCCTATGAGGTGGCGGCTGGTGCCTGCGCCTCGGCCGTTGCGACCGGAGTCGTGGGAGGCCTGGGAATCGGCGGGACGATGATCGGCGCTGCCGTCACCAGCCTCGTCATCGCTCTGGGCGGTGCCTTCTTCACCAGATGGTTCTCCCGGACCCACGACAATGTCTCGGGAGCTCGTCAACGTCGAGGGATGTGGACTCGCATGGTCACAGTGGCCCTCGTCGTGAGTGTGTTCACGGTTGTCGTCGGGGTGCTGTGGTTGGCGCCATCGGTCGGTCAGGAAGCCGGATCCTGGGTGCATCGGGCCACCGGCTCGCTCGAGCAGTGGCGGGAGTCAGCCCAACGTGCCTGGCCCTATCTCAAAGCTGCCTGGCACGCCTTCCGGTGAACCTTCTCACGCCATCGTTCACCGAGGGCGTGACCCTTTGTGTACTGAGTGCAGGTTCTGCACTTGATGCAGACACTGCACTCAGTGCAAAATTGTGAGTGTGACTTCACCAACAGCAATCCGCACTCAGGGCGTCATTCGCCGTGCTGCAATGGAATTGGCGGTCGAGAAGCCGGTGGACGAGGTCACAGTCGACGACATTGCCGAGCGTGCTGGGGTGTCGCGACGAACCGTGTTCAACCACTTCCCGTCCAAGTACGACGTCTATCTGCCTCCGGTGGTCGCCCACTCGGAGGAGGCCCTCGAGACCTTCGCGACGGACACCTCGACGTCACTGGCCGATGCCATTCGCACCCTGCTCGATGCCAGGTGGCGAAGCTTCGACGTCGACCTCGACGATCTGCGAGAGCTCATGAGAATCAGCAGGGAGAGCACCGAGCTTCGGATGGCCCTCAAGGAGTCCGTTGACTGTCAACGCGCTGCCCTCATGGCGGCAGCTGCTCGCCGAATCGGCCGCTCCGAGGACTCTCTGGAAGTCCTTGCCCTCGTGGGCACCATCCAGGCGATGGAGCGCTCAGTCTTCCAAGCGGCCATGGTCCGTCCTGGGGCCAGTTCTGCCGAGGTGGTCGGCACCTTTGACCGGGTCGTCGATGTCTGGGTCAGGCTGTCCGCGGAATTGGCCGGCGATCAGGTGTCGGTCTTGACGCCGTGAGCAGCGAGCTGACTCGTCACAACCTGCGCGACAACGCGCCCCGCACTTCCCATCCAACATCAGAAAGCTGTAACATGTCTGCAACTGCTGCCGATCCTGAGGCTGCCAAGTTCAAACCAGACCGCCGATTCTGGGTTGTCTATCTCTGCCTCATGATGGTGATGTTCCTGTCCTCCCTGGACCAGACGATCGTCGCCACCGCTCTGCCGACCATTGTCGGTGACCTGTCCGGCGTCGAGCACATGGCGTGGGTCATCACCGCGTACACCCTGGCCATCACCGTCGGTATGCCGCTGTATGGCCGTCTCTCCGACCTCATCGGTCGTAAGGCCCTCTACCTCATCGCCATTGGTCTGTTCCTGCTGGGGTCTGCCCTGTGCGGCACCGCCGGCACCATGATCACCTTCATTTTCTTCCGCTTCATCCAGGGCCTGGGTGGCGGTGGCCTCATGATCTTGTCCCAGGCCATCACCGGCGACCTCATCCCACCGCGCGTTCGTGCCGCCTACATGGCGCCGATGGGCGCGATGTTCGGTGTGTCCTCGGTGCTCGGCCCGCTGCTGGGCGGCTGGCTCACCGACTCGATCTCCTGGCGCTGGGTGTTCTGGATCAATCTGCCGCTGGGTGTCGTGGCCTGGGTGGCCTGCCTCTTCGCCCTCAAGCTACCCAAGCATGAGCTGACGACGAAGATTGACTGGCTAGGTCTGACCCTTATGGACGTCGGCGCCGTGGCCATCGTGCTGGTGGCCACCTGGGGCGGTTCCCAGTACCACTGGCTGTCCTGGCAGATCATCGGCCTGGGCGTCGTCGCGGTCGTGGCGTGGGCTGTGCTGCCCGTCGTCGAGTGTCGGGTCGAGGATCCGGTGCTGCCGCTGGAGCTGTTCCACAACCGCACCTTCGTCGTCTCGACGATCATCGGAATGCTCGCCATGGGCGCCATGTTCGGTGTGCTGGCCTATCTGCCGACCTACATGCAGATGACCTACGGCTACTCGGCCACGGTGTCTGGTCTACTGCTCATCCCCATGACGATCGGTATTCTGTTGGCCTCGACGGTGACTGGCCTGTTGACCTCCCGGATAGGTCGTTACCGCATCTTCATCATCATCGGCCCGATCGTCGCTGCCGGTGGCATGACGCTGATGTCGACCCTGAACCAGGACTCCCCGGTCTGGCGGATCATGGGCGACACCTTCGTCCTCGGTCTGGGCATGGGTATGTTCTTTCAGCTGCTCGTCATGGCGGTCCAGAACGACGTCCGCCCAACCCTGCTGGGAACGGCCACCAGCCACAACAACTTCTTCCGTCAGATCGGTGTGTGCCTGGGCTCTTCTCTTATCGGCGTGGCCTTCACCACCCGCCTGACCAATCGTGTCACGGACCTGTTCACCTCCCTGGCCACCAGCAAGGATCCGACCGTTCTCAAGGCGCTGGGCTCGATGAGCTCGCACAGCCACGCCGCAGCCTCGCTGACCCCGGGTGCCGTCAATCAGATGCCTGACGCCATTCGGGACGGTATCGTCCAGGCCTACGTCAACTCCCTGACCCCGCTGTTCCTGTGGATGGCCCCGATGGTTGCTGTAGCAGGTCTGCTGGCCTTCCTCCTCAAGGACGTGCCGCTGTCCCACCACACTGGTATCCAGATGCGCGCCGCGTCTGAGTCCAGGGAGAGAACTTCTCAGGAGACTTTGGCAGCCTCCGGTGACGCCGTGGAGATTCCTTCCCAGGACGCCCGCGCTGAGGCTCCGGACGGCTCGGAGAGGGACGAGCCCTCCGGTACGCCACGGCATACCGCAGATGCCGTGAAGGTTGAAGGAGCTCCGCCGCGTCGAGCTGCTGGACCGGAACGACCAGCACAGGCCTGACAGTTCGGGACGCGCCACCTGGAAGGGGTGGCGCGTCCCGGCGTCTAGACTTGTGATCCACCCTGGGCCAGACGGCCCGACCCCATCTTCGAGGAGCAGAACATGGCCATCCCGTCCTTCGTCGACCGCGCGACGCTGACCGCCGTGGCGGGCAAGGGGGGACACGGCTGCGCCTCCGTCAGACGTGAGAAGTTCAAGCCGTTGGGCGGCCCCGATGGTGGCAACGGCGGTCATGGCGGGTCGGTCATTCTGCGCGTCGACCCCCAGGTGACGACCCTGGTCGACTATCACTGGCAGTCCACTCGCAAGGCCACCAACGGAGAGCCCGGACGCGGTGACAACCAAGCCGGGGCCAACGGCTCCGACATCGTCCTGGGTGTTCCCGAGGGCACGGTCGTCTCCGACGCCGACACCGGCGAGCCACTGGGAGACCTCGTCGGAGCGGGATCCGAGCTCGTCGTCGCGGCCGGTGGTCGTGGTGGTCTCGGCAATGCCGCGCTGGCCAACTCGGCGCGCAAGGCCCCCGGCTTCGCCTTGCTCGGTGAGGCCGGGGAGGAGCGCAAGGTCCTGCTCGAGCTCAAGGTCGTCGCCGACATCGGCCTGGTGGGATTCCCCTCGGCCGGAAAGTCCAGCCTCATCGCGGCGATCTCGCGAGCCAAGCCGAAAATTGCCGATTATCCCTTCACCACCC
This sequence comes from Cutibacterium sp. LaCa_89, assembly GCF_058177555.1. Classification (NCBI taxonomy): domain Bacteria; kingdom Bacillati; phylum Actinomycetota; class Actinomycetes; order Propionibacteriales; family Propionibacteriaceae; genus Cutibacterium; species Cutibacterium sp. LaCa_89. The sequence goes on from NZ_CP190889.1 coordinate 904,937, forward strand.
TGGTGCCGAATCTTGGCGTGGTCGTCGCAGGGGAGACGACCTACACCGTCGCGGACGTGCCCGGCCTCATCCCGGGAGCCTCGCTGGGCAAGGGTCTTGGCTTCGACTTCCTGCGCCACATCGAGCGCTGCCGGGCCATCGTCCACGTCATCGACTGCGCCACCTACGAGCCGGGTCGCGACCCTGTCACCGACCTCGACGTCATCGAGGGGGAGCTTGCTGCCCATGGTGGCCTGGAGGATCGTCCACGTCTGGTGGTGCTCAACAAAGTTGACGTCCCAGACGCCGCTGACCTGGCCGACATCGTCTTCGACGATGTCGGCAAGCGTGGCTGGGCGGTCTTCCGTGTCTCGACGAAGTCCGGAGAGGGGCTCAACTCCCTCAAGTTCGCCATGGCCGATCTGGTCGAGAAGGCTCGCGAGGACGAGCCCGAACCCGAGCCGGAGCGGATCGTCATCCGGCCCAGGCCCAAGGAGGAGGGCCCGGCCTTCTCCATCAAGCGTCAGGGCGACGGTGAGGGCGGTTTCTTGTGGCGTGTGACCGGTGACAAGCCGGCTCGTTGGGTCGCTCAGACTGACTTCAACAACCCGGAGGCCGTCGGCTACCTGTCGGATCGCCTCAACCGCCTGGGCGTCGAGGAGGAGCTGCTGGCCATGGGGGCCATTGCCGGTGACGCCGTCGCCGTCGGTGGTGAGGACGCCGTCATCTTCGACTTCGCCCCGCAGATCGAGTCGGGTGCCGAGCTGTTGTCCCGCCGCGGTGAGGACCAGCGTCTGGAGACCGAGCGTCCCTCGGCCACCCGTCGTCGCGAGATGGATCGCGAATATCACCGCGCCCGTGAGGAATACGGCCAGGTAGGCCGCGATCCACGGGGTGAGTCGTGGCGTGCCCGCGTCGCCGAGGATGAGCGGTTCGAGAGCCGTGACTGATCAACGTCGAGTCATTTCCGCGGCCACCACTGTGGTGGTCAAGATCGGATCATCCTCGTTGACCCTGCCCGGCGGCGGGATCGATGTTCGCCGTGTCGACGAGCTGGTCGACGTGCTTAGCGAGGTCGTCGCGGACGGCAAGCGGGTCGTCCTGGTGAGCTCAGGAGCCATCGCCACCGGGTTCCCAGCGATGGGAATGACCCACCGCCCACGGAGCGTGGCCGGCAAGCAGGCGGCAGCCTCGGTCGGGCAGGGAATCCTGCTGGCCCACTACACGTCACGTTTTGCCAGCCACGGGTTGCGGGTCGGACAGGTACTGCTGACCGTCAATGACCTGGTCCGCCCCACCTCCTATCGAAATGCCTGGTCGACCCTGGACACCCTGCTCGAGCTGGGAGTCGTGCCAATCGTCAACGAGAACGACACCGTTGCCACCGGGGAGATCAAGTTCGGCGACAACGACCGACTCGCTGCCCTGGTGGCTGAGTTGGTGCGCGCTCAGGCCCTCGTGCTGCTGTCTGACGTCGACGCCCTTTACACCGCTCATCCGGATTCCCCGGACGCCCGTCGTCTGGATGTCGTCGAGGACATTGACGCGCTGGAGATCGACACCCACAAGGCCGGATCCGGGGTCGGTACCGGGGGCATGACGACGAAGCTGGAGGCCGCCCGAATGGCCACCAGCGCGGGGGTCCCTGTGGTGCTCGCATCGGCTTCGGACGCCCGTGGCGTCCTGGGTGGGGCAGCCGTGGGCACCTACTTCCGACCGATGGCGACGCGGCGGTCCCGGCGTCTGCTGTGGCTGGCCGACGCCGCTACCCCGCAGGGCCAGATCGTCATCGACGAGGGGGCCGTCGAGGCCCTCACCACACGCCATTCGTCGTTGTTGGCGGTGGGTGTCACTCGGGTTCACGGGGATTTCCAGGCGGGTGATCCGGTGACGATCCTAGCCCCGGACGGTCGGCTCGTCGGGCGCGGCATCGCTCAGTTCTCCCATGACGAGGTGCGCGTGATGAGAGGACGTTCGAGCGCCTGGCTGGCCGCGGAAATGGGCCCGGCGGCGTCCCGGGAGATCATCCATCGCGACGCCATGGTGTTGAGCCGTCGTCGAACTACCAAGAAGTGACTCACCGTCGCTGTGGTCACCATGGTGGTGTTGCCCACCTGACGAATACCATGTGGCCATGAGCTCGCGAGTCATCGAACAGGCCAAGGCTGCCCGATCTGCTGCCACGGTGTTGCGTCGGCTGCGTCGCATCGACAAGGACGACCTGCTGATGGCCATGGCCGCCGGGTTGCGCAAGAACGTCGACGACATCCTGGCCGCCAACCGTGCCGATGTCGATCGTGGCCGTGAGGACGGGATGGACGAGGCCATTGTCGACCGTCTCACCCTCACCCCGGAACGGGTCGAGGGAATGGCCGTCGGCCTGGAAGGGGTCGCTCGGCTCGACGACCCCGTCGGTGAGGTCGTGCGTGGCTGGCACACCCCGCTGGGAGTCAAGGTGGAGCAGGTCCGGGTGCCGATCGGCGTCATCGGGATCATCTACGAGGCTCGTCCCAATGTCACCTCTGACGCCGCCGGTATCTGCCTCAAGTCCGGCAACGCTTGCCTGTTGCGAGGATCGTCCTCGGCTCTGGAGTCCAACCGTGCCGTCATCGCGGCGATGCGCTCCCGGTTGCCCGAGGAAATCCGTGAGGCGGTGCAGCTCGTCGAGGGTGGCCATGAGGTCACCGACGAGCTCATGGCTGCCCGTGGGGACGTCGACCTGCTCATTCCGCGTGGTGGGGCCGGGCTCATCAACGCCGTCGTCTCCGGGGCCGAGGTGCCCGTCATCCAGACCGGAACCGGCAACTGCCACCTCGTCATCGACGCTAGTGCCGATGTGGAGATGGCGATCAGCATCGCCGTCAATGCCAAGACGCAGCGTCCCAGTGTGTGCAATGCCATCGAGACGGTGCTGGTGCATCGGGGAATTGCGGACACCGCAGTGCCGCTGCTGGTGGACGCCATGAGCGATCGCGGAGTGACGGTGCATGGCGATGAGGACAGTATTCGGCTGGATCCCCGCATCGTGCCGGCCAAGCCCGATGAGTACGACGACGAGTACCTGTCCCTGGACCTCGCGCTGCACATCGTCGACGACCTGGAGGAGGCCGTCGACCACATCGCCAAGCACGGTTCGGGCCACTCGGAGACGATCGTCACAAGGTCGATGACCTCCCAGGAGTTCTTCACCTCCAGCGTCGATGCCGCGGCGGTGCTGGTGAACTGCTCCAGCCGGTTCGTCGATGGCGGGGAGTTCGGATTTGGTGCCGAGATCGGTATTTCCACCCAGAAGCTCCATGCCCGCGGACCGATGGGTCTGTGGGAGATGACGACGACGACCTACGTCTTGCAGGGAGACGGTCAGACCCGTCCGTGAGGCCGTCCTTGACCGTTCAACGGTCGTTCTGGGGTGGTTGTGGGATAGGCTGAGACGCCATGAGCATGGTTCCTCTTCTCATGGAGTCCTCGGCCCTCGTCGTCGGTATCCTGACGCTGCTGGTGCTGCTGATTGCACTTGGCATCGTTCGTGGTATCGGCAAGGGTCGGCCGCATTCCTGATGCCGAGTGTTGAGCTGGGGCTGGCGCGGGTCCACAACGGACGCCGTTACCAGCTCGGGGTGATGGGCGGTACCTTCGACCCCATTCATCATGGCCACCTCGTCGCAGCCTCTGAGGTTGCGGCCAGGTTCGACCTCGACGAGGTCGTCTTCGTGCCCACTGGCGTGCCCTGGCAGAAGAAGGGACGCAAGGTTTCGCAGGCCGAGGACCGTTACCTCATGACGGTCATCGCGACGGCGTCGAACCCGTCATTCTCGGTGTCACGGGTCGACATCGATCGTCCGGGGGACACGTACACCGTCGACACCCTCAAGGATCTGCGACGAGAGCGAGGCAGTGATGTCGATCTGTTCTTCATTACCGGTGCCGACGCGCTGAGTCACATCCTCACGTGGCGTGGCGCTGAGGAACTGTTCGACCTCGCACACTTCATTGGGGTGTCGCGTCCTGGGGTGCCGCTGGGAGCCAAGGACATCTCCCATCTGCCGGCTGAGAAGGTCACTCTTCTCGAGGTGCCGGCTATGGCCATTTCGTCAACCGACTGCCGTCAGCGGGTCGGGGAGGACATGCCGATCTGGTACCTCGTGCCGGATGGCATCGTGCAGTACATCAACAAGCGCGGTCTCTATCACGACAACATCAACATCAATCCGGAGGATCATTGAGCGCCACCGAACAGGCCATCGAGCTCGCCCGTGTGGCGGCACACGCCGCCCTTGACAAGAAGGGCTTCGACATCGTCGCCCTTGACGTCTCGGAGCACCTCGCCATCACTGACATCTTCGTCATCATCTCTGCGGCCAGCGAGCGTCAGGTGTCGGCCGTGGTCGACGCCATCGACCAGACCATGCATGAGCACGAGGCTCATCGCGCCCGCCGCGAGGGAGAGCGGGAGAACCGTTGGGTGTTGCTCGACTACGTCGACATCGTGGTGCACGTACAGCATCAGGAGGAACGCGAACTGTACTCCCTGGAAAGGCTGTGGAAGGACTGCCCGGCCGTCGACCTGCAGCTGCCTGAGGAGCAGCTCGACTGGGACCAGATGTGACGACGCGGATCGTCCTGGTTCGGCACGGCGAGACCGAGTTCAACGCCGACGGACGGCTCCAGGGGCAGTTGGACATTCCGCTGTCCTCGGTGGGGATTGCCCAGGCCGAGGCCGTTGCGCCCGTCATTGCCGGGATGGATCCGGTGGCGATCGTGTCATCGCCGTTGGTGCGTGCCAGGGTGACGGCCGAGACGATCGGGCGTGCTACCGGTCTCGAGGTCGGTTTCGATGACCGGCTCAAAGAGGTCGACGTAGGTCAGTGGGCGGGGGAGACCGTGCCCGATCTACATCGCAACGACCCCCATTACACGCGCCTGATGGCCTCTGGCGAGGATTTCCGGCGCTCTGACGGCGAGACGACCGCCGAGGTTGCCGAGAGGGTGACGGCGGCGGTCAGGGATGCCGTGGACGAGCAGAAGAACCAGACGGTGTGCCTGGTGGCCCATGGATTTGCTCTGCGGGCTGCCGTGGTGTGGCTGCTTGGCGGTGGGTATCCGGAGTTCCTTCGGTTCGGTGGGCTGGGGAATTGCTCGTGGACCGTGCTGGATCGAATTGGATCCGGCGAGGCCGACCGACGCGGAATGGACGATCGGTGGAGGTTGCGGACATATAACGCGACCGTACTGTGACTTGGCGATGCTGGTGTACTGATCGGACACGTTGATTCGCGTCCGCCAAGAGACCTCGTCCCACGGGCGCTACTACAAGTTGTACTTGTGGCACTGCCTGGGAGGTCATCGTGGACATGGAACACATGCCCCGACCGGACAAGTGCCCTGCAATGTCAAGGTCGGCCCGACGCTGAGCTTCCCCTCTCGCGATTCATCAACGTCCCCAGTCAGTACAACGTGAGCAACGCTGGGCATGAGAGCGAGGATGGTGGGCTTGGTCCTGCAGCATGGCTTTCGCTTGGAATAGTCGACTTGAGCGTCATGCCTCCGGCGACTGCGATCCGGTCAGCCACACCTGGAAACTCTCGGTCAGACACTGCTTGAGTAGGCGGACATCCGGTTGGGTTGAGGTGGCCGGCCAGGCAAGCAGTCCCTCGAGCCCCACAGCGACATGGAGCTCGACCGGCGCGGCGCCGAGCTGTTGTTCCAGGTCCTTACAGAGCGGGAGGAGAAGAACGCCATCGCGATCGCGTCCAACCAGTCCTTCTCCGCCTGGACCGACACCTTCACTGACCCCAGGCCCTGTGCAGCGATCGTCGACCGCCTCACCTACAACGCCACCATCATCGAGACCGGAACCAACTCCTATCGCCTCGCCCACACGCGAGCTCGCCAGACTCTGTGAGTCGACGGGTCATGGCGTGGCCATCGAGAGCAGTGCACGGCAGAGAGGCGGCCGAACCGAGTGCCGGTCGACTTCTGGTGGGTTTCTGTGCCACTGCGGGTACTGCACAGGTCCGGGGCATCGATGGTCCGGACGGGGAGGTGGGTGACAGCCGGTGTTCGCGGTGGATCTTGATCATTTCTTCACACTGTCTTGCTCGTGGCTCGTCATGCCGCCTGGAGGCTTGTCGTCATGACGACGAATGAATCCTCATCCCTGGCTCGTGGGTCCCTCGCATTCCTGGGAATTGTCAGCGTGGCCGTGGTCGGGCTGGCCCTGGCCGTGCCCGACCTGACTGCTGGCTCGGGCATGGCTGGCATGGCGATGACCCACTACATGGAACTTCTCGCGGTGCGGCAACCGTGGAACCTGCTGTTGTTCATGGCCCTCCCGGTCATCCTGGCCGAGACCTTGGCGATCACGGAACTGGTCATGCTGCTGGGGCGCCGCAATGACCGGCCCGCAGCCCCGTGGGTGGCGAGGCTCAGTCGGGCTGCTGGCCTGCTCGCCGGTCCCGTGTGGGTCTTCATCGGGACGCACCTGATGGTCCACGCGGTGGTGCCCTTGACCATGAATGGGGGATGGCGCGGCCCGGCTGATGTCATCGCGGTCCTCAGCTACCTGGTCGGTGGCCTGCCCATGCTCGTGATCAGTCTCCTCGAGGCGGGGGTCCTGGGCCGCAGTAGTGAGAACCGTCTGCGGATGCACGTGGCGATGGTGGCGGCCTTCCTCGTGGTGGCCCACGTGGCGATGATCTTCGGGATGGTCGATCCGGCAGTCCTGGGAGGTGACACGTCGTCGAGCGTCATGACCCATGACATGGGTAGCATGTCCGGCGTGAACCACGACATGGGCAGCATGAACCACAACATGTCCCCGTCCTCGCAACCGACGAGGTGACGCCTGCCGGGTCTCGTGGTGAGATGGAGCCATGAGCGATGTGGCGCGCACTTCGGTGCTGGTGGTCGACGACGAACCGGTGCTGGCCGGCACGGTGAAGAACTACCTGGAACGGGCCGGCATGGCCGCAGACACCTGTGCAGACGGGAACGAGGCGGTTTCGCGGATCCGGGAGGAGCAGCCGGATGTCGTCATCCTCGACCTCGGCCTTCCGGGCCTCGACGGAGTGGAGGTCTGTCGCAAGGTGCGCACCTTCAGCGACTGCTACGTCCTGATGCTGACCGCGCGAGCTGACGAGGTGGACATGCTCATCGGGTTGTCCGTGGGCGCGGATGACTACCTCACCAAGCCCTTCAGCCCGCGCGAACTCGTGGCACGCGTCCAGGTGATGCTGCGTCGCCCGAGATCCACGGCTTCGGCATCCGTCGCCCGCAGGATCGGGGAACTGGTGGTGCATCCCGACTCGCGCGAAGCTCTCATGGATGGTGTGGCGGTGGACCTGACACGCACCGAGTTCGACCTGCTGAAGGCGCTGTCCGCGCATCCCGGACGTGTGTTGAGCCGGCGTCAGCTCACGGACATGGTCTGGGGCGAGGACTGGGTCGGCGACGACCATCTGGTCGATGTCCACGTGGCACACCTTCGCAAGAAGCTGGGTGAGGAGGCCGCCGATCCCCGCTACGTGCTGACTGTGCGGGGCGTGGGCTACCGGATGGGCCGAGGCTGATGGGAGGACGGCCATCAAAGTTGTGGCCCGGGTTGTCGTGGGGTCGACGGCTGGTGTGGACCCAGTTCGCCGTCCTGGTCACCATGAGCGTCACGCTGGTCCTGACCGCCCTTGAGATGGGCCCGCCGTTGTTCAAGAAGCACATGGCCGAGGCCGGGCACACCCAGCCCATGGTGCTGGACCATGCCGAGCGTGCCTTCCATGACGCCGGTGCGGCCTCCCTGGGATTGGGACTTGCCGCCGCGATGATGATCGCGGCGGTGACGTCATGGGTGCTGAACCGCAGCTTCATCCGAGGGCTGGATGCCCTGGCCGAGGGGGCTGAGAGGGTCGCGCACGGCAACTACGACGACCCCGTGCGCATGCCGCCACTGGGGCGCGAACTCGAATCCGTGGCCCATGAGTTCAACCGGATGGCGGCCCAGATCGCGGCCACGGAGGCCACCCGACGACGCATGTTGACCGATCTTGGCCATGAGCTGCGAACGCCCCTGTCCGTGACGAGGGTGACGCTTGAGAGCCTCCAGGACGGAGTCGCCGTGTATGGGCCGGAGGTTCTTGAGGTCCTCCAACGCCAGAACGAGCGCATCACGGCGCTGGCGGCCGACATCTCCGAGGTCTCCAGGGCAGAGGAGGGGCGGATCCCCTTGGAACTACGGCTGACCCGCATCGATGACCTGGTGGAATCGGCGGTCACCTCGTGTGCGAAAGCCTGTGCCGAGGCAGGTATCCAGCTGGTGACCCGTGGCAACTGCCCCGTGGAGGTGGATGTCGACCCTGCACGCATCGGCCAGGTCCTGGACAACCTGCTGCGCAACGCCGTCCAGCACACGCCGCGCGGGGGTGAGGTATGTGTGACGAGCTGGTCTGACACGGACTCGGTGTCCATCCAGGTCAGCGACACCGGCGCAGGCATACCCGCCGGTGAGGTGTCCCACGTTTTCGAACGCTTCTTCCACCAAGGATCACGCAGGGTCCGTGACGTCGACGGCGGAACCGGAGTCGGCCTGACCATCGCCAGAGCCGTCGCCCGGGCACATGGGGGCGACGTGCTGGCGGCCAGTCCGGGGGTGGGCTGCGGTGCGTCGTTCACCCTGGTGCTGCCACGAAGTCTTGATCGAATCTCCACACTTCCCTGACCCGGTCACAATGCGGGGCGGGAAGAGTCGTGGGCATGAACACGATCACTCGCCGACAGGCCTTGCTCGCCGGCCTCGGCCTGGCATCCACCAGCGCCCTGGCTGCATGCGGCGCCAAGCAGCCCTCCCCGGCCAGCACCACCCCGGCCACATGGGCCATCCCGACCCAGACACCACTCGCCACCCCGGCCGGGGCGACGACCGTCACCCACATCCTGACCCCGCGCCCTGTCACCTTGGACCTGGGCGGTGTCCTGGCCAAGACCTGGGCCTACACCGACGAACTCGACGGGAACGTCCTGCGCGGCAAGGCGGGCGACCTGTTCCGGGTCACGGTCGACAACCAGCTCCCCACAGCCACCTCGGTGCACTGGCACGGCATTGCCCTGCGCAACGCCTCCGACGGTGTGCCTGGTGTCACTCAGGACCCCATCGCCGCCAAGAGTGCCTTCACCTACGAGTTCGTCGCACCCCATGCCGGAACCTACTTCTTCCATCCCCACAGCGGAGTCCAGATCGACCGGGGGCTGTACGCTCCCCTCGTGCTGGACGACCCACGCGATCCGGGCGACCACGACGCGGAATGGGTCCTGGTCCTGGATGACTGGACCGATGGGGTTGGCAAGTCACCGGATGCGATCTTCGCCGACTTCAAGGCCAACAGCGGCCCCCTGTCCCAAGGAATGAACCACGACATGGGAGGCATGGACCACGGCAGTTCCCCCTTGGGTGATGCCGGAGACGTGAGCTACCCGCACTACGTCGTCAACGGCCGGATCCCGGCCGCACCGCGCACCCTCACGGCACGCCCCGGGGACAAGGTCCGGCTACGGCTCATCAATGCCGGAGCCGACACGATCTTCAAGGTCGGCCTGTCCGGGCACCGATTCACCATCACCCACGCCGACGGTTTCGCCGTGCAGCCGGTCGAGGCGACGGCCATCTACCTCGCCATGGGAGAAAGGATCGACGCCACCGTCACCGTCGGCGACGGCGTCTTCGTGCTGCAGGCCGCCCCCGAGGGCAAGACCGGTACTCCCGCCCGCGCCATCGTCAAGACCGGCGCCGGCAGCATTCCGCCGGCCACCACCCGAATCCCCGAACTCGGAGGAAAGGCTGTCCTGGGCACCGCCCTGCGCGCCGCCGACGCAGCCAAGCTGCCCGACAAGGAACCGGAGCAGACCCTCGAGGTCCAGCTCAACGGCCAGATGAAGCCCTACGCCTGGGGCATCAACGGCAAGAAGTTCGGTGAGGACACACCCCTGTCGATCAGCCCGGGACAGCGGGTCCGGATGCGGATGACGAACATGACGATGATGGCCCACCCGATGCACATCCACGGCCACACTTGGTCCCTGCCGGGCAGCAACGGACTGCGCAAGGACACCGTGCTGCTGCTGCCCATGCAGACCATCGAGGCCGACCTGCAGGCCGACAACCCCGGAGCCTGGATGCTGCACTGCCACAACATCTACCACGCCGAGATCGGCATGATGACCAGCCTGCGCTACTGACCCCAGCCCACGCCGATGCGGTTCCCGCGTCACCCCGGGAACCGCACCGCCGCATGCCCGCACATGCCTCCGACGTCTTGGTCAAACCTTCATCATTTGCCCCGGTCCAGCTTCATGGACGCTCGACAGTCTGGATGGTGACGGCAGCCAGCCACACACGACGAAGGAGACCACCATGTACACAAGCCCCACCCAGCTCAACCGCAGTGACAGCGACGCTCCCGGCCCCGCCGCCGACCCGGTACTCGAGCCCGTGCAGCACCGGCACGATCCGAAGATGACAGGCCACGGCAAGAGCCACCACTGGATGCACCTGCTGATGTGTGCCCCGATGCTGCTCATCGTGGCCGGATACCTGTGGACAGGTCGTGCCAGCCTCTCCGCAGGCGGCGTCATGGCCGCCGCCATCCCCGCCCTCGGCTGCGTAGTAATAATGTGGCTCATGATGCGGATGATGAACCACGGGGCCGATCACCACTGAGCCAAGAACCTCGCACCACGCGCCCACCAGCACCACAGAGCACCACCACTCAACGGACGAAGAAGACCATGACCAGCCCTACCCCACCCGACAAGCCCATCACGGCTGAAGGGGACTCCTTCACCTGCCCCATGCACCCCGAGGTCACCAGTGACCACCCTGGCCGCTGCCCCAAGTGCGGCATGTTCCTCCAACCGGACGGACAGCCCCCCGCGCCAGCAGCACACCAGCACACCCACCCCGGGCAGCCTGCTGCCCACCAACAGCACGGCGGGCAAAGCGCCCCGCCGCCACAGGCCGACACCGGCCCACGCGATGGCGAATGGACCTGCCCCATGCACCCCGAGATCCGGCAGGATGGGCCGGGCGAGTGCCCGATCTGTGGCATGGCGCTCGAACCGGTCTCGGTGGGCGTCCACGACGGACCCAACCCAGAGCTGGCAGACATGCGCCGCCGTCTCCGCGTGGCAGCCGTGCTCAGCCTGCCCCTGGTGGTGCTGGCGATGGTCCCGGCCCTGGCCGTCGGGGCATGGGTGCCCTGGGTCGAACTCGCGCTGTCCACCCCCGTGGTGTGGTGGGCCGGGTGGCCATTCTTCGCACGTGGCGCCCGATCAGTGGCCAGCCGGCACCTCAACATGTTCACCCTCGTCAGCCTCGGTGCGGGTGCCGCGTGGTTCTACAGTGTGGTCGCCGTCCTGGCCCCGGGGATCTTCCCGGCCATCATGCGTGATGACGGTGGCCGGGTCGGCGTCTACTTCGAGGCCGCCGCCGTGATCATCACCCTGGTGCTGCTGGGGCAGGTACTCGAACTGCGGGCACGCGACCAGACCTCGGGTGCCATCCGCGCCCTGCTGGACCTGTCGCCAGCCACCGCGCACCGCATCAACTCCGACGGAGAAGAAGAGGAAGTGCCATCCGCGGACCTGCAGGTCGGCGACCATTGCCGGGTCCGCCCCGGTGAGAAGATCCCAGCAGACGGCATCGTGGTTGACGGCCACGCCTACGTCGACGAATCCATGATCACCGGCGAGCCGGTACCTGTTGACAAGAACCCCGGCGACCGTGTGATCGGCGGCACCATCACCAGCGGCGGCAGCCTGGTCATCGAGGCCACCGGCCTGGGCGCCGACTCGACCCTGGCCCGCATCGTCGACCTCGTGTCCCAGGCGCAACGTTCCCAAGCCCCCATCCAAGGGCTCGTCGACAAGATCTCCGCTGTGTTCGTGCCGGTCGTGATCGGCATCGCACTGATCACCTTCGCCGTCTGGGCCACGGTCGGGCCACAGCCCCGGCTACCGTTCGCGATCGTTGCTGCAGTGTCCGTGCTCATCATCGCCTGCCCTTGCGCGCTTGGCCTTGCCACACCCATGTCCATCATGGTCGGGGTTGGTCGCGGAGCCCGCGATGGCGTCCTGGTCAAGAACGCCGAAGCACTCGAACGACTGCAGAAGATCGACACCCTGGTGGTCGACAAGACCGGGACCCTGACCCAGGGCCATCCCAGCCTCGTCGACCAGAAGGTCGTCGCCGGCCACCACGCCGAGATCGTGCTGGCCATGGCGGCCGCTGTCGAGTCCGGGTCCGAACATGCCTTGGCCCGCGCGATCGTCGACGCGGCGCGAGAACGCGACGTCACCGTACCGACCGCCACTGCATTCACCGCCCGCCCGGGTGGCGGCGTCCAAGCATTGGTCGACGGTCACCAGGTCATGGTCGGCAGCCCTGCCTTCCTCACGACCCAGCATGCCGACACGACCCCCCTGACCGACGACATCGACGCCTTCCGTCGCCAAGGAGCCACTGCCGTCATCGTGACTGTCGATGGTCAGCCTGCAAGCATCCTGGCCATCGCCGACCCACTCAAGCCCACCACCGCCCAGGCCATCGACGACCTACGTCACCGTGGCATGCGGATCGTGATGCTGACCGGGGACAACGCCACCACCGCCCACGCCATCGCCGACGAGCTCCACATCGACGAGGTGATCGCGGACGTGCTTCCGGATCAGAAGCATGGGCACGTCCAGCGGTTCCAGGAGCAAGGTCACACGGTCGCGATGGCCGGTGACGGCGTCAACGACGCCCCTGCCCTGGCCGGGGCGGACGTTGGCGTCGCCATGGGCACCGGGACCGACGTCGCCATCGAGAGCGCAGACGTGACCCTCCTCGGCGGCGACCTCGCAGCCCTGGTCAAGGCCCGCGACCTGTCCGTCGACACTATGCGCAACATCAAGCAGAACCTGCTGTTCGCATTCATCTACAACGTCATCGGCATTCCGATCGCCGCGGGAGTGCTCTACCCCGCCTTCGGCTGGCTGTTGTCCCCGATGATCGCCGCAGCCGCCATGGCCCTCAGTTCGGTGAGCGTCATCACCAACTCCCTGCGCCTGCGCCGACACCACTGACATGAACTGCCCCCCATAAGCTGCCCGGAGTTCACTCTGGGTTGGCTTCTCGCACCCAACCGGGGCCCAGCCAGACCGACAACCCGGGGCCAAATGAAGTTGACATAGCCAGCCCTGCTCGCAGCGGGACCATCCGGACCGCCGCCGCTTTCTCGTCCGGGGCGTAGCGCCGTATCTGCGGTTTCCCGGGAACCTGCCACTTCGACATGTGCTCGTCCCCGTTTCTAGACCGATGCCTGAACAGGCTTGGATCAGCTCACCGAAGTCCTCGACGACCTCCACCAACAATTGCGAATCAGCCGAACGCCGCATCCTCAACCGCACACTGTTCACCCACATCACCGTCGACGACGAAGAGAACGCCCCACATATCCGCCGAGGCCACCGTCAGCGTCCTCGCCCATACGAGCATCGACGCCCCGGCGCACGTCACCGCAGAAACAAAACTGCCCCACCATCAGGCGGGGCAAGCTTCGATGTTCTTATTTTACGTGGAGCATAGGGGATTCGAACCCCTGACCTCTTCCATGCCATGGAAGCGCGCTACCAACTGCGCCAATGCCCCGCGGGCGACCTCGTCAGGCCTTCGACACGATCCTCCGCTGCGGCGTCCACCACGCCGGAACATCGTGTCTGGTGGAGCATAGGGGATTCGAACCCCTGACCTCTTCCATGCCATGGAAGCGCGCTACCAACTGCGCCAATGCCCCGAAAACAACTCCTCAGGAGGGTCATCCTCTTCGTTCACCCGACCGCCCGGGCGACCAGGCAAACGTTACCGGATCCCACCCATCCTCACCAAATCGGACCAAGGCAGGCCAGTACCTGCGTATGGGTATCGACACACACTCATGCGCAACGCACCCTCACTGCCCCAAGCAGCCGTCCATCACCGCGTCCGTCCCTCTGCGCGACTCCTACCGCCGACGTCAGCTCTGCACGTCTGTGGCTTTCAGGTAGCCCTGACGGTGTCCCAGGAAGACACATACGTACCGGTCCTTTCCGGTCACATTGACGTGGTCCTTGGGCGGCGGGGCGTCGAACGTCGTGGACCGGTAATAGTCTGTCGCAGGCTGAGAGTCGATGACGACATAGCGCTGACCAGGCTCCAACACGTACGGCAACGCAGCCTCGGGCTGCACCCAGGTGCCGTCCGGATAGGCAGAGGCTTCCGGGTACGCCCGGCCATAACCTGACGTGCGCGAAATCACGGTGATCGTTCGCGCTCCCGGGACAACTCGTGCCACCGGCTGTCGAGCGGGATTGTGGAACCACGCCTTAGCTCCCAGGTACCAGACGGCGACCCACTCGTCGTTCTTCCCTCCAACCTCTGCGACGACATACTCCGCACCCGTGTTCAGCCGGGCGCCGACGTCGGCAGGTTCTGTTGTTGCCGGCTCCGGGCTGATACCGGCATCAACAACCGTCGGGGCATCCGACGACGGGGCTTGCCTCGCCGTCACAAAGTTCACTCCTCTGACGACCTGGCCGTTGTAGGCCTGCGTGTTCATTTCGAAATCAGGCATAATCCTCACGACGTCGCCGCGCTTGGGTCTGGTGCTCACCGTGCCCTCGGTGAGTGGGCGGCCCAACAGCTCAAAGTATCGAGCCCAGTTCCAGAAGGCGCCCGGATCCCAGTGCATCCCCTTGATGTGCTCGGTGTCAATGCCAGGAACCTCGTCATGGCCAATGACGCGACCACGCGTCAGCGGGATCTCATATTTATCGCACAGATAGCGGACTAGCGCTGCACTCGAGCGGTACATCGCGTCCGTATACCAGGATTCTCCCTCGAGAGCCTTACCCTCATGTTCGAGTCCGAGGGCGTGCATGTTGTAGTACCAGTTCCCGGAGTGCCAGCCGATGTCCTTGGGATCGAGGTGTTGCGCAACGTGACCGTCAGAAGATCTCAACGTGTAGTTCCATGCGAGGTAGTTCGGCTTCTCCACGAGTTTGATGGTGTTGTCGTAGGTCTCCTCGGTGTCGTGGATGACGATTCTCGTCAGCGAAGGCGCAGAGGGGCGGCGCGCAAGGTCGTGATTTCCGTACTTCACCGGATCAGATCCGTACTGCTGATACGGGGCAGGTACCCACTCGATGTGGAGGCTGTCCGGCCCGTCAATCGGTGGCCCGGACACCTTATGCTCAGGTAACGCTGTTCGGCTGATAAGCGGGCCAAAGATGGCCATGGCAGTAAACGAACGGCGGCTCATGTCAATCATCGGAATCGTCCTCTCGCCCGGTAAAGATGCTTGTGAACCCACACAAGTACACCACATATGGGGGTCACATCACGGAGGATCACCGCGCAGGAGCGTTACACCCATGCCGGTTAGGTGAGTTGCTCATCGTCGGGGAGTGGGTAGAGCGTGCGGATGATGTTGGCGGCTGGGCCGGTGGGTGCGTTGCGGTAGCCGGTCCCGGCTCAGAGGTGGACCCGGTGGGCGTCGCTGGCTTGGGTGGCAGCTTGTCGCAGTGGACGGGTGAGGTGGTGCACGGCGGGGTATGCGTGGGATGCGGTGGCGTGGTGTTGGGTGATGAAGTCGTTAGTGAGGGCGCGGGCCGGTCGTCCGGTGAACGCGTGGGTGATGGTGGTGTCGTCGAGGGCGGGGTCGGCCAGTGCTGCCCGGTGGATGGCTGAGGTTCCGGCTTCGTCGGTGCGGAGCAGAAGGGTCCCTACCGCAACCGCGATGGCGCCTGCATCGAGTGCTGCTCGTACCGCTTCAGCGTCATCGATGCCGCCGGCGGCGATCACTGGCAAGGGGCTGACCTTGCGCACGCGGCAGACGAGAGTGGGGAGGTCTTCCGGTTGTGGTGTCCGCGTGGGGTCGAAGGTGGCGCTGTGTCCACCGGCTGCGGGGCCTTGGATGATGAGCCCGTCGGCACCGTGTTCGGTTGCGGCGACGGCTTCGTCGGGGGTCGTGACGGTGATCAGTGCCTGTGTGCTGTGCTCGTGGAGGGTGGTGATGATGCCGCGGGGTGGTAGGCCGAAGGTGAAGGACACCACGGGGACGGGATGTGTGGTCAGGAGTGCGATCTTGTCATCCCAGTGGTCGTCATCGGAGATGGGGCAGGGGTCGAGTTGCAGGCCGTAGTGTTCGGCTTCCGGGGTAAGTTCATCGGCATAGGCAGACAAGGCAGCCGGGTCGACGGTGGCGTTGCTCGGCACGAAGATGTTGACGCCGAAGGGAACGTTCTTGGCCTGAAGCTGCTGGATTTCTGCGTGGAGGGCTTCGGCGGTTTGTAGCCGCCGGCGAGAAATGGGAAGCCGCCTGCTTCGGCGACCGCCAGGGCAAGCGCGACAGTGGTGGGTCCACCTGCCATGGGTGCAGCAACGATCGGCCGGGGAGTGGGAATGAGGATAGTCACGAGCGTTTCCTTCCCCTGAGGGGATTCATGCGGTCTCGTGCTGGGGTCGGGTTGCATTGAAGCAAGCAAGTCCAACGATACGAGCAGTGCCAAGTGGATGAGGGCGGCTGCCGGCCTCGGCGACGAGGGGTGCGCCGTCGTTGGTGAGGAAGATGGGGACGTTGTTGATCTCGCGGAGTTCTTGGCAGGTGGGTATTCTGCTTTGCGGGTCCGGTCATACCAACCTCAGCCACGACGATCGAGCACAGCCTTCGCAGTTGCGATGTCGGTTACCAGATCCGTTACCAGATCGCCTCGAAGGATCGCAGCCAAAGCCGGGGCCTTTTCGGCTCCGAAAGCGCTGACGATGACGTGGGTGATTGATGGGATTCGGTCGATCGGTATCGTCATCAACCCTTGGCAGAAGTCCGCATCGACGTGACGGCCCTGAGCATCGATGTGGTGCCCACAGATGTGGCCGACCGCTCCCCGCGACAACAACTCGGCATGAGCCCGTTCGGGCATCACATGATCGAAAATCGGTGCCACCGAATTCACCCCGACCGCGCCCACCCCTGTTACCAAGATGTCGGCGTGGGAGGCCATTGCGATCGTCATTCCAATGGATTTCTCTGCCTTTAAAGCCGCTGCTACTTGCGGATTCGATACCAACACTGGCGCGGGCATCACTCGGTAAGCGCAGCCAAGTCGCTCCGCCAGTTGGCGACACAGTTCGGGGGAGTCAAGGAGTAGATTCCCCCGCGCTGTCCCCCCAATTGCCTGGACCACTGTCGCTTCAGGGTGACGTGTCGGGGTCATGGCGCGCACCACCGAAGCTACTCCACGCCCATTCGACAGCGCGATGACCGAGTCCGGGTGCATATATGTAGTCACGAGATCGGAAGCCATCCGTGATACCTCGTGAGCCGCAGAGTCGTCATCCGACATGGCTACGCGCGCGCACGCTAACCCGAAGGTGCGAGTCAGGTCCTGTTCCAACTCAATTGCTCGTTGTAACGGGTGCTGCACGGTAAACGTGATGATTCCGCGGCGCCGCGCTTCATCGAGCAGGCGTGACACCATTGATCGGGAGTAGCCGATCTCAGCGGCGATCTCGGCCTGAGTTGCTTGTTCCAACCAGTATCGCTTTGCCACGGTCAGTAAGGTCTGGATGTGTTCGCGGTCAGTCATATGAATCTCACAAATGTGAATCTTTGTAATCATAGCCCCGCTGAAACGCGGTGTTGAACCATCGTACTGGCGTTTTAGCGCTTAGTGAATTCACATATGTGAGCTCATGGCCTTGCGAAGGATGTCGGGCTGACGGCTGAATGGTTCTCGTCACACAGTCGTGAGAGAGGAATCACCCCAATGGCCGTCGTTCGTACCATCACTGGCGACGTTTCACCCGACACGCTTGGTGTCGTCAATGCCCACGACCACCTCATCCGTGTTGGCGCCGGTGAGGTCTACATCGATCCTGACCATCTGCTCGACGACGTCGACAAGGCAGCTCAGGAGGCCACCTACTTCGTCGAAGCTTCCAGGAGCTGGGCCGACGGCGCCACGATCGTCGACATGTGCCCCGCATCCTCGGGTCGCGGTGTGCTCAAGACCCTTGAAGTTGTTGAGAAGGTCCCAGGCCTCCAGGTCGTCCAGGCCACCGGATTTCACCAGCAGAAGGTCTACCTGGAATGGCGTCAGAGCTGGGTCAACCAGTACACCGTCAACCAGATTGCCGATCTGCTCATCGCCGACATCGTCGAGGGCATCGACCGCTTCGACTACATGGGCCCCATCGTCGAACGTACCGGGGCCAGAGCCGGCGTCATAAAGTGGGCGACCGCTTACGGCAAAATTACCGAGTGGGAACAGAAATCCGGCAAGGCGGTGGCTATCGCATCTAAGGAGACCGGATGCCCTATTAACACCCATGTGACGGCCGGAACCTGCGGCCCCGAGCAGGCTCGCTACCTCGTCAACCAGGGCGTCGATCCCGCCAAAATTGCAATCGGCCACATGCAGCGTAACTGGGATCCGTGGGTCCACGAGCAGATCTGCAAGCTCGGCTGCTACGTTGAACTCGACGGCACCAACCGTATCAAGTACGTGCCCGACAACACCCGCGTCAACCTCATCAAGACCCTTGGTGAGAAAGGCTACGGCAAGCAGATCCTCCTGGGCACTGATTCCGGTAAAGCCTCGTACCAGAAGGTCTACGGTTCGGTCTCGGGCATTGACTACGATCCGGCCGTCTTCTGCCCGCGTCTGGTTGAGGATGAGGGCTTTGACCGCAGCTACGTCGATGACCTGCTCATCAACAACGCCGCGACCTTCCTTGGCTTCGAGCCCCTGGCCGGGTGACGACGATGACACGACTCCAAGTTGCTCTTGATACCTACGACCTGCCGTCGGCCCTCGCCCCGCTGGCCCAAGTGTCCAACGAGGTTGACGTCATCGAGTGTGGCACCATCCTGGTTCTAGCCGAGGGCATGGATGCGGTGCGTGCCGTTCGGGCGGTCTACCCTGGGAAGGCTATTCTTGCCGACGTTCGCATAGCCGAAGCCGGGGCCAAGATCGCCCGGCTGTGCTTCGAAGCCGGAGCTGACCTCGTCTCCTGTGTCGCCGGGGCATCTCTGACCACCATCGATCAAGTGTGCAAGGTGGCAGAGGAATTCGGTGGCGAAGTTCAGGTCGAGCTCGCCGACGAGTGGTACGACGCTGATCGTGCCCGCCGCTGGCGTGAATTGGGTGTCCAGCACGTCATCGTCAAGCGTTCCCGCGACCGTGAGGCCGCCGGAGACCTCTCCTGGAAGCCCGAGGACCTCGGGCGGGTCGACGAACTCGCTGAGATGGGATTCACGGTCACCGTCACTGGAGGCATCACTCCCAAGGACCTCCCGGTTTTTGCTGAGCATCCAGTCGGCATTGTCATCGCTGGTCGTTCAATCGTCGCCGCCGACGACCCAAGGGCTGCGGCACAGCAGCTACGCTCCACGCTTGACGAGGTGTGGCCGAGATGACTGAGTCGCTGTCGGACGGGGTGGCGCTCGGCATTTACGAGAAAGCTCTTGTTGGCAACCAGCTTGAGACTGCGGACGACTGGCGTCGCTTCTTTACCCAGGTGCCTGAGACCGGCTTCGGTTTCGTTGACCTATCGGTCGACGAAACCGAGGGAAGGGCCGCACGGCTTGAGTGGGGTCAGGACCGCCGTCGTATGGTGCGTCGTTGTGCCGAGGAAACAGAGACCACGATCGGTGGTATCTGCTTGTCAGTGCATAGGCGCATTGGCCCTGGTAGCGCCGACCCCGCGGTGCGTCAACGTGCCCGTGACGTGCTAGCCGAAGGGTTGCACCTTTGCCACGATCTCGGAGCGTCCGTGCTTCAGGTGGCTGGGTACTACTGTTACTACGAGCAGATGAACGATCAGTCTGAGCAGTGGTACACCGATCTTCTGATCGACGCCGTCCCGATGGCTGCCCGTCTCGGCGTCGTGATGGGTATCGAAAACGTTGACGGCACCGACGTCACCTCGATCCGCAAGGCCATGGAGTTCGTCAAGCTCGCTCACTCTCCTTACCTGCAGGTCTACCCCGACATCGGAAACATTGCCGAGCAGCAGCTCGATGCCACGATCGAACTCGAGGCTGGGCGCGGCCACATGGTTGCGATCCACGTGAAGGATGTCCGGCCCGGCGAGCCTCGGCGGGTACCGATGGGAGAGGGGACCGTCGACTGGGACGATGCCTTCGCCATCCTTGCCAAGCAGGGTTGGCGCGGCCGAATGATGATCGAGATGTGGAACGACGATGCCCCCGATTCCAGTGATCGCAGTGTGTCGGCGCGTGAGTTCATCGAGGAACGCCTTCGAACCGCCGGAATCCCGGTTCGTAGGACCCTCGCTTGATTCGAGATCGGTCGGCCCAGCCTGAATCTCGGGCCGACCGACACCAAACCTCCAAAAAATTTCTATACCGCTGTTCAAAGGAGAACGTTCGATGCTCGAAGAGCTCAAGAAAGACGTTTGCGAAGGCAATCTCGACCTGCCCCGACACGGCCTGGTGACCTGGACCTCGGGCAATTTGTCTGCCCGGGACCCCGGGACCGGCTTGGTGATCATCAAGCCTTCCGGGATGCTATACGACGACATGACCCCTGACGACATGGTTGTCGTCGACCTTGACGGAAAGGTTGTCGAGGGAGATCGTGGACCATCTTCGGACACCGCTTCGCACCTGTACGTCTATCGTCGCCATGACGACATCCGCAGCATCATCCACACTCACTCCACTTTCGCCACCGCCTGGGCTGCCACGGGCCAGGACATACCCTGCGCCATGACCGCCGTCGCTGATGAGTTCGGTGGACGAGTCCCGTGCGGAGATTACGCCCAGATTGGCACTGAGCAGATAGGTGAGCAAATTGTACGGTTCATCGATGAGTCCCCAGCCGTACTACTCAAGAAACACGGTGTCTTCACTGTCGGCACTTCCATTGAGAAGGCTGTCAAGGCAGCCGTTATGGTCGAGGACGTCGCCAGGACCTTGACCTTTGCCAAGCTCATCGGCGAGACCTCCCCGCTCCCGCAGTCGGAGATCGACTCCAACCACGACCGATACACCAACCGCTACGGCACCCCAGCTGCGTCCCAGGGAGTGACGGCATGACTTACGACATCTCAACTATCGGTGAGGGACAGATCCGGCTCACCTGCTACAAGGGCGAGCGTCTCGTTAATGCCCAGCAGCTACGGGCCACCGCTGCCTGCTCCGAAGCCAACGTCGCAGGCTTGTTGTCCCAGCTCGGTCGCGACACCTGCTGGACATCTGTTATGCCACAGGGCGATCTCACCGACCGGGTTGTCAACGAGTTTCGTAGTGTCGGTGTCGATGTCTCCCACATCTGTATCAAGCCTGAGGGGCGCGTCGCACTGTACTTCATGGAGCCTGGTGAGTACCCGATGCCAGCACGTGTACTTTACGATCGCGAGCACACCCCTTTTCGTGACGTCCGTGTCGAGGATCTCGATTGGGAGGCCATGCTCGACACGAAATTGGTTTTCGTGACTGGCATCACAGCTGCTCTGACCGAGAACACGGCTGTTGTGGTGAGCCATTTTGTCGAGGAGGCCCACCGTCGTGGAATAGCCGTCGCACTTGACGTCAATTATCGTTCCCTGCTGTGGGAGCCGAGGCGAGCTCGAGAGGTGCTCGAGCCCATTGCTCGCATATCGGATATCGTCTTTTGTTCAGTGCGTGATGGCAGGGCGGTATTTGGAATAGAATCTGACGGAGAACAGGCATGCCACGATCTGCGCGAATTGTTCGGAGCTTCGACGGTCGTGTCCACTGACCAGATCAATGGTGTCTATCTATCCGACGACGAGCGCGGCGACCGCACCTTCCCAGTGGTTCAGGTTCCTGTCGTCGACCGTCCAGGTGCAGGAGACTCCTTCGTTGCAGGAACATTGCACGGGTATCTTGCAGGTGACGTGGTCCAGGGAATCTATTACGGGCAGCGGACATCTGCTTACGCCCTGACTCATTATGGAGACCTTACTCGTGTGAGTCCCAGTGAGCTCAATATTCCTTCGAACACAGACATTCTGCGTTGACAATAGTCGCGGTGCAGGTAGGAGATATAATTACATGTCCACCTCTACAACATCCAAGAAATCAGCATTAGATCTTATAGATTCGCGCCCTTTGACGCGCAATCAGAAGAATCTTGTCGCCCTTGCTATCATCGGAAACATTTCCGAGTTCTTTGACATCTTTCTCATTGGTTTCGTTGTATCCGCCCTCACTAAACCATGGAACCTGACCGGCACTGAGGCGGGCGTCATCCTCGCCTGTTCTGGCTTGGGTACGGTTATCGGTGCCATTATGTGGGGACGTCTGGCAGACAAAATCGGACGCCGTTCGTCATTTTTCTGGTGCGTCCTCATGTTCGTTACATTCACCGTCCTATCAGTGTTCACCCCAGATCATGGCTGGGTTATGCTCGCCATATTGCGTATTGGTGTGGGGATCGGTGTTGGCGGCCTCAATATCACCTCGATTCCGTATGTTCAAGAGTTTGTGCCAGCTAAACAGCGTGGACTTCTTGCTGGATTGGCGTCGGTATTCATACCTCTCGGTCTATTTCTGGGGTCATTCGCGCAAAATGTCTTGGGTGATAATTGGCGTGCCCTCATCGC
Source organism: Cutibacterium sp. LaCa_89 (assembly GCF_058177555.1). Classification (NCBI taxonomy): domain Bacteria; kingdom Bacillati; phylum Actinomycetota; class Actinomycetes; order Propionibacteriales; family Propionibacteriaceae; genus Cutibacterium; species Cutibacterium sp. LaCa_89. The sequence goes on from NZ_CP190889.1 coordinate 927,570, forward strand.
ACTGGGTGCGATTCCCGTCTTCCTGCTTGTGTGGATTCGCTTTGTCCCCGAGTCGCCAAGATTCTTACAGAGTCATGGACGGGAAAATGAAGCTCGTGAGGCTTTGGCGTGGGCGTTGGAGATGCCGGCTGACGACATTGGAGATCTGCCGCCCGTAGAGCACGTCCGAGACGCTTCGTACTCACTTGTCTTCGGCAAGTACCGCAAGAGCCTCCTTATTGTCAGCCTAGGGTCCTTCTGCTTCATTCTGGGGTCATTCACGATTCAGTCGTGGGGTCAGACCCTCCTCAAGACCGGCTTCGGCAAGTCTGCAGAGCAAGTTGGAATCCTGTTTATGTTCGTCTCTCTGGCCGATCTCATCGGGCGCTTCCTGTCAGCATGGCTGGCCGACCGCATCGGTCGGAGGATCACGATGCTGTCATTCGGTCTGGTAGGTGCCGCCGGAACTCTGATCATCGCGCTTTCGGCTCATCTGGGTTGGGGCTGGCAGGTCTTCTTTGCCGGCGTCCTTGTTGCGATGGCCTTCGGCGACGGCGCCTTCGGTATTCTGAACGCCTTCGGCGCCGAGCAATTTCCCAATGAGGCTCGCTCCACCGGTCTCGGACTCGGTTACGGCATCGGTGCGACTGCCAAGGTCATCGGTCCGGCGCTCATGGGACTCATGGTGGGCGGATCTGCGGTCAAACAGAATGTCACCTTGGACGCGGTCTTCCCGGCGTTCATCCTGTTCACCGGGCTGCTCGTCATCGGCGGTGTGACATACATGTTCGCCCGCGAAACTCGCGGCACCTCACTCGACACGATCTGACCTATCAAACGATCCTGACGTCGAGGGCCTGTACCTGACTCAACGGGTTAACCGAAGCCGTGACCTGACGGGTAGCCAGGGGGCCCTCGACACGCCAGATCCAGCGATACGGCGTCATCTCGACGACGTCGATCGTGGCATCCGCGGATTCCCCGGTGGCCTTGACCACGTCCTCGAAATCCTTGCGGCGCTGATCCAACGGACGATCCATGTCCATCGTCGGGCTCCACTCCTGAGCCACCAGATCGTCCGACCAGTTGCGAATGATCTTCTCGACGTCGTCGAGATGCTGCCGGACTTGGGGATTCATCGGCGAAGGATGGACGGCATCACAGGCCTTGCGATCCTTGGCCGCGGAGGGCAGCAGCAGGTCGCCCACCCCGGGAACAACGGTGTCGAGGGCCGTGGAGGTTACGCGGATGGCCGGGTGATACGTCTGATTCGCCAGCACCACGACGCCGACCCCGGAGGACGGATGCCACATCATCGTCGATCCATACCCTGGATACCCGCCACAGTGGTAGACGATGTGTTCCTTCCCCGTGACAGCGACGTGCAGGCCATATCCGTACCCTTCGGTGACTGGGCCGTACGTCGTGAAATACCGCTGCATTTGCTGCATGTCGCGAAAGACCTGGTCCCAACCATGGTCCTCGCTGGTCCACGCGGTGATGAAATGGCTCACCCAGATCCCGACATCCTTGGCGGTGCAGATGAGGCCGCCGATGGGGGAGAAGGTTCCGGAGCCAAGCAAGGGCTGGACGCTGCCATCTCTGCCGAGGCCTGGGGCGAGCTTTCCCTCGGGTACTTGCGTGACGTCGAGGAAGGATTCGGTCATCCCCAACCGACGGATGACGTCTTCCTCGACGACGTCGATGAATGGCCGCTCGGTCGCCAACTCGACGACGCGGCCCAGGATCGCGTAACCGAGGTTGGAATAGGCGTACCCCGTCCCCGTCGCGAAGTTCGTGATGAAGGGTTTACCCAACAGCGCCTCGAACTCCTCGCGTGCCATGGCCTGCTGACGGTCGGCCCACGGATCGTCCGGTGGTAGACCGGTAGACATGGACAACGCGTCACGAATCGTTGCGTTGGCGATGGGCTCCTGAAGCTGCGGAATCCACCTGCCGAGGGTGTCGTCGAGAGCGGGCCGTCGAGAAGCCACGTCGATCAGCCCGTGACAGATCCCAAGGACGCTGGCAGCGGTGAACGACTTCGACATCGACGCGATGCTGTAGACGCGATCGTCGGTGTCGTTACAGCGCACCTCACTGTCGTCAACGGTTGCCCAGGACAACGAGGTTCCACTCCCGGCGGCTTCTGACGACGCAGCATTGAGAACGTCGACGACAGGGCTAAGACGGGGATTCATGGCGGCATTGTGTCACTTGAGACGTGGGTTGGTAGAGCGGATTCGGACACCGCTGGCCCTAGAAGACAGGAGTGCGGCGTTGCCAGCGCGCATCGTGGCAGTAGATTGGACCACAACAACGCGGGAGCCCACCACAAGGGCTGAGAGGGTGTCGTGATGGCACCGACCGTCTGAACCTGTCCGGGTAATGCCGGCGAAGGAAGTGGTTGACATGACTGAATTGTCGAATCTGGTGTCGGAGTCTGTGGAGCGGCTGCGTCGGGACAAGCCGCTGGTGCAGTGCTTGACGAACATCGTGGTTGCCAATTTCACCGCGAATGTGTTGTTGGCTGCGGGGGCGGTTCCCGCTATGGTCGATAACCCCTCAGAATCTGAAGGGTTCGCCTCGGTGGCTGACGGCGTGCTAGTCAATGTTGGTACCCCGTACCGGGAGACCGCTGAGGCCATGGTTGTTGCCGCGCGTGGCGCCGCAGGTAGTGACACGCCGTGGGTGCTCGACCCGGTGGGGGTCGGGATGCCATGGCGTACCCAGGTCGCGCTGGACGCGTTGCACGTCGGCGCTCCAGCCGTCATCCGGGCGAATGCCTCCGAGGTATTGACCTTGGCTGGAACGGGAGCGTCTTCCCGAGGCCCGGAGGCCGGAGATACCGTCGAGGATGCCTTGAGATCCGCCGCTGAGCTCGTGCGCACATACGGCACCGTGGTCGCCATTAGTGGTCCCGTCGATCACATCGTGGACGCTCGCCGGCACGTAACCGTGTCATCGGGGCATGAATGGATGGCGCGAGTGACCGGGGTCGGATGCTCACTAGGGGCTCTGACAGCAGCCTTCGCAGGCGTCCAGAAGGATCACCTCATTGCCGCTACATCCGCAACCGCCATGCTGTGCGTAGCTGCCGAACGAGCAGCAGATCGCAGTGTGGGCCCGGGCGGATTCGCTCAAGCTCTCATCGACGAGCTGTTCCTGGTGTCACCCGACGAAGTCGGCGCGAGAGGAGGGCTTCGCGATGTCACGGCCTGACTTCGATCTTTCGGTGTACCTCGTCACAGACACCGCCCAATGTGGCGGCCCAGACAGGGTCGTCGAGACCGTGCGGCGTGCTATCGCCGGCGGGGTGACTCTGGTCCAATTCCGCGACCACGACCTGCCCGACGACGAATTCGTCACCTTGGGACGGCGGGTGAAGGATGCGTGCAGTGGAGTACCCCTTATCATCGACGACCGGGTGCATCTGGTCGCCGACATCGGAGCCGACGGCGCCCATGTCGGGCAGTCCGACATGCCGGTCGCCCAAGTTCGAGAGATTCTCGGGGACGATCTGCTAATTGGCTTATCCGCGCAGACCTCCGCCCATGTGGAGGCTGCGCTGTCTCATGGCCGTGACGTCGTCGATTACTTGGGTGTTGGGGCTTTGCATGGCACGGGGACTAAACCTGAAGCAGGCGAGCTCGGCCTAGCCGCGATACGCGAAGTCGTCGACGTCAGCCCGTGGCCGGTGTGCATCATTGGCGGCGTCGCTGCCTCTGACGCTCAGGATATAGCCCGGGTGGGTTGCGACGGCCTCAGCGTAGTCTCGGCAATTTGTCGAAGCGCCGATCCCGAGTCCAGTGCTCGGGAACTCGCACAGGCGTGGCGCCGCGCGAAGGGGAGGTGACGTCAGGGCGTGCACAAGCGCCCAGTGCTACTGGCATCTTGTTCAGATGAGCGGCCCTGGTGCGCATGGTACATAATCAGGCACGAGGGCACCCTAAGATGAGCGCCATGAGCACTTCTGACGTCACTCGTCGCGCCTCCAAGATCTCCGTCGTCGGGGCCGGTTCGGTTGGTTCCTCGCTGGCCTACGCCTGCCTCATCCGCGGATCGGCCGACCTCGTTGCCCTATACGACATTGCCAAGGACAAGGTCGAGGCCGAGGTAGCGGACCTCGCCCATGGCACTCAGTTCACCCCCGCCTCAGTGATGGGTGGCGCTGATGTCCACGACACTGCCGACTCTGATGTCGTCTTCATCACTGCCGGGGCCCGTCAGAAGCCGGGCCAGACCCGTCTGGACCTTGCCGGCGTCAATGCCAATATTTTGCGTTCCCTCATGCCGCAGCTGGTCGAGCAGTCCCCGAACGCCCTGTTCGTGCTCGTCACCAACCCCTGTGACGTCCTGACCGTTGTTGCCCAGCAGGCCACCGGGTTGCCGGCTAACCGCGTCTTCTCGACCGGTACCATGCTCGACACCTCGCGGCTGCGCTGGCTCATCCGTCAGTGGGCCAACGTCGAGCAGCGCCATGTACACGTGACCATCGTCGGCGAGCACGGCGACTCGGAGTTCCCGCTGTGGTCGACCGCCAACATCTCCGGTGTGCCGATCCACGACTGGACAGTCGAGGGTGAGCGCGTCTTCACCGAGGACGTGCTGGCTGATCTGGCTCACGAGGCCGCCTTCGCCGCGTACAAGATCATCGAGGGCAAGGGTGCGACGAACTACGCCATCGGTCTGACGGGTGCTCGTCTTGCCGAGTCCCTGCTGCGTCCGGGCCGTTCCGTCCTGCCGCTGTCCAGCGTCATCGAGGATGTCCACGGAGTCTCCGGGGTAGCCCTGTCCATGCCGTGCATCGTCTCGCGTGACGGCATCGAAGGAGTGGTCCCGGTCTCCATGAGCGCAGCGGAAATTGCCTCCCTTGAGGCTTCCGCGGAACGCTTGCGTGACACTTTGTCATCCATCTCGTGACCTGCTGAACATCTGTGCTGACGACCTTCTAGGCTGGGGGTATGTCAGTTCCTTTTCAGTATGCACAGGACAGTGACGGAGAACTTCTCAAGATTGCGGCTCGCGGCCAGGAGGTGTTGACGAACCCCCTGGCCAACCGAGGCACGGCTTTCACCCTCGAGGAGCGCAAGACCCTTGGTCTCACGGGCCTGTTGCCGTCGGGAGTCATGACGATGACCGACCAGCTCAAGCGGGTTTACGCCCAGTACTCGGCGCAGCCGGACGACCTGGCGAAGTACCTGTACCTCAACCACATGCACGACCGTAATGAGGTGCTGTACTTCCGCCTCATCGCCGAGCACATCGAGGAGATGCTGCCCATCGTCTACACCCCGACGATCGGCAAGGCGATTGAGGAATACAACCACTGGTACGACCGTCCGCGCGGTATTTACCTGTCCATCGACGACCCGGAGGACATGGAGCAGGCCCTGGGGCAGTTGGGCCATGGCCCTGACGATGTCGACCTCATCGTGGCCACCGATGCAGAGGGCATCCTTGGCATCGGTGACCAGGGTGTCGGTGGCGTGGCGATCACCGTCGGGAAACTGGCGGTGTACACCGCGGCAGCCGGAATCCACCCGCACCGTGTCCTACCCGTCATCCTCGACGTCGGCACCGACAACATGGAACGCCTCAATGACGACGGCTACCTCGGTGTGCGTCACCCTCGTGTGCGCGGAGAACGCTATGACGCCTTCGTCCAACAGTACGTCGAGACGGCCCACCGGATGTTCCCGCACGCCCTGCTGCACTGGGAGGACTTCGCGGCCGGTAACGCCACCCGAATCCTCAACAAGTACCGGGACGACTACTGCACCTTCAACGACGACATCCAGGGCACCGCGGCCGTGGTCGTCGCCGCCGTGTTGAGTGCCGTCAAGGCGTCCGGCACCCCGCTGAGCAAGCACCGTATCGTCATTCACGGCGCTGGTTCAGCTGGCACCGGCATCGCGAATCTCCTGGTACAGCTCATGGTCAGCCAGGGCCTGGACGAGGAAACTGCGCGTTCCCACTTCTGGGGATTGGGATCCCGGGGTCTGCTGCGGGACGGTCTGCGGCTGCGTGACTTCCAGCAGCCCTTCGCTCGCAGCAAGGAGGAGCTGGAAGGGTGGACCACTGACGCCCCCGACCAGTACACGTTGAGTGACGTCGTGCGTAACGTCCATCCGACGATCCTCATCGGTTGCTCCGCCCAGACGGGGGCCTTCACCGAGGAGATCGTCAAAACGATGTCGGCCCACTGTGATCGTCCGGTGATCATGCCGCTGTCGAACCCGACCCGTAAGGCCGAGGCACTGCCTTCCGACATTCTCAAGTGGACTGAAGGACGCGCCCTGGTGGCCACCGGTTCGCCGTTCAAGCCGGTCATGGTCAACGGTGTGACGTATCAGATCGCTCAGGCCAACAACGCCCTGGTCTTCCCGGGCATCGGTTTGGGAGCCATCGCAGTGCGGGCGTCCCGCGTCACCAAGGGCATGATCGCGGCTGCTGCCGAGGCGGTCGCCATGCACGTCGACAACCGGGTGATGGGAGCCTCGCTGCTGCCGTCCATTAAGACCCTGAGACCGCTGTCGGCGTCGGTGGCCATTGCCGTTGCCCAACAGGCGATGGAGGAAGGTGTGGCGACCGAGGCCACCGATAACCCGGTTGAGAAGGTGTTCTCGGCGATGTGGCAGCCGCGGTACCCACGCGTCGAGGTCATCTGAGCGACGACGCAGACTGATGACAGTGAAGTGACGGGACTGAGCTGATGACATGGGGTCCGGCATCGTGCCGGACCCCATGTCATCTCAGATGGGCATCAGAGGTGGCGAGTCACGCCTTGATCGTCAGAGCTGAGATGGGGGAGGACATCCCCGATCCATGAGTGAACATGACGGTGGCGTCAGCGCGCGGACAGTCAATGGTGACCGTGCCGTGCACCTTATGTCCCGGGGAGATGGTGTCGCCGAGGGTTCCGGTGGGTGGCAGGCTGGCCTCGTGGATGTTAGTCGACTCGTTCTCCATAATGAAGAAGGTGTAGTCGCTCAGGGATCCCCTGGTGACCTCGATGGTCACCGTGAGGGTGACACTTCCGGGACCCCAACTGACGTCGTCGATCGACCATGTTCCCTCGGTCGAGTCGTCCTTGGACGAGAACGGCACCGAGGAGGCCACAGCCGTCACTGACGCCGGAATCGGTGTCGGCGTGGTCGCCGATGACGGCGTCGCCACCGGAGTTGGGATGGGGGACTGGGGGAGATTAGGTTCGCTGGTGACCCGGCGAGCCACCAGAACAAGGGCGATGATGACAGCCACCGCAATGATGGCGGCGATCCAGCCGCGGTGGCGTTTCGGCGGCTGATACTGGCTGATGTCAGGCGGTTGGCTCATGGTGGCTCCACTTTACGTGGTTGGTGGTCGTCGGTGCTGTCCACAGGTTGGCGTTGAGACGAGATGACGCTGCCGGGAGTTGTCCACAGGTCCCCAATTGCTTGGCGGATTTCACGGGGTCGGGACGACAACTGAAGGTATGACAACACTGCATTCGTCCACCACCGATGACCGTGATCCACTGACTGTCAGGACCGTCGACGAGGCGATAACCCTGGCGCCCTACCTGCTCGGCTTCCAACCCAGCGAGAGCCTGCTCCTCATCGTCGCTGACGATGGCGCGACCTGCCAAGGTTTCGTCGCCCGGGTTGATCTCGACGACGTCGAACTGACCCTGGCCATGGACGCCTTCGCATCCCGAGTCGTCTCGTTGGCAGGGCAAGGACGGACGGTGATCCTGGCCTTCACCGAGGACCAAGACCGTGGCGTGGCTGCCTTGGTGTTGGCCATCCGGGCGATGGAAGGCATGAACATTAGTGACGCTGCCTGGACAGATGGTGAGAGCTGGCGCAGTATCTTCGGCGATGAACGGAGCTGCGGGGAGAATCACCCGCACATTCCCGCCCCGGAGATTGCTGCCGAGGCGGTCTATCGGGGGCTCACCGTTCTGCCGAGCCGCACCAACCTGGTCGATCAGCTGTCCGGGCCCGGAAGAACCTGTGACCCAGGTACTCGTCGACTCATCACCAATGCGCGACGACGACTCTCTCGCTGCGGTGATGATGTCGTCGCTGCCAGATGCCGTGCCCTCGTGAGGTCCGGTTCACCGATTGATGATGCCGCCGCCGTTGAAATGGCCGTTGCCGTCCAGCGTCCGGAGGTGGCACGCACCTTGTGGATGACGATGGAACGGGAGCACGCGTCGAGATGGCTGACGGTCTGGAGCCAAGCCGTCGGAATGATCCCTGATCGGTTGGCCCCGGCCCCGCTGGCCCTCTGCGGGCTGGCCGGGTGGCTGAATGGAGACGGGGCGGTGGCGTCAGTGTGCGCCCACCGATGTCAATCCATGGTGGGGGCTGCGGACCTGCCACAAGCCTTGATGGTCATCGTCGACGCCTTCGTGCCGCCCAAGCTATGGGAGATCATGGATCGCGACCCAACGTTGATCGCCCACCCACTCCCGGCGGAGCAGGTGGGCGAATAAGTCACAGCGGCGACGACAGTCAGACCTGCATACCGACGAGGTGACCGATGACATAGGTGATCGTCATGGAACAGATGCCCACGATGATGTTGCGGGCGATGGGGTGGGCCTTGCCACTGCCGCTGGCGATGGCTGACCCCAGACCGGTGAGGAACAGGCCGATCATCGTGGCGGCGATGGTGATGTAGACGCGGGTTGCCGTCGGGGAACACACCATGGCGAGCAACGGGACCAAGGCGCCGACGGTGAAGGCAGCCATCGAGGCGAAGGCCGCGTGCCAGGGGTTGGTGTACTCGTCAGGGTCGATACCCAGTTCGGCCTCGGCGTGGGCTCGCAGCGGATCGTGATCGGTGAGCTCTCGGGCAACCTGACGAGCAGTCTGCTCGGACAGGCCCTTCTCGGCGTAGATCCCGGCGAGTTCCTCGAGCTCCTCGTCAGGGAAGTCACGCAGCTCAGCGGCCTCCTTGGCCATGACGGCCTTCTCGATGTCGCGCTGTGAGCTCACGGAGACATACTCGCCGCCGGCCATGGACAGGGCACCGGCGACAAGCCCAGCCAAGCCGGCGATGAGGAGAGAGGAGCGATCGATGGTGGCGCCGGCGACACCCATGACGATGCCTGCCGTCGAGATGATGCCGTCGTTGGCTCCGAGCACCGCGGCACGCAGCCAGTTGAGTTTGGAGTTGAGGCTTCCCATGCCCTTGTCGGCCTCGTGAGGCTTGCGGGCTGGGGCGGGGGAGTCGGCCGACGTTGCGTCGTCGGCGGGGGCCAGGGCGGACATGGCCGGAACGGAGGCCGTTTCGGTCTTCCCGACTGACCTGTTCGCGCGGTGTGCCGTGGTGCTCATGACACCAACTGTGCTCGTGTTCAACGAGTGTTCACAAGGAAGGACAGGGAATCCTGGCGGTAGGTGTGGGGCAGCTTCGCTAAACTCTGGTCCGTATGTGTCGCGGGTCGGTGAGACCCGTAGTGGATCCGAGAGGTGTGACGTGAGCGACCAGGTGCGCGAGACGACGGGCTACGACGCAGCCGCAGCCCAGGAGAAGTGGTCCAGGTACTGGGAGGAGAACCACACCTTCGCAGCCCTTGACGACGGTTCCAAGGAGCGCCGCTACGTCCTCGACATGTTTGCATACCCCTCCGGTGACCTCCACATGGGTCATGCCGAGGCATTCGCCATCGGCGATGTGCTTGCGCGCTACTGGCGACTGCGCGGGTTCGACGTCCTGCACCCGGTCGGTTGGGACTCCTTCGGTCTGCCGGCCGAGAACGCCGCCATCAAGCACGGCACCCACCCCGCCGAGTGGACCTACAACAACATCGACACTCAGGCAGCCTCCTTCAAGCGTTATGCCGTCTCCTTCGACTGGTCGATGAGGCTGCACACATCCGACGAGGAGTACTACCGCTGGACCCAGTGGCTGTTCAATCGCTTCTTCGAGAAGGGGCTGGCCTACCGCAAGGATTCCTGGGCCAACTGGTGCCCCAATGACCAGACCGTGCTCGCCAACGAGCAGGTCAAGGACGGCTGCTGCGAGCGCTGCGGCGCCGTCGTCACCAAGCGTCAGCTCAACCAGTGGTACTTCCGCATCACCGACTACGCCCAGCGTCTGCTCGACGACATGGGTCAGATCGAGGGCAAGTGGCCCGATCGCGTGCTGTCGATGCAGCGCAACTGGATCGGACGTTCCGAGGGGGCCTACGTCGACTTCACCATCGACGGTCGTGAGGAGCCGGTGCGGGTCTTCACCACTCGCGCCGACACCCTCTATGGAGCGACCTTCATGGTCGTCGCCCCCGACTCCGCCTTGGCCCAGGAGATCGTCTCCGACGAAGCCCGTCCCGACTTCGAGACCTACCTTGGTGAGGTCAAGAAGAAGTCCGAGATCGAGCGTCAGTCCACCGAGTACGAGAAGACCGGTGTGCCTCTCGGTGTCGAGGCGACCAATCCCGTCAACGGGGCCAAGATTCCAGTGTGGGCTGGCGACTATGTGCTGGCTGACTACGGCACCGGTGCCGTCATGGCCGTGCCGGCCCACGATCAGCGTGACCTCGACTTCGCCCGCAAGTACGGCATCGACGTCATCCCTGTCATCGACACCGGCGAGGCCGATCCGCGCGAGTCCGGCATCGCCACCACCGGTGACGGCGCATACCAGAACTCCGGATTCCTCGATGGCATCACCACCAAGACTGAGGCCATCGAGAAGATGTGCGAGTTCCTCGGGGACAAGGGCATCGGCGAGCCGACGATCACCTACCGTCTGCGCGACTGGCTGCTGAGCCGTCAGCGCTTCTGGGGATGTCCGATCCCGATCATTCACTGCGACACCTGTGGCGACGTCCCTGTCCCCGATGACCAGCTGCCGGTCAAGCTGCCCGATCTGCGCGGGGCCGAGCTGGCTCCCAAGGGCAAGTCACCGCTCGCCGGTGAGGAGGCTCGCGAGTGGCGAGAGGTCTCCTGTCCCAGGTGTGGCGAGGACGCCCAGCGTGACACTGACACTATGGACACCTTCGTGGACTCGTCCTGGTACTTCATGCGTTACTGCTCCCCGCACTTCGACCAGGGGCCGTTCGACACCGACGCCGTGCGTCGTTGGATGCCGGTCGCCCAGTACATCGGCGGCGTCGAGCACGCCACCATGCACTTGCTGTACTCGCGGTTCTTCACCAAGGTGTTGCACGACCTCGGCATGCTCGACTTCACCGAGCCCTTCCAGCGGCTCATGAACCAGGGCCAGGTCATCAATGAGGGTCGGGCAATGTCGAAGTCGCTGGGCAACGGTGTTGATCTCGGCAAGCAGATCGACGAGTTCGGCGTCGACGCGGTGCGGACCACCGTCATCTTCGCCGGTCCGCCGGACGAGGACATCGACTGGGCGGACGTCTCCCCAGCTTCGATCCTGAAGTTCCTGCAGCGTGCCTGGCGGGTGGCTTCCGAGGTCACCAGCGACCCCGACGTCGACGTGACCAATGGCGACGTCGGCCTGCGCCGTGTGACTCACCGCAGCATCGCCGACATCACCGAGCTGCTCGACGGCGGCCGGTACAACGTCGTCGTGGCGCGCATTATGGAGCTCGTCAATGCCACCCGCAAGGCCATTGACTCGGGTTGTGGCCCGGTCGACCCGGCGGTGCGCGAGGCCGTCACCTTCACCGCCCAGGCGCTCTCCCTGGTGGCCCCGTATCTGGCCGAGGAGATGTGGGAGATGCTCGGCCTCGAGCCGTCCGTCGCCAACTCTCAGTGGCCGACCGCTGACGAGAAGCTGCTGGTCGCCGAGGAGGTGACCATGGTCGTCCAGGTGACGGGCAAGGTTCGTGCCAAGATCCAGGTGAGCCCTGACATCACCGAGGAGCAGGCCCGTGAGCTGGCCCTGGCTGACTCCAACGTCCAGCGGTTCACCGAGGGCAAGGAGATCGTCAAGGTCATTGCCCGTCTGCCGAAGATGATTTCCATCGTCGCGAAGTGACCCCCTGAAGTCCTCGTGATCATGCCGGTCATGAGCTGACACTCCGACGACGCGGCGGCGAGTCTGTGGAAAACAGACTCGCCGCCGCGTTGCGTTGTCCACAGATTTGAAAAAGGTGGCGGATTCCAGGTCCTGCGACGACAACTGAAGGTATGAGCGATGAGTACCGAGAACGTCTTGAGGACCTCATGGCGCGGCTGCCTGCCCGAAGTACGGGGCCCAGACGCTCTGCCACCCCCGCGGCGGAGGAACCGGCAGAGGATGACGCCCCAAGGCCGACACGGTCAGTGACCCGTGTCCACGCCTCGGCCGTGGGCATCCTGCTCGTCCTGGTGCTGTCAGTGGTGGCCGTCGTCTTGCTGAGATCCAAACCCGCCGAGGTACCTGCTGGGGCAGTGGTCGTCTCGACGGTGCCAGAAGGTGCGACTCTGCCGGGCGCAGCCAGCAGCGATGCGGAGACGCCTGAGGGATCTGCGTCTGCTCCAGCGGCAGTGTTGAGCCCCTCACCAGCTCCCACCGAGAATCAGAGTGTCCAGGTGCACGTGGCGGGGCGGGTGAGGCATCCCGGGGTCTACACGGTGCCTGGCGACGCGAGGGTTGCTGACGCCGTCGAAGCGGCTGGAGGCATGGCGTCAGGAGCTCACCCGGGACGCCTCAACCTTGCCGCTCCGGTCTGTGATGGCTGCCAGATATGGATTCCAGCTCGTGGGGACGGAATGGTGGCCCCGCCTGGTCAGACTGGCAGCGTCACAGCGACTCAGAGAACCGGACCGAGTGATACTGGTGGGGCCGCCGGCGGGCCGTCCGCGGCTGGCGCTCCGATCAATCTCAACACCGCGAGCCAGGGTGAGCTCGAGTCGATCGATGGGGTGGGGCCGGTCATGGCCGGTCGGATCGTGGCGTGGCGGCAGGAACATGGTCGCTTCACCTCGGTCGATCAGTTGCGCGAAATCTCAGGGGTCGGTCCCAAGACCTTCGAGAAGATCAGACCCCATGCCACGGTCTGAGCATGGCCATGGCGAGCAGGCCGTCACACCTGACGTCCGCATGGTTCCGGTCGCCGTGACGGCGTGTGTGGCGGCTGCACTGGGGATCAGTGGTCGGCCTCGGCTCATCCTCGTCGCTGCTGCGGGATGGCTTCTCGCGAGCATGATCGCAGCACGGCGCAAGGGATGGCTCGTGGTCGTCACGGCCCTCGTGGGTCTCAGCGTCCTTGTCACCTCCGGAATGCGCGACCACATCGTCCATGGCATGGGAGTGGCGGAGCTGGCTGACGAGGGGGCCATGGTGACCGTGACAGGTCGGGTGACCGTGGAGCCACGGACCTTTGACGGCAACGGGTCGGGAGGACCGATGGTCATGATCACCCTCGCTGTCAGTCGCGTCGCCACCGAGGACCGGGTCATCAGGCAGTCGACACAGGTCGTCGTCATGGCAACGGGGCTGAGATCGGCCGCAGCCGCGAAGCTGTCCGTCGGGGAACAGATCGAGGTGCGTGGGCTGCTGACCCCGCCACGGGAGGGACGCTCGGAAGCGGCTGTCATGAAGCTGCGCTCACCGCCCAAGGTTGTCGCTCCCGCCGGTCCGCTAGACCGTGCCGTCAATCGCTTTCGCGCCGGCCTGGTGAGGGCGGTGGCAAGGTGCCCTGACGGTCAGCGGGCCATCGTGCCGTCCCTGGTCGTTGGGGATACCGCGGCGGTGTCGGAGGAGATGTCGGAGGACTTCCGCGTCACTGCATTGACCCACCTCATGGCCGTCTCAGGAGCCAACTTGGCGTCCACGACCGCTTTGCTGTGGTGGATCGGAGCGTGGTGCGGCATGAGGAGGCGCGGGTTACGCGTGCTCTCGGTGATCGGGGTCGTCGGTTTCGTCGCGGTGTGTCGAGCAGAGGCATCCGTGGTGCGTGCAGCTGCCATGGGAGCCGTCGCCATGGCGGCGACCGGGGTGTCCTTCGATCGTCGCGGGGGAGTACGGACCTTGGCGGTCGCGGTGGCCGGACTCATGCTCGTCGATCCGTGGCTGGTGCGATCAGTGGGATTCTGGCTGTCCGCCTGCGCCACGGCAGGGATTTTGTGGTGGGCCCGACCCTGGACGACCGCGATGGCGTGGGCGCCGACCTGGTTGGCAGCGGCCGTCACCGTGCCATGGGCCGCCCAGCTTGCGACCCAGCCAGTCGTCACCTGGATGGCAGGGACGGTTTCCACCACCGGTCTGGTCGCCAACCTGGCCGCAGCTCCCTTCGTTCCGCTCGCCTCGGCCCTGGGAATGACGGCTGGACTCGTGGCCTTCATCTGGCCACCGCTGGCCGTGCCGTTGGGACGCCTGGCGGGATGGTGTGTCCAGCCGATCATCTGGATCGCGCACCTGGGAGCCAAGGCTCCGGCTGGCCTGTTGACCTGGCCAGCGGGAGGGACGGCCCTCGTCGTCCTCGGTGGGTTGTGTCTGGGCCTGGCCTTGATCACACCTGCTGTCCTGGCACGGCCATGGTTGACGGTGGTGGCAGGCGTCGCGGTGGTTGCGGCCACTGTCGTCCGCCCTCCTGTCCCTGGCTGGCCGGGGGCGTGGCAGGTGGCCATCTGCGACGTCGGGCAGGGAAGTGCCGCGTTGGTGCGCGCTGGCCCTCGTGCCGCAGTCGTCGTCGACACTGGTCCTGATCCTGACAGGCTGGGCCGGTGCCTCGATGATCTAGACGTCAACCAGGTGCCCATGGTGGTTCTCAGTCACTACCACGGCGACCACATCGACGGGTTGGACGTCATTCGTGATCATGGGCCGACGACGACTGTCGTCGTCTCTCAACTGGCGTCTCCGGAATGGGCAGCCAAGCGGGTGACGCAGGTCGCCACCCAGATGGGAGCACAGGTTCTCGTCGCACACCCGGGCCAGGTCATGACGGTTGGTACGGCGAGTCTCACGCTTTTCGGTGGAATCCACCTGGTCGACGCTGACGAATCGGAGGAGGAACCTGCCGTTGAGAACAATTCCTCCGTCATCGTCAAGGCCACGGTCGAGGGGCTACGAGTTCTCCTTCCAGGAGATGCCGAGCTCGGTGAGCAGCGCCACGTCCTGGCAGATCACGCTGATCTGTCGAGTGACGTCCTCGTGGTTCCCCATCACGGATCTGCTCATCAGGACGACGACTTCTGGGCCGCGACAGGGGCTAGCGTCGCGGTGATTTCGGCAGGTAAGGCCAACCCTTTCGGACATCCCTCTCACAAGGCCATTTCCCTGGCCAAGAAGATGGGGATGCAGGTTCACCGCACTGACGAGGAAAGTACGGTTCTGCTGGCGCGCAGTGGTGGGACCGTCCTGGTGCAGACGCGATCATGACTGATCCCGTGTTCCGCGTCGCAGGGAGATTCGTCGATGTGGAGGTGTCGGACGAGCGCGCTAATCTGAGCGGTCGGTTCACCTGAGGTGAGCCCTCACGGGAAGGAGAGCAGGTGGCGTCACGGTTCACGACCAAAGGGCCTCGCATGCCGATGCGGTTGCGCACATGGCAGCGGGAGGCGCTGGATTCGTACCTGGCTTCCAGCCCACGTGACTGGCTGGTGTGCGCTACCCCTGGCGCCGGCAAGACGACGTTCACCCTGGCCGTCGCGGCTCACCTGTGGCAGGACCACGTCATCAACCGTGTCATCGTCGTCTGCCCGACCGACCATCTGCGCACCCAGTGGATAGGTGCGGCCCGCGGACTCGGCTTTGACCTGCGCGACACCACGAATGCTGAGGCGCTTCCGCTCGACTGCCACGGCTGCGTCGTCACCTACGCCCAGGTCGCCCAGAAACCAACCCTCCACGCAGCCCGGTCTACTAACATGCGCACCCTCGTCATCTTCGACGAGATCCACCACGCCGGCGACGTCATGAGCTGGGGATCTGGCGTCATCGAGGCCTTCTCGGGCGCGGTGCGACGCCTCGGTGTTACCGGAACCCCGTTCCGTTCCGATGAGGCCAGGATCGCTCACGTCCGCTACGAGGAAGTCGGCGACGGCGCCTTCGAGTCGGTGGCCGACTACACCTATGGCTACGGTGACGCCCTGCGTGACGGGGTCGTGCGTCCCGTCACCTTCGCCACCTATACCGGACGATCCACCTGGACCGACGCGCTGGGGGAGACCCACACCGCCATTCTCGGTGACTCCGAACTCACCAAGGCCAACGAGGAAATGGCCTGGCGTACCGCCTTGGACTCAGACGGGGAGTGGATCGCCCATGTCATGGCCGCGGCATGGGCGCGGGTGAACCAGCTGCGCGATTCCGGGACGATCCCGCACGCCAAGGTGCTCATCCCGGCCTCGAATCAGAAGGTGGCCAAGGAATACGCGGAGGTCTGGCGAGAGGTCACGGGCAATGAGCCCTCGGTGATCCTGTCCGAGGATGCGGCCTCGGCCAAGAAACTCACCGCCTACCGTGACGACCCGGACAAGATCTGCGCGGTCTGTGTGCGCCTCATCACCGAGGGGGTCGACGTTCCCGACGCTGCCGTGCTGATCTACTCGACGACGGCCTCGACCCCGCTGTTCTTCGCACAGATGGTGGGGCGTGTGGTTCGTGCGCGCAATCGTCGCGAGCGTGCCACGGTCTTCTTGCCAGTAGTGGGACGTCTGCTCGACATGGCCTCCGAGATGGAGGAGACTCGCGACCACGTCATCGGGCCGCCCGAGGAGCCGGACCTCATCGAGGAGTTCGACACCCGGGAACGCTCCGAGCCTGACCCTGATGCCGGGACCTGGCAGGCCGTCGCCTCTGATGCCATCCTCGGCGAGGTCATCGACACCTACGCTCCCCTCCCATCCGATGGCGGACTCTTCGCCCTCGACGGCCTCTTGAGTCCTGAGCAGGAGCGCGCTCTGCTGGCCCGTGACGAGAAGATCCGCGCCGAGCAGGCCCGGCGCGTCGCCTCGGCTCGCCGTGCCTCCAAGGCGTCGAAGGTAGCGGAGGAGAGGCAGGCCCGACGTGACGACCTCGTCGCCCTGCAGCGCCGTGGTGGCTCAGTGTATGACACCATCAGTGACCCGCGCGAAATGCGCCGAGAGATTCATCGAGCCCTGCTCGACTACTCCCGCCATCACGACCTCACCCCGCAGGCGGGCTGGGGGCAGCTCTACCGAGAGGTGCCGGGCCCCAAGAATGAGTCAGCGCCGATGGATCTGCTGCGCACCCGGTTGGAGTGGCTGCACTCTCACTGATCCTCTGACGAGACAGAACACCACCTGACGCGATCCTGACGGCATCCTCTGGCATCCTTGGGAGAGTGAGTTCGGTCTACGGCACAGCATTGTTGGTCCAGGGGTCGGAGACCCTGTTGTCGGACAGGGCCGTCGATGCTCGGGTGAAAGCCGCCCGACGGGAGGTCCCAGAGGCTGAACTGGTTGAGTTGGAGGGCCGCGAGGTCGACGCGGGCCGGTTCGTGGAAGCCACCGGAGGGTCCCTGTTCAGCGAGGCGACGATCGTCGTCGTCGATTCCATCGCTGATCTCGACAAGGACCTCTTCGACCTGGTCGTCACCACGGCGTCACAACCCTCGGACGACCTGTGCCTCGTCCTCGTCCATCCCGGTGGGATGAAGGGAAAGGGGCTCTTGACCAAGCTCTCCAAGGCGAAGATCGAGACGGTGAAGGTGGAACCCCCCAAGCCTTGGGCCATCCCTGACTTCATCGCCAAGGAGGCTCGTCGAGCCCATCTCGACATGGATCATGACGCCTACGACGCCTTGCACCAAGCCCTTGGCAACGATCTTCGCACTTTGGCCGCGGCCATCGACCAGCTGGCCAGCGATTCACCGGATGGCCGGATCGGGGCCGAGACCGTCAAGACTTATTTCGGTGGCAGGGCGGAGATCTCGGCATTCAATGTTGCCGACGCCAGCCTGGAAGGACGGCTTCCCGATGCCCTGGAAACCTTGCGCTGGGGGTTGTCGACCGGGGTTCAGCCAGCAGCGGTAACGGCCGCGATGGCTCGCGGTCTACGATCCCTGGGACTGTTCCTGGACATGCGCAGCCAGCGGATGGGGGACAAACAGCTGGCTCAGGCGATCGGCGTCTCGCCATGGAAACTCAAGGCCCTCAACAAGCAGGCTCGGTCCTGGAGCAAGGCTGGAGCGGCCAAGGCAATTCGGCTCGTCAGTACCTGCGACGCCGCCGTCAAGGGTGCCGCAGTTGACGCCGATTACGCCCTGGAGTCGATGCTCATCGACGTCGAGAGGGCCCGACAATCCTGAACCAGAGCCCCGGGCCGTATCCTTACCAAGGCTCTGAAGAGTGTCAGGTCCGATGGAGTTCCTGGGTTGGCCGGGCCGCATGATTGGCGGTAGCGTCTTGACATGCTCCACGACAGGAACGTCAAGCGCCTCGACCACCCAGTGGGTCGAGGCGCTCTGTGCATCCCCTGAAGGGGAGAGGAAGACTCAGGCAGCCAGAGAGTTGAGCTTCTTGGAGATGGCCGACTTGCGGTTGGCGGCCTGGTTCTTGTGGATGACGCCCTTCGACACGGCCTTGTCGAGCTGACGGTTGGCGATCTTGGCAGCCTTGGTGGCGACCTCGACGTCTCCGGCCTCAGCGGCGCGACGGAAGTTGCGCACGTAGGTGCGCAGGGCGGACTTGACGGCCTTGTTGCGCTGGCGCGACTTCTCGTTGGTCTTCACGCGCTTCATCTGCGACTTGATGTTCGGCACTGGGCAGCCTCTGATTCCTTGATCGGTGTACGTGGAAAGCGCCAAACAGGCGCGACAGGTCATGTTACCAAATCGACGCCGTACGCCCCAAATCAGCGGGTACCCTCGTGGTCTCACCCCTAGTCGGAGCATTGTGGTGGGCACATCAGGATCCAGGTCGGGCACTCAACCAGAGACACTCGTATGGGGCAAGCCGCAGGTTCATGGGGGTGAGATCGTAGTCGAATCCGCTCAGCAGCTCGGTGACGACGTCGTCGAGTTCCGATCGGAGGGTTTCCATGGGGAACCAGACTTCCTGCTCGCTGACGTTGTACAGCTCGATCATTCGGCCTTCTGGATGCGGTCGGCCCCACATGATGACCTTGCGGCTGGGTGAGGGCAGTACGACCGTCTCCACCGACGCATGGAACTCGGGGCTGCGACGACGGGCATTGATGGCTCGTCTCACCCCGCGCCAGATTCGACCAGGGACGCTGTGAGGCTCGGCCTGAGCCTGCTCCACCAACGACCAGTCCATCACCGGACGATGGACCCATCGGTTATCGTCAGTATGATCAGGGTCGCGCTGCCAGTCGTCGTTGAGCATTCCGACCTCGTCACCCATCCAGATGAGCGGCACGCCGCCGTACCCCAGGATCGCGGTGTGCAACATGACGATGCGGGCGATGGCGGCGTCGATGAGGGCCGGGTCCTCGGCCTCCAGGGCACGTTCCAATCCAGCGAGGCTCGCCAGGGAGCCGCTGATGCGACGGTCTCCGGTCTCCGGGTTGTCCTGGAAGACCAGGCCGCGGGCGAAGGACCCGGGGAAATCCCCAGAGTAGAAGTCTGAGAGGAATTGACGGTGGGCGACGGGGTCCAGCCCGGTGTCGCGGGCGTCAGCGTCGTCGATCGCCCATCCGATGTCGTCGTGACACCGGGCATAGGTGGCCCAGGTTGTCGTCGAGGGCTTGTCGGGGACCCGGCTCAAGGCCGTCTCCATGAGACTGACGTCGCGGGCAGCCAGGGCGCTCCACAGCTGCACCATGAGGCTATTGTGGTACGCCATGTCCGAGAGCCTGCTCCAGTGGCGACCTCGTCCCAGGTACCCGATGAGGTCATTCGGGCCGACGACAGCCTCGGCCTTGAAGGCCACGGCAGGAGCGACGATTCGCATCGCCTGGCGCAGTGACTGGGTGATGTCGTGGACTTGTGGGAGGTTCTGGCAGCCGGTGCCGAGCTTCTTCCAGATGAAGGCGATGGCGTCCAGACGGAAGACCTCGACTCCGCGGTTGGCGAGTTCGCACATGAAGTCGAGGAACTCGCAGAAGACGTCGGGATTGGCCCAGTTGAGGTCCCACTGGAACTCGTTGAAGGTCGTCCAGACCCATCCCTGACAGTCGTCGTTCCAGGTGAAATTGCCACGCGCAAAGTCGGGGAAGACCTCCGGGAGATCCTTCTCCCAGGCATCGACCTCCTCCTGAGTCTTCAGGACGTGGAAGTAGTCACGGTATTTCTGCTGACCAGCACGTGCTCGCTGAGCCCACTCATGCTCGGCCGCCACATGGTTGACGACCAGGTCCACGACCAGGGACATGCCGTGGCTCCTCAGCGTGGTCGTCAGATCGTCGAGATCGTCCATCGTACCCAGATCAGTACGGATCGTGTGATGGTCGGCGACGGCGTAGCCCCCGTCATTGACTCCTTGTCGTGGTTGCAGCAAGGGCATGAGGTGCAGATATCGCACCCCCATCTCGGACAGATGGTCCAGATGATCGTTGATGCCCTTGATGGTGCCCGCAAAACGGTCGGTGTAGGTGGCGTATCCGATCATGGACGGCTTCTGCAGCCAGTCGGGTTCAAGGAGCCGAGCCTCATCGAGACGCTTGAGATCGTCAGGGCGCTTGGCGATCCGGGTCACGAGAATGTCCCGGACTCTCTGCAAGGTTTCGTCGGCGCGATCGCCGTAGACCCTGCTGAGACCGATCCACAGATCGGGGAGATAACGCTCCCAGCGCAGTTCGAAGGATTGCTGGGTGGACGGATCGAGGCTCGCATGTCGGAGGCTGTCGTCGGCGACCATGATTCAAGCCTAATCGGGTGTGGAGCTGACCGTCGGGATTGACGTGTGGTCGACGGGATGAGCGCCGTGATGAGTACTGAGTTGAACCAGGCCGTGAGCACTGGTTGAGCACTGTGTCGCTGGTGCGTGAGAGACTGGAAGTTGAGCCGGGCACCCCCGGCACCATCGTCGAGACATGAGGGAGCAGATGTCCGCGCCTCAGCCTGGCAGCACAGATCCAGCCATCATTCGGAACTTCTGCATCATCGCGCACATTGATCACGGCAAGTCGACCCTGGCCGACCGGATGTTGCAGATCACCGGTGTCCTTGACGAGCGCAGCGCTCGCGCTCAGTACCTGGACCGTATGGACATCGAGCGGGAACGCGGCATCACCATCAAGTCCCAGGCGGTGCGGATGCCGTGGGAGGTCGACGGTGCCACCCACATTCTCAACATGATCGACACCCCGGGGCACGTCGACTTCTCCTACGAGGTCTCGCGGTCCCTGCAGGCTTGTGAGGGGGCGATTCTGCTCGTCGACGCGGCTCAGGGCATCGAGGCCCAGACCCTGGCCAACCTGTACCTGGCCCTGGAGGCCGACCTGGAGATCATCCCAGTTCTCAACAAGATTGACCTTCCGGGCGCCGAACCGGATCGTCACGCCGCTGAGATCGCCGGAATCATTGGATGTGATGAGTCCGAGGTGCTGCGGGTCTCCGCGAAGACCGGTGACGGGGTAGACGACCTGCTCGACACCATCGTCGCTAAGGTGCCTGCTCCCGAAGGAGTGGCCAACGCTCCAGCTCGTGCCCTCATCTTCGACTCGGTCTACGACACCTACCGCGGCGTCGTCACCTATGTTCGCGTCGTCGATGGCGCTTTGCGTTACCGCGAGAAGATCCTCATGATGAGTACCGGGGCAGCCCACGAGGTGCTCGAAATCGGCGTCATCTCCCCGGAGATGGTGCCAGCTGACGGACTGTCCGTCGGCGAGGTCGGTTACCTCATCACTGGCGTTAAGGATGTCCGTCAGTCCCGAGTCGGCGACACCGTCACCAATGCCGCTAAGCCCTCCGAGAAGGATCTCGGCGGGTACCAGCATCCCAAGCCCATGGTGTACTCGGGGCTCTTCCCAATCGATGCCAAGGACTATCCGGAGTTGCGCGACGCCCTCGACAAGCTGCAGCTCAACGACGCAGCCCTGGTCTACGAGCCCGAGACCTCGACCGCCCTGGGATTTGGTTTCCGCGTCGGCTTCCTGGGATTGCTGCACATGGAGATCGTGCGCGAGCGCCTGGAACGCGAGTTCGATCTCGATCTCATCTCCACCGCGCCCTCGGTGGTGCATCACGTCCTCATGGAGGATGGGTCGACCGTCACCGTCACCAACCCGTCGGAGTACCCGACCTCCGGGCGTATCGCCGAGGTGCACGAGCCCATCGTCGATGCCACCATCCTCAGTCCTGCTGAGTACATCGGCACCATCCTCGAGCTGTGCCAGCAGCGTCGTGGGGTCCAGCAGGGACTGGACTACCTCTCCTCGGACCGCGTGGAGATTCGGTACCGACTACCCCTCTCGGAGATCGTCTTCGACTTCTTCGACCAGCTCAAGTCCCGCACGAAGGGCTACGCCTCGCTGGATTACCACGAGGCGGGTGAGCAGGCCGCTGACCTCGTCAAGGTCGACATCCTGCTCAATGGCGATCCGGTCGATGCCCTCAGCTCCATCGTCCACCGCGACAAGTCCTATTCCTATGGCGTCGCGATGGCGGCCAAGCTCAAGGAACTCATCCCGCGCCAGCAGTTCGAGGTGCCGATCCAGGCTGCCATCGGCGCTCGCGTCATCGCCCGAGAGACCATCCGTGCCGTCCGCAAGGACGTGTTGGCCAAGTGTTACGGCGGTGACATCTCCCGAAAGCGCAAGTTGCTCGAGAAGCAGAAGGCCGGTAAGAAACGGATGAAGGTGGTCGGCTCGGTCGAGGTGCCCCAGGAGGCCTTCGTGGCCGCTCTGCGCACCGGCGAGTCGACGGAGAAGAAGTGAGTTCCCGACTGCACGCCCGTCGGCTGCAGGTTCCGCCCCAGCTGGCTGATCGCGGCATCGACCAGGTGATCGCCTTCACCGTGCCGCTGACGGTGAGGTTTCGTGGCATCGAGGTGCGCGAGGGAACCCTGCTGCACGGCCCGGAGGGCTGGGGAGAGTGGTCCCCGTTCTGGGACTACGACCCGGCCGAGTCCGCGTCCTGGTTGCGTGCGGGCATCGAGGGGGCCACTCAACCTGTCCCGGCCGCCCGACGTGACCGCATTCCCGTTAACGTCACCATCCCTGTCGTTGACGCCGATCTCGCCCGGACGATGGCAGCTGAATCGGCCTGCACCACCGCCAAGGTCAAGGTCGCCGATCCCCGCAGCGACTTGTGGGAGGACTGCCGCCGGGTCGCCGCGGTGCGTGAGGCCATGCCAGACGGCCAGATCCGGGTGGACGCCAATGCTGCGTGGGACGTCGAGACGGCAGTGTGGGCCATCACCGAACTCAACGCCGCAGCCGAGGGACTGGAGTACGTCGAGCAGCCTTGCCCCCAGATCGAGGATCTCGCCCAGGTGAGACGCCGGGTCGATGTTCCGGTGGCGGCCGACGAGTCGGTGCGTCGCGCTGACGACCCGGTTGCGGTGGCACGAGCTGGTGCGGCCGACCTCATCATCGTCAAGGCTCAGCCGTTGGCCGGTGTTGTCCGCGCCCTCGAGGTCATCGATGCCGCCGGGTTGCCGGCCGTCGTCTCCTCGGCCCTGGACACCAGCATCGGCATCGGACTGGCCACCCACCTGGCGGCCGCCCTGCCCGAGCTCGACCATGCCTGCGGGTTGGGAACCCTGAGGCTCTTCCGTGGTGACGTCAGTGGCTCACCCCTGATGCCCGTTGACGGCTACCTGACTCCGCAGCGAGGCGTGGTCGACGTCGAGGCCGACGATCCCGACGACGACCTGTGTCCGAGATGGACCGAGCGTCTGGATCTCACCGTGGCCGCCCTGGCCGACTTGGAACGGAGATGACCGTGAACCCCTCCACTGCAGTAGCTCGCCGATTGGTGAGTGCCCTTGTCGGAGCCGGGGTCGAACATGTCGTCTACTGTCCTGGATCCCGCGACGCCCCCATCGGATATGCCTTGGCGGATGCTGAGGCTGCTGGATGGCTGCACGTCCACGTGCGTCTCGACGAACGGTCGGCCGGATTCGTCGCCCTGGGGCTCTCACGAGGCTCGATGATGGAGGGTTTGTGGCGCCCGGCCGTGGTCGTGACGACCTCGGGGACAGCGGTGGCCAACCTGCATCCCGCGGTGTTGGAGGCCGACGCCAGCGGAGTTCCGCTCATCGTGTGCTCTGCCGATCGTCCCCACGAGATGTGGCAGACCGGCGCCAACCAGACCACCACCCAGGAAGGGATTTACGGAACGGCACCGAGGTTCTTCGGCGCCATTCCCGCCGGCTTCCCCGCTGACGACCGTCTCGACGGGCTCGTGCTGCGTGCCGTGACGGCTGCCAGTGGGGCGCTGTCCTCGGACCCCGGGCCGGTCCATCTCAACGTCGGATTCCGTGACCCGCTCGTCCCCGACGAGCCGTGGCATCCGGTGCCCCCCAAGCCCCGAGTCGTGGACAGGATCGTCCGGCCGTCGACCCCGGTCTTCATGCCTCCTCACACCGTCGTCGTCGCCGGTGACGGTGCCGGACGTGACGCCGTCGCCCTGGCCGAGGAAGGATGCTGGCCACTGCTGGCCGAGCCGAGTTCCGGGGCGCGAGTGGGGGAGAACGCCCTCACCGACTACCAAGGAGTGCTCGGTACCAATCTGGCCGACGAGGTCGAGGCCGTCCTCGTCCTCGGACATCCCACCTTGTCACGACCCGTTACACGACTCTTGGCGAACCAGCCCGTCACCGTCGTCGCCGACGGTTCTCGCTGGACCGACGTCGCCGGTGGTGCCCGGGTCGTCCCAGGTCCCATCACGGTGCGCACCGCCAGTCGGGACGAGGCCTGGCTCGCTCGGTGGAAACGCGCCGACCATCCGGTAGCCGCCACTCGCAAGGACGAGATCTGCGCGGCCATCTGGGCCGACGCCTGCCGCGAGGTCGGGCCACTTCTCGTGCTCGGCGCTTCCGCCGTCATCCGCTCCTTCGATCGCTGCGCCGTTCCCGAGCAGCGGGGACCGGTGGCCATCGCCAACCGAGGACTGGCTGGGATTGACGGCACCGCTTCGACAGGTGTCGGCCTGCACCTGGGGCTGGGAATGCCGGTGCGAGTCGTCGTCGGGGACCTTACTGCCGCCCACGACGCGACCGCCCTCCTCAGGGGAGCTGCGGAACGGGACATCGACGTCCAGGTCGTCGTCCTCAATGACGCCGGGGGAGCGATCTTCACCGGTCTGGAGCACGCCGCTGCTCCTCGTCCGGTGTTGGAGAGGTTCTTCCTCACCCCGCAGGAGCTCGATCTGGCAGGGCTGGCGAAGACCGTCGGGGCCCGCTACCAGTGCGTCGAGACCACGGATTTCCTGACTGAATCTGTCCGCGGACGAAGCATCGTCGAGGTGACATTGCCGGCTCTTCACAATCCAGGGTGTAGATCTGGTCTGAACCCGCCGGCCTCGAGCAGTGATCTGGCGATGTAGTGGGTGAGGTTGCGGAAGCCTAGGGCGGTGCCGCGTAGGTGTTCGAGGCGGCCGTTGATCGCTTCGGTGGGTCCGTTGCTGGAACCTTGGTGGTCGAAGAACGCCAGGATGTCGCCCCGGCGCTTGGCCAGGGTGCGGCCGAGCTTGCAGACCTCGACCAGGCTGCTGGGAACAGCGGTGCCGATCGAGTCGATCAGCCGGGTCATGACCTTCTTGCCCTCAGCTCTGGCCTTGGTGCGGTAGGCCGAGATCATGCGCTGGTAGACACCCCAGGTGGCCTCGACCTCAATGTGTCGGTCATCAGCGAACAGGGCATTCAGGCGGCGCTGTTGCTTGTCGGTCAACAGGTCGGCGCCGGTGTGGAGCGTTCTCCTGGCTTGGTAGAGCGGATGGTGCTTGCGACCCCGACTGCCGTGCAGTGAGATCTGGACGCGACGTCGGCAGGTGTCGAGGGCGTCGCCCGCCAGCCGAATCACGTGGAACGGATCCATTACCGTCACCGCCGTGGGGACCTCTTCCGTGGCGGCGGTCTTGAAGCCGGTGAAACCGTCCATCGCCACGATCTTCACTCCGTCTCGCCAGGTCTGGGGTTGTTCCGCGAGCCAGGTCTTGAAGGCCTGCTTGGATCGGCCCTCGACCATCGCCAACAGTCTCGACGGCCCGGTGCCCGTGCTGACCGGGGTCAGGTCGATGACCACGGTGACGTACTTGTCCCCGCGTCGGGTATGACGCCACACGTGCTCATCAACACCGACGACCGTCACCTTGTCGAGTCGGCCGGGCTTGTCGATGAGGAGTCGTTGGCCTTCAGCCAGGACAGCATCATTGGCGGTGTTCCACGCGACTCCCAGTGCGGCCGCGATGCGGGTCATGGACAGGTGGTTGACCACCAGCGCTTCCAGCGCCCACCGCAACGCGCCGTTCGACAAGCAGGAGCGCGGCTGCGCCGCGCCGGTGATGTTCTGCCGCCACACGTGGCCGCATACGGTGCATTGGTAGCGGCGCAGGCGAACGTGGAGGGTGGTGGGGCGCCACCCGAACGGGACATGCGCAAGTTCACGGACGACGCTGTCACGTGGTGTTCCGTGGCAGCCGCAACGATGACACCAGTCATCCGGCTGGACCGGCCGGCAGGCTAGCACCGCCTTGGCAGGGGTGATGTGTTGCCCGGTCACGGCCAGGCCGTGGTCGTCGAGGCGGCAGAACGTGGTCAGATCGGGCGTGGTGAAGGTAGCGTGGTCCATGTCGAGGTCTTCTGGATGGCGAGCGTGAGAACTTCCATCATCAGGGGACCTCGATCCCTGTCACCAACCGGGTGCCACAACCGAACTACACCTCGATCTGTGAAGAGCCCGTTTGCTGAGGCCTTTGATAAAGATCCGAATTCTGAAGGATACATTATTGCCGAGAAGCTGGTTGAAATGGCACGTTACTTCGGTTTCGATGGGTACTTCCTTAATGAGGAAGAGGGTAACCTTCGAGATCCTCGATTCAAGCCTTTCATGAGCTACCTGACGTCCAAAGGTCTCTACACACAGTGGTACACGAATTCTTCGGGTAGCTTCTCGACATCGAAATCCAACTTGCTTGATCATGGCAAGATCATGGATTCAGTGTTCCTAAACTACACGTGGCCAGGCTCTCAGGACCAGTCGGTTGTCGCTGCCAGGGCCAGCGGATATGATCCGCACAAATCACTCTTCTTCGGAGTCGAAGCTAATCAGGCTCGGTTCGACGGGAAACACTCGTCGGCCTCCCGGCTTCCGAGTCTCTACAAATCTGTTGAGGATCACAGTCCGAAGGCATCGGTTGCCCTTTTTACCCCGAGCGATATGTACCAGCGGGGGCTGGCGGACGATGTTAAACCCAAGAATGTCAGTAAGTCCATTCCGCTGTTCCAGCAGGATTCCTATCAATGGATGGTTTCTGAACGTGAAAGGATGTACTTTTCGGGAGTTGCATCTAACCCGCAGGATACCGGGTCACACCCAGGGCATTCCCGGCCTGAGGTTGGCGTCAAGGACTCCTCATCATGGGTTGGGGTGGCCGACTTCACTCCGGCCAGGTCGGTCATTTCGGGGTCACGCTTCCACACTGATTTCAATACCGGTCACGGCATGCAGTGGTACCACGATGGCGAGGTCTCCAACTCGCGTTCATGGACCAACATGGATGCCCAGTCCATCCTGCCGAGTTGGCAGTGGTGGATTGACACCAAAGGTTCCCGACCATCGGTCGATTTCGACTACGGCCCGACCGAACAGCGTAGAAGCGTCGACGGCGTCTCGATGAAGACCCCCTACCAACAAATCGGGGGATGGAGAGGGGGCTCATCCCTCGTCATCCACGGTGACATGAGTCGGCAAACGACATTGAAGCTGTTCAAAACTCGGCTGGCGGTGGGCGGCAACACTACGATGCCACTCACTTTCCGCAAGAGTTCGGCGAGTGGAGGGGCCATGAAGGTTGCCCTCGTCTTCGCTGATCACCCCGGGCAGGTCATCAACCTCGCGGTGCCTCAGAGTGCTGCCCGTGGACAGTGGACTACCTCCACCCTTGACCTCGGGCGGTTCGCAGGGCGAACTATCACCACCATCGGTCTTCAGTTTGACCCGTCGTCTCACTACCAGATGAACATCGGCTCGATATCGGTACGTGACGGTGCCAAGGCGCCCGAGGCTCCCAGCCGGGTAAAACTAGACAAGGTGTACGACGATGGGCAGGCCGTCTTGTCGTGGCAGACCGCACCCTTCGAGGACGTGTCCGAGTATGTGGTGGACGCTACTGGATCCGATGGCAAGACTGTCCACCTGACATCGGGATATACCGATCTGGCCTATGTCAAGAAAGTTCCCGACGCTAGGGGAAGGGTGACTTTTGCGGTGCGTGCTGTCGGTCACGACGGTCAGGTCTCGAAGCCTACGACGGCCGTCTTTGATTACTCGACCCAGCCGCGTCGTATCAAGGTGGCTGAATCTCCCACGGCCTCGAAACTGCTCACGGAGGCGGCCACTCCGGGCAATCTCGATGTGTCGTGGGACCCGAAGGGCCTTGCCGGGACATGCCGTATCCACGTCAGCCTCGTTGATATCGCCCCTGGCGAGATTGACAATCAGCCATATGGCCTGACAGTTCCCTGCTCCACGGGGTCAGCCACGGTGCCGGTGCCTGTGCGCGAGGGATATCCCTACGACCTGACGATTAGCTCGGATAAAGACCAAGGGCTGTCGTATAGGGGGCGGACCCACGATTCGTGGGCTGCCCCGGTGACCCTCAACGACATCGTCATTGACGAGGATCATTCCGGGTTTCACATGCGCAATCTCACCTCGCCCGACTGGTACCAGCTTGACGTGGCATGGCAGGGAATGGACGGTACGTCCTCGCTGATCACCAAGATTCGTCGTGGAGGTTCGGTGCGCGGAGGCTGGGGTGCCAGTCCTACCACTGACGATCCGACAGCTTTTCACCGTTTTCCAGCAGCCGACGGAACTCTCGTGACGACTGTCACCGATTATGCCGGGAACACAACAGTTCAGAGGTTCATGATCAAGGGTTACGGTCTAGTGATACCGACCATCAAGCCATCGTTCACAGTCAGGGGCAAGGGCACCCAGAAAGTCACGGCGGGGCATGAGATTGACCCGGTCACCATGACGGTAAGCGTAGCAGCGCCGTTGTCTTGGCGGACCCGTGGGTCTTTACCCGATGGACTGTTGTGGCGTAGTGACATGTCCGGTGATGGACTGACGCCTCTCAGTGGGACGTTATCGGGCAGCCCGACAGCTACTGGAACACAGAGAATTGTCGTCGAGGCGACCGATGTGTACGGAAATAGTGCTAGCGAGGAGGTCGTCGTGGAGACCGTTGCCGCCCCATCTACGTCGTCTACGGCACCTAAGCCAACAGGCGCGTCTGGTGAGACGTCGAATACTCCAATCGTTACTGCCCCGCGCATTCCAGACACAAACACAACAGGTATGGGTCGCTCGCCGGTCGTGACATCACATTCGCAGTGGCATGAAACCATGCGGAAGGAACGCCCCAGCATGATGCCCCACACCGGCTTCTGACGGCGGGCGCCCTGCTGTCCGCGTAGCGGCAGGGTGATGGCGGTGTTGGATGACGGCGTTGGCGGTGTCGTCGCCCAACACCATTGGTTGCACACAGTCCGCTGTCATGAATTGGCCCAATCTTCGATCAGCGTCATAAACTAGACACGCAGTCCGGACTCTTTCGGGCTGACTTCGCATGCATCGACGTCATCGACACCGGACGCCCACGGTCCTGCCACGGCAGGCGGGCGAACGGTGATGCATCAGGAGGTGACGCAATCCCGCGTCGCCGCACAACCGTTTGGCACACCCGTGGTGTGCCCTGATGAGGAAGGACACGGTCATGGCCGTCGTCACCACTCGCCAGCTCCTCGAGAGCGGCGTTCACTTCGGACACCAGACCCGTCGCTGGAACCCGAAGATGAAGCGTTTCATCTTCACCGAGCGCAACGGCATCTACATCATCGACCTGCACCAGTCGCTGACCTACATCGACAAGGCTTACGCCTTCGTCAAGGAGACTGTCGCCAAGGGGGGCCAGATTCTCTTCGTCGGCACCAAGAAGCAGGCTCAGGAGTCCATCGTCGAGCAGGCCAGCCGCGTTGGCATGCCCTACGTCAACCAGCGTTGGCTCGGCGGAATGCTCACCAACTTCCAGACCATCTCGAAGCGCATCGCCCGACTCAAGGAGCTCGAGGCCATGGACTTCGACAAGGTCTCTGGCTCCGGTCTCACGAAGAAGGAGCTGCTCATGCTCTCCCGTGAGAAGGACAAGCTGGCCAAGGACCTCGGTGGCATCCGCGACATGCCGAAGACTCCTCAGGCCATCTGGGTTGTCGACACCAAGAAGGAGCACCTCGCCATTGACGAGGCTCGCAAGCTCAAGATCCCGGTTGTCGCCATCCTCGACACGAACTGCGACCCGGACGAGGTCGACTACCCGATCCCGGGCAATGACGACGCCATCCGTTCGGTGTCCCTGCTGACCCGCATCATCGCCGACGCCGTCGCCGAGGGCCTCATGGCTCGCTCCTCCGCCAAGTCCGGTGACCAGGCTGCCGAGGCTGAGCCCATGCCTGACTGGGAGCGTGAGCTCCTCCAGGGTGGAGACGCCAAGGCTGAGAACAAGACCGAGGCCGAGGAGCCGAAGGCCGACGCCCCCAAGGCCGACGAGGCCGAGAAGTCCAACTGAAGTTCGCCCACGTCTAGACAGGACTGAGATTACCCATGGCTATCACTGCTGCTGAGGTCAAGAAGCTGCGCGACGCCACCGGCGCCGGCATGATGGACGCCAAGAAGGCACTCACGGAGGCCGACGGCGACTTCGACAAGGCCGTTGACATTCTGCGCGTCTCCGGCGCTGCCAAGGCCGCCAAGCGTTCCGACCGCGAGGCCAGCAACGGCCTGGTCGCCGCTGCCGGTACTTCCCTGGTGCACATCGGTTCCGAGACCGACTTCGTCGCCAAGAACGAGGAGTTCATCGCCACTGCCAAGGAGATTGCCGAGGCCGTCGATAAGGCTGGAGCCGACTCCAAGGACGCCGCCAACGCCGCCACCCTGGCCGACGGCACCACCGTCGCCGACAAGCTCGCTGAGCTCGCCGCCAAGATCGGTGAGAAGATCGAGCTCGCCAACGCCGCCCACGTCGACGGCAACGCTCACGTCTACCTTCACCGTCGTTCCCAGGACCTGCCCCCGCAGGTCGGCGTGATGGTCGAGTACGAGGGTGGCGACAAGGAGGCCGTGCACGGCGTCTGCCTGCAGATCGCCGCCATGAACCCGCGCTGGCTGTCCCGTGACGAGGTCCCCGCCGACGTCGTCGAGCACGAGCGCACTGTCGCCGGCGACATCGCCCGCGAGGAGGGCAAGCCCGAGAAGATCATCGACCGCATCGTCGAAGGTCGTCTCAGCGGCTTCTACAAGGAGAACTGCCTGCTCGACCAGCCGGCCATCTCCGACGACAAGAAGTCCGTCGCCCAGACCCTTGAGGCCGCTGACGTCACCATCAAGCGCTTCGTGCGCTTCTCCGCTGGAGAGTGATTCCTTCCCGGCACGAACCGGGGATGACTGACACGAACGGCCCCACCACGTGGTGGGGCCGTTCGTCGTTCCCAGACTCGAGGGTTCGCTGGAGTTCAGAGATCCCGGGCCACCCATGACGGGATCCCCCGGCAGTGAATGCCGGTCGAGACCACGGTGAACTGCGGCGGTAGCCATCCTCGGGCTAAGCTGAAGTGACGCATCCCGCGTCAATGTCCGCCGACCAGGAGAGATGATGCCAGAGCGCTACAACCGAGTTCTTCTCAAATTGTCCGGAGAGGTTTTCGGAGGGGGAGGAATCGGTGTCGACGCCGATGTCGTGGCCGCCAAGGCCCGCGAGATCGCCGATATCGCCAACAGCGGCGTCCAGGTGGCCGTCGTCGTCGGAGGTGGGAACTTCTTCCGTGGAGCTGAGCTTCAGCAACGCGGCATGCAGCGTGATCGCGCCGATTACATGGGCATGCTCGGCACTGTCATGAACTGCCTCGCCCTTCAGGATTTCTGTGAGAAGGCTGGAGTCGACACCCGCGTCCAGACCGCCATCACCATGGGCCAGGTCGCCGAACCGTACATTCCCCGCAAGGCCGAGCGTCACATGGAGAAGGGACGAGTTGTCATCTTCGGCGCTGGGTCCGGGATGCCGTACTTCTCGACCGACACCGTTGCCGCGCAGCGAGCCCTCGAGATCGGCGCGGATGCCCTACTCATGGGCAAACAGGGAGTGGACGGCGTCTACGACAGCGATCCCAAGACTAACCCGAACGCCCACAAGTTCGATGAACTGACCTACGACGAGTTCCTGTCACGTGACCTCAAGGTCGCCGACGCCACCGCCGTCGCCATGGCCAGGGACAACGATCTGACGATGGTCTTCTTCAACCTCGAGACCCCGGGCAACATCGCCCGTGTCATCAATGGTGAGGAGATCGGCACCACCGTCCATCGCTGAACCATCGAAGACACACCAAGGAAGGACTACACAGTGAGCGACATCATCAAGGACGCCGAGAAGAAGATGGGGTCAGCGATCGACCATGCCCGCGAGGAGTTCGCGGCCATTCGAACCGGACGTGCCAATCCCGCCATGTTCAACAAGA
Organism: Cutibacterium sp. LaCa_89; assembly: GCF_058177555.1. Lineage (NCBI taxonomy): Bacteria > Bacillati > Actinomycetota > Actinomycetes > Propionibacteriales > Propionibacteriaceae > Cutibacterium > Cutibacterium sp. LaCa_89. The sequence goes on from NZ_CP190889.1 coordinate 960,065, forward strand.
TCATGGTCGATTACTACGGCGCCCCCACCCCCCTGCAGCAGCTCGCCAGCTTCCAGGTTCCGGAGGCTCGCACCGTCCTCATCGCCCCGTTCGACAAGAGCTGCGTCAACGAGGTCGAGAAGGCCGTCCGCGACTCGGATCTGGGCGTTAACCCCTCCAATGACGGCAACGTCGTGCGTTGTGTCCTGCCGGCCCTCACCGAGGAACGCCGCAAGGAGTACATCAAGATGGCCAAGGGGAAGGCTGAGGAAGGCCGTATCGCCGTCCGCAACGTCCGTCGCGCAAGCAACGACATCGTCAAGAAGCAGGAGAAGGACAAGGAGATCTCCGAGGACGAGATGACTCGTCTGGAGAAGGAGCTCGATCAGGTCACGCGCAAGTACGTCGAACAGATCGACGAACTCCTGAAGTCCAAGGAGAGCGAGCTCCTCGAGATCTGATCGGATTCGGGATGGACAACTCGCAGCAGAAAGCCACGGCCACACGTACCCCACGTGCCGGCCGTGATCTTCCTGCTGCCATCACCACGGGTGTGGTGCTGTGCGGGGCCGTCATCGGCACCGTCGGGTGGTGGCACTGGGGGTTCGTCCTGCTGATGGCCCTTGCTCTGGTGGCCGGAGCCATCGAGCTTCATCGAGCGATGGCTCGACTGGGCATGGATTCTGCAGTTGTGCCGATCTGTGTCGGCACCGTGGTGATGGTCATCGGGGCCTACGCGGCCTCGACGATGGACCTCCACATCCTGCCCAACACTTTCCTCGTTGCCACCCTCGGGGCGACGACGGTCGCGGCGATGGCATGGCGTCTGCCGCGCGGTTCCGACGGATTCGTCGAGGATGTCGCGGCGAGTCTGTTCACTATCGCCTACCTGCCTCTGCTGGGCTGCTTCGTTCCACTCATGATGGGAGACGACGGAGGCAGTCGTCGCATCGCCACCTGGATCCTCAGCGTCGTCGCCTCCGACACTGGCGGCTATGCCATCGGGGTGCTTTTCGGCAAGCACAAGATGGCTCCGATGATCAGCCCCAAGAAGAGCTGGGAGGGATTCGCCGGATCCGTCATCACGGCGGCCCTCGTCGGATGGGCCTGTCTGGGCGGCCTGCTCTCAGCCCCGGCCTGGGCCGGTTTGCTCCTCGGCGTGGTTCTCGCGTTCACTGGGACTGCGGGAGATCTCGTCGAGTCAATGATCAAGCGCGATGCCGGTATCAAGGACATGTCGAACTTTCTGCCCGGCCACGGCGGAGTGATGGACCGGCTGGACTCGGTGCTGTTCTCAGCACCCTTCGCATGGCTCGTCATGTCCCTGGTGCTGTGACCGAGCTTGTGCCTGTCATCTGATCGCGCCGGGGAACCTCGCAGCCACCGTGAACGGATCCATGGTGGCTGACCTCAATTCTGAGAGGAATGTCGTGACCGACCCTGAACCTGAGCGTCCGAGCCTGTCTCCGTCGGGACTGGTGCTGCCCACCACACCGCTGGCCGAGAAGGAGATTCCGGTTGTGGTGCGTACCCCGAAGCGCACCAAGCCCCCCCGCCACTGGATCGATCTGAGCGTCGAGGAGAGGGTGCAGGCAGTCAAGGATCTCGGTCTGCCGGCCTTCCGCGCACGCCAGATTTCCACCCACGTCTTTGACCGTTGGGAGGTTGACCCCACCGAGTGGACTGACCTGCCCAAGTCAGCCCGTCAGGAAGTCGCCGACGCATGGTTCCCGACCCTGTTGACCCAGGTCTCCCGGCAGTCCTGCGACCGTGGCATGACCGTGAAGACTCTGTGGCGGCTACATGGCGGGGCGCTGGTGGAGTCGGTTCTCATGCATTACCCAGCCACCCATCATTCTGCGGCTCGCACCACCTTGTGCATCTCCTCCCAGGCCGGCTGCGGCATGGCCTGCCCGTTCTGCGCGACCGGGCAGGGCGGTATCCAGCGCAACATGTCCACCGCTGAGATCGTGAGCCAGGTGCTGGCGGCCAACCGTCTCATCGAGGCTGGAGAGGTTCCCGGGGCCAGTGGCCGAGTTCACAACATCGTTTTCATGGGCATGGGCGAGCCGATGGCCAATTACCGTTCGGTGCTCACTGCGATTCGCACCTTGACCGCTGGGGGGCCCGACGGGGTTGGCATGAGTGCCCGGGCCCTGACGGTCTCTACCGTTGGTCTCGTGCCGCGTATCAAGGCGCTGACCGAGGAGGGGATCCCCGTCACCCTGGCCGTCTCCCTGCATGCCCCCGACGATGAGTTGCGTGATGAACTCATCCCGGTCAACCGTCGTTGGAAGGTCGACGAGCTCCTCGATGCCGCCTGGCAGTACGCGGAGAAGACCAAGCGTCGGGTCTCGATCGAGTACGCCCTCATGAAGGACATCAACGACCAGGCTGACCGGGCCGCCGTGCTGGCTCGCCAGATTCGTCGTCGTGGCGACTGGACCTGGGCTCACGTCAACCTCATCCCGCTCAACCCGACCCCGGGTTCGCGCTGGACGGCGTCACGCCCGGAGGATCAGGATGCCTTTGTCGAGATCCTGGAGCGCTGGAAGATTCCGGTCACGGTGCGCGACACCCGAGGCTCCGAAATTGATGGCGCATGTGGTCAGTTGGCTGCTGTGGGGCGCTCGGAAGGTTTGGGCAACTAGTCCATTGGGTGAGCCAGGGGGATGGCTCGGGGCGATGTGGTGCGAAAATCATCCGGAGGATGTCTGCACATGAAGGAGGTCGCTGGATGGATAGCCAGCTCGAGGACGCCTACGAGGCGGTGCTGAAGCGCAATTCGGGGGAGGCCGAGTTCCATCAGGCCGTGCGGGAGATCTTCGAGTCCCTTGGCCCGGTGCTCGAGAAGAACCCGCAGTACGTCGAGGCAGCAGTGCTGTCGCGTATCTGCGAACCGGAGCGTCAGATCATCTTCCGGGTCCCGTGGGTCGATGACAAGGGCAAGGTGCGCATCAACCGTGGTTTCCGTGTCGAGTACTCGTCGGTACTGGGGCCGTACAAGGGCGGACTGCGATTCCACCCCTCGGTGTACCTGGGAACCATCAAGTTCCTCGGTTTCGAGCAGGTCTTCAAGAATGCGCTGACCGGCATGCCGATCGGTGGTGCCAAGGGCGGCTCGGACTTCGATCCGCACGACGCCTCCGAAGGTGAGGTCATGAGGTTTTGCCAGTCGTTCATGACCGAGCTCTACCGCCATCTCGGTGAGCACACCGACGTCCCTGCCGGTGACATCGGCGTCGGTGGCCGTGAGATTGGTTTCCTCTTCGGCCAGTACAAGCGGATCACCAACCGTCACGAGTCCGGGGTTCTCACCGGAAAGGGACTCACCTGGGGTGGTTCCCTGGTGCGCACCGAGGCCACCGGCTACGGCGCGGTCTTCTTCGTCCAGCGCATGCTGGCGACCAATGGAAGGTCCTTGGACGGCCTGCGAGTCACCGTCTCCGGGTCGGGCAACGTCGCCATTTACGCCATCGAGAAGGCCCAGGACCTCGGTGCGACGGTCGTCGCGTGCTCGGACTCCAACGGGTACGTCGTGGACGAGAAGGGGATCGACGTCGCCCTGCTCAAGCAGGTCAAGGAGATCGAGCGGGCACGCATCAGCGAGTACGCCGCTCGCCGCGACTCGGCCACCTTCCACACCGACGGCTCGATCTGGGACACCACGGCTGACGTCGCCCTGCCTTGCGCGACCCAGAACGAGCTCAATGGCCAGGCGGCCGCCACGCTCATCCGGAATGGTGTGGTTGCCGTGGCCGAAGGTGCCAACATGCCATGTACCCCCGAGGCTGTGCACGCCTTCCATGATGCCGGTGTCCTCTTCGCTCCCGGCAAGGCCTCCAACGCTGGTGGCGTGGCCACCTCGGCCCTGGAGATGCAGCAAAATGCCGCGCGCGACTCCTGGGACTTCGACGCCACAGAGGCCCGCCTGCAGCAGATCATGGCTGACATCCATGATCGCTGCATCGAGACCGCTGACGCCTATGGCCACCCAGGCGACTACGTCATGGGTGCCAACATCGCCGGATTCACCAAGGTGGCGGACGCCGTCATCGCGATGGGTGTCGTCTGAGCGAATCCATCGCACCTGGTCCGCCGCCGATGGCAGCGAGATCATGGACGTCAGCAAGGGCGGCACACTCGGTCAGATCGGCCCCTTCCCGAGTCCGGACGGATCCGGTGCCGTCTGCTCCGGCTGCTTGACCCTCTCGATCTCGATGTGGGGCGGGCTCATCGATGCGGCTCCGGGTGGACCAAACCAAACAGACCGCGGGGATTGAGGGGGACACAATCCCACTGGATCGTCGTGGAACCCGGCGACATCCGCACAGTCAGGCCGTGGGGACTGGAGATGACGTCAAGTTTCGCGATGAAGGTCTCGCCCTGCCAACCACCGCTTGCCGCGATGTCGATGGAACCCTCACCGACACGGCAGTGACACGTCAGCCACTCGTCATGACCGACGACGAGGTCGAGAGCGGCGTCGAAGATGCCGAACTGGGGTTGGGTGCAGTGCCAGGACATCGCCCAGCCGTCACCGTCACCGCGAGGGGACACGACAATGTGAGAACCATCGACGATTCCCTGCACCGAGCGCGCCGGGTCGAACTTCCCGGAGACCGTGGGCAGGGTGCGGACAACTTCCTCGGGTTCGGGATCGATCCCCTCCACCAGTGCCGGAACGAGATGATCCCAGACGATCTGCAGAATCGCCTGTTTGTCCCCGGGGCCCTCGCCGACCTCATTGGTCATGACGACGACGGCGTCGACCTCGGGGATGACGAGGGCGAACTGGCCGAAGGCGCCGTCAAGACGGTAGCCGTGGCTCGAGATCCAGGTCTGCCAGCCATAACCCAGTCCCCACTCGGGGCCGGTGAGGCCATCGGATTCGACGTGCTTGACGCGGTGCTGCTCGATCCATTCCCGGGGGAGCAGACGCTTGCCGTCATGGATGCCGTCGTCGAGGAGGAGCTGGGCGAACCGACCCATGTCCTCGGCGTCGATGTGCAGGCCACTGAACCCCAACGGAATGCCATCCATGTCGCCGGCCCAGCTGTGTGGCCCACAGCCCAGCGGTTCCAGTACCTCTCGGGTGATGATGGCGTCGACATCCGCCCCGGTGTGTTGACGCACGATCCGAGAGAGCAGCCAGGTGCCGAGGTTGTTGTAGGCGAAGTCGGCCCCGGGACGTCCGGCAGGTTCGGTCGCCAACCACAGCTGAGCGGTCTCGGTGCTGGGAATTCGCAGTACGCCCAGGGGAGGCTCGGCGAGTTGTTCGGGGGAGTGGCCACTCGCCATCGCCAGGACGTCACGGACCCTGATGGATCTGGCCACCGGGCCGGTCTCACCGGTGCAGGAGGTGGGCAACAGGTCGGCCAGGGTGTCGTCGTACCCGAAGGCGCCACGGTCCACTGCGATGCCGACGGCAGCAGAGGTGAAGGTCTTCGAGCAGGAATAGACGAGGCCGGGTACGTCGGGGCTCCAGGGTGCCCAGCGACGCCGCCCGACGACCTGGCCGTGCTGACGGACGATGAGTCGATGGGGGTGGGCCCCGGCTTCTTCGAGGGCATCGGCGGTGATGTCGAGGACACTGTCGATCATGAATCCACTGTAGGGCCGCTGGCCAGGGTTTTGAGGCGACGATTGAACGGATTCTCCCTCGAATCGGCCCTCTGGAATGGTCGTGACAGACTGGCAGGGTGAAGAAGGTCATCATTCTCGGCTCCACTGGATCGATCGGAACGCAGACCCTGGAGGTCATTGCGTCACGCCGTGACCAGTTCGAGGTCGCCGGCATATCGGCAGGTGGTTCAGACGTTGGCCTGCTGGCCCAGCAGGTACTCGACTTCGCCATTCCCGTGGTGGCGATCGCACGGGAGGATGCAGCCGAGGAACTTATGAGAGCACTGGCTGTCCAGGCCGGGTCACGCGATGTCCCGGTGCCCAATCCTCAGATCCTGGCGGGGCCGGAGGCTTCGACACAGCTGGCCGGGATGCCCGCTGACGTCGTCTGCAATGCCATCACCGGAGCTGCCGGTCTGCGCCCGACCCTGGCAACCCTTGCTGCCGGGACGACCCTGGCCCTGGCCAACAAGGAGTCCCTGGTCATCGGTGGCAGGCTCGTCACTCAGGCGGCCGCTCCCGGACAGATCGTCGCGGTCGACTCGGAGCACTCCGCCTTTGCCCAGTGCCTGCGCGGAGGTGGACGCAATGAGGTGCGCCGTCTCGTCCTGACGGCCTCCGGCGGTCCGTTCCGCGGCCGTGACAGGGAATCCCTGGCTGACGTCACCGCCTCCGACGCCATGAAGCACCCCACCTGGAACATGGGACGCGTCATCACGATTAACTCCTCGACCTTGGTCAACAAGGGCTTGGAGCTGCTCGAGGCCGCCCTGCTCTATGACGTCGACCTCGACGACATCACCGTCGTCGTCCATCCCCAGTCCGTCGTCCACTCCATGGTGGAGTTCTGGGACGGCGCCACCATCGCCCAGGCATCTCCGCCCGACATGAGGCTGCCGATCGCCCTGGGTCTGTCGTGGCCCGATCGCATCCCTGACGCCGCGGCTGGTTGTGACTGGTCGACCGCCACCCAGTGGACTTTCGAGCCGCTGGACAACGAGACCTTCGGGGCCGTCGAACTGGCGCGTTGCTCGGGTAAGGCGTCCGGCACCGCTCCGGCCGTCTTCAATGCCGCCAACGAGTCCTGTGTCGACGCCTTCTGCGAGGGCCGCATCGGATTCCTCGACATTACCGACACTATCGCCGCCGTCCTCGACGAGCACCTGTCCGGTGACGGCAATGGTGTGCCTGGCGCTCGTCACATCGGTGACGAAGCCCTCAGCCTCGACGCCGTGCTGGCGGCCGACTCGTGGGGCCGCCGCCGCGCCGCCGAGCTGTGCGCACGGGGACGCGGCCAGTGACCGTACTGGTCGAGGTGCTGGCGGGGATCCTCTTCTTCGCCCTCATCATCCTTTCGGTTCTGCTGCACGAGTGTGGCCATTTCATCCCGGCCAAGATCTTCGGGGTCAAGGTCACCGAGTTCTTCGCCGGATTCGGGCCCAAGATGTGGTCGGTCGAACGTGGCGAGACCGAGTACGGGTTCAAGTGGATACCGCTCGGCGGCTACGTGCGCCTGGTCGGGATGTATCCGGCCGAGGTGCATCACCGTCATGCCAACAAGCTGACGAAGCTGGCCGACGAGGCTAGGGCAGCCGAGGCTGAGGAGATCACTGACGCGGACCGCGGACGTCTCTTCAGCGACAAACCCGTCTGGCAGCGTCTCATCATCATGAGTGGCGGAATCCTCACCAACCTGCTGCTGGCCTTCCTGTTGTTCTGGGGAGTGTTCGGCATCTACGGTCGGCCCGCCGAGACGACCATGGTGGCCGCGGTGACTCCGTGTGTCCAGATGACCAAGACTCAGGAGTGCTCGTCGGACGACCCGCCGGCCCCGGCGGCGAGAGCCGGGCTGCAGCCGGGGGACCGCATTGTCTCCTTCAACGGCGAACAGGTCGAGTCCTGGTCCCAGTTGCAAGAACTCATCCGTGACAACGGGGACGGGGAAGTCCGTCTGGAGGTGGAGCGGGACGGTCACCCGGTGGCTCTGGAACCGACCCGGACCATTCTCAATGAGATGCCAGACATCAACAACCCTGGCCGCAGCGTCACGGTGGGATATTTGGGATTCAGCCCGACCATGGTGATCGTTCATTCCGGGCCGGGGGACACCGTCTCCCAGATGTGGGTGATGTCGCAGCAGTCGTTGAGTGCCCTGGCCAGACTCCCCGTGCTGACCTGGAATGTCGCCTCTGACATGGTCACCGGCAAGACTCGTGACGTCAATAGCCCGATGAGCATCGTGGGAGCGTCGCGAGTTGCCGGAGACATCGCAGGCAATGGGCAACTGACTTTCGGGGACAAGGTTGCCTCGGGGGCGAGCTTGCTTGGTGGCCTCAATCTCTTCCTCTTCTGGTTCAACGTGGTGCCCCTGCCACCCATGGATGGTGGACACATCGCCGGAGCCATCTACGAGGCGTGCAAACGGCGGATCTTCCGGATTGCTGGCAAGCCTGATCCGGGCCCGGCCGATACCGCGATGATGCTGCCCGTGGCATGGGTCATCGGCGTCCTCATGCTTGTCATGGGGCTTATCCTCGTCGTCGCTGACGTCGTCTCCCCAGTCAAGATCTTCTGACTCTCCGGCAATCCTGTGAATTAGCCGTGAGATGCCGGGTCGTCACGCAATGATGGGGGAAAATTCGGTGAATTGTCGGTGACAACCGTTCCTGCCGTCGTATCTACCGTGGCAAGGTGGCGCGCGAACGTTCCCTGCCACGAGATGGGATTTCTCATGACCACAATGTCCAGACGCGTCCTGGCAGGCCTCTCTGCTCTGTCGTGCGGCGCCGCCGCTGTCGTCGCGGTCCAGCCGGCCCATGCCGATCCGACAGCAGCCAGCCACGTCGTCATCAATGAGGTCTATGGAGGTGGCGGTAACTCCGGTGCCACTTGGACCCACGACTTCGTCGAATTGCTTAACCCCACCTCCACGGACGTCTCCGTCAAGGGGTGGAAGCTGGAATACCTCACTGGCAAGGGCAAGGTGGCCAACACCTGCAGCCTGGCCGGCGTCGTCAAGGCTGGTGGCCACTTCCTGGTCCAGGAGGCCAGGGGAGACGGCGGCAGCAAGGCCCTCCCGACTCCCGACGCCGAGTGCTCGGCATTCATGAGTGCCACCAAGGGTTCGGTACGTATCACTGACGCATCTGGGGCCACCGTTGACCTGGTTGGTTACGGTGCTGCCTCGGTGGCCGAGAAGAAGGCGGCTCCCGCTCCGTCGAACACCACCTCGATCGAGCGTCGTCATGGCGTCGACACCGACGACAACTCGGCGGACTTCGAGGTCGGCGGTCCCACCCCGACGAATTCTGGTTCGGCCCCGGCACCCACCCCGGCGCCCACCCCGACTCCCGTCCCGGACCCGACCGAGACCCCGATTGCCACGATCCAGGGCAATGGCCCGGCCAGCCCACTGGTCGACAAGACCGTCACCACGGTGGGCGTCGTCACCGCTACCTATCCGACCGGCGGATTCAACGGCATCTACATCCAGACCCCGGGATCCGGTGGCACCCCGAAGAAGGCCACGGACGCCTCTGACGGTGTCTTCGTGTACTCGAAGTGGGCCGCCGCCAACGTCAAGGTCGGCGACTGCGTGACCGTCAAGGGCACCGTCATGGAGTACGACGACCTCACCGAGATCGGTGGCAGCACCCGAGTCGACCGCAAGTCCGGTTGCGCCCCTGTCAAGGCCACTGAGCTGACCTCCCTGCCGGCCACTGACGCTGACCGGGAAGCCTACGAAGGCATGCTCGTCAAGCCCACCAGCGGCTACACCGTCACCAACAATTACGGCCTCAATCAGTACGGTCAGATTGGCCTGGCCGATGGCGACAAGCCCCTCTACCAAGGCACCGAGATTGCCCTTCCGGGCAAGGACGCCGAGGCCGTCGAGGCTGCCAACAAGGCCAAGTACATCAACCTTGACGACGGTTCGTCATGGAACTTCATGACGAACGCCGACGCCAAGAACTCCCCGCTGCCGTATCTGTCCCAGGACACCCCGATACGCACTGGCACCCACGTCGACTTCACTTCGCCGGTCATCATGGACCAGCGGTTCGGCTGGAACTTCCAGCCCACCGGTCAGGTCGTCGGCGCGGACTCCAAGCTCTCCCCGATCAAGGCCGGCAACAACCGCCCGACCACCCCGCCGGCCGTCGGCGGCAACGTCAAGCTGGCCAGCTTCAACGTACTGAGCTACTTCACCGACCTGGGCCAGGACGAGCCGAACTGCAAGGCCTATGTTGATCGTGACGGCAACCCGGTCTCGGCAAACTACTGCCTGGTCCGTGGCGCCTACACCCCGAAGGCCTTCGCCGACCAGCAGGCCAAGATTGTCACCGCGATCAACGGTCTGGGGGCCGATGTCGTCTCCCTCGAGGAGGTCGAGAACTCCGCTCAGATCACCTGGCATCCGGGACAGTCCCGCGACGCCTCCCTGGCCAATCTTGTTGCCGCCCTCAACAAGGCCGCCGGTGAGAAGGTATGGGCCTACGTGCCCAGCCCGACCGTCGTTCCGGCGAACGAGGACGTCATCCGCTCGGCCTTCATCTACAAGATCGGCAGGGTCTCCCCAGCGGGTGCATCGCAGATCTTGACCGACCCGGCCTTCGCCAATGCCCGTCAGCCGCTGGCCCAGCGCTTCCAGCCGGAGGGTTCCAGGCGAACCTTCGTGGCGGTCGTCAACCACTTCAAGTCCAAGGGCTCGGGTGAGGACGACGGCACCGGCCAGGGCAAGTCGAACCCCAGCCGCGTCTCCCAGGCCAAGGCTCTGACAGGATGGGTGAACACGACCTTCAAGGATGACCCGGTCTTCATGCTCGGTGACTTCAACGCCTACGCCATGGAAGATCCGATTCGCGCCATCAAGGACGCCGGATTCAGCGAGGTCGTCGAGGAACACGATCCGAGTGCTGCCAGCTACCAGTACTCCGGCCGTGTTGGTTCGCTCGACCACATCTTCACCAATGCCAAGGCCCATGAGCTGGTCTCCGGTGCCGGTATCTGGGACATCAATGGCTCCGAGTCGGTGGCCATGCAGTACTCGCGTCGTAACTACAACGTGACTGACTTCTACACCACCAGCCAGTTCGGCGCCTCGGACCATTCCCCGGCACTGGTCGGCTTCTCGATGCAGGCTCCGTCCCCGACTCCGTCGATGACGCCGACAACTGTCCCGACGACTCCGTCGGTCACCACCCCGTCCCTGACTCCGTCGATGACGCCGACAACTGCCCCGGTGACGACTGTCTCGACGACGACTCCGTCGGTCACCGCGCCAGCATCGGCCACTGCCCCCAGTACGACGGTCGCTCCGGCCCGCGAGTATGTGCCGGGACCCCGCCCCGGTCTGCCTCACACCGGAGTCTGACAAACCCTCGCAGCACCCGCCCGGTCACCACGACAGGGCGGGTGCTCGCTGTCAGCGTCACCACACTGGTGTACGTAGGTGACACAATGGAAACGACAATCCGCGATTTCAGGAGTGACACGTCAATGACCGTGAACCTGGGTATGCCCACCCCTCCCGTTCCGACCCTGGCGCCGCGTCGCAAGACGCACCAGATCAAGGTGGGAGATGTGCTGGTCGGTGGGGATGCACCCATTTCGGTGCAGTCCATGACGACAACCAAGACTCATGACATCGGTGCCACCCTGCAGCAGATCGCCGCCCTGACCGCGGCCGGCTGCGACATCGTCCGCGTCGCCTGCCCGACCGACAAGGACGCCGAGGCGCTGCCGATCATCGCCAAGCAATCCCAGATCCCGGTGATCGCCGACATCCACTTCCAGCCCAAGTACGTCTTCCAAGCGATCGAGGCCGGCTGCGGTGCGGTGCGCGTCAACCCGGGCAACATTCGCAAGTTCGACGACCAGATCGAGGCGATCTGCAAGTCTGCCACCGAGCACGGCACCAGCATCCGCATCGGCGTCAATGCTGGCTCCCTCGACAAGCGTCTGCTCGACAAGTACGGCGCCCCGACTGCCGAGGCCATGGTGGAATCGGCATTGTGGGAGGCGAGCCTCTTCGAGCAGTACGGGTTCCGTGACTTCAAGATCTCGGTCAAGCACCACGACCCCGTTGTCATGATCCGCGCCTATGAACAGCTCGCCGAGAAGTGCGACTACCCGCTGCACCTGGGCGTCACCGAGGCCGGACCCGCCTTCCAGGGCACCATCAAGTCCGCGGTCGCCTTCGGGCACCTGCTCGCCGAGGGCATCGGTGACACCATCCGCGTCTCGCTGTCGGCCGACCCGGTCGAGGAGGTCAAGGTCGGCATCAAGATCCTGGAGTCCCTCAACCTGCGCCCCCGCGGCCTGGAAATCGTCTCCTGCCCCTCCTGCGGACGCTGCCAGGTCGACGTCCTGTCCCTGGCCAACGACGTCACTGACGCTCTCGAGGGAATTGACGCCCCGCTGCGCGTGGCCGTCATGGGATGTGTCGTCAACGGTCTGGGCGAGGGTCGTGAGGCCGATCTCGGTGTTGCTGCCGGCAATGGCAAGGGCAAGATCTTCAAGCACGGCGAGGTCATCCGTACCGTCCCCGAGAGCGAGATCGTCCAGACCCTCGTCGACGAGGCGAACCGGATGGCCGAGACCATGAACGAGACCGGGGAACCGGAAGTCGCGGTCTCCTGACGTGTTCACCAGGATCAGGGTCCTCGACGACACCGACGTTGGTCAGGTCACTGAATTCCTGCAGCAGGACCCGGTGGGAAATCTCTTCCTCTTGTCGCGCATCCAGGCCAACGGCTTGGATCGCGGCAGACTCGGGTGCCCTGTCGTCGGTGTGGTGCATTCCCGAGAATTGCAGGGGGTACTCCATCTGGGCGCCAACGTCGTACCGGTGGCCTCGGACGAGTCAACGATCGAGGAGCTGTCCTCCAGAGTTGGTCCGTGGCGGACGTCCTCGTCCATGATGGGCCGTTCCGGTCCGGTGATGGCTCTGCAACGCATCCTGTCGCAGCGCTACCCGCGCGCCTGGGGGAGACCCCGCGAGGTCCGTGCCAGCCAGCCGTTGTTGGAGTTGCAGGAACCGTCCCGCGTCGCTCCAGATCCCCGTGTCACGGCTGCGACAATGGGTCATTTCCAGGCCTATTTCCAGGCTGCGGTGGCGATGTACACCGAGGAGGTCGGCGTCAGCCCGATCGAAAGCTCCGGCGGGTACATGCGACACATGCGCGCTCTCGTCCAGAAGGGACACTGCTTTGTCATTGTCGATGACGACGGAACCGTGCGATGGAAGTCAGACATCGGCGTCAGCTGGCGGTCGCACTGCCAGATTCAGGGAGTCTGGCTGGATCCGGCGTGGCGGGGCAAGGGCCTTGCGGATGCTGCCATGACTGCCGTAGCACACCTGTGTCAGCGACGCTACGAGTCGGTGTCCCTCTACGTCAATGACTTCAACATCCGAGCCCTGGCGATGTACGACACCGTCGGTTTCCGTCAGGTGGGAGAAATGGCCACCGTGCTCTACTGACGGCCCGCTGTGACCGGGGCATAAAAGCGGATGAACAGGGTCGGCGCTCATGTCGGTGACCTTGCCCCGCGTCGCAGACACCAAGTGAACGCTCTCAACCGCGGGGCCTTCGACACTGTCGTTGGAGATCGGTGTGTGACGATGCCATCGGTGGTGAGTAACCCGGGGCGCATGGTCGCCTACCAAGGACGTACATGGGTGCTTCAGCCGGGCGATTTCCGCTGTCGGGACTTTTGTTCACCTGAACCCATCGATCCCCCGTTTCGCTCAGAGACGCGCTGTCACGCGTGCCGCTGAGCCCGAGACGGAGAAATGGATCCTTCCAATAGGTATGCACGCTCACGGTTCCAGTGGTGCCCCAGATCTTGAATTGTCGACAGTGATGTGTTTTCCGGAGACCGTCGGCTCTGATTCCATGGAACTCCACGGTGCTCCAACAGACCAATCGGAGGTGCCCCCTGCCCGTGGAGTGATCGGCAGCCACATGGTGAGCGGTGTACGGCAGGGGGCGGGATAGGGAGGAAACAGGACTGCCTCAGGCGACCCGGCGCCGCATCCCCCCGAGCAGCCCGCGCGGCGCGAGGACCCAGCACAGGAGAAACACCGCCGTCGCGACGAGGACGATCGTCCCGCCGGCCGGAAGGTCGATCGACCACGACAGGTACAGGCCTACCAGGGCGCTGAGGCCGCCGATCACCGGCGCCAGGACCATCATTCGACCCAACCGATCGGTGAACAGGCGGGCGGTGGCGGCCGGGGTCACCAACAGGGCCAGGACGAGGACGTTGCCGATGACCTGCACAGAGATGACGACGGTCATCGTCACCAGCACGTAGAGCAGCAGGTCGAGGGCGAAGACCGGAAGGTTGGAGGCTCGCGCAGTCTCGCGGTCCAGGCCGACGGTCACCAGCTCCTTGTGGACGGCGCGTTCCAGGAGCAGCACGATGGCCCCGGCCACGCACACGACGACGATGTCGTCGTTAGTGATACCCGTAATGGATCCGAAGAGGAACTGTTGCAGGGAACCCGAGTACCCAGGAGCTCTGGAGATGATGACGATTCCCAACGCGAAGGCTCCCGCAAAGAGGATTCCGATGACGGAGTCCTCCTTGAGGCGTCGGTTTTGGGAGACGATGGCCACCAGGACGGCAGTGACGAGACCGGCCACAGCACCACCGACGAGCAGCGACCCCTGGAGTAGGAAGGCCACCGCTAAACCGGGGAAGACCGAGTGGGCCACCGCGTCGCCGATGAAGGCCATGCCTCTCAGCACGACATGGGAACCGATGACGCCGGCAACCATCGAGCAGACCACGGCAACGAGCAAGGCCTTCGGCAGGAAGACCAGCAGGGGATTGGTGAGATCAGTGAAGAACTCCCATGGAGTGAGCATTGATGGTTCCTTGTCAGATAGGGGTGTGGACGGGTTCAGCAGCCCCGACCATGGTCAGCAGCGGGGAGTTCGCGGTGACCCCGAAGGCCTTCATCCACATCGTCGGATCACGCAGTTCCTCCGGGGTGGAGTCGGCGACGACGGTGCGGTTGATGAGGCACACCCGGTCAGCGGTGGCCATGGCCTGGGCGAGGTCGTGGGTCGTCATGACCAGTGTGGTGCCGTCGGTCGCCAAGCGGCAGAACAGCTCAGTGAGCATCTCTTGGGTCGGCATGTCGACCCCGGTGAACGGCTCGTCCAGAAGCAGCACGGAGGGACGTGTGGCCAGGGCTCGGGCAATGAGAACACGCTGATGCTGACCGCCGGAGAGTTCTCCCACGGTGCGATCTGCCAAGTCCGCCATGTCGGCGATCCGCAGGGCGTCGCGCACCGCGATGTGGTCATCCTTGCCAGGACGACGTAGCCACCCGATGTGGCGGGTTCGTCCGCTCATGACGACGTCGGCGACGCTGATGGGGAAGTCCCAGGCGAATTCGTGACGCTGGGGGACGTAACCGATGTGACGCCATCCCTTGCCGGGAGCGGACCCAGCGACCTCAACACTGCCTTTGGCTGGTTTCACCAAGCCGAGCATGCTGCGCAGAATGGTCGTCTTGCCGGCGCCGTTGGGGCCCAGGAGTGCCAGCAGGTCACCCCTGCTGGCTGACAGGTTGACGTCGTGGAGCACGCGGACGCCGCCCAGGTTGACGGCCATGTCAGTGATCTTGATGGATCCGAGGTCACTCATGCGAACTCGTTCCACTGTCGGAGGTCTTGGCCGATGTTGCGTCGGTGCCCTCGTCCTTCCACACCTCGTCATGCATCTTCCTGGACTTCGAGCGTCCCACCAGAGCAGCGATGATGAGGGCGATGATGACGACTCCGGCGATGATCGCGATGATCATTCCCCACGGGGTGTCATGGTCGGAATCATCAGTGGAGTTGGTGGCAGCTGTTGGCGTGGAGGCCTTCGCAGAGGCCGAGGCAGCGGCGGAGCTGCTTGTTGAGGCCATGCCGGACGCCGAGGAATCCGATGCCGCGGAAGCCTGGGAGGACGCCGAGGCAGAGGCACCCATGGTTCGAGCCTCGTCGGCCGAACCCTTGTCACCGACGACGAACCTCAGCTTGGTCGAGTAGGAGTGCTTGGCGCCCTTGGCGTCGGTGCCGCGGACATCGACGGAGATGGTCTGCGCTCCCGGATCGGAGAACACCCAGTTGGCGTGCACATGGGTGTTGGTCTCCATGTGCACCAACTGCTCTCCGGATTTGGTGGAGTCATACAGCGGTGTCGGGGCGTCGAAACCGTTCTCGATGAACATGTGGGCCTGACCTGGGCCCTCGTGCCCGGTGAAGACGAGTTCGGCGCCACGAGGGAAGTTCTTGACGATCTCCGGGGCCTGGGTGTTCCAACCGAGCCACACGATCTTCTGGTCCTGGGTCTGCGGAATGACATATGCCTTCTTGCCACGCATGTCGCCGAGGAAGGAGTAGGCCTCGTCGTTCGGCACGTCGATACGGGACGCATCGACCACGCGTAGCACGGCGTCATCGGTGTTGCGCCACACCGGCGGGTTGGCGGTGTCGTCGCGGGCCATGAGGGTGAACTTGCCGTCAACGATGCGAGGGCCGACATCGACGTGTCCTCGCCTGATCTCGGCGGGTTCCTTGGCCACCTTCTCGTTGTCTGTCACCGTCTGCTTGAGGGCAGGATCTGGTGGCGGGGTAGGGGAGGCATGGGCTGGCTGCGAGAGTGCGAAACCAGTACTGAGCGCGATGAACATGGCAGACAGGGATGCCAACCGACGGTGTTTCGTAATCATGGATTCCTCCGCAGGAGCCTCATCCCAGGCACTTGGCCAGGGAGTCGGCGTCGAATTTCATGAGGTCGATGTAGTTCGTGACTCGGTCGTCGAAGGTGTCGCCGTAAATGGGGCACACCTGGACACCGTTCTCGGCGGCAATGGCCGCGAGCACTGAGGAGCCACGCAGCACATTGGGTTCCAGGAACACGGCCGGCACCTTGAGGTCGGCGATGGTCTGGTTGAGTTTGCGTCGTTGTGCCATGGACGGCTCGACACCGGGATTGGCGGTCACGAATCCGGCCACGTGCATGCCGTGGGCCTGGGCGAGGTAGCCGTAGGCGTCGTGGCTCGTGATGAGCTGACGCCGCCCCTTGGGAATGCTGGCGATCTTGCGATCGACGTAGTGCGAGGTCTCTTCCAGCCTCGCCAGGTATGTCTTGGCGTTCTCTCGGTAGGGCTGGGCGCCGTCGGGGTCGGCCTTGATGAGAGCGTCACGGATGACCTGCACGTAGGCCTTGGTGTTCTTGATGCTCATCCACAGATGGGGGTCGATCTCACCATGAACGTGCGCGCCGAGAACGGCCTGGGGCAGCTGGTGGATCGAGTCGCCAGGGTGGCCCAGGAATCGGAACGCCGGAGTCGGTGGGATTTCGGTGAGTGCCTTCGGGGGCACCCACACCACCGACTTGTCGGGGCTGAGACGCTTCTGGGTGCGGACGCCACCGCCAGTTGGATCGGACAGGATGATCATCTTGCCCTCGTCGATGTCGGCGGAGAGGTCCGCGTGGCCCTTGTCGACGACCGTCCGATTGGCGAGTTCGGGGATCGTGCGTGGATCAGCTCCGACGACAATCGTCAGGGTCTGGGTGCCGATGGGGGTGTCTCCCTTGGCCGTGGACAGGGTGGCCGCGAAGGTCGCCTTGTAGATACCAGGCTTGCTGAACGCCCACGACATGTGGGTGTGGGCGTCAGCGGGAAGCTCGACGTCATCACGCTCGTCGACGCCGTCAGTCGTCGAGTAGTAGATCTGCGGACGACCAAAGGTGCCGGTGATGTAGGCGGTGAGATCGCCAGGACCGTCGACGGATTTCAATTGGAGATGGACCGAGGACGAACGGTCGGCCCCTTGAGCAGTGCCCTTGCCGATGACCCGCAGGCCCAGCCAGACGGTGTCCAGGTTGGCATTCTCGACGAGCGGGATGACCTCAGCGCCATACTTCTGTGCCTCCTCAGCCAGAGAGACGTTGATCGATCCGGCAGGCAGGGAGGCGTCGATGGTCTTGATGACCGAATGGGGCTCGAGCATGAGGTAGTTCGACAGGGCGACCTTCGAGTACACGACGGTCCGGACATCACGCAGCGACGGCTCGTAGGTGTGGGGGTCGGCGCCGGAGGGCACCATCGAGGTGACGGTGGCACGATCGCCGGCGACGTTGCGCGTCAGGTCAGCGAGGATGGGCGTGGTCGTCACCACGGAAAGCTTGTCGTTCTGGGAAGCGGGCGCGTGGCCGCACCCAGCCAGAAGGCTGAGTGCGGCCACGACGCACACCAGGCGTTTTCTCACCCGCGTCGTCTCCTCGCCACGAGGAGAGCGCCGGTCAGACCGATAACCGCGAGGGCTCCGGCCACCAGACCCTGGTTGGTCTGGGAGGCGATACCGGAATCGCCGAAGGTGCCGTTCTCACCGGAGCGTGGCAGCCCGTTGAGATCGCAGGGCTTGCCATCGGGGGTGCGGCCCACGATGGTGTAAGCCGGCTCGGTGTTCTGGTCGGCGCCGGTGGAGGCCGACACCTTGCCGATGGAGGCGGCGACCGACTTGGCATCGATACCCACTGCGAAGTGGAGGGTCCCGGTGGCGCTGACCTTCTTGCCGGCCTTGGTGGTGGCCGTCTGGGTGACGGTCACGGCGTAGTGGCCGGGGGCGGTGAACACCCAGTTCGGGTGAGCATGGGTGTTGGCCGGGACGGTGTAGCTGGTGGGTCCGCCGACGTTGTCGAAGACCCGCTGGCCCACTCCACCACCGAAGGTGCCGGACATGAACACTGCCATCTTGCCGGGGCCGCTGACCTTGTCCAGGTGCATCTGGACCGGGCCGGTGGTGCCGCTGACGATTGACTCGTGCATGGTGTTGACGCCGAGCCACGGCACGCCGGGAACCTGGGTCGCACCGATGAGCCACACCTTGCTGCCGCCCTTGGCGATGAACTCCATGCCGGCCGGAGCCGTGGTGTTGGCCTTGTCACCGACAGCCATCACGATGCTCGACGGCACAACCCACTTCGCCGGGGCGGAGCGGTCGTCCTTGAGAGCGGAGATGAGCTTGCCGGACTGCAGCTGGACGCCCCAGTCGAAGTGACCCTCGGTGGCGATGGACGCAGGATGGGTGGCAGACTGAGCCGTCTTCTTCACGGCAGCGGCAGCCTTGGTGGGGATCTTCACCGGACGGCAGATCTCCTTCCGGGCGGAGGAGCCGCTGGTGGTAGTTCCCTCGGTCGATCCGTTCGGGTCGGAGTTTCCGCCAACCTCGTTGGTCGGCGTGTTGCCGACAACACCGAGATCATCGAAGGGCTTGTCGGAACCGCCCTTGGTGCTGTTCTTGCCGGGAACCGGGGTGCCGCCCTTGCCGCCGTCACTGGTGGGGCAGGTGTTGGCGGCGGCGATGGCCTTGGAACCGACCACCCAGGTGTAGGTGTGGGTTCCGGTGCTGACGGTCTTGCCATTGCGAACAGCGGTGGCGTCGACCGTCATCTCGTAGCGGCCCGGCTTGGTGAACACCCAGTTGGCGTGCACATGCGAGGGCTCCTTGACGGTGATGGTGCCTGGCAGAGTGGTGGAGCCGCCGTCGAGCAGGGTCTTGGTGCCCGCGAACGAGTTTTGCGTGAACAGATGCACCTTGCCCGGGCCCTTGACGTTGCGGACGTTGATCTTCACCTCGCTGAAGCCATTGCGCTTGACGTCGAAGGTCTCCCATCCCGGCCACAGCAGATCCTGGTTCTGTGTGATGGGCAACAGGTAGCCCTTGGGGGCGCCTGGGTATCCGCTCGGGATGGTGATCAGGGCAGAGTCCTTGACGGCCAACAGGACATTCTTCGGGGTGTGAAGCACACCTTCGCCGGTCACGTCCTCCTTGACCTGCAGGTCGAGACCGTTCTTGGCAGCCGAGCCGACGCGGAAGACGTCGGAGTGGCCGTGGTCAAGAACGAGCTTCTGGTGGCAGGGCTTCTTGCCATTGCTCGGCTTGGAAGCTGGCTTGCGGGCCGGCTTCCGAGTCGGGGTGGCCGGGGAGTTCGGAGTCACCGACGTCTTCGGGGCGACCGAGGGCTTGGAGGCCGGGGGTGGCGTCACTGACGGCGTGGGAGTCGGTTTGCCCCACGGGGCGGGCAGCTCGGTCTTGTCGCCGACGACCCAGGTGTAGGTGTGCGGCTTGCTCCGGAACGCCTTGCCATCCTTCTCGGCCACGGCCTGGACGGTCATGGTGTACACGCCCGGCCTGCTGAACACCCAGTTGGCGTGCTCGTGGGTCGGCTGCTTGACGGTGATGGTGCCCGGCAGGGTGGTGGAGTCACCGTCGAGCAGGGAACGCACGTCACCGAGGGTGCCCTGGGAGAACAGATTGACAGTTCCGGGGCCCTTGACGTCGTTGACGTTGATCTTCACAGTGGTGAAGCCGTTGCGTTTGACGTCGAAGGTTTCCCAGCCCGGCCACAGCAGCCCGGACTTCTGGGTCAGCGGCAGCACGTAGCCCTTGGGGGCACCGGGCAGCCCGGAGGGGATGTCGGTCAGCGCGGAGTCCCGCACCTTGAGCAGCACGTTCTCCGGTTCGCGGAGCACACCCTCACCGGTGACGTCCTCCTTGAGCTTGAGGTCGATACCGCCGTCAGCTGAGGATCCGACTCGGAAGGCATCCAGGTGTCCGCGATCGAGCACGACGTTGTTGCTATCGGTGTGGGAGTTGTCGGGAACTGGATCAGGTTTCGGGGCGGGGTCGGCCGGCCTTCCCCGGTCGGGGGCCGGCGTGCCGTTCAGCACCTCTCCCTTGCCCTGGCAGGCGTTGGCCACCGCGGCGTCACCGACGGCGTACTGCATCGTGAACGGGACGTAGCGATGCTGTTTCCGGCCGTTGGCGTCGGGCTTGCCGTGCACGGTGTAGTAGCCGCTGATCCGGTAGAACCCCGGCTTGGAGAACCACATCTCCATGGGGGTCTTCTCGGCCTTGTTGACGCGCATCACGGTGCGCAGGCTCGACTCGCTGGACGACAGGACGGTCCGGGTCTGGCCATCGGTGGTGTCGACGACGGACACCTGGCCACCCTGCGGCCCTTCGATCGGGTCCCACGTGATGTCGGCCTCGTGGAGGTTCACAAAATCGGTGCCGGTGGTGTCGAGCACCTGGTTCGGCTGGCCGTTCTGCGCGGAGGTGGGGATGCGATGGAACTGCGATCCAGCGGTGAAGGAGCTGTTGAACTCGTCGGTCCCGGCCTGCGGGGCAGCTGCCTTCAGGGAGTCGGGCACGTTGATGACGCCAGCCTCCCCTCCGATCTGCTTGCCGGAGTCGCCCGAGATGACGCTCATCTTCGGGCGAGCGGGCTTCTGCGGGTCATCGGACTTCCAACTGGCCTGCCAGTCTGCCTTCAGGGTGACGGGGCCACTGGCATGGTGCAGGCACCCTGCCGTGTTCACGGTGGGGTTGAAGGCCAGCGGATCGTCGGATCGGGTGTCCTGGCCCTTGGCGATGGGGAACTGCTCGGCCGGGGTGGTGATCTCGTGGGCAGGCTGCGTGGAGCCCTTGTCGAGGCCCACCTGCTCGTCGGAACCGACCAACCACGAGACGACGGTGGGGTCGGACTCGATGGTCTTCCCGTCGCGAGTCTCCACGGCTGCCTGCCACGTGAGGTTGTAGCGGCCAGGTTGGGAGAAGGTCCAACTGGTGTGGGTGTGGCTGCCGGGGTGCACGACCTGCCGACGGTGATCGGTGCTAGTCGAGGAGAACAGGTGTGAGACGCCGAGGGGATTGACGGTGAAGGCGTTGAACTCGCCGGGGCCGTCGACGTCGACCAGGTTCAGGTGCAGCGTCTCAGGTTTGATGCGATCCATGAGTTCGTCGGGGAAGCTGTGACCGGCGCCAAATGCGGCTGCCACCGGGGCCCACTTGTCGCTCTCCCTCTGCGGGGCGGTCCACACGATGTCGCCGGGCTCACCGAGGAAACTGAATCGGGGGTCGTCGGGAACCTTGAGGCGAGACGTCTCCTGGCCGTTCGCGTCGGCGTCCGGCCCGAGGCGGATGTAGACGTCCTTGGCCTCCTTGAGCTCACTCTCGTTCCACAGGATCTTGATGGTTGGTCTGCCGCTCGCCTGGTCCCACTCCACGTGGGCGACGTCGGCGTGGCCATTGTGCAGGAGCTCGCGATCCGGTGCTGACGCGTTCGCCAGTGACGGGTTGACCGTCAGGAACGTCAGCAGGATGGCGAGGAGCGATGCTAACCGTTTCACGGTGGCCTCCATTGTCTTCTTGTGATTCACGGTCTTCTTGTGATTCACGGCTGACTATATAATGGGAACAATTCTCAGTTCAATGGGGAGGGGTAGGTGCCCCGCTGTGGTGATGGGTCGGGGTTCGGCGGTGCGCGGCGTGAGGAGTGTGGGCCACCCCCGTGAATGGCCACGCCCCGCTGTTGTGGTGGGTCGGGGTCTGACGATGCGAATCGGCCCCACGGGGTGCGCCGGATGGCGCTTGCAGCGGATTGGTCAGAGTCGATCCACACGTCGGGTGCGACCTCCTGAGAGTCCGGCTACAGGTAGACAGTGCGTTGGCGAAATCGGCCACCGTCCTTCTTGCCGCTAGGATTCAACGTGGTCGTGGCCGGTCACGTCGAAGGGCGGCGGAGGGTCGAGCGCGGCCGGGAAGGTACACGTCGTGTTGACGCGCATGTCACAGCTCTTCGTCCGAACCCTGCGAGAGGATCCGGCCGACGCCGAGGTCCCCAGCCATCGTTGGCTGGTGCGGGCCGGGTACATCCGTCGGGTTGCTCCCGGCATCTACTCATGGCTGCCACTGGGTCTCCGGGTGATGCGCAAGATCGAGGCCATCTGCCGCGAGGAGATGGCTGGAATTGGAGCTCAGGAGGTGTGCTTCCCCGCACTCCTCGCCTCCGATCCTTACAAGGAGACTGGCCGCTGGGTTGAGTACGGCGACAACCTCTTCCGTCTCAAGGATCGCAAGGGGGTGGAGATGTTGCTGGGCCCGACCCACGAGGAGATGTTCACCCTCATGGTCAAGGACCTGTATTCCTCGTACAAGGACCTGCCACTGTGTCTCTACCAGATCCAGAACAAGTACCGAGACGAGGCTCGTCCGCGCGCTGGCATCCTGCGTGGCCGCGAGTTCGTCATGATGGACGCTTACTCCTTCGACGTCGCCCCGGCGGGTCTCGACGAGGCCTACCAGGCCCAGCGCGACGCCTACATTCGCATCTTCAACCGTCTCGGTCTCGACTATGCCATCGTCAAGGCGATGTCCGGTCCGATGGGTGGTTCCCGCTCCGAGGAGTTCCTGGCTATTGCCGCCAATGGTGAGGACACCTTCGTGCGTTCTCCCGGTGGCTATGCAGCCAATGTCGAGGCGGTTCGGATGACTGCCCCGGACCCGCTGTCGATCGAGGGGCTGCCGGATGCGGAGGTCGTCGACACTCCCGAGGTTCCCACCATCGAGTCCCTGGTCCGTATGGCCAACGAGGTGCGTCCTCGCGAGGATCGTCCTTGGACCGGGGCTGACACCCTCAAGAACGTCGTCTTCATGGTGACCCATCCTGACGGCAAGCGTGAGCCGCTGGCCATCGGTCTGCCAGGGGATCGCGAGGTCGACGAGAAGCGGCTCGAGGCCGCCCTCGAGCCGGCCGTGGCTGAGCCCTTCACGGAAGAGGACTTCGCTGCCAATCCACAGTTGGTCAAGGGGTACATCGGCCCGGGATCCCTGGGCGAGGAGAACTCCTCGAAGGTGCGCTATCTCGTCGATCCCCGTGTCGTCACCGGCACGTCCTGGATCACCGGCGCCGACCAGACGGATCGTCACGTCTTCAACATGGTGGCAGGACGAGACTTCACCCCCGACGGAGTCATCGACGTCGCCGAGATCCGCGAGGGCGATCCCGCTCCCGACGGTAGCGGTGAGCTGCACCTGTCCCGCGGTATCGAGATCGGCCATATCTTCCAGCTCGGCAAGAAGTACGCCGACGCCCTTGGTCTCAAGGTGCTCGACCAGAATGGCAAGCTCGTGACCGTCACCATGGGTTCCTATGGTCTGGGTGTTTCGCGCGCGGTGGCCGCCATCGCCGAGAGCACCTGTGACGACAAGGGTCTGGCCTGGCCTCGCGAGGTCGCTCCCTTCGACGTCCAGGTGCTCGCCACCGGCAAGGGCTCGGAGATCCTCGAGGAGGCGACCAGGATTGCCAGTGAGTTGGCCGAGGCCGGACTCGATGTGCTCCTGGACGACCGTAAGGCGTCCCCGGGCGTGAAATTCGCCGACAGTGAGATCCTCGGTATGCCGACCTCGGTGGTCGTCGGTCGGGGGCTCAAGGACGGGCTCGTTGAAGTTCGCGATCGTGCCACGGGTGAGAATCGTGAGGTCAGTGTGGCCGAGGCCGTATCCGCCGTCCTTGAGGAAGTGCGCGGCTGAGCGCTGATCCGGAGGTGATCGTTTAACCAGCCGACATCCGCACGTGGCTGTATCGTCGTCAACTGTTCTCGAAATCTGGCGCGCAAGTGACCCAATGCCCCTCTGACAATGGGTTTCGTACGTCGGGCCGAACGGCCCCTCGACCTTGCGAAAGGTAAATGGATGCCAGAGGACGAAGACAAATTAACCAGAATTGACGACAACGCGGCCAGGAACACGTTGGGACGACGGAGCTTTCTCGGCGGTATGACCCTGGTTGCTGCGGCAGCGGTGACCGGCACCGCCCCGGCATTGGCTCATGCGTCGAAGCGTCTCCATTCCACGGCCGGGACCACCCTCGAGCAGGTGGGCCTGCGGGATCCGGGCAACGGATACCGCAGACTCAAGGCACAGCGCGGGTACCCGCTCGTTGTGCGCGAGGAACTTGCCAGGGGCAAGAGCGGGCGTGACGACCGACGCCACGGCTTGGCGTCGGTCGTTCAGCTCACTGACCTGCACGTGACCGATGTGCAGTCGCCGATGCGGGTCGAGTTCCTGCACCTGCTAGCTGGCCCGGCCTTTCGCCCGCACGAGGCCTTGGGTCCACTTGCCACGGCCTCCCTGGTGCGTCGCGTCAATTCCCTCCGGGGCGGTCCGGCCACCGGACGGGCTTTCGACGCTCTCGTCAGCACGGGTGACAACACCGACAACCATGAGCACGTCGAACTCGACTGGTACCTCACCTTGTTGGCCGGGGGCACGATCGTCCCGAATACTGGTGCCCGTGATCGCTGGGAGAGTGTGCAAACCTTCGGGGATCCGCTGTTTTACAATCCTGAAGCGCATCACGGCGACATGTACAAACGTGCCGGCTTTCCCCAGGTGGACGGCTACTTCCGTCGCGTCATGGCCCCGGTGTCGTCCGCGGGTGTGAAGATCCCGTGGTACGCGGTGTTCGGAAACCACGACGACTCAGTCCAAGGCACGCTGCCTGCTGATTGGGAGTTTCTGAAGGCGATGTACACCAGCGATCGAAAGATCACCGGTTTCGCCAGTGACAGGGACGCCAAGGCGTACGTTCAGGCTGCCCAAGGCGGCGGACCGATCGCGCTGTCCAATGATGCCGTCTCGCTGACTCGGCGGGTCACCGCGGATGAGCGGCGCGTGCCCTTCACTCCTTTTGAGTTCATCAAGGCTCACTTGCGTGAGGATGTTGATGGTGCAGGTCCGCATGGTCACGGTTTCAGCGAAAATGACCTCAACGCGGTACGCGGTTATTACACCTTCCCGATCGCAGAAGGCGTGACCGGTATCAGCCTGGACTCCACCAACCGGGCCGGCTACACCAATGGTTCCATCGACGACCGTCAGTGGAAGTGGTTGAAGTCCGTGCTGCGTGCCGGTAGCAGCGTGTACTACGACGATCTGGGTGTGCGGCAGCATCACGAGGCCAGCGACACCATGTTCGTCCTTTTCAGCCACCATGACTCGAAGACGATGAACAACCCCGTCCTCCCCGGTGACGGCACTGGTATTCGTCATCTCGGCCCTGAACTGGTGTCCCTGCTCTCGCACTACCCGAATGTGGTCGCGTGGGTCAACGGTCATGTGCATGCCAACAACATCACCGCTCACCGGCACGCTCTCGACGCCCGCCGTAGCTGGTGGGAGATCAACACGGCGTCGCACGTCGACTTTCCCCAGATGGCCCGTGTTATCGAGCTTGCTGACAATCACGACGGTACCGTGAGCATCTTCACGACCTTAATCGAGTCCAATGCCCCTTATCAGGCCGACTACGACACCACGGACCCGGATGGTCTGGCCAGTCTGTACCGAGAGTTCGGGGCAAACGACATCCATACGATGGCACGTAGGCTTGGTACATCGGTCGATCACAACACGGAGTTGCTACTGGCACATCCGTGGGCCTGAGGCACCTCCAGACCGAGAAGATGTCGGGCCCCGCCCTTTTCAGGAGGCGGGGCCCCTAAGTGTTGGTGTCATACGGAAGGTTGACACGTGACGTCGTGGGTCTTTGCTGGTCTTGTCCTCGCCGCCTTCATGGCAGGGTGGGTCAACGCCGTCGTGGGTGGGGGCGGACTCATCATGCTGCCGTCCTTGTTGGTTGGTTTGCCGACCGAGACGCCGGTGGCGACGATCGTCGGGACGAATAAGACGGCCCAAGTCGTCGGGAACCTCACCGCTGGAGTGGGGTACTTGCGCAAGCAGCGCCCGGACTGGCGGATGTTCCTCTCAGCGGCCGGCATGGCCGTCATCGGCGCGGTGATCGGTGCTCGGATCGTCACTTACATGTCCCGAGCGGTCTACACTCCTATCCTGCTCATCGTCCTCGTGGTCATAGGGATTTACACCTGGAGACGACCAGCCCTGGGCGTGGGCTCGCACGGAGAGGGCGGGAAACACCCCGTTCTGGTTCCGATCATCGGCCTCTTCCTGGGGTGTTACGACGGAGCCATCGGACCGGGGGTCGGGACTTTCTGGGTACTCACCTATGTCGCCGTGGGCGGTTATTCCTTCCTCAAGGCCTCCGGGATGGCCAAGATCTGCAACACGGTGACGAACCTCGTCACGATCACGACGCTGGCCATTCACGGTCATGTCTGGTGGCACGTCGCCTGGCCGCTCGTCATCGCCA
Source organism: Cutibacterium sp. LaCa_89 (assembly GCF_058177555.1). NCBI lineage: Bacteria > Bacillati > Actinomycetota > Actinomycetes > Propionibacteriales > Propionibacteriaceae > Cutibacterium > Cutibacterium sp. LaCa_89. The sequence goes on from NZ_CP190889.1 coordinate 986,696, forward strand.
ACGTCGTTGGTGGATTCATCGGAGCTCGGACCGCTATGAAACATGGCAATGGTTTCGTCCGGACGATGTTCCTCATCATCACCAGCGTGCTGGCAGTACGGATGCTGGTTCAGTTGATCTGGGGAATCTGAGTCGTGTTGCCGCCGGGGCGCGGCTTCCTGCTCACACCCAGCCGGGCCAGGTCGTCACCCCAGTGCCCAGATGGGCGAGGACCTCAGTCTGGCTGGCCATCGCAGCGACGGCGTGCGGACGTGCTGGCGCCGGGCTCGCGGCTGTCACTCGACCCCAGCCAGACAGCACATTGTCTTCCAGGTCGGACCACAGTGAACGGGTCGCTGCCGCATTGACAGGGGTCGTCGGCATGGGGTAGCCAGGCAGATCAGGGGTCGGGGTGGCAGAGGCCTCGCGGATTCCCTGGCGGACCTCGGCGCGCTGGGCGATGACCCGGTCGCGTCGCCGCCATCCCCAGGCGCGAAGCGGGTCGCCCTCGGCAAGGCGACCAATGCCCCATTCCAGGCCTGCCACGAGGGCATTGAGATGGGTCAGGAGCGCCTGCTGGGCATTGACGAGAGGTTCCTGTCCGACGGAGACCGGGACAACCTTGGGCGTGGGACGTGGAGCGGGGGCGTCGGGGTCGAAAGCTGAGCAGAACACCGAGAGACTGGCCCACACCAGGGATTCCGAGGGGTCACCTGCGGCTCGGCAATTCGACAGATATTGGGTAGCGGCAGCCTTTTCGTGACGCTGCAGCAAGGCAACTGGCGATCCCTGTCCGGCGGTCAACGGTGAAGGTGAGACCGAGGGGGATGGAGAGCCCGTGTTTCCGGAGAAGGGGTCAGTCTGGCTCAGCACCTGACAATGCCGATGATGGGCAGCAGCGACGCGCTGGTACATCACCCTCCGGCCGCCACCGACGGTACTCGCGGCTTTCGTCGCCAACTGCGCCAGAAGGGCTTCCTGGGACACGGCATCGCGACGTTGTGGGGCTGCGCTGGCAATGGTTGAGCGCACCGGGGTCGTTCTCTTGCCGGACTCATGATCGCAACCTGCCAGCCCGATGGCGACGAGACTGGCTCCACTGGCAAGAAGGGTTCTCCGAGCGATCATGTGCTCACCCTATCGATACTGAAGCTGTACCTCCGACCTGACGCCGGGGATCACCCAGGCGGGGAGGCGATGATGTCCAGGTGACAGGACTGAGCGGCTAGACTCGGTGCGGACAATTTGCAACGACAACAGGATGAGACACAGATGAATGCAGAGAGGCTCACCAGCCTGCTGGAACCGGTCGTGTCCCAGCTCGGGCTCGAACTCGATCGCGTCGAGGCCGTGCCTGCCGGACGACGTCGCCTGGTACGAGTGACGGTCGACGGGGATGGCCCTGACGGCCACGGACCCAGCCTTGACGAGATCTCCGAGGCCACTGCCGAGATTTCCCGCTGCCTCGATGATGCCGATGCCATGGGGGAGTCGCCGTACACCCTCGAGGTGTCTTCGCGTGGTGTCTCCACTCCGTTGACCCAGCCACGTCACTACCGACGCAACGTCGGACGCTTGGTGCGGTTCACCCTCAACCCAGCCGAGGGGCAGAAATCCGGGGAGACCTTCGACGGCCGCATCATCGCGGCCACGGAGGAGAAGGTCACCCTCGAGGTCGAGGCAGAGAACTCGAAGCCTCACAAGCCCCTGTACACCACCCGCGAGGTCCAGCTGGCTGACGTGGCGAAGGCCATCGTGCAGGTGGAGCTCAATCGTCGCGACGCACAGGCGTCGGAGGAGGAGAACTGAGATGGACATCGACCTGTCGACCCTGCGCATGATTGAGCGGGACAAGGACATCCCGCTCGATTACCTGCTGACGACTTTGGAGGATGCTCTCCTCAACGCCTACGACAAGACGGATGCTCCCGTGAAGGGGGCCAAGGTCCAGCTCGACCGCAAGACCGGGAATGTCGCCGTCATGATCCCGGAGAAGGACGAGGAGGGGGAGATCGTCGGCTGGTACGACGGCACCCCCGATGACTTCGGGCGCGTGGCTGCCTCGACGGCTCGCCAGGTGATCTTCCAGCGTCTGCGCGAGGCCGAGGATGAGCAGAAGTACGGCCATTTCGCGGCGGTCGAGGGTGACGTCATCACTGGCGTGGTCCAGCAGTCCTACCGCGACACCCGCACGGTTCGCGTCGACCTGGGTGCCCTCGAGGGCATCATGCCCCCGGCTGAGCAGGTTCCAGGGGAGGACTACTCGCATGGCCGTCGTATTCGTGTCTACGTCGTGGCAGTGCGCAAGGAGGTCCGTGGCCCGCAGGTGATCGTCTCACGCACCCACCCGAACCTGGTGCGCAAGCTCTTCGCCATGGAGGTGCCGGAGATCGAACAGGGTGTCGTCGAGATCAAGGCCCTGGCTCGTGAGGCCGGTCACCGCTCCAAGATCGCCGTCGTTTCGCACAATCCTGACGTCTCGGCCAAGGGTGCCTGCATCGGACCGATGGGTCAGCGAGTGCGCGCCGTCATGCATGAGTTGGGCGAGGAGAAGATCGACATCATCGACTGGTCGGAGGATCCCGCCGAGTTCGTGGGCGCGGCTCTTTCGCCTGCCAAGGTGGCGTTGGTGACGGTCATCGATCCCAAGGCCAAGGCTGCCAGGGCCATCGTCCCGGACTACCAGCTCTCCCTGGCCATTGGACGTGAAGGTCAGAATGCCCGTCTGGCAGCTCGCCTCACGGGATGGCGTATTGACATCCGTCCTGACAACCAGGTCTGAGACCGCTTGAAGTAGCCGACGACGCCCGACCTTCCCCGTGAAGGTTGGGTGTCGTGCTTTTGTTTCTCCATCTGGCCTAGGGTTGACGGGTGACCAGACGACCCCAACGCACCTGCGTCGGATGCCGACGCGTCGACGATCTAGCCCACATGAGGCGTTATGTGCTGATTGACGGGGTCGTCGTGGCAGACCTGACTGGCAGTGCAGTTGGAAGGGGAGCTCACGTCCATCCTGACGATGAGTGCTGGAAGCGCGCCGTGTCCGGGGGATTCGCGCGATCCTTTCGTCGGCGGGTGACCGTCGACGAGATTGATGGGGGCAAGTGACCAACGCGGTGAATTGGGCTCAACAGGACAGTTTCGGTAAAGTTGTTCCTGCATGTCCGCCGGGAGGTCCGGCGGCCTCACCGAATCGTGTCCCTGGACGGTCGGTCATTCTGGCTCGAAGGGACTGAATAGGAAGTGGGCACAAGCTCATGAACACTCGATGAGTTCGCACCAATGAGGATTCACAACAACTAGGCCCAGGTCCACCGCGGCCGGGCCCGAAGGAGAGTAGTGGCCAAGGTCCGCGTCTATGAGCTCGCGAAGGAGCTCGGACTGTCAAGCAAGCAGCTTCTGGGGAAGCTCAACGACATGGGCGAGTTCGTCCGTTCGGCTTCCTCAACCATTGAGGCACCAGTTGTGCGGCGACTGCGTGACCAGATCGGTTCGGCTGAACCGACTGGCGATGCCAAGCCCGCGAAGCCTGCGGCTCGCAAGTCGCAGGCAGCATCCAAGGGGAAGTCCAAGGAGACTCCGTCGGCCAAGCCGACTCCCGGTCCCAAGCCGGGCCCCGCGCCGAAGCCGGCGCCTGGTCCCCGTCCCGGTTCTAGCGGAGGCCCGAAGCCTGGGCGCAGCTCTGCAGCTCGCACCAGTGCGACTCCGCGTCCGGGTCTCATGAAGTCTTCCGGTGGCTCCAAGAAGCAGGAGACCCCGGCACCGAAGAGCGACGCCAAGCCGGCTCCCAAGCCTGGTCAGAACGCCGCCAAGCCCCATGCACCGACCCCCGGCCCCAAGCCTGGTGGGTCGGCCAAGCCTGCCACCCCGAAGCCGGGTGCCCGTCCGGGCCCGCGCCCGGGGGGATCCGGCGGGCTGCCGTCGGGTGCTCGCCCCGGTCCGCGTCCGGGTGCTGGTCGTCGTACCGGAACCCCGCGTCCCGGGAACAACCCGTTCGCCTCCAGCCAGGGAATGGGCCAGTCCCGTCATCGCCCTGAGGGCGGACGGCGCTCCGGTGGAGCTCCTCGTCCAGGTCAGGGTGAGCGTATGCCGCGTCCGGGCGGCAGCCAGGGATCGCGTGGCGGTTCCGGTATGCCTCGTCCGAACCCGGCCATGATGCCGAAGCACCAGTCCTCTCAGATTGGTCAGGCAAGTACTGGTCGTGGTGGACGCGGCGGTGGCCGGGGCCGTGGTGGATTCCGTGGCGGCGGTTTCGGCGGTGGCTTTGGCGGAGGATCTCGCGGTCCTGTCGGCGGTGGTCGCGGTGGTCGCGGTGGTCGCGGCACCCAGGGTGCCTTTGGCCGTGGTGGTTCCCGTCGTGGTCGCAAGTCCCGCAAGCAGCGCAGGCAAGAGTTCGACGAGATGCAGGCACCGCTGGTCGGCGGTGTGCGCGTCCGCAAGGGCAATGGTGAGACCATCCGACTGCGTCGTGGTGCCTCGCTGACCGATCTCGCCGAGAAGGTCAATGCCGAGCCGGCGCAGCTCGTGCAGGTGCTGTTCAACCTTGGCGAGATGGTGACTGCCACCCAGTCGGTGTCCGACGACACCCTGGAGATCCTGGGCGGCGAGCTCAACTATGACATTCAGGTCGTGTCCCCGGAGGACGAGGATCGCGAGCTGCTGGAGTCCTTCGACCTCGAGTTCGGCGAGAACGAGGGCGATGAGGAGGATCTCGTCGCACGTCCACCGGTCGTCACCGTCATGGGCCACGTCGACCACGGCAAGACGAAGCTGCTGGATGCCCTGCGTCACACTCATGTGGTGGAGGGCGAGGCCGGTGGCATCACCCAGGCCATCGGTGCTTACCAGGTCGAAACCGAGGTCGACGACGTCGAGCGCGCCATCACCTTCATCGACACCCCGGGTCACGAGGCCTTCACGGCCATGCGTGCTCGTGGCGCCAAGTCCACCGACATCGCGGTGCTGGTTGTCGCTGCTGATGACGGCGTCATGCCGCAGACCGTCGAGGCGTTGAACCACGCCAAAGCTGCCGATGTGCCGATCGTCGTGGCCGTCAACAAGATCGACAAGCCGGAATCCGATCCGGACAAGGTGCGCGGACAGCTCACCGAGTACGGTCTGATTCCTGAGGAGTACGGCGGTGACACGATGTTCGTCAACGTCTCCGCTCGTACCCACGAGGGTCTTGACGACCTCCTCGAGGCCATCGTCCTGACCGCTGACGCGGCGCTGGACCTGCGTGCCAACCCGGACATGGCTGCTCAGGGCGTTGCCATCGAGGCCCACCTTGACAAGGGTCGTGGCCCGGTGGCCACCGCCCTCATCCAGCGTGGAACCCTGCACATCGGCGATTCCATCGTCGCCGGGTCTGCCTACGGACGTGTGCGCGCCATGATCAATGATCAGGGTGAGAGCGTCGACGAGGCTGCGCCGGCCGCCCCGGTGCAGGTGCTCGGCCTCACCTCGGTGCCGGGCGCCGGCGATAACTTCCTGGTCGTCGACGATGACCGGATGGCTCGCCAGATCGCCGAGAAGCGCGAGGCCCGGATGCGTGCTGCCCAGCAGGCCAAGTCGTCGCGTCGCAAGACCCTCGATCAGCTGTTTGAGCAGCTCGAGAAGGGCGAGACCGAGGAGCTGCTGCTCATCCTCAAGGGTGACGGCGCCGGCTCGGTCGAGGCCTTGGAGGACGCCCTGGCCAAGATCGACGTGGGCGACGAGGTCGACCTGCGCGTCATCGACCGTGGTGTCGGTGCCATCACCGAGACCAACGTCTCGCTGGCTGCCGCCTCCAACGCCGTCATCGTGGGCTTCAACGTTCGCCCGACCGCTCATGCCCAGCGCATGGCCGACGAGGAGAACGTCGACATCCGGTACTACTCGGTCATCTATGACGCCATCGACGAGATCGAGGCCGCCTTGCGAGGCATGCTCAAGCCGATCTACGAGGAGAAGGCAATGGGCACCGCGGAGATCCGTCAGATCTTCCGCTCCTCGAAGGTTGGAACGATTGCGGGCTGCATGATCACCGACGGCATCATCCGTCGTCATGCCAAGGCCCGTCTCGTCCGCGACGGCGTGGTGATCCAGGAGACCGAGATCAACACGCTGCAGCGCGAGAAGGATGCCGTCACCGAGGTGCGCGAGGGTTACGAGTGTGGTCTGACTCTGACCAACTACTCCGACATTCGTGTCGGCGACGAGGTCCAGTGCTACGAGATGGTGGAGAAGCCTCGCGACTGAGCTTGGTCACTGTCCTGAACGGGGCGTCCACGTGGAAGTGTGGTCGCCCCGTTCGTGTGTTCCCCGATTGCTCGACCTGTTGTCACCCGAATATATTATTATTCCCTGCTCGTCCAGTAAGAGAGCAGTGTTGCTCGCTTGCTCAATGGTTTGGACAAATAGTTGATGAAGGCACAAGAAGATTCGCACTGTACTTTTGTTGATATCCGCGGTGTCTATTTTTGCTTGTGTTCTGCCCGCCAAGACTTGCAGACACTGTCAGGGCGACTCCTATGACAACGTGGAGAGTCTGTCTATCACGGGAGGATCGGCGAAAGCACCAGGAAAAACCCGAGGATATAAGCAAGCCCTCATGTCATCGGGTGGCATCTGGCATTCGAAGGCTGAATACATCTTCAGTGTCTCAAGACACAAGAAATCCGACAGGGGGCGGTTACGGCAAAGTTGACGCATCCGTCCTTTATGACAAATGCCAGCCCATGTGGGGTGGAAACTGTATTCCACAAGTCGTAGGGGCGGGGCATCAGGCAGCACCGGTCGTTTGCTTGACGGAATATCCAAGGTATATATTGCGGATTCTACGATCGATGTTGTTCGTGATGAAAGAGGCGGTTGGCAATGTTCTTCCAAGATGTGTCCCGACCGAGTGCCTCGACCTGATCCGTGTAGCGATGGGTTGAATTGATGAGTGCTGACACGATTGAACTTGACCAGGTGGTCGTCCGATACCGGTCCGGGTGGCAACTGGGGCCGGTGTCGGCGACCTTTCCGGTGGGGGTGAGTGCCCTTGTCGGCCCCAATGGTTCGGGTAAGACGACGATGCTTGCTGTGCTCACCGGAATCAAACGACCGAGGGCCGGGACGCTACGTCGTGACGGGCAACCCGTGAGGAGACGACGGGAGGGCTCTGGGTACCGGGCCCACATCGGGTACGTTCCGCAGGAATGCACCTGGTCACCGTCGTGGCCGGTCGAAGACTTTCTCGCCTTCTGTGCGCGCATGTATCGAGTACCGTCCACGCAGGTCAGGCACAGGTGCCAAGGCGTCATGTCCGATCTGAACGTCGGTCAATTCGCCCACCAGCCCATCGGTACTCTGTCGGGCGGTCAAAAGCGTCGGGTCTTCCTCGCGGCGGCACTGGTTCACGACCCCGAGGTGCTCATTCTTGATGAGCCGACCGTGGGCCTGGATCCGGGGGAGCGGATCTCGTTTCGCCGCCACGTCGTCGAGCAGGCGGCCTCACGGGTCGTCGTGCTGTCCACCCATCTCATGGATGACGTCGCCTTGTCCGCAGACCAAGTGCATCTGGTCGATGGGGGGCACATTACCTGGAGCGGCACGCTGCCCGAATTGATGGCTGCAGCAGGAGAATCTGATTCACAGGACCACGTGTCAGTGGCTGAGCAAGGCTACCTGCACCTGATGCAAGGTCGCGCAGAATCCGAGCTCCTTGAGGGGGACCGATGAAAGCCTGTCTTCGGCAGGCCGTCTGGTCTGGGCTGGGGCTTGCCGTGTTGTGGGTCGCCACGAGCGTTGGCCTGATGCACATGTATCCCCGCGTGTGGAAGTCCTTCGCCTTGACGACGGGGAGTGTCTCGGTGGACACGGTCATCCTGTCTCCAGTGTGCTGCGGAGTCGGGGTGGCGTACGGCGCCCGTCTTCGCCGCGCCGGGGTCACGCGTACATCCCGAGCCTGGCCGCGCAGCGCCACCGCCGCCATCGTCACCACCTGGCTGGTGGGTGTCGGAGCCGTTCTGCTCCTGGCTGTGGGGGTAACGACGGCAATCCTCGCATTGGTGGCTTCTGGTGACGCCGATCCGCGACTCGTGATGGGTTCGGTCCTCACCGCCATGGCCGCCACGGCATTCCTGGCCTTGGGGGCCGTCCTTGGAGTGGCGGCTGGTTCCTATCTGCTCGCCGCTGTCGCTGCCATCGCGGTTTACTTGGTGGCGGGGGCCGTTCCTGAGGTCTATGACCTGCTCATTGGATGGTCTGGTCCTGCGGCCATCGACGGCGCCCCTTCGCATCTCACCTGGCACGCCATCGCGTTGTGGGCTGGACTCGATTGTGCCGTCATCGTCGTCTCCTTGGTGCTCGTGGCCGTGATCACGACACCCGGTGGTGGGCCTTGGTGGCGGTGGCTCACGGCGACGATTCTGGTGGCAGTGGTCATCGTTGACGCCGCAGCGACGATTCGGTTGGAGGAGGTGTGGGAATCCACGGATGATTGGCGGTGTCGTGAGGTCGGCAAGCACGGATCCATGGCATGCGTCTCCGGTGACATGTCCTGGCGGCTGGAGGAATACGCAACGGCTATGGGCCGCGTCGATGACCTGTTGATGGCCAGCGGGGTCCAAAGACGCATTGTCTACGCTCCCGAGGGAGGGCCAGGGAAGGCCGGTTACCTGCCGGTGCGGACGCACGTGTCGACCTCCTCCACAGCGAGAGAATGGGCCGGGGATCTCAACGCACCCCTGCTGGGTGACAACCTGTTGGGAGTCGAGGATTCCACGTCCTCACAGTGTGACGGGACGGTCGAAATCCTTGACGACGCACTGGTGTCGGTCATGGACGGTCAACCCCTCGCCCCGGACTCGCTGCGATCCATGGTGGCACAGGTGAGGGCTTGTCCATGACGGGTCGGCTCTCCTGCTTCGGATGGTTCCTGCGCAGCCGCGGTCTGGTGGCCGTAGTGGCCTATCTGACGGTGGGAATGGTCTGTGCCCATCACCTTGGCGGCGACCTCGTCACCGTCCCGTTTGCCGGCAGCAGGTCGGTTGATGTGGGGCTGGGGCCTTCGAGCCTGAGTGGAATCCTCGCCTCCGTATTGTTCTCCTCCCCGGACCCACAACGGGAACAGGCCTTCCCCGACCGTCCCATTCGCACCATGAGAGTGGTCTGGGCCGTCATCGTGCTCGTCTGGCCAGTGGCATGGGCTGTCCTGTTCAACGGTGACCAAGCTATTTCTCAGTGGTGGGTGCTGTGGTTTGCGCGCAACCATGTCCTGCTGGTGGGACTGGCGATGGTCGCCAGCGTCGTGCTGTCGGTGGCCTGGGCGTGGCTGCCGGGAACGATCTTCGTCCTGTCGTGCTGGATCCTGGGTACCAAGGATTCCGCGGCGACTCCCTACTGGTGGGCGCTGCTGAACCAGAGCCCTCTGGACCCCCTGAGTCTGGCAGTCTCAGCCGTGCTGGTCGTCGTCGGGATGGTGCTGCAGTGGCGTACCCCCGGACCCCCGCGTTGACACTGGCTGTCGCGTGCGTCGGTGGGGACGGTGTGCAAAAATGGTTGATCCGCTCAGGACACCGATGGCGAGGAGAGATCATGAACACACCGAATCCGCGTGTCGCCAAGTTAGCCGATCAGATCCGAGTCGTGGTGGCCGAGACCCTTGAGCGTCGTGTCAAGGATCCCCGCCTGGGCTTCGTGACGATCACCGATGTGCGTCTGACCGGGGACTCCCGTGACGCCACTTTGTTCTGGACCGCGATGGGTACCGACAAGGAGATCGCCGGAACGGAAGCGGCACTTGAGTCGGCGAAGGGGATGCTGCGTTCCACCGTCGGCAAGAGACTCAAGCTGCGCTACGCCCCGACCCTGACCTTCGTGCGTGATGCCACTCCTGAGACCGCCAAGTCGATCGAGGACGCCTTGGCACGAGCTGCCGCTTCTGATGCCGAGATCGCTCGACGCTCCCAAGGTGCCATGCCTGCCGGTGAGGCTGATCCCTACCGTCATAGCGACGAGGACGAGGCCGAGTGACGATCATGGCGTCGGCATGTTTCGGGGTTGGCCAATGAAGGCCAATCCCGACGTCCCCTCTGGCGTCCTCGTCGTCGACAAGCCCTCCGGAGTGACCTCCCACCAGGTCGTCGGGCGGGTGCGTCGCCTCATGGGCACCCGCAAGGTTGGCCATGCCGGAACCCTGGACCCGATGGCCACCGGAGTTCTGATCATCGGGATCAATCGCGCCACCCGACTCCTCGGCCATCTGTCCCTGCACGACAAGGACTACACCGCCACGGTGAGGCTGGGAGTGAGTACCGTCACCGACGATGCCGAGGGGGATGCCACCGGCATCACCGACGCATCCGGGATCGATGATGAGGCCATCATTGCCGCGATGGCACGCCAAACCGGTGAGATCCAGCAGGTTCCCACCGCCGTCAGCGCAATCAAGATCAACGGTCAGCGCGCTTACGCCAAGGTGCGTGCCGGGGAAGACGTTGTCCTGAAGCCACGCGGGGTGACCGTCTCCCGATTCGAGGCCACTGAGATACGACGCCATGAGGAGGTGATCGACGTTGGCGTCGAGGTCACCTGTTCTTCCGGCACCTATGTGAGGGCCCTGGCCCGTGACGTGGGTGCCGATCTTGGAGTGGGGGGTCACCTCACTGCATTGCGGCGAACCCGGATCGGACCTTTCGACCTCACCGCGGCTTGCCCTGACATCTTTGCCGATGATGCGGTCGCCCCGACCCCGATGACGATGGCTGAGGCTGCCGAGCTGAGCTTCCCCGTCGTCGAGGTCACTGATGACCAGGAAGCTGCCATTCGGGTCGGACGACGTCTGGATCTGACCGTTCCCGCTGACGTGACTGCGATGGTCGCCCGAACCGGAGAGATGCTGGCCCTTTATCGGCCAGATGGCGAGAAAGAAGAACGGAGTCGCGCAATCTGCGTGCTGGTTTGACCACAGCACAGTCACAGGTGCGTGTGAGCCTGTCAGGATGCGGTCAGACTGACACTATCATGTGGCGTGACATATCCCACATGAGTTTGAATTATTTGGTGTTCATGCTGCTGAAGCAGCATATTACCAAGTATTCATTGAAATTAATTTAGTCGCGGTGATAATACCTTCTGGTTGCAGTTGTAAATATGACGTGATAACTTCAAATAGCTATTTTGTGCTGGGGGAGACGTGATTTTTAGGCGGCTCACGGCACCGTGACGCGAAGTCGTGGTGTCCTCGTGATCCGCATGAGTTGTTTTCAACTAGCCCTTTTGACTCCATCGCCCATGTGAAAGGTGCCGTACGACGTGGATTTGGTTCGAGCATCCCATCTGTACAAGGTTTTCGGTAAACACGAACGAGAAGTGATCGAAAGACTCAAAGCAGGGGAGTCTCGAGAAGATCTTGCCTCTCTCGGTACGGCGGCTGTCATCGACGTCAGCTTGGAGGTCGCCAAGGGAGAGACTTTCGTCGTCATGGGCCTCTCAGGGTCCGGAAAGTCCACCCTCATCCGGATGATCAACGGGTTGTGGGCGCCCTCCGAGGGTACCGTCGAGGTGGCCGGAAAAGTTGTCTCTGACATGAACGACTCCCAATTGCGGGAGCTTCGTCGCGACCATGTGTCGATGGTGTTCCAGCATTTCGCCCTTCTTCCTCACCTGACTGTTCGCGAGAACGCGGCCTACGGGCTGAAGTTGCAGGGCAAGCTCAAGCCGAAGGACCGTTTGGAGAAAGCCAACGAGTGGCTGCACACCGTGGGGCTCAAGGGATGGGGAGACAAGTATCCCCACCAGCTGTCCGGCGGTATGCAGCAGCGCGTCGGTTTGGCTCGGGCTCTCGCTGCGGAGACTGACATCCTGCTCATGGACGAGGCCTTCTCCGCTCTTGACCCACTCATCCGTCGTGAGATGCAGGACCAGCTCCTCGAGCTGCAAAGCACCCTCAATAAGACGATCATCTTCATCACCCACGACCTCAACGAGGCCATGTACCTCGGCGATCACATCGCGGTCATGCGCAATGGTCGTGTCGCCCAGATCGGCACCTCTGACGAGATCCTCACCCAACCGGCCGACGACTACGTCGCTGACTTCGTCCAGGATGTCGACCGCAGCCGAGTGCTCACGGCATCGGCGGTCATGCGCCCGACAGAGGCCATCGTCTCCAAGTCGGCAGATCCTCGCCAGGTCCAGCGCATCATGGACCAACACGACTGGGCGGGCGTCTTCGTCGTTGACGAGCACCGCCGTCTGCTCGGCATGGTCGGGGACCAAGAGGTCATCGAGGCTGCTCGTCGTGGCGATCGCAGCATTGCTGGAGTCGTCGAGACCGGCGGCATCCTCACTGTTCGCACGGACACCCCATTGTCCGATCTTTTCGCCCCGTCCAAGGACGCACGAGTGCCCCTGGCCGTCGTCGACGAGGACTTCCACCTCATGGGAGTCATTTCCCGAGTCGCTCTGCTCGACTCCATGTCGAGGTCCCAGGACAAGGTGTCCGAGGGATCCGTGATGTCCCTGGAGGACACCGGGAAGCTACCTGTCATCAAGGGCGTCGGAGACCCCGTTGGTCTTCCACCAGCTGACCAGACGATGACCGCGACGGTTGCGTCCACTCCGACCATCGAGAAGGAGGCCTGATCGAGATGGGCTTCAATTTCGTCAACCCCCGTATTCCGTTGGGAAGCTGGATCGAGACCTTCTTCGACTGGTTCCAGCACGCCTTTGACTGGCTCATCACCTTCACCAACGTCGTCATCGGCGGTATGTACGACGGGCTCAACCTCGTCCTGTCCAAGCCGCTGTATCTGGTCATGCTGGTCGTCTTCGCCGCCATCGGCTGGGCCTGTGCGAACTGGAAGGTGGCAGTGTTCGCCCTCATTGGGTTCTACCTGGTCCGGGCCATGGATCAGTGGAGCAACACCATGCAAACCTTGTCCCTGGTCGTGGTAGCCGTGATTCTGGCCCTCATCCTGGCGATCCCGTTGGGTATCTGGGCTGCCAAGTCGAAGAGATTCTCGGCCATCATCAAGCCGATTCTCGACTTCATGCAGACGATGCCGTCGCTGGCGTACCTGGTCCCGGTCATCGTCCTCTTCGGAATCGGCCAAGTTCCCGGTGCCATCGCGACGATCATCTTCGCCCTGCCGCCTGGTGTGCGCTTCACCGAGTTGGGTATTCGCGGCGTCGACACCGAGACGGTGGAGGCCGGCGCAGCCTTCGGTGCCAGTCCGCGTCACATCCTGTGGCGTATCCAGATGCCGTTGGCCATGCCGACGGTGATGGCCGGCGTCAACCAGGTCATCATGCTGGCCCTGTCCATGGTCGTGCTGTCGGGCATGGTTGGTGCCGGTGGTCTTGGCGGTGACGTCGTCGCAGCCCTGTCCCAGGTCGACATCGGTCTGGGCATGGAGGCTGGACTGGCAGTGGTGATCGTGGCCGTCTACCTGGACCGCATCACCAATGGACTGGCCAATCGCACCTCGCTCGCCCGGGCACAGCGCGCCAACTGATCACAACAGGGCAGCTGAACCCAATAGGACGACTGAGTCCCATGCAGAACATGAACACGAGGTAACAATGAGGAGTACAAGTATGGTTCGACGCAAGGTCATCGCCGTGGCCTCCATCCTGACGATGGGTGCCCTGACCCTGTCTGGATGCGATGCCTCCAACAGCGGAAACGGAGAGTCCGGCAGCTCTGACACGGGCTCCGACAACGTCAACACGAAGTGGGCCGACTGCACCCCGGGTACCGGATCCAAAGACACCACGTCCATGAAGACCGATGATGACAACAAGATCACCATCGGTGCCTTCAACGGTTGGGATGAGTCCTTTGCCACTGCCGGAATCATCAAGAACGTCCTGGAGAAGGACGGTTACAAGGTGACGATCAAGGGATTCGACGCCGGCCCGGGCTATGCCGGACTCGTTGCTGGTGACATCGACCTCATCACGGACGGCTGGCTTCCCCTTACTCACGCCGACTACGTCAAGCGCTACGGCGACAAGATGGAGAATCTTGGCTGCTGGTATGACAACGCCAAACTCACCATCGCCGTCAACAAGGACTCCAAGGCGCGCACCATTGGCGACCTCAAGACCATGGGGGATAAGTACGACAACACCCTGTACGGCATCGAGGCAGGTGCCGGGCTGACGAAGGCCACCAAGGATTCCGCCATTCCGAAGTACGGCTTGAAGAACATCAACTTCAAGATCTCGTCGACCCCGGCGATGCTGGCTCAGCTCAAGAAGTCCACCGACGCCGGTCAGGACATCGCGGTGACCTTGTGGCGTCCGCACTGGGCCTATGGGGCCTTCCCGGTTCGCGATCTCAAGGATCCCAAGAAGGCCATGGGCGAGGCTGAGGTGCTATACAGCTTCAGCCGTCCTGGATTCGCGAAGGATCATCCCAAGGCCGCGCAGCTGGTGCGCAACATGGTCTTCGACGACAACACCCTCTCGAGCCTCGAGAACACCATGTTCTCCGCGGAGAACTACGCAGGCAAGAACCAGGAGAAGGCCGTGGCGGAGTGGACCTCGCACAATAAGGCGTGGGTCGACAAGCTCAAGTCCGGCGAACTCGCCGAGAGCTGATCGGCAGGACGGGCCGCCCAGGTGGGCGGCCCGGTTCGTATCCTGACGCGGTGGGACGCCTGCCAATTCCGCGATGACGACGCCCAGTGATGATTTTCGGATTCGGGCCATGGGCGGTTGTCCCCATAGACTGCCGGGCGTGTCTGTTCCCGAGGAATCGTCAACCGTCGTCATCGGAAACTTCGATGGTGTGCACCGTGGCCACCAGGCCCTTGTTCGGCAGGCCAAGAGGCTTGATCCGGACGGTTACGTCGTCGTCGTCACCTTCTGGCCTCATCCGCTGACCGTCCTGGCCCCTGACCAGGCCCCGGCTCTGCTGTGCCCGCTGGAGCGACGCATTGACTGGTTGAAGGAGGCCGGTGCCAGCGAGGTGCGCGTGGTCAATTTCACTCCGGAGATCGCGAATTGGTCCCCAGCGGCCTTTGTCGAGCGAATGATCAGCCCTCTGCAACCCGAGCATGTCTTGGTGGGCCAGAACTTCCGCTTCGGACGTCACGCCGTGGGCACTCCGCAGGCCCTGTCGGAGATTGGCTGTGGTCGCTTTGAGGTTCATGCCATGGATCTCGTCGCCATTTCCGGTGTCACGGTGTCGTCGACCCGGGCTCGCGAGGTGGTGGCAGCCGGCGATGTCGCCGAGGCCGCCGAGTTGCTCGGACGCCCCTTCGAGGTCGGTGGGGTCGTCGTCATGGGGGACCAGCGCGGACGCGAGCTGGGATTCCCGACGGCCAATCTCGTCCTGCCGGAAGGGCGTGCCGTTCCGGCTGACGGGGTGTATGCCGGATGGTTGGAGCCTGGTAGCGGTCCGGACGCCGGTCGCCGACTTCCCTCTGCGATCTCGGTGGGGACCAACCCGACCTTCGACGGTGTCGAGCGTCGAGTCGAGACCTACGTCATCGATCGCGATGATCTCGAGCTCTATGGAGTCGACGTCAAGGTCACCTTTGCCGAGCGACTGCGTGGGCAGATCAAGTTCGACGGTATCGAGCCGCTGATCTCGCAGATGACCGACGACGTCGACGCGGCACGGCAAATCCTGGCCTGAGGCTGGCAATCACGTCCGGCAGTTCGGGGGCGGTGCGGTGTGAACGCCGCGGGAATACCCGGTAGGTCATGTTGTCGCTGACCATGTATCGAAAGGTAGTTTAGGCGTGGCCAGTTGCCGATCCCTGGTCGCGAGTCATCCCCGCGTCACCGCTGTCGTTGTTGCCGCTCTCGGTATCCTGTCCCTGTGCCTCAGTGGAGTTGTGACGGGCCACCTCGCCTCGTTCACTCCCCATGGCTGTCGGTGGGTACATCGTCATGACCATCAGTGCCGCGATCTTCGAGGAGGTGCTGTGCCGCGGAACCTTCGTCAGGTCGGATACACCTTCTGCATGGGGGTGCCCGGCTGCTGTCCGGCACATGCGAATTCGCACTCGACGGGGAAGAGCTGATATTCTCACCCAGTTGCCGTCAGATCGGCCGCGGCCTTGGAAGAGTCCCCTGCAGTAAGAGCGTCGGGGACGCCGCGCAGCGGACAGGAAGGAACCCACCGAGATGGATGCTGCCGAGAAGAAGAAGATCATCGAAGAGTACGCGACCCACCCCGGAGACACCGGTTCCCCGGACGTCCAGGTCGCCATCCTCACCAAGCGCATCGCTGAGCTCACCGAGCACCTGAAGGTCCACAAGGGTGACCACCACTCCCGTCGTGGCCTGATGCTCATGGTTGGCCAGCGTCGTCGTCTTCTCAACTACATCGCGAAGAACGACATCGAGCACTACCGCGAGCTCATCGCTCGTCTCGGCCTGCGTCGCTGAGCGTCGCGGATCACACGAATTGACGGGGTGTCCCTTCGGGGCGCCCCGTTTTCATGTCCGGAGTCATACGGTCATGCCGTGAAGCGGGTACCCACGTCCTGAACGCCTGGAAACCAGGATTCGTGGGATTGACCACAGATGCCCTAAACTGAAAGCCACAATCAGAATTACTGTAACCGTCGACTGCCTCCCCATGACACATGGGTCCTCGGTAGTGGTCACCGGGGCACGGTCCCGGCGGCTTCGATCGAAGACCGGTGTGGGTTTACAAGAGGCGCCTTCTGGACCGCCAGCGGGCGGCGGTCGGCCCTGCGAAAGGACATCCCTGTGGAGGGACCCGGACTCGAATTCACCGAGGCCATCATCGACAATGGAAAATTTGGCAAGCACGTCGTCCGCTTCGAGGCGGGACTGCTGGCTCAGCAGGCGGATGGATCCGCCGCCGTCTACCTCGATGGTGACACCATGCTGCTGTCGGCCACCACGGCTGCCAAGACTCCCCGCGATTCCATCGACTTCTTCCCGCTGACGGTTGACGTCGAGGAGCGCATGTACGCTGCCGGACGTATCCCCGGCTCCTTCTTCCGTCGTGAGGGACGCCCGTCTGAGGGCGCCATCCTCGCCTGCCGTCTCATCGACCGCCCGCTACGCCCCTCCTTCGTCAAGGGTCTGCGCAACGAGGTCCAGGTCGTCGTGACCGTCATGGCCCTCAATCCGGCCGTTTACTACGACGTCGTCGCCATCAATGCCGCCTCGATGTCCACCCAGCTCGCTGGTCTGCCGTTCTCCGGCCCGATCGGTGGCGTCCGGATGGCTCTCATCGACGACCAGTGGGTGTGCTTCCCATCCGTCGAGCAGCGCAAGGAGTCGGCCTTCGACATGGTCGTCGCCGGCCGAGTGCTCGCCGACGGTGACGTCGCCATCATGATGGTCGAGGCCGAGTCCACCCCGGCCACCTGGGACCTCGTCCGTGGCGGACGCACGGCTCCGACCGAGGAGGTCGTCGCCACCGGTCTGGAGGCCGCCAAGCCCTTCATCAAGGTGCTGTGCGACGCCCAGGTCGCCCTGGCCGCCAAGCTGCCCAAGGAAACCTACGACTTCCCGGTCTTCAAGGACTACGAGGACGACGTCTACGCCGCCGTCGAGGAGAAGGCTGCCGACGAGCTCTCCCGCATCGAGCAGATCGCTGCCAAGCTGGAGCGTCAGGAGGCTGAGTCCGAGCTCAAGACCCGCATCAAGGCCGAGCTCGCCGAGACCTTCCCGGAGCGGGAGGCCGAGATCTCCGGCGCCTTCAAGGCCGTCATGAAGAAGATTGTCCGCAAGCGCGTCCTCGACGAGGGTGTGCGTATCGACGGTCGCGGGCCCCGTGACATCCGTGCCCTATCGGCCGAGGTCGGCGTCATCCCGCGTGTTCACGGTTCTGCCCTCTTCCAGCGCGGCGAGACCCAGATCCTCGGTGTGTCGACCCTCAACATGCTCGACATGGAGCAGAAGCTCGACACCCTCTCCCCGGAGACCACGCGTCGCTACATGCACAACTACAACATGCCGCCGTACTCCACCGGTGAGACCGGTCGTGTTGGCTCCCCGAAGCGCCGCGAGATCGGCCACGGCAACCTCGCCGAGCGCGCCCTCATCCCGGTCCTGCCGACCCGTGAGGAGTTCCCCTACGCCATCCGTGAGGTGTCCGAGGCCATCGGCTCGAACGGTTCCACCTCGATGGGTTCGGTCTGCGCCTCGACCCTCGCCCTGCTCAACGCCGGTGTGCCGTTGCGCGCCTCGGTCGCTGGCATCGCTATGGGCCTCATGAGCGAGACCGACGAGGGCGGCAAGACCAAGTACCTCGCCCTCACCGACATCCTGGGTGCTGAGGACGCTCTTGGCGACATGGACTTCAAGGTCGCCGGTACCAGCGAGTTCGTCACCGCCCTGCAGCTGGACACCAAGCTCGACGGCATCCCCGCCGACGTGCTGGCCGGTGCCCTCAAACAGGCCAAGGAGGCTCGCACCGCCATCCTCGAGGTCATGAACGACGCCATCGACTCTCCTGACGAGATGGCTCCGACCGCGCCTCGCATCATCACCGTGCACATCCCGGTCGACAAGATCGGTGAGGTCATCGGCCCCAAGGGCAAGATGATCAACCAGATCCAGGATGACACCGGTGCCAATATCTCCATCGAGGATGACGGCACCATCTTCATCGGTGCCGACAACGGCGATTCCGCCGACGCTGCCCGAACGATGATCAACTCCATCGCCAACCCGCAGATGCCAGAGGTCGGTGAGCGTTACCTGGGCACCGTGGTCAAGACGACGAGCTTCGGTGCCTTCGTCTCCCTGCTGCCTGGCAAGGACGGCCTGCTGCACATCTCCAAGATGCGTGACCTCAACGAGGGTAAGCGCGTCGAGGCCGTCGAGGACGTGCTGTCGGTCGGTCAGAAGATCGAGGTTGAGATCGCTGAGGTCGACGACCGGGGCAAGTTCTCCCTGGTCCTGGCCTCCCACGAGGAGGACGACGACACCGAGGAGTGAGTCATCAATCCTGGAGTCGTTGATCCTGTGAGGGACTGACATCAGCGGGATGTCCTGGCACTTTCGCCAGGGCATCCCGTTCGTTGTGCGCGGATGGATCATTCCTCGGGAACGTCAGAGCATCTGGGTAGTCTGGATGCGGCGCCGGGCAGGTGCCGTCGTCAGGAAGGAAGGTCCAGATGATCAAGGTTGCCGTATTCGGAGCCAAGGGACGTATGGGAGCTTCGGTGTGCCAGGCCGTCGAGGAAGCCGAGGACACCGAGCTCGTGGCCGCCATCGACAGTGGCGATGACCGTTCAGCCGCTGAGGGAGCCGACGTCGTCGTCGATTTCACCACCCCCGACGCCGTCATGGACAACCTCGCCTGGGCCATCGACCACGAGATCAACACCGTCGTCGGCACCACGGGTTTTGACGAAGACCGCTACCAGACCTTGCGCGACCAGCTCGCCGACCATCCCAACACCGGCTGCCTGGTCGCCCCGAATTTCTCCATCGGTGCCGTGCTCATGATGCACTTCGCCGAGGAGGCTGCGAAGTTCTACGAGTCGGTCGAGGTCATCGAGCTGCACCACCCCAACAAGGTCGACGCCCCTTCCGGCACCGCCCGCACCACCGCCGGCAAGATCGCGGCTGCCCGGCAGAAGGTCGGCATGGGAGAGGTCCCTGACGCCACTCAGAGCCAGCTCGACGGGGCTCGCGGAGCCGTCGTTGACGGGGTCCACGTCCACGGTGTCCGCCTGCGCGGCCTCGTCGCCCATCAGGAAGTGCTCTTCGGAGCCGAGGGGGAGACCCTGACCATCCGCCATGACTCGATGGACCGCGTCTCCTTCATGTCGGGCGTTCTCACCGGCGTGCGCGGTGTCCTTGATCGTCCGGGTCTGACCATCGGCATCGAAGGGTTGCTCGGACTTGAATGAGCGTCCTGATTTCTCGATGACGCCATCTGAGCCGACTCAGGTGCTACCGCCCAGGCCTCAGATTGATACCGGGGCGGTGGTGACGGTCGAACGTGATCGTCGTCACCACCGCCTCATCAAGTGGCTCGTCGCCGTCGTCATCATTGCCTTGGTCGCGGTCGCGGCGGTGATCACCGATCAAACCTTCCGAGCGAGAAGTGAGAAGGCCATCGCGGCCAATATTGCGGAGTCAGTCGGGGCGGACGAGTCGAGCGTCGGTGTCACGATCCGCAATCGCCCCTTCCTTGGGGTCTTGCTGACCGACGAGCTCCAGGGACTTGACGCGACCATACCAACGGCGACCGTCGCTCGAGACGAGACGACGGTGACCTTCCATGACGTGAACATCCACGCCAATGGGATCCGTCATGCCCGTGAGGAATCCCGGATGGTCGCCGAGACGATGTCTGCAACTGGTCGGGTCGACTGGCCCGAGCTGTCTCGGCTGGCAGGCGGCAAGATCACGTACAACGATGACGCCGGTGCGAACCGCAAGGTGACCATTGTGCGCGACATGTCGGTTCTGGGAGCCCGAGTGGGTGTCAGTATCTCAGCCGTTCCTGGCGTCGAGACCACATCGCGGCGGGTGACGTTGACGAGCCCATCGGCGAGCTTGGACGGCATTCCGATTCCGGACATCCTGCTCAAGTCCGTTCTGGAAGGCATCACAGATCGATTCACCCTCCCCGATTTGGGTAATCTGCATTACGAATCCCTCAAGGCGACGCCGAAGGGATTGGAGTTTTCCCTTGTCGGGACCGAGGTGAAACTATCCGACCTCACCGGAAAGTGATCAGCTTGGCGCGAATGATGAGGTGAGGCTAGGCCAATAAGTCGTATTCTGGTCAGTGGCCGCTCGGCCGCCCACCACATGTCGACAGTTCCGTGGAGGTCCCTTTCATGAATGTTGCCGAACAACTCGTCCAACAGCTCCTCGATGCGGGGGTGCGGCGGATCTACGGCATCGTCGGTGACTCCCTGAACCCCGTCGTTGACGCAGTTCGCAAGACCGGCGGTTCTGTCAAGGGCGGTATCGACTGGGTCCACGTTCGTCATGAGGAGGCTGCGGCCTTCGCCGCTGCTGCCGAGGCAACTCTGACCGGCGAGCTGGCTGTCTGCGCAGGTTCCTGTGGTCCGGGCAACCTGCACCTCGTCAATGGTCTGTTCGACGCATACCGTTCCCAGGTCCCGGTTCTGGCCATCGCCTCCCACATCCCCAGCGTCCAGATCGGCATGAGCTACTTCCAGGAGACCCACCCGGATCGCCTCTTCGTGGAATGCTCTGACTACTGCGAGCTGGTCTCGACCCCCGAGCAGGCACCTCGCGTCGTCAACTCGGCCATTCGCCATGCTGTCGCGGGCAGCACCGTCTCGGTCGTGACCCTCCCGGGCGACATCACCGACAAGAAGGCTGCCGCTCCGTCGCCGGTCTTCGTCCCGAGCCGTCGTCCCTCCACCGAGCCGAACCCGGAGGACGTCCGTCAGCTCGTCAAGCTTCTCAATGACGTCAAGAAGGTCGCCATCTTCGCCGGTGCCGGCGTCGAGGGTGCTCATGACGAGGTCTTGGCCCTGGCTGACAAGCTCAAGGCCCCGATCGGTCACTCCCTGCGCGGCAAGGACTTCATCCAGTACGACAACCCCTTCGACGTCGGCATGACCGGTCTGCTGGGTTACGGTGCGGCAGCCGAGGGCATGAATGATGCCGACGTGCTGATCCTGTTGGGAACCGATTTCCCCTACAACCAGTTCCTACCTGGCACCCTCACGGTTCAGGTTGAGAACCGCCCGGAGAAGTTGGGCCGTCGTACCGACGTCTCCTTCCCGATCCACGCCGACGTCAAGGCCCTGTGCAATGCTGTCACCCCGCTGCTCAAGCAGCATGATGACAAGTTCCTCAAGGCCACCATCAAGCGTCACGCCAAGATTATGAAGGCTCCGGTCGGCTCGTACACCCGCAATGTCGAGCACATGAAGCCGATCCACCCTGAGTACGTCGCTCACCTGCTCAACGAGCTGGCTGACCGCGACGCGATCTTCACTGCTGACACCGGCATGTGCAATGTGTGGACGGCTCGTTACATCGATCCGTTGGGTACCCGTCGTCTCATCGGATCCTTCCTGCACGGATCGATGGCCAACGCTCTGCCGCATGCCATCGGCGCCCAGGCATCTCACCCTGGCCGACAGGTCATTTCAGTGTCCGGCGACGGCGGCCTCTCGATGCTCCTTGGCGAGCTCGTCACGGCCCGCATGCTCAACCTGCCGATCAAGGTGGTTGTCTTCAACAACTCCACCCTCGGCATGGTCAAGCTGGAGATGCTGGTCAATGGGTTGCCCGACTTCGGGACTGACGTCCACGACGTGAACTATGCCGGGGTCGCCAAGGCGATCGGGTATCACTCCGAGCGGGTTGATGATCCGCGCAATATTCGTCGTGCTCTTCGTGATGCCCTCGACTTCGACGGGCCGGCCCTCGTCGAGGTGCTCACTGATCCCAACGCCCTGTCCCTGCCGCCGGAGATCAAGGGTGAGCAGATGATTGGGTTCGCCACCGCCATGAGCAAGATCGTGCTAAACCGTGGTGCCGGTGAGGCCGTCTCGATGGCCACCTCGAACATGCGTAACATCCCAAGATTCTGAGAGATCACGTTTTGGGGTCCGTCCGACGAGGACGGGCCCCACAGGCATTTTCGGACCAGGATCACGGGACCGAGGTTGGATGGCGTCAATGCAGGCAATGAACAGCGGTGGTGCTGCCGCATGAGGATCCTTCTTGTGGTCGACGCCCTCCAACCAGGAAATGGGACGACGGCCTCGACCCTTCGTTTTTCCCACGCATTGCGTGACCAGGGTCACGAGGTGCGTTTACTCAGCGTCGAGTCGACCCCGGTGCCCAGCACTCGCGGGATCCCCGTGGTCGGCGTGCCCGTCCTCTACCTGCCGCTCATCACCCACCTGGCTGACCTTCAGAACGTCGATCTCGCGCGCCCAGTCAGGGCCATTGTCTCCTCAGCGGTGGCCGAGGCTGACCTCGTGCATGTCGTCATGCCGTCGCTATTGGGGGCTTGTGCCAAACACGTGGCGCAGCATGCCGGTGTTCCCGTCACCGCGGGTTTCCACATCCAGCCTGAGAACATCACCTACAACGTGCACCTGGCCAACGCTCGACGCCTTGCCGACCGCATTTATCGCATGTTGTGGCTGGCGTTCTACCACGATGTGTCCCACATCCATGCCCCCAGTGAATTCATCGCCGAGCAGTTGCGCAGACACGGTTACGACCAGCACCTTCACGTCATCTCGAATGGGGTGCCGCCAGAGTTTCGGCCCGGCCCGCCACGAGAGACGTGGGCTCTGGACAGCTCTGGCCCTGCCACCGTCATGACTGTCGGCAGGCTCTCACCGGAGAAGAGGATCGAGGTCCTCGTCGACGCCATTGCCCGGTCTCGACATCGCGATCGGATCCGTCTGGTGGTCGCCGGTCGAGGGCCGCAGCGAGAATGGTTGCAGAGGCGAGCCGAACGCACTGGGGTTGACACCTGCTTCGTCAGCCACGACCGTCCGGAGGACCTCATCGCTGAACTGCGAGCCGCCGACCTTTACGTTCACCCCGCAGACGTCGAGATCGAGTCCTTGGCTGCCCTGGAGGCGTCCTCGGTCGGGTTACCCTGCCTCATCGTCGACAGCCCGCTGTCGGCCACTAGCCAGTTCTGTCGTGTCCCCGAGCACGGTCTGTGCCCGCCGCGCGATCCGGAGAGGATGGCGGCTGACATCGATTGGTGGCTGGAGCACCCGAAGGAGCGTGAGGCCGCGGGCAAGGCCCAGGCACACTGTGGCCAGGAGTACGCCCTGGACAGATCGGCTCGGTTGCTGGTCGAGATGTTTGACGCCGCCATCTCGGGGCCGACCGGATGAAGAAGCTCCAGCGACTGGCTTATCTGACGATTGTCGGCCCAGCTGCGGTGATTCTCACCGGGATGACCTTCGCTTTTCGCCGGCGAGGACACCACCATCTGGAGCCAGGGACGATCGTCGTCAGCAACCACGTCCACGATTTCGACTGTCTGGCCCTGGTGCGGGTGTTCTGGCCGACCGGTCTGAGGTTCAACTCGCAACCTTCCAACTTCGACATCCCGGTGGCAGGGCTCATCCTGCGAGCCTTCGGAACGATTCCGGTTGACGTTTCTGACGTACGAGGTTTCTTCTCGGCCAATGCGCAGGCGCTGGCTGACGGTGACTGCGTCGTCATCTATCCAGAGGGAGACATCACCTGTTACGAGATCTCCGCAGGGACCTTCCGTCCAGGGGCCTTTGCCCTCGCGGTGCGCACCGGTGCCCCGGTGGTGCCAGTGGCACTGGTGCGGTCCGGGCGGAAGCTCGGAGTCAAGTGGCGGCGTCCGCAGCTGGAGGCCAAGGTGGGGCCGCCGATGTATGCCGATGAGACCCTGCCACGACGCCAGGCCAGGGAGGAATTGCGCCAACGAGCTGAGAACTTCGTCTCTCAGGCCCTTGATGAAGCGGTCAGGACACATCGGGGCGAAGCTGTCGGAGTTTCCCGATAGGCTTCACGCCGTGGCTAATACTGGATTGACGACACCCCCGGACCTGCAACCGGACGTTCTGCGCATCATTCCCCTCGGCGGCCTGGGAGATGTCGGACGCAACATGTCGTGCTACGAAATCAATGGGGAGATCCTTCTCATTGACTGTGGGGTGCTCTTCCCCGAGGACGACCATCCGGGAGTTGACCTGCTCCTGCCGCACCTGGACTACCTCGACGACGACAAACTGTCGCGGGTCACGGCCCTGTTGCTGACCCACGGCCACGAGGACCACATCGGTGCGGTGCCGTTCCTGCTCAAGCGTCGTCCGGACATCCCGGTCTACGGATCCAAGCTCACCCTTGCCCTGGTGGAGGCCAAGCTCAAGGAGCACCGCATCCGCAACTACGACCTGCGCGTGGTGCGTGAGGGCGACGCCGCCGAGATCGGCGAGGAGTTCGACGTCGAGTTCGTCGCCGTCAACCACTCCATCCCCGACGCGCTGGCCGTCTACGTCAAGACCGACGCCGGGTCGATCCTCAACACCGGCGACTTCAAGATGGACCAGCTGCCCATCGACGGGCGGATCACCGACCTGCGGGCCTTCGCCCGGCTCGGTGAGGAGGGTGTCGACGTCTTCATGGTCGACTCCACCAACGCCGAGGTGCCCGGGTTCGTGCGTTCCGAGCGTGACCTCGCCCCGGCCATCGAGCAGACCTTCGACCAGGCCACCCAGAAACTCATCGTTGCCACCTTCGCCTCACACGTCCACCGCGTCCAGCAGGCGGTCGACGCCGCCGTGCGGCACGGTCGCAAGATCTGCTACGTCGGGCGTTCCATGGTGCGCAACATGGCGATCGCCCGCGACCTGGGCTACCTCAAGGTGCCCGACGACTCACTCATCGAATTGCGTGATCTCGACAAGTACCCCGACGACAAGGTCGCCATCATCTGCACCGGTTCCCAGGGCGAGCCGCTGTCGGCCCTGGCCCGCATCGCCCACGGTGAGCACCGGGACATCTCGGTGGGGGAGGGTGACGTCGTGCTCATGGCGAGCTCGCTCATCCCCGGTAACGAGAACGCCGTCACCCGCGTCATCAATGGTCTCATGAGCTGCGGTGCCACGGTGGTGCACAAGGGCAATGCGCTGGTTCACGTCTCCGGGCACGCTGCCCAGGGCGAGCTGCTCTACGCCTACAATGTCGTGCGACCGCGCGCCGTCATGCCGATCCACGGCGAGAACCGGCATCTCACGGCGAATTCCCGTATCGCGGTGTCCACCGGTGTGCAGCCCGAGGACGCCATCGTCGTCACCGATGGCGGCGTCGTCGACCTGGACGATGGCCGGGCCAGCGTCGTCGGCAAGGTGGATGCTTCCTACATTCTCGTCGAGGGAACCGGGGTGAGCGAACTCACCCCCGATGCCCTGGCCGATCGCAAGATTCTCGGTGAGGAGGGGTTCATCTCGGTGTCGGCCGCCATCAACCCCAAGAGCGCGAGCATCGTGTCGGGGCCAGACATCAAGGCTAAGGGATTCGCCGAGGACGATCGTGGCTACGACGAGATCCGCGACCGACTCGTGAGCGAGTTGCAGTCGGCGATGCGCGGCGGCATGAGCGACCAGCACAAACTCCAGCAGGTTGCCCGACGCACCATCGGGCGCTGGGTGGCGCAGACCTACCGACGTCGCCCCATGATCGTGCCGACCATCATCGTCGTGTGAGGGTAATTTGGACTCTTGGGTGAACCGAACGATGGTCCCGGACAGTGGTGCACTAGGCTGACAACGCCTCACCCAGGTGAGGCGTCCCACTCCAAGGAGAATCGTGGCCAAGCGCACCAGCATCCATGACGTCATCGAACGATTCCGCGCGGAACCATCCTCGACCGAGCGCGGAACGCAGTTCGAGGAACTCATGGTGTCGTACTTCGAGACCGACCCCACGCTGGCCTCCGAGTACGACGAGGTGACGACCTGGCCTCGGTGGGAGCACAACGAGCACACCCACGACTCGGGCATCGACTTGGTGGCCCACAACCGACACACCGGACGCTGGACCGCGATCCAGTGCAAGTTCTACGATCGCGGGCACTACCTGCAGAAACAGGACATCGACTCGTTCTTCACGGCGTCGGGCAAGGCCTGGGACCAGATCTGGTTCGACAATCGCATCATCATCTCGACCACCGATCACTGGTCGAGGAATGCCGAGAAGGCGCTGGAGCATCAGTCCGTGCCCGTGCAGCGCATTGGCCTGGCCGAGATCGCCGAGTCGCCGATCGACTGGATGTTCACGCCGGAGTCGCTCTCCTACGAGCCCCGCAAGGCCGTCCGCTATGGGCTGCGTCCGCACCAGAAGGAGGCACTGGAGAAGATCCAGGAGGGGTTCCAGAACCATGACCGGGGCAAGTGGATCTCGGCGTGCGGGACGGGCAAGACGTTCACCTCGCTCAAGCTTGCCGAGCGGCGGTGTGCCGACAACGACGGCCACCTCAAGGTGCTCTTCCTGGCTCCCAGCATCGCATTGGTGAGTCAGACTCTGCGGGAGTGGATGGCGCAGTCCCAGACGAGGATCCGCCCGATGGTCGTGTGCTCCGACACCAAGGCGTCCCGCAAGACCGAGGACATCACGACCTACGACATCCCGCTGCCGACGACCGATGCCGCCCGGCTTGCCGAGCAGATGAAGGCGTCGGGTCGGCGCGGCAAGCAGATGACCGTCGTCTTCTCCACCTACCAGTCCATTGACGTCGTCGCTCGGGCTCAGCGGGAGTCCAGGGAGCAGTTCGACCTCATCCTGTGTGACGAGGCGCATCGCACTACCGGCGTCACACTTCCCGGCGGTGCCGACGAGTCGGCCTTCGTCAAGGTGCACGACAACGACTACCTGCCTGCCACCAAACGGTTGTACATGACGGCGACACCGCGCATCTACGGCGAGGAGTCCAAGCGCAAGGCAGCCGACCACTCGGCAGTCGTCGCGTCGATGGACGACGAGACGGTGTACGGCCCGCAGTTTCACCGGCTGGGGTTCGGTGAGGCCGTCGAGCGCAACCTGCTCACCGACTACAAGGTCATGATCCTGTGCGTCGACAACGAGTCGGTCTCCGGTGGGTTGCAGTCGGCGCTGGCCGACGAGGACCATGAGCTCTCCCTCGATGACGCTGCCAAGATCGTGGGCTGCTGGAATGGTCTGGCCAAACGCACCGCAGACATGGATTTCGGCCCGGACCCGGTGCCAATGAGACGGGCGGTGGCCTTCGCGCAGAACATCAAGGCGTCCAAGGCCTTCGCCCAGACCTTTCCGGCGGTCGTCGAAGATCTTCACACCGATCCGGACATGCCCGATCTCGAGGTCGCGGTGCATCACGTCGACGGCACGATGAATGCGCTCACCCGTGAGGACGAACTGTCCTGGCTCAAGTCACCGGGTGTCGAGGAGAGCGAGTGCCGCATCCTGTCCAACGCGCGCTGCCTGTCGGAGGGTGTGGACGTGCCGGCCCTCGATGCAGTGCTCTTCCTGTCGCCGCGCAACTCGCTGGTCGACGTCGTGCAGTCGGTGGGCCGGGTGATGCGCAAGGCTCCGGGCAAGGAGTTCGGCTACATCATCCTGCCGGTGGCGATCGATGCGAGCGAGTCACCCGATGAGGCCATGCGCAACAACAAGCGCTTCAAGGTGGTCTGGGACGTGCTCAATGCCTTGCGCTCCCACGACGACCGGTTCAAGGCGATGGTCAACTCGATCGATCTGGACAAGTCGACCAAGGGTCGGATCGGGATCGAGGTCTTCGGTAGCGACGGTGCCTCCGAGGAGCGCTCCGAGAAGGCGCAGCAGGCCCTGGGACAGCAGTTCCCGTTGTTCAGCACGCAGCTCAAGGACGCGATCCTGGCGCGCATCGTCAAGAAGGTGGGCGAGCGTGAGTACTGGGAGAACTGGGCCGATGACGTCGTGCACATCCACACCAATCAGGTGACCCGCATCACGAGTCTGTTGACGCGTGCTCGAGCCGAGGACGACGAACTTGCCGACGCCTTCCGCGCCTTTCACGAGGGATTGCGCGCCAACATCAATGAGTCGATCAGCGAGGCCGACGCGATTGACATGCTGAGTCAACACCTCATCACCCAACCAGTGTTCGAGGCGTTGTTCCCCACCGGTTCGTTCGCCCGGAACAATCCGGTCTCGGCCACCATGCAGACCATGATTGGCCTGCTGGAGGATGCCGGCTTGCAGGCGGAGACCGCCGCCCTGGAATCCTTCTATGCCTCGGTACGCCGCAGCGCCCAGGGTGTGACGACCACAGCCGGTCGACAGACCGTCATCCACCGGCTCTACGAGCAGTTCTTCCGGAAGGCCTTCCCCAAGCAGTCCAGTTCCCTGGGGGTGGTCTACACGCCGGTGGAGATCGTCGACTTCATCCTGCGCAGCGCCGACGACGTGTGCCGTGCGCAGTTCGGCTACGGTCTCACCGACACCGACGTGCACGTGCAGGATCCGTTCACCGGCACCGGGACGTTCATCGTGCGGCTGCTCGAATCGGGGATCATCCGGCCCG
This sequence comes from Cutibacterium sp. LaCa_89, assembly GCF_058177555.1. Classification (NCBI taxonomy): domain Bacteria; kingdom Bacillati; phylum Actinomycetota; class Actinomycetes; order Propionibacteriales; family Propionibacteriaceae; genus Cutibacterium; species Cutibacterium sp. LaCa_89. The sequence continues at coordinate 1,015,644 of NZ_CP190889.1, forward strand.
AGGACCTGGCGCGCAAGTATGACCGGGAGCTGTGGGCCAACGAGATCATGCTGCTGGCCTACTACATTGCGTGCGTCAACATCGAGACGACGTACCAGGCCCTCACCCAGGCCCGGGTGGACGAGATCGCGGACCAGCAGTTCGCCTCGCGCCCAGCGGCTGAAACCGGGCCGGGAGGTGAGATCCCCAGCACCGAGGGCGAGCAGTCCGAGGGGCGGGCTTCGCAGGAGGCTCCGAGCGCCCGGTACACGCCCTTCCCGGGTGCCACGCTCACCGACACCTTCCAGATCACCGAGAAGGGGGATCGGGCCGACACCTCGTTGATTCCGGCGAACAATGAGCGCATCGAGCGGCAGTTGGCGGCCCCGATCCAGGTGATCGTCGGCAACCCGCCGTACTCGGCCGGCCAGTCCAGTGCCAATGACGACAACGCGAACCTGCACTATCCGACCCTGGACGCCCGGATCGGGCAGACCTACGCCGCTCGTTCCACGGCCACGAACAAGAACAGCCTCTACGACTCCTACATTCGCGCCTTCCGGTGGGCGAGCGATCGAGTCGGTGAGCAGGGAGTGGTGGCCTTCGTCTCCAACAATGGTTGGGTGGACGGCAACACCGCCGACGGCATCCGCAAGACCTTGGTGGACGAGTTCACCCAGATCTGGGTGTACAACCTGCGCGGCAATCAGCGTACGGCAGGGGAGACGTCTCGTCGGGAGGGCGGCAAGGTCTTCGGATCTGGTGCCCGGACCGGGGTGGCGGTCCTCATCGCCGCCAAACAGCCCGGTGTCGCGGGATGCCAGCTGCACTACCACGGTGTGCCCGACTACCAGTCGCGTGAGGAGAAGCTCGCCGACATTGACGAGGCCACCTTGGCGTCGGTGCCGTGGCGCTCGATCACCCCGAACGAGGCCGGTGACTGGATCAACCAGCGCAATGCCATCTTCGACACGTTCCCTGCACTGTCCGATGACCCGGTTGCTCACTTCGCCAGCCACAGCCGCGGTGTGGAAACCACCCGAGATGCATGGTGCTACAACTTCAGCCGGAGCAAGGTCGAGTCGAACATGCGTCGCATGATCGACTTCTACAATGAGCAAGCCTTGTCGAATGATGGTAACGATGCATCACTCAGCAGTGATCCATCCAAGATCAGTTGGAGTCGGAACATTCGCCGCCGAGCAGTAGCCGGGCATACCGAGCGATTTGTTCCCGAGCATGTGCAGGATGAAGCGGTCTATCGGCCATTTTGCAAGAACGCCCTTTACTTTGATCCTGTTTTTAACTCTGTCCCAGGAAAAAATTCCAGTTATTTCCCGACGTCGCAGCATGAGAATGTGGGGTTTGGGGCTATCGAATCTGGTGCTCGATCGCCATTCAGCGTCTTGATGCAAAATGCGTTGCCCGACAGCAAAACCTATGTAGACGCTGCCCAGTTCTTCCCTCGCTGGACCTACGAGAAGGTCTCTGCAGACGATGGGCTCTTTGCGGCCTCGCCCGGGGAGGTCGACGAGTACGGCTACCGTCGCGTCGACAACATCACCGATGAGATCCTCGCCGTCTACCGGGAGAAGTTCGGGCCGCAGGTGAGCAAGGACGACATCTTCCACTACGTCTACGGGGTGCTGCACTCCCAGCAGTACCGGGAGGTGTTCGCCGCCGATCTCAAGCGGATGCTGCCGCGCATCCCGCTGGCTGCCTCATCGGCTGACTTCCAGGCGTTCGTCGATGCCGGCCGCGCACTTGCCGATCTGCACGTCAACTACGAGACGGTCGATCCCTACCCGCTCCACGAGTCCACGCATCCGCTCGATGTCGACGAGTGGGAGCTGTATCGCGTCACCAAGATGCGGTGGGAGGACAAGACCACTCGGAAGGCCATCATCTACAACGGCTACCTCACGCTGAGTGACATTCCCGCTGCCGTGCACGAGTATCGGCTCGGCTCCCGCTCCGGTCTCGAATGGCTCATCGATCGCTACCAGGTGAAAACCGACAAGGCCTCCGGCATCGTCAACGACCCCAACGACTGGTGCCGCGAGCACGACGACCCCCGATACATCGTCGACCTCGTCAAGCGGATCACCCGGGTGTCGGTTGAGACGATGGACATCGTCCGATCGCTGCCGGAGCTGCCCATCTAATCGGATCGTGGTACCTCATTGCCGGGTCCCCAGATACCGGTAGGCCTATGCTTACACCGTCGGCCGGGGGACGTGGGCGATGTCGTCGGCCTTGTTGCTCAGCTTGTCCTGGATGTTGTACAGTTGGCACCAACATGACCGGTTCCGCTGCCCGCTTCGGTGGGAGTCCAGGGCCGGTCCTCGTTTTTCGGAAAGGCAATCCCGCGGGTGGCTCAGGCCAAGCAGTTCAAAACCTACACAGAGCAGGTCGAGCTGTTGCGTGGGCGCGGGATGCGCATCGATGATCAGGATCGAGCCGAGCACCTCTTGGCACGGCTCAACTACTACCGATTGTCGGGGTATTGGTATCCGATGCGCCGCTTCACCGATGACAAGGGTGCAGTCGGTGATGAATTCGTAGCTGGTGCATCGTTGGACTTGGTGGTTGATCTCTACAAGTTTGATGAACGATTACGTCACAGCGTGTTCATTGAGCTGGACCGGGTGGAGACGGCTGTTCGCGCCATGCTTGGCTACGAGCTGGGACGTATCGACCCATTGATCTACTTGGATCCGAAACGCCTGGGTGTGCAGGCTAAGTCTCGTGGAAGAGATGGTTGCGGCGTACACGAAGCTTGGTTGAGGAAGTACTGGGCTACCTTCCGAGCCTCCAAGGAGGACTTTGTCGCTCATCACAAGAAGAAGTACGGCAAGGCAATGCCTGTTTGGGCCGCAGTTGAGATCATGGATTGGGGTATGCTTTCCCACCTGTACAGAATGTCGCCCAACATCGTTCGTAACCGCATTGCTCGCCAGTGTGCACTGAGTGCCCCGCAGCTGGAATCATGGTTGAAATCGTTGAACATCGTGCGTAACTATGCAGCTCATCATGCTCGAATGTTCAACCGTGTCTATGACATCAAACCCAAATTGAATGATGATCAGCGGTTGGCTCCAGTTGCTGGGAAAATGAATCGTGCTTTCGGCCAACTCACGCTGATCCAATATCTGCATCGTCAACTCGATCTTTCCCGAGGGGAGCGTTTGCCGACTCTTTTTGAGAGCTATCCAGACAACGATATCGTTCCATTGTTTCGGACGGGTGCACCCGAGGATTGGGCGGGTCTCGATCTGTGGACATGCTAGCCCCGGCCGTGCATGGCAGGCGTACCTGTGGTCATCAGTACCCAGCGTTGCTCCAAGTGTCAATCATGCATGATGGACATCGTCCGGTCGCTGCCAGAGTTGCCCATCACATCGGATTTGGGTTCTGGCCGCTCGACCATGTAGGCTTGTCCAGTTCCCAAGGGAACCCCTTGAGCTCCCCAGGAACCCTCGAACCCATCGATTGTGTGGGCGTCCGCGTGACGCCGACCCCGAACAAGGAGATCTCCCAGTGGCTGCTGTCTGTGACGTCTGCGCCAAGCGCCCCGGTTTCGGACACAACGTCCCCTGGTCGAAGAAGAAGACCAATCGCCGGTGGAGCCCGAACATCCAGCGCGTCCGTGTCGTCGAGAACGGCACGCACAAGCGCATGAACGTGTGCACGTCGTGCCTCAAGGCTGGCCGAGTCAGCCGCTGAGCACTGCGTTCGACGTTGGAACCCGCCGTAAGGCGGGTTCTTTGTCGTTGTGGGTGTCATTGCCTGTCGGTACGGTGACACTGTGAATGCAGTGACCAGGTGGCACACCCGCACCCAGCAGGAACTTCACCGCCCTCTGGCAGAGGCGGTGGGGGCCAAGACGGCCAAAGCATTCGCCGCGATGCACGTCGAGACCGTCGGCGAGGCACTCGGCCACCTTCCACGTCGCTACCTCACCGGTACCGAAACCACGGATGTGTCCCACCTCGTCGCTGACACTGAAGTCGCCTTGGTGGCCGACGTCGTCGGAGTCGAGGTCCACACCAACAAGACCGTGACAGGTCGAGAGAGGCGACCGCGTCAACGTCTGGAAGTCATGCTGTCCGACGGCAACGCACGCCTGCCGGTGACCTTCTTCGGCAAACCCCACATCGTGTCCTACTGGCAGCGCATTTTTTCTGCCCACACTCACGGCATCTTCGTCGGCAAGGTGGGGGAGTTCCGCGGGAACCCGCAGCTCGTCCACCCCGACTTCGTCATGATCGACCGCAACGGCAAGGTCGTGGCAGGCCGTGAGGAGGGCAAGGTGATGGCTGCCCAGGTGCAACGCCACGGCTTGCTTGGCCTCTACCCGCAGACCTCGAAGTTGCGCACCTGGGAGATCGCCTCGGTGGAGTCGATGCTGCTCGAGTCCACCCCCGAACTTGAGGACACCCTGCCCGAATGGCTGCGTCAGGAGGCTGATCTGCCGAGCCTGTGGCAGGCCTACCACGCTATTCACCACCCGCATTCGGTGGAGGAAGCCAATCGCGGTGCCGAACGACTGGTGTGGGAGGAGGCCATCGCCACCCAGGTGACGATGGCGGTGCGTCGACGTAATGCCGACAGTCACGACGCGCCGGTGTGTCGACGTCGTGATGACGGCCTGCTGGCGGCCTTCGAATCGAGGCTTCCGTTCGCCCCGACGGCAGGCCAGGACGAGATCAGCCAGGCCATCGACGCTGACCTGTCTTCCGATCACCCCATGCACCGACTGCTGCAGGGGGAGGTGGGTTCCGGCAAGACCTTCGTGGCCTTGAGAGCGATGCTCCAAGTCGTCGACGCCGGGTACCAGGCCGTTCTGCTGGCACCCACCGAGGTTCTCGCCCAGCAACATTACGCCACGATCACCGGGATGATGGGCGAGTTGGCCGCGGGCGGTGGCCTCGACGCTCCAGAGAACTCCACCGGAGTTGCCCTGCTCACGGGTTCGATGAGGACGGCTGGAACTCGAACCGCCTTGGCCGACATCGCCTCGGGAGCGGCCGGAATTGTCATCGGAACCCATGCCCTGTTGTCGGGCAAGGTCATCTACAACAACATCGGTCTGGTCGTCGTTGACGAGCAGCACCGCTTCGGCGTCGAGCAGCGCAGTGTCTTGACGACTGGTGATGGTGCTCGACCTCACGAGCTCGTTCTCACGGCAACGCCGATTCCTCGCACGGTTGCCATGACGGTCTTCGGTGATCTCGAGGTGTCGACCTTGCGAGAACTGCCGTCAGGACGTGCCGACATCCAAACCACTGTGGTTGATCTGCCAGCCCACCGCTCGTGGCTCACCCGCGCCTGGGAGCGCATCCGAGAGGAGTGCGAGGCCGGGCATCAGGTCTTCGTGGTGTGTCCTCGTATCAGCAGCGATGACATTGACGACGTCGAGGGCGGCCGTCCGCCGACGGCTGCGGTCGAGGAGCTTGCTCCTCAGCTGGCCTCCGGTCCGCTCGCAGGACTGCGCATCGACTCCCTCCATTCTCGGCTGGACGCCGATGAGAAGAAGGCCGTCATGGATCGCTTCGCTGACGGCGAGTCCCAGGTCCTCATCTCCACCACGGTCATCGAGGTCGGCGTCGACGTCCCCAACGCCACCATGATGGTCATCATGGATGCCGATCACTTCGGCGTCTCCCAGTTGCACCAGTTGCGCGGACGTATCGGGCGAGGAAAGCTGCCGGGCCTGTGCCTTCTGGTGACGACGGCCCTGCCCGGAACGATGGCCCGTGAGCGGCTTGCCGCAGTGGCATCATCCCGTGACGGCTTTGAGCTGGCCGAATTGGACCTGGCTCAGCGTCACGAGGGCAATGTGCTCGGATCCTCCCAGTCGGGGTATTCCTCGCCGCTGCGGTTGTTGCGGGTGCTCGACCACGCCGAGATCGTCACTGCGTCCAAGGATCTCGCCGAACGGTGGGTGCGAGAGGAGCCCGAGGATCCCCGGCTGCTCGACGTTGTCACCGCGACGGAGATGCTGGCTGAGGGCGATCTCATGGAACAGGGATGAGCTGCCCAGGCGTGACGAAGGTCCGGAACGTTGACGACGATCCGGACCTTCATGAGTGGTCTGTCAGTTGTCCTTGGGCTCCGGACCGAAGGCGAAGGTACGGCCGGTGATCTGATCGGCCTGGACACGCACGTAATTGCGCTTCACGGTCGGCACCCACGGCAGCAGGGGCATCTTGTCGCACAGCGCGAGCTCGGCCTCGTCGGTGATGACCTCGGCGCTGCCGCGCACGACGACCGACCAGCCGGTCTCCTCGGTCCAACCGTCGGCCTCGAAGGCCACACGGTTGTTGGTGACGATGTCCTCAAGCTTGCTTCCAGCGGCGGTGCGGAAGACGATGCTCTGCCCGTCGACGACATAGTTGACGGGGAATACCTCGGGCTGGTCATTGACGCTGGTGGCCAGGCGGCCGACCTCAGCCGTGTCAAGGTAGCCCCAGCAGCTGTCCTCCGGGACCTCGGTGATCGGGTTCTCCTCATTGATCATGGGGCCATTCTTCCTGAACACGGCCCACTTCGGGAGCCGACCGGCACAAAGTTGCCGATGGTGGTGAGGATGGCTCGCCACATGACCATGTCGAGGGGTTTAGGAGTGGATGCAATGGGTACGGCGACGATGCGGGCGTGATCGGGCGAAACCGCTAGCCTGGAGGGGTGAGCAGGATTATCTCGGGTCGTGCTGGCGGACAGCGTCTGACCACTCCGTCAGGGCGGCTCACACGTCCTACGACCGATCGGGTGCGCGAGGCTGTCTTCTCTGCGTTGGCAGCCTGGAACGGAACGTCTGATGAGGCTCCCGAGGACCAGCTGGCCGGGCAAGCCTTCTGCGACCTGTTCGCTGGGTCCGGAGCAGTTGCCCTCGAGGCTGCCAGTCGCGGTGCATCGACGGTCGTTGCCGTCGACCGGGACCGCTCGGCGTGTCATGTCATGAAGGAGAACGCCCGGACCACGCGCTTGCGGATTCAGGTGGTCGCCCAGACGGTATCGACATTTCTCTCCGACAACCGGCAGACCTTTGACGTCGTCTGGTTCGACCCGCCCTACGACTTGGCCGACGACGTCATGGATGGCCTCATCGACGCTACCATTCAGAACGCCCTGGCCCATGACGGACTGATCGTGGTGGAGAGGTCGCGCCGCAGCCGACCGCCTCACGTCCCGGAAGGGTTTGAGTCGTGGAACTCTCGTTACGGTGAAACCGTCGTCTACTATGCCCAGCGCAACCACGAGCCCATGGAGCAGCAGTGAAAGCAGTTTTTTCAGGATCCTTTGACCCCATCACCCTCGGCCACATCGACATCGTGACGCGAGCCGCCGAGCTTGTTGACGAGGTCGTCGTCGGGGTGGCGGTCAACTCGGCCAAGAATGGCATTTTCTCCATGGAGGAGCGGGTGGCCTTCGTCAGGGATGCCGTCGCTGACATCCCGGGTGTCGAGGTCGCCCTCGTCGACGGGTTGCTCGTCGACTTCTGCACCGAGCAAGGGGCTGACGCGATCATTCGTGGCCTGCGCTTTGGTGGGGATTTTGACTACGAGCTCCAGATGGCCCACCTCAACAAGGCCATGAGCGGGATCGAGACAATCCTGCTGCCGGCTGGGCGCGAATTCGGGACGATCAGCTCCTCCATGATTCGTTCGGCGGCATGCAATGGGGGCAATGTCTCAGAGTTCGTGCCAGCTATCGTCGATGCCGCGCTGCGAGAGAGGTTCCCGCGCTCCTGACGACCGGGGATTCTTGGGCCATGGTCCAGGCCTCCGAGTGTCGAGCATGAGGTCGCAGTCACACAGGTCAGCGGGCTAGAGCACCGGCGAGGGCCTCTCGGCCTGTGAGCCCATGGGTGGGATGAAAGACGAGCCTGGGTGCTCGTCCGGTCTGTATGGCTTCATCAACCCATCGGGCGAAGAGATCGCCCATGGGGAAAGACACCGACCGTCCCGCCCCGGTGGCCCAGTCCGCGCTGAATTCCAGCGGCTCATCGGCCTGTTCCTGGGGCTGAGCGTTATGCAAATCGGGCAGCACGTCCGACATGGCCAGGGCTTCCGGCTTTGGCTTGCCGTCGTTGGTGAACAGGCCGAGCGAATACTCCAGCTTCGGGAAATCCAACAGCTGGTCTGACACGTCGTGGGAGCACCACCATGTCACCGCCTCCAGACTCGGGGTGGTGGCCACCGAGGCCAGGGACGACGTGACGAAGTCCGCTGCCCGGTCGTCGGGAACATGGCTGCGAGGCGCACCAATTTCCTGCAGCCAGAGTGGACGGTGGGGATCGGGACTCCAGGCCCGGGCCAGTTCGAGCAGATAGCGCGGGAACCATGTGAGGGCGGGATGTCCCTCCCCGAAGTGCGGTCCGACCTGCGCGAACACCCAGGAATGGATGGTCGTCGATGAGCCCAGGGTGACGGCGTGACGCGGGGTGAAGGGATGATCGTCAACGAACCAGAGGTCGTCGTCGAACCCGAACCAGAACCGTCCGTCCGGCCACTGGTCCCGCATGGTCCCGAGCATCGTCTCCAACCACGTCTGGGCCTCATCTACGGTGCACCCGCTGCGCGTCGGATGATGGTGCCCCGGGGCCAGAGCAGCGTACTGCGGGAACTCGTTGCCCACCGTCATACCGGTGACGTTCGGCTCTTCCCGCAGGCGTGTTGCCAGTTGGCTGATGAGTTCGGTCTGGCCAGCCTTGACGAGCGGATCGGTGAAGAGATTTGACTCGTGCCATGTGACCACCCAGGAGGGCAGGAAATCATAACTCGACAGATGGCCGTTGAGGGCGTCGACGGTGACCTCAAGGTCGAATTCGCCAGCTGCGCGCACGACGGAGACGACGTCATCGAGGGCGCGGGGACGCACCAGACCGCGATTGGGCTGCAACAACGGCCACAGTGGGAAGATTCGTACGTGATCGAGGCCCAGTCGTGCAATTGCTTCGAAATCGCGTCGTGCCGCATCGATATCGAGGTCAAGCCAGCTGTGGAACCATCCCTGTGACGGTGTGTGATTGACGCCAATCCTCATCGGTTGCGTCCCAACCTCAAGGTCGCAACCTGGAAGGGGCGCATGGACAGACCGATGGTGTCGTCAGCAAGGCCAGCGGTGATGACTGACGGACCGACCTGGGCGTGCGGGTTGCCCTCAAGGGGGTCCTCGAGCAGGTCGGACTCAACGGCGGACGTGGCATCAAAGCCCACCGTCATCGTGGTGTGAACATGACGCCCGTAGGGCTCGTATAGCCGGACGATGACGTCACCAGAGCCATCCTCAGCCAATTTGACGGCCTCTACCGCAATGCCTTCGACGCTGACCAGCGGATCGACCGGCGATCCCTGACGACGACGCACGCACAGGTTGGCGGCATACCCGTCACGCACGGCGTCGGTGAGATCGGCTCCGACGTGCAAAGTGTGGAAGAAGTCATGCTCTCCCTCGTCGGCGCGCGGGTCGGGGTATCGGGCTCCCTTAAGAAGGGAGGCGCGGGCCACCGACCATGTGCCGCCGTTGTCCTTGGGATGGCGGGACACATTCCACCCATAGGTGCCGGAATTGGCGATGGCGACGCCGAATCCGGGCTCGGAGATGTACACCCAGCGATGGGCATGAACCTCGAAGCGGAAGGCATCCCACGAGGTGTTGGTGTGGGTGGGACGGGTGATGTGACCCATCTCGATCTCGTAGTCGGCGTGATCGGTGTGGACGTCCACCGGCCAGGACAGTTTGAGCAGACTGTCTCGTTCGTGCCAGTCGACATGGGTGCGCACCTTGACGCGCGGATCTCCCGGATTCACGGTCAGCGACTGGGTAGCGCGGGAATCCCCGAACGTCCTTGTGACGCTGATGGTCACGGAATCACCGTTGCGAGACATGGTGGCCCTGCCATCATCCAGGTCGGTGACGTTGTTGGCGTAGAAGGGATCGATGTCCCACGCGTCCCACATGTTCGGGAAGTCAGGGTGAATCTGAAGAAGATTGCCACGCTGACCAGCCGGGATGGCATCGCGACCGGAAGCAGGGTCGACGAGGTGGGTGATGAGGCCGTGCTCGTCAACGGTAAGACGCAGCAGGCCATTGTCGACGACGAATCCGTCAGCCGCATCCTCAGCCTGAACCCCGTGGGCAATTGTCGGAGCAACTCCGGCCCCCATGGCCACGGTGGAAGCCCACGGACGAGTCATCGGAGAAGAATCGAAGACGACCTGCTCGTCACCCTCTCCGGCTAGCAGCTCCTGGGCATGGTGAATGAGCTCGGTGAGTTCGTCAGAGATGCGCCGGTGATCGGCGACGACCTCGCGATACACCCACGCGATCGCCGATCCAGGCAGGATGTCGTGGAACTGGTAGAGACAGATGGTCCGCCAGATCTCGGCCAACCGCTCACCGGGGTAGTCCATCAGGCCGCGTACGGCTGCGGTGGCGCACCACAGCTCGGCGTCGCGCAGCAGGTGCTCATTGCGACGGTTGCCCTTCTTGACCTCGTACTGGCTGGTGAATGTGCCGCGGTGCAGCTCGAGATAGAGCTCCCCAACCCAGGCGCCCGGATCCTCGTGCTCGGCCTCGGCGCGGCTGAAGAACGTGGCCGGAGGCTCGATGGCCAGCTTGGGGGATCCGTCAAGATCGGCGACACGACGGGCCTGGGCGAGCATCTCGCGAGTGGGACCACCGCCGCCATCTCCATAGCCGAAGGGCACCAAGGAGGAATTGGCGCGGCCCTTGTCCTGGAAGTTGGACCGGGCGTGTTCGAGGTCACGAGCCGAGAGGTCAGAACCGTAGGTGTCAGCCGGCGGGAAATGGGTGAAGATGCGGGTGCCGTCGATTCCCTCCCACCAGAAGGAGTGGTGGGGAAACTTGTCGACCTGGTTCCACGAGATCTTCTGGGTCAGGAACCACTGGGCGCCAGCCAGTTTGGCCAGCTGCGGTAGGGCTCCCGAGTAACCGAAGGAATCAGGCAGCCACACCTCGGGGCAGTGGTGGCCGAACTTCTCCATGAAGTACCGCTGCCCGTACAGCAGCTGACGGCACATCGCCTCACCACCAGGCAGGTTGGCGTCAGACTCCACCCACATGCCTCCAACCGGGATGATCCGGCCGTCGGCGACTGCCTTCTGCAATCTGGCGAAGAGGTCAGGATGGTCCTCCTCCAGCCAGGCCGAGTGCTGAGCAGCAGGGAAGGCGAAGAGATGGGTGGGGTCGTTCTCGATGAGATTGAGCTGGTTGGAGATGGTTCGAGCGACCTTGCGTCGGGTCTCGCGCAGCGGCCACAACCAGGCGGAGTCAATGTGGGCATGGCCGATGGCCGTCATCGTCTGGGCAGAGTCGTGGGCAGGACGAGCGAGGACTGGGGCTAACTCGGCGCGAGCAGCTGATGCTGTGGAGGCAACGTCGAAGAGATCGATTCTGTCCATGGAACGATCCAGAGCACGACGGATCTCCCACCGGCGCTCAGAATCCTCCGGTAGCTGGGCAGCCAAACCGGACAAGGTCATGATGTCAGCGATGAGTTCGCGGATCTCGTCGTGGACGACGACGAGATCAGCTCGCTTGAGGGTGTAGTAGGCGTCAGTCGAGGCAGTGAGTTTGTCCCCATCCTCGGTTGGCTGGAAGGGAGGCTGGGCCAACAGGATCGGGTTGGAGGCAGCCTCGACGTAGATGTCGATGTGACCTTCCGTGTCGATCTCGACGGGAATCCACGTGTTTCGCGGATTGAGAGCCTTGATGACCGACCCGTCCGGACGCACCACGAGGCCCTCGGACTGGAACCCGGGGGAGTCCCAGACGCCCCCGAGGTCGACGATCATCTCGAGATGATCGTCGCGATGTTCCGGCGGAACGGTGGCCATGAGATGGAGCCAGGTCGTTCCCCATGGCGGGCCCCACTTGTCTCCCACCCGGAACGGCTCATAGCTCAGCGACAGCCCCTCGCTGATCGAGATGGGCTCTCCCTGGCCGCGGACTCCGGGGCGACTGTTCGGTCCCTCGGTGGTGTCAGTGACGGGAGCCCACTCGACGTCGAGTGGGCACACCGTGGTGGTCTCGGCGGGGCGAATCTTCTCAGCGAGATGACGGCGCACCCGACCGTCAAGAATGGGGGCGTGATCATGCATGGGGAGTCCCTGGCGGTTGCGACATTGACAACGGATAATTTCAGAATTGAAGTGTAGTGACTAATACGGTTTAGTCAACTCGCTCGGAAGGAAGTGCCCAGACGATCTCCAACAGGGCGTTGCGAAGAGGTTCGGACGCATCCTCGTCCAGCAGCATTGCGGTGAGGTCGAGGGGAGGACGGCCGCTTCGCAACAGGTCTGCCAAGCGAGTTTTTGTGGTGAATTCGATCTGAGCATCATCGATGAGCGTGATGGCTCTCGTCATGAGGTCATCGGCGCAGTCTGACGAGACCGAGATGGTGGTTTCGACGACCTCGTCCAGACGATGCTGCCCGAGATCAATCGTGACGGGACGCCCTCCTGTGTGGACGCTCACGCGCCATCGCCGCATCACAGCTGTGTGTGGACCTTCGCATGGACCGATTCGCAGCCGTCCATCGGAGTCGAGGTCGAGAGGGGTCGTCCGCAGGCTGTCGTCGTCCTCAAGCAAGTCAAAGTGGCCGGCAGCGCCCGGGACGACGACCAAGGTGAGATCGGTCGTCACATCCTCCCTGGCCAGCGGGTCGGTGGCAGTCGGAATGATGGTTCCAGGCTTGGCAAGGACAGGAACCTCGTCGATAGTGCGAGACATGGTGACGAAACGCTGTGGCGAGTAGGTGAGCCCAGTGAGGAGGTCGACCCACCGAAGACCATCACTGAGAGGGGGTAACCAAGTACGCGTGGTCGCGAGTCCCGTGACGGGGTCGCGTTTGCTGGTGACCGGCCGCACCAAGAGCTGGCTGCCGAACCAGTACTCATTGCGATCGACATAGGACTCCTCCCACTCCGGGTGAGTCCAGTAGGTAGGTCGGATGAGAGGGCACAGGTCGCGATGGCCCGACAAATTCTCGCTGTGCAGATACGGGATGAGACGGTGACGCATTCGTAGGCACTGCGTCATGACCATCTCGGTTTCTGCGCAGTAGTGCCACGGCTCCTTGGACCCGAACTCGTTCTTGGTCGAGTGCAGTCGATTGATGGGGGAGAGCACCCCGAATTGCGCCCATCGAGCCATGAGCTCGTCATCGCGGGCCCCGAAGATGTGCCCACCGATGTCATGGCTCCACCAGCCGTAACCGATATTGGAGGCGGTGGCCGTGAACTCGGGCTGGAAGTCCAGAGTCTCCCAGGAGATGACGGAATCGCCCGAGAAACCAATGGGGTAACGGTGAGACCCAGGTCCCGCGTAACGCGAGAAGGTCAGCGGGCTGCGACGGCCATCCGGGCGGGGGCGTCCCGAGTCGATGTGGTGAACGTGGTTGAGCATCCACAGTGGGTCCAGTCCGGGTACCGAGCAGGTCTGTCCTTGCTGCCAGTCCACCCACCACAGATCGACTCCCTCGTCCTCCATGGGATGAAGGACGTCATCGACGTACACCGTGGCAAAGTGTGGATCGGCAATGTCAAAGGGGATGGGATCGCCCGAGTCCGGATCGACTCCCATGTCAGTGGCGACCTGTCGGTAACACTCTTCATGACGACGGATGCCATCGGCCGGGTGCAGATTGAGGCAGGTCCGTAATCCCCGCTGGTGAAGACCGGCAAGGAAGGCACGAGGGTCGGGGAAGAGTTCTCGATTCCATGTGTATCCAGTCCAGCCATGTCCCAGAACTGGGTCGATGTCGGTGAGGTGCCAGTCCATGTCAATGACGGCCACCGACAGCGGGATTCCGTCCGCCTCGAATCGATCCATGAGGGCCTCGTACTCGTCGGCGCTGTAGGCGTGGTAGCGAGACCACCAGTTGCCCAGGGCCCATCGCGGAATAACCGGTTGCGGTCCGGTGATGCGGTAGAAATCGGCGGCTGCAGCAGCGTAGTCATGGCCGTGGAGGAAGAGATAGACATCCTTGCCACCGGAATCAGCTGGGTTGTATCGACGTACCGGTTGAGGCCATCGGGTGGATCCATCATCTTCCAGTGCGAGTGAATGAGAATCATCGAGGACGGCCCATCCCTGCGCACTCGCCACACCTGCGCCCATGTCACAACGGCCGTCGACGTAGTCGAGAGTGCGAGCGGTCCCGCCCAAATTGGTGGGGATTCCGAATGGGGTTTGCGAGAGTGGGTCATCGCCCCAGTGCCACACGGCGTGGTAATTGCCGACGCTCGTTATCGATGCGTGCAGCCCTTCCGGGGAAAACTCCATGCCGTTGTAGCGAAGCTCGTAATACCGGTTTCGAATGACGATATGGCCATTCTCCTCATCAATGGTGTTGGTGACCTCGTGGGGCGTGCGGTCCGCGACCACCTGTGTCGGTCGGTCCTCGAAGGGCTCCGTAGGGTCGTCGCGCCACTCACAGCGAATGAGTCGATCGGTGATGAGGGTTATGCGGTAGTGATCTGTGGCAAGACAGGTTGTCTGAGGCATGGCGTCTCCCAGCGTTGGGGACTCCCACCCTAATAGCCAATGAACCGCTCTGGAAGTCATCGTGAAGGCATCGCTGAAACGTTTTACCTATTCTCCGGTTTGGCCCTAGGATGATGCTGCGCGGGTGAAGGCCATGTGCTCCAGGGCGAGGATGCCTTGTGGCCTGCGCCCATCAGGGCATTCATGCTTCCGGAAGGGACCGTGGCTTCATGGGCAGGACGACGATCAAGGACATCGCCAGAGTCGCCGGTGTGTCGCCGGGCGCGGTGTCCTTTGCCCTCAATGACAGGCCTGGAGTTTCTGAGGCTACCCGAGCTCGTATCAAGGCTGTGGCCAAGGACATGGGATGGCGTCCGAACGTCGCCGCAAAGGCGTTGTCGGTCAACCGAGCCGGTGCCGTCGGTCTCGTCATCGCCCGTGACGATCGCAGTTTCGCCGGGGAAAGGTTCTTCCTGCACCTCATCGCGGGGATGGAGGAGGTTCTCACTCCTGCTCGAACCGCCCTGGTGTTGCAGCTGGTGGGCTCTCCTGAGGAGGAGTGTGAGGTCCATCGACAGTGGTGGGCTCAGCATCGTGTCGACGGTGTCGTCCTGGTCGACCCGGCCCGCAATGACCCGCGGTGGTCCCTCATGTCGGAGATCAACATGCCGTGCACCGTCGTCGGAGCCACGGAGGACACCCCGTTGCCCGGCATCCATATCGATGACGCCACTGCTGCGCGGAGCATTGTCAACCATTTGGCCGACCAAGGGCATCGTCGCATTGCCTATATCGGCGGTGACCCGACCCTCGAGCACAGCATGGTCCGACGCCAGGTCTTCGCCCAGGAGGCGGAGAGTCGCGGAGTGGTCGTCATCGAGGCAGCGGCCAGCGACTACTCCGAGCAGTCCGGAATTCAGGAGACCAGCGCTCTTCTTTCCAGGCCTGACCGTCCCACCGCCATCGTCTATGACAATGAAGTATTGACTCTGGGGGGTATCACCTCCCTGACGCAGCACCGGTTGCGGATTCCTGCGGACGTCTCCGTCGTGTCCTTCGAGGATTCCCCGACATGTCGAGTGATACCGCCCGGAATCACCGCTCTGCGTCGTGATCCGTCAATTCTGGGTAGGGACGCCGTTGCGATGTTGATGAGCATCATTGATGGTCAGGACGTGGAGGACATCACCGAGCAGCCGCCTGAACTTGTCGTCCGGGGTTCCACAGGGCAGCTTTGAACGTCTGGCTGCCCCGGGAGATTGGAATGGGCCAACGACAAGACGGTCGGAACCCTTCTGGTTCTGACCGTCTCCTGATTTGGGTGTAGGTCGCTCAGCCTTTCACGCCGCCGCTCTCCACGCCACGGAAGAAGACCTTCTGCATCGAGGCGAAGACGACGATGATCGGTATGAGGGCGATGATCGTTCCGGCTGCGACCTCACGCGGGTCGGTCGACATCGTTGAACTGAGGTACTGCATGCCGACGGTCAGGGTGTACTTGTCAGGATCGTTGAGGACGACCAATGGCCACAGGAAGTCGTCCCAGGCCCCGATGAAGGAGAACACGGCAACCACCGAGGCCATCCCCTTGATGTTGGGCCAGACCACGTGCCGGATCTTGTCCCATGTGTTGGCTCCGTCAACGGTCGCCGCATCGAGGACCGACGGAGGGACTGCCCGACAGGCGGTGGCCATGAGGAGAACGTTGATGGCACCGACGACACCGGGGATGGCGACGCCGGCCAGGGTGTTCGCCAGGCCCATGCCCTTGATGACGAGGTACTGGCTGGTCAGCGTGACCTCACCGGGAAGTAGGAGGACCGACAGCAGGATGCCCATGACGACCTTCTTGCCGCGGAATTTCATGCAGGTCAGCGCGTAACCGGCCAGGGAGGCCAGCACGACGTTGCCGATCACGCAGACAGCGGCGACGATGACCGAATGCCAGGCGTAACTGAAGATCGGGACGACATGGGCAACGCGACGGTAGGCGTCGACGCTGAAGTCTTGGGGGATGAGATGGGGCGGGAAGGAGTAGACGTCCTCGCTGACGCCTTTGAGGGAGGTGGACAGCTGCCACAGGAAGGGGCCGACCGAGATGATGACGACGAAGATCAGCAGGATGTACCGCCCGATGAGTCCGGCAAGGGTAGGGCGGGTCGGGTCGAATGCCCGCCGGCTACGCCACGGCTTCTGCTTGGCAGGACGAGTTGCGCTGGAGGTGCTCATGCCATCGTCTCCTTCGTGGCGGCCTGGACGGCTGCTGCCCGGCGGGCACGGCGGCCAGCCTGCTTGGGCTTGTGGCCAGACCGCAGGTCCTTGTTGTTCGCCCAACCGATGGTTGCTAGCGGAATGAGGGTGAGGAAGAACAGCACGACTGACAGGGCCGACGCATAGCCGAGCTGTCCGGACAGACCGGTACCAACCTGTTTGATGATCATGACGAGACTGGAGTCCTCACCGCCTGGGCCACCAGTTCCATTCGTGAGGACGTAGAGCTCGGAGAAGATCCTCATCCCGGACACCGCAATGAGAGCGATGATGAGAACCATGGCCGGCCTGATCCCGGGGATGGTGACGTTGCGGAACCGCTGGAAGCTGCTTGCGCCATCGAGGGCGGCGGCTTCATGGAGGTCATGGTCGACGTTTCCGAGGGCCGCGAGGTAGACGATCATGTAGTACCCGAGGCCCTTCCACACCGTCAGCAGGATCGCGCAGCCCAACAACTTCCACCGATCGACGAGGAAGGGGATGGAGCTGTTCGCGACACCCATCCACTGCAGGGACTGGTTGATGAGACCACGGGAGTCGAACATCCAGCTCCAGATGAGGGCCACGACGACGACCGAGGCAATCACCGGGAAGTACGCCACAGTACGGAAGAACGAGATCCCGGGGATCTTCTTCTCGACGAGCAAGGCCAACAGCAACGGCAGGATCGTCAACAGTGGGATGCACACGATGACGTAGATGAAGGTTGTCGCCATGGCATTCCAGAACATGTCGTCGTGCCACAGCTCGACGTAGTTGTCGAAGCCGATGAACTCCCCGCCGACGAGGGGCCGGGTGTTCGTGAAGGACAGAATGATCGTGTTGATGAAGGGGTAGAGGGCGAACACGACGGTCCACACGACTGCCGGAGCCACCAACAACCACGGGGTGTACCAGCGGTGGGAGTTCATGGGCGCAGATCCTTGGCGGGGTAGGGGCGTTGTCAGCGGGGAGGTGAGCCGGCCCCGCATGGGGAGCGGGGCCGGCTGAGGATCACTTCGCGATGTGGTCGTTGCAGTACTTGACGGCGTTGTCGAGGGCGTCCTTGGCCTTGATGTCACCACGCATGGCCGAGGAAATCTGCTGGCCGACGTAGGTCTTCATGGCGTCGGTGTAAGCCATCGGCTCGCCGATCTGCGCATCCTTCATTTCCTCCGAGAGGGCCTCGGCAGCCTTCTTCATCTGTGGATCATCGATGACCGAGGTGAAGGACTCCGGGTTCTCGTTGGCCTCCTTGGTGCCGGGCAGGAAGCCCTGGGCCAGCTTGACGAACTCGACCTGGTTCGCGTTGTTGGTGACGTACTTGGCGAAAGCCAGCGCCAAGTTCGGGTTCTTGGAATCGTTCGAGACGCAAATGCCCTGGACGAAAAGAGGTGGAACGCCGATGCGCTTCGTCATCGCGACGTGAGGAGCGAGCTTCGGGGCGTCCTTCTTGAGGTCGATCGGGAAGGAGGCCGAGCCGGTGGTCCAGGCAACCTTGCCCTGGATGAAGAGCTTTGAGTTGCCCAGGTAGTTGTTCTGCAACACCTCCGGCGGCATGGCCTTCTTGGCATAGAGCTCGACGTACTTCTCGATGATCTTGACAGCCTTGTCGGTGTTGAAGGTGAACTTGCCGTCCTTGAAGACCTCGACGTCCTGGGCTGCGAGATCGCCGAGGGTTGGAGCGGTGGAGATGAGGGGCATCTTGCCGCCGGACTTCTCGGCCATGGTGATGGCTTGCTCGTAGAGCTCGTCAAGGGTGGTCGGCAGCTTCTTGGGATCGAGACCGTACTTCTCGAAGGCCTGGGTGTTCCACCAGTTGAGGTCGGTGCCGAGGTACCACGGGTAGCCGTAGACCCCGTCGTGACCATCGAAGGTGTAAGCATCGATGCCGCCCTTGGTGTATGTGTCGATGGTCTTGGTATCGGCCTTCTTGAGGTCCATGACCTTGTTGGCCTTGAGGAGCTGCCATGCGAAGTTCGGGGGCATGTTGACGACGTCGGGCAGTTGACCGGCGGTGGCCTGCTGCTGGACCTTCTCCTCGTAGCCCTCACCCGGCTGGTCAATCCACTTGATGGTCGTGCCGGGATGCTCCTTCTCGAAGGATTTGACGAGCTTCTCGAAGTACGGGGTGAATTTCTCGTTCTTGAGCGACCAGGTCTGGAACTGGATGCTGCCCTCGAGCTTGGCGGAGGAGTCGATGGATGTCTGGCTCGACGGCTTATCTCCCGATCCGCTCATGCCGCATGCGCTGGCAGCTAGGACAGTTGCCAGTGCGGCCGTACCACCGAGAAGTTGACGTCGGCCGATGGTGAGGTTTGCCATGTTCTCTACTTCTTCCTTGAAGGGGGTCCAGCGGGATCCGATTCCAGCGTCGGTGTCGAACCCCAGTGAACTAATACGCTTTAGTTCAGAGTGCCTGAAACGGCGTGCACAGTCAAGCTGACACACAGTTTTGGTCTGGCGTCGATCTCCGTTGTACAGTGGCCAGTCGGTCATGACCTCGTCGTGTTCCACCGGTCGAAGGGATCTTTGCGATGAATACCATCCATCGCCACCCCGACGCACACTCGGATCTCGTCATCGAGACCCATTCGCTGCGTCGGCAGGTGGGTCAGATGACCCGGATTCAACGGACGGTGCCCGCTCCGGCGGATCTCGGTGTCGACATGATCGGCGTTCCCGAGAACTCCCCTCTCGATCTCGACCTTCGGTTGGAATCGGTGGGTGAAGGAGTTCTGGTCACCGGGGCCGTCGAAGCCACCCTGAAGGGGGAGTGCTCTCGCTGTCTGGATCCCATCGAGGAGGATCTCGTCCTTGACATCCAGGAGCTGTACTTCTACCCGGACAAGGAGGCTGAGGAGGACGCCAGTCGGGTCAGTGCCGAGGAAACGATCGACCTTGACCCTGTCGTCCGTGCTGCGGTGGTGCTGAACCTGGCGTTCAGCCCGCTGTGCCGCGACGACTGTGAGGGACTTTGTCCAGACTGCGGCGCCAACCTCAACGATGACCCGGACCATGACCATCCGGATCGGATCGATCCACGCTGGGCGGCTCTGCAAGGGCTTGTCAGCGAGGATGATTCGGACAAGTCCTGAACGTTCCCTAACGGCGTCCGTGTCATACGGATGCCACATCTGAAGCACACCAAGGAGAAGATCGTGGCCGTCCCGAAGCGGAAGATGTCCCGCAGCAACACCCGGCACCGTCGTTCGCAATGGAAGACGGTTGCTACCAATCTCGTCACCTGCGCCAACCCGGCATGCGGTGAGAAGCACCTGCCCCACACCGCATGTCCCGCGTGCGGCGAGTACGGCCCGCGTGGTGATCGCCGCCAGGTTGCCGAGGTCTGAGATCAGCACCGTGAGCGCACGAAAGGACCAGAACGTCAGTTCACCCGAGTACGGGGAGTGGCCTTTCCTGGGTCTTCTCAAGGAGTTGGGGATCAGATGTGACCCCCAACTCCTTGATCTCGCGCTCACGCATCGCTCCTATGCCTTTGAGAACGGTGGGATTCCCACCAACGAGAGGCTGGAGTTCCTCGGTGACGCCGTCCTCGAGGTCGGCGTTACCGATTACCTCTACCGCGCCTTCCCGGACAAACCGGAAGGTCAGCTCGCCAAACTGAGGTCAGCCGTCGTGAGCACGGTGTCCTTGGGACGGTTGGCCCGTCGCCTCGGCATCGGGCCGCGTATCAAGCTGGGCAAGGGCGAGGAACGTACCGGCGGCCACGACAAGACGTCGATCCTGGCCGACACCACCGAGGCCCTGTTGGGTGCCGTCGAGCTGTCCTCGGGGTTGCCGGACGCCCTGCGCCTCGTCCATCATCTCTTCGATCCCCTCGTTGACGAGGCGGATCGATCCGGAGCCGGTACCGACTGGAAGACAGTTCTCCAGGAGTACTGCTCTGAGCAAGGGCTTGAGGCTCCGCGATACGACATCGTCGGATCTGGCCCGGACCACAATCGCCGCTACCGTGCCAGGGCAGAAGTGGGTGGAAAGCTGCACGCTGCCTACACCGGCCACAACAAGAAGGAGGCCGAGCAGGGAGCGGCCCAGCTTGCGGTTGCCGCACTGATCCCTCCCCGCACCGGTGCCTGAGCTTCCTGAGGTCGAGACAGTACGAGCCGGACTCGAGAGTCTCGTCATCCCCTCCGCCGTCGAGCGGGTCGACGTCGTCGATGTCCGCGGGTTGCGCCCAACCGGTGGTTCGGAAGAAGCCAGAGTCTTCGAGGCGACTCTGACTGGTCGCCAGTTCACCGCCATCAATCGCCGGGGCAAGTACCTGTGGTTCGTCCTCGACGACGGCACGGCGATGCTGGCCCACCTGGGGATGAGCGGACAGTTCCGTGTCGTCGACAGGGAAGCCCCACGGCATCGCCATACCCGTGTTGTCATTGGCCTTGGTGACGACCGTGACCTACGTTTTCTGGATCAGCGCACCTTTGGCGGACTTACTCTCGCCCCGCTGATTGACGGTGTGCCCGGGCCGGTCGCCCACATTGCCCCTGATCCCTTCGAGGATTCCTTTGACGTCGATGAGGTTGCGCGACGACTGCGCGCACGCAGGTCGACCGTCAAGCGCAGCCTGCTCGACCAGACACTGGTATCCGGTGTCGGCAACATTTATGTCGACGAAATCCTGTGGCGGGCTCGTCGTCACCCGGAGACCCCGTGCTCGCGCCTCAGCCAGCGCAAGGCTGTGGAGTTGTTGGAGACAGCGCGTGAGGTGATGTCCGAGGCGATTACCCAGGGTGGGACATCCTTTGATGCCCTGTACGTCGATGTCAATGGTGAGTCGGGATACTTCGACAGATTGTTACGTTCATATGGTCGAACTGGTGAGCCGTGCGACCGATGCGGGACCCCCATCGTGCGCGAGAAGTTCATGAACCGTAGCTCCTTCCGTTGTCCGAGGTGCCAACGCCTTCGGTGATGCGGCAGTAGCCGCGCCAGCGCGGCCGGGAGCAATCTCGACGGCCAAGAGGAGCAGTTCCTCGGCCGCGAGAGGAGCTCCCGTGAACACCACGCCTACCAAGACCGACATCGTCGGCCTGATTGCCTGCCTGCCGTTCGAGCTTGGCGGCACCCCGCCCAGCGCCACCCTCGTGGTGGCCGGACTTGATGGGCAAGGCCGACTGGTCGCCAGCGCCACCCTTCCACTCCTTGATGCCCTGGCTGGCGCACCGGGCTTTGTGGCTGACGGTCTGCGCGCCCAAGGGGCCATGGCCGCCGTAGTCATCGCCTATCACGAGGCGACCGTGGATGCCGTGGCGCAGGTCGCCACGCACATGGGCCTTGCCCTCAACCATCGTGGCCTCGACGTCGTCGGTGTCGCCCAGGTGGGCTTTGCCACTGACTCCTGGCGCCGCATGTCCGGCTGGGCCGACGACGATGGCACGCCCACGTCGGGCCGGTACTCCGAGCTCGCGGATCACCCGGCGCAGGCTCAGCTGAGGGCCCAGGACGAGGGGTGGGCCGATGACCACCACGACGATGCCGCTGAAGATCTGGCCGGGGTGCTTGGCCTGCTACAACTCCGGACGCCTGGTGGGTGCCTGGATCGACGCCAGCGAAGCAGGCGAACTCACGATTGCGAAGCTGCACGAGCTGGCTGGTGTGCCCCAGCGAGCCGACTGTGAGGAGATCTGGTGCCTTGACGGGGACGGCCCGTGGCCGGATTTCCACGAGATGGGCTTGGCAGAGGCTCAGGAGTGGGCTGACGCGTACGCGGAGGTCGAGCCGTGGTTGTGGCCAGCTTTGAGCGCCTGGATGGCCAGCGGGGCGTATGTGGCCGCTGGCCATGGCTCAGTGCCGGTGCCCAGCGACTTCATCGACCATCTGCATGGCGAGTTCGACAGCTGGGGTGACTTCGTCGACCACTGGCTGACCGAGACCGACTATTTCGACCACTGGCCAGATACAGCCAAGACCTACTTCGACCACGAGAAGTTCGGCCGGGACCTGGCCTACGACTTCACCACCGTGTCCTCGCCGTCGGGCGGGGTCTATGTTTTCAGCAAGCCATGACAGGAGGATGAACCCATGCTCATCGTCGCTGGCTACCCTGATCCCCACTACGACCCCGACGCGCCGGAGTCGGCGGTCCGCGCCTTCTTCAACAAGATCGTCCAAGGACTCTGCCCGACCCCGTGGATGATGGCTCACCCACACCACAGGGTGAGCCTGTACCAGGCCAAGAAGCAGGGCCGCTACGACGAGATCTTCGCCGAGATGGGCGTCGCGCGGATGACGCCGCTGGCCCGACGGGTGTTCCTCGATCTCCTCACTGACACCGACCGGCTCGACCAAGCCATCCAGCGTTTCCCGAACGTCGAACCCCTCAAGGAGTAGCCCTTGCCCCGTTACCTTGCTGGTGACCCCGTAAGGAGGGGTCACGGTCGCCGGGCCCGGCATGACTTGCTGCCCCTGTCTCATGAATGATCCGGGGGGTGTTGTCACCGGGCTTGGTGGCGCCAGCCGACCGCTGATAGGGACACGGCCTGCTTCAAAGGTCTCTTCGTAACGTGGGTGCCGGCAGCTGACGCATCACCACCCGGGCGACCGTTCATCTCGGGATGGAAGGATGGCGGTTGTCATGAATCAGGACAGCGGCTTCGACATCTGGTGCGGGCTGGACGTTGGCAAGACCGGCCACCACGCCTGCGCATTGGATGCTGCTGGCCGGAAGGTCTTCGACAAGCCCCTGCCCCAGGACCAGAAGCGCCTCGAGGAACTCTTCGACAAGCTCCAGACCCATGGCCGGGTCCTGGTGATCGTTGACCAGCCGAACACAATCGGAGCACTACCCATCGCGGTCGCCCGGTCCATGGGAATCCAGGTCGCCTACCTGCCCGGGCTGGCCATGCGCCGCGCAGCAGACCTCTACCCGGGCAACGCCAAGACCGACGCCCGCGACGCGTTCGTCATCGCCGACACCGCGAGGACCATGCCCCACACCCTGCGCCGGGCCGACGCCGGCGAGGAAACCCTCGCGGAGCTGAAGGTGTTGGTCGGGTTCGACGAGGACCTCGCCGCCGAAGCGACCCGGCTGTCGAACCGCATCCGAGGATTGCTCACCCAGATCCACCCGGCCCTGGAACGCGTTGTCGGACCCCGGTTGACCACCAAGCAAGGCCTCGCGGTGATCGAGCAGCTCGGCGGGCCCCAGGCCATGGCCGCTGCGTCGAAGTCCAAGCTGCTGCGGGTCATCAGCAAGGCCTACCCGCGCGGCGCCCAAGAGTTCGCCGATGCCATCACCACCGCCCTGGCCGAGCAGACCGTCATCGTTGCCGGAACCGCCGCAGCCGAGCAGGTCCTGCCCCAACTCGCTGCATCGCTGCGCCAGACGCTGGACCAGCGACACGCACTCGCGGCGCAGATCGAACAGGTTGTTGATGCTCACCCTCTTGCCGAGGTCCTGACCTCGATGCCAGGCGTCGGGGTCAGGACCGCAGCACGGATCCTGCTCGACGTCGGCGACGCCTCCCAATTCCCCACCGCCGGACACCTCGCCGCCTACGCCGGACTCGCCCCAGTCACCCGACGATCCGGAACCAGCATCCGCGGCGAGTTTCCCGCCCGCTCTGGCAACAAACACCTCAAACGAGCCCTGTTCCTGTCCGCCTTCGCCGCACTGCGCTCAGACCCCACCTCCAAGGCCTACTACGACCGCAAACGAGCCCAGGGCAAGAAGCACAACGCCGCCCTCATCTGCTTGTCACGCCGACGCTGTGATGTCCTGTTCGCCATGCTCAAGAACCGGGAGCCCTACCGGGCCCCCACCCCAACGCGAGAGCCATCACCCCTGCCCCTCGCCGCTTGACGGGGAACATAGGGACACCCCCATCGACCTCATGCCCCGCGTCCAGATCGAACGAAACCTCACCATCAGCCTGCTGATGCAGCTCGACCACCAGGTCGACCCCGCCGCCGTCGCGGCCAAGCTGCCGCCCTACGAGCTCGCCGACAGCCTTGAGGGGCGTGCCGTCGACTCCGTCGCCCGCGTGATGGCCGCGATCGGCCTCACCACAGAGCACGACGACGGGAAGGTCCTCAACGGCGAGCTCATCGCCTGGTTCGCCGACCACGATGAAGAGGTCGACGAGGCCTGATTGACGTGCCCCGGCCGGACGAGGACGACGACTGACGAGCAAGGGCTCCTCGAGGACATGCGTCCTCGGGGAGCCCTTCTCTTTTGGTCTGCCCGGTCAGTTGTCGACCTGGCGGTCGTGCTGGGCCTGCGCCAGGGCTTCGTCGAGGGCAACCTGGCCACGCTGGACATAGGCCTCTCGGTCGGCAGCAGAGAGCTTCGCGACCTCCGGGTGAGCGGCCTTCCAGGTCGCCAGGGCCTCGTCGACATCTTCGTAGCAGCCAGCGGCCAACTCGCGCTCCAGCCGTGCCCTCTGCTGGTTGGCCACGTTGCGCTTGACCTCGGTCTGGTCGAACTCTTCGCTGTGCTGTTTGCCGTCGGCGCGCAGCCCATCGAGTTCCTTCTTGAGGTCACGGCCGGCCTCAAACGCCATCGACCGTGCCCTCTTCTTGGTTTCGCGCAGCGTCAGCTGGGCACGCACGGCGGGGTGGAGATGCGACCCCAGCGAGCCCAGCACCCTGCGGCCGACGCCCTTCGGCACGTGAGCCTCGACCGGACGTTCGCCGCGCGCCAGACGTGACCGGGTCTCCTCGTCGAACGAAGCAAGGCCGTCGATGAGCTGCTGGCGCTTCGGGTCGGCCTTCTTGAACTTCAGCTTCCGCAGCGACGACACGTAGGGCTTCTGCTGGTCAACCCGATCCTGGCCACAGGCGGCCACAGACGGGCCGGAAGTGGGCGTGATCGGAGCATCAGCGGCAACCACGGCCCCCACGTCTGCACGATGAGGCCTGTCCGTCGCCCACCCGTGGCCGTCCGTGGTCGGCAGTGGGCCAGGAGTGACCACGTTTGGGCTGAGGTCGGTCGCGGCCAGAGCGGGAGCGCCGGCCACGACCTCCTCGGTCGGAGCGGGAGCGGAGACCGGGGGAGGCACCGGAGTGTGTTCCACGGGTTCCGTGGAGGGCATGGCGGGAGCGGGAGCGGACGCCTGCCCGCCGACCGGAGCGGGAGCGGAGGTCGGGGTGGCTGTCATGTCCCGCTGATGAGCCTTGACGTAGCCGAGAGCGGCAGCAGCGGCCATGACCTCGTCGTCGGTGATGTCGTCGAAGTAGTCCTTGGCCAGATCCTCGAACGTGGCGTGGTCATCGGCTTGCCATTGCTGGAACCGATCGGGATCCACTGCGCGGACATGGCTGAACATGCCCTCCCAGACGGCATCGTCGTTGGGCAGACCCATCGCCTCAGCCCGCTCACGGGCCAGCTCGTCCCAGCTGGTCTCGGGAACGTCGCAAGCGTCCTGCATGGCCTGGACCGGCGGCGCCATGGCAACAGTTGTGTGGGGCCCGGCCAGATGACGCTGGCAGATGTCATGCCAGCCCTTGTCAGTGAAGTCCGCCGAGATCGACGACGCCTTCGCGCGACGGACCCGCTGCTTCTTGCCCGGATCGCGCCGAGGGGTGATGTCGTCGATCATCTTGTAGGTCACACCGACCTCTTCGGTGACCTCGCCGGTCTTCTTGTCGATGACCTCACGGATCTGGACGTCCCGCACGATGCCGTAGTCGGCAAGGTTAGCCACGAACGCGGCATCAAGTTCGGCCTCGTCTGTGGCACCACTCGCCAGCGCATCAACCTGGCACTGATGGAGCCGGTCGCCCAGGACCCGCTTGAAGGTGCCCTCGTCGAGCTTGGCGGCGCGCTCGGGCCACGACAGGGCCTTGTCATCGAAGGAAATGGTCGGCAGCCCCTCCTCGCGCATGAGGTCGTTCTCAGCTGCGCGGACGAACTTGGGAAGCCGATGACTGGTGAGTGCACGACCAGTCACTTCGTCCTGGTTGATCACGATGATGTGGTTGTGCAGGCACTGGCCGCAGCCGTCGGCATGGGTGACGACCCAGACATCGGCGTTGGGATGCATCTTCTTGGCCAGGCGATAGCCCAGCTCGTTCACCCGACGACGGTCGTCGAGGTTCTTGACGTCGAACAGGTCAGCCGGGAACGACTGCACGTAGGAGAACGCCGCGATCTTGCGACGGGTGCGACGGGGGAGCGCTTCGGCCTTGGCGACGAACTCGGCGATGGAGTCCGCGTCGCAGTACGACACGGCCAGGCGGTTCGTGCCGCGCGCGAGGTGCTCGGCCCGCAACGAGCCGTTGCCGTAGACAAGGTAGTAGGCGAGGTCGCGCACGCCGACGCCGACGGTCGAGATGCTCACGTAGCCCATGGCGCACCTCCTCAGTGACCGGGATGACCCAGTGCGCGCAGCACCTCGCCGCACCTGGTGATGACGGCCGCCAGCACCGGCGCGAGCTTGTCGCTGTCGGCATCGCTGCTCACGGTGACGACCCTGTCGGCGTTGACGTGACGAGCGATCTGGTTGAGGTTCACGTAGGCGCGCTTGGTCTCCACTGACGCCTCCTTGATGCCCACCGTGCCGGTGGGCGTGCTGGCTGCGCCAGCACCCTCGCCACCTGCGGTGGCGGTCTCGGGCCGACCCGGCAGACCCGCCTGCGGCGTGCTGCCGCCACCTAGGACGCGCTCAGCCTCTTCGAGGCCCGCACCTCGGAGGAAGCCCGAGACGGACAGCCCCCGCTTCGCGGCGGCTGCGGTGAGCATGTCGTACTCGGCTTCGCCGGTACGAACGCTCACCACGCGGCCCCGGCTGGGCCGCTTGATACCCGGGCGCACGTCACTCATGAGACTAATGTACGCGCACGGAGAAACACATGCAAGTATGCACTTCGCCATACGGTCCTCGCTGCGCTCGCCCCTCCTGACTTCGTGCCCCTTGCCATGGGGCTACCGCCCCCTGGACCCCGGCCGCCAGCTGCGCTGGCATCACGAGCTGCCGCTCGTGACCAACTGGCCGACTGGCTTCGCCGTCGTCCCCAGACAGAACGAGGGGCCCACACCTACCGGTGCGGACCCCTCCTGGACGTCGCCGCGTCACTGCTGCGCGTGCTGCTGCGTCGGCTGCTGGGCAGCCTCCTTGCGACGACGCGACCGGCGCGCCTTCGCCTCGGCGTCACGCTGGTCGAACTCGCGCTGCGCACGATGACGCAGCTTCTCGTAGACCTCGTGGTCAAGCTCATTGAGTAGCACCACGACGCGTGCGTCGATATCGAGCTCGCGCTGCTTGCGCTTGGCCTCCGCGGCCGCCAGGGCGGCCTTGGCCGCCTTGATCTCATCATCCATGTAGCCCATGTCGGCCACTCTCCTTCTGGGCGGCCACGCTCGGGCCGATCCCCCAGCAGGACGACCCTGCCAACGTCAACGCCGACCGGGAGGTCGGCGGCCAGGAGATCTTCGGCGTCATCGAGACATCCGCCCCGCGTCATCCTTTGCCCGAAGCCCGCGGTGATGGAGATAACACCATTGTCGCATGGCGCTGAGCCGACCGGGAGGTCGGTGACTATCAGTCCTCGGCGTCGAAGAGATTCGGCTGCTGCGGAACCCCACGCGACATCCAGGGCAGCTGCTCGGCAGACATGGCGTGGATGTCCCAGACCTGCACCCCGTCAGCCTCGGACGGGAACTTGCGGTCTTTGGTCACGAACCACGTGCAACGGTTCTTGACGGCTGAGGCCAGATGGATCGAGTCCATGCCCTTGAGCCCATGAGCCAGACGGAGCTGTGCGGCGCACGCGGCCACCG
Source organism: Cutibacterium sp. LaCa_89 (assembly GCF_058177555.1). Lineage (NCBI taxonomy): Bacteria > Bacillati > Actinomycetota > Actinomycetes > Propionibacteriales > Propionibacteriaceae > Cutibacterium > Cutibacterium sp. LaCa_89. Next base: position 1,044,133 of record NZ_CP190889.1, read on the forward strand.
GCTGCGTGACATCCACGACCTCGACGTCGCGGGAGCGCAACTTCGCAAGGACCGCATCCATCTTCGGCTGCCAGGCCTCACCAGGACCGGCAGGCTTGTAGACCTCAGCAAAGATGAAGGCCGACACGACGAGGTCGGCATCACCCGCGTCGATGAGGTCGAACAGCGACTGCATGACGGCGGCTTCGGGCTCGCCCTTGATCCATGCCAGGAACGCGCACGAGTCCAGCAGGACGCGAGGATGGTCAGTCTTCGCCACGGACAGCCTCCAGGTACTCGTTGACGCTCAGCCCGTTGGTGATCTCCGGGATGGAGCCGAACAGCTCCCGCCAGCTGGGCACGGGGCCGTCGACGACGTGCACGGTCTCGGCGGTGACGTGGTACACCCGACCGTCGGCGTCCTGACGCATCATGCCGTCGATCTGCACGTCATGGAGCAGGGCGTCGCGCATCTGCTCAGCGATGCTGCTGGGGAAGCCGATGCGGACCACGCGGCCACCGGAGAACGGCTTGACGGACGCACGGTTGCCGCGCGTGACATTGACGCCGGTCAACTTGCCGCGCACGCACCCGTACATCTCGCGGTGCCACGGCGTCTGCTGCGCTAGGGCGTCCTTGAGCCTGCCGTCGAGCCAGACGACGTTGCCTTCGCGCTCGATCTTGGTGTGTTCGTCGACCGTGCGGACCAGGTCCTGGGCACGGCTCACGGCCTCGGGCGTCCAGTCATCGGGAACGGCCGCTCCGTTCTGGACTAGACGCAGGCCCCGTACGGCCGACGCTGCGGCGCGGCGACCGTCGTCTGGCTGGTCCCCGGCTGCCTCGATGGCGGCCACGGCAGAACCGAGGCGGAGGTCGGCGACCTCCCACTCAACGTTGGGGGAGTCACTCAGCGCGTCTAGCAGAGCGATCAGATGCTGGCCAGCCTCGAAGAAGCGTGCAGCGTCGGCAGCACGTCCCTCGTCGACGGTCAGGACGATGTCGTGGGCCATGGCACACCTCCTCTCGGCACAATCATCGCAGGCACCGTCGGCGCTCCGCGGGAGGCCTACCGATTACCCTTCGCCCGGTTATGGGGGATGCAAAGCATCTCGCAGTTGCTGGCGTCGGTCGCGCCGCCCTTCGACCATGCCGTGACGTGGTCGGCGTCCATCTCCTTGAGCGTCCAGATCTTCGCCTGGTTGGCGCCGTGGCCGATGGCGCAGTAGGAGCAGTTCGAGACGCCCGCCGCCTGCGCAGCCTTGGTCTGCTTGGCGTAGACGGCCTTCTTCGTCGTGTCGTCGAAGACCCTGACGTTGAGCAGCTTGGTATCGGTCTCGCCACCCAGGACGAACTCCCAGATGCCCTTGTTGTCGTTGACCTGAAGATCGCCCAGCAGGTCCTCGACGCGCTCGGCAACCTTGGCGGCGTTGTAGGGCTTGGCGTGGTAGGTCTCGTACAGCCGGCCCCACTCCAGGCCGCGCATGGCCTTGTCGGGCACGCCGACGAACACCGAGTCGATCCAGTCGATGACGCTGGTGAAGTACGTCTGGAGCTCGTTGATGGTGGTGTCATGGCGGTGCTGGCCCATGTAGCCGGTGATGGTCGTGCCCCTAGCCGCAGCGACCCACTCCAGCGCCACGCGGAGCACCTCCTGGCGCTTGGGGTCGCCCTTGACGTATGCCGCCCACTTCTGCTGCATCGCGTTCTGGCTGTTCGAGAACACCGCTTTGGCGGCCGTGACGAACGGGCCAGAGTAGATCGCGTTGTCGAGCTCCTGCTGGTTCAGCGGCACCCCAGCGATGTTGATGGTCTGGAACCACTCCTTGATCTCGGACTCAGTGCCGGAGCAGACATAGACCAGCAGCTCGGTCGCCATGATCTTTTCCTGCTGGTCCTTCGGCAGCGAGGAGAACGTCTTCTCCTTGCCGCCCTGCATGATGGCGAACTTGCCGGTGACGAACCGGCCGATGGAGGTGATGCGCTGCTGGCCGTCGAGGATCTCGTAGCGCGGCGACGCGGTCGCGCCGGTGTCGACGAAGTAGATCAGACCCAGCGGGTAGCCCTTGAGGATGGACTCGATGACCGCGACGTCGCGCTTGCCGTCGTTGTAGATGTAGTTGCGCTGGAACTCCGGCTGGATGACCAGCTCCCCGGCCAGGCCGTATAGGCCCTTGCCCTCCAGCTCGCTGTAGTGAAACCCCTCGGTGATCTTGGCCACCGTGAACTTGTTGAGCTCTGCCTTCATGGTCAGTCCTTCTTCGGAGCGGGGTTGCGGTGACGGATGAGGATGCGGGCATAACGCTGGACGTAGACCTCACCATCAACCAGATAGTAAGTCTCGTCGCTCGGCGGCTCCGGCAGCCGGATGGCGGGACCATCGTTTAGTTTGCCCACCTGTGATGTAGCACCCGTCTTCTTTGCCACCTGAGTCTGTGTCGGGTAGACCCGAGACTTCAGACCTCGGGCATCATCCCAAGTCTTGGTGATGCCAAGAATCTCGAACTGCTCAGGGTTGTACCGATCAAGGAAGGTGATGGGGACGCCCATCAGGCCAGGCTCGTCGCTCGGGATTGCGTCGGTGAACCCGACCTCAATCGCGTCGTAATTGTCATATCGCGGATAACCGATGCCACGTACTTCCTTGTGCTTGCTGTACTTCACGTTCTCCACAGTGCTCATGAGCACCATTGGCTCATGGCGGCGGCCATGGTCAATGTTGGTGAACCAGCGCACCCCCTTGACCCGGATGTACTTGGTGCCATCGTCGTCAACTCGGAACCCTGCTGCCTGAAGTGGGTAACTATCCGGGACCCGGAACTCACGATCCCCACTAGTGATGGAGGGGCCGAACCACAACTTGTTGTCCCTGATGAGAGGAAAGACCTCCTTGTAGGTGATCGCATTGACGTTCCCGATGATGGAGAACTGCACGCCGCCCTCGATCAGCCAGGCGACGAACTCCCGGAACAGCGAGAAGGGCCCGTTGGTGATGACCATGTCGGCCTCATCACGCAGCGCGGTGACCTCAGGAGAACGGAAGTCCCCGTCGCCGTCGAGGTAGCGCCACGTCAGGTCGTCGATGTCGACCCGGCCGTCGCCGGTGAGGTCGTCGTCCTCCAGGATGAATACGCGGCCGTGAGGCACCGAGCCGTCGTCGGCCGGGTCCGGCACGTCGAACAGCGTCGGCGGCTCGTAGCCGGTCGGCGCGTTGTCGTCGTAGCCGTAGCTGGTGGAGATGAGCTTCTTGATGCCGAATTCAGTGAAATGCAGCGCAAAGTACTTGGTGAAGTTCGACCACTCGGGGTCATCGCACGGCAGCAAGATCGTCTTGCCACGGAAGACGTCGGGGTCATACTCCAGGTAGGCGTTCATCTCGCGCTCGATGTCCACCCAAGATGTGTAGAAGGCGTCCTTCTTGGCCTTCTTGGCCGCCCCCAGATCCGTGTTCGCCATGGTCACTCTCCTCCAAGTCCAACCGTATCGGTGGTCACTTACAATCCTTCGGCTCGGCCGGCGCGTACCGCCCAGTGCCCGCCAGGGCCGCGTACAGCGTCGTGCGCGCCACGCCCAGGTCTCGGGCCACCCTGGCCTTCGACACGCCCTCTTCGACGCGCTGGCGCGCCTGGGCGATCTGGTCGGGCGTCAGCTTCGGCCCGCGGTCGTACTTGCCCGCCGCCTTCGCGATGGCAATGCCTTCGGCCTGGCGCTCCCGGATCATGCGCCGCTCCAGCTCGGCCACGGCCGCAAAGATCGTCAGGACGAACCCGCCGCTGGGGGTGTCGGTGCTGAGCTCCGGCATGTCGACGAAGCTGACCTTGACGCCGTGGTCGCCCAGGTCGCGCACCAGCGTCAACAGGTCAATGGTGTCGCGGGCCAGCCGGTCCGGTGACTTCACACGGACGACGTCGCCGGACCGGACGTACTCCAGCATCGCCTTGAGCTGCGCCCGGCCGTCGACGTCCTTGCCCGACGCTGTGTCCGTGAAGAGCTTGTCGACGTCACCGAGGGCTTCGAGCTGGCGGGCGAGATTCTGGTCGGTCGACGACACGCGGGCGTAGCCGACGACCTGGCCGACGGCCCGGGTCCGCTTCTTCTCCGCCATGTTCAAAAACCTCTCAAGGCGTCTCGTCGTTTCTGTTCAACTAGAGTCTACCCCAACCCTGCCGAACGCACTATCACCTGCGTGATCTTGGTGTCCACCAGGTACACCCTGGTGGACAGCGCGTGAATGAAAAGCAACCGCCCCATGGCTGGTGCCATGGGGCGGTGCGGTAAGTATGGAACATGTGGCGGTATGGGATCCGCGTTCAGACTGGGTGATGGGTCTGAGACCCGGCCCAGTGGATGCTAGCTGTTAGCCTGCGGCTATGGCCTCGGCATCTGGCTCAATAGTACACGCCGCACGGATCTCCCGCAATGACCTCTCATGACTGGTCTGGATGTGGAGCAGGTCAGTGTTGCAGTCGGCGAAGTGGCTCGACCCGACGGCCGTTGCGATCTCCCGCGCCAGGAGGGCCTTGGGTGTCTGCGATGACAAGAACCCCTCAAGGCCGAGTTCCTCTGTTTTCTTTCGGGCGTAGAAGATAGAGCTGGCCAAGAGATCTGCTACCTGCAGCCCCGCACAGGTCCGGGAGTCTAAGCTCACTGCGGCCACGAGCCGCTTGTTCCCGAATCGCGTGTTCATCTGGGACATCAAATTGTCGCCATACGAAACCCCCTGCGGCACGTCGATGTGGTCAAGAAGTGCCACGGCCGCCTCTCTCCGGGTTACCAGTCCACGAAGTAACCGATCCGTGGCGAATAGGTGCCCTTGCCACTGGGGCCGGCTGCTCCAGGGATCGAAGTGCCGCTTGTCGAGGACGAAGGCGCCGAAGGTGCAGCCGCACGCCACCACCTCTCGGAACACCTCAGCGAGGATGGGCTCGGAGTGCTTCGTGACGTTCTTGAACTTCAGTTCCTCTGCCTTGGTGAACCGGTGCTTGTCTCGGATCGCCTTGACCGTCCGGGATACCTGGTCGGGATCAGAAGTGCGGACTGCGGCCGTGACGAAGAAGTCGCCGGAAGTCCCCTTGCTGCCCGCCTCGTCCACGAAGTACACCACTCCCTGCGTGTCGACAGGAAGGGTGATTCGGGGAGAGTCCGGCATGAGTTGCTCCATGGTTCAACGAGGTTGGCTTACGTAGGACGGGATCATATCGCCGAGTCCCGTTCGCCCTCCGATGGACATGGGCAGATGGAGAGGCCGTGCCGCCGCCGCCAGGTCCGGGCCAGACGCGGACGCCGGGACGCGCAGCCCGGCCTGGCGGCCGGGGCGGCTTGCCCGTCGGGCCCTGCGGGCCCTCCGGCCTACGCCCCGCCCGGCAGGAGCACAGGGATGGGGGGGAGCCGAGGGGCTGGTGGGGGAGAGCTGCGGTGGGTAGCGGGTCTTCCTCATCAACCCATGCGCCCCACCCTGACTGTGCACCGCGCCGGGCGAAGCCCGGCCAAGGCCGGGAGTCGACGGCCGGGCGCAGCCCGGCCAGTCGACCTCCCCGTATCCCACTCCCCATCCCTCAAGGTCACGCCAGGGGAGGGGTATCGGAGGGCTGGAGTGCAGTTTGTGCAGTTTTGAACCTAAAGTCTCCTGAATCGCGCGCGCGTGAGGATGTTATGGACCTAAACTGCACAAACTGCACATTCTGCGTAAAATCCCTAGTCAGAGCGATATGGTCCGGCCCATATCGGTGAGTTGGAAGCGTCAGCCGTGGTACTCGATCGGCGCGATCGGTGCCTTCGACGCTGCCGCCGTCGGTAGCGGCGTCACGCTGTTAGCGAGTTGTTGGGCCTTCTGCGGAGTGAGCCGGTTTCGCGGATCGCACCAGACGAGACCCTTGCGGATCATGCCCCGCGCAGCCTTGACCGAGCCGTAGCCGAGACGGTCGAGTCCCTCACCGAACTTCTTGCGCCCGAGCATCTGGTCGGGGTGCACGCCCTCAGCCTGCGCCCACGCCTCATACCGGCTGTGCAGCTCAGCGGTGGTGTCGCCGCCGCTGCCGACCTCCTCGCACTCCTCATCGACGAACCGGCGCACGTCGTCTTGGGACTGTGCGTACTGTGTCGTCGCCACCAGCACAGCCTGCGGCTCGTCGAGGCCTCGCTCCCAGTACTGCTGCAGGCCCGCTACGAGCAGAGCCAGCACTGCCTCGGGGTTGGCCTGGATCTTCTGCTTCAGCTGAGGGTCGCGATCCTCCTTGGGGATCACCACGTCGAACTGAGCCACCAGGGCTCGCTCCCAGACTGCCGGATCGTCCGGCGGAAGCTTCGGCAGGTAGTTCGACACGTAAAGAAGTGTGTGGCTCGGCGTGAACTCGAAGAAGTTCTGGTTGAGGAACCTCGCCTTGATCGGATCGCCGCCGGTGAGGCGCTTCATCAGCGCCGGTGCGAACCGTGCTCCCTCCTCGGTCTCCGACAGCACAGCCAGACGCACGCCGCGCAGATCGGCCAGCGAAGGGCTCGGCCCGTTGGCATTGGACTTCGCCCGCTCCAGCAGGCCCTCGGCGCCGGTGGTGGCATAGTCGCCCATCGCGTCCATGACGCACTCGTAGAGCACACCCTTGCCATTGCGGCCCGCTCCGGTGGCGAAGACCAGCTTGTGCTCCAGCACCTCGCCGACCAGGGCATGGCCCAGGTAGCGCATGAGGAACTCGCGCACGTCGACGTCGGGCAGCGACGTGTCCAGGTACTTCTGCCACACGGACGAGGTGGCCATGGGGTCGTAGGCGGCGCGGGTGACCTTCGTGTGGTACTCCGCCGGATCGTGCGGCCGCAGCTCGAAGGTGCGCAGGTCGAGGATGCCGTTGGCGCAGTTGAGCGAGTACGGGTCGGCGTCGAGCTCGTCGATGCCCACGGCGATTCCGGGCATGGCCGCAGCGATCGTCAGCACGCTCTTGAGGCCGCTGGCCTTCTGCACGCCCTGCAGCGTGCGGAGCATCGCCTTGTCGCCGAGGGCGTCCGGCGCGAGTCGCCGCACCGTCTTCAGCACCGCACGCGTGGCCTTCTTGTCCTTGACGTCGGGAGCCCACCGGCGACCGTCCCAGGCGTACCAGCCCGCCTCGCCCACGTGGATGAGCTTGCCGAGGTTGTCGGCGGCGAACTCCATGGCGACCCAAGCGTGCTCATCGTGCTTCGCACCGGTGGCGCGCAGCTCTGCGGCCAGGTCCTCGCGATCGAACACGTGTTCGACATCCGCTTCCGACGGCGCCTCAGGGCTGGTAAACTCAGAGGTGTCCAGACTAGGGGCATCAGAGATCTCTTCGTTGGCCGCCCGATTCGCCGTCGGGCGGCTTTCGTTTGCACTCATGATCTATGCCACCTCCTCGGCCGAGGAGCCAGCCAGCGCGGCGGCGATGCGCGCCTTGCGCGCGGGGGAGAACCGGGGAGCCATGCGGATGAACTCTTCCAGCAGCCGCTCCTGCTCACTCTCCGCAGTCACGACCTTCGGCGCCACCAAGGCGTCGAGGTCCTCGGGCCGGAAGTGCCAGCGGCGGTTCTTCTTCTGGACCCCGTGCAACTTGCCCGAGCGGGCGAGCTTGCGCAGGTAGTCCTTGTCGTAGGTCGTGCGCTCAGAGGCGGCGGCCAAATCTTCGGTGTACGGATCGTCGTGGACGACAGAGGCAACAGGCGTTGCATTCATGATCGGAAAACCTCATGTGAGATCCTCCGGTACCCTGCCTGTCATTCGGCCTTGTTCACCGGCTCCTATCGGGGGCTCAATCACGCCAGCTTTCACCTCGTCTCGCGACGATGCTTGTCTGGACCCCGGGGGCTGCTACCCATTATAGCCGAACTTTGCCGCATTCAACTACATCAGCATCTCGATCTTGATGTCGGGGTCGTCGACCTGGCGGGGGAGGTGCTCCACCTTCTTGGAGCGTCGCCCCGGCAGCACTGTCAGCGTCAGGATCTTCCTGATGACGACTCGCTTGTGCTGCATGTCCAGGCTGGCCCACGTGGCGTGGATGTCATCGGCCTCGACGAGGACCTGCCCCACGCTCTGTGGCCCTGGCGACAGCAGGGCGTCGATCTCGTTGATCCGTCCGATGAGGCGTGGCGCCTCCTGCCGGACCTGATCGGCCGGCAGGACACCGTCGGCCACGAGACCCGCCAGCGCCTCGTAGCGCGTTTGGAGGGCCACCCGCTCGACCCGGAGCTCCTCGCGCGCCAGGCCGTCGTCGCCCAGAGTGAACATGTTCGCGGCGTCGGGTTCCTGGAGCCGACGCAGCACAATGCGCTCCACCAGGTCGTCGATCGGCTGGGCCTTGCGGCTGAGGTGGTTGCCCTTGAGACACTTGTAGATCCGGACCGGGTCCGCCTTGGTAACCTCGCCCGACTTCTTCATCCGTGCCTTGGGGTAGAAGGTCGAGTGGTACATGTGCGTACCGTCGCCGCACGCGCCGCAGAGCAGGAGGCCCGACATGAGATGCCGTGGCTCGGTGCCCCAGTTGCGACGGCGCGACGGATCGCGCAGCTTCGCCTGAACGGCATCGAAGACGTCAGCCGACACGATGGGCTCCCACGTCCCCCGGTAGGTCTCCTCTGTCAGTGGCCCGCTGATCTTGCGCCTGTCGGGATCGGGCTCCCACTTCGTGATCACACCCTTGTACCGGGCGTTCGTGAGCAGTGACCGGATGTTCGCATTGCCCCACGGCACGCCCCGACTAGACGTGAAGCCCTTGGCGTTCAGGTCCCGGCAGACCTGGGCCAGCGTGACGCCTGCCAGGTAGTCGACGAAGGCCTTCTTGACAGCCTCGGCCTCGTCGTCGATCTGTGTGACGCCGTCCTCGTCGTAGCCGAGGATCTTGACTCGTGTCACCGGCAGGCCCTTGCGGCGCCGCGTCTCGTTCGCGCCGATGGCGCGCTCGGACTTACGTCGGATCTCGAAGCGCGCGACGGCTGCCAGCATCGTCGCTCGGAACTCGCCGTCGGCCGTGGTGAGGTCGATCTCGCCGTCGACCGTCGCCACCTTCGCACCGAGGTCGATCAACTTGACCAGGTCCTGGAGTGTGCGCAAGAGGCGATCGAGGTCGCGGGCGACGATCACGTCGAACTTGCCCTTGCCGACGTCGCCGAGGAGTCTTGCCCAGTCAGTGTTACCGCCGCGGCCCTTCGTGGCCGATACGCCCTCGTCGATGTATTCGGGGCCATACATCCAGCCGCGGGCCTCGCAGAGGGCCTTGATCCTGCGGCGCTGGGTCTCCAGCGTGAGGGACTCGTCATCAGTGTCGTCGGACTTCGAGACACGCAGGTAGGCAGCAGCAACGGTCATGTCCGGAACTCTACGGCATGTGAGCGTGAGAAAGTCATGTAGTCGGGGTACTTCGACCGCTCGCTGGATGCTTACGGACGGGAGGGGCTCCCGTGCAAGCGTTGCGGGACGCCGATGGTGCGGGAGCACTTCATGAATCGCAGCTCGTTCCGCTGCCCGAGATGCCAGCAGTTGCGTTGACCTCGGTGAGCGCGGGGCGACCGTGTTCTACCCGAGGGTGTGGGCAAGTTGCAGGACGCGTTCAAACTCTGGCTGCGAGGCAACATCAGCGAGTTTCGTCGTTCGCCGGATGTGTGTAGCGAGGACGAGGGACAACTCGGCGATTTCGCCGAGCGCAATGTCTCGGTCGAAGCGCGCTCGGTCGAGAGTTGTTCCCGGCATAGAGCGGATGATCTCGAAGTATTGGGTGAGAAACTCTTCGCGAGCGTCTGTCGTCTGAACGTAGTAGCCACCTTCAGGCTTGCCAAAAGCAACGAATCGTGCGGGATCGCCGAAGTACGGGCTGATGTCAGCATGACCGAAATCGATGATTGTGGCGTCATGCCCATCCCAGAGCACATTCATCGGAAGCAGATCGTTCTCGCACAACGTCGATGGTGCGCTCGCCGCGCGATCAGCCCGTTCGGTGAGGGCTAAGGACAGCGAGGGGAGATGTTTTGCGACCAGAGCGAATTTCTCGGCTCTGGTTCCGTTGACGTTCGTGGCGGGGACTCTGACCAAAACCGTGCATGGAGGCGTGCCAAACCCTTCCCTGCGGCGGTTGCAGTTTCCCTGCGCAGACACTGGAGATCCTCGCCGCCTCGCTCCTCGAACGCATGCCACGTGTGGCCGTCTACAACCGCGGTTCCGAGCAACTGAGGCACAGGCAGATCGGGCTGCCCGTCAAGCCATCGCTCGTAGACGACGCCTTGGCCATCGTCGAGTTTGACCGCTAGCCGCGGGTTTCCTGCGGCGAGGTAGACGTTGTACTCTTTCTCAAAGCCCAGATCGATGTACTTTCCCAGCAATTGTCGGTCGCTCAGTTCGAGGGCATTCAGTACTGGCTCCAACTCGCTTCGATCGCAGGATCGTATCGACATCCCTCTTGTCGTCACGATTCAGAGGCTACTGACTTCTGAATCGTGACAACGCTGGATTCCGATGATGTCCGGCACAGATCAGTACGCGTCGACGACCTCAGCGTCACAAAGTCGTGAAGTCGGGTTACTTCGATCGGACCCTTGACGTGTACGGAAGCCAGGGCAAGGAGTGTCGATGTTGCGGCACCGTCATCGTTCGGGAGTCCTTCGCGAACAGGTCGTCGCACCGGTGCTCCCGGTGTCAGCGCTCGCGTCGGTGACCCGGTCATGTCCGTTCCCAGACCTCGACAGGTCTTGGTACGACGACGAACACTGGGCGAGGTCGCGGCGCGTCGAGGTGGGGAGGCCACGCCGGTGATCTGGCGGTGACCTTGGCACGAAGGTGCTCCATCTCGTAATCGAGCTGTTCAGAGGTTACGGTGAGTGGCCTTCATGGCGCTGGATCGGATGTGATCCTCGTACGGCCAAAGCAGTAGCCGCGCTCAGTGACTTCGTCGGTCAGGCCTGTCAGGATCAAGCCTCCACAATCGCACGTGTTGTCTTCGCTTTCGGGTGTTGCTGATGGGCACACCCATTTCTTGGCCCCTCCTTGTCGGGCATATCATGTCGCGGGTGATCATTGACCCATCTGTACCTGCGAGACGACGCATCAAGAAGCGTCACTTCATCGAGTTCTTGAAATTCGGAATCGTGGGTGGCTCCGGATTCGTGGTCAATATCGTCGTTGCCATCATCATGAACAAGTTGAATGGTGGCACCGAGCATGCCCAGGACATCCTGTTTAACTTGGCGGGTACACGATGGAACTTCCGTTTCACCAGCCTCGTCTGGTTGGTGGGTTTTGTGGTGGCAAACGTCACGAACTTCCAGCTCAACCGATCCTGGACCTTCAAGCGGGAGCGCCGCCGCGGCTGGTGGCGTGAGTTCTGGCCCTTCTTCGCCGTGGGGTCCGTGGCAGCGATCATCGGCATGTTCATCAAGATTCTGTTCACCAATCCAACCTCCCCGATCTACCTCCCCGAGCCGTGGTTCCACGAGAGCAAGGGATTCCACTCTCGTGAGTACTGGTCGCAGATCTTCGCCATCATCGTGACCATGCCCATCAATTTCGTCGTCAACAAGTTGTGGACGTTCCGCGCAGTCAAGCACTCTGGTGAGGTTCCCATGGTGGGTCCCGCTGTTTCTCCGGAGAATCTTGACGCGGACGACTCGTCCGAGGTGCGTGAGCACGTCTGAGAGACGCCTCGCATCAGGTACCCTGAATTTTCGGTACCCCGTTGACGGAAAGGTCGTGCTCGGATGGTCGTTTTCATCATCGCGATGATTCTTATCCTGGCAGTCGCGCTGGGCGTCTGTGCCGTGGTGATGTTTGGGTTGCGCCATCCTGGTGACGATCCCGATGCGAGTTTCTGGCGTCATGCTGCCACCCGGGTCGGGGAGGATCTCAGTGGTGTCCGACGCCGTTGAGGCGTTGCGAATCCTTGGTGCCGTGATGTGAGCGGCTAGTATCGGCGGACGTGGACCTGACTTACCTGATTTGGATCATTCTCGGCATCCTCGTCCTCGTGACGGTGGTTGCCGCCGTCACCGCTGGGATCTCACGGCGTAAGGCGCTTCGCGAGGGTTCCAAGCCTGCGGAGGTTGAGCCGACCCCGACCAAGGAACCCGAGGCCACTGGTGAGGAGAAGCCTGAGGCTGGTGCGACCGCGGCCCCTGCTCCTGCGACCGAGCCTGAGGCACCGTCCGAACCCAGGGTTGAGACTCCGGAGGCTGCGGGCTCGCGGATGGCACGACTCCGTCGCCGTCTGGCCAACAGCAACAACGCCTTGGCCCGTGGTCTGGCAGAGCTCCTGAGCGCCGACAAGCTCGACGACGACACCTGGGATGACTTCGAAACCACCCTCATCACCTCTGATCTTGGCGTGGGCCCGACCACGGAACTGGTCGAGAAGCTGCGCTCGGAACTGGCGATTGACGGCGTCTCCGACCCGGCCCGGGCCCGCGGGATCTTGCACCACGAGCTGGTCGAATTTGTCGGACCAGACATGGATCGGTCCATCAACCTCGATCATGCGGAGGGTAAGCCGGCAGTCGTCCTCATGGTCGGAGTCAATGGCACGGGCAAGACGACGACCTGCGGCAAATTGGCCCGCGTCCTGGTCGCAGAGGGCAAGACGGTCCTCCTCGGTGCCGCAGACACCTTCCGCGCCGCAGCTGGGGAGCAACTGGAAACCTGGGGGGAGCGCGTCGGCGTGCGCACCGTTCGCAAGGACGAAGGGGCTGATCCCGCCTCGGTCGCCTACGAAGCTGTTCAGGCCGGTATCGACGAAGGCGTTGACGTCGTGCTCGTCGACACTGCTGGCCGTCTTCACACCAAGGCCGGTCTCATGGACGAGCTGGGCAAGGTCAAGCGCGTCATCGAGAAGCTCGCCCCCGTCAGCGAGGTCCTACTCGTTCTCGATGCGACCACCGGCCAGAACGGTCTCACCCAGGCTCGTATCTTCTCCGAGGTCGTCGACGTCTCCGGCATCGTGCTGTCCAAGCTCGATGGCTCTGCTAAGGGCGGCATCGTCGTACAGGTGCAGCGCGAGCTGGGCGTTCCGGTCAAGCTCATCGGACTAGGCGAGGGCCCTGACGACCTGGCCCCCTTTGATGCAGAGGACTTCGTCACCGGTCTCATGGGCGATGAGCCTGCTGGCCATTGACGAGGAATCCTCTGGTGACCGGTGCGTTGTTGTCGTCTGTTGCCGCATGATGGTCAGTATTCTCAGCCCTGAGCTGTGCGCTGTTGTCCTCATCGCGGCCGTCGCGCTACCGCTGGCCTTCGCCACATGGCATGCTGTGCGGGGCACGGGCAGTTGGTGGCGCAAAGCCTTGCGTGGGCTGGGTCATTTCGTGGTGATCCTGGTGGCCCAGGCGCTGTTGATCGTGGGGTCTTTCCTCCACATCAATCGTGAATACGGGTTCTTCACCAGTTGGTCAGACCTGCTCGGCGAGGCCGAGCCGGCAGGTCCGGTCCACGATCTTGTCCCGATCCGCCGTACCAAGGTCAAGGACATCCCTGTCAGCAAGGACAATCCGCATCCCAACGGGCAGCTGGTGGGGTTGACGATGCCTGGCACGGACCCTCAGTACTCTCACGTCCCGGTGTGGTTGCCACCGCAGTACTTCGAGAAGTCGGAGCAGGGCACCCGTTTTCCGGTGCTGTATTACAACGGGGGAGTCAACGACACTGGTGACCATGGCAACGTCTCCATGGACCTCATCACACCCGCTCGGGAATTGGTCAAGAGACAGAAAATCAATCCGTTCGTCATCGTCTTCCTGCCCGGTCGAATTCGTAATGACATTGACAGCGAGTGCGTTGACGTCGGCCCGGTCTACCACGAGTCGTGGATCATGAAGACCGTCATGCCCCAAATCGAGTCGCATTACCGTGTGGGTCACGAGCGGGGATCCCGTTTCATCAGTGGGTGGAGCTCCGGCGGATACTGCTCGGCTAACCTCACCACTAAGTACCCGAAGACTTTCAATGCTGGATTCGGAATCGGTGGGTACTATCACCCCACTTTCGAAGGGGCGATTCTCAGCAGCGTCACTCAGCCGCTAATTGACGATAACTCAGTGGTGCGTAGGGTGAAGGAGAAGAAGGTCGACCGCAGCGTGCGATTCCTGTCTGTTCTCAATCGCAGCGACGTGCAGAGTTGGGGTCCGGGGCGAGAACCCGCGATCATTGACGGCCAGGTTGGACCTGACGGTGGACAGTTCCATCGACTCGCCAAGGGCCACCAGCAGTTCACCTTCATCGTGCTGCACGGAGGGGGGCACCGCAACACCGTGTACATGCCCTACGTCCAGCAGTGTCTGGAATGGCTGGGCCAGTTTGGTCTGTGACCTCGCTCTGAATCATCATGTCAGACCGGGACGGTAAACTGTCCCGGTAAGGAACTAGCGCGCTGAAGGACAACCGTGTTCGACACTCTCCAGGACCGCCTCGCATCCACTTTCAAAGGACTGCGTGGCAAGGGGCGTCTCACCGATGCCGACATCGACGCCACGACTCGCCAGATCCGCATCGCCCTCCTCGAGGCCGACGTCAACCTGAAGGTCGTCAAGGAATTCGTTGCGGCAGTCAAGGAACGCTGTCACGATGAGGAATTGTCGAAGGCGCTCAACCCTACTCAGCAGATCGTCAAGATCGTCAATGAGGAGCTCGTCGAGATCCTTGGCGGCCAGACCCGCACCGTCCGGTTCGCGAAGACCCCACCCACCGTCGTCATGCTCGCTGGACTTCAGGGTGCCGGTAAGACGACCCTGGCGGGCAAGCTTGCTCGGTGGTTCAAGGAAGAGGGGCACTCGCCGCTGCTGGCCGCCTGTGACCTGCAGCGTCCCAACGCGGTCACCCAGTTGCAGGTCGTCGGTGAGCGGGCTGGTGTGCATGTCTTCGCTCCTGAGCCCGGCAACGGTGTCGGCGATCCCATCCAGGTGGCTCGTGACGCCGTCGTCGAGGCCCAACGCAAGCTCTATGACGTCGTCATCATCGACACCGCCGGACGCTTGGGTGTCGATGCCGAGATGATGGCCCAGGCTGCCGGCATCAAGGCGGCCACCAACCCTGACGAGACGCTGTTCGTCGTCGACGCCATGATCGGTCAGGACGCGGTCAACACCGCGGTGGCCTTCCAGGAAGGGGTCGGCTTCGACGGGGTCGTCCTCACCAAGCTCGACGGCGACGCCCGTGGCGGTGCCGCCCTGTCCATCGCCCGGGTCGTCGGCAAGCCGATCATGTTCGCCTCCTCCGGTGAGGGGCTCAAGGACTTCGACGTCTTCCATCCCGACCGGATGGCCTCACGCATCCTCGACATGGGAGACATGCTCACCCTCATCGAGCAGGCTGAGAAGGCCTTCGACCAGGAACAGTCTCAAGCCGCTGCGGCCAAACTCATGGCCGGCAAGGGGGAATTCGGCCTCGACGACTTCCTCGGACTCATGCGCCAGATGCGTCGTATGGGGCCGATGTCCAAGATCATGGGCATGTTGCCTGGCGTCGGTCAGATGAAGGATCAGATCGAGAACATTGACGAGCGGGAGATCGACCGTATCGAGGCCATCATTTGTGCCATGACCCCGGCAGAGCGTGCCGACGTCTCGGTCCTCAACGGTTCGCGTCGCGCCCGTATCGCGAAGGGCTCCGGCGTCGAGGTCCGCGACGTCAACAACCTCGTCAACCGCTTCGTCGATGCCCGCAAGATGATGAGCCAGATGGGCCAGATGATGGGTCCGGGCGCTGGCCGCATGATGGGGTCGATGGCCAAACGCGGCTCCAAGCAGTCCAAGAAGAAGCAGAAGAACCGCAAGGGTTCTGGTAACCCAGCGAAGCGCGCGGCCCAGGCCCGTCAGGCAGCCGAGAAGCCGCATCACAACAGCGGCGAGGCATTCGGTGTTCCCGGTCAGCAGCAGCCGAGCCAGGAAGATCTGCAGAAGGCGATGAGCGAGTTCAAGATGCCGCCGTCGATGCAGCAGATGTTCGACCAGACCAACAAGGGTCCGCGCTGATCTGACGTTGGCAATGCCTCACGAGGTCGTGGGTTTGACGTTTCGTCTTCCGCGGCCTCGTGCCACGATGAGGGCATGGATGAAGACACCCAGCCGCTGTTCCACACTCATACCCATGACGGGTGGACGCACACTCACGTAGCTCCTGAGGCCCAGACTGCTCCTGCCGAGGATCTTCGGATCCGGGGAGTTGTCCTGCCCGACGTGGAGGAGCGTGAGCTATGGGTGCACGACGGCGTTCTTGTCGAGGGTCCACTGCCAGGTGCTCGCACCCTCGCCGACGGTTGTTGGATCATCCCGGGCTTGGTTGACGCTCACAACCACATCGGGCTGGACGGCCATGGTGCCGTCGACAAGGAGACGGCTGAGGAACAGGCTCGCACCGAGACGAGGACCGGCACCCTCCTCATTCGCGACGCTGGGTCCCCGAGTGACACCCATTGGATTGATGATCGCGACGACCTGCCTCGAGTCATCCGCGCCGGACGTCACATCGCTCGTCCCAAGCGCTACATCCGCAACTACGCAGCCGAGGTCGACCCGGAAGACCTCGTCGCCGAGGTGGATCGTCAGGCTCGCACAGGTGACGGCTGGGTCAAGCTCGTCGGTGACTGGATCGACCGTGCTGAGGGGGACCTGGCGCCGCTGTGGCCGGCTGACATCGCGAAGGAAGCAATCGATCGTGCTCATGAGCTCGGTGCCCGTGTCACGGCCCACTGCTTCTCCGAGGAGGCTCCGGCCCAGCTCGTCGACGCAGGCATCGACTGCATCGAGCACGGCACCGGCCTGACTGACGAGACCATCGCCACCATGGCTGAGCGCGGGGTCGGACTCGTTCCGACCCTGGTCAACATCGAGACCTTCCCGTCCATCGCAGCCCAGGCCGACGCCAAGTTCCCTACCTACGCAGCCCACATGCGTCATCTGCATGCTCACCGGATGGAAACCATCGGCAAGGCCGTCGATGCCGGGGTTCCGATCTACGCAGGTACTGACGCCGGCGGCACCATCGAACACGGTCTGATCGCCTCGGAGGTGCGGTTGTTGGCCGCAGTTGGAGGAGCGGAGATGGCATTGGGGGCAGCATCCTGGCGAGCTCGGGCCTGGTTGGGCGGCGAGCAACTGGGGATTGGGGACTCCGCCGACCTTCTCGTCCTCGATCGCGACCCGAGGGTGGACGTCAGAGTCCTGGAGTCTCCCATGCACATCCTGCTGAGGGGGCGAGTCGTCATTCGGTGACGGGTAGCCGGAGGAGGGGCTCGGACTCGCGTCGACGCTCTGGATGTGGCACAATACCGAGAGCTTCTGTCCGTTCGGTGCCCTCTCTAGCCGGCGGACGGTTCCATCCGAGTTCGGTTACGGTGTCCCCACATCGCAATCCGCGCTCACCCGTAACTTCCCGGGTTTGATCCCGGGCGTCTCACTACAGGAGATACCACACACGTGGCTACCAAGATTCGTCTGAAGCGTCTCGGCAAGATCCGCACCCCGCACTACCGTGTCGTCGTCATGGATTCGCGCACCAAGCGCGACGGTCGTGCCATCGAGGAGATCGGCCAGTACCACCCGAAGAACGACCCCTCGGTCATCGAGATCGACTCCGAGCGCGTCCAGTACTGGCTCGGCGTCGGCGCCCAGCCGACCGAGGCCGTCGTCGCCCTGCTCAAGCGCACCGGTGACTGGCAGAAGTTCACCGGTGACACCTCGGCGTCTGGTGTGACCCCGCAGGCTGAGCGTTCCAACAAGGATGACCTGTTCAACGCCGCTCTGGCCGAGGCTGATGAGGCCCCGCGCGAGGCCATCACTAAGAAGGCTGAGGAGCCCGCTGCCGAGGATGCTGCTGAGTCGGCCGCCGAGGAGAAGTCCGACGAGAAGGCTGAGGCCTGATCGTGCTCGCTGACGCCCTGGAACACCTCGTTTCCGGCATCGTCGCCAATCCCGACGATGTCCGGGTTCGGGAGAAGGACCTGCGACGCGGCCGGATGCTCGAGGTGCGTGTCAACCCCTCCGACATCGGCAAGGTCATCGGTCGTCAGGGCCGTACGGCCTCCTCGCTGCGCACGGTCATCGATGCCCTGGCCGGTGATGAGCAGATCAGGATCGACTTCGTCGACGTCGATCGCCGTGGTTCGGGACGCTGTTCCGAGCACCGTGGCCGTCGTCACTGAGCCGCCAATTCTCTGATACGCCAGTCAATTGGCAATATGGGCCGTGGTCCCGCTTAGGTGGGGCTGCGGCCCATTTGTCGTGTTCGACACTTTTGTCCAGCCGCAGACGCGGCAGTACCCATGAGCTTCAGGAGTCACAGTGGAACAGCAGGCAACAGTGGAAGTTGTCGTCGGTCGGGTGGGACGTGCCCATGGTCTGCGGGGAGACGTCGTCGTCGAGGTTCGTACCGACGAGCCCGACGAGAGGTTCGACGTTGGTGCGACAGTTTGCATCGAAGGCACGCGGCGGGAGTTGACAGTTGCCAGATCACGATGGGCCAAGGGCAGCCTGATCGTCGCCTTCAAGGAGGTCGCCGATCGGAATGGCGCCGAGGAGCTGCGAGGTTCGGTGTTGGTGGCTGACGTCGAGGCCGATGAGGAGCCAGCTGATCCAGAAGAGTTCTGGGACCGTCAGTTGCGGGGACTAGCAGTGGTTGACGAGTCCGGTCAGGCACGGGGAACCGTCAAGGACATTCTCCACCTGCCGGCCCAGGATGTGCTCGCCATCGATGTCGACGGCGACGAACATCTGGTGCCGTTCGTTCGCCAGCTCGTTCCCACCGCTGACGTCGCTGCCGGTCAGATCGTTGTCGCCAGTATCCCTGGACTTCTTGACGACGATGCCGAGGAGGCGAGGTAACGATGAGGCTGGACTACCTGTCGATCTTCCCCGGATACTTCGACGTTCTCGACATCTCCCTGTTGGGAAAGGCTGTCGACAATGGTTTGGTCGAGGTCCACGCCCATGACCTGCGCGACTGGACCCACGATCGTCATCGCACTGTCGATGACACCCCGTGCGGCGGTGGCGCCGGCATGGTCATGAAGCCTGATCCCTGGGGCGAGGCCTTCGACGGGATCATTGGTATTGAACCCGATCCGTCGGTCCACGTGATCTTCCCGACTCCCTCCGGAATTCCGTTCACACAGTCCGCTGCCCAGGAGCTGTCGACGGTTGAGCGGGTCGTCTTCTGTTGCGGACGCTACGAGGGCATCGATCACCGGGTCATCGACTACGCGCGAACCATGTGGACCGTCCATGAACTGAGTCTGGGCGACTACGTCCTCAACGGGGGAGAGGTCGCTGCCCTGGCCATCACCGAAGCTGTCGTCCGTCTGATTCCCGGATTCATGGGTAACCCGGAGTCCCTCGCGGAGGAGTCGTTCTCGCCGGGCCAGGAACGACTGTTGGAGTACCCGCTGTTCACTCGACCAGTGTCATGGCGAGGGATGGATGTCCCTGAGGTCCTCATGAGTGGGCACCACGGTCGTATCGCCGAATGGAGACGAGAGGAGTCGTTGTTGCTCACTCGTGATCGTCGTCCGGACTTGACTGATTAAGACTCAGGGAGACAACGTATTCGAAGTCGCCAATACCCTAAATTCGAACCAAAAATGTTGCGTTAATATTGACTAAAACACGTAGTCATAGCGCAGTTGTAAGGAGATTTTGAAAACACTGGGGGCCGTGAGGCAAAGGGGCTGTTGATTGGATAGTCTTTGCTCCGTGGCGACTACAACACTTACTACTCATCAGAGAGCAGTGCGATCAACTGTCGCGGCGAAGGCCCTCATGGCCGTCACCGGCATCATCTTGGTCCTCTTCCTGCTCATGCACATGTTCGGCAACTTGAAGTTGCTCGGTAGCAACGAGGAGTTCAACGACTACGCCAGCTACCTCCGTACGATTCTTAACCCGATCCTTCCGGGTGAGTCGTTCCTGTGGATCTTCCGAATCTTCATGTTGCTGGCGATTGTGCTGCACATTTGGTCGGCGATCCGCGTCACCAAGCAGCGTCGCATCGGTACTGGTGGCGCTGGTCGTTACTCCGTGAAGAAGAACCTCTCCCCGGAGAACACCTACGCGGCCCGCACGATGTACTGGGGCGGTTGGATCATCTTCGCGTTCCTCATCCTTCACCTGCTGCAGTTCACCATCAGCCCTGATCTGTTCAACAACCCGCCGACCGACGCGGCTGGGCGTGCAGGCATGGTGCTCACAGCCTTCAGTCACTGGTGGTTCGTGCTCATCTACCTCATCGCCATCATCGCGGTGTGCATGCACGTTTCCCATGGTTTCTGGAGCGCCTTCGCGACCCTCGGTGTCAACGTCTCTGGTACCGCTCGCGCTGTGCTGCGCGTGTGCTCCTGGATCGTCGCCATCGTGATCCTCGTGGGCTTCATGGTTCCTCCCTTCCTGATCCTGTTCGGGGTGATCTCCTGATGACTGCAACAGCTACGTCGAACAACAACGCCGCTCTGGCCGACCAGTACTGGACGACCGGCGACGAGATTCATGACACGAAGGCCAACCACGACCTTCCGATCGAGAAGATCTGGACTGATCGTCAGTTCACCTCTCGTCTGGTCAACCCGGCCAACCGCCGCAAGATGACCGTCATCATCGTCGGCACCGGCCTGGCCGGTGGCTCCGCTGCTGCCACCCTTGGTGAGGCTGGTTACCGCGTCGAGAACTTCTGTTACCAGGACTCTCCGCGTCGTGCCCATTCCATCGCTGCCCAGGGTGGCATCAACGCTGCGAAGAACTACAAGAACGACGGTGACTCCATCTACCGCCTGTTCTACGACACCGTGAAGGGCGGCGACTACCGCTCCCGCGAGACGAACGTCTACCGTCTGGCCGCGGTCAGCGCGAACATCATCGACCAGTGCGTCGCCCAGGGTGTTCCGTTCGCCCGTGAGTACGGTGGCCTGCTCGACAACCGTTCCTTCGGTGGCGTCCAGGTGCAGCGCACCTTCTACGCTCGTGGACAGACGGGTCAGCAGCTGCTGATCGGCGCCTACCAGGCCCTCGAGCGTCAGGTCCATGCCGGAACCGTCCACATGCACACCCGTCACGAGATGGTCGAGCTCATCGTTGCCGATGGTCGTGCCCGCGGCATCGTGACCCGTGACATGGTCACCGGCAAGATCGAGGAGTGGTTCGGCGACGCTGTCGTCCTGGCCACCGGTGGTTACGGCAACGTCTTCTTCCTGTCGACAAACGCCATGGGCTGCAACGTCACCGCCTCGTGGCGTGCCCATCGCAAGGGTGCCTACTTCGGCAACCCGTGCTACACGCAGATCCACCCGACCTGCATCCCGGTGCACGGCGAGAACCAGTCGAAGCTGACCCTGATGTCGGAGTCGCTGCGCAACGACGGTCGTATCTGGGTGCCGAAGCGCGCCGAGGACTGCGAGAAGGATCCGCGTGACATCCCCGAAGAAGATCGCGACTACTACTTGGAGCGCATCTACCCGTCCTTCGGCAACCTGGTTCCTCGTGACATCGCCTCCCGTCAGGCCAAGTACCGCTGTGACGAGGGTCGCGGCGTTGGCCCGAAGGTCCGTGAGGTCGATGCCGACGGCACCGAGCACATGCGCTCCCGTGGTGTCTACCTCGACTTCTCCGAGGCCATTGAGCGCATGGGCAAGGATGCTGTCGAGAAGAAGTACGGCAACCTCTTCGACATGTATCAGCGGATCACCGATGAGAACCCGTACGAGGTTCCGATGCGGATCTACCCCGCTGTGCACTACACCATGGGTGGCCTGTGGGTCGACTACGACCTGCAGTCGACCATCCCGGGCCTGTTCGTCTGTGGCGAGGCCAACTTCTCCGATCACGGTGCCAACCGACTCGGTGCTTCGGCCCTGATGCAGGGTCTGGCTGATGGTTACTGGGTGCTGCCCAACACCATCACCGACTACCTGGCCGACTCCCCGAAGTTCGGCAAGGTGGACGAGAAGCACCCGGCCGCCGTCGAGGCCCGTCAGGCCGTCGAGAGCCGCATCAACAAGCTCTTGACGATCAACGGAACCCGCACCGTCGACTCGATCCACAAGGAACTCGGCCACATCATGTGGGAGTACTGCGGCATGGAGCGCAACGAGGCCGGCCTCGTCAAGGCCATCGGTCTCATCCGCAACCTGCGCAACGAGTTCTGGACCAACGTCAAGGTCACCGGCGTCAACGAGGAGCTCAACCAGACCCTCGAGCGTGCCGGACGTCTCGTTGACTTCCTGGAGCTCGGTGAGCTGATGTGCATCGATGCTCTGCATCGTCGCGAGTCCTGTGGCGGTCACTTCCGCGCCGAGTCTCAGACCGAGGAGGGCGAGGCCCTGCGTCACGACGATCAGTACCAGTACGTCGCTGCCTGGGAGTGGACCGGTGAGGGCCACAAGCCGACCCTGCACAAGGAGCCGCTGGTCTACAAGTCCATCCAGGTCAAGCAGAGGAGCTACAAGTGAAGATCAACCTGCGAATCTGGCGCCAGCGCAACACCCAGGATCAGGGCCGTCTCGTCGAGTACACCCTGGACGGTGTCTCCGGTGACATGTCCTTCCTCGAGATGCTGGACATGCTCAACGAGAACCTCACCGCTCAAGGTGAGGAGCCCGTGGCCTTCGACTCGGACTGCCGCGAGGGCATCTGTGGCCAGTGTGGCGTCGTCATCAACGGCGTGCCGCACGGTGGCATGGGCGTCGCCCAGCCGGTGCGTACCACCACCTGTCAGCTGCACATGCGCTCCTTCGCTGATGGCTCGACCATCACGATTGAGCCCTGGAAGTCCGGTGCCTTCCCGATCCTGCGGGACCTCATCGTGGACCGCTCGGCCCTCGACCGCGTCATCCAGGCTGGCGGCTACATCTCCGTGAACACCGGTGCTGCCCCGGATGCCCATGCTGTCCAGGTCAACAAGAAGCGCTCTGACCGCTCCTTCGATGCCGCTACCTGCATCGGCTGTGGTGCTTGTGTGGCTGCCTGCCCGAACGGCTCCTCGATGTTGTTCACCTCGGCGAAGATCACCCACCTTGCCATGCTTCCGCAGGGACAGCCGGAGCGGATGCGTCGTGTCAAGGCCATGGCTGCCCAGAACGACGCCGAGGGATTTGGTGGCTGCACCAACATTGGTGAGTGCGCCTCGGTGTGCCCGAAGGGCATCCCGCTGGAGTCCATCAGCCAGCTCAACCGCGACCTCATCGCCTCGCTGTTCAAGCATGACGGCAAGGATGACTGAGTTCTGACCCATGTGGTCGACCACACGGGCCCCGACACCATCTGGTGCCGGGGCCCCGTCGGTTCCATGGAGTTGACGGGGCCAGCCTCGTGGTATGCAATTTGGTGTCAGCCCTTTGAGTGTGGAAAAATGTCCTGCTGTTGTCCGTGTCCGGCTCCTGCCACAGGGGGATCGTCCGGAGCGCGGGGACCACATCTTTTGAACACGAGCACCAGGTGACCTGTGGCACCGGCGAGGAAACACCATGAGCAACATCATCGACGAGATCGACAAGGCCTCGATGCGCGACGACATTCCCGAGTTCCGCCCTGGCGACTCGGTGAAGGTCCACGTCAAGGTCGTCGAGGGCAGCCGCACCCGTGTGCAGGTCTTCGCCGGAACCGTCATCTCGCGTACCGGTGGTGGCGTCCAGGAGTCCTTCACCGTCCGCAAGCTGAGCTTCGGAACGGGTGTCGAGCGTACCTTCCCACTGCACTCCCCGATCATTGAGAAGATCGAGGTTGATCGCCACGGTGCCGTCCGTCGCGCCAAGCTGTACTACCTGCGCGGTCTGCGCGGCAAGGCTGCCAAGATCAAGGAGAAGGGCGCAGCTCGCTGACGTCGTCCTCACAGTAACGGGGTTTCGCTTGTGCGGGGCCCCGTTTTCGTGTGTCTTATGAGGTCTGGGTTGATCGACGCTCGACGAGGTGACCAGAGTGTGTTCTGGACGTTGGTTACACTGCAGGTTGGCACCTGCCGGGACGTTCCCGGGAGGTAAGAGGGAGAGGTATCGCCGTGGCGTATGACTACGAGGCGCGAAGGACTGCCGATGGCGACACCGATGGCCCGCAGGCTGCAGGAGCCACGACTGGGTCGCAACGACCGAGCGCATGGCAGCGGTTCCGATCCGGAATGATGGAAATCGTCCTCATCATTGTCGGAGCTCTCGTCATCTCGGCCATCCTGCGAGCCTTCGTGGGACAGATGTTCGTCATTCCCTCCAGATCCATGCAGAACACCCTGCAGGTCGGTGATCGCGTGGTGGCCGTCAAGGCAGCGGACTTTCATCGTGGTGACGTCGTCGTGTTCAAGGACACCGAGCACTGGCTTCCCGCAGCCCAAGATCGTCGCTCTGTCGCGGGCAAAGTGCTGGAGTTCGTGGGTCTGCTGCCCAACACGAGCTCCAACTACCTCATCAAACGCGTTATCGGAATGCCCGGCGACACCGTTGCCTGCTGCAACCTCAAGGGTCAGGTGACCGTCAACGGGAAAGCCCTTGACGAGCGTTCCTACCTGTACTCGGAGAACGGTCAGATGGTCGAGCCGTCGACGATGAAGTTCCGGGTCACCGTTCCCAAGGACCGGATGTTCGTGATGGGGGATCACCGCAACGCGTCGGGAGATTCTCGCTACCACATCCAGGACCTCGATCCTGACGGGTACACGGGTGCTCCCGGGTTCGTTCCTCTCGACAACGTCGTCGGGCCGGCAAAGGCCATTCTCATGCCTCTTAACCGTATTGACGGGCTGGGGACCCCTGACACATTCAAGGGCATTCCCGACCGGTCTGGCTCAGCCCCTGACAAGGCGCGCATCTGCGTCGGCGACGAGTGCTAGCCCCGGTGACGACGCCATGGCCGTGACGGTGCGCGTCGGGCCTGGTCCGATGGGCCATGAAAGGGCCCTGACGAGAGCAGGTCTGGGTCCGGTCGCCGGGTGTGACGAGGCCGGCAGGGGAGCCTGTGCCGGGCCTTTGGTGGCCGCTGCCGTGATCCTCGATGATCGCAGGTCATCACGGATCGAGGGGCTCGCCGATTCCAAGACCTTGTCTGTCGTCAAACGAGAGCGACTGTTCGACATCATCATGGACAAAGCGTTGGCCGTGTCATGGGTCCGTGTGGAGGCCGACGAGTGCGACCGGTTGGGTATGCAAGAAGCCGACATCAGCGGGCTGAGACGCGCCGTTGCACGGTTGGATGTCGAGCCAGGGTACGTGCTGTCAGACGGGTTCCCCGTGGATGGACTGACCGTTCCGGACCTGGGAATGTGGAAGGCTGACGCAGTGTGTGCCTGCGTGGCAGCGGCGTCGATCGTGGCGAAAGTGGCCAGGGACCGCATCATGATTGCCATGGACGAGGAGATTCCTGGTTATGACTTCGCGGTGCACAAGGGATATTCGACGGCCTTGCACCAACGACGTCTGGAGGAGCTGGGGCCGTCACCCCAGCATCGGATGAGCTATGGCAACGTGCAACGAGCGGCTAGGCTGCATTCATCATGAGTGCCGAGGATCTGGAACAGTACGAGAACCGCATGGAGCTTGAGCTCTACCGCGAGTACAAGGACGTCGTCGGCATCTTCAAATATGCCGTTGAGACCGAGAGACGGTTCTACCTGTGCAACGTCGTTGACCTCAAGGTACGTACCGAGGGCGGTGACGTCTACTACGAGGTGTCCATGGCGGACGCTTGGGTGTGGGACATGTATCGGCCGTCCAGGTTCGTCAAGAGCGCCAAGATCCTTACCTTCCGCGATGTGTCGATCGAGGAGATCGTGCATCCCGACTTCGATGAGGTTCCCTCCACGTAAGTGGCTGCATCGTCTGGGGACAACTCGTGGTGTTCATGGCAGGCCAGATTGGTCTGTGGATAACTGAATGATCAGCATTCCTGCGACGACAACTGTTGTCGGAGGTGGTGCATGATGACACCCAAGCCGTTGTCGGCAGAACTGACGACCCCTCGCGGAGCAGCCTTGCGTGGGCGTCGTGGCGGCAGACCCGCGTTCGGTGCGTGGGGCGAGGACATTGCCGCCCAGTACGTGGATTCCCTCGGGTGGACGATCGTCGCCCGAAACTGGGCGTGCCAAGTGGGGGAGATCGACCTCATTGCGCAAGATGACCGGACGATCGTCTTCATCGAGGTCAAGACGCGGTCCGGCACTGGATTCGGTGATCCCCTGGAATCCATCACGACGACGAAGATCCGTAAGCTTCACGAGCTCGCGTTGGCCTGGTTGGTCGACCAGGAGAAAGGAATGCACTCGGTACGGATCGACGCCATCGGGGTCATGGTGCGCCCCGGCGAACAGCCGACGATTACGCATGTACGGGGCATCCAGTGACCGGGGCAAGCGCATGGTCGGTTTCC
Source organism: Cutibacterium sp. LaCa_89 (assembly GCF_058177555.1). NCBI lineage: Bacteria > Bacillati > Actinomycetota > Actinomycetes > Propionibacteriales > Propionibacteriaceae > Cutibacterium > Cutibacterium sp. LaCa_89. The sequence continues at coordinate 1,070,407 of NZ_CP190889.1, forward strand.
CTGATGGGGTTGGAAGGCTGCTTGGTCGAGGTGGAGACGGCCATATCGTCGGGGCTGCCGCGTACGGTACTCGTCGGCCTTCCGGACATGGCCCTGCACGAGGCTCGGGATCGGTGTCGGGCTGCGGTTGGTGCCACCGGCATGTCCTGGCCGAGCAACGTTCTGACGATCAACCTCACCCCGGCCGGCTTGCCGAAGGCCGGGACTCACTTCGATCTCGCCATTGCCGCTGCGACCCTGGCTGCGGACGGAAAGATCCCGCAGACCCTGCTCGGGTCGACGGTTCTCATGGGGGAACTGGGGCTAGACGGGCGGGTACGACCAGTGCGTGGGGTACTTCCGGCATTGTTGGCGGCTCGCGAGGCCGGGTTCGAGTGTGCCGTGGTGCCGTCCGGCCAGTATGCCGAGGCCCGGTTAGTGCAGGGGGTGACGATCTGGCCGGTCGGTCATCTCCGTGACGTCGTCGAGGTCCTGCACGGCCGTCCGGTACTGGCGACTGAGGAACCCATGACTGACGCCGCCGATGCTGATCCAAGTCTGGTAGATCTGGCAGAGGTGATCGGCCAACACGAAGCACGCCGCGCCCTCGAAGTGGCGGCAGCCGGACGCCACCACATCCTCCTTCGCGGCGCACCTGGCTGTGGGAAGTCGATGCTGGCACGACGGCTGCCCGGGATCCTTCCCCGCCTGGATCACCGGGACGCCCTCGAGGTGACGGCTCTGCACTCCTTGGCAGGCCGGGGGAGCGGGCGTCTCATGACCAGGCCGCCGTTGGCACAGCCACACCATTCCGTGTCGATGGCTGCCATGGTCGGCGGAGGAGCACGGATTGCCCAGCCAGGTGCCATCTCCCTGGCGCACCGCGGCGTTCTCTTTCTCGACGAGGCCCCGGAATTTGCCCCCAAGGTCCTCGATTCGCTGCGTGGGCCTTTGGAGACGGGGGAGATCATCATCGGCCGTTCTCAGGCCCACACGACGTTCCCAGCTCGGTTTCAGCTCGTTATGGCACTCAACCCGTGCCCGTGTGGGATGGCTGACGACCCGTCCGGTCGGTGTACCTGCACTCCACAACAGGTCCAACGATATTCGGGTCGGCTCTCCGGCCCGATCCTCGACCGAGTCGACGTGACGGTACGCATGCGCCCGCTGACCTCGGCGCACCTGCTTGACGCCTCAACGTTGCCCGCAGGGGAATCCAGCGCCGTCGTGCACGACCGGGTGGCAGAAGCCCGGCTGAGGGCTGCGCGTCGCTGGGAAGGGAGGCCATGGAAATGCAATGCCGAGGTGCCGGGGAAGGTGCTTCGCCAGAAGCTCCCGGCCAATGATGCCACTCGCATCATCGAAGACGCCCTGACGACCGGTCGGCTGACAGCCCGAGGCGTGGATAAGGTGCTGCGAATCGCATGGACCGTGGCCGATTTGGAGGGCAAGGACGAGGTGGACAAGGCATGTGTTGCTGAGGCCATGGGGATGAGACGAGGACGATTGCTATGACATGGGACAACGAGAGGGTGGCGCGAGCTGCCCTGACAACAGTTGTCCAGCCTGGGGACAGCGTCACGGCGCGGCGATTGCTGGACATGACGGCCGAAGAGATCTGGCACCGCCTGCTGACCGATGTGGACGAGAGATGGTACGAGCGAGCCAGAGGGACGGATGTCGACCAGGTGGTGGCCCGGTCGGAGAAAGCCATGATGAGGTTCCTCATCCCCGGAGATGAGGAGTGGCCCGTTGGGCTCGATGACCTCTCGTGGGTGGGGAAGTCAGGAATGGGTGGGGTTCCCATCGGGTTGTGGGTTCTTGGCCCGACACGCGTCAATGAGGCGTCTGAGCGGTCGGTTGCCATCGTCGGCTGCCGAGCTGCGACGAGCTATGGCCAGGATGTCGCGATGGAGATGGCCCACCATCTTGCTCAGGGACACAGCGACGGGACCGGTCGTCAGGTCATAGTCTCCGGTGGCGCATTCGGGATCGACGTCGCTGCACATCGAGGCGCCTTGTGCGTCGACGAGACGACGATCGGAGTCCTGGCATGTGGGCTTGACGTCTTGTACCCGAGGGGAAATGCCGCGGTGCTGGAACGCATTGCCGAAACGGGCGCCCTGGTCTCGGAAATGCCACCAGGCCGGCATCCAACGCGTCCGGGGTTCTTGGCCAGAAATCGTCTCATTGCTGCGCTGACGACAGGGACCGTCATTGTCGAGGCAGGGTGGCGATCGGGAGCGATCAACACCGTCTCATGGGCGAATGCTCTGGGCCGGGCAGTCATGGCTGTCCCCGGTCCCGTGACCTCGAGCAGGTCAACCGGTACGAACAAGCTCATCCGTGACGGTGAGGCGATCTTGGTGCGCGATGCCGAGGATGTCCGCGGGATCGTCGGAGAACTTGCTCCTGAACCCGAAAGACCGGAAGGTCGCAGTCTTCCCACGGATGTCCTGGATGCCACGGAACTGGCCGTGCACGAGGCGCTCCCGGCTCATGGATCTTGTGGGATGGACGAGTTGTCTGCGTCGGCGGGAGTGTCTGTGGCTCAGTGCTCAGCCGCATTGACGGTACTCGAGCAGCTGGGCATGGCGGCATGTTGCCTGGATGGTACGTGGTCGGTCACATTGGCCGGCAACCGGAGGTGATGGCACCATGACGGATTTCCATGTCCAACAGGAAACGCTTGATGGTTCGGCCGCCAAGGTAACCCCCGAGCTTGCCATCACTACGCAGGATCCGGTGACAAGGGATGACGATCGGCAATGGATTCGTGGCACAGGCGTTGCCGACCGCTCGGGAGGCCTGTGGACGCCCGATGAGGGTGGCTAAGTCGCGATAGCTGATGGTCTGGGCGTAGGGAATCGTGAGTAGCCCGTTGATGACGGCTCGTTGGAAGGCTGTCGCTCCCGATAGGTCGAGGGGGAGACTGAAAGCAGTTCGGGAGCCGGAGAGGTACTCGCTGAACTGGTGGGCGGCGTCGTCGAGGATTCCCTCGCAGATGTGGTGTTGCTCGGACGATTCGCGGACGGTCGATGGCGCTGGTGCCTCGCCGAACGTGACCTGAGCCAGTCCTTGCGGGGTCGCGGCGAGCGTCAACACCCCGATGGAGTTGTCGAGGTAACGCCGCGCCGTGATCGTCATGAGGACATGGTAAAGGGCCGGGCTCCTCATGTGCCCGGCCCGTCAGTTGTCAGTCCTTCAGCTTGTCGGTAGCAGCCTGGACGTCGTGCTTGAGGTCAGTCGCCTTGTCCTTGGCGTCATCCACCTTCTGGTCCACCTTGCCGCTGGCCTTCTGATCGGCGCCCTCGCCCTGGAGATCGGCGTTGTCAGTCACATCTCCGATCTTCTCCTTGGCAGCACCGACGAGCTCGTCGCTCTTGCTTTTGATCTTGTCGCTGAGGCCCACGAGTGGCTCCTTTCGTCAGTCCCACGACCGCTGATCAGGCCGGGGCGTATTTGTATTTTATCGGGTGACCCAAGTCTGACCAGTGGTTCGTGTTGTACGGGTGATCTGGGCTCACGAACACGGTTGTTCATGATCCAGAATAGGGCGGAGAGGGGCCTGAGAACTGAAGCATGCGAACTGGTGTGAGTTCGTGTCGCATGCCGGTACAACGAGGGCTGCGTCTCCCGCGATGTGTGGGAGACGCAGCCCTCATCAGAAAGTAGGCCGGATCAAGTTCACTTGTTGTGGGCGTCAATCCAGTCGACAGCAGTCTTGATGACCTGGTCCTTGGTGGGCTCGTTGAAGATCTCGTGCATGAGGCCATGCCACTGGATGATCTTCTTGTCCTTCGAATTAATGGCGTTGTACCAGTTCACGTCGAAGTAGCTCGGCACGAGGCCATCGTTCTCACCGTGCATGATGAGGGTGGGAGAGTCGAACTCATGGGCATTCATGATGTTGTAGACCTCGCCGACACCGAGCTGCTCGACCAGACCGAGACGCATGTAGTGGTTGTACAGCGGGTCACGTTGCCAGTGGTCGATGCGGACATCGGGATCGGAGCACAGACCGTAAGCCGGGTAGCCGGGGAGGATGACGCCGGCAGAGAGCGGACCAGATGGCATCCGGATGCTCTTGGGATCCTTGACGGCAGCCTTGGCGAGCTGGCCGTTGAACGCCGTCAGGTGAGACATCGGGAGAATCTGGCTGATCTGTGGGAGGGCATGGCGGGCGAAGAAGTTGAGATTGTCGGGGGTCACGGTGGTGACGCCCTCGGTGTTCGGCCCGTCAACGCTGGCGAACGTACCGCCACCGGAGGAGACGATGCCGTCGACAGTGCCCGGGTACATGATTCCGTAGGACTGAACGGCGATGCCGCCCATCGAGTGGCCGAGGAGGAAGACCTTCTGGTCGGCGTTCTCCTCGTGCGCGGTCTGGACGACTTGGTGAATGTCGGACTCGATGTTCCACCAGTCATCGAACTGGCCACGCGGAATGGCGTTGTTGACGTACGGGGCGGCGCTACGGCCGTGACCACGATTGTCGAAACGGTAGACGCTGTAGCCGGCCTTGGTGAGGCTCTTGGTCAGGTACTCGTAGTTGGAGGAATTCTCCATGAGACCGTGGACCAGAACGACGGCGCCCTTGGCGTTGGGGACGATGTCCTTGCGGTAGAAGAGCTTGGTCCCAAGCTTGTCAGTAGTCTTGAAGTAGCCGGTCTCCTTCTTCACCTGGTCGGTCGCCGGGGAGGCGGCAGGCTGAGAACCACCTTCAGGAGCAGCCATGGCTGGGGTCGCAATGGTGACGCCAGTCACTGCCATGGTGCCGGCAATCGTCAGTGCGCTGAGTTTGCGTGGGAATGACATCAAGATGCTCCTTTGCGTCGTGCGTGCCCGTCTCATCCTTGAGCGACGGCCACCTCGGATGTCCAGGACAATATGAGCCGAGGGTTCGTGATGGTGGTCTGAACGGCAGAGGTGGTCTTTCGTGCACAGGCGGAAACTCGGCTGAAGGAATCTGTCCACATCCATGAAAGGTGGACTGAAGTGAACCTTTCATGTGCACTCACGGCGAGAAATATCACAGATGGCGACGCGAGGGCCGGTTGCTCCTCAAGGGGGGCGGGCACGCGAATGGGGTGAAAAGTGGACCCCGTCTGACTCGTTCAGTTAGACGGGGTTTGTTGTGTCCGAGAGAGGACTTGAAGAGTTCGCGCCGTGGGCTACGAACTCTTGTATATCAGGCGATCCGGCGATCTGAGGAGCCACAAACTGCGCGTCGTGCCCGAGACGTGCCCACGCCTGCTCTGGACTGCGCCCCGCCGTCGTAGCATCTCCTCATGGGAAATCTGGGGCGCTATCAGGAGATCGTCGAACTCGCCAAGAGGTCCGGCGGTGTGGACGCCATGATCGAGATGATCAAGAAGGGTGCCGTCGAGGACGCTGCGCCAAAGCTGGTGGCAGGTGGGCTTGCCGCAGGCGCGGTGATTGGTGCCGGAGCGGTCAAGGGCTATGGCTGGGTGAAGGGGAAGCTCACAGATCGTCGAGTCGCCGTGAAGAATGGCGAGAACGCTGAGAGGCACCTTTGCGCCGTCGTTGAGCACACCGAGACCGAGCCTATGGGCGACGCGACCCCGGGCATCGCTCCAGACGAAGAACTCTGCGAGGAGGGCGAAGGCGATGCCGACCGGACCTAGACATTACGTGATTCGCCGGGAGAACGGACCCGGCTCCCGCTGGGACGAACCCTGCCGCTGCATGATCGGACACGACCATGACCCCGACGGCTACAGCGTGTGGGAGAGCGACCTCGCACGTTGGGATCGCGAGGAAGGCCGTGGTGGTGCAGACCCCAACTGCCCGGCTTGTGGCGGTGCAGGGGCCTGCGCCCTCTGCGGCGACGACTGACAACATCCGGGGTCACTCCTTCGGCGGGACCTTGGCGGCCATGGAGCGGCTGTTCGCCGTCGGGAGCGACGGCGACGAGGGACGCGGGGACGACGAAGACCGCTGGCCGCCGAACAGCGACGGCGCGGGCCTGGACGAGCCGCCGCCGAGCTGGGGCCCGTCCTCGGCGTGCTGGCGCTCCTGCTCGGCCAGGGCGTTCGCCTTGGCCTCGAACTGGGCCTGCTTGGCCTTGCGGCGTCGCCACCCGTCGAAGTTCGCCCGGGCCGTCGCCCCGTTCGACTGCGGTGTGTCCATCCACGTGAGCACGTCCGCCAAACGGGCCCGCTCGGCCCCTGCGGCCTTCTCTGCCTGCTCGGCCCGTGCCCGGGCCTCAGCGGCCCTCTGGCGGTCGCTGGCGGCCTCCTGGGCGTCTTCCTGGGTCTTCGCCTCCCGTGCTGCGACGTTGGCCTTGCGGGCGTCGATGGTGGCCGCCGCCGTCTCCAGCGTGGCGGCCCACTCCTCAACTTCCTGCTCGCGCTCGCGCAGGTCGTCGGCGCGCCGGGCGAACTCGTCGCCGGAGAGGTGTTCCTTCGACCTCGCCGAGGGCTTCATGTTGACCGGAATGCCGGTCGCGGCGACCGCCTCACGGAAGCGCTGGCCCTGCTTGGTGAGCACCGACGGCGACGACCAGAAGAGCTTCTGGGTCAGCCGTCCGTCGTCGGTGACCGGGACGACGGCGAACTGCCACTGGGGCGTCGTCTCGTCCATGTGGAGGCACGCCACGAGCAGGTCGTCGCCATACTCGTCGTATGCCTGCTGGAGCATGGCGTCGTAGGCAGCGCGGGCCTCCTCGTTCAGGCCGTTCTCGCGCCAGTCGGGGTTGTTCTCGGCGAACCACTCCGGCGACAGGTTGGCGACGTGGCCGCGCATGATCACCGCGCCGTCGCGGGGCGGCTTCTTGACGCGCGCCAGGCGCTCGTCGAGACGGCCCAGCACCTCGTCCACCGACGACGGACGACGCCAGCCGCCCGAGCCGTCAGGGACGACCGTCTCGTTCATGTGCGTGCGCGTCGGGTCGATGTTCTTGTTGCTGTGCTCCCGCTGCTTCGGGGGGCCGTTCGGTGAACGGCTCCTGCGCGGCGAGCGCGGCGTCCCGACGGGCAGACCAGTCGGCCATCAGCTGGCCGTACTGGCTGCCGTCGAGGTCGCGCGCGATGTGATGGAGGAAGCCCGCTGCGTGGCCACCTCCGCCCTTGACCTTGTGGCTGACGTCACTGGTCACGCGGTAGCTGTCACTCATCGTTCTTCCTCCATCACGTAGACTGCTGGTAGTTCGGTTCTCCCGTTGGTGAGGGGAAACCGGTAGGTGTAGCCCCATACACCTGCGGTCGCTGCGCTCCCTCCGGTTGGGGCCCTGCGGGGCTCCCGGCTGCGCCGGATCACTGCCCGCCTTCGGCGTGCTGCTAGCCCTCGCTGTGCTCGGGCTCTTGGGTCTGCGCGAGGCGACGACGGTCGGCCTTGGCGCGCTCGGCGACGGCCTTCTCGATGGCGTTCAGATCGGTGCTCATGATGTGTTCCTTTCGTGGGGTTGGATCAGCCGCTGTAGGTCTGCGGCTGGAGGTTGAACTTTGCCGCCGTCGGCGCCGGCTCGGGAGCGGCGGCGAGGGCCGCGCGCGTGGGTGTGCCGGACGCCACCAGCTCGGCCCTGGTGGACCCCTGGGCGACGACGAGCTGAACGTCAGGGGAGCGCTCGGCGACCTCTGCGACCACGACGCCCACCACCTCGTCGTGGGTCAGGTCGACCAGGGTCGCGGCGTCGTCGAGGCCGTAGGAGACCGCGACCGCCTCCGACGGCCGGTTGGGCACTGCGATGCGCCGCTGCTCCGGTGCGGGCAGGAGCGCCAGCGGGCCGACGGAGTAGCGCGGCACCCCGTCCACCTTCTCGGCGTGCGCCAGGAGGGAGAGGCGACGGACGAGCTGGTCGAGGGAGTCCGTCGTGGACCGCTTGCCCGGGACGAAGAACCCGAACTCGACCGGATCGACCGAGACGGCGACGAGCACCACGCGCGGCGCCGCGTCGCCCTTGTTCCGGTAGCGGGCCGAGATGGGACCGGCCTCGCGCGGCCCCAGCAGGGTCAGCAGGTCGGCCCACTCCATGACCCGCGTCGAGGGCTCGTTCATCAAGAACACCTGCTGGCCCGCGTAGTCGTCGGGGCCGTTCCTCGCCGTGGCCCGGAAGACCGACCAACCGAGCCGGGCCGCGAGCTCCTGGGCCACCGACTCCGCCGCCCAGGTCTTGCCCTGGTCGCTGGCCCCGGTGAACCAGACGACCGTCTTCTGGAACTCCCCGGCGCGCAGCTTGCGGACCTCCGCGAGCATGTCGCGGCGGTTGCGGACCGAGAACGCCAGATCGACCTTCGCCTGGTTGCGGGTGTAGATGTCGGTCAGCGTCTTGTCGGCCAGGATTTCGAGCTCGTCGAGCTCGTCGTCGAGGACGCGCTGGACCACGATGTCGCCGAGCTCGGCCCACTCCTTGGCCGGGATCGCGACCTGACGGGCCATGACGGCCCGTCGGGCCCAGGCCCGACGGTTCGCCTTCTCCACCTCGGCGGAGTCCAGCCCGCGCAGCGTCGCCACGTCGGAGACGGCGTACTGGAACTTGTCGGGGTCCTTCGCGTGGATCAGGTACGACAGCGCGTTCTCGATCCGCCCGCCGCGACCCGGCGCCCTGACGATGGACTTCGACCACCCCAGCGCCTGGTCGAGCTCGACGCACTGGAGCTTGCCCGCGACGTGCTGGCCGGGTCCGCCCTGCTGGAGGACCGCGTGGATGTGGTCGTCCTTGCGGGCACCGTCGGCGAGGGTGTCGCGGTCGTGCTTGACGATCCAGAAGCCGGTCACCTCGGAGCCCGCCGCCTCGCAACGACGGATCGCCTCGGCACCGATCGCCTGCAGGTCTCCCGACAGGATCAGCCCGGTGTCCCAGCCAGGCCAGAACTCGGGCTTCAGCTGGTTGGTGAAGGTGACGTAGGCCGGGGGCTTGCGCCCGCTGGGACCGCTCTGCTTCGCCGCCGCAGCCGCGTCCGACCGCTTCGTGTCCTCAGCCACGGAGACCACCCCCTAGACGCGCGCGTCCGGGGCGGTCGGGATGGCGTCGACGAGACCAGGCCGGAGCAGGCCGAAACGGGCTCCGACAAGGGGTTTCGTTGGGGTGCGGGGGCCATCGGCAAGCTTGTGGCCCCCGCACGTAGTAATCAGCGCGCGCCATTTGCTGCTCTTGCGGCGAAACTCTTGGGGTGCCTCACCCACGGTGCCCAGGGGGAGCACAGGCAGGACGGGGCGGGGGCGGTTGTGGGGGTCGTGGAGGCGTTCATCAGGAGACCACCGGCACCATGAGGGCGTCGAGGTCGGCGATCTTGAAGAAGATGCGCCCGGTGCCTCCGACGCGGTAGGCGGTCAGCTTGCCCTCGGCGACGCGGCGACGGATCGTGTCGTCGGAGACGCCGAGGTAGCGGGCGGCGTCGGGGAGGGAGGCGAACCCGGGAGCGAGTTCGCGAACGAGGGTGGCGTCCATGAGCGGTGGACCTTTCGGACGAACGAACGGGGTCGTCGTCCGAGGCACCATCTCGGGCAGTGCAATCGGGTACCGGGCCTGGTGAAGCCCACCCAGAGGAGTCCGCTAGGCCGACTGGCTCAGCAAGACTTACGCAGCCAGTCTAGCGGACTCCTGAAATCCGCCGCAACTCTAGGCAGAGGCTGCCCGGATCGCAGCGTCGAGCTTATCGGCTCGCTCACGGTCGCGGGCGTCGGTGCCCACTTGATAGACCATGGCCATCTGCGCCGTGGTGTGCCCGAGCAGCCGCATCAGCTCCGCGAGCGTGGCGCCCTGCTGGGCGGCGACCGTGGCAGCGGTCCGGCGCAGGTCGTGGATGCGCAGGCCGTCGCGCCCGATGGCATCGCGCCCCTTGGCGTGCGCCTCGTATAGCACCGAGTCGGGCATCGGAGACCGTCCGTCGGTGGCCGGGAAGATCAGCCCCTCCCGGCCCGTCAGTGGAGCAGCAGCGAGGTGCTGGCGCAGCGGCTCCACCAGCACCGACGGCAGGGCCACGTCGCGGCGGGCCGCCTTCGTCTTCAGCGGCCCGACCCGCCACAGCGTCTTCGTCCTCGAACCCACCGGAGCCTTGACCTTCGTGACGCCCTGGCGGACCCGCAGGACCCGGGCGTCCAGGTCCACGTCGCAGCGGCGCAGCCCCCGGACCTCGCCAGAGCGGAGCCCGCACCAAACAGCGACCGCCAGCGCCGCCCGGTAGCGCTCGGGGACGGCCGCGACGTAGGCCAGCACCTCCGCGACGGTCAGCGCCTGGCCCGTGCGCGCCGGGTCCGGCTTGCCCGCCCCGCGAACGCGGCAGGGGTTGCGGTCCAGGAGCTCGTCCTCGACCGCCTCGGCGAGGACGCTCTTCAGCAAGTCGTAGCAGCGGCCGTTCTGCGTCGGCGTCTTGGGCGGCATGGCCTCCCACCACCGGGACACGAGGTCCGGCGTGAGGTCGCCGAGCGCCACGCCGGCCAGGTCGCCGCCACGCAGGCGCCAGTCCTTCCGATACAGGTCGGCGGTCGTCGGGCTGATCGGCTTCCGGGCACGCGAGGCACGCCGGGCGACCACGCGCTCGACGTACTCGCCGACGGTGACCCCCTTGGCTGCCTGGGAGGCCTGTGCGGCCCTCTGGGCGGCCTCCCGGCTCTGGAGACTGGTCCAGGTGCCCAGCTCGACCAGGCGGCGCTCCTCGGCCTCCCAGGCCCGGGCGCGGGCCTTCGTCGAGAACGTGGTCGGGGCCGGGTAGGAGATCCCGTCGGGGCCGGTGAACCGGGCCTGGTAGCGGCCAGGGGGGAGCTTGCGAACGCTCATGGGGGTCCTTTCCTCGGAGGTCGACGGACACGTGCCTCTCACGTGCCTCTCACGTGCCCGCTTCGTGCCCGCGGATGCGTCTCCGTGCGGCATTTTTGCGACTTCCCCCGAGAACGACGAATGGGCCGTGACTAGGGATTTCCCTAGTCACGACCCATGGTCGAACGTGTCCGAGAGAGGACTTGAACCTCCACAGCCTTAATCGGCCACTAGCACCTCAAGCTAGCGCGTCTACCAATTCCGCCACCCGGACTCGGGTCTCCGGTTCTTCGCTCATGCGTCGTACCGGACAGTCACGGGACTTTAGTAGAAGTTCGCGCCACGATGCAAATCGGCGTCCATCGAGTGTCCCTGATGACGGTGGAAACCCCGGTCGGTGACACAATCGCTGCATGTCAGATCTCTTCAGCATGCCTCTCGAAGACCTTGTCGACGGGCCGAACAGTCCGCAGACCGAGGTGGTCGACATCTGCTCGCGCATGATTCAGATCGACTCGCAGAATTTTGGTCCACAAGACGCTCGTGGCGAGGTCGACATGTGTCGCTACGTCTCCGAGCTCCTGGAAGAGATCGGGGTGGACGTCTCGATCTACGAATCCGAGCCCAGCCGAGCCACCCTGGTCGCTGAGTGGGCACCCGAAGGCACCGACATGAGTCGTCCCGCCTTGTTGCTTCACGGCCACAGCGACACCGTGCCCTTCGAAGCCGAGGACTGGGCCCATCACCCGTTGTCCGGCGAGGTTCACGACAACTGCATGTGGGGCAGGGGAGCCATCGACATGAAAGGTTTCCTCGCGATGGTGCTCTCAGCCATCCGAGCCCGTCATCGTCGTGGTGAGGTGCCGTCGCGTCCGATTCGCTTCATTATGTTCGCTGACGAGGAGGCATCCGGCACGCTCGGATCCACCTGGCTGGGTGCCAACCATCCGGAGATCTTCGACGGCGTCACCGAGGCCATCAGCGAGGTGGGTGGGTTCTCCCTGACGACTCCTGGGGGCAAGCGGGTCTACGTCGTCCAGTCGGCCGAAAAGGGCCTGTGGTGGTTCCGAATGAGTGCCACCGGCAGAGCCGGCCATGGCTCCATGCGCAACCCGGACAACGCGGTCAGCCACTTGTTGGAAGCCCTGTCGCGCATTGATTCCCATCAGTGGCCCGACCTGGGCCACCCCGTGCAGGAGGAGTTCCTCGCCAAGGTTTCCGAGATGTGGGGTCTGACGATCGACCGGGATGACCTTGAGTCGTGCCTCGCACCGATTGGGCCGCTGTCCCGCATGGTTGCCGCGTGCTGCTCCCACAACGTCACCACGACGGTGCTGTCGGCCGGGTACAAGGTCAACGTCGTGCCGACTCGGGCCAGCGCCGAGATTGACGCCCGCTTCATTCCCGGGTCTGAGGAGGAGATGATCTCGACGATCAAGTCCTTGGCTGGTCCCGGGATCGATTTCGAGACGATCTCCCTCAAACCTGCCGCGGCAGCACCCTTCGAAGGGTCAGCTGTCGACGCCATCCGGCATGCCATTGACGCCGAGGATCCGGGAGCGGTCGTGCTGCCCTACCTCAACTCGGCAGGAACCGACGCCAAGGGGTTCGCCGTCCTCCCGGACGGCCGTCGCATCAACTGCTACGGCTGCACCCCATTGCGGCTTCCTGCTGACTTCGACTTCATCAGTCTGTTCCACGGCGTCGACGAGAGAGTCCCGGTGGGCTCCCTCGTCTTCGGCGCCAAAGTCGTCGATCACATCCTGCAGGAGGCCTGACGATGAGTCAGAAACCAAGCCAGCGCGGCACCGCAACCCTCATTCTCGACGGCCAGGAGTACTCCCTCCCCGTCCTCATCGGCACCACCGGCGACAGGGTCATCGACATCTCGGATCTTCGTCAGATGACCGGCGGCGTGACGACCTTCGACCCTGCATTCGCCAACACCGCCTCGTGTCGGTCGGCCATCTCCTGGATTGACGGTGAGGAGGGAGCGCTCACCTATCGGGGTCTGCCAATCGAGACCTTTGCCGAGGAGAAGGTCTCCTTCGTGGAGACGGCATGGTTGCTCATTTTCGGCGAGCTGCCGACTGAGGCGCAGCGTGACGACTTCCGGAACCGGTTGACCGAGTACTCTGCTTTGCACCGGTCGATGGATCTGCACTTCAATGCCTTCCCTCCCAACGGCCACCCCATGGCGATCATGTCGTCGATGATCAATGCGATGAGTACCCATGACCGCCCGCGCATCACTGATGAGGAATCCTTCACCGATGCCGCCGCCAAGCTGATGTCCAAGGTGAGGACAATCGCGGCAGCCTCGTACAAGGCGTCGATCGGGGAGCCGGCGATCTACCCGCGCTACGACCTCAAGTACGTCGAGAACTTCATGCACATGATGTTCTCCCTGCCGTACCGCGACTACGAGCCTGACCCGATTGCCGCGAGGGCCCTCAACCTCTTCTTCGTCCTCCACGCCGAACATGGCCAGAACTGTTCGACATCGACGGTGCGGATGGTGGGGTCATCCGGTGCCAACCTCTTCACCTCGTGTTCGGCAGGGGTGTGTGCACTGTGGGGGGACCGTCACGGTGGTGCCAACGTCAACGCGGTACGGGCTCTGCAGCGTATCCATGACTCGGGACTCTCCTCGCGCCAGTACCTGGCAAAGGCCAAGGACTCGGGGGAGAGGATTTCTGGCTTCGGGCACCGCGTCTACCGCAACTGGGATCCCAGGGCGAAGATTCTCCGCGGTGTTGTCGGTCCGTTGCTGGATACCATGCACAAGCCGGACCCACTGCTCGACGTCGCCATGGAACTCGAGGAGGCCGTCCTGGCTGACGACTACTTCGTCGAGCGCAGGCTCTACCCGAACGTGGACTTCTACTCCGGAATCGTACTGAGGGCCCTGGGGATTCCGCTCAACATGTTCACCGTCATGTTCGCCATTGGCCGTATGGCCGGCTGGATTGCGCACTGGAAGGAGGTCGCCGAGGACCCAATGACGAGGATCTCCAGGCCGCGTGAGCTCTACGACGGTCCGGTCTCCACGCCGTGGGTTCCTCGTAGTGAGCGCTGAGATCAGGCGCGGTGCGACGACCCCTCAGGACTCCTCGGGACGGGCCAGGTTCGGCCCGCCCGTGATGTCGTCGAGGGCCGAGGTGATCTCCGGGGGCAGCACGACGTCGTCGACGCCGAGCAGTTCCTCGAGCTGTGTCGTCGTTCGTGGCCCGACGAGGGCTGATGACACCACGGGGGCGTCACGCACCCATGCCAGAGCCATCTGTGCAGTTGTCGCTCCCAGTCCGTCGGCCGCCTTCGAGATGGCATTGACGACAGCTTGGGACTTGGGCGTCAGATAGGGCTGCACGAACCAGGAGAGACGGTCAGAACCGCCACGAGAATCCTTGGGCGTACCGTTGCGGTAACGACCGGCCAGCACGCCACGTCCCAAGGATGACCACGCCAACAGTCCCATGCCGTGGTGTTGGGCAGAGGGAACGACCTCGATTTCGGCGCGACGAGCCAACAGGGAGTACTCGACCTGATTGCTCACCAGCGGAGTTCGCGTTCCGGTCGTCTGCTGCCATGTGGCCGCCGTTGCCGCCTGCCAGCCGACGAAGTTGGACACGCCGACATAGCGGGCCATACCTGAATGCACAGCATGGTCGAGGGCGGCGCAGGTCTCCTCGACGGGGGCATCTCCCCAGGCATGCACCTGCCACAGGTCGACGTGGTCGGTGTGGAGGCGACGCAGAGATCCCTCCAGGTCGCGCAACAGAGCGGTTCTAGAGGTGTCGACAACCCGTTTCTTCCCCTCGACGACGAACCCAGCCTTCGTGGCGATGACGAGGTCATCTCGGCTGATGTCAGTGTGAATGAGCTTCCCGATGAGCTGTTCGGCGAAGCCACCACCGTATGCGGGGGCGGTATCGACCAGGTTTCCGCCGGCATCGACGAAACGGCGCACCATGGAGCGAGCCTCACGAGCGTCGGTCTGGCCGCCCCAGGTCAGGGAACCCAGACCAATGGCAGACACCTTGAGGCCGCTGGCCCCGACGGTTCTTAAGCGCATGTGTGCGTCCTCCTCGTTCAGATCACCCTAACGGAGCACCCTCAAGCCGGCCTTGAGGCAAGGTGCCAGGACTGGGGCGCAATACAGTGACGCCATGGCGCGACTTCTGCTCATTCGACACGGGCGTACTGAGGCCAATGCGAAGGGAATCCTCGCTGGTCGTTCGAACCATCCCCTCGACGAGGTCGGTACCCGAGACGCGAAGGCCCTGGCATCTCAACTGACAGATGTGGAACCTGACCTCGTCGTCACCTCCCCCGTTACCCGAGCACGGCAAACAGCCGCAATCATCACCGAAGGCGCGGGGTGGACCTGCCCGATACGCGTGAACGACGCCATCGCCGAGTGCGATTACGGAGCGTGGGCGGGACAATCCTTGTCGAGTCTCAGCAGCGAGCCGGAATGGCACACGGTAGTCGACAATCCGCCCGCGGCTGCCTTCCCAGGCGGCGAAACCATGACTGACATGTTCCTGCGAACGGCTCAGGCAGCCCGCAGAATCGCTGACGAGGTGCGGGATGGCGAGGCGGTCGTGGTCAGTCACGGCGACCCGTTGCGCGCCATCGTCGCCGACCTGGTGGGCCTGCCACATCGGCTCTTCCAATCCTTGGTCATCAGCCCGGCCAGCATGACGGTACTCGTCCAGGACGGCACGACGTGGCGTCTCCAAACCCTCAATTGGCGCCCTGACAAACCTCTGGGTGCAGGATCGAGCGCGGGCCGCCATCTCGGCGGTGACACCCAGTGAGACGGTGCCCAGCCTGTGCGCATCGGAGTGGGCCGAGTGGCTAGGGTGGAGGCATGACTCGTCGCACCTTCCGATTCGAACGGCCCGATCGGGTCGTGGTCGGCACCGTTGGTCGCCCGGGTGCACGGGTCTTCCACCTTCAGGTTCGGGAAGGCTCTCGCCTGGTGACGGTGCAATGCGAGAAGGCTCAGATCAGCCAGCTTGCGCTTCAGATGGACAGGATTCTGGACGGCTTGGCCGCCCATGCCGCCGACGTCCTTGTCCCACCGGCCATCGAGGCCCCTGATGACCTCGCCCCGCTGGACGCACCCCTTGATGGGGAATTTACGGTTGGCACCATGGCGATGGCCTTTGACGACCCGAGCAAGCGCATCGAAATCGAGATGTATGCCGTCAGCGATGACGAGTTGATGATCAACGATCCCGCGATGCTGTTGACCACACTTCCGGAAGCGGCACCAGATTCCCTCGAAATCCTCATGACGACCTCCCAGGCTCGCCAATTCGTCGCTCGTTGCAATGTCATTGTGGCGTCGGGACGCCAATACTGCCCGTACTGTGCCCAGCAAATCCTTTCGGCAGGGGGCCACCTGTGTCCCCGGTCAAATGGCTACCGCAGGCCGCTGGTGTGGTGAGTTCGACGAACCCCTGGGACCTGCCACAAGCACCTCGACCCCGAGCTCCATGGCGGATCGATGGCGCCCTGCCCGATTCCAGTAATGGCGCTCTCCTGGTGCGCGATGCGGGCGACCGGTTGTGGGTGTACAAACCGGTTGCCCGCGAGCGACGTCTCCATGATTTCCCTGCCGGGACTCTTGCCGGACGTGAGGTTGCGTCCTACCTGCTGTCCCAACTCATGGGTATTGCGCTGGTGCCGTTGACCGTCTTCATCGAGGACGGCCCACGGGGGGCCGGTTCGATGCAGCGATGGATTGACGACGACCTGGAGAATCCGTTGGTGGTGGCAGACACCATCGAACGTCTCCCGGGACACTGGCACGGATTCATGCTGGGCATCGACGAGGACGACTACGAGATCGGGCTCGCCCACTCTCCGCATCCTGCGCTGCGTGCTCTGGCCCTCTTCGACGCCGTCGCCAACAACGCCGACCGCAAGGGCGGTCACATCCTGCTCGGCCCCGATCCGGACCTGGACGGGACGGCCCATGTCTGGGCGGTGGACAATGGCCTGGCCTTTCACACTGCGCCCAAGTTGCGCACGGTGTTGTGGGGATGGGCAGGCCAACCCCTGGAACCGGTCGAGGAGATGATGCTCGACCAGGTTGTCGCTGTGCCTGATGACATCTTCGATGAGTTCATCAACATGGCCGAGGTCGAGGCGTTACGGCAACGAGCCGCAGACCTCCTCGAGTTCGGTGCATTCCCGGGGCCGAGCGGACTGCGTCCAGCCCTGCCGTGGCCACCCATGTGACGGGGTGAAGTCCACCCGGGATCATCTGCGAGAATGAGCCGACCACCCTCCTGCAGTCGGAAAGGTGTAACTGTGTCCAATGTCCTCACGTCCCTGCTCAATGCTCAACTCGATGTGGGCCTGGGCAAGCCGATTCTGTGGCGCGAGGTCATCGGGAACCTGTTTGGACTGGCATCGGCCCTCGGAGGCGCCCGTCGTCGGGTCTGGGCCTGGCCGGTCGGCATCGTCGGGAACGTCATCCTGTTCACCGTCTTCCTGGGCGGGGTGTTCCACACTCCTCAGGACCTCAACCTGTGGGGTCAGGCTGGCCGCCAGATCTTCTTCCTCGCGACCAGCGCCTATGGCTGGGTGGTGTGGGCTGCCACCCGACGCAACAATGGCGCCTCCCAGGTGGCCGTCCATCCCAGGTGGGCCACTCGTCGGGAACGCATCCTCAGCCTGACAGCCTCTCTCGCCATGCTCATCGTCTTCTACTTCGTTCTCAAGGCCCTCGGTTCTTGGGGCCCATTGTCGGACTCCTGGATCCTCACCGGATCGATCCTTGCCACGTGGGGGATGGCACGCGGCTGGAATGAGTTCTGGTTCGTGTGGATCGCCGTGGACATCGTTGGCGTCCCGTTGCTGGCGACCGCGCAGTACTACCCGAGTGCCCTGATGTATGTCTTTTACGGAGCCTTCTGCCTCTACGGCTTCCTGACGTGGTGGCGAGCTCAGCACGCAGGAGAGACTGCGACCTGATCGGATGCCGGGCCCGGTACCGTGCATGGTCCGTCACGTGGTCCCAAGCTTGGTCATGCCACCGCAGTCGGTAGCCTGGCCACTGTGAGCAAGACATTCGAGGAACTCTTCGCCGAGCTGTCCACCAAGGCACAGACCCGCCCTGCAGGGTCGGGAACCGTCGAGGAGCTTGACCGCGGAGTGCATGCCATCGGCAAGAAGATTGTGGAGGAAGCCTCTGAGGTCTGGATGGCCGCCGAGTACGAAGGTAACGAGAGGCTGGCCGAGGAAATCAGCCAGGAGATTTATCACCTGCAGGTCATGATGATCAAGCAAGGGCTGACCCTCGACGACGTCTACGAGCATCTGTGAATTCCCCCGGTCGGGTTGTGCCTGGCCAGCATCGTCATTTTCCCGATTTCTCAATCTCCCGAGGAGAGTTCATGTCAGACCTGCTGCGCGTAGCAGTACCGAACAAGGGTGCCCTGTCGGAAGCCACGTCCTCCCTGTTGACTGAGGCCGGTTACCGTCAACGTTCCGATCGTAAGGACCTCACCTTGGTCGACGAGGCCAACGGGGTGGAGTTTTTCTACCTGCGGCCGCGTGACATTGCGGTGTATGTCGGTGAGGGAACCCTCGACATCGGTATCACCGGCCGCGACCTGCTGCTGGATTCCGGTGCGGATGCTGCTGAGATCAAGGGTCTCGGTTTTGGTCACTCTAGGTTCCGTTTCGCGGCACCCAAGAGTCCTGAGAACACCGTGGAGGGGCTGGCCGGTAAGCGCATCGCGACGTCATACCCGGGCCTGCTCGGATCCTTCCTGACCACGCGCGGTATCGACGCTCACCTCATCCACCTGGACGGTGCCGTCGAGTCCTCGATCCGACTCGGGGTGGCTGACGCCATCGCTGATGTCGTCGAGACCGGAACCACCCTGCGCAAGGCTGGTCTTGAGGTCTTCGGAGACGTCATCCTGGAGTCCGAAGCCGTGCTCATCCAGCGGCGGGACTTCACCGGTGGCACGACCTTCGACCACTTCATACGACGCATTGATGGTGTCCAGGTGGCCCGTGGCTACGTCATGGTCGACTACGACGTGCCGGCCGAGGCTCTCAGTGCCGTCACCGAGCTGACCCCTGGCCTGGAAGCCCCCACCGTCTCGCCGCTGGCGAAGAATGGCTGGTATGCCGTGCGCGTCATGGTTCCCCGTGGGGCCGTGCAGGGGCTCATGGACGAACTGTGGGACGCCGGTGCCCGTGCCATCCTGTCGACGGAGTTGTCCGCCTGCCGGCTGTGATCGCCACGATGACTTTCCACCGTCACTGAAAAATGCCGTGGGCACCGATCCGATGATCGGAGCCCACGGCATTGCTGTGTGTCTCGGGGAATGATCACTCGATCCCGCGCTTGCGCAGGATGGCCTCGAGTTCGGCGTCCTCGTCCTTCTCGGCGGCCGAGATCTTGGGGGCCGCCTTGTTGGAGCTGGAAGCTGGCTTGGAGGAGCTGGAAGGCGAGGTCGGAACGGGGGTATCGGCCGGCGTCTTCGGGGCATCGGCGGTTCGACCACGCGTCACCGGGGTCGTTCTCCGGGACGTATTCTGAGTGGATGCGGATTCCGGGGATGCATCCTTCGTTCGGGCCTGCTTGCGCGCGGCGTGGCCCTGACGACGCTGACGTCCGGTCTCGCGGTCAACCGGGGACATGAAACCGGCGACGAACCAGGTCACCAGGCCAATGGCAATGACGATGACGCCGATCCAGATGGTTGTCGTCATGACAGTACCGGCGAACCAGTCCACGACGAGGTGGATTGCTCGGACCAACAGACGCATCAGTCCGGTCAGGACCAGGCCGGTCGGAATGAGGGCCAGACCCAATCCGCGCAGCAGGGCTCGGGAGGAGCGGCGCGAGAGCCACCCTGACAGGGCCCACAACAGCGGAAGGACAACCAGAAGGATGGTGACGACGGCAACGACGGTCGTTTCGCTCATACCTCAACTGTTTCACACGGTGGTGACATTTGTGCGTCGTGGCTATGGGCATGGTCGGCAGGCAAGAGTGTCATGGCGGTCAGCTAGTGTTCGGCAGGTGTCTGCTCCACTATCTCCTCCCAGCGGCGGCGACAGGGGAGACGCCGAGCCCCGGGTGCGCGCTGCCCTCGCTGCCTGCTTGGCCGACGATCCCGACACGTATCGCAACGCCTACCTCGAGGCGGTCTCCACCTTGTGCGCGGGAGCTCGTCTCTTCATGCCAGTCATGGCGGACGAGGCCGGTGAGATCGCCGCGGTCAAACTCACCAACGAGCAGGGGAGTACTGCCCTGCTGGCCTTCACCGGTATCGACTCCCTGATGGCATGGGACTCCCGAGCTCGACCGGTTCCCGGTCTATTACCGGATCTGGCCGCCACGGTCACCGAGGTCCAGGCTGATGCCCTTCTCATCGACGTCGCGGGTCCGGCTCCACTCGTCCTGGGGCCAGATGTCCTCGGCCCGATCGAGCAGGGCGGAAAACTCGTGAAGTTCGCGGACGGCTGGGGCTGGGTGCGCAGGGAGGACCTCTCCTGACGCAGGGTCATGGTGTCTGGAGTTGCTTCGGAGGATGGTTCCTTCCCCCCCCCGATTTGGGGTGTCGACGTCTGATGCCGTAGCATCTCCAGAGCGATCAGTACAGAGCTGGTCACGTGGAAGAGGGGGCCTGACCTCCCCACCTGGGCGGATTCCGTTCGCCGGGTTGTCAACAACGAGCCTCAGGGTGCCATCCCAGGGGTTTGTTGGGGTGTTTCATGCACCCGTACGAGTCAGGCCTTCGTATGTCCGCGAGGGCCTTTTCTTGTACCCGGATCGCGGAGGCGTAGACACGTCCCCATAGTGAACAGACATCCGGGAGGACCCCATCAGTACTGAACCCCGCATCAACGAGCGGATCCGCGTTCCCGAGGTGCGCCTGGTCGGCCCCAATGGCGAACAGGTCGGAATCGTCAGGGTCGAGCAGGCCCTGCAGCTCGCCCGCGAGCAGGACCTCGATTTGGTTGAGGTGGCTCCGCAAGCCCGGCCCCCTGTCGTCAAGCTCATGGACTACGGCAAGTTCAAGTACGAGGCGGCCCAGAAGGCCCGGGAGTCGCGACGCAACCAGGCAAACTCCATCATCAAGGAGATGAAGCTTCGTCCCAAGATTGACGACCATGACTACGAGACCAAGAAGGGCCATGTTCTGCGGTTCCTCAAGGCCGGTGACAAGGTCAAGATCACGATCATGTTCCGTGGCCGTGAACAGTCCCGTCCGGAGCTCGGCGTCAACCTGCTGCGTCGTCTTGCTGACGATCTGACCGAGTACGCGACCGTCGAATCCCCTCCCAAGCAGGAGGGCCGCAACATGCTCATGATCCTCGCCCCGACTCGTAAGAAGAACGAGGCCAAGGCGGATCAGAAGGCTGAGCGTGACCGTCGAGCCGCTGAGCGCGCCGAGGCTGCTGAGGCCGACAAGGCTTACGAGGCTGCTCAGCGAGCTGCTGCCGGCACCGCCAAGAAAAAGAAGAAGAAGGGTCCCGCCGACAACATGGACCCCGACATCGACCTCTGAGCACTGCTCAGAACCAGGCGATCCGGTCTTCACCGGTGAGCCAGCCCGGGACCTTCCCTTCCGGTTCGCGGGACGACACACATGAACGAATGGAGCCATCCATGCCCAAGATGAAGAGCCACTCCGGGACGAAAAAGCGTTTCAAGGTGACCGGCTCGGGCAAGGTCACCGCTCGCAAGGCTGGCAAGCGCCACCTGAACGAGCACAAGTCTTCGCGCGTCACTCGCCGTCTGACCGGCGAGACCGTGCTGCCCAAGGGCGAGGCCGCCAAGGTCAAGAAGCTGCTCGCTGGCCACCCCGGCCGCTGACGACAGTCGACGTCGCCACTGACGACGTCCCCAAGTCCACTGGGCGGCACACGCCCCGAACCAATCCGGGACTGACCCGGGAGATCCAAGGAGAATCACCATGGCACGCGTGAAGCGTTCTGTGAATGCCAAGAAGAAGCGTCGCGAGGTCCTCGACCAGGCCTCCGGTTACCGCGGGCAGCGTTCCCGCCTGTACCGCAAGGCCAAGGAGCAGACCCTCCACTCGGCCACCTACTCGTTCCGCGATCGTCGCGCCAAGAAGGGCGACTTCCGCTCGCTGTGGATCCAGCGCATCAATGCTGCCTCCCGTGCCCAGGGCATGACCTACAACCGTTTCATCAACGGTCTGAAGAACGCTGGCATCGAGGTCGACCGCAAGATGCTCGCCGAGCTGGCCGTCTCCGACATCGACGCCTTCAACAGCCTCGTCGAGGTCGCCAAGGCCAGCCAGCAGCAGAACGCTGCTGCCTGACGTGGGTATGAGTGACGGGCCGAACGACGACCATTCGAGGTGGGATCGCATCTCGAAGGGGTCGCTGCGTTCGGCCCGTCGTCTTTCATCGCGGCGCGGACGTGAGGAGTCCGGGCTCTTTCTCGTCGAGGGTGCTCAGGCGGTGCGCGAGGCACTGGCGTGGCCTGGCAAGGTGAATCTGCTGGCCACTTCGGATCCGGTGCGTGATGCCGAGCACGTCGGAGCCGCAGAACGTCGTGGGATCAGGGTGGCGTTACTGACTGACGAGGACGTCAGTGCCTTGTCCGACACTGTCACCAGTCAGGGGGTCTTCGCCGTCTGCCGACAGGTTACCCGCCACGAGTTGCCTGACGAGGACGTGCACCTGGCCGTCATCTGCGCCCAGGTCCGTGACCCCGGTAACGCCGGAACGGTCATCCGCTGCGCCGATGCCTTTGGTGCCGATTGCGTGATCCTGACGCGCGGGTCGGTGGACCCGCACAACCCCAAGACGGTTCGGTCCTCGGTGGGATCGATCTTCCACCTGCCAGTCCTCGTCGGAGTCGACCTCGCCGATGCGGTGGAGTGGGCTCACAGGCACCAGATGACGGTGCTTGCCGCGGACGGGGGAGGTCACGGCCTCGACGCCGTTGCCCGGTCCGGACGTCTCAAGAGGCCCATCGCGTGGCTGATGGGCAATGAGGCGTGGGGACTGCCCGAGGCGGATCGCGCCCTGGCTGACGAGGTCGTCGGGGTTCCGATGTGGGGATCGGCTGAGTCCCTCAACCTCTCCACTGCGGCCGCCGTCGTTCTGTATGCCACGGCGAGTGAGCAGCGAGCCTGACGGTTCTGTGAGTGAGCAGCGTGCCTGATTCCCGCGAACCGGCCATCAACCATTGACGGCGTCGACACCACTAGAATCGTGGTGATCGACGCCAGTCGCACACTCGCGCCCCGGAGACGGGCGCTTTTCCAACGTCAACCCATCAGGGGGAAGGCCCATGAGTGGCCCCAACACGAATTATGACCCGGTCCAGGTGAGCACCCTGGACGCCGACCAGGTCGACGCCCGGGTGGCCGAGGCTCTGGAAGCGATCGCCGGGGCGTCCACCACTGCCGAGCTCAAGCAGGTGCGCATCGCCCACACCGGTGACAAGTCTCCGCTGGCTTTGGCCAACCGCGAGATTGGAGCTCTGCCTCCGGCTGCCCGCAAGGACGTCGGAAAGCGGATCGGTCAGGCGCGTGGCCGCGTCAACCAGGCTCTCAAGGCTCGTCAGGAGGAGCTTGCCGAGGCTGAGCTGGAGGCTCGTCTCGCCGCCGAGACGACCGATGTCACCTTGCCGGTCGTCACTTCACCTCAAGGCGCTCCACACCCGATCACAGCCCTCATCGACGACGTCTGTGACGTCTTCACCGCCATGGGCTGGGAGATCGCGGAGGGCCCGGAGGCCGAGTCCGAGTGGTTCAACTTCGACGCATTGAACCTGGGCACCGACCATCCCGCCCGCGCCCTGCAGGACACCCTGTGGCTCGATCCGGTCAGCGATGGCAAGTGCATGCGCACCGCCACCAGCCCGGTGCAGATTCACACCCTGCTCAAGCAACAGCCGCCGGTGCGCATCATCAGCCCGGGCAAGGTGTTCCGTGCCGATGAGTACGACGCCACCCACCTGCCGGTCTTCCATCAGGTCGAGGGGCTGTGCGTGGACAAGGGCATCACGATGGGTCACCTCAAGGGCACCGTCGACGCCTTCGCCCGCGCAATGTTCGGTGACGTGCGTACCAGGTTCCGTCCGCACTACTTCCCGTTCACCGAGCCCAGCGCCGAGGTCGACCTGGAGTGCTTCGTCTGTCACGGGGCCTCGGTCGGCAATCCCGACCGTCCGTGCCGTACGTGCCGCTCCGAGGGATGGATCGAGTGGGGCGGCTGCGGCATCGTCAACCCGCGCGTGCTCATCGCCTGCGGAATCGACACCGACGTCTACTCCGGGTTCGCCTTCGGAATGGGCATTGACCGCACGGTGATGTTCCGCAACAACGCCCCTGACCTGCGCGACTTCGTCGAGGGTGATGTCCGATTCAGCCGCTCACTCAAGGGAGGAGCACGATGAAGGTCCCCATATCATGGCTGCAGGCCATGGTCAATCTGCCTGACGGCACCACCACCGAGCAGGTGGCTCAGGCCCTCACCGACCACACCGCGACCGTTGAGAAGGTCGAGGTCGTCGGTGGCGAGCTCTCGGGCCCGATCGTCATCGGTCACATCCTGTCCTCGATCCCCGAGCCGCAGAAGAACGGCAAGACCATCAACTGGTGTCGGGTCGACGTCGGTCCCCGGTACAACGCCGAGGGACACCCCAAGAACGTTGAGGATGGCGTCGAGGGACGGGGCATCATCTGTGGTGCTCCCAATGCCGTCGAAGGCGCCTGGGTGGTCGTCTCCCTGCCCGGAGCGGTGCTTCCCGGCGGATTCGCCATCAGTGCCCGCAGGACCTACGGCCACATGTCCGACGGCATGCTCTGCGCCGCCGACGAGTTGGGTATCGGTGTCGACCACTCCGGCATCATCACTCTGCCGCCATCTGTCGAGGGACACCAGCTGGTTCCTGGCGAGGATGCCCTGCCGATTCTGGGCGTGCCTGAAGAGGTCCTCGACGTCGACGTCACTCCCGACATTGGCTACTGCATGTCGGTGCGTGGCATTGCCCGCGAGGTGGCCCATGCCATGTCGGTGCACTTCCCCGATCCCTATGACGAGCAGCCGATCAGCCCGGTTGAAGGGCCTGTGGCGGTCGACATTCAGTCGAATGCGTGCAGCCAGTTCGTCGCCCTGCCGGTGACCGGTCTGGATCCGCACGCACCGACCCCGCGGTTCATCACCGATCGCATTACCCGGGCAGGAATGCGTCCGATCAGCCTGGCCGTCGACGTCACCAACTACGTCATGCTGGAGTCCGGCCAGCCCCTCCACGCCTACGACGCCGACAAGGTGAGTGGGACGATCGTCGTTCGTAAGGCTCACGAGGGTGAGCACCTGGTCACCCTCGACGACACCGAGCGCACCCTTGATCCCGATGACCTGGTCATCGCGGATGACTCGGGTGCCATTGGCCTGGCGGGTGTCATGGGTGGTTCCGCCACCGAGATGAGTTCGGAATCGACCTCAATCATCCTCGAGGGGGCTCACTTCGATCCCATGACGGTGGCTCGGGCCTACCGACGTCACAAGCTGGGTTCGGAGGCCTCCCGTCGCTTCGAGCGCGGAGTCGACCCGGTGTGCGCCCACACTGCCGCCGTTCGCGCCGCCGAGCTGCTGGCTCAGTACGGTGGAGCCACCATCGGTGAGCCGACGGTCGTCGGCGAGGTGCCGCAAATGCCGCACCAGACCATCAGCGCCGAGCTGCCGGGCCGCATCCTGGGCACGAAGGTGTCCACCGAGGAAGTCATCGAGATCCTCACCCGTTCGGGTGTCAAAGTGACCGCCCTGGGCGATTCCCTCAGCCTCGTCCCGCCGACCTGGCGTCCTGACCTGGTCGACGCATACGACTACGTCGAGGAGATCGGCCGCAAGATCGGTTTCGACCGCATTGAGCTGGCTCTCCCGCCAAGCCTGGGCGCCGCCGGTCTGACCAAGGCCCAGCAGGCCGGTCGTCGCGTGCTGCGTTCGGTCGTCGAGGCCGGATTCGTCGAGCTCATCACCTTGCCGTTCATGGGCGACAAGGATCTCGAAACCCTCGGGATCAGTGCCGATGACCCTCGTCATGCGACGGTGAAGCTGGCCAATCCGCTTGACGACACTCACCCCTATCTGCGCACCAGCCTGTTGCCGGGACTTTTCCACGCCGTGGCGACGAACATGTCGCGGTCCCAGGAAGATCTCGCGGTCTTCGAGAGCGGTGCGGTCTTCCGCGCCGTGATCCCGGCCAGGGCGCCACGTCCTGGTGTCGACGAGCGTCCCTCCGACGAGGTTCTCGCTGAGATCGACGCCGCTCTGCCAGCCCAGCCGCGCATGCTGGCCGCGGTCATCTGCGGAAATTGGCTGCCTGATCGCTGGGACGGCGAGCCCGTCAAGGCGGATTGGCGTCATGCGGTGCTGGTGGCTCAGAAGGCCGCTGACGCCGTCGGCGTCACGTTGGAGCGTACGGCGGACCGGCAGGCTCCGTGGCATCCCGGCCGGTGCGCCGCTCTCATCGTGGGCGGCAAGGTCATCGGTCACGCGGGCGAGCTGCACCCGACCGTGGTGTCGAGTGCTGGTCTGCCGCAGCGAACCTGTGCCGTTGAGTTCAACCTTGACGCCTTGGTGGCCGCTGCACCTCGTGGTGGCCAGGTCAAGGCGATCTCGAGCTTCCCGGTGGCCAAGGAGGACGTCGCTCTTGTCGTTGATGAGTCCGTCCCCAGCGAGGACGTCCAGCAGGCCCTCATCGAAGGTGCTGGACCGTTGCTGGAGTCGGTCGAGCTGTTCGACGTCTACGAGGGCGAGCAGGTCGGTGAGGGACACAAGTCCCTGGCCTTCAACCTGCGACTGCGCGCCGCCGACCGGACTCTCACCGACGCCGAGGCTGCTGAGGCTCGAGACGCTGCGGTGGCTCGCGCCGAGGAGGCTTGTGGGGCTCAGCTGAGGTCCTGATATCTATCCGATACATGCCATGGGGGCCGACATGACGTCGGCCCCCATGCTGTGTTCAGGCGTGTGCTGAGATCTGGATGGGTGTGGCTCAGGCGTTTGCCGGAACCTCACTGCCAACGCCACGGTGACGGATCGGAACCGCGTTGATGGGCAGGTCAGCTGACTGGTACGAATCGACGGTGGTGTGAACCATGGGCTGTCCGTCGGCCCCTTCAGGGACGAAGCCGCCATCCTGAATCATCTGCAGGTCGGCAGCGCCGGCAGCGCCCTCACTGGTGAGGTAGTCGCCCAGGAAGATGGAGTTGACGACCTCGAGGGCCAGCGGCTGCATGGTGCGGATGTGCTGCTCACGACCGGCAGCAGCACGCACCTCGGAGTCCGGATGGACGAAGCGGACCATGGCCAGACGCTTGAGGCACCACTGCGGGGTGATGTGCTGGGCGCCACCGGCGAGCGGAGTTCCCTCGAAGGGCAGCAGGAAGTTGACGGGCACCGAGTCGACGCCGTGCTCACGCAGGTCGAAGATGACGTCGACGAATTCCTCGTCGGTCTCGCCCATGCCAGCGATGACGCCCGAGCAGGGGGAGAGGCCGTTGCGCTTGAGGACCTCGACGGTGTCCATGCGGTCCTCGTAGGAGTGGGTGGTGCAGATCTCGTCGTAGTGGGAGCGAGCGGTGTTTGCGTTGTGGTTGTAGGCGTCGGCACCGGCCTCCTTGATGGAGGCGGCCTTCTCGTCGTCCACGAAGCCCAGACAGACGCAGACCTCGACGTCGGGATGGTCTGCCTTGAGGGAGCGCACCATGCCGTTGACGCGCTCGACATCTCGCGTGGAGGGGCCATGCCCGGAGGCCACCATGCAGACGCGACGGGCCCCGCCGGCGATACCAGCCTCGACGGCCTCGTGCACCTTCTCGGGGTCGGCCCAGGAGTACTTCATGATCTCGGCACGAGACCCCAGGCGCTGCGAGCAGTATGAGCAGTCCTCGGGGCACAGGCCCGACTTGAGGTTGACCAGGTAATTGAGGCGCACCCGGTTGTCGAAGAAGTGGCGACGAATCTTTCCGGCAGCGGCGATGATCGACATGAGTTCTTCATCACTGCTGCGAAGGATCTCGAGAGCCTCCTCGCGGGTGATCGACTCCCCTCTCAGGCCGCGCTCGGTCATGTCGGCTAGATTCAGCAATGCTCTGGTCCTTCCGAGACTGGAGACGTCCTGAACACCGTTCAGGATTGAACGGGGTTCAATGTAGTCCATGAGGTTCGGTCGACGTGGGCCACCCCCGACAAAAAGTGTCATCGAGTTCGAGGAGTCACCGTGAGCCTGACCAAGGCGGACGTCGTCCGGGCGGGAGTTGAGATCCTCGACACCTACGGGCTCGGTGACCTCTCCATGCGCCGGTTGGCTGAACGGCTCGGTGTCAAGGCCGGCGCTCTGTACTGGCATGTTGCCAATAAGCAGAGTCTGTTGGCGGCAGTGAGCGACGAGATCTTGGCAGTGGATGGAGGGCCGACGTCCGTACCGGTTGCAGAGGCTGACCTCGCTGAAGGTATTGACGAGTGGGCCCGGTGTTTCCGAAGGACCCTGCTCGCCCATCGTGACGGTGCGGAACTGGTTGCCTCGACGATCTCGGTGGGGCTGGGGGAAGTTGATCCCATCGTGACGGTGCGGGAATTTCTGGCAGCTCATGGCTTTGATGCTGATCGTGCCGGGGGAGTTTCGCGGGCCATCGTGCATCTCGTTCTGGGCCACACCATGGAGGAGCAGACCCGCACCCAGTTGCACGACCTGGGCGTCATGGGGGAGACCGATCTCGCCCGGCAAGAGGCGGATTTCGACCTCGCGCTGGCAATCTTCATTGCGGGTATGGAGAGCGTCCTCTGAGTCGTGGTTGGACTCGGGCCGCTGTATTGATGCATACTTATGTGGTCTGTCGAAAATTTAGCAGCCGGTCCAATGGTGCGTGATCTAAGGAGGTTCCATGGGCGAGGGGCACTTGGCGCCGACCTCACGCGCAGCGCGGCACGCCCGCATCCGCGCCTTGATTCAGGAGGGAAGGATTTCCTCCCAAGCTGAGTTGGGCGAGATCCTGGCCTCGGAAGGCTTCGTCGCCTCTCAAGGTACCCTTTCCCGTGACCTTGTCGAGATCGGAGCCGTCCGGGGGCGTGATCATGTCGGAAACCCGTGTTATTCAATTCCTGAGGGAGAGCACCCCTCGGATGTGACCACGGGCTCGCCGGCATGGATCAAGCTGGCACGAATGACCAAGGAGCTGTGCACCGGGGTGCAAAATAATGAGTACCTCGTGGTGCTCAAGACCCCGCCGGGTGCTGCCCAGTACTACGGATCTGCCATCGACAAGGCGGGCCTGGACATCATCCTGGGAACGATTGCCGGGGACGACACCATCGCTCTGATGTGCGCCACCGGGGTCGACGCCGGAGAGCTCGCGGGCGCCTTCTCACAGATGGCCGTCAGTGGTGTTCCCGCCGAGATACTCTCGCGTCCGGCTCATGCCTGAGCGAACTGCGGAGAACGGCTCTGTCGATAGACTGACGCTGAATCGACCCCACGTGGGGTCTTAACGAGAGGAAGTTGACGTGTCGGATCTGTTGGACGACCTGGAGTGGAGAGGGCTTGTTGCCGATTCCACCGACCGTGAGGCATTGGAGGCCCACCTCGCCCAAGGACCCGTCACCTTCTATGTGGGTTTCGACCCAACTGCCAAGAGCCTTCACATTGGTCACCTCGTTCAGTTGATGCTGGTGCGGGCCCTGCAGGAACGCGGTCACAAGCCGTTGCTTCTCGTTGGTGGGGCGACTGGTCTCATCGGTGATCCGAAGATGACGGGTGAGCGTCAGATGAACGACCGTGCGGTCGTCGCCGAGTGGGTCGAGTCCATCAAGGAGCAGGTGAGCAAGTACGTTGACACCGAGGGCCCGAACGCCGCTCGGATCGTCAACAACTACGACTGGACGGTCGAGTACACCGCGTTGGACTTCCTGCGTGACGTCGGCAAGTACTTCTCCATCAACCGAATGCTTACCCGCGACGTGGTGGCCCGACGTCTCGAGAGCGGCATCTCGTACACCGAGTTCAGCTACGTTCTGCTTCAGGCGCTCGACTTCTACGAGCTGCACAGGCGCTATGGCTGCACCTTGCAGACCGGTGCTCAGGATCAATGGGGGAACATCACAGCGGGTGCAGAATTCATCCGCAGGACGACCGGTGACGTCGTGCACGGTCTAGTGACCCCGCTGTTGACCAAGGCTGATGGCACCAAGTACGGCAAGACTGAGTCCGGGACGGTCTGGGTCGATCCGGAGCTGACGAGTGCTTATGCCTTCCACCAGTTCTTCCTCAATGCGGAGGATGCGAAGGTCATCGAGTACCTCAAGATCTTCAGCCCGCGCTCCCGTGAGGAGATCGAGGAGCTGGCTCGCAAGACCGAGGAGGAGCCCTGGCGGCGTGCTGCCCAGCACTGTCTGGCGGATGACCTCACGGATCTGGTTCACGGGGTCGAGCAGCGCAAGGCTGCCGAGGCCGCTGCTCAGGCCATCTTCGGACGCGGTGAGTTGCGTGACCTCGACGAGAAAACGGTGGTTTCCCTTGCTGACGAGCTGGGTGCTGCCCATCATGAGGGTGGCGAGTACCCGACAATCGTTGACGCCATGGTTGCGGCTGGAATCGTCGACACCAAGTCTGCCGGCAAGCGGGCCGTGACAGAGGGCGGCGCATACCTCAACAACGTCAAGGTGACTGATCCGGATCAGCGTCTGAGTGACGATGACTTCCTATGTGGTCGAGTGGCGTTGGTGCGTCGAGGCAAGAAGACGGTGGGTGCGTTGACCCGCTGAGCACCTCCATGTCGGATCCGTCCGGGGATCACCGTGTCTGCGGTGGTCCCCGGACGGTTGTATTTACCCACCAAACGCAACCGTGACGCGGCCGGACGGTGGGGCGGTTCGAGTCCTGAATCAGCCCGATTTGCGTTGGGGGTGTGGTTGTGGCAGTGTTGTCTCTCGGCCTGGCGCCTGGTGGGTGTGGGCTGGTGGGAGTGCTGATGGTCCTGTTGTGGGATTGTTGGTGACACGATTTGACGATTGTTTGATGAGTGTTTAGGCTTCTGCGGGTTCCCTTGTTGGAGGGGGCTGGGAATGACTGGATGGTTTTTCTGATGGTGATTTCCCTGGTGAATTCCTGGATTTGACATTCAGGATTGATCCGGTAAAGTTGATCGGGTCGCTGCTTTTCGGAGTGGTGGCACGGTTTCGGCTGGTTTTGCTGGCTGATCTTGAAACCGCGGGTTTTGCGGGGTTGGGGTTGGTGTGGTAGGGTCGGTCGGGTCGCCTTGGGGTGGTCCTGCTGGTTAAGCGGTGGGGTTGTTCTGGTGGGTGTGATGCTTGAGAACTCAACAGTGTGTCTTTGATAGTCAATGATTTTTTGATGCATCTATGGATGTGTCGGATTTGTTTATGAATTCCTTTGTGATTCTGGACATGGACTGAATTTTTTTGGTCAGTGTTTGGGGTTAGTGTTTTGGATTCTCTTGTGACACCGTTGCCTGCATTGTGTGTGTGGGTGGGTGATATTTTTTCATTGGAGAGTTTGATCCTGGCTCAGGACGAACGCTGGCGGCGTGCTTAACACATGCAAGTCGAACGGAAAGGCCCCTTTGGGGGTACTCGAGTGGCGAACGGGTGAGTAACACGTGAGTAACCTGCCCTTGACTTCGGGATAACTTCAGGAAACTGGGGCTAATACCGGATAGGAATCCTTGCTGCATGGTGGGGGTTGGAAAGCTTCGGCGGTTTTGGATGGACTCGCGGCTTATCAGCTTGTTGGTGGGGTAGTGGCTTACCAAGGCTTTGACGGGTAGCCGGCCTGAGAGGGCGACCGGCCACATTGGGACTGAGATACGGCCCAGACTCCTACGGGAGGCAGCAGTGGGGAATATTGCACAATGGGCGGAAGCCTGATGCAGCAACGCCGCGTGCGGGATGACGGCCTTCGGGTTGTAAACCGCTTTCAGCAGGGGCGAAGCTTTTGTGACGGTACCTGCAGAAGAAGCACCGGCTAACTACGTGCCAGCAGCCGCGGTGATACGTAGGGTGCGAGCGTTGTCCGGATTTATTGGGCGTAAAGAGCTCGTAGGTGGTTGATTGCGTCGGAAGTGAAAACTTGGGGCTTAACCCTGAGCGTGCTTTCGATACG
The DNA here is from genome assembly GCF_058177555.1 of Cutibacterium sp. LaCa_89. NCBI lineage: Bacteria > Bacillati > Actinomycetota > Actinomycetes > Propionibacteriales > Propionibacteriaceae > Cutibacterium > Cutibacterium sp. LaCa_89. Next base: position 1,102,257 of record NZ_CP190889.1, read on the forward strand.
GGTTGACTTGAGGAAGGTAGGGGAGAATGGAATTCCTGGTGGAGCGGTGGAATGCGCAGATATCAGGAGGAACACCAGTGGCGAAGGCGGTTCTCTGGACCTTTCCTGACGCTGAGGAGCGAAAGCGTGGGGAGCGAACAGGCTTAGATACCCTGGTAGTCCACGCTGTAAACGGTGGGTACTAGGTGTGGGGTCCATTCCACGGATTCCGTGCCGTAGCTAACGCATTAAGTACCCCGCCTGGGGAGTACGGCCGCAAGGCTAAAACTCAAAGGAATTGACGGGGCCCCGCACAAGCGGCGGAGCATGCGGATTAATTCGATGCAACGCGAAGAACCTTACCTGGGTTTGACATGGACTGGGAGTGCTCAGAGATGGGTATGCCTCCTTGTGGGGCTGGTTCACAGGTGGTGCATGGCTGTCGTCAGCTCGTGTCGTGAGATGTTGGGTTAAGTCCCGCAACGAGCGCAACCCTCGTTCACTGTTGCCAGCACGTTATGGTGGGGACTCAGTGGAGACCGCCGGGGTCAACTCGGAGGAAGGTGGGGATGACGTCAAGTCATCATGCCCCTTATGTCCAGGGCTTCACGCATGCTACAATGGCCGGTACAAAGAGTTGCGAGCCTGTGAGGGTGAGCGAATCTCGGAAAGCCGGTCTCAGTTCGGATTGGGGTCTGCAACTCGACCCTATGAAGTCGGAGTCGCTAGTAATCGCAGATCAGCAACGCTGCGGTGAATACGTTCCCGGGGCTTGTACACACCGCCCGTCAAGTCATGAAAGTCGGTAACACCCGAAGCCGGTGGCCTAACCTGTGTGGGGGAGCCGTCGAAGGTGGGACTGGTAATTAGGACTAAGTCGTAACAAGGTAGCCGTACCGGAAGGTGCGGCTGGATCACCTCCTTTCTAAGGAGCACTTCATTGTCAGGACTCATCATTGCTGTGTGGCTCGTTGTGAGTCGTTGGTGGATGGGTTAGCTTCTTGTGGAACATTGGCGTGTTCATCTTGTGGTGGACGGTCTGGGGCATGCTGTTGGGGTTCTGGGGTATCACACTGGTGTGTGGTGGCCTGGTGCGGTGATGCTGCGTCTGCTGTGTGGTGGGTGTGGTGTTGATTCGTGTGGTGGTTGAGAACTGTATAGTGGATGCGAGCATCTTAATTTTTTGTGTCTTGTGTTGTTGTGCAAGTTGTTAAGTGCGATCGGTGGATGCCTTGGCACCAAGAGCCGATGAAGGACGTTGTAACCTGCGATAAGCCCTGGGGAGTTGGTAAACGAGCTGTGATCCGGGGGTGTCCGAATGGGGAAACCTGGAGTGTCCGGAGTAGTGTCCGGTGACCCTGCCCTGAATGTATAGGGGTGTGGGAGGTAACGCGGGGAAGTGAAACATCTTAGTACCCGTAGGAAGAGAAAACAACCGTGATTCCGTGAGTAGTGGCGAGCGAAAGTGGATGAGGCTAAACCGTGTGTGTGTTCAAGCCGGCAGGTGTTGCATGTGCGGGGTTGTGGGGGCCTTTGGGTTCTGCTGCCGCAGGATTGGCCAGTGATAAATGTTGCGTGAAGGTGAAGCGTCTGGGAAGGCGTACCGGAGTGGGTGAGAGTCCCGTAACTGTAAGCGTGGCACTGGTGAGGGTTACCCCAAGTAGCGTGGAACTCGTGGAATTTCGCGTGAATCTGGCGGGACCACCCGTCAAGCCTAAATACTCCTTGGTGACCGATAGTGGATCAGTACCGTGAGGGAATGGTGAAAAGTACCCCGGGAGGGGAGTGAAATAGTACCTGAAACCGGTCGCATACAAGCCGTCAGAGCCTTGTGGGGTGATGGCGTGCCTTTTGAAGAATGAGCCTGCGAGTTAGTGATGCGTGGCGAGGTTAACCTGTGTGGGGGAGTCGTAGCGAAAGCGAGTCCGATAAGGGCGTGAGTCGCGTGTTCTAGACCCGAAGCGGTGTGATCTATCCATGGCCAGGATGAAGCGTCGGTAAGACGTCGTGGAGGTCCGAACCCACTTCAGTTGAAAATGGAGGGGATGAGCTGTGGATAGGGGTGAAAGGCCAATCAAACACCGTGATAGCTGGTTCTCCCCGAAATGCATTTAGGTGCAGCGTTGCGTGGTTCTTGTCGGAGGTAGAGCACTGGATGGTCTAGGGGGCCTATCAGCTTACCGAAATCAGCCAAACTCCGAATGCCGGCAAGTGGAGCGTAGCAGTGAGACGGCGGGGGATAAGCTTCGTCGTCGAGAGGGAAACAGCCCAGATCATCAGCTAAGGCCCCTAAGTGGTAACTCAGTGGAAAAGGATGTGGAGTTGCGTAGACAGCCAGGAGGTTGGCTTGGAAGCAGCCATCCTTGAAAGAGTGCGTAATAGCTCACTGGTCAAGTGATTCCGCGCCGACAATGTAGCGGGGCTTAAGTTATCCGCCGAAGCTGTGGCAGATCTCCTTTGTGGGGGTTTGGGTAGGGGAGCGTCCTGTGCGAGGTGAAGCTGCCGGGTGACCGTGTGGTGGATTGTGCGGGAGTGAGAATGCAGGCATGAGTAGCGAATGACGGGTGGAAAACCCGTCCGCCGATTATCCAAGGGTTCCAGGGTCAAGTTAATCTGCCCTGGGTGAGTCGGGACCTAAGGCGAGGCCGACAGGCGTAGTCGATGGATAACCAGTTGATATTCTGGTACCGGCTTGTCACCGTCCGTGTCGAGGTGTGTGATGCTAAGCGTGCGAGCCTGCCATTGTGATGTCTTTGATGTTGTGGTGGTGTGGTGAGTGTGTGAACCGATCATGTAGTAGGCAAGCTGCGGAGGGACGCAGGGAGGTAGCTCATCCCCGGCGATGGTTGTCCGGGGCTAAATGTGTGGACCGTCTGGTAGGTAAATCCGCCAGGGTTGTGGTTGAGGCATGATGGCGAGCCCACGGAACGTGGGTGAGTGAGTGATCCTGTACTGTCGAGAAAATCTTCGTGAGCGAGGTGGCTGGTCCGCCCGTACCCTAAACCGACACTGGTGGATAGGTAGAGTATACCGAGGCGATCGAGATCATCATGGTGAAGGAACTCGGCAAAATGCCCCCGTAACTTCGGGATAAGGGGGACCTGAACTGTCAAGGCTTTTACAGCTGGTAGCGGTGAGGGGCGCAGAGACCAGGGGGAAACGACTGTTTACCAAAAACACAGGTCCGTGCGAAGTTGTAAGACGATGTATACGGACTGACTCCTGCCCGGTGCTGGAAGGTTAAGGGGAACTGTTAGCGTTGGCGAAGCGGTGAACTTAAGCCCCAGTAAACGGCGGTGGTAACTATAACCATCCTAAGGTAGCGAAATTCCTTGTCGGGTAAGTTCCGACCTGCACGAATGGAGTAACGATTTCCCTACTGTCTCCACCATGAACTCGGTGAAATTGCATTACGAGTAAAGATGCTCGTTACGCGCAGCAGGACGGAAAGACCCCGGGACCTTTACTATAGTTTGGTATTGGTGATTGGGACGACTTGTGTAGGATAGGTGGGAGACTGTGAAGCGGCCACGCCAGTGGTTGTGGAGTCATTGTTGAAATACCACTCTGGTCGTTCTGGTTATCTAACTTTGGGCCGTGATCCGGTTCAGGGACAGTGCCTGATGGGTAGTTTGACTGGGGCGGTCGCCTCCTAAAAGGTAACGGAGGCGCCCAAAGGTTCCCTCATCCTGGTTGGTAATCAGGTGTCGAGTGTAAGTGCACAAGGGGGCTTGACTGTGAGACTGACAGGTCGAGCAGGGACGAAAGTCGGGACTAGTGATCTGACGGTGGCTTGTGGACGCGCCGTCACTCAACGGATAAAAGGTACCCCGGGGATAACAGGCTGATCTTGCCCGAGCGCTCATAGCGACGGCATGGTTTGGCACCTCGATGTCGGCTCGTCGCATCCTGGGGCTGGAGTCGGTCCCAAGGGTTGGGCTGTTCGCCCATTAAAGCGGCACGCGAGCTGGGTTCAGAACGTCGTGAGACAGTTCGGTCCCTATCCGCTGCGCGCGGAGGAATCTTGAGAAGGGCTGTCCTTAGTACGAGAGGACCGGGACGGACTGACCTCTGGTGTGCCAGTTGTTCTGCCAAGAGCATGGCTGGTTGGCTACGTCGGGTTGTGATAACCGCTGAAAGCATCTAAGCGGGAAGCACGCTTCAAGATGAGGGTTCCTGCAGATGAATCTGGTAAGGTCTCCGGTAGACGACCGGGTTGATAGGCCAGGCGTGGACGCATCGTAAGGTGTGGAGCTGACTGGTACTAATAGACCGAGGACTTACAAACACACACTTTCACGTCCAAGAAGAATTGTGATGATCGCATCCACTGTACGGCTCCCAGCCCCCACGCGGGGGTTGCGCCAAGCCTGACTGGCCCCATAGTTTTTCCGGTGGCCATAGCGGAAGGGAAACACCCGGTCCCATACCGAACCCGGTAGTTAAGCCTTCCAGCGCTGATGGTACTGCACGAGGGATCGTGTGGGAGAGTAGGACGCCGCCGGAATTTATTTTTCAATAGCTCCGGGCGGAACATTTTCGAGTGTTCCGCCCGGAGCTTTTCTGTACTCCTACACAACCGCCAACCTATGCCGAGCGTGTTGGCTTCCCGTATTCGGGCGTCATTGTTCAGCGTTGTTCCTCGTCATGTCTGATGGCGAAGAAAACCAAAAACGATGACCGCGCCGGCATGTTGACGCGGTCATGGGGACGAATTCGAATTCATCGACTCGGGCGCCGTCAGCGCTGAGCTTTGGCCAGAAAAAGTGGGAACTCCTTGATTTGTCCGTCGCGTTCGCGCTTGATGGTCAACGGCACTGACCACGTCATCTCGCTGAACCCTGCATGTGAACACAGTCGGTTCATTGTTTCTTCGGTGAAGCCGTCGTGGTAATAGCGTGGGTCGTCGTCACCATCGGAGTGATGGACGTGAAATGCCCGTCCCTCCTTCTCGGTGAGGTCGATGGCGATGAAGGTTCCGTTCGGTTTCAACATCTTGTGCACGGATGAAAACAACGTCGCCAGGTCCTTGACGTGGTGCAGGACCATCTGGGCGATGACGAGGTCATAGTTGCCGTCGTCCAGCTTCGTTGAAGGACATGAGTAATCCCGATCGAGGACCTTCCATCCCCGGTCCGAGGTTCGTTCGGTGGCAACCCTGCGCATTCCCTCACTGGTGTCGGTCAATGTGAACGTCCAGGTGGCCGGCATCACCAAATCGGCAATCTCGATGGCAAGCTGGCCCGTTCCCGCTCCGATTTCCAAGACGTCGAGGTCGGGGATTCTGTGATTGTCGCCCGGACACATCGTCTCGACGATTGCGCGGGCGACGCGCTTTGCCTGCTTGTGCCTGTGAGGATTGGTCTCCCAGTCCTTGGCGCGGTTGTCGAATTGGCTCACGTCAGTTGATCCTAGATGGCTGGTGTGCGATCTGTGAGCGCTCATCGCCGACGGTGACGATCATGGGGTCGCTGGCTGGCCGTCAAGCACATGGTGAACCGGCTTCGATCTCGGTTCGCCATGATGGCCGGGTGTGCGGGACAATAGGAGACATGGCAGATTCTTCCTCCCCCAACAACGGCCGATCCGGCGGAGACCGACGAGGTCAGGGCCGCAATGGATGGTCCGGCAAGTCGGGCGGACGCAGCGGTTGGAACTCGAAGTCGAATGGTCGTGGTGGTGACCGCCGTGACCGTCGATCCTGGTCCGATGACGGAGGTCGTCGCGGGGATCGCTGGCAAGGACGCGGGGGGGATGGAGATCGTCGTTGGAATGACGATCACAAGTCTCGTCGCGACGGTGGACGTCGTTGGGATGACGATCGTAAGCCCCGTCGTGAGGGCGACTCGGATCGTCCTTGGCGAGACGACCGTGGGGCACGGCGTGGCGGTCAAGGACGCGATGGTCGCTGGAATGACCGCGACGACCGTCGGCGCGGTGACCGTCGCTGGGACAAGGACCGTCAGGACGGCCGCAGGGAATTCCGCAAGTCGGATCGCAAGAACTTCCGGAGCGGCCCGCGGGATGACCGTCGCAATGAACACCGTGATGACCGTCGCAACGGTCGTCCTACTGGCGATGGCACTCTTGAGGAGAAGGTGACTCAGGCCACCGACGAGCCGATGGCACCGCTGGACTTCGATGAGAAGGCTCTGCCCGCCTCGGTGCGTGCCGAGCTTCGTGGTGTTCCTGCCGACACTGCCCACATCATCGAGGGGCACCTCGTCGCGGCTGCCGAACTCCTCGATGAGGATCCTGCCCAGGCCAACGCCCATGCCCAGGCGGCGCGAAGGCGTGCTCCGCGTCTGCCCGTGCTGCGTGAGGTGGCTGCCGAAGCCGCTTACCAGGCCGGCGAGTATGCCTCGGCACTCAACGACTACCGCGCCCTGCGGCGCATGACCGGTAATGACAACTTCCTTCCCGTGATGGCCGACTGCGAGCGCGCGCTGGGGCGTCCCCAGGCTGCTCTTCGCCTCATTCGTGAGGGGCAGGAAGCCGATCTCACCCCGGCTCAGCAGGTTGAGCTGGTGCTCGTCCAGGCCGGTGCCCGTCGAGACCTCGACCAGAAGGCCGAGGCCGTCCGCCTGCTGCGCGAGGCCGTCAAGAACCTCAAGGCACCAACCGAGGCCACAGCCCGTCTGCACTACGCCTACGCCGAGACCTTGCTCGAGGAAGGCGACACCGCCGGTGCGCGGAAGTGGTTCGTGTCGGCCCAGAGTCACGATCCGGCCAATTTCCTGGACTGCCAGGACCGCATCGACATCATTGATGGCAAGGAGCCGAGCGAGGACCTTGACGACGCGGACGACATGGTTTTCATCGAGATGGACGACGACGAGGAGACGAATCAGTGAGCGGCGCCCTCATTGACGGACATGACGCAGTCCTCTTCGACCTGGACGGAGTCGTCTACCTGGGGCCCCATCCAGTACCTGCTGCCCCGGACACGATTGCGGAACTGCGTCGCCGAGGGGTCAAGGTTGGCTTCGTCACCAACAATGCGGCCCGGTCCGCGGAGGTAGTTGCCCAGCATTTGACCGACATCGGTATCCCCACGGAGGCCAGTGACGTCGTCACCTCAGCTCAGGCCATCACCGATCTTGCCGCCGAACAGCTATCTGCAGGGGCCAAGGTGCTCATCATCGGTACCGAGTCGCTGCGTGTGGAGGCGCGATCTCGCGGGCTCGTGACAGTGGAATCGGCGCAGGATGATCCGGTGGCGGTCATCCAGGGCTACGACCCCCACATTGACTGGTCGTTGTTGGAGGAAGCCGGGCTCGCCCTGCAGGCCGGAGCCAAATGGTACGCGGCCAACCCGGACATCACCCGCCCCACCGATCGGGGCATCGTCCCCGGCATCGGCGCCCAGCTCCAGGTCGTCGCGACGACGTGTGACGCCATGCCGGTCATCGCTGGCAAGCCCTACCGTCCGCTGCTGGAGGCCACCGTTTCGCGTCTCGGGTGCAAGGCACCGATCTTCGTGGGGGACCGGCTGGACACCGACATTCGTGGTGCCAACGCCATGACGATGGACTCCTTGTTCGTCTTCACCGGGGCTCACGGCGTCGCTGATCTGCTGGCCGCAACACCTGAGGACCGACCGCAGAACATCGCTGTGGACCTGTCGGGCCTGCTGGAGCCTGCGCGGACGGTTGAGATGTCGGACGCCCACGCTCGTTGTGGTGAGGCGGAGGTCTCACTGACGGCTGACCGCGAGATCCGCGCTGACATGGTTCCTGGCGACGTCTCCGGACAGCTCGATGCCGTGACCGCCATGATGACTCTCGTCCACGAGGCCGGTGCGACAGTTCCCGAGAAGCCTGCGGAGTCTTTCGACAAGCTCCACTGAACAGTGTTCAATTAGTTGTGACGGCCGCTCATCTCGTGCGGCCGCACGATCTCTTCATGGGAGAAAACCCAATGTCATCACGCAGAGGATTCCAGGCCACCGACCTGGCACTCGTCGCCGTCTTCGCTGCCCTCATCGCGGTGCTCGCGGTCATTCCGCCGATCTTCATGGTGGGGGCAGTGCCCTTTGCCCTGCAGATGATTGCCGTCATGCTGACGCCGATGGTGCTTGGCAGCGTCCGCGGCGGATGCGCCATTGGTCTGTACATCCTCGTCGGTGTCCTGGGGCTTCCGGTCTTCAGCGGCGGCGCCAGTGGTGTCGGCGTTCTCGTCGGCCCGACCGGTGGATTCCTGTGGGGTTGGTTGCTGGGAGCATTCGTCGCCGGCGCAGTGGCGACTGTGGTTCTACGTCGACGCCCGCGCAAGTCAATGCTGCCGGTCTGGCTCTTTCTCGTCGCACTCGTGGACCTGGTGTGCGTCTACCTTGGCGGCATCCTCGGGCTGATGGCCTTCGCGAAGCTCAGCCTGAATGCAGCACTGGCTGCCAATATCGCCTTCGTCGGACTCGACCTGGTCAAGGGGATCTTGGCCTGTCTCATCGCCACAGCGGTGCTGACGGCCTTCCCGCGTCTCATGCCGTGATTGAGTTCAAGGATGTCGGCGTCGACGTCGATGAGTATGACGTCGAGGGCCATCACCGACGGGTGACCATCCTCAGCGGGGTCAATGTCACCGTGCCTGAGCGTCGGGTGGCGGTGGTCGGGCCCAACGGAGCGGGCAAGTCAACCCTGCTCAAGCTCGTCAACGGGCTCATGGCGGCCACCAGCGGCACCGTCACCGTCGACGGAATTGATCCCAAGTTCGACGGCAAGGCGGCGAGACGGCGGGTGGGGTACATCTTCACCAACCCCATGAGCCAGCTCGTCATGTCGACCCCCGTCGCTGACGTCGAGCTGTCCTTGCGCCAGCGCATCCGCAATCGCGCGGAGCGTCACGACGCTGCCTTGAAGATCCTTGCCGACCAGGGACTGGAGGCCATCGCTGGCCGCAGCGTCCACGCCCTGTCCGGGGGAGAGCGTCAGTTGGTCTCCCTGGCGAGCGTCCTCGCCGTGGAGCCGTCGGTCATCCTCGCCGACGAGCCGACGACCCTGCTCGACCTGCGTAACCGAGAAATGGTCCGGCACGCCTTTGAACGCCTGGATCAGCAGATCCTGTGTTGCACCCACGACCTGGAGCTGGCGGCCTCCTTCGATCGGGTGTTGGCTGTCGAGGACGGCAGGGTCGTCGATGACGGGGACCCTGCCAAAGTCATTGCCGGGTACCGCCGACGGATGATGACCGAGGAGCTGTCCCGATGAAGGCTGACATCTCGGCTTTCCTCGGGGGTTACCGTCCTGCTCACAGCCTGGCCCACCGGATGCCGGTGTGGTCGAAATACCTGCTCGTGGTGGTCGTAGGTGTCACCCCGTTCTTCGTCAAGCAATGGTGGTTCTCGTCGGGCTGCCTGATCATGGCCGTCGGCATCGACCTGGTCGTGGCAAGGATGCCCGCCCGCACTGCGCTGTCCATCGGCGTGCCATTGTGGATCGCGAACGTCCTCATCCTGGCCTATCACTGCTTCTTCACCACCTGGCAGCGAGGAGTGATCTATGTGGCAGGCCTGCTTGCCTGCCTCTACATCGCTCGGCTCGTCACGTGCACCACGGATCCTGGCGCTCTCATGGACGCCATCGTCGCGATGGTGGGTCCGTTGCGCCCGCTGGGAGCCAAACCTGAGAAGTTCGCCCTCACCTTGGCCCTGATGTGGACCACAATTCCGTATCTCATCGGATCAGTCGGACAGGTGAGGGAAGCCACCAGGGCCAGAGGACTGAGACATTCCAGCTGGAGGTTCCTCATCCCGATGTTCGTGGGCGCAGTGGGCCATGCCCTGGAGATGGGGGAGGCTCTCAAGGCCCGTGGGCTCGGCGACGACGAGTGACTCCTTCAGCACGTCGCATGGTCAGGTTGCGAAACGAAAAGCTCACAAATTGGGAACAATCTGCTGAAACCGTGGGAGACTGCACATCCCTGATGCATGGGTGCGTCAACTATTCGGCTAGCAGTAGCCATTCGTCGCTTTGAGAGCCACAATGACGACGCCTGCTGTATCACCCCTGGCGCGCCAGGTCACCGAGAGGTGGCAGGCTGTCCCCGTGAGACTCGACCAAGCCCTCGTCGACGCCGAACTGGCGCGTTCACGCACCCTGGCCACCCGATTGGTGCGCGAAGGACGGGTGACCGTCAACGGAATGGTCGTCACCAAGCCCGCGGCGAAGGTTGGCCCCTCGGACGACCTGGTGGCAGAGGAAGAGGTGTGGGTCTCCCGGGCGTCCCACAAACTCATCGGGGCACTGGACATTCTCGATGTCGAGGTGCCCGCCCGGGTGCTTGACGCCGGAGCATCCACCGGTGGGTTCACCCAAGTCGTCCTGGCGAGGGGAGCTCAACTCGTTCACGCCGTCGACGTCGGTCATGACCAGCTCTCCCCGGTGCTGCGCGAAGACCCGAGGGTCGTCGTCCACGAGGGACTCAACCTGCGCGATCTCACCCCGGATGACCTGGCCATCGACGACCACTTCGAACCCGTTGATCTCGTCGTGGGGGACGTCTCCTTCATCTCCCTGACCATGATCATGGAACCGATCTCGGCCGTCATGAACCCGGACGGCCTCATGTTGTTACTGGTCAAGCCACAATTCGAGGTCGGGCGCAAGGCCCTTGGTGCCCACGGGGTCGTCACCGACCCGCAGCTGCGCGCTCAAGCCGTCGCGACCGTCATCGCCAAGGCTGAAGAACTGGGTTGGTCAGTGCGCGACGAGTGCGACAGCCCCTTGCCCGGACAGGACGGAAACGTTGAGCACTTCGTCCTGCTGGAACGGTCTGGTCGGTGAAAGCGGGCCGGACAGGTCACACCGGGCCGCTACTGTGGTGACGTGAACGACACGAGCCCTTCCAGATACGTTGTCGTCGTCACCCATGCCACTCGTGACGACGCCTTTGACGCGGCCGCCGAGTTCATCGCCGAGATGGATAGCAGGAATATTGGCTGCGCCGTTCCCGACGATCAGGTGGAACCGATGACGGAGAAGCTGCCCGGAATTCGGGTCCAGGCTCTCGGAGAGTTCACCCACGAGGCTGAGGTCGTCGTCGTCTTCGGCGGTGACGGTACGATCCTGAGGGCGGCGGAGTGGTCCCTCCCTCGGCACGTCCCCATGATCGGCGTCAACCTGGGACATGTCGGATTCCTGGCCGAATTGGAACGCTCCGACATGGCTGACCTGGTCAACAAGGTCTGTTCGCGCGAATACACCGTTGAGGACCGGCTGGTCCTCAAGATCGCCGTCACCGAGCATTCCGGTCAGCATCGCTGGAATTCGTTTGCCGTCAATGAGTTGTCCTTGGAGAAAGCAGCCCGACGCCGCATGCTCGACGTGCTGGCATCCGTCGACGAACTGCCCGTGCAGCGCTGGAGTTGTGATGGGATCCTCGTCTCCACCCCGACCGGCTCCACCGCCTATGCCTTCTCCGCCGGCGGCCCGGTCATGTGGCCCGATCTCGATGCCATGCTCATGGTGCCGCTCAGTGCCCATGCCCTTTTCGCTCGCCCCCTTGTCATGAGTCCAGCAGCTCGCGTCGACCTCGACATCCAGCCAGATGGTTCGGAATCCGCGGTGCTGTGGTGCGACGGACGCCGCTCCTGCACGGTGCGACCGGGGGAGAGGATCACCGTCGTGCGTCACCCCGATCGTTTGCGCATTGCCCGCCTGGCCGCACAACCCTTCACCTCCCGTCTGGTCAAGAAATTTGAGCTTCCGGTCAGTGGGTGGCGCCAGGGGCGCGGACGTAATCATCCGGGGGAGAGCTCGTGATTCGCAGTGTCCGGATTTGCGGGCTGGGTGTCATTGACGAGACTGTCTTCGAGCCTTCTTCCGCGTTGACAGCGGTGACCGGCGAGACGGGCGCCGGCAAGACGATGGTGGTCACCGGCATCGGCCTGCTGCTGGGGGACAAGGCCGACACCGGACTGGTTCGCCATGGTCGCGACCGAGCCGTCGTCGAGGCCGTTCTCGATGTTCCTGACGCTGATCGCATCAATGACCTGGGCGGAACCGTCGAGGACGGTGAGGTCATCTGCGCCCGACACATCACGACGCGTCGTTCCCGGGCTCTGCTGGGAGGGGCCCAGGTCGCCGCGAACCAGTTGGCGGAGGTCGTCGGGGAGCAGGTGACGATCCACGGACAGTCCGAGCAGGTTCGCCTCGTGGATGCATCGCGTCAGCTCGACGTCGTGGACCGTGCCGCTGGTAAGGAACTAGCCGCGCAGTTGGAGCGTCACTCCCAGTTATGGACGCAATTTCGCACCGCTTCCCAGCGTCTTCACCGCCTCAATGAGGATCGCGCCGGGGCCGAGATGGAGCGCGAGGTGCTGTCCCGACGGGTGGGAGAGGTCGACGCCGTCGATCCACAGCCCCATGAGGACGACGACCTCATCGCGGAGATGGCGGGGCTCCAAGCAGCTCAGTCGATTCGAGAATCGCTGCGCAGGGCCGATGTCCTCCTCAACGGTCTGGAGACGTCCACCGGGCCTCAACCGGGAACGCTGGCCCTCCTGGAACAGGCAGTTCACGAGCTCGACGGCACCGGGGACGTCGATCCGGAAGCTGCCGAACTGGCTGAGCGCGCTCGCCAGATGTCGTACGACCTGACAGACCTGGCCGCATCAGTGGCCGGCCATGCCGCCCGCGCCGAGTCCGATCCGCAGCGTCTCGAAGAACTGGGGGGACGGCTGGCGGCGATTCAGCGCTTGTTGAGGGCCCGCACGACGACCCTTGACGATCTGCTGGAGACCACCGCCGCGGATCGACAGCGTCTTGCCGAACTCGATCCCGCTGCCAATGATCTCGATGCCCTGGGACGTGAGGTGGAGAAGTTGCGCTCCCAGCTGCGGGAATCGGCCGACCGCATCAGTGCTGTGCGACGCCGGACCGCCGTCCGGTTGGCTGCCGAGGTGAAGCCGGAGTTGGCGGCCCTGGCCATGCCACACGCTCGGCTGGAGTTTCGCGTCGACCCTGCTCCCATGGGGCCGCGAGGTGCCGATGCCGTGACGATCATGCTGGCGTCCAACCCAGGTGCGGATCCGGCGCCGCTGTCCAAGGCGGCCTCAGGTGGTGAGTTGTCGCGAGTGAGGCTGGCCCTCGAGGTCGTCGCGGCACAGACCCAGTCCCCACAGACCTTCGTCTTCGACGAGATCGACTCCGGTGTCGGAGGTGCGGTCGGCATCGAGATTGGGCGGCGACTGCGTCAACTGGCACGTCGTCACCAAGTCGTCGTCGTCACCCACCTGGCCCAGGTCGCCGCCTTCGCCGACACCCATGTCGTCATCACGAAGGCTTCCGACGGAGCCGTCACCAGCTCTGGTCTGAGAGAGGTCGGCGGGTCCGAGCGCGAGATCGAGTTGTCCCGGATGATGAGCGGCATGGTCGACTCGGAGTCTGGTCTGGAGCACGCTCATGACCTGCTGCACGAGGTTGCGGGACAGGACTGACAAGGCCGTCGCCGACTGTCCGCCAGCCGGGCCGCTTTGGCCGAGACCTTGGGCCATCCGTTAGGCTGGAGGTCCGTGGGCACCGACAATCACTCCAGCAAGCACGTTTTCGTCACCGGAGGAGTCGTCTCCTCCTTGGGAAAGGGGCTCACGGCCTCCTCCCTCGGGTCTCTTCTCAAGGCTCGTGGCCTCAAGGTCACGATGCAGAAGCTGGACCCCTACCTCAACGTCGATCCGGGAACGATGAACCCGTTCCAGCATGGTGAGGTCTTCGTCACCGAGGACGGTGCCGAGACCGACCTGGACATCGGCCACTACGAGCGATTCCTCAATGAGAACCTGTCTGGCCAGGCCAACGTCACCACCGGCAAGGTCTACTCCGCCGTGATCGCCAAGGAACGTCGTGGTGACTACCTGGGCGACACGGTTCAGGTCATTCCTCACATCACCAACGAGATCAAGGAACGCATGTTGGCGATGGAGGAGGGTAACCCCGACGTCGTCATCCATGAGATCGGCGGCACCGTGGGTGACATCGAGTCTCTGCCCTTCCTCGAGGCTGCCCGTCAGGTTCGTCACGAGATCGGCCGGGAGAACGTCTTTTTCCTGCACGTCTCCCTGGTTCCCTACATCAAGCCGTCCGGTGAGATGAAGACCAAGCCCACCCAGCACTCCGTGGCAGCCCTGCGGGAGGTTGGTATCCAGCCCGACGCCATCGTCTGCCGTTCCGAGCGCCCGCTGGGCAAGGGCATCAAGTCGAAGATCGCCCTCATGTGTGACGTCGAGGGCCCGGCCGTCGTGTCCTGTCCGGATGCCCCGTCGATCTACCTCATCCCCAAGGTCCTGCACCGCGAGGGCTTGGACGCCTACGTCGTGCAGAAACTCAGCCTGTTCTTCCGCGACGTCGACTGGACGACTTGGGAAGACCTGCTCGACCGAGTCCGCAAGCCGCGCAACGAGGTGACGGTGGCCCTGGTCGGCAAGTACATCGACCTGCCGGACGCCTACCTGTCGGTGACGGAGGCCCTGCGTGCCGGAGGATTTGCCAACAAGGCCAAGGCCAACGTGGTGTGGGTGGCCTCGGACTCCTGCGTGACCCCTGAGGGCGCTGCACAGCAGCTCAAGGACGCTGACGCCATCTGTGTCCCGGGCGGATTCGGCATCCGTGGGGTCGAGGGCAAGATCGGTGCCATTCGCTACGCCCGCGAGCACAAGGTGCCCTTCCTGGGCCTGTGCCTGGGCATGCAGTGCGCGGTTATCGAGGTCGCCCGGGACCTGGCCGGTATCGAGAACGCTGCCTCCAGTGAGTTTGACCCACAGACCACCGACCCGGTCATCGCGACGATGGCCGAGCAGGTCGACGCCGTCTCCGGCAAGGGAGATCTGGGCGGCACTATGCGCCTGGGGGCCTACCCCGCCAAGCTCGCCAAGGATTCCCTGGTGGCCGAGCTCTATGGCACGACGACGGTCTCCGAGCGTCACCGGCACCGCTACGAGGTCAACAACGCCTACCGAGATCGCCTCGAGCAGGTAGGTCTGAGGATCAGCGGCACCTCTCCTGACGGCGGTCTGGCGGAGTTCGTGGAACTCGACCGCGAAGCTCATCCGTACTTCGTCGCCACCCAGGCCCATCCGGAGCTCAAGTCGCGCCCGACGCACGCCCACCCGCTGTTCCGTGGGCTCGTCGCCGCTGCTGTCGAGCATGCCAAGGCTACTGCCAAGGAAGCCCCCAAGGAGACAGCCAAGGACGTAGCCAAGAAGGAGGCCGACAAGTGAGCCAGGAGCGCTGGGACCGCGACGAGTGCTGGCAGGTCGTTGACCACCAGGTGAAGGCCACCGGTCGGGTGTGCAACTTCGTCGATGACGCTGTCGTCACCCCGTCCGGGGAGCACATCAATCGTCAGTACATGAGCCATCCCGGCGCGGTGGGCATCATCGCCCTCGATGACCAGGACCGCGTCGCGGTGGTGAGGCAGTACCGTCATCCGGTGCGCATGGTTCTCGTCGAGCCGCCTGCCGGTCTGCTCGACGTCGACGGCGAGGACTTCCTGGTGGCAGCTCAGCGGGAGCTGGCCGAGGAGGCCATGCTCGCTGCCGATAACTGGCGCATCCTCGTCGACATCGTCACCACCCCGGGCGGATGCCAGGAATCCTTGCGGATCTACCTGGCTCGTGGGCTTCACGAGGCGCCTCGTCCCGAAGGTTTCGTGTTGGAGGGTGAGGAAGTGTCGATGAAAGCTGGCTGGGAGCCGCTGGACGACCTCGTCGAGGCGATCTACGCCGGACAGTGCCAGTCACCGACCCTGGTGACCGGGGTCATGGCCCTTGAACTGGCTCGTCGCACTGGCCGGATCGACCAGCTGCGTCCTGCCGATTCGCCGTGGCCAATTCGTGAGCGCCCCGGTGGCATCAACGGAGCCCTTGCCGAGTGAGGTCGACCGTCGGTGAGCAGGTCGAGGACTACCTGCGTCACCTCGTCGTGGAGCGAGGGTTGTCCGACAACACGGTTCAGGCTTACCGACGCGACCTCGCGCGCTATCAGGACTTCCTCGACTCGCGCGGGATCCGATCCCTCCCGGAGGTCACCCGCGTCGACGTCGAGGAATTCCGCCGCCATCTCGACGACCTGGGACTGGCCCCGGCATCGGTCACCCGATCTGTGGTTGCGGTGCGCAATCTCCATCGGTTTGCCGCAGGTGCCGGGCAGACTCCGACAGATGTGACGGCTGGCATCTCTCCGGGAACTCGCTCTCGTCGACTTCCCAAGGCCCTGTCCATGGATCAGGTCGAGGCGCTACTGGCGGCACCTGACACGGAGACCGTGGAAGGCCTGCGCGACGTGGCGTTACTGGAATTGCTCTATGGTACAGGTGCGCGTGTCTCGGAGATCTGCGCCCTTGACGTCGACGACATTCGTCCCGTCCTGGACGATCCAGAACTCGGCTTGAGGCTTGTCGGCAAAGGAGACAAGGAACGCATCGTTCCGCTGGGGAACTATGCGGCGAAGGCGGTGAACGCATGGCTGGTGCGAGGACGTCCCTCCTGGGCCGGGGCCGGACATGGCGACCACGCCCTGCTCCTCAACACTCGTGGGCGGAGGTTGTCCCGGCAGTCAGCGTGGGCCGTCATTCGTCGCGCAGGCCAAGCCGCGGGTCTGGACGTCGAGCACCTGTCACCGCACAGCTTGCGTCACTCCTACGCCACCCACCTGCTCGACGGTGGAGCCGATGTCCGAGTGGTGCAGGAACTCCTGGGGCATTCCTCGGTGACGACGACACAGATCTACACCCTGGTGACGGCCGACCATCTCAGGGAGGTGTACCGGTCCTCTCACCCCCGAGCCCTCTGAGGCCAGTCTCGAGGATGGGGTGAGGTTGTCGGGTTCGCCCACTATCGTTGGTGCGAGCATGGATTGTTGTCGTGACGTCGAGAGGAAGGCCACCACGTGTCCGAGACTGACCCCGAACCGCTGTTCCGTGTCCCCGGGCCGGGCCGAGAGGCCCAGGAGGCTGCCGAGAACTCCGTTGGTCCGACCGGACGCCAGCTTCCCGACCTTCCCGAACCGACGCCGGTTCCCGACGGTCCGAAGCACGCCACCGTCATCTCGATGTGCAACCAGAAGGGTGGAGTCGGCAAGACGACGACGACCATCAACCTGGGTGCTGGGCTGGCCGAATATGGCCGCAAGGTGTTGCTCGTCGACTTCGATCCGCAGGGATCCCTGTCGGTGGGGCTGGGAGTCAATCCACACACCCTGGAGAAATCGATCTACACCCTCCTGATGTCCCGGCGCGACGACGTTCATGACGTCATCCAGCCCACCGAGACCGAGGGTATGGATCTGCTACCGGCCAACATCGACCTTTCGGCGGCGGAGGTGCAGCTCGTCAGCGAAGTGGCTCGTGAGCAGACCCTCAAGCGGGTCATCGATCGTGTCCGTGGCGAGTACGACATGATCCTCATCGACTGCGCTCCGTCGCTGGGTCTGCTCACCATCAACGCTTTGACGGCTTCTGACTACGTCATCATGCCGCTGGAATGTGAGTTCTTCGCCCTGCGTGGTATCGCTCTGCTCACCGACACCATCGAGAAGGTTCAGGATCGCCTCAACCCGGATCTGGAAATCCTCGGCATCCTCGGCACGATGTTCGACCCGCGTACCCTGCATGCTCGGGAAGTCATGGAGCGCGTCGTCCAGGCCTTTGGCGAGGTCGTCTTCCACACCGTCATCAAGCGCACCATCAAGTTTCCAGAGACAACGGTCGCGGGGGAGCCGATCACCAGCTATGCCTCCTCGTCACCGGGCGCTCAGGCTTATCGTGATCTGGCCAAGGAGGTTCTGGCCCGATGCCGCGTCGAGTGAGCCTGCCGGGAGCCAACGAGCTCTTCCGGCCCACCGTCGGCAACCACGAACCGGAACGTGCGAAGGCCCCTAAGAACACGGAGACGAAAACTGCCAAGGCGTCCCCGCCGAGCGCATCGGGAGGGAAACGAGCTGGTAGCGGGCGGATCCGCCACGATGAGAAGATCACCGTCTATGTCTCCACCGAGGAACTCATTGCTCTGGAGACCGCCAGGTTGGCCCTGCGATCCCAGGGAATCAACGCCGATCGTGGCCGTATCGTGCGCGCATCGGTAGCCATGGCCCTGGCCGATCTGGAGGAGAACGGCCAGGACTCCCGACTAGCCCGTCTCCTCACCACTGACTGAACAACGCGAGGAAGAACATGAGCGACGAGCAAGGTATCCGGCTTCAGAAGGTGCTGGCCCAGGCGGGGCTGGCGTCCCGCCGGGCTGCGGAAGAGATGATTGCGGCAGGACGAGTCGAGGTCAATGGTGAACTCATCATTGAGCAGGGACGGCGTGTTGATCCGGAGCGCGACGAGATCCGCGTCGACGGGTCCCGTATACCTACTGCCCGACGTCACGTCTACTATGTGCTCAACAAGCCGCAGGGCGTCGTGTCCACGATGGACGATCCAGAAGGGCGCCCCTGTCTGTCAGACATCGAGGGAGTGCCACACGGCATTCGTCTGTTCCACGTCGGTCGTCTAGACACCGAGACCTCTGGACTCATACTGCTGACCAACGATGGTGAATTCTCCAACCGCATGACCCACCCGTCGTACAAGGTTCTCAAGACTTACCTGGCTGACGTCGAGGGTCGGGTCGATGACAAGGTCATTCGTCGCCTTACGAAAGGCATCACCCTGGAGGACGGTCCGGTCAAGCCCGATGCCGTGCGACTCGTGCAGGCCAACGATGAGCACTCCTTGGTCGAGGTGAGCCTTCACGAGGGCCGAAACCGCATCGTGCGCCGCATGATGGACTCGGTTGCCCACCCGGTGCGTCGGCTGTCCCGGACGGCGATCGGCCCGGTCAGACTAGGGCGTTTGGGACGTGGCGATATGCGCGAGCTCACGCGCGAGGAGCTGGGGCAGCTTCTCGACCTCGTCGAGTTGTGAGGCGCTTCAGTGGCAGGAATTGTGCTGAAGCATCCCTCGGGTAATCTCAGGCAGGTGAGTTCGAACAAGCATCGTCCGGTCAGCGCCGCGGCACTTGCCGCCGTACTGTGCGTGTCGTCACTGGCCCTCGCCTCCTGCAACAAGTCATCCTCCGACACCGAGCCGTCGCCGAGTGCCTCGGCAAGCGCCCCGGCCTCCGCCCCCGCGAGCGTGAAGGCCTCGGCCACTCCGACCAAGAAGCCGACCATGGTCACGAACCTTGATCGGATCAAGGTGTCCGGCGAGGACGGCAAGGCACCCAAGGTTGAGGGATCATGGCCGCTGGCCATCGCCAAGACCCAGTCCAAGGTGCTCAAGAAGGGCGACGGCGAGAAGGTCAACAAGAACGCCACTGTCAAGGTGAATTACGTTGGCGTCAACGGGCGTACCGGAAAGGTGTTCGACTCCTCCTACCAGCGTGGGTCAACCGTGGACTTCCCGCTGTCCCAGGTCGTCCCAGGATTTGCGAAGGGTCTCGCCGGCAAACATGAGGGCGATCGCGTCCTCATCATGATGCCGGGTTCTGACGCCTACGATTCCCAGGGTGGTGTCCCGCAGGCTGGCATCATGAAGGGTGATTCCCTCGTCTTCGTCGTCGACATCGTCGGTGTGCCGCTCACCAAGGCCAAGGGCGAGGCAGTGACCCCGGCGTCCGGCCTGCCAACCGTCAAGGAGGTTCATGGAGCCCCGGTCGTGACGATCGGCAACGCCAAGAAGCCGTCGAAGCTTGTCATCCAGCCCCTCACCAAGGGAGATGGCAAGAAGGTCACGGCCAAGGATGCGATTGACGTCAAGTACCGCACCTACGCCTGGTCCTCGAAGGAGCTCATCGAGGATGGGTTCTCCGGCGAGGCCGTCACCGGTTCCATGAACTCGGTCATCTCGGGGTGGAAGAAGGGCCTGGTGGGTCAGACGGTCGGTTCGCGCGTCATGCTCATCGTCCCGCCTGCCGATGCCTATCCGGAGGGCAACACCAATCCACCCGTGAAGAAGGGCGAGACCTTGGTGTACGTCATCGATATTCTCTCGGCTCAGAAGGAGTCTTGAGACACTGATCTGAGGCATTGATTCGGTCGGTCCTGTCTGACAGGCCCGGCCGAATCAGTTGTCACAACTCGTCCACGGAGAGGACGGCGTCACTCCACCACCCCAACGGGCCATCGAGGGAAGCGGGATCCAGTGGGATGACCTCGGCCGGGGCTGAGGGCGGGGTCAGAGCCGCGGACCCGATGAGGTCATGCGGGTCGCTGACTTCTGGAAGCCCCAAGGACCGGCACAGCCACGCCATGATGCGGTTGCGGTCGATCCCCCCAGCCATGAGCCGGGTCAGTCCTGCTGCTCCCGCCGATTTGGAGAGACGCTCACCACCGGGGGCAGCGACGAGACCGGTGTGCGCATAGGTTGGGGCCTCGAAACCCAGCAGTGCGGCCAAGTGGGACTGACGCGGTGCCGATGACCACAGGTCCCGTGCCCGAACGACCTGATCCACCCCCTGCAGTCCGTCGTCGACGACCACCGCGAGGTTGTATGCGGGGATGCCGTCGTTACGCACCAGAACGAGATCGTCGACTCGTCCTCGGCAATGTCCCCGAGCTAGGTCGGTGGCCTCGAAGGAGTCGACCTGGCTGGCCAGGCGGGTGGCGGGAGGACGTTTCGTCGCCCGTTCCTCGCGCTGTGGTGCAGTCACGGTTCGGCAGGTCCCCGGGTATGGACGCCAGTCGGCCTCGTTGGGGGCGGTGGCCGCTGCCGCGATCTCCTTGCGAGTGCAGAAACAGGGGTAGGTGTCCAAGCCCGCGACGGCGTCGGCGTAGAGATCACGACGCTCCGACTGCCGGACCACTGGTCCGTCCCAGTCGATGCCAAGGATCTCCAGATCCCGTAGCTGGGCCGAGGCGATGTTTCCGGCGGCGGCCACCCGTGCCTGATCCAGATCCTCGATGCGCACCACGAATCGCCGTCCCGAGGATCGAGCCAGCAACCAGGCCGCCAACGCGGTGCGGAGGTTCCCCAGGTGGAGAGTCGAGGTGGGGGACGGGGCGAATCGCCCCGCTGCCGCGGATGGCTGCGAAGAGGAATGGGTCGCGGCAAAATCGGTCACGAGCGGCAGTGTAGGCAAAAATTGTTGTGACGGAATGGGCATGCCCGCCCACATGGGTAGGCTGTGACGCTGGAAGGGAGGATGCCGATGGCTGCGCAGCGTTCGGAGAGGTTGGTCAACCTCGTCATCGCTCTCCTGGTCACTGACCGTCCTCTCACTCGTGCCCAGCTGCGCGACATGATCGAGGACTACCGCAGGGTCTCCGAGGTCGCTTTCCAGCGCTCCTTCGAGCGCGACAAGGAGGAACTGCGTCGGATCGGCATCACCGTCGAGTCCGTGACCCTCGACACCTTCTTCGGCGACGAGGTCGGTTACCGCATCCCCCGTGCGGACGTCGAGCTACCTCCCGTGCAGTTCACCCAGGCCGAGGCCGACGCCCTGGCCACTGCGGCGAGGGTGTGGCGGGAGTCCGTTCTTGACGAGTCCTCCACCTCTGCGCTGGTGAAGCTGCGGGCTGCTGGTGTCGAGCCCGACACCGAGGCCGGTATTGCCACGCAGGTCGTCACGGGAGCTGACGCGCCGTCCTTCTCTGATCTGTGGCGGGCCACCATCGACCGGTCCCGGGTGAGGTTCGGGTACCGAGGTGGCAAACAGCGCACCGTCGATCCATGGCGAATGGCTCTGCGCCGGGGACGTTGGTACCTCGTTGGACGTGATGTGGACCGCGACGAGCCGCGACTGTTCCGTCTCTCGCGCATCAGTTCTGCGGTGACGACCGTGGGGGAGCCCGGTACCGTCACCAGTCCCGAACCTGAGGTCATTGAGGCCCACCTCAATCGCCTCGAACCGCCGGAGCCCGAGGAGGTCGACGTCACCATGGCCGTCGCTCCCGGTGTGCGTCTGGGAGTCATGACGACTCGTGCGGAGTGGGATGGACCCGTTCCTGAGGGGTACGAGGTCGTCACCGGCGGGTTTGGCGGATATGACGAGGCCGCCACCGCGGTGCTGCGCGCTGGTGGACGGATCATTCTGCTCGCCCCGGAGAAGGCCCGCACGGTGCTCGCCGATCGTATTCAGGCCGTCCTGCGGTTGGAGGAGGATGCCTCATGACCGCCCGTACTGACACCGCCAGACTGCTCGCGCTCATCCCGTATCTGCGTTCCCATCCCGGAGTCGCCGTCACCGAGGTCGCTAGGGTCTTCGGAGTGACCACCGACCGGGTGATCGCGGATCTCAAGATCCTGTGGATGGTCGGACTGCCCGGCGGCATGCCGGACGATCTCATTGACATCGACATGGATGCCGTCGACTCCGACGGCACCATTACGATCACCAATGCCGACGCCCTGCCACGCCCCATGCGTCTGACACCTGACGAGGCGTGGTCCCTGCTGGCCGCTCTGCAGGTCATCGCCGATCTGGCCGACGACACCGTTCGGCCTGTCGTGGCGTCGGCGGTCGAGAAGTTGCGCCAGGTCTGCCCGCAGTCCGGTCCGGATCCGGTCGAAGCCAGCGTGGAGGCCGATTACGATCCGCGTTCGGAATGGTTCACCGGAGCCTGCGCCAACAAGTGGCGCATCGAGATCGTCCACAAGCGAGGCGATGACCCCACCCCGCACACCCAGGTCGTCGATCCTGTCCGGGTAGAGGTTCGTGACGGTCATCGTTACCTCGTAGGGTGGTCGATGGCCCGCAAACAGTGGCGAACCTGGCGTCTGGATCGCATCGTGACAGGCAAGAGGTTGGGTCACGCCACAAATCATGGCCGTCCGCCCAAGACTCTTGAGTGGTTTTCCGATGTCGTCGATGAAGTGACACTGACCCTGGCCCCGCGTGCCGGATGGGTCGCCGAATACCACCCGGTGCGTCACGTCGAGAAGGACGGGGACGTGTGGAAGGTGACGTTCGCAGTCGCCTCACCGACCTGGCTCGCCGAGCTCATGGTGGGTCTGAGCCCCGATGTCCTCGCCGTAGATCCGCCTCGTGCGGCTGCTCCAGCGATTCAGCTGGCACGCGCGGCCGCCATCGCCAACGGTATTGAGGCGCCACAGCGTGAGGCTGGGGGCGAGTCCTGATATGTGGTGGATGTGGGTTCTTGTCCTCGCATTCGTCCTGTTTGTCGTGGAGATCGTGGTCGGCATGATCTGGTTGTGGCACAAGGTCGTCGCATTGCTGAGCGACGTGGAACGGACGACCAGTCGGCTCGACGAGTTGGCTCACGTCCTGGAGGATCTCGACACCACTGCTGGTAAGGAGTCGATGAGGCCCGATGTACGGTGAGCGTCGTGGTAGCCTAAACGCCGATCGTCGAGCTGGCGGCCCTCCTGTGTGGTGCGGGAAGGGTGCCAGCCAAGTCTGGAAGGAGAGCCTCAATGGCTCCTCTGCTCATCGCGAATGACATGACCATCATCATCATCGTCGTCCTCGCGCTTGTTCTCTTCGGTGGTTCCCGCATCGCCGGTGTTGGCAAGGGTGCCGGTCGCGCCATCCGTGAGTTCAAGGAAGAGACTGCCGGTCTCGACAAGGGCAAGGACAAGGAGGCCGAGAAGGACATCGAGGCCGTCGAGGCTGACGTCGTCAAGGATCAGAGCAAGCCGACCGAGTGAGTCAACCCATGGCCACGGATACTCCGGTCGAGCAAGCTGAGGTGGGGCAGACCGTCGGTGAGGAGCACCGTCGGTTTGCCCGATTTCGTCCGCCCGAGGCCGGGGAGGGCGGCACGATGTCTCTCCTGGATCATGTCCGGGAGCTTCGCTACCGAATCATCGTGTCCTTCATCGCGGTTGCCATCACGAGCTCCGTGGCCTTCGTGTTCTACCGGCCGCTGGTCGAGATCGTCATGTATCCCTACCAGCAGGCCAGCGCCGCGATCAAGGAAAAGAATCCGACGGCCTCCTTGCAGGTCGTCAACAACGGTGTCGTCGCCCCGTTCGTGTTGAACATGAGGGTGGCCATCGTCGCCGGACTCATCGCAGCCTGTCCTGTCTGGTTGTACCAGATCTGGGCCTTCATCGTCCCTGGTCTTCTCGTCAACGAGAAGAAATGGGCGCTGCGATTCCTGGGATCGGCCATTCCGTTGTTCCTCATCGGCTCCGCGCTGGGATATTGGGTGCTGCCCAAGGGCATCGCCCTGATGTTGAACTTCACTCCCCACGGCATGGGCATCACCAACCTGCTGGACATGAATGCCTTCCTTGCGCTGGAGATTCGCGTCATCCTGCTGTTCGGGGTGAGCTTCCTGTTGCCGGTCGTGCTGGTCCTGCTCAACCTGGTCCACGTGTTGTCGTCTGCGCAGTTAAAGTCGGCGCGCAAGTGGTCCATCTTCGGCTTCTTCTGCCTAGGCGCCTTCGTCAATCCGTCCGGTGACCCGATCTCGATGTGTGCCCTCGCGGTACCACTGAGCGTGATGTACGTCATCGCCGAGTGGATCTGCCGCAGCAATGAGCGAAAGCGCAACACCGATGACCTGGGCATCGACAAATCCGAGTTCAACATTCAGATCGACTGATCCGTGCCCACCTCTGCGTCGCGGCAGGAGTGCGCCGCATGACAACCCGTCTGCTTGTCAATCCGGCCGCCGGTGGCGGCCGCGCTGATCGTCTCCAGCCCTGGGTGGCAGCACAGTTGCAGCGGGCCTTCGGTGACGTCGATGCCGTACACACCACCAGCTTTCAAAATGCCGACGAGGCATTGGCTGAGTTTGCGGCCACCGACGGTGAGGGGGACCGCGTCGTCGTCATGGGCGGAGACGGCATGGTCCACCTGGGACTCAACCATCTCGCAGGGACCAGGATCCGGCTCGCCATCGTGCCATCGGGAACCGGGAATGACTTTGCCTCGTCGGTGGGCCTGCCCTCCAGGGTTGACGATGCGATTAGGCACATCGTGGCTGATCAGCCCACTCGGATCGACCTCGCCGAGGTCACAGGTGCCGTGTATGGCGGGCATTGCTGGGTGGGATGCGTTGTCTCCACCGGGTACGACGCCATCGTCAACCGACGTACCAACCGCATGACGACGAAGTTCGGCCCGCTGAGTTACGGCTGGGTCGCGCTGTCAGCCCTGGCCGAGTTCACTCCCAGGCACTACCGGATCAGCATCGATGGGCAGGACCGAGAGCTCGACGCCATGCTCATCGCCGTCGGCAATGGCGGACACTTCGGTGGCGGGATGAGGGTCTGTCCGACGGCCAGCGTCGTCGACGGGTTGCTCGACATCACGATCATCCATGCCGTATCCCGCCGGACACTGCTCAGCTGCCTGCCCCTGCTGTACGCCGGCCGGTTCACCCATCTCGACTTCGTGGAGACCCTGCGCGCCCGACGCGTTGACATCGATGGAGATGACATGTTTGCGATGGCCGACGGAGAAGAGATCGGGGACGTTCCACTGACCGTCGTCGCTCGTTCATCCGCGGTCAACCTCGTCGGTCTGCCGTGACGGTCGTACCTGGCCGCTAGGTTGGAGGCATGAGCGAGACTCTTGACCGGTTCATCGCAGGGCTGTCCTTCGAACCTGACGACTACCAGGTGACGGCTTGTCAGGATCTCGACGACGGTGCCGGGGTCCTGGTCGCCGCGCCGACGGGGGCCGGTAAGACGGTGGTGGGCGAGTACGCCACTGACTTGGCTCTGGCCTCAGGTCTGAAGTGCTTCTACACCACCCCCATCAAGGCGCTGTCCAACCAGAAGTTCCATGATCTGGTGGCTCGTCACGGTGAGGACCAGGTGGGTCTGTTGACTGGTGACGTCACCATCAACTCGGAAGCTCCCGTTGTCGTCATGACGACTGAGGTGTTGCGGAATATGATCTACCGCAACTCCCACACCCTCGACACCCTGGGTTGGGTCGTGCTCGACGAGGTGCACTACCTGGCTGATCGTTTCCGTGGCCCGGTCTGGGAGGAAGTCATCCTCGGTCTGGACCCGCAGGTCAAGATCGTCGGACTCTCGGCGACCGTGTCCAACGCGGAGGAATTCGGGGAGTGGCTGGACGAGGTGCGCGGGGACGTTCGTGTCGTCGTCTCCGAGCGTCGCCCCGTCCCGTTGACCCAGCACGTGGCCGTTGGACGGCGACTCCATGATCTCTTTGGCGACAGGCGTCTCACCGACGTCAATCCGGAGCTGATCTCCATCGCCAAGGAGGAGTCCAGATTCCAGCGGGACGACTCCCGTCGTCCCCGAGGCCGCTCTGGCAAGGGGAAACGCAATGTCTCCTATGGCAGTGGCCGGTTCGGCGGAGCCTCCGCCCAGCGTCGAGGACGAGGCGGACGTGACAAGCCGCGCGGTCCTCGTAACCAACCCAGTCGCATTCAGGTCGTGCGGTCCCTCCAGAGGGCCAATCTGCTGCCCGCCATCATCTTCGTGTTCTCCCGGGCCGGATGTGACGCCGCCGTCAGCCAATTACTCAACACCGACCTGGTCCTCACGAGCCAGCGGGAGGCCCGCCAACTGCGCCGGATCGCTGAGCGCCACGGCGAGGGATTGACAGACGAGGAGCGTCGAGCGGTGGGCTGGAACCACTTCGTGGCGGCCTTCGAGCGCGGTATCGCCGCTCACCACGCAGGACTGCTGCCGGTGCTCAAGGCCATCGTCGAGGAAGGGTTTGTCGCAGGGCTCCTCAAGGTCGTCATCGCCACGGAGACGCTGGCTCTGGGTATCAACATGCCTGCTCGCACCGTCGTGCTGGAAAAGCT
Source organism: Cutibacterium sp. LaCa_89 (assembly GCF_058177555.1). Lineage (NCBI taxonomy): Bacteria > Bacillati > Actinomycetota > Actinomycetes > Propionibacteriales > Propionibacteriaceae > Cutibacterium > Cutibacterium sp. LaCa_89. The sequence continues at coordinate 1,128,908 of NZ_CP190889.1, forward strand.
CGTCAAGTACAACGGACAGACCCATGCCGACATCACACCGGGCGATTACACCCAGCTCACCGGTCGTGCCGGACGCCGCGGCATCGACACCCAGGGACATGCGGTGGTGTGCTGGCAAGCCGGGATGGATCCCCGTGCGGTGGCCGGTTTGGCGTCGCGACGGACGTATCCGCTCAACTCGGCCTTCGTCCCGACCTACAACATGGCCGTCAACCTCGTCGGATCGATGGGACGCGAGAAGGCCCGTGACTTGCTGGAACACTCCTTCGCCCAGTTCCAGACCGATCGCAGGCTGGGTGGTTCGGCAGTACGGAGCCGTAAGACCCAGTCCGAGATCGACGCCTACCTGAAAGCGGCCCACTGCGAGCACGGCGATTTCGCGGAGTACGCCCGCATGCGTGAGGAGATCGGCGAGCTGGAGCATGAGCAGGCGCGGCTGCGCAAGGGGGAACGGCCCAGCCAGGTCGCCGATTCCCTGTCCCGTCTCGACTCGGGTGACGTCATCGCGGTGCCGTCCGGTCCGTACGCCGGGTGGGTTGTCGTCGTCGACCCCGGTACTCACGGAAAACGGGGTAAGCGTCCGCATCCACTTGTCATGACCCCGGGCCGCACCGTGATTCGCCTTGGTCATGAGGACGTCGACGCCCCCGTCAAGCGGGTTGCCGGGGTCACGGTTCCGCGCCATTTTCACCCAGGAAATCAGGCCGATCGTCGATCCCTGGGTAAGGCCCTCGATCGAGTCCTTGACGGTCTGGGGCAGCCGGTCATCCAACCGAAACGTCCCGAGGTGGACGCGGAACTGGCCGAGCGCATCCGTGAGCTGAGGGCTCGGATGAGGCAGCATCCCTGCCATTCCTGCCCGGATCGGGAATCCCACGCTCGCTTTGCCGAGCGTACCATGAGGCTGTCGCGTCGCAGCGAGCGAGAGTTGGCGAAAGCGCGGGCCAAAGCCACGTCGATCGCTACCCAGTTCGAGCGGATCGTGCTCGTCCTGGAGGCACTGGGATACCTCGGTGAAGGGGGCCAGGACGTCACCGACGCCGGCCGAATGTTGTCGGGGATCTACTCCGAACTCGACCTCGTGACGGCCGAGGCCATTCGGCGTGGTGTCTTCGACAAACTGGACTACCCCCAGCTGGCCGCGGTGTTGTCAACCATCGTCCACGAATCTCGTCCTGGTGATCGTGGCCACCTGCACCGCATGCCCGACCATGGCAGCGAGTCGGCGGAATCCCAGCTCCGAGCCGTGCGAGCCGAAATCGGCCTGCTGGAGCGCGATCACCGTATCGAGCGTCCTCGCGATCTCGACATCGGATTCGCGGAGATGGCCTATGCCTGGGCTGCTGGGGCCGGGTTGGAAACGGTGCTCGATGACATGAGTGCCGGTGACTTCGTGCGCCGGGTGCGCCAGGTCTGTGATCTCGCGGGCCAGATCGCTCATGCCGGAGTCTCTGAGGAGCTTGCCCACACCTGCCGTCAGGTGGTCGGTACCATGCAGCGCGGGGTCGTCACCATGGACCGCGAGGAGGAGTGAGACCGCCGCTCACCCTCGACGGCACCTGCTCACCCCCTGGGCCAAGGGGCCACGCCCGGTAGCCTGTGGCCATGGCTGTGGCTGTGCGTGTCATCCCGTGTCTCGACGTCAAAGACGGACGAGTCGTCAAGGGCGTCAACTTCGTCGGTCTGCGCGACGCCGGTGATCCGGTGGAATTGGCGGCTGAGTACGGACGCCTGGGTGCTGACGAGGTGACCTTCCTTGACATCTCCGCCTCAAGCGAGGGACGAGCCACCACCCGCGAGGTGGTGACCCGCTGCGCCGAGACGGTTTTCGTGCCCCTCACGGTGGGCGGCGGGGTACGCGGGGTTGACGACGTCGACGTCCTGCTGCGCTCGGGTGCCGACAAGGTGGGGATCAACACCGGAGCCATCGCCAACCCGGGGATCATCGACGAGGTCGCCGACCGATTCGGCAACCAGGTCATCGTGCTGTCGGTCGACGCACGACGGGAACCAGACCAGCCCTCCGGATTCGGGGTGACCACCCACGGTGGAAGCCGTTCGGCCGGTCTTGATGCCGTTGAGTGGGCGCGTCAAGCCGTCGACCGAGGAGCCGGAGAGGTCCTGCTCAACTCCATGGACGCTGACGGCACCACGGATGGTTTCGACATCGAGATGATCGAGGCGGTACGCCGGGCAGTCGACGTCCCACTCATCGCCTCGGGCGGGGCCGGCAAGGTGTCTGACTTCGTCGAGGCGGTGCGAGCCGGTGCCGACGCCGTCCTGGCTGCATCGGTGTTTCACTACCGCACCCTGACGATTGCCCAGGTCAAGGACGGCTTGCGCGAGGCCGGTTTCGAGGTCCGCTGAGCGAACATCGTCATCAGGGAGAGCTGTTGTGGTAGTCATGATTCATGGACTGCCTTTTCTGCTCAATTGCTGCGGGGGACATCCCTGCGACGATCGTTGATTCCGACGACATCTCGGTCGCATTCCTCGACATCGAGCCCTTCCAGGATGGCCACACCCTCGTCATCCCGCGGAAGCATGTCACGAGCGTTCTCGACGATGACGGGGAGTTGGCTCGTATCAGCCCGATGGTGACGAAGGTGGCTCGGCGTCTCGTCGATTCGCTGGGAGCATCCGGGGTCAACATCGTCTCCAACGCGGGTGAAGTCGCTGGTCAGAGCGTCCATCATCTTCACGTCCATGTCGTTCCGCGGTATGACCGCGAGCCCGGGATCAATGCCATTCGTTCGACCATGCCGCGACGCCCGGTCGAGGAGGTTGCTGCCATGGTGACCGGAGAGCCGAACAGAAGATAGTCCACAATATGGGACGTTTGTCCGAATTGGTTGACGGCTGGCCGCTCATGCACGAAGCTCAAAGGCATGAACGGCCAGCTTCTCGTTATTGGTTAGCGTCCTCATCCTCGGATAGGACGCTCCCTCGTGTGCCACCTCGGCAGCGAGGGTTTTTTCTTGTCCAGGATCTTGGCAGCACCAATGAAGGGCACCGTTTCGCAACCACGGATGGAGGATGGCATGACCGAGAAATCCCGGCATCAACAGATGATGACTGGCGCACAGATCGTCATCGAGAGCCTCGAGAAGCTCGGTGCCGAGGTTGTCTTCGGACTTCCCGGTGGTGCGATCATGCCAACCTATGATCCGCTGATGGATTCCGCGAGGGTGCGGCACATCCTGGTGCGCCATGAACAGGGAGCTGGCCATGCCGCAGAGGGGTACGCAGTCGCCACCGGAAAGGTGGGTGTGTGCATGGCGACCTCGGGGCCAGGCGCGACCAACCTCGTCACCCCGCTCTACGACGCCTACCTGGATTCGGTGCCACTGGTGGCCGTCACTGGTCAGGTCGGTACCACCCTCATCGGAACTGACGGTTTCCAGGAGGCCGACATACGCGGCATCACGATGCCGATCACCAAGCACAACTTCCTCATCACCCGTGCCGAGGACATCCCGTTGGCGATGGCCGAGGCCTTCCACATCGCGTCGACCGGACGACCCGGCCCGGTCCTGATCGACATCACCAAGGACGCCCAGACCTCGGTCGTCCCGTTCACGTGGCCCAAGCAGTTCGACCTGCCTGGCTACAAGCCGACGACTCGTCCCCACAGCAGGCAGATCAAGGAGGCGACCGACCTCATCCGTGCCGCTCGTCGTCCGGTGCTCTACATCGGTGGCGGCGTCGCCAAGGCCGAGGGTGCGGGCGAACTGGCTCGGTTGGTCGACATGACGAGCATCCCGGTCGCAACCACCTTGATGGCCCGCGACGTCTTACCGGCCACACATCCGTTGGCCCTCGGCATGCCCGGCATGCACGGCTCGGTGGCTGCCGTCGGGGCGTTGCAGCGCGCCGATCTCCTCATCGCCGTCGGTACTCGGTTCGACGACCGTGTCACCGGGCGTCTCGACACCTTCGGTCCCGGCGCCAAGGTCATCCACGCCGACATCGATCCGGCTGAGATCGGCAAGAATCGTCATGCCGATGTCCCGATTGTCGGGGACGCAAGGCTGACCCTGTTGCGCCTGGCGGAGTCCCTGGAGGGCAAGGAACTGCCCGATATCTTCAACTGGGTGCGTCAGCTGCAGCGGATGAAGGAGATCTACGCGCCGTCGTGGGAAGAGGTGCCCGAGGGCGAGATCTCCCCGCAACAGGTCATCCAGCGCATCGGCGCCCTGGCACCCGAGGACAGCGTGTTCGTGACAGGTGTGGGCCAGCACCAGATGTGGGCCTCCCACTTCCTGCCGCACGACAAGCCACGCTCCTGGTTGACCTCCGGCGGCGCCGGAACGATGGGGTACTGCGTCCCGGCAGCCTTGGGTGCCAAGGTCGGGCGTCCTGATGCCACCGTGTGGGGTATTGACGGTGATGGCTGCTTCCAGATGACCAACCAGGAACTCGTCACGGCCGCACTCAACGGTGCACCGGTCAAGATCGCCATCATCAACAACAACGTGCTCGGCATGGTGCGTCAGTGGCAGAACCTCTTCTTCGACTCCAGGTTCTCCCACACTGACCTGCACTCCGACCGTCTGCCGGACTTCGTCAAGCTCGCCGAGGCGATGGGCTGTGCGGCCTTCCGCGTGACCGATCCAGACAAGGTCGACGAAACGATCAAGACTGCCAACGAGATCAACGACCGTCCGGTGGTCGTGGAGTTCGTCGTCCACACTGACGCCATGGTGTGGCCGATGGTGGCCGCCGGGACCAGCAACGACGACATCAAGATCGCTCGCGACATGGCTCCCGACTGGGGAAACGCCGGGGATGAGATCACACCCGTCGATGACGAGGACGATGCGGACGACAGCGGACGACAGAACCGAGGAGAACTGAGATGACCAGACACGTGCTGTCGGTGTTGGTGACGAACCGTCCGGGCGTGCTGACCCGGGTGTCGGGCCTGTTCGCCCGCCGGGGATACAACATCGAGTCCCTGACCGTTTCGCCGACCGATGATCCCAGCGAGTCCCGGATGACGATCGGGGTGAGCGTCGTCTCCGCCCAGGCCCTCGAGCAGATCGTCAAGCAGCTCAACAAACTCATCGAGGTTCACAAGATTGTCGAGTTGGATCCCGGTGCGGTCACCCGTGAGCTCATCCTCGTCAAGGTGTGCTCCAACGTCGAGAATCGCTCCAAGATCATCGACACCGTCGAACTGTTCCGGGGCAAGACCGTCGACGTCTCATTGGAGTCACTGACGATCGAGGCGACCGGGGGACGTGAGAAGCTGGACGCATTGCTGCAGATGCTGGAGCCGTTCGGAATCATCGAACTCGTTCAGTCCGGACAGGTGGCCCTCAACCGTGGTGCCGCCGCTCTCGGGGCAAAACGCTCTGGGTGACCAGGAATTCCTCGAACCGAAATACAAGAAGGCCGAAACACAACAAGGAGACAACACACCATGGCAAAGATCTACTACGACGACGACGCCGACCTGTCCATCATCCAGAACCGTCAGGTTGCCGTCATTGGTTACGGCTCCCAGGGACATGCCCACGCCCTCAACCTGCGTGACTCCGGCGTTGACGTGCGGGTCGGTCTGCGCGAGGGTTCCTCGTCGATCGCCAAGGCTGAGGCTCAGGGTCTGCGCGTGCTGCCCATCGAGGAAGCGTGTGAGGAGGCCGACGTGATCATGGTCCTGGCCCCCGATCAGAACCAGCGTCAGCTGTACGCCGAGCAGATCGCCCCGCACCTCAAGGACGGCGACGCCCTCTTCTTCGCCCATGGCTTCAACGTCCACTTCGGCTACGTCGAGGCCCCCGAGGGCGTCGATGTCTGCATGGTCGCCCCGAAGGGCCCCGGTCACATCGTGCGTCGTGAATACGCTGACGGCCGCGGTGTCCCGGTGCTTGTCTGTGTCGAGAAGGATGCTTCTGGCATGGCCTGGGCCCTGACCAAGTCCTACGCCAAGGCCCTCGGCGGTCTGCGCGCCGGCGGCATTGAGACCAGCTTCCGTGAGGAGACCGAGACCGACCTCTTCGGTGAGCAGGCCGTGTTGTGTGGTGGCCTGTCCCATCTCATCCAGGCTGGTTTCGAGACCCTCGTCAATGCCGGTTACCAGCCGGAGATGGCCTACTTCGAGGTCTGCCATGAGATGAAGATGATCGTCGACCTCATCATCGAGGGCGGCATCTCCAAGCAGCGTTGGTCGATCTCCGACACGGCTGAGTACGGCGACTACGTCTCTGGTCCGCGGGTCGTCGACGACCATGTCAAGGAGAACATGAAGGCCGTCCTGGATGACATCCAGACCGGCGCCTTCGCCAAGCGATTCATCGACGACCAGGACGCCGGTGCTCCGGAGTTCAGGAAGCTGCGTGAGGAGGAGGCCAAGCACCCGATCGAGGCCACTGGCAAGGAGCTTCGCAAGATGTACTCCTGGCTGGCCGCCACCGACGAGGGCTACACCGAGGGCAGCGCTGCTCGCTGAGCTCGAGGTTGCTGACAACTGCCGAGGGCCCGTGGACAACCACGGGCCCTCGGGCTGTGTGCAGGAGGTATGACGAGCGGTTGCTCAGCCGCGCGGGGACAGGCGGCAGGCGACGATGGCCGCCATGTCGGAGGCGAGCTGAATCTCGGTGGCATGGACCTTCGGGTGGGTGAGCCACGCCAGCCTGGTGGTGTCGACGATGCCATTGATGTCGCGCGGGGGGAATCCGTGGCTGGGGGGCATGTCGTCGATGACGACCAAACCGCCGACGGCGACAGCCTTGAGGATGTCGTCGACCTCACGTACCCGAGCCACTCGAATCGGGACGGAGAGAAGACCGAAGGGTCCGCGTTCCAACAGGTCGTCCCAGGTGCCCTCGATGATGTCAATGTCGAGGTCAGCCAAGACCTCGCGGGCACGGGCGCACACCGTCGGATCAGGCTCGTAGCTGATGACCTTGGTGCGCTTGCGGGCCCCCAGACGCAGCCAGGCAGCTCCGGCACCGGATCCTGTCTCGCATTCCCCGATGGAGCCGTGCACTCCCGCAGCCAAGGTGGCCATGAAACGGCCGGTCTCATTACGGGTGGTGGTGAAATAGCCCATCTCCAGCGCATTGTGGAGGGCCTTCGTCACCGGTTCGGGAATCTCGGGAATGGATAGCACGGGGACATTGTGCCAGGAGGGCACATCCTTCTGGACGGTGGTGGCCGACAACTGGACACAGGAAGCCCCGGTCCTGTCGGGTCAGGGTTCTCGTTGCGGCTTAGAGACGCTCGGCGATGCCTCGCCCGATCTCGCTGGTGGTACGGGATGGCCCCGACGCCCTGGCAGCGATGTCGGCCGCAACAGCCTTGCGGATGCGTTCAGCGTCGTCGGCGTGATCGAGATGGTCCAGGAGCAAGGCCATCGAGAGAATCGCGGCGGTGGGATCAGCCTTACCGGTTCCAGCGATGTCAGGAGCCGAACCGTGCACCGGCTCGAACATCGACGGGTACTCACCAGAGGTGTTGATGTTTGCGCTGGGGGCCAGGCCGATGCCACCGGTCACCGCTCCTGCGAGGTCGGTGATGATGTCTCCGAAGAGGTTGTCGGTGACGATGACGTCGAAATGCTGTGGCTCCTTGACCAGAGCGATCGTCACGGCATCGACGTGCATGTAGTCGGTCGTCACCTGGGGGAATTCCACGGAGACCTCGTCGACAATTCGACGCCACAGCGAACCGGCGTTGACGAGAACATTGTGCTTGTGGACGAGGGTGAGGTGGCCACGACGGGCAGCTGCTCGCGAGAAGGCGTCGCGAACGACCCTCTCAACCCCGAAGGCAGTGTTGATGCTCACCTCGGTGGCAATCTCGTGGGAGGTTCCGGTCCGCACTGATCCGCCATTGCCACAGTAGAGACCTTCGGTACCTTCTCGGCAGACGATGAAGTCGATGGGTCCGGCCTCGGTGATCTCGGGAGCCAACGGAGTGGCGGTGCCGGGGTACCAGGTCGAGGGCCGCAGATTGACACCATGGTCAAGGGCGAACCGAAGTTTGAGCAGCAGACCTCGTTCCAGGAGTCCTGAGGGGACCTCGGTCGAGCCGGGAGTGGCACCGACGGCTCCCAGCACGATGGCATCTGCCTTCGAGATCTCGACCAGGGTGGAGTCATTGAGGACCTCCCCGGTGGTCTTCCAGTGCTCGGCGCCGAGGTGGTACTCATGGGTGGTGAAGGTCTCGGTCCCGATCGTCCGCTCCAACACGTGGAGAGCCTGCTCGGTGACCTCGGGGCCGATTCCGTCGCCACCGATGACGGCGAGCTGCATCACGTCGTTCGTCATGGTCGAAACCCTACCTGGATGGTCCACGATGTGATCATGCGATTTCACGAATTGGAACAGAGGGTTCTCCCTCGGTGTAGCGTGTGGCCATGAGTTTGCGCTTTGCTTCTGCTGATGATCTGACGTGGTCCTCCGACGAGCGGATCGCGCTGGAACATGCCACTCCCCGATTTGGTGAGGTTTTCATCGACCACATGGCCCTTGCCACCTGGCAGGCCGGTGACGGCTGGGGAGACGACGCCGTGGTCAATTACCGTGGTCTGGACATCAATCCTGGTGGTGCTGTTCTCCATTACGCCCAGGAGATTTTCGAGGGCCTCAAGGCCTACCGTCACGCCGACGGGTCCGTATGGCTTTTCCGTCCCGACCAGAACGGTGAGCGTTTCGCCCTGTCGGCTGAGCGCCTTGCCCTGCCCAAGTTGCCGATTGATGACTTCGTCAACGCCTGTGTGCGGTTGGCCGAGGTCGACGCCCGCTGGGTTCCTGATCCCGGGGAGGACGGCGAGAAGTCCCTCTACCTGCGTCCGTTCATGATTGCCAACCAGGATTTCCTCGGCGTCGCTCCAGCGACGACGGTGCTGTTCTCCGTGATCGGCTCACCGGTGGGCGCCTACTTCGTCGGGGGAGTGAAGCCAGTGCGCATCCTCGTCGAGCGCCAGCAGGCCCGTACTGCTCCCGGCGGCACAGGCGAGGCGAAGTGCGGTGGCAACTACGCTGCCTCGCTGCGCTCCCAGATCGAGGCTCAGGCCCGCGGCTGCGCCCAGGTGCTCTTCGTCGACGCGGTCGAGCACCGCTGGATCGAGGAGCTCGGCGGCATGAACTTCATGGCCGTCAGCAAGGACGGCCAGCTCATCACCCCGGAGCTGACGGGCACGATCCTGCGCGGTATCACCCGTCGGTCCATCCTCGAGGTGGCCCCGGATCTCGGCCTGGAGCCGGTGGAGCGCAAGCTCGGCATCGACGAGATGCTTGACGGAGTGCGCTCGGGCGAGTTCCCGGAGGTCTTCGCCTGCGGTACCGCTGCGGTCGTCACCCCGATCGGATCCTTCCTCGACGGCGACGACGAGGTGACGGTCGCCGAGCCGACCGGAAAGACCACGATGGAGATTCGTCGTCGTCTCCTTGACATCCAGTTCGGTCGTGCCGAGGACACTCATGGGTGGCTCAAGCGAGTCTGTTGACCGGCACAACGTCAAAACTGTCCTGACGACACCTGTCCTGACGGCACTGGGGCCGGTTCACCAGAAGTGGACCGGCCCCAGTCGTCGTCAGATGCCCTAGGTGCGATCCGCTCAGGCCGTAATGGTGTCGACGACGATGGTGCGGGGCTGGAAGGACTTCCCGACGGTGAAGGCGTCGATCAAGGCGTCCTCGGCGCGCGAGATGGTGTCGGCGGTATCGGTGAGCAGGGTTGCCAGCGGCTGGCCAGCGACGACCCGATCACCCGGGCGAACGCGCAACATGACGCCGGCGGCAGCCTGCACCGGATCCTCCTTGCGAGCTCGTCCCGCTCCCAGACGCCAGGCGGCCAGGCCGACGGACATCGCGTCGATTCCGGTGACGATGCCAGCTTCGGAGGCGATGACGTCCTGGGAATGGTGAGCCACCGGCAGCGGAGCATCGGGGTCGCCGCCCTGGGCACGGACCATGTCGCGCCAGACGTCCATGGCCTTGCCGCTGGCAAGGACGTCGGCCGGGTCAGTGCCATCCAGCCCAGCGGCCTTGACCATCTGGCGGGCCAGCGCGACGGTGAGGTCGACGACGTCGGCAGGTCCGCCGCCGGACAGCACCTCGAGGGACTCGGCCACCTCGATGCCGTTACCGCAGGCATAACCCAGCGGGACGTCCATCCTGGTCAGCAGGGCGGTGGTGCGCACGCCGGCGGACTCGCCCAGGCCGACGAGACGACGTGCCAGCTCGCGGGCGTCCTCCTCAGTCTTCATAAAAGCTCCCGAGCCCGTCTTGACGTCGAGGACAAGGCTGTCGGTGCCCTCGGCGATCTTCTTGCTCATGATCGAGGAGGCGATGAGGGGGATTGACTCGACGGTGCCGGTGACGTCACGCAAGGCATAGAGCTTCTTGTCCGCGGGGGCAAGCCCGGGCCCGGCAGCGCAGATGACGGCGCCGACAGTGTCGAGCTGGGCAACCATCTCGTCGTGGGAGAGGTCCGCCCGCCACCCGGGAATTGCCTCCATCTTGTCGAGGGTGCCGCCGGTGTGGCCCAGGCCGCGGCCGGACAGCTGGGGAACGGCTGCACCGCAGGCAGCGACGAGGGGAGCCAAAGGCAGGGTTATCTTGTCACCGACACCACCGGTGGAGTGCTTGTCGACGGTGGGACGAGACAGCCCCTTGAAGCTCATTCGCTCGCCGGACTCGATCATCGCCGTTGTCCAGGTCGAGAGCTCCTCGTCGTCCAGACCCTGGAAGAACACCGCCATGGCCATGGCGGACATCTGTTCATCGGCGACGACACCATCGGTGTACGCGCGAATGAGCCAACGGATCTGATCGGAGTCGAGGGTCTGACCTCCGCGCTTGGCGCGGATGAGGTCGAGGACGGAGTAGGTGGTGATCATGCCGGAAAGTATGGCAGGACCAGCGGGTTCTCGGTGCGTGGATGCCCCCGTTGTGTCGCGTGTCGCCATTACTCTTGGACCCATGCGTATTGCCCGGTTTGTCACAGCTGGTTCCGACCCCGCCTTCGGGATCGTTGAACTCGCCGCCGATCACGGAGACCATCCCGACACCATCGCCGGCATCACTGGAGACCCAGTGGCGGCTCCGGTTCAGTACACCGGTGCTCGTCACGACCTCGCTGACGTCCGGTTGCTGTCTCCGGTGATTCCGCGCTCCAAGATCATCGGAATCGGCCGTAACTACACCGAACATGCCAGTGAGCTGGGTAATGAAGTCCCATCCCGGCCTCTGCTCTTCCTCAAGCCCAACACCTCGGTCATCGGACCTGACGAGGCCATCGTCCGGCCGGCCGCATCCTCGAACCTGCACTACGAGGGGGAGCTGGCCATCGTCATCGGTCGCATCTGCAAGGACGTCCCCGAGGAAAGGGCCCAGGAAGTCATCTTCGGGTTCACCGCGGCCAACGACGTCACCGCTCGCGACATGCAGAACTCCGACGGCCACTGGGTGCGTGCCAAGGGGGCGGACACCTTCTGCCCACTCGGTCCATGGATGGTCACCCACTTCTCCATCGCCGAGGCCTCACACCGACAGATCGTCACTCGTCTGGACGGCGAGGAGGTCCAGCACGGCAACACCGGCCAGATGATCCACACCATTCCCAAACTCATCTCCTACGTTTCGTCCTGCATGACCCTGTTGCCCGGCGACGTCCTCCTCACCGGAACTCCTGCGGGAGTTGGGCCCATGGAACCCGGCCAGCGCGTCGAGGTCGAGATCGAGGGGATCGGTACCCTGGCCAATACCGTCGTGGAGGTTTGATGGCGACTCGTGCCGTGTCCCGCCGCTCGACGGTGACCGACCCTGAGCCGCGAGCGGACTACACCCGGGTCCTCGTCGATTCCTCGGCTGGACCGGGCCCCGGTCTGCTCGGTCTCATTGGGCTTTTTCTGGGGTACGCGATCATCGTCCCCGGGCTGCTGTACGCCTTCCTGGGGATCGGTTTCCTCTTCGAGCGCAACGACGGGGAAGGGTTCAGTGCCTACTACAAGCGAGCAGCTGGCTATCACACCGTCGGAGGCCTCATCGCCACCCATCTGGCGCTGGCAAGCCTCATCGTCGTGGTGTTGGTGCTGGCGCGGTATCTCAACCATCGCGCGCCTCGGTGGGTGGCATCAGTCCAACCAGACATTCGATGGCGTTTCGGCCTGCTGGTGGCTCTGGTTGCCGTCGTCGTGCTCAACCTGACCCAGCTGCTGGTACGCGGGGGTGCAGACGCCCATTACACCGTTCCCCGGTACTGGTGGGTGTGGCTGTTGGCGATCATCATCACATCGCCCTTGCAGGCCCTTGCCGAGGAGATGTTCTTCCGGGGATATCTCATGAACGTCATCTCCGGACTGGCCTTGAACCTGCCTGAGAAAGCGGGTCGATGGCTCTCGGTCGTCGGTTCCGCCCTCATCTTTGCCTTGATGCACGGCACCCAGAACGCCTGGCTCTTCGCCGACAGACTCGCCTTCGGATTACTCGCTGGATGGCTCGTCATCGTCACCGGTGGCTTGGAGGCCGGGGTTGCTGCCCACGTCGTCAACAACCTCTTTGCCTTCGGCTATGCGGTCTTTCTGGGAGGGGTGTCGCAGGCTCGCGGCATGACCTCGATGGGTTGGGTCGACGCGGCCTGGGACATCGGCGGATTCCTGGCCATTGCCTTGGCCGGGTGGTGGATCGGGAACCTCATGAGAGTCGCTCGAAGGACACCCCCACGGCAAGGTATTTCGTCCTGATTTGCAAAGTGGGAGGAGAGTTCGTTAAAGTTTCTCGTCGTTGCGCCACTGAGGTACACCGAGGTGGAACGACAATGGGGTATAGGGTAATTGGCAGCCCGACTGATTCTGGTTCAGTTAGTCCAGGTTCGAGTCCTGGTACCCCAGCTCGGGAGACTGAAACCATGAAGTTGCGAAAGCGGCAGAATGATTGCTAAGGTTTTCCAGCCTAGTCCGGAAAGGATGCGGGAACAACAGAAAAAGGTTATCAAGACCCGAATTTAACGAGTATTGATGTCCGTATGGCCCCGTAGTGCAGCGGCCTAGCACGCGGCCCTCTCAAGGCTGAAACGGCGGTTCGAATCCGCTCGGGGCTACCATCAATCAATGGCCCGGATCCGTCAGGATCCGGGCCATTGATTTCACACCGGGGAAATGCTGACGCTGCCATTTCCGAGAATCAAGAAGGGATGGAAGGGAATTCCCCCGCATCCCAGGCGCACACCGGGACGACCGGCCTCACTTGGCAGAGCGCCGCAGCACCTCGGACAGACGCCCTCCGGCAGCGACGACCGCAGGAGCGTGAATACGTCCGGGTTGGCGGGTCAGACGCTCAATCGGTCCAGAGACGGAGACGGCCGCAATGACCTTGCCGGAGGGGGACCGCACCGGGGCAGAGACCGAGGCGACGCCGGCTTCGCGCTCGCCCACCGATTGGGACCAGCCGCGCTTGCGTACGGCAGCGAGGGTGACCTCGGAGAAGGCGGAGTTGCTCAATCCACGACGGATCTTGTCGCTGTCCTCCCACGCCAGCAGAATCTGAGCCGCTGATCCAGCGTCCATGGACAGGATGGATCCCACCGGGATGGTGTCCCGCAATCCGGTCGGACGCTCGGCGGTGGCTGCACAGACGCGGCTGCCAGCCTGACGACGGTAGAGCTGAGCGGATTCACCGGTGATGTCTCGAAGTCTGGCCAGGATCGGTCCAGATGCAGCCAGGAGACGATCCTCGCCGGCTGCCGCCGCGAGCTCTGAGAGCCTCGGGCCGAGAATGAAGCGGCCTTGCAGATCACGACTGACGAACCGATGGTGTTCCAGCGCGCGGGCCAGACGATGGGCCGTCGGACGGGCCAATCCGGTCATCTGAACCAGTCCTGCCAAGGATGCCGGACCCGTCTCCAGAGCAGCCAACACGAGGGCGGCCTTGTCCAGCACGCCCACACCACTTGATTCGTCCATATGGCGATATTAGCGTTCCAAATCCTGATCGTCGAGTCAGAATGGATCTCGTCAACCGGTGGGGCTGATGGCATGCCACACAACATCGGTGACGAACGACCAGCGAAAGGGAAGACGCGATGGGGAGAACGCTGAGCGAGAAGCTCTGGGACGCCCACGTTGTCAGGCACGGACAGGACGGGGAGCGCGACCTTCTCTACATCGACCTCCACCTTGTGCACGAGGTGACCAGTCCCCAGGCCTTCGACGGACTGCGGTTGGCGGGGCGCAAGGTTCGTCGTCCGGATCTGACGATTGCGACCGAGGACCACAACATCCCCACCCTCGACATTCTCCAGCCCATCGCCGACCCGATCTCGCGGGCACAGGTCGAGGCGTTGCGTGAGAACGCCCCTGAGTTCGGGGTGCCGCTGCATCCTCTGGGTGACGCGGACCAAGGAGTGGTACACATCATTGGCCCCCAGCTGGGGCTTACCCAGCCGGGTATGACGATTGTGTGTGGTGACTCCCACACCTCGACCCATGGCGCCTTGGGTGCTCTGGCCTTTGGCATCGGCACCAGCGAGGTCGAACACGTGTTGGCGACCCAGACCCTGCCGCAGGTCAAGCCCAGGACCATGGCGGTGACGGTTGACGGGGAGCTGCCGGAAGGCGTCACCCCGAAGGACCTCATCCTGGCCCTCATCTCCAAGACCGGCACCGGCGGTGGCCAGGGCCACATGGTCGAGTATCGCGGTGAGGCCATCGAGAAGATGTCGATGGAGGGCCGCATGACGATCTGCAACATGTCGATCGAGTGGGGAGCCCGCGCCGGCATGGTCGCCCCCGACGAGACCACCTTCGCCTACCTCAAGGACCGTCCGCATGCACCCAAAGGCGAGCAGTGGGACGAGGCCGTCGAGTACTGGCGCACCCTGCGTACTGACGACGACGCCACCTTTGACGCCGAGATCCACCTCGACGCATCCAAGCTCACCCCCTTCGTGACGTGGGGGACGAACCCCGGCCAGGGGGTCCCGCTGGGCGGGGTCGTCCCTGCCGCCGAGGATTTCGAGGATGAGGTCGCTCGTAACGCCGCTGCTCGCGCCCTGGAGTACATGGCCCTCACGCCAGGTACCAAGATGCGCGACATCCCCATTGACACCGTCTTCCTGGGGTCGTGCACCAACGGTCGCATCGAGGATCTCCGGCTGGCCGCCGAGGTCATCAAGGGGCGTCACATCGCCGAAGGCACCCGAATGCTCGTCGTTCCCGGTTCGGCGCGGGTGCGACTGCAGGCCATGGAGGAGGGTCTGGACGAGGTCTTCATCAAGGCCGGAGCCGAGTGGCGCGGAGCCGGATGTTCCATGTGCCTGGGCATGAACCCTGACCAGCTGTCACCGGGGGAGCGCTCGGCGTCGACCTCGAACCGAAACTTCGAGGGGCGTCAGGGCAAGGGAGGACGAACCCACCTCGTCTCCCCGGCCGTCGTTGCCGCCACGGCCGTCACCGGACGGCTCTCCAGTCCCGCCGATCTGCCACCCGTTTCCCACGAGGCCTGAGATGGACGCTTTCACCACGCACACCGGAGTTCCTGTCCCGCTGCGACGGGCCAACGTCGACACCGACCAGATCATTCCCGCGAGCTACCTCAAGCGGATCACCCGAACCGGTTTCGAGGACGGCCTGTTCGCCTCCTGGCGCTCCGAGCCGGACTTCGTGCTCAACAAGGAGCCGTGGAGCACCGGCTCGATCCTCATCGTGGGGCCCGACTTCGGTATCGGATCCTCCCGTGAGCACGCGGTGTGGGCACTGCAGAACTACGGGTTCAAGGTCGTCATCGGATCGCGGTTCGCCGACATCTTCCGCAACAACTCCGGAAACAACGGACTGCTGCTCGCCCAGGTGGACCTCGCGGTCGTCGAGAAACTGTGGGACTTCGCCGAGCACAACCTCGGTGAGAAGCTCACCGTCTCCCTCGAAGACAAGACCATCAGCCTACCCGACGGTACGTCCCACCCGTTCGTGATCGACGACGCCACCCGTCAGCGTCTGCTTGCAGGCCTGGATGCCATTGGCGAGACCCTCGAGTACGCCGACGACATCGCAGCTTACGAGGCTCGTCGGCCATCCTTCCTGCCGACGACGGCTTGACCCGTTGATCAACCCACCCTATCGGCTCACCGATGACAGTATCAGTGAGCCGATAGGGTGGGTTGATCCACATCACTCAGGAGGGACACCGTGGCGCTGCCCGCCGTGACCAATCCAGCCGACACCCCTGGTCTCATCTTCCGGATGGGTGTGGGGACGCTGTACCCGCTGGCTCGTACCTTGACGCGGTTCGACCACCACGGTGGTGAGAATCTGCCTGGACCAGGGCCAGCCCTTGTCGTGAGCAACCACGTCTCCAACTACGATCCCATCGTGCTGGGGTCCTTCTTGGTCGCCAATGGTCGTTGGCCGCACTGGTTGGCCAAGAAGGAGTTGTTCTCGGTGCCGATCGTCGGATGGGTGGCCTCGGCCAGTGGTCAGATCTCGGTGGACCGGAAGGGTCCGAATCCGGCCAAGGTCCTCGACGACGCCAAGACTGCCTTGGACAAAGGTATGACGGTGGTCATGTACCCGGAAGGTACGATCACCGCAGATCCCCTGCACTGGCCGATGACCGGACGAACAGGGGCCGCACGCCTGGCCCTGGAGACCGGTGTACCCGTCATCCCCGTGGGGCAATGGGGACCCCAGGAGGTCATGGGATACAAGGAGATGACCTTCCCCAAACTGTGGCCGCGCAAGACCATGAAACTGTACTGCGGGACCGAGGTCGAACTGTCGGACCTCCATGGCCATCACGACCGCGCGTCGGTCCGCGAGGCCACCAATCGCATCATGGATGCCATCGACGCCCAGGTCGCCCATGCTCGCGGAGAGTTCCCGCCGTCGGACCGTTACGACATGCGCAAGGGGAGGCGGGTTCCCAAGTCGGTTGCTCCTGCGCGGCCAGTCGTCGACCCTCGGTGACGTGATGCCTCGGTAGGGTGGGGTGCCGTCATAGCGAAAGGACCTCACATGAATCGCACCCACGTTGCCGTCATCTTCGGTGGGATGAGTTCGGAGCATTCGATCTCCTGCCTGTCAGCGGCGAACGTGGTAGCTGCGATTGACCGTGAACGATTCGACGTCTCCGGTGTGGGCATCACCCCCGATGGTGTCTGGGTGCGATACGGGGTTGACGAGATCCTTGGCCTGCCCAGCACCGGCCAGCTTCCCGTCGTGGAGGTGGGGGATCGTTCCTTGGTGTCGGTCAAGCAGATGCCGGAGGGTACCTGCATCGTTGACACCGAGGGCAACGCCGATCTCGTCCAGGTGGTCTTCCCAGTACTTCATGGTCCTTTCGGCGAGGACGGAACCATCCAGGGTCTGCTGGAGATGGCCGGCGTGCGCTATGTCGGGTGCGGCGTCGCGGCAAGTGCCAACTGCATGGACAAGCACCTCACCAAGATGATCCTGGCCGAGGCCGGGGTTCTCGTGGGTCCCTATGTCGTCGTCCGTGACCATGAGTGGCGAGAGGACCGCAATGCCGTTCTCAAGGCCGCTTCCCGCTTGGAATATCCGTTGTTCGTCAAGCCAGCGCGGGGCGGATCGTCAATCGGCATCTCCAAGGTGATGAGCCCCGACAGGCTGGAAGCCGCCATCGAGGTGGCTCGCGAGCATGACAACAAGGTCCTCATCGAGCAGGGGATCCGAGGCCGCGAGATCGAGTGTTCCGTCCTCGACGGTCACCATGGTGCCGCCCCTCGAGCTTCCGTGCCTGGTGAGATCGTCGTCCATGACCCGGATGGTTTCTATGACTTCGAGGCCAAGTACCTGAGCGGGGAACAGAAGGCCTCCGTACAGGCCCGAGCCAAGCTTGATGACGAGATCCGCAATCGGGTCCAGAAGGTCGCGATCAAGGCGTTCCGGGTGCTTGGCTGTGAAGGACTCGCCCGCATTGACACCTTCGTGGCCCCTGACGGCACCGTCTACGTCAACGAGCCCAACACTATGCCGGGATTCACCCGCAGCTCGGGGTTCCCGCTGATGTGGCAGGCCAGTGGTATGACGTATGCCCAGATCGTCAGCGAACTCATCGAGCTTGCCCTGGAACGTCCTCTGGGACTGCGCTGATCTGAGCCCTCACTGGCAGGGCTGCACCACTGGCACCTTCTTGACGGTGGCCGACAGGTCGACCAAGGCATCGGCCTCCGGGGCGTACGTGGCAGGAACGGTCACCTCGACGTTGCCAGCCCTCCCGATGGTCGTGAAGCGCCAGCCGTCCTCGATCTGCTCGGCGAACCAGCCCACGTCGTTGATGACGTCACATCGCGACGTTGGTTCGAGTTTGGCGGGCTTGTCCACCCCACAGCGCAGCACGATGCGGGGGTCGCCCCAGGTCGCCACCGTCCCGTCATGATCCTCGAGGTTCGCTCCGGCAACCGTCTGTGGCAGATCGGCCATCGCGGCCTGACATCCGGCAGCGGCTGAACCGCTGGGAGACGGATGGGTGATGGGTTCCTCGTTCGAGCACGCTGCTGTGCCGGCCAACAGACAGACAGCCAGCATGGTTGCGCACCGGGTTGCATGATGGATGGGCACGCACTCACGCTAACGTGTTCTCGACCACCAGCCCGGTACCAAGGAGATCCAATGGCCACCACGACGACCATTTCCCAGGTGGGGGAGTTCCCGCTCATTTCCTCCATCGTCAGGGATCTGCCCATGAGCCAGGCCGTCACCCTGGGACCGGGGGACGACGGTGCCGTCTTCCAGGTTGACGGATCTGTCGTCGTCTCGACCGATGTCCTCGTCGAAGAGGTACATTTCCGTCGCAGATGGTCGACGGCTACCGATGTCGGTCGGAAAGCCGTCGCCGTCAATGTCTCCGACATCGAGGCGATGGGCGCTGTCCCGGTCGCCCTCGTCGTCGGATTCTCCGCGCCGGGAGATCTGCCGGCGTCCTGGGCCCGGGAGTTCATGGCAGGAATGGCTGCCGAGGCCGAGCAGGCTGGGGTGAGCGTCGTGGGAGGTGACACGACCGCTGGACCTGCCATCAGCATTGCGGTCACCGTGATAGGCCAGACAGCTGGGATGGCCCCGGTCCGTCGTGACGGCGCCGTGCCCGGAGACGAGGTGGCAGTCGTCGGTCAGCTTGGCCTGGCTGCTGCTGGACTCGTGCTGCTCGGTCGAGGATTCCGGTCACCGCGTGCAGCGGTCTCGGCCCAACGATGTCCTGAGGTCCCTTACGGGCAGGGACGGGTGGCGGCTCAGGCGGGCGCCCACGCGATGATTGACCTCTCGGACGGCTTGTTGGCCGATCTGGGCCACATCGCAGAGGAGTCTGGATTCGCCATCGACGTCAACACCTCGGTTCTCGACATCGAGGAATCAGTGCGGACTGTCGGCATGGCCACCGGGATGGACCCGCTCGACTGGGTGCTGGCCGGAGGGGAGGACCATGCCTTGGCGGCAACCTTTGCTCCCGGCACCGTTCCGGAGGGATGGACGGTCATCGGGCGGGTCCTTCCACCCGACCAGGTCGCCGACCCCACGGTTCTCGTCGACGGCCAACCGTGGCAGCGTGAGCGAGGCTGGACCCACTTCCATTCCTGAGATGACCACGGCATTGACATCGCGTTCGAACGATGACACTCGCTGATCAATCATCTGACTCTCCGCCTGGCCTGTCGGCCACTGGTGGCCATGGTTGATAACGTCAATGACATGGTGACCCGTGCGTCTTCCCCAGCGCGGTCCCGAAATACGACGGCGAAGAAATCGTCACGTGGCTCGGGCACACGCTCGAACGGAAGCAACAAGAAAACGTCGACCAGCTCGAGGAGCAGGTCGACGCCACCGAGTGCACCCACTTCCACGAATCCGGTGGCCCGAGCGCTGTCGGCAACTTGGTCGGGTATTGCTCGCGGACTGGGAACTATGGTCCGCGGTATCGGTGGACGTCCCGCGGAGCCTGAGGTGACCCACGACGGTACCGGGCTCATGCTGCTGTTGTTGTCGGCCCTGGTAGCTGCTGGATTCTGGTTCGATCTGCCCGGTGGCTTCGGCAACGGATTGCGAATGGGTGTGGCGACGATCTTCGGATCGCTGTCCTACGCCCTGCCGCTGCTCGGGCTGGCCATGATGTGGCACATCCTGCGTCACCCGGCGACCAACGGCACGGGTGGACGCCAGGTAATGGGCTGGGTGTGTTTCTTCCTCGGCCTACTTGGCGTCGTCAACATTGCCCACGGCCTTCCCCGCCCGGATCGTCCTGAGGCGGTCCGCGCCGCCGGCGGCATGCTTGGTTACATCTCCTCGAGTCTGCTGGCTGACCTGCTGACGAAGTGGGTCGCTTTGCCTCTGCTCATCCTCGTGACGGTCCTGGGCGTGCTCCTCATCGTGGGACGCCCCCTCGTTGACGGGGCCGCACGGGTGCGAAACGCCTCTCGTCGCGCGGTGGCCAAGCCTCGTGAGATCGAGTCTCGCCGGGCCTACGACACCCCTCTGGTGACAGACACCCTCGTTGACCACAATCCTGACGAGATCGCCACACAAGAGATGCCCTCTGTCAAGGGTCGTCGTTCCAGGAAGCGCAAGAGCAGCTCCGAGCGCACCGATGAGAGTCTTGACGCGATCTTTGACGCCGAAATCGTCGATGAGCCCCCTTCCGACGTGGCCGGGGATTCCTTGCCGCTCGACCTTCCGACCGGGGACGACGAACCTGCCAAGGAACGCACGACTGCCGGGTTGCCGCAGGGATTCACCGTTCACGAACATGCGGACCTCGAACCCCCGGCCCATGAACCGATGCCAGCTCGCGTCGAGCAATTGCAGCTCTCCGGTGACATCGCCTACACCCTGCCGGCCTCTGAGCTGCTCCATCCGGGATCGATTCCGCAGGCTCGCACGGAGGCCTCTGACGCTGTCGTCTCTAAATTGTCGTCGGTCTTCGACGAGTTCGGGATCGACGCCCAGGTGACTGGCTACTCCCGTGGCCCGACGGTGACCCGTTACGAGGTCGAGCTCGGAGCGGCCGTCAAGGTCGAGAAGGTCACCGCACTGAGCAAGAACATTGCCTATGCGGTGGCATCCCCGGACGTCCGCATTCTGTCGCCCATCCCCGGCAAGTCGGCCATCGGCATCGAGATCCCCAACCGCGACAAGGAAATCGTCTCCTTGGGCGACGTGCTGCGCTCCTCGAAGGCTCGCAATGACCACAACCCGTTGGTCGTCGGCCTGGGCAAGGACGTCGAGGGCGGGTTCGTCATCGCCAATGTCGCGAAGATGCCGCACCTCTTGGTGGCCGGTGCGACGGGTTCCGGTAAGTCAAGCTTCGTCAACTCCCTCATCACGTCTGTGATGATGCGAGCGACCCCCGACGAGGTCCGCATGATGCTCGTCGACCCCAAACGAGTGGAGTTGACCCAGTACGAGGGGATTCCTCACCTGGTCACCCCCATCATCACCAGCGCCAAGAAGGCTGCCGAGGCCTTGCAGTGGGTGGTCCGCGAGATGGACCAGCGTTACGACGACCTGGCCGCCTTCGGCTTCCGCCATGTCAAGGACTTCAACAAGGCTGTGCTGGCGGGAGAGGTCACTCTTCCGCCCGGTTCCGAGCGGGTGCTGGCCCCTTACCCATATCTGTTGGTCGTCGTCGATGAGTTGGCTGACCTCATGCTGGTGGCCCCGCGTGACGTCGAGGACTCCATCGTCCGCATCACCCAGCTGGCCCGAGCTGCCGGCATCCACCTGGTACTGGCCACCCAGCGGCCGTCGACCGACGTCTGCACCGGCCTCATCAAGGCAAACATCCCGTCGCGGCTGGCGTTCGCGACCTCGTCGATGACGGACTCCCGCGTCATCTTGGACCAGCCGGGCGCCGAGAAGCTCGTGGGCCAAGGTGACGGGTTGTTCTTGCCGATGGGTGCGTCGAAGCCGGTGCGTGTACAGGGATCGTGGGTGTCTGATTCCGAGATTCACCAGGTCGCCGCTCACGTGAAGTCCCAGATGGAGGCCCATTACCGCGAGGACGTCGCCGCCCCTACCGCCGAGAAGAAGGTTGCCGAGGACATTGGTGACGACATGGAGCTCGTGCTCGAGGCGGCCAAGCTCGTCGTTGAGTTGCAGTTGGGCTCGACGTCGATGTTGCAGCGCAAGCTGCGCGTGGGATTCGCGAAGGCCGGTCGTCTCATGGACATCTTGGAGACTCGCAATGTCGTCGGGCCGTCGGAGGGCTCGAAGCCTCGAGACGTGCTGGTGCGTCCTGACGATCTTGACGACGTCCTCGCGAATCTGCAGGCCGAAGCCTGAGGAACCCAAGAACTGAGGTACGCGAGAGGGGTCCGAACGATGTGTTCGGACCCTTTCTGATGTCTGGTGACTGAAGAGTTACTCGGTGACGGGCAGCGGCTCCTTGTCGTAGGACTGCCACGCATTCTCGTCGGAATCCTGGACGAGGTAGACCAGCACCCAGATCCAACCAATGACCGGGATGAGGGAGATGAGCAGCCACCAGCCGGTGTGGTTGGTGTCGTGCAGGCGGCGCACACCGATCGCGATTGAGGGGATGAGAGTACCCAGGAACCAGATGGTGCTCAGGACCGCGTAGAGCCTCGCCGGGTCGTTGGGGGTCCCGTCCATGGCGAAATTGATCGCATTGAGGATCATCTCGACCAGGATCGAGAAGAGGAAGATCCACCAGTACTCGGATCGGGATGCCCGCCCGTTGAAGACGGCGTAATTCTTGAAGAAGAGTTTGACGGCGCGGCCGAAATCGACGTGCGGCCTTCGGTGGTCCTCGCCAGACGGGTCACTGTGATTGGAGTAAGGATCTGGAGCCTGGTAGGGATGAGCGGTCACAGGCTGTCCGAACTGGTCGAAACCGCCTTGCGCGTGGCTCTCGCTGGGCCACTCCGGGCCGCCAAAATAGTCAGGTTGCTGTGGGTGGTTCGGCTGTGTCATGCGAACTCCTTATTCATCAATTGACGGCAGCAATATTCAGGATACCTGAATGGCACAGCACCGTCACAGCGTACACAACCAGACATGCAAAGGTGGTTCGTAGCCGCCAAAACGTAGTACCTGACCCGAATGCGATCTGCGGCGCGCAAGGGTGGGCGCAGCCGGGCTCGAACCGGCGACCTCCAGCGTGTAAGGCAGGCGCTCTGACCAACTGAGCTATACGCCCCGGATGCACCACTGTACCGAGTCGTGGGTGTGAGCACACTGTTCGGGGTCGGCGTCGACACGGTGAGTTGTCGTTGTGCCCCTGTAGAGTTGGCTGACGTGGCATTGGTAGACCTTCAACAGACTGTCGAGGAGCTCGACACATCCCTGTCCTCGATCGAAAATGTTCTCGACCCCGAGGCCAAGAAGGCCGAGATCGCGGACCTCGAGGAACAGGTGGCCGCCCCGAACCTGTGGGATGACCAGGAGAACGCTCAGCGGGTGACTTCGCGGCTGTCTGCCCTGCAGGCTGAGATCGAGCGCCTGGAGCGGCTGCGTTCGCGCATCGAGGACGTCAAGGTTCTGCTGGAGTTCGCAGCTGATGGCGATGACGCGGAGTCCCTGGCGGAGGCGACGAGCGAGGCAGCCAAGCTTCGCGAGGAGATCGACGCTCTCGAGGTTCGCACCCTGCTGTCCGGGCAGTATGACGAGCGTGAGGCGGTCGTCACCATCCGTTCGGAGGCTGGTGGCGTCGACGCGGCTGACTTCGCCGAGATGTTGCTGCGGATGTACCTGCGTTGGGCCGAGCGTCACGGTTACAAGATCGAGGTTCTTGACACCTCGTACGCAGAGGAGGCGGGCATCAAGTCCGCGACTTTCGTCGTCCATGCTCCCTTCGCCTACGGCACCTTGTCGGTCGAACAGGGCACTCACCGTCTGGTGCGTATCAGCCCCTTCGACAACCAGGGACGTCGTCAGACCTCCTTTGCCGGTGTCGAGGTGCTCCCCGTCGTCGAGGAGACCGACCACGTCGACATTCCGGAGTCGGACCTGCGCGTCGACGTCTTCCACGCGTCCGGCCCCGGTGGCCAGGGAGTCAACACCACCGACTCGGCTGTCCGCCTGACCCACCTTCCCACTGGCATCGTGGTGAGTTGTCAGAATGAACGTTCCCAGATCCAGAACAAGGCTGCTGCCCTTCGAGTCCTGCAGGCCAAGCTGCTGGAGAAGGCTCGCGAGGAGCAGGAAGCCGAGATGAACTCTCTGAAGTCGGAAGGCAACTCGTGGGGTGCCCAGATGCGCTCCTACGTGCTGCATCCGTACCAGATGGTCAAGGATCTGCGCACCAATCACGAGGTTGGCAACACCGACGCGGTCTTCGACGGCGACATCGACGACTTCATTGACGCCGGCATCCGTTGGCGTCGCAAGAACGAGACTGACTGACGGGACAGACGTGATCACCTTCGAAAACGTCACGAAGACATATTTCGGACAGAGTCAGGCCGCTTTGTCCGACGTCAACGTCGATATCGACAAGGGGGAGTTCGTCTTCCTCGTCGGCCAGTCCGGTTCGGGCAAGTCGACTTTCATCCGACTGATCCTGCGCGAGTACCGCCCGACGAGGGGAACCCTCTACGTCGCCGGTAAGAACCTCAATCAGCTGAGGTCGTGGAAGGTACCGGCCCTGCGTCGTCAGATCGGTACGGTATTCCAGGACTTCCGCCTGCTGCCGGGCAAGTCGGTCTACGACAACGTCGCCTTCGCGATGCAGGTCATCGGCAAGTCGACCAAGGAGATTCGTACCGTCGTCCCTGAGACCTTGGAACTGGTCGGCTTGGACGGCAAGGAGAAGCGGATGCCCGATGAGCTCTCCGGTGGTGAGCAGCAGCGCGTCGCCTTGGCCAGGGCCTTCGTCAATCGTCCCAAGATCCTCATCGCCGACGAGCCGACCGGAAACCTCGACCCTGATACTGCCGTGGGCATCATGAAGGTCCTTGATCGCATTAACCGCACTGGTACCACGGTTGTCATGGCCACTCATGACTCGACGATCGTCGACCAGATGAGACGACGAGTCATCGAGCTCGAGTCCGGACATGTCGTCCGGGACGAGAACGAGGGCGTTTACCGCAACTCCTGAGATCCCCGACACGAGACAGAACGAGGAAATACATGCGTCACACCTTGCGAGAGACGTGGTCCGGGCTGCGCCGCAATGCGACGATGACCCTGGCCGTCATCGTCACGATGTGGGTTTCCCTGTCCCTGTTCGGGGCGGCCCTGCTGGCCACCCAGCAGGTCGACCTGCTCAAGGGCAAGTGGTATGACAAGGTCGAGGTCTCGGTCTTCCTGTGTGTTGACGGCGTCTCGGGGGCGCAGTGCTCGGGGGAGAAGGCCGCCACTCAGGCTCAGAAGGACGAGATTCGTCAGGCTCTGCAGACCAATCCCCAGGTCTCGCATGTCTACTACGAGTCCAAGCACGAGGCCTTCCAGGAGTACCAGCGCATCTATGCGGATTCACCGGTCAAGGACGTTCTCACCGAGGACACCATTCAGGACTCCTATCGCGTCAAATTGGTCGATCCCCAGCAATATCAGGGGGTGGTGACGGAGGCGCAGGGCCTGCCCGGTGTGCAGTCGGTCGTTGACCTGCACAACGTGTTGGACCCGATATTTCTGTGGATGAATGCCCTCAAATGGGTGACCTTCGGAATGTCGGCGCTCTTGTTGGTCGCTGCGGCCTTGCAGATTGGCAACACCATTCGGATGGCTGCCTTCGCCAGACGTCGCGAACTGGGCATCATGAAGTTGGTAGGTGCTTCGAACGCGTATATCCTCATGCCCTTCCTCCTGGAGTCCCTCCTCGCGGGTCTCATCGGAGCGTTGCTGGCCTGCCTCACCCTCGCCTTGGGCGCCGACTTGGTGGTCATGCGCAAGATGGCTCATTTCATCACGACGGTGGCGTGGGTTGGGTGGCCCCAGGTGTGGACCTCGATCGCGTGGATGATCGTCGTGGCCATCGTGTTGTCTGTGGCACCGGCCTACATTGCGACCAAGAAGTACCTCAGGGTCTGAGTTCCTCTGTATAGGATGGAACGTCCTGTGTCGAAGGAGGTCCGCCATGCCCAGGGAACAGGGTGTCAAGGTCGTCGCGCGTAATCGCCGCGCCACCCACGACTACACCATCGGTGATAAGTGGGAGGCCGGGCTCGTCCTACAGGGCACTGAAGTGAAGTCCTTGCGCGCCGGCAAGGCTACCTTGACCGATGCTTTCGCCCAGGTCGATGACAGGGGCGAGGTGTGGATGTACAACCTGCACATCCCCGAGTACGCCTTCGGAACCTGGCGCAACCACGACGTCATGCGCAAGCGCAAGCTGCTTCTCAACAAACGCGAGATCGCCAAGCTGTCGCGGGAGACTGACGGCCCGGGCAAGACGATCGTCCCGCTGCAGCTGTACTTCAAGGACGGTTACGCCAAGGTCGAGATCGCCGTCGGTACCGGCAAGAAGGACTGGGACAAGCGTCAGGCCATTCGTGAGCGCGACGCCAAGCGTGAGGCGCAACGAGCACTGGCGAATCGCGTGCGCAACCGCAAGCGCTGAATCGTTGACGACCGCCACCGCGCTCACAGTGCGGTGGCGGCATTCTGACTCCACATTGTGAATGCGAATTGGAGGAACATGCGTTCTAGTGTATAACTATGCACATGAGCGCAAAAGGATTCACCGTCGCGGTGGTTGGAGCTTCCGGATACGCGGGAGCTGAGGTCGTGCGCTTGCTGGCCCAACACCCCGAGCTGACGATGGGGGACCTTGCCGCGCATCGGCAGGCTGGCCTCCCAGTGGGCCAGGCGATGCCACACCTGGCCGGGGTGGCGGGGGAACGGACGCTGTCCGAGATTGACGTCAATCGGTTGGCGAGCCATGACGCCGTCGTGCTGGCCCTTCCGCATGGCGCCTCTGGCAGGATTGCCAGTGGGCTCAGCGAGGTCAATCCTGATGTTGTCATCGTCGATGCCGGTGCAGACTTCCGGCTGTCGTCGTCCTCGGACTGGCAGCGCTGGTACGGCGGCGATCATGCCGGCACCTGGACCTATGGTCTTCCGGAACTTCCGCTGGCTGCCGGCGGTTCGCAGCGCAGCAACCTCGTCAGGGCCAGGCGGATCGCCGGACCCGGCTGCAATGCCTCAGCGGTGGCCCTCGGTTTGGCGCCGCTGGTCGACCTCGTCGACACCTCTCAGACGGCAGTGACCCTGGTAGTGGGGACCTCGGGGGCCGGGAAGTCGAGTCGTCCGGACCTCACCTTCTCCCGCATGGGTGGGGGAGCCCACCCCTATTCCGTCGGCAATGCTCACCGGCATATCCCCGAGATCATGCAGTCCCTGCGTACCTCGGGTGCCACGGATCCGCACCTGAGCGTCAGCGCCGTTCTCGTCCCCATGACCCGTGGAATTCTCGCGGTGTGTACCGCACCGTCCCAGGCCTCGACCGCGACACTCGGCGGACGCCTGCGCGAGGTCTACCACGACGAGCCGCTCATTCACGTCACCAATGCTCACCCCGATACCCATGACGTCGCCGGATCGGCGATGGCGCACATCAATGCCGTCGGTGACCTCGACAACGGTCTGGCCACCGTCGTTGTCGCCCTCGACAACCTCGTCAAGGGCACCGCCGGTGCTGTCGTCCAGAGCCTCAATCTGGCCATGGGACTCCCCGAGACAGCGGGGCTTCCCATGGTTGGCCTCAATCCGTGACAGGAGGATTCATGTCCGTTACCTATCCGCTCGGATTCCGCGCCCGTGGCGTCCAGGCCGGGCTGCGAACCAAACCGGCCCCGGATCTAGCGTTGATCGTCAACGACGGCCCTCGCGACACCGTCGCCGGAGTGTTCACGACCAATCGCGTCAGTGCCGCTCCCGTGCAGTGGTCTCGCCAGGTTGTTTCTGACCACAAGGCACGAGCGGTCATTGCGAATGCAGCTGTCGCCAATGCCTGCACCGGAATCGACGGCCTGACGGACTCCCAGTGCGAGGCCGAGCATGTCGCAACACTGGTCGGTTGTCAGACTGACGAGGTGGTCGTCGCCTCGACAGGAGTCATTGGTGTGCGACTCGACATGCCCTCAATCTTGGTGGGAGCCACGACCGCGCACACCTCCTTGGACAGGGGAGACGCCGTTGACGAGTCGGCGGCACGAGCAATCATGACGACCGACACCGTTCCCAAGTCCGCCACCGTCGAGAGGAATGGGACACGATTCGGAGGGATCGCCAAGGGGGCAGGCATGTTGGCTCCCCAACTCGCGACGATGCTCGTCTTCCTTACCACCGACGCCGTCGTGGACCCCGAGGAATTCCAGGACGCCCTGGCCCAGGCGTGTGACGTCACGTTCAGCCGCGTCGACTCTGACGCCTGTATGTCGACCAATGACACTGTCGTTGCGATGTCGTCCGGGGCATCCGGCGTCAGCCTCACGGGTGATGCCCTTGTCTCTACCCTGACCGACTTGTGCGCAACCCTGGCTCGCCAGCTCGTCGCCGATGCCGAGGGATCCCACCACGACGTCAAGGTGACCGTCCACGGAGCGACGAGTACCGAGGCTGCGGTGGCCGTCGCACGCGAGGTCACCCGATCCAACCTCGTCAAGACCGCCATTGCCGGCAACGACCCCAACTGGGGACGAATCCTGGCAGCTGTCGGATGCGTGCCCGAGGACGTGGCCCCCTACGATCCCGACGCGGTGGACGTCTCGGTCAACGGCATCCAGGTGTGCAGATCGGGAGGGATCGGCGACGACCGCGATCTCGTTGACATGAACCCGCGAGAGGTCCACATCGACATTGACCTGCACGCTGGTGATGCCGAGGCCGCGATGTGGACCAATGACCTGACCCACGAGTACGTCGAAGAGAACAGCGCATACACATCATGACCCTTGCCCTTGACATTCCCCTCAACGATTCACAGTTCTCGGCTCAGCGAAAGTCAGAGGTGCTGGTTGAAGCGCTACCTTGGATCAGACGGTTCCAGGGCCGGACCGTCGTCGTGAAGTACGGTGGCAATGCCATGGTTGACCCTGGCTTGCAGCAGGCCTTTGCCGACGACATCGTCTTCATGGCGTCGGTGGGTATCCGTCCGATCGTCGTCCATGGCGGCGGACCGCAGATCAACGCCATGCTCGCCGAATCCGCGACACCCGTGGAGTTCCGCAACGGTTTGCGGGTGACGTCTCCCGAGGTCATGGAGGTCGTCCGGATGGTGCTCGTGGGCCAGGTCGGCCGTCAGCTCGTCAACCGGATCAATTCCTACGCACCACTTGCGGCTGGCATGTCGGGCGAGGATTCCGGATTGTTGGCGGCGCGGAAGTCTCGGGTCATCGTTGATGGGGAACGGATCGACATGGGCCTGGTCGGAGACATCGTCGACGTCAACACCGAACTCATCAACTCCATGTTGGATCGCGGGCAGATCCCCGTCATTGCTCCAGTGAGTCCCGAGGTCGACGAGGCCGGTCGGCCGACCGGGCAGGTCCTCAACGTCAACGCTGACGCCGCTGCAACCGCCATCGCCCAAGCTCTGTGTGCTGAGAAACTCGTCATGCTGACGAACGTTGCTGGTATCTACGGCGCCTGGCCGGATCCGCACACCCTCATCTCGGAGATCTCGGACACGGATCTGCGCGCCATGATCCCTCGCCTGGGGGAGGGGATGCGGCCCAAGGGTCAGGCCTTACTCGACGCCATTGACGGCGGGGTCGCTAGTGCGGCAATCGTCGACGGACGAATCGAGCACGCCTTGTTGTTGGAGATCTTCACCACCAGGGGAGTCGGAACGATGGCCCGGCGCGATGACTACGTCTGAGGGGATGACGATGACTGACGATCAGACGACTGGCACTTGGCGGGAGCGCTACCGGCGCGACCTGCTCGGCGTGTTCGGCAGCCCCCAGCTGTGCCTGGAACGCGGTCACGGTTGCGTCGTCGTCGACAGTGACGGCAAGGAGTACCTCGATCTGCTCGGCGGTATTGCCGTCAACGCCCTGGGCTATGCGCATCCCGCATGGGTTGAGGCCGTCAGCCATCAGGCCGCGACCCTTGCCCACGTTTCGAACTTCTTCACCACCGGGCCGCAGCTCGACCTTGCCGAGAAGCTGTTGGCCCTGGCCAAGGCTCCACAGGGATCCGCGGTCTTCCTGTCGAACTCGGGTGCCGAGGCCAATGAGGCGGCGGTCAAGATGTGTCTTGCCCGCAAGCCAGGCGGACGCATCATCGCGCTCGAGCACGCCTTCCACGGTCGGACCCTGGGCGCTCTCTCGGTGACGCACAAGATCGCCTACCGTCAGCCCTTCGGCCCCTCAGCCGTTGACGTGACCTTCGTCCCTGCGGAGGACCCCGATTCTCTCGCCGCTGAGTTGGACAAGGGCGACGTGGCCGGGGTCTTCGTCGAGCCGGTTCAGGGAGAGGCCGGGGTCGTGCCGCTGTCAGTGGCGTACCTGCAACGGGTACGTGAGCTGACGGCCTCCCACGACGTCCTTATGGTCGTTGACGAGGTGCAGTGTGGGATGGGGCGCACCGGTCACTGGTTCGCTCACCATGGCGCTCACATCACACCCGACATCATGACCCTTGCCAAGGCTCTGGGCGGCGGCTTCCCCATCGGGGCGACGATGACCTTCGGACCCGACGTCTCCGGCATTCTCTCCGCCGGACAACACGGGACGACCTTCGGCGGCAACCCGTTGGCCTGCGCGGCGGCCTACTCAGTCATCAACACCATCGAGTCCGAGGATCTGCTGGCCCATGTGCGTCAGATCGGTACCTTGCTGTCGTCCACGCTGAGGCAGTGCCATCCTCGCATCACCGAGGTGCGGGGCAGTGGCGCCTTGCTCGGTGTCCAGTTCGATTCCGAGATTGCTGCCGACCTCGTCGTTGCGGCCCGCGACGCTGGGTTCATCGTCAATGCGGCCAATCCGTCGACGCTGAGGCTGGCCCCTCCATACATCCTGACCACGGAGCAGGCCCAATCCTTCGTCGACGCCCTCCCCGGCCTCATCGACGCGGTGACCGTCTGACAATCTGGTCGGGGTCCCCGGGAAACGCCACAGATGAACGGGGGCGGTCATGGTGGTGGGTAAGCTGAAAATCACGTCCCCGAGTGAGGAGTTCTTCTTGACCACCGAACCGCACGACCACAACCGGAACAGCTCTGACCGTCCGATGGCATTGTGGGGTGGACGCTTCTCCGGTGGGCCGTCCGACGCATTGGCGGCCCTGTCCGTGTCGACCCAGTTCGACTGGCGGCTGGCGCGCCACGACATTGCTGGCTCCAGGGCCCACGCCGGAGTTCTCCACACCGCGGGTCTGCTAGACGACGAGCAGTACCAAGGCATGATCGAGGCCCTCGACAGGCTTGAGGACGATGTCGTCTCCGGACGATTCGTCGCCGGCCCTGATGACGAGGACGTTCACACCGCCCTCGAGCGCGGCCTCATGGAACGAGCTGGTGACGATCTTGGCGGACGTCTGCGTGCTGGTCGCTCTCGTAACGACCAGATCATTGCGCTGCTGCGGCGGTATCTGCGTGAGGAGGCTCGTAGCCTGGCCGGCGAGGTGCTGGAACTGGTCAACGTGTTGGCGCGACGGGCCGAGGAGGCTGGTGACGCCGTCATCGCTGGCCGTACCCACATGCAGCACGCCCAGCCGGTGCTGTTGGCCCATCATCTGCTTGCTCACGCCTGGCCACTGGTGCGTAACGTGCAGCGTTTCCGTGACCTCGATGCCAGGATGGACTGCTCTCCGTACGGCTCGGGGGCCCTTGCGGGGTCGTCACTCGGTCTGGATCCGGAAGCCGTCGCACGGGACCTCGGGTTCTCCTCGTCTGCTCCCAACTCGATCGATGGCACCGCGGCTCGCGACGTCGTTGCCGAGTTCGCCTTCGTGGCTGCCCAGGTTGGGGTTGACCTCTCGCGGCTCAGCGAGGAGATCATCATCTGGAATACCCGCGAGTTCAGCTACGTCACCCTTGACGACTCGTTCTCGACCGGGTCGTCCATCATGCCGCAGAAGAAGAACCCCGATATTGCCGAGCTCGCTCGTGGCAAGGCGGGCCGACTCATCGGCGACCTTGCTGGTCTCATGGCTTCCCTCAAGGGCATGCCGCTGGCATATGCGCGGGACCTGCAGGAGGACAAGGAGCCGGTCTTCGACCAGATCGATCAGCTCCATCTGCTGCTTCCTGCCGTGACCGGGATGATGGACACCGCGGTGTTCAACACCGAGCGCATGGCCGAGATGGCTGGTCAGGGATTCTCCCTGGCCACCGATGTCGCCGAGTGGCTGGTGCAACAGGGGGTGCCGTTCCGCGTCGCTCATGAGCTTTCCGGGGCATGTGTGCGTGAGGCCGAGTCCCAGGGCAAGGAATTGGCCGATCTCACTGACGACGAGCTGGCCGCCATTGATCCCCGACTCACCCCGCAGGTCCGTGAAGTCATGACGGTCGAGGGGTCGGTGCGCTCCCGGTCCGGACGC
The DNA here is from genome assembly GCF_058177555.1 of Cutibacterium sp. LaCa_89. Taxonomy (NCBI): domain Bacteria; kingdom Bacillati; phylum Actinomycetota; class Actinomycetes; order Propionibacteriales; family Propionibacteriaceae; genus Cutibacterium; species Cutibacterium sp. LaCa_89. The sequence goes on from NZ_CP190889.1 coordinate 1,161,318, forward strand.
GGTGGCACTGCCCCCGTCCGCGTGGCCGGACAGATTGCTGAGTTGCGAGATGCTGTTTCGCAGTTGAGTGATTTCGGGAGGGACGTGTCCCGATGAGTTCCGGGTGGCGACCGGAGAATGCCTCGCTGCGGGTGACCAACAAACAACGCGAGAGAGTCCTCGACCACATCAATGACGCCTACGCCCACGGAGTGATTGACGACGCGGAGCGAGAGCGTCGCACCGAGATAACCTTGTTGGCGCGCACTCGGTCCGAGCTTGACCAGGGCTACCGTGGGCTGCCGTCCTTCAAGCCATCGGTTCCGGAAGCCATCAGGGCACCCCTGCCTGACATTCCTGCCGAGAGGACGACGAAGGGAGTCGGGCTGTGTGCCTTGTCAGCATTCATCAGCGGACCAATCGGTCCGGCCATTGGTGTTGCGGTGACGAGGAGGGGATCCTGGGCGCGACGCAGGATGAAGCGCCAGTTCATCACTCAGGTTGTGTTCTTCGCCTTGATGGGCTTCTTCGGTGCGTTCTCTCCTTCCGCATTCTCTGGTGACAGCGTGGCGTTCGGTACGGTCGGACTGATCTGGATGATCGTGACCATCGTCCAGGCGATTCGCGGATTCGAGGGACAAGACTGAGACGCTGGTCTGTGTTCATGCCGTGGCCCTATGACCGCGGTCGGTGTCGAGGTGGCCTTCATTGGTTTGGGCAACGGACCGAATCACGATGGATGTCGTGAATAGTTGTCAGCCGTGGCGGTCGGGAGAGGATCAGTGGCTCGTCAACGACGCTCAGCGTGATCGAGTCGTTGACTTCTTGCGAAATTCCTATGTCGACGGTCGTCTGTCGCCTGCTGACTTCGAGGACAGGGTGAGTCGTGCCCTGGCTGCGGTGACACGAGCTGATCTCAATGCGACCCTGGCTGGTCTGGCTGTCATCGGTGGTCGGGCCCGTTCCTCTCAGACTGCACGTATCGCTCCTGGGGAATCGTTGGCTGCCGGGCTGATCGGGTTGTCTCCGCTCTTCCTCGGGCCGCTGGGTCCGATGTTGGGTGTGGCGATTTCGCCTCGAGGTTCCTGGACTCGTCGTCAAGTTGCCCATCAGGCCAATTTCCAGGTGCTTGCCTTGTTGTTGGCCATGGTTGTGTTGGGGGTTGTTGCCAAAACGGGCATGCTTGTCATCGCCTTCCCCCTCGTCGGAATGGCGTGGTTCGCCGGGACGATCACTCACGCCGCTCGTGCCTTCGAGGGTGTCGAGTGGACGAATCCGCTGCTCGACGCGATCCCGCTGAAGTTCTTCGACGACGGTCGACGTCGGCTGACGGGTTCGGTGACTCGGGGCCGATGAGGTAGACTTGACTGGTACAACACCATAGAGGGGATGACTGGTTTCGACTTGGAATGGTTGTTCCAGGAGAAGCGGGCCGAGGACCCAGGGTCAACTCGTTAACGACCCCTGGAAACCTATAAGTGCCGAGAACACTCGCACTGACTTCGCTCTCGCTGCCTGATCAGTGATCGAAGGGTCAGCCCGGATGTAGCCTTCCGTCCGGATTCTGGCCTCGTTTAGAAGGCTTGCTGTACAGCCGTGGTCACGGAGGCTGTACGGGACTTTTCCGTGACTGGGCTTGTCTGCACCATGTCGGTGTGAGTGCAGGAGCCGAGTAACAACGACAGCATCGACTGCGCCCGGAGAATGTCTGGACGGTCTTTCAAGGACGCGGGTTCAATTCCCGCCATCTCCACCTGAGGGGGAAGTGTCGAACTCTCGTGAGAGGGTCAGCTCTTCCCCCGTTTCCTTGCCTGCATGAGGTTCTCGTGCGTGATCTCCTTCCCGTGGTCGTGGAACCACGACGCGATGGTGAGCGTCTCGCCACCCGCGAAGATCTTGTCGACGGAGTACTCCAGCAGCAGCTTGCGCGTCTGGGGATCTTCCATCATGGCCTTGGCGTAGCGCCGGTAGAACTCCCTGATGGGCCCCTCGTTCTCGGTCGGCGTGGCCCTGACGCGCTCCAGCTGGATCGCAGCCCCCAGCTCCTCTTTTTGCTCGCGCAGCGACGTCATGGCGGCCTAGGTATCTTCGTTGAAGATGCCCATCCCGATGGCCTTGACGAAGTTGGCCAGCTTGTTCTCCACATCACGGCGACGCTCCTCAAGACCTTCCAAGATCGCATCTTGGCGCCCATGGGTCTGCTTGTAGTGGTCTGCCAGATCCACAGCCAGGCTCGCCAACATCTCGGTGTCGTCGAGGAAGCCCTGGATTATCTGCGCGGCGCGTGCTTCCAGCTCATCCTTTACCCCTTGGGCATTGTGCACTTACTTAGCCCGCTGGTTCTTGTAGCAGTAGCACTTCCTGCCCGTCTTCGACGTGCCGGAGACCTCCTGGATCGTCGCGCAGCAACGCTCGCAATACATCCTGATGGATCCGGTCGTCGGGATGGGTCGGATGTCTGGTTGACTGTCGGCATGTACCGGACACCAAATCATTCCACCGGCTCACTCCTTCCGGTCTATTTTGCTGTCGCATTCCCCGCTGCTGTCCTTCAGGGTTCACGATGGACCTACGCAGTCGTTGCGACTTTATTTGCGCTGAGCACTCTTTTTGCGGCGGTCAAACTTCGACGCAGACCCGCGTGGCTTGTCACATTGATCCTGACACTACTGGCCCTGGCCTGCTTGCTTTCTGGCTTCGAGTGGGCCTACAGGGCGCTCGACCTAGGCGCGGTCGCAGTCATGACCGTGACGGCCATCTTCGCTGCGCTCGTGGGCTTCATCGTCAGTTCCCCCCAAGTGAAGGCGGTGAGGCTAGACAGGGCGCTTGCAATCGTCGGTCTTTTTGTGACGGCGGCGGTGTCAATGCCGACTGTTTCAGCTGTCGGTCGGCCGCAGCTCGTGACAATCAACGCATGGGATTACTGGCCACCCCAGAGTGCGACGCCAATCACGGTCGAGTATGAGGATCCGTTCACGGGTAGAAGCGCAAAGGCCCAGGCTGTCGGCACTCAGTCCAGCTGTCAGTGCCATACCCGGGACCCATCCCAAACCTAAGAATTCCATCGCCTGTCGAGATCGACGGTAACAGCTATCTGATGGAGAGACGATTCCAGGAGGAGTCGGGGCCGTACTTCCACTGGTTTAATGTGAGACAGCAGTTTTTCAACATCGCCACGCTGGGGTCGGTCAGAGACGCTTCACCCACAATCACTGTTCAGCTCACGAAAAGCTAACCCTTCGCTGCCCCGTCTCGGCGACCACGCCCAGCGCGCGGTGCTCGACTGGTTCGCCGCCGGCGGCTCCCAGGTTCGTGCCCCCTATCACCACCGCCCCCAGATTACGCCGCAGGAGTGAGCCGGCAGCCGCAGAAGCAGATGCTCTCGCATTGCCACGAGTTCGACACGTGCGCCCTGGGCGAGAGGTGTTCGGCGCTTCCTCCTCTCATCGTGCTTGGCCTGGAGCTGGGCACCGCATCATGACGCTCGCTCACGTGCGCATGCCTGCTGTGGTTTCAGTCTCGCTTCCGCCTGGAGTTCGGGACACTTCACTTGTGGCCAGGCTGACGCAAGGCTTGTACAGGAACGTCGAGTGATGTGAGTAGTTCCTCGACACGCTGCTTGACGCCGTCGCGGATCTCGCGAACGGTCGCCAGGTCCTGACCGGCCGGGTCAGCGACGTCCCAGTCCTCGTATCTCTTTCCCGGATAAACCGGACGGGTCTCTCCACAACCCATCGTGATGACGATGTCAGATGCCTTGACAGCTTCTGGGACAAGCAGTTTCGGCGTTTCCGTCGAGATGTCGATCCCGTCCTCCAGCAGTACGTCTCGGACAAGGACGTTAATCGACTCCGCAGGTTCGGAGCCGGCCGAGAGCACCTCTCCGCTTCCTCCGGAGAGGTGGTGCGCATAGGCAGCACCCAGTTGGGACCGGCCGGCATTGTGGATGCAGGCGAACAACACCGTTGGCCGCTCAGTGGTGTCCGTTGGCTGCGCTGGATCCAGGTCGTCGAGGTCGATGTCGCTGTGGTGGGCGAAATTCATGGACCTCATTATGAGGCAGGTGGTCACGTCGCCGATGACGCCCGTCCGTCAAAACTTGTTGTCCACAGGGGGGATGACGACCCGGCCGTGAGTTGTCCACAGAACTGAGAAAGAGTGACTGAAATCCGAGGTTCGGACGACAACTGTAGGTATGAGAGAACTTGAAACTGAATGGCTCGACAACGACGGTATTGCACGGATCACCAGGACAAGCCCACTACGAGGACAGGCCGACCGTGCTGTCGCCGCCGGGCGTGCCACCCGTCTCCTACCCGGCATTGTCGTCCCGGCCGATCGAGTCGGCGAAACGGACGTCAGGATCCGCGCCTTGCGGGCCTGGCATCCCGAGAGCGTGCTGGTCGGGCAGGTTGCACTTGCGCTACAGGGAGTGACGCCACTCGACGCTGACTCCTCGGGTCTCGGTACCGTGCATCAGGTTGAGGCTTTCAGCCCAACTCGTCATATTCGACGAGACGGCATCGTCGTCCACCGGTGGCAGGTTGCAGACCACTACATCCTCGACGAGCCATATGCCCTGGCCGTTCCTGAAATGTCGGTGCTCCTGCTGGCCATTCGCGGCGAATGGGAATGGGTGTGCGCGGCCCTGGAACACGGTTTGGTGACGCCGTGGTCATGCCGAATGGCTCGAGGCGCCATGTCGTGGCGTTTTCGGCAACACGAGATAGATGCTGCCCTGGGCGGTATTTCCCTCGAGCCGTGGTCGGTGTCTGAATTCCAATTGGCTCAGACGTTGCGAGATGGCGTGAATCCTGGATGCGCCACTGCACGCACCTTGCTCACGGCCGCAGCGGCGTGAAAGGTCTTGCCACAACCGACGTCGAGCAGTGATGACGACGCACCCGGCGGCCGCCTCGATCGCGCCGTCGGGCTCGGCCTCGTCCTCTCGACGGGTGCGCAGGGCATTGAATCAGAGTCCCCGCCCATCGGATTGATGCAGAAGGTCTGGGTGGGGCCTCCCTCGAGATACAGCTTCGTCCCGGTCATCGGTGACACAATGGGTGTTGTGAGACTCGCGAATCCCCTCAAGGCCGGTGACTTGCTGGTGGCAAGTCGCCAGATTGACGAGGGCGTTTTCTACGAGTCCGTCGTCTACCTCGTCGACGTCGGCCTCGATGGAGTCCTGGGTGTCATCATCAATCAGCCGTGCGCCCCGGGAACCCTCCGCCGACAACTGCCCGGATGGGTCCATCTGGCGACCCCGCCCCAGGACCTCTTCCTCGGGGGTCCGATGTCGCCCAGCGGGGCGATTTGTCTGGCTCGTGTGCAGCGTTCCAGCGAGGAGGCTCCCGGGTGGCGACGAGTCCAAGGACTGATCGGTCTGCTCCATCTCGACACCCCGACGGAATTGGTTGTGGGAGCGTTCACGGACGTACGGATCTTTGCCGGATACGCGGAGTGGGGGCCTGGACAACTCGAGGCTGAGCTCATTCGTGGCGATTGGATTCGCGCCATCGCTCACCCGGAGGACGTCTTCTCCTCGGAGCCGCATGGCTTGTGGCGTGCCGTCCTCCACCGCCAGAACGGCACGGCGGCGATGCTCGCCACCGCTACGGACACCCCCGCCCTGAATTGATCGATGGCCGGATGCCGTTGGGACTACGATGTGCACCATCACAGAATGAGTCAGGAGGTCTGTGGTGAGCGCCACCGGTGAACATGGGCCGATCCTCGTCGTCGATGACGACCCGGCCCTGGCCGAGATGCTCCAGCTCGTCCTGGTGAAGGAGGGATTCTCAACCGTGTGGGTCGGGCACGGCAACGACGTCATGGACGTCTTTCGGCAGCGCAAACCCGCACTCGTCCTCCTCGACCTCATGCTTCCGGGCCGTGACGGCATCCAGATCTGCCAGGACATCCGACGCGAATCCGGCGTCCCGATCATCATGCTCACAGCGCGGTCCGACACCCCTGACGTCGTTCGTGGATTGGGCGCCGGTGCTGACGACTACGTCTCCAAGCCCTTCCGCTCCGCAGAACTTGTGGCGCGAATCCGAGCCAGACTCCGCACCCCAGCTGCTCAGCGGGATGAGGGGGGAATCATCACCGTCGGGGACCTGACCATCGATCCTGCCGCTCACCTGGTGCAGCGAGGCGGGGAAGAGATCTCCTTGACGCCATTGGAGTACTCCCTGCTCATGACGATGGCCCAACACCCCAACAAGGTGTTCAGCCGTGAGACCCTGCTTCGGGAAGTTTGGGGCTACACCAGTAATGCGGACACCCGGTTGGTCAATGTCCACATGCAGAGATTGCGCTCCAAGGTGGAACGCAACGCAGAACGTCCACAGATGATCGTGACGGTGCGCGGAGTCGGATATCGCATCAGGACACCCGGGGAGGAAAGCTGATCACCCCAGCGCGGCATGCTGGCCGCCCCCGACGACCTGCTTGGCCCCAGTCCTGGCTCGCCGGGCTGCGACGACTGTGGTGGTCGTCATTGCCGCTGCGCATGGTGACCATCACCATGTCGAGCAGTCTGGTCATTCTCATCCTCGGTGGCTTCTTCCTGGTTCGTCAGGCCACCGTGGGAATCCTCGACGCCAAACGCGCCTCTGCCATTGCGGAGACGACCACGACAATCAATCGCATCCAGGGCCAGCTACGTGACACCGATCTGCGCACTGCCTCTCTCTACGAGCGGCTCAATCGACTTGCAGACGACGCAGCTGGACAGTCGGGGCAGTATCATGTCCTCATCCAGGGTCCTGTTTCCGGACTCATCTCCCAGGGGGTTTCGCCGGACTCCGTCCCAGCTGAACTCACCGCGAAGGTGGGGGAGTCGAGCGGGATGTGGACCGCGCCGACGATGGTCCATTACACCGATCACGTGCGTCCTGACGTCCCCGGGATTGTCGTCGGGTCGACCTTGTGGTCCCCCGGGGTCAGCCAGTCCATCCCGGTTTATTTCATCTTTCCGGAGACCCAGGAGGTCGCCACCGTCGAGTTGCTGCGACGCAGTGTCATCAGCGTCGGGGCCCTCATGGCCCTGGCCATCGCCCTGGCAACCTACTTGGCGACCCGTCACCTGTCCCAACCCATTCGGCAAGCCTCCATCACAGCGTCGAAATTGGCCGACGGGGCGTTGGACGAGCGTATGGCGGTGCGGGGGACTGACGACCTCGCGACCCTTGCCAAGTCGATGAATGACATGGCAGCCCAGTTGGATCGGCGAATTGGGGATTTGGAGAGGCTGTCGACACTGCAGCAGCAGTTCGTCTCGGATGTCTCCCACGAGTTGCGCACCCCCATGACGACGATGCGGATGGCCTGCGACATGATCGAGGCCAATCCCGATGATCCGGTCCAGGTGCGGTCGGTCGAGCTCATGCGGGCCCAGATGGAGCGTTTCGAGGTTCTGTTGGCGGACCTGCTCGAGATCTCTCGGTTTGACGCCGGCGCTGCACAATTGACACTGGAAGACTGCGACATCGTCGAACTCGTGCGCGCCGAGATCGTCGACGTGACTCCGCTCGCAGAGCGCCTGGGAGTTCCGATCGTACTGACCGCCGATACGACGCAGACTGCTGAGGTTGACCCGCGACGGATCAGCCGCATCGTCAGGAACCTGTTGTCGAACGCTGTTGAGCATGCCGAGGGAAGGACGGTCGAGGTGACCGTCGTCGGTAATGACTGTGCTGTAGGGGTCGCCGTGCGTGACCACGGAGTCGGATTCGAGCCATGGCAGGCAGAAAAGGTCTTCGGCAGGTTCTGGCGTGGAGACCCGTCCCGGGTGCGCACCGTGGGTGGCAGTGGTCTCGGCCTGGCCATTTCTCGTCAGGACGCCAACCTGCACCATGGCTGGTTGACGGCGTGGGGACGATCCGGAGATGGTGCCTTCTTCCGGCTGGTCATTCCGAGGGATTCCGGGGGAGTGATCGTCGAGTCCCCATTACCCGCTGCGCCGAGCGATGCCGGTCCGACCGAATCGGAGGAGGAGCGATGACACTGCGTCCCACACGGCGTGCCGTGCTGTCGGGAGCCGCCCTCCTGCTGGCAGGTTGCGCCGAGGTGCCGTCCACAGGGGCAGTGACACAGGCTGAAGACCGACACCAAGCCTCAGGTCAGCGGGAGGGCATTGACGTCGCCCCTCAGCCTCCTGCTGATGGCGCATCGATTGACCTTGTCGTGGGCGGTTTCCTGCAAGCTATGACGAGTGCTCGCGACGACTACCGCGTCGCTCGTGCCTATCTCACGAAGGACATGGCGGACCGCTGGGATCCCCATTCCGGAGCGACGATCTACCAGGCCACCAATCACAAGCCGACCAGCACGGTGGCGACGGCTTCTCTCCAGGCTCCGATCATCGGCACCGTTGATGCCGACGGTCATTACCACCCAGGGGAATCGCAGACGCTCAACCATGATTTCGGCATGGCCCAGGAATCCGGACAATGGCGGATTTCCCGGCCTCCTGACGGGCTGCTGGTCTCGCAATACACCTTCCAGCGCGCTTGGTCGGCGATTCCGGTCTACTTCTTTGCCGCCGACGCTGACCGTCTGGTCCCGGACGTCATTCATCTGCCGAGCCTGGGGGCTACCCCTGAAGCCGCGCTCAGGGCGATGATGGCCGGTGTGCCGGAATACCTGAAGCCTGCGCTTCGCACGGCACTGCCGGCAGGGGTGAGAGCCGTCGGGACGACCACGGTTGACGCCGTTGGCGTCGTCACCGTGCCACTGAGTGCGTCCGCAGCCCAACTCTCAGAATCTCAACGTCGGCTGCTCGCCAGCCAAGTCACCTGGACTCTGAGTGGTTTCGCTGCCATCTCACGTATCCGATTCACCGCCGGCGGGTCTCTGCTGCCTCTTCCCGAGGCGGCTGAGGACAACACAGTGTCGGCAGACTTGTACGCCGACCTCCTACCGCTCCCGTCGACGGATTCCCCCACGGTGGTCGCCGTCGTCAAGGGACAGATGGGACGGGTCAACGCAGTAGGCCAAGCCCTCCAGATCATGCCTGGAGCGTTGGGGCAGGACGCTCGCCCGGAAACTGGTGTCTCAGCTGTCGCCTCCACCCAGTTCGCCATGCCGGTCGCAACCGTGAGCACCCCGGGTGCGGTGTGGCACGCCGTTTCCGCGGATCGACGGTCGCTGGTGAAATGGCGTGAAGGCAGTGATCAGGTCGACGTCGTTGCCACCGGGGTGAATCTGCTTCGTCCTCAAGTCCTCGTCGATCGCAGTGTGGCGACCTTCTCGACAACAGATCCGACGCTCATCGTCGTTGCCGCGGATGGTTCCCGAATGTCCACTGTCGTTGACCTTGGTGGTCGCACAGTGACTTCCTTCAGTGTCTCTCCTGATGGCATTCGCGTGGCCCTGGTCCTTCAGCGGGAGAAGACCTATGGATTGGGTATCGGCCTGCTGTCACGGCAGGACGGCGCAGTTCATCTCGGCCACATCGTCGACATGCCGTTGTCCTCCTCGGACGCGAATCTGTCGAGGATCACCGACGTTGCCTGGCTTTCCCAAACCCAATTGTGTGTCCTGGGCAGCGCGATCGAGTCTGGGGTAACTGCGCCGTACGAGGTCATTGTTGACGGCTCGGGTGCGACGTCCATGGGGCCGCTCAGCGGGAAGAGCGTGGAATCCGTGGTGGCAGTCCCGATGGAAACTGGCACTGAGGCTGTCATGCTCAGTGAGGACGGAAAACTGCTTCACCACGAGGAGAGATTTCACTGGCGCCAGGTCCTGCAGGGGGTCAGTGCGGTCGCGATTACAGCTTGACCCTTCCGTGACACGACGGTGACCGGCGACACTGGTTCATCGTGAACCCAATGGACCCCCTGGCCGACCTGCTGCTGGGAGCGTGCTGTCCTGGATGTGGGGAGCCGGGCGTGGGTCTGTGTGACGCGTGTCGGTCTGCGATCAACCCGACCCCTCGGGTCATTGTTGACGGGCCGCCACCGGTCATTGCCTGCATGGGCTACCACGGTCCTGTTCCCGGGATCGTCACAGCTCACAAGGATCGTGGTGCGGCATGGTTGACCGACGAGCTCGGCCACTGGCTGGCTCATGGGCTCGCTCCGGCGATAGCAGCCGTTCCCGGCCACGTTGACGTCGTTCCAGTTCCCTCGACGGCGAGGGCTGTGCGACGACGAGGTGCTGATCATGCTGCCGACATGACGCGATCAGCTCTGCGAACTCTGGATGCGTCCAATGCCTCCCTCGCCCAGGTCTTGCACCGAACTCGACGCGTGGCGGACCAGCTTGAGGTTCGCCATGAGGATCGCGGCGCCAATCAGCGCGGGTCGATGAGAGCTCCGACGGGAGAGGGGGATGTCATTCTCGTCGACGACGTTCGTACCTCAGGGGCGACGATCGACGAGGCGTGCAGAGCCTTGGGGTGGTCCGGGCGGCGAGTGCTGTCCGTGGTTGTCCTGGCTGATGCTGCGACCCCACTGAGATGGCCGTGACCACACCTGGACGCGAGCGTGATCACATTGTCGGGCGACACGTCAGCGTGGGTGTCGAACCTTGCCAAACAGCTGTTGTGAGCCCCTCTTATGGGCTAGCGTAGGTGCATGGCACGACCGATTGGTACCCGGACCTCTATGAGGGGGATGGGACGCGGTCGTGTCATTTGTTTCTGCGTCGGAAACACCGATGCGAACCCCAATACAGGAGGTTGTCATGGATGTCATCGTTACGGGACGGCACTGCCACGTCAGTGACGACGTGCGCGCCCAGGTCGAGGACAGGCTCTCCGGGGTCGAGAAGTTCAGGGACCGAGTCCAGCGCGCTGAGGTGGTTTTCACTGCCCAGGACGCCAAGGGGTCCAAGGACCAGGCCATGACGTGTGAAATCACACTGCGGGCGAAGGGACCGGTAGTGCGAGCTGTCGGGCAGGCGGAAGACAAGATGGTTGCCTTTGACATGGCTGCCGATCGACTCCGCACCCAGCTCGTCAAGGCTGCTGATCGTCGTCGCAGTCGTCGTGGCTTGCGCGTCTCCCAGGTCCTGGACGTCTTGCCCGAGGAAAGCACCGATGATGCACCCGAGATCCTGGCCACCAGGAAGATCGCGGGCGACGTTGAAGTCACCGGGGACAGCCCCATCTATGTCAAGGAAAAGGTCTTCCAAGCCGTTCCCCTGACCCTTGCCCAGGCTCTCGACGAGATGGAACTTGTCGGGCACGACTTCTTCCTCTACCTCGATCAGGATTCCAAGCAGCCCAGCGTCGTCTACCGGCGCAAGAAGGGGTACAACTACGGCGTGATCCATCTGGATCTTGACCACGAGTGACTCCTGGATCGTCAAGACACAACGACATCGGCGGCGGTGCGGGATAATCCTGCGCCGCCGCCGATTCATGTCGCGGGTCAATGGCGGGAAAGGACGGTGAGGAATGGACTCATGAGGGGTTCAGCAACCCTCACGTGGCCAGGACGAAAGGCCGCGGCGTTCTTGGTTCGGCCGCAAACCCCCTAGGATGGGGAAGGCAGCTCTCTTGAGCTGCTCGTCCGGGATGCGCCCGGACGACACGACGTCTACTCCTTGAAGGACCCACCCCGTGAACCTCATGGATCGCGTGCTGCACGCCGGTGAAGGCAAGATCATCCGCCGACTCAACCGCATTGTCGGCCAGGTCAACAGCATCGAGGAGGACTACGTCGCCATGAGCGACGACGAGTTGGCGGGACAGACCGCCGACTTCCGTCAGCGTCTCGATAACGGCGAGAACTTGGACCGGCTGCTTCCGGAGGCCTTCGCGACGGTGCGTGAGGCGTCCAGGCGAGTGCTCGGCAAGCGTCACTTCGACGTTCAGATCATGGGCGGTGCGGCCCTGTACCAGTGCAACATCGCCGAGATGAAGACCGGCGAGGGCAAAACCCTCGTCGGTCTTCTCCCCGCCTACCTTGAGGGGCTGCTCGGCAAGGGCGTCCACGTCGTCACCGTCAACGACTACCTGGCTCGAGTGCAGTCCGAGCAGATGGGTCGTGTGCACCACTTCCTGGGTCTGACGATCTCGGCGATTCTGTCGGACATGCCTCCGATGGAGCGCAAGGAGGCATACAAGACCGACATCACCTACGGCACGAATAATGAGTTCGGCTTCGACTACCTGCGCGACAACATGGCCAGTTCCTTGAGCGAGTGCGTGCAGCGTGGCCATCACTTCGCCATCGTCGACGAGGTCGACTCGATCCTCGTCGACGAGGCTCGTACCCCGCTTATCATCTCCGGCCCTGCCGAGGAGAACAAGCAGTGGTACCCGGAATTCGCCAAGATCGTCTCGAGACTTCAACGCGACGTCGACTACGAGGTTGACGAGAAGAAGCGGACCGTGGCTGTTCTGGGGCACGGCATCAACGTCGTCGAGGAGCGTCTGGGTATCCAGAACCTGTACGAATCGGCAAACACTCCTCTCATCGGTTACCTCAACAACGCCATCAAGGCCAAGGAGCTCTTCCACCGCGACAAGGACTACGTCATCATCGATGGCGAGGTCCTCATCGTCGACGAACACACCGGTCGTACCCTGGCAGGGCGTCGCTACAACGAGGGTCTGCACCAGGCCCTCGAGGCCAAGGAACACGTCGAGATCAAAGACGAGTACCAGACCCTCGCGACGATCACCCTGCAGAACTACTTCCGCATGTACGACAAGCTCGCCGGCATGACGGGTACCGCCAAGACCGAGGAGAGCGAGTTCCAGAAGATCTACGGTCTGGGCGTCATCCCGATCCCGACGAACCGCCCGATGATCCGCAAAGACCAGAAGGACCTCATCTACCGCACCGAGGATGCCAAGTTCGACGCCATCATCTCCGACGTCGTCGAGCGCCACGAGGCTGGTCAACCGATCCTCATCGGTACCGCATCCGTCGCCAAGTCGGAGCTGCTCTCGGAGAAGCTCAAGCGGGCCGGCGTTCCCCACAAGGTGCTGAACGCCAAGCACCACGAGTCCGAGGCGGCGATCGTCGCCCTGGCCGGCCGCAAGGGAGCTGTGACGGTCTCGACCAACATGGCCGGTCGTGGTACCGACATCATCTTGGGTGGTAACCCAGAATTCCTCACCGAGCTGGACCTTCGCGAGAAGGAGCTCGACCCGGTGGAGGATGAAGAGGCCTACCAGACCGCCTGGAACAACACCCTGGCCAGGTACGAGGAGCAGTCGAAGGCCGAGCACGAGGAGGTCGAGGAGCTGGGCGGCCTCTACGTCATCGGTTCCGAGCGTCACGAGTCTCGCCGTATCGACAACCAGTTGCGTGGACGTTCCGGCCGTCAGGGCGACCCGGGCGAGTCCAGGTTCTACCTGTCCTTGCAGGACGAGCTGATGCGCCTGTTCAAGCCTGAGGTCATCGACCGCGCCATGGTCACCCTCAAGATGCCCGAGGACATGCCGATCGAGTCCAAGTGGGTGTCTCGTCAGATCGAGAGTGCCCAGAAACAGGTTGAGGCGCAGAACTTCGAGATGCGTAAGAACGTCCTGAAGTATGACGACGTCATGAACCGTCAGCGTCACGTCATCTATGGGGATCGTCGCAAGGTTCTCGAGGGTGCCGACGTCGAGGTCGAGCTGCGCGCCACCACTGATCGCGTCGTCGAGGCCGGTGTGCGCAAGTACACCCAGGGCTACTCCGAGGACTGGGACCTCGAGGCGATGTGGGACGAGGTCGGCACCGTGTACCCCGTTGGTCTCGACATCAACGAGTACGCCGACTGCCAGGACAGCGAGGAGCTCGTCGAGGACTTCAAGGCGGATGCCCAGGATGCCTATGACCGTCGCGAGGCCGAGCTCGGTGAGGCGACGATGCGCCAGCTCGAGCGTGAGGTCCTCCTGACGGTGCTCGACCGCAAGTGGCGCGAGCACCTCTACGAGATGGACTACCTGCGCGAGGGCATCGGCCTGCGTGCGATGGCCCAACGCGATCCGCTGGTCGAGTATCAGCGTGAGGGCGGCGACATGTTCAACTCGATGATGGATTCCTTCAAGGAGGAGGTCGTCGGGTTCCTGTTCAATCTTGAGATCGAGACCAGTCCGCAGGTTGGTCTGGTGACCGACGCCGGAGGACAGCCGGTGACGGCAGATTCGGTGCTGCTCCAGGAGAGCCGTCCGCGTCGCGCTCTGAGCTACTCGGCTCCCGACGAGCAGGGTGACGCCAAGACGACTGCTGAAGGTGGTGCGCCGAAGAATCCCAAGGCGGAGGGCAACCGGGCCGCGAGGAGGTCTGCGTCCAAGAAGTCGAGGAAGAACCGCAAGAAGCGCTGATGTGACATCGGGGACGGCGTCGACACGACAGTGTCGGCGCCGTTTTCGTCACGCCATACCGACGGCCTCCTGCGTGATGTGCTTGTTGCTGAGGAGCGCGGCCACCTTGGGGTTCAGAACGAGCTCGACGGCGTCGAGATGCCAGACACCCTCGTGCTGAACCAGGTTCGTGGCCAACGGGAGCCGCCTGCCACGCAGATCGATCAGGCCGACCCCGTCCACGTGGTCGTCGTCAAAACTGACTTGAGGCTCGCCGACGAGGAGCATACGGCTCCAGCCAGGTCCCCGGGGCCATTTGCGCATGGTTGCCGCAGCACGAGGGCTGGATGCTCGCATGAGCTGATTCATGGGGCGTCGCCCGGCCATCGTCTCCACGATGATGATGTGGATTGCCCGCGTCAGTCGCACAGCCTGTTGGCGAGCCTGGATGTTGCCTTCCACGGCGCTCGTCACCGGTGATGACGAGACGACGCGCAATTCGTCCGGCCACCAGTCCCGGTCGAGCTCCAGGAAGATGTCCGAATGATGTGGCCGGGCCGAATCAAGGGGAATGGGCGCTGATGTGGTCGTCATGGGCTCTAGAACAGTTCACGCTGCCTTCCTCGGGAAGGGTTGATGCGCAAATCTGTGGATAACTCGAGCGAGCTAACGATGTCGTCATCTGGGACGACGCGAGCCAATATATGATTCCCGTCCGCATCTGAGTACCGTGGACGATGCATCAGGGGTCACGCTGACCAAGGAGGGTTCAATTGTCGACGTCCACCATCGTTTTCATCCCAACCAATGCGCAACGGGCTCGTGAGCTCGTTGCCGCGCCGGGAGAACAGGTGACGGCCTTCACGGTCACCGAGGAGCTTCGTGTCATCCTCGACGTCACTGATCCCGAGGAAACCGAACATGCTGCTATGGTCATCGGTTCGGTGTGGGGCCTGACCCATACCGGTCGTCGATTGGTTCTCGTCGCCCATGTCCCTGCCGAGCAAATTGCCGAGCACGAAGAGGTCGACAACGGCGGAGTGACGCTGACCCGTCTCGAGCCCTCGCAGATCACGGCGTGGTTTGCCGACGATGACGACGCCGACTCCAAGGATGCTGCCGCAGACGTCAAGGGCATGATCATCGACGATGCCTGGAATGACGTCGCCGTTCAGACTCTCATCGGTGAGCACGAGTTGTCGTGGCATGACATCACCGAGGAGCTTCCGGCGGCCGACACCGACCCCGAGGGTTTTCCCGGATTGGAGTGACGGACCGCCGCGACGGGTGGGGTTGGCCTCAGTGGGAGGCCAACCAGTCGTCGCCCGCCCGCTGTTGCATGTCGAAGGCCTGAGTGATGTGTGGGGCCGCAGCCTTTTCTAGTTTCTTGCCCACCAGCGGGACCGACACGGTGAAGGTACCGGTGTACATGACCTCAGTTCCGGTGACGTCGGGACGCACGGAGACGTGTCCGTCTGCCTTCGCCCGCATGCCCTGAGGAACGATCTGCAAGGAGCCCTCCCGCGATCCATCGGGATTGGCGGGCTGCCACCACAAGGTCTGCTTGGCGGTGAGGGTGGAGCCGACGAACTTCGTCACCTGGCTGGGAGCGGGCACGGCCACGTCCAGGCTCAACGAATCCCCCGTGACGACGGCATTGCTGGTGGTGGCCCCGGCGCGTCGGTGGACGTCCTGCCACCATGCCGGATCGGTCATCATGGCGACGACTTGATCGGGGGTTGCGTCGAAATGGGCCCGTGAATTGATGTCCATGTCACCATGATGCCGGACGTTTGCGACACACCTCGCAAAACGACCTTGTTCGGTGGTTCACGCGAAGGCATAAACCCTTGTAGAGTTCTCATCGAGGACCACGTTGAGGTGGCCCCGTGACCATGACGAAGGTGACCTGATCGTGTCAGAGATGGAGAAAGTCATCCCGGCTCTCGTGGCATCGGTGCTGGAGCAGCACGCCACTGGAGATCACTGCTGTGAAGAGGTGATTCGTCAAGCGATGGAACGGCAGGTGAAGCTTGCCGTGAAGCCTGGACCGGTTCGCGTCGACGTTAGCATCGATCCGCCGTGGTCTGACGGTCAGGTCAACTCGGTGCAGGTCGTCATGGATGACCGTCCCTTCCTCGTTGACACCGTTGTGTCGTGCTTGCTTCGTCATGGGTGGCGAGTTGAGGACGTTCGGCACCCGATTTTCGGTGTCAAGCGCAACGCCGAGGGAGCTGTTGAGAGTGTCGGAACTCCCGGACGCGAGGGTTGCGAGCCGGAGTCCTGGATTCACATCGATGCCACGGCGCCGATTGGTGTTGACACTGGCGAGGCTGCCAAGCAGCTCGATGAGGATCTTCACAGCTGCCTTGACCAGGTTGTTCGGGCCACGGACGACTGGGCGGCGATGCAAGAGGCGATGTTGCGGACCGCTGAGGTGGTGAGTGCTTCCCAAGGGCGCGCCGATGATCGTGACTCGACGCGTGAGCTCCTGGAATGGTTGGCCGATGACCATTTCATGTACTTGTCGTACGAGGAGTTTCGGGTCGACGGGGACACCATGACGCCAGTACCCGGTACCCGGCTGGGCATCACCGATGACGGGCCGCGCTTCGATGCGATCCCTCACAGCGAGGATCAATCCATCCTCGTCGTCACGAAGGACTCGGTTCGTTCCACCGTGCAGCGCAATGGATACCGGGATTACGTTGGCGTGCGAATCCGTGACGAGCACGGCACCGTCGTCGCTGAGCACCGCTTCATCGGTCTGCTGGGGTCGGCCGCATACACCGAGTCGGTGACGCACATCCCGGTCCTCCGCGCCAAGGCCGCCCGCATGCTGGCACTCTCGGGATACCGAGCCAACTCCCATGGCGGCAAGGCGGTCATTCGTACCATCGCCGAGTTCCCACGTGACGCCCTTTTCGAGGCCTCGGCCGAAGAGCTCGTGCCGCTCATCATGACGATCGTCGACCTGCGCGAGAAGCAGCGCCTGCGGGCACTGGTCCGCCGCGGTCCGTGGGGTCGGTTCTTCCACCTGTTGGTCTTCGTCCCGGCCGACCGTTTCGACGCCAGCACTGTTGGCGTCGTCGAGGGAATCGTCGCCAAGCGGACCGGCGCGGTCGAGTTCGACTCGACCATCATGATGGGTGAGTCCTCCCTGGTCAGGATCATCTTGACTGCCAAGGTCCCTGACGGTGAGGTCCTTCCTCCGGTTGATGATGCGGAACTGCAGGCAGAGCTCGCTGACGCCACCTCGAACTGGGATGACGAGTTCATTGCCCTGGCCAGCAGCATTGAGAGCGACCGACGCGGAATTGACTTCGGACCCGAGTACAAGCAGGAATTCACGGCCAAGCAGGGCATTCTGGACCTCGAACTGCTCAACGGGTTGGCTGAGGACGACCTGGGCCTGGTCATGTACCGTCCGGATGACCCCGCCGATCCTTCCGACCTGCGCCTCAAGATCTTCAATCAGCACGCGCCGATGACGCTGTCCCAGGTCATGCCGCACCTGTCGAGCCTCGGCGTCCAGATCGTCGATGAGCATCCGCACCGGATTGTTCTGCGCGGTCGGGAGATCTGGCTGTTCGACCTTGGCCTGCAGGCCCCCGGTGAGCTGTGGAAGGAATCCGAGCGACATCGTTTCACCGAGGCGTTTGCCGCGTCCTGGCTTGGGAAGTGCGAATCCGACACGTTCTCGGGCCTCGTGACCGAGGCGGGCTTGTCCTGGTCCCAGGTGGCCATGTTGCGCTGTATCGCTCGTTACCTCCGGCAGGTTGGTAGCCCATTCTCCCAGACCTACATGGCGAAGGCACTACGGGCGAACCCGAATCTGGCAGGGGACCTCGTGAGGATCGTCGAGGCCAAGTTCGATCCGTCGGCTTACGATGACGGGGTCGATGCCGGAGCCGAGCGGTTGGCCAAGGTGGAGGAACTGTCACAGACCTTCCTTTCTGACCTGGACGACGTCGCCTCCCTTGATCACGATCGCATCCTGCGCATGATGCATGCCGTCATCAAGGCCATGATCCGCACCAACTGGTGGCAGAAGGATCGCCGAGCGCTGGCCTTCAAGGTGCGTCCGGGTGAGCTTGACTTCGCCCCAGCCCCACGACCCAAGTTCGAGATCTTCGTCAATTCGCCGAGGGTCTCCGGAACTCATCTGCGTTTCGGTGCGGTGGCGAGAGGAGGCTTGCGGTGGTCGGATCGTCCCGAGGACTTCCGTACCGAGGTCCTCGGCCTGGTCAAGGCCCAGATGGTCAAGAACTCGGTCATCGTGCCTGCGGGCGCCAAGGGCGGCTTCGTTCCCGCCCATCTGCCCGATCCCACGACCGACCGCGCGGGCTGGGCAGAGGAAGGCAAGGAGTGCTACCGCATCTTCGTCTCGTCGCTGCTATCCCTGACCGACAACGTCGTCGAGGGCAAGGTCGTCGCCCCTGACCACGTGGTGCGCCACGACGGGGACGATCCCTACCTCGTCGTTGCCGCTGACAAGGGCACTGCCACTTTCTCCGACACCGCGAACTCAATTGCCGCGGAGCACGGGTTCTGGCTCGGTGACGCCTTCGCCTCGGGTGGATCCCATGGTTACGACCACAAGGCCATGGGCATCACGGCCCGCGGCGCCTGGGAGTCGGTGACCCGGCATCTCGCCGACCTGGGTATCGACCAGGCGGCTGACGACTTCACCTGCGTCGGTATCGGCGACATGTCCGGTGACGTCTTCGGCAATGGCATGTTGCTGAGCAAGCACATCAAGCTGGTGGCAGCTTTCAACCACCGTCACGTCTTCGTCGACCCGAACCCGGATCCTGCCGCGTCCTGGCAGGAGCGTCGTCGCCTCTTCGATCTTCCGCGCTCGAGCTGGGGCGATTACGACTCGTCCCTCATCTCCGAGGGCGGCGGCGTCTGGGATCGCACCTTGAAGTCGATTCCGGTGAGCCAGCAGATGCGCGAGGCCCTCGGCATCGACGGCTCCGTCAAGAGGATGACCCCTGACAACCTCATCTCAGCGATCCTGCGGGCTCCGGTTGACCTGCTGTGGAATGGTGGAATCGGAACCTACGTACGCGCCACGAGTGAGACCGACGCCCAGGTCGGCGACCGCGCCAATGATCCGGTTCGCATCACGGCCAAGGACGTGCGGGCCAGGGCTGCTGGCGAAGGCGGAAACCTGGGATGGACGCAGGCAGGCCGCATCGAATACGCCCGAAACGGTGGCCGAATCAACACCGATTTCATCGACAATTCTGCCGGCGTCGACACCTCTGATCATGAGGTCAACATCAAGATCCTGCTTGATGCTGAGGTGGCTGCTGGCCGCCTCAGCGCTGAGGAACGCGACGAACACCTGCCTGCCATGGCTGACGACGTCGCTACCCTGGTATTGCGGCACAACCGTTCTCAGAACCTCGCGCTGGCCAATGCGGTGAGCCCGTCAGGGCCGACTCCTGGAGTCCTGGAAGCCTGGATGTGCGAACTCGAGGAGTCTGGCCATCTTGATCGCGTCGTCGACACCATGCCGTTGACTGCTGAGATGAATCGTCGAATGGCCGCAGGGGAGGGGCTTGCCAGCCCGGAGCTGTGCACCCTGCTCGCGTGGACGAAGATCGCCCTGTGCGATGCCGTGCTGGCCACGGATCTTCCAGAAGATCCCTTCGTGGCGGATCTCTTGGTGGGCTACTTCCCGCCGCTGCTGCGTGAGAGGTTCGCTGATCGGATGCCAGATCACCGACTGCACCGGGAGATCATCACTACCGAAGCCGTCAATAGGTTCGTTGACTCCCAGGGCATTACGGCTTTCCACCGCTTGCATCTGCAGACCGGGGCAGACATCGCTCAGGTCATCCGTTGCCAGCTGGCGGCGCGATCGGTCTTCGGACTGGGCAGGGTGGAGACGAACCTCACCCACCTCGGACTGGACGCAGCCCGTACTGCCGAGATCAGGCTCGCTCTTCGAGATCTCGCCATGGACGCCACGAGGTGGTTCCTCAACCACGGTGGTGCGGACAACATCTCTGCCACGATCGAGACCTACCGTCCGGGCGTCGCCAAACTCGTCGACAAGCTCTCCGACCTGCTGGGCGACAGTGCCGACGAGTGGCAGGAGAAGGTTGATGATGTCACCGAGTTGGGACTCGATCGTGCAGATGCCGCTGTGGTCGCCTCTCACGACTGGGGCTCAGTGCTGTTGAGCGTTGTCGAGATCTCTGACGAAGGTCATCCTCTCGACGAAGTCGCCGAGGCATACTTGACGCTGGCGCGCAGGGTGGACATGACCCGCCTGACCCATCTCGTCGAACAGCTTCCCCAGGACCGTCCGACGGATGCCCGAGTGCGGGCAAGCCTCCGCGAGGATCTCCTTCAGGTGATGTCCGAGGCAACGCGTCGGGCCCTTGAGATTGGAACGGCAAACGTTCTGGTCGATGGTGGACGTATTGTTGAAGCGATGACGACAACCCCGGATCTAGCCCACTGCGTCGTGATGGTCAGTGACCTGCGGTCCTCCGTGGGCCAGGAGGCCAAGCAGTGAGAATTGATCTCCACACCCATTCCACGATCTCGGATGGGACGGATTCCCCGACCCGCCTCGTGATGAAAGCTGCCACGAGCGGTCTGGACGTCATCGCCCTGACTGATCATGACACCTTCGATGGGCTGGAGGAGGCTCAGGCAGCCGGACAACGGTTCGGCGTCCGGCTGCTTCCTGGCCTCGAGATGACGTGCCACATTGGTGGTCGTGACGTTCACCTTCTCGGGTACGGGCCGCATCCTGACGATCCAGCTCTGGGCAGGGAGCTGCAGATCACGCGGGATTCGCGAGTTGGGCGTCTGGACGCCATCTGTCAGAAACTCGCCGAGGTCGGAATGTCGGTGACGACGGCGGACGTCCATCGAGCTGCCGGTTCGGCCTCGAGCCTGGGTCGGCCCCATGTAGCGGACGCGATGGTGGCTAAGGGCTACGTCGAAGACCGTGACGAGGCTTTCCGAGACTGGCTCGCTGACGGCAAGCCCGCCTATGTTCCACGGCACAGCGTGGCGTTGGAAGAGGGCATCGACCTCATCCACGACGCCGGCGGCGTCGCCGTCCTAGCACATCCGTGGGGCAGGGGAGCCCAGCAGGTCCTCACCCCGCAGGTGATCGCGTCGTTGTCCGCCTATCACCAGCTCGACGGAATCGAGGTGGAACACCAGGACCACGACCAGGCAGCCCGCCGAATGCTCTTTGATCTGGGAGGACGGCTCGGGTTGGTCCGGACCGGAGCGAGCGATTACCACGGCTCGGGCAAGAAGGACCACGAGCTGGGATGCAATCTCACCCGTGAGACCGCCTACCGAGAGCTCGTGACGAGGATCCAGCTGCGTGGTGGAGTTCTTCGCGTCCGGTGAGACTGCTACAGTGACCGACATGACGACTGCACCTGCGAATGCCACCTCGTGGTGGCGTCGCTGCGTGCGGCACTGACGATGTGACGGCCGCCCTGCCCGGCGGCGTCGCCTCGTCGCCGAGGTGGGCGGCGAGGAAGGATTTTCGATGACTAGCGACGTCTCCGAAATCGGATCGAACGCTGCCACCTTGGCGCGCTCGCAGGCCCGCAGTGACAAGGTTGAGACCGATCTGGCCGTCCATCCCGAGAAATGGCGGATTCTCACCGGGGATCGTCCCACCGGAAGTCTCCACATCGGTCACTACTTCGGCTCCCTGGCCAATCGGGTGCGTCTGCAGGACAAGGGAATCGAGTCCTTCCTCGTCATCGCTGATTACCAGGTCATCTATGACCGTGACGGCGTCGGCGAGTTGCAGGCCAATGTCATGTCGAACATCGCCGATTACCTTGCCATCGGTGTCGACCCGGTCCGTACCACGATCTTCACCCACTCGGCCCTGCCTGCCCTCAACCAGCTGCTGCTGCCCTTCCTGTCGCTAGTGACCGACGCGGAGCTGCGTCGTAACCCGACTGTCAAGGACGAGCTGGCCACCTCGGACCGCCCGATGTCGGGTCTCATGCTCACCTTCCCGGTGCACCAGGCTGCCGACATCCTCTTCTGCAAGGCCAACCTCGTCCCGGTCGGCCGTGACCAACTGCCACACATCGAGCAGACCCGCGTCATCGCTCGTCGCTTCGACGAGAGGTACGGGCGAGCCGATGCCTCCAAGCCGGTCTTCCCCGAGCCGGAGGCGCTGCTTTCCGCCACCCCGCATGTGTTGGGTCTCGATGGCACGAAGATGAGCAAGTCGAAGGGCAACACCATCGAGATCGGCATGACCGCCGACCAGACCGCCAAGCTCATCAAGAAGGCCAAGACGGACGCCGAGCGCCACATCACGTGGGATCCGGAGAACCGTCCCGAGGTCTCGAACCTGTTGCTGCTCACAGCCTTGTGCGAGAACGGTGATCCCGCTGCCATTGCCGAGGAGATCGGTGACGGTGGCTCGGGTACCCTCAAGAAGCGTCTCACCGCCTCTCTCAACGACTACTTCGCCCCGATTCGTGAGCGTCGTGCTGAACTCGCTGCTGACGAGGGCCACTTGCGCGAGGTGCTCCGGGAAGGAAATGAGCGTGCCAACGCCGTCGCCGACCAGACTCTCGCTGAGGTGCGGACAGCCATGAGGATGGTCTACTGAATCTGGTGATATGAAGCGAGGCACGGACATGATGTCCGTGCCTCGTTCTGTGTTCAGTCCGAACTCACAAGGGACCGACGTGCCCTGCGGCGGCGCGGGACAGCGCCAGTCCCCTTATCGCCAACGGTCTTCGTGCTGGCCTTCTTCCTGGGTGCCTGCTCCTTGGCGGAAGCAGCGTCCTTCTCGGGAGCCTTCTTGTGTTCCTTGGCCTCATGCCTGCCGTGCGCGCTGCCGACCTCGTCACCACCGCGGATCACCTTGCCGTTGCGGCGACGGGTGCGCTTGCGGCGCGGCGTGCCATCGTCCTTGGAATCCTCGCGGGAACGACGGCCCCCACTGCGATCACCATGTCTGTGATGGCCGTCGTGCTTGTCGTCACGCTTGTGGTGATGACGCTCACGCTTCTCGGTGCCGGGCAATGCACCCTTGGTGCCTTCCGGGATGTCGAGGTCGGTGTAGAGATGTGGGGAGGTCGAGTAGGTCTCGATGGGCTCGGGGATCTCGAGGTCCAGTGCCTTGTTGATGAGGTTCCAGCGAGTGACGTCAGCCCAGTCAACGAGGGTGACGGCCACGCCCTTGGCACCGGCACGTCCGGTACGGCCAATACGGTGGACGTAGGTCTTCTCGTCCTCGGGGCACTCGTGGTTGATGACGTGGGAGACCCCGGTGACGTCAATGCCACGTGCAGCGACGTCAGTGGCGACGAGGATGGTGGCGTCGCCGTTGCGGAACTTCTTGAGGGCCTTTTCGCGAGCGACCTGGGTCAGGTCGCCATGGATGGCCCGAGCCATAAAGCCACGGTCGTCGAGGTCGTCGGCCAGACGCTGGCAGGTGCGCTTGGTACGGCAGAAGATGATGACCTTCTCGACATCGTGGGACTGCAGGATGCGCCCGATGACCTCGATCTTGTCCATCGGATGAGCCTGGTAGACGAACTGCTGGGTGTCCGGAACGGTGGCCTGGGCGTCGGCGCCCTCGGCACGCACGTGTACCGGACGGTTCAGCTGGGAACGGGCCAGAGCCATGATCGGTGCCGGCATGGTGGCCGAGAAGAGCATGGTCTGGCGAGAGGTCGGGGTGCGCCCGATGAGGTTCTCGACGTCGGGCAGGAAGCCCAGGTCAAGCATCTCGTCAGCTTCGTCGAGAACGACGATGCGCACGTGGGACAGGTCGAGGTCCTTGCGCTGGGAGAGGTCCAGAAGACGTCCGGGGGTGCCGACGACGACGTCGACCCCGGCCTTCAGAGCGTCGATCTGTGGTTCGTAGCCGACGCCGCCATAGACGGTGAGGACTCGCGCGCCGCGCACCGAGGCGGCGGTCGAGATGTCCTTAGACACCTGTAGGGCGAGCTCCCGGGTCGGGCACATCACCAGTGCCTGGGGCCTGCCCGTGTGTTCGAACTCCTCCCAGTCGTCATCTCCGGGCAGGGTGATGCGCTGCAGGACGGTGATGCCGAAGGCGAGCGTCTTGCCGGTGCCCGTGCGGGCCTGGCCTATGAGATCGGTGCCCTGAATGGAAATCGGGATGGACATGGCCTGGATGGGGAAGGGAGAGACGATCCCCACCCCCTCCAGCGCCTGGCAGATGTCTTCTCGGACGCCGAGATCGGCGAAAGAGGTGGAAATGGAAACAGTGGTCTCGGTCAGTGTCTTGGCCTCTTCGTGCGTGGGCCCGTCAAGGCCCTGTGTCATTCTTCGTAGTCGTTCCCCGTGATGTCGTCGCGCGAAACTCTGTTCTGCGACGATGTCACGTGCGGTGTGGACCTGCGAGGTGACGCGGTCGACACACCATTGACCATCCTACCTCCAGTGTCGTCGACCCTCTAACCTGTTGGCGTGAGCATTGACGACACGAACCCCAACGACTCCTCGGTTGTGACGATCTTCTGGTCCGTCGCAGCGTCCTGTGCCTTGCATGGATTCTCCGCAACGGTGTCCGGCATGGTCCTGGCTCCCGGCCTGTCCGAACGGTTCCTCATCGTTGATCGCAGTGCTGAGATTCAGCAGATCTTGGCCGAAGCCAGAACCCATCTGACGCATCGCACGGTTCTGGCAGAGACGGAACCCCTCATCGGGTCCGTGGAGGAGTACGTGCCCTCCCAGTCTTGGTCCCAGGTGTTGCTGCGCGACCACATCGTCGTTGATCTCATCGCCGATTTCCTGGACCGGGTCGAGCCGAATCTCGCACCCGAACTTCGTCCGGCCTGCGGCTCTTTCGGCCCGTGGCTCGGTCGCGGTACGGGGAGCCGCGTGAGATGGGATGCCGCGATGCGTCACATCATCGCCGGGCAACGTGACAAATCGGCAGAATCCCTGTTCGCACGACGTCTCGTGGGAGAGGTGCTGTCGGTGGCCCAACGGCTCTTTGCCCGTCATCAGGCGCTGACCGCGGCCCTGACGAAAGCTGGTGGGGGAGAGTTCGATGATCTCGACCTCATCAATGAGGTGATGGCTGGTGTGTTGAACGCCCATGACGAACGCATGATCGATCTCGGCCTCGAACCGTGATTGACGAAACGGCGAGTGGCCTCGAGTGGTAGATGACAATGGCAGCTTCCGGAATGACCCGAAGCTGCCATGACTTTCAACCGTGACCGAGTTCAGAGAGCCCCAAACCCGACCTGACGGCTGTTGGGCTGCCCCAGGTCGAGGTAGGCGATCCCACGGGCGGGAACGAGAACCTTGCGGCCCTTGGCATCCGTCAGGGTGAGGACGGCGTCGGGCTGGCTGAGGCTGTCCTTGAGCTGCTGCTCAATGGATTCAGCGCTTTCCTGAGCGTCGATGCTGACTTCGGTTGCGGTGTTGACGATGCCGATCTTGATCTCCATGACGACAAATCTACCGTTGGATCAAGCGTCCCGACGCCACAGCGCCACAGTGATGTTGTCATGACCGCCGCACGCGTTGGCGTGCGCAATGAGTCCGGCCGCGAGATCTGCTGGGTCGGGACGACCCTGGTCATTTTTTCGCGCCGTGCCCGCGAGATCAGTGACGAGCGTGGTCAAGTCGTCCGGATCGGGAACGTGATTCCACAATCCGTCACTGCACACCAGGAGCCATCCGGAATGCTGTGGCTGATAGGCCATGACGCGGGGAGCGAGGTCGGTGGCGGAGGCGCCGAGCCACTTCGTGATGGCATGGGCGCCGATCCCCGCCTCTGCCTCTTCCCGAGACATTCCCAGATCCATTTGTGCCTGGGCCATGGAATCATCGATGGACAGCCGGACACAGTTACCGTCATCAGGGAACCAGTAGGTTCGGGTGTCACCGATATTGCCCACGACAATGCGTTCTTGTGTCGCAACGGCGACGGCAAGAGTGCACGCACCAATAGGACGCGATTCGCTCACCACAGCCTCGTGCGCCTTTCGGAATGCTCGCTCGAAGAGGGTGACGATGTCATCGTCGTTGGCTGGCATCCCCTGGTCCATTGTCGCCGTCAGGTAATCGCGCGCGGTGTGAGATGCGATTCTGGCGCATTCCTCTGCACCATCGGTCGACGAGACACCATCAGCGACGACAAGGACGATATGACGCCCAGAACTGTCGATGCCGAGGGCTGCCGCGTCCTGGTTCGTTTCATGACGTAGTCCGATGTGTGAGGCGCAGGCAACATCTCCACGAGCTGCGGCTCGCTCGGTGAGGTCCACTCGCGAGATGGCGGAGGTATCGGGCGTCACGATTTCGGCCGATGACTGGTCCGATTCATTCATGAAGGTCCTCAGACTGGGTAATTGTTCTCCGCAGGGCTCCGGCTGAATCCGGGTGCAGCGCTCGACGTGGTGTGGCGATCGCGGTAGACCCATGTCTACCGTCGAGGTTCATGACCAACTACGAACATGCGGACGCGTCCCATGGGGATGAGACAGCTCTTCCACCCTTTCACATGGTGGGCCGATGAGACCAGGAAATGACTGCTGACGTCGTTGTTCTGTGGAAAAGACCCAGTCGGACGGCAATGCTGTCGCAGGTCGGTGGTGGGATGTGTGCCATGCATGGATGGGATGACGCTCAGGTGCGGGTGCTCAATGATGACGCCGGCACGGTCCTCGTCATGGGAGGGCCGGGCACCGGACGGACGGGTCTGTGTCTTGAGGTGGCCGCGCAGTACGTCGAAGCTGGCGGCTCCCTGTCCGACATCCTGCTGCTCGGCCAGACAAGACCGGCTGCCCAGACATTGCGCAATGGCCTCGTACGACGACTCGGAGGCGCTCATCTGGACCCTCATGTCATGACGGTTCACGCGTTGGCCCGGCGCATCCTTGGATCTCGACATTTCTCGGGACGGCTGTTGACCGCTCCTGAACAGGAGTTTCGTATCAGAGAGCTTCTTGCGGCTCGTGACATGACGGACTGGCCCGAGGAGCTGCAGGCATGCGCACAGACCCCTCAATTCGCGTCTGACGTGCGTGTCATGGCGGCGCGACTTCGTCAAGAAGGATGCGACCCGCAGGACCTCACTGCTGCGGGGATGATCTGGGGCGTGCCGGAATGGCAGGTTTTGGGACCATTCCTGACGGATTATCTGGACGTTCTTGATCTGGAGGGGGCAGTGGATTACGCCGAGGCGGTGCATCGTGCTCGGATCGCCTTGACCCGTCCAGGTGCAGCCATCGACGTGAGGTCACGGGTCAAGCTGCTGGTGTGCGACGATCTGACCGAGTGCGATCCGTCCCAGATTCGCCTCATTGCCCAGATTGCGCAATGCCATGTTCCTTGTGTGCTGACCGCCGATCCGGACCAGACCGTCTACGGTTTTCGAGGAGCAGCCGCGGAACGCCTTGACGATCTGATCGATGAGTTCCCGGACGTGTCGATTCACCACCTGACGATCAATTACCGTAATCATGCGCATGTTGCCGACGTCGTTGAGTCGTTGCGTGCAGGAATGCCAGCGATACCGTCGTCCAGCCGTTTGAGACGGCGGGCAAACAACGCCGCGGCCACAGACGCGGGAACGGTAGCCACCGTTCGAGCTGGCAGCACCACTCGCCTGGTGAGAAAGGTCGCTGGAAGTCTTCGCCATGCTCACGTGGCCGATGGCGTCCCTTGGAGTGAGATGGCGGTGGTGACCCGTCATGGCGCTGAGCTGGGAGTGATCGCGACGATCCTTGCCTCTCAGGGCATACC
This sequence comes from Cutibacterium sp. LaCa_89, assembly GCF_058177555.1. Classification (NCBI taxonomy): domain Bacteria; kingdom Bacillati; phylum Actinomycetota; class Actinomycetes; order Propionibacteriales; family Propionibacteriaceae; genus Cutibacterium; species Cutibacterium sp. LaCa_89. The sequence goes on from NZ_CP190889.1 coordinate 1,189,309, forward strand.
GGTCTTGCGCTCGCGGGATGAGCATGCGTTGTCCGACGTCCACGCCGTCACTCAGATCCTCAATGCTCTTGAGGTGGCGGTCCATCTCGCAACAGGAACCCAACCGGGCCGGCGAGAAGTGTCGGCCCTGATCACGAACCCATTGGCAGGAATCGATCTCACTGTCGTTCATCGCCTCGAAACCTGGTGCCGACTCGTTCGCCGGGAGGAGCTGAATTGGGAGGTGTTGCAGGAGCTGGCCGCGGATGCGAGCAGCTCTGTGACGAGGACAGAAATGGCCGACGACGCCGTCAGTGATGGAGCTCACGATGACAGCGATGTGACCACAGTGCCTCCAGGACTACGAGTTCTGGCCGAACCGCTTGCCGCCTTGGTCCGGCGAGTTCACCTCTCGGCAAGCCTTTTGCGCCTCGGTGGCACGTGTCATGAGGCGTTGTGGGCCTTGTGGCAGGGCAGCTCATGGGCGTCCGCCCTGCGTCGTCGCGCCTTGGCCGGGGATGCATCAGCTGATCGTGATCTCGACGGGCTGTGTTCTCTCTTCGACATGGCCGAGGTAGCCCGCACCATGGCTGGTGTGTCGGGAGGACGTCGCCTCATCGACATGGTCAGTCGGGAGCAGATTCCAGCAGACCGCGCTCGTGAATCTGATGAAGATCGCGATGGGGTCACCGTCGTCACTGCTCATCGTGTCAAGGGAAGAGAATTCAGCGTGGTGGCGGTCTGCGGACTGGAAGAAGGCAACTGGCCTGCCGACAACCACACTGGTTCCCTGGTCGCTGCAGACAGATGGTCTCCGGACGGTCCCGTGATGGTTCCTGGATGGTCGGAAAACCTTCGTGCCGAGACCAGGCTGTTGCTTGTGGCATGTTCGCGCGCGAGAGATCAATTGCTCTTGTGCTCAGTCGAGTCTCCGGATGAGGGCATTCGCCCGTCCGGGGTGTTGACGGGGATTCCACACCTCGAGGACAGCGCGAATGCCCTGAACTTCGCCAGCCTTACCGAGCTCGTTGGTGAACTGCGTCGAGTTGTCGCGGACGAGACCGAGTCACCCGGGGTACGGGTCCAAGCCCAGGAGCTTCTGGATGATTTGCGTGGTGAAGAGCACCACGGACGGCCTCTCGTGCCACAGGCTGACCCGCAAACCTGGTGGCGTGACGGTGCCCCTCGTCAGGCTGATGTCACCGGTGAGATCGAGTTGGGCGCCTCACACATTGGGGAATTGCTCACCTGCCCGAGACGGTGGTTCATGACTCGTCGTGCCGGAGCCAGCAACGGTGCCGCCCTCAGGGCAAGTATCGGTACCCTTGTCCACCGGATCTGTGCGGAGAACATGGATCAATGGTCCCTGTCCGGAGCACTGGCTGAGTTGGAGGAGTCGTGGTCCGACATCGAATTGACCGCGGAGTGGCAGCAAGAGGCCGAGCTCGACGATGCAAAAGCTGCGCTAAAGCGTTTTGACGGGTGGTTGGCTTCGCGTGATCGAGATCTCATCGGTGCTGAGGTGCGTGTCGATGGCACGATCAAGGTTCCGTCCGGTGTGGCTCGAGTACGTGGAAGCATAGACCGGCTCGAACGAGACGCAGAAGGCGCCTGTTATGTGGTGGATCTCAAAACTGGGACAAGCAAGTCTCCTGAAACGAGGAACTCCCATCACCTACAGATCGGTGTCTACCAAGCCGTCGTCGCTGCCGGTGGAGTCGCGAGTCTTGGGAAGGCGTCGGTGAGTGGCGCGGAATTGGTGCATCTTCGGATCGGGGCGGGTAAGGGACAGGCAAATGCGAAGATCGACCGCCAGAGTGGGCTTTCGGATGTTCCCTGGCCCAAGGGCACGGAGCCAGTTGATGGTTGCCAGAACTGGATCGAGGCGAGCGTTGACAAGGCCGTCAAGATCGTGAAGTCCGGTGAGTACACCGCGATTGCGAACAAGGGTTGCGGTCATTGCCCGGCGAGGGCTGGATGCCCGGCCTTGGTCCCGAAGGACTCCTCAACTGCAGTACCTCGACAGCACGGGAGGGCCTCATGACGGAGTCGACTGACGAGATTCGGAACGATGACGTCGACATTGCATCTCTGCTGGGGATCCCCATCTCAGCTGAACAGCAGAGGGCCGTCACGGCACCGCTCAAACCGTGCGTCGTCATTGCTGGAGCAGGCACGGGTAAGACGACAGTGATGGCGGCCCGGGTGGTCTGGCTTGTCGCCGGTGGGCTGGTCAGGCCGGAGGAAATCCTGGGCTTGACGTTCACCAACAAGGCCACATCCGAATTGTCGGAGCGGATCGAGAAGAACCTCACCAGTGCAGGCTTACTGACCCCGGAACAGCCCAGGCCCACAGTGGCGACGTACGACAGCTTTGTCGGAACTCTGGTAACCGACTACGGGGCGTGGGATGGGATAGACACGGGTGCTCATCTCATCACAGGAGCGAGGGCGTATCAGTTGGCCACGGAGGTTGTGTCAGAGCTGGACAGGCCACCATTGGTGGGCACCCATCTGACGCCGACGTCGATTGCGCGAGCGGTGGTGTCACTGGCCGGAGCGATGTCCTCACACGATGCGAGTGAGGATACGGTGCGAGCTGCGGATGCTCGTTGGCGCCAGATGCTTGTCGATGCACCGACACGACGCGATGGGGAGCAGTACGCCAGTGTGAAGAAGAACCTTCTCACGGTGGACGAACGTGAGGACCTACTCGATCTGGTCAAGGCTTACCGGGATCTCAAGCGGCAGCGCGGATTCGTCGAGTTCGGCGATCGCATGCTGCAGGCCCTGCACCTCGTCGCACATCATCCAAGGGTCGGGCAGGAATTGAGGGCCCGATACCGTGTCGTTCTTCTCGACGAGTATCAGGACACATCGTCGGCGCAGGCTGATCTGTTGGCCGCCCTCTTCTCGGGCCCGGATGCTGATCACGGGATGGGTCATCCGGTGATGGCTGTCGGTGATCCGTTGCAGGCCATTTACGGATGGCGTGGAGCGGCCGCGAGCAACATCTTGGATTTCCACCGGCGGTTTCCGGATGAGACGGGTCGCCCTGCGACCATGTTGTCCCTGGCCACGAATCGACGATGTGCCAATCAGATCATTGACGCCGCGAACGTGGCATCCGAGGAGTTACGGGAGTCGCTGGCATCGTCCATGGAATCTATCGACGACAGCGCGGCCGAGGACCGCGTGGAACTCGCGGTGGGGATGCCTCTCGCAGCTCCAGAGGGGAACCGTCGAGGGGACGTCGGTGTTGCCGCATATCCGACCTGGGTTGATGAGTGCCGTGCGTGTGCCGACATGCTGGTGGAGGCCAAAGAACGTGGGGCAATCACACGGTGGTCCGATGCCGCAATCCTGGTCAGACGCAACGGCGACATTGCCGACCTCTACGATGCGCTGAGCTCTCGTGACATCTCGGTGAGAGTGGCAAACCTCTCCGGGTTGTTGTCTCTGCCGGATGTTGCCATGGTGGTGGCTCATCTTCGTCTGCTTGTCGATCGTCACGACGATGCAGCCATGACGACCCTGCTCGCTGCCCCTCGATTCGGGTTGGGAACGGACGATCTTGCTTGGGTCCACCGACGGGCACGGACCTTGGCCAAGACACAGGCGGAGGCTGACGGCCTGGATCCCAAGGCTGTCGACGTCCATCTTGTCGACGCTGTCATGGAAGGTCGACCGGTAGGCGATGAACGGGTGCGATCTGCACTCAAACGTCTCGCTGCGGAGATCGTCGAGGTCGAGGTCCATCAGGGGGACAGCCCCGACGACCTTATCCTGCACATCGAAACAATTACCGGGCTCGTGGACGACATGGCTGCCGACGACCCAGGTCGTGGCTTGGCCCGTCGTGACCAGCTCGACGAGTTGTGGGACGCAGTACGAGAGATACGTCGGAGCGACCCCGACATGACGATCGCGGGGATCGTCGCATGGCTGGCAGCCGAGGAGGACCATGGGCATGGCCTTGCCCGAGCCTCCGCAGACCGCAGCGATGCCGTGACGATATCGACCGTCCACGGGGCCAAGGGACTGGAATGGCCGTTCGTGATCATTCCTGACATGGCCCAAGGCGTGTTCCCATCGGAGCTGAGCCCGGATAATTTCGTGACCGTGGCCGCTGTCCTGCCATCCTTCGCCAGGGGAGATGCGAGTGAGATCAACCACCCCGTTTCCGGAAGTGAGACCGATGCCAAGGAATACGTCGCGGCTCTCAAGGACGATTCACGATGGTCAGAGGCCAGGCTCGCCTATGTCGCCCTGACGAGAGCCAAAGAACGCTTGATCGTGTCATGGCACAAATGGGACTCACGACGACAAGGCTGTTACATACCCGGCCAGTACGCAGATCTCCTTGCCACCATGCTCGATGTCACGTGGCCAGAGCTTGGCGAGCGACCTGAGGCCAGTACCCAGGATGGGACTCCATGGCCGGTGTTCGCCGATGAGAGCGTCATCCCATGGACCAGCACCAGGATGCCTGATGGTGCTGATCTCCCAGCTGTTGATGATCCCAAGGACGCTGATCGGGTGGCATCGTGGCGGTCTGACGCGCAGGCCTTGGTGGATGATGCTCGACGTCGGCGCGATGACAGTGATTGTGCGGTCATTCCGCCGAGACTGACCACCTCGCAGATGGTGAGGCTCCACGCCAATCCACAGGCGTTCCGGGAGGAACTGCGGCGTCCGATGCCCCGACCTGCAGACAGGGGTGCCGGTATTGGAACGGCATTCCACGAGTGGGTGAGCCAACGCCTTGCCCCGACCGAGCCGATCCCGCTCCTTGACATCGAAGAGATCGACGAATCTGAGAAGGACAGCCTGGAACTCGAGGGTAGTGCGGTGGCAGAGTCGGCCGGGGGTCACGCACTGCGAACCCTTCGCCAGGCTTTCGAGGAAAGTCGGTGGGCAGACGCGACAGTCCTCGCGGTGGAGAGGTCTTTCGTCATGACGATTGGGAACACCGTCGTCCGTGGGCGTCTTGACGCGGTGGTGGCCGATCCCGATCATCCCGGCGATGAACTGGTCATTGACTGGAAAACCTCGCGGCCACGGTCGGCTGACCCGCTTCAGTTGTCCATCTATCGGTTGGCATGGGCCCAGGCCCGAGGGATCGATCCGTCTCGAGTGCGAGCGGTTTTCCATCATGTCGGGGCCAACGAGACCATCACCGCAGAACCATTGTTGGATGCTGATCAGGTGGCTGCGATTTTGGACGGTGTGGAGGACGAATCCGATATGTCGTCCAGCAAGTCCCGGCCCTCGTCCCGTTCGCGATGACCGGGATTACAGTGACAACGTGACTGGGATCAGCGAGACGCGCATCGTGGCTCGACCCATATTGGATCGGTGCCATGCAGACCGGGACGACGACGAGGCGAATCGAGCTCGGTGGAAGGATCCGATGGCCCGATTGTTGCTGATCGATCCGCACGACAAGGTCGTGATGTCCGACGGACGCGTGGCGACGGTTCCAACTGAGGGGGATCGGGACGACCAGCGCGACCTGTTCCTGGGCGTCGTCGGTGGAGTGCCGTGGTTCGCCCGGCGGAACGGTGAGCCGCGTACAGAAGCTTGCAGCTTGCGCACAGTGGACCTTGACCCGACTGATCGTGAAGTGGTGATGTCAGCGGTTGCAGCTCTCGCATGGCACGAGAGCAAGCCGACTTGCCCTCGGTGTGGGGAACCGACACGCATCACGAACGGCGGCCCGGCTCGGATCTGTGCCCATGGTCACCAGGTCTTCCCGCGTACCGACCCGGCGATCATCGCTGCGGTACTGGACGCCGAGGACCGCATTGTGCTGGCTCGGCAACACTCCTGGGCTCCTCATCGTCGGTCCCTTCTGGCCGGGTTCGTCGAAGCTGGGGAGCCAGCGGAACATGCCTTGGTCCGTGAAGTTGCTGAGGAGACGACTCTGAGTATCACCGCTGCTCGGTATGTTGGCTCACAGTCATGGCCTTTCCCGCGGTCACTCATGTTCGGTTACGTCGCACGAGCAGCCGGAACGATCGACGTGGGCCACGACGAGCTGGCAGAGGCTGATTTCCTCACCCGCGACGAGGTGTCCGATCAGGTTGAGTCCGGTCGGTTGCAGCTGCCACCGACCTTGTCGATTGCCAGAGCTCTCATTGATGCATGGTTGGCACATCGGCTTCCGGAACCTGAGAGCGGACTCGACTTGTCGTCTCCGCTGAGGTGAGCGACCGCAAGTTCTTCGGCAACTGCTTTGGTCACAGTGAGCGAGTCTCCTCCCACCGACGCTGGATACCAGACCGACGATCATTGGTCCGATCAATGGCCCGCTCCACGGACTCCTTCATCCCGACAACCGTGAGGTGCTCACGGGCACGAGTAATCGCCGTGTAGAACAACTCACGGGTGAGGAGCGGGGAATCCGGGGGTGGCAAGATCACCGTGACATTGGTGAACTGACTGCCCTGGGCCTTGTGGATCGTCATCGCCTGCAGAGGTTGCAGAGATGGGATGAGGGAACAGGGCAGGCGCCGAGGGGCCCCGCCAGGTCCGGGAAGAGCTACTGTCGGAACAGGCCGCGTCTCCACGACAACCCCACAGTCGCCATTGTTCACGCCCAGCTGAGCGAGATTGTGTGTGACCATGGCAGTTTCACCGAGCGCCCATCGGCTCTGATCGACTCCGGGAAGGACATCGGCGAGGACAGAAACCATGCGTTGCGACCACTCGTCGACGCCATATGGTCCTTCCCGATGGGCGCACAGCAAGCGATGGCCATCCACGAGTTTCAGGGCAGCGGCGTCGGAGCCCGACCGGGCCAGCTCGAGCATCTGCGATCCCGTCCGTGCGGTGACGTCCGCGACAGCTGGAAGGTCAGCCATGGTGATGTTGGCGGGATCGGCGTCGATCCAGGAAATGCTCGGCAGGACGGAGCTCGGCGTTGACGCATCATGGTCGGGCTGAGACCTGGTGAGCACCTCCAAAGCGGCTTCCTTGGCGCCCTCACGAACGGCTTCCGACAGATTCGCGATGTCGCCTCGCGACCGGTGGTTGCGAGTGAGGATCGTGACAGGCAGACGTGTATCGAGAGTACCGGCTGACGACACAATGTCTGCCAGAACACTTCCGGCGTCCACTGAGACGAGCTGGCCCGGGTCTCCCACCAGGATGAGGCGAGTCCCGGTCCCAATGGCGGCGAGGAGGCTGGCCGCCAGTGGGAGGGAGAGCATGGACGCCTCGTCGACGACGACCACTCCGAAGGGAAGCTGGTGCTGCTCGTCGTAGCCGAAGGATGTCCCTGGTCCCTGCCACTTCAAGAGGGAATGGACAGTCGTGGCGTCAGCGACGACGGGCCTGAGATCGTCAGGCATGCGCTCTGATACCTCTGACACCGAGTCGCGAAGTCGGGCCGCTGCTTTGCCGCTGGGGGCCGCGAGGGCGATGGCACCGAGGTGAGGATCCGCCTTCTGAAGTGATGCCAGGAGGGTGCACACTGTCGTCGTCTTGCCTGTTCCAGGTCCACCAGCAAGGACACTGATCCTGTGGGTGATGGCGGCAACAGCAGCCTCGGCCTGAGCCTGGTCCAACGTGATTCCGGAGGATGCAAGAGCAGCGCTGACCTCTGATACGATCTGCTCGGCGGGCACGGGTCCCTGGCTGGGCGGGTCTGCGGCGAGTGAGGCCAAATCGCGAGCGACATCGTGCTCAGCCTGCCAGTACTTCTCAAGGTAGAGCAGGCCATCGTCCAAGCGAGCCGGCAATTGGTTGAGTGGATCACCACGGCCCGCGATGACGGGGCTCTCCGCAAGGGCAGACAGCCATACTCTCGGTTCGGGCCATTCCAAGTCGTCAAAGAGCGCGGCCTGCTCACTGTCGTTGATGTCCGGGATGGCTGGGTCGAGAACCTGACGTCGGATGGACTCGGCAATCTCGTGGGGGTCCCAGAACACCGACCCTCGACGCAGCTCACGACACGACAACGCAATGGCCAAACTGACGTCAGCGTTGTGCTCCTCGCCGATACGGCACACCAGGTTGGCGAGGTGGATGTCGCTTGGTTCGAGAACGCCGGCGCGGGCGAAGGGCTCCAACCTGCTTCCGGCCCCGACCGGTACAAGTTCAGGCATGGTGACCTCCCAAACACTCGCTGATGGCCTCGATGAGTTCCGGCTTTGGATGCCAGGTGAACACTCCCTGCGGCATCCCCATCTCCGGAGCTGGGCGACCGGCCATCCCTCGAACGAAGAGATACCCAATCGGACCGAGATGACGGGCAGGGTCATACCCGGTAAGGCTCGACGATAGGAAACGATGCAGGGCAGCCGAATACAACAGTCCCTGAAGGGGATAGTGAGAGCTGAACATCATGGCGCGCATGGTGGCGGTGTCGTACATGTCGGCCCGTAGCTTCCGAGCGCCGGGAACCCGATTCGTCTTGTAGTCGACCACAAGGTGGCGTCCATCCGGACGTCTCAGGACGGCATCAATCGAACCGGTGAGGAACCCTCGCAGAGTCTGGTCACTGTTAGGTATGTGGGCCAGGGCGTCCCCATAGCCATTGATCGGATCGTCAGATGGCACCAAGCCTGGATCCCTGAGCAGAGCTGCCAGATCGGCCATCGTCGCTGCCAGACCAGATTGGGACATCGCCAACTCGAAGTTCATCTCCGCGAGTCGGTCGTCGGGGGAGAAGCTCGCCAAGGACATGCCCGGCGCCAGGTCGCCAAGATCAGTCCGCAGAACCTGCTCCAAGCCGCTGGCAAGATCTGTTGCAGGGACATCCGGCAATGGCGTGGTGCGCAGAGTTCTGCGGGTGATCGTAAGGACCTCGTTGAACAAATCCGCAGAACCGGTGTCGACGTATTCAAGGACCGCGTGTACCAGTGTGCCGAAGGAGGTGCCGCCTGGGAGTCCGCAGAGACCTGGTGCAGTGGTGTCGGGGGACTCGTCGTCCTCAGGTTCGTCAGTCAAAGTGGTCGGCAGGGGAGTGAGGACGGAGCCATGAAGTTCGGCAGTCAATCCCGAATACGAGGTTCGGACGAAGTCGAGGTCGAGGGGTCGTGTCAGAGAACGAGGAGCCGCAATGCTCTGTTGCTCGGCGTCCGATGCTCGAGTGAGCTGTTTCTGATTTGCGGGTGCAATGGCTGTCGTGATTGGCCCTGAGTTGAGCCAGGGAAGGATACTCGGATCAGTTCCGGCCCTACCCAGGCCGAGTTCACCAGTGGAACGGTCCATCTCGACCAGGCGTTGGAAGGCCGACCATCGATTGCGTCGTGAGCATGGAGACCACCACAGCCGAACGGCTGATCGAGCTCGGGTGAGAGCGACGTAGAGAAGTCGCAGATTCTCGCCACGCTCATCCTCCTCGTGGCTCTCAATCGCCCTGGCGCGATCAGTCCCCTGGGAGGAAATGTTCAGGACTCGGCGCTGCCCGTCATGCCAGACAACCGGCCCACTGATGTTCTTTCTCGGTGCCCATCCATTGGCGATGTCTGGCAGCAGGACGACGGGGAACCCCAACCCCTTCGCCTCATGAATGGTCATGACGTTGACGGCCTGATGGTCGCTGTCGAGACGACGGGGGTCATCGTCCCCCGCTCGTCGTTGCTGATCGCGTATCCATCCGGCAGTTGCCGTCGGCGTCAATCTGGCCTCGACAGCCGCGGCATGGGCCTTTTGAGCGACCTGGCGGAGGTCGGTGACGTATCGCTCGCCCCCGCTCATGCTGACTAGACGATCCAACACCCCTGGTCGGTGGAGGGCCGCTTCGACGGTGCCCCACGCTCCGGTGCTGGGCCACACGCTCGCCCAACGGGCCACATCGATGGCGAGGTCGGAACGCACCCTTGAATCCGATGCCGCGAGGTCGCCAGGGGTTGCACCAATGAGGTCAGACAGGCACAACCGGGTGCGCAGCCGCTCGTCAGTGTTGTCGAGAGCTTCCAGGAGAGTGACGAGATCCTCGGCGGCCTGGGAAGACCACACCGGTGATGCTCCGGAGAAGACAGCGGGCTGATTGGCCCGTGACAAGGCAGCAGCGATCTCCGCACCTCTCCTGCGCGTCCTGACGAGGATGGCGATGTCGTTGGGACGAAGTGGCTTGTCCTGCTCATCCTCGTCATGGATGATCGTGCCGCCTTCCAGCATCATGATGACTTGATTGACGAGATCCTCGGTGACGAGGCGATCCGAGGTCGTGGCATCCAGTTGCCCGTCGAGAGGAGCTTCGAGACAACGGATTTGGAATGGTTGTGACCAGCTGTACCGGTGAGTCTGCGAGGCGTCAGTGCCAATTCGTGACGTCTGGTGACGGGCGGTGACCGGCTCCATGGCGATCCCGCGTCCTAGCTGTGCGTTGTCGAAAAGGGTATTGACCGCCTCGACGATGGGCTTGTCCGCCCGGTAGTTGACGTCGAGATGGAGGACGTGCTCAGCGGAATTCGCGGCGTCCTGATAGGCGTAGATGTCGGCGCCGCGAAACGCATAGATGGACTGTTTGGGATCTCCGATGAGCCACAAGTTGCTGTGTCCGTGAAATGACCGGTGCAAGATCTCCCACTGGAGAGGATCTGTGTCCTGGAACTCATCAACCATGACCAGGGAGAAGCGCCGTGCCAACGTCGCACATGCCATCGGGCCACGTACCGGATCTCGCAGTGCTCCGACAAGATCTCCGATGAGGTCGTCAAAGGTATGTATTGCTCGCTTTCGTGAGCGCTTTCGTACCTCGTCACGCACGGACACGGCCCAGCCAACATCGGGCGACATGGCTTCCATATCTGTCGCGATCGGCACCTCGCCATACCTGACGGCAACATCCCTGGACAGATCCCGCTTGTCACGGACAGACGGAGGTCGGTCAGCATCGAGATGTCGAGCCAGATAAAAGTCGTCAGACACCTCGTTGGCCACTGGAGTGAGGTCGGCCATCAGGACTGACGACGGGTCGTGGTCTGACAGGACTCCCAACTCGGCGAGCATTCGGGAGGCGAACTCGTGGGTGGTCGTGATGACGGCCCGGTCGAAGGAGTCGAGGGCCGCCTCTACACGTTTCAGCCCTTCTGCGCCGAGGCTCATCACGGAGTCATCGCAGGCGTCTGCAGGCTTCCGGCGCCCCGCGAGCAGGGATGCGGTGCTGACAAGGCGTTCATACACGCGGCCACGCAGTTCCCGAGCTGCTGATCGGTTGAAGGTGACCAGGAGGAGACTTTCGATGTTCACCATTCCGGTGGCGATCGCTTTGGCGCACACCGCCGAGATCGTCCAGGTTTTCCCGGTTCCCGCGCTCGCAGCCAACAGGACCGTTCCCTGAGGTAGCGGATCAACGATGTTGAATGAGGTCTTCGTCGTCATGCCATACTCCCGGGACGAGCGAATCGAGCCATCGAGGGTGGTGAGAATCCGGTACCTTGCGATGCCCGAATGATGGGGTCGAACAACCACCCGGAAAGCTCCTCAAGAGTGGTGCCGAGTTCATGACAGCGGGTAATCAGCTCGGTGACGTCAGTGCCCAGGAATGCTGCCCAGTTCGGATCACGCTCCCGCGACCACTGCACTTGCAGTGGGCTGGCGCCGGTGCGGTAGTCATTGCGAGCCATGGGAGACAGGCCTACCAGGGCATGGGCTAGTTTGACGGGTAGGGGGATGAACTGCTGGTTGCTCCACCATGCCAGACGTGCCAGACCGGTGAGAATCCCACGTGCGCGTTCGGGGTCCGGAGCCACCATCCTTCGAACCCCGTCGCTCGAGACCAGAGTCCCGAACCATCCGACCTCGTCAGTGGCAATGGCGACCGCGAGGAGGTCAACCCACAGGTCAAGTATTGGCCTGGCATTCGCACGCGTCGCGACAGCATGAACGATCTGGTTGTTCCTCACGCCGACACGGCCTCGCAGTGAGACCACATGCATCGGATCAACGATGAGACCATCAGGCCACGTCAATGGCGGGTTGTCACCGTCAATGAGATCAAGGTTGATTTCGATGAATCGTTCATCGTGGCCACCACGAAGTTCCTTGGCCGTCTGCGAAATACGCACCGCATCGTCTGCCAAGGAACTGACGATTTGCTGCCCCAAGCGGCCTGGGGGAGTTGACCCGCGCAAACGCTCGGCGTTGATGGCATCTTCTGGGTTCGAACCATGTTCGAGGTCCGCGAGTATCCGAGAACGGATCCAGTACTTGTCCAACGATGTCGGGGCAAGGGGGAGGTCGACTGGCAACTCCGTGTTTCTCTCGTTGGCTGGCGCACCTGCCCGTGCCCGGAGCAATGTCCGAGCGGGGTGAGACAACGCCAGGGTGAGATCGGTTGGCGACATCCGTGATTCGGGAAGCTCCGTCACCGGTGGTAGGACAACGCGTTCACGACGTCGCTGCGAACCAGGTTGGCATCGTGCCGCGTGGGCTGCGGTGTGATCGAAACCGCGCCACCATGCACCGTTTCCATCGCAGAACTCATCAGGCGAGAAGGGCTGCAAACCGTGATCGACGGAGCGGGCAGTGACGGACCCCACCTCCAATGACTGCATGAGGGTCGTTGTGAATGGGCCAGGCAGGACGGGCAGGTTGGTCACAGCGTTTCGAGCCTGTCGCACGACGATGAGGCGGCTCCTTGCCGACAGGGCAACGTCAAGTAGGTCCTGGCGTGCTCTCGCGGTCGGGTCAAGGCAGTCATCGCGCAACCCTTGAAGCTGGTCGGCCCGAAGGACGTCTTGATCAGGGTCAACGATGATGACGACCTGATGATCAATGGGAGAAAGGTCCCCGGGACGACAAACGTGAAGCGAACCGTCGAACCATGTGTGACGGCCGTGATGCGTGCGCGACAACCAGATCAGAAGATCAATGATCTCCTGGCGATCGAACAGTCGATTCTCGGCAGCTACATCCAGACCGGTCAGAAGGGAGAGGGTGTCCAGGACCGATCGCGGAGCATCGCTGGGCGCGGCGGTGAGGTTGTCGACGATGTCGCTGATGCGAGTCGACCACGCGGTGATTGGCGCGGGTGCCGCGGTGTCCAGAAACGCCTTGCGCAATCGCGATACCAGTTCGGCCAGCTTCCCGACCACTGGGATCGTGGTGGAACCGACGTCAGTAATGGGTGTGACGGTACCGAGGTGGGTAGGAGGAGCCGACGACATCGCGATGGCGAGAACCATGCGCTCGATTCCGGCCAGCCAGGTCGACTGCCTGATGCGTCCCAGCCCGGCATCCTCACGAGCTGCTGGATCAATTCCCCATCGGATGTCGGCCTGGCTTACCAGCCGTTCGATGGTTTCCTGGTCATCGTCGGAGAATCCGAAACGTGCCCTCACGGCCGGCATCGCGCACAGATTGAGGAGGTCTTGCCCAGTCGCGCGAGAAGACGCCAGACCAAGGACGGTTGTGACGGCCTCGGTCACCGGATTGACGCGATCCTGGGGTGGGGGAGTCGTGAACCGGATTTGGTTGGCCGGGTGACTGTCCGCCATGGTGCTTGCGGACAACAGGTGCGCGGTATCCTGACGTCCCGAACAGACGATGACGACGTCCCTAGGCTGAACCGTCTCGTCGTCGGCGAGAACTGCGCAGACGACGTCGCGGATGACTTCTGCCTGACGGTCCGGCCCATGGCAGTTGTGGATCTCGACGGGGGCTAACTCGTCGCTTGGAGCGCCCGGAGCTTCACTCGTCGCCGGAAGCGATGATGAGGTCCACCTCGTGGTCGTCGTGGTGCGCAGGCGGTCGAAGGTGCGCCACGGATCGTCATGTCCAATGGCGTGGTCGAGGTGGACGATCGTGATGGTGCGCGATGCTGCCAGTGCTTCGGCCAACTCGACGTCATGATGGGGCAGAGCCGTCGATGAGAACCACACGATAGGTGCACCGGAGGAGGTTTCTTGGCCTCGCAGTGCGTCCACCAACATCTCGTGTCTGGTCACCGGATCGGCAACGGAGCAGGAATCGGCGAGCAGGGCACGCCAGAGTTGGGCCCACCAGGATCGGGCGGGGTCCAAGGGGGCACCAGCGAGGTCGACGTCATGTTCATCGTCGTGTCCGGGCCCGTGGCCTTGTGCCCAGGTCCGCAACACCTCGTGGGAGTCTCGGGCGAGCGCCGTCAAAACTTCTGCGGCTTGTCGGGCTGTCGTCCATGATGCACGTGGAATGCCTTGTCGGCGGCTGGCATCGACATGAGCGGAGACGATCTCGAAACCTGGGGAATCAGTCTCGATGATGCGCGCAATGCGTAACGCCAACGGCCCAGGGCGCCACGGATCCTCGTCGCGCCCGATCTCGAGGAGCTGTTCTTCGAGGTGGGCTCGAAGACCGTGGGGCGTGGTCGACTGGATGCCAGCGGCGATGCCATGGCGGCGGGCAAGGGATTGCAGCAGAGCGCGGGAATGGGCGGTGCTGGGTGCCACGAGCAGCGGACGAACGAAAGGGTCCTCAGTGGGTTGGGCAAGGGCCGTCGTCACCGCCTGTCGGACCTGGTGCCAGGTACGAACCACCTTCACCACACCTGCCATCGGGGCACCTCCTCGTGACGACTCGGCCTTGTCCTGAACTGTTGGAGGCCGAACTGGTGAATCAGTCTAGGGACGCTGTCGGACAGGTTTCGGTGTAGTCGGTGGTACAGGAGCGGAACATCGCGGCAGAACATGCCGTCGCGGAGCTGTCGGTGCGTGCCCCTATGGTGATCGCCGTGAGAACCCAGTCGGCAGATGCGATCCTGGCAGCACTGGATCCTGAGCAGGTCAAGGTTGCTAAGACCTTCGACGTTCCGGTGTGTGTCATCGCTGGTGCCGGAACGGGAAAGACTCGCGCTGTCACCCATCGCATCGCCTACGGAGCCGCGACCGGGAAGCTCGACCCGCGCCGGACCCTTGCGGTGACCTTCACCACCAAGGCCGCCGGCACGATGAAGGGACGACTCGCTGATCTCGGCGTGGTGGGGGTTCAGGCTCGCACCATTCACTCGGCCGCCCTGCGCCAGATCAAGTTCTTCTGGCCACGCGCCTACAACTGTGAGTTGCCACCGGTGAGTGATTCCAGGTTCTCCATGGTCGCCGAGGCAGCCCGACGCATTGGTCTGGGAAATGACAAGGCACTGGTGCGGGACCTGTCCGCCGAGATTTCCTGGGCGAAGGTCTCGAATGTCCCCAACGAACAATATGCAGCCTTGGCGCGAACGGAAGGACGAGTCGTGGCCGGGGTTTCGGCCACCGATGTCGGTAGGGTCCTGGCCGGATACGAAGCGGTCAAACGGGAACGTTGCGTCATTGATCTGGACGACATCCTGCTGTGTGCCGTCGGAATGATGGTCCAGCACCGGGACATCACGGAGGAAATCCGCTCCCGCTATCAGCACTTCGTCGTTGACGAGTATCAGGATGTTTCTCCTCTCCAGCACCGATTGCTCGAGCTGTGGTTCGGCGACCGCAATGATGTGTGCGTTGTCGGGGATCCCCATCAGGCCATTCACTCCTACGCTGGTGCACGTGCTGACTACCTGATGAATTTCGTGGCAGATCATCCGGGTGCGAAACGTATCGACCTGGTCCGGAATTATCGTTCGACCCCGGAGATCATCCGGCTGGCCAATGAGGTTCTCGTCAACCGTGTGACCCCGGACGAAGCTCCCGAGCATGGCAGGGGAGTGACCTTGGTTTCTCGTGGCCGGTCGGGTCCCGAGCCGGTCTACCAAGCGCTCGGTGACGACTCCTCCGAGGCTTCGGCGATCGCGATGTGGGTGGAATCCCGTCATGCCGCGGGGATTCCGTGGTCTGAGATTGCCGTTTTGTACCGGATCAATTCTCAGGCATCCCACCTTGAGACGGCGTTCGCCGAGCGGTCCATCCCATACCTGGTCAAGGGATCCGAGCGGTTCTACGAGAGACGGGAGGTGCGTCGCGCTCTCGATGCTCTCGTCCGGATCGTCGCCGATGAACCCGGGGCCGACGCACTGCCTGCTTTCGACCGCCTTCTTGTTTCGCAAGGGTGGACGACCGCAGCTCCTCAAGGAGAGGGGGAGGTGAGGCAGCGGTGGGAATCGTTGCAGGCACTCCGTGACTTGGCGGCCTCGGCTGTCGAGGAGGGGACGGCAACTCTGGCGGATTTGGCCACTGTGTTCTCCCGGCGAGCTGCCACCCAGGAGGCCCCTGTCGGAGACGGCGTCACCCTTGCGACATTGCACGCGTCGAAGGGTCTTGAATGGGATGTCGTTGCCCTGTACGGGATGAGCGACGCCATGGTGCCGTTCATCATGGCTGAAACTCCCGTCGAGATTGCCTCGGAGCGACGTCTGCTCCACGTCGGAGTCACCAGGGCTCGTCGAGACCTGTGGGTTTCGTATTCCTGGTCGGGTTCGAACCGAGACCGTCAGGGTATCTCGCGCTTCCTGCGGGGATTGCCAGGGACCGGAAATGCGTCGACCAAACCCCCACGCCACCGCAAACGTCGCGCCACCGTTGCAGTGTGCTCGGTCTGTGGAGAGGCGTTGACGGCTGCCCGGGATCGCAAACTCGGCCACCACATTGCTTGCGAGGTCGGGGTTGACCCGACCCTGGTCGAGCGGTTGCGCGAATGGCGCAGCGAACGAGCGGAGGCGGATCGTGTGCCCGCCTTCGTCATTCTCACCGATGCCACCCTGCTCAGCGTGGCCGAGAAGCGGCCAGATTCGGTGGAGGGACTGCTGCAGGTGCCTGGTATCGGCCGACGCAAGGCCGATCATTACGCAGCTGATCTCATCAAGGTATTGCACGACGCCTCCTGAGGCGGCCAGCAGCGACAACCAGGCTGGGCCGGCACGACGAGACTGCGTTCTCCGGCGTTCGTACGTACATGGACGGACTTCGCGCTATAGACGTCTAAGCCATCGCGAAGGGCAAGAGCTGTGGCTTCGATCTGGTTCACCAGCCACGCGGTGACGGCCGGATCGTGGCTGTCTCCCGTCGTCGTACGGGCCACCGTCACCCAGTCGGGGTCGCGCGCAGCCAGTGCCATGTCTGCGCAGTGTTGGCATCCGGGGTGGTGATCGTTGATCGGTCCGAGAACACCCCAGCGATGGCGTCCCCAGGCAATGACCGACGGGACGCCGGCTCGATGGCACTGTTCGGCGATGTCACGTCCCCCGAGCAGGGTCCTTGGACAGATCACGACGACGTGAACCACGGGGTACGAGGCCCCGGACACACACCGAAGGTCACGGAAGCTCCCGGGCTGCCGGCCACGCATCCACGTCGTCACCTCGATACGTCGTGCCTCCAGACCGCGGACGATGTCTTGGGAGACGCCGTCATCACTGACAACGGCTACCTGTAGGCCGGTCGACATCGTCACCATTCCGGACTCGTGAAGGCGATTCGCGATGTCTGCAGGAACATCGACGTGTCCGTCATAGCTTGCTCGCACGCCTCGCAGCCGAAATGATCGACCGTCTGGAGCAAGCAGACGCAATCCGCCCGGTACGGGCGTCCAGGGACAATCAAGTTCAACACGCATGCCCTGAGAATTGCGAAAGGCTTGAAGCGCGGGGAAGGACCAACGAGACGACGGGCAACACGTCAACAATGACGGGCAACACGCTGTCCTTCGCGGACAACACATGCGGGAGTTCGAACAACACTGAATTTCGAACGCCATCTGGCATGTCAGAGCAGGGGATTCGGGGGTCATGGGAACCCCCGGACCATCACGATGTGCCTTCCCCTGCACATCCGAGATCCGGGGGTTATTCTCAATCTAGGGCAGGTCGGGGTTCTCGTCAACCACGTCGCCCCCGGACGTCATGATGTTTCTGAGTCGAGCCGCGGGGCAGAACACCGCTTCACCGAAACTGTCCTAACCACCGGGCATGATGGGCCACATGGCTGGCAGGGCGACCACCGACGAGATCATCGCAGCATGCGACGGCAGGCCGGAAATCATCATTCGGCGTAGTTCCCGACGCCACCGCACCCTGAGCGCACGGATGGAGGGCACATCCGTCCTCGTCATGGTTCCCATGGGGATGCGGAAAGCTGACCAGAACCGTCAAGTCATGGAACTGGTCGACAAGGTGACGCGATCCCAGGCTCGACGACGATCCGGTGCGACCTCCGTCGAACTGACGCATCGTGCCCGTCGGCTGTGTCGGGCCCACCTCGAGCCGCGGGTGGGGCACCCGGTCGAGCCCATCTCAGTGAGGTGGGTGTCGAACCAGAACACTCGGTGGGGGTCATGTACCCCGGCGACGGGACAGATTAGGCTCTCAGATCGCATGGTCGGCTTTCCCGACTGGGTCATAGATCACGTTCTGGCTCACGAGCTGTGCCATCTGGTGGAAGCCAATCACAATCGGCGGTTCCACGAGTTGCTCGCAGGATTCCCCAATGCGGAGCGCGCGGAGGGATTCCTCAACGGGTACCAGTGGGCTGTTTCCGGGGGAGTCGATTCCCCCGAACGTCAGCCGGACGATCCGTTGGCTCAGTCGTCCTGACCGTGATCGCGCAGCAGCTTCTCCAACTCGGCATCGAGATCATCGCCGCCTTCAGCAATGTCCTGACGGTCGCCTGAGACATAGCCCAGCGGGTCATCGAGGTCGGCGGCGGTAGGCACGATATCGGGGTGGTTCCACACCTGATCGCGTCCGACCGTGCCGCGGGCATCACGCAGTGCCGCCCATAGGTTGGCTGCGTCGCGGACGCGGCGGGGGCGAAGCTCCAGACCGAGCAGGGATTGGAAGAACACCTCGGCGGGGCCAGATGTGGCGCGACGTCGACGCACGGCCTCGGCCAGCTGATCGTGACTGGGAAGCCAGGTGCGGGCGACCTGGGATGTCACCTCGTCGACCCATCCCTCGATGAGGGCGAGCAGGGTTTCAAGGCGCTGTAGGACGCCCTCCTGCTCTGGCGTGCGGGTCGGCTCGAAGAGGCGTCCTTGCAACCGCTCGGACATCTCCTGGGCCTTCTCCGGGGTCAATTGGGACAAGTCATCAATGTCGATGGCGTCCTCGATGGCCGAGGAATCGATGCGAATTTCGCGTGCATAGTGCTCAACCAGGGCCAACAGCTGTGGTCCGAGCCAACTCACCGCATTGAATAGACGCTGACGGGCCGACTCACGCAGCACGAGGTAGAGCTCGACATCGCGTGGATCGAGGTCGAGATCCTTCCATGCCGCGGCGATGTTGGTTGGGAGAAGGACGACCTGAGGTACCGACACGACCTGGAGACCAATTTCGGTTCCCGTCACCGTCGAGGTCGACAGTTCGCCGAGGCCCTGGGCCAGCTGAGCTCCATACAGCATGGCTGACATCCGGCGAAGCGCCGGTCCCATCATCTGGGTGAGGGCAGCCATCGGGTCATTGGGACCGCCAGGTGACATCAATCCGGTCATCGCCTCGGTCAGGGAGACCAGCACCGGCTCGACGACAGACTGCCATGAGGAAAAGGTGTGCTCGATCCACTCTGCACGGCTCCAACAGGCAGGTTGTGTGTTGACCTGGGCGAACTCGCATTCTCGGTCGAGCCAGCTCTCTGCAAGACGCGATGCGTCGAGCAGAGCACTGCGCTCCTGCTGTCCTGGCGTCGGGTCAGGGCCGTGGGACGCCGTGATGTGGCGGGCCATGTCCTTGATGTGAGACCAGTCGACCGGTCCCTCACTCGGATTGGCTCCGGGCATTCCGAAACCGACCGGTCCGCCTGAGCCGAACATCTGCGACAACTGGGTCATGAAAGAGGTGAGGTCCCCATTGGCGGGCAGGCCCAGTTGCTGCATCATGCGGCGCAACTGCTCGGCCATCTCCTCGGGGTCGGGCTGCCCAGGATTCTGGGGTCCGTCATTCATTCCCGTCTCCGTTCGCTTGGCATGGTGTCCTCGCCAAGTCTAGAGCCGTCGCCGTCGTGGAAAAGTAATTGTCCGTTCCGGCTAGCATGGCCACCATGTCCGAGTCGATCACGCCCAATTCACAGGCGCATGACTCCGGCACGCCCGCAGCGACGACCACCGCGGTCGATGTCGAGGCCCGACAAGGGGTGCGTTTCCCCACCCGTTGGACGGCAATCTCGTCGGCTCTTGTCGTGCTGCTGTGCGTGCTGGCCCTGATCCTCGTGCCCATCCCGTTCGTGGCCAGGTCGCCAGGACAGACCGTGGATCTGCTCTCAACGAACGAGCAGGGCAAGCCGATGATCCAGATTGACGGCTTGACGGCTCGCCACAGCGAGGGCGAAATGAGGATGACAACGGTGTCCATCACCCGCGCGGATTCGCGTCTCAGCCTCGCAGAGGCCTTGGTGGACCGCATTCGTCGGGACCATGACGTCTTGCAGCGGGAAGCCATCTATCCGCCAGGCCACTCTCCTCAGCAGGTCAATGCTGAGGAATCGTACATGATGGACACCTCCCAGCGCGACGCTGCCGTGGCTGCACTGCGCGCTGCAGGCCAGCCTGTCACTGAGATGCCGATGGTCAACGCCGTCAGTGCGGCTGGTCCGGCTCACGGAAAACTCGAGCCGGGTGACCTCATCGAGGAGGTCGATGGGGAGCCGGTGGCCTCCCTTCTCGACGTCGGCAAGGCGGTTCGCAAGCATGCCGTGGGCGACACCGTGGTGTTCGTGGTGTTGCGGAACTCCACTCGCAAAACGATTGCCGTGACGACGGTCTCATCAGTCAGTGACCGCAGAGCTCCTGCCGTCGGCATCACGGTCGACACTGGATACCGATACGCCCCGACGATCACCTATGGAATCCCGGCGGACATCGTCGGTCCTTCAGCCGGACTTGCCATGGCCCTGTCGATCTATCAAATGGTCGCCCCGAATGACCTCATTGGTTCGCTGCGGATTGCCGGTACCGGAAGCATTTCCCCTGATGGCAACGTCGTTGCCATCGGCGGTGTCCAGGAGAAGATATCCGGTGCCGAGCGGGATGGCGCCAAGATCTTCCTCGTGCCAGCAGGTAATTGCCGGGACATCAGTGGGGTTCAGACCTCGATGCGCCTGGTCAAGGTCTCTAGCCTCAAGGACGCCATCGCGGCCATCCAGAAGATCCGCGCTGGCGGAACGGGAGTACCACATTGCTGAATGATGAGGACGACAAGATGAGTCAGGACGCCGAAAACGCGGGGCCCGAGACACCGTCGGTCAATGACGCCCTGGTGGCATGTCTGGCTGAGATCGAGAGGTTCGTCGGGACATCGAGCTGGGGCGGCCCGCCACGCCTGTTCGCCTTGGTGCGCACCGTCGACCTCATGAAGGCTGAGCCTGCCCTTGCCGGTCAGCTCGCCGTGGGTGGACCAGACAGCCTTTCCAGTATCGAGCAGGACGACTTCCGACCGGGAGAGGATCTGGCCCAGGCCCTCGCCACGACAGCCTGGGGAGAGGCCGTTGACGGGGCGGCCATCTGCGTCGAACGGATCTTCCTGCCCGACGAGTGCGCCAACGAGATTCCGGACGATCCGGACAAGGCTGCGGGTTTCGTCGCGGCTCATCCCCATCGTCAGGAAGTACGTGTCGTGGCCGGTGCGCTGCGTGATGGAAGCCATTACGGCGTGGCCCGTCTCGTCGACCATCCGGAGGATTTGCTCGGATCGGTCAATCTCGTCCCGGCCCTGGAGTCTGCGGTTCTCGGCACCCTGGAGTGACGACCGGTCACGAGATCGTCTCGGGGTCGGTAATGTGCATCGTGTCGGTAGCGTGCCGCGACATCTAGGAGACGATCATGACGGAGCAGCAACCCGGGATGGACAAAGATGAGTCCGATATCGACCGCCGTGCATCCGTGACATATGAGCGTTCGCCCCGAGGTACGATGAGGGGCCGTCCGGTCATCATCGCGATCATGCCGGGCATCCCGCGGGCAGTACTCGCGACTGGCGTCGAGCATGCCAGGGCCATGGGTAGCAAGATTGTCTTCGCCCATGTCGCGACCGATCGCGTGCCGAACCCGTCTGATCCCGACCAAAGCCACCCACTCGACCCGACCGCCCAGCGAATCTCGAATGCGACCGCCCGATCGTCGATCCAAAGTTCCTTGGACGCTTTCATGGCGAACTACCCAGAGACGGAGTGGGAGCTCGTCTATCTGTCTGGTCTGCCGGATCAACAGCTTGCTCACCTCGCCCATGACATTGGCGCTGGGTGCTTCGTGCTGGGAACTCGGCGTCCCGGTTTCCGTGCCGGTTTGCAGGAGTGGCTGGACGGATCGGTGGCAGTCCAGCTGGGGCGCCGTCAGCTGCGCCCGGTCATCATCGTCCCGTTGCGAGGCAAGGACTGGGATCAGCCGCTCTGCCAGTGAGTGCCGTCGCGTCTGGCAGCTCCGTGTCGGAAGGCGACCGACGACCGGTACTGGCGAGATGTCTCAATGCGGCTCAGTCCTCGCCAATCTCGAGTTCAGGTACCTCGCGGCGAGCCTGCTCCCACACTTCCTTGGCAGCCGTGGCATTGATGGCGGCCATCACGAGTCCGACGATGACGTCGGGCCAGACCGTGAACCACACCGTCGTGATGAGACCAGCGACGAGGATGAGCACGTTGCCGAGTACGTCATTGCGTGCTGCCAGCCACGCACCTCGAACCAGGCTCGATCTCTGGCGACGCAATGTCATGAGGGCGATGGCACACGACAGGTTGATGAGCAGGGCGATGATGGCCGTCACTGACAACGGCACGGGCTCAGGCGGGACTCCCGAGGTGATCTTCCAGACGGCAGTTCCCAATGCTGCAGCTGCCGGAATGAGGATGAGACCGGCCAACCAAATGCTGGCTTTCCGTCGTGACTGCACCGACCACCCGAGGGCCACCAAGACGAGTCCGTTGATGAGGACGTCCTCGAGGAAGTCGGCCGCGTCGGCGAAGAGAGATGCCGATCCGATGATGGATGCCACCGTGACGTCAATGACCAATCCGATGGCATTGAGGATTGTCACGAGAGCGATGATCCGCCTGGTCGATGGGGAATTGATCTCGTCGGCTGCGTCACTGATGCAGGTGGGGGAGTCATCGAACTGTACCACGAGACATCAGTCTGTCAGATTACGCATGACCGGGTACAAGGCCAAGGAGTGGTTTGACGGCTCGGCCTGCGAACAGGTTTCGGCAGCCGAGCGAAAACCCCGTCGCTACCACGGATCGGA
Source organism: Cutibacterium sp. LaCa_89 (assembly GCF_058177555.1). Lineage (NCBI taxonomy): Bacteria > Bacillati > Actinomycetota > Actinomycetes > Propionibacteriales > Propionibacteriaceae > Cutibacterium > Cutibacterium sp. LaCa_89. The sequence goes on from NZ_CP190889.1 coordinate 1,212,362, forward strand.
CGTGATCGCGGTGGCGACGGGGCTCACGTGTGACTGGGTGTCGGTATCAGAAGATGCCGTCGCGATTGCGGATCTCGGTGATCGACCGGCCGACGGAGGAGGTCTTGACCACGGAGGTATTCCACGTACCGACGCCGGTGACGCGGCTCGTGTCGTACTCGGTTCCAGCGGCCATGAAGTTACCGACATCGGTGGACCAGTACCACGTGTTGGGGGCACCGGAATTCTCCCACCCCATCACGCTGTCCATGGTGGCGTTCCATCCGTCAATCGAGATCTTCATGTTGCGCAGGCCCTCCCGGCCCGCGATCCACGTCTCCACGCGCTGGTCGTACAGCTTGAGGTAGCAGTTGGTGACGGTGTCCTCCGTCATGCCGGGGTTGGCCGCCGTCGCATTCGTCACGAGGGTGGTCCACGGCAGGGGCGCGAACCCTCGCAGCCGGATGCCCCACGCGGCGTAGATGCGGCCACCATGGCAGGCGCCGTCGCCCGGGACGATGGCGAGGACCTTCTTCCTGTCACCGGGATTCCACGTGGTGTTGCGCAGGGCCACTCGCCAGCTGTAGGCGCTAGGGGTGTCAGGGAAGGCGGTGTCGTTGGACTGGTCGGAGGAGGTCCCGATGCGTGCGTGCGTCGACGGGTTATAGAAGGTGAGGTTCGAGGACGTCATTGAGAATGACCGTGTGCGCGTCGTGTTGCCGACGGCCTGGGCGTCGCTGAGGGAGGGAGGCTGATTGTCGCCTTGAGGGGCCCGGGACTTGAGGATGGGATTGGTGTTCGCCGGTCCGGCCACGGCGGTCAGGCTGTCATTGATCACCTTCGACGTGGCGACGTTCTGGAAACCGACGTCGAACCGCAGGGGGAAGGAGGAGTCGAACGTCTTGGTGCCGATGTTCTTGAGGCTGATGCCGACATTGCTCAAGCCGGCACCGTTGGCTCCGGCGGACTGGTTGAACGAGATCGCCATGTTGACGCCGGTGAGGTCAGGCAGGCTCGACTGGTAGGCGGCGAACCATGAATCGATCTCGGCCGCGGCAGTGCCCGGGCACGAGACGGCGTAGGCGGGAAGGGTTGCTGCGGCGCTCACAGCGGGAACGGCCCACGCCAAACCCTTGGTGATGGTCCGGCGGTTGACGTCGTGCTGCGACATGCGGGTTGACCTGCTGTGGGACGACCGGCTCGAGATGGCGAAGCGGCTGGGTGTACACACGGCGGAGGGAAGAGTACACGAGGGCGGTTGACCCCGCAACGACATCGTCTCTCGTGGCCCTCGCCACACGCGGGCCACCTGCGTTCCGGGTCCGGGACGAGCCCGCAGGTTAGTCAGTACAGGTGGGTGTACGCCACAGCACGGGACGCGCCTCCCGAGGTACGTTGACGCTGAAGTGGTACTGCATGACGGGCTCGGTGGTGCTCCCGGAGCGTTCCTTCTGTGGGATGTTGAGGAGCGGGATGTCCTTGCTGTCGGAGGTCGGGAAGCCCTTGCAACCATTGCACAACAAATCCTTGTTGCCGTGGCAGGAAGCGGCTGCTCGAATAGTTGGGGGCAGGTGCTGTTACCGTAGGCAAGGGGCCTTGACCCTTGGTTGTGGACACGTGGAATCCAGCATGGGCTGGAGGAAGCGAGATGATCATCACCATGGCCAGGAAGAACTACTCGATGGAGTTTCGTCAGCAGGCCGTTGACTTGTACGAGACCACGCCCGGTGCGACGTTGAAGCAGATCGCTGGGGAGTTGGGGGTCTCCCGTGGGACCCTGTCGTTGTGGGTCAAGGACTTGGGCAACGGTGTCCGCACCAGCGACGGACCGACCCCAGCCACGCCCCCTTCCGGTGAGTCACCAGTAGCGAGGATCGCCCGGCTGGAGGCCGAGAATGCCCGGTTGCGGGCGGACAAGGCCAGGGTGGAGACCGAACGGGGCATCCTGCGCAAGGCGGCCAAGTATTTCGCCGGGGAGACGAGCTGGTGAACCGCTTCCAGTTCGTCGCCGACCACCAGACCACCTACCAGGTGAAGCGGTTGTGCCAGGTGTTGGAGCTGTCCCGCTCCTCGTTCTATGCCTGGCAGAAAGCCGGCCCGGCCCGTCAGCAGCGCGCTGAGGACGACGCTGTCCTGGCTGCACGGATCCGACGGGTCCAGGACCCGAAAGCTGGTGGGGACCCGGCCTACGGGGCACCGCGGGTGACCGTCGAACTGAACGACGGCGCCGCCCGCGAGGATCGTGTCAACCACAAGCGCGTCGCCAGGGTGATGCGTGCCCACCAGCTGGCGGGGACCCGGCTGCGTCGCAGGGTTCGCACCACGGTCCCGGAACCGGCTGATGAGAAGTTCGGTGACCTGCTGCAGCGGGACTTCACCTCCGAGAAGCCGAACCAGCGTTACGTCGGTGACATCACCTACCTTCCGCTGGCCGGTGGCGGGAACCTCTATCTGGCCACCGTGATCGACTGCTACTCCCGAAAACTGGCCGGCTGGGCGGTCGCGGACCACATGCGCACCGAACTGGTCGAAGACGCGCTGAAAGCCGCCTGCGCGCAGCGCGGCAGTCTCCGGGGTGCGATCTTCCACAGTGACCATGGGTCGGTCTACACCTCGAAGGCCTACGCCAAACTCTGCAAGGGTCTCGGGGTGACCCAGTCGATGGGGGCCGTGGGGACCAGCGCCGACAACAGTCTGGCCGAGTCGTTCAACGCCACCCTCAAACGCGAACTCCTTGCCGGGCAGGCCACGTTCGCTGGGCCTGAATTGTGTCGCCGTCAGGTCTTTCGCTGGGTCACCCGCTACAACACTCGCCGTCGCCATTCCTGGTGCGGCTACCTGTCCCCGAACACCTATGAGGCCCGCCGGGCCGCTACGCTGCCAACCGCAGCGTAATCAACCACCACCGTGTCCACGATCCGGAGCGAAGGCCCGTTCGACGAGGAGGTCGGGGCGATGACCGTGTTATTGTTGGTCACTTGGATCGTGTCGGTGTAATAGGTGGCCCCCGATGTGGTGGCATTCGAGGTGCGGGCATCCAGGTCGCTGATGGTGAAGGAGATCGGGCCCGTCAGACCGGTGAGGTTGAGGGACATGTACTTACTCGTCGTACCGGCGGAGCCGACCTGCTGCCAACCTGACAGATAGATCCTTACGGGCGCCGGACTCATGGTGAGCCGTTCCTGCGAGTCGGTGGCACCGTTGAGGAAATAGGGGTAGGACCCACCGGAGGTGAAGGTCGCGTCGGCCCACACCGATACGTTGCCGTAGGTCTGGGCCGTACCCGGTCCGTAGGCGTTGGGTTTTCATCCAGCGGTGTGAACCCGGTCTGGGACCACGTCAACGGGACACATGTTGCGCGGGAGGTGTGGCCTTGCCACAGGTGATTTCGCTGAGCGTGACGGCCTGGTCGGGATGGGTGTTTCCATGGCGGTCCGAGACCGGGATCTTTGAACCGTACGCATTCCCGAGCTTGATGGTGACAGGTCCGACTGCGGGATCGGCGACGGTGTACGTGGCGCAGCCGCTGGTCGTACCTGTCGCCACGGTCCAGGAGGTCGTCTTGTCGACGGTGGCGTTGCTCAGCGCGGAGGGCGTGATGATGTTGCCCGACTGGCTCACCTGGACCATGTCGGTGAAGTACTGGGCGTGCGTCGAGTTCCTCGAGCTCGTGTAGGAGTCGAGACCGCAGATCTGAAAGCTGATCGGTCCGCCCGCCGTCGTGGGAAAAGCGAGGACGGTCTCACCGTAATCATTCAACGTCGGGGTGACGCCAGTCTTGACATAGCCCGAGAGGATCAGCGAACCGCCGGAAGACGTCAGGTCGAGGGGGAGTACGTGGTTTCGCCGGTGTAGTTCCAGTTCCCATGTTTGCTAGTAGCGACGGTGACCGCAGAGCCCGAGCCGTCCGGTAACTACCCGTCGGACTCGCGTAGCCTCTGAGGGACGTCCACGTGTACGAGGAGCAAGTCGCATCGCTGATGGCGTACGCAGGGGTGGCCGACGCCAGGGAGACGGCTGGAACGGCCCAGGCCGCCCCCTTGACGACGGTTCGACGACTTGTCCGGGTTTTGATCATGGGCGTTCACGATCCTTCCTAACTGCCGGTGAAAGTCGAGCACGGGAGAACCCACAGGCTGTCACGGCAGCTGCCAAGGCGCTACTTATCTCATGCCAACTGGATGAGGTGACTTTGCGCCCGTCAAATCTCACCGTCACCCCCGCAGACCCATGGAGGTCCGTCGTGCTCTCGAAAATTCGACCTTGGAGCGCGTGCGAGGGTTCTCGGTGTCGTCGGGGTCATCATGCTTGGCTTCGCCGTGGCCGGTGGTGGTGTGTGGGCTGTCATGTCGTCGTTCGGTTTCCTGGACGGCTCTCGTTACATTTGGCACCAGTTCATGAATACTTGAATTGCCCTGGGATGTCGGGAGACTCCGGACTTTGGGAAGGTTGGAGTTATGCTAGGCAACGCGATCAAGCGCTACCTGGCTGAGTTGAGGACCAGGGTGGTGTGGATGTATCTCCAGGCCCGTCCGGGCTATGTGGGGGATTGGCCGGGGATGGTTAAGGTCGCTGAGCTGGTCGGGGTCTTGTCCCCGGATACCCTGTGGCGCTGGGTCTGTCAGGGCGAGGTAGACCAGGGTCAACGTTTTGGCCTCACGAGGGGTCGGCCCAGATCAAATGCTTGAAGTGAGAGAATGCTGAGTTGGGAAGGGTGAATGTGATCCTGAAGGGGGCCTGGGCTTTCTTCGCGGCCGGGCTTGACCGGCCAGGGCAGTGATCGTCGACTTCATTGGTGAGCTTGCCGAGCGGCGTGGGGTGATGGGTTGTGGTGGGGTGTCGAGCCGATCTGCCAGGTGCTGCGCGAGCATGGCGTGTAGATCGCCTCATCGACCTTCTACCAGTGGCGCGACAAGCTGTTCTCCAAGCGTGAGCTGCTGGTCGAGATCTGTTGGGTCTACGAGGCTCATTTCGGTGTCTACGGGGCCGGTAAGGTCTGGCTGCAGCTCAACTGGGAAGGTATCCCGGTGGTTCGCTGCAGCGTCGAACGACTCATGCGCGGTGCGGGGCTGGAAGGGGCACGTCGTGGGAAGGTGAAGCGGACCATGATCGCTGGTCGTGCTGCTGAGCGGCCGGATGACCTGGTCAGTCGCCGGTTCGTGCCGTTGGCGCCGGACCGGTTGTGGGTGGCCGACATCACGGATGTGTCGACGTGGTCGGGTTGGGTCTGAGTCGCATTGGTCACCGATGTCTATGCCCGCACAATTGTGGGCTGGCGTTCGGGTACCACGATGACTACCCAGCTGGTGCTGGACGCGTTGGAGCAGGCGATCTGGACTCGGTAACGCGAAGGCCATGACCTGACTGGGCTGGTGCATCACTGGGACCGGGGCAGCCAGTACACCTCAATTGTCTTGTCACAGCGTCTTTTGGAAGCCGAGATTGCTGCCTCGGTCGGGTCGGTCGGGTCGAGCTATGACAACGCTGTGGTGGAGACGATCGACGGGTTGTTCAAGACTGGGCTGATCAAGCCCAGAGCGCCGTGGAAGGGCGTTGATGAGGTCGAGTTCGCCACCGCGGAAGGGGTCGACTGGTTCAACCACCGACGCTTGTATAAGTACTGCGGTGACATCCCGCCCGCCGAGCTGGAACAGGCCTACTACGCTGGCCACAGCCAGCCCCACGAGGAGCTGGAACTGTCACACCACTGAGTCCCCGGACTCACCGGGGCGATTCAAGAGCCAGTTTACGCACGGTGTTGAAAGAGGCGTCGGTCTACGACGAATGCGGGTTAATGGTCTTGCGGTGTGGGGCGCTGGGCGATGGCATCGAGAACGCGTGAGTGGGTGGCGATCCATTCGGCCGCGTCGGGGTTGATGTTGCGGGCGACGGTGTCGATCGCTGTTACGTAGTGGGCAAGCCTACGAATCTCAGCTTGTCGGTCAGGGTGAGCGCTGATGAGGGGCTCTTGATGGGAGGCGCGGTTACGGACGTGGCGGATGAGCTCCACGTTTTCCTCGAAGTCGCGTCGGCTACGCCCCGGGTAGTGAGGCATGCCTCCGTTACGTAAGTCAGTGAGAGCTTTCCATACGGTTGCTTCCAGGCGCGGTGTGAGCAGAAAGCGCCAGTTGTCCAGTGACAGACTCGCCACGATCTGATCAGGGGTCGCATCGAGCCCCGCGCGCCGCAGTCGCGCCTCGGCCCTGGCGACGTTACGCGGGAAACCACCGAGCCGATAGCTCGAGGATTTCCACCAACGCCGTATGCCAGTATCGGCGCTCAGGCGCACGTCAATGAAGTTTCTCAGGAGTACCTCGACATGGCTGATGTCTTCCAAGAATGCTTTCGAGATGCGGGTGTTCCACACGTACCACGTATCGACTGGTTCGATCCGGTAGCGGCTGAGCCTGGCGGGTGAGAACCACTCCTGCAACGTCTCACGACTCACCGTGAGAGCGTGGTAAGGTGGGTGACGATAGGCCTCGGGAAGGTCAATGCCGCGAAACATCGGTATACCCCCGAGGTCATTGTTTTGCCCAGGCCCCTCCTCGCATACTTGCGGGGCGTCATTGGCTGCCGTCATCTCGTCTCTTCCCGCTACGTGGCTGTCCATGTTCACGGGCAGGTACGGCAATGAGGTTCACCAACCGGTTCCGCACACGAACCTCCACCAAGCATACGCTGGCAAGCTCCCTCTCGGCCCCACCACAACATCAACTGCTGACTCGAACACCTTTGAGGCAGCGCTTTCGGCTTGCGCAACCCCACCCACGACACCGTCCGCTTACTACTCGAAGCTGAGGGATTCAGACCCTACCTACCCCCTCGATTGTGAAGAGCCCGTTATCGTTGGCATATAGAATGAGGGTGTGCCACATCGGCTAATGTGGCTCATCCCAGTGAACGGTGGGTGGTGAGGTTGTAGGCAGGGGTCGAGGCCCTCGATGATGGAGGTTCCTACCCCGTCCATACCGAGAGCCTCGATGTGTTCAACGCTACCTTCTGTCGTCCGGATCTGACTACCTTCCTCGGCTTGGCCGACCTCGGCTTGGAGGCGATCGGGCTCCGTCTCGAGGCTGGTCGTGCTGTGATTGAGTGTGTCCCGATTAGCGACGACAGTTGGTGCCATCGCTGCGGATGTCGGGGTGTTCGGCATGGGGTCGTGGACCGTTGGTTGGCGCATATTCCGTTGGGTTGGCGCCCCACGATGCTGCTGGTTCGCCTGCCCAGGTATCGCTGTCGCGGGTGTGGTTGCTGTTGGCGTCACGACCTGGAGTTGGCTGCTGGGCCGCGAGCCAAGATGACTCGTGCCGCGGTCTGCTGGGGGCTGGAAGCACTGGTGGTGGATCGGCTCTCTATCTCGCGGATAGCGGCGGCGCTCGGGGTCGCTTGGGACACCGCGAACACCGCGATCCTCGACGCCGGGCAGCAGTTGCTCATTGAGCATCCTGGCCGTCTGAACGGGATCGAAGTCCTGGGTGTTGATGAGCATGTCTGGCGCCACACTCGGCTGGGCGACAAGTACGTCACGGTCATCATCGACCTCACACCGGTCCGCGATGGCAGCGGTTCGTCCCGGCTGCTCGCGATGATTCCCGGGCGCTCCAAGGCAGTGTTCAGGACTTGGCTCGATCAGCAGTCCCAAGACTTCCGTCAAGGAGTCGAGATCGTGGCGATGGACGGCTTTACTGGGTTCAAGACCGCGGCCGCTGAGGCGATCCCTGATGCGGTCACGGTCATGGACCCTTTCCATGTCGTCAAGCTCGCCGCAGACGCTTTGGACGCGACCCGACAGCGGGTCCAGCAGGAAGTCCATGGGCATCGCGGCCGCAACCATGATGCGCTCTATCAGGCCCGGCGGCTACTCCATACCGGCTTGGATCTGCTCCGACCACGACAGATCGAGCGACTCGAGGACCTGTTCGCCTGCGATGATCACGTCGGCGTCGAGGTGACATGGAGCGTCTATCAGCAGCTGGTCTCGGCTTACCGGAGCAAGGACGCCACAGCCGGGAAGGCCTCGCTCGCCCGCATCATCGAGTCGCTGGCCCACGGGGTCCCCAAGGCTCTGCCCGAGTTGGCAAGACTTGGCAGGACGCTCAACAAGCGCCGCAGCGACGTCCTGGCGTTCTTCGATCATCCCGGCACCAGCAACGGCCCTACCGAAGCGATCAACGGACGGCTCGAGCACCTCCGCGGGACCGCTCTCGGGTTCCGTAACCTGACCAACTACATCCGAAGGGCGATACTCGACACCGGCGGTTTCAGACCCGCCTTCCACCGATGATTGGGAAGAGCCGCTAATGTGACACACCCTCATAGATATTCTGTTGTGTATTTTGTTGTGATGATGGCTCACGGCTTAGCTTAATGCCACTAGCGACGTTCGTGTGGGCTGTGCTGCGCGTGGCGCGTTTGGTCCAGGACGAGCTCACGTGAGGATGGGAGCATATGACACCCCACAGCGGGGTTTCCATGCCCCGGTCCTGAAATAAATGGTTCTTTTTCTGGCCCCTCGGACCATTTTCGCAGGGCATGACAAGAGCCCCTGACCGATGTTTCACCAGGTCAGGGGCTCTTTCTTCGTAGCGGGGACAGGATTTGAACCTGTGACCTCCGGGTTATGAGCCCGGCGAGCTACCGAACTGCTCCACCCCGCGTCGACCTGCTCGACTATACAGATCACACTGGTGCAATACAAATCGGGGTGGGATGTGCCCGAACGATCGGCGCATCACCCCCTATCTGCGGCATCCGTCCGGCCGCCTTCGGAAACCGTGCACATCTGACTGCAGTACTGACCCCCGCAGACTGCGTGAGGTCGGGGGCGGTTATGCTCATTCGCAGGGCACCACGCCCGAAGGGAGCATGACCAGACGATGCGAGGCCAGTTGAAGGCTGCGGGACTTGCCGTGGCAGTGGCTCTGTCGACCACCGGAATTACCGGCTGCCAGTCCGCAGAAGAGGGAGTTCTCACCATTGGGGCGACGGCTGCTCCGCCGACACTGGACTTGGTGTCAAATGCTGCCGCAGCGATCCCGCAGGTTCTTCTCTACAACGTGTACGAGACCCTCATCCGCGTCGACGACTCGGGCAAGCTCGTCGGTCTGCTGGCGAAGTCGTGGCAGCTGTCCGAGGACGGACTTCACCTCGCCTTCCACCTCGATCCCTCAGCGCGCTTCGCATCCGGGGCCGCGGTGAACTCAGCGGCGGTGAAGGCATCCCTGGAGCGGATGAGAGCCGAATCCGCCAGCCCCGTCAACCAGGCGAACCTGTCGGCAGTCAAGGCCATCCGTACCCCTGACGACGCCACCGTCATTCTTGACCTGTCCCATCGCGACAACTTCCTGTTGTTCAACCTGGCCAGCACATCGGGTGTCGTCATTGATCCCGCCACCAAGGATCTGGCCACCCAGCCGCAAGGATCTGGCCCCTACGTCGTCACCGAGTTCACGCCGGGTCACTCGGTGACCTTGTCGCCGTCCCCTCATCCGTGGCATGAGGGGGGCCGTCCCACCGTTCGTTTCTCGTACTACTCGGACCCGACCTCGCAGACGGCCGCCCTGCTGTCGGGAGACCTTGACGTCGTCTCTGATCTGACGACTCCCCAGGCTCTCTCCCGCTTCACGAGCAACCCGGCCTACCGGGTCCTGCGAGGAACCACCAACGGCGAGGTCGTGCTGGGTATGAACAACACTTCCAAGCCGCTGTCAGACCGACGGGTTCGGCAGGCCATCCTCATGGCGATCGATCGCAACGGATTGCTGGACGTCGTGTGGAATGGCCAGGGAACACTCATCGGCTCGATGGTTCCACCCACCGACCCCTGGTTCACCGACCTGTCCCACACCTGGCCCTATGACCCGGCACGGGCGCGCAAGCTACTTGCTGAGGCCGGGTACCCCAACGGACTGACCCTCAGACTGCGGGCCGCGGCCCTGCCCTACGCGACGGCAGCCTCTCGGGTGGTTGCCTCCGACCTGGCCCAGATCGGGATCACCGTCGACAGCGACGAGCTGGAATTCCCGGCCCGCTGGCTCGATGTCGTCTACACCCATGCTGATTACGACCTGACGATCGTCGCCCACGTGGAGGCACGCGACATCGTCAACTGGGCCAACCCCGACTACTACTGGCGCTACCGCAACAAGGAATTCAACCGGCTCATCGAATCCGCCCGGACGGGACCAGCCGACCGCACCAACGAGACCATGATGCAGGCCAGTCGGATCTTGGCGACTGACGCCGCCGGAGGATTCCTCTTCCTGATGCCAAAGATCACCATCAGCAAGGCTGGCATCAGCGGGCTACAGCGCAATACCACCTCGATGAGCTTCGACCTCACCAAGGTCAGGAGGACGAGGTGACCGTCCTCAAACGCGTGCTCCTCCCATTGGGGGAGTTGCTGGTGTGGCTGCTGGTCGCATCCTTGATCGTCTTCGCCCTGCTCAGCTTGCTTCCCGGTGACGTCGCCCAGGTCATTCTGGGCGCCAACGCGGACCCGAAAGCTGCAGCAGCCGTGCGTACCCGACTGGGCTTGGACCTCCCGTGGCCCCAGCGGTACTGGGATTGGATCAGTTCCCTGGTCAGGGGCGACCTGGGCATCTCCATCGTTTCCGCTGAACCGATCGGTCCGCAGATTGTGTCGCGACTGGCAGTGACGGGTTGGCTCGTCGGGCTGTCGTTGCTGCTGGCCCTGGTGGTCTGCTTGCCGGTGGGAGCCTACGCGGCCGTCCATCGTCGTGAGGGTCGAGGATTTGCGGCTTCCGCACTGTCTCAGGTCCTCATGAGCATTCCTGCCTTCCTCGCCGGAATCCTCCTCATCCTGCTGTTCTCGGTGACCCTCGGATGGCTGCCTGCCGGAGGATACGTACCGCTGCATGAGGATGTCGGAGGATGGGTGGCGCACCTGGTTCTTCCGGTGTTGTCCCTGTCCATCGTGCAGGCCGCAGTGATGACACGTTACGTACGTAGCGCCTTCATCGACGTTCTCGCTGACGATCACCTGCGCACGGCACGCGCCGTCGGCTGGCGGCTGTGGCCCGCACTGCATCGTCACGGATTGCGCAACGCCTCGATCAGCTTGGCCACGGTTCTTGGTCTGCAGGCCAGCGCAATGCTGGTGGGAGCCATCGTCGTCGAAGAGGTCTTCGTCATTCCCGGTCTGGGGTCCTATCTCCTCGATGCTGTCAGTACCCGTGATCTTCTCGTCGTCAGTGACGTCGTCATGGTCATCGTGGCCATCGTGTTGGTGATCTCCTACCTCACGGATCTCCTCATCGTGGCCCTCGATCCTCGGCTGCGTACCAGTGCCATCTCCAGACAGGGGGACCACTCATGAGGAGGGCAGGTCTGGTCATTGGGTGTGTTCTGGTGGGCTTGGTCGTCGTGGCTGGAATCACCTCTGCGGTGTGGACGCCATACGATCCCAATCTCGTCGTCCCGGCAGATCGTCTTCTGGGACCAAGCAGCCAGCATTGGCTTGGGACTGACGGATTCGGCTCCGACATTGCATCCCGGATGCTCGTGGGTGCTCGTACCTGTCTGCTCGTCGGAGTGGTGTCGGTACTCATCGCCGCCGGAATCGGCGTGCCGTGGGGGGTGACATCCGCCATGCTTCCTCGCCCCTGGTCCACGATCGTGGGACGAGCTGCCGATCTGCTGTACGCGTTCCCAGCCCTGTTGCTGGCGATCATCCTGGCCGCGGCAGTGGGGGGATCAACCCTGACCGGCATGGTGGCCATCGGTGTCTCGACGGTCCCCGTGTTCGCCCGTATCACGCGAACCGCCAGCCGACAGATCCTTTCCCAGGACTACATCGTCGCGGCGCGCAGCTCAGGGATGTCATGGCATTCCATCGCCTACAACCACGTGCTGTCCAACATTGCTCCGCTGATCGGCGTGCAGGCCTCAGTGTCCTATGGCACGGCGATCCTCGCGGAGGCCGCGCTGAGTTATCTCGGTCTGGCTACTCCGGCAACCGTCGCCACCTGGGGACGAATGCTGCGTGATTCCCAGGTGTACCTTTTCGACAGCCCCTGGCTGACCGTGGCGCCTGCCCTGGCGATTGCCGCAGCCGTCATGGGATTCACGCTCCTGGGAGACGGGTTGCGTGATTTCCTTGATCCGAGATTGCGGGAGGTCCGCTGATGGCACTTCTGGAGGTCAACGATCTCGTTGTCGATTTCGGACGGCATCGTCGGGTCGCTGTGGACCACGTCAGTTGGTCCCTGGACCCCGGTGAGCGTCTCGGCCTTATCGGTGAGTCCGGATCGGGGAAATCTGTCACCGCCCTGGCGATCATGGGTCTGCTTCCTGGCAACGCCCACGTGTCGGGTTCCATCCGTTGGCGTGGCGAGGAGCTCATCGGGGCCAGCGATCGGGCCATGTCCGCGTTGCGGGGCAGTGGCATCGGCATGGTTTTCCAGGAACCCATGACAGCACTGGACCCGACGATGAAGGTCGGGAGACAGGTTGGCGAGGTTGCCCTGCTGCACCATTCCGTCGCGCGAGGCCGGACTCATGACCGCGTCCTGGAGATGCTGGAACAGGTTGGTATCGAGGATCCGACCCGAGTGGCGAACTCCTACCCGCACCAACTCTCTGGTGGCCAGCGTCAGAGAGTTCTGCTCGCCATGGCCTTGGTCAATTCCCCAGACCTGCTCATTTGCGACGAACCGACGACAGCCCTTGACGTGACGGTGCAGGCCCAGGTTCTCACAACGATTGACCAGGTGCTCGACTCAGTGGGCGCGGCATGTTTGTTCATTACCCACGACCTGGCGGTGGTGTCCCACATTTGCCACGACCTCATCGTCATGACCTCGGGCCAGATCGTCGAAACCGGTCCATCCCGCACAGTGCTGTCCGAACCTGATCACCCCTACACCCGACGGCTGCTGCGAGCCGCCCGACTCGACCTTGTCGAGCCCGGGACGACGATTGTGTTGGAGGATTCATGACCACCCAGATCGAGGTCGAGGACCTGCATCTTCATCTGGGACCGCGTGGCGCCGGGATCGACGCCCTGGACGGAATCTCCCTGCACGTCGGCGAGGGGGAACGGCTCGGCCTGGTGGGGGAGTCTGGGTCGGGGAAGTCAACCCTGCTGAAAGTCATGATGGCCTTGCGTCGACCGGATTCCGGCACCGTCCGCTTCCGGGGACGATCCCTGAGCGACATCGACGCGGTACGCGATTTGCGCCGGTCGGCCGCGATGGTGTTCCAGGACCCACGGTCCTCCCTGGACCCGCGTATGAACATCGGTCGGGCGATCACCGAGCCACTGCGGTCCCCGGTTGCCCGGCGTATGACCCGTGAGGAACGCAAGGACCGGCTGGCAGAGGTCATGGTTGACGTCGGTTTGGATCCCGAGTCCGCCAGCCGATTTCCACACGAGTTCTCTGGCGGCCAGCGTCAGCGCATTGCCATTGCCAGGGCCTTGGTCACTGAACCTGACGTCCTGCTGGCCGATGAACCGGTGTCCGCTCTCGACGTGTCGGTGCGTGCTCAGGTGCTGAACCTGCTCAATGACTTGGTGCGTCAACGGGGACTGACGATGGTCTTCGTTTCTCACGACCTGGCCGTGGTGCGTCACCTGTGCGACACCGTGGCCGTCATGAGTGCTGGACGCATCGTCGAGCGAGGCCGACTTTCTGACGTCTACCGCGATCCGCAGCACGAGGTCACCCAGGAATTGTTGACTGCGATTCCTCGTATCCGTGTGGACGATTCCACCCACTGAGACGAACTCGGTAGTTCGGCCCTGCTCCCTCCATAAACTGACCGTCATGAAGGCGCTCCTGCTCGAAAACATCCACGATGAAGCCGTTCGAACCCTGAAACATGCCGGTTACGAGGTCGAGCGGGTGAGCGAGGCCCTCGACGAGGACGACCTCATCAGTGCCCTCGACGGAGTTGATTTGTTGGGCATCCGGTCGCGGACTCGCATCAGCCGTCGAGTCGTCGAGGCGTGTGGTGACAACCTATCCGCCGTGGGCGCCTTCTGCATTGGCACGAACCAGATGGATCTGGCCACCATGGCCCAGGCTGGTGTTCCGGCCTTCAACGCCCCTTATTCCAACACCCGTTCGGTTGTTGAACTGGTGATGGCGGAGATCATTGCGTTGGCCCGTCGTCTCGGTGATCGCAATACCCAGATGCACAACGGAGTGTGGCGCAAGTCCGCCATTGGGTCCCACGAGATCCGCGGTCGTCGTCTCGGCATCATCGGATACGGAAATATCGGCCAGCAGCTGTCCGTGGTGGCCGAATCCATGGGCATGCAGGTCTTCTTCTACGACATTGTCGACGTACTGCCCATGGGGAACGCCCACAAGTGTGAGTCCATGGAGGAGTTGCTGGGCAGCGTCGATACCGTGTCCTTGCACGTTGATGGACGCCCGAGCAACAACAACCTCATCGGAGCGCGGGAGTTCGCCATGATGAGGCCGCGCTCGTTGTTCCTCAATCTTTCCCGCGGCAAGATCGTCGACATTGACGCCCTGGTCGACAATCTGCGTACCGGCCACATCGCGGGTGCTGGAGTCGATGTCTACCCCGAGGAACCCGCCTCGGGCAAGGAGCTGTTCACCTCCCCGTTGCGTGAGTTGGACAATGTGATCCTCACTCCGCACATTGGTGGTTCGACCCAGGAAGCCCAGGTCGACATCGGTCGCTATGTCGCCGGAAAGCTCATCGATTACGTCGAGAATGGCGCAACCGGGATGAGCGTCAATATTCCCGAGATCACGCCTTCCCCGCGTACTGGCGCCCGTATTGGTCACCTTCATCGCAATATTCCCGGTGTGATGGCCACGCTCAACCGACTCGTCGCTGACCAGGGCGGCAACGTCACGTATCAGGCGCTGGCCACCAAGGGGGAGCTCGGCTACTGTGTCCTCGACATTGCCGAAACTGACGGCGGGTTGTTGGCCAGTGTCACCGATCTCGAGGGGACGATTCGCGCCAGAATCCTCTGATCTCCGCGACACAAAGAGCGGGCGGGTGATCATCACCCGTCCGCTTCTATTCTCAACGGGTTCTGATGCTGACGACGCAGCCTCAATCCTCAGGCTGAACCATGGCCAAGGCCTCGGCATGAAGGAATCCGTTGGACGCCATGGCATTTCCTGACCAGGGACCGTCCTTGCCGTCGAGACCAGTGAATGTGCCGCCGGCTTCGGTGACGATGACGTCAAGGGCGGCCATGTCGTGCAGCCCCAGCTCCGGTTCGCACGCCAGGTCAACGGTTCCTTCGGCAACCAACATGTACGACCAGAAATCACCGAAGGCGCGGGTACGCCACACCGATCTCATGAGTTCACCAAAACCGCGACCGCGACCTCCCTCCACCCATCCATGGAGGGAGGAGTAGGACAGGAAGGCGTCGTCAAGGTTGCGCACATTGGATACGTGAATGGGCGTTGCCGAGGCAAGCGACTTGCCGGTCCACGCGCCGGAGCCCTTGGCAGCCCACCAGCGACGTCTCAAGGCTGGAGCCGACACGACGGACGCGACGATCTCGTCCTCGACACTGAGTGCAATGAGGGTTGCCCATACCGGAACTCCGCGCAGGAAATTCGCGGTGCCGTCGATCGGATCGATGATCCAGCGACGCGGGCCCTCGCCGGTGTCAGCCCGTTCCTCGCCATGCACCGCGTCTCGGGAGCGCATCCGTGACAAGGTGCGGCGAATCGAGTCCTCAACGGCCAGATCTGCATCGGTCACTTCGGAACGATCGGGCTTGGTCGAGACCGTCAGGTCCCTGGCTCCGAATCGAGACATCGTCAAGGAGTCGGCATCGTCAGCGAGGATGTGTGCCAGGCGGAGGTCATCGGTGTGGTCGGCCATGCCCTCACCTTACTGGTGTGGGTGTGGCATCAAGGGCACCAAAACCCGGGTGGCTTGCGACCGACGGCCCTAGGCTTAGGTCATGACGACAGACGAAACCCCCACCGTGGCCGCTGACGCGCCAGCTCCGACTGATGACCTGGTGACAACTCACCACACCATCTCCACGGTTGACGGTGACCTCAGCTACACCGCAACCACCGGACGCATCGTTCTGGGCAGCGAGAAGATCGCCAACAATGCCTTCACCGCTCATATGCCGCAGGCTCTCATGGGCATCACGGCCTACACCCTGGACGACACCGATCCCACCACGAGGCCGTTGACATTCGTGTTTAACGGCGGCCCGGGATCCTCCTCGGTGTGGCTGCACATGGGCCTTGTCGGCCCACGTGTGGTTGATCCGGGAACCCCCGAGGAGCCGGCCACCCCGCCGTTCCACCTCATTGACAACGGGCACACGCTGCTTCGGGAGACCGATCTCGTTGTCATTGATGCGATGTCGACCGGATACTCCCGAGTCGTCGATGGCGAGGATCCAAATCAGTGGCACGGCTGGAGCAAGGATGTCGAGCTCGTCAGCGAACTCATCCGACTGTGGGTCACCCGTCATGGCAGGTGGGGAAGCCCGCTCTACCTGCTGGGAGAGTCCTACGGAACTGTCCGGGCCGTGAGTGTTGCCCAGCGCCTGCAGGACACCTTCTCGCTGTACCTCAATGGCATCATCCTGGTCTCCTCCGTGCTCGACTTCGGTAATCAGGACTTCGAGGACCTCACCTGGGACCGAGCCTGCGTCGACTTCCTGCCGACCTATGCCGCCGTCGCACACTACCACGGCCACAACTCTGATCGCGGCCTGGAAGACGTCCTCGCAGAGGCCGAGGAATTCGCCGACGGCCCCTACCGTCAGGCTCTCGCTGCCGGCCATCGCCTCGACCCTGCGGAGAGGGCTCAGGTCACGGCGACCCTGTCCCAGCTCACCGGCCTGGATGTCAGCTACATCGAGCGTGCCAACCTGCGCATTGAGCACATGCGCTTCTGCACCGAGCTGCTGCGTGGCGAGGGCAAGGTCGTCGGCCGTATCGACGGTCGCTACAAGGGTGCATTGCCGAAGCGGACCGACGAGGTCGCCGACACCGACCCCAGCGGCGACGACACCGGCGCAGCCTTCGTCCACGGCTTCCAGCACTACCTGCGCAGCGAACTCGAGGTGACCACGGAGTCCCAGTACAACCTGGGCCTGCCGCTGTACCGGAACTGGAACTACAAGGAGTTCCAGGGCCGTCCGGTCAACGTCACCGACAAGCTGGAACGGGTCATGCGTGCTCAGAAGGGTCTGCACGTGCGCGTCGAGTACGCCCATTACGACCTGGCCACCCCTTACTTCGCGGCCCGTGACACCATCAACCATCTCAAGCTTGACGACGATGCCTTCGATCGCATCGAGGAGGCCTTCTTCGACACCGGTCACATGCCGTACCTCGGTTGCCGTGACGAAGAGGCTGACGGTATCGCGACCTTCATCCGTCGGACCAGTGGACGTCCCGTGACCGAGGTGCTCGAGGAGAACGCCGAGGACCACGGGGACGGCAGCGAGTGAACGACGTTGCTACCGCCCTGCTCAACGCGGGGCGGTAGCACTCAACAGACGTCGCAGCGAGTCCACCCGGGACTGCCGCACCGTTCCCGCAGTGAGGGCGTCGTCGATGGCGCACTCGGGGCTGTCGGCACTGTGGCGGCATCCGCGTGGGCAGTTGACGGCAATCTCATCCAGTTCCTTGAAACCGGCGAGGATGCCGTCGGGCTCAACGTGGGACAGACCGAAGGATCGCACCCCTGGGGTGTCGATGATCCAGCCGCCTTGGGGCAGCGGGATGGCTTCCGCGCTCGTGGACGTGTGACGACCGCGCCCGGTGACGTCATTGACGTGGCCGGTGACGCGATGGACGCCGGGAACCACGGCATTGATGAGTGTTGATTTTCCGACCCCGGAGTGGCCGACGAGCACGCTGATCCTGCCGTCCAGCAACTCGTGAAGGTCCTTCAGGTCACTACCAGGGCGGCTGGTCACGACCGGAATCCCCACATCCGAGTACAGCTCCACGAAGTCATCTCCCGGCGCCAGATCGGCCTTGGTCAGGCAGAGGATGGGGGAGACACCGGCGGCATGGGCAGCCACCAGGATGCGGTCGATCATCCCGGGACGCGGTGGGGGATCGGCGAGGGCGGTGACGATGACCACCTGATTGGCGTTGGCAACGATGGGACGCTCATGCGGATCGGTGTCATCGGCCGTGCGCCGCAGGACGGTGGCCCGGTCCTCGGTGTGGACGATTCTGGCCAGGGTTCCCTCGGCACCTGAGACATCGCCGTCAAGACGCACCTTGTCGCCGACGATGACTGACTTCCGGCCGAGTTGTCGTGCCTTGGTGGCGATGACCTCGACGTCGTCATCGAGCCGGCAGCGGTAGCGGCCCCTGTCGATGGTGATGACGGTCCCGACAGGCAGCGATGAGTGATCCGGGCGTTGCTTGGTTCGCGGCTTGGTACGGCGACGTGGCCGGTCGTAGGAGGACCAGTCGCCGGTGTCGATTCCCGAGGAAGCCAGACGTCGTGGCGACACTCAGCCCTCCTTGACGAGTTCAGCCCACATCTGTGGGAACTGCGGCATGGTCTTCGACGTGCACGTGATGTCGTCGAGTTCGATCCCCTCGACGGCCAGGCCCAGGAGGGCCCCGGCATGGGCCATCCGGTGATCGGCGTAGCACCCGAACAACCCGCCATGGAGGGAGTCGGCACCCTGGCCATCGATCTGCAGACCGTCCTCGGTCTGCCGGACGGTGACGCCGATACCGGACAATTCATGCTCGAGGGCGGTAAGGCGATCTGTTTCGTGGCCGCGAATGTGTGCGACCCCACGAATACGGGACGGGCCTTGGGCAAGGGACGCGACTGCGGCTACCACGGGGGTGAGCTCGCTCGCCTCGTGCAGGTCGACGTCAATCGGTTGGAGGGCATGCCATCCGGGAGCCTCCAGTGTCATGGATCCCTCGGAACGAGTCGCAGCAGCTCCCATCGTGGCGGCGATCTGGATGAACTGCGCTCCAGGTTGAGTGCTGGAAGCTGGCCACGCCGGCACCGTTACGGATCCGCCAGCGATCATGGCTGCGGCGAGGAAGGCGGCGGCATTGGTGAGGTCTGGCTCGATGACATCGTCGAGAGCGTGAATCGGGCCGGGACGCACCACCCAGCGGCAGGGCTCGTCACTGATCACCGTGACGCCACGCTCTGCCAACATCTCGCAGGTCATGGCAATGTGGGGAGCTGACGGCACAGACGCCCCGTCATGACGAAGATCAATACCGCGCGGGAAGCGAGCGGCGGGCAACAACAAGGCCGAGATGAACTGGCTAGACGCCGAGGAATCGATCGTCACCTCGGGGCCACCGAGACGGGCAGGAGCCGTCATGGCGAATGGCAGTTGGTCGGCATCAACTGTCACACCGAGCTGACGCAACCCGTCGAGAACGGGTCCGACCGGGCGTCGGGACGCCTGCTCGTCACCGATGAATCGGGTCTTGCCAATGACGAGTGCGGCTACCACCGGGAGAAACCTCATGACGGTACCGGCGAGGCCGCAGTCAATCGGGCCGGCATAACGCGCCAGGTCAGGAACGACCCGAACTGAGGACGGGCCGGCAGGCTGGATGTCGGCACCGAGGCACTGCAGCCCGGCGGTCATGAGGTCAGAGTCACGTGAGGTGAGGACACCGTCGAGGACGCTGGGCCCGTCGCCGAGTGCCGCGAGGACAAGGGCGCGGTTCGTCTGGGACTTGGATCCCGGGACGACGACACGCCCCGCGAGACGATGGACGACTCGCGGGGCGGTCCAGTGATGCTGGTCAGTCAGCAATCTTCTTCTGAGCCTTCTTGGCCTTCTTCTCGGCCTTCTTCTGAGCCTTGGCGGCTTCCTTCTGGGACTTCTCGAGCTTCTTGCGGGCCGACTTCGACAGGTCGTCGAAGGAGGAGCTGATGGCCTTGCGCTGGTCACTGGCAGCAGACGAGACGCGACGCTGGGTGTCACCAGCGCGCCAGGCCAGGCTGGGACGACCGGCGGTGTCGCGGGAGGCCATCATGGCCCCACCCAACAGAGCGACGTTACGCAGCAGGACCGAACGAGCCGCGGCACGCTCGTCCCTCGGCAAGGACTTGTCAGGAATGGAAGCGAGCACATGCGGAACCATCGTGGTGGCAACAACTCCGGCACCGACACGACGGGCGAGACCCGTCGCCATTCCGAGACCGCCAAAAGCCTGGGCGGCGCCGTTGATGCGAACCAAGGTCTTGGTGTCCTCAGGGATGTATGCGCCGACAGATGCCGGCAGTGCGCGCTGAACCAGAGGAAGGAGACGGTCAGCGACCGGCTCGGCATCCTCCACGAAAGAATCGGGCTTCATCGCGGAGTTCGTCCCCTTGACGATGAAGTAACTGGCGAACATGGTCCGGCCCAAGCCTCGGATGATACTCATGGGCATATGTCTACCGCGCCAAGGCTTTCCGCGGTAGCCGGATGGGCAATATTTTCGTCAGATGAACGGTCGCCGTGGGAATAGATCAACCTTTGTGATGCGTTGACCCGACATGAACGCTGTCCTCACCACGCCGTGCACCAGGCGGAGCCGTCGCCCGTCCGGTCATCGGCGCTGTGCACTAAGCTGGACAGCGATGACCACACGACAGTTCGAACCCAGGATGGATCGTCACGGGGACGTGCCGGGCACCGTGGATGTCGCCAAGGAAACCGAGGCTGAAAGAGCCGAGCGGTTCGAACGTGACGCCCTCGAGTATCTCGATCAGCTCTATGGTGCTGCATTGCGGATGACCCGAAACCCGGCTGACGCCGAGGATGTCGTCCAGGAGACCTACGCGAAGGCATTCGCGTCATTCCACCAATTTCGTCCCGGAACCAATCTCAAGGCCTGGCTGTATCGCATCCTGACGAATACCTACATCAATTCGTATCGCAAGGCGCAGCGCCGACCGCAGACCTCAGATGACCAGGACATCGAGGACTGGCAGATCGCGCGGGCGGCCTCCCATGACAGCAATGGGCTTCGGTCCGCCGAATTGGAAGCCTTGGACGGGCTGCCCGACCAGCAGATCCTTGACGCTCTCGACGGGCTGTCCGACGAGTTCCGGCAGGTTGTTCTGTTGGCCGATGTCGAGGGATTCGCCTACAAGGAGATCGCCGAGATCATGGGAACGCCTATCGGGACGGTCATGAGTCGGCTCAATCGTGCCCGTAAGCAGTTGCGAAAGCAGTTGGTCGACGTCGCCGGGGCGCGGGGGATTGGCCCTCATGCCGGTCAGATTGACGAGGAGGACCTTGGTCGTCCGGAATTGGCGCGTAGTGCAGGAAAGGAGGGATCACGATGACGCTGTCTAATGGTGACGAGGAGTCCTGTTGTTGGGTCATCGACCACCTCCAGGAGTTCTTGCACGGCGAGATGAGCGAACAAGAGGCCGACGCCTTCCGTCGTCACATCGCGGCCTGTGAGAGCTGCATGGACGAGGCGGACATGGAAGCAGCCGTGTCCCGAGCCCTCAGACGATGCAATCGCACCGTTGCCGCACCGATGCAATTGAGAACCCGCGTCGTGCAGATGCAGGTGTCCTATCGTTGGCAGGCCGGAGACCGCTGACTAGTAAAAGGCCCCCGTCCATATGGACGGGGGCCTCGTCATCCCAAAAACTCAGGCGTTGGGACGCTTGCCGTGGTTGGCGCCCTTTTTGCGACGCGCACGACGCTTACGACCAGTCTTGCCCATGGCGCTCTCCTTCCTGAGGGGTCAGAAGCCTCCCTACTGATGAAGGAGGGTCCGCGCGGATACGCGGCAACGACGATCAATTCTGCCGTATGGGGCGGGCCTGGCCCAAATTGAAACGCACATTCGTCGACACGTTGATGCCAGTTGGAGCTGGCTGGATTCTGGTCACTAGAGTGACGGCATGCCTGCCATCAATCGTTTGGTCGCTGACCGGACCAGCCTCGCTGCCGCCGACATCACGTGGCTCGAGGAACTTGTCGACGACTGGCAGATGCTCGCTGACACGTCCTTCTCGGATCTCATCCTGTGGGTTCCGGACAAGGACCCCAATGTGTTCTGGGCAGCCGCCCAGGTACGTCCGGACACCGGCCCGACGGCCCTGGAGGACGACGTCGTCGGTGAGTCGGTCTCCTACGACGACGAGAGCCTGGTCACCGAGGCGTTCATGAGCGCCGAGATGTGCGAGACCAGCGACAACAAGCTGTCGGCGGGTATTCCTGTGGACGTCTGGGCGATTCCCGTCATTCGTCATGACGATGTCATCGCCGTGGTCGAAAGACACACCAACCAGATGGGGGTGCGGGCTCCCGGAAGCACCGAGGACAATTACCTTGAGATTGCCGACATCCTTTCGGAGATGCTTCATCACGGCCGGTTCCCACTCTTCCCGGACTTTGACAGGGCTCTGGCGCCGAAGGTCACGGACGGGGTCATCCGGGTCGCATCCACAGGAATGGTGACCTTTGCTAGCCCGAATGCCCTGTCGGCCTTTCGCCGCTTGGGCCTGACAGGAGACTTGGACGGCGAGTACTTCATCCCGATGGTTCGGGACCTGTGCCCCAAGGTGCGTGAAGTTGGTCAGTCCTTCACCCTTGATCTGGAGGGTCGTTGGCTTTCCGAGACCGATATTGAGAATTCCGAGGCGACCCTGCGTGCCCGCGTCATTCCGTTGCAGACCTGGTTGGACGACGTCGAGGTCTCGGCAGGAACGATGATTCTCATCCGCGACCTCACCGAGTTGCGGGACCGAGATCGTCAGCTCGTCACCAAGGACGCCACGATCCGCGAGATCCATCACCGGGTGAAGAACAACCTGCAGACCGTGGCGGCTCTCCTGCGTCTGCAGTCGCGGCGGATGAAGAATCCGGATGCCAAGGAAGCTCTCCGACAGGCCATGGGGCGAGTCTCGGCCATCGCCGTGGTGCACGAGATCCTGTCGCAGAACTTCGAGGAGCAGGTGGCTTTCGACGAGGTTGCCGATCGCATTCTCCACATGGTCGGAGACGTCGCGGCATCTTCGGGGTCCGTGGCGGCACGGCGTGAAGGGAGCTTCGGCAGTGTTCCTGCCGAGACCGCCACAGCCTTGTCCTTGGCAACGACGGAGCTGTGCCAGAACGCCATCGAGCACAGCTTGGATTCCTCGTCGGGAAGCGTCATCGTGCGTCCCTACCGCACCGATGATTCGCTGGTCGTCGACATCGTCAACGACGGAAGTCCCCTGCCGGAGGGATTCTCACTCGACCAGCACCGCAGCTCCTTGGGGCTGTCCATCGTCACGACGTTGGTCCAGGACCTCGGTGGAACCTTCACCCTCGAAAACAATCCTGACGGCGTGGGAACCTGCGCCAAGCTCATGATTCCGCTTGACCGGTCGTGAGTATGTGACGCGACCGATGGTTGTCCCGGAACGGATTCGAATGATTCCGGGCTGCCTGTCCGAGCTGAGTCAGGAACGACGAACGCGGGAGCGGGACTGACGACGCTTGATCGCGCGCCTCTCATCCTCGCTCATGCCGCCCCACACACCGTGATCCTGGCCGGCTTCCAGAGCCCAGGCCAAGCACTCGGCGCGAACCTCGCACCGGGCACAGACCTTCTTCGCCTCCTCGATCTGGGCAAGGGCTGGGCCAGTGTTCCCAATCGGGAAGAACAGCTCGGGATCCTCACTCAGGCAGGCAGCCCTGTGGCGCCAGTCCATGCCTCTTCGACTCCTTCTCCCCAGCGCAACCCGGGGCACGTGTGATGTGCGGGTGGATGACCCGTCATGCCGTACGACCGACGAGTGGCCGTTCGGCGGGCAACCATGAAAGTCTGGCAACCGTCGAATGTTTTGGCAAGAGCATCCACCGAAGGACGAACATCCTCCCACGAATCGCTCGGACACGATGAACGTCGGTCCAGGCGAGGACGCCTCAAGGAGTTCGCGGCCAGTTCAATTATGATACGTCGTCGGTCCACCCGTGCAGGAGCAAAACAATGATTCCGTCAAGTGAGCAGGATTCACGATCGTCTGCGTTGCGCGGCGGCATCCCGGTATCGGTCCTGGTCGCGGTGGTGGCGACCTGGATCTGCGCGATTGCCCTCCTCGTGGTGGCCATCGCGGTCATGGTGAGTGGTCGCGACGTCTTCAGCGCCGGAGTAGGCGCGATGCTCATCATCTATGCCGCTCTCGTCGTGCTGGTCGGCTGGATGGCCGTGAAGAGACGACCGCCGGCGCAGGGGCTCATGGTCGCCAGTGGTCTACTACACGTCGTTGTCCTGGTATCACTGCAGCGTTCAGGTGGCCCGGTGTGGTTCTGGATCCTGGCCGTCATCCCGGCTGCGGCTGTCATAGCTTCCTTGTCGCCACGGTCGCGAGCCTGGCTGCGGGACTGATTGCCCCGCAGCCAGTCGTCACCGCATCGGTTCCGGGCTCGTGGTGGCTCAGTCGTTCTCGTCGTCGAGTCGGGCGAGGAAGGTGGCCAGACGCTCAACGGGGACTTCGAACTCCGGGTTGAGGTCGACGAAGTGACGTAGCTCGTCGGCCAACCACGCGACGGTGATTTCCTCGTCTCCGCGACGATCTTCCAGTTCCTCAATGCCCCTGTCGGTGAAATACATGGGCACAATAATGCACCACAGCATGCGCCACGGCGCCACCCCTCATGGGATGGCGCCGTGGTGGTGTTCGGGCGGGTCAGGCCATGGCCTTCTCGAGCAGCTCCTGCTCCTCGCGGACGTGCACACTGTGCTGGCCCACGGAGGGGGCCGAGGACGGCGGGCGCGTCACGGCTGTCAGGCCATCGAAGAAGCCAGGCAGCTTGTCGGACATCGCGTGGGGCAGATGAGTGAGGATGTAGTACCAAGCACCCTGGTTCTCCGGCTCCTCCTGCACCCAGCGAACGTCAGTGACATTGCTGTAGGGCTCGAGCACCTCGGCCAGTTCCTTGTCCGGCAGCGGGTAGAGCCGCTCCAGCGGGATGATGGCCAGCTGACCGTCGAGCCCGGCAGCCTTGCGCTGCTTGACGAGTTCCCAACGCACCTTGCCTGAGCAGAGGATGATCCTGGTGACGGCCGACGGATCAGTGATGGACGGATCGGGCAGAACCGGGTGCCACTTGCCAGTGGTGAACTCCTCCGGGTCAGAGGTCGCCATCTTGTTACGCAGCATGGACTTCGGAGTCGCGATGACGACCGGTCGGTGCCTGTTGACGTAGGCATGCTGACGCAGCAGGTGGCTGTAGCTCGCCGGGGTCGAGGGCTGGCAGACAGCCAAGGCTCCCTCACTGCACAGGTTGAGGAAGCGCTCCAGGCGGGCCGAGGAATGGTCCGGTCCCTGGCCCTCATAGCCGTGGGGGAGCAGCAGGACGACGCCGGACTTTTGCCCCCACTTCGAACCTGCCGAGGCGATGAACTCGTCAATGATCGTCTGGGCTCCGTTGACGAAGTCACCGAACTGGGCCTCCCACAGCACCAAGGAGTCCGGACGGGCGACCGAGTATCCGTACTCGAAGCCCATCGCCGCGTACTCGTTCAGCGGGGAGTCGAGGACGTCCAGGTGAGCCTGCTCACCACCGAGGTGGTTGACGGGCACGTAGAACTCTCCGGTCGCACGATCGACCAGGGCTGCGAAGCGCTGCGAGAAGGTGCCGCGGCGGCTGTCCTGCCCGGCCAGGCGGACGTGGATGCCGTCACGCAGCAAGGAGCCCAGGGCGATCATCTCGCCGGTCGCCCAGTCGATCCCACCCTCGCGAATGTGCTTGGCACGACGCGTCATCTGAGGGGCAACCTTGGGATGGGCGTTGAAGGTCTCCGGTAGGTTCTCGTGAGCCCGGGCGACGGCCTCCAAGGTGTGGGCCTCGACCGTGGTCAGATGCAGGCCACTGTGCTTGACCGGGTAGTCCGGAACGCCGCTGTAGGGCTCTGGCTTCGAGGTGGCCTCACGGACCTCCTTGAAAACTGTCTCGAGGCGAGACCGGAACTTCGACATCACAGCATCGGCGTCCTCGTCGGTGATGTCACCACGACCGATGAGGCTCTCGGTGTAGAGCTTTCGGGTCGAACGCTTCTCAGCGATGAGGTCGTACATGTGCGGCTGGGTGAAGCTGGGATCGTCACCCTCATTGTGGCCGCGGCGGCGGTAGCAGACCACGTCGATGACGACGTCACGGTGGAAGATCTGGCGATACTCGTAGGCAATACGAGCAGCGTGGACCACCGCGGCGGGGTCATCTCCATTGACGTGCAGGACCGGGGCCCCAACGGCCTTGGCAACGTCGGTGCAGTAGGTCGAGGAACGTCCGTCACGGGGCGAGGTGGTGAATCCGACCTGGTTGTCGACGATGACGTGGATCGTG
The DNA here is from genome assembly GCF_058177555.1 of Cutibacterium sp. LaCa_89. NCBI lineage: Bacteria > Bacillati > Actinomycetota > Actinomycetes > Propionibacteriales > Propionibacteriaceae > Cutibacterium > Cutibacterium sp. LaCa_89. The sequence continues at coordinate 1,238,637 of NZ_CP190889.1, forward strand.
CCACCGGTGCGGTATCCCTCGAGCTGGCTCATCTGCAGGGTCTCGTAGACGACACCCTGACCCGAGAAGGCAGCATCACCATGCATGAGGATTGGCAGGACCGGGAAGTTGTCCGGGTTGCCCAGAGCGTCGAGTTTGGCCCGGCAGATGCCCTCGAGGACAGGATCGACGGCTTCGAGGTGACTCGGGTTGGCGGCAACCGAGGCCTTGATGGTGTTGCCGGAGGCTGCGGTGAACTCACCCTCGTCACCGAGGTGGTACTTGACGTCACCCGATCCCTGGGAGTTCACCGGCTCGGCATTGCCCTCGAACTCACGGAAGATCTGCCCGTAGGACTTGCCGATGATGTTGGCCAGCACGTTGAGACGACCACGGTGAGGCATGCCGATGCAGACCTCGTTGAGGCTGTCGTCGGCAGCCAGGTTGCACAGTGCGGCCAGCAGGACGATGGCCGACTCGCCACCCTCGAGGCTGAACCGCTTCTGACCGACGAACTTGGTCTGCAGGAAGGTCTCGAAGATCTCGGCCTCATTGAGCTGGTCGAGGATCTGCAGGTGCATCTCGCGGGAGAGGGGCTGGTGCTCCTTCTCGAAACGATCCTGGAACCACTTGCGCTGCTCGTGATCAGCGATGTGCATGTACTCGATGCCCATCGTCGAGGCGTAGGAGTCACGCAGGATCGTGAGGATCTCACGCAGGGTCATGATGGCGCGACGCTGCCCGGCGAAGTTCGCGATCGGGAAGGTGCGGTCCATGTCCCACAGGGTGAGGCCGTGGCTGTTGAGCATGAGGTCGTGGTGGAACCGCGGCCGGTACTCGATGGGATCGATGTCAGCGGACAGATGGCCGAAGCGACGCCAGGAGTCGATGAGTTCGATGACGCGAGCCTGCTTGCCGACCTGGTCGGGGCGGTTGGCCTGACGGTCGCTCGCCCACTGGACCGGAGCGTAGGGGATACGCAGGGATTCGAAGATGTTCTCGTAGAAGCGATCAGCACCCAAGAGCAGCTGGTGCATGCGACGCAGGAATTCGCCGGACTGGGCGCCCTGGATGATGCGGTGATCGTAGGTAGAGGTGAGGGTCGTCACCTTGGAGATGCCCAGCTCCGCCATACGGGTGGGGGAGTTGCCCTGGTAGGCAGCTGGGTAGTCGATCGATCCGACGCCGAGGATCATGCCCTGACCAGGCATGAGGCGGGCAATGGAATGGTTGGTTCCGAAACCGCCTGGGTTCGTCAGGGAGGCCGTGACTCCCTTGAAGTCCTCGATGGTCAGCTCATTGGTGCGACCCTTGCGGACGATCTCCTCGTAGGCACGCCAGAAGTCGAGGAAGTCCATCTGCTCGGCGCCCTTGATGGCGGGCACCACGAGTTTGCGGGAGCCGTCCTTGTTGACGACGTCGATGGCCATGCCGAGGTTGATCTGATGGTTCTCGATGAGGTGAGGCTTGCCGTCGATCTCTGCATAGGCGTTGTTCATCGCCGGAACGGTCTTGAGCGCCTGCACCATCGCATAGGCGAGGATGTGGGTGAAGGAGATCTTGCCGCCCTTGGCCTTGCGAAGGAAGTTGTTGATCATGGTGCGCTGCTCGATGACGAGCTGCATCGGTACGTCACGCACCGTGGTGGCCGTCGGCATGGTCAGCGACTGATCCATGTTCTTGGCGGTGCGCATCGGCGCACCCTTCATCTTCGTCACCGTGGGCTCGACAGTTTCCAGCTTGGCGCTGTGACGCGGGGCGTCAGCCGTCAGAAGAGGACGGGCAGGCTCGCGGGAGGTCTTTGATGGTTCGGGCTTCGATGCCATGTCCTTGACCTTCGGTGTCGGGGTGGGGGCGGTTGATGCAGCGGGTTTGGGAGCCGGCTTGGGCTCGGCCTTCGCAGCCGGAGCAGGCTTCTGGTTAGCGACGGGGTTGGGAGCCGGTTCAGGCTTGGGATCCTGACGAGCAGGCTGTTCGCCGGCTGCCGATCCGGTCACCTCATCGGACGTCTGGGCCGCCTCGTGGTGAAAAAATGTGACCCAAGCAGGATCGACCGAACTCGGATCATTCTGGTACTGGTCACGCATCTCCTCGATGAGCCAGTCGTTGGCTCCAAAATCAGGAGAGTTGTTGGACTTGTCGTGTGGGGCGGGACTCACCACTGCCTTCTTCCGTCAAACCGTCGTGTCAAGCACTCGCGGAACCTCTGGAAAGGCCCTCCGAGCTGCGCTGCTCTGTCTGTGTCCATGGACCCAGACGTGATGATCGTAGCCGGGTTGACCAGGCCATCCCAACAATTTGGGCACATCGAGGAACACTCATCCCCGATCACCAAAATGTGATATTGGTCACCGCTCGTCCAGCGTAGCGTGGACTGGTTTCGTCGGGGCCGATGTCGGCTGGGCGGGACGGTGCATGCGAAGGCTCGCGAAGAACGCAACAACACAAGCTACGAAGGTCACGATGGTCATGATGTTGCGGCTGACCAGGAGGTTCGTGCTGATGCGACTGGGAGGCAAGCCGATGATGCCAGCGTAATTCAGTGGGTACACCTGCTGCGTCAAGAAAGCCGTGATGAGAAGGAACATTGCGGCGGTCCAGCACCATGTCTGGGCCCAGGACAGGGTGTTCGGATCGGGAGGGTTCTCAGAGGTGTTCTCACCAGAGACTCGATCGAGAACCATGGCGGCTGGCGCAGCCCACCACACGAAGTACTGGGGGGACAACGTCTTGTTGGCGATGATGAGAGCGCCGATGATGACGAGATCAGCCAGCACTGCGCTGCGGTGGTCAAGACCGTTGCGTCGCCACGAGAGAAGGGCCACCCCGATCGCCAGTCCCACAGTGAGGGCCATGAGGATGGTCGAGAGTGATTGGCACGTAGACGCACCCGGGCCAAAGATCTCGAAGGCGTTGTACTTCGACATCTCGACCTTGTAACCACCGTCGGGATTCTTGAAGTGTTGGTACACGGGGACGGTGGCGGGTACGGATTCGACTTGAAGCCCCCGGCCCGACTGCCACGTCAATGGGGACACGAGGCGGCCCCATCCACCGTCCAGCAACGAGGCCAGTGCGAGTGCGACACCAGTCGCGCCGAATGCGATCAGGCGTCGGATGGCCGCCTTGTGCCGGGAAATCATGGGAAGGATGAGAAGGGCCGGCCACAACTTCACCGCGGCACCCAAGGCGATCATGACGCCACACGCGGCCGGGTGACGGCGGTACCAGAGAGCTGCCAACCCCATGCAAACGGCGGGCACCATGTCGAAGCGATTCCACATGATGGGTCCGAGGAATGGCACCAGGACGATCCACCACAGAGCGCCGACTCGGTGGCCGTGGATCCACATGGCGACAGCAAGCAGTGCGTCAAGCAGCAGCATCGTCGTGGCGAATGCCGGTATGAAGTAGGAGTCACCGGCAGACCAGTGCAAGGCACGCAGAAACCATACGACAGGAAGCGGGTATTCCGGAAGAACCACTGGATCGGGCTGTCCGCCCTGCATCCACCACAGGTAGTACTGCACATCCCCGGTGATGTAGTTCGACGAGGGTTTGATGAAGACATGGAGCATAGTCATGCGTCCGGCGACCCACAGCATGATGGCACCGGCCCCGGAAAACAGGGCGGCTCGTGATCTCTGACGAGGGGATTCGGTGGCAAGGGCTCGCACGATGTGAAACCCTACCCGGTCAGAGCTGGTGTCTCGCTGCGTCACTGGTGGGCGCTCCCGGAGGGATTCGAACCCTCGCTCCCGCCTCCGGAGGGCGGTGCTCTATCCCCTGAGCTACGGGAGCCGATGGGTCTGTGGACCCCGACCGTCCGTCGACTTTAGCGCATTGGTGGGATGATACGCCATTCATGGCCACGAACGTGGACACCCGCTGGCCCTGTCGTCACCCTCTGGCAAGGTGGAACCATGACGCACATGCACGTTGCCGGCTCGGTCCATGCCGATGTCGCGGCTGCCGGCCCTCAGTGGCTGACCTTGCCCGATGACGTCAATGCCCTGGATCCTGCGCTCTGGTCCGGGTCAGCGGGACGTGGACATGACGGAATTGTCGACGTCGCAGGCGTCTCCGTGACAGACCTCCTGGCCGAGTACGGTTCCCCTCTCTACGTCCTCGACGAGGCTGACTTCCGCCAGCGCGCCCGGACCTTCCGCGACGCTTTCGCAGGCTGGGACGTCTATTACGCAGGCAAGGCCTTCTTGACGCGCACCGTTGCCTCCTGGATCGACGAGGAGGGCCTCTGCTTGGACACCTGCACCGGTGGAGAGCTCATCACGGCGCTCCAGGGTGGAATGGATCCTGCACGCATTGGCCTGCATGGGAACAACAAGTCCATTGACGAGCTCAAGCTGGCTCTCAGCACCGGGGTCGGGCGGATCATCGTCGACTCGCTGGACGAGATCACCCGTATCGAGAAACTGTGTCGAGAGAACGGCTGGCACGCCCGAGTCATGGTGCGTGTCACTGCGGGCGTCGAGGCTCACACCCACGAGTACATCGCCACCGCACATGAGGACCAGAAGTTCGGTTTCTCGATCACCAATGGTGCGGCCATGGTGGCCATGGTGAGGTGCCACACCAGTGATGTCATTGACCTGCAGGGCATTCATTCCCACATCGGCTCCCAGATCTTCGACACCGCGGGTTTCGAGGTGGCGGCTCGTCGCACCATGAAACTGCTTGAACAGTTCCGGCAGGCCACCGGCACTGCCCTGCCGGAACTCGACCTCGGTGGCGGATTCGGCATCGCCTACACCAACCAGGACACTCCGGCCACCGCTGAGAGCCTGGCTGCTTCCCTGCGGGAGATCGTCACCCTTGAGGCCCGGGGTAGGGGAATGGAGGTTCCCCACATCTCCCTGGAGCCTGGTCGTGCGATCGTCGGGCCGACGACGATGGCCCTGTACACCGTCGGCACCGTCAAGCCAGTGGACCTGGACACCGGCGCCCAACGGATCTACGTGTCGGTTGACGGCGGCATGAGCGACAACGTTCGTCCCGCTCTTTATGCTGCGGAATACTCTGCCGTCATCGCCAACCGTGCCTCGACCGTCACCCCGGTGCTGTGCCGCATCGTCGGAAAGCACTGTGAGGCCGGCGACATCTTGGTCCGCGACGTGTACCTCCCCGGTGACGTGTCGCCGGGGGACGTCATCGCAGTTCCTGGTGCCGGCGCCTATTCAAGGTCCATGGCATCGAACTACAATCACGTGCCGCGACCAGCCGTCGTCCGCGTCGGTATTGGAGACCACCCGGACACATCGGTATTGCTGCGACGGGAGAGCATTGATGACCTGCTGTCCCTGGATCCGGGCCCGGTCAAGTCCGAGGTGCAGTGGCCGTGATGGATCACAGAAGCACACGGCCCATGGCCCTTGACCAACCATCAGCTGACAACAACGAGATGAGGACGAGATGACGAACACCACCGGTCCCGCGTCAGCCCAGCCGATCCGCGTGGCCCTCCTGGGGTGCGGGGTCGTGGGCTCCCAGGTGGCCCGCATGATTGAGTCCCGCAGTGACGACGTCGCGGCTCGGGTGGGCCGTCGTGTCGAGCTCGCTGGCATTGCTGTCGCCCATCCTGATCGCCCCCGTCAGGGCCTTGACTCGCGGCTGTTCACGGATGACCCGACAGCGCTGGTCAACCGTGACGACATTGACATCGTCATCGAGCTCATTGGTGGCATCGACCCCGCACGTCAGCTTCTGACGGCTGCCCTGGAGAAGGGACATTCCGTCGTCACTGCCAACAAGGCTCTGCTGGCTGCCCATGGCACGGAACTGCACGCGGTCGCCGAGGACCATGGCGTCGACCTCTACTACGAGGCCGCAGTGGCCGGAGCCATCCCGATCGTCAGGCCGCTGCGCGAGTCGCTTGTCGGTGACCAGATCACCCGAGTGATGGGAATCGTGAATGGCACGACGAACTACATCCTTGACCAGATGACGACCACGGGAGCAGGTTTCGACGACGCTCTGGCCCAGGCGCAGGCCAAGGGATATGCCGAGGCCGATCCGACGGCCGACGTCGAGGGATATGACGCCGCCGCCAAGGCGGCCCTGCTGTCCACCTTGGCGTTCCACACGCGCATGCGCGGCGACCAGGTGTACCGGGAGGGCATCACTGCCATCACCCGGGAGGACATTGCCGCCGCTCGGGACATGGACTGCGTCATCAAGTTGCTTGCCGTCTGCCAGGCCGGTCCTGACGGCATCTCTGCTCGCGTTCATCCGGCTCTGGTTCCTGCCGCCCACCCGCTGGGCGGAGTCTCTGGCGCCTTCAACGCTGTCTTCGTGGAAGCTCGCGAGGCGGGGCAACTGATGTTCCTCGGCCCGGGTGCGGGTGGCTCCCCGACGGCTTCTGCCGTGATGGGTGACCTGGTGACGGTGGCTCGTAACCTGGTTCGAGGAGTTTCCGGTCCGCCTCAGGACGTCTACGGCGAGTTCCCGATTCTGCCCATCGCCGAGGTTCACACCAGGTTCCACCTGCGCCTGCAGGTACGCGACGAGCCTGGGGTCCTCGCCGAGGTCGCGAAGATCTTCGCGAGCCATGGCGTCTCCTTGCAGACCGTGCAGCAGTCGGCGGTGGAGGGCAATGACCGTGTCGATGGCTGGTCCGCGACCCTCAAGATTCTCACCCACGAGGCCCGAGAGTGCGACGTGAAGGAATGCGTCGACGAACTCACCGGACACCATTACGTCAACTCTGATCCCCGCGTCATCCGAGTGGAGGGAATGTGATCATGACCCAGCAGAAGCGTCCCTTCGGCGTCATCGAGAACTACCGAGACCGTCTCCCGATGGACGGTATCGACGAGATCGTCACCCTGGGGGAGGGCTCCACGCCGTTGGTGCCGGTGCCGCGTCTGGGTGCCGAGCTCGACTCCTCGGTGTGGATCAAGGTCGAGGGTTCCAACCCGACCGGCTCCTTCAAGGACCGGGGCATGACGATGGCCATGACGAAGGCGCTTGCTGATGGTTCCAAGGCAGTCGTGTGCGCCTCCACGGGCAACACCTCGGCCTCGGCGTCGGCCTACGCGACCCGGGCTGGCATGACCCCAGTCGTGCTTCTTCCCCAGGGAAAGATCGCAGCTGGCAAGCTTGCCCAGGCCGTCGTCCATGGCGGTCGCATCATTCAGGTCCTCGGGAATTTCGACGATTGTCTTCGCATCGCTCGCGAGCTGGCCGAGAACTTCCCGGTGTCCCTGGTGAACTCGGTCAACCCGTACCGCATCGAGGGGCAGAAGACGGCTGCCTTCGAGATCGTCGATGTCCTCGGCGATGCCCCTGACATCCACGCCCTGCCCGTCGGTAACGCAGGAAACATCACCGCGTATTGGAAGGGCTACCGCGAGTACGCCGCTGACGGCCCGGCCAGCCACGCCCCGAGGATGTTTGGTTTCCAGGCCTCTGGGGCCGCTCCGCTGGTACTCGGGCACGACGTCAACGATCCCGAGACGGTGGCCACGGCCATTCGTATTGGTCGTCCGGCATCCGGCGATCTCGCCCTGACCGCCCGCGATGAGTCGAACGGCCTCATCGAGGCCGTCACCGATGAGCAGATCCTCGACGCGCAGGCTTTCCTGGCAGCTCGCGAGGGTATTTTCGTGGAGCCGGCCTCGGCAGCTGGTGTGGCCGGTCTTCTCAAGCTGAAGTCCGAGAGCCGTCTGGAGCCCGGTCAGCGCATCGTCATCACTGTGACGGGCAATGGCCTCAAGGACATTGACACTGCTCTGAGCCGCACCACCTTGTCGACCGAGGCCGTCGAGGCGTCGACCGACAAGGTCGCAGCTTTGTTGGATTTCCACTCCTGAGAGGTTGACGATGCCTGACAGCGTGCGGGTACGTGTTCCTGCCACCTCGGCCAATCTGGGCCCTGCCTATGACTGCATGGGTCTGGCGTTGGACCTGTGGGACGAGGTTGGAGTCGAAGTCCTTGATCACCCCGGGGTGCAGATTGATGTGACGGGGGAGGGGGCCGACACTGTCCCGCATGATGAATCTCACCTTGTCGTCGCAACGTTGCGACAGGGGTTGGTGGAACTGGGTTACCCCCGCCCGGATGCTGGGTTGCACCTGACCGCTTTCAATGCCATTCCGCAGAGCCGTGGCCTCGGCTCCTCAGCCGCGGCAATCGTGTCCGGATTGGCCTTGGCTTGGGGACTGGCGCGTCCGGGAGTGCCGTTGGACCGCACCGAGCTGCTGACGATGGCGGCTGCCATCGAGGGACATCCGGACAACGCTGCCCCGGCCATCCTCGGTGGGGCCCAGCTGGCCTGGTTGAGTGGGGGAGTCGTCAACCACATCGGGCTGGCCGTCAACCCGTCAATCATCTTCCGTGTCTTCGTTCCTGATCGCCATGTGCCTACCGCGCTGGCACGCCAGGTCCTTCCCGGGCAGGTTGACCGTGCCGACGCCGTGCATCAAGTTCTGGCTGCTTCTCTCCTGGTCACGGCCCTGACGACCTCGCCAGAGCATTTGTTGGCCGCCACTCAGGACTGGCTGCATCAGCCTTACCGTCGCACTCTCATGCCGGAGTCAGCTGCGCTCATGGACGCTTTGCGCGACCGTGGTGTTGCTACCGTCATTTCCGGCGCCGGACCCACCGTCCTGGCCCTGGGGACCCGTGATCAGTTCGAGGGAGGATGGGACGTCGACACCACTGGTTTCGTCGTCCACGATCTTGTTCTCGGTGAAGGCGTTCATTTCCTCTGACGCCTTGTGTGAATGCGATCCGCTTCGTGCGTTATAGTGGTGAGGCAAGCGCGCTCGATGCGCGCAATTCCCCACTGACGACCGAATCGTGACCCCTGTGTCACAGTCCCGTTCGTGGGGACCATGTCATCGGCGTTCGAGGGCCTCGAACGCCACACCATGGCCGAGAGTCTCTCTCAGCAGATCATCTCGGATCCCCGTGGTGTCAGCCGCCCGACCCATTGTCGATTCCGACGGCAGGCCCGATGAAATCTCGCCCGCCGGAAGTTGCACCGGCCGGGGCAGTTCGAAGGGACTTACGTGACTCAAACCTCACAGCCGGGTGGATCCTCGGATCTGTCCGCGAAGTTGCTGCCCGAGCTTCGATCCATCGCCATCCAGATGGGTATCAAGGGTGCTCGCAGTATGCGCAAGGCTGACCTCGTGGCCGCCATCTCTGAGGGGGGATACCCAGGAACTGGGAAATCCGGCCCTCGTCGTGATGGTGGTCAAGCGCCCCACACCTCCGGTGAGGGTGATGATGCCCGTCCGCAGCGCACTCGTCGTCGCCGCGACAAGGGCTCGGCTGATCCCGAGTCGCGCTCCTCTGAGGGCGAAAGGACTCCGTCGGTCGGTGACCTTCTCGATGCCGCAGAAGTGCAGAAGCGTGCCGACAAGGTGCCGGCGCAGGAAGACGGGGGTCAGCGTGGCGAGGACGGCACCAACGAGCGTCCGCACCGTGACGATAGCGACCGTGGCGGTAGAGGAGACTCGCCGCGTCGTCGGGCTCGCAACACCTCCCGGGAGAATTCCAACGGCAATTCCGGCGACAATGTCAACGACGAGGTTGGTGCCCGGTTGGAGGCACTGTCCCGCGGGAAGAATGGCGAGCGTCCCCAACTGAATCGCAGCAGCCAGCGTGACCGCAACAACAATGACTCGACCCATGATTCTGACGACGATTACGGCCGCTCCTCGGAATATGGCAATGGTGGTCGCCGCTCACGCCGCCGCCGTCAGCGCGATCGACAGAATCGTCGCAAGCGTTCCAACGAGCGTTACTCCGATTCCGAGCCGAATCTCCGCGAGGATGACGTCCTCATGCCTTGCTCCGGCATTCTCGACATTCGTGACCAGTACGCTTTCGTGCGCACCTCGGGATACCTTCCTGGCTCGAACGATGCCTATGTCTCGATGGCCATGGTCCGTCGCCATGGGCTGCGCAAGGGCGACGTCATTGTCGGTCAAATGCGTGCACACCGCGAGGGGGAGCGGCGTGAGAAGTTCGCACCCCTGGTCAAGATCGAGCAGGTCAACGGCGCGGATCCTGAGCAGATGAAGCAGCGTCCCGAGTTCTCCAAGCTCACCCCGCTGTACCCGCAGGAACGTCTGCGCCTCGAGGATGATCCCAAGAACATGACCGGCCGCATCATCGACCTGGTCAGCCCGATCGGTAAGGGACAGCGCGGCCTCATCGTCTCGCCTCCGAAGGCTGGCAAGACGATGATCATGCAGTCAATCGCGAACTCGATCACCAAGAACAATCCTGAGGTTCACCTCATGGTGGTGCTGGTCGACGAGCGTCCCGAGGAAGTCACCGACTTCCAGCGCACCGTTAGTGGTGAGGTCATCGCGTCGACCTTTGACCGTCCTGCCGACGACCACACCCAGTTGTCCGAGTTGGCCATTGAGCGGGCCAAGCGTCTGGTGGAGCTCGGCCACGACGTCGTCATCCTGCTGGACGGAATCACCCGTCTGGGACGTGCCTACAACCTGGCTGCCCCTGCTTCGGGGCGAATCCTCTCCGGCGGTGTCGACTCCGCGGCTCTCTACCCGCCCAAGAAGTTCTTCGGTGCCGCCCGAAACATTGAGCACGGCGGCTCCCTGACGATTCTCGCCACCGCGCTCGTCGAGACCGGATCCAAGATGGATGAAGTCATCTTCGAGGAGTTCAAGGGCACCGGCAACATGGAGTTGCGTCTGCGCCGTGAGTTCGCCAACAAGAGGCTCTTCCCGGCCATCGACGTCGACGCATCGGGTACCCGTCGCGAGGAACTGCTGCTCTCGCGCGAGGAGACCGCGATCATGTGGAAGCTGCGACGCGTTCTCTCCGGCCTGGAAGATTCCCAGGCCCTCGAGATGATGCTCTCGAGGCTACGCAAGACTCAGACCAACGTCGAGTTCCTCTACACGATCTCCAAGACGGCTCCCAGCCAGGACTGACGTCGCCAGGTGGACCGGTGCCGGCCGTTCGGTGTATCGTCGAACGCCGGTTCCGGTTCACGTCCGCATGATCAGTCGGGCGACCCGGGGCACGTTTGATTAAGGAGATCACGTATGAAGCAGGGAATTCATCCCGAATACCACGAGACGACCGTGGTGTGCACCTGTGGGAACACCTTCACCACCCACAGCACCTCGAAGTCCGGCACCCTTAATGCCGATGTCTGCTCGAAGTGCCACCCGTTCTACACCGGTAAGCAGAAGATCCTCGACACCGGCGGCCGCGTCGCCCGGTTCGAGCGCCGCTACGGTAAGAAGAACTGACGTCGTCCATCAATGACGTATCACCATGACGCCGGGCTGATGCTCGGCGTCATGGTCTTTTCAGGGGGCTCGTGTGGTCCCGACACGGTTGGCCAGGAGGGTCATGAGCGAATCGACGCAGCAAGCGGTTGACGAGGTTCGTCGTCATCTGCGGGAGATCGAGATCCAGCTCGCCGACCCACGGGTGCTGTCCGATCCGGTTGCGATGCGACGATTGGGCAAACGCCATTCGCGCCTGCGCCACGTCGTGTCGGTGGCCGACCGCGTCGACCAACTGGCAGCAGACATCCAGGCTGCAGAGGACCTCGCCGACGAGGATCCCGCCTTCGCGCAGGAGGCCGACGCGCTACGAAACCAGCTCAAGACTGTCAACGGTGAACTGACTGAGCTGCTGGCTCCCTCGGATCCCCTTGACCAGGAGGACGCCCTGGTCGAGATCCATTCCGGCGAGGGTGGCGAGGAGTCCGCCCTGTTCGCCGGCGACCTGCTACGGATGTACACCCGCTATGCCGAGAGGGTTGGCTGGTCGATTCGTGAACTCACCAGCGAGCTGACCGATCTCGGTGGTTATCGCTCCGTCGTCGTTGCCGTCGAGGGGGTTCCGTTACGCCCGGCTTACGGTTATCTCAAGCACGAGGGCGGTGTTCACCGGGTTCAGCGGGTACCGGTGACGGAATCCGCTGGACGTATTCACACCTCGGCGGTCGGTGTCCTCGTCATGCCTGACGTCGACGAGACCGAGGTGGACATTGATCCTGCCGACGTCCGCGTCGACGTGTACCGTTCGTCAGGCCCCGGCGGCCAGGGGGTCAACACCACCGATTCCGCAGTTCGGCTCACCCACCTTCCGACCGGCATCGTTGCCAGCTGTCAGAATGAACGCAGCCAGTTGCAGAACAAGGCTGAGGCCATGCGGATGCTGCGCGCCAAGGTTGCCGCACTGGCTGCCCAGCAAGCTGCCGACGAGAACGATCGGATGCGTCGGGACCAGATCCGTACCGTCGACCGCTCGGCGCGGGTGCGTACCTACAACTTTCCGGAGAATCGGCTCACCGATCACCGCATCGGCTACAAGTCCCGCAAGCTTGACCAGATCCTCGCGGGTGATCTCGGCGAGGTCCTCGACGCCCTCCACGCGGACGAGGTGAGCCGACGGATGGCTGATCGTCGTGATGGGCAGGAAGCATCATGACGGATCCCAGCCCCTCACTTCTCCTGGCACGAGCCACCCGGCAACTGACCAGCGGAGGTATCGAGACCCCAGCTGCTGACGCACGGATGCTGCTGTGCGAGGCCCTTGACGTCCAACCGGCCAAACTCATCTTCGTGTCGAGTGTGAGCCCTCATGATGAGGATCGGTTCAACGAGATGGTGGAGCGACGTCGATCCGGGGAACCGACTCAGTACATCGTCGGTCATGCCTGGTTCCGCGGTCTGCGCCTGGACGTGGGCCCAGGAGTCTTCATTCCTCGGCTGGAAACCGAATTGGTGGCCGAATGCGCCGTCGACGAGGCACGGCGTCTCGTCATGGCGGGATCTGCTCCGAGCGTCATTGATCTGTGTGCGGGCACCGGCGCCATCGCGCTCGCGATCGCCAGCGAGGTACCAGGAGCTCGTGTCAGCGCGGTCGAGCTCGACGAGGCTGCCTTGGTGTGGACTCATCGGAACCTTGCCGATACCGGGGTGGAGGTTCTTGCCGGGGATGCCCTCGAGGCCCCTGATGATGGGCGTCGCTTCGATGTCGTCGTCACCAACCCGCCGTATCTGCGACGTGTCGATGCCCCAGTCATGCCTACTGACGTCACGGACCACGAACCCGACCTCGCACTGTTCTCCGGGGATGACGGGTTGGACCTTCCGCGTCGTCTCATCGACCGTGCCGCACAACTACTCGTGCCGGGGGGTCTGTTCGTGATGGAGCACGACGACACTCAGCGCGAGGCCGTGACCGGGTGCATGGCAATGACGGCGCAGTGGGACGAGATCAAGGACCATGATGATCTCGCAGGTAGGCCGAGGTTCGTCACGGCTCGACGACGGTGCAAGGATGTATGACATGGATGAGACTGACCAGATGACGGTCGAGGACAATGAGCTGACGGAAGACACTGACGTTGAGTCGACCGACACCGACGGTCAGTCCGAGCCCATCGAGGCCGTGGCTGAGGGCGAGGACACCGGGATCGCCCCGCTCATACTCGACGTCGCGAATCCGGCGACCTACGAAGAGGCTCTGGAACAGGCAGCTGACGCCATCGCCGACGGCGAGTGCATCGTCTTGCCGACCGACACCGTTTATGGGATCGGCGCTGATGCTCTTGACTCCTTGGCCGTTCAACGTCTTCTCAACGCCAAGGAACGCGGTCGCGACATGCCGCCGCCAGTCCTCGTCAGTGATTCGGTCGCCTTGCCTGCTTTGTGCCAGCACATTCCGGTCGCAGCGGAGGCTCTCGCGGAGAAGTACTGGCCAGGTGGTCTGACTCTCATCCTGCGTGCTCAGGAGTCGCTCGGGATGGATCTGGGGGAGACCAACGGCACCCTCGCCGTGCGCGTTCCCGACCAGGATCAGACCCGTGAATTGTTGCGTATGACGGGCCCGATGGCGGTCTCGAGTGCGAACAAGTCCGGACATCCGGCCGCGCTGACGGCTCAGGAGGCCGCCAATCAGCTCGGCGTCACGGTTGCGGTGTATCTGGATGCCGGCCCGAGTCGGGTGGGAGAGGCCTCCACCATCATCGACTTCGTGTCGACCACTGACGGCAAGGTCGTTCGCCAGGGAGCGTTGTCTTTGGAAGCCATCCATGAGGTGGCTCCCGATGTCGTCGGGATGGAGGGGCCCGAGGATGAGGCCGCTGAGGAGGACGTCCGCAAGGCCGAAACAATTCCGTCGGACGAGCCCAGTCCAGAGGGCGCGGCCGGATCTCCGACCTCCACAACCGATGACGTCGTACCTGCCGAGGAGACCGAACAGATCGCTCAGAGCGCGACTGCTGCGGACACCGAGGCCCCAGTCACGCCGACTGACGAGAACTGACCTGCGAACATGCGCGAGTACATCCTGGTGATGCTGACATCAGGCCTGACGACCTATTTGTTGTCGAGCCTGTGCCGGCAGGCTGCCCTGAGGTGGGGGGCTGTCGCCAAGGTGCGCTCGAGGGACGTGCACACCAGGCCGATTCCCTACTTCGGGGGGGTGGCCATGCTCGGTGGAGTGGCACTGGCATGCCTGCTGGCACGAAACATGCCCTTCCTGGGGCATCACCTCCTGGTGGCTGACGATGCCCTGACGATCTGCGTCGCTGGGGCGGTCATCTGCGCCGTGGGTGTCCTTGACGACCTGCTTGATTTACCTGCCCTGGCGAAAGCAGCGGGGCAGGTGCTGGCGGCCGGAATTGTCGTCACAGGTGGTGTCCGAATGTTCTGGATCCCGCTGCCCAACTCGATCATTGCCCTGGGGACGCCCACATCGATCCTCGTCACGGTCTTCTTCATCGTGTTGTGCGCCAACGCGGTGAACTTCATCGATGGACTGGACGGATTGGCCTCTGGCGTCGTCGCCATCGGGTCTCTCGCCTTCTTCTCCTACACCTATCTGCTGGCCCACGAACAAGATTTTGTGGTGGCGACGACGACGAGCCTCATCACCGCTGCGACTGCGGGAGCCTGTATGGGATTCCTGCCTCACAACTGGCATCCCGCGAAGATGTTCATGGGGGATTCGGGGTCCTTGCTGCTGGGTTTGCTGCTCGCCACCTCCACGATTTCCCTCACCGGGCAGATAGACTCCACGGCCTTGACGGCACAGGGTGGCGGATTGGTGCCCGCCTACCTCCCGATCATCGTCCCGCTCATGGTGCTCGCGATCCCTGTCCTCGACCTCGTTATGGGATACGTTAGGCGAACTTGGCGGGGAACCTGGTTCTTCGTCGCAGACAAGCAGCACCTTCACCACCGCCTCCTGCAGCATGGTCACTCCCACATTCGAGCCGTCTTGCTGATGTATCTGTGGACCACCGTGTTGACCTTCGGGACGGTGTTCATCGGCCTGGAGAGGACCTGGTGGGCGGTCGCCATCGTCATTGCGGGGCTCGTCATGTGCGTGCTCCTGACCATGGCGAACTCGTGGCATCCGGCCGCCGATGCCTGAGATTTCGACGCCATCACGCGTTATGTGTTACCTTTCTCACCGAGGGCAACACTCGACTCACAGCGTAGCGTTGTCGAGTTCTGACGGCCTGAATCACCATCACTGGATCTATCGGTCATGACGTCGGGGAGGGATGACGAGATGACGAGTCTCGCCATGGCTGGTCCCAGGCATACTCCTGCGGCCGATCCTGCTCCCGTGACTTCTCACGTGCTGTCACGCATTTACCGAAGCGGCTTGGTCTGGGCCACAGCATGTGGACTTCTTGCCACCACGGTGGCGACGGTTGGCGTCACCGCCCATCTGGCTTCCGCTCTCAGTGGCCTGGCCGGCACCGCAGCTGCCGTTGTCTTTCTGGCTTGTGGACGCGGAGTCCACCTGTTGAACCGCAGTGGATCCTGGATCCTGGGAGTAGGGCTCTTCATCATCCAGATCGCCGTTCTTGGTGGTCTTGGCTCACTCCTGGCTCAGTACCGCACCGGCCTGCTCCCGGTCCCGTGTGCGGCAGCGATCATCGCCGTTTCCCTCGCGTGGATCGTCGGTGTCGTCGTCGCCGGACGACGTCCCCAACGCATTTATGAAGACCCGCAGGATCATGATTCCTCCAGTGCCGAAACTCGTCGGACCGACGGAGCTCGACGATGAGCACTGACAGGCCTATGGCTGCTAAAGTCAGCCTGGATATGGGCACGAACTCGATGACGCGAACGAGCACCAGCTCCACGCCGTCCTCCAGCGACGACGCCTGGGGCGTCCTGAGCTACGTCCTGGCGGGCATGCTCTTCTACGGTGGCATCGGGTGGCTGTTGGCCAGCCACTTCCACCAGATGTGGATCTTCGTCGTCGGCATGGTTGTCGGCCTTGCGGCGAGTGTCTTCCTCATTGTCAAACGGTACGGAACCGTGCCTGAACAGAACAACGACCGGGAGGGTCAGTGAACGGGATCGTGTCTCCCCTGGAGTTCCACACTCCGGGGCTTGAGGACTTCGAGTTCGACGGGACTCTCGGGGCGGCTTGGATGGACAAACC
Organism: Cutibacterium sp. LaCa_89; assembly: GCF_058177555.1. NCBI lineage: Bacteria > Bacillati > Actinomycetota > Actinomycetes > Propionibacteriales > Propionibacteriaceae > Cutibacterium > Cutibacterium sp. LaCa_89. The sequence goes on from NZ_CP190889.1 coordinate 1,255,048, forward strand.
GTTCTGGCAGGCAATCATCGCCTTCGTCATCGTCATCGCTTTCTGGCTGTGGATGAGCAGTGGCCTCAAGGTCGTTCCCGGCAAGCGCCAGGTCTTCGGTGAGTACTGCTACAACTTCATCCGCAACGCGCTGGTGCGTGACACCATCGGTCATGGGTTCGAACCCTGGTTGCCGTACTTGGTAGCGCTGTTCAGCTTCATCCTCATCAACAACTGGTTCGGCGAGCTCTTCGTCTTCATGTTCCCGACCTTCTCCCACGTCGGGTACGTCTACGGTCTCGCGATCGTCTCGTGGTTCGTCTACGTCATCGCCGGCTTCAAGACCAAGGGCATCCGTTACCTCAAGGACTCGATGCTTCCTCCAGGCGTCCCGTGGTATCTGTGGTGGCTCATCATCCCGCTCGAGTTCCTGTCAAACTTCATCACCCGTCCGCTGACCTTGTCGTTGCGACTGTTCGCCAACATGTTCGCCGGCCACCTCATCATCATGATCTTCGTCATCGGCGGCGGATTCCTTCTCACCTATCCCTCCAGCGTCATGTACAACATCGCTGGTGGTTTCTCCCTGATCCTCAGTTTCGCGCTCTTCGCGCTGGAACTGTTCGTGGGCTTCCTGCAGGCCTACGTGTTCACCGTGCTGTCGGCACAGTACGTGGCGTCCTCCATCTCCGAAGGACACTGACGGCACAACCCCCTAGACCTCGTCGTCAAACCGACCGGCGACGAAGACAACGCCCCACAAGGGGCACAATCCGGAAGGACACACCATGGTTCCCATGCTCATCGGTGGCTCGCTCAACTCCCTCGGCTACGGCCTGGCAACCCTCGGCCCGGCCCTCGGCGTGGCGTGGATCTTTGCGTCCGTCATCAATGGCACCGCTCGCCAACCTGAGGCTCGCCCGGCCATGATGTCGACGGCATTCATCGGCTTCGCCGTGGTCGAGGCCCTCGCCCTGTTCGGCTTCGTGCTCGCCTTCATCGTTAAGTGAGTCCGGACGCATGAACATTCTCGAAATGGATTTGGGGCCACTCGTCCCACACCATTCCATCGAGATCATCGTCGGCATCATCCTCCTGCTGCTTCTCACCTGGCTCATCGCCAAGGCGGTTGTCCCCCGTTTCGAGAAGCTCTACGAGGAGCGCACCGAGACGATTCAAGGTGGGATCGAGAGGGCCGAGAAGGCTCAGGCGGAGGCCAAGGCTGCTCTGGAGAAGTACCAGGCTCAGCTTGCCAACGCCCGTGACGAGGCTGCCCAGATTCGCGAGGACGCCAAGAGCCAGGGCGCGCAGATCGTTGAGGAGATGCGTGCCAAGGCCCAGGCCGAGGCCAATCGCATCACTGAGCGCGCCAACGCTCAGATTCAGGCGGAGCGCGAACAAGCAGTGCGAGAACTGCGCTCTGAGATTGGTGGTCTGGCGACGACTCTTGCCGGTCGGATTGTGGGGGAGTCCCTTCAGGACGATCAGCGCGTTCAGGCGACCGTCGACCGCTTCCTCTCCTCGCTGGCCGAGGAGCCCTCGGCTTCTGACTCGCGGACGGTGAATCGGGCATGACGACAGTGGTGAGCGCGTCACGACAGCTGGATGAAGCTGGAGATCGACTCGGCGCTACAGCCGAGTTCGCCAGCGAGGTCTTCGCGGTTGTCGACGTCCTGGATCGCGAACGTGGTCTGTGCCGAGCCGTCTCGGACACGGGTTCTGAGGCCAAGGCTCGTCAGGGGCTCGTGGACGCGGTCTTCGCGTCGAAGGTCTCTCCCGACTGCAAGGAACTACTGGACGCGACCACCACCTGCAAATGGCGGTCACCAGCGGCCTTGACGCGTGCGCTGGAGCGCCAGGGTGTTCGCGCCGTGCTGCGCGGAGCCCGGCAGGCTGACCGTCTTGACACGGTTGCCGACGAGCTGTTCCACATCAGTCGACTGGTGCGCGGACAGGCTTCACTTCAGGTGGCGATCGGTGATCCGAACCGTTCGGTGGAGGATCGACAGAAGTTACTCACGACGCTGATTGGCGATCGAGTCAGCGAGGACACCCTCCTCCTGGCTCGCCGCGCGGTGGTGTCGTCCGACAACACCTTCGAGCAGGTCGTCGACGGCTATCTTCACATTGCCGCTGAACTGGCCGAGCGGAGACGGGCCATCGTGACGACTGCCAGTGAGCTGACTGACGCACAGCGTGCCGAGATGGTGAAGCAACTGGAACGGATCACCGGCAGCCCGATCGAGCTGTCCGAGGTCGTCGACCCGGCGACGCTCGGTGGTGCGCTCATCGACCTCGGTGACGAGGTTATCGATTCGACGGTGGCCCACCGTCTGGACCAAGCCCGACGAGAACTGGGCTGACACACGTGACCCCCACCTCGGGTGCGGGATGGGGGAGCTTACAAGGAGACGCAATGGCGGAACTGACGATACGTCCGGAGGAGATCCGCGACGCCCTGGACAACTTCGTCCAGAACTACCAGCCGGAGGCGGCGGCCCGTGAGGAGGTCGGCACCGTCGTCACGTCCGGCGACGGTATCGCCCACGTCGAGGGTCTTCCCTCGGTCATGGCCAACGAGTTGCTGCGCTTCGAGAACGGGACGATGGGCATCGCCCTCAACCTGGAGGAGCGGCAGATCGGCGTGGTCGTGCTCGGCGACTCCGACGGTATTGATGAAGGATCGACCGTTCGTGGTACTGGCGAAGTGCTGTCGGTGCCGGTCGGTGAGGGCTATCTCGGTCGCGTCGTCGACGCGATGGGCAATCCCGTGGACGGTCTCGGGGAGATCAAGGATGTCGAGGGACGTCGTGCCCTGGAGATTCAGGCTGCCGGTGTCATGGACCGCCAGGAGGTTCGCGAGCCGCTGCAGACCGGTCTCAAGGCCATCGACTCGATGATCCCGATCGGCCGTGGTCAGCGTCAGCTCATCATTGGCGACCGTAAGACCGGTAAGACCGCCATTGCGATCGACACCATCATCAACCAGAAGGCCAACTGGGAGTCTGGCGATCCCAAGAAACAGGTTCGCTGCATCTACGTCGCCGTCGGTCAGAAGGGATCGACGGTGGCCGAGGTCAAGGGCGCCCTCGAGAAGGCTGGTGCGATGGAGTACACCACCATCGTTCACGCCCCGGCGTCTGACCCCGCTGGCTTCAAGTACATCGCTCCGTACGCCGGTTCGGCCATCGGACAGCACTGGATGTACCAGGGCAAGCACGTCCTTATCGTGTTCGATGACCTGACCAAGCAGGCCGAGGCCTACCGAGCAATGTCACTGTTGCTGCGTCGTCCGCCGGGTCGCGAGGCTTACCCCGGTGACGTCTTCTACCTCCACTCCCGTCTGCTGGAGCGTTGCGCGAAGCTGTCCGACGAGCTGGGCGGCGGTTCGATGACCGGTCTTCCGATCATCGAGACCAAGGCCAACGACGTGTCCGCCTTCATCCCGACGAACGTCATCTCCATCACCGACGGTCAGATCTTCCTGCAGTCGGATTTGTTCAACGCCAACCAGCGTCCGGCTGTCGACGTCGGTATCTCGGTGTCCCGAGTTGGTGGCGCTGCCCAGATCAAGGCCATGAAGTCGGTGTCCGGCACGCTGAAGATCTCCCTGGCCCAGTACCGGGACATGGAAGCTTTCGCCATGTTCGCCTCCGACCTGGACGAGACCTCCCGTCGTCAGTTGGATCGTGGCGCCCGGTTGATGGAGCTCCTGAAGCAGGGACAGTTCTCCCCGTACCCGGTCGAGGAGCAAACCATCAGCGTTTGGGGCGGCACCACTGGCAAGTTCGACGACGTCCCCGTCAGCGACGTGCTGCGTTTCGAGGGCGATGTGCTCGAGTACTTGCGCAGCCACGGAAACGTGCTCACCACGATCCGTGAGACCGGTAAGTTCGACGACGACGCCCAGAAGGAAGCTGCGGCCGCGTTCGACGAGGTCAAGAAGGGATTCAAGACCTCTGACGGCAAGATGTTGGTTGGTCACGAGGAGTTCGATCCGATGTCCGACGAGGAGATCGACCAGGTCAAGATCGTTCGCGCGAAGAAGGGCTGAGCCGTGGCCTCAAACCTGCGGGAACTGCGGGAAAGGCGGAACTCCGTCGCGACGACGAAGAAGATCACCCGCGCGATGGAGCTCATCGCCTCCTCTCGGATCGTCAAGGCACAGAACATCGTCAGGGCGGCGAGTCCCTACTCCTTGGAGTTGACGCGAGCCCTGTCGGCGGTTGCCTCCCACACCCACGAGGAGCACCCCCTCACCTCCGTCAATCCGGCCCCGAAGCGTTCGGCTGTGCTGTTGGTCACCTCTGATCGCGGTCTCGCCGGAGCGTATTCCTCGAACGCGATCAAGTCGGCCGAGCAGCTGCACGCCGCTCTCAGGCCGGAGCAGGAGGTCGTCACCTACCTGTGTGGTCGCAAGGGAGTGCAGTACTTCGAGTTCCGTGGTCGCAAGGCCGAGCACGTGTGGAGTGGTTTCTCCGATTCGCCGACCTATAGACAGGCCCGCGATATCGCGGACACGTTGATCGAGGAGTTCCTCCGTCCGACCGAGGAAGGTGGGGTTGACGAGATCCACGTCGTGTACACCCACTTCGACTCGATGCTGACGCAGAAACCAAAGGTCGTGAGACTGTTGCCGCTGGCCGTCGTCGATCCGAAGGCGACGCCGGAGGGAGAACTCGAGGCTGGTGATCCTGGAGTCGGCACATCCGATGAGGAGATCTTCCACGAGTACAACTTCGAACCGGATCCGGTCAGCGTGCTGGATCAGTTGCTGCCCTTATACGTCGCGAACCGTATCCATTACGCCTTGCTGCAATCGGCTGCCTCGGAGTTGGCAAGCCGGCAACGCGCCATGAAGGCAGCCACCGACAATGCCGAGCAGTTGATCCAGTCGCTGAGTCGGCAGGCCAACCAGGCCCGTCAGGCTGCCATTACCCAGGAAATCACCGAGATCGTGGGTGGCGCCGCTGCCCTTGCAGAGTCCACCCCACAGGAGTGAGAGAGAACATCATGACTGCGACAGCTATTACCCCCGAGACGAAGGACGAGGCTGCCGGCATTGGCCGCGTCGTCCGTGTCATCGGCCCCGTCGTCGACGTCGAGTTTCCGGCTGGACAGATGCCGGAGGTCCTCAATGCCCTTCACGTCGACACCGAGGTGATGGGTGAGACCCATACCATCACCCTCGAGGTGGCCCTGCACATCGGCGAGAACGTCGTGCGTGCCATCTCTCTCAAGCCGACTGACGGTCTGCGCCGTGGCACCGAGGTCCGTGACACCGGCGCCCCGATCACTGTGCCGGTGGGCGATGTCACCAAGGGCCACGTGTGGAACGTGACCGGTGACGTCCTCAACGTCGATCCGTCGACCATCGAGGTCTCCGAGCGCTGGCCGATCCATCGCGATCCGCCTGGATTCGATGACCTGGAGCCCGAGACCGAGATGCTGCAGACCGGCATCAAGGTTCTCGACCTGCTCACCCCGTACGTCAAGGGCGGCAAGATCGGCCTCTTCGGCGGGGCCGGCGTTGGCAAGACGGTTCTGATTCAGGAGATGATTTACCGTATTGCTCACAACTTCGGTGGTACCTCGGTGTTCGCCGGTGTCGGTGAGCGTACCCGTGAGGGCAACGACCTCATCAACGAGATGGACGAGGCCGGGGTCCTCAAGGACACCGCCCTTGTCTTCGGCCAGATGGACGAGCCCCCGGGCACCCGTCTTCGCATCGCCCTGACCGGCCTGACGATGGCTGAGTACTTCCGCGATGTCCAGAACCAGGACGTGCTGTTGTTCATCGATAACATCTTCCGGTTCTCGCAGGCTGGTTCCGAGGTCTCGACCCTGCTCGGTCGTATGCCTTCAGCCGTGGGCTACCAGCCGAACCTGGCTGACGAGATGGGCCAGCTGCAGGAGCGAATCACGTCGACCCGTGGTCACTCCATCACCTCGATGCAGGCTGTCTACGTCCCTGCCGATGACTACACCGACCCGGCCCCGGCGACGACCTTCGCCCATCTGGATGCCACCACTGAGCTCTCCCGTGAGATTGCTTCTCGCGGTCTGTACCCGGCTGTGGATCCGCTGACGTCGACCTCTCGTATCCTCGACCCGCTGTACGTGGGGCAGGAGCACTACGACACTGCCACCCAGGTGAAGCAGATTCTGCAGCGCAACAAGGAGCTTCAGGACATCATCGCCATCCTTGGTGTCGATGAGCTGAGCGAGGAGGACAAGGTCACCGTCGCTCGTGCCCGCCGCATCCAGCAGTTCCTGTCCCAGAACACCTACACGGGGGAGAAGTTCACCGGTGTCCCGGGCTCGACCGTCTCCATGGCCGACACCATCGAGGGATTCCAGATGATCTGCCGTGGCGACGTGGACCACGTTCCGGAACAGGCCTTCTTCAACGTTGGCAACATGGACATGGTGATGGAGAACTGGGACAAGATGAAGAAGGAGGGCTGAGTCCCATGGACCACCCGCCGCTTCAAGTCAAGGTCGTCTGCGCTGACGGCGAGGTCTGGAAGGGGGAGTCGGTCAACATCATCGTTCGGACCACCGAGGGTGATATTGGTCTCCTTCCCGGACACGAGGCCTTCCTCGCGGCCCTCGCGCCCTGCGCAGCCCAGATCATCACTCCTGACGGTGCCCGCGAGGTCATCGCCTGTGACGGCGGCTTCGTGGCCCTGGACAATGACGGCCACGTGTCGATCATTACCCAGTACGCCACGAAGTCGGAGGAGATCTCGGTCGATCAGGCTCACCGCGACCTCGACGAACTGAGGAAGAAGATCAACGCGGACGAGCGAACCGAGGAGGACTCCTTGGTCGTCCAGGATCTAACCCACCGCCTTCACCTGGCGCAGGCTCAGCTTGCTGCTGCCCGCGTCGCCAGGAAGTAGAACGTCTGACAAGGGTGGGAAAGGGGTCGCCGCGAACCACTCGCGGCGACCCCTTTTCTTCTCCTCGCTGACGAGGGACCTTAGGGTTACCTTTGTGGACTGTCAATGATCTGACGACTAGCGTTGGAACATGCACGCTTCCATCGCTTTCATCGGTATGACACCGATGTTGTCGACGCTAGCGATGGATGCTGTCATCATCGGCCTCATCGTGTGTTGTGCCGTCATCTACATGATTTGGCTCCTCGTCAGGCACCGCGTTCTCATGCGTAGACGCGGTGCTTTTTTGTGCGGTTTGCGAGTCATGGGTGGGCCCAAGCCCGGCGGATGGATGATTGGCACTGCCCGCTACGCCGACGGCACCTTCGAGTGGTATCGAGCGATTGATCCCCGTCCCGTTCCCGCCATTGTCCTGAGGCGGGGCGGACTCGTCATGGTCGAGCACCGCCCGCCGAACGTGAATGACTCCTTGGCACTTGCCTCCGATGCCTACGAGATCGTCACCCTTCAGACAGGGCGCAAGGGCAAGTCCTCGGTGTGCCAGATCGTCGTTGATCCTGGCGTGGTGACCGGCCTCATGTCGTGGCTCGAGGCGGCTCCCCCCGGTGGCGTCGAATATGCCGCCGCAGGTCACCTCATCTGATCATTCCTTCGTGGCTCCCGGGTTGCGTTCTCCACCTGGAACCCACAACACCTCGTCGGAAGAATCTTCGCCAGCCTTGTTTGCTGCTCGCGACAGGATGAAGAGCAGGTCGGACAAGCGATTGAGGTACGTGATCGCCAGTTCGTTGACACCGCCCGGAGTCGTCTCGGGGTCATCCGAAATCTCATTTCCGTATGTCTCAGCAGCTCGCCATGCCGCTCGCTCAGCGGTACGAATGGCAGTTCGGCACACGTGCAGCTGCGCACCGACAGGGTTTCCGCCCGGGAGGATGAACGACTTCAAGGTCGGGAGATCGTCGCCGAACTCGTCACACCAACGCTCAAGCCGATCGACGCTTTCCTGGACGGTGCGAAGCGGTTCCCACTTCGGGTTTGCGACAAGCGGGTTGGCCAGATCAGCGCCGACGTCAAACAGTTCGTTCTGGATGATGCCGAGCGCTTCTCGCACCTCATCGGTGAGCACGTGGATCGTGGAGTCCAGGGCAATGGCCAGACCGATGTTGGCGTTGGCCTGGTCGACGAGACCATACGCTTCCACGCGCAGATCTGACTTGGCTGCCACTGAGTTGTCGACCAGACGGGTCGAGCCGTGGTCGCCAGTACGGGTGTAAATCTTGGAGAGAATGACCATGATCCCAGCCTACGGGCATTCGCAATGCAGGGAAGGCGATCATGGTGCGCGAGCGTTCACATCGCCAAGCTGTCCTTACGGGGATGGATCGGGATCTTTTCCTCGGTGTTGACCTGGCCGCTGAACTGGCGATGGTGCGGCAGGGAGCAGCGTCATACCAAGAGGTTGGCTGGTGCGCCAGGGGCATCATTCGACAGCCAGACCTCGAAGTGTGTGGACGACTTTGTCAAGCATCTGACGCGTGAGGCGTCCGGTGTTCGTGTTCTGCCGACTGACGTGGTAACACCCGATGACGTGGACTGTGGTGCCGTCCGTCCTCGTGATTTCGGCTCTAGCCCCGTGGCCGAAGCGGGGAGCGGGGCGGGGGACATACCACCCAAGCCGGCGGGCAGCTCCCAGAGTTGACGTCCAGGCAATCTGACCAAGGCACATCACCGCGCGCAGGGTGGTCAGCGCAGAGAGTTCGTTATCGAACCAGATCGCACAAGTGCGTTTCTCGTCGGGACTCGGCCAATTGTCGGGTGGAGCGCAGTGCACCGGGGCAATGATGCGACAGTCATCGAGGCTCAGACCATCAGCGGCGTCGACGCTTTCCGCCTGAGACGCAATACCGGCGTCATGCAAGGCACGGTAGAGCCAGTCGCCGGACTGGTCTCCGGTGAACATGCGACCAGTTCGGTTGGCTCCATTCGCAGCGGGTGCCAAGCCGATGACTGCCATTCGGGCCATCGGATCCCCGAACGAGGGTACCGGTCGTCCCCAATAAGGTTCGTTGCGCCATTGAGCGCGCTTGCTGATCGCCTTGTCCTCCCGCCACTCGACGAGGCGAGGGCATGCCCGGCACACTGAAATCGCGGCGTCAAGGTCAGTGAGTTCATTGCATCGGCCGGCGATCTTCGCAACGTCATCAGCGTTGTTGGCGACTGGTGTCCGTGGCGTTGCCAGGTCTCCTGGCCAGCCGGTTCCAGGAATGACGGGGGATTCGAACAGGTCCCCAGTGTGCGGATGGGGGAGAGCAGTCATGGTCACTTCTCAATAATTCGGTCATGCTCAGTCGGGTCTCGGTCGAAGTGTTTCATGTGGTGACGTCGACTCATGACAGCGGTGATGACAAGGATGGTCGCAACCAAGGCATTGGTCACGATGGCAGGAATGAAGCTTGCCGCCGCGACGATGACGAGGGCGAGGATTGCCACGAGGCGACGCCATGGCGTGTGTCCAGTGACCTTGTGAATGTGCCATGCCTGTGCCGCGAGATACAGGATGGCACCCCCACAGGCCAGGGCTGTCAGCGTGAGGCTGCCATGATGGGCCGGTTCGCCAACGATGATCTCATCAGACACCGCGAGCGGGATGAGGCCTAGCGCAAGGACCATCTGCACGGTGACGGATCGTGCCCCGGACTCGGCCGGATCATCGTGCTCAGCCGGGTCGGTTTCCAGAATGACCTCGACGTCCCAGATGTAGAGCCACCACAAGGCGAAGGAGGTGACGATGGATGTGGTGGCGGCAAGGAGGTTGAGTAGATGGAACCCTGCTTCGTGAAGGCCGGTGACGATGCTGACGATCTGCTCGCCCAGAGCCAGGATGAGGAACAGCCGGATGCGTTCAAGCATGTGTGCGGTGTCGAACTGCCACTCGGTGGTGTCGACGTCGTTCCTGCGTCCCAGCGGATGACGCAGCAGCGCTCCTGCCACCTCGACGATGACCGCAGCAAACCAAACCCACAGTCGGGCGTGCGGCTCAACGAAAATGCCGATGATCCAACCGATGGCCGACAGGCAATGCCACACCATGACCCCGCGGGAATGGAGTTTCATCTCTTCGCGACCGTGGATGAACCACGTCATGGCGACCTGACCGAGCTGGGCGATGAGATATGGTGCGACGAAGGCGAGACACTCGACGCCGTCCTCAAACGCCACCGGGATGCCGGCAGCCATGAAGATTCCGAAGAAGAGCACCCACAGGATGGGCCGCCGCAACGACTTGTTCTCGGTGATGGTTCCGGTTGCCGAGAACGAGGTGTTGGCCCACAACAAGTAGAGCGGTACCCACAGCACGATGGTCTCGAGCCCGCCCCGCCACGTCACATGATCGTGAAGGGTGGTTGCGAGCTGACCAATGGCAGCGACGAAGACCAGGTCGAAGAGGAGCTCGATCGCGGTGACGGCTGTGGTCCGCTCTTCCATGCTCGCGGAATCGGAGGCATCGTCCTGCATCGTGGTGTCGTTCATGGGTCCTCATCAGTTAGGTGTCGCGTCACATTCTACGGGAACCGGGCGTTACGCCGATCACACGATGAAGTATTCCGGAAACCGGAGTAATGTGAGGTCACGTGACTTCCGGACGCACCTTGCCCGAGCCCTTTAACCCGCTCGAGGCCGAATTCGCAGCCGACCTGGTTCTCACGTGCGGACGAGTACAGCGCCTGGCCAAGCGACGTGCTGGCATTCCGCCGTCCTCAGTGACGTGGCGGGTCCTGCACACCCTCGAAGTGATGGGGAGCATCAGCACTGGAACCCTCAGCCGCGTGGAGGGAACCAGGCCAACCACCACGACGGACATCGTCGAGAGGCTTGAGCGTGACGGCCTGGTGACGCGACGGCGTGACCCCGACGACGCCCGCAGCAGATTGATCGAGATCAGTGATGAGGGTCGTGATTACTGTCGCCGTTGCGAATTGTCAGTGGGGGAGTCGGTCGTGCCTGCCCTCAAGGAATTGACTGACGAAGAGCGTTCCGTACTGATTCAGGCGCTTCCGGCTTTGCGAAGGGCAGTCCAGGTGCTGTCTGACGACGACGAGAGGACGACGAAGAAGTGACGAGCAAAGAACCCATCAGACCGGCTGTGTGGGCCGTCACCATTGCGGTGGCCTTCTCCTACATGGGGGTGGGCGTCGTTGACCCCATCCTCCCGGAGATTTCGTCGGCCCTCCACGCCAGCCCGGGGCAGACCGAGCTGCTGTTCAGTACCTACCTCTTCGTGTCTGCCGCGTTGATGTTCTTCGCCTCATGGGTGGCCACCCGCATTGGCCGCAAGAAGACCCTTCTCGTCGGACTCATCATCATCGTGACCTTTGCGACGGCCTGCGCGTTGTCCGGTCACGTCAACCTCATCATCGGATTCCGCGGCGGCTGGGGGGTGGGGAACGCTCTCTTCGTCTCGACCGCCTTGGCGACGGTTCTTGGCGCCTCTGCCGATGCCCGCCGCGCCATCATGCTGTACGAGGGGGCTCTTGGGGCCGGAATGGCCTTGGGTCCACTCGTCGGTGGCGCTCTGGGTTCGATTTCATGGCGGGGCCCCTTCCTCGGCACCGCTGTTCTCATGGCGATCGGTCTTGTCGCCATCGCGTTTTTCGTCCCGCCGACCCCGATCGACAAGTCCCAGCGACGATCTGCCGCCGAGCCGTTCAAGGCTCTCGTCGATCCGCGGATCTCGATTCTCATGCTGGCTGCCCTGGTCTATAACTACGGTTACTTCACCTTGCTTGCCTACGCGCCGTTCCCGCTGGCCGAGGCGTCCGTTCGAGCTGGTGGTCAGTTCACCCCGCTCGATCTGGGACTGGTCTTCTTTGGCTGGGGCCTCATGGTCTCGTTGGGGTCGGTGTGGCTCGGACCGCGTTCCTGCGAGCACCTCGGTATTCATCGCACAGTTGCCGTCACCCTGATCCTGTTCACCATTGACGAGGTCCTACTAGCGACCTGGATCTCGCCGATTCCTCAGGTGATCGGGGTCGTCATTGGCGGTCTGTTTATCGGCATCGTCAACACTGCCATGACTGAGATCGTGATGTCCGCGAGCAACATCCAGCGCGAGGTCGCGTCGTCGGCCTACTCCGGCGTTCGCTTCCTCGGCGGCGCGTGCGCTCCCACCCTTGCCGGTGCACTGAGCTCCCTGTGGGGAGTCGGTGGCCCGTACTACGTCGGAGCCGTCACGCTCGCGCTGACAATCGTCCTGCTGTGGATCGATCGTCAGCGCCGCAGGCGGATGACGGCACACAGTGTCGCATTGGAGTGACGTCCCGTGAAGTGTTGATGGTCCGCACCGGATTAGAAGTTCTCACCCATCAAGGCGCAGGAGAAGGTATACGCCGTGCCGGTCATCGGAACCGTCGACGCGAATTCTGCGTAGCACACAGGCTCCTGTGAAGGTGGTGCTCGGGGTCGTGGATATCCTTGATGGGCTGTTCGAAGGAGTATCCGGGCCGAGTAAATGACGAAGCGAGGGGAGCGACGACCATGATAGAAGAGATGGAGATCATTCCTGGTTTCGTCGTTCCCGAGGCACAGCTGCAGGAGCGGTTCTCCCACAGCTCCGGGCCTGGCGGCCAGGGCGTGAACACCAGCGACTCACGGGTCGAACTGCAGTTCGACGTGGCTCGCTCTGACGCCGTGCCAGAACACTTGCGACCGGTGTTGCTGACAACCCTGTCGAATCGCCTGGTCAATGGAGTCTTGACGGTTGCCGTTCAGGATGAGCGGGCTCAGTTGGCCAACCGCCGTCTTGCTCGTGCCAGGATGGCCGACGTGCTCCAGAAGGCATGCGTCCAACCGCGACGACGCCGTGCCACTAAACGAACCAGGGGATCGCAGCGTCGTCGCCTTGAGGCGAAGAAACGACGCGGGGAGATCAAAAGGAACCGACAGCGCCCGAGCTGGTAGTCAGGAATCCACGAATCCGGTACGGAAGACATTCGTGGTCCGCGCGTCACCGATATGGGATAGCGCACCTGCGGGGCGCGCTCGACGATGAATGACCATTCGACACGCGAATTGGTGGCAAGGTTGCGAGTCCACGGATGGCAGCGAACGCGCGACAACTGCATTGAACCGGGAGGGGAGGGATTTCAGCCGAGTGGAAGTATCGCCTCTTCATGAAGTGACATAATGTCTCTTATCGGACAACCATGGTGAGGTGGAGGGCACGGTGGTGAGATGGCTCGGTTGGACGATTCACCGCGCGTGAATCGGGTGTCTCGACGTTATGATGCCATTGCTCCACTCGCGACGAAGGGATCACATGGCTCCGCAGGGTTTTCAGGACAAGGTGGCGTTCGTCTGGAGGGTGGCAGACAAGCTGCGCGGTACCTTCAAGCAACACGAGTACGGCTCGGTGATGCTGCCGCTGCTGGTGTTGCGCCGTATGGACGCGGTGCTGGAGCCCACCAAGGATGAGGTCCTGGAGTATGCCGACGGTCTGGTGGAGATTGGCCCTGGTCAGGACAGAATACTCAAGCGCATCTGCGGCCAGCGGTTCTACAACGCGTCGCGGTACACGTTCGCCCGGCTGCTCAGCGACGACAAGAACCTGGCTGACAACCTTGCCAAGTACATCGCGTCCCTCTCCCCTGACGCGGCGACAGTGATCGAGGCGTACCAGTTCGACGGGAAGATCACCCGGATGGACCACGCCGGGATCCTGTACGGCGTCATGGCCGACTTCGCGGACCTGGACCTGCGTCCCAGCGAGGTCAGCAACGAGACCATGGGTTACATCTTCGAAGAACTGCTGCGGAAGTTCTCCGAGATGAGCAACGAGACCGCCGGTGGGCACTACACCCCGCGTGAGGTGATTCGTCTGGTCGCCGATCTTCTCATCGGGGGTCAGACCGCCCGCGACCTGACCGAGAACCAGATACCGGTGCGTACCATCTACGAAGCTTTCATGCCACGCTGGATACAAACGCGCGCGAACTACGATTTAGCCGCTTGATTGGTTCACGTGGGAACTCAGTTGTCCAACAAGTCCGTGGCGGCTGCGGCTAGAGGCGATTGCTTCCCTGATTAGGAGGATCATGTTCACACCAATTCATCAGGCATTGGGGATTGAGCCCGGCGACCTCTCACTGAGCTTGATCGAGCAAGCCGTAGAACACGGGGTATGTGAGACGGGCATGCTCGACTGGAAGGCCAACATCTACGATCGTCGTAAGCCGCAATGGGATGACGAGGCAGCGAAAGACATTGCGGCCATGGCCAACAGTGGTGGGGGCTGGATCGTGTTCGGAGTCGCTGAGGACAACAAAACAAGTGGTGCCATAGATATATCTCCAATTCAGTGGAATGCGGACATCCAGCAGCGCATTCTTCGAGTGGCATACGCGCGTATCGGGCCGCCGGTGTTGGGTTTGGAGTTCTTCCCGCTTCCAGCCGCCGGAGGTAGTGTCGTGATGATGCGGGTTCCGGATTCTCCTGATGCTCCACATTTCGCACGAAAAGGTGACGTTGCCTTCGTTGCTCCTCGGCGCAATGGACCCCACACTGTATTCATGAGCGACCGTGAGATTGAGCGCGGATTTCGTGAGAGATTCCAGCAAGCAGCCAATCGTAAGCAGCATCTTCAGTCGCTTTTTGATCACGCTAGTAAAGGGCTCAATCCCGAAGACGGCGTTGTTCTGGTCGCGGCTGCGTCCCCGGCAGAACCATCAGGTTCGCTGGAGCCGCCGAGCGAGGAAGACGTCTATAGGCTAATTCGCGAAGCGTCATTCCCTGAACTCGTCTACAGCGCCAACAGACTTGTGCGCTGGGACTTAGGGCAAGTCCGTAAAGGGCTGCGACATTGGGTAATGCGTAGCCATCGCGATGACCGATACGCATTTCGGAAGTATCTGCACGATGATGCAACCGTGCTCGCGTGTTACCGCCTCGGAGCCCTGACAGATCGAGAAGAAGCCCGTCACTACTACCCGGTGGGTCTACCGAATCATTGCATGGCTTCGGACATTGAATCTGCTCTGATCGACTTCATCGCACTGCTGCGTGCTCACGCTGCGAGCCGTCAATCGAATGCCGGGTTCCAGGTGCGGGTAGGTTTGGTCGGAAATCCTAGCGAGCCGATCTATATTCGCACGACGGAATCAAACACGAACTTCTTGCTGCCAGAGGAGTACGCGGAGCCGATCCACCGCTTCCGGCTGGTGTCGACGGAACTTGATCCACTGGCACCCATCGAGACTGTGATGCCAGTCGCCAATGATCTTGCCCGAGACTTGATAAATCAAGGTGGAGTCAAGTTCTTGAAGGTTATGGCTGAGCCGGGCGACGATTAGTCGTACTTGTTTAGGTCTTGGCGATGCTTATCTGACTACCGTCGCGGAATTGGAAGGTGACGGTGTCGTCGGTGTTGACGGTGCCTTTGTCGAGTAGGGTCACGCAAAGATAAGGGCTGAATACCTGCCGGGCTACGTTAAGGTTGGCGGTTTCTTGTTGGTAGTAGCGGTAGGCCGCTAGGTGTAATCGCCGGACAGGTTAGGTACGCGGTCGGCGGGTGATTTGCCTTTGAGCGCGGTGTGCCCGCGGTGGTGATTGTAGTGGTGCAGCCAGCCGGGGAGTTCGGCCAGGCGGTCGGTCTCGCTGGCGTAGGGCCGTGCGTAGGCCCACTCGGCGACCAGGGTCCTGTTGAACCGCTCGACCCTGCCGTTGGTCTTGGGCGTGTAGGGCCGGGTGTACTTGTGCGTGATGTGGGTGTCTTTGAGTGCCTTGTTGAAGACTTTGGACCGGCAGCAGGAGCCGTTGTCGGTCAGGACCCGCTTGACGGTGATGGCCTGGCTGGCGAACCAGGCCTGGGCCCTGGTCCAGAACCCGGCGGCGGTGTCCTTGCGCTCATCGCTGAGGACCTCGACGTAGGCCAGGCAGGAGTGGTCGTCGACGGCGTTGTAGATGTAGTGATACCCACCCCCGCTGGCGGATCAGCCACGGTTGCGTACTCCTTGGGCGCATCCGACCATGCGGTGGCCGCCGCCGTCGGGGATCCGGCCCAGCTTCTTGATGTCGACGTGGACCAGCCAACCGGGGGTGTCGTGTTCGTAGCGGACGGGTGTGGGCTAGGCGCGTAGCCGGGCGCCGGTGGCCTTGTCGATCCAGGTCAGGGGTGGGCATCCGTAGCGTTGCAGGATCTTGCCGACGGTCGAGACGCTGAGGTGCTGGTGGCGTAGGTGGTAGGCGATGCGTGCTGGGCCCCACTGGTGGGTGATGCGCTATCCCACCACCCGTCGTTGCGTGCGACGGCAGACCCGTCGGGGCTGGTGGTGGGGTCGGCTGGAGTGATCACGCATTCCGGCCGGCCCGTGGGCGCGGTAGCGCTGTGCCCAGCGTCGGGCCGTGGTGACGCTGACGTTGAAGCGTTCGGCGGCCCGACGCAGGGGCCAGCCATCCTCGACGATGCAGCAGGCCAGGCGCAAACGTCCGGTTTCGGACAACGGGGCATTACGGTGGGTCATGAGGGCCTCTTGGGAGTCGTGCTTTGTGTGGTAGCAACACACTCCACCCACAGGCCCTCGCCCGTGCCCAGCCACAGCTGTCTCTGACCAGCCCGATGTACCTAACCTGTGTGGTGGTTACACCTAGCAGACCTGTGACGATGCTCAACGGAGTCTCCTGAGGTCGGCTCGCCACCCGGGAGAGGACGTCGACCCACACGAGGAAGAGCGCACCGAACAAAGCGCTGACCGGCAGGACGACGTGATGGCGCGGTCCCACGCGGAACCTAGTGAGGTGGGGAATGACGAGGCCCACGAATCCGATGCCGCCGGAGACCGCGACGATCGCGCTCACGAAAATGGCCTGGACGATGAAGAGGGCGACGCTCAGGCCGGTGACCGGGACCCCGAGCGAGGAGGCGAGTTCCGGGCCTGCTGCCAGCGCGTCGAGCCACCTCGATCCAATCATGAGCAACAGCAGGGTGACGAGGACCACCACCGCCGTCGGCACGAGGGTCTGCCAGGAGGCACCCGCCACGCTGCCCAACAGCCAGAAGAGGACGGACTGGGCCGATTTCGGGTCGTTGCTGTGGAAGACCAGGAAGCTCGACATCGCGCTGAAGGCCGAGGACATGACGACACCGGTGAGGACGAGCCGCAAGGGGCTCAGACCTCCCTGGGCCATGGCGATGCCGAACACGGCCGCGGTCGCGACGAGGGCACCTCGAAGGGCACCCAGGTACAGCGAGTACACGCCGAAGGCCGCCAGCGTTCCCGTGGTGATGACGGCTGTCGCCCCGACGCTGGCCCCTGCCGAGACCCCGAGCATGTACGGATCGGCCAACGGGTTGCGTACCAAGGTCTGCATGACGGCACCACCGACGGACAGTCCGGCCCCGGCAACGACGGCCAGCACCGTTCGTGGAAGTCGCAACCCCCACACGATCTGGTCCGCGGTGGCCTCGACGCTGCCTCCGCGCACGTGTACATCCAGGACGTGCCACGCCTGTTCGACGGGCAGCCGGATCGTGCCGAAGGCCAGCGAGAGCACGACACTCAGAGCAAGAGCAACCGCCAGGACCAGCAGTACGGGCCCGGCGGGCAACCGGCGATCCTGGTGGGCCCGCGATGACGTCGATCCGTCCGACGATTGCCGTTGCCCGCGCGAAGCGCAGGGATGGGTGTCTCGATGGCGGACGTGTGGCAAAGGAACTCCTGGCGGTTGGCGCCCATCTCGCGAGGCGTACGGCGGCTGCATTCGCCGGGAGGTTTTCGGACTCGGGGTCGCGCGGCTCGTCCCCCTTCCCAGGTGTCTCCACCCAGTGGGCTCGCGGCGAGCCATCACCCACACCGCTGCGCGTCAATCCTGGATTCGCACCAGGTTCCCTGGCCGGCGAAACGCACCGTACCACGCAGGTGGTGAATCGTCCCATTCATCCATGAACCCGCCCCGAGAATCCAAATTTCCATCCCGAGCGACATGTCCAAGAAGTGGCGGATGTCTCACTCGTACACTGTCCACAGGCGAGGTCATGCAGTGATGGCGGCCCCGGAAGGCGACGTGCGGATTCGGTATATATTTACGAGATGATATAAATGCTGTCGACGGGTCCAGTGGTCTTGTTATTGCCTGGGGGTCATTGCACCGGTTCGGTGTCCGATCACATGCTCGTCATCACGGGTTCATGTCCTGTTCGCAACCGCGTCATTACTGGATATTCCCGATCGCCGCCCTTCATGAATTGAACCTCCGCGTCGCTAGCATTGGATCGCAGATCCTCCCGGGATGGTTGCCCATGCTCCTTGACAGGGGCGTGCATCGACTTCCACAGGGGCTCTGTGAAGCACGTCAATTCCTATGGATGCGAATCCGTGAGGAGTATGAAAAAGCCATGCCCTTGAAGAGACGTCCAGGGCGCAGAGTTCTCGCGGCGACTGCCTCGGCAGTCCTCGCAGTGTCTGCCATGATGCAGCTGCCGGCGGCTCACGCCGTCATTCCACCCAAGCCGCAGGGCTATCCGATCGCGCACCTCTATGAGTCGTGCACGGATGCCTCCGCCCACGCCCAGGGATACCCCGAGTGGCATTACGGTGAGACGGGACGACGCTACCTCAGCGACGGCACGATCCAGTTCACCAACCGCACCGATCAGGTCGTGCCGTACACCGGCACGATCGAAACTGAGAGCAACCACGACATTTCGGCGACCTCGGCGGCGAAGCTCCCCTCTGGATGGAACACCACCGCCAAGTCTGACATCGGCCTCAAGATGTCCAATGGCTGGGTCGAGGGTGAGACCGTCGGTCCCGTCAAGCTCAAGCCAGGTGAGTCGATCCGCGTCGAATACGGCGTCCTCGAGAAGGACTTCGTCTCGATGTTCGTCACTTGCCGCGACGGCGTCCTGCAGAACTCCAACGGTGCTAACGTCATTCGTGGCACCGGTCCGGCCGGGCGATACGCCTTCGTCTACCTCATCCACGCCGACGGCTCCATCTCGGATCTGGCGATGCAGATCCCGTCGCGCCACGCGGGTGCCAACAGCAAGCCGATGGGATCGGACGCGTACACCGCCATGTCGGGCCCCAGCCTGGAGTCCGTGGCGAAGCCGACCGACCACGTCGTCGAGCCCGCCGTCGCTCCGCAGAAGGATCCGTCCTGGCCGGCGAAGGGTCAGACCTGCCGTGCCCGCGACATCGCGTGGTACCCCTACGACATCTCGTCGATCCAGCCCACCTACCGCAAGCCCGGCTACTCGACGGACTTCCTCAACTGGTCGAAGGCCCCCTACGACTACCACCCGGTGACCGACTTCGTCGTGGGCGCCCAGTACAACGGGTACGCCAACTGGATGGGTCGCTACGGCCGCCCGCCGGCAGGATGGCTTGGCTCGGTTGACAGCACCTACCGTGCCTATATGCCCGTCGGAACCGCCCTCGGTGCGGTACATCTGCAGCCCGGTGAGCGTGTGCGCGTCACCTATGGCACGACGATGACCCGCGTGAACTATCGCGAGATCCACTGCGGCAGGGACGGAAAGTACAGCTTGGTGTCGAACTACGGCACCGCCTCGGCGCCGAGCGGTTTCTGGGCCGAGGCCACCGTCACCTCCCGGGACGGCAGCGTTCGCAAGATCGACGTCACTCCCGACAAGTACCGCCAGCTCCCCCTGCCGACTCAGTCAGACCGCTGACCTAGGCGTCCCCGACACCACGACCACCGTCAATCCCGACCACGAAGGAGAACACTCATGATCACCCGACTTCTTGCCGTTCCCGCAGCCCTCGTCGCCTCGGCCGCTTTCACGGTCGTTCCGGCCCAGGCTGCTACCCCAGCCCAGGCCGCCAACCCCACGACGATCGGCGCCTCCTGCGCCAGCATCGGTGAGACCGGCCAGACCATCACCCGGACCCGTAGCTACTTCGACGGCTCGGCCGGCACGTGGACCATCTCGAACTACAACGACGAGCCGCTGCCCATCACCCGGACCATCACCGAGACCAAGACGAAGACCTGGAACGTCTCGGCCGGGGTCGACTTCCCGATCCTCGACCTCATCCACGTCACCTTCTCGACGAGCTACACCGACAGCCAGTCCTACGAGGTCGGCGACACCGTCGGCCCGTACAACCTGGCTCCGGGCAAGACCGCGGTCCTGCGTGCCGGATGGGTCGTCTCGGACTTCCGTGGCCAGCACACCGTCTGCGGCTCCGATCACACCTGGAAGGCCAACGGTGGCGAGTTCACCGCGAGCCTTCCGAAGGAGCGTCACATCGCCATCAGCACCCGCGACAACGACCCCTCCCTCGAGGCCTGATCGCCCATGGGATTCCTGACACACCAGGTGCGTCGCGGGGTCACACTCGCGGCGGCGGCTGCCCTGTCAGTGGCCCCGTTCGCCGTCTCCGACGCCCATGCGGCCGAGTCGGCCTCCGCCAGTGACCCCACCCAGTTCGAGCTGCCGCAACGGTGGAACTCCGACTACGAGCCGGGAACCGAGTGCTCGACCCCCGGTGAGAACGGCACCTACCTGACGGCCAAGAAGCGTTGGTTCAAGCAGACCGACGCCTCCAGCGTCGCGAACAACACTGCCAATGCCGTGCCCGTTTCGACGAAGGTGAAACAGTCGCGCACCCAGACCCTCCAGGTCAGCGCAAAGGTTGCCGGTCAGGGTGACCTGGCCAAGATCATGACGCAGACCTTCGGGTTCACCTACGTCAACGAGGTCCACTGGTCGCTCAAGCAGGTCGTCGGGCCCTACACCCTGCCCGCCGGCAAGGAAGGACGTCTGGCCTGGGGATTCATCATCCTCGACGCCGACGCCCAGAACGTCCACTGTGCGCCGAACCTCAGCTGGCAGGCCACAGGTCGCCCGTACCACGTCTCGGCCCCCGAGAGCCGGTACGCCGAACTCCAGATCGACAACCCGGAGTACGAGGACCTCTCGTACTGACACCGGACACCAGAGATCGAGGGGCCGCGGATGACCGCGGCCCCTCGATCCGTCTTCGTCGTGGGTCTCATGCCCGGCATTCGCGTCTTCGAACTCGCTCTGTTGCAACACCGGGGCTTGCGGCCCAGACGCCGAGGCGGGGCCCCGTCATCAGGACCCCGCCTCAAGCCATACATGAGAACGTCAGATGTTGATCATCTCTCCGCCAATACCCTCGACAGCATCCTTGAGAGCCTCCGACAGGGATGGGTGCGGGAAGATGTTGCGGGCCACCTCGTCAGTGGTGATGTCCCACATCTGTGCCACGGTGAGCGCCGGGATGAGCTCGGATACGTCGTGTCCGATGATGGTGGCTCCCAGCAGCTCGTTGTGACGGGCGTCGGCGACGACCTTGACGAAGCCGGACCCGTCACCCATGCCCCAGGCCTTGCCGTTGGCCGAGAACGGGAACCGTGACACCTTGACGTCGTAGCCCTGTTCCTTGGCCTGGGCCTCGGAGTAGCCGAAGGTGGCGACCTGCGGCTGACAGTAGGTGACCCGAGGGATCATGGCGTAGTTGATGGGCATGGTCTGCGCCCCGGCGATGGTCTCGGCGGCGACGACGCCCTGGGCCTCGGCGGTGTGGGCCAGCATGAGCTTGGCCGTGCAGTCACCGATGGCGTAGATGCCCGGGACGCTGGTGCGCATGAAGTCGTCGATCTCGATGGCGCCGCGTTCGGTGAGCTTGACGCCGGTGGTCTCCAGGCCGTACCCCTCGACCCGCGGGGCGAAGCCGACAGCCTGCAGGACCCGGTCAGCCTCGAGCACGGTGGACTCGCCGCCCTTGGCCGGACTCACCGTCACCTTGACCTTGTCTCCCGAGTCGTCGATCGACTCGACCTTGGTGCCGGCCATGACCTTGACACCGAGCTTCTTGTAGGCCCTGGTGAGTTCCTTGGAGACCTCGGGATCCTCATTGGGGACCATCCGGTCGAGGTACTCGACGATCGTGACCTGGGCGCCGTAGTTGGCCAGGACGTAGGCGAACTCGGTGCCGATGGCGCCGGAACCAGCGATGATGATCGATCCGGGGACCTCGTCGGAGAGGATCTGCTCCTTGTAGGTGACGACGCGGGCCGACAGCTGGGTTCCCGGCAAGGTCTTGACGGTGGACCCAGCGGCGATGATGCAGTTGTCGAAGGTGATCTCGTCGGACACCTGACCCTGCCCGTCCTTGACGACGACGGACTTGGGCCCGGTGAACTCACCCCACCCGGAGAACTCGGTGATCTTGTTCTTCTTCATGAGGTAGTGGACACCCTTGACCATCCGGTCGGACACCTCACGCGACCGGCTGTAGGCCTTGCCGAAGTCGACGGAGATGTCGCCGCCGATGCCGAAGGCGCCAGCCTCCTTGGTGACGATGTGCGCAAGTTCCGCGTTGCGCAAAAGCGACTTGGTGGGGATGCAGCCAACGTTGAGGCAGACACCACCCCAATATTCCTTCTCAATGATGGCGGTCTTCTTGCCGAGCTGAGCGGCACGAATGGCGGCAACGTAGCCGCCAGGGCCAGCTCCGAGGACAACAACGTCAAAATGTGAGCTCATGGGTAACACTCTAGTGGGAAGGTCGGCCTGTGACGAAGATCTCACTGAGGAGATTTCTGTCGGGTTGCGACTGGCCCCTTCTGCCCCGCGGTTCAACCTCAGATCTGATATATCCTTGTCGGAAGACTTCATCTCGTCGAAAGGATCTGCTGTGGACAACATCACCCCAGCTGCCGTCGGTCGCCTCATCCGCGACGCACGCAAGCAGCGCGGCATGACGCAGAACCAACTGGCGGAGCTCCTCAAGACCTCCCAGAGCGCCATCCACCGGGTCGAGTCAGGCACACAGAACCTCTCGCTGGAGTACATCAACCGCATCGCCGAGGCCCTTGAGTCCCCCATCATCACCCAGCCGGGTGGCGGCACGATGAACTACCGCATCGAAGGCGGCCACCAGCTCGAGGGCTCCATCGAGGTGCGTTCCTCCAAGAACGCTGCCGTTGCCCTGCTGTGTGGCTGCCTCATCAACCGTGGCCGCACTGTGTTGCGCGGAGTCGCTCACATCGAGGAGGTCAATCGCATCCTTGAGGTGCTGACGTCCATCGGCGTCACCTACGAGTGGTCCGAGGACGAGCGCGACCTCACCCTCATTCGTCCTGCTGAGCTCAATCTTGACGACATGGACATCGAGGCCGCCCGTCGCACCCGAAGCGTCATCATGTTCCTCGGCCCACTGATGCGCTTCTATGACTCCTTCAAGCTCCCTTACGCCGGCGGCTGCAACTTGGGCGCCCGTACCGTCGAGCCTCACCTCCAGGTCCTGCGCGCCTTCGGTCTTGACGTCGTCGCGACCGAGGGTTTCTACCAGTGCCACATGACGGATCGCACGGTCAAGGAGCGTCACATCGTCCTGACCGAGCGCGGCGACACCGTCACCGAGAACGCTCTGCTCGCCGCAGCCCAGACTCCGGGCGTGACGGTATTGCGCAATGCCAGCCCGAACTACATGGTTCAGGACCTGTGCGTCTTCCTGTGCCAGCTCGGCGTCGAGATCGAGGGCATCGGGACGACGACCCTGCGCATTCGTGGCGTCGAGAACATAGATGTCGACGTCGAGTACGCGCCGTCCGAGGACCCGATCGAGGCCATGAGCCTTCTCACGGCAGCCGTCGTCACCAAGTCTGAGCTGACGATCACCCGCTGCCCCATCGAGTTCCTCGAAATCGAGTTGGCGATTCTCTCCGAGATGGGTCTGGACTTCGACCTCTCCCCCGAGTACGTCTCCCACAACGGATTCACCCGTCTGGTCGACGTCACCGTCCGCCCGAGCAAGCTACGCGCGGTCGCGGACAAGATCCACCCGATGCCCTTCCCGGGCCTCAACATCGACAACCTGCCGTTCTTCGCCGTCATCGCCGCGGAGGCCAAGGGCCAGACCCTCATCCACGACTGGTGCTACGAGAACCGGGCCATCCATCTGCTCGAGTTGGGCAAACTTGGAGCCGACGTCCAGCTCCTCGATCCGCACCGACTCATCGTGCGGGGACCGACGCGCTGGCGCGGCCGTGAACTCATCTGCCCACCGGCCCTGCGCCCGGCCGTCTGCCTGTTGTTGGCTGCCCTGGCCGCCTCCGGCGAGACGACCCTGCGCGACGTCTACATGATCAACCGCGGTTACGAGGACCTACCCACCCGACTCGGGGCGCTGGGAGCCAAGATCTCCGTCTTCCACGGCTGAGCCGAGGCGTCCTCGGGCGACCAGTCCAATTCGTCACCGGGATGGTTCCAAGTGCGCTCGAGGACCGCATGGACGACGCCTGCAGCCTTGCCGAGTGCAGTCTCCGGGGACTCCCCTGCGACGAGCTGGGCCGTCAGGACTGCCGTCGTCAGGTCGCCAGCGCCGTTGAAGTGACGGTCGATGAGGGGGCCATGGGTCACAACGGTCCTCTTCCCCGTCACCGCAACCATGGCCAGCCCGTCACCGTTCTCGTCCTGATGCGGTACCGAGGTGACGACGACGAGTTTCGGGCCATCAAGGCCACGAGCTGCGTCCACGATCTCGTCAATCGTGCGCGGCACGGTGTCGGTCAGAATGCCGAGCTCGGCCACATTCGGCACAAGGACGTCGGCACTTTGGACAGCCTCTTTCATGAAAGCCACGGTGTCGTCGGGAACGTAAATCCTCACCTGATCGCCAACCATGTCTCCCATGACGGGGTCACAGACCCACATGGCATCGGGATGGTGCTCCCGGCACTTCTCCACGGTCCGCAAGACGGTGGGACCGGTGAGAGCCGTGAGGTAACCCGACAATACAGCGTCAACATGCTTGAGTTCGCCGTTGGAATTGAGGGCGTCAACCATGCCGTTGATCTGCTGAGCATCGATCGGGATACCGGCGACGCTGGAGCGGCCATTGTGGTTGGACAGCAGAGCCGTGGGCATCCCCCATGCTCGGACCCCCATGACGCGCATCACCGGAACCGCGATGCTGTTTCCGACGGTTCCCTGGACGACATGGGACTGCAATGACAAGACGGTGGGCCTCACGCATGGACACTGTAGTTGCCATGGCGATCACGGATCCGAACCATCTCAAGGGCAGAATGGATGGCTGTGCGAGCCACTGACTATCCGTATTGCCAACGTCCGTTCACCGTTCTTGCCCATCGGGGCGGAGCCGGAATGACTGCCAACAAGGGGATCGAGAACACCCTGGCAGCTTTTAGACATGCGGTGGATCTGGGATGCACCCACCTCGAGACTGATGTTCACGCCACCAGTGACGGTGTCCTCATGGCCTTTCATGACCCCATTCTCGACCGGGTCACCGAGTCCAGCGGTGTCATCGCAAAGATGCCGTGGCACGAGGTCAGGCAAGCCAGCGTCGGCGGAGAGCCCATCCCCACCCTCGATGACGTCCTTGACGCCTTTCCGGAATCCTTCATCAATATCGACATCAAGCACGACGCCGCCACCATGCCCCTCATCGAGGTCCTTTCCCGTCACCGGGCCTGGAATCGGGTCTGCGTCGGATCGTTCAGCAGCAAACGCATCCGAACGTTCCGCCGGTTGGCGCGCGAGCGCACGGCCACCGCGGTGGGACCGGTCGGAGTTGGGTGGGCCGTCGTCGGACCGAACAGCCTCCAGATGGCCGAATCCCGAGGCGACGCGTACCAGGTCCCCCATCGTGTGAGCCGGTACGGTGTTCCCCTGGTGACGCCGACCTTCGTTGCCGCTGCCCATCGCCTTGGTCGAGCGGTTCACGTCTGGACGATCAACGAGGTGTCAGAGGCTCGAGAACTCATGGACATGGGAGTCGACGGGATCGTCACGGATCGCCCCGACCTCATGTGCGACTTCGCGCGCATTCACCAGCCCAAGGACGCCCCGACACTCATTCCACGGTGAGTCGCGGCGAGCTGGATGCCCAACTGGTCACAGCTTGTTCCACGACGCGAACGCTCGTCCCGAAATTCGGTTCTGCTCCCGGATTTTGTGGCTTGTGGGATGCTGGATCCATGGACGACGGCCCAACCAGGGCCTGACGCCGACGACCAGGAGGGAGCATCATGGCCGACCGTGCACTGCGAGGCATGGGTTTGGGATCCAAGAGCTTCGAGGACGAAGAAGGCGTTGAGATGGCCGAACGCCAAGAGATTGGCTTCGACTGTCAGAACGGTCACCACTTCGACCTCACCTTCTCCACCGAGGCAGATCTGCCGAGCTTGTGGGAGTGCCCGCGCTGTGGCGCTGAGGCGCTGCGGAGCGACGGCACCGATCCTCAGCGGAAGAAGCAGAAGCCGCAGCGCACCCACTGGGACATGCTTACTGAGCGTCGCTCAATCCCTGAACTCGAGGAATTGCTTGCCGAAAGGCTGGAGGAGATCCGTAAGGGGGACTGATCCTCGGTCAGAGTCCTGGGGCGACACCGAGTCAGCGTGTCGTGGCCCCGAAGACCATGAGAGTGCCCCGCAGAGAAGCTCCGCGGGGCACTCTCATGGTCTCTGGTTTGGCCTCAGCGCTTCGAGCGACGGTCCTTGATGTCGCCAGCAACCTGCTCAGCCCGTTCTAGGGCGACGTGCCCGAGATCCTTGAGCTGGTGAGAACGGTAGTCAACCCCCCACAAGGTGGTGCGAAGCAGAGCCTCGACGACGATTTCCTTGCTCATCTTGGAGTTGCCGTACTCGCGCTCGATGAACTCAATCGGCACCTCGGCGACGGTCATGCCCTTCTTGAGGGTGCGCCACGTCAGGTCGAGTTGGAAACAGTAACCGGCCGAGGCAACCTCGTCCAGGCCGATCGTCCGCAAGGTGTTCGCGCGGAATGCGTTGAAACCACCGGTGGGATCCTTGACACCAATTCCCAGGCACATCCGGGTCCACAGGCCGCCACCACGCGAGATGAGCTCACGGTACTTCGGCCAGTTGACGACGGATCCACCCTTGACGTAGCGAGATCCCTTGACCATGTCGGCATGCTTGAGGGCCTCGAGGAGCAACGGCAGTTGCTCGGGTTGATGGGAGCCGTCGGCATCCATCTCGACGAGGATGTCGTAGCCGTGGTCCAAACCCCAGTGGAACCCGGCAAGGTACGCGGCGCCGAGGCCTTCCTTGCCCTTGCGATGCAGGACGTGAACGTGATCGTCTGCAGACGCCAGACGGTCAGCGATCTCACCGGTGCCGTCCGGAGAATTGTCGTCGGCGACGAGAACATCGACCTTCGGATTAGCGCGGCGGGTGCGCGCGACAATCGTCTCGACATTCTCCGCCTCGTTGTAGGTCGGAATGATGACGAGGACCTTGTCGAGCCGGACCTCAGTGCCGGTGGTGAACATTCCTCTCCGATCTGTTGTTTGCTTGTGCGAGCATATCGCGACGACGTCGAATCACCGACACCACTACCGCGCCAGCCGCAACGAGAACGACGACGACCCGTAGCCACATCCCCATTCTCACGGCCAGCGTCAGCTCGGACTCCAGCGGAACCCGCACCGTGAAATTGGTGTGCGCTCCCTCTTCGGTACGCAGGGATACTGAGCCATCCGGATTGACCAACCCAGAAAAGGAATTTGTCGTCGAGACGATGATGTGTCTCCCAGTTTCAACCGCGCGCGCTCTGGTGATCTGCCATTGCTGGGGAGTTTGGGCGGTATCGATGAATGACGAGTTGTTGGATTGAACCGCAAGAATTCTTGCCCCATGGCGAACCGTGTCCGCGACAGTGTCGTCATAGGCAACCTCGAAACAGACCACCACACCGATCGGAACCTTCGTCCCAGAAATAGTTGAGTCGAGGACACCCGGAGTCGTCCCCGGAACGGACTGGCGTCCAATATTCTCCAGTATGGGAATGAGTGGCAGGAAGAATGACCTGGCCGGAATCCACTCACCGAACGGCACCAAGTTGCGTTTGTGATAGATGGATGTCGGCTTGGGTGACGACGCCGGCCACCACATCGACGTCGTCTGGCGCTCGTCATCGCCGGGTCCGTCGGTCACTGCTCCCACGAGAATTGGCCGCTTCGAGATGGCCAGCGCCCCCATGACGATCTGGTGGCTCTTGACGTCAAGAACTGGATCGATGTCGGTGGAGTTCTCGGGCCACAGGATCATGTCGTGTGCGCCCTTGCCTGAAACCCGTTGCTCGGCGACGGCCATAATCGTCTGGGACAGATGATTGTCCGTGACGGACCGGGCATAGCCCATCGCGTAGGGACCGGCAGTACCGTCCACTCCCCCTTGGACGACGAGTACCCGAACGCTGTCATCATGAGTGTCGCGTGTGGCGATCGTCCCTGACACGGTCGCCAGGACTGCGACGACGACGAGTTCTGCCATGAGGCCAACCGCATTGTGGACTCTCCTCTTTCCTCGGGCAGCGACGACACGCGCCAAGAGGGCTGCCGCCAGGGCCACAAGAAGACTCGTCCCCGTCGTCCCAGCCCACCTCAGGGCTCCGACCCATGGAGTGTCGACGACAGTCCAGGCCAGCCGAACCCAGCCGAACCCCCCAAGCGGGACCGCAGCGGCTCCCACTTCTGTGGCCGTCCAGACCATGGCCTGGAACAAAGGCGCACCGGGCAGGACACTGACGCAGCGGATGGCCCACCCGGCCAGGAGACACCACAACGCCATGACGGCAGTGAGAAGCACCGCCACCGGAGGGCCCATGACGCCGACCCAGGCGATGGTGGTGGCGAACAGGCCGAGACCGAAGAGGTATCCCAGACCCGCCGCGGCACGGCCTGTCGTGGGACGGACGAGCAGGATGAGTGCGGCGAGTCCTGGAATGACGAGGATCCACCAATCCAGCGGCTGGAATCCAGTACCTGTGGCGGCTCCGGCGGCAAGTGCAGCCAGGCCGCGCAGCCACGACGTGTGCGAAAGGTGGGAGAGGTGTGTCACCGGGTACCCAGCATGCCGAGATCGTCGAACATGGTGTCGAGGACGACGACCGTTTCCGTCCCGCAGTGACACTCCTTGCGAATGCGGGTGACCAGCTGGTCGAGGCGACTGGTATTGGGGGCCTGAACTCTCGCCAGGTAGGAGGCTGCGCCAGCGATGGAGTGGCAGCCTCTCACCTCCGAGAAGGTCTTCAGGACGTCGGGGATCCTCTCGTCCTCCCCAGGATCGATGGGGTTGAGGAAGATGAAAGCCGTAATGCCTGCGCCGATGGCTTCCAGGTTCAGGGTGGCGTGGTAGCCGCAGATGATTCCCTTGGCTTCGAGCCTCTTGACGCGCTGCTGGGCGGCTGAGGTGGACAAACCCGTCTGATGTCCGAGCTCAGTCCACGACATCCGACCGTCTCCCTCGAGCAGACTCAGGATTTGGCGGTCGGTGGCTTCCAGGATCGGCGACCGATTTTCGTCCTCCTCGTCGTGGTGCTTGGTCATGAGTGGCTCCTCCCTGTCCCCGGTTCGGCCCAGTGGGATCTCAGCACGTGAATGGTGGATCCGGCGAGCAAATTCGGTGCCGCAGATGCTACCCGGGACGGGCGACCCCGGCCGTCGAGGCAGACTCTTTTGACAATCTCCAGGTCGAACTCGGCGAACCAGTCCTCGAGGTCTGCCACGCCGGAATACGACTGGTTGGGGGTGTCATGCCAGGAGTACGGCAGATCGTGGGAGGCCGGCATCCTGCCTCCGATGATCTTGAGTCGGTTGCGCCAGTACACGAAGTTCGGCACGAGCAGGATGAGCAGGGTGCCGATGCGTGCCATTTCCGCTAAGACGACGTCAGGAGAGACGACGGCCTGCAGGGTCTGCGACAAGATGACGACGTCGTAGGAGTCGTCGTGGAACTCTCCCAGGTCCTCGTTGAGATCCATCCCCAGCACCGGCACCCCCGCCGACATCGCGGTGGCGAGGGAGGACTGATCCAACTCGACACCGGTCCCCAGACAGTCTCGGGTGGTGATGAGGTGACGGAGCAAGGAACCGTCGCCACATCCAAGGTCTAGGACGCGGGAATGGGACGGCACGAGCGAGGTGATGATGCGTTGATCGGGACGGAGTGTCACAGCGTCGTCTCCCTCGTGCACAGGTGGCCGTCGAAGTGTGGTGCCCGCGGTGATGCCCTCATCGGCAACCGGTCGGCGGTGAGGAAGGCCTTGACGAGGTCGTGGTAGGGGTCGAGCTTCATGAGGAAGGAGTCATGACCCCACGACGAGGCAATCGTCGCGAAACTCACTGGTAGCCCTCCCCCCTCGAGATGACGGGCAATCCGGCGTGAGTGGGCCGGGGAGAATCGCCAGTCGGTGTCGAAGCAGATGACGAGGAAGTTAACCGGATCTGCCGCCAGTGCGTCGGTGGCCCCGGCGCGACCGAACGGGTCGAAGTAGTCCATGACCCGAGTCAGATAGATGTAACTGAGTGGGTCGAATCGGGTGAGGAAGGCCTCGCCCTGGTGATCAAGGTATGACTCGACGGCGAAGTTGATGCCGAACCCGCGTTCCACCGATTCGGACTGACGAGACCGTCCGAACTTCTCGGCGAAGGCGTCCTCGGACAGATAAGTGATGTGAGCGAGCATCCGCGCGATCGACAATCCGGTGTTTGGGCGGACGTCGTCATAGGTGCCATCCGCAAAGGCTGGATCGCGTAGGATCGCCTCGCGTCCCACCGCGGAGAACGCGATGTTCTGAGCTGTCAACCCGCTCGACGAGGCAATGATGATGGCGTTGTCCAGGGTCGACGGGTACGTCAGCGACCAGTCGAGGGCCTGCATACCGCCCATGGAGCCGCCGACAACGGCGTGAAAGTGCTCCACACCCAGGTGCTCGGCGAGTCGCAGGTGCACTTCGACGAAGTCGTGCATGTCGATCTGAGGGAAATCGAGTCCCCAGCGTTTCCCGGTGTCCGGATTGGTCGAGGCCGGTCCAGTTGTACCGGAACAGCCTCCCAGCAGGTTGGAAGCAATGACGAAGAAGCGGTCGGTGTCGATGGCGCGACCCGGTCCGATGATGTTGTCCCACCACCCTGGGCGATCCGCTCCCGGGTGGAAACCCGCTGCGTGGGCGTCTCCGGTGAGAGCGTGACAGATGTACACCGCATTGTCACGAGCTTCATTGAGAGTGCCGTAGGTTTCGTAGGCGACGGTGACGTGATCGAGACGGCCACCAGCGATCAGATGGAGAGGGTCGTCCGGCGTGGCAACCGTCGCGTACTTGGTCTCGACGGTCCCGACTCCGGGGCCTACGGGGCTGGTTCTGTGCGCTGGCAGACGGGGTGACATCGCGACCATTCTGCCAGTTCTCGTCGTCGTGCCCACCATGTGAAGGGTCCCAGCCACTACTCTCTTTGTCGTGCGCATGATGGATCAAGTCGGCCTTGAACGCGTCTTGCGGGGTGTGGCAGGCCAGCCGCGGGTCGTCTGTGGCGGTTCGGGGGCCACTCCCGTACCACTCCTGGGCATCATCGACCGGTGTGTCGAGACGTGGCGGTTGGTGTGCATCAATGCGCCAGTCGGTGTACCCACACGCAAGGACGTCGTTCACGAGACGATCTTCATCGGCCCGGGTAGTCGACGTGCCGAGAGCCTCGAGTACGTCCCCTGTCGTTTAAGCCTGGCACCGAGCCTCTACGAGGAGCGACTCGCGCCCGACATCCTCGTTCTGCACACCAGCACGCCACGCAATGGCACCGTGAGCATGGGTATTGAGGTCCAGGTGTTGCCGGCCGCCCTCGACGCGGCCAAGCGGCGAGGTGCTCTCATCATTGCCCAGGTCAATCCGAACATGCCCCATGTCCTCGGCGACGGGATCGTTGACGTCGATGACATTGATATCGGTGTTTTCGTCTACGCTTCTCTGCCAACTGCCTCCATGCCGTCCCCGGGTCCGCTGGCCCGCCAAATCGGTGACCGGGTGGCTTCTCGGATCCGTGACGGCGCCACCCTCCAGGTGGGGATCGGTGCGGTTCCTGACGCCGTCGTCGCTCAGCTGCCCGAGAACATCCACGTAGGCGTGTGGACCGAACTCCTCACCGACTCCATCCGCCTCCTGGACGATGCTCATACCCTGGACGATCGCGTCGTCACCGGCACCTTCGCGATGGGAACACCCGCCTTGTACGAGTGGCTCGACGACAATCCGCGGGTGCGGTTGCTACGCTGCGAGACCACGAATGACCCCGGGACCATCGCTGGCCAACCCAAGGCCACCAGTGTCAATACGGCTTTGCAGGTGGACCTGTTCGGTCAGGTCAACGCAACTCGCGTCGGTACCAAGATCTATTCCGGGGTCGGTGGATCCACCGACTTCCTAGTGGGCGCCATGCACTCCCCCGGTGGTCAGGCCCTCATTGCCATGCGCAGTTGGCATCCGAAAGCCAACCGCTCGACGATCGTGGACGTGCTTGATTCACCGGTTTCGGCGATCCAGCCCTCGGTCATCATCACGGAGCAGGGCACGGCTGAGCTGTTCGGAAACTCCCAGAATGAGCAGGTTCGTCAACTCATCGAGAACACTGCCCACCCGGAGGCCCGCGACCATCTCTGGCGGCGGGCCAGGGAGTTTGGGTTGGCCTGATCAGGCGTCGGGTACTTCGACGTCGAGGAGCTTGGCGAGGACCGTGATGACGCCATTCTCCTTGTAGGACGGAGCAACGTAGTTCGAGGCCTCAATGATGTCGGGATGGGCGTTGGCCATTGCGAAGGACCACTTCGCCAGCGGCATCATCTCAAGGTCATTGAGGAAGTCGCCGAAGATCGCTGTCTGGCCCGGGGTGACACCCAGATCGGCCTGCACAGCCTTGACGGCACTGCCCTTGTTCACGCCGGAGTTCATGATGTCGACCCAGTTCGGGGTGGCAAGGATGACCTGGTGGTCAGGGGCGATGCGCTGCATCGTCGGGTGAGTGACCTCGGAGGCCTCGCCGAAGTCATAGATGGACAACTTGATGACGTCGCCGGTGTGCTCGGTGAGGTCATCGACGACGGTGTGGCTGTGATAGTAGGTCGCGACGTGGGAGACAAAAAGGTCATCCCCGCGTTCAAGGTACGCGATGGACTTGGTCGCGACGACCAAACCGACGTCATGCCCATCTTCGGCGAGCCTTCGAACTCCCTCGATCACCTCGTGCGCAAGGTCGGGGTCGATGATCGATGAGGAGACGTCGGCGCCATCGCGGACGACATAGGTACCGTTCTCCGAGATGATTGGCATCCCGTCGAGGTGGGAATGAAACATCGTGGACAGGGTGGCGCACTGGCGTCCGGAAGCCGGTACGAAGGCGACGTCACGATCCTTCATGATCTCCAGAAGTGGCCACAGCTGGGCCGGGATGTTCCCCTCGCCGTCGAGGAGGGTGCCATCCATGTCGGAGATGACCAGTCGGAGATCGTCGGCGGGGGCAGGAAACGGGGTTGGCTTCGGCATGTCCACCCGCTCAGGATACCGATCCCGGAGTGTGACAGGGAACGAAGACGACGAGCCCATCTGAGATGGCCGGGACCAGAAGCGCAGCACGCGCCCGGTGCCCGGCCCCAGCAACAACGAGCACCCCCGGGGGAGTCATGGGGGGAGGGACTCCTATCCAGAAATGATTAATGCCTGGTGAGAATCACCTTCTCACCAGGCATTTCGTCGGGCTGACAGGATTTGAACCTGCGACCCCTTGACCCCCAGTCAAGTGCGCTACCAAGCTGCGCTACAGCCCGATTGGATCGCTCGGCGATCCGGAGAAGTACACTAGCGTACTTCCGCTCCTCCAACCAAATTGGTCACTTCTTTCCGCGCCTCTCGCGTGGACGGATCTCGACGTGCACCGGTGATCCGGCGAAGCCGAAGTCCTCGCGCAGCCGCCTGATGATGAACCGCACGTATCCCTGGTCGAACATCCCTGAGGTGAACAGGGCGAAGGTCGGCGGGCAGGTGTGAGCCTGGGTACCGAAGAGGATCCTCGGCTGCTTGCCACCACGCACGGGGTGGGGATGTGCCGCCGCCAGACGTCCGAGGAAGGCATTGAGCTTTCCGGTCGAGATCCTCGTCTCCCAACCTGCGGCAGCCGTCTCGATGGCCTTTTCGAGCTTGTCGACGTTGCGACCCTTGAGAGCAGAGATGTTGACCCGCGGAGCCCAGGAGTAGGCCTGCACGTCACGTTCGATCTCGCGCTCCAGATAACGACGACGCTCGTCGTCGGTCAGATCCCACTTGTTGTAGGCGATGACCATCGCGCGTCCGGCCTCCTCGACCATGGTGAGGATGCGCAGATCCTGGTCACTGATCGGCTCCGAGGCATCGATGACGACGACGCACACCTCGGCGCGCTCGATGGCCGCCCGGGTACGTAGGGACGCGTAGTACTCGTGCCCCGAGGCTTCCTTGACCCGCTTGCGCAGTCCAGCAGTGTCGATGAACTGGTACAGGGTGCTGCCAACGGTCACCAACTCGTCGACCGGGTCAACCGTCGTCCCGGAGACATCCGAGACCACTGCACGATTCTGACGGGCCAGACGGTTGAGAAGCGAGGACTTGCCGACGTTCGGCTTGCCGACGATGGCAACACGGCGCGGACCACCGGTCGTCTCGTAACTGGCCGGGCTCTCTGGCAGCACCTCAATAAGGGCGTCGAGAAGGTCACCCGATCCGCGGCCATGCATGGCAGACACCGGGTGGGGCTCCCCCAGACCGAGGTTCCACATCGTCGCGGCCTCGGCCTCACCACGCACGTCGTCGACCTTGTTGGCTGCCACGACGATGGGTTTGCGTGACCGCCTCAACACCTGGACGACAGCCTCGTCCTCGTCAGTCGTACCGACATTGGCGTCGACGATGAACAGCACCGCGTCGGCCGTCGAGATGGCCAGCTCAGCTTGCTCAGCGATCATGGCGGCCATGCCTGAGGCATCGGAGGCCCAACCACCGGTGTCTACGAGCACGAACTGACGACCGGACCACTCGGCGTCATAGGACACCCGGTCTCGGGTTACGCCGGGGACATCCTGCACAACAGCCGCTCGGCGTCCGAGGATGCGGTTGACGAGGGTGGACTTACCCACATTGGGCCGCCCGACGACGGCGACGACCGGCTTGGGAAGGGCTTCCTCGGTGCCGTCACTGGGGCCGTCGAGGAACTCGGGCGAATCGGACATGAGGGCACACTCCTGCTAGGGGACTGAACCACGGTACACGCACTCGCGCCCGTGGAAATATCGTTCAGCGCAGCGACTGAGGAACCAGGCCGATGACGGCGTCGATGACCTGCCCCAGATCGAGATGGGTGGAGTCGACCAAGGTCACCCCTTTAGCGGGCTGCTCAAAGGTGGACACCGTCGAGTCGTCACGGTCACGACGCACGATCGAGTCGATGACCTGTTCCATGTCGACCTTCTCCCCCAACTCAGCCTGACGACGCGCGATGCGAACGGCAGGATCGGCGACCAGGAGCACTCTCACCTGGGCGTCGGGGCACACAACCGTGGTGATGTCGCGACCTTCCATGACGATGCGTCCGCAGTTGGCCGCAATCTGGCGCATGCGAGCGGTGAGGGCGTCTCGAACAGGCTGAATGGTCGCAACCGCAGACACCGTGGCACTGGTCTCCGGATACCGGATCTCTTCGGTGACATCGTCACCGTCGATGACGACGAGGTCGTGGTTGGCAGAGGTGTCAATGTCCAACCGGCAGGTACGAGCCACCTCGATGGCGTCGAGCGGATTGGCCTTCGGATCAATTCCAAGATGGGCAACACGACAGGCCACCGCGCGATACATCGATCCGGTGTCCAGATGGGCCACGTCGAGTCGATTGGCAACCCCGCGAGAGGTCGACGACTTACCGGACCCGCTGGGCCCGTCAATGGCGATGACAAGAGGTGAGGGTGACACGTTCTGCCTGCTTTTCGATGACGATCCGACCAGGCGAGACTATCGGCATCCACCGACAAGGGTCAGGAACGCACCGACCAGCCATGATCGCGCATTGAGGCCCTCAACTGCTCCGCACGATCCGGGGCGACATCGATGGACAGGAAACCAACCTCACGAGCCGGATCATGCTCCACCGACAGGTCCTCGACATTGACCCCAGCAGCCTCGACATCAGCAAACAACCTGGCCAGGCCACCAGGCGCATCGGGAATCTCGACGACGACGACGCTGATCTCCATCATCTGGTGGCCATGCTTACCGGTGATCTTGCGTGCCCCCGACTGCCCGACGCCCAGGAATTCCTCCAGACGGTCCGGGTCGTCCAGACGAGACAGCAGGTCGTCAAGATCGTCACGAATGGCTTCCAGCTGACGACGAACCTCAGTGCGATTGGAGTTGAGGATCTGACGCCACATGGTGGTCTGGGAACGAGCCACTCGCGTGATGTCACGGATCCCCGATCCTGCCAGCCTGAGATGTTGAGGACGAGCATGTCGCAGATTGGCCGCCGTGAGGATGCTCATGAGGTGAGGAAGGTGGGACACCTCGGCGACGGCTCGGTCGTGCTCGTCAGCATCCATGCTCACCACACGAGCGCCGCACGTCCTGGCCAGAGCAATGACCTGCTCGACGTCATCATGCCGGTTGTCAGTACGGGGAGTCACCACCCAGGTGCGGTCGACGAACAGTTCGTCGGAAGCTGTCAATGGGCCTGTGTACTGAGTGCCAGCCATGGGGTGTGAGCCGACATACCTGGTGACATCGACATCTCGACCAGCTGCCAAGTCGATGAGTTCGGCGAGCACCGCTCCCTTGACCGACGCGGTGTCCGTGACGACGGCGTGGGGATGACGGTTGAGGCGCTCGACGATGGTCGAGGCGACGGCGGCGGGTGGGGTTGCCACCACGACGACCCGATACGCATCGTCGTCGAGGCCGTCCAGCTGGCCTGCGCCACGTCCGGCCGCCACCAGGGCGTTGCCGCGATCGATGTCCCACAGGTGGACGTCAGCCCCCGCGGCGACGAGGGCTTTCCCGACTGACGCACCGATGAGTCCTGCACCGACGATGAGAATGGGACCCCTCAAGGCCAGTGCAACGTCCTCAGGACTCGTCACTGTCAGCCTCCAGCACGGTGGCAGCGTCGAGACGGCGGAAATGACGTCGGGTCGAGGCGTGGCGATCGAGTAGTCCCACTTCTATGCTCTCTGGTTCGGCGTCAAGAACGCTCATCGAAGCCCGAACGACCTCAGACACCGACACATGGTCCGGCAGGTCGAAAGACTTCTCAGAAGCCACTCCCATGAGAACGGGATCAGTGCTGGCACGCACGGTCCCGTCGAAGTCAATGGTGTATAAGCGATCCTCGGAAGGGACGAGGCCGAGCTCTGCCACCGTCACCTGGACCTGATAGGGCTTGATATCAGGGCAGGAAAAGACCTTGCCGATAACGCGGGAATACATGCTCGCCAAGCTGCGTCCCGTGACGTCGAGTCGGTCATAGGCGTAGGCACGGAGGTCGGCGAAACGGATGCCCGCCACCCGCAGGTCCTCGGCCTCATGGAAGATCCCGACCGCGGCAAAGGCGAGCCGATCATGGATCTCGGAGATCGACCTCATACCCCTGGGAAGATCTGCACCACGCTGACGGGCAACCAACGCAATGCCCTCCGCGCAACGAGCGACAATGACGCCGTCGCCTCCATCACGGATCGAATCAGACACGAAACTGGCCCGGTCGGCCACCCACTGACTCGGTGGAACGTAGGCAGGAATCGTCATGACTGGACCTCCTCGTGCTCCGCCTCGGCAGTGATCTCGTCGACGACCCGCTTCGCCAACACCGCGACTTCCTCGGTGGGAATCCGCCTGACACCGGTGGAATCGGCATGGGCAACGGTCGGGTACAGACCACGAGACAGATCAGGTCCCGACAGCGCCGAAGTGGTGCTGTCACTGATGGCGGTGTGCAGGGCGCGAATCGCGAGCATGATGGCTTCGTCGCGATCCATCCCGGGGCGGTAACCGTCATCGAGGACATCGGTGGCGAACAGAGTCCCGGACCCGACGCAGGCGTGGGCGTGCTTCTCGGTGCGTCCACCCGTTCCGTCATAGGAAAAGATGCGTCCGCGGTGAGCGAGGTCATCCCACCCGGTCAACAACGGCGTCACAGCCATCCCCTGAGCCATCATTGTGCCGTTCGAGCGCACCAGACTCGACAACCTCGCGGCTCGACCGTCCATGCTGATCCGTTGCCCCTGGATCTTCTCGAGGTGATCAACCTCGGCCTGAAAGAGACGAATCATTTCCCCCGCGAGCCCCGCTGCGCCTGCAATTCCGATCACACAGCGATCATCGGTACCGAGAATTCGGTCAATATCTCGCTGATCTGGGTGCCGCGTCATCGCCGATCCGAGATCGGCGGCGGCTATCACGCCCCCGCTGCAACGGATGGCCAGCACCGTTCTGCCGTGCCTCGACAACTCAGGAACACTGGTGTCCACCGTCGTCGGAGGCAGCAGCTCAGGGGCCACACGCCTCAGGAACAGTGCAAACGAATCGGTGGTTGTACTCGATGTGAGGTAATCCTCATCGAGATCGGACAGCGACAGTGGCATGACCCTCCTCGTCACGGATGCACTCGGGATTTCCAGCCTAGCCGACCGATTTGGGTACAGACCCCGATGCGGATACCATCGGTATTCGATACCAGTGGTACTGCCTACGATCCCCTTGCTCTTCCGAAGGACGACAACCTGTGATGCCTACCGCAGTGGAAAGGCCTCATCGCGACGAGGTCAAAAATCGCATACTCGTCGCTGCCACCGAAAATTTCGAACGGGACGGCTATGCCGGCGCGAGTCTGCGTCGCATCGCATCGGATGCCGGATTCACCAAAGGGGCCGTGTACTCCAATTTCGGGTCCAAGCCCGACCTCTTCGGACAGGTGTGCACCGAAAGGCTTGCCAGTGGCGAGAGGGATGTCGTCGATGCCCTCTCCCCCATCTTTTCGAGCGGTGGCAACCCCGACGAGGTCATGAGGCAGATCAGCGAGAAGCTCACGGAGATCCTCCTGGAAGATGCTCCGTGGCAGGTCATTCTCGCGGAATTCCGCGCTCTGGCCCGCCACGACGAGGAGATCGCCGAGGCCTACACAAAACTGCAGAAACAGCGGATCGCTCAACTGGTCGATTTGACGACCCAGTACTGTGTACTCGACCGCGTCAAGTCCGCGGAGGATGCCAACCCACGCAGCCTCGCGGTAGTGGTCCTCAGTCTGGTCAACGTGCTTGCCCTGGAATTCTCGGTGGCCAGTGCAGTCATCGACCAGCAGGTCATAACCGATGTCATCGAACGTTCAATCAGGGGGTTCCTCCAGTGATGCGTTTCTCGAAACGTCCTCCGGTCGACACCCAGGCCCTTGAGGACGCCTCGGGAGTGGTGCTCCACGCCCGCGACTTGAACGCCCAGGGGCGGCAAGGAATGATCTTCGGGCCTCTCGACATGGACCTCGCGCCGCGTCAGCTAGCCGTCATCCATGGCCCCGCCGGTGCCGGAAAGTCCGCCCTGCTGCTGGCCCTCTCCGGACGGTTCCGCAGAACGCGCGGAACCCTCATCATCGACGGCATTGATGCGATGGCCGAGCCCTACCGCGCCATTCATCGCACGTCCGTGGCCCGTATCGCCGATTACGTCGTCCCAGAGGATCGCCTGACCCTCAATGAATCACTCGCCGAGCGATGCCACCTCGATGCTGTCAACCTCAAGACAGCCGAGAGCAGGGTGCGTCAGATCGAGGAAATCGTCGGTTTCCGCATCGACCGTTCCTGCGAGTTCGAGCAGCTCGAAGCCATTGAGCGTGCCGTGACGTCGCTGGCTCTCGCCATGCTGAGGGAGACGAAGGTAGTCGTCATTGACGATGCCGATGTCATGGTTCCCCACAACCAGCAGAGATTGTTGTTCGAGATGTTCTCAAAGCTCACCGAGCTCGACGACTCGACCATCATCGCCGCGACAGTGGACGACGACATGGCGCCGCCCGGATCCCTCGACGTTGAACTGCCGGCCCACAACCGTGCCCATGCGGTCAAGGACATTCATGGCAACAAGGATGTCGACGGTAATTCTCGCGACCCGGAAGCCCCAGAGGTGACACAGATTCCTCTCGAAGGAGAGGAAGAAAACACCGAACCCGAGGTCGACACCAAGACCGATTCCGCGCCCGACGAAGAAACCGAATACAACACTCCGACGGAAAATGCCCATACCGATGACTGCCCCCGGAGATAACGCATGCTGACTCGATTCATCAGACTCGTACAGTTCGAGTTTCGGCGTTTCAAAGGACGCTCCAAGCTCGGCCTCATCTTCATTCTCATTATTCCGCTGCTGTACGGTGGTATTTATCTTCACGCCAACTGGGATCTTTATTCCAATACCGACAAGGTGAAGATTGCGATCGTCAATCATGACAAGCCGGCCACGTTTGATGGTCGGACCGTCGAAGGTGGCAAGGAATTCCAGGAAACGCTGAAGAAGAACCCACGATTCGACTGGCAGTTCCTCGGAACCGATGAGGACAAGGCCTATCAGGGTCTTCGTGACGCCGAGTACTTCATGGTCATCGAGGTACCCGAGAACTTCTCGACGAGCATCGTGTCTGCCGGTGACTTCAAGCCGGCTCGGGCGACACTCAAGCTCCACCGCGACGACGCAAACGGATTCATCATCGGTCTGTTGACCTCACAGGTTCAGACAGCCCTTGAGCAGGCCTTGGACCAAAGTGTGTCCGAGACCTACTTCAATGCACTCTTCGTCAACCTGGGGGTCATCAAGGACTCATTGACGAAAGCGTCCGAGGGTTCAGCAACACTCGACTCCGGCATGAAAACCCTTGACGCCGGCGTCAATGAGATGAACACCAAGGTCCTGGGGGCAACCAAGGCCGTTGGCGACTCCACCGCAACCGTTAACAAGGTGAATTCCGCACTGGCGAACGCCGATTCGGCAGCGGCCAAGACGTCGATGGCAGTAGGCCAGACCAGGGTGGGTGCCCAAGCCATCACCGGCGCCGCACAAAGCGTCATGGCCGATGCTCAGGCCGTCAATTCTGCAATGATTCCGCTCATCAACAATGTGACCAAGAACCTTCCTGCTTTACAGGAACAGGCCGGTAACCTCGTCTCCGCGACGGCGACGTTGCAGAATCCCAACGGAAATTCTGTCGTCAAGATTCAGCACGATGTGACCGGGGCGGCGAACAAAGCATCGGCTCTTGCTGCCAAACATCCTGAACTTGCCGATGATCCTGACTACATCGCATTGACCAAGCAAATCAATGGCGCCGCAAGTTCAACGACGACCGTGTCGTCCAATATTGCGGCGGTCGCAAATATCTCGGCCGGTCTCAATCTGAGCCTCAACCAGCAGAATGCTGACACCCTGGCCGACAATGCCAAGGCCTCGCTGAATCGTCTCAACAAGGATGCTCAGCAGGTCAACAATGGCCTTGAGACGATCAGCGGTGCCATGGACAACGCCGATTCGGCAGCGAAGGATCTCAACAAGGCTGTCAACAACGCCACCGACGCCGGCCGCGACTTCACCGCGAAGGCTCCGGAAATTGCCTCTGGCGTCATGCAGTTGAGCAATGGTCTGGGACAGCTCAAGGCGGGTGCTGACGCTCTGTCCAAGGGAGCGACAAAGCTCCATCAAGGCCTCGATACCGGTGCCAAGCAGATTCCCGGCATGACGGATGACCAGCGCACCAATCTGGCCAATGTCATGAGTTCCCCGGTCGACGTCGAGCAGACCATCCTTCACTCCGCGAAGTACTACGGACGTGGCCTCGCGCCGATGTTCTTCTCCATCGCCATGTGGATCGCCTGCATCTCGACCTTCCTCGTCGTGCGTACCTTCTCCGGTCGTGCCATGACTGGTCGGGCCAACGCCCTGTCGATCGCGCTCGTCGGTTTCGGCCCGCTGGCGGTGATCGCCTTGGTTGGTGCGTACATCATGGCCTTCGGCGTCTGGTTGACCTTGGGACTCGACCCGGTCCATCCCTGGTACTTCATAGGTTTTGTGACATTGACATCACTGTCATGGATGATGCTGGCCTTCTGGATGAGACTCATCTTCGGCTCGCCACAGACAGCCATCTTCCTCATCCTCCTGGTGCTCCAGCTGCCCACATGTGGTGGAACCTTCCCTGTCACGATGCTGCCGCCGGTCTATCAGAAGCTGGCTGTCGTCATGCCGATGAAGTACTCCGTCGACGCCTTCCGCGTCCTCATCTCAGGTGGACCGATGTCGACGATGGCGCTTGGATTCGCCGTCGAGGGTGGCATCCTCATCATCTCGACGATCATCACCTTGGCCCTTGTCCATCGCCACAAGCTGTTCCGCATGCGTGACCTGCACCCGCCGATGATCACATCGACCTCCACGGCCGACTTCGCCTTCTCCGTGAGGCCGCGATGAATGACGAGCTGGCATCGCCCTCGGTACGACGAGCTCTCGTCGCCGACATCATCTGCGTAATCCTGTTCGCAACGATTGGACGGGCCAGTCACGGGGAGGCCCTCTCCCCCGGCGGCCTGCTACGAACCGGCACTCCGTTCGTGCTGGGACTTGCCGTCGGTTGGGTCATCGTCGTGACGGCCCGTATCCCGGCACAGCGCTGGCTGGCTGGACTGGTTCTGTGGGCGTCCACCCTCCTCGTGGGAATGGCGGTTCGCTACTTCACCGATCAGGGGGTGGCAGTCGCCTTCATCATCGTGGCGGCAAGCTTCCTGGCTCTCACCCTCATCGGGTGGCGCGCCGTGATGATCGGCATCAGGACGGCGCGTCGCAGGAAACGGCAGGTGTGACGGCAAGAGGGCCGGCGAGTGAACCCCGCCGGCCCTTTTCTGTGATTGTTGATGAAACCGTGCGGTTGAACCCGTCAGCGGCACAGCCACAACGTGGTCATGCGACCCCAACCATCACTTCTCCTCCTTCGGCAACCGCCACTGATCGTGCTCGGTGATGTTGCGTGGACGAGGTCCGTGATAGTCAGGCCCGTAAGCTCCCGGAGCAGGGCGACGCTTACGCACTGGCGCCGTCACACCAGGAGCAAGCCGACGTGAAATGACGAGGAAGCCGGTGTGGCCCGTCGTCCCGTGAGCCGGACGGATGGCCAAGCCTTCAGCGTGCCAGTCCCGGGTCGTCGTCTCGGTGGCCTGCGGCTCCGTCCACCCACCATCGGCACGAAGAGTGTCCATCACCCGACCCATCTGGGTCGTGGTGGCGACATAGCAGCACAGCACGCCGCCCGGAACCAAGACCTTGCCAACCGTCTCGACGCACTCCCATGGGGCAAGCATGTCGAGGATGGCGCGGTCGATCGGCTCGGACGTAATGCCCGTCACCAGATCGGAGACCTTGAGGTCCCAGGTGGACGGCACCTCACCATAGAAGGACTCGACGTTCTTGTGGGCGACGTCAGCGAACTCCTGCCGCCTCTCATAGGAATGCAGGCGTCCGTTCGGCCCAATGGCGCGCAGCAATGGGATCGACAGGCCGCCGGACCCGACTCCAGCCTCCAGCACGCGCGCCCCGGGGAAGATGTCGGCCCACATCGTGATCTGGGCCGCCTCCTTGGGGTAGATGATCGCGGCCTCACGCGGCATGGAGACGGTGAACTCGCTGAGAATCGGTCGCATGGCCAGGAACTGCAAGCCGCCGACGGAGGTGACGACGACTCCCTGAGGCCCGCCGATGAGGTCGTCGTGGCGCACTGCCCCCTTCGTGGTGTGGAAGATGCCACCCGACTGCAGGACGATCGAGTGTTTGCGCCCCTTGGGATCAGTGAGGGTGATCCGCTCCCCAGCACGGAGGACTCCCCCGCCGCCATTGGCCACCGGAGCAGCAGCCTCGTCGGCAAGGTGCCACAGGCTGACGAGATCAGCCAGTGACAGACCGGACAAGTCCGGGCGATGAACCCGGCGAGGTCCAGGACCGACCTCGGCCAGCCCGTCAACGGTGAGCACCGCGGCCCCAGCGGTCGTCGCTGAGGTAGTCCCCTTGGGGGAATCCTCGATCGCCAGACAGTCGGCGATGTCGACGCCAAGCCTTTCGGCAGCCAACAAGTACGGATCTGGCGCCGGTTTGGCCGTCCCCGGGGTGACGTCGTCGAAGGTCACAACGGTGTCAAAGGGGTTGCCGATACGGTCATGGATGGCCTCAAGCACCGGCTCGACGACAGCGTGCGCCGATCCCGTCACGATCGCCATGGGGACACCGGCCTCACGGATCTCTGTCAGCAGGTCCAGCACACCCGGACGCCACGGCACCTCTCGTTCCCGGTTGAAGGTCGAGACCATCGTGATGAGCTGGTGCCGCACATCCTCGGTGGTT
The DNA here is from genome assembly GCF_058177555.1 of Cutibacterium sp. LaCa_89. Lineage (NCBI taxonomy): Bacteria > Bacillati > Actinomycetota > Actinomycetes > Propionibacteriales > Propionibacteriaceae > Cutibacterium > Cutibacterium sp. LaCa_89. The sequence goes on from NZ_CP190889.1 coordinate 1,299,172, forward strand.
GCCGATTCCCCAATCTCTCCGGCCATCGCCTCGCAGACATCGGTCATCGGTCCGCCAGTGAAGCTACTGGCCTTTTCGGACTCCCACATGATTCCGTAGGAGGACAGAATCGCCAGTTCTGCCTCGACCCAGCGAGGTTCTGTATCGACGAGGGTCCCGTCAAAGTCCCACAACACCGCCGCAAAACGGTCGGCAGTCGAGGTGTGCAAGGACGTCTCACTTGGCGTTGAAATAGTTGGCCTCCGGATGATGGACGACGAAGGCGTCGGTGGACTGTTCTGGATGGAGTTGAAACTCCTCCGACAGCTCCACACCGATCCTCGCCGGGTTGAGCAGTTTCACCACCTTGGCCCTGTCCTCGAGGTTCGGGCAGGCGGCGTACCCGAAACTGTACCGGCAGCCCCGGTAGGTCTGATGGTCGATGGCATCGGTGACAGAGGTACTGTCGTCGTCAATCCTCAATTCATGACGCACGCGGGCGTGCCACATCTCGGCGAGGGCTTCGGTCAACTGGACGGACAGCCCGTGCAACTCGAGGTACTCCCGGTAGGAATTGGCCTCGAAGAGTCGTTGGGTGGCAGCCGAGACCGCCTTTCCCATCGTCACCAGCTGGAAACCAATGACGTCCGGGCCGTACTCGCCGGCCTCGTCGGCGTCGCGAAAGAAGTCAGCCAGGCAGAGCTTCCGACCACTACTTTGGCGTGGGAAGGTGAACCGGGTGACCTCCTTCGAGGTGTCCTCGGGGTCCAGGACGATGAGGTCGTGCCCCTGGGAGAAGCACGGCCAGTAGCCATCGACCACGCCGAACTGGGCCAGATTCTCCTGCCGGATGCGGTCCAGGAGAAGCCGCAAACGCGGCCGAGCCACCTCATTGACCATGCGATCCCAGGAACCGTCGCTGCGCGAACCCTTGAGCCCCCACCGGCCCATGAAGGTGGCGCGCTCGTCGAGCCAGACCAGCACGTCGGCCAACGGAATACCCGTCGAGACTCTCGAACCCCAGAACGGCGGGGTCGGGATCTCGACCGACCCTGGAACGGGTCGGGCCACATCGGCGCGCGGGGCGTCGTCATCAGAAGTCATGTCGTCGGTCTCAACAGTGGCCTGTTTGACCTTGATACGACGACGTCGAGGCTTCGGGAGTTCAGCTCCCGGAACCCCCTTCTTGACGGCCATCACGGAATCCATGAGGCGAAGTCCCTCGAAGGCGTCCCTTGCGTAGCGCACCTCGCCCTCGAACAGGTCGTTGAGGTCCTCCTCGACGAATGTCCTCGTCAGGGCCGCACCACCGAGCATGACTGGGTACTTGGAGGCCAGTCCGGCCTGGTTCAACTCGAGCAGGTTGTCCTTCATGACCATCGTCGACTTCACCAGCAGACCAGACATGCCGATGACGTCAGCCCGATAGGTCTCGGCGGCCTCGATGATCGCCGTCACCGGCTGCTTGATGCCCAAATTGACGACGTGATAGCCGTTGTTGGAGACGATGATGTCGACGAGGTTCTTGCCGATGTCGTGGACGTCACCCTTGACCGTGGCGAGCACCAGGGTGCCCTTGCCGGAGGCGTCCGACTTGTCCATGTGAGGCTCGAGGTGAGCGACTGCCACCTTCATGACCTCCGCAGACTGCAGCACGAAGGGAAGCTGCATCTTGCCCGACCCGAAGAGGTCGCCAACCACCTGCATACCGGCCAGCAGATCCTCGTTCACGATGTCGAGAGCAGTCTTAGACTCCATGGCCTCGTCGAGGTCATCCTCCAGGCCCTTGGCATTGCCGTCGATGATGCGCTGCTTGAGGCGCTCGAACAGCGGCATGGCGGCCAGCTCGGCCTCGCGCTCGGCACGCATCGAGGCAGCCGTCACTCCCTCGAAGAGTTCCAGGAAGCGATTGAGCGGGTCATAACCGTCATGACGCCGGTCGTGGACGAGGTCGAGGGCGACCTCGCGCTGTTCCTCCGGAATGCGATCGATCGGCAGGATCTTCGCAGTGTGGACGATGGCCGAGTCCAGACCGGCCTTGACGGCCTCGTGGAGGAAGACCGAGTTGAGGACGATGCGGGCTGCCGGGTTGAGGCCGAAGGAGATGTTCGAGACACCGAGGGTGGTACGCACACCCGGGTAACGCTTCTTGATCTCGGCGATGGCGTTGATGGTCTCCAGACCGTCGCGGCGGGTCTCCTCCTGACCAGTGCCGATCGGGAAGGTGAGGCAGTCGACGAGGATGTCACCGATGTCCATGCCCCAGTTGTCGACGAGATCATCGATGAGGCGAGAGGCCACCCGTACCTTCCACTCGGCAGTGCGTGCCTGGCCCTCCTCGTCAATGGTGAGTGCGACGACTCCAGCCCCATTCTCGACGACCATCGGCATGACGCGCTGGTAGCGCGATCCAGGACCGTCCCCGTCCTCGAAGTTCACCGAGTTGATGATGCAGCGACCGGGCAGATGCTCCAGACCAGCAGCCAGGACGTCGGGCTCGGTGGAGTCAAGGATGATTGGCAGCGTGCAGGCGGTGGCCAGTCGGGCGCTGAGTTCGGACATGTCCGCCACGCCATCGCGACCGACGTAGTCGACGCACAGGTCGAGCAAGTGGGCGCCGTCGCGGGTCTGGGCCCTGGCGATGTCAACACACTCATCCCAGTTCTGGGCCAACATCGCTTCACGGAAGGCCTTGGAACCGTTGGCGTTGGTGCGCTCGCCAATGGCCAGATAGGCGGTGTCCTGGCTCAACGGGACGTCGTTGTACGGGGAGGCAACGGCGTCGGCGTGGTGAATCTCGCGCTCGGGAACCGGTCGACCTGAAACCCGCTCGGCAATGGCACGGATGTGGTCAGGGGTGGTACCGCAGCAGCCACCGACGACCGACAGGCCGTAACGATCAATGTAGTCGTCCAGAACGGGGGCGAGATCGTCAGGACCGAGGGGATAACGGGCCCCCTCCCCCGTGATCTCGGGCAGGCCAGCGTTCGGCATGCACATGATCGGTACCTGTGCTCCGCGGGACAGGGTACGCAGGTGCTCGGCCATCTCGGCGGGTCCGGTGGCGCAGTTGAGGCCGATGGCGTCGGCGCCGAGAGATTCCAGCACCGTCAATGCTGCACCGGTCTCCGACCCCATGAGCATGGTTCCGGTGGTCTCGACGGTGAAGTCGACGAGAATAGGCAGGTCGACCTTGCGCGCGGTGGCGGCACGATGAGCGCCTATGATTGCGGCGCGAGCCTGCAAGAGGTCCTGGCAGGTCTCGATCTGGACACCGTCGGCGCCCGCGTCAATCATGGCCTCGATGACCTGCTGGTAGACATCGCGGATGGCGGCGAAACCAATCTGGCGAAGGGTCGGTAGCTTGGTTCCCGGACCGATCGATCCAACGACGTAACGCGGCTTGTCCGTACGCTTGTCAGCTGCCTCACGAGCCAGTTTCGTGGCAGCAGATGCCAGTTCGACAGCACGCGGAGCGATGCCGTACTCCGTCAGGGCTGGCAAGTTCACACCGAAGGTGTTGGTCTCGATGATGTCAGCCCCGGCATCCAGGTAGACGTCATGAATGCCGGAGATGACATCAGGTCGGGTGACATTGAGTATCTCGTTGCAGCCCTCAAGTCCCTGGAAGTCATCCATCGTGAGATCGCTGCTCTGCAGCATCGTGCCCATGGCGCCATCAATGACGAGAACGTGCCGGGACAGAGCGGTGCGAAGGGTCATGGGTTCCAGCCTAGGGGTCAGGCTAGCCTTGGCACCATGCGATTTCGACACATGGACCGGCCATGGGTCGTGGTGGCCTTCAGTGGCTGGAACGACGCCGGCTCGGCCGCCACCCAAGCGGCGACCCTCATCGCTGAGTACTCCGAGGCAAAAACCTGGCGGACGATTGGTGGCGAGGAGTTCCACGACTTCCGTCAGACCCGTCCTGCCATCACCGTCATGAATGACGTCGAAATCGTCAACTGGCCGTGCACGACGATCCGTGTTGGCAGGTGGCAAGGCCAGCCGATCGTCATCGTCACCGGTCCGGAGCCAAGTCTGCGCTGGCGAACCTACTGCTTCCGCTTGCTGCGGCGACTACGCAAGCTCAAACCGGCTGGTCTCGTCGTGCTTGGCGCGATGGCCACTGATGTCGCCCACACACGGCAATTGCCCGTGATGGTCTCGACGACCGACCCTGACCTCGTCAGTGCCCTGGGGGCGGAGAAGCTCGAGTACGACGGCCCGACGGGCATCCCCTTCGTCCTTGTCACAGAGGCACGGCACCACGACTTCAACGCCATCGGGCTGTGGGTCGGTGTGCCGCAATACGCCTGTGAATCCCCTTGCCCTCCGGCTGTGCAGTCCCTCCTTGTCCGGATCGAGGAACTCACCGGGATTGCCGTGCCGCAAGCTGGTCTCGAGGAGGACAAGCGAGAATGGGTCAGAGCCATTGACGAGGCCCTGTCTGAGCATCCCGAACTGGCCGAGTACGTCGCAGCCCTCGAGACGGAACAGGATGCCACCCTGCCCGAGGGGCTTACGGGAGACGTCCTGGCCGTGGAGTTTCAGTCCTATCTACGCCACCGCGGTACCTGACCGCAGTACTCAGTGGCAGCAGTCCTGGGCCGCCTGAGCCTGATTGCGCAGTGAGGTGACGACCTGGTCGGGGTCATCGAATCGGTAGACGGCAGAACCCGCCACGAAGGTGTCAGCCCCGGCCTCGGCAGCGCGCTCAATGGTGTCAGCCGAGACTCCGCCGTCAATCTGCAACCAGATGTCCGCCCCGGATGCGTCAATGAGTTTGCGTGCACTACGGATCTTGGCGAGAACGGGATCGAGGAATTTCTGTCCGCCGAATCCAGGCTCCACGGTCATGAGGAGAATCTGGTCAAACTCGGTCAGGAAACCAGCGAGCTGCTCGACTGGGGTCGCCGGACGCAGTGCCACGGATGCTCGCGCTCCCATCGCCCGGAGCTCCCGAGCCAGCTTGATGGGCGCAGTGGCAGCTTCTAGATGGAATGTGACTGACTGGGCACCGGCCTCGACATATTGCGGTGCCCACCTGTCGGGGTCCTCGATCATGAGGTGGACGTCGAACATGAGGTCAGTGGTTGGACGCAGGGATGCCACAAAAGGTGCTCCCATGACGAGGTTCGGCACGAAGTGGCCGTCCATGACGTCGATATGCAAACCGTCTGCTGACGGGATTCGTCCCACCTCATCGGAGAGGCTGGCCAAATTGGCATTCAAGATGGACGGCGTGATGCGAACTGTCATGCTGCCAGCCTAGAGGGTCATACGGAGGCCGCGGGGAAGGACTCTCCTTGCCACGACGTCAACACCGTGACCCACCACCCCTGCTTGAAGTGATGGGGTACCCAGAGTTGATGACGACGACTACCGCGTCGCTCGTCAACTATCGACACAGGCTCGAGTGCAGGAACACCGACGCCTGACCCGTGACATGTCGCGATGCACGGCCACTGGACGGTGGCCGATTCGGTAACTGTCACGGGTGGACATCCGCAATACCCTTTCGATGCATCATCACCAACATCGTGGCTTCCGCATCATCCACCGGTGACGACTGCGACTCACGCCATTGCCCCGGATGTGGAAAGGACATTGATCACGACTGACATAACCAGCCACACTTAAGGCGATCCTCGGGACCACCACCGTGGCCCCGAGGATCATTGGTATCAGTCAAGAGTTATCGGAGCATTGGCAGCCGGCATGCAGAAGGATGGCGAGGCCGGAGCACCCTTCTTGTTCGGGGCCTTGAGGGCATCCTGGTAGGCGACCTTGAGGTCCTTCATGGCCTGGTCGACTTCGGCGACCCGCACCCATGCGTTACCACGAATGAGACCAGCCCTGTCGATGGCACGGTTGAGCAGACGGATGGTGTCGTTGTCCTTGTAATTGATGACGCACGTGTCGCGATCAAACAGAACTTGCGCCATCAAGCGTCCCAGTTTGGCGCGCACGAACTTGGTGGCAACATCGGTCGGCTTAAGGTCAGGCATGGCCTGAGCTGTAGCGAGAGCCTTCTTGAGCGCAGCCACCTCGTCGGTCAACTGCGCGGGGGTGGAATCAAGAGAAATCAGCACGTTGATGGCGTGGGCAATCTCATCGAACACGACAGTATGCGCGTTCTGCACCTTGTCTTGAATGGTGAGAGTTGCGGTGTGCGTGGTGTCGCACATGGTCAGGAACAACTCGACACGAGCCGGAAGCGACTTGACGAAGGTGGTGACTCCCTTGATGACCTTCTCAAGCTGGGCCTTAAGAATCTTGGCCTGCTTCAGGAGGTCCGAAATGGTATCGATGACTTCCTTAGGAGACAGAGAGACCTTGGCGACCTTGAGATCATTGGTCAGCGAGTCAATACGATTATTGACATCGCCGAGCAATGCGTGTGCATCAGAGGTATTACTCGACACGGCGGAAACAGCCGGTACGGCAGCGTGAGCTGCGGGGGTAGAAAGAGCGGCTGGAGCCATCAGGGCACCGGCAACCAGTGGGGCGGCGATCAACTTGATCCTCATGAGGTTCTCCTCGTTAGAGCGACGTGTCCGCGACCTCGGACCACATCACGATCGCAGACGAGACCGAGTGCTGAGAATGCAAAAGCCGGGATATCCCCAAAAAGGCTACCTGCATGTATACCAAGGAACTTCGCAGGATGACGAGAGCTAACTTTTGTCCTCCGCACCGTGTCGAGCACCGCACGCACCAAGACTGCTGCCGACCCATGTCACACGTAGCACGTTCTGACTTACGGTGTGGTTGCCCACCGACCCGGGGCAACCACTCCCCTCGGCCCCGCTTCCGGAAATATCCAGTGCGTCAAGTGCCGACGTCAGCGTGGATTGGACTGTTTTTGCATCTTGGGATGTCGTTGGCATCCTTCAGCCACACATATGCCTGATGATCGCATTCCTCACTCATCGTGTATGCGGAACAATGCGCAAAACATGGCATCGGTGCCGTGACGATGTGGCCACAGTTGGATGGCGTTTGAGTTTCCGGACGCAGCGATACCAGGAATGCCCGGGAGCATGGCAGGAGCGTCGAGGACGTCAACTGGCAGGGACGCGCGAGCATACTCAATGATGTCGATGGTTTCGGCTCGGTGCGGTGAGCACGTGACGTATCCGACGATCCCACCTGGTCGGCTGAGATTGACCGCCGAGGTAAGAAGTCGACGCTGCAGGTGCGTCAACTCCTCGACGTCAGCAGGAGTACGACGCCAGCGCGCTTCTGGACGTCTGCGCAGGGATCCCAGACCCGAACACGGCACATCAGCAAGGACGGAGTCAAAAGACCGAGCTGGAAGTGGCGGGCACATGCCGTCGGCAGTCATGACGCGATGGTTGCCCGGGATGGTCTTGAGGGCCTTCGCCACGAGATCAGCACGATGTTCATGCAGTTCCACCGCGGTCAGATTGGTGTTGTGCTGGTTCGCGAGTCCGGCCAGGAGCGCGGATTTGCCACCCGGTCCGGCACAGAGATCCAGCCATTGACCAAAATTGCCATTCGCCTCGGCTGCATGAAGCAAGGCCAGGATCACCAATTGAGAGCCCTCATCTTGTACGCCGACCCTCCCCTCACGCACCGCAGTGACATCGGACGGGTTTCCTGGACGCACGACACCCCATGGGGAATACCGAGTTGGGGTCCCAGACTCAATTTCGTCGCGCTCAGCGAGGCCAGGGCGGACGACCAGGGTCGGGACCGGCGGCTCGTTGTCCGCCAGCAGGGCGGCCTCCACCTCGTCAGTTCCAAGACGATCCTGGAAGGCCTTGACGATCCAGGTCGGGTGCAGGGTTCGCAGGGCCATGACGTCGACGCCCTCGCGTCCACCGATCTCGCTGGCCCATTCCTCGAGGCTGTGGGTGCTGATGCGCCGGGATACAGCGTTGACAAGACCTGTTACTCGTTCTCCGATGACTTGACGGGACAAATCGACCGAAGTGGCCACAGCAGCCCGGGTGGGCACCCTCATGGCAAGGATCTGGTGTGCCGCCATCCGTAGGACGACGCGCACTCCGGGCTGGAGTTTGGCAGGGTTTCGCCCTGATGCGGCCTCAATGATGCGATCCCAGGTACCCGATCCGCGGGAGGTGCCGTCGACGAGCTCGGTCGCGAACGCCGCGTCACGTCCGGTCATCCCGGTGGCACGCAATTGGTCGGCCAGGGCAAGGTTGGCATAGGCACCATGGGTCTCGACGGCCAACAGTGCGGTGTATGCCAGCCGTCGTGCTGGATCCGTCTTGCGGCGTTTCTGGTGGGGACGCTGATTCATCGCAGCTTGGTTCCGGCGTCAATCCCTGCGCCTCGCGCCCAGTCAGCTCCGTTCATGGCCTTCTTCCCGAAAGCTTGGACCTGCAGCAGTTCGAGGGGCCGAGAACCAGTCCCGAGGAAGAGCTGTTTGCGGGTGGCGACGAGCTGGCCCGGTTGAGCCGTCGTCACGGTGTCCGGGACCGTGGCGTCGGGGCCAAGGTGGCAGGTGCGCAACACTTTGAAGCGCTTGTCATCGAGTTCAGCCCATGCTCCCGGGGTCGGGGACGTGCCACGGACCAGATGGTCGATCTCCTCGGCAGGAGCCGTCAGATCAATGCGGACGTCACCTGGGTGTATCTGTGGGGCGGTCGTCACCCCTTCAGACGACTGAGGCGTCGGCTCGATCCCGGAATCGATGTCCTCGAGTGTCTGAGTCACCAGCGGGGTCGCGGTCTGCGCCAGTTCGTCAAGGAGCTCACCAGCTGTGGTCGTCTCGCCAATCGGCACTGTCATGGAGCGATACACCGGTCCGGCGTCGAGGTCCTTGACGAGTTGGAAGACGCAGGCACCCGTCTCCTCGTCCCCAGCCATGATGGCCCGCTGCACCGGGGCAGCTCCCCTCCAACGGGGCAACAGGGAGAAGTGCAGATTGATCCAACCATGTTCCGGCGCAGCCAGGAGATCAGTGGGGATGAGACCGCCATAAGCGACAACGACTGCGGCATCAATGTCGAGGGCCGCGACGGCGTCGTGTCCCTCGCCGGACTTCACGCTGGTTGCCTTGATGACGCGAATGCCAAGATCCTCGGCGGCCTTGGCGACGGGGCAGGGACGGGGTGTGCGGTGACGCCCTACTGCGGCGTCAGGCCGGGTCAGGACGGCAACGACCTCATGATGTGGGTCGTCAACAAGGGCCGTCAGGGTGGGGACGGCTACGTCCGGGGTGCCAGCGAAAAGTAATTTCACCCTTCCAGCCTATCGGCCGGGCAACGCCTGCCGGCTTCACAAGAGATGCGCAGGATCGATGACGACGCGCAGAGTGCCCTGCTCATGGTTCATGGTGTGTTTGGAACGCAGGTGGAACAGAGTTGAGGACAACTCCCCGACGGAGAGTTGTCCCACCGGACGCACGATGATCCGGTCACGCTCACTCTCTCCAGCTCGCCGCTGTTGACGGGCCGGGCCCAGTACTTCCAGCTTGTCACCCATGTCCGCGTTCAGTCGCTCGGTTGCCAGGGCGACCGCTTGCGGTTCCCCGTCGACGATCCCACAGGGAACCGCGGGTGGGAACCGAGCCTCTCGTCGGTCCTCGAGCTCACGGGCCGCCCAACCGATGGGATCGTTGCGAACCATGGCCTGCAAGGCAGCATCCTCCGATGGGCCGACGACGACTACCCGCCCGCCATCGCGAACTGATCTGACGAGGGCCATGATCGCCATCCAGCGATCAACGGTCTGCTCCACCGCAGCCAGCCCCGGTCGAGACAGGGAGGACAGCGCATCGAGGATGACGGCGCAGGAGTATCCCGATTCCGGCGCTGGTTCAGCCCCCGGCGTGGCGACGACGAGTCTGGGATCTGAGTCGACGCTGTCTCGCACGTGGTTTCCCGAGGAGTCGACGACGGGCACGTCCGGGAAGGCGCGGCCCAGTTCGCCGGCCGTCGTCGTCGCTCCGACGATTCCGGACCTGACGTCGGTGGAACCGCACTCGGGGCAACGCCACCGAGGTAGATGGGTGCCGCACCAAGTGCAGTGCAGGTCAACTCCCGTGTCAGTACGCCGTCCTGTCACCGGGCCGCCGCAGGAAGGGCATCTCACGGGTGTCCGACACACCGAGCAGGATGGTGAGACTAGATCTCCAACTCGAGGTACCGACACGAGGACCGGTCCACGCAGCAACCCCTCACGGATCGTCGTCATGGCCAGATCGGGCAACCGCACGGATCGGGCCAACGGATCTCGTTCCAGAGCGAAGTCGGAATCCCCTGGGACGTGTACCGGAGCACAGACAGATCTCATCGTCTGACGGTCTGCCCCAATGCCCACGAGCCAGCCTGACCTCAGCCAGGACGCACTGCGAACCGAGCAGGAGTAGCTCGCCAACAGCAGGGCGCCGTGATCGACCTGGGCTCGTAGCGCGGCGACATCTCGGGTGTTCGGGTAGGGAGCTCGCGGTTCGTCATGGAGGTCAGAGCCCTCGTCCCACACTGCGACCAGTCCGAGGTTTTCGACGGGGGCCATGACAGCTGACCTGGTGCCGATGACGGCCTTGGCCGTGCCACGAATGACGGCCAGATAATGACGCCACCTCGTCGACGCCGGTTGATCAGCGTGGAGGACGGCCACCGTCCCCGCCCCCAGGACGGCTTCGAACCTGGAATGGAGGGTGGTGACATCCTCGACGGTCGGACAGCAGACAATGGCACTACGCCCGGAGGCAAGAGCTGCGGAGACGGCCTGCAACAGGCCATTGGCCCAGTCCCCCAGACCTTCGTCATCTCCCGGACCGCATACCGGAGTGACCCGCCAATGAGCTCGGGGACGCTCGCCGGCTGCCACCAGGCCGAGGAAATGACGTCCATCCGTGAGAGCCCGCAAGGTGCCTGACGGCATCGTCGCGGACGGGACTGGCCACGGCGGCGGGTCAGCAGCCTCTGTCGTCGCGTGACGGGTCGGAATGGCCCACCTGAGCACCTCGTCGAGAGTGCCAGCCCAGTGATCGGCAACCTTACGAGCCAGCCTGAGCTGGTTCGGGGTCGACACGACCTGTTCGGAGATCAACTTCACGACCGGGGAAAGCTTGACCCCTGGTTCCTGTTCGTGGTCGACCACCATCACGACGCCGTCACACAGCCGTCCGGCGAGTTTCACCCTGACCCGCGCACCCACCTGAATCCGACCGACGAGGTCATCAGGGATGAGATAGTCGAAGGGACGGTCTAGGTGCGCCAAACCAGAGGAGACGACCACATGGGCAATCCATGTGGTCGTCTCCAGCAGCGGTTCGGTCATGGGTCAGATGCTACGGCCCACCACCGACGGCATCGCGACAGGTGGTGTTCTCTCAGAGACGGGCGGCCGCGGCCAAGGCCTCGGCACGGTCCGTCACCTCCCAGGTGATGCCGGGGAGCTCGCGTCCGAAGTGTCCTCCGGCGACGAGCTGGGAGTAAATCGGACGAAGCAGGTCGAGGTTCTTAATGATCGCCCCGGGACGAAGGTCGAAGACCTCGGTGACTGCGCGCTCGATCTCGATCTCGGGAACATGGTTGGTCCCGAAGGTGTCGATGCGGAATCCCACTGGACGCGCGGCACCGATGGCGTAAGCCACCTGGCACTCGCAGCGGTCGGCCAGACCTGCGGCGACGACGTTCTTGGCCACCCAGCGCATGGCGTAGGCAGCGGAACGGTCAACCTTGGAGGGGTCCTTGCCGGAGAAGGCACCGCCACCGTGACGGGCCATGCCGCCATAGGTGTCGACGATGATCTTGCGACCGGTCAGACCGGCGTCGCCCATGGGGCCACCGATGACGAACTTGCCGGTCGGGTTGACGAGCACCCTCATGTCCTTGTGATCAAGGTCGTAGCGCTCCAGCACCGGGTCGATGACCAGGTGACGCAGATCAGGGGTCATCGTCGCGTCGATGTATACCCCGTCGCGATGCTGGCTGGAGACGACGACGGTGTCCACCGCTACCGGCTTGTCGTTCTCGTCGTAACGGATCGTCACCTGGGTCTTGCCGTCGGGGCACAGGTAGTCCAGCGCGCCCTCCTTGCGGACCTTGGTGAGTTGCAGGGACAGGGCGTGGGCCATGTCGATCGGAAGTGGCATGAGGGACGGGGTCTCGGTGCAGGCATATCCGAACATCAGGCCCTGGTCGCCAGCGCCCTGAGCGTCGATAAGGTCAGTGGAACCATGCCGAGTTTCGTAGGCTGAGGTCACGCCCTGGGCAATGTCGGGGCTCTGGGCATCAATCGCGACCGAGACGCCACAGGAAGCACCGTCGAAGCCCTTGGCCGAGGAGTCATAGCCGATCTCAAGGATGCGGGAACGAGCAATACCCGCGATGTCGACGTAGGCCTCAGTGGTGACCTCGCCGCAGACCATCACCTGACCAGTCGTCACGACCGTTTCCACGGCTGCGTGGGAATGGGGATCCTCGGCAAGGAGAGCATCGAGGACGGCATCAGAGATCGCGTCAGCAATCTTGTCGGGATGGCCTTCCGTCACCGATTCGGATGTGAACAGACGAGTGGTGGGCATGATGGTTTCCTGTCCGCGCGGCCACAAGCCGCGCATCGTGTTACTGAGTGGCCAGCAGCGTGTGGACCTCGTCGAGGACCGCTACTGCAGCCTGCGACTTCGATCCGGTGACGCGTCGACCGGGCCCCTGCTGGTGGACCACGGTGACGTCGGTGCCGACCTTGCCGAACACCTTCCCCTCGCTCACGTCGTTGACGACCAATAGGTCGCATCCCTTGCGGGCGAGTTTGGCCTGCGCCAGCTCAAGGAGCTGGGCACGGTCAGGTGCCGTCTCGGCGGCAAACCCGACGACGACCCGATGCGGTACCGATTGGGCACAGATCCGGGCCAGGACGTCGGGAGTCTGGTGGAGTTCGAGGGACGTCGTCGCGCCGACGGCGGAGTCCCCCTCGTGTTTCTTGATCTTGGTGTCGGCGGCCACCGGTGCGAAATCGGCGGCAGCAACGGCCTGAATGACGACATCGGCGTGAGGTGCCAGATCGTCCATGGTCTCGGCAAGGTCTTCAGTGCTGTCGATCCGCGTCACCTCGACACAGGACGGTATGGCGACATCGACGTGAGCTGCAACGACGTGAACGTCCGCACCTCGAGCAGCTGCCACTTGAGCGATCGCCTTCCCCATCCGTCCGGATGAGGAGTTTCCGAGGTAACGCACTGGGTCGATGGCCTCGCGGGTGCCACCCAGCGAGATGACGACGCGCTTCCCTGCAAGGTCCCGGCGACACATTGCGTCAGCGGCATCCGGACAGGCCAGCAACAGCTCAACGAATTCGGCGATCTCATCCGGATCAGGTAGTCGCCCAGGACCGGAGTCCCGACCGGTGAGGCGCCCGGATGCAGGATCCTTGACGACGATGCCATGACGACGAAGGATCGCGACATTGTCGACGGTGGCTGGATTCTGCCACATCCCGGTGTGCATGGCAGGAGCCAGCAGAACCGGCGCGGACGTGGCGAGAATCGTCGTCGTCAGGAGGTCGTCGGCGTGACCACCAGCGATACGCGCCATGAGATCGGCGGTCGCCGGAGCAACGACGACCACATCGGCACGCTCGGCCAACCGAATGTGCTCGACGCCGGGAACGTCGTCAAAGACCTCGGTGTGGACCGGATGTCCACTCAGCGCCTCCCACGTGGGACGACCGACAAATTCGAGGGCAGTCCTGGTGGGGACCACGTGGACCTCATGACCGGCCTCGGAGAGGAGCCGCGAGAGCAGACACGCCTTGTAGGCGGCGATTCCTCCTCCGACACCGAGGACGACGACACTCACGCCAGACTCAAATCAGGCGTTCGGATCAGCGAGGTCGGCGAAGGGATCGTCGAGCTCGATGGCCGGGGCCTCCTGGGCCGCAGCGGCCTGAGCAGCGATCTCCTCGGCGTCTATCTCATGGGCCTCAACGACACCGGCCTGGATCTCACGCATGGCGATGGACAGCGGCTTCTCCTGGTTGGTGGTCTCCACGAGCGGGCCGACGTTCTCCAGCAGGCCCTCCGCCAGCTGCGAGTAATACGCATTGATCTGACGGGCGCGCTTCGCGGCGAAGAGAACGAGGCGGTACTTCGAGTCGACGTGCTCGAGGAGCTGGTCGATGGGCGGGTTGACGATGCCTTCAGGCGTGGTCTCGGTCAAGGAATGTCCTCCCAGTATGGTCATAGACCCAACAACTCTACCAGAGAAGCAACGGCATGGTCCACGGTGTCGTTGACGACCACGGCGTCGAACTCATTGGCGTTCGCCAGCTCCACACGAGCCGTCTGCAACCGGCGCTCCCGCTGTTCGGGGGTCTCCGTCCCCCTACCGATCAAACGGTGGACGAGCTCGTCCCACGATGGCGGGGCGAGAAAGATCTGCGTGGCCTGTGGATATGTCTCGCGCACCTGGCGGGCACCCTGAAGATCGATTTCAAGGATGACGGTGCGATCGTCCGCAACCGCCTTCTCAACGGGTTCGCGTGGGGTGCCATACCGGTGGCTGTTGTGGACGACGGCCCACTCCAGCAGCCCGTCACCGTCGACAAGCTCGTCGAACTGCGCCGGTGTGACGAAGTCGTAATCGATGCCGTCGCGCTCAGTGGGGCGAGGTGGACGGGTCGTCACCGACCTCGAGACGACGATCTCGGGGTGACGACGCAACAACGCGCCGACTACGGTTCCCTTGCCGACGGCTGTTGGCCCTGAGACGACGGCCACCGTGACGGGATGGTCGTGTCGAAGACCACGGGCCTGTGGGATGACGGGGTCGCTGCTCATGGCAACACCCTAGTGGTCAATGGCGACGACGTCGCGCAGGGGTGAAGAACCTCAACAACGGTCGAACTCGGCACGCAGGCCGGCGATCTGATGTCTGCCCAGGCCACGAATGCGGCGATTCGGGGCGATATCGAGACGCTCCATGATCTCGGCAGCGCGCTTCTCCCCCACGCGAGGAAGGGCCTTCAGCAGGTCAACAACCTTGACGTGAGCGAGTACATCATCCTCGGCAGCCTCGTCCAAGGCCTCGGACAACGACAGGTCCCCGGCGCGAACCCTCGCCTTGAACTCAGCTCGGACTCGCCTGGCCCGTGTCGCTGCTTCACGAGCAGCCGAAAGCTGTTCCGGTGAAAGAGTGGGTATGGACACGAGCCCCTCCGATCAAGTGTGCAGCCATTCCGAACAGTGCGGAAGGTCTCCACCAGAACCCTGGTGGAGACCTTCGGTACACTAGTCTGCTTAGTCGGAGCTTGGGGACGATTCGTGGGGATCTGTGTCCAATTCGTGATCGTTGGATGTCGGATGTTCTTCCGATTCCAGATCTGCCCCGTCAGCGGATTCCTCCACCACTGATTTTTCGGCCGCGTTCTCGCCGTCACCAGCAGCCTCCGGGGAGACAACGTCCGCAGAGGACACGTCCTCCACCCGAGCAGGGCCATGAGCAACGACGGCGTTCAGCAAACCGTTGAGGAATGGCGCCGAGTCATCGGTCGAGAACTCCTCACTCAGCTCAATGGCCTCAGAGATGACGGCCGGGTCCGGCGTATCCGTGTGCAGAATCTCGAAGGTGGCCAGGCGGGCGAGGACACGATCGACGCGCGGCATCCGATCCAACGTCCAGCCCTCGGACAAACAATCGGTGAGGACTGAGTCCAGGCCAGCCTGAGAGGCAGCCACCCCGCGAACCAGATCAGCCGCGAACGGGCGTACCGGGTTGGTGAAGACGCCCGGGCGGGCGGCCAAGACCTCGAGGGTGTCGGTACCCATGAGGTCAGCCTCGAACAGAATGTCGAGGGCCTGTTTGCGAGCCTTGGACCGCGTCGAGAGGTCAGCGTGCTTCTGGATGTCTCCGCTGATGCGCTTGACCTCGAGATCCCCGATCCTCTCGATGGGGCCCTCGTCGTCAGGCGTCGGAGTGATGTTCGTACTCACTTCTCGGAAATACGACCGAGGTAGTCGCCGGAGCGGGTGTCGACCTTGATCTTCTCACCGGTGGTGATGAAGAGCGGAACCTGAATCTCGCGACCGGTCTCAAGGGTGGCGGGCTTGGTGCCGCCGGTGGAACGATCACCCTGCAGGCCAGGCTCGGTGTAGGTGATCTCGAGCTCGACCGAGGCGGGCAGGTCAATGTACAGCGGGTTGCCCTCGTGCAGGGCGACGGTGGCGGTCTGGTTCTCGAGCATGAAGTCCTTGGCGTCGCCGACGACCTCAGAAGGAATTGGCAGCTGGTCGTAGGTGGTCTCGTCCATGAAGACGTAAACGTCGCCATCTTGGTACAGGTACTGCATGTCGCGACGATCAACCTCGGCCGACTCGATCTTGACGTCAGAGTTGAAGGTCTTGTCCACAACCTTGCCACTCAGTACGTGCTTCAGCTTGGTACGAACGACGGTGTTGCCCTTACCCGGCTTGTGGTGCTGGAACCAGATGACCGTCCACAGCTGGCCGTCGAGGTTGAGAACGGTGCCGTTCTTGATGTCATTGGTGGAGATAACCACAGGTCGGTCCCTTTCGAGATGAATTGCGTCGATCACGGATCAGGATGCGGCACGCCAGCCGACATCCTAGGCAAGTCTAGCGGACGCAGGGCTTCACCCCCCTATGCCGGTGGAAGGCAGACCCATGACAGGCAGGTGCGGACCACTCGCCGCCCCCACGACATGGTCCCGTCATGTCCCGTTCATGTCATTGAGGCCTTGGCCGCACACCTCTTCAGTAACGTTGACACCATGCACGACCTTGACTCCACCGGGCTGCGCGCCCACTTTGATCCCGCCACGGATTCCGACCAGCACTCGCTGCGCGAATTCATTGACCTGGTCGCTGATGCCGGATATGTCGTCGATTCCGATGAGCACGGAGACGATCCCGAACTCATCGCTCCAGACGGTTCCGCCGTGGAGACCTGGCATGAGGATTATCCCTATCCGAATCTCATGGACAGGCGCGAGTACGAAACTCAGAAAAGGTTGCTGCAAATCGAGCTTCTCAAGCTCCAATACTCCATTGACGACACCGGCGACCGTCACGTCATCGTCTTTGAGGGACGCGACGCAGCCGGGAAGGGTGGCGCGATCAAGAGGTTCAGTGAGCATCTCAATCCCCGTCGATGCCGTACCGTCGCCCTCGACAAGCCTTCCGACCGCGAGCTCGGTCAGTGGAACTTCCAGCGTTACATCCAGCACTTTCCCACTGCCGGCGAGATAGTCCTCTTTGACCGATCTTGGTACAACCGTGGCGGCGTCGAACGGGTAATGGGATTCTGTACCGACGAAGAGCATCGAATTTTCCTGCACCAGGCCCCAAAACTCGAGGAGATGATGATTGAGTCGGGAATCCACGTCACCAAGTTCTGGTTCTCGGTAACCCGTCAGGAACAGCGCACTCGGTTCGCAATTCGTCAGCTCGATCCGGTTCGCCGCTGGAAGCTCTCCCCGATGGACTTGGAATCCTTGGGACGTTGGGACGATTACACCCGCGCCAAGGAAGAGATGTTCGCCGCGACTGACACCGATGCTGCCCCGTGGATTTGCGTCAAGTCCAATGACAAGAAACGCGCGCGTCTCAACGCCATGAGGTATTTCCTGTCCCAATACGATTACGAAGGCAAAGACGAAGATGTCGTCGGCCAGCCCGATCCTCGGTTGGTACGTCGAGCCCGAGACACCGTTGGAGACTGAGGGAGGCTGTCCCGCCGGGGGTGGATGGCGGCGCCCCTGACGACGGGGCTGATACGTGACTCTGGGTGCCGTCGTTCACCTGAGTTGAACCCAGTGGGAATGAGCCGTGCCGAGTTGAGGATGAAGGCCGTCTCACTACCGACGTGAACCAGCGCCGCTCCGAGAGGTCCGAGAGCTCCGGTCGCGGCCAGGACCATGCCGAGGGCATCCACGGCCAGGGTCCCGACGACGTTGAACCAGATGATGCCTCGCACCCGTCGAGCCGTTCTGACGGCGCCGACGAGGTCGGCAAGGTCCGAGGAGATGAGGACGACGTCGGCAGATCGTCTAGCTATCTCGGTACCGGCGCCCATGCCCACCCCAACGGTGGCTGCCGAAAGAGCGGGAGCGTCGTTGACGCCATCGCCCACCATGACCACCTTGCGTTCCGATGCCATGAGTTCCGAAATGACATCGGCCTTTTCAATCGGACGCAATCCAGCACGGACCTCGTCAACACCGACCTGATCGCCCACTTGTCTGGCTGTTGCCTCCGCATCTCCCGACAACATGACGACCTGAAGCCCCATGCGATGCAACTCCTCAATTGCTGCTGCGGACGTCTCACGAATCTCATCAACGAACTGGATTGCGCCAATCCATTCGTCGTCCACCCACACGTATGACCGAGCGATGGCGTCCGTGGAGAACTCGGCCGGGACGCGTCTGCTGACCTCGACGCGGCGGCCGCCGACGACGCCTGAGACACCATGTCCAGGCTCATAGCGGAAGTCCTCGGCCATCGAGACCGTCACGTCACCGGCCGCGCAGATGGCACGGCCAACCGGGTGTTCGCTGAACTGCTCGACGGATGCGGCCAGGGAGAGGACATCCTCGTCCGCCCAGCCCGCAGCCGGGTCGACCCTCGAAACCGTCGGTTGTCCAGCAGTGATCGTGCCGGTCTTGTCGATCACCACCGTGTCGACCTGACCTAGTTGCTCCAGGTGGACGCCGCCTTTCACGAAGGCTCCGCGTCTGGCAACCCGGGCCATGCCAGCCAGGATCGCCAGTGGCGTACCAGCTGCAACACCACATGCACCGGCGACGACGATGACCGAGATGGTGGCTCGCAGGTCACGGGTCGCGAACCAGGTGATGACTGCAGCGAGGAAGGCTGCTGCGACGATCCAGGTGGCAACGCGATCGCTGAGCCGCTGAACCGGGGTTGGGCTGTCCTGGTCGGAGCGCACAGCCTCGACGATCTGGCCATAACTGGAGTTGGCACCAACGTGCTCGACCCGCACCTCGAGGGCGCCTCCGTGACTGACCGAACCTGCCAGGACACGATCCCCTCCCCGTACTGCCACCGGCATCGGCTCTCCAGTGATCCGGGACTGGTCCACCTCGGATGCACCAGTTTCGACGAGTCCATCCACGGCGATGCGGTCTCCCGGGGAGATGACGACGAGGTCCCCCGAGGTCACACCGGCCAACGTCGTCTCGATGATCCCCTCGTTGCATCGCACCCGGACCGAGTCGGGAAGGAAAGCCATGAGGTCGGTGAGTGCGTCACGGCCACGTTCCATGGACAAGTCCTCGAGAATCTCGGCAACGAGGACGAATGTGGTGATCATGAGTGCGGTGACCCATTCACCGATGGCTGCGGCAGCAGCGATGGCGAGCAGCATCGACAGCTCCATACTCATATGGGCATGACGCAGGTCGTCGAAGGCCTCAGCGAGGAAGGGCCAGCACCCGATAATGAGGCAGATGATGCCAACCGCAGGAAAACGATGGCCCGGCCACGTGAGCCCCAGCCCGACGACGACCGCCGCAACGGCACAGAGAGCGACGCGCCAGGCGAGGTTGATGTCAATGTGTTCGCGCCACGTGGGCATGTGATCTCCTGAACGTGAGTGTGCTCAGCGCAGGTGCACGCGCTGGAAAGGCGCCTTGGTGGGCGTGAAACGTGAAACGGGCTTCGATGGGCAAAGCCCGGGAACGAAGGACTTAGGCCTTGCTCGACTGGCGGGCAGGACATGATCGGGCCCGAGTCATCTCAACCATGTGATGGCTCGGGATCACATCAACCTCGTGCTCAGCCTGGAAGACAGCCTGCGACACGAGATTGCGAGCATGCTCGTCGGTGAGGCTGTTGTACATCGTGGTGCCGTCGCGGCGGGCCGAGACCATACGGCCCATGCGCAATTTCGCCAGATGCTGAGAAACAGCAGTAGGGCGTTTGCCCACGACATCGGCCAGGTCCTTCACGGACATCTCTCCATCCCGGAGGAAGAGGATGATGCGGATGCGAGTTGGGTCGGCGAGCAAGGCGAACACCTCCGTTGCAATATCGACATAGTCGCTGTCGACACCGAATGTGCATGTCTTCATATCTTCGCTCATATGAGGTTAGTAAGTGTGGGTGGTGTCGCGCGGCAACCCAGAGAGTCCTGGTTAAGGCCCATTCACAGCACGGACCAAGGGAATCGTTGGGCGTTGCCTCGACTCTCACAACCGGGATCTCCACATGAGAGCGCGCAGGCTCGTGATGTGAGGACAACCTCAACTGCCGTGGGCCGGGGCCCGGCAGCAACTGTCGATGTCAGGCAGGCTGCAGGCTCCGGTAGCACTCGACCAGCACGTCCTCGTCGGGATCGACGATCATCGCGACGTCGCCGGGCTTGCTGATGCCGACGAGCCTCAGGACCCGCCGACCGGTCTCAGGATCGAACCGGGTCTTCTTGTCGAGGTCCATTGTCCCGCGCAGATCCGCCCACTCGACCTCGTCGAAGGTGATGGGCAGTCCGATTCCCAGCAGGATGGCCCGGGTACGAGACACCACCTCGTCAGACAGTCCCAGGTACCGCCGAGACAACTCAGCAGCGAAGACCATCCCAACGGCGTCCGCTTCACCGTGGCGCCAGGTGAAGTGCTTGTGGGCCTCGACGGCGTGAGCCAGGGTGTGCCCATAATTCAATCTCTCGCGGCCAACGTGGCCACTCGATGACGTCCGTTCATGCAGATCTCCACTGACAACGGCCGCTTTGACAGTGACTGCTCTGGTCAGCACCTCAACGAAGGCCTTCGAGGTGACGTCTAGAACGTCCTGTCCCTCAACAAGATCCAGGATCACCGGGTCATCGATGAACCCACACTTGACGATCTCCGCCATGCCCGATCGCACCTCACGGGCATTCAGGGTCGTCAACAGGTCGGTGTCGCACAGCACCGCTTTCGGCTCGTGGAAGGCCCCGACAAGGTTCTTTCCGGCCGGGATGTTGATACCAGTCTTGCCGCCGATCGCGGCGTCGGCCATGGCAAGCACCGTCGTCGGGACCTGAATGACGTCGACCCCACGCATCCAGGTCGCCGCCAGGAACCCGGCGAGATCCGTGGCGGCTCCCCCACCGAGACCGACGATGACGTCGCCGCGAGTCATGCCAGCCTCGGCCAGGCCCTGCCAACCGCGGACCAGCACATCAGGTGACTTGGCGGCCTCGGCGTCCGGCACCTCGATGACGACCGGATCGTGAATTCCAAGTCGGCCGACGAGGTCCACGAGTGGCTGGGGACACACCACGGCGACCCTGCGTCCTGCCACCAGAGTGGGCAGTTCCGTCACCGCGCCGGGGCCAATCCGCACCTGGTAGGGCTGCGCCGTTGGTACCTCGACACGGTTCATGACTCCCCCTCCAGGTCGGCCAGCTCACTCATGATCGCCTCGACGACCTGGTCAGGGGTCAGTTTGTCGGTGGCCACTCGGATAGTTGCCGGACGCTCGTACACCGCTCGCCTATCCTTCATGAGCCGCACCAATTGCGAGTGCACTTGGCCTCCCAACAGTGGTCGGCCGGTGTCCTTCAGCCCCACCCGGTCAGCCGCGTTACGAGCCGAGACGTCCAGCCAGACGACGCACACCTGGTCCAAGGCCTTACCGACCTCGATGTCGACCGGCGCTCCCCCACCGAGGGAAACCACCCCGCCGCGTTCGATCGCAGCGAGGGTCTCCCGCCTCTCCACCTGGCGGAAGTACGGCTCTCCCTCGACGAGGAAGATCTCCGGGATGTCGCGCCCCTCGACCTGCTCGATGAGAGCATCGACGTCGACGAACTCCTCCTCCAGGCGCTCAGCCAAGAGCGGCCCCACCGTCGACTTGCCGGACCCTGGAGCACCGATGAGGACGATGACACTCACGGGGCCACCACCAGACCGCGTTCGGCCAGGCGACCCAGGTAGGCCTGAGCGTTACGGCGGGTCTCGGCCACCGAGTCTCCGCCGAACTTGTCCAGGGCGCACTCGGCCAGCACCAGGGCAACCATGGCCTCGGCCACGACACCTGCCGCCGGGACCGCGCAGACGTCGGAACGCTGATGATGGGCCGTGGCGGCCTCACCCGTGATGGTGTCGATCGTCGGCAGGGCGCGGGGAACAGTTGCGATGGGCTTCATGGCCGCCCTCACCCGCAACACCTGGCCGGTGGACATGCCGCCCTCGGTACCGCCCGCACGATCACTCATGCGGTGGATACCCGCCTCGGTCGGCTCCATCCAGTCATGGGCCTGAGAGCCGCGACGACGGGCCAGCTCAAAGCCGTCCCCCAGTTCGACGCCCTTGATGGCCTGGATCCCCATGAGTGCTCCGGCGAGACGCGCATCGAGTCGTCGGTCCCCCTGGCTGTGGGATCCCAACCCGGCAGGCAGGCCATATGTCAACACCTCGACGACACCACCCATGGTGTCGCCCTCCTTGCGGCACGCCTCCACCTCAGCAACCATCCGTTCGCTCGTGGCCGGGTCAGTACAACGCACCGGATCAGCGTCGATACGGGCCAGATCCGCCGGTTCCGGCCGCACATCCTCAGGACACTCGATAGGCCCGAGGGACACGACATGGGACAACACATCGACGTCGAGGGCCTGTTTGAGGAAGGCCTTGGCAATTGCTCCCAGGGCCACTCGCGCAGCGGTTTCACGGGCCGATGCGCGTTCCAGGATCGGCCGGGCCTCATCAAAGTCGTACTTCTGCATACCCGCGAGGTCAGCGTGTCCCGGACGGGGACGGGTCAGAGCAGCTCCACGAGCCTGACCGGCTAGCTCCTCGGGGGATACCGGTCCGGGGGCCATGACGGTACGCCACTTATCCCATTCGGAGTTACCGATCCGGATCGCGATGGGATCGCCGAGGGTCTCCCCGTGACGGAATCCCGCGATCAGCTCCAACTCATCGGCTTCGAAGGACATCCGGGCCCCTCGCCCAACCCCGAGGCGACGACGTCGCAACTCCTCTGAAATCTCGTCGGCCCCGACGCGGACATGGGCCGGGATGCCCTCCATCGTCGCGACAAGGGCAGCGCCGTGGGACTCCCCGGCAGTGAGGTAACGCAACATGGAGCCCAGTCTCTCAAAGGCGTGCGCGCTCAGCCAGAGCGTTCTGCGCTGTGGACCTCAAGATATCCATGGGAACGTCATGGCCCGTCATGAGACGAATCTGGTCGACGGCCTGTCCGGCAAGCAGGTCGAGGCCATCGATGACCGTGATGCCGGCGTTCTCCCCAGCCACCGTCAGCGGTGTCGGCCACGGGTCGTAGATGACGTCGAAGACGGCGTCAGCATGGGCAGCGAGGTCCTCAGCCCGGTCCATGACAGACCCGGCCGGAACCGTCGAGACCATGAGGTCACAACGCGACGGCTCGGACTCGAAGGGCAACCAGGCGACGCGGATCCCGAGACGGTTGGCAAGCTCAAGGATCTCGGTCGACCGATCGCGAGAGCGCGACATGATGATGACCTCGTCTGCCCCCAATTGGACGGCAGCGGCAAGAACTGACCGTGCCGTCGCCCCCGCCCCGAGCATGACGACCTTCTCAACCCTGGTGACGCCCCGAGACCGAAGCGCAGCCCCGGCGCCGGTCACGTCGGTGTTACGGACGATGGTTCTCCCGTCACGACGTACCCAGGTGTTCGCCGCTCCGAGCAGTTCGACGGTCTCGTCGGTCTCCCCCAACTCACTGAGATCAACCTTGTGGGGCATCGTCACCGACAAGCCGCGCCACGACTCGTCTAGCTCATCGACAAAGGTGCGCAGTCCACCGGGCTCGACGTCAATGGCGTCGTAGGACCAGTCCAGTCCGAGAACCCGATATGCGGCCCGATGGATTGCCGGCGACACGGAATGAGCCACTGGATGACCAACGACCGCGCACCGCATCGTCAACTCCTCCCGATCAGCACTTGCCCTTGTGGTCCTGACACCACGCCTGGAACTTCTTCACATTCTTCTCGTGATCGGCCAAGGTCTTGGCATAGGCCGTCGTCCCCTTGTCGGGATCCGTGACGACCCAGTACAGGTAGTCGCTCTTGATCGGGGTCACGGCCGCCTCCATCGACGCCGCACCAGGATTGTTGATGGGAGTCGGCGGGAGGCCATTGTGCAGGTAGGTGTTGTAAGGAGAATCCTTGGCACGCTGCTCGTCGGTCGTCGTGAGCTTTCCGTCGGCATGGTTGGCGTACAGCACCGTCGCATCCGATTCCACCTTCATACCCTGGTTGAGACGGTTGTAGATGATGCCGGCGACCATCCTCATGTCCTTGGGGTTCCTGGCCTCCTTCTCCAGGATGGAGGCGACGATGAGGGCATCATAGGGACTGCGCTTGATGGCCTGGGCCTGACCCATGAAGTTCATGGTGTTCACCTGTTTGACGAACTGGTTCGCCTGCATCTGCAGAATCTCCAGCGGCGTCGGGTTGGAACCCACCTCGTAGGTGTCGGGGAAGAGGAAACCCTCCGGACGGTCCTTGGCCCACACCGGCAGGCCAAGCTTCTTGGTCTGCTTGTACGCGACCTTGAAACTGTCGACGGGCATGGTGGTGCCCTTGGCCATGATGGCGAACTGTTCCTCGGTTGTCAGTCCCTCGGGAAGGGTGACGCGAGTGCGCTGGATGTTGTCCGGGTTGCCCAGGATGGAGACAGCCTTCGCCGCGCTCATGCGGGTCTTGAGCTTGTACTGGCCGGCCTGGATCGTGACGTCAGACTCCGACTCGCGAATGGCCTTGTTGTAGGCCTTCGTCGACTTGATGACGTCGTTGTCGAGCAGGATCGATCCGACCTCGCTCACCGACGCGCCCGAGGGCACACGCACCAGGACGTCCTTCTCACCGTCTCCGAGGTAGTCGTCGGCCGACTTGTACGAGATGTAGGCGTCATAAGTTTTGACACCGACGAAGACGCACCCACCAACGAGAACCGCCAAGGACAAGATGACCGCCACAGCACTGCGAAACTTGTACCAGAACTCCGCCTTGGGGTCATCCTGTTCGTCGAACGGTCCGTTCACGAATCCGTCCCTCCTGTCGTCGTCGCCGATCGGGCCGACCGGACTTGCTCCAACACGTGCTCCAGTATGGCCACCGCAGCCACCTGATCAATAACGCCACGCTGTTTGCGCGCGTCTCGCCCGGCATCGTGGAGAGCACGAGCGGCCGTACGTGTCGTCATCCTTTCATCGACCCAGCGCACCGGAATCGGACTGATGGCCTCGGCAAGCTGATGTCCGGCCTGCCGGACATCCCGCGCGGCGATCTTCTCGGTGCCGTCGAGGGCCACCGGGAGGCCCATGATGACCTCGACGGGCTCATACTCGGCGGCAATCTCGGCCAGGCGCTGTACCGGACGATTCGCGGTCTGCACCGTTTCGACCGGGAAGGCAAGGATGGCATCACGGTCACTCGCGGCCACACCGATCCGGGCCCTCCCCCAGTCGACGGCGATCCTCACACCGCGCAGGGAGGTATCGGGGCGCTCCTCGGAGTTCACAGCGCAGCCAACTCGGCGTTGATGGCACGAAGTGCGGCGTCGATACCAGAAGCATCGCTGCCGGCCCCTTGAGCCATGTCATCCTTGCCGCCACCGCGGCCACCGATCGGCCCCGTGCCGGCCTTGATGAGGGCACCAGCCCTGGCTCCGGCGGCGCGAGCGGACTCAGTCGTCGCGACGATCATGGCGGGCTTGTCGTCTGTACCTCCGATGAGGGTGACGACCGCCGGGCGATCCTTGACGCGGACCCGGACCTCGGAGGCCAGGGTGCGCAGGTCGTTGCCAAGAACACCAGGCACCCTGGCCGCGATGAGGTCAAAGGACCCGGCCGGGGTGGCACCGGCGACGATGTCGTCAACCTGCCCCATGAGTTCGCGGGTGCGGGCGGCGGCCAGCTTGTGCTCAGCGTCCTTGAGGTCGGCAGCGAGCTTGGAGACGCGGTCGGCCAGCTGGTCAGGCTGCACCTTGAGGATGCCGGTGAGCTCGTTGACCAGGGCACGCTCGGCAGCCATGTGGCGGAAGGCATCGGTGGAGACCAGCGCCTCGACGCGGCGAGTCCCTGAACCGACCGATTGTTCGCTCAGCAGGCTCAGCATGCCGATACGACCGGTGGAGGCGACGTGAGTGCCACCGCACAACTCGCGGGACCACGGGCCGGCCAGTTCGACGACGCGCACGATCGGCGGGTACTTCTCGCCGAACATGGCCATCGCTCCCATGGCCTTGGCATCCTCAAGAGGCATCTGGGTGTCGGTGACCTCGAAGTCGTCGTGGATGGCGACGTTGCAGCGCTCCTCGATCTCCTCCTTGAGGGATTCCGAGAGTCCCTTGGTGGCCGAGAAGTCGAAACGCAGGTAGCCGGGCTTGTTGTAGGAGCCGGCCTGGGTGGCCGACGGCCCGACCAGCTCGCGCAGGGCTGCGTGGATGACGTGGGTGGCGGTGTGGGCCTGGCAAGCTCCAAAACGGGTGGTCGGGTTGACCTGCGCGGTCACCTTGTCACCGACAGCGAGGTCTCCGTCGAGACGTACCTTGTGGACGATGAGGCCGGGAACCGGGCGCTGGACGTCCAGGACCTCGAGATCGAAGCCATTGGCGCGGATGATGCCGGAGTCGGAGTCCTGGCCACCCATCTCGGCGTAGAACGGGGTCTCGGCGAGCACGACCTCGACGACTGATCCGGACTCGGCAACCGTGACGGAGGCACCGTTGGCGATAATGCCAGTGACGGTGGTGTCGACGGCCAGATCCGTGTAGCCGAGGAAGGGAGTCTCGCCGAGGGCGCGCACCTGGGAGTAAGCCTCCGGGTCGGTGAGCAGGCCCTTCTTGGCCTTGGAGTCTGCCTTGGCACGGGCGCGCTGCTCGGCCATCAGGGCGGTGAACTTGTCACGGTCAACCTGCAGGCCCTGTTCGGCCGCCATCTCAAGGGTGAGGTCAATCGGGAAACCGTAGGTGTCGTGCAGCTGGAAGGCCTTATCGCCAGACAGGGTCTTGGAGCCCGCAGCCCTGGTGTCTGCCACCGCGGCGTCGAGCATCGCGGTACCGGCGCTGAGGGTACGACGGAAGGTCTCCTCCTCGGCAGTGGCGGCCCCGATGACTCGATCCCACTGAGCGAGGACGTCCGGGAAGGAAGCAGACATGAGGTCACGGGAGACCGGCAGCAGCTCAGGTAGCACCGGATCCTCCACACCGAGCAGACGCATGGCACGGACGACGCGACGCAGCAGACGACGAAGCACATATCCACGAGCCTCGTTGCCGGGGGTGACGCCGTCGGTCATGAGCATGAGGCCGGAACGGACGTGGTCGGCAACCACGCGCAGCCGGACGTCGTCGTCATGGTTGGCGCCATAACGCCTGCCCGACATCTCCGAAGCCTTCTCGATGACGGGGAAGACCTGGTCAATCTCGTACATGTTGTCGACGCCCTGGAGCAGGTACGCGATGCGCTCCAGACCAGCGCCGGTGTCAATGTTGAGGCTGCGCAGCGGGCCGGCGATGTCGAAGTCTTCCTTGGCGCGAACCGCGGACAGATCCTCGGTCTCGAACACGAGGTTCCAGATCTCGAGGTAACGATCCTCATCGGCCTGCGGACCTCCGTCGGGGCCGTAAGCCGGACCACGGTCGATGTAGATCTCGGAGCACGGGCCGCCCGGACCGGGGACGCCCATGTGCCAGTAGTTGTCCTTAAGGGAACGGCCCTGGATGTGCTCATCGGGCACCCCGACGGCTCTCCAGGCCTCGCGCGCCTCGATGTCGCCCTCGGGGTAGTCCGGATGGAATCCCGGGCCGAGGACCGTCACCCAGATGCTGGCCGGGTCAAAGCCGAATCCACCTTGGTCGGCAGGCTTGGCGACGAGCTCCCAGGCGTACTGGATGGCCTCATTCTTGAAGTAGTCACCGAAGGAGAAGTTGCCCAGCATCTGGAAGAAGGTGCCGTGGCGGGTGGTCTTGCCGACCTCGTCGATATCGAGGGTACGGACGCACTTCTGGATGCTGGTGGCGCGTTTCCACGGGGAAGGCTCGGTACCCATGAGGTAGGGCTTGAACGGCACCATGCCGGCATTGACGAACAGCAACGTGGGGTCGTTGTACAACAGCGAGGCGCTCGGCACCACTGCGTGACCCTTGTTCTCGAAGAAGTCGACGAAGCGCTGTCCGATCTCCGCTGTTCTCATGCCTGGTCCTTCTTGACGTGGTCGCTGATTGTGGCCTGTGGGAAATCCTGACAAATTTTCAGGACATACCGGGTCCCAACCCTACCCGGACGCGCGGTAGGCCACATCTCAGCGCGCCGCGGAAAATGTCGAGCTGGGGAATCGTGGAGCGAGGGTGATCCGATTGTGGATCAGTTCTCGTCGTCGAGGTCCTCAGCCGCTGACGCACCATGACTCACCTCGGCGGGAGCTGCCTCGGTCTCGACCTGGGAGGGATGGTTGCGACGCCTGGGACGGCGAATCGTGCGTCGCACTCCCTCACCAAAAGCAGCGGCCTTCACCATCGGCGTCCCGACCGTCTGGGTGAAGGTTTGAGCGAGTTCAGCAGCCTGACCGGTGACGACGGTGCCGTGTTCGGAAATGGTGTGAATGTCCTCGATGACCTGGTCAAGCTTCGAGATCTCACCATTGGTGATGACGACCGTTCCCTTGAGTTCTTCCAAGATCGGCACCGTCGACTCATCCACGTCGCGGACCGTCCTGCGCACCTCATCCAGGACGCCACCAAGTTTCAGCAGGGGAACGGCACACAGCGCGACGAGCACCACCGCCGCGAGGGCAGCGATGAGTCCGGCGATCTGGCCCAGGGTCATGACTTGTTCTCCTCGGTGGTATCTCGTCCGAGCAGCATCCGTATCTGGCTCAGACGTTGTGAGATGGCAGCCTCATTGCCGTGGTCAGTCGGGTGGTAATACCGCGTCGAGGCGATGTCGTCAGGAAGATACTGCTGTTCGGCCACCCCGTGCGGAAAGTTGTGAGCGTAACGGTATCCGACCCCGTGACCGAGGTCGTGGGCGGATGAATAGTGCGCGTCCCGCAAATGGGCAGGCACCTCTCCTCCCTTACCGGCGCGGACGTCGGCCAGTGCCCCGTCGATGGCGGTGATGACGGCGTTGGACTTCGGGGCGGTGGCCGCTGCAATGGTCGCCTGGGCCAGGTTGAGGCGGGCCTCGGGCATACCGATGAGTTGAACGGCCTGGGCTGCGGCGACACAGGTTTGCAGCACGCTCGGGGCGGCCATGCCGATGTCCTCGCTGGCCAAGATCACCAGACGGCGGCCGATGAACCGGGGATCCTCCCCCGCCTCGATCATCCGGGCCAGATAGTGCAAGGCTGCGTCGACGTCCGAACCACGTACCGACTTGATGAAGGCACTGATGACGTCGTAGTGCTGATCACCGTCACGGTCGTACCGCACCGCAGCGCGATCCACAGCCGTCGAGACGATCTGACTGGTGATGATGTCAGTTCCAGCCGTGCTCGCTCCGGCGGCGGCCTCCTCGAGATAGGTCAGGGCTCGTCGGGCGTCTCCCCCCGCCAGCTGCAACAGGTCGGCTCGGGCATCGTCGTCAAGGGCGTAGAGCCCGTCCGACTCGGTGCGCAGACCGCGCGGATCACTCAGTGCACGGTCGATGAGGGAGGAGACGTCAGCCTCGGTGAGGGGTTTCAGGGTCAGCAGCAGGGATCGGGACAGCAGCGGGGAGATGACCGAGAAGGATGGATTCTCCGTGGTGGCGGCGATGAGGGTCACGGTCCGGTTCTCGACTGCGGGCAGGAGCACGTCCTGCTGGGCCTTGGAGAACCGGTGCACCTCGTCGACGAAGAGGACGGTCGGCTTTCCCAGCGCCAGCTGACGACGAGCGGTGTCGAGTTCCCGTCGGACATCCTTGACTCCGGCGGTCACGGCCGAGATCTCCACGAATCGTCGGTTCGTGGCGTGGGACACCACAGAGGCAATCGTCGTCTTGCCGACCCCCGGAGGGCCCCACAGGAAGACGCTCATGGCCCCGGTGCCCTCAGCCAGCCGACGCAACGGCGACCCGGGGGTCAACAGGTGTTGCTGACCGACGATCTCGTCAACCGTGCGGGGGCGCAGTCGAACGGCCAGTGGCGCGTCAGGGTTGGGAGTGTCCAGGGACCCGCCACTGGTCGCGTCGGGCTGTGCCGGCCCGACGTTGCCGAAGAGATCCTCACTCACCATGGCACCATATCGCCGCGCTGCGACACCCCGACGTCCAACGACGCTCGACATGAGGAACGGGCGACGACCGTACGCATCAGTCGCCGCCCGTCGTCAGCTCGGAATCGTCACTTCTTGGACTTCTCTGCGTCGTCCTTCTGCCCCTCGGGGGACTCGGCCTTCTTCTTCGGCTTGGCGTCCACCCCAGCCTCACGACGCTGAGCCGGGGTGATGGGAGCCGGAGCGGCCGTCAACGGGTCATAGCCGTTGCCGGTCTTCGGGAAGGCGATGACGTCCCGGATGGTCTCGAAGCTGCCGAGCAGCATGACCAGACGGTCCAGGCCGAAGGCGATGCCACCATGCGGCGGAGCACCGAACTTGAAGGCGTCGAGGAGGAAGCCGAACTTCTCCTGGGCCTCCTCCGGACCAATGCCCATGACGTTGAAGACGCGCTCCTGGACATCACGACGATGGATACGGATGGATCCACCGCCGACCTCGTTGCCGTTGACGACGAAGTCGTAGGCGTAGGCGAGGGCGGAACCTGGATCGGTGTCGAAGGTGTCCATGCACTCAGGGGTCGGGCTGGTGAAGGCGTGGTGGACAGCAGTCCAGGCACCGCCGCCGACCGCGACGTCGCCAGAGGCCTCGGCCTCCTTGGTCGGCTTGAACAGCGGGGCGTCGACCACCCAGCAGAAGGCCCAGTCGGAGGGATCGAAGAGTTCACAACGACGACCGATCTCCAGACGGGCCGCACCGAGCAGCTCCTGGGAGGAGGTCTTCGGTCCAGCGGCGAAGAAGATGGCGTCACCGGGCCTGGCACCGACCTTCTCGGCGATACCAGCCTTCTCCTCCTCCGAGATGTTCTTGGCGACCGGACCGCCAGGCACACCCTCGTCGGAGATGGTGATGTAGGCCAGGCCCTTGGCGCCTCGGGTACGAGCCCACTCCTGCCAAGCGTCGAACTGGCGACGCGGTAGCGAGGCTCCACCAGGCATGACGACGGCGCCCACGTAGGGAGCCTGGAAGACGCGGAACGGAGTGTTGGCGAAGAAGTCAGTGACCTCGGTGATCTCGTTGCCGAAACGAAGATCAGGCTTGTCGGAGCCGTAACGGTCCATCGCCTCGTGCCAGGTGATGCGCGGCAACGGGGTCGGCATGTCGACGCCAATGATCTTCCAGCAGGCCGCCATGGTCTCCTCCGCCAGGGAGATGACGTCATCCTGGTCGACGAAGCTCATCTCGACGTCGAGCTGGGTGAACTCGGGCTGACGGTCAGCTCGGAAGTCCTCGTCGCGGTAGCAACGTGCGATCTGGTAGTAACGCTCCATGCCCGACACCATGAGCAGCTGCTTGAACAGCTGGGGGCTCTGCGGCAGGGCGTACCAGCACCCGGGGGCAAGACGAGCCGGCACCAGGAAGTCACGGGCACCCTCAGGAGTGGAACGGGTCAGGGTCGGGGTCTCGATGTCATAGAAGTTGTGACGGTCGAGAACCTCACGAATGGCGTGAGTCACCTTGGAGCGCAGCACCAGGGCCTCGTGCTGACGTGGACGCCGCAGGTCCAGGTAGCGGTACTTGAGACGGGCGTCCTCACCGACGGTGACGTGCTCGTCGATCTGGAAGGGCAGCGGGGCCGAGGGGTTGAGAACCTCGAGCTCGGAGATGGCGACCTCGATCTCGCCGGTGGGAAGGTTCGGGTTGGCATTGCCCTCCGGACGAGCCTCGACGACACCAGTCACCTTGATGCAGTACTCGTTGCGCAGATCATGGGCGCCGGAGGACTCCAAGATCTCGTCACGGATGACGACCTGGGCCAGACCGGATGCGTCGCGAAGATCGATGAAGGCAACGCCGCCATGGTCGCGTCGGTGCCCAACCCATCCGGCGAGAGTCACCTCCTTGCCGATGTCGCTGGCTCGCAGGCTTCCGGCGTCATGGGTTCGCAGCACGTTTCATCCTTCCGTTGTCGCAGGCCACGTATAGACGGTACGGGCCGCGAGCCAGCATACCGGCGGCTACCTCAGCCGTCATCCGGGACACACTGCCCGAGGGGCATGCCCCGCGTCGAGACATGATTGAGCGCCGTGACGGTCGACCGTCACGGCGCTCAATCATGTCTCGACCAAGGATCAGGCCTCGACCTCGGGGAACCACTCCTCGATCTGCTTGCGGATGGCCTCGTTACCACCGGAACGCTCGTTATTGGCGAGGATCCACTCGCGCAGCGAGCCGCCGGCAGCGTCATTGATGGCGTTTCGGGCCGCCTCGGGATCGCGCAACACGTCCTTCAGCATCGATACCGCCTCGTCGGTGGTGCGATAGAAGTACGGGTAGTCCTCAGGAACGGTCTTGCGGGCCCAAGCGGCATCCGGGAAGACACCGACCGCACCAGCGACCAGGGCCTCGAGATACTCGAAGCCGTAGGCCTCATTCTTCGCAGTGGCGAGGAATGCCGTCATACGCGCCAGGGCCTCCCAGTATTCCTCGCGCTGACCGAACAGTGGGCCGACCGAGGCCCACTTGGGCGAGGACATCTTCATGGCCATGACGCTGGCGAGATCGCGCTGGCTCAGGCGAACCTCCATGCGCACATCCATCTCGGAGGCGACGCGATTCATGACGTCGAGGAAGACCTTCGGCTGCTTGTTGTCGGTAAGGTGAATAGCCGGGTAGAGGACGGTCGGCACCTCGGGATCGACGTGCTCGCGGACGAGATCGTCACGGATACCAGGCTGAACCCAGGCGATCCGAGCCTGGTGGGCCAGCGGGGAGATCGTCCAGCGACGAACCAGCTCGGTCACCTCGCCGGCAGTGCGCTCACCGGAGCACAGGGTTGGGAAGAGGGCGTAGGCCAGGCCCATGGCTGCGAAGTTCACCTTGTGGTGGTAGTGGGACGGGGGCAGCCACTGCAGGTTGAGGATCTTCGGCTCAGCACCCTCACGGTGCATCGTCTGGAAGACGCCGACCGAGTCGATGACGTCGAGGTTGATGACGAGGGTCTCCAGCGGGTCAAGGCTGGACAGCGTCTTGGCCTCGAAACCGTCACACTGCCGATCCTCGTGGTCGACGACGACGGCTCCCGGGTACATCTTGAGGAGTCGCTCGACCAGCGCGGTTCCGCCTCCTCGTCCGACAAGTCGACCCTGGTCGTCAACGATGGGGTCACCATCAAGGAAACCCATCTTGATTGCGATGGTCATTGGTCATCTCCCGTTATCCGTGGGCGGAGGCGCGACCGTGCGCCAAGTTCATGGGTATCACCCTATCGCCGGACGTGGCACTCCGGTGGGCGAACTGAACGCCCTGAGGGCTAAATGGATGTGTCATCCCCTGGGAACCGAACCCGTCAGGGTCTTCTGCAAGGTCGGAGCCTCTCGAGCAATGAGTTCCGAAGCGGAGAGATCTGCCAGGGATCGCAGCCCGACGACATAACGCGCCGTGAAGATTCCCAACAACTGCGAGAGCCCCAGCGAGGCCCGGATTCCTGCCTCCTCCTCCCCGAACCGGGGCACCAAGAGCTCGACGACGGGGGCCAGGATCTGATCGGTGTAGAACTCGCTCACCATGTCGAAGGCGCCAGGCTGGGTGAGGAGCGCCTGAACCACCCCCTGCATCTGCGGATCCGGTCCGCCCAGGCCGAGATGCCCGTCCCAGGCATCGATGAAGGCCTTGACCAGTGCCTCGCCCAGGTGATCCGGCTCTGTGCCGGAACAGACGTCAGCAATGATCCGGTGTGGTCCGTTCGGCAGGGACATCGCCTCGTTGTAGAGAGCCTGCTTGGATCCGAAGTAGTAGCTCACCAATGAGGTGTCCACCCCAGCATCCCGGGCAACGGCCCGCAGACTCACCGACTGAAAATCTCCCGCCAGGAAGAGAGCCCTGGCAGCTGCCAGAATCGATGCTCGCGCTGCCCCGGCCTCGCCACGAGGACCACGGCGGGGCGCTCGAGTGCGCTGTGACTGACTCCGGACAGACATGCCACGACCGTACTCCCCAAAGAATCTTCCGGAAAAGGGGACCCCGGTGGCTGCGAAGTGATTTCCACGGTGATGAAATGGGGGCATGGACGCACATCATGGCAATGCGATCCCACTGGCCGACCAGGATCTCCGAATGGGGCTTGACGTCGGATCGACGACGATCAAGGCCGTCGTCCTCGACCCCGACGAGAACATTCTCTTCGAGGACTACAGACGCCACCATGCCGACATCACCGGCGCCATGGCGTCACTGCTCGGCGACGCCGCCAAGGCCCTCCCCGGCGCCAAGGTGCGCGCAGCCGTCACCGGATCAGCAGGTCTGGGAACCGCCGAGGCCCTGGGCCTCACATTCATCCAGGAGGTCATGGCCGAGACCGCGGCCGTCCAGCACTGGAACCCGGACGCCGACGTCCTCCTGGAGCTCGGCGGCGAGGATGCCAAGATCACTTACCTCAAGCCGGTCCCCGAGCAGCGCATGAATGGTTCGTGTGCCGGCGGAACGGGTGCCTTCATCGACCAGATGGCCACCCTGCTCCACACCGACGCCGCTGGCCTCAACGACCTGGCATCGCGTGCCCACACCATCCACCCCATCGCGTCGCGCTGCGGTGTGTTCGCCAAGTCTGACCTCCAGCCCCTCATCAACGAGGGTGCGCGTCACGAGGACCTCGCGGCGTCGGTCATGCAGGCCGTCGCCACCCAGTGCATCGCCGGCCTGGCCTGTGGACGTCCGATCCGCGGCAAGGTCATCTTCCTCGGTGGTCCGTTACACTTCATGCCGGCCCTACGAGACGCCTTCGCGCGAGTTCTTGAGGGCAAGGTCGACGAATACATCACACCGGAGCGCGCCCAGCTCTACGTGGCCATGGGGGCTGCCCTGACGTCTGCCTCGGAGCCGGTGGACCTCGCCGAGACCGCTGAGCGTTCCCGTCACGCCCGCACCCAGAACGGCATCTCCCAGTCGATGCCGCCACTGTTCAGGAATGAAGAGGAACTGACCGAGTTCACCAAGCGTCACTCCCAGGCCAAACTCCCCCATCTGCCACTGCATGACGCTCGCGGCAACCTCTTCCTCGGTATCGACGCCGGTTCGACGACGATCAAGTCGGTACTGCTTGACGAGTCCCTCAACATCGTCGCCTCCCATTACGCCTCTAACGAGGGCGACCCGGTGAGCGCAGCAGTGCAGATCCTCACCGATCTCTACGACACCATACCCGCAGAGGCGACCATCGCCCGTACCTGTACCACCGGTTACGGCGAGGGGCTCGTCAAGGCTGCCCTGGGCGCCGAGGACGGTGAGGTCGAGACGATGGCCCACTACCGGGCTGCTGATCACCTGCTTCCCGGAGTCACCGCCATCATCGACATCGGCGGCCAGGACATGAAGTACCTGCGCGTCGTCGACCAGGTCATTGACTCCATCTCCGTCAATGAGGCCTGCTCGTCGGGATGTGGATCCTTCCTCCAGACCTTCGCCGCCGGGATGGACACTGACATCCAGTCCTTCGCCGACATGAGCCTGATGGCCCAGCATCCCGTCGACCTGGGCAGCCGCTGCACCGTCTTCATGAACTCCTCGGTCAAGCAGGCCCAGAAGGAAGGGGCCTCCCCCGCCGACATCGCTGCCGGACTGTCCTACTCCGTGGTCCGCAACGCCCTGTACAAGGTCATCAAGCTGACCGATCCGTCCCAGCTGGGTGACAAGGTCGTCGTCCAGGGCGGCACCTTCCTCAACAATGCCGTGCTGCGAGCCTTCGAGAAACTCACCGGCCGCGAGGTCGTCCGTCCTGCCGAGGCCGGACTTATGGGTGCTTACGGTGCCGCGCTGACGGCCCGTGCCCGCTTCCATGCGGGCGAGCCCACCACCTCTGACGGTCTGCGAAATCGCGCCGAACTGGACGGGTTCGCCGTCGAGACCCACCGCGACGACTGCACCCTGTGCCAGAACCACTGCCAGCGCACCATCGCCACCTTCTCGGACGGACGCGTCTTCGTCTCCGGCAACCGCTGTGACCGCGGCGCCGAGGTCAACAACCGCACGATGGCCAAGCTGCCGAAGTCCGAGCTGCCCAACGTCTTCGAGGCCAAGTACAAGAGGCTCTTCAGCTACCGACGACTCACCGTCAAGAAGGCCTTCCGCGGCGACCTGGGTCTGCCTCGCGCCCTCAACATGTACGAGAACTACCCGTTCTGGTTCACGACCCTCTCGGCCTTGGGCTATCGCGTCATGATCTCGGGGCGCTCCTCTCACGCCCTGTTCGAGAAGGGCATGGAGTCCATCGCCAGCGAGAACATCTGCTACCCCGCCAAACTCAACAACGGTCACGTGGAAGACCTCGTGAAGCGCGGTGTCAAGCGAATCTTCGACCCCTGCATCCGTTTCGAGCAGGTCAGCGCGACCGACGCCGACGCACATTTCAACTGCCCAGTCGTCGCCTCCTACCCCGAGGTCATCCGTGCCAACGTGGAGAGCCTGCGCGAGAAGGACGTCGAGCTCATCTCCCCCTTCCTCTCCCTGGCCAACCCAGACAAGCTCGCCGAACGACTGGCGGAAATCTTCGCCGAGGACGGGGTGACCGTCGAGGAGGCCCGTCAAGCCGTTACCGAGGGGCTCGAGGAGGACAGGGCCTTTCATGACGACGTCCGCAAGATGGGCGAGGACGCCTTGGCCTACATGGCTGAGCACAACGTTCCCGGCATCGTGCTGGCAGGACGCCCCTATCACGTCGATCCCGAGATTCACCACGGCATTCCCGAGATGGTGAATTCCCTGGGCATGGCGGTCCTCACCGAGGACTCCGTGGCCCATCTTGGGTCTGACCTGCTAGAGCGTCCGCTGCGTGTGCGTGACCAGTGGATGTTCCACTCCCGCCTCTACCAGGCAGCCGCCTTCGTGGGCTCCCGCCCCGATCTCGAGCTCGTCCAGCTCAACTCCTTCGGTTGCGGACTGGACGCCATCACCACCGACCAGGTGCGCGAGATCCTGGCAGCGCGTGACCGCATCTACACCACTCTCAAGATTGACGAGGTATCGAACCTGGGTGCAGCCCGTATTCGGATGCGCTCCCTGCAGGCCGCGGCGAAGGAACGCGCCGGCCACGATCGCAAGCTGGTGACCCATCCGCTTTCCGACGACCGGGTCCCCTTCACCAAGGACATGAAGGCGACCCACACCATCCTGGTGCCCCAGCTCGCCCCGTACCAGACCTCGGTCGCGGAGGCAGCTCTGCGCGCCTCCGGTTACAACGTCGAGGTGTTGGAACAAGCTTCCAGGGAGAACATCGACTTCGGCCTGTCGGTGGTCAACAACGATGCCTGTTTCCCCGCCATCGTCGTCATTGGTCAGCTCGTCTCGGCATTGAAGTCGGGCAAATACGACTTGGACCACACCACTCTCTTCCTCACCCAGACCGGTGGCATGTGCCGTGCCACCAACTACATTGGTCTGCTGCGCAAGGCCCTCAAGGATGCCGGATTCGGAAGCATCCCGGTCATCGCAGCTTCCCTGCAGGGTGTCGAGGACAACCCGGGCTTCTCCCTCACCGCTCCCCTGATTCACCGCATGGTTCAGGCCATCACGATCGGGGACCTGCTGCAGAAGGTCCACTTGCGTACCCGACCTTACGAGGCGGTTCCGGGTTCAGCTGACGAGCTCATGCACCACTGGACGACCATCGCCAGGGAGCACTTCCTGGATGGCGGACATTCCAAGACCTGGGGACGGCGCACCTCCTACAAGGCGATCATCAACGGCGTCGTCGACGGCTTCGAGCACCTCGAACTCGTCGATGGCCCGCGCAAACCTCGCGTCGGTGTCCTCGGCGAGATCTTGGTGCAGTTCCACCCGGACGCCAACAATCACATTGTCGACACCATCGAGTCTGAGGACTGCGAGGCTGTCCTGCCAGGTCTGATGTGGTTCGTCTACAACTGTTTGTCCGCGGGCGACTACAACTACAAGACCTTCGGTACTGACAAGTGGAGCCGTCACCTCAAGAAGGCCTTCCGTGGTCTACTGATGCAGTATCAGAAGCCGGTGACCACGGCGCTGAGGAAGTCGACCCGGTTCGAGGTCCCGACCCCGATCACAGAGCTGATGGAGGACGCCCAACGCATCGTCCAGCTCGGCAACCAGGCTGGCGAGGGGTGGTA
The DNA here is from genome assembly GCF_058177555.1 of Cutibacterium sp. LaCa_89. Lineage (NCBI taxonomy): Bacteria > Bacillati > Actinomycetota > Actinomycetes > Propionibacteriales > Propionibacteriaceae > Cutibacterium > Cutibacterium sp. LaCa_89. Next base: position 1,337,442 of record NZ_CP190889.1, read on the forward strand.
CCTCGTCGGTGAGATGGTCGACATGATCCGCGAGGGCGTGCCGAACATCGCCGTCGTCCAGCCGTTCGCCTGCCTGCCGAACCACGTCACCGGTCGCGGCATTTTCCGAGAGATCCGCCGTCAGTTCCCGCATGCCAATGTGGTGTCGGTGGACTACGACCCCGGTGCCTCCCAGGTCAACCAGCTCAACCGCATCAAGTTGATGGCAGCTACCGCGCGGGACCGCAATGGTGCCGAGGAGCTCGATGCGAACCAGGCAGTGCGTCCAGAGCCTGACGAGGACATCCCAACCTCACCGCAGACAGCGTCGCGCCAAGATTTCATCACCGGGACACCAGTGATGGAGCTGTCTTCACGCTCGTGAGAGGCCTTTGGCGCAGTGCTAGTGTCAACGTCATGAAACTGGTTGGCACCCGCCCGATCCGAACTGATCGGTTAGTGCTCCGGCAATGGTCTGTTGACGATGCCCAGCAAATGTATGACAACTGGGCCAGTGATACCGAGGTCACCCGTTTTGTGACGTGGCCGCCACACCCACATGTCAATGCAACGCGATCACTATTGACCGGTTGGGTTCAGGGCTATGATGATCCAGCCAGTTTCAACTGGGCGATATGGCTCGACGACGTCATCATCGGCCAGACCGCGGTCGTCCATTGGGAGCCGCAAGTCGAACTCGCCGAGGTGGGTTACTGTTTTGGTGCCCGCTGGTGGAATCACGGTTATGCGACCGAGACTCTGAAAGCCGTCATGGCGTACTTGTTCGATGTCGTTGGGGTCAACAAGGTCGAGGCCAGCCACGACCCAGCCAATATCGCTTCCGGGAAGGTGATGGACAAGGCGGGAATGGTCACTGAGGGGTTGCGACGGGCGTGCCTTGTCGGCGCGCAAGGCCCACGAGATGCCCTGTATCATGGCCTGCTGCGCAGCGAATGGAGAGGCCAGCAACGTGCTCGATCGTCGTGAGGTGACGCTTCGATGCTGGCGCGCCGCCTTCCTTATCCTCGCGTCCTTGACCGCCCTAACCTGGGCCTTCGCGGGCATTCTCAACCCTGCGATGAGCCAGTTGCATGCCTTCGTCTCGGAGTACTCCGCCCGTGACCAGCCGTGGCGTTACCTCTTCCAGACCACCGACGTCATCATGGGGACCTCCCTGTGTCTGGCAGGCCTGGCCACTCTTGCCTGGGCTGGTCGTCGTCCCCTTGGCCGCCAGGGGTGGTCGGGCATTGGATTCGTGGCTGGCGGACTTTTCAGTGTTCTTGACGCCTTGGTGACGATGGACTGCTCCCCTACCCGTTCCACGGCCTGTCTGGCTGCCGAGGAGGCCGGTCACGTCAGCCCGAGCCACCTCGTCCACGTCGGGACCTCGACGATCGTCGTCGTCGGTTTTGCCCTCCCGATCCTGCTGCTCAACTCCACCATGACGAGGTTCCGCACCTTCGGTCTGATAGTGGCATGGGCGTGGATCGTGTTCACCCTGCTCAACGGCATCGGGGCCATGGACTGGTTCGATGGCACCCCGATGGATTACACCGGGATCTGGCAGCGTTTCAGCTTGTCCCTGGGCACCCTGTGGTGGCTGACGTTAGCCGCCGACGACATCATCACCTCCCGTGCCCAGCGACGCCCAGTTACCTGCTGAGGTGTGAAGGAGGGCTCCCGGAGGTTACCGGGAGCCCTGTTCCTCGTAGCTGTCGCCCTTCGGCAGGCCGCACTCACCAAGAACCGACGACTCCGGGATGAAGATCCTCGGCAGGCGGATTCCAACTCGCGGCGTCAGCCTCGACCTGGTCACCGGAGCGAATGTCCTTGACGGTGTCGGGGTCCCGGTGGTCGCTGTGCTGAGCACCCGGGAACCACACGAAGGGGATCCCGCGACGATCAGCATGCTTGATCTGCTTGCCGAACTTGTCGGCTTTGGGGGCCACCTCGCAGGGGATGCCGCGGGAGCGCATCGCGTGGGCGACGGCCTCCGAGCTGACACGATCCTCCTCGCTGTTGACGGCCACGAGAACCGCTGAGGGAACCGAACGAGAAGACGTCAGCTCTCCTCGGGAGATGATCGGGGCCAGCAAGCGGGTCAGGCCGAGCGAGATTCCCACGCCCGGGTAGATGTGTTTGCCGTCGGAGGCCAGGGACTCGTAACGGCCGCCCGAGCACACCGAACCCATCGACTCGTGGCCGGTCAGTTCGGTCTCGTAGACGGTGCCGGTGTAGTAATCCAGGCCGCGGGCGATCTTGAGGTTGGCAACCATGCGTCCGGGAACGACCTTGTTAACGGCAGTGACGACTCGGTTGAGGGAATCCAGGCCCTCTTCGAGCATGTCGTTGGACACCCCGAGTTCGCGCACCTTGCCGATGAAGGAGTCGTCGGCAGACTGGATGGAGGCCAGGGCGACACACTTGCCGGCGACCTCGTCAGACAGGCCCAGCTCGTCAGTGAGAAGCTCACGCACCGCGTCCGGGCCGATCTTGTCGTACTTGTCGACCCGCTGCAGAACGGCCATGTGGTCCTCGATGCCCAGCCCGCGGTAGAACCCCTCGGAGAGCTTGCGGTTGTTGACGTGCATGGTGACGGTCGGGAAGCCCAGCTCAGTGTGCAGACGCTCAAGAGCCGACAGCATCACCAGCGGGGTCTCGATATCGTGGTGCTCGGCCAGGGTCTGGTCGCCGACGATGTCGATGTCAGCCTGGGTGAACTCGCGGTAGCGGCCCTCCTGAGGACGTTCACCACGCCACACCTTCTGGATCTGGTGGCGACGGAACGGGAAGTGCAGGTGGCCGGCGTTCTCCAACACGTAGCGGGCGAAGGGAACGGTGAGGTCGAAGTGCAGGCCCAGACGGTCCTTCTCGGACCGCGAGTCATGAGGGTCAGCGTGCAGTCGATCGACGACGTAGACCTCCTTGTCGATCTCCCCCTTGCGGGTGAGTTGCTCCATGGGCTCGACGGCACGGGTGTGGATCGGCGCGAAACCATGAAGCTCGAAGGTCTCCTCAAGGATCCGGGTCACATGGTTCTCCACCATCTGTCCTGAGGGCAGGAACTCGGGAAAACCGGACAAGGGCTTGAGACGGGCCATGGAAGGAATCCTTCGAAGAGTTGGGTATCAGGGCGAGTTACCCCGCAGGGGTCATTCTGCCAGCCCGAGGGCGATCGGGCTCATTCGCCACTGTTCGGTGAGACTTCTCAGTGGAAGTCCGACGAGACCGTGCGGTTGAGAAATGGGTTGGAGATGCGCTCCTGGGCCATCGTCGTCGGTCCCCCGTGTCCTGGCAGTAGGTGGGTGGAGTCGTCAAGGGGCCAGACGACGTCGGACAGGCTGCGAGACATTTGTGCCGGGTCAGCCTCGGGCATATCGGTTCGACCGATGGAACCTGCGAAGACGACATCACCGGACATGACGATCGGGCCGAACTGCGCGTCAACCATGCGGATCATCGAACACCCAGGGGTGTGGCCCGGGGCGTGCAGGAATTCCAGGTCGAGGTCGGCGTACTCGTGGTGGGAGAACGGCTCGACATCGACGACTTCCTCGGGTTCGCGCAAGGTCGTCGATCCGTAGCACTGCTCGATGAGTGGACGGGCGAAGTCAGACAAGGCTGCCATGGGGTCGGTGAGGAGATGCCGGTCATCTCGAGGGCACAGCACGGGCATGCCGTACTGATCTCCAACCTGGCGAGCTGAACCGACATGGTCGATGTGACCGTGGGTGAGCGCGACCGCCACCGGGGTCAGATGGTGGGTCTTGAGCGCCTCGCCAAGGAACTCCTCGGCACCCATCCCAGGGTCGACGACGACGCAGTCAGACCCTGGTTCGCGCGCCAGAAGATAGCAATTGGCCTGAAAAGGACCAGTGATGAAGGACGCAATGAACACGTTTGCCATTTTATCGGGCAAGATGGAGCGTATGAGTCACGCACAAGCTCCGCAGTCCTTCGGCCGCGTCGATGATGACGGCACCGTTTACGTCCGAACCAGTGACGGGGAGAGGCCTGTCGGCCAGGTGCCGGACTCCACCAGCGAGGAAGCCCTTGAATTCTTCGTGCGCCGCTATCACGCCCTCGAGACCGAGGTGTCGCTGCTGGAATCACGAGTGAGCTCCGGGACCGCCTCGCCGGAGGAAGCCCGATCGGCCGCAAGCAAACTCGTCACGTCCATCCGTGAGGCCAATGCCGTCGGCGACCTGGAATCGCTCGCAGCTCGGGTGGAGGCTCTCAGCCCCACCATCGACGCCAAGGCGGAGACCCGTCGGGAGGAGAGGGCCGAGGCCAAGGCCCGCGCAAAGCAGGCCAAGGAGGACATGGTCGCCAAGGCGGAGGCCATCGCTGCTGGCACCGACTGGCGCGGTGGCATCGGCAAGTTCCGCGACCTGCTCGAGGAGTGGCGTCATCTCCCCCGTATCGACAAGACCACCGACGACGAACTGTGGCACCGCTTCTCCGGGGCTCGCACCGCCTTCACCCGTCGCCGCAAGCAGCACATGGCCGAGCAGAATCACCTGCGTGAGAAGGCTCGCGTGCTCAAGGAGCAGATCATCGAGGAGGCTCGTCCGCTGGCCGATTCGACGGCCTGGAGCGAGACCTCTCGTCAGTTCCGCGACCTCATGAACCGTTGGAAGGCTGCCGGCCCGGCTCCTCGCGACATCGACGAGAAGCTGTGGAAGGAGTTCCGCGCCATCCAGGACAAGTTCTTCGACGCCCGCAGTACTGCTCAGAGCCAGCAGGACGAGGAATATCGCGGCAACCAGGAGGTCAAGGAGAAGCTTCTCGACGAGGCCGAGAAGGACATCCTGCCGGTCAAGGACATCGAGGAGGCCAAGGCCAAGTTCCGCTCCTTCCTGGAGAAGTTCAACGAGGTCGGTCGAGTGCCCCGTGACGCCATGAAGCGCATCGACGCCCGCGTCCGTGACTTGGAGCGTCAGGTCCATTCCGCGGAGGAGGCCGAGTGGAAGCGCACCGATCCGCAGGCTCGTGAGCGTGCCCGCGCCACCGTCGACATGTTCAGCGCCCAGATCGACAAGCTCAGCGCCCACGCCGAGAAGGCCGAGGCTGCTGGCCACACCAAGGAGGCCGAGAAGGACCGCGAGTCGATCAGGACCTACCAGACCTGGCTGGAAGAGGCTCAAAAGGCCCTCGACGAGTTCAGCGCCTGACTGACAGGAAACGGCCCCAGTCACAACGACCGGGGCCGTTCGTCATACCGGCGGCTTTCCAGACAGAGAAGTCAAACCCCGAGAGCCATACCGGGTCACGACTTCACGCGAAAGACGTCATAGACCCCGGAGATCCGCCGGATGGACTCGATGAGGTGCTTGAGGTGGGTTGGGTCGGGAGCCTCGAAGGTGAGCCGCAATCGAGCCAGATGAGTCTTCGATGCGCTCATGTTCGCCGAGATGAGGCTGACCCCCTGCTCGGCGAGGACGCGTGAGGTGTCCAGCAGCAGGCCGGCACGGTCGAGACCCTCGATCTGGATGGTGACCTGGTAGCCCTCCTGCTGGTTCTCCGACCAGGAGACCGGCACGATCCGTTCGGGGTGCTCAAGCAGGTTCTTGGCGTTCGAGCAGTCCGTGCGATGTACCGAGACCCCGTCGTTGCGGGTGACGAAGCCCATGATCGGGTCCCCCGGCAGCGGGGTGCAGCACCGAGCCAGCTTGACGAGCATGTCGGCGTCACCGTCGACGATGACCCCGGTCTCGTTGCTGCGATGCCGCGGAGTCTTGACGCCAACGGCGAGCTCCTCCTCGACGTCGGCCGTGGTCTCCTCCGGCCCACCGCCCAGGGCGATGAGCTTCTCGACGACCGACTGGGCGCTGACGTTGTGCTCTCCCACCGCGGCGTACAAGGCGTTGATGCCGGGCACCCGCAGGTCATCGGCCACCGCGGTGAGGTACTCCACCGTCAGCAAGGACTGCAGCGGCACACCGGCTTGACGCAACTGCTTGGCGATCGCATCCTTACCGGCCTCGATGGACTCCTCACGGCGTTCCCTCGTGAAGTAGGACTTGATCTTGGAACGAGCACGTGGAGAGGCGATGAACCCCAGCCAGTCACGGCTGGGACCGGCATCGGGGGAATTCGAGGTCAGGATGTCAACGACGTCGCCGTTGGTCAGCTTGGTGTCCAGGGTGACGAGTTTGCCATTGACGCGAGCGCCGATACAGCGGTGGCCGACCTCGGTGTGGACGGCATAGGCGAAGTCAACGGGGGTAGCGTCCTGGGGAAGGGCCATGACGTCGCCCTTAGGGGTGAAGACGTAAACCTCCGAGGAATTGATCTCGAAACGCAACGAATCCAGGAACTCGCCGGGATCGGACTCCTCCTTGGACCACTGGTTGAGCGACTGTACCCAGGACAGGTCGGTGCCGTCAGGCTGAATCCCCTTGCCAACGGCGTTGGGGTTCTCCTTGTACTTCCAGTGGGCCGCAACACCGTACTCAGCCCGCCGGTGCATCTCGTGAGTACGGATCTGCAATTCCACCGGCTGCCCACCGGGCCCCAGCACGGTAGTGTGCAGGGACTGGTACATGTTGTACTTCGGCATCGCGATGTAGTCCTTGAACCGCCCTGGGAGGGGGTTCCATCGCACGTGCATGACGCCCAGTGCGGCATAACAGTCGCGCGGGGTGTCGACGAGGATGCGCAGACCGATGAGATCGTAGATGTCTGAGAAGTCCCGACCGCGTACGACCATCTTCTGATAAATCGAGTAGTAGTGCTTTGGCCGACCGTAGACGGTGGCCTCGATGCCGGCCTCATCGAGGTCCTGACGGACGATCGCGATGACTTCCTTGAGCTGAGCCTCCCGCTGCGGGGCCTGCTCGGCCACCATGTGGACGATCTCGTCGTAGAGCTTGGGATTGAGGGTGGAGAAGCACAGGTCCTCCAGTTCCCACTTGATGGCATTCATGCCAAGACGATGAGCCAGTGGCGCGAAGATCTCGAGGGTCTCCTTGGCGATGCGGTTCTGCTTGTCCGGCCGCAGGAACCCCAAGGTCCTCATGTTGTGAAGCCGATCGGCGAGTTTGATGACCAGCACTCGGATGTCGCGGCTCATCGCGATGACCATCTTGCGGATGGTCTCGGCCTTCGCCGAGTCACCGTACTGAACCTTGTCGAGTTTCGTCACCCCGTCGACGAGCAGGGCCACTTCCTCGCCGAAGTCTGCCGTTAGCTGCTCGTGCGTGTACGAGGTGTCCTCGACGGTATCGTGCAGCAGACCGGCGCACAGGGTCTGCTCATCCATGCCGAGCTCCGCCAGGATCATCGTCACCGCTAAGGGATGGGTGATGTAGGGATCACCCGACTTGCGGGTCTGCCCACGGTGATAATGCTCAGCCGTGCGGTATGCCCGCTCGATGACAGCGGTGTCGGCCTTCGGGTGATTGGCCAGGACTACCGAGATGAGCGGATCCGTGACGCTCTGGGGCGGACCTGATGGCTTCGGAGTCCCCCAGCGGACGATGCGCTCGCGCATCCCCATCCGAGGCTGGGGACGCTGCTGGTCAGTCTTCGGCTTGCCCAGGGTTCCCTTGCCCGATCCGTACGGACCGTAGACGCTGTCGTCGGCCATCGGGGCACCTCCTGGCAAGTTAGACTATTCATTCTAGTGGTATTTTCCACCGTCATGTCGGCTGAGTGCGACGGCATGTGGTCGGTCAGCACCCATGCCGACAGCTGAATTGGCCTTCCGGTGCCGGGGTTCCTGCTGTTCTCAGCGGACCAGGTCAGACTCGGTCTGGGTGCCGGTGGCGCGAGGAACCGCCTTCCGCACGACGACGATGACGTCACCAGCCTGTAACTGACCGATCGACGGGTCGTAGAAGTTGCGCAGCACGTCATTGCGGATGACGGCCAGGAGCCGCTCGTTCTGGATGTCGGCTGGACGTGCGCCGATCTCCGTCTTGGAGACCATCCGCTGGACGACCTCCATACCCTTCGAGCTGGACAGCAGGTCGTCGACGACGGTACCGACGTGCGGGTTGACCGAGGACAGACCAAGCAGACGGCCCACCGCGTCGGCGGAGGTGACGACGGCGTCGGCCCCGGACTCACGCAGCAGCGGAAGGTTCTCGTCTTCCCTGCCGGAGACGACGATGTGGCAGCGCGGATTGAGCTGTCGCACCGTCAGTGTGGTGAGGATGGCCGAGTCATCTCGGTTGAGGGTGATGACGACCTCGCGCGCCTTGCTGATCTCAGCTCGTCTCAACAGGTCCCGCCTCGTCGCGTCGCCTTCGAAGGCAGCCAGGCCTGACCGATTGGCCTCGGCCACCGCAGAGGGACGATTGTCGATGACGACGATCTTCTCGATGGGAACGTCATGGTTGCGCAGGGTGTTGACGGCGCTGCGCCCCTTCGTGCCGTACCCGATGACGACGGTGTGGTTCCTCATGCGCTTCCTCCAAGCACTGTCAAGCAGTCCGCGTCGCCCCTCGTTGGCCAACATCTCGAGGGTGGTACCGACCAACAGCACCAGGAAGGTGATGCGCAACGGGGTGATGATGAAGGCATTGATGAGTCGCGCATGGGGCGCGACCGGGGTGATGTCACCGTAACCAGTCGTGGTCACGGTAACCGTCGAGTAGTAGAAGGCGTCGATCAGGGAGACGCCGTCACCGGCGGTGGAATCAACATAGGAGTCATGGTCGACCCAGACGATCAAGGTACTGGCCAGCAACAGAATCGCTGACCAGACCAGCCGCTTGACCAGCTCTCGAAAGGGCTTGGTGGTCTTGAACGGAAGCTTGACCAGAGCCGACTGCTCAAAGACGTTGCGACGGCTCGAAGACTCCATTGATTCCGGCACCATGATCAGACCGTGATCACGGCGTTGACCGGACCAATACCGGCCCGGTCGAGCATCTCACGGCCCCCCAAGGCGGACAGCTCCATGAGCACCGACACACCGACGAGCTCACCACCGAGCTTCTCCACCAGGGATGCCGTGGCACCGACCGTTCCTGCCGTCGCGAGGATGTCGTCGACGATGAGCACCTTCGAGCCGGGCTGAACGGCGTCCTGATGAACGGTGAGGGTGGCGGAACCATACTCCAGCACGAAGGACTGGGAGTAGACGTCGCCGGGAAGCTTTCCGGGCTTGCGCACCGGGACGAACCCAGCGCCCAAGGACAGGGCCACCGGCCCGGCGAACATGAATCCACGTGCCTCCATGCCGAGAACGACGTCAACCCCGCGCGGAGCGGTGTCAACGAGTTCAGAGATCGCGGCGGCGTACCCGTTGGCGTTGGCCAGCAGAGGGGTGATGTCCTTGAAGGTCACCCCGGGCTCCGGGAAGTCCGGAACATCCCGGATCAGGCCGGTGATGAGGTCAGTACGGTAGGTCATTTCTTCCTCTCGGAGCGAGTGGAACGACGCGGCTGATGACGCTCGCTCCCAGTGATGGACGTGACGTCACCAGGCCCTTCGGCGGCGACGGTCTGAGCCGTCACCTGAGGACCCTTGTGCGCAGCACGCTCACGGCGGCGCAAGACACGAGCGGTGTGTTCCTTCATGGCCGGCTCATTCTCACGCAGCTGGGTGAACACCGGGGTGGCGATGAAGATCGAGGAGTAAGCACCGACGATCATGCCGACGAAGAGGGCCAGGCCAAGATCCTCCAGAGGCCCGGACCCGAGCACGAAGGCACCGGCGAAGAGCAGTGCCGCCACCGGCAGAACGCCGACGATGGTGGTGTTGATGGAACGCACCAACACCTGGTTTACGGCTCGGTTGGCGCCTTCCGCAAAGGTGTAGTCGCGTTTCTGGATGTCCTGGACGTTCTCGCGCACCTTGTCGAAGACCACGACGGTGTCGTAGAGGGAATAACCCAGAATCGTCAGCACGCCGATGACGGTCGACGGGGACACCGTGAAGCCGATCAGAGCATAGATGCCGATGGTGACGATGAGATCGTGCAGGAGAGCGATCAGGGCGGCAACAGACATCTTCCAGTGCCGGAAATAGGCCCAGATCTGCAACATCACCAAGACCAGGAAGACGACCAATGCCTTGATGGCCTTGCCGGTGATCTGGTCTCCCCACTGACTACCGACCTTGGAGTACGTGACGGAGTCCGTCTTGGTCGCGGTGGCCTTGGCGATAGCCCCCTGAACCTTGGTGGTCTCCTCGTTGTCGAGTGCCCTGGTCTGCACCTGGACGGCGTTCGAGCCGAGACTGACGACCTCGGTGGAGTCCATGTCCGGGACTCCGGAGGACGGCACCGACCTGCGGATGTCGTCGACGGTCGAGGTCGCAACGTGGGCAGGAGAACGGAACTGCACACCGCCCTTGAACTCGATACCGAGGTTCAGGCCACGCACCAACAGGCCAAGCAGCGAGATCGCGATGACGATGATCGAGATCGTGTACCAGAGTTTGCGGCGCTGGATGAAGCCGTAGGAAATCTCACCCGTGTACAGGGCATGGGTGAAACCGTGCTTATGCTTCTTGTCCTTCTCCTCGGACCGCCTCGAGGCGACAGACGAGGTCTTGGCGTTCTTGTCGTCAGTCATGTCAGGCCTCCTCCGTCTCGATGGTGCGCTTGGCCCGCGGGGCAGATCGCCTGCTTCGCCGACCGAGCAACTGGGCTTCCGTGACACCCATGTGCCCAGCCTCAAGGCCGGAGCCGCGTCGGCCCTGGCCCCAGAACTTGGTGCGTCCCAGCAGAGTGACGACAGGGTGGGTGAAGAAGAAGCAGATGAGGAGGTCGATGAACGTCGTCAGACCCAGGGTGAAGGCGAATCCCTTCACCTGGTCGACCGACAGCACGAACAGCACGATGGCGGACAGCAGGGAGACGCCGTCGGCCATCAGGATGGTGCCGCGGGCCTTCGTCCAGCCGGTCTGAAGGGCGGTACGCAGGGTCCGTCCTTCTCGGATCTCGTCTCGGATGCGTTCGAAGTAGACGATGAAGGAGTCGGCCGTCACACCAATGGCGACGATCGCGCCAGCGATACCAGCCAAGGAAAGAGTGAATCCGACAGCCTCGCCCAGGAGCACCATGGCCGCGTAGGTCGTGATACCGGCGATAAGCAGGGAGCCGATGGCCACCAGGCCCAGTCCTCGGTAGTACAGCAGGCAGTAACCGGCAACCAGGATCAGTCCGATGACGCCGGCGATGATCCCGGCACGCAGCTGCTCGCCACCAAGGGTCGGCGAAACATTGTCAACGCTGGAGATGTCGAAGGACAGCGGCAGGGCACCGTACTTGAGGACGTTGGCCAGGTCGGCAGCACTGTCCTGGGTGAAGTGTCCGGAGATCTCGGCCTGACCACCGTTGATCGGACAGGAGGCTCCCTTGCCGCCATCCAACTGCGGTGAGGAGATGACCTTGCCATCCAGGACGACGGCGAACTGGTTCTGCGGGCTCTGGCGCGAGCACAGGAAAGTGGTCGCCTCACTGAAGGAATTCGTGCCGATGGAGTTGAATTTCAAGTTCACCACGTAGGACAGCTGGCCCTGCGGGATTCCGGAGTCGGCGCTCTCAACCTGGGTTCCCGTGATGGCGACCGGGGAGAGCAGGTACTTGGTCTTGCCCTCACGGTCACAGGTCACCAGGGCCTTGTTCGGCGGGGATTCGACGGACTTGGTGCACTTGAAGTCCTGGAAAGCCTTCATGTCCTCCGGGGACGGCCTCCACTTCTCGGCGCCCTTGACCATCTTGGCCGCGGAGGTCGGATCCTTCTCGTTGTACTGTGGGCCGCTGTCCTTGGCACCAGGCTTCGAGCTGGCAGAGGCACTTGACGACGCCTTGGCCTTCGGATCGGCAGTGGGGAGGGCAGAGGGCTTTGCGGGGCCGGGAGTCGGACCCTTCTCACCCACCGACTCCTCAGCATGGACCATGCGGAATCCGAGCTGGGCGGTCTGGCCGACCATCTCGACGAGCTTGGAACTCTCGACGTTCGGGGCCGAGACGACGATGTTGCGGTCACCCATCGTCGTCACTGACGACTCGCCGACACCCAGCGAGTTGACGCGCTGCTGAATGATGAGCCGCGCCTGCTCGAGGCTCGTCGGTGTGGGAGCCTTGCCATCATCCGTCTTGGCCGTCAGGGTGACGGACGTACCGCCTCTGAGGTCCAGGCCAAGTTTGGGTGCCCACGTACGCGTAGCTCCCATGAGCACGTACATGACGATGATGGCCACCAGGAAGATCACCAGGGTTCTGCCTGGATGGTGTGTCCGCTTTTTCGTTGCCACGTCGAAAATAGTCCTTGGTCTTGGTGGATTGTCAGGCCCGGGGCTGCTCGTCAGTCTCAGCAGCGACGGTGGACTCGGTAGCCGAGGTCTCAGGCTGGGCGTCAATTGCCGGGGCCTCGGCGACGGTCTCGTTGCTGGCCGGAGAGGTCTGTGCCGGGACGTCGTCGGCGAAGGCGAATTCCTCCTCGTCACCAGCAGGTCGTACGATGGCCTGCTTGAGGACGCTGACTTCGACGCCAGGGGCGAGCTCGACGACGGCCTGCTTGTCACCCAGGTGGGTGATCGTCACGAAGAGACCACTGTTGAGCACGACACGAGTGCCCTCCTGCAGGTTCGACTCGAGCTTGGCTCGCTCCTCCTGCTGCTTCTTGACCTGCCTCTTTCCCTGCCACACGGTGAATCCGATGAGCACGATGAAGAGAATCAGGATGGGCATGAAACCGCCCAGCGGGCTGGCGAGAAGAGGCATAGGGAGTTTTCCTTGTCTACGGGTGTAACCGGGGTCATGCTACCCCGGAGTGGTGAACATGGTCAGAACAGGCCGTCGCCGGTGCTGTTGGTAGGTGGCTCAAGACCGAGGTGGCGCCACGCCCTGTCGGTGGCAACCCGACCCCGAGGGGTTCGCATGAGGAAGCCCAACCGGACGAGGAAGGGTTCGGCGACCTCCTCGACGGTCTGAGGCTCCTCCCCCACGCTGATGGCAAGGGTGGACAAGCCGACCGGGCCTCCGCCGAATTTGAGACAGACGGCATTGAGCACGGCACGGTCGAGGCGGTCGAGGCCGAGCGGATCCACCTCATAGAGATCCAGAGCCGTCTCCGCCCCCCTCGGTGTCACCGGGGACTCGTCGTTGACGTCGGCCCAGTCACGGACGCGACGCAACAGTCGGTTGGCAATCCGAGGTGTGCCGCGAGAGCGGGAGGCGATGGTATGGGCGGTCCCCTCAGCCAGGTCGACCCCGATGACCCCGGCCGAGCGGGTGACGATCCGCTCAAGGTCGGCCACCTGGTAGTAGTCGAGCTGGGCCGTGAAGCCGAATCGGTCCCGCAGCGGCCCGGGCAGCAGGCCTGCCCGTGTCGTCGCCCCGACAAGGGTGAACGGTGGAATGTCGATCGGGATCGCAGTGGCCCCAGGGCCCTTGCCGACGACGACGTCGACGCGGAAATCCTCCATCGCCAGGTAGAGCATCTCCTCGGCAGGCTTGGACATCCGGTGAATCTCGTCAAGGAAGAAGACCTCACCGGGAACAAGCGAGGACAGGATCGCAGCCAGGTCCCCCGCGTGTTGAATAGCAGGGCCGGAGGAGATGCGAATCGGGGCGGACATCTCGGCCGCGATGATCATGGCCAAGGTGGTCTTTCCAAGCCCTGGAGGTCCGGACAACAAGACATGGTCCGGGGTCGTACCGCGTGACTGTGACGCGGCCAGGACGAGTCCCAACTGCTCGGCGACGCGCTGCTGTCCCCCGAATTCCGCCAGGGCACCAGGGCGCAGAGCAGCCTCTTCGGCCTTCTCAGGAGGCTCGGCCCAAGGGTCGACGGGCGAATGCTCCACCGAGATTCTCCTTCCTGACGACGTCTGTCAGTGTGCCAGAGGGGTCCGACATCTCATCGAGCCAAACTGCGCAGGGCTGCCCTCATGAGGTTGCCGATCGTCATCGAGGGATCGGCCTCCTTGAGGGTGGCCACCTCCTCAACAGCCTTGTCAGCATTCTTCGCAGACCACCCCAGACCGATGAGCCCATCAGCAACCTGCTCTCTCCACGGTGCCACCGGCTGGCTCGTACCGGCAGGGGTTGACCCGGCAGGAGCGACGATTGCCATCTTGTCCTTGAGCTCGAGGATCATCTTCGCTGCGCCCTTGCGCCCAATACCGGGCACGCGGCACAGCGTCGCCTCATCCTCGGCGCTGATTGCCGACGCAAGTTGGTTGGCATCCAGCACACTCATGATCGCCGCGGCGAGCTTGGGGCCGACCCCGGAAGCCGTCTGGACGAGCTCGAACGCGTCCCTGTCGTCAGCCTCGACGAAGCCGTAGAGGGTTAGGGAGTCCTCGCGGACGACGAGGGAGGTCTGCAAGGTCATCGTCTGGTCGACACGTGCACTCGCAGCCGTGGCAGGCGGGCACAGCACCTTGACGCCGATTCCGTGGTTGTCGAGGACGACCCAGGTCGGGCCGGCCGCAGTCACGGTGCCGGAGAAATGGGAGATCACCGGGCAAGATCCTTCCAGGAACGAGGTGCCGGACGGCCACGTCGTTGGGCTGCCACGGCTGCTTCGATGCGATTGGTGGCTCCGCCTCGCCACAGATGACAGATCGCCAAGGCCACGGCATCGGCAGCGTCGGCTGGTTTCGGCGGGGCTGACAGGCGCAACACCCGCGCGACCATGAGACCCACCTGGGCCTTGTCAGCACGCCCAGAACCGGAGATGGCCGCCTTGACCTCGCTAGGGGTGTGCAGGGCGACCGGCAGGCCGTGGCGAGCAGCGATCATCATCGCCATGCCTGCGGCCTGAGCGGTGCCGGTGACGGTATTGCGGTTGTGCTGGGCGAAAACCCGCTCGACGGCGATGGCGTCAGGACGGGTGTGGTCGCGCCACTCCTCCAACCCATCGTGGATGCGCAGCAGACGATGAGCGTGATCCAGATCTGCGGGGGTACGGATGACGCCGACCGCGATGAGCCTCAACGGGGCCCCGGGGCCGCCTTCGACGACCCCGACCCCGCATCGGGTCAAACCGGGGTCGACCCCCATGACCCGCGTGACACGCGGGTTGGGGGTCGTCTCTGGGATGGTCACTCCTCCTCGTCGAGAGCCGCAGCGACCTCGGCGGGGACGTCAGCGTTGGAGAAGACGTTCTGGACGTCATCGAGGTCCTCGAGGGCGTCGAGGATCTTGTAGAGCTTGCGAGCATCGTCGAGCTCTACGGGCTGGGTGAAGTCCGGCTTGAAGGAGACCTCGGCCGAGTCGTAGTCGATGCCGGCGTCCTGGACGGCCTTACGGACATCCACGACGGCGTTGGGGTCGGAGATGATCTCGAAGACGTCGCCCTCGTCGACGATGTCCTCGGGCTCGGCGTCGATGGTGGCCTCCATGAGCTGGTCCTCGTCCACCTCACGGGTTTCGGTCTTGCGACCCTCCTCGACCTCGTAGGTCTTCGAGACCGCCACGACACCCTTGCGCTGGAACAGACGCTGCACCGAGCCACCATCGGCCATCGTGCCACCGTTGCGGGTGACGGCTACGCGAACGTCGGAGACGGCACGGTTACGGTTGTCGGTCAGGCACTCGATGAGGATGGCAACACCGGCGGGGCCGTAGGCCTCGTACATGATGGTCTCGTAGTTGACGGCGTCGGCGCCCTCACCGGAACCACGCTTGACGGCGCGGGTGATGTTGTCGTTGGGAACCGAGCTCTTCTTCGCCTTCTGAATGGCGTCGTAGAGGGTCGGGTTGCCCGACGGATCCCCACCACCGAGTCGTGCCGCCACCTCGATGTTCTTGATCAGGCGGGCGAACAGCTTGCCACGCTTGGCGTCGATGGCCGCCTTCTTGTGCTTGGTGGTGGCCCACTTGGAGTGACCGCTCATGGACGGTGTCTCCCTTCCTCGAATGTCGCAGTTATCGGCCCAGAGGGGCCAAGCATTCGGCGCGGGACAAGCCCACGCACACAATGAAATAGTTTACACTCCTCACCCGACAGCGAATCGGGCTGAGGAGAGCGGACGGTGAGTGACCGTCAGTCAGCCTTGGGTACGGGGGGCAGAGTCCGCCGGGATCGGTGCCCGGCACACCTCGAGGGCTTCCGGCAGGGTGAAATTACCCACGTAGAGAGCAGTTCCCACGATGGCCCCCTCCACCCCAATCGGGACCAATCCGCGCAGACGACGCAGGTCCTCGAGGGTGGCGATGCCTCCGGACGCGACGACGGTTCCCTGGATGCGCGCACAGATTCGGCCCAAGAGCTCGTAGTTCGGTCCGGTCAACATGCCGTCGCTGGCCACATCGGTAACGACGTAGCGCTTGCACCCGGCGTCCTCCAGCCGAGCCAGGACGTCGAGAACCTTGCCGCCCTCGCGAGTCCAACCGCGCGCCGCGAGCTGATCTCCCCTGACGTCCAGACCGATGGCGACCTGTTCGCCGTAGCGGCGCACGACCTCGTCGCACCAGGTGGGATTCTCCAGAGCGGCGGTACCGATGTTCACGCGAGTGGCGCCGGCCGACAGGGCCGATTCCAGGCTCTTCTGATCGCGGATACCGCCGGACACCTCGACGTTGATGTCCATCTGCTCGACGATGTTGCTGATGATCTCAGTGTTGGATCCACGTCCGAAGGCGGCGTCAAGGTCGACCAGGTGAATCCACTGGGCTCCCAGACCTCGCCACCTGTGAGCCACCTCCAGGGGATCACCGAACGCGCGTTCGGAACTGGCCACCCCCTGTTGCAACTGGACGGCGCGTCCACCCTGGACGTCAACGGCTGGAAGTAGTGTGAGTTCTCCGGTCACGAGGGTCAGGTTATCAACACACCCGAGCCAGCCACCGTTCGAGCAAGGCCAGGCCCGCCGTTCCGGACTTCTCGGGATGGAACTGGGTTGAGGTCACCGGACCAACCTCAGCGGCGGCGACGAAGGTCGCACCTTGATGGCTTGCCGTGGTGAAGTGGTCGTCAGGCCCGTCGACGAGCACCCCGTAGGAGTGGACGAAGTAGAACCTCTCGCCATCCGCATGCCGGAACAGGGTCGTCCGGGTCCCCGGTTGGACGGTGTTCCACCCCATGTGTGGCAGGCGGTCAGCCGGCAGCTCCTCGACGACACCGGGCAGTACCCCGAGGCACTCGACGTCGACGCCGCGCTCGCTGCCACGCTCGAAGAGCATCTGATGTCCGACACAGATGCCGAGCAAGGGCCGTCCCTCGTCAACCCAACGATGCACCAGGTGGTCCCCACCCATGGCGCGTAGGCCCACCATGCAGGCTGCCAAGGCTCCCACTCCGGGCAGGACGAGGGCGTCATTGTCGAGCAGGGCTCCCGGATCACGGGAAATCGTGACGGTGGCACCGACCCTGCGCAGGGCGCGCCCGGCCGAATGCAGGTTTCCCGAGCCGTGGTCAATGATGCCGACCCGCACCGGATCAGACATCGAGAGCACCCTTGGTGCTGGGGACACGCCCGGCATTGCGCGGATCCGGAGCGACGGCAATCCTCAGAGCGCGGGCCAGAGCCTTGTACTGGGCCTCGCAGATGTGGTGGGGATCCCGTCCGGCCAGCAGACGCAGGTGCACACACAGGCCAGCGTTGAGAGCCAGTGACTGCACGACGTGATAGGTCATGGATCCTTGGTAGGGAACGCCCGAACCGCCGAGACGGGCGTAGATCTGACCCTCCGGCTCTCCGGTGCACTCCACCCACGGGCGTCCAGCGACGTCAACGACGCATTGTGCAAGCGCCTCGTCGAGAGGAACCACGGCGTCACCGAAGCGAGCGATCCCTCGCTTGTCGCCGAGGGCTTGGGCCAAGGCCTGTCCCAGCGCGATGGCAGTGTCCTCGACGCTGTGGTGACCGTCGATCTCGACGTCTCCGGTGGTGGTGATCGACATGTCGATGCCTGAATGCTTGGCAAGGGCCGTGAGCATGTGGTCGTAGAAACCGACCCCGGTGGAGATGGTCGACTCCCCCTCACCGTCCAGATCAATGGAGACGTCGACGTTGGACTCGGAGGTCTCGCGGTGAATGTGAGCGCAGCGGTGGGTCATCAATCCTCCTCGGGACCGAGTCGACGAGCGGTCGGAAGGACGTCGAGCAGTGCAGCTCGGAATGCGTCGGTCTCCCGAGGAGTACCAGCGCAGACACGCAGGTAGCCGGTCGGGCCCACCTCACGGACGAGAACGCCGTGGTCGAGAAGGGCCTGGAAGACCGCATGGCGATCGGCGAACCTCCCGAAGAGGACGAAGTTCGACTGAGAAGAGACGACGTCCAGACCGTGTGCGCGCAGCCAGTCCTCGAGATTGGCACGCGTCTCGCGGAGTTCGTCGACCCGAGCGAGCATCTCGGGAGCATGGGCCAGAGCGACCCGGGCCACCACCTGGGACACCTCCGACAAGTGGTAGGGCAACCGGACAATCCGTAGGGCGTCCACCACGGCAGGAGCCGCAACGGCATATCCAAGACGACCTCCGGCCAGGGCAAACGCCTTCGAGAGGGTGCGCACCACAATGAGGCGTCCATGCTTGGGAAGCAGGGCGATTGCCGAGTCCTCCGGGGTATCGGTGAACTCCTGGTAGGCCTCGTCGACGACGACGATCGCATCGGTGGCCGAACAGACCTCGTCTATGACCGCCACCGGGATGGTGGTGCCGGTCGGGTTGTTCGGCGTGGTCAGCAGGACGACGTCCGGCTTGACCTCCTCGATGGCGCTCACGATCTCGTCGGTGGTCAGACCGTAGGAGGCATTGCGGGGACGAGTGACGTACTCGGTGTGAGTGTTGCGGGCGTACTCCGGATACATCGAGTAGGTCGGCGTGAAGGTCAGGAGAGTACGGCCCGGACCGCCGAAGGCCTGCAGGATGTGGGTCATGACCTCGTTGGACCCATTGGCCGGCCAGATCTGACCGCTGCTGACCCCGAATCCGATGTACCTGGCAAGGTCCTCGCGCAAACCCGTGGCCTCTCGGTCCGGGTAGCGATTCAGCCCCTTGCCGGCATTGGAGACGGCCTTGGCCATGTCCTTGCGCACCGATTCCGACGGTGGGTACGGGTTCTCATTGACGTTGAGACACACCGGGACGTCGAGCTGCGGGGCACCGTAGGGCTCCTCCCCCACCAGTTCGGGACGAAGCGGCAGATCAGCCAATTGAATGGGGTTCGGCTGCGGCTTGGCCATCGGACGGGGCTGGGTCGTCCGTCGACGCTGGGTCATCGCGGCCTCCTCACGGTGATGGCATTGGCATGGCCGGGCAGGTTCTCGGCCAGGGCGAAGTTCTCGACGGAATCGGCAAGGTCGAGCAGGGCGTCCTCGGTGTAGTCAATGACGTGGACAGCTCTCATGAACGAACGCACCGACAATCCCGAGGAATGGCAGGCAGCACCTGCCGTCGGCAGCACGTGGGTGGATCCGGCCGAGTAGTCACCCAGGGAGACCGGGGACCAAGGACCGACGAATATGGCACCGGCGTTGTGGACTCGCGCTGCCACCGCGGCGGCATCAGCCGTCTGGATTTCCAGGTGCTCGGCGGCATAGGCATTGACAACCTCAAGGCCTTGGTCGATGTCGCGCACCATGACTATGGCCGACTGCTCGGAGGTCAGTGAGGTACGGATCCGCTCGGAGTGCAAGGTGGCCTCGACCATGGGGGCCAACTCCTTCTCCACGGCGTCGGCCAGCTCGGTGGAATCGGTGACGAGAACAGCGGCGGCGAGCGTGTCGTGTTCGGCTTGGCTCATGAGGTCGGCAGCAACGTGACGTGGATCAGCGGTCTTGTCAGCCAGGATGGCAATCTCGGTCGGACCAGCCTCCGAGTCGATGCCGACGGTGCCACGCAGGTAGCGCTTGGCAGCAACGACATAGATGTTGCCCGGTCCGGTGACCATGTCGACCCGCGGGCAGGAATCGGCCTCGTCAGAGCCCTCGACACCGTGGGCGAACATGGCGATGGCCTGGGCGCCGCCGACGGCATAGACCTCGTCAACCCCGAGCAGGTGACACAAAGCGAGGATGTTGGGGTGCGGCAGGCCACCGAACTCAGCCTGCGGTGGGGACGCCACCGCGATCGACGCAACGCCGGCTTCCTGGGCCGGGACGACATTCATGATGACCGAGGAGGCCAACGGGGCAAATCCGCCAGGGACGTAGAGCCCCACTCGGCCTACGGGGACGATGCGCTGACTCACACGAGCACCGGCAGCCACCTCGACCGGCGCCGGCGAGGTTTCCACCTCGACCTCCCGGCACACCTGACGACGTCGACGAATGGACTCGGTGAAGGCCTGACGCAAGGTGTCGTCAAGATCGGCAGCCGCCTCGACCAGGGCCTCAGCCGGAACCCTCAGATGATCCGGAACCACATGGTCGAACTTCTCGCTGTATTCACGCAGTGCCTCGGCGCCACGGTCCTTGACCGCAGTACAGACAGGGATGATAGCCGCCATCGCGGCATCGACATCAAAGTCAGCGCGCGGCACGGCGCGACGCAGGCCGCCAGTGGTCTCACGGGTCAGATCGACGATTCTCAGCACACCGTCAGTCTAATGAAGCCTCAGTCGCCGGTTCGGAGCGTCCAGTCCGCGGAGAGCGACGCCGGGCCGTCACCAAGGATGCAATAAGCATCGGGATCATTGCTGCAAGCAACCAGACCAGCACCGACACCCAGGTGTGGAGGGCAAAATCAACCGGAACGACCTCACCCGTCTTGGCCGCAACAATGCGCTCGGCGAAGGAGTCCGGGCCGATGAGTACCCCTACCCACCAGCAGGCCAGGGCAGACAGACAGGACGACACCCCGGCAGCCAGTACTCCCCACGCACCGCGACGGCGCATCAGAACCCAGCTCAGGAAGCCGATGATCAGTCCGACGATCAGGCCCACGAGGCAGTACACGGCGTCGGTCGAAAAGACCTGGGTGAGGCCCTTCTCCGTTGTCGATGCCGCACCATCGGATCCCACCGTGTAGGTCGGCAGGGTCACCATGGAGTGCCATATCGGAGCAGCCAGTCCGCCCAGGACGATGCCCACCCCCACGACGAGCAGGCTCGACCGCAGAATCGCGAGACCGTGGGCACGGATCGTCTCGTTCATGACTGCCTCCTGGGGATGCATGAGGGGCCGAGCAGGGCCTTGAGGTCGGCCATCAGCGGCTGGCCAGTGGTGACCTTGAGTTCATCGGCAAGCCGGAAGGTGGTCGTCACCTTTCCGTCGAGGAGTCGCAGTCTCACCTCGGAGCTACCCGGGTGGTTGCGTAGCACTCCCCGCAGGCCTTCGATGGTGCCCCGGTTGCATCGTCCGCGACGTAGATCAATCGTCATGGGCGCATTGCCGGCATCGGTGAGGTCCAGCAGCCAGACGTCATTGGCCGACATCTCGACGGTCTCGTCACGTTCCCGGACGAATCCGCGCACCTTGAGGATGCTGTCTACGGCCAGTAGCGGCTCCACGCGCTGGTACACCTTCGGGAAACAGGCAATAGTGATGGAGGCGCCGAGGTCCTCCAGCGTGATAGAGGCCCAGATGTCACCGTTCTTGGTGGTACGTCGGACGATCTGGGTGACCATACCGGCAATGGTGTAGCGCCCCTCGTGATGGCCTTCAGGGTTGACGAGTTCGGCCACCGAGATGTCTGATTCGGCCTCCAGAGCAGCTTCCAGGCCTCGCAGCGGGTGATCGGAGACGTACAGACCCAACATCTCGCGCTCGAAGGCGAGCTTGGTGCTGCGGTCCCAGTCGTCCTCCGGAACCACCCTCTCGACACCCAGCTGGGTGGGTTCGGAATCGTCCCCCATGCCGAAGAGGTCGTCCTGACCATTGGCCTGGTGGCGTTTGATGTCGATGACGGCATCGACGGCCTGCTCGTAAACCGCCATCAGGCCGCGTCGGGAATGGCCCATGGAATCGAAGGCACCAGCCTTGATGAGGGACTCAATGAGCCTCTTGTTGCACACCGTCAGGCTGACCTGGTCAAGGAAGCTGAAGAAATCGGTGGCCGGGCCATTCTCCTCACGGGCCCGGATGATCTCCGTGACGGCGTTGGCACCGACATTGCGGACAGCTCCCAGGCCGAACCTGATGTCCTCACCGACAGCCGTGAACTCCAGCGAGGAGGCGTTGACGTCGGGAGGCAGGACATTGATGTGCTGGGACCGCATGTCGGCCAGGTACATCGCCATCTTGTCCTTGTCGTCACCGACGCTGGTCAGCAGGGCGGCTCCGTACTCGGCCGGGTAATTGGCCTTGAGATAGGCCGTCCAGTAGGAGACTAGTCCGTAACCGGCAGCATGGGATTTGTTGAAGGCGTATCCGGCGAAGGGGACCATGACGTCCCACAGGGTCTGGATGGCATCGTCGGAGTACCCGTGTTCACGCATGCCAGCCTGGAAGGGGATGAAGTTCTCCTCCAGGATGTGCTTCTTCTTCTTGCCCATGGCACGACGCAGAAGGTCAGCGCCACCCAGGGTGTAGCCAGCGAGCTTCCGGGCGATCGACATGATCTGCTCCTGGTACACGATGAGGTGGTACGTGGGAGCAAGGATCTCGTCGAGGTCCTCCTTGAGTTCGGGATGGATCGGGATGATCGGTTCTCGGTTGTTCTTGCGCTGGGCATATGAGATGTGTGCATTGGCACCCATCGGGCCCGGTCGGTACAGGGCCAACACGGCGACGATGTCATCGAAGCAGGTTGGTCCCATGAGACGCAGCAGGGATCGCATGGCCGTGCCATCGAGCTGGAAGACGCCCAATGTGTCGCCTCGGGCCAGCATCTCGTAGGTGTTCTCGTCATCAAGGGCAAGATCCTTGAGATCGACGTCGATCCCCCGGTTCTCCTTGATGATCTTGATGCAGTGATCCATGATGCCGAGGTTTCGCAGGCCCAGGAAGTCCATCTTCATGAGCCCCATCTCCTCGAGCTGGGGGTAGGCGAAGCCGGCGATGATCATGCCGTCCTTGTCTCGCCTGTGCATCGGCACCAGGTCGAGCAGCGGAGCGCTGGACAGGATGAAGGCACATGCGTGCACACCGGTACCGCGGATCAATCCCTCGAGACCCTTCGCCGTCTCGACAACCTTAGCGACGTCAGGATTGTCGGCAACCAGCTGGCGGAACTCCTGGCCCTCGCCATACCTCTCGTGGGAAGGATCGAAGATCTTGCTCAGCGGCACTCCCTTGCCCATAACGTCCGGGGGCATGGCCTTGGTGATCTTGTCTCCAAGGGCGAAGGGATAGCCGAGAATACGATTAGCGTCCTTGACGGCAGCCTTGGCCTTGATCTTGCCGAAGGTGTTGACCTGGCTGGTGTACTCCGCCCCGTACTTGTGGGTGACGTAATCGATGACCTTGTCACGCTGACGATCGTCGAAGTCGAGGTCGATGTCGGGCGGGTTGACGCGTTCCGGGTTGAGGAACCTCTCGAACAGCAATCCGTGTTCCAGCGGATTGATGGCGATGATGCCCGTCAGATAGGCGACGAGGGAACCGGCAGCCGATCCACGACCCGGCCCGACCGGCACGCCCATGGAGCGCGCCGCATTGCATATGTCGGAGACGACGAGGAAGTAGGAGGAGAATCCCAGCGGCTCAATGACCGAGAGCTCTGTCTCGAGACGGTCGAGGACCTCCTTGGGCGGATTCGGACCGAACTTCTCATCCATGCCCTCCTGAAGCTTCTTACGAAGCCAGGACTCCTGCGTCTCCCCCTCCGGGACGTCGAACTGCGGCATCCGGTCGACGTGATTGAAGACCTCGTCGTAGGACCCGATCATCTCGGTCAGCAGCAGGGTGTTGTCGCAGGCCTCGGGATGATCCGGGAACAGCGCCCTCATCTCGTCAGAGGACTTGATGTAGTAGCCCGAACCATTGAAGCGGAAGCGGTTCGGATCATCCTTGTTACGCCCCACACCGACGCACAGCAGGGAGTCATGGGCGTCAGCCTGGTCCTCGGTGACGTAGTGCGAGTCATTGGTGACCAGCAGAGGAATGTCCAGCCTCTTGGCCAGCCTCAGCAGGTCGGATCGCACCTGCTTCTCGATCGGGACACCATGGTCCATCAACTCGCAGAAGTAGTTCTCCTTGCCGAAGATGGCTTGGTAGGCACCCGCGGCTTGGCAGGCCTCCTCGAACTGCCCCAGGCGCAGTCGGGTCTGCACCTCGCCCGACGGGCATCCGGTGGAGGCAATGATGCCACCGGGATACTGGGACATCAGTTCGCGGTCCATGCGGGGCTTCATGTAGTAGCCCTCGTAGGAGGCCAGGGAGGACAACCGGAACAGGTTGTGGAGCCCCTCCGGGTCCTTGGCCCACATCGTCATGTGGGTGTAGCGGCCACCTCCGGACACATCCTTGCCGCCCTCCGCATCCGGATCGCCCGCGTCGCGGGAGGTTCCCCAGAATTCCTGCACCCGGGACTTGCGAGTACTCGGGGCAACATAGGCCTCGATACCGATGATCGGCTTGACCAGCGGGTTCTGATCTCCGTCGTACTTCTTGGAGATCTGGAAGAACTCGTAGGCGCCAAACATGTTGCCGTGGTCGGTCATGGCGACCGCCGGCATGCCCTGACGAGCCACCTCGGCAAAGAGCTTCTCGTTGCTGGCAGCACCATCCAGCATCGAGTACTCAGTGTGAGTGTGAAGGTGGACGAAGTCGGATCGGGCCACGGACAGTCCTTTCACGAACCGACCGGAATGGAGGTCACTCCGGCCCTGGGTGGTGCTGACTCGGACAGACTAGTCCGCACCACCGACCGGAGCGACCCGACCGCTCACGTCGGGCGGCGAACGACGAAGTCAACCTGCATCCCACCGGCCAACTGGGACACCAGATCCGTGTACGGACCAGCAATCTCACCAACCCTGACGAAGTCCCCGTCAAGCCTGTCGTCATGCACCATGAGGTGAACCTCACCGCGATATCTCCCCACGGTGTCCATCTGGAGGGATCCGGCCCTGCGGCACCCGGCGTTGGGGGCATCGGGCACACTCATTCCTCGGGTCCTCTCGATCCGCCACGAGGAGCCCGTCTCCTCCCGGCGTAGATGCCGAACCCCTGCCAGCTCCGGAACCTCCAGGTCAGCGAGGGGGAGGGTCAGGACGCCGTCCCTCTCCAGGTGGTCGATCCACCCGAGGGTCTCCTCGGTCAGGGTTCCCTCCGCCAGGGCGACCGTCATGCCCATCCGGTGCAATTCGACGACGTTGACCCAGGCATTGCAGTGACGCTGGTGTTCCAGCGTGGCAAGGCCACGATAGAGCGGGGCGCGCAGCCCTCTTTCCCCAGGGACGAATGCGACCACCGGTAGCTCATGTTCGGTGAACAGCCGCGACTGTTCGAGGCACCAGCTCCTGGTGATTCCGGTTCCTGGACGCGGGTAGAAGTTGTGCCAACCCACCGGCTCCAGATCGGCCAGCTCCTCCAAAGTGTCGACTCCAATCGTCGAGGCATTCACCGCAGTGTGTAGACCTGTCAGGTGCGCCATTCGGTGGATGTCCTCGACGTCGAACCCGAAGTCGTACCTCAGCCCGACGATGCCAACCTCTCGCAGTTGTGGACCGATCAGGTCGACGGCCACCGGGGAGACGTCGGCCCAGAAGGTCAGCCCGAAACGGCGGTGCAAGTCACCGAGGACATCGAGGAAGGACGCGACGTCACGAGCCTCCGGCAGGTGCAAGGAGGTGAAGACCTCCCCACCGTGGTCGGCGGCCTGTCGAGCAACCGGCTCCCACGCCTCGTCGGTCGGATAGAGGGACCAGATCATCGCTCAGTCCATGATCCGATCGGCCATGGACTCCTTGAAGCCGAACAGGTAGGTCAGCAGGCAGCCCATGATCACCGAGATGAGCCAGCCGCCGAGGTACCAACCCCACTTGCCGGCCGAGATCACCGGAGCCATGAGCAGGCCTGACAGGCCGAGGGCCTGGGACCCGAAGATCTCGGAGTGCTGCATGCCCCAGGCCACGAAGGCTCCTCCGAATCCGCCACCGAGACAGGCGGTGAGGAACGGGTAGAGCAGCGGCAGGGAGACGCCATAGACGAGGGGTTCTCCGATGCCCAGGATGCCGATGGGCAGCGCGCTCTTGATGACCGAACGCAGCCTCGGGATCTTCGTCTTCAGGAGGATTGCGATGGCCATTCCAACCTGTCCCGCGCCCGCCATGGCGAGGATCGGGAGCAGCTCGGTGAAGCCGCGGTTGGCGATGAGCTGGGCGTGGATCGGGGTCAGGCCCTGGTGAATGCCCAACATCGCCATCGACAGGAAGAAGGTCGCCAGGATGAATCCACCAATGGTGCCGCCCTTGGCCAGGGCGAAGTCCACCAACAGCCAGGTGAGGCCCTTCATGAGCAGCGAAGACACCGGCATGATGATGAAGATCGACGCTGCTGCACCGATGAGCAAGGTGAGGGTAGGGACAAGAAAGAGTTCAATGGCTGCCGGAATGACCTTTCGGAGCTGTTCCTCGATGACGGTGAACAACCAAGCCGTGATCATGACGCCGATGACACCGCCCAAACCAGGCTTGAGCTCACCGAACGGGAATTGTCAGCGGGACTGCTGCGGCCTTGTCGGACGCCGCAACACCTGCGAGGGCGGGCATGTAGGGCACGCCACCGGCGATGAAACCGAGGATCGGGCTGCCACCGAATTCCTTGGCAGTGTTGTGGCCGACAATGAGGTTGAGGGAGGCGACGACGATTCCTCCCAGTCCGGCGAGCACCAGGAACCATCCATCGTTGGCGACGGCAGGATCGATCATCTTCCAGATGCCGCAGATGGCGGTGACCAGGCCACAGGCGATGAATCCCGGGATGACGGGGACGAAGATGTTGCCGATGTGACGGAACATCGCCTGCACCGGGGAGGTCTGCTTGTCGCGGACCTTGTCCCTGGTGCGCTTGGCCAGATCGGCATCTCCCTCGGGGAGGGGCTCAACCCCGCCAGAAGCAGCATGTCGCGGGACGGACGAGCCCGTCGCTGTCGCAGTGTCCTCGACCGTCGCCTTCTCATCGACGACGGAAGCCGTGCCAGACTTCCCCAGGACCTCACCGAAGGCTGCGCGCAACCTTTCGGCATGGCCAGGCCCGACGACGACCTGCAGCTGCTTGCCCTCGACAACTCCAAGCACCCCGTCGAGACCCTTGATGGCCTCCACGTCAGCGGATTGTGGGGTGACGAGGTTGAGCCGCAACCGCGTCATGCAGTTGGTGAACGACCCGACGTTATCAGGACCCCCGACGAGGTCGAGTATTCGCTGCGCAAGAGCTTTGTAATCCATGACGTCCTCCTGGAAGTCAGATGTGGGGGTGGTCTTGGTCAACAGCGGCGCGAACCGCTCCGCCAGATGTCGTCAGTCGTTCTCGGGCTTGTGCCGCCGTCATGTCCAGCAGGATCATGACGATGGCCGTCTTGGCGTGACCGTCAGCCTCATGAAGGGCGATAACGGCCTGGTCCCGGGTGCATGCCGTCGCGGACACGACGATGGACACGGCACGTTGCCGCAGTTTCTCGTTG
Source organism: Cutibacterium sp. LaCa_89 (assembly GCF_058177555.1). Taxonomy (NCBI): domain Bacteria; kingdom Bacillati; phylum Actinomycetota; class Actinomycetes; order Propionibacteriales; family Propionibacteriaceae; genus Cutibacterium; species Cutibacterium sp. LaCa_89. The sequence goes on from NZ_CP190889.1 coordinate 1,364,846, forward strand.
CTCGGAGAGACGTCGACCATGAGGTTCCCGTAAGTCTTACCGAGCCCGACCATGGTCGCCGTGGAGATCATGTTGAGGACGGGTTTTTGTGCCGTTCCGGCCTTCAGACGGGTCGACCCGGTGAGCACCTCTGGGCCGGCGTCGATCTCGACGGGCAGATCGGCCTCGTCACTGATGAGGGCGTCATGGTTGCAACACACTGACGCCGTGTGGGCACCGGCCTGCTTGGCGGACCCGGAAGAGCTCGAAGCCGTGGCCAGCGCCATCTCCATCGCGCCGCGGACCGTCCTCTTCGGAGTCGGTTCCAGCGGGCTCGTGGCCGACGATCTCTCCCAGAAGCTGGAACGCATCGGTCTGGTCTGCCAACATCACAACGACACCCACATCCAACTCGTCCATGCCGCACTGTGCGGACAAGCGTGCGTCGCCGTGGGAATCTCGTTCAGCGGTAGCACCCAGGAAGTCGTCGAGACTCTCACCGTGGCTCGGGCCCACGGTGCCACGACGGTCGCCATGACGGGAGTGCCCCAGTCCCCCGTCGCGCAGCTGTCGGATCACGTTCTCGTCACCCCAGCCCGCGAAACCCAGGTCCGGGCCGGAGCAATGTCTAGCCGAATGTCTCAGTTGGCCGTCATCGACTTCCTCTTCGCCAGGGTCGCTCAGCTGTGCATGGACGATCTTGAAACCCACCTGACCAGCACCCGAACGGCAGTCAGCACTCACCGGACCTGAGGTCCTCACGTAGACTTGAGTCATGTCGTCACAGACCCTGACAAAGACCTGGAAGTCAATTTGGTGGATTCCCCTCACGAAGGGGATCCTCGCGATCATCGCGGCGGTGATGGCTGTCGTCTGGTCCCACCAGACCATGGAGGCCATCGTGGTGATCGTCGGTGTCTACGCCATCGTCGACTCCGTCATGACTCTCATCAATGCTCAGGCTCTTCGCGGCATGGTTGGCACCGGGTTCATGACAGCTTGGGGCATTATCGGCATCATCATTGGCCTCGTCCTCATCGTCCACCCTGGATTCTCACTCCACGTCATCGCCATCCTCATCGGAGTTTGGCTGGTTCTCCTCGGCGTTGCGGCGACCGGTTTTGCCCTGCCGATGAGGTTCGTCACCGAGAAGGCCTGGGCCTGGATGCTCGGCGGCGGCATCGGACTGTTCGCGCTGGGCATCGTCATCCTCGTCCACCCCGGATTCGGCGTGGTGGCCATGAGCTGGCTGCTGGCCATCGGCGTCCTGCTCTACGGCGTTGCCAACATCGCCATCGCAGTGAGTGTCCACAAGATCACGAACTCCATTTCCTCGGCAGTACGGCGAGATCCACGCAATACCCTCATCGAGGGTGAGGTCGTCGATTCCCCCGCGACCTCTCAGGAGACCTCACCCCACCGCGAACTCAAGTGACGAGTGGCCCTGAGCACCTACTGCGGCCCGGCCTCCAAGCCGGGCCGCAGTGTCATGTGTTGATCCGGATCATGCACCGGTATGCGGGAGACCGCGCGGGTGGCCATCAGATGTCCCTGAGCCGGGACGATTCGTCGGTGACGGGGTAGAAGTATGCGCTGCGGACCGCTCGGGAACCGTGACCTGCGCAATCCGATCATCCTCGGACAAGGCCGAGTACACCCGTGAGATGAGCCCGACGTAATCAGCCAGGGGGAAGGCACCGGCGGCGAATCCATTCGGTGGTTCGACGACCGGACTGTGACGCATGTTCGTCAACAGGACGATCTGGATGTCCCGGACCGGGTCGACCATCGTGATCGTTCCGGTCCACCCGGTGTGGCCGAAGGCGGCGGCGCTCGGCCCGCCGTGGAAGTAGTAGTACTTGTTCGTGCGCCATCCCAGACCATAGGTGCCGTCGTCATCGTCAGGAACGAGGAAATGTCGCAGGACGTCGGGACGGAAGTACTCCCGACCGTCATAGATGCCCTCGTTGGACATCAGCTGCAGCAGCACCCCGAGGTCGTCCGCGGTGGAGAACAATCCGGCATGTCCGGAGACCCCGGACATGGTGTAGAAGGCCTTCTCGTCCTGGACTTGGCCCCACACCGTCTCGGTACGGATGAAAGCAGGCTGACCATCGGGGAGGACACCGAAATCGACATTCCCGTCACGGGTGTTGCCATTGAGTTCGGTCGCGGCGATGAGCGTGCGCGACTCCCCCTGATCCAGCGGGCGGAATCCGGTGTGCCTCAGGCCGAGGCTCCGGTAGACCCCGTCCTGGAGGTACTGATGCAGTGGCTGACCGACGATCTGCTCGACGACGAGGCCGAGGATCATGTAGTCGACGTCGCTGTAGGCCCGCTCGGTGCGCGGAGCGTGCATGAGCGGGGTGCGACAGATGCGGTCAATCGCCTCCGCCCGATTCGCGACATCGTCAAGGTTCTGCAGGTAGAGATCGCCCGCGACCTCGGCATTGGGGTACTGGGGATCCGGAATGAGTCCGCCCCGGTGATGCATGAGATCAATAAGTCGAATGGTGTCCTTCCCAGTGTACCTGTCCTTGATACCGCCTGATCCGCCTACGGTCCACGAACCCGTGTAGACCGTCGATTCGTCTCGGAAGGCCTGCCAGCCAGGCAGGGTGCACACCCGTCTCGACATATCAATACGTCCCTGACTGACGAGCATCTGGAGGGCCAAATTGGCGGCATACATCTTGGTGTTCGAGGCGATGTCGAACTGGGTGGACGCCGTCACCGGAATCTGCTGGGTAGCCGGGAGGAGGTGGGCCGGACGGACCGAGCCGTCAACCACCTTGGTGGAGTACTTGAGGGCCTGACCCGCGTGGTGACGCCACGCGACCTGACCATGACGGGCTACTAGCACGCTCGTACCAGAGAAACCACGCTTCACCTGGTCATTAATCCAGGTACCGATCTCGGAGAGTTTTCCCTTGTCGAAGCCGAGGGACTCGGCATCGCCACTGGTGACCAAAGAGTCATACCCGACGTGAATCCGCTGCAGGGCGAGCAGCTGGCCGCCGACGCAGACGACCCTGATGTCCCAGAGCCGACGCACTGCTCCCAGGCTCAGCCAGTATTGACCGTCAGACATCTGCCCGTCGACGGTCTCGATCATGATCTCGGGATTGTCGTGGAAGAACTCGTCGTCAAAGTTCCTCGTGAAGAGGTTGCGCCGGGTGTCGAAGACGTCGAGGTCTCGCCCCCTCCGCACCGACAGCAGGTCCGCTGGCGAGGCAGCTTCTCCGTCGAATGGGGTCTGGCCACGAGTCACGATCCAGCCGAAGGCCTTGGCCAGCCAATCGACGTTCATCCTGTTCCCTCGCGCTGCTGAGGAGGGGACTGAAAGGGCACGGCCGTAGGTCGCCGGATCCTCGCAGTTGTCGTCATGGAGGATCCACACCTCAGAGGTGTCACCTCTGACGATCCAGCGCCATCTCCCGGAACCAGAGCGCACTGCAAAGCGACGGGAGACGGTCGACAAGGTGACATCCCGGGACCAGGTCTTCGGTGTGGTGGCAAAACGGCGGACGTGTCCATCGAGGTTTTTCACCTCGACATGACACGAGGCTGCTGCCCCCACAAGGTGAATGGTGAAGTCGCCATGTCCGGAGGCCGTGGCGCGGGTGACTCTGGCAGCCAGGGGTGCGGCCATGATCGCGCCTATCGAGGCGCCCAACACGGTTCTGCGTCGCAGGTCGTCATTCATAGCGGAACACTAGACGGAGGGTGGTTCACGACGGTCGTCGTGCTCGTCCTCCATACCAAGCTCGTGATCGAGACGGTCATCCAAGGACCGAGCCCTGCGCTGGGAGGCCAGATAGGCCCACCAGACCCCGGCACCGATGATGCCCAGGAAGGATGCAGCCCCACCGAAGGCGCCCAGCACGAAGCGCGGATCGCTCTGGCTCGATGCCGTCAGCCCGACGACGTCAAGCACCACGAAAAGCGCGACGCACACCCACGTCAGCACCCTGGCGTGATGAATCGCCGAATCGAGATCCTGCTGATCATCGTTCATCCCAGCAGTCTCCTCCCACCCGGTGTCTCCTGTCGAACCCACAAGGCTCCATTCCCGTCGAGATCAGACCATCATCTGGCGATCAGAGGGTCTGACCGGCTTCGGCAGCACTGACCGCGAACCCATGAGATACGCGTCGACACCGTTGGCCGCCGCCCGTCCCTCCGCAATGGCCCAGACCACCAGGGACTGACCACGACCCGCGTCACCACAGGCGAAGACTCCGGGGACGTTGGTCTCGTAGGCGTCGTTCCGGACGATGTTTCCGCGACCGTCGAGTTCCAGTCCAAGTTCCTGGACGACCCCATCATGCTCGGGGTGGGCGAATCCCATCGCGAAGATGACCAGATCGGCCGGAAGGTCGTGCTCACTGCCCTCGTCAGCGATGAAGACCCGGTTTTCGTCACGATAGCCCGAGACCACTCGGACGGCCTTGACGTGGCCCCCGTCATCGCTGACGATCTCGACGGTGTTGGTCGAGTAGATCCGTTCGCCGCCCTCCTCATTAGAGCTGGAGACACGCAGGATGAGCGGATAGGTCGGCCACGGCTGATTGGCCGGACGATCCTTCGGCGGTTCGGGGTTGTACTGCAGCTGGGTGATCGATGCCGCCCCCTGACGCACCGCAGTGCCAACACAGTCATTGGCGGTGTCTCCCCCACCGATGATGACAACGTGCTTGTCGTCGGCGCGGACCTGGTCGGGAACATCGATCCCAGCCAGCACCTTGTTCTGCTGGGTGAGGTAATCCATGGCGTAACAGACACCGTCGAGCTCGATCCCCGGGGCGTCCAGCATGCGCGGCACGGTGGCACCGGTGGCCAGGACGACGGCGTCGAACCGCTCGCGCAGCTGCTCGCCGGTGATGTCCACGCCGATCTCGATGTTCGTCTTGAAGACGGTGCCTTCCAGCACCATCTGTTTGATACGACGATCCAGGACCGACTTCTCCATCTTGAAGTCCGGGATGCCGTAGCGCAGCAGGCCGCCAATGGCGTCGTCCCGCTCGTAGACAACGACGGTGTGGCCAGCGCGGGTGAGCTGCTGGGCTGCTGCCAGACCGGCAGGACCGGACCCGACGACGGCGGCCGTCTTGAGGGAGTGCCACTCGGGGACAATGGGAATGACGCGACGGTCCTCCCACGCCTTGTCGATGATCGCGACCTCGACGTTCTTGATCGTCACCGGGTCACGGTTGATTCCCTCAACGCAGGCAGTCTCGCAGGGGGCCGGACACAGGCGACCGGTGAACTCCGGGAAGTTGTTGGTCGCCAGCAGGGACTCCAGGGCCTCGCGCCACTCGTCACGCCAGATGAGGTCGTTCCAGTCCGGGATGAGGTTGCCCAGCGGGCACCCGGTGTGGCAGAACGGCACACCACAGTCCATGCACCGACTGGCCTGATCAGTGATGATCGGCAACAGGGCGTGGCCGGGGCCTCCGGGGTAGACCTCCTTCCAGTCATGGATGCGCTCCTCGACCCGACGACGCTCTGCCTCCTGTCGCGGCACCTTCATGAAACCGTGCAGATCAGCCATGGGACACCTCCATGAGAAGTTCGGTCGTCTCGTTGTCGTCCAGTCCGCGTTCCTCGGCCTCGACCATGGCCTTCATCATCTTGGCGTAGTCACGCGGCTGCACCTTGGTGAAAGAGTTTCGGATGTACTCCGGGCCTTCGGCCAGGATCTCTCCGGCGAGGGTCGATCCGGTCTCGGTCTGGTGCAGCGTCAGCAGCTCGATGACGCGATCGACGTCTGCCTCTTCCATCGGCAGGGCGTCAACCATCTCCGGGTTGAGCCGGTCGGCCTCGAGGTTGCGGACCCATGCCACCCCGCCCGACATGCCGGCGGCGAAGTTGCGTCCGGTGGAGCCGAGGACGAGCGCCTCTCCCCCGGTCATGTACTCACAACCGTGGTCGCCAACCCCCTCGACCACCGCTGTGGCTCCGGAGTTGCGCACGCAGAATCTCTCACCCGCCTGGCCGCGCAGCAGGATCTGCCCGGAAGTAGCGCCGTAACCGACGACGTTTCCGGCAATGATCTGATCACGGGGGCGGAAGGGCACCTGCGGGGCCGGGGCGACGATCACCCGGCCACCGGACAATCCCTTGCCGACGTAGTCGTTGGCGTCTCCGACGAGCCTCATCGTCATACCGCGTGGCACGAAGGCACCAAAGCTCTGACCAGCGGTACCGGTGAAGGTGAGATCAATGGTGTTGTCGGGAAGCCCCGTGCCATTCGTCGCCACCGTCACCCGGCTGCCGAGCATCGTGCCGACCGTGCGATCGACGTTGCGGATGCTGAGCTCCCGTCGAATCGGGGTGCCGTCGGTGAGGGCATCGGCACACATGTCGATGAGCTTCATGTCCAGGCTCGTAGCCAGGTCGTGGTCCTGGTCGCAGACATGGTGCAGCGGGGTGCCCTCCGGCAGTTCCACCTGGTGCAGGATCGGTGAGAGGTCGAGGCCCTTGGCCTTCCAGTGGGTGATGGCCTTACGGGTGTCGAGGACCTCGACATGGCCCACGGCTTCGTCGATGGAGCGGAATCCCAGCTCGGCGAGGATCTCGCGAGTCTGCTCGGCCATCATCATCATGAAGTTGACGACGTGGTCAGGGTCCCCGGCGAACTTCTTGCGTAGCTCAGGGTTCTGGGTCGCCACGCCAACCGGGCAGGTGTCGGTGTGGCACTTGCGCATCATGACGCATCCCTCGACGATGAGCGCCGTGGTTGCGAACCCGAATTCCTCGGCGCCCAGCAGGGCGGCGATGACAACGTCTCGTCCGGTCTTGAGCTGACCGTCGCACTGCACGACGATACGATCCCGCAGGCCATTAAGAAGCAGGGTCTGCTGGGCCTCGGCCAGACCGAGCTCCCAGGGACCACCGGCGTGCTTGATCGAGGTCAGCGGAGCCGCGCCGGTTCCGCCGTCGTGGCCCGAGATAAGCACGACGTCGGCCTTGGCCTTGGAGACACCGGCAGCAACCGTGCCGACTCCGGTCTCGGCAACCAACTTGACGTGAATCCGGGCCCGCGGATTGGCGCACTTGAGGTCGTGGATGAGCTGCTTGAGATCCTCGATCGAGTAGATGTCGTGATGAGGCGGCGGGGAGATGAGCCCGACACCTGGGGTCGAATGGCGAGTCTTCGCAACCCACGGGTAGACCTTCGGTCCGGGGAGCTGGCCACCCTCCCCGGGCTTGGCTCCCTGGGCCATCTTGATCTGGATGTCATCGGCATTGACAAGGTACTCGCTCGTCACGCCGAATCGTCCGGAAGCCACCTGCTTGATGGCCGATCGACGCTCCGAATCGTGGAGACGCTCGGGATCCTCGCCACCCTCACCGGTGTTCGACTTGCCGCCGATCCGATTCATGGCAATGGCCAGGGTCTGGTGGGCCTCCATGGAGATCGAGCCATAACTCATGGCGCCGGTGGAGAATCTCCTGACGATCTCGCTGGCCGGCTCGACCTCCTCCAGCGGCACGACCGGACGATCGTGGCGGAACTCCAGCAGGGACCGCAGGGTCATGAGTCGGCTGGAGTTGTCGTTGATGTGGTCGGTGTAGCGGCGGAACTGGGCGTAGTCGTTGGTGCGAGCCGCCAGCTGGAGCCGGAAGATCGACTCCGGGTCTACGAGGTGTTCCTCTCCCTCCCGACGCCACTGGTAGTGACCGCCGGGCTTGAGGGTGCGGTGGGCGAGACGTACACCGGTCTCGGGGTAGGCGGTGAGGTGACGAGCACGGATCTCGTCGGCGATCTCGGTCAGTCCGATTCCCTCGATACGGCTGGTCGTCCCGGTGAAGTACTCGTCGATGAACTCCTGGGACAGGCCGGTGGCTTCGAAGATCTGGGCACCGGTGTACGAGGGGATGGTAGAGACGCCCATCTTGCTCATCGTCTTGAGGACACCCTTGCCGAGGGCCTTGTAGACGTTGTGGATGGCGATCTCAGGGTCAGCCGAGACCCACACCTCGTGGCGGGCCATGTCCTCAGCCGACTCGAAGAGCAGGTAGGGGTTGACCGCCGAGGCTCCATAACCCATGAGAAGTGCGACGTGGTGGACCTCTCGGACGTCACCGGCCTCCACGACCAGTCCGGCCTGGGTACGCGTCTTCTCGCGAACCAGATGGTGGTGGATGGCGGAGGTGAGCAGCAGGGACGGGATCGGGGCCAGCTCACGGGTAGCGTGACGGTCCGAGAGCACGATGATGGTGGCTCCATCGGCGATGGCCCCGGAAACCTCGGCCCGGATCTCCTCAATGCGACGTCGCAACCCGTCACCGCCTTCCTCGACGGAGAAGAGTCCCCGGACGACATGGGTCTTGCGGTCCGGGTGCTCACCGTCGGCATCGATGTGGACGATCTTGGCGAGCTGGTCGGAGTCGATGATCGGGTAGCTGACGACCACCTGACGGCAGGACTCCGGTCCGGGTTCAAGCAGGTTGGCCTCGGGACCGATGGTACCTGTCAGGGAGGTGACGAGTTCCTCACGAACGGCGTCCAGCGGCGGGTTCGTCACCTGGGCGAAGAGCTGACTGAAGTAGTCCCACAACATTTGTGGCCGATTCGATAGAACAGCCAGCGGAGTGTCGGAACCCATGGCTCCCGTGGCCTCTGCCCCCTGGTTCGCCATCGGGGCAATGAGCATCTTGAGCTCCTCGGAGGTGTAGCCGAAGAGCTGCTGACGACGGGTGACGGAAGCGTGGGAGTGAACGATGTGGGTGCGCTCGGGCAGGTCGTCGAGGTCGATGCGACCCTGGTCGAGCCACTCTCCATAGGGCTTGGCAGAAGCCAGTCGGGTCTTGATCTCGGCATCGTCAACGACGCGATGCTCCGAGAGATCGGCGAGGAACATACGTCCGGGCTTGAGGCGTCCCTTCTCGACGACGTGGGCCGCCGGCAGGTCGAGCACACCGGACTCGGACGCGAAGACGACCAGTCCGTCATCGGTCACCCAGTACCGGGCGGGACGCAGACCGTTGCGGTCAAGCACTGCGCCGATCTGATTGCCATCGGTGAAGGTGACGCAGGCCGGACCGTCCCAGGGCTCCATGAGGAAGGAGTGGAACTCGTAGAAGTCGCGCAGCTCCTGAGTCATCTCGGTGTTCTTCTGCCACGCCTCGGGAATCATCATGAGGACGGCGTGCGGCAGGGAGCGTCCTCCCAGGTGGAGCAACTCGAGCACCTCGTCGAAGGAGGCCGAGTCCGATCCGGTCGGGGTGCAAATGGGGTACAGCCGAGCTAGGTCACCTGGGATGAGGTCGGACTTCAGCAAGGCCTCACGAGCCTGCATCCAGTTGCGGTTGCCGCGCACCGTGTTGATCTCGCCGTTGTGGGCGATGAGTCGGTACGGGTGGGCCAACTCCCAGGCCGGGAAGGTGTTCGTCGAAAACCGGGAGTGGACCAGGGCCAGTGCACTGGACAGGTCGGTGTCGTGGAGCTCGGGGAAGACCTCCTCGAGCTGGTTAGTCGTCAGCATCCCCTTGTAGACCAGAGTCCGCGAGGACAGAGAGGCGAAGTAGACCCCGGCCTCGTGCTGGGCACGTCGCCGCAACACGAAGGCCAGCCGCTCCAGATCCATGCCGATACGACCGTCACGGGCACGAATGAGGAGATGCTCGAAATGGGGCATGGTGCCCAAGGACACCTTGGAAAGGGTGTGGGTGTGGACCGGGACCTCACGCCATCCCAGCACCTCGATGCCCTCGTCCGCAGCGATGAGCTCGATGGCAGCGCGGGCGCGGGCACGTTTGGCCTCGTCAACGGGCATGAACGCCAGGCCAACGGCGTAGGCCCCAGGTTCCGGGAGGCGGATTCCAGCTACCCGTCGCAGGAAGGCGTCCGGAACCTGGAGGAGAATGCCTGCGCCGTCGCCAGCGGCCGGATCAGCGCCAGTGGCACCACGGTGGTCAAGATTGCGCAGTGCCTCAAGTCCTTGCTCGACGATCTCGTGGCTGGCCACACCTGTCATGGTGGCCACGAAGGCCACGCCGCAGGCATCGTGCTCGAACTGGGGGTCATAGAGGCCCTGTCGGGGGCGATGGCCGAAGATCATCGGTACTCCTTTCGACGGAGACAGGTGTGCTGCGATTGCGCAGGCACACCCGACCCGGGGACAGACTGTCACACGATGACCACGCCTTGACACATTTGTCCGGGTTGTGGACTCATCGCGGCAGAATCACTGGGCTTGAGCTGCTGGGCGACCGCTGTGCTCGTCATCCTTGCCATGACGGCGCTGCAGGATGATCAGAATGACGACCGCGCCGGTGAGGACGACCAGGGCGGTGACGTCGTTGAGTCGCCATTGTCCCACGTGATGGGCCGGATCGATGCGCAGCCGCTCCACCCAGAAACGACCAAAGGTGTAGACCACGACGTAAAGGGTGAACAAACGGCCATGGTCGAGCTTCCAGCGACGATCCGCCCAGACCAGGAACGCCGCCCCTGCCAAGCTCCACACCAACTCGTACAAGAAGGTGGGATGAAAGGTTGCGTACTGCAGATACCCCGCCGGTCGATGGGCGAGGTCGATCTCAAGTCCCCATGGCAAGGTCGTCGGGCGGCCGAAGAGCTCCTGGTTGAACCAGTTCCCGAGACGTCCGATGGCCTGAGCGGCCAGGATGCCCGGTGCCAGGGAATCGGCCACCGAGGCGAACATGATCCCCTTGTGGCGGCAGTACCGCCAGATCGCCAGGCCTCCCAGGGCGATGGCGCCCCAGATGCCGAGCCCGCCTTCCCAGATGTAGAAGCAGTGGTACCAGGTACGGCCGGGACCGAAGTAGAGCTGATGGTCTGTGATGACGTGGTACAGGCGCCCACCGATGATGCCAGCGACGACCGCGAGGGCACATAACTCCTCGAAGTGCTCCTGCTTACCACCTCGAGAGAGGTAGCGACGCTCGCCACTGATGTAGGCAATGACGATTCCGGCCAGAATGCACAGGGCGTAAATGTGAATCGTCAGCGGTCCGAGGTGAAAGGCCTCGACCGATGGGCTGGGGATCGACAGCAGGTTCACTGGAGTCGCGCCCGCCGCACTCCGGACACCAGGTCATCGACGATAGTGCGCATCCGGTCGATACCGACGTGTGCAGTCTCCCCCTGCTCCTCCGCCTCGACGAGGGCGCGGACAAGAGCGGACCCGACGATGACACCGTCGGCGAAGGAACCAACCTCAGCTGCTTGGTCACTGTTGGAGACGCCCAGACCGACACCGACGGGAATCTCGGAATTGACGGCCTTGACGCGAGCCACCAATTCGGGGGCGGCCGAGGAGGTCTGGGCGCGAGTTCCCGTCACCCCCATGACGGAGGTGGCGTAGACCCAGCCACGGCAGGCGGCGACGGTGGAGGCCAGCCTCTCGTCGGTCGAGGACGGGGCGACCAGGAAGACTCGGTCCAGACCATGGGCCTCCGACGCCGCCATCCACTCCTCCGCCTCGTCAGGAGTGAGGTCAGGGGTGATGAGCCCGGCCCCGCCGGCCGATGCCAGATCTCGGGCATAGGCGTCAACCCCGTAATGCTCGACGAGATTCCAGTAGGTCATGACGACACACGGGGTGCCGGTGTCGGCCACCGCCTCAGCAGCGAGCAGGGTGTCGCGAGTGCGCACCCCGCGCTCGAGTGCTCGAGTGGTGGCGTGCTGGATGACGGTCCCGTCCATCATAGGGTCGGAATAGGGCATCCCGATCTCGACGAGATCGACGCCGATACCAGTCGTACCGGTCGTGAGAGCCTTCATGGCGTCGATGGAATCGGGTACCGAGGGGTGCCCCACCGGCAGGTAACCAACCAGGGCCGGACGATTCTCCTCACGGGCCTTCAGGTAGGCACTCGCACTGCTGGTCATTCCATACCTCCGGTGGTGGCGTCAACACTGCCGTCGATGTCGAACCAGGTGAGGGCGGTGTCGACGTCCTTGTCCCCTCGTCCCGACACGGTGACGATGACGATCGGCGGCTCACCGCCGTGGTCCGGCAGATCCTTGACGATCCGCAGCACGCCGGCCACGGCGTGAGCCGACTCAATGGCGGGCATGATGCCCTCGGTCTGGGTGAGGGTGCGCAGAGCCTTCATGGCGTCCCGGTCGTTCACGGGAAGATAGGTGGCTCGCTTGTTGGCGGCCAACCAGGAGTGCTCGGGACCGACACCGGGGTAGTCCAGGCCGGCCGAGATGGAATGGGACTCCATCGTCTGACCGTCCGCGTCCTGCAAGATGTAGGTGCGAGTGCCGTGCAGCACGCCGACCGAACCTCCGGTGATCGACGCGGCGTGACGTCCGGTCTCGAGGCCGTCACCGCCAGCCTCGAATCCGTAGAGGCGAACCTCGGGGTCGTCGATGAACTGGGCGAAGGAGCCGATGGCGTTGGATCCGCCGCCAACACAGGCACAAACCGCGTCCGGAAGTCGCCCTGCGCGGTCGAGACACTGCTGACGCGCCTCAGCGGAGATGACTCGCTGGAACTCGCGCACCAATTTGGGGAAGGGATGCGGGCCAGACGCGGTGCCGATGAGGTAATGGGTGTCGTCAACGTGGGCGACCCAGTCGCGCATGGCCTCGTTCATGGCGTCCTTGAGGGTACGAGAGCCAGCTTCCACGGCGACGACCTCAGCGCCCAGGAGTTGCATACGAGCGACGTTGAGAGCCTGACGCTCGGTGTCGACCTGGCCCATGTACACCCGGCATTCCATGCCCATCATGGCGGCGACGGTGGCCGTCGCCACCCCGTGTTGACCTGCACCGGTCTCGGCGATGAGGCGGTGCTTGCCCATTCGTCGGGTCAGCAACGCTTGCCCCAGCACGTTGTTGATCTTGTGCGAGCCGGTGTGGTTGAGGTCCTCACGCTTGAGCAGGACCCGCACCTTGCGGCCGGTCTGCTCGGCCACGTGCTCGGAGAACCGGGGGGCCTCCGTCAGTGGGGAGGGGCGTCCCGCGTAGTCACGACGCAGTGCATCCAGCTCGGCGTGGAAGTCGGGGTCAGCGAGGGCGGCCTCAAAGGTCTTCTCAAGCTGGTTGAGGGCAGCCTGAAGTGCCTCCGGGACGAAGCGGCCACCGAAGGCGTCGAAATGGCCGTGGACGTCGGGCAGGTCTCGTGCGGACATGGTCGTCCTTTCCGTTGGATGTCAGGCGTGGTCAGACGGTGGCGCGATGGATCTCACGCAGCACCTGGGCTGGTTCACCGTGGCGAACCAGCATCTCCCCCACCAGCACCGCATCGGCACCACATTCGTGGGCCTCGACGGCGTCGTCCACGCAGAGGATTCCAGACTCAGCCACCTTAACGGCATTCTCCGGCAATTCGCCGAGAAGGGTGCCGAAGATGGCCCTGTCGACTTCGAGGGTCTTAAGATTACGGGCGTTCACCCCGATGACTCGGGCGTCAAGGGTCGCTGCCCGAGCAGCCTCCTGTGGGGTGTGAACCTCGACCACAGGGGTCATGCCCAGCTCGGTCGCAAGATCGTAAAGGCGTCGCAACTCGTCGTCGGGCAGAGCAGCGACGATGAGGAGGACGAGATCGGCGCCGTGAGCACGGGCCTCGAGCACCTGGTACTCGGTGACGACGAAGTCCTTGCGGAGAATCGGAATATCGACCTTTTCCCGTACCGCGTCGAGGTCGGCGACGGATCCCTGGAAACGACGCTCCTCGGTGAGAACACTGACGGCGGCTGCTCCGCCAACCCGGTACTGATCGGCCAGCGCAGCAGGATCGCCAATCGGCGCGAGGTGTCCCTTCGACGGACTGGACCTCTTGACCTCGGAGATGACCGACAGACCAGGAGCGGTCAGCCGAGGAACGGGGTCAATTGCGGGTGTGACGAGGTCGATGGCCTCGCGAAGGTTGTCCGAGGTGACCATGAGCTGGCGCTCGTGGAGATCCTCGAGAACACCAGCGATGATCTCGTCAAGAATTGTTCCGGTAACGGTGGGCGACATTCAGCATGCTCCGCCATAACCCATGGCGCGCATCACCAGGGTGACGACACCGCCAAGAACGACGAGAGCAGCGCCGACGATGCAGGTGATCCAGCTGGGGCCAGACATGGCACCGACGGTGGCGACGATGAAGCCAATGAGGGCGACGATCGAACCTGCCCAGTTCGCGGGGCTCCCACCGTGCTTGTACTGACGAGTGGCGCGATCAGCGCTCATGGTGTTCCCTCCGGTGGTCAGGCGCGGCTTATTCCACGCAGCTGGTCGATGATGCGGGTGGACTCCCCGAGCTGGTCAGGGGTGCCGTCGGATACCCGCAACGCGGCGAATCCAGTAATGATCCTACCCTGATTGGCCGTCGGCGCGGGCCTACCGACCATTGTGTGAGCCATTCCCGCCCTCGTGGGCCGACTCGTCAGAACTCGATTCCGACGACTCAGGTTCTGCCTGCGACCGGGCCACTGGTTGAGTCCGGAAATCCGCCAGGGTGGGATCCTCTCCCCTGTCCAGGGCATCCCACGCGGATCGCGAGTCGCCGACCAGTTCTCCGGTACGACGGGCCGAACGGCTGGGCCAACGGTCGGCGAAGGCCGCCACCCCGGCGCCGGTGACAATCGTCAGGGCTCCGGCCACCAGACACACCCATGGCCATAGGGTGACCGTCATCTGCGGCGCTCCGGCGTCGACCCCCTTGGCAGCCCACTGATGTGGCGACGCACTGCGGTGGGTGAGGACGACAGCCGCGATCCCGACGCCGACCAAGGCCTGCACGATTCCGGTGACGCGACGACCGACCGTCTTGACGACGAGGAGGAGGGCCACCGTGATGACGAGCATGAGGACGGTCGCCGTGATCAATCCTCCCGTGACGTCAGCACCCGTCAGTCCAATTCCGGCACGCTCCATCCAGGTTCGCCTGGATGCGACGCTGACGAGGATGGCAGCCAGGATCGGGTAGGCGGCAAGAACCACTCGCCACACGACTGGGATCGGAGTCCTCACTGTGCGTCCTCCCGCAGGGGATGCAGGGTTCCCGCATCTTGAATCGCCTGGATGACGGCCGCCGCCTTGTTCTGGCACTCAGCGTTCTCCTTGGCTCCGACCGAGTCCAACACGATTCCGGCTCCGGCCTGCACATGGGCAACCTGATCCTTGAGGACGGCAGTCCGGATGGCAATGGCACAGTCCGAATTGCCGTGCAGATCGAAGTACCCGACGACGCCACCGTAGACGCCACGTCGGGTGGTCTCGAGCTCCTCGATGATCCGCATGGCGGAAATCTTCGGTGCCCCGGACAGGGTGCCAGCCGGGAAACACGACATCGTCACGTCGACGGCGTCCAGGCCGTCAACGATCTGTCCGGTCACCGCCGCCTCCAGGTGCATGACGTGGGAATATCGCCCCACGTGCATGAACTCGGTGACGTTGACAGTTCCGGGCACGCAGACCCGACCCAGGTCGTTGCGTCCCAGATCGACGAGCATGGTGTGCTCGGAGCGCTCCTTGGGGTCGGCCAGCAGCTCGTCCTCCATGGCCCGGTCCTCGACCGCAGTGCGTCCGCGCGGGCGGGTACCGGCAATCGGGTGAGTCGTCGCGACACCGTCTGCCACCGTCACCAGAGCCTCCGGGGAGGATCCGATGACGTCGAATCCAGGTAACCGCAGCAGGTAGAGGTAGGGACTGGGATTGGTGCGACGCAGCTGACGGTAGATGTCGAGGGCATCGGCCTCGGTCTCGACGTCAAAGCGCTGGCTGGGGACGACTTGGAAGATGTCACCGTCGCGAATGCGCTCGATGGCGGTGTCGACCATCTCGCCGAACTTTTTGGGCGTGCGTTGACGATGTACCTGACTCGCGGCGCGGTCCACGGCACGGGCCGTCAGCACCTCCCGCGGCTCGGCCAACCTCGTCACCATCGCCTCGAGGGCGTCAACCGCGTCGTCGTAAGCCTCATCGAGATCGGTTCCGTCCACCACCTGGTTGGAGATGAGCCACAGCTCACCGCGTTGGTGGTCGAGGACCGCCATCTCCCCGGCGAGCATGAGGCATGCCACCGGGAGGTCCAGATCATCGACGAGATCGTCGCCGATATCCTCCAGACGACGAACCATGTCGTATCCGATATATCCAACAAAACCGCTCGTCAAGGGTGGAAGGTCAGACTCTGCCGGGGTGTTCAGGGCGGCCAGGGCCTCCTTGAGGGCGCCGAGTGGGTCATCACTGACCGTCAAACCCGCAGGCGGTTCGCCGATCCACTCCACCGAACGCCCGTCGGACGTCAGGGCGCAGCGAGTAATGACCCCGATGAAGGACCACCGCGACCAGATGCCCGACTCCGCGGACTCCAGCAGGAAGGTCAGTCGTCGGTCCCCGCAGAGATGCTGGTAGAGACCAATCGGGGTGTCGTCATCGCAGATCAGTTTGGTCCGCACCGAGACGACAGTATTCTCCTCCGCCAGGGCAGCGAACTCCTCACGTGATGGGGTGACGTCGATCATCACTCGGCCACCTCGTCCAGGAGCACATCGGCGTCGAAACAGGTGTGGTCACCGGTGTGGCATGCCCCTCCGACCTGGTCGACGCGAAGTAGCAGGGTGTCGCCGTCACAGTCGAGTTGAACCGAACGAACGTGCTGGGTGTGGCCGGAGGTCTCCCCCTTGACCCAGTACTCCTGACGCGACCGGGACCAGTAGGTCGCACGACGGGTGGTCAGGGTGCGGGCCAGGGCAACATCGTCCATCCAAGCCATCATGAGGACGTCCCCGGTCGTGGCGTCCTGGACCACGGCAGGTACCAGACCGGCGTCATTGCGTCGCAGGCGCGCTGCGACGTCGGGGGGGAGAGTGGGTTCTTCGGTCAGCACGGGCCCATTGAACACCGAACCACCGACATCTGGAGTCCGCGCCGCGTTTCGGACCGGTGCTGGCAAGATGGGCTCATAGTTCGAAGGAGGACCTGAATGTCCATTGCACGAGACGAACGAGCCGGACTGGCTGCAGACCTGTCACGACTTGGCCCCGATGCCCCGACTCTGTGCGAGGGATGGACCGCCCGAGATCTGCTGACCCACGTCCTGCTCCGGGAGAATGATCCATTGGCCATCCCCGGCATGGCCGTCAGCGTCTTCGACGCCGTCACACAGGCCCGTGCGGACAAAATGGAGGCATCGGGATCCTTCGAGGATCTGGTGGCACGCTTCGCTCAGGGGCCAGACCGCTTCTCGATCTTCCGCGTTCCGGGGATGGACGCCGCCGCCAACTCGATGGAGTACTTCATCCACCACGAGGATCTGCTTCGAGCCCAGCCCGGCTGGCGACCCCGACAACTGGGCCACCGCGCCGAGCTTCAACTGGCAGGGATCATCCGTAAGTACGGACGTGCTCTGACTCGTCGCTCCCCGGTAGGCGTGCACGCGGAGATGACCGGACTGGGGAACCCCGTCACCCTTCATCCCGGTGACCGCATCGTTACCATCGTCGGCAAGCCCTCGGAAATCCTCCTACTGCTCACCGGACGCACCTCGGTCGCCCAGGTCGACGTCCTCGGTGAGCCGGACACCCTCTCCGAGTTCATGCGCTCCGACCACTCGTTGTGAGAGCCGGGGCGCAGGAACTCAACCGCGTGGGTCAGGAGAGCTTCTCGAGGATGAGCTCCCTGACCCGCTTGGCGTCTGCCTGACCCCTCATGGCCTTCATGACCTGACCAATGAGGGCACCGGCCGCCTGGACCTTGCCACCACGGATCTTCTCGGCAATCTGCGGGTTGGCAGCGATGACGTCGTCAACAGCAGCACCAAGGGCGGCGTCGTCGGAGACGACGGCGAGACCGCGTCCGTCGACCACCTGCTGAGGATCCCCCTCGCCAGCGATGACACCGTCGATGACCTGACGGGCCAGCTTGTCGGTGAGGGTGCCGTCGTCAACGAGCTTCTGCAGTTGGGCGACCTGGGCCGGGGACATACCGACCTCGGACAGGTCCACCCCGGCCTCGTTGGCACGACGAGACAGCTCGGTGAGCCACCACTTGCGCGCGGCAGCGGGTTGGCAGCCAGCGTTGACGGTCTCCTCAAGGAGGTCGAGGGCGCCGGCATTGACGACCGCAGTCATCTCCAGCTCGGAGAACTGCCACTGGGAGGCCAGACGCGCTCTCTTGGCAGCTGGAAGCTCCGGCAGGCCAGCACGCAACTCCTCCACCCATCCCCGGGACGGCGCGATCGGAACCAGGTCCGGCTCGGGGAAGTAGCGGTAGTCCTCGGCGTCGGACTTGTCGCGTCCGGCGATGGTGTATTCGCCGCTCTCCTGCCACATCCGGGTCTGCTGACGAACCTTGCGTCCCTCGGCCAACACGAATCCCTGACGCTGGATCTCGTAGGTCAGGGCTCCTTCGACCGAGCGCAGCGAGTTGACGTTCTTGGTCTCGGTACGGGTGCCCAAGGTGCTGCTACCGCGCGGCATGAGGGAGACGTTGGCATCACAACGCAGGTTGCCTCGTTCCATCTTGGCCTCGGAGACTCCCAGAGCGATCATGATGTCGCGCAGCTGAGCCATGTAGGCCCGTGCCACCTGCGG
This sequence comes from Cutibacterium sp. LaCa_89, assembly GCF_058177555.1. Taxonomy (NCBI): domain Bacteria; kingdom Bacillati; phylum Actinomycetota; class Actinomycetes; order Propionibacteriales; family Propionibacteriaceae; genus Cutibacterium; species Cutibacterium sp. LaCa_89. The sequence continues at coordinate 1,383,341 of NZ_CP190889.1, forward strand.
CGCCTTGGCTCCCAGTCCACGGATCGGCCTGGTGACGATCTCGATGAGCGGGACGCCGGCGCGGTTGTAGTCCATGAGGGAGTGGCTGGCACCGGAAATACGTCCGTCGGATCCGCCGACGTGCAGGGACTTTCCGGCGTCCTCCTCCATGTGGGCACGCTCGATCTCGACACGGAAGACCTCGCCGTCGACCTCGACGTCGAGGCAGCCGTCGTAGCAGATCGGCTCGTCGTACTGCGAGGTCTGGTAATTCTTCGTCATGTCCGGGTAGAAGTAGTTCTTCCGGGCCATGCGGCACCACTCGGCGATCTTGCAGTTGAGGGCCAGACCGATGCGGATGGCCGACTCGACGGCGTGGCCGTTGATGGCCGGCATCGATCCGGGAAGACCCAGGCAGACCGGGCAGACGTTGGTGTTGGGATCCTTCTCGGTGTCCGTGGAACATCCGCAGAACATCTTGGTCGCCGTCGACAGCTCGACGTGGACCTCGAGTCCGATGACCGGCTCGTAGTCAGCCATCACCTCGTCATAGGGCAGCAGCTCGTCCGTCATCATGCCTTTCCCCTCAGCTCGGGAGCCTTCGCAAGCAGCGGGGCACCCCACTTCTCGTTCAGCAGCCGTTCCAGGGCCGCACCGACCCGGTAGACGCGGTCATCCGCCATGATCGGGGCCATCACCTGCATACCGACGGGCATCCCGTCGGTCTCGGACAGGCCGATCGGGAAGGACCCAGCAGGGCTGCCGGCCATGTTGGCCGGAATGGTGCACAGGTCGGAGCGATACATCGCCATCGGGTCGGCCGTGCGCTCCCCCAGTCGGAATGCCGTCGTCGGGGTGGCCGGGGAGACGAGCACGTCACAGGTCTTCCAGGCCTTCTCGAAGTCACGTTGGATGAGGGTGCGGACCTTCTGGGCCGAGCCGTAGTAAGCGTCGTAGTAGCCGGCCGACAAGGCATACGTACCCAGGATGATGCGACGCTTGGCCTCGGCACCGAATCCGGCGCCACGGGTGGCACGCATGACCTGCTCGGCGGAGTGCTCGCCGTCATCATCGACGCGCAGGCCGTAGCGCATGGCGTCGTAGCGGGCCAGGTTGCTGGAGACCTCAGCGGGTTGGATGAGGTAGTAGGCAGGCAGGGCCAGGTCGAATTTGGGGCAGGAGACCTCGACGACCTCGGCTCCCGCACTCGTCAGGATCTCGACGGCCTCGTCGAAGCGTGCCTCGACCTGCGGGTCGTACCCCTCACCGGCGAATTCGGTGACGACACCGATCCGCATTCCGGCGACATCCGGCTGGTTCGCAGCCTCGACGATGGCCGGGGTGGGCTGGTCGATGGTCGTCTGGTCCATCAAGTCATGACCGGCGATCACCTGGTGCAGCAAGGCCGCATCCAGGACGGTACGAGCGCAGGGTCCGGGGGTGTCCAGGGAAGACGCCATCGCGATGACGCCGTACCGGGACGTCGACCCGTAGGTCGGCTTAATGCCGACGGTGCCGGTCACCGCACCGGGCTGACGAATGGACCCTCCGGTGTCGGTACCGAGAGCCAACGGGGACTGGAAAGCAGCCAGGCTGGCGGCAGATCCGCCGCCCGAGCCACCAGGAACTCGGTCGAGGTCCCACGGGTTGTGAGTGGGGCCAAAGGCAGAGGTCTCGGTCGAGGATCCCATGGCGAACTCGTCCAGGTTCGTCTTGCCCAGGATCACCATGCCGGCGTCCTTGCATCGGGTGACGATGGTCGAGTCATAGGGCGGGATCCATCCCTCCAACATCCGGGACGAGGCCGTGGTGGCCAGTCCCTTGGTGCAGAAGAGATCCTTCACGGCCAGCGGCACACCGGCCAGCGGACCAAGCTTCTCACCGTCGGCGATCCGAGAGTCAATCCGTCGGGCAGTTTCCAAGGCGCCGTCGTGATCAACCAGAAGGAAGGCACGCACGTCGCCGTCGACCTCGCCGATCCGGTCCAAGTGTGCCTGGGTGACCTCCTCGCTGGAGACCTCGCGGGACGCAATGCGTGCGCCGAGTTCGGCAGCGGTCAGGGTCACGAGCTCGTTCACTGTGCCTCCTCGTCCAGGATGCGGGGCACACGGAAGCGCTGATCCTCACTGCGGGGGGCCATGGCCAGGGCGTCATCAGCCGACATCGACTCCTTGATGACGTCCTCGCGGAAGACGTTGGACAGCGGCAGAGCGTGCGAGGTAGGTGGCACGTCGTCGGTGGCGACGGCTGACACTGCGGCCACGGCGTCGAGGATCGCGTCAAGCTGAGGAGCCAGATACGCGGTCTCGTCGTCAGTGAGGTCGATGCGTGCCAGGCCGGCCAGGCGGACGACGTCATCCGGCGTGAGGGCCACGATGAATCTCCTGGTTGGCGGCATGGGGGCGGGAATGCCCTCAGACTATCCTAGGACCACTGGCCGACACGACTGCCAGATGAGCACCTCCGTCCTTGATGATGACCCGCCGGAACACGAATTCAGTTTGGGATCGTCGGATCCACCCGCAACAATGAGTGAGTGCTCATGATTCGTATTCAGCTGCCAGACACGCCGGGTTCCCTGGGGTCGGTGGCGACCGCCATGGGCACCGCCGATGCCGACATATCCGCGATTGAGATTGTCGAAAAGGGCGATCACTACGTCGTCGACGACTTCATGCTGACCCTTCCTCCGACCACGATGCCTGACACCTTGGTATCGGCCTGCGACATGCTTGACGGAGTTCATGTGCTGTGGCTGAGCAGGTATCCGGAGAATTGGAGTATTGAGTCCGACATCGCAGCCCTGAATCGGATGTCCGAGGACCCGAAGCATTCCGCCGAGATTCTCTGTGGCGCCGTCCCGGTCGTCTTCCACACTCATTGGTCGGCACTCTTCGATGCCGATGAGCAGGTCATCATCTCGACTGCCCTGTCTCCGGAATTCACTCCTGAGGGCATCGCACGTCTGACACCGATGGATCGCTCCCATGTCGCTGAGCTCGAGGCTGGCTGGATGCCAGGTTGGGGTGACACCGTCATCGCCGCTGTCCCACTATCGAGGGGGCGCTGTCTGGTTGCCGGACGTCAGGGAGGCCCAGGGTTCCTGGCTTCCGAGCTCAATCGTCTGCAGCACATGGCCGCTCTGGCCAACTGAGGCCACATGGAGGTCTACCTCACCTGGCAGTTCTGGTACCAGGTTCTATCAGCCTTCGCCTTCGGCGTGGCTTCCAGTTTGGTGCCGGTGCTCAATTCGGAGTTGTTCATCGTCGGCGCCCTAGGATCAAAACTCCTGGGTCCGCTGGAAGTCGCCCTGGGGCTGGCTCTTGGCCACGGCGTTGGCAAACAGATCATGTTCATCGGTATCCGACGCGGATCGAATTCGCAATGGATCAAGCACAAGGAGCCCAAACCGGTTCCGGAGGGATCCTGGCGGTGGCGTCTACGGAGATGGAATGACAAGGCTGCTCACGTGGTCGAGACCCCGCGATGGGGCATGCCTCTGCTGTTCTTCTCGGCCATTACCGGTGTCCCGCCGGTCTACCTCGTCGTCATCTACGCGGCGACGACCAAGATGCACTTCTGGTGGTTCTCGCTGTGGGTCACCGTCGGATTCTTCATCCGGTGTTACCTCCTGGCCCTGGCGACCCAGTATGGGTTCCACATCATCATCTGACACCAGCGCGATGCCGTGAAGACCCTTGTCACCCGCGCATGACGAGGATGCGGAAGAAGTAGTACCCCACTCCGACCAACACCGCGAGAGCGACGACGAAGGCGATGGGTGCGAGAACTCGTTGCACCTTCTTGCGCTTCGTGGTCGGGACCCCAGTCGGAGCCCACTGTTTCTCACCGACACGCGGCCGAGTGCGCTCCGGAGTCTGGCCGTCAAGGTCGAGATTGGTGAAGAAACCCACGATCGGAACCCTACCTGCTCAGCCTGCCCGGTCCAGCTGCTCATCGACGAGGTCAGCTGCCCGTCTCACCGTCCGGCAGACCTCGGCAGCCGATTGACGGGACCAGCCGGCGAGCCCGCAGGCAGGGCTCAGCACCCCTGCCCTCAGCAGGGTGGGATCCACCTGGGTGCGTCGCGCCAACCACAGCACACGGTCGATGAGGCGATCCACTGGTGGCACCTGATCGACCGTCATGGTGTCGACGACCCCCATGCCCAGCCGTCCACCTGACTCCACCCATTGCGCGGCGGAGTCCAGTGACACCGCGTCTGTGATCTCGCACCACATCGTGGTGAATCCGGCCTTGCCGGCCGGCGCCCACGGGATGGGATGGCCACAACAGTGCAGTCCCGCCGAGACCTCCTCACAGCCACTGACGATCGTCTGCCAGAGCCGCGTCGCCGTGGTGGCCTCCATGGCCGGATGCCGATAGAGCCCCGACTGGGTCGGAATGGATCCCGCGAGAACGGCAGGAGCAGCAGGTTCGTCGATCTGCATCGTCCAGGTCACGCGTGGCATCCGGCGTCGCAGTTCGGTCAGAAGCTGGCTGATCCCTTCCGCCAGGCTGGCTGTGACGTCGTTCAGGGCCGAGGAATCCGCGAGGATCGACTCCCCGGCGCGCATGTGCAGGCCCGTGGCAAGGGTGAGAGGACCGGCCACAGTGATCTTGACGGTGGCCTCCTCGTTGGCCAGCACCTCCTCGAGGTCATCGAGGTCGTTGCGCAGAAGGGATCGTGCCGAGCGAGCGGCATGGTCGGTGGCGTCCGCGAGCCGCCATCCGCCCGGGCCATGATCAACCGGCAGATCGATGAGGAGGGCCGTCGCCCTCCCGACCATTTGACCACTGACTCCGCGGGCCGGTAATTCTGGCAACGGGATGAGCTCGTCGAAGATCTCGGCCATCGCAGCCACGCTGCCGCGCATGTCGGTGCCGGGCAGCGACCCAATACCTGTGGCGATCATGCTGCCTGCTCCACTGTCATTCCGGCTCGATCCGTCCCGCATATGGTTGCTGATCCGACGACGAGGTCCCCGTCGTAGAAGACCGCCGCCTGACCGGGAGCGACTCCGCGCAGGGTCTGCTCGAGGTCCATCATCACCCCACCGGCGACCGTGGTGATCGTGGCGTCAACCGGATCCCCATGGGCTCTCACCTGAACCTGACCATGCCAGGTCGCGGCAGACTCGCCAGAACACCACACCGGCCGGATGGCCTCGACGTGGCGCACGGTCAGCCCTTCGGCTCCTCCGACGACCACGGTGTTGTTGACCGGTTCGATGTCGAGGACGTATCGCGGCTTGCCATCCGGGGCCGGAACTCCGAGCCGAAGACCTCTCCGCTGGCCAATGGTGAAATGGTGATACCCGTCGTGATGACCGACAACAGCCCCGAACTCATCGCGGATCTCTCCGGCGGCCGAACCGATCTTCTCCGAGAGCCAACCTGGCGTGTCCCCGTCAGGGATGAAACAAATGTCGTTGGAATCAGGTTTGTCAGCCACCGACAAACCAAGATCCGCCGCTTCCCGTCGCACATCAGTCTTGAAGGAATTCCCCAGCGGGAACAACGAATGGGACAGCTGATCCTGGTTGAGGACAGCCAGCACGTAGGACTGGTCTTTGCCCGGGTCGACCGAGCGGTACAGCTTCGTCATTCCATCGTCGACCTCAGTCCGGGCGTAATGGCCGGTGGCGACGGCGTCATATCCCAGGTCGAGACCGCGTTCCAGCAGGGCCGCGAACTTGATCCTCTCATTGCATCTCAGGCAGGGATTGGGCGTGCGACCGGCCTGATACTCAGCGATGAAGGGGTCAATGACCTCCTCGGCGAAGCGGTCGGAGAAATCCCACACGTAGAACGGGATCCCCAGCTTGTCCGCGGCCCGCCGGGCGTCGAAGGAATCCTCCAGGGAGCAGCATCCTCGTGACCCTTCCCGATGGGAACGCGGGTTGCGTGACAGCGCCAGATGCACACCGGTGACGTCGTGGCCTGCCGCGACGAGACGGGCAGCGGCGACGGCAGAGTCGACTCCCCCCGACATAGCAGCGAGAACCTTCACAGTGCTTCCTCTCCGTGAACGTGCAGGGATACGGATTAATAGTGGGAACGTGATCCCGGCGGGAATGTCGATGATAGGGGTTGACGCCGACTCATCGCGCCCCGCTGGCCTGAGTGATGACCGCAGGCAGGACGGTAAGCAGACGATTGACCTCGGCCTCGGTGGTGCTGTAGCCCATCGAGATCCTCACTCCCGACGATGCTGCCTCGTCGTCACGACCCATGGCCAGCATCGTCGGTGAGGGACGGGATACCCCGGCATGGCACGCCGATCCGGCCGATAGGTCGACCCCGTCCCGGTCCGCGAGCATGACGACGTCGGTCCCTCGTGCTCCGGCCACGCTGAGGTGGATGATCGTGGGGCTCGTCGTGCCGGCATCATCCACGCTGGCCCCAGGGATCTGTCGGCACGACTCAACGATCCGTTCCCGCCATGCCTGCCATTGAGCCGTCTTCTCGTCGAACTCATTGAGGCAGGCCCGCAGAGCAGCCGCGAAACCTCGAGCCAGCGCGACCGGCTGGGTGCCGGAGCGAATCCCGTACTGCTGCCCACCTCCCGGGGAGACTGGATGCACCTCGACTCCCCTGCGGACCCAGAGTGCCCCGATCCCGACGGGTCCACCGATCTTGTGTGCGGAGAAGGACGCCAGGTCCACTCCCCACTCGTCGAGGTTCACCGGGACATGGCCAAGGGCCTGAACGGCGTCGGTGTGCATGAGGGCTCCGACCCGATGGGCCTGTTCGGTGATCTGGTCAACGGGTTGGCGTGCGCCGGTCTCGTTGTTGACGGCCATCACCGAGACGACGTCGAGGTCGCTGCTCAGTGGGCTCGCAGCAATCGAATCAGGGTCCACGACTCCCGCGTCGTCGACCGGGAGCACCCCCACCCGCTCGCCGAGCAGCCATGGCAACGTCACCGTACCGACGGCGGGATGCTCCACTGCCGAGATCAGTGCGTGGCCATGACGGGCCGCTCCCATAACGCCCAACATGTCGGCCTCTGTTCCTCCGCTGGTGAACACGATCTCCAACGGACCCGCTCCGAGCAGGCTGGCGACCTCCTCTCGCGCATCCTCCAGCAAAGCCCTCGCCGCGCGGCCTGAACCGTGAATGGCACCAGGGTTCCCGGGCACCGGTTCGGCCATCGCGGCCAAGGCTTCCGGGCGCAGCGGGGAGGTCGCCGCGTGGTCGAAATAGGCACGAGCGTGATGTACTGAGTCGGGCTGCGATTGCGACATACCTGTCCTTCCTGGCGACTCCTTGACGCTACTGCCGATCGGCAGGGTATGGAATTGCGCGTTCTCGCTCCTGCGGACGCCGCGGCCGACTCAGACTAAAATGATTCGTCGGTCCGCCGATGTTCCGGCCACCATCCCCGACGAAAGGCCCTTATTGTGACCGACACCAACACGGCGTCATTCGACACCAGTGCGCTTGGCTCCACCCTCATTGACGACGGTTGCCGTTTCGGGTTGTGGGCACCACGCGCAGAGCGTGTCGAGCTGGCACTCGTGGCAGATGACAGGTCACAGGTCAACCACGACATGACCATGGACGAGCATGGTGTCTGGACGATCGAGGTCCCTGACGTCACGGCCGGTCAGCGCTACGGCTACCGAGTTCACGGTCCGTGGGATCCCGATCGCGGTATGAGGTTCAACCCGGCCAAGCTGCTGCTCGACCCATATGCCAAGGCCATCACGGCAGGGGTCGACTACCACGGACCGATCATGGATCACACCCCGGAGTCCAACTACGAGCCGGATCCGACCGACGACGCGACCTCGGTCCCGCTCGCCGTGGTGATCGAGGATTCCGAGCCTCCCAAGCCCATCGAGCACCGCCGAGACATCAGTGAGTCGGTCATCTACGAGACCCACGTCAAGGGCTACACCCGGCTCCATCCCCTCGTCCCCGAGCATCTGCGCGGCACCTATGCCGGTCTGGCCTACCCGGCCGTCATCGAGCACCTCAAGTCCATCGGCGTCACTGCCATTGAGTTGCTGCCCATCCAGCAGTTCGTCTCCGAACCCTTCGTCGTGGGCCGGGGACTGTCGAACTACTGGGGATACAACACCCTGGGGTTCTTCGCTCCTCACGCCGCCTACTGCTCGGTGGGTTCCACGGGTGCCCAGGTGCGTGAGTTCAAGGAGATGGTGACGGCCTTCCACGAGGCCGGCATCGAGGTCATCCTCGACGTCGTCTACAACCACACCGGCGAAGGTGGCCACGAAGGACCGACGCTGTCCTTCCGCGGTATCGACCACGAGTCCTACTACCGACTCACCAATGATCACCGCAACGACTACGACGTCACCGGCTGCGGCAACTCAGTAGACACCTCCCATCCGGAAGTCCTCGGCCTGGTCCTCGACTCGCTGCGGTACTGGGTCACCGAGATGGGTGTTGACGGTTTCCGCTACGACCTGGCGACCACCCTCATCCGTGACAAGTCCCACGGGGTTGACCAGAACCATCCCTTCAAGCAAGCCCTCGTCGATGATCCGGTCCTCAACAAGGTCAAGCACATCGCCGAGCCGTGGGATCTGGGCCCCTACGGTTACCAGGTAGGCGCTTGGGGCCCTCATTGGAGCGAGTGGAACGACCGCTTCCGCAACTACATCCGCGATTTCTGGCGCGGTGCCGTCTGCGGGGTTGAGGAACTCGCCACCCGGCTGTGCGGATCCCCGGACCTCTACGGTCAGCCGATCTCGAGCGTCAACTTCATCACTGCCCATGACGGCTTCACCATGCGTGATCTCGTCACCTATGACATGAAGCACAACCAGGACAACGGTGAGGACAACCACGATGGGTCCAATGACAACCGCTCCTGGAACTGTGGCTGGGAGGGTGAGACGACCGACCAGTCCATCGTCATGCTGCGTCATCGTCAGGTCCGCAACCTCGTTTCCACCTTGCTGCTGGCCACCGGTGTGCCGATGATCACCGCCGGCGACGAGATGGGTCGTACCCAGCAGGGCAACAACAACGCCTACTGCCAGGACTCCCCCATCTCCTGGATGGACTGGGACGAGGCCGAGGGCTGGTCAGACGTCACCGACCTCGTCCGCACCCTCACCGCACTGCGTCGCGAGCATCCCACCCTTCGCCCACCGATCTACCGTCACCATGACCCGGTGGGTCGCTCGACCGATGAGCGACCGCGACGGGCGGACTTGGCCTGGTTCTCCGGTCACGGTGGCGAGATGGTCACCGACGACTGGCACGACGAAGGCCGTCGCACCCTGGGCATGTACACCAGCGACGACAACGAGGCCTTCCTCGTTTGGTTTCACGCCGCAGATCACCCGACCGAGATCATCCTGCCCAGCGCCCGATGGGGCGAGTCCTGGCAGGTGGTTGCCTCGACGACCGTTCCTGGCGAAATCCCTGACGAGACGGTTCCTGCCGGGATGTCAATGACCCTGCCGAGCAGGTGCGTCGTCGTCATGCAGGCCTCACTGGGAGACGACGAGGCCTGATCCCAAGCACCAGTTACGCCCCAAGCGCACAGGCGGCGGATGAGTCGAAAGGCTCATCCGCCGTCTTCGCGAACCCGTCTGGACGCCAGGAACTGGCGCTTTTCGGGGCCAACAACTGAGTTTCAGTGGTCAGTGCGCACTGTGCCGAGCCTCACTCCGACGATTCGGTGTCAAATTGCCGCTGCGGTGCTGGTCCAAATCATGAGGCCCGGGAACCAGCCACGGTAGCCTGTGGTCCGTGTGGAGGATCAACAGGCGAGACCGCCGTCAAGACGAGAATGGCCCCGATGACGAGGACGTGCAGGTGACAGCCCCTGCCCCGGAACCCTCACCCGAGCCGCCGGCCCCCGTCGTCCCCGCTGGCTCACCGACGTCAGCCCCCTCTACCGAGTCATCTCCGTCGCCTGAGTCCCCGGTCAGGCCGGACTCTGCCGACGAGGCCGACCAGACACTCGATGCACCCGACGACTCGCCTTCCGACGCCGAGGATGCCTCGGGCTCCCTACCGATGAGCGCCCTGGTGGGTGACACGCGCCAGCAGGATGCCGACACCACTTCACCGCGTCACGCCGCTGACCACGCCTCCGGCGACGAGGCCCTCGTGGCGGCCACCTCGGACCTTGACGCCCCTGGCCGTCCACCGCTGCGTGGTTTCGGGCGCATCCCTGTCCACAACGTGCATCCCGAGGTCGAGGGAGGTCAGCTGCCGATCTACTCCGTCGTCGACGAGGAGTTCGAGGTCACGGCCAACGTCTTCCGTGAGGGTCATGACGCAGTCGGCGCCAGCGTCGTCCTCACCGATCCACAGGGTAATCGTCACGTCACTGACATGCACCAGGTCGATCCATGGGGTTTGGACATCTGGAAGGCCCGCGTCTCGGCCGACGCTGAGGGCGACTGGACGATGCACGTCGAGGGCTGGTCGGACACCTGGGGCACCTGGCACCACAACGCCGACGCCAAGCTGGCCGCTGCCGTCGACGTCGAGCTGGTCTGCGCCGAAGGTCACGCCCTCATCGAACAGGCCATCGCGCATGCCGAGCAAGCTGGCGACACCGACGCCGTCGCAGTTCTGCGCGAGGCCGATGCCAGTCTCACCCCGGATCGCGCTCCGGGGTCGCTGCGCCAGGTCATCAACACCTTCCTCTTCTCCGATGCGATGCGCGTCCATGCCCCGCGCCCGCTGACTTCTCCCACCACCCCGTCCCCGCTGCGGGTCGAGAGACGTCGCGCCCTCTACGGCTCCTGGTACGAATTCTTTCCGCGCTCCCAGGGAGCCCACATCGACGAGGACGGCCACTGGGTCTCCGGCACCTTCGACTCCTCCTGGGAGCGACTGGACGCCGCTGCTGCGATGGGATTCGACGTCGTCTACCTGCCACCGATCCACCCCATCGGAACTGCTTTCCGCAAGGGCAAGGACAACACCCTGACCCCTGGGCCGGACGATCCCGGTTCGCCATGGGCCATCGGTTCTTCGGCCGGGGGCCATGACGCCATTCACCCGGATCTGGGTACCTTCGAGGACTTCGACCGCTTCGTCGCCCACGCCCACGACCTGGGCATGGAAGTGGCGCTGGACTTCGCCCTGCAAGCCTCCCCGGACCATCCGTGGGTGCAGGAGCACCCGGAGTGGTTCACCACCCGCGTCGACGGAACCATCGCCTACGCCGAGAACCCCCCGAAGAAGTACCAGGACATCTATCCGATCAACTTCGACAACGACCCGGAGGGGATTTACAACGAGTGCCTGCGGCTGCTCGAGCTGTGGATCTCCCATGGGGTGACGATCTTCCGCGTCGACAACCCGCACACCAAGCCGATCAATTTCTGGGCCTGGCTCATGGAGCAGGTGCATCGCCGCCATCCGGAGGTCATCTTCCTGGCCGAGGCGTTCACCCGCCCCGAGATGATGGGTGCCTTGGGCAAGGTCGGCTTCCAGCAGGGATACTCCTATTTCACCTGGCGCACCGCCAAGTGGGAGTTGGAGGAGTACCTCAACGAGGTCTCCCACCAGACCTCGCACTTTTACCGCCCGAATTTCTTCACCAACACCCCGGACATCAACCCGATCTACCTCAATGACGGCAACCCGGCCGGATTCGCCATCCGCGCAATCCTGGCTGCAACCATGAGCCCGTCGTGGGGCATGTACTCGGGCTTCGAGATCTGCGAGCACGAGCCGCTGCCGGGACGCGAGGAGTACGCCCACTCCGAGAAGTATGAGTACCGTCCCCGTGACTTCGGCTCCGAGCCGAACATCAAACTGCTCGTGACTCGTCTCAACGAGATTCGGCGCGCTCATCCGGCCTTGCAGCAGCTGCGTGACACCACCGTTCACCATGCCCCCCATGACAATGTTCTTGCCTTCTCCAAGAAGGCCGGGGACGACGTCGTCATCGTCGTCATCTCGTTGGATCCGGTGTGGGGTGTGGAGTCGCAGGTCATGTTGGACATGGCCGCTCTTGGTCTTGGCAACGACGACACCTTCGAGGTCCACGACGAACTCACCGGTGCTGACTTCACCTGGGGACAGCAGGCCTTCGTCAGGCTCCACCCAGCCCAGCCGGCCCACATCCTGCACGTGCGAAAGACCACCTCATGACCCATTCCTCCTACACGCCTGCCGAGGAGACGCCCGAGACCCTCGCACCCACCGGGGTTCTTGGGCTGACCTCGGCCCAGTTGCAGGCCAAGCTCGACGCGATCCACCCGGTCGGGTCGATCGACCGCACGGAGACCGAATGGTTCCGCACCGCCGTCTTCTACGAGGTCTTGGTGCGCTCCTTCAAGGACTCCAACGGTGACGGCATCGGCGACTTCAAGGGGCTGACCGAGAAGCTCGACTACCTGCAGTGGCTGGGAGTGGACTGTTTGTGGCTTCCCCCCTTCTACGACTCACCGCTGCACGACGGCGGTTACGACATCCGCGACTATCGCTGGATCCGCGAGGAGTTGGGGACGATCGAGGACTTCAAGGTCTTCCTCGACGCCGCTCACGACCGTGGTCTGCGCGTCATCATCGACTTCGTGATGAACCACACCTCTGATTCCCACCCGTGGTTTCAGTCCTCCCGTGCCGATCCTAACGGCCCCTACGGCAACTACTACGTCTGGGCCGACACCGACGAGGCATATTCGGACGCTCGCATCATCTTCTGTGACACCGAGGACTCCAACTGGTCGTGGGACTCCGAGCGCAAGCAATTCTACTGGCACCGCTTCTTCCACCACCAGCCCGACCTCAACTTCGAGGAGCCCCGGGTCATGGAGGAGATGCTCGACGCCGTCCGATTCTGGATGGACCTGGGCATCGACGGTTTCCGTCTCGACGCCGTCCCCTACCTCATCGAGGCCGAGGGGACGAGCTGCGAGAACCTGCCGGGAACCCACAAGATCCTCAAACAGCTGCGCGCGATGGTCGACGAGGAGTACCCGGGACGCATCCTGCTGTGCGAGGCTAATCAGTGGCCTGACGACGTCGTCGAGTACTTCGGTGACGGTGACGAGTGCCAGATGGCCTTCCACTTCCCCGTCATGCCACGCCTGTACATGGGGCTGCGCCGCGGATCACGGGAGTGCATCAGCGAGATCCTCGCCTCCACACCGGACATCCCGGCGGGTTGTCAGTGGGGAACCTTCCTCCGCAACCATGACGAACTCACCCTCGAGATGGTGACCGAGGAAGACCGTCAGTACATGTGGGAGGAATATGCTCCCGAGCCGCGCTGGCGGTGCAACCTGGGCATTCGTCGCCGGTTGAGCCCCCTGGTCGACAACGACGAGGCCAGGGTTCGTCTGCTCAACGCCATGCTGCTGTCCCTGCCCGGCTCCCCGGTTCTCTATTACGGCGACGAGATCGGCATGGGCGACGATCCATGGCTTCCTGACCGCGACGGCGTGCGCACCCCGATGCAGTGGGATGATTCCGAGACGGCCGGATTCTCGACCGCGCTGCCGGAGGACTTCCATCTCCCACTCATCCACACCTTCGGTCACGGTCCGGAACATGTCAACGTCGCACGTCAGATGGATGACCCGTCCTCCCTGTTGGTGTGGACCCGCGCCATGTTGGGCATCCGTCGTCGTCACCCCGTTTTCGGTACCGGAGAGTTCACCGATCTGGGCGCGGAGGACATGGCCGTGATGTCCTTCCTACGCCACGACGAGGACGAGACGATTCTGTGCCTGGCCAATCTGTCGGACACCGACAGGACCGTCACCCTCACCCTGCCGCAATTCGCAGGTGTGACCGGAGCGTCCCTCATTCACGGCCAGGATGCCCAGCCGGTGGAGGCCGACGGAACCCTGACGGTTCCGATGCCGCCCTACGGCTACCGATGGCTGCAGATGACCGGAGAGGAGAAGCCATGACCGATTGGGATGACGCAGACGTCCGGGACCGCATCTGGGACCACATCAGTACCGCTCGGTGGTTCTCCGGCAAGGGCCGAGATGGCACCCTGGCCAGGTTACTGCCGCTGGCTCCAGTCGTTGACGAGCACGATCTCAAGGTGGTGCCCGTCATTGCCCTGGTCTGTTACCCGCAAGCCCCGGAGGAGTACTACCAGCTCCTATTGGCCCTGCGCCCCGGCAGTTCTGCGGGACTGACGCAGATTCACGTCGATGGTGATCCCATCACGGTCAGCGACGCCACCACCGACCAGGAGGCCCTGACAGTGTGGGCCAGGACGATCCTCGAGGCTGATCCTCAGGCCGCGGATGACTCATGGCAGCTCCATCGCCGCTTGGAGGCACCTGAACCGGTTCGGACCGCCGAGCGCTTTGGCGGTGAGCAGTCGAACACCTCGATCATGGTTGGCGACGCCATCATCGTCAAGATGTTCCGCCGCCTCGAACCCGGCGACAATCTCGACATCACCATTCACGGCGCCCTCAATGACGCCGGCGTCTCCTCGGTGGCCAAGCTCTACGGTCACATCTCCGGGCAGATCCCGGCTGACGAGGACATCCAGACCGATCTGGCCATGATCATCGAGCGGCTTCCACATCCCCAGGATGGCTGGGAACTCATCACCGACAAGGCTGCCGATCTGGAGGACGTCGCCGATCTCGTCGCCGACCTGGGCCGATGCCTGCGAACCATCCACTCTGCGTTGGAGCAGACCCTTGGGACGGCCGAGTTGGACGGGGGCCAGATTGCCGACGACATGGTGCGTCGTCTCGACGCTGCAGTGGCGGCAGCCCCGGCGCTGGAACCACACCGCGACCTCCTCGCCGCACGTTTCGAGAAGCTGCGCGGTCGCCGCCTGGCCGCTCAAAGGGTGCACGGTGACTTCCACCTCGGACAAACCCTGCTGACCCCCGACGGCTGGCGGATCATCGACTTCGAGGGCGAACCCCTCAAGACCCTGGCCGAGCGTCGCCTGCCGGACTCCCGCTGGCGTGACGTGGCAGGAATGGTGCGCTCACTGTCCTATGCCACCTCGGCCCATGCCGAACCCACCGCACCGGAGACATTGGCCTGGGCACAACGAGCTCGCGATGCCTTCCTGGACGGCTATGGTCGCCCGAACGACGCCGAACGCGACGTCTTGGCCGCCTACGAGGCCGACAAGGCCGGATACGAAACCGTCTATGAAACCCTCAACCGGCCGGCCTGGGTTGACATCCCGTTGTCGGCCATTCGGGCGATGGTGCAGGATTGATGATGTCCCCGCCCCACGAACCTCCGTCGAGTCACCGACCCGACGGCGACATCCACACCAACGACATGCCAGGAGGACGACATGGCTCACGATGAGTTCGGAGGACTCACCGGTTGGGACCTCGAGGGGTTCCATTCCGGTGGGGACACGGAGGTGTGGAAGCGACTCGGCTCCCACGTCGTCACCATTACCGACGACGAGCGCGGCCCCATCACCGGGACCCGCTTTGCCCTCTGGGCCCCCAACGCCCAGGCCGTCGAGGTGATCGCGGACTTCAACTGGTGGACCGGTGACCCGATGCGTCTCATCCCGGGATCTGGCGTCTGGGGCGCCTTCATCGAAGGGGTGGGCGAAGGTACCCTCTACAAGTTCCGCATCCAGGACCAGTGGGGCAACTGGCACGAGAAGGTTGACCCGATGGCCCGCTACTCCGAGCAGGCCCCGCAGAACGCGTCCATCGTCACCGAGACCCACTACGAGTGGAATGACGACGAGTGGATCGCCCACCGTGAGGCCTCACACGCCCATGCCGAGCCGATGAGCGTCTACGAGGTCCACCTGGGCGGATGGCGTCACGGGCTGAGCTACCGTCAGCTGGCTGACGAACTGGTCGACTACGTGCTGTGGCAGGGCTACACCCACGTGGAGTTCATGCCGCTGGCCGAGCATCCCTTCGCCCCGTCCTGGGGTTACCAGGTCACCGGATACTTCTCACCGACCAGCCGTTACGGCTCTCCCGACGACCTGCGTTACCTCATCGACAAGCTCCACCAGGCCGGCATCGGCGTCATCATGGACTGGGTTCCGGGGCACTTCCCCAAGGACGACTGGGCTCTAGGACGCTTCGACGGCACCGCCCTCTACGAGCACGCCGATCCGCGCCAGGGCGAGCACGTGGACTGGGGCACCTACATCTTCAACTACGGCCGCAACGAGGTGAAGTCCTTCCTCGTCTCCAACGCGCTGTACTGGATCAGCGAGTTCCACGTCGACGGTCTGCGCGTCGACGCCGTCGCCTCGATGCTCTACCTGGACTACTCCCGCGAGGAGGGTCAGTGGGTGCCCAACAAGTACGGCGGACGAGAGAACCTGGAGGCCATCGACTTCCTGCGCTACGTCAACTCACACCTGTACTCGCGCCACCCCGGCATCCTCATGATTGCCGAGGAGTCGACCAGCTTCCCCGGCATCACCAAGCCGGTCGATCACGGCGGCCTGGGATTCGGGTTCAAGTGGAACATGGGTTGGATGAACGACTCCTTGCGCTACATGGAGCTCAATCCGTTCCATCGTCAGTATCACCACGGCGAGATGACCTTCGCCATGGTGTACCAGTACTCGGAGAACTTCATCCTGCCGATCAGCCATGACGAGGTCGTGCACGGCAAGGGATCCATGATCAACAAGATCCCCGGTGACGACTGGCAGCAGTTCGCGTCCCTGCGAGCCTTCTACTCCTACATGTGGTCCTTCCCGGGCAAGCAGCTCATCTTCATGGGTCAGGAGTTCGGCCAGCGTCACGAGTTCGACGAGTCCGCCAGCCTCGAGTGGTTCGTCGCCGATCTGTGGGGTCACGGTGGTCTCAAGCGCCTCTTCCGCGATCTCAACATGATCTACAAGGAGAACCCCGCCCTGTGGCAGCTCGACAGCGATCCGCGCGGATTCGAATGGATCAACGCCGACGACGCCGGCAACAATCTGTTCTCCTGGCTGCGCCGCAGCGAGGACGGCTCGACGATCGCCTGCTTCACGAACTTCTCCCCCAACCCGCAGACCGACTACCGCGTCGGACTACCCGAGGAAGGCGTGTGGACCGAGATCCTCAACACCGATTCCTTGGAGTACGACGGAACGGGAGAGTTCGGAAACCTCGGCCAGGTCGTGGCCACCCCGCTTCCAGTTCCCGATCGCTTCCCGGCCGTCGCCACCGTGTGCGTCCCGCCGATGGGCTCGGTGTGGCTGCGCCACGATCCCTCGGCAACCGCTGCTCTGCCCGGCGATCCGGGAATGCAGTGACTCTGGCAAGGAGGATTGTTCGTGGTCGATGACGAGTCCGATCCCGAGGACTTTCGGATTCAGGTCGAGGTGGTAGGCGACTGTGGTCGCCTGCTGCTCGACGATCCGCCATATCCGGAGGGTCTGACGCGGGCCATCTCATTGGCCTCCGACGACGCCATCCTCGGTCACGAGGTGCGTCGTCTGGAGGCCCGGGTGACCGTCGACGACGGAGACGTCATCCATGCCCTGCACCGGGCCGGATACCGCCGTGAGGGACGGCTACGCCAAGCCGGCAGCCGAGGGGATAGTTGGGTGGACGAATTCGTCTACTCCCGACTGGCCACCGACGAGATCTACACCCGGACCGGTCACACCGGCATGCTCGACTCGGTGCTGCCCACCAAACGGGTCATCTCCCACGTCCTGGTCCACGACGAAGTCGGGCGGGTTCTCATGTGCGAGACGACGTACAAGCCTGACTGGGAACTCCCCGGCGGTGTCGTCGAGCCGGTGGAATCTCCCCATGCCGGAGCAGTTCGGGAGTGCCGGGAGGAATTGGGCGTGACCATCGACATCCCTGCCACCCCCGTCCTCATCGATTGGATGCCACCTGCCCTCGGGTGGTCTGACGCCATCGAGTTCATCTATGCCGCCGGTGTGGTCGAACCGTCCCTCGCCGCCATCATGAATCCTGCTGACGGCGAGATCGGCCATCTGCACTGGGTGGATCCTGCTGACGTCCCTGCACACGTCACCGAGCTGTCGGCCCGACGTATCGCGGCCATACTGGCAGATCCCACCCCGCGTGCCACTGAGAACGGGTTTTCGTTGTAACCCTGGGGTGGTGAACGAACGTTCGGCCCTGGTGGTTATGCTTCTTCGTCGTTGTCCTGGAAGAAGGATGACTGAACACACAGGAGGACCACCTACATGTCATCAACTGCGTCCCAGATCGTGGACGTGGTGGGCGGCCGCGACAACATCGTCGGCCTGACCCACTGCGCAACCCGCCTGCGGTTCCAGCTTCGTGATTCCTCGTCCATCGACAAGGCCGAGGTGGAGAAGATCCCCGGCGTCATGGGCGCTGTGCCCCAGTCGGGCAACCGTTATCAGGTCGTCATCGGTGGCGCTGTCAACAGCGTCTACAACGACATCATGAACCTGCCGGACATGCAGAACCTCGGCTCCGGGGACGGCAAGCAGTCCGATGCGGACGTCAAGGCCGCACATCGTTCCAAGGGCCCGCGCGGCAAGTTCTCGTGGCTTGACAACCTGTTCGAGTACCTGTCGGACTCCTTCCGTCCGATCATGGGCGCCCTGCTCGGCGCCTCGCTGTTCATCACCTTCATGGCCCTCATGGGTTCCATGGGAGTCATCGGCAACTGGGCCGACTCCCGTGTCTCCCTACCTCCGAGCTGGCAGTTCGTGAACCTGGCCTGGCAGTGTGTTTTCTACTTCTTGCCGCTGTTGGTCGCCTACAACGCCACGAAGCGCCTCAACGCCGACCCCTGGGTCGGGTTCTCGGTCATGGCCGTCGTCATGCTTCCGGGATTCACCGAGCTCGGTAAGGCGGCACATCCGCTGTCCCTGGGCGGATTCAAGGTCGACGTCGTTGACATCTTCGGCCTGCCACTGACGATCTTCAACTACGGCTCCCAGGTCTTCCCTCCCCTCATCATGGCGGCCATCCTGGCTCCGTTGTACAAGTGGCTGAAGAAGGTCATCTCCCCCAATGTTCAGATGATCTTCGTGCCCTTCCTGACCATGCTCATCATGATTCCGTTGACGGCCTTCCTCATCGGCCCCATCGGTGTCTACGCCGGCGCCGGCCTGGCCAACGGGCTCAAGGCGGTCAACGACGTCTCCCCGTTCATCTTCGCCGTCCTCATCCCTCTGCTCTACCCGTTCATGGTCCCGCTGGGCCTGCACTGGCCGCTCAACGCCGTCATGCTGCTCAACATCCAGACGCTGGGCTACGACTACATCCAGGGCCCGATGGGTGCCTGGAACTTCGCCTGCTTCGGCGCCACCGCTGGCGTCCTCTTCCTGTCGGTCCGTGACAAGGACGTGACGATGCGTCAGACGGCGACCGGCGCCCTCGCCGCCGGCCTGCTCGGCGGTATCTCCGAGCCGAGCCTCTACGGCATCCACCTGCGCTACAAGAAGATCTACCCGTCCATGCTGGTCGGCTGCCTCGTCGGTGGCGTCATCATCGGTGCCGGCGGCGGCCTGCACACCCCGGCCTTCGTCTTCACCTCCTTGCTGACGATCCCGGCCTTCGACAAGATCGGTCTGTACGCTGTCGCCATCGCGGCCTCCTTCTTCACCGCCATGGCCCTGGTCATCGTGCGCGACTACCGTGACGACGATGAGAAAGCTGCTGCCAAGGCTCGTCGTGATGAAGCTGAGGCCACCAACACCGAGTCGTCGGCTCTCGCCCCCGCCCCAGCTGCCGCTGCGCCCGTTGGGGCTGCCACCGCGGTTGCCACCAAACCCGAGACGGAAACTGCCACGGTTGAGGGAGTCGAAGCCCCCACGGCCGGGGATGTCGCATCCGAGGCCATCACCATCACCTCCCCTCTCAAGGGGCGTGCGGTTCCGATCTCCCAGATTCCCGACCCGGTCTTCTCCACCGGCGTCGTCGGCGATGGTATCGCCATCGAGCCCAGTGACAACACGGTCGTCTGCCCTGCCGACGCCACCGTCGTCACTGCTCCGGATTCCGGTCACGCCTTCGGGCTCAAGCTGGATTCGGGCGTCGAACTGCTCATCCACGTCGGTGTCGACACCGTCGAGCTGGGCGGCAAGGGATTCGACGTCAAGGTCAAGGCCGGCGATCACGTCAGCGCCGGTCAGCCCCTGGTCGTCTTTGATCCCGCCGTCATCGACGAGGCGGGCTACTCGAAGATTACCCCGGTCCTGGTGACCAACGGGTTCGACTACTCCAACGTCACCGGCATTCCGGCCGACGACGTCACCACCAGCACCCCGGTCATCACCGTGGTGAAGTGAGTCGAGGGCGGCCGGGGCATCTCGGCCGCCCCCTACCCCCACGAACAGGAGGCCGGCACCGTGACGGTGCCGGCCTCCTGTTCGTTGTTCTCGTTTGTCAATCCCGCGAGGGCAGTATTGGGGAGGAGACGATCGTCTCGGCGATGCTTCCGGGAACCTCCGCCGTGATGAGGGAACCGTCTGCACGTCGCAATCCCGAGATCGGGTGCGTTCCGCGCAGACTGGGACGCAGCGGGCCCTGGTCGCTCAGCGGGATCCGAACCGGCTCGACGCCGATGTGATGGAGCTCCCCACGTACCGTCACCTCGCGGTCATGACCTGACAAGATCTGGAAGGTGATCGCGTCACGTTCCAGCTTCACCAGCATGTGCGAGTCGCCAATGAGCATGTGGTGCTTGATGGATGTCCACTGGGCCGGCAGCCGAGGATCGAAACGTAGGTTCTCTCGGTCATTGCGCATGCCCACGAATCCATGGACCAGACAACCCCACACACCACCGGTCGAGGCAACATGCACACCATCCGAGGCGTTGTGGTGGGTGTCGGCCAGGTCGCAGTAGAGGGCGTCCAGGAAGTACTCCATGGCCATCTCCTGATGGCCCACCTCGGCTGCCATCACTGACTGCACCACTGCTGAGAGGCTCGAGTCACCGGTCGTGATGGGGTCGTAGTACTCGAAGTCGGCGAGCTTGACCGCCTGGGTGAATTGGTCCCCCTGCAGGAACAGGGCCAGCACGACATCGGCCTGTTTGAGTACCTGGAACCGGTAGATCACCAGCGGGTGGTAATGCAGCAGCAGCGGACGTCTGTCGGCGGGGGTGTTCGTGAGGTCCCACAATTCTCGCGAGAGGAATTGGTCGTCCTGAGGATGGATGCCGAAGGTGTCGTCGAAGGGGATGACCATTCCAGCGGCACATTCCTCCCAACCACCGACCTCGTCCTCGGTGAGGTCCAGTTCGGAGCACAGATGCTCAAACCACAGCGGGTCCTCATCCTTCATCCGCCTCATGACGCTGGCTGCGTCAATGAGGTTCGCCCGCGCCATGACATTGGTGTAGAGGTTGTTGTTGACGACCGTGGTGTACTCGTCGGGCCCGGTCACGCCATGAATGTGGAATTCCCGGCCTCCGTTGATCCGCCAGAAGCCCAGATCTGCCCACATCCGCGCCGTCTCGACGAGGACCGGAGCGGCATCGCGGAAGAGGAAGGTCTTGTCCCCCGTCGCACGAGCGTGGTTCATGATCGCGTGAGCGATGTCAGCATTGATGTGATACTGAGCCGTACCTGCGGCGTAGTAGGCGGAGGCCTCCTCACCGGTGATCGTCCGCCACGGGAAGAGAGCTCCCCGCTCGGACAGTTCTTCGGCTCGTCGTCGGGCTTGTGGAAGAGTGTTGACCCGGAACCGCAGGGCGTTCTCAGCGATTCGCGGATGGGTGTAGGTCAGCATCGGGATGACGTAGACCTCGGTGTCCCAGAAGTAGTGGCCTTCATAGCCAGATCCGGTCACACCCTTGGCAGAGATACCCAGCTGGTCAGCGCGGGCCGAGGCCTGAGCAATCTGGAAGAGGTTCCACCGCACCGCCTGTTGGATGCCGGCCGGCGCGCCTTCAACCTCGATGTCGGCCGTCGCCCAATAGTCGTCGAGCCACTCTCGCTGCTCGTCGTAGTAAACCCGATGGCCCTGCTCGCGGACTCGGTCGAGGCTGCGACGAACACGGTCGAACAGTTCGTGCACCGGCACCCCTCGCGAGGAGTGATAGGCCACGGCCTTGTCCACTCGGATGGGGCGACCCTGGGTGGCCTCGATGCGGTAAACCCGTTTGCCACACCCAGGCTCGGTGTCGATGAGGGAGACGCACTCGTTGTCGGTGGTGATCTCGTGATCAGCGCCCACCGCCAGGGTCATCGCGGACCTGGCCGTGTGGAACCCCAGGATCATCCGCCGGTCCGAGTGCCAGTCCTTCTCCGCGACGAGCACCTCGTCGGCAAACTTGCGGGCCTGACGAGGATCGTCGGCATTCCCCGAGTCCTCAGGACAAACGTGATACTCGTCCATGCCGTCCTCACGATTGAGGATCTGAGAGCTGATGACGATGGGGGCATCCCCCTCGAGCATCGTCACCTCGATGCTCATGAGAGCCATGTGACGGTGGGTGAAGGACACCATCCGTGACGTCGCCACCCGCAACAGCTTGCCCGCCGGGGTCCGCCACACCAATTCGCGACGCAGCACTCCTTCGCGAAAGTCGATCCAGCGCTTGTACGACTGAATCTCGTTGACGCTGAGCAGCAACGGCTCGTCGTCAACATAGAGCTTCATGAGCTTGGCATCGGGGACGTTGACGATCGTCTGACCGGTGCGCGCAAAGCCGTAAGCGTTCTCGGCATGATGGATGTCCCAGATCTCATGGAATCCGTTGATGTAGGTGCCATGACTGAAGGAGTCACGCCCCTCGGACGGGTTACCGCGCATGCCGAGATAACCGTTACCGACCGAGAACAGGGTCTCGGTCGTCCCCAGATCATCGGTACTCGGTGCCGTCTCGACGATCGCCCACGGATCATCAGGAAAACGCCATCGATCCATCGGGTCGGTGCCCGTTCGCGTCATGCCATCTCCTCAGCCATCTCGTCCAGGTCATCGACCACTCGGTCAGCACCCACCTCACGCAGCCGGTCAGCACCCACGCCGCGATTGACGCCGAGGACCATTCCAAATCCACCAGCCGCACCTGCGCGCACTCCCGAGACCGCATCCTCGACGACAACGCATTGCTCCGCAGACACACCAAGCAGATCAGCTCCACGGAGGTAGGTGTCAGGGGCGGGCTTTCCAGGCAGGTTCTCCGCCTTCGACCGGTTGCCATCGACCAGCACCGGGAAATCCTCGCTCATACCGGCTGCCTCGAGCACCACAGCGGCATTGCGCGACGAGGACACCACAGCCATCGCCACACCGCGTTCGTGAAGCAGATCCACCCAACGGCGAGACCCCGGGTAAGGCTGGATGCCGTCTCGGGCCAGCACCGTGTTGAACAGATCATTCTTTCGATTTCCCAACCCGCAGATCGTCTCGGCATCAGGAGCATCGGAGGGATCCCCCTCCGGGAGAGTGATGCCGCGGCTGGCAAGGAAGTCACGTACCCCGTCGTATCGAGGTTTGCCGTCCACGTAGGCGAAGTAGTCCTCGTCGGTGTAAGGATCCTGGCCCTCGCGATGGGCCAACTCCTCGTTGAACATCTCCTCCCAGGCACGCATGTGAATCAGCGCGGTAGGGGTGAGGACCCCGTCAAGGTCGAACAGAACGGCATGGAACTTCTCGTCGAATCGGGTCGAGTCCATGGTCCCCATGCTATTGGTCGACGCCGACACGTCCAGCCGAGACAGATCAGACTCGCACCCGCATGGCCACGGCCCGGGAGCGCATTCCCGGGCCGCCAACACGTCTGGGGCGAAGATCAGAACAATGCCGCTGCCAGCGAACGTCGCGCGGCTGCCACATCAGGATCGGACTGTCCCACCATGGCGAAGAGCTCCAGCAGGCGAGTGCGAGCGGCTTCGCGCTCCTCGTCGTGGGTGGTGCGCACCACCTGGATGATCCGGTTGAACGCGTCAGCGGTCCGTCCTCCCATGAGCTCGACGTCGGCAGCGGCCAGCTGGGCTTCGACGTCGTGAGGATTCTGCTGGGCAGCGGTGAGCAGTGCCGCAGCGTCCTTGCCGTCCAGCCGTGCCAGCAGCGCTGCCCCGTTACGTCCCGCGATGAGGACGGGGTCGTTGGGCTCCTTGGCCAGCAGCGCGTCATAGGCGGCGACCGCATCGTCGAACCTCTTGGCGTCCATGAGCTTCTCGGCCTCGACCGTGCGCGGGTCAGGGCCAACGGCTTCCTCGCTGCTCGCCTGGACCGTCACCGGCTCCGCGCGACCGACCATGCCACCGGCCGTCGCCGCCTGAGTCACCTGGTTGGTGATCTGACGGAACTGCTGCTCGTCGATCGTGCCCTGGGCCAGCGGTGCCAGCTGTCCTCCGATGACGGCGACGAGCATCGGAACGGCCTGAACGCCCAGGCTCTTGGCCAATTGAGGCTGGGCGTCGATGTCGACGTGCACCAGCAGCCACTTGCCGGCAGCCTCGTCGGTAACTCGACTCAGCACCTGCGACATCTGTTGAGCACCATGGGCCTTCGGTGTCGTGAACTCCACCAGCACCGGGTGCTGCACCGACTTCTGGAGCAGCGAGTTGAAATTCTCCTCGGTACCCTCGATCACCCAGGTCCTGGTGGTTCCCGAGCCAGCTGGGGCGGGTCCGGCAGGAGAGTCGGAGGAACCGGCTGCGGCTGCCAGCCCCGACAGATCGACGGCATCATGACGATGAATCGAGTCAGAAGACATGTCGTCCATTCAACCAGACCTCTCGTAATCCGCTCCAGCATCGGTGACGATCGATGGTCCGAACGCCCTGATTCCTCACGGTGCCCTGCCGCAGTGCTCCGCTCGGTGAGAGAATGGCCCCATGGCTCATGAACGTGCTGGGAAACCTGCCCAGGAATCCGATCTCATCGATGTCGATGCCGTCCTGTCGGCCTACCATGACATCACTCCCGATCCCTCCAACCCGGACCAGATGGTTGTCTTCGGCACCTCGGGTCACCGCGGCTCCTCCTTGGACGGCGCCTTCAATGACGCCCACATCGCCGCCACGACCCAGGCAATCGTCGAGTACCGTGCCTCCCAGGGCATCGACGGTCCGTTGTTCATCGGCAAGGACACCCACGCCCTGTCCATGCCCGCGTGGACCACTGCCATCGAGGTACTGCGTGCCAACGACGTCGAGGTCGTTGCCGAGCATGACGACGAGTGGACCCCGACCCCGGCGGTCTCGCGAGCCATCATCGTCCACAATCGCCTGAGCGAGGGACGCCAGGCTGACGGCATCGTCGTCACCCCCTCGCACAACCCGCCGCGCGACGGCGGCTTCAAGTACAACCCGCCGCACGGTGGTCCGGCCGACACCGATGCCACCGGTTGGATCGCCGACCGCGCCAACGAGCTACTCGCCGATCCGTCGGCTATTCGTCGCAAGCCGTACGCGCAGGTGCGCGACGAGGTCTCCCGTTACGATTACCGCAGCGCCTACTGCGACGACCTGCGCAATGTCATCGACCTCGACGCCATTGACGAGGCCGGGGTACACATCGGCGCTGACCCGCTGGGCGGCGCCTCGGTGCAGTACTGGGAGTACATCGCCGATCATCTCGGCATCGATCTGACGGTCGTCAACCCCGAGGTCGATCCGACCTGGCGGTTCATGACCCTCGACACCGACGGCAAGATCCGGATGGACTGCTCCTCCCCGTCCGCGATGGCCTCCCTCATCGCCAACAAGGACGCCTATGACATTGCCACCGGTAACGACGCCGACTCCGACCGCCACGGCATCGTCACCCCTGATGCCGGTCTCATGAATCCCAATGCCTACCTGGCGGTGGCGATCGGTTACCTCTTCGCCCATCGTCCCGGGTGGGGCCTCGGCGCCGGTATCGGCAAGACCCTGGTGAGCTCCTCCCTCATCGACAAGGTGGCCGCTGATCTCGGTCGTCGCCTCGTCGAGGTGCCGGTTGGCTTCAAGTGGTTCGTGCCCGGCCTGACGCGTGGCAATCTTGGATTCGGTGGCGAGGAATCCGCTGGTGCCTCCTTCCTAGACCTCGACGGCCACACCTGGACCACCGACAAGGACGGCATCCTCCTGGCCCTGCTCGCCAGCGAGATCAGAGCCGTCACCGGACGTTCTCCCTCCGAGCACTACGCCGATCTGGAGAACCGCTTCGGCAAGTCCTACTACGCCCGTATCGACGCCGACGCCAACCGTGAGCAGAAGGCCCGCCTCAAGGCCCTCTCCCCCGACGACGTCTCCGCCGACGCCATCGCTGGCGAGAGGATCGAGCAGATTCTCACCACGGCGCCGGGCAATGGTGCTCCCATCGGTGGCATCAAGGTCATCACCGAGAATGCCTGGTTCGCCGCCCGTCCGTCCGGCACCGAGAACAAGTACAAGATCTACGCCGAGTCCCTGCGCGACGCCGCCCACCTGGCTGCCGTGCAGACGGAGGCCCGCGAGATCGTCGACAAGGCCCTGCAAGGCTGACACAGTGCATCATGAGCGCTGCATCGCCCCGACCGCTAGAATGCGGTCGGGGCGATGTCATGTCCATCACGATGTCACGTGCAACATGGTCACTTGGGATGGGCCAGGTTTGTCCGCAAGCCGGCCATCTGAATGACACGCTGGATCGTCAGGTCGCGATCCTCCGGGCGCCCGACGTAGTCGATCTCACGCAGGCCTTGGTCCTGAGCCGCCGACTCGAAGATGAAATGGCCATAACCGAGCAGACGTCCGAGGAAGGGCTGCTCGACCGAGATGTCGAGAATACGAGTCATGGGCATCGTCGCCAGGTGCTGATCGAAGATGCCATGTACGCGGAAAACCCGCATGTTAGTGATGACGAAACGGTCCATGTGATCCAGGTGAAAGCGCAGTGCTCCCCAGGTCGCCAAGGAGATTCCCATCACGAGGGGGAGGCCCCACCACCGCTGCGCAAAAACCATTGAGATGAACAGCAGTGTTGCCAACACCATGGCGATCGTTGGGGCCACCAGGACGATCCAGTGCTTGGAAACCTCGTCAATGACGTACTCCCCCTCGCCGACCAGCAGGTGTCGGTCAACATCGGGGTCTATGAAACGACGGATGACGTCGGGCAAGGTCAGGACTGCCCGCCCAGTGCCCTGATGAACCCGAAGAGGCCACTGAAGAAGCCACGAATCACGCGAGCAGTGCCAGCCGGATCCGTGAAGGCGTAGTACAAGCAGAACACGACGAGGAACACGACGATAATCGTGTGGATGGTCTTCTTCACGTTCACTAAGGCTCCTTGCTCGGCACGTGGCCCGGGGAAGGGCTCGGGGACACTGCAAAGCCATTCTTGACCGAACGATCTCTTCCGCACCACTCGCAACGCCGAGCAGAACGCACATCGTCACAAGGCCCACTGGTGTGGACAGCAGATCGCACCGCATCGCATAGATGCTCCGGACAAGGTCGGTCAATGTCGTGTCGAATACCCACCCCGACTGACTCCGGCTTGGCTGGCAGTGCAAGGATTGACGCATGGAGAACTTCAACAATGATCCCTTTGCGTGCATCGACCACGTTGGTTTCGCCGTCAAGGACATGGACGAGGCCATCAAGTACCACTGCGACGTCCTCGGCTTCCACGTCCTCCTTCGCGAGAAGAACGAGGGCCACGGCGTCGAGGAGGCGATGATCGCCACCGGCAAGCGCGGCGAGGAGAGCACCGTCGTCCAGCTGCTGGCTCCTCTCGGCGAGGACAGCACCATCGGAAAGTACATTTCCAAGAACAAGAACATGATCCAGCAGGTGTGCTACCGCACCTACGACCTGGACAAGACCATCGCCACCCTGAAGGAGCGCGGCGCCGTCTTCATCGGTGAGCCCTCCATCGGAACTGCTGGCTCCCGCGTCATCTTCCTTCACCCGAAGCACACCGGTGGCATTCTCGTCGAGATCACCGAGCCCCCGGCCGGTGGCATGCCCTACAAGGACTGATGTCACACCGTTGAGGTGAGAGGTTTTCGGGCCCCGGGGACAGTGTCCCCGGGGCCCGCCTCGTCCCGGTGAGTTGCGCCGTTGTAATTCGGTACCGATTGGTACCGTTGGAGTCACCTAATGAAAGGGGATCATCGGTGAGCACGAAAGACGTCTCTGACGGCCAGTTCGACGAGGAGACCGGACTCAACCTCTTCGACGACACCGCCAGCGCGGCCGGTAGTTTCACCCATTCGATGTGGGGTTATGACCGCACCAGCGTCGACAACTACGTCCGGGAGATCGAGCAGCAGGTTTCGACCCTGAAGCAACTCACCCGGCACCTACGCGGACAGGTCTCCCAGGCCCAGGCTGAGGCCACCCAGACCGATTTCAAGCGTCTGGGAGTTCACGCCACCGAAATCCTCACCGCCGCGGAGGCCCAGGCCAAGGACATCGTCGCCATGGCTGGCAACGAGGCGGAGCGCATCAAGGAGGAAGGCCGTCGGGTCGTTGCTGACATGCGCGCCGCCGCACAGACCGAGTCCGACGATATCCGCGTCGCCGGGCTGGCGAACCAGCGCGAGCTGCGTGACCAGGCTGCCAAGGATTCCCGTACCGCCGTCGAGCAGGCCCGCGTGCAGGCCCGAACCATCGTCGAGCAGGCCGAAACTCATGCCGAGGCCATCGTCACCGAGGCACGTACCAAGGCGTCGGTCATCGACCAGAACGCCCGAGCTCAGGTCTCACAGATCATCGAGAAGGCTCGTTCCGAGGCCGCCGAGATCACTGAGTCCGCTCGTCACGAAGCTGCCGAGATCACCCAGAAGGCACGAGAGGAGACCGCTGCCGTCACTGCAGAGGCTCGCGCCAGCCACGACCAGGCCATGGCCAAGATCAATGAGTTGCTCGAACAGGCCAAGGCCCATCAGCAGGCCAGCAGCGACACTGTCGCCAAGCGCACAGAAGAGGCCGACACCATCCGTCAGAGCGCACTCGAGGAGGCCGAATCCACGCGTAACCAAGCTGCTCGTGACGCGGAGAACCGTATTGCCACGGCTCACCGTCAAGCAGCCATGATGAAGGAACGCCTCGAGGAGCAATACGCCTGGCGCAAGGAACAGTTGGAACGCGAGACCGCTGCCCTGCTGCAGCGCAAGAAGGCCGTCCTCGCCCAGCTCAGCAACCTCAAGGCTCTGGCAGGGGAAGCCGAGAGCGCCTACCCCGATGCTGATCCGTTCGCCGAGCAGTCGGAGGCTGACAGCTCCGAGGACGCCACCATCGTCATCGACCCGAAGCCCAGGATTGACGGTATGCCGTCTGTGGCAAAGGCTCCCCAGGAAGATCAGGCCACCCAGGTGCTCCCAGCAACCAAGAATGACAAGGCCAGGGATGGCGAGCATGGAGGCGCAACCACCGCTCAGCAGTCAGAGTCCCGGGACTCCGAGGACGATGAGTCGGACAATGAGAAGACCCAGGTCCTCCCTCAGGGCAGAAAGCCCGAGAAGTGAGAACTGGCCCTGAAATGTGACCCTGAAATGTGAGTGGCCCCGACCTGAAGGTCGGGGCCACTCACATTTCAGTAGGGATCCAGGAATGACCTCGGGGTCAGAACAAGCGATCCTCCGGATGATCCATGCCACGTAGGGCGTCATAGTCGACGGTGACGCATTCTATGCCACGGTCCGTGGCCAGGGTGCGCGCCTGTGGCTTGATCTTCTGGGCCGCGAAGACCCCTCTGACCCGATCACCCAACAGGTGGTCACGGTTCATGAGTTCCAGATAGCGGGTGAGCTGCTCCACCCCGTCGATCTCACCGCGTCTCTTGACCTCGACAGCGACATAGACACCCTCGGCATCACGGCACAGCAGGTCCACCGGACCAATCGGCGTCATGTACTCACGGCGGACCAGCGACCAGCCTGCCCCGAAGGTGTCCGGATTCTCGGCGAGCAACTCCTGAAGATGAGCCTCCACCCCGTCCTTCTGCAGACCAGGGTCAGCTCCCAGCTCCTCGGTGACGTCGAGGAGTTTCGGGCCCAGCAGGATTTGCAGATGATCTCCGGTCGGGGCATCAACCTCCCAGACCTCTTCGACCTCGGCGTCCACGGCGGCCGTGGCGGCCGGCTCGTCGGGCAGACAAGGACGGGTCGACAAGGTGCACGGGGAACTCATCCAGTTCAGTGGCTTGTATGCACGGTCGTCGGCATGGACACTCACCGAGTTGTCCGACTTGACGACGATGAGCCGCTTCGCCCATGGCAGATGGGCCGTGAGACGACCTGTGTAGTCAACCTGGCAGGGAGCAATGACGAGACGCACGGAGTCGGACTTTACCTGCACCTCAGCCTCGACCTCGAACGCCATTCTGGTGCGCCGGCATGGGCCCATCCCCTCAGCATTGTCCTCCCCGGTACCAGGTGCGGCACAATGGGCCGCATGGGTCGTCATCATGGTTCGCGCAAGTGGCAGCGTCGAGCCCGCCCTCTCAGTGCGACCAGCCATCCCCATTCTGAGTACAAGAGGGACGGTCAGCACGTCGTACGCATGGTGCCTGCTGACCGAGCGCTCAAGGTCTACACCTGCCCCGGGTGTCTTCATCCCATCCAGCCGGGAACCCCGCACGTCGTCGCCTGGCCGCATGAACCATCGATGTTTTCCACGTCCCCGGTCGAGGAGCGTCGTCACTGGCACACCGGGTGTTGGAGGTCGCGTCCATGAATGAGCTTCACCTGACCACCCTCGGTGACGGTCGTCAGGACGTCTACTGGTGTCACGGGGTCTTCGGGCAGGGAAAGAACTTCACCAGGGTCGCCAAGGACCTCCTCGCCACCGGTCCGGACGACTATCGCTGCATCCTCGTGGACCTGCCGAACCATGGCCGTTCCCCCTGGACACAGGATTTCTCCTACCCAGCCATGGCCAAGGCCCTCTCCGAGACGATCAGGACGACCAGCGGGGACCGCCCGGTTCATCTCCTGGGCCACTCCATGGGCGGCAAGGTCGTCATGCGGACAGTTCTGGACAATTTTGATCTTGCGCGCAGCCTCACCGTCGTCGATATGGCACCGGTGGATTCACGTCTCACCCGCCTGGATCCCCTCGTCCAGGCCATGAAATCAGTGAATCTGTGTGCCTTGACCACGCGACGCGAGGCCGAGGAGCAGATGTCCGATGTGATCCCTTCCGCGACGATCCGTCAGTTCTTGCTGCAGAACCTGCGGCATGACACCGGTGAGAACAACCGCTGGTACTGGCAGATGAATCTTGACCTGCTGGGTAGTGGCTTGTCAGACATTGGTTCGTGGCCGTCGGTCAATACGACCTGGGACGGACCGGTGCTGTGGATCACCGCCGAGGAGTCGGATTACGTCGGCCCAGATCACTCCCAGGCCATGCACGAGCTCTTCCCCCAGGTGCGCCGAATTCGAGTGAAGAACTCGGGTCATTGGGTGCACTCGGACCAGCCCGCAGTTTTCGTGCAGGTTCTGGCAGCTTTCCTGTCGCGCTGTCAGGGAGATCCCTCCTGACGCCGAGGCTCAGCCCATCACCACCGAGCCGATACGGGTGTCGACCTTGGGGGAGCTCCCGTCCTCGGCCAACCCCTTGTCAGCGATTTCGGAGATGCTGTCGACACCTTCCCGATCAATGCTCCCGATGACTACGAATGAGTCTGGCAGCTTGGAGTCCCCGTACACCAAGGCGAATTGCGATCCCAGACGGTGCTGGGAATCTGTCACCAGAGCAAGGGTGCCCGCACCTACTGATCCGCCGGTCTTGGCTCCCTTCTCAACCGGGTACGAGTACCCGGGTCCGCTATTACCAGTGCCGGACGGGTCGCTGCACTGAAGGTACTTCGCGTCTCCGGTCGACAGCTTGTGGCACGACGTGTCGTTGTAAAAACCTTGTTCGGCCAAGGACATGAACGAGTTGACGGCGCACGGAGCCGTGGCACGATCCACCGTCAGCACCACGGGCGCGTCGTTGATCGTCAAGGTGACGGTTGCCGATCCCGTCCTCTCAATCTCGTCGGAACGAGGCATGTCGACAGGACGAGCCGCTTTGCCCGTCACGGCGTAACCGCACGGACCGCTGGCCGCCACTGGCGTCGGTGTCGTCGCTGCCGGGGCATGGGCGGGACTCTGCTGGGCTTCATGGGTGCTGACGGGCTGGCTCGTCGTCGAGGGGGAAGCCGTCCACCAACGATCAGGGGAATCGCTGACCCCGGGCACCTCTCCGCGAGTCTGTGAACATCCGGCGAGCAGGGAGAACCCTGCAACGGCGACCGCGGTTGCTGCTCGGCACGTCATCCTCATGTAGTCCGTCCTTCTGTCATCTGGCAACGCGGTCAGGCTACCCACCGCTCCGACGGAATAGAGTGAGGACTCACGGGGTTGTATCAACCTGGACCTATTCGAAGGAGGACACCCATGGATCAGCAGAGTGACCGCTTCCGCTGGCATCCCGGAATCGTGGGTCCCGATCAGGAGGTGTCCGCCCTCATCACCCTGGTGCAGTCCTTCAACGACACCGGACGGGTACAGGCACGGGTCCGTGACGCGATCTTCACCGAACTCCCCCACCACGAGCTCGGTGAATTCGACATCGACTTCCTGCTGGACCACCGCGATTCCCGTCAGCCCATCATCTTCGACACTGACCATTTCGAGGGCTATGAACGCCCACGTCTGGTCCTTCACGAGGTCACGGATCAACTCGGACAGGCCTTCCTCGTCCTCGACGGCCCTGAACCTGCTCTGGGCTGGGAAACCTTGGTGTCGTCGTTGACAAACCTCGTGGACTCCATGGGTATCCGTCTGACGGTCATCACTGATTCGATTCCCGTACCGACCCCTCATACTCGCCCCGCCATGGTCACCCGATGGGCGTCGCGTCCCGAACTCATCCTGGGATCTACCTCACCGTTTAGCCGCATCCAAGTGCCGGCGTCCTTCCCGGTCGTCCTCGGGCAGCGGTTGGGGGAAACCAACCACGCCGTCATCGGCCTGGCGTCCCACGTGCCGCACTACCTGGCTGACCTGGACTACCCGGAGTCGGCCCGCGCCCTCGTCGAGGCACTGCGCGGCGCAACCGGCCTGGCCCTGCCCATCAACGCTCTGGCAATGGCCGCCAAGACCGTTCGTGCCGAGATCGACACCCAGGTCAATGGCTCTGAGGAGCTCAAGACCATGCTCCATGCCCTCGAGGAGCAGTACGACTCGCGAGTTGCCCAGCGCGAGCTCGGCACCACCGAGGTCACGGTCCCTGACGCCGAGGACATTGGTGCCGAGGTCGAGGACTTCCTGCGTTCCATCGACGACGGGGACGATTCCCGCAGTGACGACAATCCTTCCGGTCCGCGGCGTGGCAACGACGGTGACGCCGACGACGACACCCCTGATTACCGTCCCCGTCGCGGAGGCGATTCGGACGGATAAGGGCATTGTCTGTACCCAGTCATAGACTGCCCAGCATGGATCTGGGAATCGACTTGGGAACCACCTACACCGCGGTTGCTGCTGTTGACAACGGAAACCACCCCCTGCTGCCCTTCCTCGACACGGAAGGAGACTCACACGACCAGCTGCCCAGCGTGAGCGCGGTCGTCGGCGGGTCCCTCGTCCACGGCTTTGAGGCCCGCCAGGCGATGGCCGGTGGAGCCCCTGGCGTCCGCTCGGT
The DNA here is from genome assembly GCF_058177555.1 of Cutibacterium sp. LaCa_89. Taxonomy (NCBI): domain Bacteria; kingdom Bacillati; phylum Actinomycetota; class Actinomycetes; order Propionibacteriales; family Propionibacteriaceae; genus Cutibacterium; species Cutibacterium sp. LaCa_89. Next base: position 1,416,777 of record NZ_CP190889.1, read on the forward strand.
GAAGCGCCTCCTGGCGGCCCCCGGAGCCGGCCCGTCGACCCTGGTCCACATCGGGGAGATGGAGATCCCGCTGGTCGATCTGTGGGCCGACTTTCTGCGTGATGTCATCTCGTGCATCGACGTCCCCGGACCTCATCGTGCCGTCCTCGGTGTACCCGCCCACGCTCACACCGGACAGCGCCTCGTGACGATGGATGCTGCACGTCAGGCCGGTATTGAGGTGCTCGGCCTCGTCAACGAGCCGTCTGCGGCCGGGCTGGAATTCGCCCTCCGTCAGGCCCGGAACCTCAATTCCAAGCGCACCAGGGTCATCATCTATGACCTCGGTGGTGGCACCTTCGACGCATCCCTGGTCAACATGTCCGGCCAGAGCCCGGAAGTCCTCGACTCCGTCGGTCTCAATGACCTCGGTGGCGACGACTTCGACGAGGTGCTGGCTGATCTGGCCGCACGTCATCTCAGCGACATCTCTGTCGATCGTGACGAACTCGTCGAGGCGTGCCGAATCGCCAAGGAAGCCCTGCGTCCCCAGTCTCGGTACCTTCTCGTGGACCTCGACTCGACGACTCTTCGCATTCCGGTCGCCGAGGTGGCCGAAGCGTGCCAGCCGCTGGTCGATCGCACCATCGAGACCATGGATCCGTTGTCCTCCCTGCTCAACAGCGCTGACTCCGACGTCGCCGGTATCCATCTCGTCGGTGGCGCCACGTCCCTGCCGATCGTTCCCCGCCGGCTGCGCGAACTCTTCGGGCGACGAGTGCACCGTTCTCCCAACCCGACCTCGGCCACCGCGATCGGTCTGGCCGTCGCCGCTGACGCGGACACCCTGGGAGTCCGTGACCGCCTTTCCCGCGGTTTCGGTGTGTTCCGCGAGACTGAGTCCGGACGAGGCATCGGCTTCGACGTCCTCACCGACCAGAGCACCCGGCTCTCCGGGACGACGACGATCACGCGAACCTACCGTTGCCGTCACAACATCGGCGTCTTTCGCTTCGTGGAGTTCTCGCGGACTGACGCCAACGGCGAACCGGTGGGTGACCTCATTCCCTTTGCCACTGTCGCCTTCCCCTTCGACGAGACTCTGCAGAACACGGGTAACGACCTCGACGCTGACCAGGTCGACGTCCACGAGGTCAACAACGGTCACCTCATCGAGGAGACCTACACCATCCTCGAGACCGGTATGGTCACCGCGACGATCACCGACGTCGACACTGGATGGTCCACCACCGTCACCATGGGACGTCCAACAACGACGAGCACCGGTACGGTGCATCGATGAGCCCGACTGACAAACCATCCTCACTGCGCCACCTGCTGCACAGACTGATCACCATTCGCCCAGCTCCGGGACGCAACAAGCAGGCAGTCATCCTCATCATCCCGATGGCAGTGTCCTTGGTGACGATGGGGCTCATCACCGACCCAAGCCATGCCGCCATGGGAATGATGGGTGCCATGGGCGCACTGGCGGGCAACAGCAATGCCCCGCTGTCGCGCGCTCGAATCCTCATCGGCGTCGGTGTCGCGACGGTCCTTTCCCAGTGTCTCGGCCTGTTGTCCATGCGGGTGGAGTGGATCATGCCGCTCATCCTGGCCGCGTGGAGCCTCGTCATCATCTGGACCTGGCACGCTCTGCAGTTGGGTCCGCCGGGACCTCTCAACATTCTCTTCGCCGGGGCTTTCGGCGCCTACATGGCCAGCCATGGGTGGACGATCGCAACGGTCTTCACCTCGACCGGCCCTTCCTTCCTCATCGCCGCCATGGTGTCGATGGTCATCGGCTTCATCTCGCCGCACCGACCGGTGCGGCTCGCCGTCGAGAAGGCCGAGACAGCGGTCAACAATTATTGTGAGCCCGACGAGGATGCCGACAGCCACGAGGTTGCCCGGCTGCGCTCGGCAGCCCACGCTGCCATCCATCAGGCGTGGTGGGCCTACAACGACGGTCACGCCTCCGGGGCCGACAACCCGTCGGAGATGTCCGAGCTCTCCGAGCTGAGAGCCCGACTCGTCACCGCCCACATGCGCCTGGAGCACGAGCTGAGGCTGGAAGCCTTCCCATCCGCCGACGTGTCCCTTCCAGACCATCTGGACTGGACCCCGCTGGGGCGACCCAAGGCAAGTTATCTGCTCCGGACAGCACTGGAGCGTGGCTCCCGACCGACAATGCTGGCACTTCGAGCAGCCACCGGCGTCTTCTTCGCCGCCTTGCTCATGATCCTGCTGCCCTTCGGCCATCCTTACTGGGCCATCCTCAGCGTGCTGATCCTCATGCACATGGACGCCACCCGCTCCGACATGACCATCCGGGCCATCCACCGCGTGCTCGGGACGGTCATCGGTCTGGGGCTCTACCTGGCCGTGGCAGCCTTCGGACCGTCAGGTTGGGTCCAGATCGGCCTCATCATCGTCTTCCTGTGGATCATGCAGGCCATGGTGACGCGCAATTACGGCATCGCCTGCATCTTCATCACCTGTTTCGCACTGCTCATGACACCACTCACCCAGCCCGGTGAGATGTACCAGCTGGCCCAGGACAGGATCCTTGAGACGGTCGTCGGTCTGGCCGTCGGCATCATCACGATCCACGTCGTCGGTCGGCGGGCTCCCGTGCTTCTGGTGCGCAGTCAGTACCGCCGCACCTTGCGCTCGATGATGCCTGTGCTGCGGTCGCTGGCAGATGGCCACACCAGTACCTCACAGGCCCAGGTGGAACGCAACCAGATGGTCCATGAATTGATCCGCGGATCTGCCCTGCTCTCTGCTACTCGCCCCGACGCTCCACAAGCTCTGCAGGACTGGTCCAAGGTCGATCGCACCGTCACCGAGACCGGCTACGACCTGCTATCGGTGTGTTGGCACACCATCGACAAGCCCGTGCCGTGGGCACGCCGGTTGTTGGCCGACATCGCGGTCTTCATCACCGGTCTGCCTCCGATCTCCAGTCAGAACCTCGATGCCCACATCGTCGTCGATGAGATGGAGAAGATCCGCCTCGACATGGTCACCTCCCTACCGGGGGTCAGGTGAACGAGTACATCGTCCTGACGGACCCGGTCGAGGCTGAACTGGAGATCAAACGCTCGATCTTCCGAACCAAACTGGTCCGCGTCGAGACCGAGGAAGAAGCTCGTGACGTCATCGCCCAAGCGAGACGAGATGGCCACGATGCCCGTCACCACGTCTCCGCCTTCGTCATCGGACCTGATCGCCATGCCCAGCGCTGCAGCGACGACGGCGAGCCTGCTGGAACAGCCGGAATGCCGACCCTGAACGCCCTCACGGCCTCGAATTCTGACGACCAGCCACATCTGTCGGACGTCGTAGCTGTCACGAGCCGGTGGTTCGGTGGCATCAAGCTGGGAGCTGGCGGCCTGACCCGCGCCTATGGCAACGCGACCACCAAGGCCTTGGACTCGGCCTCGCTGCATCGTCGAGTCCTCGTGGACACCTTCACGACCCTACTCGACCTACGACAAGCTGGTCATGAAGAAGGAGTCATCCGAGCTGCCGGACACGAGGTCGTTACTGTCGACTACACCGCAGACGGGGCCCTCCTCACCTTGGCTTGCCGAGCGGGGCAGGCCGACCATCTGGCTGTTGAACTGGCCGAGCTCCTGGGCCGTGACGTCGATCTGACGCCGAGGGCGCAGCGTTGGGTCGACCTCACGCACTGAGACGGAGCGGCCACATAATTGGTCTGATGCCCTAGGCTCACGACGTGCACACATCTCAGCCGCGCACCGTGGCAGTCATCCATAATTCGGTGAAGACTGCCACCAACCCCCAGTGGCGCACTCTCATCGAGGACAAATGCCAGGAGCACTTGGGGGTCAACCCGTCCTTCCTTCCCACCACCGACGATGACTTCGGTCATGGCCTGGCCAGGAGCGCTGTCAATGATGGCGCCGACCTCGTCCTGGCCTTGGGCGGCGACGGAACGATCCGTCAGGTCGCAGCCGGTCTAGCAGGTACCGGAGTCCCGATGGGGATTCTCGGCATGGGGACGGGCAATCTTCTGGCCCGCAATCTCAATCTGCCCCACACTGATCTGGCGGCCTCCCTCGACGCCGTACTGACCCGCCCAGTGCGAGCCATCGATCTTGGTTACGTCCGTTTCGACGAGTCCGAGGAGATCTGCTTCACCGTCATCATTGGCATGGGCATGGATGCTCAGATGATGGCCGGCACCCAGGACCGTCTCAAGGACAGACTCGGATGGCTGGCCTATGTGGCATCAGGTGCCCAGACCCTCATCCAACCCGGGTTCCAGGCCCGCACCAGCGTCGATGGTCGCAAACCGGTCGTCACGCGGGCTCGGACGGTGCTGGTGTGCAACTGCTCCGTCCTGCCTGGTGGGGTCGATCTCGTCCCGGACGGCCGTATTGACGACGGAACCCTGGACGTCCTGACCCTGTCTCCCCACGGGATCGTCGGCTGGGTCGCCGTCCTCAACCATTTCGTCACCCGGCATCGTCACGGACACCGACTGGTGCGTCACGCCTCCTCACGAACAGCGCTCGTGAGGTCTGGTTCCGGGCCGATCCTCGCCGAGGTTGATGGTGATCTGGTGGGCAAGGTGACGACGATGAGAACACGGGTGGCCCCCGGAGCCCTGCTGGTGCGGGCCTGAGGGCCCCGGATGGATTCGGACCTGACCTCTCAGGCCTGAGCCAAGGCGTGGGCCAGGTCACGTCCGCGACGGGCGGCGTCGTTGAGGAAGGCGGGGAAATCGGAGGTGGCGTCACCATCGGCGGAGTCCGACAGGATTCGCACGACGGCGAAGGGCACCCCGAGGTGGCTGGCAGCCTGTGCCAGAGCCGCACCCTCCATTTCGACCGCACTGGCGTCAAAGGTGGTGCGCAACCACGCGACCTTCTCGGCCTGAGCGATGAACTGGTCGCCACTGACGATGGTTCCGGCGACGACGTGGTGACCGCGCGGCCCCTCGAGAGCCCGCAGCGCCCCCAGTACCCTGGTGGAAAGATCCGGATCCGGCTCCCAGAATGCTGGCTCCCCGGGGATGATGCCGATGGGGTTGCCAAAGGCAGTGTCGTCAGCGTCGTGCTGTCGGAACTTGTCCCCGACGACGACGTCACCGATACCCAGACCGGGGGCTACGGCACCAGCGACACCGGTGAAGACGATGCTCGTAGCGCCGGCCTGAACCATGGCTGAGGCCGCCAGGGCCGCATTCACCTTGCCGATGCCACACTTCGCCAGCACCACCGGTGTTCCGTCCAACCGGCCGCGCAGCAATTCGCACGGACCGTCCAACTCCACGACCTCGTCAAGGTCCTCGCGGATGAGACGGACCTCATCCTCCATTGCACCCATCAGGCCAAGCACGTCGTCAACATCCTTCGTCAGTCGCCGTCACGATTCGAGGGACAGATGATCTCACTCGAAGGGGGACGGATCACCGGCACCGCGGCGTGTGATCACTGCTTCCCCAGAGGTGAAGTCAACCACCGTCGTCGGTTCGATGCCACAGTCTCCAGAATCGATGACGGCGTCCAGATGATCACCGATCTCGTCCTGGACCTGCCAACCGTCGACCATCGGGGTATCATGCCCGGGCATGATGAGGGTCGAGGAGACGATCGGCTCGTCGAGGGTCTCCAGCAGAGACAGAGCTGTCACGTGCTGAGGCACCCTGACACCCACGGTCTTCTTGCGCGGATGGAGCATGACCTTCGGTACGTCACGAGTCGCCTTGAGGATGAACGTGTATCGCCCGGGGACGGCCGCCTTGACCGCCCGGAAGACCCAGTTGTCCATCTGGACGTACTGTCCGACCTGGGCGAACTCGCTCATCACCAAGGTGAAGTGATGCTTGTCGGACAGCTCACGGAACTTGCGAATCCGATCCAGGGCGTCCTTGTTCCCCAGCCGTGCCCCGAACGCGTAACCTGAATCGGTCGGGTAGCCGATCAGGCCACCGTCGCGCAGGATGTCGACGACCTGGTTGAGGGAACGCTGCTGCGGGTTCTCCGGGTGCACCGGGAAGTACTTGGACACCCTGTCATCGTATCGCCGCAGCGGACTCCCATGGCGGTCAGCGAGCCATCAACGTGCACATTTCGCGCGCCTGACCATGGACCTCCAGCACGCCGATGAGCGAGAGCAGATGAGTTGGTCTGGTGACCTGCACAGCGACGCTGACGGCGTCTCCCTCGACGTCAATGGCCAGCTGACTCATTCCCTTGATCTCGGCTCCACGAGCCGACTTCTCCGCGGCCTTGCGAGCTGATCCGGAGCCGTCCTGTCCTACCAGCTGAGCAGCTGATCCCTCCTCGCATCCAGCCCGAACAGCCTCCGCAGCGACGGTGTGGGCAAGTCGAGCAGCCCTCGCCTGTTCTGCCCCATCCACGGCCACCCCAGCGGCAAGGAGAAGGACCGGAAGCAACACTGTGACGACGACGGAAAGACTGACGCCACGATCGCCATGGCGCTGGGATGGATCCATCCTCCTCGCACTGGCCACACGTCGGTGCATTATCGCATTACTCGTCATACCATCACACCAACACGAACCCCAGTGCCCTGGAAAGGGTTGACATTTGCTCCCCCGGTGTGACGTTTCGACTCGTGCCATAGGCTTAATAGCGTCATCGCACGACGAACGAAAGGTTTCCCATGGCCGTCAAGAAGGTCGCTCTCCTCACCGCCGGTGGATTCGCGCCCTGCCTGTCCACGGCGATCAGTGGTCTGATCCAGCGCTACACCGAGGTTGCCCCCGAGGTCGAGATCATCGCCTACAAACACGGCTACGAGGGCCTGCTCAAGGGAGACTTCATCGAGGTCACCGACACTGTGCGCAAGAACGCCGAGGTCCTCAAGCGTTTCGGTGGTTCCCCGATCGGCAACTCCCGCGTCAAGCTCACCAATGCCGCCGACCTCGTCAAGCGTGGTCTGGTCGCCGAGGGCGACGATCCCCTCAAGGTTGCTGCTGACCGTCTGGTCTCCGACGGGGTCGACGTCCTGCACACCATCGGTGGCGACGACACCAACACCACCGCCGCTGACCTCGCCGCGTACCTGGCAGAGCACGACTACGGCCTCACCGTCGTCGGTCTGCCCAAGACCATCGACAACGACGTCATCCCGATCCGTCAGTCACTGGGCGCCTGGACCGCTGCTGAGCAGGGTTCCCGCTTCGCCCAGAACATCGTCGGTGAGCACAACTCCGGATCCCGCATGCTCATCGTCCACGAGGTCATGGGACGTAACTGTGGCTGGCTGACCGCAGCCACCGCCGCCAAGTACCGCGAGTGGCTGGACACCCAGGAGTGGGTCCCCGAGATCGGTCTGTCCAAGGAGGCCTGGGACGTCCACGCCGTGTACGTCCCGGAGGCTCACCTCGACCTCGAGGCCGAGGCCGAGCGCCTCAACAAGGTCATGGACGAGATCGGCAACGTCACCATCTTCCTGTCCGAGGGCGCTGGCCTCGACGCCATCATCGAGGAGATGGAGAAGGCCGGACAGGAGGTCCCGCGCGACCCCTTCGGCCACGTCAAGCTCGACAAGGTCAACCCTGGCGCCTGGTTCGGCAAGCAGTTCGCCGAGAAGCTGGGAGCCGAGAAGGTCATGGTCCAGAAGTCGGGTTACTTCTCCCGTTCGGCTGCCTCCAACGAGGCCGATCTCGAGCTCATCGGCCGCTGCACCGATCTGGCCGTCGACTGCGCCCTCGCCGGCAGGGCTGGCGTCATCGGTCAGGACGAGGAGAACGGCGACGAGCTGACCAACATCGCCTTCGACCGCATCAAGGGTGGCAAGCCCTTCGATGTCACGCAGCCGTGGTTCACCGACATGCTCAGCGAGATCGGGCAGGCCTGACAGTTCTGACTCGCCAATGGCCCTTCCGCACGAATCGGTCCCGGTGGACTGATTGAGAGCGGAAGGGCCATTGTGGTACGTGGAACCCTGTTAAACCCAATGCGCTGTCATTCGCCGTCTTGAGGGATTGACGGCGAGTACAGACAAGAAAGCCCAGACCATCAACACGGCAAGATAGATGAATACCAGGGCATATCCCAGTTGCTGAGCCAGATATGAGCTAAGCATAGGGCCAGCAAAAGCACCAAAAACACCGTAGGCAGTGAAGGCCAGCCCAAAGATGGGCCCAAAGTGTTTGAGACCGAAGAGGGGTGTCAGTAACAAGGGCGAGATCGTGAAGATTGTCCCCAAAGCGACTCCTGCCAGGAAGGCCACCACGATGAGTGCCCAACCACTGGTGACGAAACCCAACAACACGTACCCCATGGCAAGGGTCAAGGAAGTCACGGCTCCGATGACCGTCGGTCCGACACGATCGAGCACCATCGCGTTGATCACTCGTGTCAGCCCATTTCCGGAGACGAACGCGGTAACCGCCGCCACCGCGCTGACTCGCACCCCAATATCATTGAGATGCGCGGAATAAGTGGCAGCGAAAGTCATCATCGTGATGGCTGCCCCACCACCAGCGAACCAGATCGCCCAAACCTGCCAGAACGCGGGCGTCCGCACGGCTTGCGCGGTGGTTGCAGACGGTGCTGAAATTTCTTCCCGCGATGCCGCTAACCCTGCCCTACGCTCCTTCTCGAGCCAGTGCGGGGTGGAAAGAAAAATCACCAGGACCTGTGTGACGGCAACGCCGATCATCAGCGTCACGACCGTGTCTGTGAACCCCCCAATGTTTCAGCATTGCCGCGACGACAGGGGCAGCCGCGGCAGCGGGAAGGGCGAAACTGGCGTTGACCAATCCGGTAACCAGCCCCAACTGTCGCGGAAACCATTCTTGGACCGCAGTCAATGAGGGGGAATACGTGAAGGCCGAGGATGCTCCGGACAACAGCGCCCACATGTAAGCAACCGGTAGCGACCGTGAGTCCACCACGACGACCGCCAGAGACACCATCATGAGGACCGTCGCCACGACATACATCCAGCGAGTGCCCAACTGTTGACGAACGATCCCGGCGACGTATGTCAACAGCCCCGACGCAAGAGCCGCACACGTCGTCACCCAGCCCAGTGATGCATCTGAAGCTCTGGTAGAGCTCCTCCACCATGAGGTGAACAGCGGAGGCAACGTGAACATGACGACTCCGGGGAACAACGTGCCCAGAAGACTGGCAGCCAAAGCACAATGAGCAGCTGTCCGCGACGACGACCCTTGCAAAATTGCGATTCCCTTTCTGGGTCCGCCAGGGCCCAACGACCTCGGGGTCAATCACATATGGGGCAAACGCCAGCCCGCAGCTGAATCACGCCATAACGAACTGACCTGTCACCACGCACGCAGCATCATCAGTGGGTCATTGGTCTTCGCGACGTCGACCGAGTATGGCGCCAACTGCCATGCCCCCGACAGCACTGACGATACTCGCTCCGACAACCGACCAACGACGAGGCTCGGCGTGCGCGGGAGGCAAGGCACGAGAAGCAGCAGGTGCGTCGGCCGATGCGTCTTCCGTCTCCTGCTGGCTGGCGTCTTCCTCTCCCCCATTGGCCTGTGAGGCGACACCGACGACTTCCGCTCCATCCTCGTCCGAGTGCTTGCGGGCGCGATCCGCTAACGCGGCCTCCCAGTGCCCGTCAACGGTACGGCAGTCGTCACGACCAAGCAGGGGCTCGTCGCAGTCGTTCCACTCCTTGTCGACAGCCGGCTGGTTCGCCGTCGCGATCCACGAGGCGATAAAGAGACTCAATCGAGCGATGAGATCGAAGACCAGCATGATGATGATGACAGATCCAAAGGCCTGCACAGCTTTGTTAGAGCTGAAGGCCTGCACAAGATAGCCAGCACCCACCTGTAGGAGGGCCAGGGCAAAACCTGCGGCCAGCGATCCCTTGAGGATCGGACGCCACACTGGCTTGCCACGCGGCATGACGGTGTACAAGAAGATGAAGAGCAACCAACCGGCAATCGCCGAGGCCAGCAGGCCGGCCAGGGCCAGCAGCAGGCCATGGCCAGGAACGGTCTCGAGGCCAGTCCACCTGGCCAACAGCCCGGCCATCGAGGAGCCGACCTGGGAGGTGACGATCGTCAGCAGGCTCACCAGCAGCAATCCCAGGAATGCCAACATGTCGGAAAGCTTGGCGCGCACGAATCCGCGGTCGTCGGCCACCATGTCAAAGTCCGGGGCCCATTCCGCCTGGATTCCCTTGCGGATGTTTCCGACCCAGCCGATTCCGGCCCAAAAAGCGGTGAGGATGGAGACGATGAACGCCCAGACCGATCCGCCGACCTTCATCGCATTCTCGATAATGCCGCGAATTTGTTCCTTGTCATCCTGCTGAGTGGCCAGACTCACGACCGAATCCACCACCTGATTGAGCAGGTACGGGCTCAACCGACTCAGAATCAATCCCAGCACGGCAAAGGCGAATGCGATGACCGGGACGATCGCCAGCACCGTGAAATAGGTGATGGATGCGGCGAAATGATTGCCGAGACGTCGGGTGAATCGGGTGTGGGCTCGCAGCAGATGGGCGATACCGGGCCGCTTCATGATGGCGGCAATCGTGTCCTTCACAGGGGCCTCCTCATCCTGAATCATTGCATGGAGAACACCCCAGGCGCACGCTCAACGAGCATACGCATCAGGAATGACGGGGACGATTTCCCGTCAATTCACCGCCAGTTCAGGAGGCGTGCTTGGCAATTCTTCTGGCAGTGAACTCGTCGAGCTCTTCCTCGTCAATCGGATTGAGACGCTCACTCGGCAGTTCCGCAAGGCTTCCCTGGACGTCTCGCCACACTCCTCCCAAAGCGATGGCAAACATTCCCTGACCACCGCGCAGCAGGTCGATGACCTCGTTGTCGTTGGTGCACTCGTAGACGGAGACCCCGTCACTCATGAGGGTGACCCGGGAAAGATCCTCGACGCCATTGCTGCGCAAGTGGTCGATGGCAACCCGGATCTGCTGCAGGGAGACGCCAGCGTTGAGCAGGCGCTTGACGACCTTGAGCATGAGGATGTCGCGGAAGGAGTAAAGACGCTGGCTACCTGAGCCGCGAGCAGCTCGGATCTCCGGACGGACCAACCCGGTTCGCGCCCAGTAGTCGAGCTGGCGGTAGGTGATACCGGCTGCGCCGGACGCGACAGGCCCCCGGAATCCAATGTCCTCGGGCATCGGAGCGAAGTCACCCTCGAAGAGGGCATCCTGGCCACGACGCGCGGGGCCGTCGAGGGGAGTTTCAACACTCGGCTGCTCACCGGTCGTTGCCATCTCGTCACCCTTCACCAGTTCTGTTCATCGTCTCAACGGCGGAGCACGGTTACCCCGTCGAACGCCCTCGACGCTACGGCGCCAGTCCAGATCACCGTCGAAGCCACGCCGATGGCTTCACACCGTCCTCACATCCCAGTTGCGAATTTAGGTTTGACAAGGTGTTTTGCTGTTGACTCAAGGTCAACCAGAGGTCGAGGGTCCAGGTCCGAAGTCGTCCGGACTGACCTGGTCCAGAAACTGCCGGAACTCTTCCACCGCGTCCTCCGGTCCGGCATCGAGGAGTATCCCGGCCGAGGAGATGACCTCCTCGGTACACCAGATCGGTACCGGAAGACGCAGTGCCAGGGCGACCAGGTCCGAGGGCCGAGCATCGATCCTCATGGCCCCCAGGACCAACTCGCCGAACCAGACGCCGTCCTCAACCTTGGTGATGACGCATTGCGGCTCCTCCTCGCACAGCACCGCGACGACGCGTGCGAGCAGGTCATGAGTGTAAGGCCGGATCGGCTCCTCCTCATTGATGGCGTCGGTGATGGCCAATCTCTCCGGCTCTGCGATCCACAAAGCAAGATGGCGACGACCATCAACCTCGCGCAACAGCAGCACCGCTGCCCCGGACACCGGCTCGGTCCGAATCTCGGCAACCTCGAGCAAGACCATGCTGCCAGCCTAGCGCGGCCTTGGAGTCGATCCTTCGGCGTGACAGCGTTCACCTGGCAAGGCAGGCCTAGTTGGCCGAACTCAGTTGGCCGACCAGTGTTCCAGCATGTCGTAGACCATCGCCGTATGGGCGTGCATCATCACCTTGGTCGTCTCGGCGGCAATCTTGGACGCCTGCTCGGGATGACGAGCGTGCGGAATGAGAGTCTGCTCAATAAGGCCGGCCTCGTGCTCAGCAGCCTGACGGATGGCGCGCATGTGACGCGAGTCCATCCCGTAGGCAGAGAGCCGTCGAGCCGCGACGCAGATGACGAGAGCCTCCTGCCCGAAGTAGGAAACTCCTCTCTTGGGACGCACCAGCTGGTGACGCTCGAGTTCCATGAGCAGAGCCTCAGTGATACCCGAGGCCCTGATGAGCTCACGCCGATTCATCCTGATGGGACCACGGGTCTGGACGATTCCCTGACCTGCCGAATCCTTCGGGGCCGGAGTCCCCTCACTCTCGGACGGCAGCGGCGGTGCCTCAGCCACCGGAGGCTCTTCGCCCCGGTCCATCATCTCCAGATGATCTCGGATGACACGCAGCGGCTGAAAGTGATCACGCTGGCACGTCAGAATGTACCGCAATCTCTCGACGTCGGAGTCGGAGTACTTGCGGTATCCCGATGGTGCCCTCTCAGGGGACAGCAGGCCCTCAGACTCTAGAAATCGGATCTTGGAAATACTCAGATCGGGGAAATCCGGTTTGAGAGTCTTCATCACCTGCCCGATGGTGCGGACAGATCCTGGCATCAGACGCGACCAGCCCCGCTGGCACCAGATGCCGTCCCACCGGTGTGATAGGTCATCCGGAACTTGCCGATCTGCACCTCATCACCATCCCGCAGCACGGCTGAACCGTCAACCAGGGTGCGGTTGACGTAGGTGCCGTTGAGGCTGCCCTGGTCCTCGATGATCATGCGACCGTCGGGCTGACGGATGAACTTCACATGGTGACGAGAGACCGTGATGTCGTCGAGGAAGATGTCAGATCGGGTGGAACGTCCAGCCGTCGTCTCATCCTGATCGAGCAGGAACTGCGCACCGAGGTTCGGTCCGCGTCGCACCACCAGCATGGCGTTCTCGGCAGGCAAGTCGGCGATGTCCTGCAACACGTCGGCGGGAAGGTCAAGATTGGGCGAGGTCTCCTCGGCCACCGTCGGTTCGACGATGGTCGGGATGACGCCGGTGTTGTCCCCGGGAGTGTCGATGGGCACACCGAGACGGGTCCCGCATCGGGAGCAGAAGTTTGCGCCATCTTCATTGACGTGGCCGCACATGGTGCACTTGTTCATGTTCGCGTCCTCGCTCTCGGGGGTCTCCGAAACAGTCATCTTAGGGGTCACTCCCCCATGCTCGCGAGGTATTCGTCCGGGTCGAGCAGTTCGTTGAGCTCTTCGGGGTCAGACAGTCTCACGTCAAAGAGCCATCCGTCACCCCATGGGTCTGCCTCGAGCAGGTCAGTGTCAACCGACTGGTTGACCGAGACGACTTCCCCGGCAACCGGGGAAACGAACTCCCAGCTGCGAGACGAGAACTCTAGATCGCCGCAGGTGTCTCCCGCAACGATCTCCTCCCCGTCATCAGCAAGGGACAACGACTCCACCGGCCCGAACTGGTGAAGGAGGGCCGGCGTGACTCCGACGCGCACCCTGTCACCATTACCGGGCCTGATCCACAGGTGATCCGAGGTGCACAACACATCATCGGGAATCTCGGTCATCGCCACCTCCATGACACGGCCGACGGAAAAATCCTCGTACCCGCAGACTACCGCGCTCAGCGCCTCGATGCCCGCGTCATCTCACCGGTGTGGCGTGAGTCATCGGACGCGGATGGGCAACCGCGGAAATGATGAGGTCCTGAGAAGTCGTGATCTCGACGGAGGCCCCCACCTTGTCGGACTCCATCTGGGAGACCAGGCCGCCACGGAACCGTGCCCCCTCCCGGAGGGCATGGGGGTCACCAATGACAGCCAGGGTGTAGGGACGGCTGATCGTCGATCCGCTGACCTCGAGGCCATCAGGGCTGGCGGCAAACCAGGTGTCGGCAACGATTCGGACCTTGTTGTTGAGAACCATGGCCTCAGCCCCGGCATCACGCATCTCCTCGACGGCGTCGAGCATCATGTCGGAGGTCACCTTTTCGTCCGGGTCGTCGATAGTGATCTTGATTCCCGGTCCATGGACCGGAACGGTGCCGGCCAACACCTTCATCCGGGTCAGTCGGTCCTCGGCCTCCTGCTGAGCGACCTTGCGCGAATTGGCCCCCGATTGCAGCTCCCTCGTCGTAGCACGCAGGTCAGCGATCTCGGAATCCAGCTGACGGGAGGATTCCGAGAGAGTGTCCAGCATCGTCACCAAATCTGCCCTGCTCATCGTCGAATAGGCGTCCTGATTGTGCTGGGAATGCACCTGAGTCACGATCATGAAGGAGCACAGGCACAAGATGATGGCGACGAGGATCTGCCCGGTCGACACTGAGGTCAGGTCCTTGCCGATCTTGCGCCAGTGGTTTCCGGCCCACTCCCGCGGATCGTGATGCTCAGGCATGCAGCACCTCTCGCCGAATGGCGGCAGCGTTGGTGAAGATTCGGATGCCGAGCACGACGACGACGGCAGTCGACAACTGCGAACCCACACCGATCTGATCACCCACCCAGACGATAAGGGCGGCGATGGCGACGTTGGAGAGGAAGGAGACGACGAAGACGCGGTCGGAGAAGGTGTGCGCCAGATAAGCACGCACCGCTCCGAAAATGGCGTCAAGGGCAGCGACAATCATGATCGGCAGGTAGGGCTGAAGGCCAGGTGGCAGCGTTGGGTTGACCACGATGCCGATGATGATCCCGACCACCAGGCCGATGAGCGCAATCATGGGTGTCCTTCCTGTGCTCCGATGCCGTTCATCGTCTCATTGTCATCGGTGAGGACTCGCGTGACTCACCGACGCCCTCGATCCTGGCACCGAGACCCGGTCCCTCGTCGCCACCGTATAGGTGATCGATGAATTGTCGCTCAGATAGGTCATCCAGCGACCTCCAGGTGTGTCAGTCAGTTTCGCCGGGATCGTCTGCGGGGAGCCGATCGCCTCGATGACATAGGGTCGAGACAGCGAGACGTAGTCAACGGTGATCGCCGATCCGGCCGAGCGGATCGCCGTACGGGGCCCGATTCGATGACCATTGACGGCCACGGCCTCCGCTCCGGACTGCCACAGGGCGTTGACGAGTTTGCGCAGGTCGGCGTCACCAAGTTCATCGTCCGGCGCCGCATTGGCGTCATCGAGGAAGATCCGCACCCCTGGGCCCGTCAATGGGATCACTGCTGAGTCCTGCCCTGCCTCGTCACCAATGGGTGATGCGGAGGCACCTTTCATGGCATCCATGGAAGCGCGCAACCTGGCCAATTCTGCATGCTGAGCTGATTCATGAGCTTGGGCCGACTGCACGTGGGCGACCAGGTTCCTGCGTTCTCGTGCGTCCAGCGGCGCGCGTGCAGCCGTTGAGCGCCACGCGATACCGATGAGCACCCCGGTGACGAGCAGGATGACAACGGCAGCAACCCCAACGGGACGTCGCTTCGTGCTGCCGGGGCTGCGGTCGTGGTACTCCTGGTACCCCTGGTCCAAGGCCTGCGAGCGAACCTCCCGAAGCAGGTCCATCGATGCATCAGGGCGCTGCTTCACGACTGCTCACCCCGGGGATCGACCCGCGGCAGGGTGTGAACGATCTGAACGGTCTGGACGAGGTAGAGGAAGTAGGCCCACCAGTACAGCGCCGTTCCCCAGATGGCGAAGGACCACCCGAGGACCCGGCAGACCGTCCAGCCCCCTGTTCCGAGATGCCCCAGCAGGACCAACGGGAAGGAGTACAGCAGGCAGAAGGTGGCCGCCTTGCCGACGAAGTGCACCGGCAACGAGGTGAACCCGCGAGTTCTCAGAGCCGGAACCAGACATGCCATGCAAACGTCTCGGGCAATGAGCAGAATGACCAGCCACAGTGGTATGACGTCGCGCAGGGTCAACGCGATGACCGTGGCGAAGATGTAGAGACGATCGGCGATGGGGTCAAGCATCTGGCCGATGCGCGAGATCTGGTGCCAGCGACGGGCAATTTTGCCGTCGAGCCAGTCGGTGATACCGGCAACAGCAAGCACCGCAACGGCCCAGCCATCCTCATGCGGGCCCAGAGCGAGCCACAGGAAGACAGGTACGCCGATGAGACGGATCACTGACAGGATGTTGGGAACCGTCCAGAATCGATCGGTGTCCCACGGATTAGCCTCGGGCACTTCCTCAGGCGGCAGGGTGCGCGTCACAACCTCCACCCTAACCATTCATCCCGTTCAGCCGAGAGCCTGCCCACGCCGTGCCCCGACCCGTCACGACTGACATGCCCGACGCACTGCCACCATCCGCTGCACCACGGTGATGGCTCCGGCCACCGTCAGGTAACACAGCGCAATCGGTAGGACGGCCAGGCACCAGTAGGGGAAGACCCCGGCCTTGGCCAGACCCGTGATCTCGACGGCCAGCAAGCTGACGAGCAGACGATCCGCACGGGTGGCGATGCCGACCTTGGCCTCCAGTCCCAAGGACTCAGCCTTGGCACGTACATAGGAGGTGGCCATCCCGAAGACCAGCGCTGCGAGGGACATCGAGGTCCACAGCAGGTTGTTTCCCGGGCCGGCGTAGTACAACGCCACCCCCGCGAAGATGGCGGCGTCACCAAATCGATCCAAGGTGGAGTCGAGGAAGGATCCCCACTGGGAGTGACGCCCGATCTTGCGGGCCATGTTGCCGTCGAGCGAATCGGAGAAGATGAACAGGGCGACCAGCCACGGCCCCTGCCACAGCCACCCTTGTGGGAAGCAGATGAGTGCCATGGCGACGGCACCGACGGTGCCGACCCAGGTGACCATGTCGGGGGTGACGTGCGCCCGCAACAGGGCGTCGGCGATGGGGTTCATGACCTTGGCCCAGGCGGCCCGGAAATGCTCAAGCATGAGCCACCCACGCATCGGCCAACATCTGACGGCCATCTCCCAGCAGCTGTGGAACAGCACGGACACCTGCCACGATGGGAAGGAAATTCGTGTCTCCCGTCCAGCGTGGAATGACGTGCTGGTGCAGATGGGCGGCCACTCCGGCTCCGCCAGAGGCTCCCTGGTTCATCCCGACGTTGAATCCCTGCGGGTGGGACACCTCCTGAAGGGTCCGGATCGCGGCCTGGGTGAGGTGGGCCATCTCGACGACCTCCACCTCGGTGGCGTCGACGTAGCCGGCAACGTGACGGTAGGGGCACACCAGCATGTGCCCCGGTCCGTAGGGATAGAGGTTCATGATGACGTAGCAGGTCTCGCCACGGTGGACGATGAGGGCATCCTCGTCGCTGCGCTGCGGAGCGACACAGAACGGGCACCCGTCTTCCGGGCGGTCGCCCCGGGGCTTGTTCTCACCGCCGATGTACGCCATCCGGTGCGGGGTCCAGAACCTTCGGAAGGGATCCGGGACCCCGACCAAATCCTCGGCGAACTCGAGGTGGTAGTCCTCAGTCATCGACAGCTCCACGCAAGGTCTCAGCAGTCGGGTCGTCGTTGCAACGGGCCCTGTTCCAGCCTGCGATGATGCGCGCGGCCTCGTCCTGGGCGATGCCGTTGACCTGGGAACCATCACGCAGTCGGAAGGAGATCGCACCGGCCTCGGCGTCCTCCCCACCCGCAATGAGGGTGAAGGGAACCTTCTCCTTGGAGGCATTGCGGATCTTCTTGCCGAAGCGGTCGGACGACAGGTCGATCTCGACCCGGATGCCCTGGGAACGCAGCACCTCGGCAAAGGTCGTGACGTACTCGTCAAAGGCCTCAGCAACCGGGACCAGGCGCACCTGAACGGGGGCCAACCAGACCGGGAAGGCACCGGCATAGTGCTCGGTGAGCACGCCGATGAACCTCTCGACACTGCCCAGCTTGGCCGAGTGCAGCATGATCGGGCGCTGGTGGGTGCCGTCAGCAGCCGCATATTCGAGGTCGAAGCGCTCAGGCTGGTTGAAGTCATACTGAATCGTCGACATCTGCCAGGTACGACCAATGGCGTCCTTGACCTGGACCGAGACCTTCGGACCGTAGAAGGCGGCGCCGCCCGGATCGGGGACCAACTGCAGACCAGTGCTGCGGCACACCTGGTCGAGGGTATCGGTGGCAGCCTGCCAGTCCTCGTCAGAGCCGATGAACTTCTCCTTCTTCGCACCGTCCTCCTCGCGGGTGGACAGCTCGAGGTAGAAGTCGTTCAGACCGAAGTCGGCCAGGATCGACAGGAAGAACTCGATCTGCTTCTCGATCTCGCCAGGGGCCTGCTCGCGGGTGCAGTAGGTGTGCGAGTCATCCTGGGCGAACCCGCGCATACGAGTCAGCCCGTGCACGACGCCCGACTTCTCGTAGCGGTAGTCATGGCCCATCTCGAAGAACCGCAACGGCAGTTCGCGGTAGGACCGACCACGCGAGCGGAAGATGAGGTTGTGCATCGGGCAGTTCATGGCCTTGAGGTAGTACTCCTGGCCGGCCCGGGTGACGTTGCCCTCCTCGTCACGCTCCTCGTCGACGAGCATCGGCGGGAACATGGTGTCGGCGTAGTAGGGCAGGTGACCCGAGGTGTGGAACAGCCCACCCTTGGTGATCTCCGGGGTATGCACGAAGGAGAATCCCGCCTCCATGTGGCGCGCGATGACGTGTTCCTCGATGAGGTGACGCAGCATCGCACCCCTGGGATGGAAGACCACCAGGCCCGGACCGATCTCCTCGGGGAAGGAGAACAGATCGAGCTCAGCTCCCAACTTGCGATGGTCCCGACGCTCGGCCTCCTTGATCCGCTCCCGGTAGGCAACGAGATCCTCACGGCTGGCCCACGCGGTGCCGTAGATGCGCTGCAACTGGTCGTTGGCCTGGTCACCCTTCCAGTAGGCAGCCGAGAACTTCGTCAGAGCGAAGGCATTGGCCAGATACTTGGTTGACGGCACGTGCGGGCCACGGCAGAGGTCCTTCCAGGCAACCTCGCCATTGCGGCGCACATTGTCGTAGATCGTCAACTCGGCGCCACCGATCTCGACCGAAGCCCCATCGGCGCCCTTGCCCTTGGTGCCGATGAGTTCCAGCTTGTACGGCTGGTCAGCCAGCTCCTCACGGGCGGATTCCTCGCTGGTGACCCGACGCACGAAGCGTTGGTTCTCTTTGACGATCCGCTTCATCCGCTTCTCGAGCTCGGTGAGCACCTCGGGGGTGACGGGCTCGATGTTGCCGAAGTCGTAGTAGAAACCGTCGGTGATGAACGGGCCGATACCCAGGTTCACCTCGGGGTACAGCTGCTGGACGGCCTGTGCCATGACGTGGGTGCACGAGTGCCGAATGATGTTGAGCCCGTCCTCGCTCGTCGCCTCGACGGGCTCCACCTCGGCGCCGTCGTGGAGTTCGCGCTGCAGATCGACGAGGTTGCCGTCGACCCGCATGGCGACGACGTCACGCTCGGAGCCGAAGAGATCCAGACCGGTCGTGGTGGTGTCCACCTGCTCGGTCCTGGAGGTACCGGAACGGTGCAGGATGATGCTGATGGACACGATTGACTTCCTCACTCGATTGCAACCCGGCGGATGCCGGACATGGTCCAATAATGCCGTACCGGGTCGGGTCGCTTCGAGTTGCGGGTCAGCGAATGAGACCAATGTCTCGGGCGCGAGCCACTGCCGCGCTGCGAGAGGTCACTCCGAGCTTGGTGTAGATGTGCGACAGATGGGTCTTGACGGTGGCCTCGGAGACGTACAGGGAATCCGCGATCTGTGTGTTGGAGAGCCCCTCCGCCGAGGCTTCCAGGACGTCGAGTTCCCGGGCCGTCAAGGAGGTCTGTGGGGAGCGCATCCGAGCCATGAGACGAGTGGCGACGGCCGGCGCCAGGGCTCCCTCACCGCGAGCGGCACGATGGATCGCCGACAGCAGTTCCTCGGCGGGAGCGTCCTTGAGGAGGTAACCGGTGGCACCCGCCTCGACCGCTGCCAGGATGTCGGCGTCGGTGTCGTAGTTGGTGAGGATGAGGACTTCCGGGGGATTCGGTTGTGACCGGACCTTGCGGGTGACGTCCACCCCGGACGGTGCATTGGCATCGCTGCTGAACTGCAGGTCGAGCAGCATGAGATCGAGGTCCGTCGTCGCTGCGGCGGCGAGGGCCTGGGCGGGGGTCGATGCGGTGGCGACGATCTCGATGTCCGGATCGGTACCGAGCAGGGCCGTCACTCCGGCTCGAACCACCGGATGATCGTCGGCGATGAGGACGCGCACAGTCATGACGGTTCTCCTTGGTGAACGAGGCGTGGTTGCTCGGCGGTGGAATGCACCGGGAGATCGACGTCGATGATCGTCCCCTCCCCCGGCTCTGAGGTCAGCGAGACCTCCCCGGACAGCTCGTCGACCCGCTGTCTGATGGCGTGCAGCCCGAAAGCTCCCTCTCGCACTGGCGCGTCGAGGTCCATCCCGACGCCGTCATCGGTCACCCTCAGATGGACGTGGGATTCATCGGTACGCGAGATCCGGATCGTTGCGTGCCGGGCACGGGCATGACGGACCACGTTGGACATGGCTCCCTGGCACAGTCTGAGCAGGACTGTCTGGATCTCCATCGACAGGTCTGAGGTGTCAGGACAGTCGACGTCGACGTCGAGTCCGCCGAGTGACCACGTCGTCGCACCCAGTCGCTTGAGAACTGCCGGCAAACCCTGATCGGCCACGGTGGGAGGAGCCAGTTCCGCGATGAGGACGCGGGTCTCGCACAACGCCTCGGACGAGGTGCGGTGGGCCAGCTGGATCTGCTCGATCGCCGGATGGTCAGGGGCCGTGCGCTCAACCGCCGACAGCAGCAGACCGATGCTCGACAAGGATTGCGCGACGGTGTCGTGGATCTCCCGTGCTAACCTGGCACGTTCCTCCAGCACCCCAGCTTCCCGCTGGGAGGCTGCCAACCTCTCCTGCACGGCGAGCAGGTCGACATTGAGGCGTTCCAACTCGGCCGCCTGAGCCTGCATCGCCTTGAGGGACAGACCGGCGACGACGGCCACTGCGGCACCGGCTACCGGCCCGACGACTCCCCCGACGCTCCAGCCACTCGTCAGTCCGACGCCGAGGACGATGGCCACGGCCCCGACGACGACGGAGATGCAGGCATGGAGAGGGGCCAGGTGATCCAGGTAGACGAAGGAGAGCGGGATCGTCAGGTAGGCGGCATAGGGGAAGTCGACGGCCAACAAGATCGAGATGGCGACCATCACTGTCACCAGGATGGGCCGCCACCTGTCACGCCGAGTGCGATCCATGACGTGGGTCGTCATGAGGGCGGTGTGGACGAGGATGAGCAGGATCTCCCAGGTGAGGATTCGCCACAAGTGGGGTGGGGACAGCACCAGGGCCATCACGACGGTGAAGATGACCAGACCGGCAAAGAGCACCTGGATGCCGATCTGCATGCCCACCTCAATGACCACCGCGCGTCCGCGGTGACCGGCGTCCATGTCGCGCCACCGGTGCAACCCATCACGAGCAAGTGCGGTCGTTCTCATCGGCCCCAAGTGTAGGTGCGCAACCCACAGGTCCGTGCCACCAGGCACCCTCCCCCGCGTCATCCAAAAGGTTGATGTCCGCCTCCGCCTGGAGTCGCCCCACAACCACACCACGCGCTGATTCCGACAAGGGTTTTCACCAGGAAGGTGGTTACGACGACAACGACAAGGAGTTCCCATGTTCCTCGCCCGGCGTGATCTGGCCTTCGCCAAGGGCCGGTTTGCCCTTATGACCGTGGTAGTGGCTCTCATCTGCGTACTGGTCGGTTTCCTCACCGGTCTGGCAGGCGGCCTCGCCCAGCGCAGCGTCGCCGCGGTGGTACAGGTACCGGCTGATCGGGTCGTGCTGGCCAAGACGGGATCGACGACGACGTGGACCGATTCCAGGGTGCATGAGAACCAGCTCAAGACCTGGCAGTCAGCTGACGGGGTCTCAGGGGTCACTCCCCTGGGCGTCACCCAGACCCGCGCCAGCAAGGACGGCACCGGATCCGCAGTGGCCATCTTCGGGTCCGACGTCGCGGCGACCTCCCTCGGCGCCCCGGCGAGGGGGAAGGTCATCATCTCCCGGACCATCGCCGATGACCTCGGACTAGCAGCCGGGGACACGATGGAAATCGGGTCCCAGAAGTTCGCCGTCGGGTCCGTCAGTGACGACACCTGGTATTGCCATTCGGCCGTCGTCGCCATGGGCTACGCGGACTGGCAGGCGACCGTGGCGCGCATGGGCCAGCCCAAGGCCGAGCCAACCGCCCTGCTGGTGCATGGCGAGCCCGATTGGAAAGCGGTCGACAAGGCCGCCGGAACCGAGTCGGCTTCTCCTTGGAAGTCAGTGCGGATGCTGCCGACCTTCGGACCTGAGATTGGCTCCCTGGCTCTCATCATCGGCCTCCTTCTGGGCATCTCGGCCCTCGTCGTCGGAGCATTCTTCACCGTCTGGACAATCCAGCGTCAGCACGACATCGGTGTGCTGCGTGCGCTGGGAGCGACGACCCAGGCCTTGCGTCGTGACGCCCTGGGACAGGCAGGTGTGGTGCTGGCCATCGGTATCGGTGCCGGCCTGGTCCTCGTGACGATCACCGGATTCGCCATCCGCTCGACCATGCCCTTCGCCATGACGTGGTGGACGGTACTCGGTCCAGGAACCCTGCTCGGTCTACTGGGCCTTGCCGGAGCTGCTGTGGCCATCCGCTCCCTGTCGAGGGCAGAACCCGAGCAGGCCCTCGGCTCGACCCGCTGACCTGTCCGTCCCCACAGTTTTCAGGAGCTTCGCATGATCACCCTCGACAACGTCACCTTCACCCGTCCAGACGGCAACCGTCGCGTCACCGCCTTGCAGGACGTCAGCATGCACGTCGACAACGGGCACGTCGCCGTCATCACCGGACCGTCCGGGTCGGGAAAATCGAGCCTCTTGGCCGTCGCTTCCACCTTGGCCCGGCCCGACACCGGCACCATCCTCATTGACGGCATCGACGTCACCGGACTCGACGACGCCGGCACCACCGAACTACGCCGGGAGAAGATCGGCATCGTCTTTCAGCAGTCGAACCTCATCCCCAGCCTCGACGCCGTCGACCAGCTCGTCATGATGGGAGAACTCGACGGTGCGCATCGCTCCACCCGTGACGAGCGCCGCGAGCAGGCCAAGGAACTCCTCGACGCCGTCGACCTGGCCAACCACATGCACAAGAGGCCGGCGCAGATGTCAGGTGGACAGCGCCAGCGAGTCAACATCGCCCGGGCCCTCATGAACGACCCCAGCGTACTGGTCGTCGACGAGCCGACCAGTGCCCTGGATTCCCAGGCTGGCACCCGCATCATCGAACTCGTGGCCAAACTGACCCATGAGCATGACACCGCCACGATGCTCGTGACCCACGACGAGGAGCTCATCGATCACGGCTCCCAGCATCTGGAGATGCTCGATGGACATCTCGCCCAGGCGCGTGGAGTCCGCGACGAGAAGTCGTCGCGGAACGACTCGGACTCAGCTCGTGGTCGTATCGGCGCGTGGCTCATTCGGCTGGGGCTGCATCCTCAAAGGTCGCTGTGTCGATGACGAAGCGGAACCTCACGTCTCCGGCGACGACACGGTCATAGGCCGCATCGACCTCGTCAACGCCGATCTTCTCCACCCAGGCGCCGAGATGATGCTCCGCACAGAAATCGAGCATCTCCTGGGTCTGCGGGATACCGCCGATGTTGGATCCGGCGAGCACCTTGGAACCGTTGATGAGGGAACCAATCGGCAGGCCCAGCTCCTCCGGGGGCAGTCCGACACAGGCCATCACGCCGCGCGGCTTGAGCAACTTGAGATAGGACTTCAGGTCGATCGGGGCGCTGATGGTGTTGAGGATGAAGTCGTACTCACCGCGATGGTCACGGAAGAAATTCTCGTCGCTGGTCGCCAGGGTACGCGTGGCTCCGAGCTTCTCGGCAAGGTCAGCCTTACGCAGGCTGCGAGACAGAACGGTGACCTCAGCCCCCTTCGCCGCCGCGATCTGAACGCCCATGTGTCCCAGGCCACCAAGACCCAGAACGGCGACCTCGTCACCAGGGCCCACGTTCCAAGTGGCAATGGGCGAATAGGTGGTGATCCCGGCGCACAACAGCGGAGCTGCCGCCATGAAGCCCAAGGAGTCGGGGATGCGACAGACGAACCTCTCGTTGACGACGACCTTCTGGCTGTACCCGCCCTGGGTGATGGTGCCGTCGACGTCACGGGTGTCATATGTTCCCACGGACCCGTTGAGACAGGCCTGCTCCTCTCCTGCCGCGCACTGCTCACAGTGGCCGCAGGAATTGACCAAACACCCGACACCCACCCGGTCGCCGGGCTGGTACTTCGTCACCTCGGAACCGACGGCCTCGACGACACCGGCGATCTCGTGACCGACGGTGAGCGGGAAATGCGCGTGACCCCACTCGTTGCGGATCGTGTGGATGTCGGAGTGACAGATACCTGCAGCCTTGATGGCAATGACGACGTCGTCCGGGCGAGGATCTCGCCTCTCGATCTCTACGACCTTGAACGGCTTGTCCGGGCCTTCCTTCTGAAGGGCCTTGACGGTGATGGGCATGAGTGTGCCTCCTCGGTGATCCCCAGTGCCGATCCCTGGCACTGACGTTGTCAGAGTATTGCAAATCAGCCTGTGAGGCGGCCCCAGAAGCACAATCAGATGCTTCAGCAAAGGAGACGACAATGGCTGCACAGTCTTCTGTGGACTCCTGTGCAGCCATGCCTGGTGGTGGGCGATGCGGGGTTCGAACCCGCGACCCCTTCGGTGTGAACGAAGTGCGCTACCACTGCGCCAACCGCCCGCGCTGGAGAAACTATGCCAGAAGCGGGGGTGCTTGTCCAAGTCGACGGGCCACTATCCGCAGACACCAATGCCGGGGATCGCGAAGACCATCCAACCACCTGATGACGTCTGACACGCCCGTGTGTGGTGACCGCGGTCCTGACACCTCATCGTGCAACGCACGGTGGCAGCGAACCCGATCAGCAACCCGGTCACCGCCATACCCATCAACCGCTTTCCCCCGGTCGCACGCCCCTCCCAGCCTGATTCCCCCGCACCGTGACCTGGATCAGCATCCATCCGGGCTCGATGTGGAGCACGCCCAACCGATCCCGAATCGCGACACACCAATGGACCACATCAATGAAACTCCACTCTGACTAGGGGAATCACAAGTTTTGGTGCGAGCATCCCGCCCCGATTTGCATCGTCACCGAAACATCCTCTAAAGTTCTTTCTCGTCGCCCGGCAGGAACGACAAGGAGCGAAAGCCCCTCAGAGAACTGCTGGAAAACATGCGGACGTGGCTCAGTTGGTAGAGCATCACCTTGCCAAGGTGAGGGTCGCGGGTTCGAGTCCCGTCGTCCGCTCGGAGAGGTCTTTCGGACCTATCCACATGGTGGAGTGGCCGAGAGGCGAGGCAACGGACTGCAAATCCGTGTACACGGGTTCAAATCCCGTCTCCACCTCGGGCGGTTGGCGCAGTGGTAGCGCGCTTCCCTGACACGGAAGAGGTCGCCAGTTCAAACCTGGCATCGCCCACCAAAAAGGTCGGTCGACATGAGTCGGTCGACCTTTTGCTACACCGACCGTTTCTCCCTTTCCTCAAAGATTCTGTCCTGTTGAATCCGTAACGCTCACAGTCGCCGCTCATTCGCCCCACATCTTGACGGACTGCATGCACACCGGTTCACAGAGACAATTCCGCCAATTCGACGGACCTACTTCGATAGGGTGAACGCGACGTGTCGGACTTGTTGTCCTGATGGCTGGGGAAGGGAGTGCTCAGATGGCTGCGCCGATACTCGACCTCGTCCTCCCTGCGATGTCCGAAGCCTCCGCGAATCTCATCGGCCAGAGATTGCGGCAGCGAATGTCTCACCTCCACCCGCACATCGAGTCAACGGTCAGCTTCGTGCCGGAGAAAGGCCGTTGCAAAGCTCCTCGCATCAAACCGTCGTGGAGTGAGCTGGTCCTGGTCCCCATCAATGCCACTCACCTTCATTCCAGCCCGCCGCAGCTGACTCGCCATGCCGAGGACATCCGTCGGAATCATCCGGACCTGGCCATCCGCGTAGCCCGGCCCACCGGCCCGGCCCCGGCTCTACTCAACCTCGTCGATGCACGTCTGCGACTGGCAGCCCATCGCGTGCACGCCCAGGAATTGGATGCACTCATCCTCTCGACCCCCGACAGCGGAGACCAGCGGGGCGCGGCCATGCTCTCCAAAATGACGCGCCTGTGGTCCCAGCACCACCACCTACCGGTTCACATTGCCACCAACAGCGGCGGCACCACCAACGTCGAGGAGGTCGTCACCCACCTACGTCGAGAGGGTCGTCGTCACATTGCGGTGGGAAGCCTGTGGATCTGCGACGACGAGACCTTCCGCGCCCACACT
The DNA here is from genome assembly GCF_058177555.1 of Cutibacterium sp. LaCa_89. Taxonomy (NCBI): domain Bacteria; kingdom Bacillati; phylum Actinomycetota; class Actinomycetes; order Propionibacteriales; family Propionibacteriaceae; genus Cutibacterium; species Cutibacterium sp. LaCa_89. The sequence goes on from NZ_CP190889.1 coordinate 1,443,220, forward strand.
CATATGGCGCTTCACGCTGGCGCCGAGGTTGTCTCCGCGCCTTTGGGGGACGATCCGGTCCTCGCAGCCCTCACCTTTCAGCGGTACTGCTCGGCCGCCATGGGTTTGGTCTCCGGGCGGACCGACGACGAGGTCGTCCCCGAGTAGTACCCCCATCAACTCAGCACCGGCCCGGACAAGGGTCCGGGCCGGTCTCTCATTCGTCACGCGTTGCCGAGGCGTTCCTTCTCCTTCTCCACGTCGAAATCGGCGGGAGGCCAGGTGAGCTTCATCGAGCGCATCGTCTCCAGCAAGATGCGTCCCACCGCCCAGTTGCGGTACCACTTGCGATCCGAGGGGATGATGTACCAGGGAGCCACGTCCGGATTGCACTTGCTGAGCAGGTCGCGGTAGGCGTCCATGTAATCAGGCCACTTCGAACGGGTGTCGAGATCCCCGGGGTTGTACTTCCAGTACTTGGCGGGGTCATCAAGACGAGCCTGCAGCCTCTCCTTCTGGGCGTCCGGGGAAATGTGCAGGAAGCACTTGATGACCTTGCAGCCGTCAGCCGCTAGTCCGAGCTCGAACTCGTTGATGAGGTCGTAACGCTCCTTCCATACCTTCTCCTCGACGAGGTTGTCGACCCTGGCCACGAGGACGTCCTCATAGTGGGAGCGATCGAAGACGCCCAGCATTCCGGGCTCGGGCAAGGCCTTCCTCACTCGCCACAGGAAGTCGTGCTTAAGCTCCTCGTCGGTCGGAGCCTTGAAGCTGTGGTGGTGAATCCCCTGCGGGTCAACCAGTCCGAAGACGTGGCGGACCACTCCACCCTTACCAGCGGTGTCGAGCCCCTGGAGAACGACGAGCACGCGTCGAGCCTCGTCAGGGTTACTGCGACCGCGGGCGAACAGCGTCTCCTGCAACTCCGAGAGCTCCTCGGCCATCGGCTCGAGCTCCTTGAGGGTCCTTTCCTTGTCCCCAGGTGCCTCCGGAGTCGCGCCGGTATCAATCTTGCTGATGTCAACCGGGGGCTGCGGGCAGCGCAGCACATCGGACAGCTGAAGGGAGTCTTTGGCCATGTGAGTTCGTCCTTCCTCGGTTCTTGCTCCTCCATCCTGCCGCGACCCGGCAGACTCGGCGCGGGAATGACAACATCCGAATTACCGTTTCACTCAACATGGAACCGGCGAGATGCGCCGGGCTGGAGGAGATCATGACCAACGAGAACACCACCCCACCAGACCTGCAACCGGGTCTCGTGCTGACACCCGATCAGTGGCGTCAGCGTCTCAGCGACGAGGAATACCACGTGCTGCGGGAGGCAGGCACCGAGGCTCCCTTCGTGGGGAAATACACCGACGCCACTACCGAGGGCGTCTATCGCTGTCGCGCCTGCGGGGCGGAGCTGTTTCGCTCCACCCAAAAATTCCAGTCCAGCTGCGGTTGGCCTTCCTTTTACGCGCCACTGGCCGAGGACCGGGTTCGTTACCTCACTGATGAGTCCCTTCCGGGGCGCCCACGGACGGAGGTCAGATGTGCCCGATGTGACTCCCACCTCGGACACGTTTTCGCCGGTGAAGGCTTCGACACCCCGACCGACCTGAGGTACTGCATCAATTCGATCTGCCTCGATCTCGATCCGGCAGAAACCGACAAGTGACGACCTCCTCACGGTGAAAACCCTCAACCTGAACCATGAGGACCGCATCTATCCGCGGTGCGCGGCGCGTCGGAGAGCACCAGGGCATGGCAATCCCCATAGCCTGAAGGGGTGATTCGGCAGATGTATCCGGTGGATTTCGAGGAGTTGCGTTCCCGAATCCTCAAGTATTCGTGGTCAAGCAAGCTCGAGGTTCGCGAGATACCCGCTCCTACCCGCATCTCGCCGTTCTCGGTGGCGATCGAAGGATCCGTCATCATCAAGGGTGACGAACTCGGAAGCGGACGTCTCATCCTGCTCCACAACCCCTCGGGATCCGAGGCCTGGCAGGGAACGAGCCGATTCGTTGCCATGATCCGTGCCGAGGTCGATCCGTCGATGGCTTCTGACCCCCTGGTCGGCAACGTCGCATGGTCCTGGTTGACCGATTCTCTCGACACCCATCACGCGCTCCGTCACGCAGAGGCCGGCACCGTCACCTCAGTCGTCAGCCGGCCATTCGGGCAGCTCGCTGCCGACCCAGAGTCGAATCACATCGAGGTGCGCGCTTCATGGACGCCGACCTTCTCGACTGCCGAGGACGTCGATTCACACGCGGAATCATGGAGCGACCTCTGCCTGCTCTCGTGCGGGGTCTCCCCGATTCCTGACGAGATCACCGCGATCTCACCACGACGGGCCAAACTCGCGTGAGCGATTTCCCCGTCCTTGCAGAGCCTCGGGAAGGAGTGCCGCCAGTCGTCGCTTCTCCCGAGGCTCTTCGCCGCACGTGCCAGGCACTTCAGAACGGCTACGGTCCCGTCGCGATTGACACCGAGCGGGCCCATGGTTTCCGTTACAACCCGCGCGCCTACCTCATCCAGTTGCGCCGTGAGGGGGCTGGCACTCACCTCGTCGATCCCGTCGCTCTCGGCGAGACGGAGGGTTTGAAGCCGCTTGCCGATGCCCTCGCCGGGACACAGTGGATCCTCCATGCCGCCGCCCAGGACATGCCATGCCTGGCGATGGACGGTCTTCGTCCTGACGACCTGTTCGACACCGAGTTGGCTGGACGCCTTCTCAGCCTTCCTCGCGTCGGCCTGGGATCGATGGTCGAGCACTACTGCGGGGTGACCCTTCTCAAGGAGCACTCCGCCTCGGACTGGTCTCGACGTCCCCTCCCCCATGACTGGCTCGTCTACGCAGCTCTGGATGTCGAGCTCCTCAACGACGTGCGAGAAAAGGTCATCGCCGACCTCCGAGAGGCTGGAAAGGACGAATGGGCTCGTCAGGAGTTCGCCCACCTCGTCACGGTGGCCGCTGGACTCCCCAGCGAAGAACCGGGTGTCGACGCATCCCGTTGGCGCCGGATCAGCCACATCGGTGACATTCGCAGCAGAGCTGGGCTGCAACTGGCGCATGACCTGTGGCTGGCGCGCGAGAACCTCGCCCACGACCTCGACATTGCTCCGGGCAGGCTGTTGCGTGACGAGGCCCTCGTCGCAGCCGCAAAGCACTGCGACCGCACCGTCAACGTCGATGTCGAGAAAATCCTGTCCGTCAAGGGGTTCCATCGCGGCCAGGCCATGAAATATCACCAGACTTGGGTCGACGCCATCGACCACGCCCGTGGCGTCTCGCCGAAGAAGTACCCGCCATTTCGCGAATACTCCTCAGCGATCCCCCACCCCCGCTCCTGGGAGCGTCACCATCCGGAGGAGGCTGCCCGCTGGGCGGCCGTCAGACCGGCCGTCAATGAGATGGCTGCTGACCATGACGTCCCACCGGAAAACCTCTGTACCCCGGCATGGTTGCGGCAATTCGCATGGCAGCCACCGCACGACCTCTCCGTCGCGGGGGTCGATGCGTTCTTCGCAGATTTGGGCGCCCGTCCGTGGCAGCGAGGGATCCTCGCGAGTCTGCTCAGCGAGGTCATGGCCCAGCTGTGATCGCGACCTCAGGCTCTCCGGTCGGGGAGTCAGCTCACTGGGTGTCGAGCTGGGAGGCCAGCTGAGCGACTGCTTCAGCGATCCCCTCGGCATTCAGGCCCAGCTCAGCCATGATGGCCGACCGCGAGTCATGGTCGAGGTAGCGCTGCGGGATGCCGAGGTTGCGGGTCGGACGCCAGACACCTCGTTCTGACAAGGCGTCAGCCAGATGGGATCCGAGTCCGGAGACGACCAACCCGTCCTCCACACTGATGATGGCATGAGCCCTTGAGGCCTCCTCGAGAAGACCCTCGCAGACCGGGAGGGACCAGCGGGGGCTGACCACTCGCACCGGGACGTCGAGACTGTCTGCTGCCTTCAAGGCATCAGTGCACAACTGCCCATGGGCAACGACGAGGATGCCGTCCTCCGGTCCTTCGCGCAGGACGTCCAGGCCCTCGTGGGAGGACACCACTGGGATGTCGTCAGGCATGGGAGCCTTCGAGTACCGGATGACGGTGGGGCGGTCATCAGTGTCGACGGCCTCGTCAAGTAGCGAGATCAGATGCTGACGATCACGAGGTGCCGAGAGCATGAGGCCGGGCACGATCCCACAGATCGCCATGTCCCACATGCCGTTGTGAGAGGCGCCGTCGGAGCCGGTGATTCCAGCCCGATCCAGCACGATCGTCACGCCGGCATGGTGCAGACCAGCATCCATGAGGAGCTGGTCGAAGGCCCGGTTGAGGAAGGTCGAGTACAAGGCGACGACCGGATGAAGACCGGCAGCGGCCATGCCAGCCGCCGCGGTGACCGCATGCTGCTCGGCAATTCCGACGTCGAGAACCCGCTCCGGGTGACGGGCGGCAAACGGGGCCAGTCCGACTGGGTGGAGCATGGCAGCAGTCACGCCGACGACGTCGGGACGCCTCTCCCCCAGCTCGACCATGGCACCGGCAAAGGCATGGGTCCACGAGGCACCACCGGCAACCTTGAGGGACTTTCCCGTCTTGGGGTCGATCTGACCGACGGCGTGGAAGTGGTCCTCCTCGTTGGCCTCAGCGGCAGCGAATCCCTTGCCCTTCGTCGTCATGACGTGGACGATGACGGGATGCTCGTAGCGCTTGGCCAGTTCGAGGGCGCGCTCGACGGACGAGACGTCATGACCGTCAACCGGACCGAGGTACTTGATTCCCAGGTCCGAGAAGATCCCGTTGCCGATGAGGGCGTCCTTGACGCCGGCCTTCGCCGCGTGCATGAGACCGAAGACCTGTTTGCCCAGCGGCTTCTCGGTGACATGCCGCTTCATACGATCAAGGGCTTCCTCATAGTGAGGATCGGTGCGAATGATGGCGAGCTGGTTGGCCAGACCTCCCACCGTCGGGGTGTAGGAGCGTCCGTTGTCATTGACGACGATGACCAGACGCAGATCCTGCTGATCCGCGATCGAGTCCAGGGCTTCCCAGGCCATACCACCGGTGAGTGCACCATCACCGATGACGGCGACGACCGTGCGGTCCTCGCCACGCGAGAGAAATCCCTCGGCAAGGCCCTCGGCCCAGGACAAGGAGGTGGAGGCGTGCGAGTTCTCCACCCAGTCATGAGCCGACTCGGACCGGCTCGGGTATCCGGACAAACCGCCGCGCTGACGCAGCTTGTCGAAGCCAGCGGCACGTCCGGTCAGGATCTTGTGGACATAGCTCTGGTGACCGGTGTCAAAGATGATGGGGTCATGAGGTGAGTCGAAGACCCGGTGGAGCGCGATCGTCAGCTCGACGACGCCGAGGTTCGGACCCAAATGGCCACCAGTACGCGAAACATTGTCGATGAGAAAGGTACGAATCTCTTCGGCGAGGTCGTCGGCCTGCTGAGTGGTGAGTTTCCTCACGTCGTCGGGGCAGCCGATGTCGTCGAGAAGAGCCATACGTGCCATCTTAGGACCTGCCACCAGAGTGCCGGGTCCACTTTGCGTCCCGTTTCGCCTCACGCTCACAATCCGGCTACCTTCTTCACAACTGGTAAGCCCCGGAAGAAAAGGATGGGCCCGGCAGATCATGGGGGGAGTCAGGCACGCACGGCCTTGAGGATGAGGGGCAGGTCCTGGCTCAGATCAGCGTTCCAGCAGCCCCAGTCGTGGCCGCCATCACACTTGAAACCGCCGTAAGTGCGGGTCGTGTAACGGATGTAGGTATGGGGAACCTGGCGAGCAGCGAGCCGCACGTGCAGAGCGGTCGTATTGGCTCCAACAGCCGTTTCGATGGCCATGGCACCTGGATTGCCGCTACCCAGCCCAGTGCCCGCGTACAAAGCCAGACGGGTGCCGTCGCGCTGAATGCTGGCGAGGTTGTCGGCTCCCTCTCCACTGGACGGGTTCGCCTCGACGAGTGTCCTGTTGGTTCGCACCATCGGGCCCCAGACCGAGTCAGGCTGATATCCACTCTTGACGAGCTGTTCGGCCACGGTGGCCCGCACCGAGGCGCTCTCGATGTCGACGGCACCAGAGTAGGCCGAGACCGAGGAGAACATCCCCGGATGTTCCATCGCGTAGTGATAGGCCCCGTAGCCGCCCATGGAGAGACCGGCAATGGCGCGATGCTTGCCTGACGCCACAGTGCGGAAGTTGGAGTCGACGAAGGGAATTACCTCGTCGAGGTGGTGGTGCGACCAGTCGGCGTCACCGCGAGACTGGTTCGCCCAGTCGGAGTACCAGCTGACCTTGCCACCCTCCAATGTCACCGTGATGAGATCGGCATCGGCGGTGATCTGTTCTGCCTTGCCCTGCTTGCCCGACTCGTCGGTCCAGTCACGGACCCGACCGCTTCCACCGCCGGGAAGCAGGTAGAGGACCGGGTAATGCTTGTCGGGATGGGAGGCGTACCCAGCTGGCAGAGTGACGCGGATGGCCATCTGACCATCAAAGGTCTGTGCGGGATCGATCGACGGGGTCGAGTAATTGATCTGCCAAGTGCGCTGCTGCCCCGAGACCTTCGTCACGGAGGTGACGGTGATGCCCTTGGTGTCATGGATCTGCGTGTCATGGATCTGTCCGAGGATTCCCGGAACGGCCGCCGTGACGTCACTGGTCGGGGCATCGGAGGTGGCCGGTGCGGCGTGGGCTGCCATGGGCGTCAGTGTCAAGGCTCCGCCTGCCAGTGCGGTGACCACGATTCGGGTGAGTCGTCCCATCGGTGTTTCCCCTCGTCTACGATTCTCAGTGCTGTGTGTCGTCACTGTAGTGACCAGAGGGTCACGGGATGTGAGGGTTGTCACACGGATTTCAGGACTTCTCGAGGGCACCCACCATTTCGTCGTCGCCACTGCCCTGGTGCGATTTCTCAGAAGACGATGACCGGGGGCGGGAACCACGTGGTTTCCGCCCCCGGTTGAACGCATGCGTCAGTTACGAGCCATGTTCCTCAACACGTACTGAAGGATGCCTCCGTTGAGGTAGTAGGAGCGCTCTCCTGGGGTGTCGATGCGGACGACGGCGTCGAACTCAACGACCTTGTCACCGTTGACGGCCTTGACGTGGACCGTCTCCGGGATCGTCTCGTTGATCTTGTCGACGCCAGTGATCTCGAAGGTCTCCTCGCCGGTCAGGCCGAGGGAATCAGCCGACTCACCCTCCGGGAACTGCAACGGCAGGACACCCATGCCGATGAGGTTGGATCGGTGGATACGCTCGTAACTCTCGGTGATGACGGCCTTGACCCCCAGCAACTGGGTACCCTTGGCGGCCCAGTCACGGGAAGATCCGGAACCGTACTCCTTGCCACCCAGGACAACCAGCGGGATGCCCTGCTCGCGGTAGCTCACCGAGGCGTCGTAGACCGTGGTGACGGGGCCGTCGACCTTGGTGAAGTCGCGGGTGAAGCCACCCTCGGTTCCCGGGGCGAGCTGGTTGCGCAGGCGGATGTTGGCGAAGGTGCCACGCATCATGACCTCGTGGTTTCCACGGCGGGAGCCGTAGGAGTTGAAGTCGCGACGCTCGACGCCGTTGCCAGCAAGCCACTGGCCCGCCGGGGAGTCGGTCTTGATATTGCCGGCCGGGGAGATGTGATCGGTGGTGACCGAGTCGCCGAGCTTGAGCAGGACGCGGGCGTCGGTGATGTCACCGACTGGGTCGGGTTCAGCTTTCATGCCGTCGAAGATCGGCAGCTTGCGGACATAGGTGGAGGCAGGATCCCAGGAGAAGGTTTCACCCTCGGGGGTCTCCAGCTCCTTCCAACGCGGGCCACCGTCGAAGACGTCGGCGTAGCGCTCGGAGTACATCTCGGCGGAGATGGACGATCCGACGATCTCCTCGATCTCCTGGGTGGAGGGCCACAGATCGGCCAGACGAACCTCGCGGCCGTCCGGGGTGGTGGCCAGCACATCGTTGTTGAGATCGATGTCCATGGTGCCAGCGATCGAGCAGATCACCACCAGCGGCGGGCTGGCCAGGTAGTTCATCTTGACGTCGGGGCTGATGCGACCCTCGAAGTTACGGTTGCCGGAGAGTACTGCCGTGACGGCCAGATCGTTCTCGTTGATGGCGGCCGAGACCTCGGGTATGAGCGGGCCAGTGTTACCGATACAGGTGGTGCATCCGTAGCCGACCAGGTCGAATCCCATGGCAACAAGGTGCTCGGAGAGTCCGGCCCGCTCGAAGTAGTCGGTGACGACCTGCGATCCCGGGGCCAACGAGGTCTTGACCCACGGCTTCGGCGACAGACCCAGTTCGTGGGCCTTCTTGGCCACCAGTCCGGCGGCAATCATGACGCTCGGGTTCGAGGTGTTGGTGCAGGAGGTGATAGCGGCAACCGTCACGGCACCGTTGCGCAGCTCGAAGGAGCGTCCATCGGCCAGGGTGACCGGAATGGCAGCACCTGGGTTGGTGGTGTAGTCGGGAACAGTCTTCTCGAAGGTCTCCTTCGCCTCGGAGACGAGGATACGGTCCTGCGGACGCTTCGGGCCGGCAATGGACGGCTTGACCGTCGAGAGGTCGAGCTCCATGTACTCGGAGTAGCGGGGCTTGCGATCCGGGTCGTGCCACATGCCCTGGGCCCTGGCGTAGGCCTCGACGAGTTTGACCTGGGACTCGTCACGACCGGTGAGGCGCAGGTAGTCCAGGGTGACGTCGTCGATCGGGAAGACGGCGATGGTCGAGCCGTACTCAGGGCTCATGTTGCCCAGGGTGGCGCGGTTGGCAAGCGGCACGGCGGCGACGCCGGGGCCGTAGAACTCGACGAACTTGCCGACGACCTTGTGCTCACGAAGCATCTGGGTAATCGTCAGGACGAGGTCGGTGGCGGTGACGCCGTCAGGCAGCTCACCGGAGAGCTTGAAGCCCACGACACGCGGGACCAGCATGGAAACCGGCTGACCGAGCATGGCGGCCTCGGCCTCGATGCCACCCACACCCCAGCCGACGACGCCAAGACCGTTGACCATGGTGGTGTGGGAGTCAGTGCCGACGCAGGTGTCCGGGTAGGCGACCTTCTTGCCGTCCTCGTCATGAACGAAGGTCACGCGGGCGAGGTGCTCGATGTTGACCTGGTGGACGATGCCGGTGCCCGGCGGGACGACACGGAAGTTCTCGAACGCGGTCTGACCCCACCGCAGGAACTGGTAGCGCTCACGGTTGCGCTGGTACTCAATGTCCTTATTCTGCTCGAAGGCCTCTGGAGTGCCGAAGCGCTCGACGATGACAGAGTGGTCGATGACCATCTCGGCGGGCGACAACGGGTTGACCTTGCTTGGGTCACCACCAAGATCGGTGACTGCCTCACGCATGGTGGCCAGGTCGACGATGCAGGGCACGCCAGTGAAGTCCTGCATGATGACGCGAGCCGGGGTGAACTGAATCTCCTTGGACGGCTGGGCGTCGGCGTCCCAATGTCCCAGGTCGGTGATCTGCTCAGCGGTGATGTTAGCACCATCCTCGGTGCGCAGCAGGTTCTCGAGCAGAACCTTGAGGCTGTACGGCAGGCTGTCGGAACCGTCGACCTTGGTGACGTCGTAGATCTCGTAGGACTGGCCGTCGACGTCGAGGGTTCGTCTCGCGTCGAAGCTGTTGACACTCATGTGGACTCCTGACTAGTCGATGCGGATCTCATCATCTCGCGTCGAGCTCCACCATCGTGGCGGAACAAGATATCTTGACATCAAGATATCTTGTTGTGAAACGGCCCCAAAGTTAGGCTTGGCTAAGAAGTAGAATGAGCCCACAGGATCATCAGGCCCCGTCGACATGCTCAAGGTGAACACCTCCATCCGACTTGTTCATGGCACCAGAGCCCCGCGCTGCACCCTATTTTGGGACGGTGCGGCGGGATACAGTCATGGTGGTCATGGTGACGCCCCTGTCAGCACCGCAACACGGCGTCACCAACCCAGCCTGCATCACATCGTGGTTCCGGACAGGTTTCATCGTATGGATCAGTCAAGTCCCTCAGATCGGGGATCGGGCCCCAGCTCGTCGTCATCTGTCACTTCGACCGCATGCGGCGGGGCGCTCTGCTTCTCCTTCTCTCGCGCCACCTTCCTGGACTTCGCGAGCTCGCTGCGCAGGGCGTCATCACCCATGACGAGGTATACCAGACCGCAGTCCTGAGGGCCGGTGACGTAGAGCTGGCACAGACTACAAGGATCCCCCGGGCGCAGCGGACACATCGGAACTGGACCTGCCATCTCAGATCTTCGGCTCCAGGATCGCCACGGCCTCGACATGATGAGTCATCGGGAAGACGTCGAACGCACGGATCGAACGCGGCGCATATCCGCCGACGTCGAACAGGTGCAGATCGCGGGCCAGCGCAGCCGGATCACATGCGACATGTGCGATCGCTCGCGGTGACGTTCGCGTCACGGCCTGGACGACAGCCTTGCCCGCCCCCTTGCGCGGGGGATCCAGCACGACGAGATTCGACTTGGCCTTCATACGCGGCAGGACTCGTTCCACCCGCCCGGCAGTGAAACGCCCACCGGGGACATTTCGTCGTGCCAATGCCACCGCCTGGCGCGACACCTCAATGCCACGAACGCGAACGCCATGATCGGCGAGCAGACCTGCAAAGAGTCCGACCCCGCAGTACAGATCCAGGGCCTCGTCACCCTGATGAGGATCCAGACCACCCACCACGGCGTCGGCCAATGCCTCGGCTGCCCCGGGGTGGACCTGCCAGAAGCCGCCGGCACCAACCTTCCAACGACGCTGACCCACCTGAGCCGTCATCGTCTCGCCGCCGGCGATGAGCTGCCCATCCGCGATGACACTCACCTCCGGGTCCTGTGTGAGGCAGCTAGTCACCATGACAATCGCCTGGTCGGCCGCGCGGCACGCTGACTCGGCAGCCGGGCGCCCAGCGGGATGCGCGATGGGGCAACCACCTTCAGGCACTTTCACCACATCATGACTGCGGTGGCGTCGCAGAGCCGGCCGGCCATCGAGGCTGCAATATTGCATACGGGTCCGCCAACCCAGGCCGTCGGAGGAACCGTCGACAGTCTCCACGGATCCAGTCCACTTGATGCCGGCGATGCGACTGAGCTGTTCGGCAACGACCCGTCGCTTGAGCTCGCGCTGGAACTCGACGTCGACATGCTGGAAGTCGCAGCCACCGCACACCCCCGCGACGGGGCACGGCGGGACAACCCGGTGCGGGTCAGGCGAAATGACCTTGACGGCTTGCCCGAACCAGTGCGAGGCCTTGGAGGTATCGGTCAATCGGACCCGAACCTTCTCCCCTGGCAATGAACCGCGGACGAAGACGACCCTGCCGTCCAGATGCCCCACGCAGTAACCACCGTGGGCGACCTTGCCCATGACGAGGTCGAATTCCTCAGCCGGGGACGCATCAACAGACTCCTGCATCAGGCCAAGTCTAGGCCCCCAGTGGTGTCACTTCCGTGCAGCTGAGGCCTTGATGGGCCTCGAACCCCGCAATATCAGGGGGTGGGCGAGGCCACGTTCGCGAAAAGCTGACGTTGTGGCACTACCCGTGACGGCTTCGTGGTGATCATCACCACGAAGCCGTCACAAGGAAAGCATCCCGTCAGTGCCGTGGCGTGATCGTCGCGCTGGGATCCCGCCACGATCGCGGATCGTTGCGCTTCCAGCGCTTCTCCAGAATCGCCGAGCTGCACAACTGGTACGGCACCGAGGAGATGAGAACTCCGGGCATGAAGTGCAAGCGCGCCCGCACCACGAGAGCCGTCTGGTTGTGCAGGAGATGCTCCCACCAGTGACCGACGACGTACTCAGGAATGAACACCTCGACCATGTCTCGCGGATTCTCACTGCGGATATGACGGATGTGGTCGATGAAGGGGTTGGTGATCTCGCGATACGGGGAAGCGATGACCTTGAGGGGGATGTCGATGTCCTCCTCGTCCCAACGCTCCAGCAGGCGGTCCGTGACGTCGGGATCGACGTCGACGATGACGGCTTCCAGGAAAGTTGGCACGGTGGCCTTCGCGAACTGAATGGCCCTCATCGTTGGCTTGTTGAGGTCCGAGATCATGATGACCGCGTGGACCCGCGACGGCAGGGCACGGTCGGACGGGCTGTTCAGCTCCAACTCCTGGGCCACCGAGTCGTAGTGCTTCTTGATCCCCGTCATGAGGACGTAGACCAAGGCCATGGCAATGAGTGCGAGGTAGGCACCGTGGATGAACTTCGACGCCAGGATGATGATCAGGACGACACCAGTTCCCACCAGGCCGATGCCGTTGATGATCCGCGAGTGCTTCCACCTGCGGCGCTCCTTGACCGAGGCCGAGGCGTCGGTGCGCAGCAGCCGCGTCCAGTGGCGCATCATTCCGGTCTGGCTCACCGTGAAGGAGATGAAGACGCCAACCACGTACAACTGGATCAGCGCAGTCACCGAGGCGTTGAAGACCAGCACGAGGATGATGGCGCCGGTGGCCAGCGTCAGGATGCCGTTGGAGTAGGCCAGACGATCGCCACGGGTGTGCAGACGACGGGGTAGGAAGCCGTCACGGGCGAGGATCGAACCCAACACCGGGAAGCCGTTGAAGGCAGTGTTGGCAGCCAAGAACAGGATGATCATCGTGCAGACGATCATGATGTAGAAGCCCGGTTTGAAGGAGTCGTAGAAGACGGTTCGGGCGAGCTGGCCGACGACCGTCACCTGGTCCTTGACGACATTTCCGTGAGTGTCGACGAGGTGGGACTCCCCCGTCGGGTCGAACATCTTGACGCCCGTGACATTGGCCAGGACGAGGATGCCCATGAGCATGGAGACGGCGATTCCACCGAGCATTGCCAAGGTCGTGGCTGCGTTTCTCGACTTCGGCTCGCGGAAGGATGGGACACCGTTGGAGATCGCCTCGACGCCGGTCAGCGCGGCACAGCCTGAGGAGAAGGTACGCGCCATGAGGATGACGAAGGCGATACCGACGAGACCGGTGTACTTCGGTGCTCCGACGACCGTGTAGTCGGCGGTGGGAGCGCGCAGGCTGTCTCCCAGGACGAAAACCCTTGTCAAACCCCAAATCACCATGCAGATCACTGAGATCATGAAGGCGTACGTGGGCACGGCGAAGAAGGTTCCGGACTCCTTGACACCACGCAGGTTCATGGCTGTCAGGATCGCGATGACGACAGCCGCCGCGACGCCTTCGTGCCCGGCAAGGCCGGGGATCATCGCCTCGGCGTTCTGAATGCCCGACGACACCGACACAGCCACTGTCAGGACGTAGTCGACGAGCAGGGCGGAGGCCACGACGAGCCCGAACTGCGGGCTGAGATTGGCTGTCGCGACCTCGTAGTCACCACCACCGGACGGGTACGCATGCACCGTCTGGCGGTAGCTCATCACGACGATGAGCATGACGAGGGCAACGGCAATGCCGATCTTCCACGAGAATGCGAATCCGGCAGCGCCTGCCAGAGACAGGGTGATGAGGATCTCGTCAGGGGCGTACGCCACACTCGAGAGGGCGTCGGAAGCGAACACTGGCAGTGCGATCCGCTTCGGCAGGAGGGTCTCGCCCAGAGCACTGCTCTCGAGTTTGCGCCCGATGAGCACCCTCTTGACGGCTTGGAAAACCTTCACGACGGGCCACTCTACTTGCGTGGAACATCATCGGCACATTGCCGGTACCCTCATGACCGTGAGGTCAGCAACCGCCCTCGGACGAGACAGGCAGACCGGGACGCGGCAGAATGGCCCCGACAACCACGACACGGATGGGTGCCACCGCAACCCAGGAAAGGGGTCCCGTGCACATCGTCATCATGGGATGTGGCCGAGTCGGTTCGAGCTTGGCCATCCTGTTGGAGAAACGTGGCCACGACGTGTCGGTCATCGACATTGACGACAACGCCTTCCGCCGGCTTGGGCCCGACTTCAAGGGACGGACGGTCAAGGGGGTCGGATTCGACCGCTCGGTACTGGAGAAGGCCGGCGTCCGCGAGGCTGACGGATTCGCTGCCGTCTCCAGTGGGGACAATTCCAACGTCTTGGCCGCCCGCGTGGTCCGCGAAGAGTTCGGAATCGACAACGTCGTGGCGCGCATTTACGACCAGGGACGTGCTGAGGTGTACGAGCGGCTCGGGATCCCGACAGTCGCGACCGTGCGCTGGGCTGCCGACCAGGTGCTGCGAAGCCTCATGCCGGAGGGTTCTGAGCCGGCCTGGCGTGATCCTTCCGGTCAGGTCCGTCTCATCCGCGTCAACACCCACACTGACTGGGTCGGGATGAAGATCTCCGCCATCCAGGACCGCATCCACACCCCGCTGCCCTTCCTATTGCGGTTCGGTCAGGGCATGGTTCCTGACGACGCCACCCTGCTGCAGGATGGAGACGTCGTCTACGCAGCCGTCGAGGTCGAGCGCATCACCGAGATCGAGGGCCTGCTGGCTAAGCCGCCGGTCAAGCGTTGAGTGCTAGACGCAACGCTCTGATCACCCGAGGCAAGGAGAATCGTGAGAATCGTCATCGTTGGAGCCGGTAACGTCGGTCGATCCATTGCCCGTGAGCTCACGGCTCATGGGCATCAGATCCTGCTCATCGACAAGAGCCCCAAGGCCATGAAGCCGGACACCGTGCCGGAAGCCGAGTGGCTGTGCGCGGACGCCTGCGAGTTGGCTGCCCTCGAAGAGGCCCGCATCGACAACTGTGACATCGCCATCTCGGCCACCGGCGACGACAAGGTCAACCTGGTCCATTCGCTGCTCGCCAAGACTGAATTCGGCGTGCCGAGGACCGTCGCCCGTGTCAACCATCCCGGCAACGAGTGGATGTTCGACCAGGTGTGGGGAGTCGATGTTGCTGTGTCAACCCCGCGGCTCATGGCGGCACTGGTGGAGGAGGCTGTGACCGTCGGAGAGTTGGTCCGCCTGTTCACCTTCCAGAAGGGCCGCGCGAACCTTGTCGAGCTCACCCTGCCTGACAACTCTCCGCGTGTGGGTGACCGCATCCGCGACATCTCGATGCCCGGAGATGCAGTTCTCGTCGCCATCATCCGTGATGGTCAGGGGCGTGCGCCGGAGCGTGAGACCGCACTGGAGGCCGGCGATGAGCTGCTCTTCATGGTCTCACCGAACTACGAGCCCGATCTGGTCGACCTGCTGGCGCCTCACTGATCAGCTGATTCGGACTCACAGCCCTGAGGCTTCTTGTGGGGTGCCCCGCAGCTGTGAGGCAGCACCTACCGTGCTGTCCCGCGCTCCTCTTCGTGTTCCCTCCTTCCCCCCTCATGCCCGGTTCCCCCTCCGTCGTGGTAATCCCGGTTCTGGATAAGGCTGCTGTCAGCTGTGGTTGCAGCAGGGCCGGTTGCCACCCAGATCTCCACCAGGGTTGAACGCCTCGACAATCTATGGCTGGCCTGGAGAGCATCAATACCCCACGCGCCCCGCGCCTCGCCCTGCCCAAGTGGTGGCAATAACGGTTACGACGGTTCCTGCTGCCAACCCACATGACAACAGGAGCCATCAGGACCTACATCACCACACCAGGGCGGAGTGAACGCGCGAGGTGAGCGGGAGACCAACACGGGTCGGAAGGAAGACGGTAAACGGAGGCACGAGGTCAGGAATGGGGAAGCCATGTCAAGGAAACAGGCACCGAGCGGTGAAGAAGCGCCAGCGAAGGGGGCTAGGGCCACCCGGTCTGAAGACGAGTCCCGGGGCCCGGCGAAGGCCCGGAAACCCCAAGATCCTTCGCCGAAGCTGTCACCTAGTCGAGGACTGCCACTCAGTCGGGAAGAACGGTGTACCTGGGGTTGTAGATCACTCGGCGCCCATCCGCCTCGGTGATCATCCCCTCGACGCTGATCCTTCGTCCAGCGCGTAGCCCCGGGATGCGACGCCGACCCATCCATATCAACGTCACAGCACCAGTGCCGTCGCGCAGCTCGGCCTCGAGCCAGCGATTCGTTCCGCGAGGGTTGAGGGTCAGCACCTCGATCCTCCCCTGGAGGGACGCACGGGAACGCATCCTGGCCTCGGCAATGGTCGAGACCCCGGCATTAATGCTGGAGCGCTGCAAGTCGTCATCGGCAAGATCCTCGTTGGACGCCGTGACCCGGTGCAGGACCCGCCGAAGCATCGACTCGCGGGGGGCGCGAGCATCGGTGCCTTCGGCCATGATCAGGACTCCTCCGGGTGCAGACCCTCAGGAACCTTCAGTGGGATGACGTCGCCGGGGACACGCGGGCTGTCGTCACGACGCACCACGAGGTTGCAGAAGAACTCCAACAGTAGCTGGCCGGTGGCGTCGAGCTTCTCGCCAAGAGCCGACTCGCCCATCAGCACACCGCGCAGCAGCCAGCGCGGCCCTTGGGCCAGCCAGGTGCGGGACACGTGGTACCCATCCTCACCGTCCGGCCCCTTCATCGGGACGATACGACGAAGCTCGGCACCCATCGGTCCGGGGCCGACATTGGCCTCGCCGCCCTGAGCAGCGGTGCCGCGGACCATCTCCTCATGGACCTCGTCAATCATGACGGTCGAGGCAGGAGCAGCGAAGAGGGCCACCTCGATGGCGGAGTTCCCCTGAACGACGAGCAGGCTCTGCACGGCACCAGAGGCCTGGTCCAACTGGATCTGCATCTGCATGTTCTCGAACGGGGTAACGATGAGGGAACCGAAGTCGATGCGCTCGACATCGTCGGCGTCGAGGTCGACCTCGTCGATGTCGAAGGGGCCATCCTCGCGGTCGAGGTTGATCCGGTAGGTGGAGGCGTCCTTCTCCTCGCCGGGCTCGTCCTCGTCAGTGGTCTCCTCGACGTCGGGATCGTCGGGAGCCTCCTCGGTGGTTTCGAGCTCCTCGTCGATGCCCTCATCCGTCTCGACGTCGTCGTTGCGCTTCTTGCGACCGAACATTGTGTCCTTCCTCGACCGACACTGTGGTGTCAACAAATGCAGTCTAACCATCAGCGGGACGCACACCAGAAACGCCGGTCGACCCGTATCCGCCTTGGCCGCGTTCGGTCTCGTCCAGGTCGCCGACCGGCTGGAAGACTGCCTGCACCACCGGGACGATGACGAGCTGAGCTATTCGCGACCCGGCATCAAGGTGCACGGACTCCCTGGGATCAGTGTTGATGAGCAGCACCTTGATCTGTCCTCGGTACCCGGAGTCGATGGTCCCGGGAGCGTTGACAATCGACAGTCCGCACCGCGCGGCCAGGCCTGACCGCGGGTTGACCAGCCCGACGTAACCCTCCGGCAGGGCAATACGCACACCGGTCTCGACCATGGCCCGCTCCCCCGGACCCAGGTCCACGTCATGGCGGCAGGTGAGATCGGCCCCGGCGTCACCGGGCATCGCATAGCGGGGCATGGCTTCCGAATCTGCCACGGTCGGGACGATGACGTCAGTCACGGCTGTCCTCCTCATCACGAGAGTCACTGAAAGGATCCTTGGAAACAGGTGGGGAGGACACAGCGGCAGAATCCGGCGCCACCACGTACTCGGACACGATCGCCGCCAACTTGTCGGGGTGGCGGGTACTGACGATCCATGCCTGATGCGGGTCTGCAGGATCAGCGAGCCTCAACACGAGCCCAGACTTTATCCAGGGCCGTGTCACGAGGAACGACCCGACCTGATGGCTGGAGTGCATCACGGACGTCATCGTCCCTGCGTCCACGCCCCGAACCCGATCGACCCATCTCCACTCGATCCAGGACCGTCCTGCACCAAATCCGTCCTCAGTGACGACGATGCGTACCCGTCCGGCCTCGACGAAGGCAGCAACGACGAGCACGACGATGATGACGGCGACGATCATCCCAGTGGTCGGGCTCGTCCAGGCACCGATCGCCACGATGAGCGAGATCGCGACGGCAGCTCCGATGAGCCACCATGCAGGCGGGGCGCAGAGTCTCTCGGAGTAGACGACTGGTCCAGAAGGATGGGGGGAATTCACCGTCACAGCCTAGTCGACGGGCCATGACGCAATATGATGACGCCATGATCCCAGAAAAGATCCTGTGGAAGGTCTACGCCGGTGCCCTCGGCGCCGTCACCACCATCGTTAGCCAGAAGGTCGTCGAAGGCGTGTGGAAGTACGTCACCGGCGACGACGAGACTCCCCAGCCTGATGACCCCGAGGTCTCGACCACGAAAGCACTCTCATGGGCGCTGGCCAGCGGCATCGGGATCGCCGGATCCCAGCTGCTGATGCACCGCTTCGTCAACAAGCGCTGGATGAAGTTCAGCTCGGTCAACCCCATCACCGGCAAGGACTTCAAGGACAAGAACGACGACTGAGCCCCTACCCCACGAAACGACAACGGGCCCCCGCCACGTGGCGGGGGCCCGTTCATGTCAAGGGAGGATCAGACGCAATCGACGCAGTAGAACTGACCGTCACGCTCCTCAGCCAGCTGGGAGCGTCCCTTCACGAGGAAGCAAGACGCGCAGGTGAACTCGCCGGACTGGCGAGGCAACACCCGGACGGTCAACTCCTCATGGGACAGGTCAGCGCCGGGAAGCTCAAAAGCCTCAGCAGCCTCGACCTCGTCCTCGTCGACCTTTCCGGAGTTCTTGTCGTTGCGCTGGTTCTTGAGCTCCTCGATGGAGTCCTCACTGACCTCCTCATCAGTCTTGCGGGGAGCGTCGTAATCGGTAGCCATAGTCACCTTCCAGTAAGGACTCGAGACGTCGCCAACTCGCTCATTGCGAGCTGCGACCGCACAACATTCGCACCCTTGTGTATCACACCTGTCAAGTCGACAGACAGCGCGCCAGGGCATCCAGGCGGTACCATCACGCCCGGAGGCAGTAAGTTGGTGGCTCACACAGCCAAACCCCGACCACAAGGGGTCGGGAGGGAAGGTGGACGATGGACAGCGCTCTGAGCCCCCGCGAGATTCAGTCGCGGATCCGTTCCGGGGCCACTGTCGAGGAGGTGGCCGCAGAGGCGGGCGTCGGCGTCGACCAGGTGGAGCCCTTCGCCGTACCGGTCCTCGCCGAGTTGGACCACATCATTGAGGTTGCCATGACGTGCCCGGTTCGCCGCGCCGGCGCGGCCGGGTCCCACCGCACCCTGGGTACCGTCATCTCCCGCGTCGCCAAGGCCAATTCAATCCCCGATGAGAAGATCTCCTGGCGGTCGTGGCGCCACGAGGACCTTACCTGGGCCCTTGAGGCCACCTGGCCCGAGACCGAGGATGGAGCTCCGAGCGCAGCGATGTTCCGCTTCGATCTCAAGGGACGCCACACCTCCCCTGAGGACGCCGGTGCACGTTGGCTCGTCAACGACCGGTCCCCTGCTCCCGCTGAGCCGTTGCCAGATGGTGCTCCTGATCCCGATCAGGAGCCGACGCTGGATCTCAACGACGAGTTGGCCATCGTTCGCGCAGTGAGCAATCATCCGCAGCAGCCGGACGACCCCAATGCCGTCGCCGGGATGACCAAACACGACGGGGTCTATGACTTCGTCCCCTCATCCCCAGCCGACATGGACATGCTCTACGAGATGCTGGCGGGCTTCCAGGAGGACTCGGTCAACATTTATGAGGGCTTGGAGACGCCGGTGGTCGACGCCGATTCCGCCCCCGGAACCCAGACGTCGGAAACATCACAGGCCGCAACGCAGGAGTCCCAGACCAACGACTTCCAGGACGAGAACACCCCCTCGGACGCGACCGAAGAGTCCTCCACCGCTCCTGAGCCGGAAAGGCGTGAGCCCGGAAAGGACGCTCCTGCCAGGAAGCCGACGACCAGGGCGACGTCTCGCAGGTCGAAGTCCACCAAGGACAGCCAGCCTGCCGACAAGGACGAGCCCCGACAGGATGCCCTCGTCGAGGGTGGCGAGCAGCCGCGCAAGAAGCGCAAGCCTCGCAAGTCCAAGAGGGCGTCGATCCCGTCGTGGGACGAAATCATGTTCGGAGGACCCACCCCCCACGCGTGAGAGGTCATGACCGCCGGAGACGTTCACAACCACACGAGCCCCGCCGTCCAGCCGGGCTCGGGGCATTCGGGGCTCTCAGCCGTCGAAGGGTAAGGTCTGCTCCGAAAGGGTCGCCCTGGACATTTCTCCGGTAATCCCCTGACGGTGGTGACGACGACACAACACCTCGTAGTGGATCTCGGATCCGCCGCCGATGTCGCCGACGCCCACCTGATCCCCCTCACGCGCCATGACGCCGCCGACGATACGGGCGTTGTGGGTCGCAGGACGTCCGCACCAGCACAGTGGCGAGACGGGAGGCTGGACGACACGGTCGGCGAGCTCGACGAGCCGTTTGGAGCCAGGAAAGAGCGCGGTCCGGAAATCGGCGAGGATGCCGAAACAGTACACGTCAACCCCCAGGTCGTCGACGACCCGCGCGAGCTGATCAATCTGTTCGGGACGGTAGAACTGAGCTTCGTCGCAGATGAGGTAGTCGATGCGCCCACCGCGACTCAACCGCGCCACGACGTCTTGGTAGAGGTCCAGGGAGTCCGTCACCTCGACGGCCTCGACGCTCAGACCGATTCGGGAGGTGATGCGGGCACCGCCAGACCGATCGTGCATGGCATACCTGACACCCTGACGGTCATGGGCCGACTGAGCGTGGTCCATCTGCAGCGCGAGTGTGGACTTTCCGGAGTCCATCGGCCCGGTGTGGAAGACGAGTTCAGCCATCCTCATCCCTCGCAAACCTGCGCCAGCAACGGAATCCTCATCTCTTGCGGGGTCAGGGAACCATGCATGCCGACCAGGGAGAGTTCCTTGGGGATGGCACGGCTCATGATCGCCCAGTCGTCACGGGTGATCGCCAGCACATCACCGAACCGGGATCGAGTGGATTCATCGACAGGCCCGAAAAGTTCCGCGTCGACGGCGTCATCACCCACCACGACCTGGGCGCGATCTCCGAGCACCCGTCGCCAACGCTGTGCGACCTCGTCGGGACGTCGGGTGTAGATGTGGCGGAATCTCGGCTCCCCTGCCAGCAGATCGACGTCTGCGAGCAGTCCTCCCTCGTCCTCCACCATGACGCGGTGGTCGTGCGGCACGTCGATCATGCCGTGATCTGCCGTGACCACCAGTGCAGTGCCGGAATCCAGCTCGTCGAGGAGAGCCCCGACGAGATCGTCAACCCACATCAGACGCGACCTCCACGCAGCCGTCTGCCATCCCTCACCGTGGCCGACATGGTCCAGGGAACGCTCATAGACGTAGGTCAGAGAGACCTCCCCGTCCTGAGACGCGGCGAGGGTCTTGCGGACCCGCTCGTCGACGTCGTCCTCGTCACGAATGGCCACGAATCTCGGACCGCGCAAGCTCGCTCGCGTCAGCCCAGACCTCTCGAACCGTGCCGGGCCGACGCTGCTGACCGTCACTCCCGCTGCCACCAGGTCTTCGAAGGCCGTCGGGTGGGGCTGGACCACCTCGGGGTCATCGCCGTTGGCCCAGCTCAACGCGTTCATGGCCTGTCCGGAGGGAGCACGGAAGGTGTACCCGGCGACGCCGTGGCGTCCGGGAACGGCACCTGTACCGATACAGCTCAACGAGGTGGCCGTCGTCGACGGAACCTGGCAGGTCAGGTCATGGCACACCTGCATGTCCGACAGGGTGGGAGCCAGGTGACGGGACCGCTCGAGGTTCTCCCGCCCCATCCCGTCGACGAGTAGGAACACATAACGCCTCGCCTCGGGCAGGCCGAGCCCAGCCGACCTCTGACCCGTCAACACCCTTCCCATGGCGGGCACCAGGTCGGAAAGGGTCTGCGGACCCGGCGCCATGAGATCAGGGCCAAGCAATGAACTCATCGTGCTGCTCCAGTGGCGACCTGCATTCGAGTGGCAAACCCCATCATCCGCTCGACCTGGTCGGGGCCATCAGCAGCAGGACTCATCCGGATGACGATGTCATCCCCGCTGAAGGTGCCGGTGTAGCCATGATCGGCGGTACACATCGGGTCACCGCAAGTGGCAGGCTCGAGCTCGATGCGCGACACCGCGCCCCACGTCATTTGCAGCCAGGTCTCCACGGTCGCCGCGGAGGGGTCCTTGCCGAATTTGTCGGGGTGCTGGACGACACGCGTCAGCACCACCGAGCTCACCTCCGACAGCGGGATCGATTCACTTGAGGTCACGGCCTGGAGCCGTCCTCCCTCGGTCCGCTCGTCGGTGTGACCGATGAGCATTCGCGTCGCAGTACGCAGAATGACGGTGAGATGCCGGTGAACCTCGTCATTGTCGAATGCTGCCTCGAGGTGAAGCAGATGGTCGAGGATCTCCTCTCCTGCCAAGGAGGTTTCGGCGACGTCGCTGACCAGTTCAGGGAAGAACCCACAGGACTGGATTTCGGCAGCTAGGGCAGCCGGAAGAGGAGTTCGGGCTTGATCGACAGACTGGCTCACCGGCCCATCGTCCCACGACGAAGCCCGATCCAGTAATCTCCAAGACATGTCGAACCGGCCGTTCATCGGAGCCCGAGTCGAGGATGCCCTTCACAGGCGCCTCAACACCACGCTGCGTCGACGCGGTTGGGTGCCGCGCGTGATCGGATATCGCAGTTACGGATCGGCCACCCATGTGCGCGTTCTGGGCCGAGTCGTCCTCACCAGTCCTCCCGGTGCCAATCCGGAAGAGGAGCGTCATCCTGACCGTTCTCCGCTCACCCGGCGCAACATGTTGTCCATCGACCTGCTGTCCCAGCGGGGATGGCGCAACTTCCTCGGTCTTCCAGCACCGGGTACCGAGGTCGTCGTCGACGTCAACGGAGAGAAGATCACCGTCCTGGCAGACCGTGGCGGATACGTAGACGTGCGCGTCAAGAACAATGGACTGCAACCGGGATGGCACGAGGTCACCCTCTCGACCTCCGGGGACACGACGAAGGCGAAGGTCCTCGTCGTCTCACGCAACACCCGTTTCGGCATCGTGTCCGACATCGACGACACCGTCATCGCGACCTCCCTGCCACGATCCCTCATCGCCGCCTGGAACTCCTTCGTGCTCACCGAGCAGGCCCGCAAATCCATTCCCGGTATGGCCCGCATGTACCAGAAGCTGTTGGAACGCCATCCCGACGCACCCGTGGTCTACGTGTCCACCGGCGCCTGGAACACCTATCCCTTCCTGGTGAGGTTCCTGGCCCGTCACGGCTATCCGCAAGGACCGTTGCTGCTGACTGACTGGGGGCCGACGAACACCGGTTGGTTCCGCTCCGGCGTCGACCACAAACGGACAGCCCTGCGCGAATTGGCGCGCGATTTTTCTGATATCGAGTGGGTCCTGGTCGGCGATGACGGGCAGCACGACATCCGGATCTACTCCGAGTTCGACGAGCTGCAACCCGGCCACACCCGCGCGATCGCCATTCGGGAGCTCTCGACGACCCAGCAGGTGCTGGCCCACGGCACGACGACAGTGATGGAGGACCGCCACCGTGTGCAGTGGACCCCCGAATCAGCCCCTTTGGTACGCGCCCCTGACGGCGACCAGTTGGCTCCACTCCTGGACAAGGTGCTCAACCACGAGGACTCACCAGAGCGGCCCTGACATGCGGATTTCGCGCCGATCGACCAATATAGGTCGTTAGCGTGTGCTGCTAGGGAGGTATCACGATGGCCAAGAAGACGGTGGATGACGACTTCACCGAGAACATCATCGACGTCGATGTCTCCCGCGAGATGGAGAACAGCTTCCTCGAGTACGCCTACTCCGTCATCTACTCTCGTGCCCTGCCCGATGCCCGTGACGGCCTCAAACCCGTTCAGCGTCGCATCCTCTTCACCATGGGTGACATGGGGGTCCGCCCTGATCGCGCCCATGTGAAATCGGCCCGTGTCGTCGGTCAGGTCATGGGTCAGCTCCACCCTCACGGTGACGCCGCCATTTACGACGCGCTCGTCCGCACCGCCCAGCCCTGGGCCATGCGCCTCCCTCTGGTCGACGGGCACGGCAACTTCGGATCCCTGGATGCCGGCCCGGCCGCCATGCGTTACACCGAGTGCCGGATGGCTCCCCCGGCCCTGGCCATGATTGACGGGCTCGCCGAGGACACCGTCGACTTCGAGCCCAACTACGACGGTAAGGAGACCGAGCCGTCGGTTCTGCCGGCCGCCTTCCCGAACCTGCTCGTCAACGGAGCGTCGGGCATCGCGGTGGGGATGGCCACCAACATTCCGCCACACAACCTCGTCGAGGTCGTTGCGGCCCTGCGTCACATGCTCGACCACCCGGACACTGATCTCGAGGAGATCATGCGCTTCGTGCCGGGACCGGATCTGCCCACCGGCGGGCGGATCGTCGGCCTTGACGGCATCGCTGGCGCCTACCGAACCGGCAAGGGCTCCTTCAAGATCCGCGCCACCGCCCGCATCGAGAAGGTCTCCCCGCGACGCCGCGGCATCGTCGTCACCGAGCTGCCGTACATGGTCGGCCCGGAGCGCATCATCGACCAGATCAAGACCTTGGTGCAGTCCAAGAAGATCACCGGCATCTCCGACGTCAAGGACCTCACCGACCTGGCCAACGGCACCCGTCTGGTGATAGAGGTCAAGAACGGCATCAACCCGGAGGCCCTGCTGGAGCGGTTGTACAAGCTCACCAAGCTCGAGGACTCCTTCGCGATCAACGCCGTCAGCCTGGTCGAGGGACAGCCGCGAACCCTCGGTCTGAAGGAGATGTTGCAGGTCTACCTCGACCATCGCCTCGAGGTCACGCTGCGGCGCACCAACTTCCAGCTCAACAAGGCCAAGGACCGGCTGCACCTCGTCGAGGGACTGTTGCTGGCCATCGTCGACATCGACGACGTCATTGCCATCATCCGGTCCTCCGAGGACGCGGCAACGGCCCGCACCCGACTCATGGCAGCCTTCAACCTCGACGAGGTGCAAGCCAACTACATCCTCGACATGCAGCTTCGTCGACTCACCAAGTTCTCCACGATCGAGTTGGAGTCCGAGCGTGACGAGCTGCGCGAGCGCATCGAGGGGCTTGCTCTCATCGTCAATGACGAGTCCGAACTGCGTCGAGTCGTCTCGGAAGACCTGGCCGAGGTGTCCACCAAGTACGGCACGCCTCGTCGCACCGTGCTGTTGGGAGCGGCTCCCGCCGTCGCTGCAGCCTCCGCCCCGCTGGAGGTCCCCGACGATCCCTGCTGGGTGCTGCTGTCGGCCACCGGTCTGCTGGCCCGCATCGACACCGAGGATGACCTGCCCAGTGGCGGGGACAGAGCCAGCCATGACGTCATCATCTCCCGTGCCCGCACCACCGCCCGTGGTGATTTCGGCATCATCACCAGTGCTGGTCGTCTCATCAGGGCACATGCGATCGAGCTGGCCAGTCTGCCCATGACTGCCACCGCACCGTCGGTGGCCGGTGGCACCCCACTGGCGGACCTCGTGGGGCTGGAGAAGGATGAGAAGGCCCTCGCGGTGACGAGTTTGTCCGGGGAAGGCCCATCCCTGGCCCTGGGAACCCGAAACGGCATCGTCAAACGCGTCAATCCGGAACTGCTCGGCAAGGATTTCTGGGAGGTCATCAGCCTCAAGGACGGTGACGAGGTCGTCGGAGCCGTCGAGCTGGACGACGAGGACCTCGAACTGTGCTTCGTCACCGAAGGCGCCTCCCTGCTTCACTTCCCGGCCTCGGCGGTGCGCCCGCAAGGACGTTCCGGTGGTGGTGTGGCCGGTATCAAGGCCAAGGACCCAGTCGTCTTCTTCGGCGCGGCTCCCAGCCATAGCTCGTCGGTCGTGACGATTGCGGCCTCCTCCCCCGCTGCCGCTGGCAAGGAGGCCGGTTCGGTCAAGGTAACCCCCTTCGACCAGTTTCCGCCCAAGGGCCGTGCGACCGGCGGCATGAGATGTCAGCGCTTCCTCAAGGGTGAAACGGCCTTGGTGCTCGCCTGGATCGGCCCTGACCCTGCCGTGGCATGTGCGGCATCCGGTGTTCCTGTCGAGCTGCCGGAGCCGAGCCTGCGTCGTGACGGTTCCGGGGATCAGGGACGCCAGCCTATCCTGGCCGTCAGTACCCGTAATCATGGCGGTGACGACGTGGCCAATCCCGCCGACCGGCTCGATCCGGACACCTCGGACGACGGTCTCGAACCCACCGCCGTCAAGGACGGGACGACTCCAGACGCGGGCGGAGCTCTCATCCCCGCCCCGGAGTCGACCCTCGCGAAGGACTCGGAGGAGTCCAAGCCGCACCGCCGTCGTCGCCGTACCAACACTGAGCACGACGACGAATCAGAACCGGATCTCTTCAGCTGATCAGGAGACTGTGACCATGTTCGACGACCTGATGGATGGCAATGCCCGCTATGCCGAGTCCTTCGACCTGGCAGACGTGCCGGGGCAGGCAGCTCGAGGGGTCGGGATCGTCTGTTGCATGGATTCCCGGCTGGATCCTCCGGCGATCTTCGATCTCAAGATCGGGGACGCGAAGGTGCTGCGTACTCCTGGTGGCCGGTTGACCCCCGATGCTCGCATCGGGCTCGTCGTGGGCTCTCACGTCCTCGGGATTGATCGAATCGTCATGCTGGCCCACACCAAGTGCGCGATGGCCAGCGGGGACGACACCTCGGTCATCGAGAAGGTGCGACAGACCGACGGCACTGACCTGTCAGGCATGCGTATCGGGTCAACCCCCGATCAGATGGCTGGCCTGCGTCACGATGTCGCGACCCTACGCCGGGACCCGCTGGTGGCCGCCGACGTGTGCGGCATGGTCTACGACGTCACGACCGGACGGGTCGAGCGGGTCTGCTGATCCCAGTCGTCCGCGAACAGTTGCCTGTCCAGGTGTCCTGGTTCAGGTGAGCCGGGATGCCTGAACCAATCACTTGTTCTGGGGCTCGGCGGTGCTGACCGGGATCATCGCCACCAGACCGACCACGAGCATCAGGACGATACCGATGATTCCCCAGTACTGGTTGTTGTCGCCACCCGTGACGGCGTGTCCCATCGTGACGAGGAGACCGAAGAGGGCTGGTGCCAGGAAGGACACCGCCTTACCCGTCGTGGCGTAGAGGCCGAAGACCTCGCCTTGGCATCCCGGCGGACAGATCCGGGCGAGGAGACTTCGCGAGGCCGACTGGGCCGGGCCGACGAAGCCGCACATGATGAGGCCGAGCACCCAGAACACCATGGCCGAACCGTTGTGGCCGATGAAGACACCGATGCCACAGGCAGACAGCACGACCAAAGAGACGATGATGAGGTGTTTGGGACCGATCCGGTCGTCCAGGCGTCCCAGCAGGATGGTCGAGATACCGGCGACCAGATTGGCCACGATGCCGAAGATGAGGACATCGGCAGCGCTGAATCCAAAGGTCTGACGGGCCAACGGGCCACCGAACTGGAAGACGCCGTTGAGGCCGTCACGGAACAGCGCCGAGGCGACGAGGAAGATGATGGTGTTGCGGCTGATGTGCCAAATCCTCACCACGCTGCGCCACAGTTCGGCGTAGGCATGTCCCAGCGCGCGGAATCCTCGTAACTGGGGCTCGGACTGGTCCACCGGGCGTGGGTCGTCACGCAGGATGAGGAAGGTGGGCAGGGTCAGCGCCAGGATCCAGATGGCGCAGAACAGCATCGCCACACGGATGTTCATGCCTTCGTGGCTCGTGACCCCGAACCAACCGACCTTCGGCTTGATCCAGGCGATGTAGATGACGAGCAGAGCGATGATGCCGCCCAGGTAACCCATGCCCCATCCCAGACCGGAAATGCGACCGATCTTGCCGGGCTCCGCGACGTCGTCGAGCATGCCGTTGTACAGCGAGCTGCCGACATCCGAGATGACCGTGCCGACTCCCAACAACACCAGCCCAAGGAGGAGGTAGGACGGATGGGGCTTGACGAAGAACAGCAGCCCGGACATCACGGTCAGGGTCCAGGTGAGCCATTTCAGGGCAGTCACCTGGCGTCCTCGTCTATCTGCCCACTGGCCGACGATCGGCGCCAGCAAGGCGATCGCCAGACCGGCCAGACTCATCGTCCATGACAGGGCTGTGACGGTGGTGTCCTTCGGCCCGAAGGCGTCACCGACAAGGTAAACGGCAAAGACGAAGGTGGTGATGACCGATGCGAAAGGCTGAGTGCCCGGATCCCACATGGCCCAGGCGAAGACGCGTTTGCGTTGGTCCGCCGGCACGACGACGTGGCTCATGGTTGTGGAGTTTAGCGGTGCCCAGCCACTTATGGTCACTGCTCATCGCAGCATCAACCCAGCACGACGGGAACCCAAAAAGCTCCCACCAGGATCGTCACGACGATCGAGACGGTCCCCGGAATGACGAAGGGATGGTTGAAGACGATGCGTCCAACTCGCGTCGAGCCGGTGTCGTCCATCTCCATAGCGGCAACCGTCGTAGGGTAGTTCGGCAGCAGATAGTAATTAGCCACTGCCGGGTAGCAAGCCAGCATCACCGCGGGTGACACACCGACCTTGGCCACCACCGGCATGAAGGCAACGGTGGTCGCAGCGTGAGAGAACATCAGTGGCGCAGCCAGATACAGGATCACCGACAGGAACCACGGGGCGGAGTGCAGGATCGAAGCGCCAGCATGGGTCAGGACGTCCATGTAGCTATTGACAAACATGTTGCCAAGCCATGCCAGCCCCAGAATACAGATTGCTGCTGACATTCCGGCCCTAAATGTCGCCTGGGTAGTGAGCTGCTTGACGTCCTCATGCGAGATCATGCAGATGATCATCGCTGTCGCCAACATGATGAGCATGATCGCCGCCGACGACGTCATAGGTGGCTTGGACAGCACACCGACTTCCTCTGACGAAATGGTGGCGTAACCGACCACCACGACAAGGGCGATCAGGAAGGCGACAAGGCTGGGTACAGCCGATCGCTTTGGCTTCCAGCCGGTGTCGCCGACAGCCGCATTGTGGCTCACCAAGCCCTTGGCCTCGCGTTCCTGATAGACCGGGTCATCCTCGAGATCTTTGCCCTGGTGCGATGCCACAACCGCACCAACAGCGCACCCGATAAAGGTGGTAGGAATCGTCACCGCAAGAATCTTGAGGTATCCCACCCCCAACGGCTCCAGAACTCCGACCAACGCCAATGTCGATGCCGAAATCGGTGAGGATGCAACCGCGACCTGGGACGCAACAACAGCTATGGACAACGGTCTCGACGGTCTGATCTTGTGCTCCTTCGCCACTTCGACGATGATAGGCAACACAGAATATGCGGTATGTCCAGTGCCACACAGCAAGGAGAGGAGGAACGTTGATAACGGCGCAAGATAATTGATGTGGTCGGGTTCTTGCGCAGCATGACCTCAGTCAGGTGCACCAAGTAGTCCATACCACCTGCAAGTTGGAGGGCTGCGATGGCGCAGATGACGGTCATGATGATTCCGATGACCGTCCAGGGAATGTCCTCAGCTACTTTCGTGTGGAGACCAGTGGCGGCGAGGACAATACATCCCGCGCCTCCCGCGAGCCCGACACCAACCCCACCGAGGCGCGACCCGATGATGATGAAGATGATGGCCACAGCAAGGTGGAACCAGATCATTGCTGCAGCCTCCCCGCAGCGGATTCTCCATCAATCTTGTCGTTGTATCCGCCACCGGACTGTCGTATGTGATCCAGCATGGCCTACTCCTATCCGCCCAGGGCCGTGGCATCGCTTAAGACCAGTCACCTAGGCAGCACACCGATTGCACCTCACAGCGTCACCGCGAGGCAGCATTCACGAGCCGTGAGCAAGCCCTCTCAGGCGTCGATCTGTTCAGCGTCGAGACGATAGGCCCCCTCGACGATGAACTGCTTACGCGGGGCCACGTCGTTGCCCATGAGGATCTCGAAGGTGCTCTCGGCCTCGGCGGCATCGTCGACGGTGATGCGACGCAAGGTGCGATGTCGCGGGTCCATCGTCGTCTCCTTGAGCTGGGAGGCGTCCATCTCACCCAGACCCTTGTACCGCTGCGGTTCCTTGAACCGCACCCCCTTCTTGGTCAACTGGGCGGCGGTGCGCTGGTACTCGGCGTCGGTGTACGTATACAGGTACTTGTCCATCCCCCGTTTGGGGTTGATGAGCTCGAACCGGTGCAATGGCGGCACGGCTGAGAAAACCCGTCCAGCCTCCACCATCGGGCGCATGTACCGGAAGAAAAGGGTGGCCAACAAACATCGAATATGGGCACCATCGGAGTCGGCGTCCGCCATGAAGATGACCTTGCCGTAGCGGGCCTGGTCGAGGTCGAAGGTCTTGCCCGACCCGGCCCCGACCACCTGGATGATCGACGCACACTCCAGATTCTTGAGCATGGCGCCCAGGTCAGCCTTCTGGACATTGAGGATCTTGCCTCGGATCGGCAGCAGGGCCTGGTGCTCGGAGTTGCGGGCCACATTGGCAGTACCCAGGGCCGAATCACCCTCGACGATGAACAGCTCGGTGATGTCGGGATCTGAGGAGCGGCAGTCCTTGAGCTTGGGTGGCAGGTGGGAGGACTCCAAAGCGTTTTTGCGACGCTGGTTCTCCTTGTGGGCGCGGGCCGCGACGCGAGTCCGGGAGGCATTGACGACCTTCTCCATGAGGGTGCGTGCCACCGGTTTGTCAGCAGCCTTGGACGAGGTCAGGAAGGCCGTCATCCTCTGCTCGACGATGCGAGCCACCAGACGACGCACTGGCGGAGTGCCCAGTACCTCCTTGGTCTGGCCCTCGAACTGAGGCTCGGCCAGGTTCACCGTCACCACAGCGGTCAGACCCTCCAGGACGTCGTCCTTGACGATCTCCTCGGAGGACTTGAGGATGCGGGTACCCTCCAAACCAGCGTTGAAGGCCCGCAGCAGACCCTGCTCAAATCCCTGAACATGGGTGCCGCCCTTGGGAGTGGCGATGATGTTGACGAAGGAGCGCACCGTGGTGTCGTACCCAGTCCCCCATCGCACGGCGATGTCCACCTCGAGGTCACGGTCGACGTCGGTCGGCGTCATGCCGCCATTCTGGTCTAGCATCGGGACGGTCTCGGTGAAGGAGGCCTCCCCCTGCAATCTCGTGACGTCATTGATCGGCTGGTCATTGGCAAGGTACTCGGCAAACTCTGAGATGCCGCCGTCGAAGCGCATCGTCTCGGAGACGGTCTCGAGAACACCGCCGGTCTGCGGATCAGCCTGGATGCCGCGCTCGTCGGTGATGACGATCTCCAGCCCAGGAACGAGGAAAGCGGTCTGACGAGCGCGATCGGCAAGCTTGGACCACGACAACTTGGCATCGGGCAGAAAGATCTGAGGATCCGGCCAGTAACGCACCCGGGTACCGGTGGCTCCCCGCTTGGCCTTGCCAATCTTGCGCACCCCGGACTCGGGGGTGAAGGGGGCATCGGGGTCGTCCCCGTCAAAGACGCCGGGGACACCGCGTCGGAAACTCATTCCCCACACGGTGGACTTACGGTCCACCTCCACGTCCAGGCGGGAGGAGACGGCGTTGACCACCGATGCGCCCACGCCGTGAAGGCCACCTGAGACGTCGTAGGCGCCGCCACCGAACTTTCCGCCGGCATGGAGCTTGGTGTAGACCACCTCGACACCACTCAGCCCAGTCCTCGGCTCGACGTCGACCGGAATACCGCGTCCCTCGTCGGTGACGAGGATCGACCCGCCCTTCTCCAAGGTGACGGTGATACGGCGCCCGAATCCGGCCAGGGCCTCGTCCACACCGTTGTCGAAGATCTCCCACAGACAGTGCATGAGGCCGCGGGTGTCCGTCGACCCGATGTACATGGCGGGACGTTTTCGGACAGCCTCAAGACCTTCGAGCACCAAGAGGTTCTTCGCGCCGTACTCGCGGCTCGTCGACGCCGTGCGCACGGTGTTTCCGATACTGACTGAGGCGTCAGCAGCACCGGATGATGAGGTCGAGGTCTTGTCCATCGTCACGCAGATAGCCTATCGGCAGGCTCGGACAGGGCTCTGCGGAGAATGTCCGCCCCCCGTGGGGTCCATTCCGCGATACTTCTGGGAACATTCCGCCGATGACGTACGTTGTTCAGTACGGTGACCGAACGCGTGAACCGGAGGAGGTTGTCATGAGCACCACGATGATCGAGCACCACGCCCTCACCACTGCGGACCGTTGTGATCGTTGCGGCGCACAGGCCTATGTGCGCATCACACTGCGCAATGGTGGCGAGCTCCTCTTCTGTGCCCACCATGCCAGGGCTCACGAGGACAAGCTGAAGCAGGTGGCCCTGCACATCCAGGACGACACCACGAAACTCTCCTCCCATACCTGAGGAACCCGCGATCGTCGGCGTGTCGGGGTCTACCGCCCCGGACG
The DNA here is from genome assembly GCF_058177555.1 of Cutibacterium sp. LaCa_89. Taxonomy (NCBI): domain Bacteria; kingdom Bacillati; phylum Actinomycetota; class Actinomycetes; order Propionibacteriales; family Propionibacteriaceae; genus Cutibacterium; species Cutibacterium sp. LaCa_89. The sequence continues at coordinate 1,475,476 of NZ_CP190889.1, forward strand.
GCGGTGCAGCGCCGAATTCGCCCCCCTGACTGCCCACGCCGTTGCACTGTCTGGTGCCACCGGCGACCCCCAGAGTTGGGTGTCTGGCAACGACCTACAGCAACCAGGTGGACCGTCATTCGGCTTCGATCACGTCCTCGCGGATGAGCCGTTGGAGCTCCACCCCACCGAGCGAATCGTCGACCGCACCATCGGTGTCGTCGACGTGGAACCCGTGACGCTCGTAGAACGTGATCGCGCGGGCGTTGTCGGCGAAGACCCACACGTAGGCTGAGCGATGCCCGATGCAGGCGTTGAGGAGGTCGTCCGAGGCACCGCAGTTACGAGCTTCGGGAAGGACGTGAAGGGTCGCAACCTCCCACGGGGTGGGAGCATCCGGGCTGGTGGAGATACGTGCCATCGCCACTCCGACGGTCCTCATGTCGAGGCGATCGACAAGGATCTTGAAGACCGCGCCGTCGTCCATGAACTGCTTCCACTGCTCAATCGTGGTGTGGACGATACCGGGGCCAGTAACCTCGGTGAGGATGTCATTGGGGATCACCCCCTGACCGATTTCCCGGAAGCACACTGCCTGAACAGCCGCAGCCTCAGGAAGGTCCTCGCGATGAGCGTCCCTGACGACGAAACGACCGGGAGCGGTGGCCGGGTCGTGCGCCGGTCTTGACGACGTGTCAACATTGACTGACGTATCCATGGCCTGATCCTACCGGTCCGGGGCCTCACCGAGGCCCGGTTCGCAACGGTCGAATTGTCGAACCAGTCCAGACACCATGGCGAACAGTTGAGGAAGGACTCCTCCAACATCTCCTCATGCACGCCGCAATGGCCTGCCCGTCGCCGGCGGCCGCCTGTCTGATCCGAATAACCATCGCTCCCTCCCGCACCATGATCCCACCGACCACAGCCCTTGAGTACGGTGGACGCGTGGCAGACACGAAAGGCTCTCGTCATTCCTGGCTACGCACCGCTTCTGGTCTCGTGGGTCTGGTACTAGCCGTTCCAGTGCTGGCGTGGTCAGTGGCTGCGATCCTGCCGTCCCACCATGCCCTGACCTTCGTCTCCTCCGTTCTGGCGGGTTCGTTGGCCGTACCGGCATTGGTCATTGCCGCCATTGCCCTCATCCTCGCCCTTCTGGGACGAGGTGGCCTGCGAATGACGGCGGTCGTCATCTCGGTGATGGCCCTCATCATTCCGACATCCGTCACAGCGTCGACGATGTGGGTGACCGATCGGGCCGGTGGATGGATCAACGTCTTCTCAGCCGCTGCGGTGTCATCGATGGCAGATCATCCTGACGAGACGGTCCGGTATGGATCGGGACCCGACGAGACGGCCCAGATCTATCGTCCGCGAAACCACGATACCCCGGTTCTGGTCGACATTCACGGCGGAGGATGGAACACCAATGCCACCATGCCTGCCACCTTGAGGTGGTTTTCCGACCATGGCTGGTTGGTCATCCGTCCCTCGTACACCCTGGCGTCCAAAAGTCACCCCACCTGGGACATCGCACCGAAGCAGGTGGCGTGTGCCTGGGCCTGGAGCCTGTCTCACGCCAAGGAGCTCGGTGGCGACCCGACCCGAGTGTCGATCATGGGGGATTCCGCTGGCGGTGGGATGGCCATCAACCTGGCCTACGGCGCCGCGAGTGGGAAGCTGACCAGTTCCTGCGGACCGGTGCGAGCCCCGAAATCAGTTCTCGCCCTGTACCCGACGGTGGATGTCGCAGCCGTCCAGTCAGTCACCACCCTGGGGGCGGGAAATGCCGCGACGAAGTACACCGGTGGCACCCCAGAACAATTCCCTGATCGCTACCGCGCCGTCAACAGTTCCACCTGGATCACAGCCAAGGCTCCTCCGACGATGGTGATCCAGGGTAATCACGACACCTTCGTTCCGCCCTCGAGTGTGCGAGACTTCGTTGCTCGCGCTCGCCAGGCCGGGGTGGACATTACGCACGTGCAATTGCCAATGCTCAACCATGCCTTCGACGCCCAGGCGCGAGACTCATTGGGATTCCAGGCCGTCACCAGTCTCGGGCAGACCTTCCTCAGCGAGCACCAGTGATCCGCTGGTGAGCACCCGGGCCAAGGCCTCGAGATCCCCGGCGATGTCGGTGTCCTTGTTCTGGATCCACCTCATCTGCAAGCCCTCGGCCGCCGCCACCGCCAGCCGCACGGCCTGCTCGTCATCGATCCTCAGTGCCATCCTGACAACTTCGTGGACTCGTTGGCGGTGCCTTTCCATGAAGGCATGTGCGGGATGGTTGGGGTCGGCGGCTGCCACACTCATGTCGACGAAGAGCTTCGTCAACCCCGGTGTGCGGGTCGTCCCAGCCATGTATGCCCAGACATGATCGGGGTCGGTGAGCGCGCCGGCGTCGACGGCGTGAGCGTCGCGAGCCTCCAGGATGGCGACGAAGAGCTCGTCCATCGTCCCGAAATAATGCAACACGCCAGCCTCCGTGAGACCGACCTCAGCGGCAATGGCAGCCAGGGTGGGTCGTTCGCCGGAACTTGCGCCGTAGAGCCGCAGGGCGACGTCAAGGATCTCGGCTCTGCGAGCAACCCCCTTGGCGTATGGTCCACGTCGAGCCGAGGTTTTCGTCGTCACTGCCATGGGCCCAACGATAGAGGGAAAACGCGGACTGCCTGCCCCCGGGCCCACCAATGAATACTGAGCCGTTCTAGGTTTTAGATGTGCCCCGGGCCGACAAAGGAGTTCTCATGAGTGCCCTCTTCCAGCTCACCTCAAGCAACCCGCGTGTCGTCGATCCAGTCGAGTTGGCCGCCGAAGATTGCGAGTGGATCGACGCGGTGGTACCAGGTGGTGTCCACGAAAGCCTCATTTCTGCCGGGGTGATTGATCACCCCTACCTGAGGAACCACGAGAAGGACTGTCGCTGGGTCGAGGACGCGCCTGGTGGTATCGCGGGACCCTGCCTGTGCCGAGTGGGGAGGATCCCCTCGTCCTGTCCTTGACAGGAGTCGACACGGTCGCGGACATCTGGGTCGACGGAGAGCACGTCGGACGCCATGCGAGCCAGTACCGTCCCTTCTCGACCATCCTTCCACCCATTGACGGGGACCAGGCCGAAGTCCTCATTCGTTTCGCTCCCCCGTTGGACGGTCTCCCCGAGCCGCCTGCCACGCGGGCCATGGTCAATGCCGTGAGCGACTTCCTCAATGCGGCGGCTCCACAGGAGCTCGACACCGACCCCGGAGCCGGGATCCTCACCCTCGATCTGGCTGCGACTCGACGCCGCAAGGGGATGTTCTCGTGGGGATGGGGCTTTGCCCCGCGCGTTCCCTCCATCGGACTGACGGGGACGGTAGAACTGTACCGACGGGCGCCTGTCGAGCTCACTCATCGCGTCGAGACCGTCTCCATCTCCGGGGACTCCGCCTCGGTCAAGGTCATCGTGGCCGTCACCCATCATGACGGCCCTCGGCCTCTCGGCGTCGACGTCTCCTTGACCTCGCCCGCCGGAGAGCGCACCGGTGGCCATGCCCGCATCCGCGACGGGGTGGCCACGGTCGAGCTGCACATCGAGCATCCGCAACTGTGGTGGACCCACGATCTCGGCGAGCCGTCGTTGTATCGTCTCGAGGTCAATGCCCATGACAAGGACGCCAACATCATCGCCACGGAGTCCGGGACGGCCGGTATCCGGACGATCGAGGTCGACCACTCCCCCGATCCCGATGATCCCGAGTGCGACGGGCCCGCTCGTCACTTCCGCTTCATCCTCAACGGTGTGCCGGTCTTCGCCCGGGGCGCCAACCTCGTTCCGCAGTCAATGTTGGTGGGCTCGGTGACCCCGGAACAGGATCGCGATCTCGTACGCGCCTGCCGCAACGGCGGAATGACGATGGTGCGTGTCTGGGGTGGCGGGATCTACGCCTCCGATGCCTTCATGGACGCCTGCGACGAGAATGGCATCCTCGTCTGGCACGACTTCATGTTCGCCTGCATCGACTACCCCGGTGACGACCAGGAATTCATGTCTGATGTGCGTACCGAGGCCGATTACCACACCCGTCGTCTGGCCAGTCACCCGAGCCTTGCGCTGTGGGCTGGCGGCAACGAGGTGCAGGCCATGCACCAGGCTGTCTGGAGCAACCTGGACCCCGGCCAGTGGGGATCGGAGATCTTTGACGAGATCTTGCCCGAGGCCGTTCGTCGCAACAGTCCCACCGTGGATTACTGGGCCAACAGCCCTGCCACTGACTCCGGCACGGACCCGCGTGTCAGTGGCACCGGTGCCGGCGATCGTCATGCCTGGGAGGTTCGGCACGGAGCCGACGTCGGAGCCGGAACCCACGAGGACTATGCCAGCCCGGCCGAGGCCATGCACTTCCACCGCTATCGCCATGACACCGGGCGTTTCATCAGCGAGTTCGGCATCCACGCCAGCGCCGATCTACCCACCCTCGAGAGGTGGCTCGGCAGGGACCATCTGAAGCTCGACGATCCGGTGCTCATCGCACGCAACAAGGACACTCCGAAGGCCAAGGGGATGGCCCTCCTCAAGTACGAGGTCGGGAGACCCACCTCGCTCCAGTCCTACGTCACCTCTACCCAGGTGGTGCAGGCTGAGGGGCTCAAGTACGGCATCGAGCACTATCGACGTCGTTGGCCCCACTGCGCCGGCACCTTGGTCTGGCAGCTCAATGAACCTTGGCCAGGGATGACGTGGTCCCTTCTCGATCATGATCTCGGGGCCAAGCCGGGCTATTACGCCGCGGCTCGAGCATTCGCTCCGGCCCTACCATCCTGCGACTGACTGACGAAGCCCTGGAACTGTGGGTCAGCAACGTCCAGCCAAATCGCGTCATCGACACGGTGACCGCCAGCATCGAGGGATTTGACGGCACTGTTGAGCAGACGCACGAGGTCAAGGTGTCCGTTCCGGCATCCACGTCAGAGAGGGTGTGGTCGGTACCGCGTGCCCAGGTGCCGGTGAACGGCGGCCATTACGTGTGGGTTGAAGGGGCAATGCTGCCGAGCAACCGGCTCTTCCTGACGCACATAGCTGACCTCGCCCTGCCCGACCCCGAACTCGATGTCGAGGTGACGCCGACGGGAATCACGACGGCGAAGGTCCGGGTGAGGGCCTCGAAGTTCGCCTATTTCGTCCGCGTTCTGACGCCGTGGCCCGGCGCCCGAGCTGACGTCTCGGCCCTCGACATGCGGCCGGGGAAGACTGTCGTCATGAACCTCGAAGGGCTACCCGACGGGTTCAATCCTGACGAGATCACCGTCCGTCACTTCCTTGACGATGTCAAACGATGATGTCTTGATCACTCGGACATGACGAAGGGGCGCCCGATCGGGCGCCCCTTCATTCGTCGTGATGATTCCTCATTCGAGGTAATCGCGCAGCACCTGGGAGCGGCTCGGGTGGCGCAGTTTCGACATCGTCTTGGACTCGATCTGGCGAATGCGCTCACGGGTGACGCCGTACACCTTGCCGATCTCGTCGAGGGTCTTCGGCTGGCCGTCGGTCAGGCCGAATCGCATCGAGACGACGCCGGCCTCGCGCTCGGACAGGGTGTCGAGGACGTCGTGGAGCTGCTCCTGCAGGAGGGTGAAGTTGACGGCGTCGGCCGGCACGATGGCCTCGGAATCCTCAATGAGATCGCCGAACTCGGAGTCGCCGTCCTCACCCAGTGGGGTGTGCAGGGAAATCGGCTCACGGCCGTACTTCTGCACCTCGACGACCTTCTCAGCGGTCATGTCAAGTTCCTTGGCCAGCTCCTCCGGGGTGGGTTCGCGTCCCAGGTCCTGGAGCATCTGACGCTGCACTCGGGCCAGCTTGTTGATGACCTCGACCATGTGCACCGGAATACGGATGGTGCGGGCCTGGTCAGCCATGGCTCGGGTGATGGCCTGCTTGATCCACCACGTCGCGTAGGTCGAGAACTTGTAGCCCTTGGTGTAGTCGAACTTCTCGACGGCGCGAATGAGGCCGAGGTTTCCTTCCTGAATGAGGTCGAGGAAGAGCATGCCGCGGCCGGTGTAGCGCTTGGCCAGTGACACCACCAGTCGGAGGTTGGCTTCCAGCAGGTGGTTCTTGGCGGCCTTGCCGTCCTCGGCGATCCACTCGTAGTCCTCGCGATCCTTCTCGGGGATCTTGGTGTCCGAGGCGGCCAGCTGCTCGCCGGCGAACAGGCCAGCCTCAATACGCTTGGCGAGGTCAACCTCCTCGACAGCGTTCAGCAGGGCCACTTTGCCGATCTGCTTGAGGTAATCCTTGACGGGGTCGGCGGTGGCACCCGCGACCATGACGGTCTGCTCGGGTTCGTCGGCATCATCATTGTCGGACAGGGAGAACCCCTCGGTCTCCTTGTTGATCTGCTGCTCGTCCTTGGCGGCCTCGTCCGGATTGTAGTCCCGGTCGTCGACGTCATCGAGGGAACGCTTCTTGCCGCCAACGGTCAGTACAACGTCGTCGCCATCGCGCTCCACCGTCACGTCGACCGCTCCGGAAGCAGCCTCGGCGATGGTGGTTTCCTTCTTGGCCTTCGCCCTGGTGGTCGACTTCTTGGCCGTGGACTTCCTAGTACCAGTGGACTTGGTTCCGGACGGCTTCGTCGTCGACTTGGTTCCGGAAGCCTTCGAACCGGAGGTCTTCATCGTCCCGCCTGCGGTCGTCTTGGTGGACTTCGCACCAGTCTTGGCTCCCGCAGCCTTCTTGGCTGCGGGAGCCTTGGCCTCATCGGCAGACTTCTTGGCCGATGATTTGGTGGTCGATGAAGCGCTCGTCTTCGTCGTGGTCTTCCTGGCTCGGCCGGTGGTACCGGTCTTGGCAGAGGTGGAACGTGTGCTCTTCCTCGTGGTGGCTGTCTTCGCCTCCTCGTCTGCAGCGGTGTTTGCAGTGCTGGACGTGGTGGTCGACACGGGTATCCTCTCCAAGGACTGACCAGTCCTTCAGTGCTGTCCCCTCCAAAATGAGTCCGGGAGAATCGGCGAACACACGCCTGACGGACCCAAGGGCATACGACGCCCGGCAGGCGTCAAGACCTTGTGCCAAGTGTGGCACCCCGTAACCGATGACACAAACTGGGACACCCTCTCCCACCCTCCTGCCATGGAATGGCTGCACTGCGCAACCGTGTACGACCACAGTCTGATCCTCCGCCTTCGCCCACGACTGCAGGCACTCTTCCGCTGATGAGGGATGACATTCGATCCCTTCGGGCGTTGATATAGGTGTCAACCAGTCAGACGGAGAAAGGCGAAACACATGGACACCAAGTCCCGGGTTCGTACCACCGATGGCATTGATGGAAAGGACGCGGTCGGCCTCTACCTGGACGGAATCGCCCGCACCCCACTGCTCAATGCCGCAGAGGAGGTTGCGTTGGCCCGCCGGATCGAAGCGGGTGTGTTTGCAAGCGCCGTTCTCGAGGGTCAGGCCGAGACCAAGTTGGATGCCACTGAGGAGGAGCTTCATCTCATCGCGGCTGACGGTGACGAGGCAATGGCCCACTTCGTGCGCGCCAACCTGCGTCTGGTCGTGTCGGTGGCCAGAAAGTACGGTCGCTCCCAGATGCCGCTTCTTGACCTAGTGCAGGAAGGCAATACCGGCCTCATTCGCGCCGTCGAGAAGTTCGACTACGCCAAGGGCTTCAAGTTCTCGACCTACGCCACCTGGTGGGTTCGTCAGGCCATCAGCCGTGGTATTGCTCAACAGGGCCGCATCGTCCGCCTCCCGGTGCACGTCGCCGAACAGGTGAACCAGGTCTCAGCCGCTCGCCGCAACCTCGAGCGCCAGCTGGGCCGCGAGCCCGAGACCGATGAGATCGCTGATGAGCTGGAGATCACCGAGGAGCGCGTCATCGAGCTCATCCGCTTCGGACGCGACCACGTCTCCCTCGACGCCCCGGTCGAGGACGACGGAGACACCAGCCTGGGTGACCTCATTGCCCGTGAGACCTCCCCCGGTCCCGACGACATCGTCCTGGACGCCGAGGACCGTGGTCGTCTCGAAGGTCTGCTCGACGATCTTGACGAGCGTTCCGCCGACGTCGTCCGTCGTCGCTACGGACTCGTTGACGGCCGCCAGGCCAAGCTCGCTGACATCGGCAAGGTGTGGGGAATCACCGCTGAGCGCGTCCGTCAGATCGAGCGTGCCGCCCTGGCCACCATGCGTCAGCGCAACCTGGCCACCATGGCTGCCTGATCCCTACAACGACATCACCAACGACAACGATGGCCTCGGAGAAATCCGGGGCCATCGTTGTCGTCATGACGTGGCCGTTGGTCGGGGCCCAACGGGGAAGGTCACCGAGGCATCCACGTCGTTGGCGTCCACCAGCTTCATGACTCCCTCCTGGCAACACGACGCGATGAGCTTTCCATCTTGCATCAAGCGGCCCATGGAGAATCCGAGTAGACCCGAGGCGCTTGGGGAAACCTGGTCGTAGAGCATCCACTCATCTGCGTTGGCAGTGCGGTGGAACCACATCGCGTGGTCCAAGGAGGCCGGATTGACGATCATGCCCGGTGGGATCGACCCCAGATGGGGCATGACGGCACCGGCCATCAAGCTGATGTCGGAGATGTAGGCGAGGATGGCCCGCTGCACCACCCGATCGTCAGGAAGGCTCGCGGTGGTGCGAACCCACAAGCTCAGATGGGTGACGTGGTTGGGGTCGACGAGGTTGGACCCGTCACTGGCCAGCCGGACGTCGAGGGCGTCCCATTCCTTGACGGTCGGCATCGACCGTCCGAACATCTGTTCCAAGGCCTGGGCCAGGGTCGGACACTTCTCCGGACCAGGCAGGTAGTCCGGCATCGGATCGGAGTGCTCCGGTCCGTTCTCACGGTTCTTGAAGGACAGCTCCGCGGTGAAGATCGTCCGGCCGTGCTGGCGAGCATTGACCCGACGAGTGCTGAATGTCCGTCCGTCACGAATCCGCTCGACGTCGAAAATCATCGGTAGGTCAGTGCGACCGGCATGTAGGAAGAGGGCATGCATGGAGTGGGCAGTACGCTCGGGGACCGTGCGAGCACCGGCCACCAGAGCCTGGGCAAGCACCTGACCACCGAAGGTTCGCTGCCACGTCGTGCGAGGTTGTTTACCTCGGAACAGGTCGAGGTCCAAGTCCTCGAGATCGAGCAGGTCAAGCAGTTCAGCAGTCGTCGATGGCACCCAGCCACTGTGCCAGATCGACAGGTCCGGCACAGCGAATTCGGGTTCTCATCGTCAAGCGGAGATGTCGATCCAGGCAGACCCGGCCGGGGCAAGAGTCACCTCGTCGTCCAGACCACTGATGGTCGTCGTCACCTTGTCGAAACTGAGGTTGGTCACCAGCAGCAGGCCAGCCTCGTCATAGCAGGCCGTCTCGACGCGAGGATCATCCGCGATGAACTGGTCTGCGAACTCGTCGTCGCGACCAGCGACCCACCAGATCGCCCGGTGTAGTAGTCGCGAGTTGTCCACGGTGTACGGCAGACCGGCGAGATAGACCGCCCGCCCCTTGCCGAGGGTGTGGACGGCAGCATGTATCGAGCCGTCATGGAGCTCCAGAACCTCGGTGTCGTCACAGACCGGGACGATCTCGGGAGCGACTGGTCCGACATCCAGGGCCAGACCGTCAGTGATGAAATGAGAGTCGACGACATTCGGGTAGCGGTCGGTCGACAGGCTCCAGCCGATCTCACGATCGACGCCGAGGACGTCAGAGAGCCGGAAACACGCTCCGTCGCCAGGCCAGTAGGTGGGATCGCCCACCCCGATGAAACCGCCACCACGAGCCACGAAGGTGCGCACTGCTGCCTGCACCGTGACGTCGGACCACTCCTGGGCCCCCGAGAAGGCTGTCCCGGCAGAGCCGGTGTTGACGAGTACCCCGATTCCCTCGGGAACGCCGTCACGAATGTCGTCGAAATCGAGCCAGTCGATGTTGAAGGGCAGGCCCGCCAGCGCTTCCACGACGCCCAGGTACGGTGCCGCCTGCTTGTAGTACAGGGCATGGGCGACCATGTGGGACATCCAGGTACGACGGGCTCCCCAACAGTTGAGGATGCCAACCCGGAACGGAGCGGTGCGCGGGGTCTTTCCGCCGCTGCGCTCCCAGATGTCGCGGAACTCCTGGCAGATCTGCGCAATTCGCTCCATGAACTCCGGGTACTGATTGGCCAGGGAGAGGTATCCGCCGTAGCCAATACGGTCCAGGGGCTTGCGGACGATAGCGCGACGGGCCTGCACCCAGGAGGTATTCGCCTCCCCCACCGGGTCCCCCTCGTCATTGAAGACGTCGGGGAAGAAGTAGGGAAGGAATCGTCCCTCGGTGTAGTGGACACCAGGGATGTCGGAGATCATCCGGCAGGTGGCGGACGATCCCACCGAGCCGACCACGGCGTCCAGACCGGTGGTGGCGAAGAGCTCACCATAGGGCTCGGTGCCAATCCAGTTGTCCCCGAGGAACATCATCGCCTCGCGGCCCTTGTCATGGCAGATCTCGACGAGTCGACGCACTCGGTCAGTCACGAAGCGGTTGACGAAGTCGATCCACGCCAGGAAAAACTGGGAGGGCGGGCGGAAGGACGAGTTGTGATAGCCGGCGTCGACGAAGTCCTCCGGGTTGATCTGCCAGCCGGTCTCGGCCTCGAAGGCTTCCATGAGAGGTACCGAAACGCTCGCGGAGTAGCCGAACCAGTCGACGAACTTCTCCTTGGCCTGCTCATTGAAGTAGAGGGTGAAATGGTAGAAGAAGGTCGTGAAACGGACGACGTCGACCTCTGGGTGGGCGTCGAGCCACTCGGACAAGGACTCCTGGACGTGATTCCAGGTGGCAGGGTGCACGACGTCGAAGGGATGCTCCTTGCTGCGAGTGGGATCGTTCTCCCAGTGATTCGTCGTGTAGTTGTACATCTGGGTGGTGTCCCACAGCTGGGCTGCCAGGAATGCGACGGTGTAGACGTGTCCGGCCGTCGCGGGCACCGCCACGACGCAGTCGGCACCCTCGCCACTCACAGTCCAGTCGTCGACGACCTCGCCGGTGGTGCGGTCCCGTACCTGCCACCATCGCTTGACGTCGACATCTGTGTCGGGGCGAACCTGCTCAGCGAAGAACCCACGCATGATGTGGATCTCGAGCGGACCGTCCTCCAGGGCCGGGACTCGATCGGAACACAGGTACAGGCTGACGTGCTCGTCGAGATGGTCCAGGGCCCAGGCCTCGTCCCCACGGGCACAGAAACGGGTTGAGTAGACCTTCGTCCCCAGGTTGGAGACAATCTTCGGCAACCAGGTGCCGTCACTGTTACGCACCGCGTCGGCACCGAGACAATCGATGATCGCAGCCAACTCGTCGTCCATCCCCTCCTCAACTGGCAGGGTGACTCGACCCGAGAAGCGGGGATCAGACGGGGGCATGGGGCATTCCTCCTTGAGTGCGGCCGGGCCACGATCCTACCGGCGGCGAGGCGATGGATCCGGCCTCTCGCTCACTCCATGTGAACGTGTTCATGGCTGTGGTCAGGACACCTTGTTCATCGCGGAGCGAATCCGTTTCGGGGAGACGGTGACCCTGGTTCCGAGGCGCTGGGCAAAGTACTGGACGCGAAGCTCCTCCAACATGAACCCGATCTCCTCGATCTCGGCGGGAAGCTTGCCAGCCGGCTGTTCCTCGCACAGGGCGTCGTACTCGACCAGAAGCGGCTCCAACTCAGCCATCTGGCGGAGATCGCGCGTCGGATTCGTCATGAGGGACTCGATGCGCACGCTCACCCCCTGGATCCAGCGCGGCATGTCGTCGTACCAGGGATCCGGGGTGGCCGAGATGAAGTTCTCGAAGACGAGGTCATCAATCTGAGTGGTGATGTCGGCGCGAATTGCCGGATCCGAAACCATTGCCAGGGCCTGACGGGCGTCGACGAGTCGGGCGAGGATCCGCCCGGCGGTGCGCACCACTCGGGCCATCCGGTCGGCCTGGTCCTGACGGACGGCCAGGGAAAGGTCGTCGAAAGCCTCCTTCGTCCGAATCCCCGACAGATCGCCCGCCTTCTCATGAGCAACCGAGGCAACCGCCTTGTGACGCGCATCTGCCAGCAATGCCGGCACGGTGGGATATGGCGAGGTCGCCAACGCCAACTTCGTGCCATTGTCCATGTGCGAGACGACCCACTTCGTCGGATCGGGCAGGGTGAGGACGAACAGCCTGACGACTCCTGCGGCGTGGCTGGCGCGTTGAGCCCTCGGAGTGTCGAGAACGGTGCTACCGACCGCAGTTCCCTCATCAACCAGACATGGGTAGCCGACGGCGTCAGCCCCCTTGCGCGACAGGTCAACCCGTTCCGGGATCGGATCGAAGGTCCACTGCGTCGCCCCATGGACCTGAGGTCGTCCGGCGGCCTTGGTCAAGGATTGCGAGACCTTGGTGGCCAGATCGGTCTGAAGGGATTCCAGGTCCTCGGACCTGGCGACGTGCTTGGGTTGGGAGAAGGTCGACTTGTTCCTACCCTTCTTCCCGGGCTCCTTGCCGACGGTGCGCCCCTCGGCGTCAACGATGTCGAACCCGACCCGCAAGTGCGCTGGGAGCGCTGCGGTGTTCCAGCCATCGGCGTCGACGATGACCCCGGTGAGAGCCCGCAATGCTCGCCCGAGTTCCTCGGTGAAAGGGGCTTGACGGTCAGCGTCGTTGCCCTCGAGCCAGGTCAGCGCAGCTCGGGCACGGTCAGGAGCGGGGACAAGTTGGGTCCGGATCCGTTTCGGGAGGGCCCGGATGAGCTCGGTGGCCAACTCGGTGCGCAGACCCGGAACCTGCCAGCTGAAAGGAGCGGTCGGAACCTGGTTGAGCAGGGCCAGCGGAATAGTGACGGTGACACCGTCATGGCCGGATCCAGGTTCGAAGACGTAACGCACCGGAAGATCGAGATTGCCAACCTTCCAATGGTCGGGGAAGGCGTCGGCGTCGACCGAGTCGGAGTCGACGAGGTCATCAAGGGACAGGTCGAGTTGGTGACGATCCTGGACTCGTCTCCACCAGGCGTCGAAATGGGATCCCGAGACAATGCCTTCCGGAACACGACGGTCGTAGAAGGCGAAGATGGCGTCATCGTCGGCGACCAATCCGCGCTGACGGCTACGTTCCTCGAGGTCGGCTGCCTCATCCCGGACCCGGTCATTGTGCTTGAGGAAGCCGTGGTTGGATCGCCAGTCCCGCTCCACCAGAGCGGAACGGATGAAGATCTGCCGGGAGACGACCGGGTCTATGCGCCCGTAGTTGACGCGATGATCTGCCCACAGCGGTACCCCGAAGAGGGCCGCCCGCTCGGTGGCGACCACGGAGGCCGTCGAGGCTGCCCAGTGCGGAGCGGCCCAGGAACGCTTGATGAGCGGTCCGGCGACCTCCTCCACCCACTCCGGCTGGACGGCGGCCACCGTCCGGGCCCACAGCCGGGAGGTCTCCACCAGTTCGACGGCGACAACAAGTTCCGGGGACTTGCGCGCCAGCAGGGATCCGGGATTGATGGCGAACTTGGTGCCGCGAGCACCGATGTACTCCTGAGGTCCAGGACGTTGGCCGCGACGTTTCGAGGACTCCCGAACCTGGGCCAGACCGATGTGGGAGAGCAGGCCGGACAACAATGCGACGAGAACACGGTCGGTGGGAGCCGAGGTGCGGTTGACCTCCAGGTGCAGCTCCTTGGCGATCTGGCGCAGTTGGCCGTGCAGGTCGTCCCATTCGCGCACGCGCAGGTAATTGATGTACTCAGCCCGGCACATACGACGAAACGCCGAGGATCCCATCTGCCGACGCTGATGACGCAGGTAGCGCCACAGTCGGTGGATGGCCAGGATGTCCCCGCCCTCGTCGATCCCACCAGGCTGGGGCTGAGGGGCAGGCTTGCCCGGACGGGAATTGGTGTGAGGGGTGTGGCGCGCCGGTGTCCCCGGTGTCGGGGCGTTGGCGGGCTGCCGGTGTACCTGCTGACGAACCTGGGACCAGTCCCCCACCCGGTTGTTGTCGGCGTCGTCGACGGCCTGGAGGGTCTGCAGCAGGTTCGCCTCGGTGGCGAAACGTCGGTGGAAGTTGTCGGCCTCCTCCCGCTTCTCGGCGGGGCGCTCCCTGACATCGCGGATGGACAGTGCCGCGACGATGACGAGGACCTCAGCGAGACTGCCCTGTTTCGACCCCTCAAGCAGCATGCGCCCCAGACGTGGATCCAGCGGGACACGGGCAAGCTGATGGCCAATCTTGGTCAGTCTGGGAGCGTCCCGATGGCCAGGTTTGAGGGCTCCCAGCTCGTCGAGCAGGCGGATTCCGTCATTGATCCGGGAGCGATCGGGAGGCTCGACGAAGGGGAAGTCAGTGATGGCACCGAGTCGAGCCTGGGCCATCTGGAGGATGACGGCGGCCAGGTTGGTGCGCAGGATCTCGGGTTCGGTGAACTCTGGACGGGACTCGAAGTCGGCCTCCGAGTAGAGACGAATGCAGATACCGGGAGCGACGCGGCCGCATCGTCCGGCCCGCTGGTTCGCACTAGCCTGGGAGACCGGCTCGATGGGAAGACGTTGCACCTTGGTACGCACTGAGTACCGCGAGATACGAGCAGTTCCAGGATCGATGACGTAACGGATGCCCGGCACCGTCAGGGAGGTCTCGGCGACATTTGTGGCCAGCACGATGCGCCGGCCGCTGTGCGGGGTGAAGACCCGATGCTGTTCGGCAGCCGACAGCCGAGCGAACAGCGGCAGAATCTCGGTGTTGGCCAGTCCGAGGTCGGCGAGAGCCTCGGTGGTCTCCCGGATCTCCTGCTCGCCCGCCAGGAAGACGAGGATGTCGCCCTCTCCTTCCCGGGTGAGCTCCTCGACAGCTCTGCAGATACCGGTGACCTGGTCAATGACCTCGTCCTTCGTATCGACCGGGGCAGGAGTCGAGGGACGCTCCGAGGGCTCTTTGTCCTCATCCTCGTCATCGGCGCGGACCTGTTCCGAGGGATCCAGGGGGCGGTATCGCACCTCGACGGGATAGGTCCGTCCGGAGACCTCGATGACGGGAGCGTCGTCGAAGTGGGCCGCGAACCTCGCGGTGTCGATGGTGGCCGAGGTGATGATGACCTTGAGGTCGCGACGTCGTGGCAGTAGCTGCTTGAGGTAGCCGAGCAGGAAGTCGATGTTGAGGCTACGCTCATGAGCCTCGTCGATGATGATGGTGTCGTGAGCGCGCAGGTCGCGATCATGGGAGATCTCGGCCAGCAGCACACCGTCGGTCATGACCGTCAGCGCAGTGTCAGAGGTGGCGCGACGGGTGAACCGCACCTGATAGCCAACCTGTTCCCCCAGATCGACCCCCATCTCCTCCGCGACGCGTTCGGCGACGCTGCGCGCGGCAATCCGGCGAGGCTGGGTGTGGGCGATGTGTCGACGCCCCAGTGCCAGGCAGATCTTGGGAAGCTGGGTGGTCTTTCCCGAACCTGTCTCACCGGCGACCACCACGACTTGATGGTCCTGGATGAGGTCTGCGATCTCGTCGGCATGCGCCGCGATGGGAAGCTCGGTGTCGAAGGCGACGACTCCCCCACCGGGCAGCTCACCTTCCAGTCGTGAATCAGGCATGGCCTATTCAGTTTATGTGAGAGGTCTGACACTCAGCGACGGGCTCGTGCTGGCCACCGTCTCGTCGGTCAAGCCGTGAAGATCTCCATCCGCTGGATCTGGTCGAGTGCCTCGGTGATCTGGTCAATCCCCACGCGCATCGCCAGCCGCAGAGCGTGAAAGGCTGCGCAGTCACGACGTTGTTCTCGTTGATGTCCTTGCTGAAGGATCTGATGGTGATGCGATCGACCACACCGGGAAGG
The DNA here is from genome assembly GCF_058177555.1 of Cutibacterium sp. LaCa_89. Taxonomy (NCBI): domain Bacteria; kingdom Bacillati; phylum Actinomycetota; class Actinomycetes; order Propionibacteriales; family Propionibacteriaceae; genus Cutibacterium; species Cutibacterium sp. LaCa_89. The sequence continues at coordinate 1,491,295 of NZ_CP190889.1, forward strand.
GGCTCATCGGGATGAAGGGCGCCGAGTAGGAGTACACGGTGCAGATGTCATCGGTGATGAGCTCCTCGAGGACCAACCGCATGGCGGGACAACCACTGGTAGTCCTTCAAGCCGACAGGTCAGTGGCAAATGGCCAACGGAGACTGGGCGTGAGCCATGATGCCACGGCTGACTCCGCCAGCGGTCCATCCCAGGATCGGGTGCTTCTTCATGCCGATGACGAGGAGGTCGATATCGCCGGACAGGTCGACCAGGGCGTCCACTGGCTCACCGGAGAGCACCCGAGTCTCAACCTCGACGTCGGGATGCTCGTCAGCGACGGGCTTGACGACCTCGTTGAGTCGCTTGAGTGCCTCGGCGTGGACCTTCTGGGAATCCTGGCCGGGAACGGTCACGGCCAATAGCTTGCAGCCACGGTGGTCCGCCTCGGCGAATCCGAATCCGAGAGCGGCAGTTCCTGCGCTCTGAGGGCCGACGGCGACGGCCACACACTTCTTGCCACCGGTCGGGTCCGGGTTCGACGCACGGGAGATGACGACAACAGGTGCGGCGGACATGCCAGCCACGGCCACAGAGGTCGATCCGACGAACATCCGCTCCAGTCCGGAGCTGGCGCGACGACCGACGACGACGAGCTGGGCGTCTGCGCTGCGGTCGGCAAGGATGGCCGCCGGGTTACCCAGAACCACCTCACCCGAGATGCGATCGGGATCTATGCCGCGGCCCTTGGCGACGTTGATGGCGTCATCGACGACGACCTGGCCGGCGTCCTGCAGAGCGGTCGGGTCATAGACGACGCCCCAGGCACCGGCGACAGCAGCATCGTCAACAGCGTGAAGGACAATGAGATCGGCATCTCTCCTGATCGCGGATCCTGCGGCGTACCGGGCGGCGCGCAGGCCGTCCTCCGAGCCGTCGACTCCAACGATGACGGTAGTACGGCGAGTCCTTGACGAGGTTCGATCGTCGGCCATGGTGGTCCTCCTCAGTGAGACGTCAGGGGCGTCAACCCCTTGTCACATTGTCCCACCACTTGCCTTGTGACAAAGGGATCGGGTCCGGATCATTCTTCAAAAGTGGTTCTGCCGTGCAGCTTGCGAGCCAGTTCGTTGTCCAATCCGTCAGCCAGCCTGGACATGATGGAGACTGCCTGGTGCAAGTGTGCCGCAACGAACGGACGAGCCATCACTGACATCGTGACGAAGACCCGGTCCTGATGCAGGGCGAAGCGTCCGTAGCGGGACTGGACGTTGAGGTCGTTGAGCACCTCGACGGCTCGAGACCGTCCCTCGATGTTATGGACGAGAGCTGCGAAGAGCAGTAGTTCAGAGGCGTCAGGAGTGGTTCGCACGAACACCATGCAGGTGCCCACCCGGATGGCGAAATCTCCCTCGCTGTCGCGAATGGCGGGGTGTCCGAAGATCTGGGACAGCTCGTCGGCCACAAGGCGGTCGAGGTGATCCTTGTCGACCGGCATGATGGCGGGGACGCTGGCCGCCTCGGTGGGAGACAGCGGAGGTTCGGGCTGCAGAATCTCTGCGAGCTGGTCGGGGGCCAGGAAGACCGGGTGGGGGACACCGAAGATGTCACGCAGGGTCGTCACCGCCAGCTCAGCAAGCTGTTCACTGTCATCCTGGCTTCGGTAGACCCAGTAGTTGTCAGTCTTGTGAGAGGTGCAGGTTCCGGGGTCCTGCCATCCCAGGGAGCTCAGTCCGTCGAGCTGGCCGGGGGTGAGCTGAGAGCTGTCCGGCAGACAGCTGTTGCTCGACGCCTCGGCCAGAATCATCGCGGTGTCATCACTGTGATCGGGGTCATCCTGCACGAACCGGATGAAGGGCGTGGGGTCATTGCGCGCTGACATGGTCGAGATCGTCAACTCACCATCGTCGTCAATGACGGAGACGACCTCGGCCAGACGCTCGGTGAACTGGTCCCAGGCCTGTGCCGTGCTGCGATCCAGGTCGAACGCGAAGTCTGGTGGCTCGTCCATGCCTCCAACCTAGTAGGTCCGGAGGCAGATGTGCAGCCTGTGCTCGTCTTCCGGTGCCATCTGGTGAACGTGCATGGTTGAACGCACGCATGGGCCTCGGCATTCGGAAGCCGACGGGTGCGATGACGCGCACACGCCAGGGGCCGGGGCACAACCTCTGCTGTACCCCGGCCACCTGGTCAGATCATGACGTCATCAGCTGCAACCGCTGGTGGATCCACAGCCTTCGCAGACATAGCAGGATCCCGACGGACGCATCTTCGTTCCGCAGGTCATGCACAGCGGGGCATCGACCTCACGGCCCAGCTGCTCCTCGAGCAGCTCGGCGCTGGTGTGGGCACCAGCGCCTCGCTCAACAGCCTCCTGAGCAGCGAAGAGCCCGGGCTGGTTGGCACCGTCCTCGTGCACCCGGACGCGGTCGGCCGGGGTGTCCTTGAGGGTCTCGGAGTCGATGAGCCCGTCCTCCTCGTCTGACGCGTAGGAGCCGGTCTCGACGTATCGGGCACGCTCAGCGGCGGTGTAGATACCCAGCTCGGCGCGCTCGTCGAAGTCCAGGTAGTCCAAGGCCAGACGACGGAACACGTAGTCGATAATCGACGAGGCGATCCGGATGTCCGGGTCGTCAGTCATACCAGCAGGCTCGAACTTGAGGTTGGAGAACTTCTGGACGAAGGACTCCAACGGCACGCCGTACTGCAGACCGATGGACACCGCGATGGAGAAGGCATCCATGACGCCGGCCAAGGTCGAACCCTGCTTGCCGAGCTTGAGGAAGATCTCGCCCAAGCGGCCGGAATCGTAGGCGCCAGTCGTGAGGTAACCGCCAGCTCCAGCGACCTGGAAGCTCGTCGTGCGGCCCATGCGCGACTTCGGCAGACGCTGACGACGCGGACGGTACTCGATGCGAACCTCCGGCTCGGTCTTCTCCTCCTCCTTCTTGACCTCGGAGAGAGGCTGGCCCACCTTGCAGTTGTCGCGGTAGACGGCCAGAGCCTTGAGGCCGAGCTTCCAGCCCTCCATGTAGACGTTGGCGATGTCCTCGACGGTGGAGGACTCCGGCAGGTTGACGGTCTTGGAGATGGCACCAGACAGGAAGGGCTGGACGGCAGCCATCATCCGCACGTGGCCCATCGGCGCGATGAAGCGGGTGCCCATGGCGCAGTCGAAGACCTCGTAGTGGGCCTCGTCGAGGCCGGGAGCCCCGACGACCGACCCGTTGTCGGCGATGTGGGCCACGATCTTCTCGGACTGCTCAGAGGTGTAGCCGAGGTTCTTGAGGGCACGCGGCACCGTCTGGTTGACGATCTGCATCGAGCCACCACCGACCATCTTCTTGAACTTCACCAGCGAGAAGTCCGGCTCGATGCCCGTGGTGTCGCAGTCCATCATGAAGCCGATGGTGCCGGTCGGAGCCAGCACCGAGGCCTGGGCGTTGCGGAAGCCATTGGTACGCCCCAGCTTGACGACCTTGTCCCACTCGGCCTTGGCAGCAGCGAGGACGGTGGTGTCGTTGTCGTGCAGCGGATGAACCTGGCGGTTGGCGTCGCGATGCTTGACCATGACGGCCTGGTGCGACTCGGCATTCTCGGCGTAGCCGGCATAAGGACCGACGATGGCCGCCAACTCGGCGGAGCGTCGGTAGGAGACACCGGTCATGACGGAGGTGATGGCAGCAGCCAGGGCACGTCCACCATCAGAGTCATATCCCAGGCCCAGGGCCATGAGAAGGGCGCCCAGGTTGGCGTATCCAATCCCGAGCTGACGGAAGTTGCGAGTGGTCTCCCCGATGGCCTCGGTCGGGAAGTCGGCGAAGCAGATGGAGATGTCCATCGCGGTGATGACGAGCTCGACGGCCTTGGTGAACTTCTCGACGTCGAAGTGATCATTCTCGTCGAGGAACTTCAACAGGTTGAGGCTGGCCAGGTTGCACGAGGAGTTGTCCAGGCTCATGTATTCCGAGCACGGGTTGGAGGCGTTGATCCGACCGGTGTTCGGGTTGGTGTGCCAGGCATTGATGGTGTCGTCGTACTGCAGACCGGGGTCAGCGCACTCCCAGGCAGCCTGGGCGATCTTGCCGAAGAGTTCCTTGGCATCGACGGTGTCGAGTACCTTGCCCGGCTCGGTGCGGGAAGTCAGCCCGAAGGACTTGCCCTGCTCGACCGCCGTCATGAAGGCATCCGAGACGCGCACCGAGTTGTTGGCGTTCTGGTACTGGACACTGGTGATGTCGCGGCCACCCAGGTCCATGTCGAAGCCGGCATCGCGCAGGGCGCGGATCTTGTCCTCCTCGCGAGCCTTGGTCTCGATGAACTCCTCGACGTCCGGGTGATCGATGTCAAGGACGACCATCTTGGCAGCGCGACGGGTGGCGCCACCGGACTTGATGGTTCCGGCAGACGCGTCGGCACCGCGCATGAAGGACACCGGGCCGGAAGCAGTGCCGCCGGAGCTCAGCAGCTCCTTGGAAGAACGGATACGGGAAATGTTGAGACCGGCACCAGAGCCACCCTTGAAGATGAATCCCTCTTCCCGATACCAGTTGAGGATCGACTCCATGGAGTCGTCCACCGAGAGAATGAAGCAGGCACTGACCTGCTGAGGGCTCGCCGTACCGACGTTGAACCACACCGGGGAGTTGAAGCTGAAGTACTGATGGACCAGCAGCCAGGTCAGCTCCTCACCGAAGACCTTGGCGTCCTCCTCAGAGGCGAAGTAGCCGTTTTCACGTCCGGACGTCACGTAGGTCTTGACGACGCGGTCGATGAGGGTCTTGAGACTGTCCTCACGGACAGGAGTGCCCAGGGCGCCACGGAAGTACTTGTTCGTGACGATCGTCGAGGCGTTGACGCTCCAGAAGTCGGGGAACTCGACTCCGCGCTGTTCGAAGACCACGTCACCGGTGCGCCAGTTCGTCTGCACGACGTCGCGACGCTCCCACGTCACCTCGTCGTAGGGATGGATATCCTCGGTGCTGAAGGTGCGCTCGACGTGCAGCCCCTTGGAGCGGCTCGTCCTGCGTGGTGCGGACTTGGTCTCGGTCATGGCTCCCTCTAGATATTCGGTGATACGGGTGGTTTGGTGTCGGTACTTGTCATGAGCTGAGGCGCACTTGGCCAAGGCTCGTCAGAACAGCGGCTCGTCCTGCTTCGAAGGCCGCTTGCGGCCCGAGGACCGCGTTTTCTCGGGGGACTCGTCGCGCAACCGATCGATCTCGGTGGCGAAATCCTCGATGGTGTCGTAATTGAGATACACACTTGCGAACCGCAGATAGGCGATGGGATCCAGCTCACGAAGTGGGCTCAAGATTGCCAACCCAATCTCGTCGCTCGGAATCTCCGCGACTCCTCGGGCTCGAAGGCCGTCCTCGACGCGTTGACCCAACAAAGCCAGATCGGCATCCGTGACCGGGCGTCCCTTGCATGCATTGCGCACACCACGGATCACCTTGTCTCGGGAGAAGGGTTCTTCGATGCCGTTACGCTTGTGAACCGTCATCTGCATGCGCTCGACGGTGGTGAACCGTCGTTCACACACGGGACACTGTCGTCTCCGACGGATCGCAGTGCCGTCCTCGCACACTCGGGAGTCCAGGACTCGTGAGTCGTCATGCTGACAGAACGGACAGCGCATCGTCGCCTCCTTCCCCGACCTCGCTGGGTTCCGAACGGCAGATACGCCGTCGATTCAGAAGACTACTCCGAACTTGGACCGAAAACACAACTTATGGGGATGGCGAAGTTGAACACCACAACATCTGGTGTCGAAGGGGAACTATTGAGGATGTCGTTTGATCATCCGTCAAGCTGCCACGCGTGACACGCCGAAGATGCTCAGTCCACACGACCACCTTCCACCATCAGGACCTGATATCAGGCAGGTCGCCCGACTGATGTCCATCGGTCTGGACGACGGCAGCCGGGTCGGGGTGACCGCTCTCGGAGTTGCCCTGCCACACCTGACCAAGGCGTCCCAGGGACAAGATCACACCAATGATCATCACGACAACGGTAGCCATCACGGCGACGTCCCAGAACCGATCGTGGACGGGTTCATGGCGTGCGACGGCACCGGGACGCCCTGCCATCAATTCCTGACGATCGATGACGACCACCGGCTCGGCCAGCTCATCCTGCCACGGTCCGATGACCAGGTCACCTTGCCGACTGGTCGTCGTCTCAACATCCCACTCGTACGTCTGAGCACTCATCGGATCACCTCTCTGTCGACGAGAGCCATCCGCTCCCGTCAGCGGTCCCCGGAATGGATCCCGGGGAAGGGCCCGGCGGCACAACCTCCGCCGGCGCCATCCATGACATCCGACCCGACCGACAGGTTCACCGTCATCAGACTGGAACACCAGGAGAACAACCTAGTCAGAAGCAATTCATAGGTTCCCTGAGAGCTCAGATCGACGCCGTCCCCATGCTCCGGAACAACCATCGAACAGAGCTGACGGGGAACTGTCGTACCCGACCTATACCGTGACTGGCATGACCACCGATACGCCCGGAACCGACTCCTCGGACCCGGCCGCCGTCTCGTCGGCCGTCCCGTTCACCACTACCCGTCGACCTTCTGCCAAGGAGCACGCGGTGCTGACCGCCGTCAAGGAAGGGCTGCGCCGCGACGGTCGCGCACCGACTGTTCGTGCCCTGGCTGACATGACGGGAGCAGCCAGTACGTCGACCGTCCAGAGGCGTATCTCCGCACTCATCGATCTCGGCCTGTTGCGACGCACTGACGGCACCCTCGAGGTCGTTGAGGACGTCGTCGACGTCAATGATCCCCACGGACCCCAGGCCCTTCAGATCGAGGTTTTCAACCCGAATGAGATTGCCGATGACGAGCATCACGACACTGTCATCGCGGTTCCCCCCCAGTTACTGAGCCACGGAGACCACGTGGTGGTCGTCGTCCGCGACGATGGGATGGCACCCGATTTCCACGTCGGAGACCTTGTCCTCGTCCAGCAGCTACCCATGGCGGACCTTCCCGACGACCCACCCGAGCCCTATTTCGTGGCGGCCACAGTGGGTGGCACGACCATCATCCGTTCCTTGGCCAAGCTCGGGGGGAAACCGTGGCTGATGGCCTCAAACCCCGCTCACTCACCGGTAAACCTCGATGATGCTTCTCTCATCGGTCGCGCCGTCTCCATCATGAGACGACTGTGACCCTGGTGGTCACTCCCCCAACCTGCGCAGAGCTCCGACAGCCATCTCACGATTCGTTGTCGTCCAGAACGAGGGCATGGACGCCCTCAGGAAACCGCCATATCGCGCCGTCGCCAACCGCGGGTCCAGAACCGCGACGACTCCCCGATCGTCGGAACGTCGAATGAGCCGGCCCGCCCCCTGGGCCAACAGGAGGGCCGCATGTCCGGCCGACACCGTCATGAATCCATTACCGCCAGCATCCTGAACTGCCTTGCCCCGTGCCGCCATGAGCGGGTCATCCGGACGTGGGAACGGAATCCGGTCAATGATGACCAACCGACACGTGTCACCAGGAACGTCCACCCCCTGCCACAGGGACAAGGTCCCAAAGAGGCATGTCCGCGGATCAGCCGTGAATCGGCGTGTGAGATCGGCCAGATGTCCCTCCCCCTGACACAACACCGGAATGTCCGGCATGACCTTGCGCATGTGTTCGGAGGCAGCCACCGCGTTGCGTTGGGAGGAGAACAGCCCGAGGGTACGTCCACCAGCGGCCCAGATCAGCTCGGCAAGATCGTCGAGAACCTCTGGCGCGATGCCATCTCGACCCGGGCGCGGCAGGGACTTACCGACATACAGAATCCCCTGCTTCGAGTAGTCGAACGGTGAGCCGACGTCAACCCCTCGCCACCCCATCTGAGTGTCGAGAACCTCCGGAGCGTCCCCCTCGATCTGCTCACGTGGCGACAGCCCGACGTTCCTTGCCGTGGCCAGGAAATTACCGCCGATGCACAAGGTGGCCGAGGTGAGGATCGTGATCGCCCCCGCGAAGACGTTCTCGCGCAGCAGGCCTGCCACACTCAATGGCGCGACGTGGATGCTGCGGTACCCCTTCTCCGATTCCGAGACCCACACCACGTCAGCAGCTGCCATCGACACCATGCGGTCGACGGTCTCGAAGACCTCGCGCATGGCGGCCTGAGCCTGCACCCTCTCGGCGTCGAGGGATTCCTTAGAATCCTCGTCCCGTCGACCCAACTGGCTCACTGCTTCCCTGGCCAGATCTCGCAATACCGTGCACGCCTGTATGACCTGGGCCTCGGGCTCGGTGACCTGTCCCGGCGCGGTCGCTTCCAGGGCCCTGGCCAGCACGTCAGCCTGATTGAGCAGATCGGCGCTCACGTCATCGTCAAGCCATGTCGAGGCCCGTTTCGACGTCGTCGTCACGAGGGAGGGAGACAGACCCTTGGAAGCAGCCCCGGTGAACCGATCCACCAGCTCGTGGGCCTCGTCGATGATGACGGTGTCGTGCTCCGGCAACACGTTGTTACCGTTCAGCGCATCGATCGCGAGCATGGCGTGGTTGGTGACGACGAGGTCAGCGTTTCGGGCCTTCTCACGGGCTGCTTCGGAGAGGCACTCGCTGCCGAAGGGACAGCGCTGAGTCCCTAGACACTCGTTGGCTGGCACACTCACCTGAGCCCACGCCAACGGAGTGTGCGGAGGTGCGTCATCACGATCGCCGAGCCCCGACTCCTCGACCTGCTTCTCGGCCCATTCACGCAGCATGACGACCTCGGCGCCCAGTGCGGAGGTCGGCGCCGTCCCAGCCTCCCTGGTGTCCTCGGCCTCAGCCGCGAGATCAGCCCCAGGGACCAGCGCGTCCTGTCCTCTCGCCCCCGTCGATCCACCGCGAACCTTGTGCAGACAGACGTGGTTGTTGCGCCCCTTGAGCACGGCCACCTTCGGCCTACGGGATAGGACCTTGTCCGAGGCGTCGAGAATTGCCGGAATGTCCTTGTGGGCGAGCTGTGTCTGTAAGGCAAGGGTGGCAGTGGCGACGACGACCTGCGCCCCTTCCTCGACACAATGGACCAGAGCAGGCGCCAAGTACCCCAAGGATTTTCCGGTTCCGGTTCCGGCCTGAACCAAGAGGTGCAGTTCCTCACGCATCGCCTGGTCGACGGCCTCGACCATCGTCACCTGACCAGATCTCTCCTGACCCCCCATCTGGGAGACGGCTACGCCGAGGAGATCGCGACACATCTTGCTGACCTCAGCCGACTCACGCGTCATGACACGCCTCCTCGACCTCAGCGGCCAGAGCAGGATGAAGATGGGCGATCACATGGGTGCCATCGGCGGTGTGGTCAATGAGTTCGATCGTCCCGTCGCGGTGGATCTTGTCCATGAGGTCTCCGCGCGCATAGGGCATGACGACATCAACCTTCTGGGACGGCACCGGCAGCGACCCCTCGATGGCTGTTACGAGGTTGTCGATTCCCTCTCCGGTATGAGCCGAGATGACATGAGCACCGGGGAAGGTCGAACGCAACGTCAAGATGATGTCGTCGTCGAGACGATCAATCTTGTTGAGTACCAGGATCTCAGGAATGTCACTGGCACCGATTCCCGCGAGCACACCACGCACGGCGTCGACCTGTCCGATGGGGTCGGGGTCAGATGCATCGACGACGTGCACCAGGACATCTGCCATCGCCGTCTCCTCGAGGGTCGAGGCGAAGGCCTCGACGAGGTCGTGGGGAAGATGCCGCACGAAGCCGACGGTGTCGGTGAGGGTGTAGACGCGACCATCCGCCGTCGTGGTACGACGGGTGGTGGGGTCGAGGGTGGCGAAGAGGGCATCCTCGACGAGCACTCCGGCACGGGTCAGCCGGTTGAGCAGGGAGGACTTCCCCGCGTTGGTGTATCCGACGATGGCGGCGGAGGGCACCTTGTTGCGAAGGCGATCAGCCCGCTTGGAGACACGGGTGGACTCGATGCGCTTGAGACGACGACGCAGCACAGCGATGCGATGACCGATACGTCGTCTGTCGGTCTCGATCCGGGTCTCACCGGGGCCACGGCCACCGATACCGGCGCCGCCAGCCGCGCGGCCACCCGTCTGGCGGGAGAGGTTTCCACCCCAGCCACGCAGCCTCTGCTTGAGGTAGTTGAGCTGGGCCAATTCGACCTGGGTACGGCCTTCCACGCTGCGAGCGTGCTGGGCGAAGATGTCGAGGATCAACGCCGTCCGGTCCACCACCTTGACCTTGACGCGGTCCTCGAGGTTTCGAAGCTGAGCGGCGTCGAGTTCACCATCACAAATGACGGTGTCAGCTCCGGTGGCTCGGACTATCTCGGCGAGCTCAACCACCTTGCCCGAGCCGATGTAGGTCGCCGGATCCGGGGTCGTTCGCCTCTGCATGACGGCCTCGAGGACCTGGGACCCCGCGGTCTCAGCCAGTGACTTGAGCTCGGCCATGGCGTTCTCGGCATCGACAGCTGACCCCTTCATCCACACCGAGCAGAGCACCACTCGCTCGAGCCTCAACTGTCGGTACTCGACCTCCGAGATGTCGGACAAGTCGGTCGACATGCCCGGCACACGAGTCAGGGACAACCGGGCATCCAGGTCGAACTGGTCACCGTCATATTCGTTCTGATCGTCGCTGAAGTCCTCAACGAATTCGGGCGCATCCTCGCGCTCGTCGTCGAATCGTGCGGTGTCGCTCACCCGGTCCCCGTCCTGTTGGCCCACTGTCTCGTGCCCCCGACACCTCGTGCTTCGAGGTCATCGGGCCAAGTGTAGGAGGAGAAGCCGACAGGTCAACGGCGGTTCCTTGACCTCGGTGTTCCTCATTCCTCGGGAAGGCTGACCGTCCCGGTCGCGAGAATGACCGCAGGGCCCGTCAGCACCGCGTCATAGCCGTCATCAGCAGGGGTGAGGGTGACGATGACGCGGCCACCGGGCACATGGACCGTCCACGGACCACGGTGACCGGTACGGGTGGCCATCGTCGCTGCCACGGCCACGGTTCCGGTACCGCACGACATCGTCTCTCCCGATCCGCGCTCATGGACCCTCATCGAGACCGAATGACCGTCCAGCTGCTCGACGAATTCGACATTGGCCCCCTCGGGGAAGGCCGACCGTGGACGCCAGGTGGGCGATTCATCGAGGTTGAGCGCAGTGATGGTGGTGTGGTCCGTCACGACCACAGCGTGTGGGTTGCCAACGTCAACCTTGCATGCCGGCCACCACATGTCCTGATGTTCGATGGTGAGATCGTCGCCCTCGACTCGGACCGTCCCCATCGTCACCGACACACCGCCGTTGTCATACAGGGTGACGTGACGAACACCGGCCCGCGTCGCGACGTCAGCCTCGTTACCCGCGATGCGCCCGGTCCGGGCGAGGTGCCGCGCGAAGACTCGTAGTCCGTTGCCGCACATCTCCGCGACGGTGCCGTCGGCATTGCGGTAGTCCATGAACCACAGTTCCGGATCACCGTCCCACCCGGCGACGTCGCCGGCCCGCAGAGCCTGCAGGGTGCCGTCGCCGCCGATACCGAATCGACGGTGGCACAGCCATCGCACCTGCCCAGGGGTCAGGGGGTCGGGGCGGTCGACGATGACGAAGTCATTGCCGGTCCCGTGTGCCTTCCAGAACGTCGTCGTCATGTCGTCAATCCTCCTCGTCGGTGGACAGGGCGGTCAACACCCGCGCCACAACCTTGTCATCGAGATCGGGATCAAGTGCATTGAGCCATTCAATACGATCGTCCCGGCGATACCACATGAGCTGTTTCCGGGCGAAGCGGCGGGTGCCGGTCACGGTACGACGACGGGCCTCCTCCTCGTCATACTCGCCGTCAAGGAACTCCAGCACCTGCCGGTATCCCAGCGCTCGACTTGCCGTGAGGCCGTCCCTCAATCCGACGTCGACCAAGGCACGAACCTCGTCAACCAGTCCGTTCTCCCACATCTGGTCGACGCGATCGGCTATCCGTCGATCCATGTCCTCACGAGGAAGTTCCAGACCAATGTGCACCGTGTCAGGCCAGTGAGAGGTGCCGTCGGGAATGGTGGCGGTGAAGGATCCGGTGAGGTCAATGACCTCGAGGGCTCGCACGATCCTCCTGCCATTCCCCGGCAGGATCGATTCAGCCGCCTTGGAATCCCGTCGTGCCAGTTCCCTGTGCAGGGCCTCCGGACCTTCGGCCTTCAGACGTTTCTGCCACTTCGCCCGTACCGTCGGATCGGTGGGGGGAATGGTCATCTCGTCGACGACGGCCTTGGTGTACAGGGCCGAACCGCCGACGAGCACCGGGACGACACCGCGAGACAAGCACTCTTCGGTCGCTTCGCGCGCCAACTTCTGCATGAGGACGATTGAGGAGGATTCGGTGACGTCAAGGATCGAGACCACGTGGTGCCTCACTGCACGCTGCTCGGAAAGCGTGGGGGTGGCGGTACCGATGTCCATCCCCCGATACACCACCATTGAATCAGTGTTGACGATCTCGGCCGGGCGCCCTTCACGTCCCAGGCGTGAACAGACTCGCACCGCCAACCCTGATTTTCCGCTGGCAGTAGGCCCGAGAAGACAAATGACCGGCAAACTCACACGTTCATCCTTGCGCACTGCAACGACATTGCGGGGCCAACGCGTAGAGCGAAAAACCTCACATGAGTGGACCATCTTGTGTGTAGCCTAAAGGGGTCATCCCCGAGAGGGGGAAAGCTCCCGAAAGGAGATCACATGGGACTCTTCGACAAGGCCAAGGACGCCATCAGCGACCACCAGGACGACATCAAGGACCAGGTCAGCCAGCACAGCGACAAGGTCGAGCAGGGCATCGACAAGGCTGGCGACACTGTCGACGACAAGACCGGCGGCAAGTTCTCCGATCAGGTCGACAAGGGCCAGGATGCCCTCAAGGACAAGCTCGGCGACCTCTGAGTCGTCCACGACATGACGCGGCCCGTCCTCTGAGGGGACCTGCTCCGGATGGGAGCGGATGAGCTGCGACACGAGGGGTGGTGCTCCACTGAGCACCACCCCTCGTCGCATGTCTGAACAAGTTTCACAGCAGGCTCCGATGCCACCCACCCTTGGTCAGCCCTGCGCCGCGCCGATCGTCGGAATACCGAGCATGGTGACACCGGGCTGAGCGCATGCCCCTTCACGGATCTGCCATGCGTCGCCACCACGGGTACGACGCAGGTTCACCAGGCCACCATCGGCGACCAGGTGATGGGGATGACCGGACGTGATGACGACCTCTCCTATGTCGCCCGGACGCGGGACCTCGTCATCTGGGGCCAAGCTGACATGAACCAGGCGGTTGTCCCGGGCCCTTCCGGTGACGCGGTGGGTGACCTCGTCCTTGCGCCCCTCGCCCTCGGCGAACATCACCTCGACGGTGCGACCGACCTGAGCCTTGTTTTCCTGCCAGGCGATGTCGTCGACGAGATCGACGAGGCGTTCGTAGCGTTCCTGGACGACCGGCTTGGGGACCTGGTCCTCCATGATCCCTGCCGGGGTGTTGGGACGGATGGAGTACTGGAAGGTGAAGGCAGCGGAGAACCTCGACTCCTCGACGACACGCATTGTCTCGGCGAAGTCCTCGTCGGTCTCCCCGGGGAACCCGACGATGATGTCTGTGGTGATGGCGGCGTCCGGAATGGCCTCGCGCACCCTGTCAAGGATTCCGAGGAACTTCTTGGACCGGTAGGATCGGCGCATCCGGCGCAGCACCTCGTCAGACCCGGACTGCAGAGGCATGTGCAGGCTGGGCATGACATTGGGGGTCTCGGCCATCGCCTCGATGACGTCATCGGTGAAGGCGGCCGGGTGGGGTGAGGTGAACCGCACCCTCTCCAGACCGTCGATCTCGCCACAGGCCCGCAGCAGCTTGGCGAAGGCGCCGCGATCACCGAACTGAACTCCGTAGGAATTGACGTTCTGGCCGAGCAGGGTGATCTCCTGGACTCCCTCGTCAACGAGGGCTCGGATCTCCGAGAGGATCTCACCGGGGCGTCGGTCGGTTTCCTTGCCGCGCAGCTGCGGGACGATGCAGAAGGTGCAGGTGTTGTTGCATCCCACCGAGATGGAGACCCAGGCCGAGTACGCCGAATCGCGTCGGGTGGGCAGGTTCGACGGAAAAGTGACCAGGGACTCCTCAATCTCCACCTGGGCCGTGGCATTGTGACGGGCGCGCTTGAGCAGGGCCGGCAGGGAGCCCACGTTGTGGGTGCCGAAGACGACGTCCACCCATGGTGCCCGTGCGACGACCGTGTCCTTGTCCTTCTGAGCCATACAGCCGCCGACGGCCAGCTGCATCCCGGGATGGGCCGACTTCACCGAGGCCATGTGGCCGAGGGTGCCGTAGAGACGATTGTCGGCGTTCTCCCGGACTGCACAGGTGTTGAAGACGACGACGTCAGCCGGAGCCAAGGTGTCGGTTCTGGGATCGGGAACGTAGCCGGCCTCCTCGAGGAGACCGGCAATGCGCTCGGAGTCATGGACATTCATCTGGCATCCGTAGGTCACGACCCGGTAGGTCGGGGCCTCGGTCTGCCGCACGGTGTTACTGGGCATGGCGCGAACACTCTACGTCATCAGCCCACGTACCGGACCAGCCCGTTCCTCACACGATCGTCTGCAGGACCAGGAGGATCCCGCCATACACCAGGACGAACACGACCAATGGCCACACGAACTTCAGCCAGTGCGAGTACCTGATGTCCAGCATTTGCAGAGTTGCCATGACCAATCCTGTGGGTGCCAGGAACAACATCGCGTACTGACCCCACTGATAGGCGCACAGCACTGTGGCCCGCGATACCCCGGCGGTGTCGCCGAGGGGAGCCATGATCGGCAGTGCCAGAACGGCCAGACCTGACGACGAGGGCACGATGAATCCCAGCAGGAAGAACACGATGAGCAGGGACAGTACGAAGACGGGGCCGTTGACATGGGAGACCACCTTGGCTGACTCATACAGCAAGGTGTCAGAAATCAAGCCTTCATTGAGGATGTGATTGATTCCCCGCGCCAACCCGATGATGAGGGATACGGCCACCAGGCTTGATGATCCTGCGCTGAACGCATCGACGAGTTTTTTCTCACTGAGTTTGTTTGGTCCGGTCGCAGCAATGAACATGATGACAATGGCAATGGCGAGGAATGATGACGCCATCGCCGGGAACCACCATCCTCGGGCCATAACTCCCCACACCATGATGGGGAAGGCTGCCGCAAAGAGGACGAGGATGACTTTACGACGCCAATCGAATCCCATCTCGGCGCCGTCATCACCCAAACCCCACTGAGCCGCAAAAGCGTCGCGATCCTCCCAGACGTAGGAGAATTCCGGATCTGCCTTCACCTTTCGTGAATACCAGGCGAGATAGATGACGACAGCTATCGCTCCTCCAACCAGACCCACAACACGCCATGACATACCTTCGGTGAGTCGAATACCGGCCGCATTCGCTCCAATGGCAGAGGAGAACGGGTTGATGGTCGAGAAACACGTACCAATCGATCCAGCGAGGAAGACCGACCCAACGACGACCAGAGCGTCATACCCCATGGCGATGAAGACCGGCGCAAGGATGGGATAGAAGGCGACTGCCTCCTCCTCGAGTCCACACGTCGTCCCGCCCACGATCATGAACAGGGACACGGAAAGGACAAGGATGAACTCTCTTCCCTTGGACTTGGCAGTGAGTCTCCCGAGACCGGCCTCGAATGCGCCGCTAGCCCTCACAACGCCGATGAGGCCACCCAGTACAAGGATGAAAACGATGATGTCGACGGCCTCGATCGTTCCCGTCACCATGCCGTTCGTAATCTCTCCGATACCGGCTGGATGGGATGCCAGGCGTTGATAAGTACCTGGTACTGACACCGACCCCGTCATGGACCCTGAGGTGAATTCCGAGATCCTCATGGCGACCCCGTATTTGTCCAGGGTCTCCTGGGTGGCCGCATGCTTCGTCATGGCGCCATGAGGATCCACAATGACCAACTGCTGCGAACCTGCGGAGTAACTCATCTTTGAGTAACTTCCGGCTGGGACTAGCCATGTACACGCAACGGCGAGAACTGTGAGGACGAAAAGGATTGTGAAAGCTGACGGAACCCGTAGGCGATGGCGGGTCTCAGTGGCATTGTTGCTGGACAAGGTTCACCTACTTTCAGCATCGGTGAGTCGTCGCAACGGAAAGACCGACGACACTGCCGGTTCACCTGCCCTCCGTTGGGCACTATCAACTCGACTAACAATAGTATAACAACCCAGCATCGGCAGGTACTGGGGCTTAAGAATTAACGCCCGGAAAGGACGGGACGATAGGCTTTTCATCATGATCAATGACGTCATGCTCCCCACCGGCACCCAGTACGAGATTTCCCACGGTCTTTGGCAGGCCGTCGTGACGGAGCAGGGAGCCACCCTTCGCAGTCTTCGCCACAACGGAGACGACGTCATCAAGACCTTTGAGGCCGACCAGTCCCCCGCTTCGTCGCAGGGGCAGCAGCTCCTCCCCTGGCCCAACCGCATCCGTGACGGCCGCTACCGATTCGATGACGTTGACCAGCAGCTGGCTATTAGCGAGGTCGATCGCAACAATGCCATTCATGGTCTGGTGGCGTGGTCACCGTGGCACCTCGTCGAACACACCGACTCCTCGGTGACCCAGGAGATCCGGATCATGGCTCGGCCTGGCTGGCCTGGAACGATTGATGTCCAGCTGACCCACAACCTGGATGATCACGGACTGACGGTCACCGTGAGGGCTCGGAACGTCGGGGCCACGGCAGTGCCTTTCGGCTATGCCGCCCATCCCTATTTCTGCCTTGGCGGGTCCATCGATGAGTGGAAGATTGACGCCCCGTTTGCATCCTGGCTGCAGGTTGACGATCGGCTTCTGCCAGTGCGGATTTGTGGGATGGACGAGGTCCACACGATGAGTGGGCAGTCGCTCGGTCAGCGCACCTTCGACACCGCCTACACCTTGGATCGTGGAGGAACCGTTGGATCGCCGGCATGGCGCATCAAGGTCACCAGCGATGAGGCCAGCCATGAGTTGTGGGGAGATGCGACCATGGGCTGGGCGCAGATTTACACTCCAGATGACCGCCTCAGCCTCGCCGTCGAACCGATGACATGCGGGCCGGACGCCTTCAACGAGGGGCCCACCCATGGAGACGCCATCCGCCTGGAATCCGGGGACGAGGTCACCCTCACCTGGGGAATCGCCTGAGCTGCTCGGGACGGCATCCCGAACCACCACGTTTCCACAAGGGCTGGTGGCTCAGGATTCCCCCACCGTCTC
Organism: Cutibacterium sp. LaCa_89; assembly: GCF_058177555.1. NCBI lineage: Bacteria > Bacillati > Actinomycetota > Actinomycetes > Propionibacteriales > Propionibacteriaceae > Cutibacterium > Cutibacterium sp. LaCa_89. Next base: position 1,508,572 of record NZ_CP190889.1, read on the forward strand.
CACGGCTTGGAAGGAGCGGATGACGGTGACCCTGGTGCGTCCTGGCACGGTGACCTGCTCACCCACCGCCAACGCGATCTGACGTGCGAGTCGGGACGCGTGCAGATCGTCCACCGTACCCGGATCGACGAGGATCTGGACCTCACGTCCAGCTTGCAGGGCGAAAGCCCGTTCGACCCCGGAGAAGCTGGTGGCAATCTCCTCGATGGTGTCCATCCTGCGGACATGGGCCTCCAAGGAATCTCGACGTGCCCCTGGACGAGCCGCAGAGATTGCATCCGCAGCCTTGACGATGAGATCCGTGACGCTCACGGGCTCAATCTCATCGTGGTGAGCTGCAATGGCATGCACGACCTCATCAGATTCCCCATGGCGTCGTGCCAGTTCAGCACCGATGGCCGCGTGGGTTCCTCCAACCCCCGGGGTGAGGGACTTACCGAGATCGTGCAGGAAGGCCGCACGACGACAGGTGTCGACGTCGCCACCGATTTCAGCTGCCAGGGTGGCCGCGAGTCGGGCGCACTCGACGCAGTGATCGAGCACCTGTTGACCGTAGGAGGTCCGGAAGCGCAGGGACCCGAGGATGGGGAGGAGCCGATCGTCAATGTCGGCGATCCCGGCTTCGGACAGCGCCTCGGATGCGGCTTCCAGACACATCTGTTCGATGTGGTCGACGGCTCGCTGATGGGCCTTCTCGATGCTGATGGGGTGGATGCGACCGTCTTCGACCAGATCTACGAGAGCCTGTCGGGCCACCTCGCGCCGCATGGGGTCGAAGCAGCTCAGCAAGACGATGCCCGGGGTGTCATCGATGATGACCGTGACTCCCGTCACTTGCTCGAAGGTGCGGATGTTGCGGCCTTCTCGCCCGATGACGCGACCCTTCATCTCGTCGCTGGGCAGTGGAACGACGCTGACGACGGTGTCGGCAACCATCTCGGAGGAACACCGCTGAATGGCATCAGCCACGATGTGCCGAGCTTTGCCCTCGGCGTTCGTCGTCGCCTCGGCGATGATCGCCCGGGCACTGTATTCAGCCACCGCACGAGACTCTCTGCCGAGGTGCTCTGCCAGTTCGTCTTGGGCCTGGCCAAGGGACATCCCGGCGACGCGCTCCAGCTCCGCGACAATCTGCTCGTCACGTCGATCTAGCTCGGCGTCCCGCTCATCGAGGTGAGAGCTGCGCTCCGCCAACTCCAGGCGCTCCTTCTCGAGCTTGTCGAGGCCGGCGTCGAGGTGGCGACGGGCTTCGCGCAGCTGACGATCACGCTCTGTCAACTCTTCGGCAGAGCGCTGGTTGATCTCGAGCAGGGCCTCGGCGCTGTGGCGAGCTTGCTCGGCATGATCGGCTCGACGCTCTTCATCAGCGAGCCGCACTCGACTGGACTCGAGCGCAGCGCGAGCTGCCGCGGTCTCGTCACGACTGCCCGCAAGATCTTGAGTCGCACGCACCAGGCGCTCCTCGCTGCGAGAAAGCTCCAATGCCTTCGCATCGCGTTCGGACTCTGCTCGTTCCGCCCTCCTGCCAATGGCTCGACGGTCTGCCAGCCAGCCAATGATGACTGCCACTGAGAGCACCGCCACCACGACGAGTGCGATGAGCATGACCTCCACCCTTCCTCACATCCTGACTCGGAGCTGCAGCGTCGCCCCCCCTGACGTCGGTGCCAGGAAAACCGAGGTGAGAGGCAAACGATACGACCCTAGTCGAAGGGGCCGGTTATCGGCGCTTCGGGGGGTTCCTCACCGAGTTCCTCGCGGGCGGCACGGATGGCGGCCCAGGAGACCTGAGGTCCGTAGCCCTTGCGGGCCAGGGCACCCAACACCCGGCGGGTCAGACGGGCTTCCTCGACACCTCGACCTGCCCGCAGCTTGTTCACTGCGAGTTCGGTGGCGGCATCCAACTCGTCAGCCTCCGTGATCTGGGAGGTCGCGTCCTCAATGATCTGGGAATCGACCCCTTTGCGCGACAATTCGACTGCCACTGCTCTGCGGGACAGACCTCGCACACCGTGACGGGACGCTATCCATCGGTTGGCAAAGTCAGCATCATCGACGAGTCCCACCTCAGTGAGGCGATCAAGGACTGCCTCACGCACCTGCTCAGGCACACCTTTGGAATCCAGAGCTGCTGCGAGTTCACTTCGGGTGTTGGCCCGACGATCCAGTCGTTTGAGGCAGATCTCGCGAGCTTCCTCGTACCACTGGTCGTCGGTCAACTCCTCTGGAGAATCCTTGTGTCGCCGGCTCAGAATTCCACCTCACCGGTTTCGGGATCGACTCCCTCGGGAATTTCGGTCTCACGCAGACCCAGGTGGGTGAGGATCTTGTCCTCGATCTCGTTGGCGACGTCCGGGTTGCCCTTGAGGAAGTTGCGGACATTCTCCTTACCTTGACCCAGCTGCTCATTGTTGTAACTGAACCACGATCCGGACTTGGTGATGATCCCGCAGTCCACGCCCATGTCGATGAGGCTTCCCTCTCGGGAAATGCCCTGACCATAGAGAATGTCGAACTCGGCCTGCTTGAACGGCGGGGCGACCTTGTTCTTGACGACCTTGACGCGGGTACGGTTACCGACCATCTCGGAACCGTCCTTGAGGGTCTCGATGCGACGCACGTCCAGTCGCACTGAAGAGTAGAACTTCAGCGCGCGTCCACCGGTGGTCGTCTCCGGAGAGCCGAACATGACACCGATCTTCTCACGCAGCTGGTTGATGAAGATGGCCGTCGTCCCGGCCGCGTTGAGGGCACCAGTCATCTTGCGCAAGGCCTGGCTCATGAGGCGAGCCTGTTGACCGACGTGGGAATCACCCATCTCTCCCTCGATCTCAGCCTTCGGGGTGAGGGCTGCGACGGAGTCGATAACGACGAGCTCAAGAGCGCCCGACCGCACCAGGGTGTCGGCAATCTCGAGGGCCTGTTCACCGTTATCAGGCTGGCTCACCAGCAGGGAGTCAGTGTCGACACCAAGCTTGCGGGCGTACTCCGGGTCGAGGGCGTGCTCGGCGTCAATGAAGGCGCAGATGCCGCCTTCGGCCTGAGCGTTCGCGATGGCGTGCAGGGCCACCGTCGTCTTGCCCGAGGACTCCGGACCATAGATCTCGACGATTCTGCCGCGTGGGAGGCCTCCCACGCCGAGGGCGACGTCCAGGGCCACCGATCCCGTCGGAATCGCCGCAATCTTCACGGTCTCCTGCTCGCCAAGGCGCATGACGGAGCCCTTGCCGTGCTGCTTCTCGATCTGCTGCAAGGCCGTGGCAAGGGCCTGTTCGCGATCTGCGGTCGCTGCCATGTCGTTCCTTCCTTGAAGACGGTCTCCCGCCCCATTTGCCGCGCGGCATCGCCGCAGCGTTGGTCATGTGTCGTGATGAGGGAGACTCACCGGTTTCCTTGTGTCATCACTCAAACTGTAGGAGCGGGGTCGGACAATCCGTCAGGCAAGTTCGTTCCTGTGGATGACTGCCGTCACGGCTGTCCGCTCGCTTGTGGACAACCCTTCCAGATGCCACTGACGACTTTGCAGCGCGTCGTGTTCCGGTTTTGTTCCGTTTCCGTTCTGGCACCGTTCCTCGGCATCCGGACACGTCCCATCTCCCCAGGTCAGCGCAGCGAGTCGGGCAGCTCCAGTGCCTTCCAGCAGGCCCGCCAAATCGTCTTGGCATCGACTCCGTCAGCCAAGGCTTCCTGCACCGTCCGTGAGTCGAGACCCGGTACAGCCTGCTGTGCAGCCCAAATTCGGCAGTAGTCGTCACCCAGGGCCTCAGCCAGTCGCGTCCACAATTGGGTCTCTGTCATGAAGACAAGCCTAAGGGCAGGATAAGATCAGCGCAGATGTGCGAACGCTCACTGCACGGCTCTCCCCACGAGCCGTGAGTCGCGCGAAAGGAGAAGCGATGACGATGCCGTCGGATGCCCACTCATCATCCTCACGGCGAAACGACCGCATGGTCGCCATTCTCGCCATGTTGCGTGACCACGACGAGGTCCCCTTGCGGACCATGGCGGCCACCCTGGGAGCGAGTGCTGCGACGATCCGACGCGATGTCGCCTCACTCGCTGAACAAGGCCTTCTCATTCGCTCACATGGAACAGCTCGCCGCGCCGGAACGGGGGCCGAACTACCCGTCAACTTACGGGACGGCCGTCGTCGTCGCGCCAAGGAAGCCATCGCACATACCGTTGCTTCCGAGCTTCCGGTGGGACGTCACGCGATTGGACTCACCGGCGGCACGACGACCACCGAGATCGTCCGAGCCTTGCATCATCGCCATGACCTCACCCTCATCACGAACTCCGTGAGCATCGCCCTCGAGGCCGCCAGCCAGGGCCAGCAACGTGTCCTCATCACCGGCGGGGTGCTACGCCCCTCCTCCTTGGAACTGGTCGGCTCCCTGGCCGAGTCCACCTTCAAACAGGTCAACGTCGGCACCGCCATCGTGGGATGCGACGGACTGAGCGCCGAGGGTGGCCTGACGACCCACGACGGCATCGAAGCCGCTGCAAACCACACCATGATCAAGAGGGCAGCTCGCATCATCGCGGCTGTGGACGGTTCCAAGATCGGCCGGGTCACCCTGGCAAAGCTGGCTGAGGCCAAGGACGTCGACCTCCTCGTCACCGACGACTCAGCTGATCCCGACGAGCTGACCCGGTTGCGCGCCCTCGGAATCGCCATTCGCATCGTCCACGCATCGACTGACTGATCGGGCCGCACATCGCCCCAGAGACGGAGCCAATCCGGACCATGCGTGGTCGAGAGACCCACAACACAGAAGTTCCCGGCCCCAACGGGACCGGGAAACGTCAGAAGTTCAGGGTGTTGTTCATGCCGCAACAGTAATGCGGTGCTCGGGGGTGCCTTCACTCTTGAGCATCTTGTCGCTGACGATGCGCATCAATTCGGACTGCGGGAGATCCAAAGCGGTGCAAATGGCCAGGATGAGCTCGCTGGAAGCTTCCTTCTGGCCCCGCTCGACCTCCGAGAGGTATCCGAGGGACACGCGTGCGGCAGAAGACACCTCACGCAGGGTACGGCCCTGTGCGAACCTCTGTTCACGCAGCGACTCGCCGAGCATTTCACGCAGCATAGCTGATTTCATGGGCGTCTCCTCCTAGGTGATTCATCCATGACAACGCTCTCGACGAATGGAACATTCCCCACACGGCGAAATTCTTCACATTTTTTCTTGAGGGGGCGTCGTCAGTTCTGTGAACCGCTCAAAACCTCGCATCCGAGGTCCAGAAGCGCCTGGACCGTCGCCCGTCGAATCTCCTCGCGTGGTCCCTCCAGCTGAAGGTGCTTCACGATCGGAGCTCCCTCGTACACCGCACCGATGAAGACTGTTCCGGCCCTTTCACCGTCCTGGGGATCTGGCCCGGCAACCCCGGTGCAGGACAGACCGATGTCAGCCCGGCAGGCTTTCCGACATCCCATCGCCATTTGGGCCGCAGTGATGGAATTGATGACCCCGTTCTCGGCGATCCAGCCGGCGTCGACCCCAGCGAGCTTGGTCTTGAGGTCGCTGGCATAGGTCACGAGACCGCCACGAAAGACCGCCGACGCCCCCGGAACGGTCGTGATGATCGCCGAGACCAGGCCTGCTGTCAGGGATTCGCAGGTTGCCGCCGTCAGACCGCGTTCCGACAGCTCGGCAATGAGTCGACGTGCGCCTTCGTCGCCGGTCACTTGAGGTTCTGCTTCCGAGACTTCACCGGCTTGACCTCAGCGTTCTTGGCACGGTTACGGATCTGGATGGCGTCCCTGATGTACACCAGGCCAGTGACGACGGTGAGCAGGAAGGCGATGATCATGACGGCCCAGGCGAAGACGTCGACGAAGGTCGGGGTTCGCCACAGGCCGAGGCAGAACAGCGTGATTGCCAAGGACTGCATCGCGGTCTTGAGTTTGCCGCCCTTGTTGGCCGCCATCACCTCATACTTGAGCATCTTCATCCGCATGACGGTGATGCCCCACTCGCGCAGCAGGATGATGATCGTCATCCACCATGGCAACTCGCCGAGAATCGATAGACCAATGAAGGCCATGCCGGTGAGTGCCTTGTCAGCGATGGAGTCACCGATCTTGCCGAAGTTGGTGACGAGGTTGTACTTGCGGGCAATCTTGCCGTCGACGAAATCGGTGAGGATCGCCACCATGAAGACGATCGTTGTCGCCGTCCGCCAGCTGCCCTCATGGGCATGGGCCAACAGCATCCATCCGAAGACGGGAACCGCAACGGCTCTCAGCAGGGTCAGCGCATTCGGAACGTTGATGTTGCTGGAGCGGTCCTTCTTCGTGGCCATGGGCACAGTATCTCGCGTGACGACGCCTGATGCGACTCACCGCCCCGAAATGGTTCCCGATTGGTCCGTCGACGTCAGCGCCGTGGGACCACGGTAGTGCCGATGCCGTGGCACTGACGCTCAGGTCAGTACCGGGCGCGCGACGAGGTCGACGCCGTCAGAGCCGACGAAATCGACATCCACGATGTCGCCGACGCTCACTCCGGCAGAATCGACGAGGGTCACGACCCCGTCGACCTCCGGGCCCTGATGCTCCGCCCTGCCGACGATGACTTCGTCGGTCTCCTCAATCATGACCCGACCACGGGTGCCGATACGATCCTCGGCGCGCTGGGAGACGAGTTCGTCGATGAGATCGGCGAGATCTTCGCGTCGTGCAGCAATCACGTCCTCGTCGACATGGCCGTCGAGGGTGGCTCCCTCGGTGCCTTCCTCGTCGGAGTAGGCGAAGATGCCAGCAACATCGAGACGCGCCCGCTGCAGGAAATCGGCGAGGATTTCGACATCGGACTCGGTCTCGCCGGGGAAGCCGGTGATGAAGTTCGATCTGAAGCCGGCTTCCGGACAACGCGAACGGATGGACTCGATGATGTCGATGAAGGACTCGGCGTCACCGAAGCGGCGCATCCGGCGCAGCAACGGCCCTGATGCGTGTTGGAAGGACAGATCGAAGTAGGGCACGACCTTGGCGGTCGCCAGCATGGTGTCGACGAGCCCTGGTCGAAGCTCCGCGGGTTGCAGGTAGGACACCCGAATCCACTCCAGTCCGTCGACATTATCCAGGCCGGTGAGGAGCTTCTCCAGAGCGCGCAGATCCCCCAGATCCTTGCCGTAGGAGGAGGAGTTCTCACTGACGAGGAAGACCTCCTTGACGCCATGGTCAACCAGCCAGCGTGCCTCCTCGACGATCTCGGCGGCAGGTCGGGAGAGGTAGGAGCCACGGAATCGCGGGATGGCACAGAAGGCACAGCGACGATCACAGCCCGAGGCCATCTTCAGCGCTGTGCTGGGTCCCGAGCCGAGACGGCGTCGGGTGGCTCGAGGTCCCGAAGCCGGGGCCATCGTGGCCGACAAATCAGGGGCGGTGCCATGGCCGGGAATCGACACACCTGAGCTGGCTGACCTGCGGTCGACCGGGCTGATCGGGAGTAGGGTGCGACGGTCATGCGGAACATGGGCCTCGATGGATCCCCCGTCGAGGATGGTGCGAAGTCGATCGACGATGTCATCGTAGTCGTCGAATCCCAGCACGGCGTCAGCCTCAGGGAGGGACTCGGCCAGTTCACGTCCGTAGCGCTCGGCCATGCACCCAACCGCTATAACCGACTGGGTTGGCCCGTGGCCCTTGAGGTCTGCGGCTGCCAGCAAGGTGTCGACGGAGTCCTTCTTGGCCTGCTCGATGAATCCGCAGGTGTTGACGACGACCGTCTCGGCCTCGCTGGGGTCGTCGACGAGACGGAATCCGCCAGCCTCCATGCGGGCCGCAAGCTCCTCGGAATCGACGTCGTTGCGGGCGCAGCCCATCGACACGAGATGGACTGTCATGAGGTGATCACCGACAGACACGAGACTCCATTCTGATGGACGAGGTGGTTTCGGCTGCATCCTACGCGTCTACCGTGAGATACATGACCTTTCGTAAGACCGATCACCACAAGAACGCCATCGACTACGAGGTTGCCGGGTTGACATGGCTCGCGGCTGCTCAGCCCGCTGGAGCTGCGATCGTCGAGGTGTTGGACCATGGCAATGGTTGGCTCACGGAACCCGAGCTCTCCCCGATCCGTCCCACCCGTGAGGCGGCTGAGGAATTCGGTCGACGCCTGGCTCACACCCACGCAGCAGGGGCATCCCACCTGGGAGCGGCTCCCGACGGGTTCACCCCTGACGGCGGATACATCGGCCGCGCTCCCCTGCGCCTGCCCTCCGAACACATCGACTCATGGGGAGAGTTCTACGCCCACCAGCGCATCGAGCCCTACATGGACAGCCTTGACGCCGACGCCCGCGCGATCATGTCCAAACTCGTCGACCGGCTGGCCAGCGGGGTGTTCGACCACGACCAGCCCGCCCTGGTGACCGATCCTGCCGCGCGTACGCACGGTGACATGTGGTCCGGGAACCTCATGTGGACCTCCGACGGAGTCGTCCTCATCGATCCTGCTGCCCAAGGTGGTCATGCCGAGGAGGACCTTGCCTCCTTGTCGGTCTTTGGTGCCCCCTTCACCAACGAGATTCGTGCCGCCTACGACGAGGAGTCCCCACTGGCCGACGGTTGGCAGGAGCGAGTTGGGCTGCACCAGCTCCACATGCTCATCGTCCACTGCTTCCTCTTCGGCGGCGGATATGTCGGTGAGACCGTCGAGGTAGCACGCCGCTACCTCTGATCGCTTTCCCCAGGAACGAGCTCATGGCCCCGCCATGTGAGGAGGCCACGAATATGTCTCACCAGCCGGTTCTCGGCATCGATGTGAGCCGATGAGGCCAGCCTGGACAGGCTCACATGAAAGGAATCAGTGGGAGTCGGACCAGGCCTGCGGATCTGAGGACCAGGTCTGCAGGGTGGCCAGCTGCTCCGGGGTGATGCGTCCGGACTCCGCTGCCACTTCGATGAGGGTCGGGTAGTTCGACAGGGTGTACAGAGGCAGGCCGGCCTCCTCAAACGCACGATGCCCCTTCTCCAACTGGTAGGAGAACAAGGCGAGGACGCCGACCACCGTCGATCCCTCTCGCTCGACGGCCTGAGCAGCCTTGAGCACCGAGCCGCCGGTGGAGATGAGGTCCTCGACCATGACGACCTTGGAGCCGGCCGGGATGCGTCCTTCGATCTGGTTGCCGCGTCCGTGGTCCTTCGGGGCGGAACGGACATAGGCCATCGGGGCTCCGAGACGATCGGCAGCCAGCGCGGCGTGGGCGATGCCAGCAGTGGCGGTCCCGGCGACGACGTCGACCTGATCGAAATTCGCGCGCACCAGATCAGCCAGGCCCGAGGCGATGAGGTCACGGATCTGTGGGTCCGAGAGGGTAACGCGGTTGTCGCAGTAGATCGGTGAGTGCAGGCCGGAGGCCCAGGTGAACGGGGCATCCGGGGACAGCGAGACAGCTTCGATGTCGAGCAGACGCTCGGCGAATTGCTGGGCGATCTCCTTGTTGGTGACGGTCATGACGGTCTTCCTCCAGGTGGTGTTGTCGTCAGGCTGCCGTGCGTCCGGCATTCCATTCGTCGCGGATGGCGTGATAGGCCGCGACCGGGTCGTCGGCCTTGGTGATGGGACGGCCCACCACGATGGCCGAGGACCCCATCGAGGCCGCGTTGCCAGGGGTGGCAACCCGGGACTGGTCCCCCACTGCGGCGCCTGCCGGACGGATACCGGGGGTGACACGCAGGAAGTCCGGACCCGTCACCGAGGCGATGTCGGCGGCCTCATGGGCCGAGCAGACGACACCGGCCAGACCGGCCGACTGGGCAAGTTTGGCGTAGTTACGCACCGATTCGGCCAGCGGCACCTCGATGAGCTGCTCGGTCTTGAGCGCTTCTGGGGAGGTCGAGGTGAGCTGGGTGATGGCGATGACACGAGTGGTCTCGGCCGCATCCCCGAGGCCCTCCAGAGCTGCCTCCATCATGGCCTTTCCGCCCGCAGCGTGGACGGTCAGCAGATCTGCTCCCAGCCGGGACAGGCTTACGGCCGCGCCCTTGACGGTGTTGGGGATGTCGTGGAGTTTGAGGTCGCAGAAAACATCGTGCCCGGCATCCTTGAGGCTGGTGATGACACTCGGACCTGCCGCGTAGAACAGTTCCATCCCCACCTTGACGAAGAGGCTCTCGTCGAACTTCGCGACGAAGTCGAGGGCAGCCTCGGCGCCGGGAAGGTCGAGGGCGATGATCGGACGGCTGGTGTCCATGTGTACTCCTTGATGGTGGTCGATGATCAGCGAGACCGACGGACCTCGGTGCGGAGGTCCTCGAGGCTGGGGATGTGCAGGTCGTCCATGAGCGGCTCAAGGCCGTCGATGATCTTGGGACATGCCACCGGATCGGTGAAGTTGGCGGTACCGACGGCGACCGCCGAGGCCCCAGCCATCATGAGTTCCAGGACATCGGCGCTGGTCATCACCCCACCCATCCCGATGACGGGGATGTCGACAACCCGGGTGACGGCGTCGATCATGCGCACTGCGATGGGAAGGACGGCTGGCCCGGAGAGCCCGCCCGTGCCGTTGGCGATGACAGGTTTTCGCCATCCCAGGTTGATCCTCATCCCGGTGAGGGTGTTGATGAGGGTCAGGCCGTCGGCCCCGGCGTCAGCGACCGCTCTGGCGATCTCAGTGATGTCGGTGACGTTGGGAGACAGTTTGACGTAAACCGGCACGTTGGCGGCCGCGACGACGGCTTTCGTCAGGTCGTGGGCGGCGGTCGCATTGGTGCCGAAGGTGATTCCTCCGCGCTTGACGTTGGGGCAGGAGATGTTGATCTCCAGGGCTGCCACGTTCGGAGCGGTCGAGATGACCTCTGAAACCGTGACGTAGTCCTCGGTAGTGTACCCGGCGACATTGGCAATGATCGGCAGGTTCGGGAAGCGCTCGGCCAGCCACGGCAGCTTCTCGGCCATGACGACGTCGAGACCCGGATTCTGCAGACCGATGGCATTGAGCATCCCGCCGGGGGTCTCGGCGACCCGAGGAACCGGATTGCCGGGACGCGGCTCAACGGTGGTCGCCTTGATCATGATCGATCCCAGCACTGACAGGTCGTAGTACTGGGCATACTCGGAACCGAAGCCAAAACACCCGCTGGCGGGCATGATCGGATTCTTGAGCTCCAAGCCCGGCAGCGAGACGGCCAACCTGTTCACAGCACGACCTCCTCGGCCTCGAACACCGGGCCGTCGTAACACACCCGGAACTGATGATCGGGGTCCCCGGCGTCCCCGATGACACAGGCGTAGCAGGCACCCACCGCGCAGGCCATCCTCTCCTCCAGGGAGAGCTGAGTGCGCACCGTCGGAGCCAGGGCCGACTTCACCCACTTCAGCATCGGGATGGGCCCACAGGCTTGCACGATGTCGGGGATGAACCGTCGCGCTGCGTCAGTCTCGGCGATCTGGGCGACGGTCCCCCTCGTCCCCACCGACCCGTCATCGGTGGAGATGAGCACCTCGCCCAGCTGGGAGAATTCATCAGCCCAGAAGATGTCGTTGCGGCCCCGGAATCCCAGTCGGAACTGCACCTGGACGCCACGCTCCACGAGGCGACGACCGAGCAGGTACAGCGGCGGGATGCCCACACCTCCACCAACGAGCAGGGCCCGTTGTCCAGACTGCACGGAGTCGAGGGCAAATCCGTGTCCCAGCGGGCCGAGGACATCCATCCTTGCCCCGAGAGGCACCCGCGACAGCTCGTCGGTTCCCCGTCCGACCACCCTAAAGATGAGGGTGTATCCTTCCTCGTCCGCGTCAGCTATGGACAGTGGCCGACGCAGCACGTGCAACCCACCGGGCAGCAGGTCGAGGAAGGTTCCCGGGACGGCCCTCGGCATCGGCCTGTCAGGGATGAGCCGCACCGAGTACACCCCGCGGGCAATCTCCTGGCGATCCGTCAGTTCCATCATCTGAGGGGCCGGACGCTGCCCCGTGGCCCCGCTCATCAGATCGACTCCGTCGAGAAGGCTCGCGACTCCATCACCCGGCAGATCGCTGCGGCGGTATCGAGGGAGGTGAACAGCGGGATGCCCCGGGCGATGGCCTCACGACGGATCTGCTTTCCGTCGATGATGGTGCCCTGGCCGTTGCCCATGACGTTGATGACGGCGTCACAGCCGTTGCGACTGATGAGGTCGAGGACGGACTCGGTGGAACCAGCCTCCCCCGACCCGATCTTCTCGGCCACGTCGATCCTCAGGCCACCCTCGTCGAAGAACCGCGCGGTGCCCTTGGTGCCGACGAGCTGGAATCCAATCCGGTCGAAGCGACGGGCCAGGGTGAGAGCCTCGGGTTTGGCGTCGTCGGCCACCGTGATGAGGATCCTGCCGTATTCGGGGACGTGCAGACTTGCGGCCTCGAAGACCTTGTACAACGCCTTCTCGACGGTGTCGTCAGAACCCATGACCTCACCGGTCGACTTCATCTCCGGTCCCAGGTGCGAGTCGACCAGGTCGAGCTTGGAGAAGCTGAACACCGGAGACTTGACGTGGATGCGCGTGGAGACCGGCAGCAGTCCAGGTTGCAGATCGAGGTCCGAGAGCTTCTCCCCGAGGATGATCCGGGTGGCCACCTCGGCCATCGACACCCCGGTGACCTTGGACAGGAAGGGAACGGTGCGCGAGGCACGAGGGTTGGCCTCGATGACGTAGACCGTGTCCGCACCGCTCAAGGGGTCCTTGGCGATGACGAACTGGATGTTGAGGATGCCCTTGGTGTTCAGTCCCAGGGCCAGCTCCGTCGTCACCTCGACGATGCGATCTGCGACCCGCTGGCCCATCCGCTGCGGCGGGTAGACGGCCATCGAGTCTCCGGAGTGTACGCCCGCACGCTCGATGTGCTCCATGATGCCGGGGATGAGGACGTCGGTGCCGTCACAGATGGCATCGACCTCGCACTCAAGACCGTTGAGGTAACGGTCCACCAGCACCGGCTTGTCGGGGCTGGCGTGGACGGCGTCGCGCATGTACCGCCTGAGCTCCTCGGCGCTCGTCACGATGGCCATGGCACGACCACCAATGACGTAGGAAGGACGCACCAGCACCGGGTACCCGAGCTCCTCGGCGACCACCAGAGCCTCCTCGGTGGACCGGGCGGTACCACCAGGAGCCTGTGGGATCCCCAGCTCCGCAAGCAGGGACTCGAATCCCTCACGGTCCTCGGCGCGGTCGAGGTCGGCAAGCTGGGTGCCCAGAATCGGCACCCCGGCAGCCTCCAGCGGGCCCGCAAGATTGATGGCCGTCTGGCCACCGAACTGGACGATGACCCCCTCCGGCTGCTCGAGGTCGATGACGTTCATGACGTCCTCGATGGTGAGAGGCTCGAAGTACAGCTTGTCGGAGATGGAGAAGTCGGTGGACACCGTCTCCGGGTTGGAGTTCATGATGATCGCCTCATACCCGGCGGCCTGGATGGCCTTGACCGAGTGCACGGTGGCGTAGTCGAACTCGATGCCCTGACCAATGCGGATCGGCCCGGAACCCAGCACCAGGATGCTGGGGCGATTCGACTTCACCGACTCGTTCTCCATCTCGTAGGTCGAGTAGAAGTACGGGGTCGAGGAGTCGAACTCGCCGGCGCAGGTGTCGACCATCTTGTAGACCGGCTTGATACCGGTCTCGACTCGACGGTTGCGTACCTCATCGGCGGTCCTGCCCCAGAAGTGGGCAATGGCCGGATCGGAGAAGCCGTTGCGCTTGGCGATCCAGAGAGTCTCCGGATCATCAGGGCAGGCCCGCAGCCTCTCCTCGATCTCGAGGATGTGGGCGATCTTGTCGAGGAAGAAGACGTCGATCTTGGTCTGCTCGTGGAGTTCGTGCACAGTGCGACCGCGGCGGATCGCCTCGGCCAAGCAGAAGAGACGGTCGTCACGGGCGTGCAGCAGGCGTTCCTCGAGGATGTCGTCAGGTAGGTCCGCGACATCACGCAGAGCAATGTGGTCGACGCCGATCTCCAGGGAGCGCACTGCCTTGAGCAGGGATTCCTCGATGGTGCGCCCCAGAGCCATGACCTCGCCGGTGGCCTTCATCTGAGTGCCGAGACGACGATCAGCCCGGGCGAACTTGTCGAAGGGCCAGCGCGGAATCTTGGCGACGACGTAGTCGAGCATGGGCTCGAACATCGACCAGGTCGTCCCGGTGACCGGATTGCGGATCTCGTCGAGGGTCATACCGACGGCAATCTTCGCAGCGATCTTGGCAATCGGGTAGCCAGTGGCCTTGGAAGCCAGGGCCGAGGACCTCGAGACTCGCGGGTTGACCTCGATGACGTAGTACTGGAAAGACTCCGGGTCCAGGGCGAGCTGGACGTTGCAGCCTCCCTCGATGCCCAGCGCCCGGACTATCTCGATCGACGCGTCGCGCAACATCTCGTGCTCGACGTCGGTGAGAGTCTGGGTGGGGGCGAAGACGATGGAGTCTCCGGTGTGGACACCGACCGGGTCGAAATTCTCCATGGTGCAGACGACCATGGTGTTGTCGGCGCCGTCGCGCATCATCTCGTACTCGATCTCCTTGTACCCGGCGATCGACTGCTCGACCAAGCACTCGGTGACCGGGGAGAGTTCCAGACCCTTCCCGACGATGCGAACCAGTTCGGCCTCGTCATGGCAGATACCGCCGCCGGTACCGCCGAGGGTGTAGGCGGGACGGACGATGAGCGGGTAACCGATGGTGTTACCCACCTCAACCGCCTCGTCGACAGTGTGGACGATCTCGGAAGCCGGCACCGGCTGGCTCAGCTCGTCCATGAGCTGCTTGAACAGGTCACGGTCCTCCGCCTTCTCAATGGCGGAGAGCTTGGTTCCCAGCAGTTCGATGCCCAACTCGTCGAGGATCCCGGACTTAGCCAGTTCGGTGGCCATGTTGAGACCAGTCTGGCCGCCCAGGGTGGGGACGATGGCGTCGGGACGTTCCCGGCGCAGGATTGAGGAGACGAATTCCAGGGTGATCGGCTCGATGTAGACCTTGTCGGCGATGTCGCGGTCGGTCATGATCGTGGCTGGGTTGGAGTTGACGAGGATGACCTCGTACCCCTCCTCCTTGAGGGCCAGACAGGCCTGGGTGCCGGCGTAGTCGAACTCGGCGGCCTGACCGATGACGATCGGACCGGATCCGATGACGAGGATGCGATGCAGGTCGGTGCGGCGGGGCATCAGTTCTGGCCTCCAGAGTGATTGGCGTCCATGAGTGCCACGAAGTCGTCGAAGACGTGGGCTGCGTCGTGCGGCCCGGCGGCCGCGTCGGGGTGGTACTGCACCGAGAAGGACCCGAGACGGGTGTGACGCACACCCATGACCGTCTCGTCATTGATCTCGATGTGGGTGATCTCCAACTCCGTCCCGGCCACTGAGTCGGGATCGACGGCGTATCCGTGGTTCTGGCTGGTGAAGTCGATCCGTCCGGTGGACAGTTCACGCACCGGGTGGTTGAAACCACGGTGTCCGAAGGACAACTTGTAGGTGTCAGCACCGTTGGCCAGGGCGAAGACCTGGTGGCCCATACAGATACCGAAGACCGGATAGTCCTCCTGGAGCTCACGCACAACGTCCTGGACCTGCGGGATCGACTTCGGGTCGCCGGGGCCGTTAGACAACATGATGCCGTCCGGGGCCAGGGCACGCACCCGGTCGGCCGAGATGTTCCAGGGCACCACGGTGACGGCGCATCCCCGCTTGCCGAGCTCGCGCAGGATGGAGTGCTTGAGGCCGAAGTCGAGGAGCACCACACTGCGTCCACCCAGGGGCGACGGATAGGCGGTGCGGGTGGAAACCTGGGCGATCTGGTCGGTGGGAAGCTGGGTGTCGCGCAGCTTCTCCAGCTCGGCGTCGAGATCGGCGCCCGGGCCCAGCAGGACCCCCTTCATGACCCCCTCGTTACGCAGTCGTCGCACCAGGGCACGAGTGTCGATACCAGCCAGGCCTGGAATGCCATGGGTGGTGAGGAACTCGTCGAGGCTGCGTCGGTTGCGCCAGTTGCTGGCCAGTCGCGGCACCTCTCGGCAGATGACCCCGGCAGTCGTCGGGAAGAGGGACTCCATGTCGTCGCGGTTGATGCCGCAGTTTCCGATGAGGGGGTAGGTGAAGGTGACGATCTGTCCGTTGTAGGACTGGTCGGTGAGGGTCTCCTGATAACCGGTCATCCCAGTGGTGAAAACGACCTCGGCCCTCACCTCGAGGTCAGCCCCGAAGGCCTCCCCCTCGTAACTCGTCCCATCGGCCAACAACAGGGTGCGTCTGCTCATCGCGGGTCTCCCATCTCGTGGTCATCAGTCTTGCCGATCTGCTGTCCTCGACGGTGCACCGTCCGGCCACCGACCATCGTCAGCACGCAGTCACCGAGGACGGGACGACCGGCAAATGGGGTGTTGCGTCCCATGCCGGCACCCTCCTCGGGGATGATCGTCGTCTGGGTCTGCAGGTCGAAGGCGGCCAGATCGGCCGGTCCACCCACTCGCAGTCGTCCGGCATCGGCCAGCCCGAACGTGTCCGCAGGCCCAACGGTGAGCCAGTCGACCAACTGGTCCAGGCGGAATCGACGGTTCAGCACGAAGTTCGTGTACAGCAGGGCGAAGGTGTGCTCATTCGTGATGACCCCGAAGGCGGCATTGCGGAAGGAACAGTCCTTCTCAGCGCCGGCGTGCGGGGCATTGTCCGTGGCGATGCAGGTCAAGGTGCCGTCACACAGCCCCTCGACCATGGCGTCGACGTCATCCCGAGTGCGCAGCGGTGGATTCATCTTGTAGAACCCGTCGTCGCCAGGAATGTCCTCGTCAGCCAGCAGCAGGTGATGGGGTGCTACCTCGCCGGTGACCCGCGCACCGTCCTCCCGGCCACGACGCAGGGTGCGAATCGACTGCCTGGTCGAGGCATGGCACAGGTGGTATTGGGCCCCGGTGGCTTCTGCGATCATGACGTCTCGGGCCACCTGGACGGTCTCGGTGAGACGGGTCATGGGCGGCAGGTCGAGTTCACGGGCCCGGCGTCCGTCATTGATGACCCCGCCACGCACCAGGGACTCGTCCTCGGCATGGGCAGCGATGGGACGGTCCGCCGCGGCGGCAGCGCGCATGGCGTCGTACATCGTTCCGGCCAGCTGGACGCCCTTGCCATCATTGGAGAAGGCCACGGCCCCGGCCTGGGTCAGGGCATCGACGTCGACCAGATCGGCACTCGTCAGCCCGACGGTGATGGGAGCGATGGGCCGCACTCGCACCATCGCTGACTCCTTGATCCTGCGCTTGAGGTCGGCCATGAGCTCAGCGGTGTGCGGGTCGGGCACGGTGTTCGGCATCGCGCAGATCGTCGTCCACCCGCCGCGGGCTGCGGCGGCAGTGCCCGAGGCAATGGTCTCCTTGTGCTCCTGTCCCGGCTCGCGCAGATGGACGTGCAGGTCCACCATGCCGGGAGTCACGAGAGCCCCGCCCAGGTCGATGACCTCGGCGTCGGCTCCGTCGAGGGCATTGCGACGACCTCGTGAAATGGCTTCAATTCGGTCATCGTGGACGAGGAGCTGGGAGGGAACCGGGGTGGCTCCCTCCAGCATGGTCAACCCGGTGAGGAGGACCCTTCGGCTCACTTCGTCTCCCTGGCCTGCAGCACCTGTTCCAGAATGGCCATTCGCACCATGACTCCGTTCCCCATCTGCTCAAAGATACGAGACGAGGGGGCCTCCACGAGGTGACCGGAGATCTCACATCCTCGGTTCACCGGAGCCGGGTGCATGATGATCGCGTTCGGCTTCATCCGCTTCGCCCGTTCGTCGGTGAGTCCGAAGGCCTGCAGGTAGTCGGTGGCGGAGAAGTCTGGGCCGGCGTCGAACCTCTCGTGCTGGACTCGCAGCATCATGGTGACGTCGACGTCGGAGATGATCTCGTCGAGGGTGGCCATCGTGCCAAGCCTGGTGACGTCGTGGTCCATCCACTCGCGCGGGCCGGTGAAGACGACATTGGCACCAAGACGGGCAAGGATCTGGGCATCGGAACGAGCCACTCGCGAGTGGGCGATGTCCCCACTGATGGCGACCGTCAGGCCATCGACGTGACCGAACTCCTCGGCAATGGTCATGAGATCGAGCATGCACTGGCTGGGGTGCTGGCCGGAACCGTCGCCACCATTGACGACCGACAGACCGAGCATCCCGGTCGACAACAGGTAGTCGTAGTAATGGTTGGTGGAGTGGCGGATGACGGCCACCTCGGCACCGATAGCGTCGACCGTGCGCACCGAGTCGTAGAGACTTTCCCCCTTGGTGACGCTGGAGTGTCCCGGATCAAAGTCGAGGACCTTCATGCCCAGGCGGTGCTCGGCCATCTGGAAGCTCGTCATGGTTCGGGTGGAGTTCTCGAAGAACATGTTGATGGCGACGTGCCCAGGCCCGACGTGCGGGGCCTCGCCGGCCTTGAACTGACGTCCGCGATCGATGATCTTCATGACGTCGTCATTGGACATGTCCTCCACGGACAGGAAGTGACGTCCGGAGTAGTCGACGTCGAACTCGTCAACGACCTCAGCACTCATCGGGATGCCACCTTTCGAATGGTGACGGCGTCCTCGCCATCGACTTCGGTGACGCGGACGTCAACAGCCTCCCCCAGAGAGGTGGGGATGTTCTTCCCGACGAAATCGGCACGGACCGGCAGCTCGCGGTGACCGCGATCAACCATGACAGCCAGCAGGATGCGGTCGGGACGGCCAGTGTCGAGCAGGGCGTCAAGGGCAGCCCGCACGGTGCGACCGGTGAAGAGGACGTCGTCGACGAGGACGACCGTCTTGCCGGCCAGGTCCCTCGGGACGTTGTTGCCGGAGAGCACCGGGTTCTGCGGACGCTCGCGGTGCTCATTGGGATCGAGGTCGTCCCGGTACAAGGTGATGTCCAGCTCGCTGACGGGAACATCCACATCGCTCAGGGAGGACAGCTTGGCGGCCATTCGCTGTGCCAGGTATGCGCCGCGGGTGCGAATACCGACGATGACCAACTGGTCGAGCCCCTCATTGCGCTCGACGATTTCGTAACAGATTCTCGTCAGCGCCCGCTCCAAAGCCTTGGAGTCGAGAACGGTGACTTGGCCGGATGACTGGGTGAGTTGCATAACAGGCTCCTACCGCTGGACACCGCGGGTGCGAGGGTGGAGCACACCGGGCGACGCGCACATGCGCAGCCGCCTGTTGGCACGACCTTCGCGACCTCACGGGATCGCCATTAAAGGGCGTCGCTAGGAGCGTAGCACGACCCGGGCTGAAGTTGTCTCAGCAGGCGTGATCAGCGAGCACCGACTCGATGTTCACCCTCTCGTCGTCGGTGAACGGTGTCGCTCCCAGCGCGTCAAGGTCGGAGTCCAGTTGCGGCACCGAGGAGGCACCGACGAGGACGCTGGTGATGCGGGAATCCCGCAGGATCCACGACAGAGCCATCTGGGCGAGGGTCTGGTCGCGGTCCTTGGCGATCGCGTTGAGGGCCGAGACGGCGGCGCGGGTGGCGTCGTCGATCTGCTCGGGACGCAGGGAAACCGCGCCCATGCCAGCCCGGGACTGGGCCGGAACGCCTCTGAGGTACTTGTCGGTGAGGATTCCCTGGGCCAACGGGGAGAAGCAGATGATGCCCATCCCCTCCTGCTCACAGGTGTCGACGAGGCCATCCTCGATCCAGCGGTCAAACATGTTGTAGCGCGGCTGGTGGATGAGAAGCGGGGTGCCGAGGTCGCGGGCGATGGCGGCTGCCTTCTCGGTCTGCTCCGGATCGTAGGAGGAGATGCCGACGTAGAGGGCGCGTCCGGAGCGGACGATCCGGTCGAGGGATCCCATGGTCTCCTCGAGCGGGGTGTCCGGGTCGAAGCGGTGGGAGTAGAAGATGTCGACGTAGTCCAGGCCCAAGCGCCTGAGGGACTGGTCGCAGGAGGCGATGAGGTACTTGCGGGAGCCGCCTCCCTGCCCGTAGGGGCCAGGCCACATGTCGTAACCCGCTTTGGAACTGATGATGAGCTCGTCACGGTAGGGCTTGAAGTCGGTGGCCAAGATGCGGCCGAAGTTGATCTCCGCCTGACCGTAGGGCGGACCGTAGTTGTTGGCGAGATCGAAGTGGGTGATGCCACGGTCGAAGGCGCGACGCAGCACGGCACGCTGGGTGGACCCTGGGTGAAGGTCTCCGAAGTTGTGCCACAGGCCCAGGGAGATGGCAGGCAGCAGCAAACCGCTGGTCCCGCAACGTCGGTACTCCATGGTGTCGTAGCGATCTTGGGCTGCCCCATAGGTGCTCACTGCCATGGCCTCAGCGTACCGACAGTCAGCCGTGGTGGGAGCAAGTGTCCAGGACCTCGTCACATCGCTGCCCGCCACGATCGTTACGGGATAGTGGTCACGACTCAGGATTGGCACAGTGCAAGGACACCAGTCTCGATGCTCAGCCGCTAGGATTCGAGACGCGGTACCTGACCGATCTCAGCGACGAACCCACACCGTCGTCTCCCCCGGGAGCTCATCCGTGACGATACCCGAGGCCAGTTCGACGGTACCCCCGGGGAGCGGGCTGGGGTCATCACCGAAATTGGAGACGATGAGCCACTTCCCTCGCCGAAAGGCCAGGACGTCGTTCTCGCCGTGACTGGTCCAGAACAGGTCATCGTTACCAATGAGCTCCTTGCGCAGCCGCAGCGCGTCGCGATACATCGTCAGGGTTGAGGCGGGGTCGTTTCTCTGCGTCGAGACGGCGTAGTGGGAGAACCACAGCGGCTGCGGTAGGTGGGGCCCCGCCGGCCCGAATCCGTAGGAAGGCCCGATCGGTTCCCACGGCAGGGGGACGCGGCAACCGTCCCGCCCGACCTCCTCGTCACCGCGACGGAAGAATGTTGGGTCCTGACGCTGGTCGACCGGGATCTCAGCAACCTCCTGCAGACCCAATTCCTCACCTTGATAGAGGTAGGCCGAACCGGGCAAGGCCAGCATCACCAGAGCGGCGGCCCTCGCCCGGCGTAGGCCTTGGGCCGCATCACACATCGCCGGGTCGCCACCGGCCTGTAACCAGTCCCCGCCGTATTTGCGGATGGGCCAGCCGTTCTCACCCAGCCCCGGATAGACCGTGCCGTATCGGCTGGCCGACCTGACGGTGTCGTGGTTGTTGAGCACCCAAGTCACCGACGATCCCGATGCGGCCGTGATGCACCGGTCGATGACGTCGGCAAAGACTTCCGCATCGTACTCGGCGGACAACAGATCAAAGAAGAAGGCCTGGCCCAAGGAGGAGGGGTCGGTGTACCGGGGCAGGCGAGCCGCCGGGACCGTTGCCTCGGCCACCGCAGCGCGAGGCGGGTCGAAGGAATCCAGGAGCCGTCGCCAGGAATGGAAGATCTCGATGGTGGCGTCGCGATCCTGCAGAGGGTGGTCCTCGCCGATGGGCCATGCGTCCAGGTCCGCCTTGGAGGGGAGCGGTTCGTGGAGATCCTTGGCCAACAGGGACGCGGCATCAACACGGAAACCGTCAACCCCTCGGTCGGCCCAGAAGCGCAGGATGTCGAGGAACTCCTGCTGCACCTCGGAGTTGTCCCAGTTGAGATCTGGCTGTTCTGGTGCGAAGGAGTGGTAGTACCACTGCCCGTCAGGAACCTGCGTCCACGTCAAGCCACCAAAAATCGACACCCAGTCACTGGGAGGCTCGTCGCCGTCGTGGAAGTGATATCGCTGCCGTGCCGGTGAGCCGGGTCCGGATGCCAGAGCCTCCCGGAACCACGGATGCCGGTCACTGGTGTGGTTGGCGACGATGTCGATGATGACCTTGATGCCGTGCGCATGCAGATCGGCGATGAGGTCATCAAGGTCATCGAGGGTTCCGAAGACTGGATCGACGTCGCGCAAGTCGATGACGTCGTATCCACCGTCAACGAATCCGGATGGGTAGAAGGGGCTGAGCCACACGGCGTCGACCTCGAGCTCGACAAGGTGATCGATGTGGTCGCGGATACCGGCCAGGTCGCCAATTCCGTCACCATTGGCGTCGGCGAAGCTACGCGGATAAATCTGATAGACGGTTCCGTCGCTCCACCACTGCTGGGACATCGCACCTCCTGTTGCCAAGGGCGCCAAGCCTACTGGTCCAGTTCGATCTTGCGATGCTGACTCATGATTCCGCCGTGACAAGCCAGAACATCCTCTCCCCTGATCTGTCGCAGGCCAGGACGATAATGGTCTCGACGTTGACGAAGGAGCCAGCATGACCCCAGCTGAGATCACCGACCTCATCTCCCAGCTCACCCTCGAGGAGAAGGCCTCCTTGTGCTCAGGAGGTGATTCCTGGCACCTCCAGACCGTCGAAAGGCTGGGGATTCCCGGACCGATGGTGACGGATGGTCCACACGGCCTGCGCAAGGTTGCCGACGGATCCATGGCAGGGATTTATGACTCCGTCCCCGCGACCTGTTTCCCCACCGCTGCTGGGTTGGCATCGACGTGGGATCCAGAACTCGTCCATGATGTCGGCGCGGCTCTGGGTGAGGAGACGCGAGCCGAGGCGGTGTCCGTCCTGCTCGGTCCTGGCATCAACATGAAACGCTCCCCACTGTGCGGACGCAATTTCGAGTATTTCTCGGAGGATCCGGTTCTCGCCGGGATTCTGGCCACCGAGTTGGTGCGCGGCATCCAGTCCCAGGGAGTCGGAGCGTCGCTCAAGCACTTCGCCGCGAACAACCAGGAGACCGACCGACTGCGAGTCAGCGCCGGGATTGACGAACGCACTCTACGCGAGATCTACTTGTCTGCCTTCGAGATGGTCGTCAAGCACGCGAAGCCCTGGACGGTGATGTGCTCCTACAACGCCCTCAACGGGGTCTACTGCAGCCAGAATCGCTGGTTGCTGACCCAAGTACTGCGCAACGAATGGGGGTACGACGGTCTCGTCATCTCTGACTGGGGCGCCGTCGTCGATCGGGTCGAAGGGTTACGTGCCGGACTCAATCTCGAAATGCCCGGCGATGCTCCCCACAACGATGCCCGGATCGTCGAGGCGGTACGCAACGGTGATCTTGACGAGGAGGTCCTCGACACCGCTGTGGCGCGGATTCTCACCCTCGTCGCTCAGGCGTCTGCGGCTATGGCGGATCCTGGCAGCTACGACACCGAGGCCCATCATCAGCTGGCTCGTCGAGCGGCTGCTGCCTCGGCGGTGTTGCTCAAGAATGACGGGGACGCCCTGCCACTGACCGGCCCGGACGACGTCGTCGTCATCGGAGAGTTCGCACGCACGCCACGTTTTCAGGGAGCGGGGTCATCCAAGGTCAATCCGACTCGCGTCGACACCGCGCTGGACAGTCTGCGCCATATCTGGGGCGACGTCCCCTTCGCTCCCGGATTCGCCCTCACCGGCGAGTCTGATCCCCGTCTGGCCGAAGACGCCGAGTCATTGGCCCGGGGTAAGACAGCCGTCCTCTTCCTCGGGCTTCCGGCCGTCGCCGAGTCCGAGGGCTACGACCGCACGAACACCGATCTACCGGCCGACCAGCTCGATCTTCTGGCCTGTGTGAGCAAGGTCGCTTCCCACACGATCGTCGTCCTTTCCAATGGATCATCGGTGGGCATGGCCGAGTGGGACGACCAGGCCGACGCCATCGTCGAGTGCTGGCTAGGTGGACAGGCCAGCGGATCCGGCGTCGTCGATGTCCTGACCGGCAAGGTCAATCCCTCCGGACACCTCGCCGAGACCATCGCGGTGACGCTGTCCGACATCCCTGCCCAGTTGAACTTTCCTGGAGAGTTTCAGCACGTCACCTACGGCGAGGGCAGATACATCGGCTACCGCGGCCTTGACGTCATCGAGCGCGAGGTTGCCTATCCCTTCGGCCACGGACTGAGTTACACGACCTTTGACTACTCCGATCTCGATCTGGCCGTCCGGCCCGTCACCGACGAGACCGCCCAGGACGAGTCGGTGCTCACCGTCACCTTCACCATCTCCAACACCGGTGACCGCACTGGTTCCGCCGTCCCGCAGGTGTACCTGGGATTCCCCGACGCGACTGTCAACCGCTGTGTACGCGAACTCAAGGCCTTCCGCCGCGTGGAGTTGGCCCCCGGCAAGAGCCGATCGATCACCATTGACCTCACTCGTCGAGACCTGTCCTACTGGGACATCCTGCTGCAGTCATGGGCCGTCGAGCCAGGCACTGTCAGGGTTGAGGTGGGCAGGTCAAGTCGCGATCTTCCGTTGACCGGAGTGGTCATCCTCGACGCCCCGACAGTCCACCACCCGCTGCGTCGCGATTCCACCGTGGCTGAGTGGATGGCCGCGGATGAGGAGTTCGCCGCCAAGGTCCGGCGGGCCACCGAGCAAACCGGCATCGACCTTGACAGCGACCCGACAACGGCTGCCTTCATCCTTGCCATGCCGGCCTATAAGATGCTCCAGATGGCGCCAATCATGACGCCGGAGGAACTCGACGAGATGCTCGGCGACTGAGACGCGAGTCGATGGCCCATGACAGGTCACCGATGCATGTCAAAGGAAGCGTGCCGCCGCACGCCTGGATGAGATCAGACTGAGTCAGGGAGTGGACCAGGTCAACGACGTCCACCGCGGGGACGCAAGACCTTGTGGGCCTGCCAGTCCTCGCCGGCGTCATAACTGGTCGTCAGCACCATGCCAGCGGTGTCGACACCGTCGGAAAGATCTGCCGGATCGATGGTGCCAGGACGTCCCACCTTCGGGGTGACGAGCACGATGAAACCGTCGTCGGAGAGGTCGCGCATGGCGTCCACCAGTCCATCGGCCACATCCCCGTCTTCGGCACGCAACCACAACCAGACGATGTCGACGGCATCGATCGAATCCTCGATCATGTCGCCGTCGATGATGTCCATGACCTCCTGACGGAGGTCCTCGTCAACGTCATCGTCCCAACCGAGCTCCTGGACCACCTGCCCGGCCTCGAGACCGAGCTTGTCCAAATCGGTGCCGCTTCCCACGAATCCTCAGCTTCCTCACGTATGTGCGTCTGGCGCGAAAGACGCCTTGGAACAAGCGTGCCAGATGCGAGACGCGGAGGCCACCTCAGGGGTGACCTCCGCGTCGTCAGATTCGATCAGGCGTCGCCGCCGGCATTGCCGGACGACCCGGCGTTGACGTTGAGAAGGTCGTACTTCTCAGCCGCCTTGGCCGGCCAATCCTGCGGAATCTCACCGCGCTCGGCGAGCATCTGCAGGGCTCGGACGGCCATGGACGGTCCATCGATGTGGAAGAAGCGACGGGCAGCGGCGCGAGTGTCGGAGAACCCGAACCCATCGGCGCCCAGGGACGCATAGTCTCCCGGCACCCACTGAGCGATCTGGTCGGGGACCTGACGCATGTAGTCGGTGGCCGCGACGACCGGGCCCGGGGCATCAGCCAGGCGCTGCACGATGTACGGGGTGCGCTTGTCCTGCTCAGGATGCAGGAAGGCGTGTTCCTCGGTCTCCATGGCGTCACGACGCAGCTTGTTCCACGAGGTGACCGACCAGACGTCAGCGACGACACCGAAGTCGTCCTTGAGGAGATTCTGAGCCTCAAGGGCCCACGGCACCGCAACGCCGGAAGCCAACAGCTGGACGCGACGAGCGTCCTCACCAACACCCTCGAAGGAACCCTTCGACAGCAGGTACATGCCCTTGACGATGCCCTCGGCGTCGACTCCCTCAGGCTCGGCCGGCTGGACGATCGGCTCGTTGTAGACCGTCAGGTAGTACATGACGTTCTCGGGGTTCTCACCGTACATCTGTTCCAGACCGGCCTGGACGATGTGGGAAATCTCGTAGGAGTAGGCCGGGTCGTAGGAGACGACCGCCGGGTTCGTGGCAGCCAGGATCGGCGAATGGCCGTCCATGTGCTGGGTGCCCTCACCTGTCAGGGTGGTGCGCCCGGCGGTTGCGCCGATGATGAATCCCTTGCACATCTGGTCGCCGGCTGCCCAGAAGGAGTCACCGGTGCGCTGGAATCCGAACATCGAGTAGAACAGGTAGATCGGCACCATCGGCACGCCCTGGGTGGAGTAGGCCGAACCGGCAGCGATGAAGGCAGCCGTCGAGCCTGCCTCGTTGATGCCGGTGTGCAGGATCTGGCCGTTCCTGGCCTCGCGGTAGCTGAGCATGAGCTCGTGGTCCACCGGGGTGTAGTTCTGGCCGTGCGGGTTGTAGATCTTGATCGTCGGGAAGAACGAGTCCATGCCGAAGGTACGGGCCTCGTCAGGGATGATCGGGACGACGTGCGGGGCGAAGTTCTTGTCGCGCATGAGATCCTTGAGCAAACGCACGAAAGCCATGGTGGTGGCGACTTCCTGCTTGCCCGATCCACGCTTGACACCGTCGAAGGCCTTCTGCTCCGGGATTGGCAGAGAGGTGAACTTCAAGCGACGCTCCGGCACGAAACCGCCCAGAGCACGACGACGCTCCATGAGGTACTGGATGCGCTCATCGTCGGCGCCCGGGTGGAAGTACGGGGCGCGGTACGGGTCGGCCTCCAGGACCTTGTCGGAGATCGGGATCTCGAGACGGTCACGGAACTGCTTGAGGTCGTCGAGGGCCAGCTTCTTCATCTGGTGGGTCGCGTTGCGGCCCGCGAAGTGGGTTCCGAGGTCGTAGCCCTTGATGGTGCAGGCGAGCACCACGGTCGGAGCTCCCCTGAACTCGGTGGCGGCCTTGTAGGCGTTGTAGATCTTGCGATAGTCGTGGCCACCGCGACGCAGCGCCCAAATCTGTTCGTCGGTCCAGTTCTCGACCATCTTGGCGGTGCGCGGATCACGACCGAAGAAGTGCTCACGGACATAGGCACCGTCGTTGGCCTTAAAGGTCTGGTAGTCGCCGTCACGAGTGTTGTTCATGATGTCGACGAGAGCGCCGTCGCGGTCAGCCTGCAGCAGCGGATCCCAGCCCGATCCCCAGATGACCTTGATGACGTTCCAGCCGGCACCGCGGAAGACGGCCTCCAGCTCCTGGACGATCTTGCCGTTGCCACGTACTGGGCCGTCCAGACGCTGAAGGTTGCAGTTGATGACGAAGGTGAGGTTGTCGAGTTCCTCATTGGCGGCAACCTGCAGGAAGCCACGCGACTCCGGCTCGTCCATCTCGCCGTCGCCGAGGAAGGCCCAGACGTGCTGGTCGGAGCAGTCCTTGACACCACGGTTGGTGAGGTACTTGTTCATGGACGCCTGGTAGATGGAGTCCATCGGCCCCAGACCCATTGACACCGTCGGGAACTGCCAGAAGTCGGGAAGCATGCGCGGGTGGGGGTAGGAGGGCAGGCCGTGACCAGCCTTCGACTTCTCCTGACGGAACCCGTCAAGATCCTCCTCACTGAGGCGTCCCTCCAGGAAGGCGCGGGCATACATACCCGGAGCTGCATGGCCCTGGAAGAAGACCTGGTCGCCGCCGCCGGGAGCGTCCTGTCCACGCCAGAAGTGGTTCTGGCCGACCTCGTAGAGGGTGACTGCGGAGGCATAGGTGGAGATGTGGCCACCGACGCCGATACCGGGACGCTGAGCGCGATGCACCGTGATGGCGGAGTTCCATCGCAGCAGACGACGGATGTTCCGCTCGATCTCGGCGTCGCCGGGGTACTCCTCCTCGTCCTCGGCAGCGATGGTGTTGATGTAATCGGTGGAGGTGAGAGCCGACAGACCGAGATGACCGTGGCTACGAGCCCGCTCCAGCATCTTCAGCAACACGATCCGGGCGCGGTTGGGACCGTCAGCCTCGACCATCTTGTCGAGGGATTCGATCCACTCCTGGGTCTCCTCGGGATCGATGTCAGGCAGTGTTGTCGGTAGTCCGTTGAGGACTGGTCCGCGTTCTTCGCGTGGGATCACGCTGGGTCCTTTCTCATCGACGTTGACGCGCTACCGGCGTCGTCACCGGTGACGGTTCGAGGTGGCAGCCCGAGGGCCCGCCGCCAACCTATTGTGTCGTGTTATGAAAGAAAAGTCACTTGCAGATGTCGTAAATCGACTCAGCGCGAAATTCCCGCCTTGACGGCAGACGCGAGGAAGGACATCGCGGCCAAACCACATCCCCATTAGACTGTCCGACGTTTCGCCGGGGGGAGGCTCAGGTGGCCAGGAATGACATCGCGCCGACGTCCGCGCGCCGAACGTCGAGTACCGGTCGCACCGTCGTCCCCTCTGACCGCACCCGCCGAGCCATCGCGAAGCGCTTGACTGCTCGCACTTCCGCCATGACAACCGCCACCCTCGAGGAGATGGGCCGTCGTCATTCCTGGTTCCGCGACCTTTCTGCCGAGGAGAGGTCGTGGATTTCGATCGTGGCCCGATCCGGCATCGACGGCTTCGTGCAATGGTTTGCTGACGACGACGCCGAGCCCTACTCCCCAACCGACGTCTTCGACGTGGCACCGCGATCCATGACTCGCAAGATCTCGCTGCACCAGACCGTCGAGCTGGTCCGCACCACGATTGAGGTCGTCGAGACTCAGATCGAAACCGAGATGCCACGCGGAGATCGCCAGGTCCTGCGTACCGCCATCGTCCACTACTCCCGAGAGGTCGCTTTCGCAGCCGCCGAGGTGTATGCCCGAGCCGCCGAGCGCCGCGGCACCTGGGACGAGCGACTGGAATCCCTCGTCGTCGATGCCGTGGTCCGCGCCGACGCCGACGAGCAGCTCATCTCTCGCGCTTCCACCCTCGGGTGGCGTCCCGGTATCAATCTGTGTGTCGTCGTGGGCCGTGCCCCGACCACTGAGCATGAACTGCACGTGCTGCGTCGCGACGGGGAACGGATGCAGATGACCGTGCTGGCCGCCCTGCAGTCCGATCGCCTCGTCGTCATCCTCGCCAGTCAGAAACTCGTCGACGCTCCGGCCGCGGTGGCTGCCACCGAAGCCTTGGCCGAGCATTTTGCGCCCGGCCCCATCGTCGTCGGACCGGTTGTCGCTGACCTCACCCTGGCACCGGCCTCCGCTCGCGCCGCACTGTCAGGAGCCCGAGCCGCGCGAGCCTGGCCGGAGGGTCCGCGGGTCATGGCTGCCATCGATCTTCTACCTGAGCAGGTTCTCTCCGGTGACGCCGAGGCCACTGCGTGGCTCGTCGATGAGGTCTACACCCCGTTGGCCGCCGCGAGTGGGGACCTCATGGACACCACCGTCTCCTTCCTCGATCACGGCTGCTCGGTGGAAGGCACCGGGCGGGCCATGTTCATCCACCCGAACACGGTGCGCTACCGCCTCAAGAGGATCCAGGCCGTCACTGGCTATTCCCCATCGGACCCTCGAGAGGCTTATGTACTACGACTGGCGATCACCTTGGGGCGGCTGACGAACTGATGCCAACCGGTCTCAGGGCTCACGCCATCGAAGATGATTCAGTCTCAGGCCACCTCGCGCCGTTGTTCCAGTAGTCCTGGATTTCCTCGAGCGAACGACCAGAGGTTTCCGGGGCGTATCGCAGCAGGAATAGCAGCGCAAGGACGAGGAGCCCACCATATACGCCGAAGGTTCCAGCAAGCCCGATGCCGTCGAGCATCACGGCTCCCAGTTGAGCAGTGATCGCATTGGCGACCAAGTCGGCGGTGAGCACCAAGGACGCACCGAGTGACCGGTAACGAGCCGGGAAGATCTCACCTGCGTAAACCCATACGATTGAGCCGAAGCCGAAGGTGAATCCCATCGTAAACAAGGACATGCCGATGAGGCCCATAACACCGGCTGCGGTACCCTCGAAGCCGCTCACCAGATAGGTCACGATGAGAATGATCGTCGCAGCGATCATCGTAGATATTCCTGTAATGAGTACAAACCGACGCCCCACCTTGTCAATAACCAGCATGGAGGCGACAACACTTATCAGCGACAAGAACTGAACCAAGGACGGCACGAGGTAGGTCGTCGCGGTATCCGTGAACCCCATTCGAGAATAGATGCCAGGCGCATAATAAATAGTGGCATTGATCCCGGTGATCTGGATTGAGAATCCTAGTACAATGGCAAAAATGGTGGTTCTGGCCATGCCACCATGGAACATCTCACGCAATCGTTCCCACACAGATCCGGCAGGTTGGGACGACAATGAGTTTCGGGTCTCGTTGAGGCTTGGCTCAACCAATTCTGCTACTTCAATGCGCTCCATTGCACGGCGAGCCTCCTCCTCTCGTCCCTTGAGCATGTACCACGACGGAGTTTCTTCAGTGCGAAACAGCATCAACAGAACGATGAATGCCGGGACGGCTGCCACACCGAGAATCCAACGCCATGTGTCCGTGGGCAGCAACAAGTACCCGACAAGGTAACCCAAAATAATTCCAATAACGCACGTCACCTGATACGCAGTCGCCAACCCGCCACGCCGCGACGCCGGAGCGGATTCAGCAATAAACACCGGGACGACTGTAATGGAGAGTCCAATAGTTA
The DNA here is from genome assembly GCF_058177555.1 of Cutibacterium sp. LaCa_89. Classification (NCBI taxonomy): domain Bacteria; kingdom Bacillati; phylum Actinomycetota; class Actinomycetes; order Propionibacteriales; family Propionibacteriaceae; genus Cutibacterium; species Cutibacterium sp. LaCa_89. Next base: position 1,538,939 of record NZ_CP190889.1, read on the forward strand.
TTCCCAGGAGGACTCGCATCGCAAGGAATGACCCGGCAGACGGAGAGATGGCAGTCAAAATCGCAAAAACCGTGTAGCCAGCGGCAATGATGATCATCGATTTCTTGCGCCCAATGGCATTAGCCATGGGGCCGCCGAGAATAGCGCCAGCTATTTGACCCACGACCGACGCCGTGTTGATGGCACCATAGATACCAAAGTCCCGCTTCACGAACTGCAACGCAGCAGCGGTGTTAGAAATATCAAAACCGTAGGTAATTCCCAGAGCTGCTGCTGTCACCGCCATGAAGACAGCCCTACGCATCTGGCTACCGTCCGCGGCACCATCTGTCTCGTATCCGCCTGCCTTGACATTCCCCCGCACAGGATCACTCGACGCCATATACTCCCTTTCTCCGAGCACTGAACTTCACGCACGCAATAACCGACCCGGCTAGCTCCCTAACACTACAGTTAATGGTCGTCACCCCGCTTCCCCGCGCCGCGCATCGAGTTTCTCTTGCCATCACACTTGCCGTCCGGGAAGCTAGGCTCACGTTATGAACGTCATGATTCCAGTTCGCCCGGACGGCTCAGTGGAGCCCCGGTTCGGCAAGGCACCCATGGTGGCCGTCGCACAGGTCGATGACAACGGTCACGTCACGCAGTGGCAGACCTTCGAGGTGGAGTGGGACCGCCTCCACGACGAGGGCACCGAGGGCAGTCATCACGCTCGCATCGTCCGTTTCCTGCGCGAACACGAGGTCGTGGCATGCGTGGCCACTCACGCCGGAATGGGGATGCAGCGCACGTTGGCAGCGATGAAGGTTCCGCTGCTGCCAGCAACCCTCCCCGACGCCCGGGAATCAGTCGAACAGGCGATGGTCGCCGCCTGCGCCACCGTCAAGAATGAGGCGGAGCGATGAGAGCAGCTGTGATCGGCGCCGGAGCCATCGGCGCTTTCTACGGTGGCGTGTTGGCCGACGCCGGGGCCGACGTCTCCTTCGTCGCCCGTGGCAAGACCTTGAAAGCCATTCGCGAGCACGGACTGCGCATCGTCGGCAACACCGAGGTGACCCTCGACGTTCCCGCCACTGACAACGCTGCCGAGATCGGACAGGTCGATGTCGTGCTCATGTGTACCAAGACCTTCCAGGTAGCCGGTGCCGCTCGTACCCACCTGTCTGCTCTCATGGGACCCGACACCCTCGTCGTCACGACCCAGAATGGCGTCATTGCACCTCGGGTGCTGGCCGAGATCATCGGCGCCGAGCACGTGGCCCCCGGTGTCTGCAGGGAATGGGTCAAGATCGTCGAGCCAGGCCTCGTCATGGATCTGGGCGGACCTCGCATGTTGGAGGTCTCGACGATGGACGACTCCCCCAATCCGATCATCGATGAGTTGCGAGCTGCCTACGAGACGGCCAGCATCGTCTCCCCCGTCATCGCCGACATCACCACCACGCTGTGGGTCAAGATGTGTTCCGTCGTTCCCCAGGGAGCCTGTGGGGCCGTCCTCGACGTCGCTCTGGGCGACCTACTCAGCACCCATCGCGACATCTTCGCCCGGTGCATTGACGAGACGGTGCATGTCGCTCGTGGACACGGCGCCAAGATCGCCGACGACTTCGTCGAGAAGAACCTCAGGTTCCTCGCCGGACAGGATCCTGCCTCGACGACCTCATTCCAACGCGACATCCTTGCCGGTCGTCCCAGCGAGTATGCCGCCCAGGTCGGAGCCGTTCCCGGACTGGGTGACGAGGTGGGCGTCGACACCCCCGTCAATGACGTCCTTGCCGCTGTGCTGGGACGCCGGGAGGCCGCCAATCGGACCTGATTCGAGACACACACCGGGTTTTGGAGGAACCCCCCTGTCCCTTTGTGAAAACCCCACAAAGGCAACCCCGGGTACTTCGTCGGTTCCATGTCTCGCCTCAGGGCCTGCCAGGGGGCAAAGTGGGAACGTGCTTGCAATCGTCGCTCCGGGCCAGGGAGCCCAGAAACCAGGATTCCTGTCGGACTGGATGTCCGACCCCACCTTCTCTGACCACCTCGCATGGTTGTCAGCGGTGGCCGACATCGATCTGGTGACCCACGGCACGACCTCCGACGAGGCGACCATCAAGGACACCGCTGTCGCCCAGCCGCTGCTCGTCGCCGCCGCGCTGGCGACCGCATGGTCGGTCGATCCCGAGATCTTCTCCAAGGCGGACCTGCTGGCCGGACACTCGGTCGGCGAAATCGCCGCCGGCGCTGCCGCTGGTGCTTTCTCGGCCGAGGCCGCAATGGTTCTCGTCCGTGAGCGCGGCCGCGCCATGGCAGAGGCCGCTTCTCGCACCGCGACTTCGATGACCGCCGTCATTGGTGGCAAGCCTGACGAGGTCCTGGCGGCCATCGAGGCTGCGGGCCTCACCCCGGCCAACCACAATGGCAAGGGTCAGATCGTCGCGGCCGGAACCGTCGAGCAACTCGAGGCCTTCGCCGCTGAGCCTCCGGCTCGTACCCGACTCTTCCCGCTCTCGGTTGCCGGCGCCTTTCACACCGTTCACATGGAGCCTGCCGTTGACCGCCTGCGCGAGGTCGCCGCGGCCATGCCGACGACCACCCCGTCGGTGGCCCTGCTGTCGAACCGCGACGGTGTCGTCGTCACGGACGGACGCGAGTTCGCTGATCGTCTTGTCAACCAGGTTGCCCACCCGGTGCGTTGGGACCTGTGCATGGGCACCATGGCCGAGCGCGGCATCACCGGCATGCTCGAACTCACCCCGGCTGGCACCCTGACGGGTATCGCCAAGCGCAACCTCGGGGGTGTTGAGCTGTTCAACCTCAACACCCCAGACCAGATTCCGGCTGCCCGCGATTTCATCGCGGCCCACGCTGGCAAGGAGAATGCATGACAGCCATCAAGACCCGCCCGATCGACAGGTACTCGCAGTTCCTGTCCACCGGGTCAGTCCGCGGTTCGCGGGTCGTCACCAACGAGGAAATGTGCACCATGATCGACTCCACCCCGGAGTGGATCGAACAACGCACCGGTATCACCGAGCGTCGCTGGGGTACCGAATCCGAGACCGTGTTGTCGATGGGCACCGAGGCCGCTCGTACCGCCCTTGAGCGCTCCGGCCTCGAGACCTCGCAGATCGACGCCATCATCGTCGCGACCGTCTCGCATCATCGTCCCTCCCCGAGCCTGGCGACCTACATCGCTCGCGAGCTCGGCCTGGGCAACGCCGCAGCCTTCGACCTCAACGGTGCCTGCGCGGGATTCTGCTACTCGACCGCTCTGGCCGACTCGATGATCCGCACCGGATCCGCGAACAACGTGCTCGTCATCGGCGTCGAGAAGCTCTCCGAGATGACCAACCTCGACGATCGCTCCACTGCCTTCCTCTTCTCCGACGGCGCAGGGGCTGCAATCATCGGCGCGAGCGACGAGCCGGGAATCGGTCCGGTCATCTGGGGATCGCGCTCTGACCAGCTCAAGACCATCGAGATCGAGGACTGGGCAAGCGCCAGCGCCGATCCCGAAAAGGTCCACCCCCTCATCCACATGGAAGGCCGCGCGGTCTTCAAGTGGGCCATGACCGACGTCGCCAAGCGCTCCGCCGAAGCGGTGGCCGCGGCCGGGATCACCCCCGAAGCCCTCGACGTCTTCATCCCGCACCAGGCCAATGATCGCATCACCGACGTCATCTGCCGCCACCTCAAACTGCCCGAGTCGGTGACCATCTGCCACGACATCGCTGACATGGGGAATACCTCCGCCGCGTCCGTGCCGATCGCCATCGACCGTATGCTTCAACGTGGGGAGGCCCACAGCGGCGACCTCGCCCTCATCATCGGTTTCGGAGCCGGACTGGTGTACGCCGGTCAGGTCATCCGGCTCCCCTGAGACCCATATTCACGGCACGAACACCACCCACACACTTCGGGTCGATGGCCCGGGGACATCACGAGAAAAGGAACAATCATCATGGCCGACAAAGACCAGATCCTCGCCGACATGGCTGACATCGTCAACGACATCACCGGTGTCGACCAGTCCGAGGTCACCCTTGAGAAGTCCTTCGTCGACGACCTCGACGTCGACTCTCTCTCCATGGTCGAGATCATCTACGCCTGCGACGAGAAGTTCGGCGTCGAGATCCCCGACGAGGAGTCCAAGAACATTAAGACCGTTGGCGACGCCGTCAACTACATCATCGAGCACAAGGGCTGATTCCAGGGTGTCCGGGGCGGATGAGTCCCGGACACCGGCCCGCACCAACCCATCACCGACACTGGAGAACTCATGAGCGACGTCGTCATCACTGGCTTCGGGGCCACCACACCGTTGGGACCCGATGCCCCCACCACATGGCAGGGGCTGCTGGAAGGCCGAAACGGGGTGCACACCCTGGACTTCGACTGGATGGACGACGTGCCGGTCAAGTTCGCCGCATCAGCGGTGGACGAGCCGACGAACCACATCCCGCGCCCGCAGGCTCGCCGCCTGGACCGTTCCAGCCAGCTTGCCCTGGTGGCAGCCAAGGAGGCCTGGGCCGACGCCGACCTGGAGCTTCCCGAGCCCGGCGACGAGACCGGTGACTCCAACGGTATCGACCCCGAGCGTCTGGTGGTCTGCTGCGCCACCGGTATCGGAGGTCTGCACTCGCTGCTCGGCCAGTGGGACATCCAGAAGGACAAGGGGTTCAAGCGGGTCAGTCCGTTCACCGTCCCGATGCTCATGGCCAACGCGCCGGCCGCCAACATCGGTCTGCTGGTACATGCCAAGGCAGGCGTCCACACCCCGGTGTCGGCCTGTGCCTCCTCGTCGGAGGCCATCTCTCTCGGTCTGGACCAGATTCGTCTGGGACGTGCCGACATCGCTGTCGTCGGTGGCGCCGAGGCCATCATCCACCCGCTGCCGGTAGCCGCCTTCGCCCAGATGAAGGCGCTGTCGACCCGCAATGACGACCCCGAGCACGCATCCCGTCCGTGGGACGTCGACCGTGACGGATTCGTCATTGGTGAGGGTGCCGCAATCATGGTCATCGAGACCGAGGAGCACGCCAAGGCCCGCGGTGCCAAGATCTACGGCACCCTGGCCGGATCGGGCATCTCCGCCGACTCCCACGACATCGTCCAGCCCGATCCGACCGGTTCAGGTCAGGCCTCCGCGATGCGCAAGGCTCTCCACTCGGCTGGGCTTTCCCCCTCTGACGTCAACCACGTCAACGCCCACGCCACCTCGACCCCGCTCGGCGACACTGCTGAGGCTCACTCCATCGCCTCGGTGCTCGGAGACGCCACCGATCAGGTGCTCGTCACGGGTACCAAGTCGATGACCGGGCACCTGCTCGGTGGAGCCGGCGCTCTGGAGTCCTTCGCGTCGGTGATGGCCCTGCTGGACCACAAGGTTCCCGGCACCATCAACATCAACCAGCTCGAGGAAGGGCTCAAGGTCAACATCGTCACCAGGACGACTGATCTGCCCGGCGGAGACCTCGTCGCCCTCAATAACTCCTTCGGGTTCGGCGGACACAACGTCACCCTGGCGTTCACCAACGCCAACGCCACCCGCTGATTCAATCGCACGAGACCCCGGTCACCGTTCGTGTGACCGGGGCCTCGTCATGTCTCAGGAGTCAGCCGACCTCGCGAGCAAGCCACGATACGTCCAGGGACGGGTCACAGGCCCGGTAGGCCTCCAGCTCGACGTCCCACGGTTCACCAAGCAGGTCACAGATCTCGTCCTCGAGACGAAGTCCTGTCCTTCGTGCCGCGGTCACGGCGGCTCGTAGTCTCATCTCGTCGACGAGAACCGAGCCGGCCTCGTCCGTGTGGGCGGAGAAAATACCCAGGCTCGGTGTCAGACTCCAACGATGCGGAACGGCGCCGGTTTCCACCGTCATCTCGACGCGTACCCGCTGCCATGCCGCCAGGGTGGAAATGAACTTGCCGGCATCGACGACGTCCCCGCGCCACGGCGTCTCTGCACGCCACGTCCCGGGTTCCACCGGCTGGCTGGTCCAGCGCAGCGGCGCGGGTATGGCGAAAGCGGCATCGGCGGCCCATTCGATGTGGCTGCGCAATGCCGTCGGTGCCGAGTGGATGAAGAGAGTTCCACTGGCCAGCTGTGTTGTTTCCACGGTCGTCCTCCCGGTACCACGTGCCTTCCCCTGCAGCGGTACGGATGGACATCTCAACCATAGACGACCGGGTTCAGGGACGCCAGATCTCCGCGGGATCGGTCCTGGCACCGAAAATGTCGGTGCCGATACGCACCTGGGTGGATCCGTGGGCGACCGCGATTTCCAGATCCCCCGACATCCCCATGGACAGTTCTGCCCAGTCGGAGACCTCGTTGACCTCCTGACGCAACTTCTCCTGCACTCCGACAACGACGTCGAAGCAGTCGGCCACTGCCTTCGGGTCGGGGCTGTTGAGGGCCACCGTCATGAGGCCTCGCACGTCGAGGGAGTCGAAGGCCGCCAGCTCCTTGGCGAAGTCGATGGCCTCCTCTGGAGCGATACCGGACTTCTGGGGCTCGGCCGAGGAGTTCACCTGCACCAGCACCCGAAGTTGGCGCCCCTCCTTCTGCAACCTCTTGTCGAGCTCGCGGGCCACCTTGGGGGAGTCCAGGGCCTGAAACTCGGTGGCGAACCGGGCGACATACTTGGCCTTGTTGGTCTGCAGACCGCCGATGATGGCCCACCCCAGCCCGGGGTGATCGGCGTCCATGAGTTCCGACTTCGCCAAGGCGTCCTGCACCTTGTTCTCCCCGAAGAGTCGGTACCCCGCCTGATATGCCTCCTCCACCATGCTCGGCGGCTTGGTCTTGGACACCGGAAGAAGGGACACCTCGTCGGGGTCGCGATGACAGGCCCGGCAGGCGTCGTCGATGCGGGTACGTACAGCCATCAGATTGTCGGCCACGCTCATGGGAACTCCTTCTGCGAAGACGTCGAAGAATCTACTCCCGGTCGGGACGAGTAATCAGGGCCAACGGGCACACAGAGTAACGACGGAAGCAGCCGTCAAGACCATGAGGACGAGGGCGACGCCGACATATTTGTCGGAGACCTCCCCGAAGACCTTCTCGTAACCGACTGACTGGGCGATCGACTTATAGACGTCGGAGAGCTGACCCAACGATTCCGCGGAGAACTTCTCGCCATCCGAGGCCTTCGCCACCGCAGCCAACTCATAGTGGTTGACGGGAACGGGCTGACGCTGACCACCCTCGACGACATATCCACCGGCAGTGCCGTAAGCGATGGTGTACACCGGGACGTGCTCGCGTCCGGCATCCGTGGCCGCCTCGAGGGACGGACGCCCGACATTGGTGGCACCGTCGGACAACAGCACGATCGCCGAGGGAGGCTTCTGTCCGGGACGCTTCGGGTCGTCCGGCACCAGCTTCAAGGCATTGAGGGAGGAGTAAATCCCCTCACCAATCGCGGTGGACGGCATCACCTGGAGGTTGGTGATCGCAGTCGACACCGCAGCCCGATCTGTGGTGGGAGGGACGACGATCTGGGCCGAGGCGGCGAACTTCACCAGGGCGACATTGAATCGTGGCGGCAGATCGCCCAGGAAATCCTTGGCGGCGGTCTTGGCCGCTGACAGGCGGGAGGGGTCGACGTCGGTGGCGACCATGGACCGTGAGACGTCAATGGCGACGACGACCGTCGCTCGGTCGCGTGGCACCTCGTGATAGGCCTTCGGCTGGGCGAACGCCAGCACCATGGTCGCCATCGACACCACCGACAACCCCATCGCCAGATGCTGCTTCCACGGTCGGGAGCTGGGCAGCAACCTCTTCAGCTCGTTGCGGCCCTGGCGAGGTTGGCGACGCCACAGGACGACGATGAGGTAGACGACGAGGAAGGCGAACGGCACCACCAGCCACCACAGTCGTCCCGGACGTCCGAATGCGATGAGGGTCATCATGTCCATCTCACCGCCACTGACAGTGTCGCCAGCCCGGAGACGACGGCGAAGCAGAAGGCGTAGAAGGCCCAGGTCGACGTCACCTCCTTCTTCACCGGTTCATAACCCACCGAGGAGTGCACCTGCTTGTAGACCTCCTGGAGCTTGTCAGCCGAGTCCGCAGACCAGGACCGACCGTCGGTACGGTCGGCAATGGCTGACAGGAGTTTGGTGTCGGGAGCGACCCTTTCCCGATTCCCGTCGAGATCGACGTAGCCGGTCTCGGTGCCGAAGGCAATGGTGTACACCGGCACCTTGGCTGCGGCAGCACGAGTAGCGGCAACCATCGGCGACCCGCCCTGGGTGTTGCCGCCGTCACTGAGCATGACGATCGCTGCCGGAATGGGATCCTTGGAGTCCTTGGCTCCCGGAGCCATCTTGACAGCCTCGATGGACTTGTCGATGGCCCCGCCGAGAGCGGTACCGTCCTGCAGGTCAATACCGTCGACGGCACGCAGCACGGTGGGGCGGTCGGTCGACGGGGGCATCCGAATCTCGGGATGATCGGAGATGCTCACCACCGAGACGTTGAACCCCTCCGGAAGACTGTTGATGAAGCCCTTGGCCTTGGCCTTGGCAGCTGCGAGACGATTGGGCGAGACGTCCTCAGCCTTCATAGACAAGGAGGCGTCGATGGCGACCACGATCGTGGCGCGATCGCGCGGCACCTTCTCGATGCCCATCGGACGGGCCCACGCGAAGGTGGTCGTCGCCAGGCACAGCAGCGCGGCAGCAACGGCGATGTGTCTCTTCCACTGCGGCTGTCTGCTCATCACCGAGCCGAGGATCGCGGTGTTGGTGAACCTCATCGCGGTTGAGCGGCTGCGGTGCAGGGCCCAGATGTAGAAGATCAACAGCGCCGGGATGATCAACAGCAGCCACAGGACCCACGGGGTCTTGACCTCAGGCAGGCCCAGGAACAATGGCGTCATTTCGTCACCCCCTGCGGAGGCTGATGCAGGATCGCCGCAGTGCGGCGGTACCCGAGCACGAAGCGGGCAATGTCGGTGACCCAGTCGGAGTCGGTGCGTAATTGCAGATGACCGGCTCCAGCTCGTCGAATGGCAGCCGCGACCCGCTCGCGCTGAGCCCGGGAGGCTGCATCCATGCGCTCCCGGGTGGCCTTGTCGGCGGTATCGACATAGTGGGCGAAGGAAGTTTCTGGATCTCGCACCATGACATCACCCACGTCGGGGAAATGAACCTCGGCAGCGTCAACGACCTCGATGCACAGCACCTGGTTGCGCACCGAGAGCCTTCGCAGGGACCGTTCCCAGTCGGGGCGATTGTTGGGGTCGAGGGTGTTGTCGCCCGGGGAGAGGAAGTCCGAGACGACCACCTTCATGCCTCGGCGTCGGCCCGACGCAGCCAGGTTCTCGATCCCCTTGGCCAGGGTCATGTCACCAGCTGCATTGTCGGCGACGATCGGTTCGGTCAGCATCGAGCGCAACAAGCCGTAGAGGGCAGTTCTGCCAGAGCGCGCTGGCAGACGACGCACTGAATCAGGGCGCATGATGAGGCCACCGAATCGGTCCCCCATCCGTTGAGACAGGAATCCGATGGTGGCAACCGCTGCGATCCCCAGATCACGCTTGGTCATGGACACGGTGCCCCAGTTCATCGACCCGGTGACGTCCAGCAGGGCCCACACCTCGAGCTCGCGATCAGCAATGGTCTCTCGCACATGTGGAACGGTGGTACGAGCGGTGACGGCCCAGTCCATCATGCGCACGTCGTCCTGGCCGGGCTCGTAGGGGCGGGCATCATTGACGTCAGCCCCGGTGCCCGGGAGCAGACCGAGATGGTCACCGTGCAGGAAACCCTCCAGACGACGCACGATCGTCAGCTCCAATCGGCGCAGCGCAGCCTCGGGGGCGAGCTGGTTGAGCGGCAGGGTCGCCCCGGTGGGCGGACTCACCAGGGTCTGCGCCACCGACGGTGGCTGCGGGTCGCGGAATGTCGGTCGCGTCATGAGGACGCCTCAGTGCTGGACAGGCGGAGTCGTCGGTGCGGGGTACTGGCTCAGGTCGTCGGGATAGCTGTGCTGCTGATGGGCGGCCTGGCGCTGCTCCTCGTTCCATACAGGGGTGGGCGGCGGAACCATGGCGACAACCCGCTCGATGACGTCCGAGGCCGAAACGTTGTCGGCTATGGCGTCGAAGCTGAGCACCAGCCGGTGGGCCATGACGTCGACGGCGACGGCCTGGACGTCGGTGGGAAGGACGTAGTCACGACCATGAACGAGGGCCAGGGCACGCGCAGCGGCAATCAGACCGAGGGTGGCGCGCGGAGAGCAGCCGATCTGGATCACGTTGGCGAGGTCCGGCATCCCGAAATCGCCCGGATTACGGGTGGCCAGCACCAGCCGAACCACGTATTCAGCGACGAGGTTGTGGACAAAGACGTCGGAGGCCATGTCCTGCAGGGCTGTGACGGTCTCGGGAGTCAGCACCTGCTGGGGCTCGGGAGCCTTGACACTCATCCGGCGCAGGATCTCGAACTCCTCGTTGCCTCGCGGGTAAGGAACGTCGATCTTGAGCAGGAAACGGTCGCGCTGGGCTTCCGGAAGCGGGTAAACGCCCTCGGACTCCACCGGGTTCTGGGTGGCGATGACGCTGAAGGGGTGCGGGGCCGGGAAGGTCTGTCCTGCGATGGACACTTGTTTCTCGGCCATCAGCTCGAGCATCGCCGACTGGACCTTGGCCGGAGCTCGGTTGATCTCGTCGGCCAGCACGAAGTTGACGAAGACCGGGCCGAGCTCGATGTCGAAAGTCTCCTTGGAGGCCGAGTAGATGCGGGTGCCGACGATGTCGGAGGGGACGAGGTCCGGGGTGAACTGCACTCGGGCGAAGTCACCGCCGAGGACCGTCGCGAAAGAGCGCACCGCCAAGGTCTTGGCGACACCGGGGACACCTTCCAGAAGGATGTGGCCCCTGGCCAACACACCGACCATGAGCTGTTCGACCATGCGCTCCTGGCCGACGATGACCCGCTGGACCTGCCCGATGGCCTGCCCGATGAGGCGAGCGGCCTCGTCATTGGACATCGGGGCATCCTGGTTGCCCTTGCCGATGTCCTGACCATCCGAGTAGTGCTGGGTGCTCACTAACGTCTCCTGCCTGGCTTGCGCATAACCCGTGACGGGCCCGCACTCACGATACCGTCAGAGTGCCGCAGCCCAAGAACGGTGAGAAATCACCAAGCGCGAACGCCTGCCGTTCGGAGGTCACGGCTGGAATGTGGTGAGATGGTGGGCGATGTCGAGTAACCCGTGGCCCATCGAGGCCCTGCCCCTGGAACCGTGCGACCCACCGAGGATCGACGAGTTCTGGCTCGATGTCCGTGTTCTCGCGATGCCCTCGGGCACTGTGTTCCGGGCCCATGACGACGACGGCCAGGCCGTCCTCATCATTCTGTTGTCCCATGGCGCCGCGAGTGATCCAGCTTCCTGGGACCGGTTGGCAGGGGAGGTCAACCACCTGCACTCCGAGACCGTCATCGCTCGCGGTGGTGCGGGACAGAACTCTGGACGCTTGGGCGAGTTGTACCGCCCTGTGACTGGTCCGGGCGGGGCTGGCGGTGAGTCCCTGGCCCCGTGGGTGGCCTTGGTCTATGACGGGTCGGCAGCAGCGGTGGCCGAGACCCGACGCATCCTGGAGGCCGTCGACATGTCGGCCCTCTCGGGATCGTCAGTTGCAGGCCCGAATTTCCGGTTGCACTGGATCGACGACACCCTTCCCGGCCGGGTGCGCGCCTGGCCGCTGCCGTGGCCGGGTCGTCGTGACAGGGTCGGCTGGTCGACGACTGTGGTGGCATGGCTGCTCACAATCTTCATCGCCCTGACTGGTCTACTCATCGCGGTGCTGTTGTTCCAGAACGTGCCGCCCACTCCCCCGCCTCCACCGGTTCCGACCTCGGCCTCGTCGAGTAGTTCTGCCAACAGTTCTTCGAGCCCCAGCCCGAGCCAAGGATCGAGCCAGAGCGCGTCTCCGTCGAACAGCAGCGGGTCGAACAGTGCCACGCCGAGCGAGTCGCAGTCCCCGTCAACGGGTAGGAGCGCATCGCCGAGCATGTCGAACAACCCATCAAGGAGTCCGTCGCGCACCCCGTCGATGCAGTCGCCGGGAGCCGGCACCGGTACGTCGTCGGGATCTCCGACCGGGCGAGGAAGGTTGTGATGGTCTCACTCATTGCCACTGATTTGGACGGCACCTTTCTGGGCGCTGACAAGATGCCCAGCGCCGAGAACACCGAGGCGATGCTCGCTGCGGCCGAGGCGGGGGTCCACGTCGTCTTCGCCACTGGACGGCCCTACCGCTGGTTGACGGTTCTCGACCCGTTCCGCTCAATCCATCCGACCCTGCTGGCCTCAAATGGGGCGGTGAGCGTCGATGCCACGACCGGCGAGGTCCTCCACGACATCTTCATGAGCCCCACCCGCGTCGCCGAGATCATTGCCGATGTCCGCGAGGCCCTGCCTGAAGCTCTGTTCTGCACCGAGGAGGCCACCCAGTGGTTCGCCGACGAGGGATTCGATCGCTGGCAGATTGGCGGCCCTCCGGACGGCGAGGGACCGATCGAGAACTACCTTGGAGCCGATCGCCGCATCGTCAAGCTGTTGGTGCGTACCTTCAACTTCCCCAGCGACAAGCTCTTCGACGTCGTCAATCCCATCGTGGGCGACCGCGGCACAGCGACTTTTTCCGCCACCATGACGAACGGTCTCGTGGAGATCGCGGCTCCCGGGGTTTCGAAGGGAATGGCGTTGGCCCAGGTCTGTCAAGATCTCGGCATTGACCCATCTGACGCCGCAGCTTTTGGTGATATGCCCAACGATCTCACCATGCTGGAGTTAGTGGGACATCCGTATGTTGTCTCGGACGCCCACCCAATATTGCGTGATCGTGGATTCCCCATCATCGGAAACCATGACGAGTCTGCGGTAGGACGACAGATACGTATTTTGCTGGGTTAATTCGCGTCATGGCCAATCCAGTGCAGCCCCTCATACTTATGAGTCATAGCACTCGACCACCACCATGACATCGTTCGCGCTGGCTGCCAGGATGGCAACCAGCGCGAACAGGACTCATCACACCAATGGAGCAACAGCGATAACGATCACTGGATGTACCCCGGCACGTATACGCAGCGGATGGCCTTGGCCTTGTCAGGAAGCAACGTGTTGAAGACGACCTGGAAGGCAACGGGGTCATAGGTGAACCCGAAATGATCCGTGTGGTCCTTGGCACACACTGATTGCATGGTGATATTCGTTACTCCAGGCTCACGGATGAATGCGTTGGTGTATGGAGTCACCACATCGTCATACTTGGTACTGATGACGGTGTACCGGACACCCGGTGCGGTCATCCCACCGTCATTGAGTTCACCCAGGAAGCGAGAGCCCGCAAGCTGCTGCGGAAGCGACTCATAGTTGTGTTTATCCGCATAGTTCTGCAAAGCCCGAGCGCTCAGGCTTCCGGGCCGGTCGAGGCCAACGGAAGTAGCCAAACCGTAGACACTGGTGCCTTTATTGGAGGGGACGAGACCAATCAGATGGTTGACGACCTGATCTCCTCCAAACCACTTGATATAGGCACGAGGGAGGGGGCCTCCACCCTGGGAATGCCCCACCAGGTCAACCTTTTCGGCTCCGGTCGCGGCCCGTACTTTCTCAACGTAGTGGGCCAGAAACGCGGCACTGGAACGAATGTCGCCAGCGGTGGCAGCCCATTCGCGATCAGGGTTCGTTTGAATGTTGTAGTTGAAGGTGAATACGCACAGACCGGCCAATTTGAGCTCCGGCGCGTAATATGACCACGTGGCGAATGCGTCCTCACCGGTACCAGGGATGAGGACGACGGGTCGAGTACCTGGCGCAGGCTTACACGTGAAATCGTTAGCTCCCTTTGGATTCGTACCCACATGCGCGTGTGAATACTGGGAAGCCACCGGCCAGGTGCGAAACTGCGGCCCCGTGCCACTCGACGGAACGCCATCCGGGCTGTGCGGAGCAGCGACGCCACCGGGATGATCGGGAGTGATTCCCGAGTCCGTAGCCCATGAGGTGCCGGCTGCCATCGTCATCGGTAGCGCAGTAGCTGCCGCAGTGAGGACGGCAAGAACCGACCTACGTAGCTTGGTAGATCTCATGAATGACACTCCTTGTCGATCAATAACCTGGCTCCTATGCCCAGGCGACGATCACGCTACCGAGGGGATGGTGCATTTCAGTACACCATTGCCAAAACGACCAATTGTGCAGCACAACGGCATCTCAATGCACAGTTTTTCGCTTCACGGTAGGCTCATATGTGTCATTTAACTGACATCTGAACATCCGGTTGAATAATTCATTTCATCATGCGAATGAATGACCGCCCCCATCATCTTCGCTCCGGGTTCGACGGACGATTTCACACCTCGACGCCGCGGAACCCATAACCGCAGTGGCGAGCTGCCCGGGCAAATTGCAGGATCGGATGGAGTGGGGCGTGCGGGGCTCGAACCCGCGACCCAGGGATTATGAGTCCCCTGCTCTGACCGGCTGAGCTAACGCCCCGAGACGAATGATCACCTTACCGGGTTATGCTGATGGCAGCATCCTCCTCGGTCCCGTTATGGCTATGTGACCGTGCTTCGTGCCAGCCGTCGCCAACACTTTTCACCACCCACCGTCCCCGCGAACATCCTCTCTCGTGGGCGATGAGCGGCCTCTTCGGGGCGGAATTACGCCTGATGTGAGGCCAGTTTCCCAGCCTGACGTGACCTGTGCGCCCGAGCGATGATCGCACCGATGACACCAGCCGCGAGCCAGCTGAGGCCCACGATCCGCGTCATCTCCTCGGTCTTCGCCAGGGCGATGAGCAGGGTCAGGGCACCCAGGATCGGGACGACGAGGTGACGCATCCACTTGCGTGAGCCCTCCTTGAACACGCACTGGGCAATGACGTCAGCATGCAGGAAGACGTAGCTCGACAGCGCACCGAAGGTCACCAGGGTCGTCATCGTCTCGACGTGGGAGGCGAAGGTGACGGCCAGGATGACGGTGACGGTGGCGACGACAACGGTGGCCACCCACGGCACACCCTTGGAACTGGTGCGCGAGAGCACCGAGGGCATCACCTTGTCACGAGCCATGGCGAAGACCAGCCGGGCCGTCGACGAATGGGCGACGACCAGGCAGGCGAAGATGGCGACGAAGGCATTGACGACGGTGAAGATCGAGGTGAACCAGCCCGGGCACACCTGATCGACGGTGCGGTAGAAGGCCCGATCGGTCGCCCCGCCGGGAGCGAAGTGCATGGTGTCAGAGACCAGACCGGCGGCCAACACCTGCACCCCGAAGAGGACGGCGAGCAGGCCGACGAGGAGGAGGGTGACGATGCCGACGGCTCGGCCTCCCCCACGGGCCTCCTCGTTCAGGGTGGCGACAGCGTCGAAACCGAGGTAGCTCAGCGCGGCTATGGACACCGCCGAGGCCACCGACACCCACGACGTCCCCGGACGCCACAGGGCATGCCAACTCCACGCCACGTCGCCACTGGCCAACCCTTGCCCGACGCACACCAGGAAGACGGCGATCGTCACCAACTGGATGGCCAGCAGGACGAGGCCAACCCGGGTGGTGACCGTCGCCCCTTGCAGGTTGAGGGCCATGGAGGCCAGCACGAAGACCACGGCGAAGATTCCCGTCGGGACGCTGGGCCAGATGTGGGCCAGGGCGACGGCCGAGAGCACCGTCAACAAGGAAGGCATGAGGATGTAGTCAAGCAGGATGAGCCATCCGGCGATGAACCCGGGGAATCGCCCCAGGGAGAACCGGGTGTACCCGTACACCGATCCGGCAACTGGAAAGCGCAGGGCCATCTCGCGATAGCTGATGGCCGAGAGTCCCATGACGGCAGCGGCCACCAGGTACACCAGCACCGGTACCCCACCGGAGCGGTTAACCACCGGGCCGAAGACGGCGACCGGGGCCATCGGGACGAAGAAGAGCAGTCCGTAGACCAACAGCGAACCGAGGGGAAGCTGACGGTTCAGACTGGGCTGGTAGCCCAGGTCCTCCAACTGGGAGTCGGGGGCGAGGGTTACGCTCACTGAGTTTCTCCCAGTGTCAGGGCCGTCCGCTGAACGGCGCCGGGGTCTTTCCCAATGCCGGCCGGAATGACTCCAGCCAATGGGGCTCCGGCAGCATCCTCGATCTCCTCGAGGTTGCACCTCTCGGCCAGGTCGGGCTCGGCCGGCCAGGACCCGATGATGATGGCGTCGACCTGGTGGCCGCGATCGCGGATCGCATTGCAGGTCAGTCCGGTGTGGTTGAGGGTGCCCAGCACCGAGCGGGTCGCGACGACCACGTGGGGCTCGTGTCCACGGCGTGCCAGGGAATCCATGAGATCGAGGACACCGGCTCCGTCGTTGTCCAGACCGACGAGAACTCCCCCTGCGCCTTCGACGAGAGTGACGTCGTAACCGTCGGAGTCGACAAGGACTCGCGCCGCGACCTCCTCGATGGAAGGAATCGTCATCCCAGCGCGGGCAGCCGACGTCGTCGGGGCCAGCGGCTCAGGACAGCGCGCGTACTCGAGCAGATTCTCGGAATCAATTCCTGCCAGACGTCCTGCGTCATGGACGTCGCCGGGTTCCTCGGGGGCCAAACCGGTTTGGTAGGGCTTGACGATGAGGACGTCCTTGCCGGCCTGCTTCAGGGCCGAGGCGATGACGGCCGTCGTGACGGTCTTGCCGGCATCGGTGTCGGTTCCGGTGACGATGACGATTCCGTCCAGATCGGTGATCTTCATGACTCCTCCAATGACGTGTGTGTCAGCTGATCGGTGACGACTGCCCGCATTCCGGCAGCCATCCCCACCAGGTCGTCCTCGGTGCAGATGTAGGGCGGCATGGCGTAGACGAGGTCGCGGAAGGGGCGCAACCACACCTGGTTCTCGACGGCGGTACGGGTGGCTCGTCTCATGGCGATCGGGCTGTCGACCTGAACAGCTGCGATGGCTCCGAAGACGCGCACGTCGGTGACACCGTCGAGGTCCCGCAGCGGGGTCAGCTCGCGGGACATGACCTCGTTGATCCGGGCGACATCGTCCTGCCATCCGCCCTGGGCGACGATGCCCAGGCTGGCCGCGGTGACAGCGCTGGCCAGTGGGTTGCCCATGAAGGTCGGCCCGTGCATGAGGGACCCGCCCGGGCCTCGACTGACCTCGGTGGCGAGCTCGTCGGAGCACAGCACGGCCGACTGGGTCATGTACCCGCCGGTCATGGACTTCCCGACGACCATGATGTCGGGGACGATGTCGGCCCACTCACAGGCGAAGAGCTTTCCGGTACGACCGAATCCGGTGGCGACCTCGTCAGCGATGAGAACGAGGTCCAGATCGTCAGCGCGCTGGCGGAGGTGCTTCAGACATGCCGGAGACCACGGCCACATGCCGCCCGCCCCCTGCAGGATCGGCTCGACGATGATGCCGGCCAGCTCGTCGCGGTGGGCGTCGACAATATCATCGGTCTGGTCGCACCAGGTCTCGACGGCATCGACATCGGCATCGAAGGAGGGCGGGCGAGGCAGGAAGAGCTGCCGGGGAATCGAGTCGGAGAACATGGCGTGCATGCCGCCGACCGGGTCGCACACGCTCATGGCACCGAGGGTGTCTCCGTGGTAGGCACCACGCAGGGCGGCGATACGAGTACGGGTGAGGGTACCGCCACGCGCAGCAGTGCGCGCAATTTGCACCTGACGAGCCAATTTGAGGCTCACCTCGACACCCACCGAGCCGGAGTCGGCCAGGAAGACCCGATCCAACGGTTCCGGGGCGAGGTCGACGAGGGCCTTGACGGCGTCGACGGCTGCCTGGTGAGTGAGCCCACCGAACATCACATGGCTGAACTGGGAACTCTGACGGCTCACGGCCTCGTCGAGGACAGGGTTGCGGTAACCATGGATCTGGCACCACCACGAGGCCATGCCATCAATGACCTCGTAGCGGTGTTCCCCGTCATGGAGCTGCAACCGGACCCCGTCGGCGGCCGTGACGGCAAGCATCGGATCGGCCCCGACCGTCGGAGCATAGGGGTGCCAGACATGACGTCTGTCGTATTCGAGAAGATGCTGTTCAAGACTCACAGCGAGGAATGCTAGCCGTCACCCTTGAACAGTGTTCAGGAGGGGGTGGAATTGGCCGTCCCGACGGCCTGGAGACCCCTCCTGCAGCTCGTCGAGCCACCGTCGGTGCACCCGATCATCCGTCGTCTCCTCGGGATGGAAGGACAGGGCGAGGATGTTCCCCTGCCTGACACCGACGATGGCCCCACCCGCCTCGCCGGCATCGTCGGGCAGCGTCGAGATGACCTCGACCTCAGGCCCGCTACGGGTGACGATCGGAGCGCGAATGAAGGTGGCGGGGATCCCCTCGCCCACCCCATTGATGTCCAGATGTCCCTCGAAGGAGTCGAGCTGGGATCCGAACGCATTACGACGCACGGTGACGTCGAGCCGTCCGAGAGTCTGCTGGCCTGTGGCGGCGTCCTCCACCTCTGCCGCCAGCACGACGAGACCTGCACAGGTGGCCAGCACCGGAAGGCCTACGGTGATGGCTTCTCGCAGCGGGTCGGCGAGACCGAAGGATCTCATCAGCTTGTCGATGACCGTCGACTCCCCACCGGGCAGGACGATCCCGTCGAGTCCGTCAAGATCAGCCTCCCGACGGACTCGACGGGTCGTCGCGCCGAGGGATTCGAGAACCTCGATGTGCTCAGCGAATCCGCCTTGCAGGGCGACGACCCCAATGAGTGGAGCCACCTCACCAACCCCGCTCGGCCAGACGGTGCGGCGCCGGGACGTCGGCGACATTGATGCCCACCATGGCCTCGCCCAGTCCGCGGGAGACCTCGGCGATGGTGTCGGGATCGTCGTAGGCGGTGGTGGCCTTGACGATGGCAGCGGCGCGGGCAGCAGGATTGCCGGACTTGAAGATGCCAGACCCGACGAAGACACCTTGGGCGCCCATCTGCATGACGAGGGCGGCGTCAGCCGGAGTCGCCACACCACCGGCAACGAAGAGCACCACCGGGAGCTCACCCGTACGAGCCACCTCAGCGACGAGATCGTATGGGGCCTGCAGTTCCTTGGCTGCGACATAGAGCTCGTCAGGAGACATGCTGCTCAGACGTGCCATCTCGGCTCGGATGGTGCGCAGGTGGCGGACGGCCTCCGAGACGTCACCGGTGCCGGCCTCACCCTTGGAGCGGATCATGGCGGCGCCCTCGGTGATGCGACGCAGGGCCTCACCCAGGTTGGTGGCGCCGCAGACGAAGGGGACGTCAAAGGCCCACTTGTCGATATGATTGGCGTAGTCAGCCGGGCTGAGCACCTCGGACTCGTCAATGAAGTCCACCTTGAGGGATTCCAACACCTGGGCCTCGACGAAGTGGCCGATACGAGCCTTGGCCATGACGGGGATGGAGACGGCGTCGATGATTCCCTCGATGAGATCGGGATCACTCATCCGGGCCACTCCGCCCTGGGCGCGGATGTCGGCAGGGACACGTTCCAGGGCCATAACGGCGCAGGCTCCGGCATCCTCGGCGATCCTCGCCTGCTCGGGGGTGACGACGTCCATGATGACGCCGCCCTTGAGCATGTCGGCCAGTCCACGCTTGACCCGCGTGGTCCCAGCGGTAGTTGCATTCTCAGTCATGTACCTCATCGAATCGACGATTGTGGTTCATGACAAGATCCATATATGACCACTTCTGTTGGACCACTTCTCGGATGGACGAGATGAGACCGGATCTCGTCGTCGACGTCCCGCTGGATCTTCCTCAGGATTCCCGGCCGCTCCCGGTGCGGATCTGCGAGGGGGTGCGCGGTCTCATCATGGACGGGGTGCTGGCCCCGGGGGACCATCTGCCAAGTACCAGGGCCTTGTCCGCCCAACTCGGGGTGTCCCGCGGCACGGTCGTCGCCTCCTACGAACAGCTGGAGGCTGAGGGGTACCTCGTCGCAGCGAGCGGGTCGGGCACCCAGGTCAACCCTGATCTGCGAGGTCTCCATCGGCGCTCCACGACGCCGACTCCGTCCCCGTCCCCTCACCATCGCCACGGAATCGATCTGACACCGGGAGCACCTGACACGGCTGGATTGGCGAACTCAGCCTGGCGGTCAGCCTGGCATCGCGCCTGCGTCCAACCGCGCCGGATCACCGATCCGTTGGGGTCCCCTCGGCTGCGTCATGAAGTCGCCGAGCACCTACGTCAGATGCGAAGCCTGCTCGCCAATCCGCGCCAGGTCGTCGTCACCGGTGGTGCCCGCGCCGGACTGGCCGAGCTCATTCAGGTGCTCTGTGACAGGTCCAGACACCTGATGGTCGGGGTCGAGAGCCCTGGGTACCCCAGCCTGAGGAAGGTGCCGACGGCGCTTGGCCATCGCATCGTCGGGCTGCCGACTGATGACCACGGACTTGACCCGGAGGGCCTTCCCACCGGAAGTGACGCGACGAATCTGGATGCGGTGCTCATCACCCCGAGCCATCAGTACCCCTGGGGAGGATCGTTGTCGGCGAGTCGTCGGGCTGCCGTCATCGAGTGGGCCGAGAGGGCGAATTGCTGGATTGTCGAGGATGACTTCGACTCCGAGCTGCGTCACGTCGGCGCTCCCCTTCCGGCGTTGGCGTCCTTGGACGAGGAACACACCATCTTGCTGGGTACCTTCTCGTCGGTACTGACCCCCGCCTTGGGGTGTGGTTATCTGGTGATCCCGCCCGACTTGATGGACCCTTTCGCCGAACAGCGTCAGGCTACCGGGCAGCCTGTTCCCGCCATTGTCCAGGAGGCCGTCGCCGACTACCTGTCGACCGGGGCATTACGGCGTCGCACCCAGCGGATGCGCCAGGTGTACCGACGCCGTCGCCACACCGTCATCGACATTCTCGGGTCGGTGCCAGGTGCGACCTTGCAGCCGATCGACGGTGGGTTGCATGCCGTGTTGCTCTTCGACGGGTCCGAGGAGGACGTCGTCAGACAGTGTCGTCACGAAGGGGTCGGCGTCACTCCCCTGTCGACCTACTGGGGATCAGCTGACGCCGACGCGGCTGGGATCGTGCTGGGTTTCGGAAGCCACGACGACGACACCCTGGCAATGGCCTTGACGACGATCGTTCGGGTGGTCGCCGACCGCACCGATCCGCGAATGAGCCGTCAGTCGACGAGGCCCTCGAAGAGAGCGGTCGACAGGTAGCGCTCACCGGTGTCGGCGATGACGACGACGATCGTCTTGCCGGCGAACTCCGGACGGGCCGCGACCTGGCCAGCGGCCTGCAGAGCGCCACCACCGGAGATGCCGGTGATGATGCCCTCCTCGGCGGCGGCACGGCGGGCGAGAGCAATGGCGTCGTCACCAGGGACGAGCAGGATCTCGTCGACGACGGACTTGTCGAGGTTCTCCGGCACGAAGCCCGGGCCCCAGCCCTGGATCTTGTGCGGCGCCTTCTCTCCCTTGGTGATGACCGGGGACTCGGCGGGCTCGGCGCCGAAGGTCTTCACCTCGGGGTTCTTCTCCTTGAGGTACTTGCCGGCACCGGAGATGGTGCCACCGGTGCCGATGCCGGCGACGATGGCGTCAACCTTGCCCTCGGTGTCGTTCCAGATCTCCTCGCCGGTGGCATCATGATGAACCTCAGGGTTGGCCGGGTTGTCGAACTGGCTGGCCAGGATGGCGCCAGGGGTCTCCTTGACAATTTCGGCGGCCTTGGCGTTGGCCCCCGGAACTCCATCAGCACCCGGGGTGAGCACGAGCTCGGCACCCAGCAGACGAATGATGGCGCGACGCTCCTTGGACATGGTCTCGGGCATGGTGATGATGACCTTGTAGCCGCGAGCCGCGCCGACGAGGGCCAGGCCGACGCCGGTGTTTCCAGAGGTGGCCTCGACGATGGTGCCGCCGGGCTTGAGTTGTCCAGATGCCTCGGCCGCGTCAATGATCGACTTGGCGATGCGGTCCTTGACGCTGGAGGCCGGGTTGTAGAACTCCAGCTTGGCCAACACGGTGGCCTGGGAGTCCGGGAAGAGCTTGTTGATCTTGACCAGCGGAGTGTGGCCGATGAGCTCGGTGATATCGTTGGCGATCGTCGTCATGGTGTCAGTCCTTTCGATTGAGATTCAAGTCCATGGGTGTTCGGAAAATCTCTGTGTGCGTAGGTTGATGCGGGTCATGCCTTTTCGACGGTTATCGTCCAGCCGGCATCACCCACCTTCCGGAAGCCGGTGACCGGACAACCGGCCGTGGCAGCCCATTCCGGGATGGATTCGGTGGCCTGGGTGCAGTCGAAGTTGATCGTCAGACGATCTCCGACTGGCAGCCCGGCGATGGCCTTCTGGGCCTCGACCAGCGGGAACGGGCACACCTGCCCACCGGTCTCGAGAACATGTGTGGTCATGACACTCCTTCAGTGACGGTGGCGGTTGGCAGCGTCCCCAGTGCGGGGTTGCGTCGGGTGAAGCCGAGCACGAAGACCTTCGTGCCGAGGCCCACACCCAGGAACATGAAGAGGAAGGCGATCCATCCCTGGAAGCTGAACTGTGCAGTTTCGACCATCGCGTTGCCGATGGTGCAGCCTCCGGCCCAGCTGGCTCCGATTCCCATTCCGAGCCCTCCGGCGACGGACTTGACGACCTGGGCCGAGTCAGGGACGCGGACCCGAAACTCACCGGAGGCCTTGGCTGCGATGAAGGAGCCGACGAGGATGCCGACCACGAGCAGCACTCCCCAGTCGACGTATGAGGCATCTCCGGTCACCGCCCACTCCAGCAGGTTGCCGGTCGGGGTGGTGATGCCCAGTCCGGCGTGACGACCGGTGGCCTCGCTGAGCGGGTAGGTGATGATCGCGATCACCGAGATGAGGGCGGCGGTGAGGAACGGATGCCACTTGGCCTCGAAGAGCCAGTGTGCGAGGCCGGTCTTCTCCGGCGGGAGGGTGGCGACTTTTCGGGCCGGCTTGCGCAGTTGCCGCCACACCAGGGCTCCGACGACAAGGGCCAACACGATGGTGGGAATCCAGGGTGAGATTCCCAGGGCGGAAATCGTCGTCACCGGGGCCTTGAGGGACCGCACCGACTGGTTGAGCCCCGACAGGGCGCCATACTTCATGGCCGCCGCACCGATGGCATAGAAGACCAGCGCGATCCAGGAGCCGACGAGGCCCTCACCACTGCGGAACCAGGTTCCGGTGGCGCATCCGCCGGCCAGCACGATCGAAACGCCGAAGAGCAGTCCTCCGACGATGACACCGAGCCACGGCAGCGGCTTCCAGGACAGGTGGATGACGCCGAGTTGGGTCAACGTCGTGACGCCGATGGCCTGAATGGCGATCACCAGCAGGAAAGCCGTGATCCAGGTCGTGCTCCTGGCAACCCACACCTGACGAAAGGCATTGGTCACACAGAAGCGACCACGTTGCAGAACAAAGCCGAAAGCAATTCCGACGAGTATGCCGGTAAGAATCATGGAGAATTCCGTTCAGAACAATCCGACGTCACCATTGTGGATTTTCCAAGAACACAGATGGGATCGGATTCAGGGATGGACGTGGTGCGCATGCGAGGTGCGCTGACGTGGGCTCACAACTGACCCGGATGGGGACTGCCACAGGCGCAGAGCCCGGACGACCTCACACGACCGGCGCATGAGCGATCGATATCAGCAACAACACCGACACATCGAACACATCATCATGGTGGAGCTCATGACCGATCGACCGGCACGATTACCCCAGACACGGTGTGTGTTCACCTTCTCGTCCTTCCATTCATGAACCATGATCGATGATTCCGTCACGGCGTTCACCAGCTTTCCCGGGATCTCCCCGGAGCCGCGCCACAACGTTCATCAATGGCGTCTGAGATCATGCAAGCACAGTTGACTTGAGGACTCAAGAAAAAGGCGATTTTGTCCTATAGGGTGAGATTGCGTATCACTTTGTGGAACAAACGCGATCTGCGATGGCATTGAGGAGGGAGGAGACGCCCTCTGTCTGGTCACAGATGATGTCGGCGTGATCGGCCATGGATGGCTGTTCGTCGGAGTAACTCACGACGCGTGCACCGGGGTGACCCTGCCCAATCCACTCCGAGATGACCTCCAGGGCCGGGACGTCACCCAGATCGTCGCCACACATGATGACGACCCGCGGCTCCACCTCGTCGATGAGCTCACGCAGGGCCTGGGCCTTGGTGGTGACGGCGGACTTCAACTCGATGATGTTGCGGCCGTCCTCACAGTGAAGATCGAGCTCCTCGGCGATCTCACGGACTCGCGGTACCGCGCTCGCCAGAGCATGAGCGGGATCCGCGGCCCGACGGGTGTGCAGGGCGACGGCGCGGCCCTTGTCCTCGATCCGGCAGCCGACGTCACGGGGATCCTGCTGGCCGAGCTCCTCGGCAAGCTGCTCGAGACGCCCCTTGGCGATTCGCACCGAGTCCGGCACCTCAGGATCACGCAATGCCCCCGATGCGGCGTCGTAACGCTCCACCCCGTACTGCCCCAGGACGACCAGGTGCTCCAGGCCAGGGACATCGTCGACAGCCGTCATGCGTCGCACTGCGGCGACCTCTCGGCCAGTGACGATGGCCATGGTGGCGAGCTTGCCGTCCATCCGCGACATCGCGTCGCGGGACTCCTGGGCCATCACCGAGTCAGCGGGATCATCGACGATGGGTGCCAGGGTGCCATCGAAGTCCAGGGCGAGAAGCACTGAGCTCGGATCGGCGGCGACAGCGTCGAGAATCCCCCTTCCGGCCTCAGTGAGAGGGGTCCAGGACTTTTCGGTTGGAGCAGGGCGGTCAGTCATGGCCCCATCGTCACACACATCGGTCCCATGGCGGGCCCTCAGCCGCCAAATAGCGAGGATCGTCCTCGGACGGAAACTCCTGCTTGGTAGCGTGAAAGTGGGCCTGCTGTGCAGCAGGACCTCCATGAGAGGTGTGATCAGAGATGTCGGAGACCGTCCAGGACAAGGTTGATTTCCTTGTCATCGCAAACCGCCTACCCGTGGACCGGAAGGTCGACGATGAGGGTAACGTCAGCTGGCAGTCCTCCCCCGGTGGTCTGGTGACGGCGCTTGAGCCGGTCATGCAGCGCAAGGGTGGCGCCTGGATCGGATGGCACGGTGCTCCCGACGAGGTCGTCGAGCCCTTCCACCATGACGGCTACGACATTCACCCGATTCCCCTGAGCGCCCAGGAGGTCGAGGAGTACTACGAGGGATTCTCCAACGCGACGCTGTGGCCGCTGTACCACGACTGCGTCGTCGAGCCGGTGTTCCACCGCGAATGGTGGGAGGCCTACCAGAAGGTCAACAAGCGCTTTGCCGAGCAGGGCGCTGAGCTGGCGGCCGAGGGCGCCACGGTGTGGGTGCAGGATTACCAGCTCA
Source organism: Cutibacterium sp. LaCa_89 (assembly GCF_058177555.1). Taxonomy (NCBI): domain Bacteria; kingdom Bacillati; phylum Actinomycetota; class Actinomycetes; order Propionibacteriales; family Propionibacteriaceae; genus Cutibacterium; species Cutibacterium sp. LaCa_89. The sequence goes on from NZ_CP190889.1 coordinate 1,564,330, forward strand.
ACCTCGTCCCGAAGTACCTGCGCGAGATGCGCCCCGACCTGCGTATCGGCTTCTTCCTCCACATTCCGTTCCCGCCGATCGAGCTCTATAGCCGTCTGCCGTGGCGCGAGGAGCTCGTCGAGGGTCTGCTGGGGGCCGACCTCGTCGGATTCCAGACCCCGGGTGCAGCCGCGAACTTCCTGCGCCTGGCCAAGCGTCGTCCGGGCGTCACGGCCTCTCGCGGTCGCGCTCACACTCCCGACGGACGCGACGTCATTGCTCGCGACTTCCCGATCTCAATCGACTCGCGTGGATTCCACGAGTTGGCCACCTCGGAGAAGGTGCAGGCCGAGGCTGCGAAGTTGCGCGAGGACCTGGGCAACCCGGAGACGATCATCTTCGGCGTCGACCGTCTGGACTACACCAAGGGTCTTCGTCAGCGCATCCGCGCCGTCGGAGAGCTGTTCAAGGAGGGCAAGCTCGATCCTCACGAGGTCGTCTTCCTGCAGCTGGCCACCCCGTCGCGTGAGCGCGTCGAGGAGTACAAGATCCTGCGCGACGACATCAACCAGCTCGTCGGCCAGATCAACTCGAAGGTGGGGACAATCGCCAACCGGGCGCTCGTCTACCGCAACGAGTCGGTGCCTCGTGAAGTCCTCGCCGCCATGTACCAGGTGGCTGATCTCATGCTCGTCACCCCGGTGCGCGACGGCATGAACCTCGTTGCCAAGGAGTACATCGCCTGCCGCTCCAACGACGACTCGGCCTTGGTGCTCTCCGAGTTCGCCGGTGCCGCTCGAGAGCTCAAGCAGGCCTACATGGTCAACCCGTATGACATCGACGGCATGAAGGCCACGATCATGAAGGCCCTCACTGACTCCCCGAGGGTCAAGGCCCGCAAGATGCGCTCCATGCGTCGTCAGGTTTTCGACAAGACGATCGACGTCTGGGCCGATGACTTCCTCACGGAGCTGGAAGGTCGCTGAGCGACAGACGGACACATTGACGTTGACGGCGGCCGGCCGCCGTCAACGTCAATGCTCAATGCTGTCTGGGCATGAAAAATCCCAGCTCCGAAATCGGATCTGGGATGATCTGCGCTCCCCCGACTGGACTCGAACCAGTAACCCTCTGATTAACAGTCAGATGCTCTGCCAATTGAGCTACAGGGGATCAGCGCCCCGGGCGCGAAATGAAACACTAGCAGCGCTCTTCGCCAGATGACAAATCGTTGGCATTTGTCGAGTTCTGGGCAACGGCGCGACCTCGTCAGTTCCACTCCTTCTTGAGAGCGTCAGTGGCCTCCAACACCTTCTGACGGGTCTCGGGGTCATCGAGGTCGGCGGACTCCCGAGCCATCGCGGTCCAGGTGATGGCTCCTTCCGGGACGGCTAGGTGGCCGGCCGGAACACGCCCGGCGATGAGGACGTCTCCGCCACGCACCGGAACGGTTCGGGTCGCGGCGATCGACTCGGTGACCCGCGCTCGAAACACCTCAGGGATCTTGCCGGGCTTCTCCAACACCGCCGAGGCACCAGATCCGTCCAGGAAGTCCCAGGTCAGCGTCGCGGTGTCGCCATTCCAGCCGCCATGGACGATCTCGTGCCAGGCGACCGCGGAGTCCGTCTCGTCGGTCAGGATGACGAGCCCCTCCGTCACCGCGATGACGGTCGCCCTCTCTCCTCTCCCGCAGGCGAGCACCTTGACGTCGTCGAACCCGAGTACGGCTCGCACTCGGGTCATCTCCTCAGAACTGGGCCCTTTCGTCCACCACATGGCGTCCATCCTGTCACGCCGCCCCAGCCTGCTGCAGATGACGTCGCAGCCGATCCAGTGCCCTCTGCTCGATCCGCCGGACGCTGGAGGCGGACATCCCCATCTCCTCGCCCACCGCCTCGAAACTCATGGGTTCTCCCTCGAATCCATGACGCAATGCCACGACTTGCCGTTCCTGCCCCGCCAGCACGGCAAGCAGGTGGAGTTCCGGGCGGACTGGTCGTCCTCGTGGGGCCGCCACGTGTTCGAGGACGTCGCTGTCGACCTCCCAACACTCGGCGCGCCGCTGCTCAACCCACATGACGTCCTTGCCCATGCACTCGGCAATCGCCTCGCTGGTCGGCACCTGCCGGGACCGCGTCGTCAACTCCTCCTCGACTCGGGCGACCTCGGCTGACTCCCTCATCGCGGCCCGGGACCTGGCGCCACGCAGGCGGACAACCTCCTCGCCGACACGACGACGGATCCAGGTCCAGGCGACCGTCGAGAATCGAGCCCCTCGGCGCTCGTCGTACCTCTCGACCGCCTCTCCCAGCCCCACGCAGCCGGCCTGGATGAGATCCTCGACGCTGCATCGATAGGTCGCAGCAGCTTGACGAGCCTGGGTGAGCACCATCGCGAGCATCTGTCGCCAGAGCTCCTGCCTGGCTACTGCTCCGTCGTCGGAAATCGCGTTCAACTCGGAGACGGTGACCGGTGTCGTAGCCAGGAACCGTCCGGACAAGATGGCATCAGCAATCACCCCGGCATCGAGTCTGCGAAAGAGCTCGCGCTCATCGGCAAGGTCCAGGGCGACGACATCGTCGATGAAATCCGTGTATCTCATGGTCTGACGATGACTCGCCCCGGGCCACGGTGGAACCCTTCCGCGGTGATCTGTGGACGGCGAATGAGCTGTCCACAGATGTCACATCAGGCTGAGGTCGCTCCACCAGCGAGAATGAGACTCTTGCGCAGCGCCTCGAGGGTCACCAGGTCGGAGAACATCGCGTCGTAGAGCTTACGATCCTGGTTCGGGTTGGTGCGTTGCAGGCGAGACTTGAGGTTGGCGATGTCGTCAGTGATGGACAGCAATCGCACCCGCGCGGCGTACGCAGCGGCGTAGCTCTGGTCCGGCTCCTCGCGCAAGATGGGCTCGACGAGGAGGGCCACCTCGAGCTGTTTCACCTGCGGGTCGCTCGTCGCCTTACCGACTTCCTCGGCCCAGTTCTCCTGACCACGAGGCACTGACAGGATGGCCTCGAAAACCGCCTGGTAGGCGGGGTGACGCAGGTCCTCGACCTCGACCTGGTCCCAGTCCTCGTCGAAGAGATCGGGGTATTGCAGGACAAGTTTGAGGAATCCGCGCTCCACGGACAGCGAGATGTCGGCCGGGTCGGGCGACGGGATACCAGCGGGTTGCTGGGGCTGGGGCGGAGGCACCACCGTCACGGCATGATGTTGCTTGCCGGCACGGGACACCTCACGACGCACCAGATCGATGTCGGCACCCACCACCTGGGAGAGCTCGCGCAGATAACCATCGACCAAGGACTGGTCACGAATACTCGTCACGAGCGGGGCTGCAGCCCTGACCGCGGCGACGCGTCCATCCGCTCGGTCGAGGTCGAACTGGCTGACCGTGTTCTCCATGACGTAGCGGTACAGCGGAATCCGTCGGGCCACCAATTCCCGAACCGCCTCCGGGCCGCGCTGCATGAGAAGGTCGCACGGGTCAAGGCCGGTGGGCTCTATGGCCACATAGGTCTGGGCGGAGAACTGCTTGTCACCACGGAACACCTTGAGGGCGGCCTTCTGGCCGGCGGCGTCACCGTCAAAGGTGAAGATGACCTCGCCATTGAGGGAACCGCTGTTGCCCATGAGCCGTTGGATGAGTCGGGTATGGTCCTCACCGAACGCGGTTCCACAGGCCGCGACAGCTGTGTCGATGCCGGACAGGTGCGCCGCCATGACGTCCGTGTACCCCTCGACGATGACAGCCTGACTCTTCTTGCCGATGTTGGCCCGAGCCATGTCCAAGCCATAGAGGACGTGCGACTTCTTGTAGACCGGGGTCTCGGGGGTGTTGACGTACTTGGCCGGCAGGCGATCGTCGTCATAGATCCGACGGGCCCCGAAACCCAGCACGGATTTTCCGGAATCCTTGATCGGCCACAACACACGTCCCTGGAAGAAGTCCCAGCCCTGGGATCGCACCAGGCCGGACTCGATGAGGGCCTTGGGTGTGAACCCTTTGGCCAACAGGTGGTCGCGCAGCACGTGGCCGCCGCGCGGCGCATATCCCATCCCGAACTGCACCGCGGCATCCTGGGAGAATCCGCGCCCGGCGACGAAATCTCGGGCTATCTGACCTTCCTTCGTCGACATCTGGGCCTGGAAGAACTCTGCGGCTGCCTCGTTGGCGGCCAGGATCTGCATGCGTAGACCTGGTTCCAGCCCGGGGCGACCGTCGTCGACGATGCGCAGCTGTACACCAACCTTGTCGGCGAGACGCTGGACGGCCTCGACGAAGGTGAGGTTGTCGATCTTCTGGACGAAGGAGATGGTGTCGCCACCTTCCCCACACCCGAAACAGTAGAACAGCCCACGGGAAGGGGTCACCTGGAAACTGGGCGTCTTCTCGTCGTGGAAGGGGCACAGCCCCTTCAGGGAACCGCCGCCGGCATTGCGCAGGGCCACATATTCGCCGACGACCTCGTCGATCCGAGCGCGTTCCCGGACCAGCGCGATGTCCTCCTCGTTGATCCGGCCAGCCATGCCCACGATCCTACCCATCTGCGCAGGACATGCTATCCATGCATGCAGGTGAGCCAAATTGGTGCCAAACTTTCCGCCGTGACAGTGAACCCCACCTGGCAGCTCGCCCTGGCGATGATCATGCTCGTCGTGCTGGCCGTCGTCGCCTCACTCCTTGGACGTCTGGGCATCGCCAAGTCGTCCGTGATCGCGTCAATCCGCGCCGTCGTGCAGCTCGGAATCGTCTCCGTCATCCTCGTCTATGCCCTCGCCCATCTGTGGGCTGCTTGCCTGTTCACCCTGCTGATGTTCGCCATCGCGGTTCGCACGACGGCGAATCGTTCCGGAGTCGGCAGGGCCTGGATCTGGGCCGCGGTGGCCATGCTTGCCGGGGTGATTCCGGTCCTCCTCATCATCTTCGCGACGGGTTGCGCGCCGTTCAGCCCCGCTTCCCTCATCCCGGTGGCCGGCATCATCATCGGCAACATCATGAGCGGTCACACCCTGGCATGCCGCCGTTTCTTCGCTGACCTGCGCGAGGGAATCGGCGTCTTCGAGGCTGGTCTGGCCGTCGGTTTCCCGCGTCGGGACGCCATCGCTCTGGTGACCGAACCGAGCGTCACGGAATCCGTGTTGCCCACCGTGGACCGCACGGCGACCGTCGGTCTGGTGACCTTGCCGGGCGCCTTCGTCGGTGTGCTGCTCGGTGGCGGTTCGGCTCTCCAGGCCGGTGCTGCCCAGGTCCTCGTCCTCATCGGCATCCTGGCGGGCCAGACCGTCACCGTGGTGGTGGCGCACGAACTGGTCAAGAGGGCGAAGCTGTTGCCCGATGATCTGGCGGGCAAGCTACACCCGTGACAACACCCTGATCAACGCCCCCTGACAGTTGTCAGAAACCCCTGCCCATACCCTTGGGCAGCCGGCTGCGATCCCATCCCAGCAGCTGGGTTGCCCGGGAGAAGGCGAACTGATCGGTCATTCCCCCCACATATGCCACGACCTGATGGATTCGGTCGGCATCGGTCTCGAGGAATTCGGCCGGCACATCATCAATGTGTCCCTGGTAGTACGCGACCAATCCGTGCAGAACCTCGATGACGGCCTCCGACTGCCCCAATGACTCGGGCCTGGTGTAGATCCGCTCATAGTTGAAGGCCCTGAGGGCCGCCAGGGCGTCCGCGACGTCGGCTGCCATCCCCACCCGTCCAGTTGCGCAGGTGGTGTCGACGACGGACCGGATGAAGACCGACAACTGTGTGCGCCGATCCGTCCCAGCCACCTCGACGACGACCTGCGGCAGATCCGCGACGGTGACGATCCCCGCCTTGATAGCGTCTTCCAGGTCATGGGCGCAATAGGCGATCCGGTCGGCGAACGAGACGACCTCCCCCTCGACGGTGCTGGGGGCCGGACGCGACCAGGAATGGTTACGGACACCGTCCAGGGTCTCCGCGCACAGATTGAGACTCGCCAGACTGACGTCCGCGCCCCACGGCCCGTGATCGAAACCCTCCGGGATGAAGGCGTCGAAAGCCTGCTCCGACGCGTGACCTCCCGGTCCATGGCCGCAGTCGTGCCCCAGTGCCATGGCGTCGGCCAGGGTGACATTAGCTCCGATGCCGGCCGCGATGGATCGAGCCACCTGGGCCACCTCGAGGGCGTGGGTCAGGCGGGTGCGCTGGTGATCAGTGGGATGGACGACGACCTGGGTCTTGCCTGCCAGTCGCCGGAAAGACGTCGAGTGGACGATCCGGTCCCGATCCCGCTCGAAGCAGGTCCGCTCGGGATCCGGCTCCTCCGGGATGGCGCGGTTCCCTGCGCCGTGGGCACTAGTGGCTCCCGGACGCAGGAGGAGGTTCTCCCTCTCCTCCCGAATCTCCCGTCCGACGACCTCTCCGGCCTCGATTCGTACGCCACCTGACGGATGGGCATGGACGACGTCATCAACGCCGCGATGACCGGCCATCGTCAGGGCCCAGGCCCGGGCACGTTCTCCCACTTCGGACATGGTTCCATCCTGTCCCACCTCGGCCCGTGGGACCAGACCCGGGTGGGATCAGCCCCCGGAAGCGTCAATCTCGGCGGCCGACAGATCGTCGTCGAGGGTGCGCGAGTCCAGCCAACCGTGGGGCATGACGACCTTGCGACGCGGGGTGCCCTGGCGGCCACGTGCCTTACCGAGTTCCTTGACGGGAAAGGGCGCATCGTGGTCGAGGGTGGCCAGCAGTGCGTCGAGTTCCTCGAAGCTGGAGATCTGCCCCAAGGCGTGACGGGTCTCCCCACCCACTGGAAAACCCTTGAGGTACCAGGCCATGTGCTTTCGCATGTCAACCAGGCCATGGATGCCCTGATACCTCACGAGCAACTCGGCGTGACGTCGGATCATCGTACAGACCTCACCCAGGGCCGGCAGGGTGGTCGTGTCGCGACCGGCGAAGGCGTCTGCTAGGTCGCGGAAGAGCCAGGGACGGCCCAGGCAACCGCGTCCGACCTCCACGCCAGCGCATCCGGTCTGCTCGACCATCGCCATGGCGTCTCTGGGCTCCCAGATGTCGCCGTTTCCGATGACCGGGACGTCGACGGTCTCGACGAGGTCGCCGATGGCCTCCCAGTGGGAGTGCCCGGCATAGGCCTCGGCGACGGTGCGAGCGTGCAGGCACACCGCAGCCGCCCCGGAGTCGACGGCGAGGCGGGCAGAGTCGAGGTAGGTGATGTGGTCGGGGTCGATGCCGATACGGGTCTTGACGGTGACGGGAACTCCGTGGGCGTCGCCGGCCTGGACGGCAGCGGAGACGACCGCGGCGAACCGGTCGAGCTTCCAGGGCAGGACTCCCCCGCCGCCTTTGCGAGTGACCTTCGGTACCGGGCAGCCGAAGTTGAGATCGACATGGTTGACCCCGTACTTCTCGCACAGGATCGACGTGGCCTCACCGACCATTCCGGGGTCGACCCCGTAGAGCTGCACGGAACGGACATCCTCGCAGTCAGCGAAGGCGAGCATGTCGTGGGTCTTGTGGTCACCATGGACCAGGCCGCGAGAGGTGATCATCTCGCAGACGTAGAGCCCTGCCCCCTGCTCGGCACACAGCTGACGGAAAGCGGCATTGGTGACACCGGCCATCGGTGCCAACACCACCGGGGTGTCCACCGAAACGGTGCCGCCAGAAGGCGCGGTCAAGGTCAGAGGGTTGGAAGGCACTCGCCCATGGTAGACGTGGCACACCGGCTCGACCGAAACCGTCGTGCCCGCCCCGTGGCACCACAAGCCGCCGCAAACGGCCTCGCCACACCATCCCGGCGACGAGCCGCGACGGGCTTCCCACTACCCTCGTGCTGTGAGCACCCCTGATGAGACCGCATCCACCAGCGAGCGTTGGGCCCGCCCGATCCCCCGGATCGGCGACACCACCTCCTCGGCCACTCGCGCCGCTGATCCCGCTGGGTGGTCCCTGGGTGACCAGGTGCAGCAGGGGCTCGACACCGCCATCGACGCCCGCCGTGACATCCGTCGTTACCGCAACGACGACGTCCCCGAAGACCTCGTCAATACCGTCCTGTGGGCTGGCCACCGCGCCCCCAGCGTCGGTCACAGCCAGCCGTGGCGGTTCATCGTGGTGCGTGACGCCGACACCCGCGATCGTGCCGCCGTCATGGCCGACCGGGAGCGACTGCGTCAGGCCGACTTGCTGACCCCGGATCGTCGCGCCCGGCTCCTCGATCTCCAGCTCGAGGGGATCCGTGAGGCCCCGGTCGGCGTCGTCGTGGCCTGCGATCGTCGCACCCCGGCGTCGGGGGTGCTGGGACGCAACACCTTCACCGACGCCGACATGTGGAGTTGTGCCTGCGCCGTGGAGAACATGTGGCTGGCTGCCCGCGCCCACGGACTCGGAATGGGATGGGTGACCCTCTTCCAGCCAGAGGAACTCGCCGCCCTGCTTCACCTGCCCGAGGGGGTGGAGACCCTCGGCTGGTTGTGCCTGGGGTGGCCTGACGAACGTCCCCCGGCCCCGGGACTCGAGCGACGCGGCTGGTCCCGTCGGCTCCCGCTGGCCGACGTCACCCTGGCCGATCGCTGGCCCGACGACGATCAGCCCGAGGCCCCCGTCTCTGCTCTTCGGGAGACCCTGCACTCACCTGACCGCCATCGGGTGGTAGCAGCCCACGACGATGCCGACCAGCTCCTCACCCCGCCTGGATCTCTCGGCCTGCTCGACCAGACCCTGGACCGCGTCGAAGCCGCAGGCGGAACTGAGATCACGGGCGGCACCCTCGTCCTCGTCGGGGCGGACCACCCGGTCGCCGACCTGGAGGTGACGGCCTTCGACCCCACAGTGACCCATGACGTCATGGCTGCCTCGGTTGCCGGAACGGGGCTCGGCGTGTCGACGGCCACGGCCGCGGAGCTCTCCCATCTCGTTGTTGACGCCGGTGTCGCACAGCCAGTGGAGGGTGCTCGCTCCATGCGCGTTCCCGGAGAACGCGGTGATCTTCTGCATACCGACGCCATGACCCCAGCCCAGGTCGAGGCCCTGCTGCGCGATGGTCGGGCCCTGGGCAAGGAGGCTGCCGAGGCCGGCCTGGTGTGCCTGGGAGAGGTCGGTGTCGGAAACACCACCGTTGCCACGGCTCTGGCCTGCGCCCTCACCGGTCTGGCTCCCACGAAGGCCGTCGGCCTAGGAGCCAGCAGCGACACCGCCATGGTTGAGCGCAAGGCTGATGTCATCACAGCTGCGCTGGCCCGCACCCAGGCCGGCCCCAACGACCCCGAGCATCTCCTGGCATCCCTCGGCGGACCGGAGTTCGTCGTCCTCGCCGGAGTGTGTCTAGGGGCCGCCCAGGCCGGGTCCCCCGTCGTCCTGGACGGGCTGGCCACCAGCGTCGCAGCCCTCATCGCCACCAAACTCTCGCCAGGTCTCCACGGCTGGCTCGTCGCCTCCCACGCGTCCCGGGAGCACGCTCACCAAGCCGTGCTGGCCGAGCTTGGGGTGGAACCCCTCATGGAATTGCGGATGCGAGCCGGTGAGGGTGTCGGCGCATGTCTTGGAGCCCAGATGATCCTCACTGGTCTTCAAGTGCGACGGACGGCCGCGCGCACGCGTTGAACTCAGCTGAGGCGTCTGGTTGAGCCACTGGGTCGCAAGGGTTCAGTCAGGCCTCAGGACTCATTGTCCCGTGAGGTTGTCCCGTGACGCCGGGCGCAGCACTGCGAAGGGATCGGTGACCTCGTAGTCGTGTCGGGTGAAGGTCCAGGTGGCCGGTGGCCGGCCTCCTCTTTCCCCCGACTCCTCCAGGTGACCGGTCTTGACGATCTGGCCACGACGACGCAGCACTCGCGAGAGGTTCGTGACGTCGACGTCATGGCCCAGACAAGCGCAATAGATGTCGCGCAACTGGGCCAGGGTGAACTCTGCAGGCGCAAGGGCATGGGCGATGTTGGTGTAGGAGATCTTGCCACGCAGCCTGACGACGGCTTCCCCGACGGCCTGCGCATGGTCGAAGGCCATCGGTACGGACTCCCGCACAGGCAGCCAGCGCGCTCCCCCGCCAGCCTCGACGTCGGGGGCCACCAGACCGAGGTATGTCGTCGCGACCGTCCTCTCGAAGGGGTCACGTCCCGGCTCGGAGCGCGTGGACAACTGCTCGTGGTGACCCAACAGTGAGACGTCCAACAGACCCTTGAGGTGGCGGACGACGGCCTGCTCCATGGTCTCACAGACCTCGAGTGGCCCACCGGGCAGAGCAGGCATCCCGGTGAACGGTTCGCGAGCACGATCTTTGACCACCACCTCGAGATCATCCCCCGCGACCCTGACGACGACGACCAGCACCTCGTGACGATACTTCGCCACCCCGCGCTGGTCTCGATAGGTCGGACGCGGGGCGGAATCTCCGGCGTCTCCGTGAGCCGTTGTCATCACGGAGTCAGCTTATCCGGATGCCTCGACGATCCCATTTTCGTCTCCGAGACGAGTAGTTCTAGACTAGACGTCGATTACCTGAAAGGAGTCGTTCCCGTGACCACCGACTGCGCCACTACCCGAGTTTCCTCGACCTGGGCCGACACTGTCCGTCGCCTCGCAAAGGAGCGCGACGCGATCATCCTCGCCCACAACTACCAGGCCCCCGAGATCCAGGACGTGGCTGACCACGTCGGCGACTCCCTGGCCCTCGCGCGCCTGGCCGCCAAGAGCTCGGCAAGCACCATCGTGCTGGCCGGAGTCCACTTCATGGCCGAGACCGCTGCCCTGCTGTGCCCCGACAGGACCGTCCTCATCCCTGACACCCAGGCCGGCTGCTCCCTGGCCGACTCCCTCACCGTCGAACAGCTGCGGGCCTGGAAGGCCGAGCATCCCGACGCTGCCGTCGTCACCTACGTCAACACCACCGCCGAGGTGAAGGCCGAGTCCGACATCTGCTGCACCAGCTCCAATGCCGTCGACGTCGTCAACTCCCTACCTGCCGACCAGGAGATCCTCTTCGGTCCTGACCAGTTCCTCGGTGCCCATGTGCGCCGCATGACCGGACGCCACAACATCCACGTCTGGATGGGCGAGTGCCACGTGCACGCCGACATCTCCCCCACCGAGCTGTGTGACCAAATCAAGGCCAATCCCGAGGCCGACCTCTACATCCACCCCGAGTGCGGTTGCACGACCAGCGCCCTGTGGCTGACCAGCAATGGCGACCTTCCCCAGGACCGTACCCACGTGTTGTCGACCGGCGGAATGCTCGATGCCGCCCGCGCCACCCGCAACAGCCACGTCCTGGTCGCCACCGAGACCGGCATGCTCCACCAGCTGCGTCAGGCCAATCCCGGCACCACCTTCACCGCGGTCAACCCGGATGCCGTCTGCCCCTTCATGAAGATGATCACTCCGGAGAAACTGCTGCGCTGCCTGGAGACCGGGGCCGAGGCCGTCACCGTCGATCCCGCCCTGGCCGAGAAGGCTCGCAGAGCCGTTGAGCGCATGATCGCCATCGGCGGGACGGCCGCCCCCGTCAAGGAGTCGGCTCATGCCTGAGCATCAATGCGACGTTCTCGTCGTCGGCAGCGGAGCCGCGGGCCTGTCCTGCGCTCTGGCCGCTGCCGAGATCGGGCGCTCCGTGACGATCATGACCCGCGAGGGGATAGACGACTCCTCCACCAATCTGGCGCAGGGTGGTCTGGCTGCGGTCTGGAGCAAGGATGACTCCTTCTCCCTCCATCTCAACGACACCCTCGCGGCAGGTGCTGGGCTGTGCCACCGCGACAACGTCGACGACCTGGTCCACCACGCCCCGGGAGCCCTGCGTCATCTCATGGGCCTCGGAGCTCACTTCGACACCGGGGCCGATGGCGAGCCGGATCTCCACCTCGAAGGGGGCCACCATGCCCGTCGAGTTCTCCATGCCGAATGCGACCGATCCGGACACGAGGTCCATCAGTGCCTCAGCGCTCAGTTGGAGGGAACCGGGATCACCGTCCTGACGGGTACCCGTCTCATCGACCTCATCATCGGTCCGAATGGGGATGTGTGCGGTGTGACGGCTCTGTCTGACGGAAATGCGGTGATGATTCCGGCGCGTTGCGTCGTACTGGCGACCGGGGGCATCGGAGCGCTGTGGTCGGCCACCTCCAACCCCTCGGTGTGTACCGGTGACGGGATGGCGGCAGCCCTGCGCGCCGGACTGACGATCCGCAACCCCGAGTTCATGCAATTCCACCCCACCGTTCTCTTCCTCCCCGGGAACGAGGGCCGATCTCCCCTCATCTCGGAGGCGGTGCGCGGCGAGGGTGCCGTCCTCCTGGACGTCAACGGTCGTCGCATCATGACCGGAGTCCACCCGCTCGCCGACCTCGCACCCCGCGACATCGTCTCCGCCGCCGAGCACGAGGCCATGATCGCCACCGGATCTGACCACGTACTCCTCGACGCGACCGGGTTCGGCGAGGACATGTGGCGGCATCGCTTCCCGACGATCCTGACCAGCTGTCGAGAACACGGCATCGACCCTTGTACCGAGCCGATCCCGGTCGCTCCAGGAGCTCATTACCACTGCGGTGGCATCGCCGCCGGCATGGATGGACGCACCTCGGTCCCCGGCCTGCTGACCGTCGGCGAGGCTGCCTGCACAGGAGTTCACGGGGCCAATCGCCTGGCCTCGAATTCCTTGACCGAGGCCCTCATCGCTGGCGAGCGCAGCGGACGCTGCTCCACCAGTCCCACTGGCCCGCTCTCCCCGACGTCCCACGTCCCTGAGCAGCTGCGCCATCGTCGCTGGCTACCGGGCGAGCATCTGGAGTCCGTGCAGGCCATCATGGACCGCGACGTCTTCATCAGTCGCAATGCCACCGGTCTGCAGCGAGCCCTCCGAGACCTGCACCGGATGACTCCCACCGAGGGTCTCGAAGACGCCACCCTCACCGCGACCAATGCCGCTCTGGTCGCGACAACCCTGGCGATCGCAGCCCTGTGGCGCACGGAGTCCCGGGGAGCTCATCGCCGCAGCGATCATCCGGGTCAGAACCCGTCCTTCCAGCTGCACACTGACTTGCGCCTCGTCGGTGGACGTCCGACGGTCATCACGCGCAGCCAGGAGAGGAGCATCGCATGACCGCACTGCCGCACGATCTGGTCCGCACCATCTCCGAACGCGGGCTCGATCCCGACCTCGTCGTCAGAACCATCGAGGCCTGTCTGGACGAGGACCTGCGCGGCGGCACTGACGTCACCACCGAGTCGATCTTCGGTGGGGCCGCCGGCCGAGCCGACATCAGAGCTCGTCAGAACGGCTGCCTGGCCGGGGTTCCAGTCGCCGCTGCCGTGCTGCACGTCCTCGCCAACCGCACCGGAACCAATATCGAGTTCACCACCCACCACGACGACGGCACCCGGGTCTCCCCCGGCGACGCCGTCGCGACCGTCTCGGGGCCGCTGCGCACCCTGCTGGTGGCAGAGCGCACCATGCTCAACCTGGCCAGTCATCTCTCCGGAGTGGCGACGGCCACCTCCCAGTGGGTTGATGCCCTGGCAAGCACCGACACCAAGGTCCGCGACACCCGTAAGACCGTCCCCGGTCTGCGTGACCTCGACAAGTACGCGGTGCGCTGCGGAGGTGGGCTCAACCATCGCATGGGACTGTCGGATGCTGCCCTCGTCAAGGACAACCACATCGCCGCGGCCGGGTCTCTGACGGCCGCTGTCGAAGCGGTGCGATCCCACCAGCCCGATATCGTCTGCGAGGTGGAGTGTGACACCGTCGACCAGGTGCGCGAGGCCGTCGAGGCAGGTGTGACGACGATTCTGCTCGACAACATGGACGACTCCCTCATGACGGAGTCAGTCAGCATCTGTCGGCCCCTCGGTGTCATCACCGAGGCCTCTGGTGGCCTGACACTCGACCGAGCCAAGGATGTGGCCGCGACCGGGGTCGACTACATAGCGGTGGGTGTCATCACCCATTCCGCCCCGGTGCTCGACCTGGGTCTGGACTTCGACTGAGCCGGATCCCGTACACATCACGCGAGAGGGCTGGTACCCGTCACGGATACCAGCCCTCTCGTCGTCTCAGCTGACCTTTCCAATCAGTTGTCCTTGCTGCGCGCCCCACGGAACCCGGCACGCCAGCGCTCCCGATTGACCCGGGCGACGGCAACCAACGGGATGCTCACCGGGCAGGCCTCGACGCATTCCCCGTAGAGAGAGCAAGGGCCGAAATTCTCGTCGAGGGCATTGACCATGCGACGCGCTCGCTTCGAGCGCTCCTGACGACCCTGCGGCATCATCGCCAGGTGCGAGAGTTTCGCGCCGGCGAAAAGCATGGCAGCACCGTTCGGGCAGGCAGCCACGCAGGCTCCGCATCCGATGCAGGATGCGAAGTCGAGGGCCTGCTCGGCCTCCTTGTGCGGCTGGGGCACCGAGTCGGCGTCGGGAGCGGTTCCCGTCATGACGTCGACGGTTCCGCCGGCCTGCACCAGGCGGTCCAGGCTCGAGCGATCGATGGCCAGGTCACGGATGACCGGGAAGGCCGCCGAGCGGAAGGGTTCGATCTTGAAGTGGGTGATCTCGGGGAAGGCCCTGAGGTGCTGACGGCACGCCGGGGTGTTCGGCAGCGGCCCGTGCGGCTTGCCGTTGACGACGAATCCGCAGCAGCCACACACTCCCTCGCGGCAGTCGGACTCGAAGACGATCGGGTCACCGTCATCCTCGACGATCTGGTCGTTGAGCCGGTCGAGCAACTCGAGGATGCTCCACTCCGGCTCGGCGTCCTCCACGACGTGGCGTTCGAAACGTCCCTTGGCCTTCGGGCCGTCCTGACGCCAAATATCCAATGTCACCCTCATCGGTAATCCCTCACCTGCAGATCGATCAACGAGAACGTCAGCGGCTCGCTGTGGCGAACCTGGGTGCCGTCGGGCCGTGTCTCCCACGCCGAGACCGCGCACCAGTCGTCGTCATTACGTTTGGCCTCGCCAGCTTCGGTGGCGTATTCGGTGCGGAAGTGCGCACCAGCCGATTCCCGGCGGTCCAGGGCGTCGAGGATCATGACCTCGCCGAGTTCGATGAAGTCGGCGACCCGGCCAGCCTTCTCCAGTTCCTGGTTGAGTCGGTCACCACTTCCGACGACTCTGACGTCGCGCCAGAACTCCTCACGCAGCTCACGCACCTTGGACAGACCCTCGAGGAGGCCCGACTCGTCACGCGAGACCCCGCAGTGCTCGTAGAGGATGTCGCCCAGCTTGCGATGGAACCACTCCGGACGGTGGGTCCCCCCACAATTGAGCAGGGCGTCGGTACGCTTCCGGACCCTCTCGATGGCCGCGGTGACCTCGGGAGCATCCAGCGGCAATACTGGCTTCCCGACGAATCCGGCCAGGTAGTTCGGCACCGTCAGGGGCAGGGTGAACCACCCGTCGACGCTGGCCGACAGCAGGGAGTTGGCTCCCAGCCGGTTGGCGCCGTGGTAGTTGTTCGAGGCCTCACCACCGACGAACAGACCCGGGATGGTGCTCATCTGGTCGTAATCGACCCACAGGCCACCCATTGTGAAGTGGGCTCCCGGGGCGATACGCATCGGCACCTCGTAGGGGTTCTCCCCGGTGGCATCGAGGTACATGTCGAAGAGGTTTCCGTAACGCTCCGCAATGGTCTTCTTGCCCAGACGCTGGATGGCATCCCGGAAGTCCAGGTACACCGAGTTCTTGAGCGGGCCCACGCCGTGGCCGCTATCGATCTGAGTCCTGGCGTTGCGGGAGGCGACGTCACGAGGCGTCAGGTTGCCGAAGGCCGGGTACTTGCGCTCCAAGTAGTAGTCACGCTCCTCCTCCGGGATGTCGTTGGCAGGACGGTCGTCACCGGCCTTCCTCGGCACCCAGATCCGGCCGTCATTGCGCAACGACTCACTCATGAGGGTCGTCTTGGACTGCCAGTACGAGCTGACCGGCAGGGCGGTCGGGTGGAACTGCACGAAACAAGGGCTGGCGAAGTAGGCACCTTGACGGTGGGCCCGCCAGGTCGCGGTGGCGTTGGATCCCTTGGCCAGGGTCGACCAGTGGTAGACCGACCCGTATCCGCCGGTGCACAGGATGACGACGTGAGCCGTCCAAGCCCTGACCTCACCGGTGAGCAGGTCACGAGTGACGATGCCCTGAGCCTTGCCGTCGGCGACGATGAGGTCGAGCATCTCGGTTCGGTTGTGCATCGTCACCGATCCGGCGTCGATCTGGGCCTGCAAGGCCTGAGAACAGGCAACCTCGAGCTGCTGACCAGTCTCACCACGGGTGTAGTAGGTGCGAGAGACCTGCACGCCGCCGAAGGATCGGGTGGCCAACTGACCGCCGTACTCGCGGGCGAACGGAGCGCCGATGGCATACATGTGGTCGATGACCTGTACAGACTCGGTGCCGAGTCGAACGACATCGGCCTCACGGCCTCGGTAGTCGCCTCCCTTGACGGTGTCCTTGACGAACCTCTTGAGGGAGTCGCCGTCAACCTTGCGGGACCGAGCGGCGTTGATACCGCCCTGAGCGGCCACCGAGTGGGCCCGACGCGGCGAGTCGTGGAAGCAGAAGGAGTCGACGTGGTAGCCGAGCTGCCCCAGGGTCGCGGCGACGCCGGAACCGGACAGTCCAGTTCCCACCACGATGACGTTCATCTTGCGTCGGTTGGCGGGGTTGACCAGCTTGTACTCGCTCTGACGACGGGTCCACGCGGTCAGCGGGTCCCCCTCGGGGGCCTTGCCGTCAAGCTCGTCCCCTACGAGGTATCCGGCCTTCTTCTGAGCCGGCCCAAGGTTGTCGCGGGCCTTGGAACCCTTGCGGGCTGCTCGTCTCGGCACGCTCACCTCAGCCTGACGTGGCTGAGGTTGCTCGGGCTTGACAAGTTCCTTGGCCGGCTCGTCGACAGTCACCTCACCGTGACGTCCGGCAATCTTCTCAAGAGGCTTGATGATGGCACCAATGACGTTTTTCATGAGATCACCCCGGCGAGAATGAGCATGGGAAGTGCGCCGTTGCACACCACGATGGCCAGTGCGATGAGCAGGCCAATCACCGTCCAGACGGCGCGGAGACGACGGCCGGTTCCGCCGAAGTCATTGATGGTGTTGCGCACGCCTTGGCAGATGTGCAACCCGATGATGATCATGACGACGGTGTAGAAGATCGCCATCCACGGCCGCGACAGACTGGCGATGAGGTTCTGGTACGCGGTGATCTGGATGTCAGGAGTTCCCTCGTTGACCGGCCCCTGGAAGGACGCGGACGCGACACCCTTACCCAAGGTCAGGTCAAGGATGTGCACCACGACGAAGGCCAAGATGACGATGCCCGACAGCACCATCGTGCGGGCCCCCCATCCCAACGCCTTCATGTTGTGCCGGGAAAACTTTCCGCGGGCTCGTCGACCCCTTGCCCAGATCGTCAGACCGGCCCACACATGCAGGACCAGACAGACGAGCAGCACGATCCGGAAGCACCACAGCACCCCACCTATGGGGAACAGTGGGTACAGGACCGTGCGGAGAAACTCCGCGTAGGCGTTGTAGTCGTCTGCGCCCATGAAGGCCTTGAGGTTTCCGACCATGTGCACGAAGACGAACAACGCGAAGATCGTCCCCGTGATGGCCATGATCAATTTCAGTGTGACGTTGGAGGGACGCGCTGCGCTGCGCGCACGAATGGCCACGGCATCCCCCCCGCGCTCAAGTTCACGTCGCTCTCGAACGTCAGGCACGCTCATGGAGTCATCACCCTTTCACTGCTGTCCGAACAGCTTAAAGGACGACGTTTTCCTAAGACGCACCGGGGCCGGGATACCTGAGATGGATACCCCGGCCCCACTGTCAGTCGGATTGGTCTGACCAGAGGATCAGCAGCCGAGCAACCTCCCGGCGAGGTAGTCCTCGGCCTTGTCGATGGCGATGCGTTCCTGAGCCATGGTGTCACGGTCCCGCACCGTCACAGCATTGTCGTCAAGACTGTCAAAGTCCACAGTGACACAGAACGGAGTACCAATCTCATCCTGGCGACGGTAACGCTTACCAATGGCCTGAGCATCGTCGAAGTCGACGTTCCACCGCTGACGCAGGCGAGCCGCCAGATCACGAGCCTTCGGAGACAAATCAGAGTTACGGCTGAGCGGCAGCACAGCAGCCTTGACCGGCGAAAGACGCGAATCCAGCTTCAGGACAGTACGCTTATCAACCCCACCCTTGGCATTCGGAGCCTCATCCTCGGTGTACGCGTCAACCATGAACGCCATGAGAGAACGCGTAAGACCAGCCGCCGGCTCAATAACATAAGGCAGGTAACGCTTGTTGTTGGCCTGGTCGTAGTAGGACAGGTCCTTGCCAGAATGCTTCGAATGGGTACCCAGGTCGAAATCGGTGCGATTGGCGATGCCCTCGAGCTCGCCCCAGTCGGAACCGACGAACCCGAACTTGTACTCGATGTCGACGGTACGCTTCGAGTAGTGGGAGAGCTTCTCCTTGGGGTGCTCGTAGTGACGCAGATTGTCCGGGTTGATACCGAGGTCGGTGTACCAGGCAGTGCGGTTGTCAATCCAGTACTGGTGCCACTCCTCGTCGGTGCCGGGCTCGACGAAGAACTCCATCTCCATCTGCTCAAACTCACGGGTGCGGAAGATGAAGTTCCCGGGGGTGATCTCGTTGCGGAAGGACTTACCGGTCTGAGCAATACCGAACGGCGGCTTCTTACGAGCGCTGGTGAGCACGTTCTGGAAGTTCACGAAGATACCCTGGGCGGTCTCGGGACGCAGGTAGTGCAGACCAGACTCGTCCTCGACCGGGCCGAGGTAAGTCTTGAGCATCATGTTGAAGTCACGGGGCTCGGTCCACTGGCCCTTGTTGCCACAATTGGGACAGTTGATCTCCCCCAGAGGGACAGAATCCGGATCGTCGATCCCGTGCTTGGCGGCGTGGCCTTCTTGAAGATGGTCAGCACGCATACGCTTGTGACACGACAGACACTCGGTCAACGGGTCATTGAAGACGCCGACGTGGCCGGACGCGACCCACACATCGCGAGGCAGGACGACCGACGAGTCAAGGCCGACGACGTCGTCACGACAGGTGACCATGTAACGCCACCACTGCCTCTTGATGTTCTCCTTGAGCTCGACGCCGAATGGGCCGTAATCCCAGGCCGCCCGGGTGCCGCCGTAAATCTCGCCGCAGGGGAACACGAATCCGCGACGCTTGCAAAGGTTGATGACGTTGTCGAGTGTGCTGGTGGAGGCCACAGCCGTCCCTTTCTTCCAAGTCCTCATTGAAGTGGACACCCAGATGGCGACTCCGTGAATTCGGCTGAGGCGCTGAGCGTGATTGTAGCCGATAGGGCGCAAATCGTTGCTACCTTTGAGTCTCGATCGACCCATCGAAGGTATGGTGCGCTTTACTAGCTGACAGAAGATACCTGATATGCTAACGTGTGGGCTATCTATGCCGGTTGACGGAATTTGTGACCACTCACAGACTCGATCGCAGCATCGAGAAGGTATAAACCAAGTGAGCGAGGACCGCTTCCAAACTTCGTCATACGTCCAAGTTTAGCGCGGCCACTACGACTGACGCCGAAAAATACCTTGCTGGAAGCGCACATGTGAATTGGCGACTCATATTCTGCCTTGGTTTCGGTCTACCTCATCGCAGCCCCGCACAATGCACCGCAGCACCGCAGTTCCCAGTTTCGGCGAGAGAGCGTTACCATGTCGGTGGGCCCTAGGCCGCTACGCTTCCTCCGTCCGATGCTCGGTACCTCCGTTTTGCCTCTAGGAAGTTCTTAAGTCTCCATGAATGAAGAACGCGCGACTACTGTCAGTTCGATACACCCGGCTCTCCGCCTCACAGGACTGCATCACCACTTCAAGTCAGGGGCCGAGGTCCTCAAGGGTATCGATCTCGATTTCGCACCGGCCACGACGACCGCGATCATGGGACCATCGGGGTCGGGCAAGACAACCCTGCTCAACTGCCTGTCCGGCATGATCCGTCCCAGCTCCGGTCAGGTCCTCTACCGCGGTCAGGATCTTGCGACGATGAGCCAGTCCAAACTCGACTCGCTCCGGCGCAAGGCGTGGGGCTTCATCTTCCAGCAGTACAACCTCATTGATGCCCTCACGGCCATCGAGAATGTCAAGCTGCCGGCTCTCTTCGACGGGACTCGCATGGCTGACGACGTCGCCACCGAGTCGCTGACCCGCGTCGGGCTGGCTGAGTTGGCTCACCGCTACCCCGACAAGATGTCAGGTGGTCAGCAGCAGCGGGTCGCGATCGCCCGAGCCATCGCGACGCACCGGGATGTCCTCTTCGCCGACGAACCGACCGGAGCCCTCGACTCCGAGTCGCGCCGCGAAGTCATGGACAATCTCGTCGCGCTGCCCGAGGTGGGAACCACCCTCGTCATGGTGACCCACGACCCAGTCGTAGCCTCACAAGCCCAGCGAGTCATCTTCCTATACGACGGCCACATCGTTGACGACACGACGGGGTTAAGCCCCCGAGAGATCTCGGACCGCCTGGTGCAGATGGAGGCGCACGCATGATCGCCACGACGCAACTGGCTACTCGTCTCGTGCGGCGTCACCGGGATCTGTATGCAGGCGTCATCGTCACCGTCGTGCTGACGATGCTCATCGGTGGCGCCGAAGTGACACTGGCCTCCGACTTCTCCGACCCCTCCCGGGTGAACGTTCCCGGCGTCAGTGCCGACGAACTCGCCGTGCAGCTGGATAACGTCAGCTGGATCCTGTGGTTCATCGCTATCCTCGCGGTGACGATCTGCGGTTTCATGCTCATATCCATCGTCACCCAAGTCGTCTCCTACCGTCAGCGCGAGTTGGCGATGATGCGCTTGGCCGGCGCGACTCGCCGGCGCCTGGGGTGGCTCATGTTCCTCGAGTGTTTCTTCGTCTCACTCGTGGCCGGCGTGCCCTCGGTGATCGTCGGGGCGCTCCTCACCCCGGCGTTCCTGCGCGGACTGCAGGCCATCAAGTTCTTCGGGCCCAACGTGTCGGTGAGGACCGGGGTCAGCGTCCGGCCACTGCTCATCCTTCTGGTGGTCATGGCTCTGCTGGCAGGGCTGGCCGGTCGCAGAGCCCTTCGACGGATCCCTGACCGCGAGCTCGTCGATTCCCACGACAACACCGTCTCCTCGATGTCGAAGTGGTCCGTCGCCCTGCGCTTGGTCATCGGTGTGGGCGGGATCCTCGCCATCATCTTCCTGGATCCCCAGACCCTCGGCGCCTGGGGCATGCTGGCCCTGCCCTTCCTCGCCATCATCCCGGCCATTGCGCTCGCCCCCCTGCTCGTGCCGGCGGGAGCGTGGCTCGTGGGTCACCTCGTCGGCCTCGTGGCACCGGGATCGGGGCTCCTGGCCGCCAAGCGGTCCTCCAAGGACCGTCTGCGTTACGCACGTCTGGCGACTCCGGTGATCGTGGCGGTGGGCAT
The DNA here is from genome assembly GCF_058177555.1 of Cutibacterium sp. LaCa_89. NCBI lineage: Bacteria > Bacillati > Actinomycetota > Actinomycetes > Propionibacteriales > Propionibacteriaceae > Cutibacterium > Cutibacterium sp. LaCa_89. Next base: position 1,585,768 of record NZ_CP190889.1, read on the forward strand.
GATCGGCGGCTTCATGGTCGCGAACGTCCCCGACGAACAGGTGCAGGCTGCCAACTTTCGCGAGGCCGCCCAGTCACAGACCGTCTCCGAGGCGATCAGTCTGGACCAGACTGATCGTGCCGCACAGGCATGGTCAGGGCATGGTGGGGAGGTCGCACGATTCGCGATCCTCTCCCGGCTCGACGACAGCTATTCCTTCGCCGACGTGAAGACCATGGAAAAGCTGACGGGACTGAAGATCATCTCCGGTGACGCGAGCAAGGTCCACGGCACCGACGTCGCGGCCCTCGCGAAGGGGTACAACGTCGGCGACACCATGGACGTGACGGACGCGCAGGGACACAAGCTGACGGCCCACGTCGTAGCGACGTACACGCACCCATTCCTCGAAACCCCGATCATGAGCTGGGACCAGGTGGGCCGCTTCACCAAGGAACCCGACAAGCTCCACACGACGACGTACCTCGACGGCTTGGACGCCTCGGCGGCCGAGCAGGTTGCGACCTCCGCCGGCGCGACTGTGACAACCATGTCCAAGGAGCAGTGGGTCAGCAACGCCATCGCCAAACGCAAGGCGGACTCCTACCAAGGCAATGTGGGCATCTTTGGTACAGTCTACGTCATGTGCCTCGTCTCCGTGATCCAGATGGCCGTGAGCGAAGCCATGGCACGACACCGCGAGTTCCACGTCCTCCACTCGTTGGGGATCGGGATGCGTCGCCTGCTCAACGTCGTAGGTACCGAGACCCTCATCGTCCAGCTGACAGCCGGCGTACTCATCGCGGTGAGCATCACGGCACTGGGGATCGAGTTCGCCACGACCAACGGGACCTCAGCCGGCTCGGCGCTGGCAGAGGTGGCTCCGCTCAGCCTCGAGACGTTCGGATCGATCGTCCTGCTGGCACTCATTGCTCAACTCACCAGCGTCTGGGCTATCAGCCGTCGTAGTGAAAATCGCCAGTAACACCGGCGCTGACAGCAGATCACACCTCCGGCAACCATAACCTCTATCTCCCCGACAGGAATACAGCTCGCTTCAGGAGAAGATGAGTAGAGGACGCAGACCGCGACAGACAAGATGTTAGCTTGACGAGTCTGCCGCTTCCCATTCCTTGATACTAATCGCACACTGACTTCATAGCACTATCACCGGACGGAACGATAGATCTGATACACCCACAAAGCCATTCATGCATCACAGGAAAACTTCATCCGCATAAGGGTTAGTTGCGATCAACTACCTATCAGTAAGGCCCGAGCAATTAGCATCGAAATGCCAGTGAAGAACGCTGATACATTTTCTGGTAGATACCCAAACCATCATCAGACATCCGCCCCGTACTGCGCTCTTACCACGGATAAGATTTCCTAAGCACCAGTCAGAGAATAACTGAATACTTGCAAAAGAGTGATAACCAAGGTTCGCAAGTTTGCCAACAGTAAAAATTCACAGTTAGACAAATTGCTTGCAACGCACACGCCCCAAGATACTCAAAATCTAGCGCAAGTACGAATACAAATAAGCCACTAGGCTAGACCAAATCATTTTAAGAACATGCGGATGAAAACCAGCCCCTCCAAAAGGAAAACTCAGATGCAAAGTTACTAGTTCCCCATGAGAGAGGCGAACGGCAGTTCCCGGGAAGAGGAAAATGCAGCATCTTGTGACCCTACTGTTGCTCGGGAATAGGACGACATCACTTCGCTGAAGCAGCCCCCAGGTCGATGGCGAGCGCATCCATCGAAGTGACGTCATCCTTACAGTTGAGGAGCCGTTGCGCACCTTACTCACGGCTGAGCGCACCATGCTAAGCCTCGTCTCACACTGCCCGGGGTCACGGATATCGCCGCCTAGGTGGGTGACACCCGCAAGACCGTTCCAGTGCTGCGAGTGCTGCAGCAGTACGCGGTGCGTTGTGGCGGGGCGTCACTCACCGGGTGGGGCTGAGCGGCGCCACACTCATCAAGGGCAATCACATCGCCTCGGCGAGATCGGTACCAGTGCTGGACCTGGGGTTCGACCTGCTCAGCCAAGGACCGCCAACCTGTCTGAAAACGTTGCCTCAGGAGCGTGGTAAACGCTCGGCGAGGTAGTCCTCGGCCTTGTCGATGGCGATGCGTTCCTGAGCCATGGTGTCACGGTCCCGCACCGTCACAGCATTGTCGTCAAGACTGTCAAAGTCCACAGTGACACAGAACGGAGTACCAATCTCATCCTGGCGACGGTAACGCTTACCAATGGCCTGAGCATCGTCGAAGTCGACGTTCCACCGCTGACGCAGGCGAGCCGCCAGATCACGAGCCTTCGGAGACAAATCAGAGTTACGGCTGAGCGGCAGCACAGCAGCCTTGACCGGCGAAAGACGCGAATCCAGCTTCAGGACAGTACGCTTATCAACCCCACCCTTGGCATTCGGAGCCTCATCCTCGGTGTACGCGTCAACCATGAACGCCATGAGAGAACGCGTAAGACCAGCCGCCGGCTCAATAACATAAGGCAGGTAACGCTTGTTGTTGGCCTGGTCGTAGTAGGACAGGTCCTTGCCAGAATGCTTCGAATGGGTACCCAGGTCGAAATCGGTGCGATTGGCGATGCCCTCGAGCTCGCCCCAGTCGGAACCGACGAACCCGAACTTGTACTCGATGTCGACGGTACGCTTCGAGTAGTGGGAGAGCTTCTCCTTGGGGTGCTCGTAGTGACGCAGATTGTCCGGGTTGATACCGAGGTCGGTGTACCAGGCAGTGCGGTTGTCAATCCAGTACTGGTGCCACTCCTCGTCGGTGCCGGGCTCGACGAAGAACTCCATCTCCATCTGCTCAAACTCACGGGTGCGGAAGATGAAGTTCCCGGGGGTGATCTCGTTGCGGAAGGACTTACCGGTCTGAGCAATACCGAACGGCGGCTTCTTACGAGCGCTGGTGAGCACGTTCTGGAAGTTCACGAAGATACCCTGGGCGGTCTCGGGACGCAGGTAGTGCAGACCAGACTCGTCCTCGACCGGGCCGAGGTAAGTCTTGAGCATCATGTTGAAGTCACGGGGCTCGGTCCACTGGCCCTTGTTGCCACAATTGGGACAGTTGATCTCCCCCAGAGGGACAGAATCCGGATCGTCGATCCCGTGCTTGGCGGCGTGGCCTTCTTGAAGATGGTCAGCACGCATACGCTTGTGACACGACAGACACTCGGTCAACGGGTCATTGAAGACGCCGACGTGGCCGGACGCGACCCACACATCGCGAGGCAGGACGACCGACGAGTCAAGGCCGACGACGTCGTCACGACAGGTGACCATGTAACGCCACCACTGCCTCTTGATGTTCTCCTTGAGCTCGACGCCGAATGGGCCGTAATCCCAGGCCGCCCGGGTGCCGCCGTAAATCTCGCCGCAGGGGAACACGAATCCGCGACGCTTGCAAAGGTTGATGACGTTGTCGAGTGTGCTGGTGGAGGCCACAGCCGTCCCTTTCTTCCAAGTCCTCATTGGAGTGGACACCCGGATGGTGTCCACGCGGGCAGCGCCACCGACGGATCTACATGTCCAGGCAGCGAGGCCATTGACCAGCCTACCGGTAACCACGCGGCAGCAATCACCACCAACCCCGCCTCGGAGCCGTCCGAGATGGTGCGCCCGGGGTCATCCACAGGATGCTGGGGTACATTTGAGGCAATTCCACGCCCAGCAGTGAGGTGATCATGGTGGAGAATCGGCGGCGTACGACCAAACAGCGCCTTGCCATTCGTGCTCTGTTTGACGACGAGTCGTTCTTCCTCACTGCCCAGCAGGTCCACGACCAACTGAGGGAACGGGGGGACCAGGTCGGTCTGGCCACGGTCTACCGGAACTTGCAGACGATGGCCGAGGACGGCGAGCTCGATGCCATCCGCTCCGAGGATGGCGAGATGACCTACCGACGCTGTTCCTCAGCTCACCACCACCATCTGGTGTGCCGTAATTGCGGCAAGGCTGTCGAGATTGGCCCGGAGAAAATCCTGGAGGACTGGGCGCGCGACATCGCTGCCAAGCACGGGTTCAGCGAGACCGGACACGAATTGGAGTTGTTCGGGATCTGCTCGGAATGCTCGACAAAGCGCGACAATTCCTAATCAGCGGCGCAGCCGCGGGGTGACGAGACCCAGCTCGCAGGCTCGCACCAGCACCTCGAGACGGCTCCGCACTCCCAGTTTCTTCGCCAGATGACCAATACGCTGTTTGACGGCAGACTCACTGAGGCACAGTTCTTCCGCGATGACAGCGTTCGACAGCCCCTCAGCGAGAAGCTTGAGGACGTCGTCGTCGGCGTTAGAGAGTTCCACCGGGTTCATGTCGACCTGACGAGGTGTTGCCTTACCCCCAACCTGGGCCGAGAAGGTCTCGACAACCCCTCGGGCGATCTCTGGTGAAACGGTCACCTGGCCGACCATGACGGCGCGTACCCCAGCGATGACGGCTTCGGGCTCGGACTCCTTGAGGAGGTATCCGGCGGCACCGGCAAGGATGGCCTCGACGACGATGTCCCGGCGGGCGAAGGTGGTCAGGGCGACGACGCGAACAGAAGGATGGCGGGAGACGATCATTCGGGTGGCCGTCAGACCGTCCATCTCAGGCATCTTGAGGTCCATGAGGACGACGTCGGGCAACAGCTGGTCAACGAGCTCGACGGCTTCACGACCGTTGGAGGCCTGGCCGACGACCTCCATCTCCTCGACGCGGGAGAAATAGCCCGCGAGGGCCTGCCTCATGATCGGATGATCGTCAGTGACGACGAGTCGAACTGACATCGCACCTCCTTACGTTACTCACCATCCTCGCATGCCCGAGCAGTCCTCATGACACCGGGTTCGCCCCAGCGCCATTGACGAACAAATGATCACCGTCAGGCCACATTGCCGGCCATGTGGGCAGCCAACCGGCCCATACGCACAGCATGTCGCTGCACGTGTCAGCGACATCCACGCGACTCCCTGCACCCCGTTGTAGATGCCCCCTCCGAAGGGATACATTGTGCCCATGAAGAAAATCATCACCGGCATCGTGGCTGCCTTGGCAGTTAGCTCCTTCTCGATGGCAGCCCCCGCTCAGGCCTCCGCCGAGTCCACCCCTGTTCAGAACGCCGTCAATACACAGCCAAAGGCACATGTCGAGGGAATCATAGAAGGCTTGTGCGCCATCTACCCTAATTGGTGTGACTGATCCCATACCCAATATATAGGCCGTCTGGCCCATGGGGAAACACATCAAATGAATAGTGGTGCGTCTGGACGCCGCCTCATTCCCAAAGGGAGCAGTCGAACCTTTGGTATCACGGTTACCGTCATCACTGTGCTGGTGTTTTCCGGTGCGGACGATCTGCGTGTGGCTGTCGTAACTCACCGATGCGGCAGTACGATGATCTGGCTGGTAGCCACTTACGTCTTCACCACAGTGGCTCTGCTGTGTTGGCAGCGTCCTGCACTACAGGAATTGCTACTGCTTGTCGGCCTGGTCAGTAGCGTCGCCGCGGAAAAGGTCGCATTTAGCATTCCTCTGTTGGTCGTGCTTGCATTCTTCGCCAGCCAACACGGTCTAAGACGCCATTTCATTCCGATTATTATCGGAGCCGCTGTTGTCATGACCCGAGCGACTGCTCACGAAGAACGATGGGCTTCCATCCTATTGGTCGCAGGCCTCGCATGCGGAATCGGTGTCGGATTCGGCTCCGCATTCCGCTGGCTCGATCACCGCCGCGAGCAGGCGGAGGAACAAGCAGCTGACGCCCTCGAACAGGCAGCCCATGCCCACGAGGAAGAACGCCAACAGTTGGCAGCCGAGCTCCACGACGTCGTGGCCAAGGACCTCACCGTCATCACCATGCTGGCGGGTTCCCTTCGTCTCAATACCGCTGACGAAGACGTCATCACGGCGTCGAAGTCCATTGAGACGACCTCCCGGACGGCCCTCGACGACCTTCAGCGCCTGCTCCTGGTGCTGCGAAACCAGAATCTTCCGCTGGTGTCCTCCCCCACCCACGAGGACTCCGTCGAGGCCACCGTGGCAGCCATGGTGACGCGCCTTGAAACCTTGGGATGGCACGTCGATTGGTCGGTTGATTGTAAACCGATGCCGGTGAGCGTTTCCGACGCCGTTAACCGAATCCTCGACGAGTCGACCGCGAACGCGATTAAGCACAATGGCCCGACCACGGCAAAGATCATTGTCCGAGACGATGGCGATGACGTCGTCGCCACCGTCTCCAATCCGGTTACCGGATCCGAGATTGAACCCGTCCGTTCCACCGGGATGGGTATTGCGCGACTCAAGGAGCGGGTCTCCCTGCTCCGTGGTGAGATCTCCATTGGTCTGCGCAATGGTTGGTGGGTCGTCGATGCGCGAATCCCCCGAGCGAAGCCCATTCGCGAAACCTGACAACTACTTTCACACATATGGAAGGGGAGGCCGGTAGGATGCCGGCCTCCTCTTTTTCGTTGTGTCTGGAATCTCAGAAGAGTCCGGCGTTCTGACGGTGATTCATGTCGTTCCAGGTCCACTTCTGGGAATTGATGTCCTGGTCATTCCGCGTGGTGGTGTCATCTGGAAGACGACCAACCTGCGAGGTGGTGATCTCCTGGACGATGCGACCCTCGTGGTGCCGGGTCTGGCCATCGGCGAAGTTGAAGTTGGCGACGACCTGGTTCTCGCCCGAGCGAAGTCCGTTGGCGAGGATCACTCGGAAGGTGCGTGTGGAGGTCGACTCGTCGAACCCGAGATCCGTCACGGTGGCACCGTTGTAGCCCTTGGGAGTGATGACACGGTTGACGTCGGTTGGCCCGGAGACGGTGTGGACCTTGACGATGAACTGTACGACCGGCGAGGGGGCGTAGTAGTTCTTCGTACCGACATTGCTCACGTGCAGCGCTACCAGACCGGGATGCCCCGGCTTCTTGAGCGGGGACACGCTGTACATGACGCTGAGGTCGTGGTCAGGACGAGCCGGAGGCTCGGTATCTGCGGCCTGGGCTGCCAGCGGAGCCGATGCCAACAGTCCAGTGGCGACCAAAGACGCACCGAGTGCACGGAACTTCTTCATCAGTTGTCACCTCCGTTGACGAAGCCATCTCCGCCGGGGACGAGCTCGGTCGGATCGTTGTAGACCTTCACCTGAACAGAGGTCGTGCGAGGAGCGTGACCCTTGAAGGTCCAGGCATTTCCCCAGGTGCCATTCATGAGGCAGCGCTGTTGAGTGCCGGAGAACTGGACGACATGGAAGCCGTAGGTGGCACGGGCAGTCTTGTGAGCCGGCACCTTGTACGGGCCGATGGCCTGACCGGTGTGCCAAGACATCTCCCAAGCTATCGTCGAGCTGATCTTGGCCGTCACGCCGGAGAACTGTCCACCGACGTCACCAGTGACGCTGGCCTTGATGCTCTCGTCCTTGCCCACAGTCTGGGTGAGCGTCAACTCCTCGTCCGTGGTGTTCGTCATCTCGAAGGCCCCGTAGGGCTTGAAGGTGTCACTCACCTGCGAGATCACGGTGCGGTAGTCGCCCCGGTTGCACACCGGATGGTTGTTGCGCCGATTGGCCTTCACCGGTCCACTGGTACTGGTGTGGACGATCGGGACGTTGTAATTGATCGTCGAAGTGTCGTCGTTGTAGCCGCTGTGGGCATGAGCTTGGGAAGCAAAGGACCCAGCAAGGGTGATCCCCGCTCCCACGACACCCAGGGCGCGGCGCGTCCCGTGACCCATCATGTCCGTCTCCTTCTGGTTCGTTGTATCCAGATCCCCATTGGGATCTGATCCGAACGTTATCCAGAGCGGTGATGTAGTACGCCCCACGAGAGCCAACGGAATACTTCGGTACACAACAGTGGAACAAAGGTCTGTCCTCGCCACCCCAGATGGCCAAAAGTTGGGCCCCGGACGGGTCAGCGTTCCAGGAACGGCATCGATCGTAGTCCTCGGTCCATGTGCCAGGACACGAATGCGGCGACAAGCCCCGACCCTTCCCGGATCCTGGGCCACGTCACCTCCCGAGTCGCGGGCCAGTCCCCCACCAGCAGCGCCCGCAGGTAAACGATCGTCTCCTCATGAGGATGCGGGGTGCCAGGAGGCTGACAATTGATGCAGACCACCCCGCCCAGGCTGGGCGAGAACCCAGGGTGCGGGCCGGGCTCTCCGCAGCGGACACAATCGACCAGGTCAGGTGCATATCCCGAGGCCGACAAGGATCGCAACAGGTAGGAGTCCAACACCATCTCAGGTGGCCGTGGACCGTCAGCCGTCCCCCACCCAAGGACCCGCAACGCACCAGCAAGCAACCGATACTGGGCCGGAGCCGGCTCCCGATCCACCGGGACCAGGTGATCGGCGGCCTCGACCATGACCTCTGCGGCTGTGAAGAGCCCATAGTCCTGACGCAGTGGCGCGGAATATGGGTGAAGGCATTCCACCTGAGCGACGACGTCGAGGTTTCGTCCCTGCACCAACTGCAGATCGACGAGGTTGAAAGGGTCCAGCCGGGCTCCGAACTTGCTGGAGGTGCGTCGGACACCTCTGGCCACTGCGCGAATCTTGCCGTGTTCCCGCGACAGCATGGAGACAATGCGATCGGCCTCACCTAGCTTGTGTGTGCGCAGGACGACAGCTTGATCGCGGTAGGTGGGCATGACACCCAGTCTCCCAGCCGCGGTGCGCAACCGAAAATGCTCTGCGCAAAACTGCCATGCCCGGCCTTTCAGGGTGTCCGCCTGCCCTGACGATGCTCCCACCCAGTACCGTTGTCGAGAACCCCACACCAGGAGAAGCCCCATGGACACCTTTGTCGCACTGCTCGGCAGCGTGTGGTACTTGGTGCTTGTGGCAGCCGTCAGTCCGGTCATGATCCTCAATGCCAGCGCCGCCGTGCATGGCCAGAAACAGAACCATGGCTGGGCCTTCGTGTCCGGGGCGGGGTTGGTGCTCGGCGCCATTGGCATCACGAGTTTTGGCTTGCTCGGAAGTGCCGCCACCGACTTCGCCTCCCGTCAGCTGGCCTCCCACGCCGTCGACCGTGTACTGGGCATTCTGCTCTTCCTCTTCGGCTGTTATCTGGCGTGGAAGAAATGGGGATCCCATCGCGTCCAGAAATTCCGACACAAGAAATCGTCAGGTCCGCGATCCACGGGTGCGCACGGCATGTTCACCTGGGGTGCTCTCGGCATGGCCACCAACTTCACGACGATCCCACTGTTTATCTCGTCAAGCCAGCGCATCGGAACATCCGACCTGCCACTCATCGTGCGCATCCTGACCTTCATCGTCACGTGGTGGATCGTCCTCATCCCGGCATGGCTGCCGATCGTTGTCGATCGTCTGCGACCCAATTCCTCGGGTATCTCCGGACGGACTCGAGAACGCATCGGCCATTGGACCAGCGTCGCCTCGATCATCGCCTGTCTCGGCTCGGGAATCATCATCGTCTGGACGACGCTGTGAGGGTCGAAACAGGCTTGCCAGTTGCTGCTGGTCCGTCTGTGCAACATGGGACGTCGGCTGTAACACCACCGTCGGATCCCAAGCGAGCGCAACGCCACTACGCTGTGACCCATGGCTCACACCACACCGCGACCCCCGAAGCGCGGCCCGCTGCCGCACCCGTCCGGAGCTCGTCCTCCGGAACTGCCTCCGGAGCTCATCCCCCGACATGTCGCCATCGTCATGGACGGCAACGGACGGTGGGCCAAGCAGCGCGGCCTCAAACGAACCGAGGGGCACGCCCGTGGTGAGGACGCCCTCTTCGACGTCATCGAGGGGGCCATCGAGATGGGCATCCCCTACCTGAGCGCCTACGCCTTCTCCACCGAGAACTGGAAGCGCTCCCCCGACGAAGTGCGTTGGTTGATGGGGTTCAACCGCGACGTCATCCATCGTCGTCGTGACCAGCTTGACGCCATGGGGGTGCGTATCCGCTGGGCGGGTCGTCACCCCAAGTTGTGGAAGTCGGTCATCAAAGAGTTGGAGTCGGCCGAGCAGCAGTCAGCTGACAACACCGTCCTGACCCTGCAGTTCTGCGTGAACTATGGCGGTCGCGCCGAGATCGTCGACGCGGTGCGAGACATTGCCAGGCTGGCGGCCGAGGGGAAGATCGCTCCGGATCACATCACCGAGAAGAGCTTCCGCACTCACCTCGACGAGCCAGAGATTCCTGACGTCGACCTGTTCTGGCGTTCCTCGGGAGAGCAGCGCACATCGAACTTCCTGTTGTGGCAGTCGGCCTACGCCGAGATGGTGTTCTCCGACGTGCTGTGGCCCGACGTCGATCGCCGAGACCTGTGGGACGCCGTCCTGGAGTACGCGAAGCGGGACCGCAGGTTCGGTGGGGCCGTCCCCAATGAGGTCAGCCCCACCGCCTGATTTTGTTGGTCGCCCATCCTTGGCTGGGTCAGCGACGGGAGCGATTCACCGCGCTGACAACGGCTTTGAGGGAGGCCTGGGTGATGTCGGGATCGATTCCGACACCCCAGAGGATCTGCGAGGTTTCGCCATCTCCGATCTCACACTCGACGTAGGCGGCGGCCTTCGCGGTGCCGCCGGACGTCATGGCGTGCTCGGAGTAGTCGAGCACCTGGACGGCGACGTCGAGGGAGGCCAGGGCGTCGATGAATGCCGAGACCGCACCGTTGCCCTCACCATGGACCTGGGTGCCCTCGTCGTTGTTTCGCAGATTGGCGGTGAGCTGGTAGGAGCCAGACTCCGTGGAGGTCGTGCGGCTGACCAGCTCGATACCGGGCACCTGCAGGTACTCGCGGTTGAACAGGTCCCAGATCTCGTCGTGGGAGATCTCGCGAGCCTGGTCGTCGGTGTAGTTCTGCACCGCGCGGGAGAACTCGATCTGCAGACGACGCGGCAGGTCGACCTGGTGCTCGGTCTTCATCAGGTAGGCCATGCCACCCTTGCCAGACTGACTGTTGACACGGATGACGGCCTCGTAGGTACGACCGAGGTCGTGCGGGTCAACGGGCAGATACGGGGCCTCCCAGCCGATCTCGTTGATGTCAATGCCCTGGTCCTCGGCGCGACGGGCCAGGTCTTCCAGACCCTTCTTAATGGCATCCTGGTGGGAACCGGAGAAGGCGGTGAAGACCAGATCGCCGGAGTAGGGCTGGCGGGCCGGCACTGGCAGACCGGTGCAGTACTCGACGGTGCGGCGGATCTTGGGCATGTCGGAGAAGTCGATACCGGCGTCAACTCCCTGGCTGACGAGGTTCATGCCCAGGGTGACCAGGTCGACGTTGCCGGTGCGCTCGCCGTGGCCGAAGAGACAGCCCTCGACGCGGTCGGCGCCGGCCATCTGAGCGAACTCGGCGGCCGCGACGGCGGTGCCACGGTCGTTGTGCGGGTGCAGGGAGACGCAGACGTTCTCGCGGTCACGGATGTTGCGGCAGAAGTACTCAATCTGGTCGGCGTAGGTGTTCGGGGTGCTCATCTCGACGGTGGCCGGCAGGTTGAGGATGATCTCGCGGTCCGGACCGGGCTGCCAGACGTCCATGACGGAATGGCAGACCTCGATGGCGAAGTCCGTGGAGGTCTGGCTGAAGATTTCCGGGGAGTACTCGTAACCGAACTCGACGTCGTCCAGGTACTTCTCGGCGTACTTGACGACCCACTCGGTGCCCCGGTGAGCCAGGTCGATGCACTGCTGCTCGTCCATCTTGAACACGACCCGGCGAAAGAGCTCGGCGACCGCGTTGTACATGTGGATGGTGGCGCGGTGGGCGCCCACGAGGCTCTGCGCGGTGCGCTCGATGAGGTCCTCACGGGCCTGGGTCAGGACCGAGATGGTGACGTCGTCAGGGACGATGCCGGACTCGACGACCTGACGGACGAAGTCGAAGTCAATCTGGGAGGCCGAGGGGAAACCGATCTCGATCTCCTTGTAGCCCATCTCGATGAGCAGCTCGAACATACGCATCTTGCGAGCCGGGGTCATGGGGTCGATGAGGGACTGATTGCCGTCGCGCAGGTCGGTGGACAGCCAGCGCGGGGCGTGGTCGAGGGTCCTGTCGGGCCAGGTGCGGTCAGGCAGCTTCTGCGGGACGAAGGGCTGGTAGCGACCGATGGGCATCTCACTGGCCAGCTGACAGGGGAGGGGCTGAATTCGCGTCATCAGTAGTGGTCTCTCCGAAAGTGTGTGACTTCTCGGGCAGCCCGATCACCCGCAGCGAGGAGGCCACCCTTTCAACGGGTCTCGCTGCGGCACACAAGCAGGAGCGCGCGCGACATGTGTGTCAGAGTACACCGCAGTCGTGAAACCGTGGGATTCCTCTCAAAATCGACCGAAGACTGACATGGACCGCCGTCGGTGGGACCATCTGGTCATGCTGCTGCTTCACGACGCCCGCATTCTCGACCTGATTGACGGGTCCGCTGGCGAACCCACCGATGTGTTGCTCTCCGATCGCGTCGTCGCGGTCGGTCCGGAGGCCTGGCAACGTGCCGCTGACTCCTCGGAGGCCGTGCGCCGTGTCGACCTGGACGGACGCATCCTCATGCCCGGGCTGTGGGACGAGCACGTCCACGTCGGGCAGTGGGCATTGGCATCCCGAAAATTCCTCGTCAGCCAGACCGCTGGTTACCAACAGGTCCTCGACGAGGTCGCGACACACGTGGAACGACGCGCGGACAGTGACGAGCCCATCCTGCAAGGGTTTGGTTTCCGGTCCTCGGTGTGGGACTCGAACCCGAATGCCGCGCAGCTCGACGCCGTGACCGGCGACCGGGCGGCCGTCCTCGTCTCGGCTGATCTGCACTCGGTGTGGTGCAACACCGCCGCGATGCGCGAACTCGGCGTCCAGGGTGACGGATTCTTCCGCGAGAAGGCCACCTTCGACATCCAGACCCAGCTTTCCCATGTCGATCCCCATGTGCTGGACGGTTGGGTCGGAAGTTGCGGAGGTGCGGCTGCTCGGCTGGGAGTCGTCGGCATCCGCGACATGGAATTCGACACCGACGTCGAGACCTGGGTGCGGCGCGAGGCAGATGGACGCTGTCCGCTGCGAGTCGAGGTGAGCGTCTACCCCGAGTGTCTTGACGAGGCGATCGCGCAAGGACTGGCCACCGGGCAGTCCCCCATCACTGAGAAGCCTGGTCCCAGCCGGGTCGCCATGGGCCCGCTCAAGGTCATCGTCGATGGCTCAATGTCAACGCGCACCGCGTGGTGCATGGATTCATATCCATCGGGTGGTGGACCTGAGGGGGCCGGAATCGACTCGGTCACACCTGAGGACCTCGTCGAGCTCATGAGACGGGCGAAGGCTGCCAACCTGCAGTGTGCGGCCCACGCCATCGGCGATCGCGCCGTCCGGGAGGTCCTCGACGCCTTCGAGACGACCGGCATCTCGGGATCGGTGGAGCACGCCCAGGTCCTCACCGATTCCGACGTCCCCCGGTTCGCGAAGTTGGGAGTGCGAGCCAGCGTCCAGCCCCTGCACATGGTCGATGATCGTGACGCCACCGACGTCATGTGGGCCGACCGCGCCGATCGCTGCTTCCGATTCGCCGACATGGTGGAGGCCGGGGCCGAGTTGGCAATGGGGTCGGATGCCCCGGTCTCCCCAGTCGATCCATGGGGTGCCGTACGGGTGGCCGTCGAGCGGACCGGGGACCTTCGCCCGGGATGGCACATGGAGCATGCCCTCACCGTCTCCCAGGCCTTGCTGTCCAGTACTCGCCAGATCGCCGAGGTGGTCGAGGGCGGGCCGAGCGACGTCATCGCCGTGGGCACCAACCCCTTCGACCTCTCCGGGGAGACACTGGCAGGGTTGACCAGTGACCTGACGATCGTCGGCGGAGAGGTGACGGCCTCAGCCATATGAGGCCGTCATCGGTCTCAGAACCCCAGCCGGTTGAGGTACTTCGGGTCGGACTGCCAATTCGGCAGCACCTTGACCTGCAGGTCCAGATGAGTCGGCGTCCCCAGCAGAGCAGAGATCTGCTGCCTGGCCTGGGTGCCGACCTCCTTGATGTGGGATCCGCGGTGACCGATCATGATTCCCTTCTGAGAGTCACGCTCGACGATGAGGGATGCGTGGACGTCGAGCAGCGGACGGTCCTCCGGCCTTCCCTCACGCAGCCCCATCTCCACGATCTCCACGGCCAGCGAGTGCGGGAGCTCCTCGCGTACACCCTCCAGAGCCGCCTCACGGATGAGCTCGGCGACGAGGGTCTCGGTCGGCTCATCGGTGACCTCTCCGTCCGGGTAGTAGGCCGGCCCCTCTGGCAGCAGGGAGACGATAACGTCGTGCACCTCGTCGACCTGCTCACCGGAGACCGCCGAACAGGGGACGATCGCGGCGAACTCGATGCCGACCTCTTCCTGCATCTTGTCGATGGCGGTGAGGTGCTCAACCATCCGCGCCGAGGAGACCAGATCCGATTTCGTCGCCAGCGCGATGAGTGCAGGCTTCCTGGGAAGGTCGGCGATCTGCTTGACGAGATAGGTGTCTCCCGGCCCGATCCGCTGGTTGGACGGCAGGCACACACCAATGACGTCGACCTGAGTCCAGGTGTCGAAGACGAGGTCGTTGAGGCGTTGGCCCAGCAGGGTGCGCGGTTTGTGGAGTCCGGGGGTATCGATGACGACGATCTGGGAGTTCTCGTCGGTGACGACGCCGCGGATGACGTGGCGGGTCGTCTGGGGCTTCGAGGAGGCGATCGCAATCTTCGAGCCGACCAAGGCATTCGTCAGGGTCGACTTGCCGGCGTTGGGGCGCCCGACGAAGCACACGAACCCGGAATGGAACCCGGAGCGGGTGGACTCGGCCACCCGGGCAGCCACATAGTCGACGTCGGAGATCTCCTCGTCATCACCGTCCATGAGATAGGCCAGCGAGGGCATCTCGTCGTCACTCATCGTCGTCCTCCTCATCGGGGGTTTCCTCGGGGGCCCGCTTCACCAGGCAGGTGTCCACCTGGTGACGTCGCCCGGTTGCCTTCTCGGCGGTGATCTCCAGCCCCTCCCAGATGATGACAGATCCGGGGATCGGGACGACGGACAATTCCTTGGCCATGAGGCCGCCGACGGTCTCGACGTCGTCATCGTCGACCTTGAGGTCGAACAGCTCGCCCAGGTCGTCGACTGGCAAACGCGAGGAAATCCGGAAGACTCCGTCCTCGATCTCCTCGGTGAGGGTGGGCTCGGCGTCGTACTCGTCGACGATCTCGCCGACGATCTCCTCGACGATGTCCTCGATCGTCACCAGGCCAGCAGTGCCACCAAACTCGTCCACGACGATGACGAGGTGATTACGGTCACGCTGCATCTCGCGCAGCACCTGGTCGACCGGCTTGGAATCGGGAACGACGACGGGCGGACGCATGATCGACTCGACGGTCTCGGACGCGTAGCCCTCAGGGTTGTCGAGAACTCGACGCGAGAGGTCCTTGAGGTAGACGACCCCTTGAACATCGTCGAGGCTCTCACCAATGACCGGGACCCGGGAGAATCCGGAACGCAGGGCCAGGGACATGGCCTGACGCAAGTTCTTGGACCGCGGGATGAAGACGACGTCGGTACGCGGGACCATGACCTCCTTGGCAAGGGTGTCACCCAGCTCGAAGACCGAGTGGATCATCTCGCGCTCGCCGGCCTCGATGAGGTCGGAGGCCTCGGCGTAGTCGACCATCTCGCGCAGCTCGGCCTCGGAGGTGAACGGACCCTCGGCGTATCCCTTTCCGGGGGTCAGCGCATTGCCGATGAGGATGAGCAGGGCTGCGATCGGGCCAAGGATCTGCGCCAACACACCCCACGGTCGCGACCAGAAGGTGCAGATGGCGGTGTCATGCTGGCGACCCAGGGTGCGCGGCGCCACTCCCCAGGCCAAGAAATCGACGAAGACCATGATCGCCACGACGACAAGCACCTGCTGCCAGAGCAGATCGAAATGACCGAAGATGAGGAGAGCGACGAGGGCCGTCGCCGTCACCTCGGAAATGACTCTCACCAGCATCGCGGTGTTGATGAAGGGGGCGGGATCGGCCACCATGTCCTGCACTCGCAGGTGAGGCTTCCGCCCATCGGCGGCCAGCTCCTCGGCCTTGGAGTGGGACATATGCTGAAGGGCCGTCTCCATGGCCACGTTGAGGCTTGCCAACACCGTGAAGATGAAGGCGATCGCAAGAACGACCCATTCCTGCTGCGTCACCGCTGGCCTGCCTGTTCTCGATGACCATCCCATACGGCGATGATCTCGTCGTTGAGTCCGAACATGACGCGCTTCTCCTCCGGCTCGGCGTGGTCGTGGCCAAGCAGATGAAGCAAACCGTGGATGAGGAGGTATTCCGCCTCCCCGTCGGGGGTACGACCGTTCTCGGCCGCCTGCCGAGCCGTGACAGTCGGGCACAGCACGATGTCGCCGAGCAGACCTGACGGCGGGTCCTCGTCGTCGCCGGGAGCACGCATCTCGTCCATGGGGAAGCTCAGCACGTCGGTCGGTCCGGGGAGGCCCATGAACTTCTCGTGGTAGGCCTCCATCGTGTCCTCGTCGACGAGGATGATCGACAGCTCCGAGGAGGGATGGATGCGGAGCCGGTCGAGGGCGAAGGTCGCCAGTCCGACGAGCCCCTCCTCATCGGCCGGGGAACCGGACTCATTGGTGATGTCGATCATCGGGTCTTCCTGTTCTTGCGCGGGTTCCTGGGGCCGTATGACTCGGCGACGGTGTCGTACCGGTCGTAGGCGGCGACGATCTTGCCGACGAGACGGTGACGGACGACGTCACGGCTGGTGAGGTTGCAGAAGGCGATGTCATCGATGCCGTCAAGGATGCCCTGCACCACTCGCAGGCCGGACTTCACCCCACCGGGCAGGTCGACCTGGGTAATGTCGCCGGTGACGACGATCTTGGATCCGAACCCCAGACGGGTGAGGAACATCTTCATCTGCTGGGGCGAGGTGTTCTGGGCCTCGTCGAGGATGACGAAGGCGTCGTTGAGGGTGCGGCCACGCATGTACGCCAGCGGTGCCACCTCGACGGTTCCGGCGCCGATGAGACGCGGGATGGAGTCCGGGTCGACCATGTCGCGCAGGGCGTCGTAGAGCGGGCGCAGGTAGGGGTCGATCTTCTCCGAGAGGGTGCCCGGCAGGAAGCCGATCTTCTCCCCCGCCTCCACGGCCGGACGGGTGAGGATGATCCGGCTCACCTGCTTAGTCTGCAGGGCCTGGACCGCCTTCGCCATCGCCAGGTAGGTCTTGCCGGTACCGGCGGGGCCGATGCCGAAGGTGACGGTGTGGGCGTCAATGGCGTCGACGTAGCGCTTCTGGTTGAGGGTCTTGGGGCGAACCGTCTTGCCACGACTACTGAGGATGTCGGCCGTCATGATCTCGGCCGGCCCCTCCCCGTTGCGGGTCATCGCGACGATCCGGTCGACGTCGTCGGCGGACAGTCCCTGCCCGGTACGGATGATGGTGGTCATCTCCGTGAGGATGTCGTTGGCGTCGGCAAGATCGGCGGGATGCCCGGCGAGGTGAATCTCGTTGCCTCGCACCAGGATGTCGGCACCGAGGGCGTCCTCGAGATGCTTGAGGAACTCGTCGTTGGGGCCGACCAGGGTGACCATGGGAATCGATGCGGGCACCGTCACGACTCGGCGCGCCGGGCCGGGGTTGCCGGTATCGGTGTTGTGGGAGTGCAAGGTGGTGGTCAGGGTTCTCTCCGGTATGACGCGAATGTGTACTCTCCCACTGTAGACGTAGCCAACGACTGTATTGATCGTCGCGGTAGCCAGGAGGTGGAGATGGGACTGGGCTGGCTCGACGACGCCGCGTTCGTCCTGGGCACGGAGTTGTCCCTTGACGAGGTCTTGCGCGACGGGGTGCGCACCAGCGTCGCTCGGTGCTGGGTGGACGGTTCCACCGTGGCCAGCGAGGGAGCCCACACCGTCATTGCCAAGTGTTTTCGATCCAAGGCCATGGCCCACAACTCCGGCGGTTTCGGGATCGTGCGGGAATGGGCTGGATTGGCGACGATCCCCGGGGCGCCACGGTTGTTGGCCGCCGACCTGGATCTCGGGGTCATCGTCATGGCCGATCTCGGCGAGATGACGACCTTAGCCGATGTGCTGTCAGGATCTGATCCTGATGCCGCTGTGGAGGCGGCTCGGGCGTGGGGACGCGGACTGGGGGCGACGATGCGCGGGGCCGATGTGGCGACCTTCCGACAACTCATCAGGAAGGCCGACCCGGGGACGCTGTCCGCAGGCGGTCCGGCCTCTCCTCGGCTGCCGGGGCGTGGGGCAACGAGGCTCGCTGAGCTGTTGGACGACGGGGTGCTCAGCGCGGAGGCGTCGGCCGAGATCGGGCTGTTCGCCGAGCTCGCAGGCGGGGATGACGCCGTCCTCACCCAGGCTGATCCGTGTCCGGGAAACATCGTCATTCCCGCTGATGGGGGTGACGCCACCTTCATCGACTTCGAGGCCAGCAGCGTCCATCATCCCGCGGTCGATCTCGCACATCTGCAGGTTCCGTGGGTCAGTTGTGACGACTCTGGCCAGGTGAGCAAGCTTTTCAGGGAAGCTGCCATGGCCGGGTATCGGGAGGTCGGCCCCGAGGTGAGTGAGGACATGGTTGCCCTGGCCGCGGCAGCGGCCACCTTGCAAACCACCGAGTTGTCGCTGGGCCCGTTGCGGCGACGGGAGGCTTCCGGACGGTTCGGAAGCGGGCGTCAACGTCTGGTCTCGCGGTGGCGGTGGGTGGCCGAGCACCCAGGAAGAACTCCGGAACTGGCCCGGATGTGTGGGAGGGCGGCTGACCTGGCCGTCCAGGATTGGGGTTGGCCCGGCGAGTTGGGGACGGTCCCCTGCTTCCGTGGGTGATCAGTCTGGAGGACAGTCCGGGAGGGCCGGCACCTCTCGACGCCGGCCCTCCGAGAGTCAGATCTCAACTGCGGAACTGATCGGTGGCCTTGACCAGTTCGGAGGCGGCGAGCGGCTCGAAGGCCGAGTGACCAGCCAGCACGATGCGCAGATCCGCGTTCGGCAGGGCCTTGGACAGGCTGACGGCGGTGACGTCTGGGCAGCACATGTCGTAGCGGCCCTGGACGATGATCGTCGGGATGTCGGCGAGCTTGTGGGCATCGCGCAGCAGCTGTCCCTCGACCATGAACCCGTGGTTGACGAAGTAGTGGTTCTCGATGCGGGCGAAGGCCAGCGCGAACTCCGGATCGGAGAACTCCTTGACGTGGGATGGGTCGAAGGAAAGCGAGGTGGTCGCTCCCTCCCAGGTCGTCCAGGCCACGGCGGCGGGGCCGTGGACATCGGGGTCGTCGTCCCAGAGCAGGTCGTAGTAGGCGGCGATGTTGTCGCGGGAGAAGTCATGTCCAGCTCGACGCAGCGGCTCGCAGAACTTGTCCCACAGCTCTGGGTACACCTCGGACGCACCGAAGTTGTAATACCAGTCGAGTTCCTGCTCACGCAGAGTGAAGATGCCGCGCAGCACCAGTTCGGTCACCCGCTCGGGATGGCTCTCGGCGTAGGCCAGGGACAGACACGATCCCCAGGATCCGCCGAAGACCTGCCAGCGCTCAATACCCAGCAGCTCACGGATCTTCTCAAGATCCTCGACGAGCTTCCAGGTGGTGTTGCTGGTCATCTCCTTCGGAGTGCGAGCCTTGGCGATGTGCGGGGTCGACAGGCCGCAACCGCGCTGGTCGAGGACGACGATGCGGTAGGCCTCGGGGTCGAAGAAACGACGGCGCTCGGTACCGCCACCGCCGCCAGGGCCACCGTGCAGGAAGACCACCGGCTTGCCGTCAGGGTTGCCGCACTGCTCGACGTAGAGCTGTTGGCCATCACCCACATCGACCATCCGAGTGTCGTAAGGATCAATCGGCGGGTAGAGATCCCGATGCGGGCTGATGTTGAGTTCCGGGGTTGCAAGGGTCACGGAAACCTCCTTTGGTCGTAGTTGTCACTTCGATGGTATTCGTCAACACGGTTACCATTTCGCCGTGACATCAGACTCCACCAGCCGCAGATCATCTGCCACCGTCCGCCCGACGTATGCCGATCGCGGATCTGGGCACTACGACATCCTCCTGACCCTCATGTGTGTCGTGGTCATCCTGTCGAACATCGGTGGATCGAAGGGAGTCCAGCTCGGCCCCATCACCACCGACGGCGGGTTCTTCCTCTTCCCGCTCGCCTACGTCATGGGAGACATCACCACTGAGATCTACGGGATCAATGCGGCTCGCCGCGCCATCGTCATGGGGTTCATCTGCTCGATCCTCTCGGTGCTGTGCTTCTGGGCAATCATCGCCCTGCCAGGTTTCAACGACTCCTACTCAGTGGCTCATGACGCCGCCCTCGAGATGTCGCTAGGACCGCTGTGGCAGATGGTACTGGCCGGGGCATGCGGATTCCTCGCCGGACAGTTCACGAATTCGGTCATCATGGTACGTCTCAAGGCCAAGTGGCTGGAACGTGGCCTGGTCGGTCGTCTGATGGGGTCCACCGGCGCCGGTGAGGCCGTCGACACCATCATCTTCTGTGCTATTGCGGCACCGGTCGTCGGAATCACCAGCTTCCGACAGTGGTGCAACTACACCTTCTTCGGATTCTTGTGGAAGACCCTCGTCGAGTACGCCTGCATCCCGATCACAACCCGGATCATCGCCTCGATCAAGAAGCACGAGCCGAGCTATCAGGAGAGGCTCGCAGCGGCTCAGCATTGACGCTGTGCCTCGGAATACCGGCGAAATCTGCCAATAAACGCCGATGGTGACGTTGCCATCATGGTGTCGGGCCGATTTTTGGCAGATTTCGCTGACAGTCCCGTACACCAGCGCCTTTGAACGTCACGTCACTGATTCGTTCCGCCCCCAGGGGTTCTTGAGGCTGACTCGACCGTTGCTCTGCAAGATCGAGCGTAGGTGGATCCTTTCTCCAACGAGCACGGCGAACACCGCGAGGATGAGGGAGATGTCGTCGCCCCGAGACCTGCACCCGCTCGGACATCCTGAGGGTTTTCACCCTGGTGTAGGGAGCCGATCGAATCGACCAGCCATTGTCGGTGAACTCCACCTCGACCTCGTCCTCGGTGTCGAGGGCTTGACGAGTACCTTCAGCATCGATCCCCGCGCGATCCGACGAAGCTGCACCATGAGCAGTGGTAGAAGAAGGTCCCGATCGACTCTCGCGCGTTCGCGAACGTAACGAGTGGCGCCGTCAATCTCCTCCGTCGCGAGGATGAGATGAGGGAGAACAGGCTTGTCAGTTGGCCTTGGCTAGCCTTCCACCATTGGCATTCCAGCGACCCATGAACTCGGTCTCGAGGGCATCCAACTCCCCGTTACGCATGGCAGCGCGTATCTGGTCGACGAGCCGAACCGTCCAGCGTTCGTTGTGGATCGTCGCCAGGGTGTTGGCGAGCATCTCCTTCGCCTTGAACAGGTGGTGGAGGTAGGCACGGGAGTAATAAGTGCAGGTGTAGCAGTCGCAGCCCTCCTCCAACGGACCGAAGTCACGCCGGAATCGAGCGGTGTTGACGTTGTAGCGCCCATCGACGGTGTAGATGGCGGCGTTGCGGGCCACCCGGGAAGGGTTGACGCAGTCGAAGGTGTCGGCACCAGCACGGCAGGCGGCGAAGAGGTCGTCAGGCTCGGAGATGCCCAGCAGGTGACGGGGGCGATCCACCGGAAGCTCCTCGGCACACCAGGTGACGATCCGCCCGAGATTGACCTTCTCGATGGCACCTCCCAGGCCGAAGCCGTCGAATCGCTGGCCGTTGATCTCCATCTGCGACAGATCTCGGCAAGCCTTCCGGCGCAGGTCCTCGTACTGTGCTCCCTGGATAACCCCGAACAGAGCTTGGTAGGGCTTGCCGACCCGGGCCTCGGTGAGGCGACGATGCTCAGCCAGACAGCGTTCGGCCCACCGTCGCGTCCGCTCCAACGCCTCCTCCTGGTAGGAGCGGGTATTCATGAGCGTGGTCAGCTCGTCGAAGGCGAACATGATGTCCGCACCGAGATGGTGCTGGATCCCCATCGACACCTCAGGGGTGAAGCGATGGAGGTCACCGTTGAGCGGGCTGCGGAAGGTGACGCCGTCGTCGTCGACCATGGCCTTGCGGTCGGCGTCGGCAGCAATGACATCTTCCTCGGTGAGCTGAGAGACGTCCATCGCCAGGGTCTTCTTGAACCCGGCGCCGAGGCTGAGCACTTGGAAGCCGCCGGAATCGGTGAAGGTTGGACCGGTCCAGTTCATGAATTGCCCCAGTCCGCCAGCCTCGTCAACGAGGTCTGGACCCGGCTGCAGGAAGAGGTGATAGGCGTTGGCCAGCACGGCTTGGGCTCCCAGCTGCGCCACGGACTCAGGCAGCAAGGACTTGACGGTGGCCTTGGTCCCGACGACGACGAAGGCCGGGGTCTCGATATCACCGTGCGGGGTGTGGATGACGCCAGTGCGCCCATAGGAGTCGTTGAGGTGCGAGGTGACGTCGAATCCGAATGGCATGGGCGTCATTGTATTGACGAGTCCCCCTGGGCGCGCCGGGCCAGAGGGGACCAGGGACACCACCCTGCCCCTCTCCGGTACGGGCCCTACTGCTAACCTGTGGCTATGCTGTGAGCAATATGGCTCACCTCCGGGAAGGAAAGATACCGATGAAAGGCGTTCATACTCTGGGGATGGTCGTCGTCGGAGCGTTGCTCACCGTGACTGTACCCGTGGCACCAGCCCGTGCGACTGCTTGGGATACTGACATCGACACATTGGTGCGATTCACACCAGAATCGACGAGAACCGATGTGATCGAAGGCGTCGAATCCCTGGCTGGTCAACGTCACGAGTCACCGGAACAAACTGCTGAGTTCCTCGTTGCAGAAGTCACTCGTGAAGCCCGAGAGTCAGGCTTCGGCAGCTCCTCGACGAGATCGTCATCGAGCAGTTCCGGGCGGTGCCCCACCCATGCTCTCGATGCCAATCATCGCGGTGACATCATGTGGACAGCTGCAGGTCCTGCCGGTGTGGCGGCGTGGAATCATGTCGCCCTGTACACGGAGCCCCATCTCCTCACCGAAGCCCCCGGAGTAGGGAAAAATACTCGAAGGATTCGTCCCAAAGCGAAATGCGTATCTCGCAATTGGGGACGATATGGTCTCAAGGGTATACCTTGGTCAGCCCGAGAAAAAGCGAAAACTTGGGCGTACGCCCATCTCAATAGACCATACAAGAAACAATTCTGGAACAACAAGAAGATCGAGGACACTCATTACAATTGTTCCCAGTTCGTGTGGGCGGCATACAAGATCTCCGGATATGACCTTGATTCCGATGGCGGCCCAGGGGTTTACCCTGATGACATCCGGAACAGTCGTTATCTCGTGCACTACTGAGGACGGAAGCCGCATCAATCATCATGAAAACAGCGCATAAACGACACAAGCGCACAAGGTTCGTGACCTACATGGTCGCGATGATCTGTCTCATCACGACCACCGCCTGCGGAGCGGTCAAGACGAGTTCCATCCGTGAGACCGATATACTTCCCGGCGACGTCAGAATCGCCATGTCTTGGAGCCAACCAGATGATCCCATCTTCAACCGCGGGGCTCTTCTGACCCTCGATGGCGACACCACCCATGAATTAAAAGAACTTGACAACGCACCCCGATACACCAGCGCAAGCTCCGATAGTGATGGAAACATCGCCTTCGTTGACTTCTCTAACCTTTACGTCATGAGGCGATCTGGCACCAAGACCATACCTCGTCGAGATCCCTTTGTATCTCAAGCCGCATTCACCCAACCATACCCCCTTGGCGACGGAGAATTCGCATTCCTGTCAAACTATGGCGACGATCCATCAAACCCCGACGGATACACATTCCTTCTCGAATTCACTGACGGCACATCGATGCACGTACCACATTGGGTGTCCGACATTATGATGTGCAACGATCAGATCTACGGGCTGGCGAGCATAGAAAATACAGACCATCAAGGAATCCAGCTATTCCGCGTCGACCAACAGCGCCACAAGACAATAGACCTCGGGCCCGTTCTCACAACACGGTGGGGCCTGCATCCGGAAAGCGGCCTCGCGTGCCATGGAACCGATCTCGTCGTGCGATTGGGGGCATCTTCGTGGAACAAGAGGGCGACATATCCCCAAACCACCCTGGCATTCTTCGACCTGAAAACGGGATCAGCCCGGCAGATCCCGATCACCGATGAGCACGGGAAACCCCTCAATACGATCGACGGCGGAGACGTCAGGAAAGACAGCGGAGCTGGCGGCTCAGACGCGGTCATTATGGGACATGAATTCATCTGGACCTTCCTGTCCGGGCAAGTCGTGGCCACTGACCTGACCACTGGAAAATCCCGCCTCATCGTGAACACCCACTTGGCCGCCGATCAGGGAAAGCCACCCCGAATCCAAGGCAAAACCATCGGGGTGGTCGACACCGCCACCGACAGCCCCGTCATCAGACTTTACGACCTGGACACCGGAGCCATGATCAAAGAAGTGGACTCATCAGCAGCCAAGAAGGCGCAGGAGCGGTCCGGAGGCTTGTTCACCGGCCTGGCCCTGTCAGGATTCGCCTTGGTGACGCCGCGCTGAGGTCAGCCACAGAACCGATACACCGAGTGTGGGGCATCGATCCAGACCCTCCAGGGCGCGACGAGCCGACAGCAGCGCCATGATCGTGGCAGGTGCGCCACTATGGTGGGCCCCGTGCGCGGAGTTCTTTTCATGTTAGGAGCTGTCCTCTCAGTTCAAATCGGGGGAGCTTTGGCTGCCACCCTTATCCCTCAGGTGGGACCGCTGGGAACCGTTGCGTTGCGAATGTCGCTGGCCGCCCTTCTCATGGCCCCTGTCGTCAGACCTCATCTACACGACCACACCCGCGACGACTGGATGAGGGTGCTGGCTCTGGTCATCGCCCTGGGCGGCTTAAACACCGCCTTCTACTTCTCCCTGGAGCGATTGCCGCTGGGTGTGGCAGTGACCGTCGAGTTCCTCGGGCCACTGGGGATGGCCGCCCTGGGAAGCCACTCAGTGCGTGACTGGTTGGCGATCCTGCTCGCTCTGGGCGGTGTCGTCGGGGTCTCCGGGGCCCTCAATGCCGATTGGGCCAGCATCAGCATTCTCGGCCTCCTGCTGGCCTTCACCGCCGGTATCTTCTGGGCCCTCTACGCCAAGTCAGCACAGCTCGTCGGGGCGAGTTGGTCGAAGCTCGAGGGGTTGTGGTGGGCCATCGCGCTGAACTCGGTCGTCCTGCTGCCGATCGGATTCGTTGCCCAGGGGGTTGACCTCGTCCGGCCCCGTCACCTCCTCATGGGTCTCGTGGTGGCTCTGATGTCTTCCGCCCTGCCCTACAGCCTGGAGATGTACGCCCTGCGCCACATTGACACCACGGTCTATGGCGTCTTCACCGGTATGGAACCGGCCGTGGCCGCAACCGCAGGATTCTTCATCCTGGGCCAGACCCTCACCCCGGTGCAGATGGTCGGCATGGCTTTCGTCGTCGCAGCGGCCTGGCTCGTCATGGCCCGCGGCCGTCAGCACGACTGACTACGCTGGTCGGTACGAACCGCCACCCCGAAAGGACCATCGATGGACGTCAACTCCCCTGCGCTGCAACCGCGTGGCCTGGAGAAAGTGGCCAAGCTCATCGACAAGGGGGCGCGCATCCCCAATCCGTTGACCGTCGACATTGACGACGGCGTCGACGTCGACAACATCAGTGGCGACGGGGTCTTCATTGGCCCCGGATGTCGGATTCGTGGCCGTCGCACGGTCATCTCCGCCGGGTGCGTGCTCGGCGACGAAACCCCCATGACGATCCAGGACTGCCAGCTCGGCACCGGGGTCAAGCTCAAGGGCGGCTTCGCCCGGGACGCCGTCTTCCTGGCCGGGGCGAATATGGCATCGGGCGCGCACGTCCGTGGCGGCACCATCCTCGAGGAAGAGGCCAGTGGGGCCCACACCGTCGGCCTTAAGCAGACCATTCTGCTGCCATTCGTCACCCTCGGCAGCCTCATCAACTTCTGTGACGTCCTCATGGCCGGAGGAACCTCTCGGTCGGATCACTCCGAGGTCGGGTCGTCCTACATTCACTTCAACTTCACTCCTGACGGCGACAAGACGACGGCATCCCTCTTCGGTGACGTCCCGCATGGAGTGTTGCTCAATCAGCACCCGATCTTTCTCGGTGGTCAGGGAGGCACCGTTGGGCCGGTGGTGACCGGATTCGGAACCGTGGTCGGAGCTGGGTCGATCCTGCGTGACGACATCCCCGATGACGACCAGCTCGTCCTCACTCCTCCGCCCGCCGGTAGGCAGCGTCCGGTGACCCCGGCCAGCTACGCCAAGCTCGACAGGATCATCGCCCACAACGTCACCTACCTCGGCAACCTGTCGGCCCTGGAGGCCTGGTACCGCCAGATTCGTCGCCTCTTCATGTCGCACGACCGGCTGTCCGGGCTGGTGTGGCAGGGAGCCCTCGACAACCTCGCCTCGGCGCGTGCCGAGCGGGTCAAGAGGCTCGAGTCCCTCGTCGGCAAGCTCCGACCGACCGACGCAGGCCGAGCTCAGTTGATCGAGAACCGTGACGTCTTCCTGTCCATCTTGTCCGTCGTCGATGCGCCGGCTCCGGCTGACGTGGTGCGTTCCTGTGGTGCAGCCGCGAACAGTGGCGCCGAGTACCTCGACGTCGTGCAGGGATTCGACGAAGCCACCCAAGAGGCTGTCATCGAATGGTTGGGCAGCATCGTCTCGACCCAGCAGTCCCAGGCCCAGGAAGTCATCGACCAACTGCCGTTGCCGTTCTGACCTCGCTGTTCTCCTGGCGTTCCGGGACCGCGGCACGAAACTGTCGGTGGTTCCGGTCAGGATGAGGGGTGAGAGGAGGGACCATGACGACAACGTTGAGACACTGGACCGCGACCTGCACAGCCGCGGACTGGCAATCTTGCGCCGGCTCGTCGGTCGTGATGATGCCGAGTTCCACCCCGGACAGTGGGAGGCCATCGAAGCTCTCGTCGCCCATCATCGTCGAGCGCTCGTCGTCCAGCGCACCGGCTGGGGAAAGTCGGCGGTTTACTTTGTCGCCACCCTGCTTCAGCGTGCCACGGGTTCAGGGCCGACCCTCATCGTCTCCCCTCTCATCGCCCTCATGCGCGACCAAGTGGCTGCAGCGGAGCGCGCTGGGGTAAGGGCCGCCGCGATCTCCTCGACCAATGTCACCGAGTGGGCCGAGATCATCCAGCGGCTCGATGCTGACGAGGTCGACGTCCTGCTGGTGTCTCCGGAACGACTCGTCAATCCACAATTCGCCAATGAGCAACTGCCTGATCTGGTGAGACGACTCGGGATGCTCGTCATTGACGAGGCTCACTGCATCTCCGACTGGGGCCACGACTTCCGACCCGATTATCGACGCATCCGTGATCTCGTCTCGGCACTGCCCGACGACATCCCGGTGCTGGCGACGACTGCCACCGCCAACTCGCGGGTCGTCCAGGACGTCGCCGAACAGATCGCACCGGCTCGTGATCGTCATGACGTCTTCGTATTGCGCGGACCCCTAGCCCGAGCCTCCCTACGCTTAGGAGTGCTCAACCTGTCCAGGCCGGCCGACCGCCTGGCCTGGCTCGTGCAGCACTTGGGTGAGCTGCCGGGGTCCGGGATCATCTACTGCCTGACGATCTCCACGGCGGAGGACACCGCACGAGCACTGGTCAAGGCCGGGCACCAGGTACGCACCTACACCGGACGCACGGACCCCGAGGAAAGAGCAGCCCTCGAGGAGGCTCTGCGCGACAACCAGGTGAAAGCACTCGTCGCGACGAGTGCTCTTGGCATGGGGTTCGACAAGCCCGATCTGGGGTTCGTGGTTCATCTGGGAGCACCCAGCTCCCCCATCGCCTACTACCAACAGATCGGTCGAGCCGGTCGCGCCACTGAGAACGCTGACGTCCTGCTGCTTCCGGGTCCTGAGGACCAGGGGATATGGACCTACTTCGCAACCGCATCCATGCCTACCCAGGAACGTACCGACACCACCCTGGGAGCACTGTCCAACGGTCAGGTGCTGTCGGTGCCGGCGTTGGAAGCCCGTGTTGACATCAAACGCAGTCAGCTCGATCTGCTGCTCAAGGTGATGGCGGTCGATGGGGCGGTCGAAAAGCCGTGGGTCCATGACACCGAGCGCTACGAGCGGATCTCCCAGGCGCGACGCGATGAGCAGCAGGCCATGCTCACTTACGAACGGCTGGACACCTGCCGGATGGTCTTCCTCACCGGTCAGCTCGGCGACCCCTCACCCGCTCCCTGTGGTCGTTGCGATGTCTGCACCGGACCGTGGTATCCGACGAAGGTTGGCCCAACAGCATCATCCTCGGCGACGGCCGCCCTGGACCGAGCAGGCGTACCTGTGGAGCCTCGCACGACGTGGCCATCGGGAATGGACACCCTGGGAGTTGGGCTCAAGGGTCGGATCAGCACCGACGAGACGGCCGAGGAGGGCCGCGTCATCGCCAGGCTCTCCGATCTGGGCTAGGGTGGGCCGCTGAGAGACCTGCTTCGCAACGACGCCGACGGCGTCCCCATCGACGCCGAGATCACCCCGGCACTGGCCAAGGTCTGTGTCCGAGTACTGGCCGAGTGGGGATGGGAGCATCGTCCGGCCGCTGTGGTCCGAGTGCCATCCGCCACTCGACCTCACCTCATCGACTCTCTGGCCTCGGGACTTGCCCGGGTCGGCCACCTCCAGGACCTTGGCGGGCTCGATCTCACAGAGAATGCACCACGACTCAATTCATCGACGAATTCGGCCTACCGCCTTCGCGACGTACACAACCGTTTCAGCGTCGGTCCACAGCTCATGTCACGCCTGTCACACCTCGGGGGGTGCCCCGGTTCTCCTCGTCGATGACGTCATCTCCAGTCGATGGACGATGACTGTCGCCGCACGATCGTTGAGACGAGCTGGGTCAGGCCCTGTCCTGCCGCTGGCCCTGGCACTGACCCACTGATCCCCCGGTGTTCGCCCACGAATCACTCGTCCATGGCCGCCATCGTCCTTGAGTTGTCACCATGAAAAGAAGTGGATTCGTCACCTAAACGCGAACGTGACCACCCAAGCGAGCCTTGATGGGGCACGATGGAAGTAGCACCTAGCAGTCAGGAGGATTCATGTCCCTTGCCAAGTTCACCGCCCGTTCCGCCCTGTCGGCCATCTTCGTCACCGGGGGCCTCGCCGAGTTCAAGAATGCCGATCAGCTCTCCGGCGCTGTTGACGGGCTGCTCGAGAAGCTGCCCGAATCGGTCCGCTCTCAGATTCCTGAGGTTGACCCCTCACTGCTGGTCAAGGTCAGCGGCGGCACCATGCTGACAGCCGGTTCCCTGCTGGCCCTCGGAATCAAGCCGCGTCTGGCCGCCACCATCCTGGCCGCCCAGCTCGTCCCCGTGACCCTCACCGGACATCCCTTCTGGGAGAAGAATAGCGACGAGAAGACCGGTGAGCAGATCCAGTTCTTCAAGAACCTTGGTCTCATCGGTGGCCTGCTCGTCGTCGCTCTTGATGGCGCCACCAAGAAGAAGTGACCCCCTGAGCTGCCGTCACGCCATGGCAGCCAACGCCCTACGCCAACGATGGGGCCGGACGGATCATTCGTCCGGCCCCATCGTCATGTCAGAAATCGACTGTGCTCCGGATCATTCGGCCATGTCGGCTATGGCCCGTAACTGGGCCAGTCCGACCACGCCAGCCGTCGAGGTCCGCAGGACCCCATCAGACACGGTCACCGGATGAGCCCCGGCAGCCACGAAGGACTCGACTTCCTGGTCGGTGATGCCGCCCTCAGGCCCGACGATGACGATCACCTCACCAGACTCGGGCAGGTCCTGGTTCACCAGCGGCTCAGTGGCCGACTCGTGGAGCACATAGGCAGCGTCAGCATCCCGAATCCTCTCAACCACATCCTTGGTCTGCGCCAGCTCGACCTGGGGAACGAGGAATCGTCGTGACTGCTTGGTGGCCTCGCGGGCAGCCGCCTGCCACTTCGCCACACCCTTAGCCTGCCTGTCGCCTTTCCAGCGCACGATGCTGCGACCGGCCTGCCAGGCCAAGATCTCGTGAACCCCCATCTCGGTGAGGGTTGCCACCGCAAGCTCAGCGCGGTCGGTTTTCGGCAGGGCCTGGACGGCAACCCAGCGGTGAGCCGTGACAGGGGCCTCGAGCACCTCGGTCACCTCGACGCTCACGGATCCCTTCGTCACCTCGACGGCAGGTCCGCGCACTGCATGGCCCACGCCGTCGGTGACGAGGACGGACTCTCCCATCCGAATGCGGCGCACCGAACCGGCGTGGTGGCCTTCCGCACCGGTGATCTCGACCACCGACCCGGGCGTGGCCCCGGCAACCTCCCCGAGGAAGCAGGCGTCACTCATCCGCCGAAGGCTTCCTTGATGCGGGAGAACATGCCGCGTCCACCCGACTTCTCCACGGACGCCGACACCTTGGTCTCCCCGCGGGCCTCGGCCAACTGGCGCAGCAGGTCCTTCTGGTGGGAGTCGAGCTTGGTCGGTGTCTGAACGATGAAGGTGACGCCCAGGTCGCCCCGACCGCCACGACGCAGCCTCGGCACTCCCCGCTCAGGCACGACGATGCGGGTTCCCGACTGGGTTCCTGCCGGCACCTCGACGCTGACCGATTTCTGGGACTCGTCGAAGTCCTCGCGATCGGCCTCAAGGGTGTGCACCGGAACCTTGGTTCCCAGCGCAGCCGCCGTCATCGGGATCGTGACGACCATCTCGAGGTTGTCACCCTCGCGGGTGAAGACCTCGTGCGGGCTGATCGTCATCTCGATGTACAGGTCACCTGCTGGGCCACCACCGGGCCCCACCTCTCCCTGTGAATCCAGGTGGATCCGGTTGCCGTCGGCAACACCGGCAGGAATCTTGACGTTGATGGTGCGGGTGGTGCGCACTCGTCCCTCACCGGAGCACTCCTGACACGGATCCGGGATGACCGTGCCGTAACCACGGCAGGTCGGGCAGGGCTGGCTGGTGCGAATGTCGCCCAGGAAGGAACGCTGCACCGTGATGACCTCACCACGTCCCTGACAGGTGTTGCAGGTAACGGGCTCGGAGCCGGACTCGGCCCCCTTGCCCTGACACTTGGGACACACAACTGCGGTGTCGACCTCCAGCGGCTTGGTGACGCCGAACACCGCCTCGGCCAGGCTCAGGCGCATCCGCACCAGGGCGTCCTGACCTCGCCGGGTCCGTGAGCGTGGCCCACGTCCGCCACCACCGAAGGAGGTTCCACCACCGAACATGGCGTCAACGAGGTTGGTGAAGTCGAATCCAGCGCTGCTGAATCCTCCCTCCCCGAATCCGCCCATGCGGGCATTCGGGTCGCCACCACGGTCGAAGACGGCGCGTTTCTGCGGATCCTGGAGCACCTCATAGGCCTCCTGGACCTTCTTGAACTCGTCCTCGGATCCCGGTCCGGCCACATCGGGGTGGAGTTTCATGGCCTTGCGGCGATAAGCCTTCTTGATCTCGTCGGCGCTCGCATCGCGGGAAACACCGAGAATCTCGTAGTAGTCGTTGCTCAAGGATCATCCTTCTGCCAGGAACCGGCCCACATAACGGGCCACGGCTCGCACGGCTGCCATGGTTGAGGGGTAGTCCATTCGGGTGGGTCCGACCACGCCGAGGCTCGACAGGGTATCGTCGGATCCGTATGTGCTTGCCACCAGTGAGGTGGACTGGAAGGGCACGTCAGTGTTCTCGGCACCAATACGCACCGTGACCTCACCGGCTTCTCCAGCGGTGGCCTCGCCGAGCAGTCGCATCAGGACGACCTGCTCCTCGAGAGCCTCCAAGACCGGACGCACCGTCGTCTCCCACTGTGCACCGAATGCGGTGAGATTGGGAACCCCGGCGACCACCACGCGGGCGGATGGGTCGACGGCGAGGATCTCCAGGACGGTCGCGACGACGGAGGTCGCGCGCGGCCCCTCAGCCGGCCCGAGTTCGTCAAGAAGCCGATTGAGGGAGTCGACGGCCTCTGCCACCGTCAGACCGACGAGGGCCTGGTTGAGCCGGGTACGAAGGGCGACAAGATTCTGCTCGTCGTGACCGGGAAGCTCCACGATCCGCTGCTCCACCGACCCCGAGGACATGATGAGGACGATGAGGATGCGGTCGGTCGACAGGCTCACCAACTCGAGGTGACGGATCGTCGCCGTCGTCGCCACCGGATACTGCATGATGGCGACCTGGTGAGTGATCTGGGCGAGCAGTCGCACCGTGCGACGCACGATGTCATCGAGGTCGACGGCTCCGGTCATGAAGGCCTGGATGGCCCGGCGCTCTGGCCCGGACAGCGGTTTGAGGGTGGCGATCCGGTCGACGAAGAGGCGATACCCCTTGTCCGTCGGGATACGACCGGCGCTGGTGTGGGGGTGGGTGACGTACCCCTCCTCCTCCAGGACGGCCATGTCATTGCGAACGGTTGCCGGGGACACCCGAAGCCCGTGGCGTTCCACCAACGCCTTGGAACCCACCGGCTCCTTACTGGAGACGTAATCGGTGACGATGGCCTTGAGCACGTCGAGCTTGCGGTCGTCGAGCACAATCCCTCCTCACGCGATCCCATCGGGTACAAGTCCCACTTTGGCACTCTCAGGTGCCGAGTGCCACCTTATCGCGTTCACCTGGCGTCCTTCTGCCTCTCTCGCTGGCAGCGCACGCCTCGGGACGTGCCACACTGGTGATCATGTCGACGAATCCCGAGACTCCCCGGTGGTCCGCTCTCACTGCCCGGGTATGGACGACCGTCATCGAACCAGAAGCCGTCACCTGCGGACTGGTCGCCGGTGACGATCATGTCCTCCTCATCGACACCGGCTCGGCTCCTGAACAGGGACACGCTCTGGCGATGTCGGCGGCATGCATGCTGGGTCGTCCGGTTGATCGGGTCGTCGTCACCCACCATCATTATGACCACAGCGGCGGACTCCCTGGGATTGACGGAGCTGAGACCTGGATGCATGAGGCCGCCCTGGCTCACTGCCCTGATCTCCAGGTCGACCATCCCATCGCGCTGATGGCCTATGTCGACCTGGGCGGGATCGGCGCCGAGGTCATCCACCCTGGTCCGGCCCACACCGACGGGGACCTCGTCGTCATCGTCCGCGACGAGAAGGTGACCTTCGTCGGGGACCTGGTGGAGACCGCAGGAGAGCCACAGTCCGACGAGACGACCGATGTCCGAGGCTGGCCGCGCGCCATTGACTCGGTCATCACCGGCACCGATGGTGTAGGCGTCTACGTACCTGGCCACGGGCACCCGATCGATGCGACCGCCGTCATGAAGCAGCGCGCCGAGCTCGCCGAGAGAGTCCCCGTCGAGATCCCGCTCACCCCGGTGACCAGGCACGTTCCTCCCCAGCTGGCCTGATGCGGGCCCGGCCCCGCACGGCTAACTCAGCGCAGCAGTTCAGCAACCACCCGGTAGGCATCCTCGTCGGCTGCGACGACGAGTGTTCCCGACATCTCGCGAGGCCCGTACTCGGCCCCGTCGACAGCCCGAACGACCCCGCCGAGCTCGCGCACCATGAGGGCGCCAGGCAGGTGATCCCACGGGTGGGAGTGCTGATAGGCGGTGACGTCGTTCTCCCCCAGGCAGATCAGTGGGTAGTCCACCGCGCAGCACCACTTCGACATCCGCCATTCCACCTGTGGTGAGGCGATCTTGTAAGCCTCGTGGGTCGTCGCGGCGCGAACCGGGATGCGGGACCCGTCGCGGGTGACCGCCTGACCGTCGCAGGTGACCCCGGCGCCGCGCTCGGCACACCACATGTGGCCGTACTGGGGCTGCCAGATCCAGGCCCTCACCGTTTCGCCACGAATGAGTTGAGCGAGCATGACCCCGTGGTCCACCGATCCGTGGACGAAGTTCTTCGTGCCATCGATGGGATCGATGACCCACGCCAGGTCGGCGCCCGGAACGGCGTCGAGGATGGTCGGGTCGGCAAAGGCGGACTCCTCCCCGACGACGACTCCACCGGCGTGCTTGGTCAGCGCCGCGCCAAGCTCCTTCTCAGCCTGACGATCGGCGTCGGTGACGAAGTCTCCAGGCTTCTTCTGGTGGATCTGATGATCATGCAAGGACCGGAACCGCGGATCGATGATCCTGGCACTGACGTCCCGGATGAGGTCGCAGACCGTCTCGGCATCGATACTCATGCCGTCTCCTCATCGTCCAGCTCGTCGACGTGGTCACAGGTGACGAAGTCGATGAGTTTCTCCATCTCGGTGTTGAACCGTGGATCCAGGTCGTGCCAGTCACGCACCCTCTTCAACATGGCCTGCCAGGCCTTGCCCACGTCGGCCTGGGTGGAGTGTGGCAGGCCGAGACGTTTCAGGGTGCCGAGCTTGAAGTCCTCGTCCATCGGAACCTCCGGCCACCCCTTCCGTCCGATCCGCTCGGGCTTGATGGCCTGCCAGATGTCGATGAACCGGTGTCCGGTGATCATGACGTACTCGCCATATCCGCCGCGTCTCACCTCGTCAGCCACGCGGGATTCCTTGGTTCCGGCAACGAGATGGTCGACGAGCACTCCCAGTCGATGCCCAGGGCCCGGCTTGAACTCGGCGACAATTCCGACCAGGTCGTCCATACCGCCCATGTATTCCACGACGACCCCGACGTGGCGCAGGTCGTCTCCCCAGATCTTCTCGACGAGTTCGGCGTCGTGACGACCCTCGACGTAGATGCGGCTGGGAAGGGCAACGCGAGCTGGTCCAGCCGCTCCGGCAACGGACCCCGACGCCGTGTGTTTGATGCTGGCACTGCCCTGACGAGGGGGAATGCACAGATTGACGGGCTTGCCGTCCACCCAGAAACCCGGACCGATGGGGAAGGACTTGCGCTTGCCCTTGCGATCCTCGAGCACGACCAAGCCGTTCTGCCACGCGACGACGGCCCCGACGTATCCGCTCGATGGATCCTCGACAACCATGTCGAGTTCCAATGGCATGTCGACGCTTTTCTTCATGTGAGAGGTGCGCCAGCCGCTTGCGAGGACGTCGTGGGAATACCGGTCGATCACGGTAGCCACTGTATTGCCACGCATGGCTATGACGACAAGCCGTGCATCACCAGCTGAAATGACCCACTCGGCATGACCACCCGCGCAATGGCCTCACACCAACAGATCCGTGATGATCCTGTCTGCCACCATTCGCCCGGACAGGTTGAGCACCAGGTGACCGCCTTGGATCGCCCCAAGTCCCTGCTCCACGACGTGGTCAGACCGGTGACGTTCCACCTCTGTCAGCTGGGACAACGGCAACCCGTCAGCCAGACGCAGCTGCAGCAGCACCGTCTCCTCGTGACGCTGCTCCGCGTCGAGGACCTCATGGTCCTCGACGGGCAGACGACCCTCGGCCAGCCTGCTCCGGTACGTGGCGGGATGCTTGACATTCCACCACCTCGTCCCGTTCACGTGGGAGTGGGCTCCAGGACCAATCCCCCACCAGTCACGTCCAAGCCAGTACGCCATATTGTGACGACACCGGTGGTCGTGACCGTCGCGGGACCGGGCCCAGTTCGACACCTCGTAGTTGACGTACCCTGCCTCGGTGAGGACCCTCTCGGCGATGAGGTACTTGTCGGCGAGGTCGTCCTCGTCAGTCATCGGTAATTCGCCACGCCGAATGCGCGCTGCCAGCCTGGTGCCCTCTTCGACGATGAGGGAGTAGGCGGAGACATGATCGGGCTCGGCCGACAGCGCGGCCTCGAGACTGCACCGCCAGGAACCGAGGTCCTCCCCGGGGGCGCCGAAGATGAGGTCGAGGCTGACGTCGTCGAATCCCACCTGGCGGGCCAGCCTTGCCATCTCCACGGCACGCCCGGGCCGATGACGACGATCCAGAATCGTCAGGACGAACTCATCGGAGGACTGCATTCCCATGGACAACCGGTTGATCCCGGCTGCGAGCAACCCAGAGAGCACATCCTCGTCCAGGGTTTCCGGGTTGGCCTCCGTGGTGATCTCGGCGTCGTCGTCGATCCCCCACACAGTACGGATGTGATCGACGAGCTCTCCCAGTTGGGCCGGGGTGAGCATCGTCGGAGTGCCTCCCCCGAAGAAGATGGTGGACACCGCCGGACGCCGTCTCCACATCTGCCCAGCGAGGTCCAACTCGCGATGAGCCGCCTCTAGGTAACCAGGGATGGCGTCCTCCCCCATGGCTGCGAGCACATAGGTGTTGAAGTCGCAGTATCCGCACCGGGACGCACAGAACGGCACGTGCAGATAGATGCTCCATGGGCCGTCAGCTGCCTGGAGCTGTGGCAGGTCGCCGTTTGCGTGAGTCATGGTCCTCCTGAGGTCCAAGGTGCGAATGCGGCCCTTGCATGATGCCATCTGGGCCGGAGACGGCTCAGCCGCACGAGTTCACAGCTATTCGAATGGCGAACACCACGATCAACGGGTGAAATTTCAACAGTTTGAGGTTTAAGCTGCCGTCATGATCTTCTCTCGCCGTCACTTCCTCAGCGCATCAGCCGGTTTGGCCACTGCCGCGGTCCTAACCGGATGCGGATCGAACACTGGTAGCGTCTCCACCGGCTCGAAATCCAGCGCCGCTTCGGGTGGCTCCGGAAAAATCGTCCAGTGGTACCACGAATACGGCGAGAAAGGGGTCCAGCAGGCCGTCAATCGCTACGCCAAGGATTACAAGGACGCCACGGTTACCGTGAGGTGGAACCCCGGTACCGACTACATGAAGCTGCTGAGCACCACCCTGCTGTCCGGATCGGGCATCCCTGATGTCTTCGAGTCCGAGTACGGCGCCACCCTCGACATGATTCAGAAGGGTCAGGTCGTTGATCTCACCGACACCATCGGTGACGCCAAGTCCAAGTTCTCGAAGCCGGTGCTGGATCGCATGACCCTCGACGGCAAGGTCTACGCGATCCCGCAGGTCGTCGACATGCAGCTGCTCTACTACCGCAAGTCAGCCCTGGAGAAGGCCAAGCTGTCGGCCCCGACCACCTTCGAGCAGCTCGTCGAGACTGCCAAGGCCGTCAAGACCAAGGAGATGGGCGGCTTCTTCGCTGGCAACGACGGTGGCGTCGGTGTGCTCGGCAACCTTCTCATCTGGGCCTCCGGATTCGACCAGCTCAACGACGACCATACTGACGTCGCCTTCATGGAGCAGGCCTTCTTCGACGCCGTCGCCGCTTACCGCGACTTCTACAAGTCCGGCGCCCTGCTGACTGCCGCCTCCAAGGATTGGTTCGACGCCTCCCCCTTCACCAATGGCGAGACCGCCATGCAGTGGGGCGGCCTGTGGTCGTTGGGCGACATCTCCAAGAAGTGGAAGGACGACTTCGGCGTCATCCCGTTCCCTGCCATCGGTAAGTCCGGCAAGCAGGCCGTGCCCTTCGGCGCCTACGGTTCCTGTGTCGCCGCCAAGGGAGCGAGCAACGACGTCGAGGCCGCCAAGAAGTACGCCAAGTGGCTGTGGGTCGATCAGACCGACAAGCAGGTCGACTTCGCCAACTCCTACGGCACCCACATCCCGTCTCAGCCTGACCTCACCGACAAGTGCTCCCAGATCAACAACGGCGCAGGCAAGGCCGCTGCCGAGATGGTCGACAAGCATGGCAAGGCCGCGAGCCTCTTCTGGACCTCCAAGATCTCCGACGCCTACAGCGCCGCGCTCACGAACGTCGTCAAGAAGGGTGCAGACCCGAAGTCGGCCTTTGCCGGAGTGCAGTCGACGGCCAAGGCCGAGCTCAAGCGCGTCAACAAGTGAGTTCGTCGGCAGTCTCGGTGCCCCCCACCCGCAGTTTCTGGCAGCGGGTTCGGGGGCACCAGGGGCGTAACCTCTGGTTTGCCCTGTTCGTTGCGCCGTTCCTGATCGGGCTGCTGGTCTTCGTCTACATCCCGATCATCTGGAGCGCCTACCTGTCATTCTTCGACGCCCGGGCAACCCTATCCCCCACGAAGTTCGTCGGTTTCGCGAACTACCAGAACCTGTTGTCGGACACCCTGTTCCGCAACTCGATGCTGGTCTTCATCATCTTCGCGGTCTTCATCGTTCCGCTCACCTACGTCTGTTCCCTGGCCCTTGCGCTGGCCCTCAACAACGTCGGCAAGTTCCGGGCCTTCTTCCGCTCCTCCTTCTTCATCCCGACAGCATGTTCCTACGTCGTCGCGGCAATGGTCTGGCGACTCAGCTTCTTCAACGGAGCACGGTTCGGCCTGGCGAACTCCCTGCTGCGCAAGGTCGGCGGTAGCAACATCGACTGGCTGTCCGGAGTGGGCTACTGGTACTGGATCGCGCTGATCTCACTGCGGTTGTGGCTGCAGGTCGGCTACTACATGATCCTGCTCATCGCGGGTCTCAACCGCATCCCCACCGACAGCTATGAAGCTGCCGCGATTGACGGTGCCGGTCGCTGGGCGACCCTGCGTCACGTCACCATGCCGCAGCTGCGGGGAGTGAGTGCGGCCGTCCTCATGCTGCTGCTCATCGGTGCTTTCCAGGCCTTCGACGAGTTCTACAACTTGTTGTCCTCCTCGGGCACCTACCCGCCCTACGCTCGCCCCCCGCTGGTGCATCTGTACCTCATCAGCGTCGGTGGAGCCGACCAGGATCTCGGTATGGGTGGCGCCGGGACCGTCGCCCTCACCGCCATCATCGTGCTGTTCGGACTGGCCCAGAATTGGCTCATGAGTGGCCAGGAGCGTCGCGAGAAGAAGGCCATCAAGCAGGCCGCCAAGACCCACCGCAAGGAGGTGTTCGATGGCTGAGGAACGTTCCCACATGGTCACGGGCCGCTCGGGGAGCTTCTTGCACGGTCTCAAGATCGTCGTGCTGTTCATCCTGGCCCTGCTCTTCCTGCTGCCCTTCTACGTCATCTTCCGCAATGCCTTCAGCAGCTCGGAGGCCTTCGTCGCCGCGGACTGGAAGTGGTTGCCTGACAACCTCGACTTCTCGGTGCTGCGGGATCTCTTCTCCGACACTGACCTCAACCTGCCTGGGGCGATGGTCCACTCAGCCATCCAGGCCGTCGGCCAGACGGTGCTGACGGTCATCGTCAGTTTCATGGCTGGCTACGGGCTGGCGAGATTCCGCAGCAAGGCTGCGACGGTGGTGTTGCGTCTGACGGTACTCACCCTCATGGTACCGACCGCTGTCACCTTCGTGCCGAGTTTCATCATGACGACCCGATTCGGGTGGATCGACTCTTACCGTGGCCTCATCATCCCGATGATGTTCTCGGCCTTCGCGACCTACATGTTTCGGCAATCCCTGCTGGAGTTCCCCAAGGAGCTGGAGGAGGCTTCGAACCTCGACGGAGCCAATCCGTGGACGACGATGTGGCGCATTGTCGTCCCCAATTCCAAGGGAATCATCGCGGCCGTGTCGACGATCACCTTCATCGGGGCCTGGAACTCCTTCCTGTGGCCGCTGCTGGTGGCTCGCGACAACACCACGACCGTCCAGCTCACCTTGAGTCGGTTCATGACGAGCCAGGGAGTCAACTACTCCGAGCTCTTCGCCGGCGCTCTGGTGGCAATCGTGCCGGTGGTCATTGTCTTCCTCGTCCTGCAGCGCTACCTGGTGCAGGGCCTGGAGACCTCTGGCATGGACTAAGGAACCGTGCTCCGGCGTAGCTACGCCGTCGAGAACCATCACGAGGGCCGGGACACCATCTGGTGTCCCGGCCCTCGCACGTCAATGGAGTGGCTCAGTCCTCCAGGGTGGAAAGGTCGCCTTCATCCTGGCCGAGGGCTCAAGCTTTGAGGACCCTTCGCATGATCTTTCCGGAACGAGTCTTCGGGAGCTTCTCGACGAAGTCGAAGCTGTCCGGCTTGGCGATCGGGGAGAGCACCTCGGCGACATGAGCGCGCAGGTCGGCGGTGAGCTGCTTGGTGGGCTCGTATCCTTGGGCGAGGATCACGGCGCAGTGGATGGAGTTGCCCTTGACCTCGTGCGGCAAACCGATCGCGGCAGCCTCGGCGACGGCCGGGTGGGAGATGAGGGCGGACTCGACCTCGGCGGTGCCGATGCGATGACCGGACACCTTGATGACGTCGTCGGTACGACCAATGATCCAGACGTAACCGTCCTCGTCGATACGGGCGGAGTCGCCGGTGAGGTAGACCCCCGGATACTTCTTCCAGTAGGTGTCGAGGTAACGGTCGGGATTCTTGTAGAGAGTACGCATCATGGCGGGCCACGGGTTCTTGAGGACCAGGAAGCCATCGGTGCCCGGCGGGACCTCCTTGCCCTCCTCGTCGACAACGGCGACCTCCTGGCCGGGGATGGGTTTGCCCGCAGATCCCGGCTTCTTCGGCATCGTCGGGAGGCTGGTCAGCTGCATGGCACCGGTCTCGGTCTGGAACCAGGTGTCGATGATGGCGCACGTGCCATCGCCGACGACGTCGTGGAACCAACGCCAGGCCTCCGGATTGATCGGCTCGCCGACCGAGCCGAGCATGCGCAGGCTGGACAGGTCGTGCTTGCGCACCCAGGTCTCGCCGAAGCGCATCAAGGTACGGATGGCGGTCGGAGCGGTGTAGAAGCTCGTGATGCCGTAGTGCTCAATGGCTGCCACCAGCCATCGGGGTACGGATAGGTCGGGCCGCCTTCATGCATGAAGACGGTGGCTCCGTTGAGCAGCGGTCCGTAGACGAGGTAGGAGTGACCGGTGATCCAGCCCGGATCGGCCGTGCACCACCAGCGGTCCTCCTCCTTGATGTCGAAGCACTGTTTGAGGGTGGTATAGGTACCAACCTGGTAGCCACCGTGAGTGTGAACGATGGCCTTCGGCTTACCGGTCGAGCCCGAGGTGTAGAGGATGAACAACGGGTCCTCGGCGTCCACCTGGACGGTCTGGCACTTGCCCTTGGCAATCGGCAACTTGCACAGCTCGTGATACCAGTGGTCCCGAGTGGAGTCCATGGTGACCTCGGTGGCCGTGTTCTTGACGACGATGACGTTCTCGACGGTCGGTGAGAACTTCACCGCATCGTCGACGATCTGCTTCATTGGAAAGACCTTGCCGTTGATCCACGACCCGTCAGCGGTGATGACAACCTTGGACTCCGAACCGTCGATACGGGCGTTGAGGGCCTCCGAGGAGTAACCGGCGAAGACCACCGAGTGAACGGCACCGATCTTGGCGCAGGCCAGCATCGCGAAGAAGATCTCGGGGATCCGAGGCAGATAGATGGTGACGACGTCACCCCTGTGCACACCCATGGCCTTGAGAACGTTCGCCATCTGCTCGACCTCGCGATTGAGAGCGAAGTAGGAGAAGGTGCGCACCTCGTCGGTGTTCTCGCCGACCCAGATGAGGGCCAACTTGTTACGACGGGCGGTATCGAGATG
Source organism: Cutibacterium sp. LaCa_89 (assembly GCF_058177555.1). NCBI lineage: Bacteria > Bacillati > Actinomycetota > Actinomycetes > Propionibacteriales > Propionibacteriaceae > Cutibacterium > Cutibacterium sp. LaCa_89. The sequence goes on from NZ_CP190889.1 coordinate 1,627,162, forward strand.
ACGGTCCACCGCATTGGTGACGATGTTCGTGCTGGCCCCGGTGAACCACTTGAAGAAGGGCTTGCCTGAATCGTCGAGGATCTTGTCCCATGGCTTCGACCATTCAAGCTCCCGGGCTCGTTCCTCCCAGTAAGCGACTGGGTCGGCCTTGGCCTTTTCCTCGAGCGTCCTCCAGTCCGAGACCCAGGCGTTGTCGATGATGCTCTGATCAGGCTCGAAGACGTCCTGCTGGTCCGCCATACGGTCCTCCTCGACGCTTCTACCGCTCTTGCGGCATCCGTTTCGTGTGTTGGGAACGATAGAACCACACCGTCAGGTTGTTTGTGAGGAAAATCACAACAATTTTCCGATTCCTCTTTGCCACACTGGATACATGACTTCCTACCTGCCTCCGTCGTCCACTCCTGTCCGCCGACGTCGGGCCGAACCACCGAGCCGCACGAACTCCATCGCCAGCAGCGCCGGGGTGATGGCTGTCGTCGTCGCGATCATGTGGGTCCTCGAGGTCGTCGACACCGTGCTCGGCAACACCCTCGATCAGTTCGGGATCCATTCCTGGACCGGTCAGGGGCTGTGGGAAATCTTCACTGCTCCGTGGCTGCATTACGGCTGGGCCCATCTGGCCGGTAACTCCGTGCCGCTCTTCGTCCTCGGCATGCTCGTCTACATGGAATCGACATCAACCTGGGTCACCTCAGGGCTCATGATCACGGTGTGCTCGGGGCTCTTCGCGTGGTTCTTCAGCGCACCGGGAACCATCACCCTCGGTGCGTCCGGGATCGTCTTCGGTTGGTTGGCGTATCTGCTGGCCCGGGGCCTGTTCACCAAGAGGCTGCGCGACATCCTGGTGGCCATCGTCGTCTTCCTCATCTACGGGTCTGTGCTGTGGGGTGTGCTTCCGGGACAGGCTGGGGTGTCCTGGCAGGCCCATCTGGGCGGTGCGGTCGGAGGTGTCATCGCGGCGTCGTGGCTGGCTCGTCGTCCCAGGTGAGACTGCCTGACCAGGGGTGGTAGCTTCCACCGGGTGAGCACCCTTCCTTTCGTCTCCGACACCTTTGACGCAGACCGTTGGCGCGAGGTCAACCTTCCCGGCGACCCCTTGACCGACATGACCTTCCACCGCCTTATCTCGCGTGGAGAGGTCGACCACGCCCCGGCCGGCGAGGACCTGCCGGTGGTGCGGATCGCCTTCGACCGTCCTGCCATCCGCAACGCCTTCCGCCCGCACACCGTCGACGAGCTGTACCGCTGTATCGACGCGGCACGCTGCACCCCTGACGTGGCAGCGATCATCCTGACCGGGAACGGTCCCTCTCCGCGCGACGGCGGATACTCCTTCTGCTCCGGCGGTGACCAGCGCATTCGCGGTGCAGCTGGTTACCAGTACGAGTCCGAGGAGACGGCCGGCGACGAGGACCTGGCCACCGACGCCCGCCGGGAGCGGATCGCCAGGGGCCGTCTGGGGCGTCTCCACATCCTCGAGGTTCAGCGGCTCATGCGCGCCACCCCCAAGCCGATCATCGCCGCCATTCCTGGTTGGACGACCGGTGGTGGCCACTCCCTCATGGTGGTGGCCGACATGGCGGTGGCCAGCCGGGAGAACGCTCGGTTCAAGCAGGTTGATGCCAATGTCGGCTCCTTCGACGCCGGATATGGTTCGGCCCTGCTGGCTCGCCAGATCGGTGACAAGAGGGCCCGCGAGATCTTCTTCCTGGCGGAGACGTACACCGCCGAGCAGGCCGAGCGGTGGGGCGTCATCAACCGCGCCGTCGATCACGTCGAGCTGGAGAGCATCGCCATCGAGTGGGGCCTGACGATCGCTGGTAAGTCCCCGCAGGCCATCCGAATGCTCAAGTACGCCTTCAACATGGTCGACGACGGCATCGCCGGTCAGCAGGCGTTCGCCGGGGAGGCAACCCGCATGGCATACATGACCGAGGAGGCCCAGGAGGGTCGCGACGCCTTCCTCGAGCACCGCTCCCCCGACTGGTCCAGCTACCCGTACTACTTCTGATTCCTCACCTCTGGACACCACGACCCGACAGGAGGCCCGATGGCCGAGACCGCACGACTGCACGTCGTCAGGGTGGAACGCACCCAGACAGACGTCGTCTGGCTGACCGAGCGCTTGACACGCTTCTTCCAAGGCTCAACGCGCTCGGTTCTCGTGCCGGCCGGGAGCGAGGAGAACCCAGTGGCCACCCTCGAGGACGTCGAGAGGAGGACGGTCTTCCTGCCCGATGAGGTCGGGCTCGTGATGCGCACGTCCGGGTCGACCTCTGCTCATGGACGCCTCGTGGGTATCTCAGCGGCTCAGCTGCTGGCGTCCATCAACGCCACGGATGCGCGACTTGGCGGGGCCGGAACCTGGGTGCTCGCCCTTCCCCCAACCACATTGCCGGTCTACAGGTCGTCGCCAGGGCCGCAGCCGGTGATCGCTCGGTGGTCGTCGTCGAGGGGAAGGTGACTCCTCAGGCCCTGTCTGACGCCATCGACGAAGCGGTACGGAGGGATCCGAACGGTCGGGTGTATCTGTCCCTGGTGCCGACCCAGCTGACCGACTGCATGGATGACTCAGTTGCCCGTGACGCCTTGACGCGGTGTTCCGCGATTCTCGTCGGGGGTGCCGCGACCTCCTCGCAGTTGGTTTCCGAGGCTCGAGCTGCGGGGATGCCGATCGTGCTGACCTATGGCATGAGCGAGACCTGTGGCGGTTGTGTCTACGACGGGGTCCCGCTCGACGGGGTGCAGGTTCGTCTGGACGAGGATGGTCGGGTGTCACTGTCTGGTCCGATGGTGATGTCGGGGTATCTCGATGAGGGACCGGCCGATGATTGGTACCTCACCGGCGACATCGCCCACTGGCGAGACGGCCGACTCGCCGTCGATGGTCGGGCCGACGACCTCATCATTTCCGGTGGACTCAAGATCTCCCCCAGCCAGGTGGCCGATGCCGTCACCGCAACCGGGTTGGTGAAGGACTGTGTCGTCGTCGGGCTGCCCGACGAGAGGTGGGGCCAGGTCGTCACGGCCGTCGTCACGGGATGTCAGGAACCGGAGCGTGTCCGGGACACCGTCAATCTGCCACGGGAACTTCGTCCGCGAATCGTCGTGACGGTCGAGGCCATTCCCATGCTGGCTTCCGGGAAAGTGGATCGTCTCGAGGTGAGGAGACTAGCCGAGCAGGCCGAGGCAGACGGATCTGCCTGGACGCGTTGACTCAGGCCGCTGCTGCCGTTCCCGCGGCCGGCCGACAGGCCCGGAGTAGCATCTCCCCTCGTGCACACCTTGTCCTGCGATGTCGACCTGTCCGCTGCGAGTGGGGCTCGGTGGTTGGATACCGCGCGTCGTTACTGCCCGCCCGAGGTCGAGCCGTGGATCTGGGTGGCTCCCGACACCGACGATGCCCCGGCCATGGTCGGGTGGGGCGAGCAGGCCCGCTTCACCGCAGGCGGCCACGGCGCTGCCGCGAAGGCGTTCAATGCCTATTCATCGTGGGCTGCGGAGCACTCTGACGCAGCTCCCGTGGCTTTCGGTTCTTTCCCGTTTTCCCGGGACGAGGACGGATTCCTCGTCGTCCCCGCTGTCCTCCTCCTCCGTCGTCACCTGGGCGAGCGCACTCTCGTCTTCTGCGCGGATCCCACCCCGATTCATCGCGGCGATTCTGACCTGCCGGTCATCGAGACCCAGCTTCCCGATCTTGACGCTGAGAACTGGGGCCAGGCCGTCAACGCCGCGACGACCCGGCTGTCCCAGGACCCCGAGCTGGAAAAAGTGGTGCTCTCGCGGTCGGTGACCGTCCAGGCGTCCGCCCCGATGGACCGTGGACTCGTCGCGTCCCGGCTATCGGGCAAGTTCAGCGGCTGCTGGACCTACTGCCATGATGGCCTGGTTGGGGCGACTCCCGAGTTGCTCGTTGACTGCCGCGATGGCCTGTTCCGTTGCCGGGTGCTCGCCGGTACCCGCAAGCCTTCCTGGTCCCATGAGTTGTTGCAGGATCCCAAGGAGCATCGTGAGCACGAGCTGGCGGTGGCTTCCGTGACAGGACGACTGACCGAGGCTGGCCTGTCCGACCCTGCCATCCGCGGGCCCTTCCTGCTGGAACTGCCCAATGTCACCCACCTGGCCACGGACATCACCGCTAGGGTCGGCACGTCGAATGCTGCACAGATCGTCGACGTCATCCACCCGACCGCAGCTGTGTGCGGCACTCCTCGAGAGCTCGCCTACCAGTTCATCGAGCAGACCGAGGTCATTGACCGAGGACGGTTCGCCGGGCCAGTGGGATGGATGTCGCCGGATGGGTCAGGCCAGTGGGCCTTGGCTCTGCGCTGTGGTCAGTTCTCCGAGGACAACCGATCCGTCCGGGTACACGCCGGTGCGGGCATCATGCCCAGCTCCGACCCGGACAAGGAATGGATCGAGACCGGAGCCAAGATGGAGGCCTTCACGTCGGCGTTGGAGGGCTGAGACCCCTCAGACCTGCGGCAATGTGGCTCTTCACAGATCGAGGTGTAGTTCGGTTGTGGCACCCGGTTGGTGACAGGGATCGAGGTCCCCTGATGATGGAAGTTCTCACGCTCGCCATCCAGAAGACCTCGACATGGACCACGCTACCTTCACCACGCCCGATCTGACCACGTTCTGCCGCCTCGACGACCACGGCCTGGCCGTGACCGGGCAACACATCACCCCTGCCAAGGCGGTGCTAGCCTGCCGGCCGGTCCAGCCGGATGACTGGTGTCATCGTTGCGGCTGCCACGGAACACCACGTGACAGCGTCGTCCGTGAACTTGCGCATGTCCCGTTCGGGTGGCGCCCCACCACCCTCCACGTTCGCCTGCGCCGCTACCAATGCACCGTATGCGGCCACGTGTGGCGGCAGAACATCACCGGCGCGGCGCAGCCGCGCTCCTGCTTGTCGAACGGCGCGTTGCGGTGGGCGCTGGAAGCGCTGGTGGTCAACCACCTGTCCATGACCCGCATCGCGGCCGCACTGGGAGTCGCGTGGAACACCGCCAATGATGCTGTCCTGGCTGAAGGCCAACGACTCCTCATCGACAAGCCCGGCCGACTCGACAAGGTGACGGTCGTCGGTGTTGATGAGCACGTGTGGCGTCATACCCGACGCGGGGACAAGTACGTCACCGTGGTCATCGACCTGACCCCGGTCAGCACGGGCACCGGGCCGTCGAGACTGTTGGCGATGGTCGAGGGCCGATCCAAGCAGGCCTTCAAGACCTGGCTCGCGGAACAACCCCAGACCTGGCGAGACGGAGTGAAGATCGTGGCGATGGACGGTTTCACCGGCTTCAAGACCGCCGCCACGGAAGAGGTCCCCACGGCGGTGACGGTAATGGATCCGTTCCACGTGATTCGGCTGGCGGGCGACGCCCTCGACACCTGCCGACGTCGCGTCCAGATCTCACTGCACGGCAGTCGGGGTCGCAAGCACCATCCGCTCTACCAAGCCAGGAGAACGCTCCACACCGGCGCCGACCTGTTGACCGACAAGCAACAGCGCCGCCTGAATGCCCTGTTCGCTGATGACCGACACATTGAGGTCGAGGCCACCTGGGGTGTCTACCAGCGCATGATCTCGGCCTACCGCACCAAGGCCAGAGCTGAGGGCAAGAAGGTCATGACCCGGCTGATCGACTCGATCGGCACCGCTGTTCCCAGCAGCCTGGTCGAGGTCTGCAAGCTCGGCCGCACCCTGGCCAAGCGCCGGGGCGACATCCTGGCGTTCTTCGACCACCAAGGTTCCAGCAACGGACCCACCGAAGCGATCAACGGCCGCCTCGAACACCTACGCGGCACCGCCCTAGGCTTCCGCAACCTCACCCACTACATCGCCAGATCACTGCTCGAGGCCGGCGGGTTCAGACCAGATCTACACCCTGGATTGTGAAGAGCCAGCAAACGTGAGACCGGGACGAAACGCCGGGTCAAAGTAGATCGTGCCGATGGATTTAACACCATTGCGATGGGCAGCGTTAGTGTAGGCGGCATTCGGGATGTCGACAATACCGAACTCGAAGTTGCGGGTGCGCCAATCACTGGTGGCGGGATCATACAACGCTTCAGGAGTGCGGGCTGTCGCAGAGCCATGCCAAGGACTCCAGTAGTCCACGTACTGCCAGAAATTAAGGACATTGTTCGCAAATCCATCATTATCCCGGAAATTCCCGAAAAATGAGTTGCCGTAGTCGCCCTGCATAAGCATAACCTCGGCCTTACCGTCAAGGTTTCGGCGAATCTGAGTGCCAGAGTCGCGGGCGATGCGCGATTGCAGCGGAACCTGAGCTCGCAGATAGGAGGCGTATGGGTCAGTCTGGGGACTCCAGGTACGGATGTCTTGCAGACGATGACCGGCATTACGGGGCTGAGCCGACGCTAACACCCGATCCCCGACAGGGGCGACGCTGTCGTCAGCCTGCGCAGTCAACCCGCAGCCGACAATCCCTCCGAGTCCAACGATGACGGCCAGACCAGCAATAAGTAGTCGCTTCATAGTGGTCCTTTCAGCGGTGAAAGTAACACTACGCTAAACCGGATTAGTATATGGCGTCAAGGCCACGCCATAACTCAAGTAACATGCCAGCCAACTATCTCCGACACCTCACCGTGCACACTGGCACAGCTGATTCTTGATCCGCCCCACGCCGCGGCGTACCGATCCGTCACGTCATGGCTCCACTGCCTCCATCCGACTGTTCGATATCTCTCTCCAACCGTCCGATTCGCGAGCAATATGACCGCCATACATCTGCTCAATCCTCAACCACCTCCGCGTGTCCACTTCGTCATCCCGACAGTGACAGGCCACAGTGGGAATCGATGAATCCCCGCCCTGACTCCCCGCGCCTTCCGAGTGCGCTCTCGGTGCCCATCGAGGACTTCTCCGATCATCTCGCAACCCTGCATCGCTCCCCCAACACCATTCGTGGCTACCGGGCTGACCTCACCGACCTCATGGAGCACGTGCACGACCACGGTGTCAACTCGATCGGACACATCGATACGGCCCGCGTGCGAGCCTGGCTGGCCGACACCCGGCTGGCTGGCGCAACGGCGGCCACCATGCAGCGCCGCTGGTCAGCGGCGCGGGTCTTCTTCCGATGGGCATCCAACGAGAGGCTCATCGACGGAGACCCGACGACCGCCCTGTCCTCGGCCAAGGCTCCGAAACGTCTGCCGACCACCCTCGGCGTCGAGCAGGCACGCCACATCCTTGACGATGCGGTTGCCGAGGCGCGCAGCGATGAGTCACCGCAGGGTGCCCGTGATGCCGCCATCCTGGAAGTGCTCTACGGAGGCGGCCTGCGCGTCGGTGAGCTGTGTGGTCTGGACCTGGGTGACGTCGACCGCTCTCGCCAGACGGTGCGAGTGACCGGCAAGGGAAACAAGCAACGCACCGTGCCGATGGGAGGGCCCGCGCTGCGCGCTGTCGACGAATGGCTGGGGCGTCGTCAGGAATGGGTCTGCTCCACCTCTGGACGGGCACTCTTCCTCGGCACCCGTGGTGGTCGGATCGATCAACGAGTGGTGAGACGCATCGTTCACACCCATCTGCGAGCCGAACCGGATTCCCCCGACCTGGGGCCCCACGGACTGCGTCACGCCATGGCGACGCACCTTCTGGAGGGCGGAGCTGATCTACGAACCGTCCAGGACATGCTGGGACATGAATCACTGGCCACCACTCAGATCTACACGCACGTATCCACCGAGAGACTACGGACGGCTTTTCGTCAGGCTCACCCCAGGGCGTGACCCCTTCGGGTCACGGCCCGAGCCACCTGGTCGTCGACGAGGAGCACCCCATCACGACCGGCTCCCAGCCATGGCGGCATCAACGTACCGGCAGACCTCATACGAGGTTTCGCGCCGGGAAGCTCCAAGGGATGGCGAGGGTCCCGTCTGACCGACACCACCCGAGCTCGCCCCTGCATTGGCAGGAGACGTACCTCGGTGTCCAACAGGGTCATCGGATTCTGATACTCAGTTCCTTTCTTGAGTCCCCAGTGCAGACAAGTCCGGGAACATGGTGGTCCCACGCCCACTAGCCCAATGACCTGACCGGGAATGACGACGTCACCGACCGCCACGACAGGAACCACCGGCATGTGGGTGGTCCGCCGTCCGTCGGGCAACATGATGCTGACCACCCCGGTGCCGGCGACTTGTCCGGCGAAGACGACGACCCCAGCTGTGACGGTCCTCACCGGCTCCCCCGGCGATGCCGAGAACTCCACCCCACGGCTGCCGGGCAACCACGGCTTGGCCGGAGGATCGAACCCCTTGATGACGGGACCGGGCACGGGAGGACGCCTCCGGGCCGGCACGCCACGATCACCTGTCGGTCGTGCTCGCCACGACAGAGCTTCCGCGGACGGAGCCGCAACGCTGCGCGTAGGGGCAGGCAAGACCAACAGGCATGTCCCGATGACGATGATCAACACACTGATACAGACAGATTTCCTCACATCTTCAGTTGTCGTCCGAGCCCGCGACATCCGCCATCATCTTTCTGGCCTGTGGACAACCACACGACATTGGATGTCATTGCTTGTGGACAACCCCACGTCCTGCGTCATGTGGCCTTATGGAAGGCTCATCGTGAGTAGGCTGCCAATCATGGCCCTCACCCCAGTTCTTGCCTGCCATCGCACCACCGATGTCTCAGTTGGAGGTATCACCGCATGGCAGCTGACCGATGATTCCGACGGGCTCCACACCGAGATCGTCGGCAGCTGCCAGCTCGGGGATGCGTCCTGGGTGACGCCGCTGTACAACGTGGTTGCCGTGCTCTGCGAACGTGACAGCACCCTGTGGCTAGTCCACCCCGGACGCCAGTTCCAGGTTGTCGGAACCGTCGAGCTGGAAGGCCAATCGCCCTGTCACGGTACCGTCGATCCCACCGGTCGACTCATGGCGATCGCCGACTACGCCTCCGGTCAGGTTGAGTTCGTGGATCTGTCGGACCTGACCCGGCCGACGGTTCGTCACGTCCTGGATCTGGGCCAGGACCGCGCCTTTCCCGGCCCGCTGCCTGACCGCCAGGAAGGGCCTCACGCCCACCAGGTGACCTGGTTGGATCGCGCTCACCTCGCCGTCACCGACCTGGGGGCCGACCGTGTCTGTTTCCTGCGCTGGAGCGAGGCTGGTCCTGAGATCATCGGTTCTCTCAAGACCCCTGCCGGTATGGGCCCTCGTCACCTCACCCTCACCGAGGACGGCCGCAAGCAGATCCTGACCGTCGCCGGAGAATTGTCCGGAACGGTTAGCACTTGGTCACGGCCCACCGGACACGACATGTGGGCTCGGGATTGGCGATTCGTCACCGAGACGCCGTCATCGCGGTGGTCAAAGGTCCCTTCTCGGGGAGGTTATCCCTCCCAAGCACCTGCCCAGCCGTCTGCAATCGTGTCCTCCCCGGATGGCCAACACTTCGTCGCCAACCGTCTGGTGGGAAGTGTCGGGGTGTTGGAAGGCCGGTTCGGACGACTCGAACTGGTTGACGAATTCGACGGCACCGGGGCCAATCCGCGTGACATCACCGTGACCACGCAGGGCGGCACCCGAGTCTGGGCCGCACTGCCGGAAGAGGGCCACATCGCGATTCATTGCCGCGACGACCAGACCAGCGAGTGGCAGGTCGAGACCACCATCGACCAACCCGGGGTCATGCGGGTGCTCGTCGGCCCAACCATCGGGTGATCACGGGCACCTGCCCACTCGTGAGACAATCACCCCCGGACATTCATCAACCTCAGGAGATCAGCCATGCGCAAGCACACCCCCAATGACGACCCCCGTTGGGAGGATCTGTTCAAAGGTGGGTCCCTGCGCCGGGTCACCCGGTGGGGGGAGCCTGTTCTCCACGCCCAGACCCGCCCCGTCACCGAGTTCAACGAGGACCTGACGACCCTCATTCGTGACATGTTCACCACCATGGACGCCGCCGACGGTGTGGGTCTGGCCGCAACCCAGGTGGGGGTTGACCTGTCTCTGTTCGTCTACATCTGCCCGGACGCCGACAACATCGTCCACCATGGTGCCTTCTGCAACCCGGTCGTCACCCTGCCGGAGGGACGCGATCGCCGCCTCGAGGCGGCTGACGAAGGCTGCCTCTCCTGGCCCGGCGGATTCCAGTCCCTGGCCCGCCCCGACCTGGCCACCTGCACAGGCCAGGATCCCTGGGGCAACGACATCACCGTCACCGGAACCGGTTTCTTCGCCCGCTGTCTGCAGCACGAGACCGACCACTGCAACGGAGTCGTCTTCGGGGACCGGCTCTCCAAGCGTTCACGTCGCAAGCTCGACGAGCAGCACGACAAGGTGGCCCATCTCTACCCCGACGACTGGCCGCTCACCCCGAAGGGCTGATTCGTGAGGGCGTGACGTCCCGCAACTCGTAGCAGGCCACCGCTGCGGCTGCTGCGACGTTGAGGGAGTCCACTCCTCCGGCCATCGGGATGCGCACCACGACGTCGGCCTGACTGATCCAGTGGGACGACAGACCCGCCCCCTCAGTGCCCATGAGCAGGGCAACCTTCCGTGGGTTGGCTCGCAGGTCCGCGGAGAACTCGTCCAGGGTGACCGAGTCGTCACTCAGGGCCATTGCCGCCACCGTGAAGCCATGGTTTCGCAGCTCGTCGAGACCACCTGACCAGTCCTCGAGCCTGGCCCAGGGCAGCTGGAAGACGGTTCCCATCGACGTCTTGATGGCTCGACGGTAGAGCGGATCGGCAGCGCGGGGGGCCAACAGGACACCGTCCCACCCGATGCCTGCGGCACACCGGATGATCGCGCCGACATTGGTGTGGTCCACGATGTCCTCGCACACCACCAGTCGGCGAGCATCCGTGAGATCGGCGGCGCTCCAGCGGGTCTGTCGACACATCGACGCCAGAGCACCACGGTGGACGTGGAACCCGGTCACCTGCTCGGCCAGGGCTTCGGAGACGACGTAGACCTCGACGTCAAGGTCGTCGAAGAGATCGCGCAGACCGTCGATCCAGCGAGGAGCCAGCAGGAATGATCTGGGCGGGTACCCCGCCTCACAAGCGCGCCGGATGACCTTGGCCCCCTCCGCGATGAAGAGCCCATGCTCAGCCTCCAAGGACTTTCGCAAGTTGACATCGCGCAAGCTGACGTAGTCGGCCAGGCGCGAGTCGGCCGGATCGTCGATGTCTATGAACGTTGCCACCGCTCCAACCTACCGGTGGCTATCGTGGGCAGGTGAGTTCCGCCAAGCCACGCCGCAAGCTGCCCATCGACGGATTCGTCATCGCCATCGTCGTGACGGCCATCATTGGGTCGATCTTTCCTGCCACGGGGCCGGCTGTACCCGTCGTCGATCACGGCGTCACTGTCCTTATTTTTATCCTGTTCTTCCTCTATGGTGCCCGGCTGGAACCCCGCGAAACTCTCGACGGTCTCAAGAATTGGAAACTACAGGGAGCGATCCTGGTCTCTACCTTCGTCGTCTTTCCGCTCGTCGGACTGGCAATGCACGGCCTAGTGCCTTGGGCGATACCCAAAACCCTGTACGTCGGGATGTTGTGGATTTGCCTGGTGCCCTCGACGGTGCAGTCGTCGATCAACTTCACCTCAATCGCCCACGGCAACGTCGCGGGGGCCATCGTTGCAGCAACCACGTCGAATCTCTTGGGGACCTTCCTCACCCCCGTCCTGGCCCTCCTCATGATGTCGACGAGCGGCGGGCTGACGATTCAGGCGTCAAGCTTTCTTGACGTCATCATTCAATTGCTGCTGCCGTTTGTGTTGGGCCAGCTGTCACGTCGGTGGACCGCAGATTTCGTCACAAGGCACCGTAAGCCACTCAAATTTGTCGATCAGGGGTCAATCATCCTCGTCGTCTATTCGGCATTTTCAGAAGGTATGCGCGAGCACATGTGGTCCTTGGTGTCACCGGCATCGATGATCGTCCTGACCCTCATATGCCTGGTCCTGTTATTCTTCATGCTGTGGTTGACCTGGACAGGAGCCGGATGGCTCGGCTTCGACCGTGACGACCGCATCGCCATACAGTTTTGCGGCACCAAGAAATCGCTGGCCACCGGCCTACCGATGGCGACGGTGCTGTTCGCGGGACAGCCGGTCGGTCTCATCGTGCTGCCCCTCATGATCTTCCACCTGGCCCAGCTCATCGCTTGCGGAGTGCTGGCGGGACGCTATGCCCGCCAGCGGGAAACCACACAATGACGCGTCATGTCGACATCCGAATTCGCACAAGCTGAAGCAGGAACGCAACAATGACCGGGATTGCGGCGACATGTGCCAGGCTTTCACCGACGAATCCTTGGTCAACCAGGGCCGCGCCAGCCATCGATCCAATCGCCGATCCCAAATAATTTGCCGACGCGTTTGCGGCAACAGCTGTCGTGCCATCATGGGGATTGTCCGCCATAAGGGTGTGCTGCTGAGGGGCGAGTGACGCCCACCCCAGCATCCCCCAGCACAAAATGCTCATGGCCACAACGATGACCGATGGGTTCCAGGCCAGTATCAGGAATGCGAGTAAGAGCAATGCGGTGATCAAGGCCGTCACGACAGTCGAACGTTGTGCCGCGTCAACCACACGACCTACAAACAATGCACCTATGGCACCACCTATCCCCCACACCCATATCAGCCATACATGGGCCGAACTCAGGCCCAGGCCGTCAAGCAGAGGTATGAAATAGGTGTACAGCCCCAGTGAAGCGATCCCGGTACATAGAGTCACCAGCATGGTAACCACGTTTGACGCCTTGCCGAGAGTCGCAAAGCGTGCACCCGCAGAGGGGGTTTCCACATTCGCTATCCGGCCACGACCAAGCAGACCTATTCCCAGCATCGCGCATAGCCCGACCCCAACGATGAGGCCAAAGGTCCACCTCCACGAGGCCCAGTCAGCCACCATCAGCCCGAGCGGAACCCCAAACACAGTGCCGCATGCCAAACCCGCAAGGATCAAGGACAACGCGCGTCCCCTCCGGTCAGCCGAAACGCTGTGTGCGGCCACCGCCGACGACAGTGGAGAGTAAACACCGGACGCAGCACCTGCAAGAAGCCGCGACGCGATAAAAACTGCAACTGTCGTCGCCAATGCGGAGATGATGTTCGATGCTACGAAGAGGGACAGCGCTAGAAGGAGTGACCGAGCGGCCCGCCTGCCAGCAACACCTGCAAGAACAGGCCCAGATATCGCGTAGGCAGCTGTGAAGGCCGCAACACCCAGCCCGACCGTGCCCGAACTGCTGCCGAGATCCGATGCGATCTTGGGCAACATGCCTGCAATGACATAAGCATCGAGACCGAGGGCGACGGTTCCCACAAAATAAGGCCACAACCTGCCGATCACGAGGCTGAGTCCTCACGGGAGACGTCGACCGCCAAACCGGCAAGGACCGAGTCGAGTAAACCCGGAAAACGGTCGTTGAGGTCTCGGGCGCGCAGAGAAATCAGGCAGGACCTGCCTTGAGAGCGGGTAAAGGTGATCCCGTTCTCCCGAAGGATACGGGTGTGATACGTCAAGGTTGAGCGCGGCAGATCATCCGCCAAGTCAAGACTGTCTGCCTCCTCGACCAGCGACAGGCGGCGCACCATCTCAAGACGAATCGGATCACTCAACGCATAGAGAACCCGCGGAAGGAGAATCTCCGACGCGTCAGGATGGACATATGTTCGAGACGGGGACATGGGACTCCTCAACACGGATACGACAACTGTGCATGTTTTCTTGCACGATAATCATGCAAGAAAACATGCACAGTGTCAATGGCCCCCATCGTCGTAGCGTGCCGCGTATCGGCGCCCCGTCCGTTGATAGCAGAGAGGCCGAGGCCATCATGGCCCCGACCCAACTACCTCACTGATCCTGTGAAGGCCGCTGCCCTCCAAAGTGCTGATCACCGACGTACTGGGTGTTGGCCGGTTGATCAACCTGGTCTCCAGGAACTCCTTGTCGCCCCTGATCAGCAGCAGTCGACTCGGACTGAGCTTCAACCTGGGCAAGGGCCGAGGCGCCAGGAACCTGGCTCGGCTCCTTGTGACGTTTGCCTGACAGCCCCGGATTCTCCAGCTTGGCAGCTTCCTGAATGGCCTGTTGGACGGTGGCCTCGGAAGCCTCCTTCTCCTCAGCCTTCTGAGCCTCGATCTCGGCGAAGACGTCAACCTTCTCCGGCGCGGTGAACCGGCTCGGATCGGCGACCGAGAATCCACCCTCGTCGGACCCCTGAGGTGCACCGCCAGCCATCGATCCCAGCCCCTTGAGGGCGTCATTGAGCTCGGACGGTACGACCCAGACCTTGTTGGAGTCACCGCGAGCCAGGGTCGGCAGCATCTGCATGTACTGGTAGGCCAACAGGCCTTGGTCGGGCTGACCGGCATGGATGGCATTGAACACCGTCGTGATGGCCTGGGCCTCGCCCTCGGCCCGCAGCATCTGGGCCTGACGGTCGGCCTGGGCTCGCAGCACGGCAGCCTCGCGATCACCCTGGGCACGCAAGATGGCGGACTCCCGGTCACCACCGGCCGACAGGATCTGAGACTGACGCTGACCTTCCGCCAACAGAATGGCGGCCCGCTTGTCACGCTCGGCCCGCGCACCCTTCTCCATCGCGTCGCGGATGGTAGGCGGCGGCTCGATAGCTCGCAACTCCACGCGATTGACCTTGATACCCCACTTTCCGGTGGCCTCATCGAGGACCGACCGAAGCTTCTGGTTGATCTCCTCGCGGCTGGTGAGAGCGGCCTCCATGTCCATGCCACCGATGATGTTTCGCAGCGTCGTCATGGTGAGCTGCTCGATGGCCGTCTTGTAGGACTGGGCCTCGTAAGCGGCGCGCTCGGGGTCAACGATCTGGAAGTAGATGACCGAGTCGATGTTCACCATCAGGTTGTCCTCGGTGATGACTCCCTGCGGCGGGAAGGGGACGACCTGCTCACGCATGTCGAGGTTGTACTGCACGCGATCGATGATGGGGATGACCAGGTGGGGGCCGGGGGTGAGTCGTCGGTTGAACTTTCCGAGCCGCTCGACCAAGCCAATCTTCTGCTGGTGGATGATCTTGATGCTCGAGGCCAGGAAGGCGACGAGCAGCGCAATGATCACCAGAACCACGATGAACTGGGGCATGGAAACTCCTGCAAGGGATCTTGGACCGTGCCGGTCACAACCCGGCACCGCCTACATCATCCCAGATCAGGGGCAAATCTCCAGATCACGGACCGAGGCTCTTGAAAACTGGATATACGACGAGGGTTGTCCCGTCCACTTCGAAGACCTCAACCTTCTCGCCTGAGGCAATTGTCACGCCGGGATCGACCGACCGAGCCGACCACTCCTCGCCGTCAACCTTGACTTGTCCGTGCCCATCGGTGATCTCACTGGTCGCGACGCCGTTGGAGCCAACCAACTTGTCCAAGGACGAACGGTATCCAGGAGCCTCTCGCACCCGTCGCAACAGGGTGGGACGCAGCACCGCCAGCATGAGGATGGCAACGGCCACGGCCACGATCGCCTGGACCAGAATCATCCCCGGCAGGAAGAAAGCTGTGAGGGCACCAGCAGCCGCTCCGCCAGCCAGCATGAGCAGGGCGAAATCGCCGGTGAGCATCTCAGTGCAGGCCAGCACCGCCGAGCCGACCAGCCAGACCAGCCACGGCCAGTCCTCGAAGGGCTCCATCACGGCGTTCTCCCGTCGTCAGATATCAGTGCGCCGCGCGAGCGTTCCATCGGCCATCAACATGGCTGACGGTCAGCGGCATTCCGAAGGCACCCGAGAGAACCTCGGAGGTCAGGATCGTCTCAACTGGCCCAGCAGCCACGATGCGGCCGTCAGCCATGATCAGGGCATGGGTGACGCCAGCCGGGATCTCCTCCAGGTGATGGGTGACGAGCACTGAGGCAGGAGCATCAGGATCGGTGAAGACGGACGAGAGCACGTCAACCAACTGCTCACGACCGGCGAGATCGAGGCCCGCCGCGGGCTCGTCCAGGAGCAGCAGCTCAGGATCAGTCATGAGTGCTCGGGCAATTTCGACCCGCTTGCGCTCCCCCTCGCTGAGGGTGCCCCAGGTGCGATCAACCATGCCGACCAGACCCATACGCTCCAGCAACTCATCGGCGCGGGTGACATCCTGCTCGTCATAGGCTTCACGCCAGCGTCCGACGACAGCCCAGGCAGCCGAGACGACGATGTTCCCGACCTTCTCCTGGGCCGGGATGCGGTGTGCCAGGGCCGAGGAGGCCATGCCGATACGTGGGCGCAGCTCAAAGACATCGACGGCTCCGAGGATCTCATCGAGGATTTCGACCAATCCCTCAGTGGGGTGAAGCTCAGCTCCCAAGACCTGCAGAAGGGTCGTCTTTCCCGCCCCATTGGGGCCAACCATCACCCAACGCTGGCCTTCTTCGACGTCGAGGTCGACATTGTCGAGGATCCATCGCTCCCCGCGTCGGACTCCCACGCCTGCCAACTGCGCCACTGCACTCATGCGTATGAACTTACCTTGTGTCGGCGACATTCACTGGCTGGCGCGACGAGGTTGGCGTGGTGTTGCCGGGAACTGTGGCCTTCGATGTCATCTCAGGCGTCTAATCTGGGCAGGTGCTCGAGATCTGCTGCCGTCTCACCTGTCTGCTCAACGAACTGTGTGCCGGTCGCACGACCGCTCCCCATGCCGAGGCGGAGCTGTTGGAGATGGTGGCGGCCCACCACGTTCATGATCCTGAGGAAGTCCTCGGCCTGTCCGAGCACGATCCGCTGTCCTCGGTCCCGATACGGATGGCCCTGGCCCGGATCTCCCACGCCCCCCACGACTCCCCGGTGTTCTGGGGCCTCCTACTGCCCGCCCCCGGCCAGCTCGCCGGTCTGCGCGGTCCAGCTCGGGTCAATCACGCGGCTCTCGACGCCGGGGCTGTCATCATTTGTCATCAAGGCTCGGCTGCCGTGCCCGCCGGTACGGCGTGGATCCCCCAGCCTGTCGGTTCTGCCATGCAGTGGACTATCGCCCGAGCAGTAGCTCCGCTGTCCCCACCAACTCCCGCCGATGCGGCTCCCCTGCTTCGTTCGGCGATGACGGCCACGGCATCCCGGCTCAGTGATCTGGGCATGGTCGCCGGGGAACGTCCTGAGGCCATTGCCCCTCATCTGACCGGTCACCGCCCCTCCGACCAGAGGCTCCTCGACCCGGCATGGACCGTGTTGACCGCCTGTGACGCCGGACTCGCCTCTGCCCACCAACTGATCACGGCCCACAGCGCACACACGCGGGAGGCGGCGCTGCGCCAGTTGCGCAACGCCGCCTCCCAAGCGATCACAGCAGCCACCTCGTGGCCGCTGACCTGATCAGGCTCCAGTCGAACCCATGCCTCCGTCGACGTGGATCATCTCGCCGGTGGTGGCGGGGAACCAGTCGGACAGCAGGGCAACGATCCCCTTGGCGGCAGGAGTGGTGTCCTTGGTGTCCCAGCCGAGCGGGGCACGCTCTCCCCACAGGTCGTTGAAGGCGTCGGCGCCGGGAATGGCTGTCTTGGCCATGGTGTCCAACGGGCCGGCCGAGACGAGGTTGCAGCGAACTCCCTTGGGACCCATGTAGCGGGCCAGATAACGGTTGGCCGACTCCAGCCCAGCCTTGGCAACTCCCATCCAGTCGTAGAAGGGCCAGGAAACGGTGGCGTCGAAGGTCAGACCGACGACGGAGGCATGCTCGGCGAGCATCCCGTCGAGGGCGGTGATGAGGGAGACGTAGGAGTAGGTGGAGGTGTGCACCGCCACCGAGACGTCCTCCCACTCGGTCTCGAGGAACTTGCCGCCCAGGGCCGTCTTCGGGTTGGCGAAGGCGATGGCGTGGACGACGCCGTCGAGCTTCTCCACCCCGAGGCCGCGCAGTTGCTGGGGCAGGGCGGCGAGCTGGTCGTCGTCGGTGACGTCAAGCTCCAGCACCTCCGGCACCGGATCTAGCTTGCGCACTGCGCGACGGGTGACCCCGACCGCCCGAGGCAGGTTGGAGACGATGACCCGTGCACCCTGCTCCTGGGCGATCTGAGCCACCTTGAACGCAATCGAGGTGTGCATCGTCACGCCGGTGACGAGGATGGTGCGTCCTTCAAGAAGCCCCATGGTGATGTCCTTCCAGTCGATGGGGATGGATGTACGTGGTGTCAGTGGCCCATGCCGAGCCCGCCGTCGACGGGGATCACGGCACCGGAGATGTACCCGGCGGGGTCGGAGACGAGGAACCGGACAGCGGCGACGACATCGTCAACCGTTCCCAACCGCTTGGCCGGGATGCGCTCCAGGTAGTCCTCGACGACCTTCTCGGGCAGTTCGTCAGTCATCTCGGTGGAGATGAAACCGGGAGCGACGAGGTTGCAGGTGATGCCACGGGAACCGAGCTCGCGGGTCACGGACCGGGCGATACCGACCATGCCGGCCTTCGACGCGGCATAGTTGACCTGGCCAGGCGAACCGAGCAGGCCGACCACCGAGGAGGTCAGGACGATGCGTCCGAACCGGGAGCGAGTCATCGCCCTGGCAGCGCGACGAATGACGCGGTAGGCACCAGTGAGGTTGGTGTCGAGAACGTCGGTGAAGTCCTCCTCCTTCATACGGGCGAGGAGTCCGTCCCGAGTGATGCCTGCGTTGGCGACGAGCACCTCGACCGGGCCGAACTCCTTCTCCACCTGGCTGAATGCTGCGTCGACGGAGTCTGCGTCGGTGACATCGCAGGCGACCGGCATCACCCCCTCAGGTGCGGTGGCCGAGCGACTCGTGGCAGCCACTCGGTATCCCTGTGCGTGCAGATCTGCGGCGATCGCAGCACCGATACCGCGCGATCCACCTGTGACGAGGGCAACGCGGCCCGAGGTGTCTGGACTCATGGAATGAACCTATCGCAGGCCACCACCAAGAGCTCGGACGGTTCGACCTGATTGGCGTCGCAGACTTAGGCTGGACGGGTGAGTGACGCTGCACGTGTTCGGTGGCACAGGGGGCATCATGACTCCCGGCACTCCATCACGTCCGCGAAGAGATCTGCCAGCGATGATCTGGAGATGCGTCAGCGTCGCTATCTGTGGTCAATGCTGGTGCGAACCTTGTGCTTCATCGGGCTCGTCATCACCCCCAGTCCCTGGCGGTGGACCTTCCTGCTGGGGGCTGCCGTCATCCCTGCCATCGCTGTCGTCCTCGGCAATGCGGCGGACCGACGCACCACTGACGCCTTGCCCTCCCAGCACGCTGAGGAAAATCGCGGGGAGCTGAACCCGGCCGTGACGATCCATGGAGAGGTCGACGAGAACTGAATCCTGGGCATGGATCGGACGGCTGAGGCCTGCCAGCAGCCAACGTGGCAGGACCAACTAGGCTCGAGGACGTGAAGAAGCTGTGGGTTCGATGGGTGGCCCTGACCCTCCTGGTCATTGCGCTGGGCCTGGTCATGGTACGCCTCGGCGAATGGCAGCTGCACCGGCTGTCGGGCCGCCGCGAGGCCAATGAGATCATCCGTACCAACGAGAACAAGCGACCGGTCGAGTGGTCGACCCTCATGGGTGAGCACCCGGTGACCGCGCAGGAACAGTGGCGCCCGGCCACCATCACCGGCACCTTCGACACGGCTCACGAGCTTCAGGTGCGTTATCGCAGCAATGGCGATGATGAAGGGTCCGAGGTCGTCACCCCCATCGTCACCAAGGATGGTCAGCGCGTTCTCATCGATCGCGGCTTCCTCAAGCGATCCTCCGCCACCGGTGACAATCAGGCCTTGCCGCCAGCGCCTTCTGGAACCGTGACGATCACCGGGCGGGTCAAGGGCAATGAACACGGCAAGCCCACCGCCACCGACCCGGTACGGGGCAAGGTCAGGCTCATCAACTCCGACGCCATCGGCAAGACGCAGGGGATCACCTACGTCAACGGTTACATCACGGCCACCTCGATGGTCCCGGCCCAGAGCGGTCTTGTTCCCCTGGAACTTCCAGAACTCGATGATGGCCCGCACCTGTCCTATGCCATCCAATGGTTCTGCTTCACCGCCATCGCGGTGATCGGTCTCTTCGTGCTCATCCGAGGTGATGTCAAGGATCGTCAGAAGCGCTGGGCCAAGGCCAACCGGATCTCGGCGCCTACTGCAACCATCGACGACGAAGGCACCATCGCAGCGCCCAAGGAGTCCGGGACCACTGAGACGAGGACGACCACCAAGTGACGCCGACGTTGTCCCTGGCCCTGCCGTGGCTGGTGTGCCCGACCTGTCAACGCCGTGGCCACGAAAGACCCATGAACCTCGATGGGAGGTCCCTGCGCTGCGAGGAAGGCCATTGTCTCGACATCGCCAAACAGGGCCATGTGACGATGATGACCTCCCCGGCCGGGGCGAACGCTGACACCCCCGCGATGGTCACGTCACGTCAGCGGGTACTTGACGCCGGTCTCTTCCACGACCTTGACGGTCGTCTCACCGAGATCCTCGCCGACCGCGGGAGCATCGTCGAGGTCGGGGCTGGAACGGGACATCATCTGGCACAGGTCCTCGAAGGTCACCTTACTGCCCACGGACTAGCCACCGATGTCTCATCAGCAGCCATTCGCAAGGCAGCGAGAACCCATCCTCGGATGGCAGCTGTCGTCGCCGACACCTGGGCCGGTCTACCGATCCGCACCGGGTGCATGGACGCCGTGTTGTGCGTTTTCGCGCCGCGCAACCGCGACGAGTTCAAGCGCATACTGCGTCCCGACGGCCTCCTCGTCGTCGTCACTCCCCTACCCGAGCATCTGCACCAGTTGCGCGAGGTGACCGGGATGATCGGTATTCAACCCCACAAGCATGACGAACTCGTGGCCGGTCTGGAATCACAGTTCAAGATTGCCGGACATGAGGAGATCAGCACCGTCGTCGGCCTCGACGGGCCGACGGCCTCAGACGTCGTCGCGATGGGGCCCAGCGCCCACCACGTCCAGGACGTTCATGTGGATGCGGTGGAAGTCACCTCAGCGGTGGAGATCACCACCCTGGTCCCGCGCTGATCACGGTCGACGCGTACGACCCTCAGAACTGACGAGGCTCTGCTGCGTGTTCGACCTCGTCGAGGCGACGACGAGCCTTGCGCACCTTGCGGTCAGCCTTCTCGGCCTTGGCACGATGCTTGTTGAGGGTCGCCTTGGCCTCCTTGCGGCGGGACTTCCCGGCTCCCTTGCGACGCAGCTTGCGCAATGCCTTCTCAGCCTTGCGTGCCTTGCGGTCGGCCTTCTCCGCACGGGCCACTGCGGTCTCGACGGCCAGGCGGAGGGCCTCGACGTCGGGCTGATCATCTGCCTGTTCCTGCTGCACGGTCTCACGCTCGGCCTTGGTCTCAGGCGACGCCGGGTCCGCACCACCACGAGGACGAAACTCCACCCCGGCTTCCCGCAAGAGCTTCTGCACCAGTCCGTAGGACCGTCCGGACTCGCGTGCCAACGACCGGATGGACGCACCTTGGTTGTACCGACCCGCCAATTCCTCGGCCATCGCCTGCCTGGCCTCACCAACCAGTCTGGGCGCACGTGTGACCATCAGCCCTCCTCGACAACGTCCTGTGCGCCCTCATGCTACGGCATGTCATGGTCGTCGGGACTGCAATATCAGGCCAGACTGATGAGCTCGGCGTAGTCAGCGCTCCACATGTCCTCAGTGCCGTCGGGCAACACAAGCACCCGATCAGGGTCGAGGGCATGGACGGCTCCCTCGTCGTGGGTGACGAGAATGATCGCCCCACCGAAGTGGCCGATGGCGTCGAGGACCTGCTCTCGGCTGGCCGGATCGAGGTTGTTGGTCGGCTCGTCGAGCAGCAGCACATTGGCCGAGGAGACGACGAGGGTGGCCAGGGCAAGACGGGTCTTCTCGCCGCCGGAGAGCACCCCGGCCGGTTTGTGGACGTCGTCGCCGGTGAAGAGGAAGGAGCCCAGCACCTTGCGCATCTCGGTCTCGTCGAGATCAGCTGCTGCGCTGGCCATGTTCTCCAGCACAGTGCGATCCATGTCCAGCAGGTCGTGCTCCTGGGCGAAATAGCCCAGTTTGAGGCCATGCCCGGCGATGACCTCGCCGGTGTCGGGGGTCTCCTTGCCTGCCAGGATCCGAAGCAGGGTTGTCTTTCCGGCACCGTTGAGCCCCAGGACGACGACTTGGGATCCCCGGTCAATGGCCAGGTCCACCCCGGTGAAGACCTCCAGGGAACCGTAGGTCTTGGTGAGGTTGCGGGCCGTCAGAGGCGTCTTGCCACAGGGGGCCGGGTCGGGGAAGCGGATGGCAGCCACCTTGTCGACAGCTCTCTCTCCCTCTACCCCGGCAAGCAGCTTCTCGGCGCGCCGGGCCATCTGCTGGGCGGCAACGGCCTTCGTCGCCTTGGCATGCAGCTTGTCAGCCTGGACCTGCAGGGCAGCAGCCTTGCGCTCGGCGTTGATCCTCTCCTTGTGACGACGCTTCTCGTCAGCAGCCCGCTGCTCCAGATAGAGCTTCCACCCCATGGAGTAGATGTCGAGGGTGGCGCGGTTGGCGTCGAGGTGGAAGACCTTGTTGACGGTGGCCTCCACCAGACCGGTGTCGTGGGAGATCATGAGGACCCCGCCCGAGTAGGACTGCAGAAAAGCTGCGCAGCCAGACGATGGAGTCGGCGTCCAGGTGGTTGGTCGGCTCGTCCAGGAGGAGGGTGTCTGCCCCGGAGAACAGGATGCGCGCCAGCTCGACTCGACGACGCTGACCACCGGAAAGGTTCTTGAGTGGCTGGGACAGCACGCGATCGTCAAGTCCCAGGTTCGACGCGATCCGAGCAGCCTCGGCAGAGGCTCCGTAACCGCCAGCGGCGATGAGACGGTCCTCCGCCTTGGAGTACTTGTCCATCGCGACCGCCCGCTCCTCGTCGGAGCCGTTGGCCATCTGGTGCTCCAGGGTACGCATCCGTTCGAGCATGTGGTCCAGGCCACGGGCCGAGAGGATTCGTGCTCGGGCAATGGTCTCCATGTCAGGATCGCGGGGGTCCTGAGGCAGGTAGCCGAGTTCCCCGGTACGTCTCACCGAACCTGCGGCGGGTAGCCCCTCACCCGCCAGGATGCGGGTCAGGGTCGTCTTGCCGGCACCGTTTCGACCCACCAAACCGATCTTGTCCCCAGCGGTGACCTGGAAACTCACTGGGTTGAGCAGGAGCCTGGCTCCGACCCGCACCTCCACATCCTTGACCTGCAGCACCGGCCCATCTTCCCCCGTCCTGACGACTTGGACCAAATGGAGAGCCTGGATGAATCAGCGTCCCAAGGTCATGGGGACGTGATCGATACCTGCCTCGTCGAAGTGCGGCCCGGTGACGACGAAACCGAAATCGCCGTACCAGTTCTCCAAGTACGACTGAGCGTGCAAGGTGATCTCCTTGTCAACAGCGCGCGCAAGTTCAAGGGCCAGATCCATCATGCGCCGGCCAATGTGGAGGCCGCGGTGGTTGTCGTCGACGACGACTCGTCCGATGACGATGTGGTCGTCGTCAAGGATGCGCAGGGTTCCAACCGGATGCCCATCGACCGCGGCCCACACCAGGACCGTGGTGGGTTCGAGTTCTCGTCCGTCCAGGTCCGGCTCAGTGCACTGTTGCTCCCCGTTGAACACGGCGCTGCGCAGCCACAGGCATTCGTAGAGGGTGGTGGCGTCCATCCGCGTGGCGTGATCGTGATGAAGGGTGACAATGCCTTTTCCAGGGTCTTTCCGGGCGACATTGGGTTCATTTCCCCGCGCGAAAGGAGACATCATGCCCCACATCTTGACAGAATGTCAGGCATGAGTACGCCACGCCGAGCAGCACCAGAGGATGACGACGACCTTGAAGACGTCGCCCGTTCATGGCGCCGATACCTGATTCTCGTCATCTGCGGTGTTGTCGTCGCCGTGCTTGGATTGGGGATTTTCGGATATCTCGCGTGGTGGTCCCTCTGCGACCAGGCCGCCGACGTGTGCCAGCGTGGTGAGCCCGTCACCTACTGGTGCTCGGTGGTTGCCCTGGGCGTTCTTGGCCTCATCATTGGCGTCCTGACGCAGATCTGGTTGGAGAAACGGTGGTGGCACCTGT
Organism: Cutibacterium sp. LaCa_89; assembly: GCF_058177555.1. Taxonomy (NCBI): domain Bacteria; kingdom Bacillati; phylum Actinomycetota; class Actinomycetes; order Propionibacteriales; family Propionibacteriaceae; genus Cutibacterium; species Cutibacterium sp. LaCa_89. The sequence goes on from NZ_CP190889.1 coordinate 1,651,268, forward strand.
TGGCCATCATCATTCCAGCCGCGCTGGTCATCGCTGGCGTCATCTGCTGGTTCGCCGTCTGAGACGGGGCGTCATGGATTTCAAGGACGACGCAGGTATTGATCCCGGTTCCATCGGCTCCCCCGGTGGCGGTGGCGGCGGTGGGCGTGTCGCCATCGGAGGAGGTGCCGGGGTCGTCGTCCTTCTCATTGCGGTTTTGCTGGGCGTCAATCCTGGCGATCTGCTCGGTCAGAACGATCAATCACAAACCACCCCGGCCAACTCGACGACCGCAGTGTCGCGCTGCCGTACCGGAGCCGACGTCAAGAGGGACCCCAACTGCCGCTGGGCGGCCTACGCCACCAGCATCAACCAGTACTGGGAAACCCAGATCGAGGGCTACACCAAGGCCAAGACGACCCCATTCAGCCGTTCGGCGCGCACCGGGTGTGGTCACGCCGACGCCCAGACTGGGCCTTTCTACTGCCCGCCGGACAAAATGGTCTACCTCGACACGAACTTCCTCGGCACCCTGTTGCAGCAGCTTGGTACTGAGTCCTCCACCGCTGCCGAGGCCTACATCATGGCCCACGAATACGGTCATCACGCCCAGGACCTGCTGGGGACATTGTCCGAGGCTCACGCATCGGGTAACCAGACCGGCCCGAAGTCGGCGTCAGTACGCCTCGAGTTGCAGGCTGACTGCTATGCCGGCACCTATCTCAAGTGGACCTCGGAGAACGAGGACGACGTCATCGACAATGTCACCCGTGACGACCTGGCCAAGGTCGTCGAGGCCGCTCGAGCCGTCGGAGATGATCACATCCAGCGTCAGTACGGTGGCGGCGTGCAACCCGACAAGTGGACCCACGGCTCGTCGGGGATGCGAGTTCACTGGGCCCAGCGCGGCTTCGACACCGGCGACCCGGCCAAGTGCGACACCTTCTCCACCAATGACCTGGGGTGACGTGTGAGCCGTCGGCTCACACGACCTGACCCATAGCCCTCAACGCAGCGTCTGAACGGATTCAGCCACCGCGTTCGCGTCCAGCGAATACAATAGGGACGCACACGGCATCCAATTCAGTGCGTCATCGATGACGCCGGCCGGGGAGGTTGTTGTGAGCGAGATCCATCGAATTCTGTTCGAGCCGACGACCATCGGCTCCATCCACGTCAAGAACCGCTACGCCATGGGCCCGATGGGCCCACTGGGCATGTCCACCGCTGAGGGCGGCTGGAACCAACGAGGAATCGACTACTACGTCCGGCGAGCTGCCGGCGGTATCGGCCTCATCATCACCGGCGTCTGTCAGGTGACGAACCCGATCGAACACCTGCCCAGCGGCACGCTGCCCAATCCGACGCTGTCTCCTGCCTGCTTCCTGCGGACGTCACGGGAGATGACGGAACGGGTTCACGCCCATGACTCCCGCATCGTCCTGCAGGTCGGTGCCGGGTTCGGACGAGTCATCATGCCTGTCGTGCTGCGTCCCGGTGAGAAGCCGGCAGCCCCGTCGGAAATCCCCTACATGTGGAATCCGAGAGTTACCTGCCGCGAGATCACCAAGGACGAGATTCACCAGATCGTCGCCCAGTTCCGGATCGCCGCGAAGGTTGCCTATGAAGCTGGCTTCGACGGCATCCAGGTGCATGCCTGCCATGAGGGCTACCTCATTGATCAGTTCGCCATCGAGAGGTTCAACCACCGCACCGACGAGTACGGCGGATCGCTGGAGAACCGCCTGCGGTTCCCGCGCGAGATCGTCGAGACCATCCACGAGGCGGTCGGGGACGACTTCCCGGTCCAGATCCGCTTCTCGCCGAAGTCCATGATGAAGGACTGGAACGTCGGTGCCCTTCCCGACGAGGACTTCGAGGAAGTCGGTCGTGACATGCCTGAGGGCATCGAGGCCGCTCGCCTGCTGCACTCTTATGGATACGAGGCCCTCGACATCGACGTCGGCTGTTACGATGCCTGGTTCTGGAACCATCCGCCGATGTACCAGGCGAAGGGGCTCTACCTGCCCTATGCCTCCGAGCTCAAGGAGGCTCTGCCGGACATCCCGCTCATCGTCGCAGGACGGATGGACGATCCTGACCTTGCCGCCAGTGCGGTCTCCGACGGGATCGTCGACATGGTGTCCTTGGCCCGACCAACCCTGGCGGACCCAGACATCGTCATCAAGTTGCAGACCGACCATCCGGAACGGGTACGTCCGTGCATCTCCTGCCAGGAGGGCTGCATCGGTCGTATCGGCAAGTACACCGTGCTGAACTGCTCGGTGAACCCGGAGACCGGACGCGAGGCCGACACCCATCTGCATCCGGTGTTGCCGCACCGCGCCAAGAGGGTGCTCATCATCGGTGCTGGTCTGGCGGGCATGGAGGCAGCGCGAGTCCTCAGCGAACGCGGACACGAGGCCGTCATCGTCGAGGCCAGCGACCACATCGGCGGTGTCGTACTCGCTGGTGGCCAACCCTCCTTCAAGGAGGACGACCTGGCCCTGCTCGACTGGTACCGAACGACCCTGGAGGAGCTGGGTGTGGAGATCCGTCTCAACACCCCGGCAACCGCCGACCTCATCGCGTCCTTCGGGGCCGATCACATCATCCTGGCCACCGGGTCAACGCCACGTCGACTCGATCTGGGTGATGACACCACGGTCGTCGACGCCACCGACGCCCTGCTCCATCGTGACTCACTGGGTAAGAGGATCGTCATCATCGGAGGCGGCCTGACGGGTTGCGAGCTGGCTCTGGCGATGCGGGAAGCCGAGGCCGAAGTGACGATCGTCGAGGCCGAACCCGACATTCTCACCCGAAATGCCCCGCTGTGCGCTGCCAATGAGGACATGCTGCGTCGCCTGGTTCCCTTCCGTGGGACCGAGGTGATGGCTGATGCCAAGGCCCTGCACACCACGCCGAAGGGGCTCATGGTCGAGGTCAACGGCCACGAGAAGGAACTGCCCGCCGACTCGGTCGTCGCCGCCATCGGCTATCTGCCCGAGCAGGACCTGCGTGGCGCCGTCGAGGCGACCGGATTGCCGTTCAACATCATCGGGGACGCCCGCAAGCCCGCCAACATCATGTACGCGATCTGGGACGCCTACGAGGTGGCCTCCAGTATTTGAGTGTGCCCAGGGAGGGGCTGGGTCTTCCCCGGCCCCTCCCGTCAGTCCCCGCGGGCACAGGGGCGTGACGACAGACTCAGACGTTGAAGCCAATCGCCTGGAGCTGCGCCCGGCCATCATCGGTGATGCGCTCCAGACCCCACGGCGGCAGCCACACCCAGTTGATCGTCGCGGACTTGACGATCCCCTCCAGCACCGTCTGGGTGTCATACTCCAGCCGATCCGTCAGCGGGCAGGTGGGGCTGGTCAGCGTCATGTCGATGGCGACATTGCCCTCGTCGTCGATGTTGACCCCGTAGACGAGGCCGAGGTCAACGACGTTGACCATGAGTTCGGGGTCGATGACGTCCTTCATCGCCTCGATGACGTCGTCGACGGTCGGCATGGCCGTCAGCGTCACTTCCTGGGCGGGCACGGCGTTGTCATCGCTCATCAGCCCTCCTCCTTCGTCTCGTTCTTCTCAGAGATCGCATCGGCAGTGGCCGGAGCCTTCTCGGTCGCCTTGAGCAGACCGTCCTCCAGTGCTGACCAGCCGAGCATCGCGCACTTGACTCGCGCCATGAGCTTGGCGACTCCCTCGAAGGCAATGGCATCCTCGTAGGTGTCCTCGTCGAGCTCGATGGTGCCGCGAGAGCGCATCATCTCCTGGAAGCCGCGGTAGAGCTCCTGGGCCTCGTCGATGGTCTTGCCGATGACGAGATCGGTCATGACCGAGGTCGACGCCTGGGAGATGGAGCACCCCACCGCGTCATAGGACACGTCGGAGATGACGTCGCCATCCAGGTGAACCCGCAGCAGCAACTCGTCGCCACAAGACGGGTTGACCTGGGTCACCTCGGCGTCGTAGTCCTCGCGCAGACCACTGTGGTGCTTCTCCCGGTAGTGATCCAGGATGATCTGCTGATACATCTCCTCGACGTTCATGCGACACCTCCGGCAAAGAAGCTCCGAGCGTACTCGACGGACTCGACGAGCCGATCCACCTCGTCCGTGGTGGAGTACAGGTATGACGACGCACGAAGGGACGACTGTATTCCCAGCCGCTCGTGCAACGGCCTGGCACAGTGGTGGCCACCGCGCACTGCAACCCCGTGACCATCCATGAGGCTCATGGCGTCGTGCGGATGTACTCCCTCGATGGTGAAGGACACCGTGCCGGTACGGGCGGTGGCGTCGATCGGTCCGAGGATGTGCACCCCCTTGACGGTCTGCAGACCCTCGAGCATCCGGGCCGCGAGCTCGTGCTCGTGCTCGGCAATGGCCTCCATCCCGATGCCATCCAGATAGTGAGCGGCCACGCCGAGGGCGGCGAGCTGAGCGATCGGCGGGGTGCCTGCCTCGAAGCGATGCGGGGGCTCGGCGTAGGTCGATCCCTCCATGCGCACGACCTCGATCATCTCGCCACCGCCGAGGAAGGGCGGGAGCTCGGCGAGCAGGTCGTAGCGCCCCCAGAGAATGCCAATGCCGGTCGGGCCGCACATCTTGTGACCGGTGAAAGCCACCAGGTCAGCTCCCAGGGCCGACACATCAACAGGCATCTGTGGGACGGCCTGGGATGCGTCGACCACCATGACGGCACCGACGGCATGGGCCTGCTCGGCGATCATCCCGATCGGGTTGATCGTGCCGAGCACGTTGGAGGCCAGGGTCAGGGAGACGACCTTGGTGTGCTCGTTGATGAGGCCCTCCGCCTCGGCCTTCTCGAGGTCGAGACGGCCCTCATCGGTGATGTCGAACCACCGCAGGGTGGCTCCGGTGCGCTGACACACGAGCTGCCATGGCACCAGGTTGGAGTGATGCTCCATCACCGAGATGACGACCTCGTCGCCGGGTCCGAGACGCTCACCCAAAGTGTGGGCACACAGGTTGAGAGCCTCCGAGGCGTTCGACAGGGCCACCACTTCCTCGGGACGAGACGCCCCGAGGAACCGCGCGATGCGTTCACGCCCGCCCTCGTATGCCTGGGTGGACTCCAACCCGAGCTGGTGCATGGCCCGAGCAACGTTGGCGTTGTGTCGGGCGTAGTGCTCGCTCAGGGCGTCGATGACGACCTGCGGTTTCTGGGAGGTGTTGGCCGAGTCGAGGTACGTCAGCGGGTACTCCCCCACCCTGGTGGACAGGATGGGGAAATCCTTCCTGATCTTCTCGACGTCGTAGCTCATGATCAGGAGTTGGCCTTGACAGCGGACACGTACTTCTCGTAGCCCTCGGCCTCGAGCTCCTCACCCAGTTCCGGACCACCGGTGGCAGCCACCCGGCCATCGACGTAGACGTGAACCTGGGTGGGCTTAACGTAACGCAGGATGCGGGTGTAGTGGGTGATGAGCATGAGCCCGTGCTCGGGGTCGGTCATGTACCGGTTGACGGTGTTGGCGACGACCTTGAGGGCATCGATGTCCAGGCCGGAGTCGGTCTCGTCGAGGATCGCGAACCTCGGGTGGAGCAGCTCGAGCTGGGCCATCTCGGAACGCTTCTTCTCACCACCGGAGAATCCCTCGTTGACGGACCGCTCGGCGAAGTCGAGGTCGAGCTCCTGACGGGTCAGGGCCTCATTGACCTCCTTGACCCAGGTGCGCAGTTTCGGGGCCTGACCGTCGGTGGCGGTACGAGCGGTACGCAGGAAGTTGGCGACGGAGACGCCGGGCACCTCGACCGGGTACTGCATCGACAGGAACAGACCGGCGCGGGCACGCTCATCGACGGTCATCGCCAGCAGGTCCTCACCGTCGAGGGTGACGGAACCACCGGTGACGGTGTACTTGGGGTGACCGGCCAGGGTGTAGGCCAGGGTCGACTTGCCGGAACCGTTGGGGCCCATGATGGCGTGGACCTCTCCGGAGTTAATGGTCAGGTCGACTCCCTTGAGGATCTGCTTGGGACCGGCCTCGGTCTCAACGTCGACGTGAAGGTCATTGATCTGCAGGGTTGCCATGGTGGTTCAGGACTCCTTGGTGATGGGGTTGGCGACGTCGACGAGGACGTCGTCGCCGTCGATGGTCACGGGATAGACGGGAAGCGGCTCGGTGGCCGGAAGGTTGCGGGGTTTGCCGGTGCGCAGATCGAAGATCGACCCGTGCATGTAGCACTCGAGGCCACAGTCCTCGACGTCACCGTCAGCCATTGGCACCTGAGCATGGGTGCAGATGGCTCCGATAGCGTGGACCTCACCCTCGGTGCGTACCAGGACGATCTCGGTGCCGTCGACCTCAAACTCCTGCGGGGAATCCTCGTCGAGGGCCGAGAAACTGGTGACGACCGGCATCAGTCCTCCTCCGCTGTGGTGGAGGGGCCGAGGTTCTCGACGAGCTCGGCCTCGATGCGGGCGACGAGCTCCTCGGAGATCTCTGGCACGCCGATCCTGCGGACGATGTCGGTGAAGAAGCCATGCACGACGAGACGACGGGCCTCGGCCTCCTCGACACCACGCGACTGCAGGTAGAACAGCTGTTCGGCGTCGAAGCGTCCGGTGGAGGCGGAGTGTCCGGCGCCACGGATGTTGCCGGTCTGGATCTCCAGGTTCGGCACGGCGTCGGCACGGCAGCCCTCGGTGAGGACGAGGTTCTTGTTGGACTCGTAGGTCTCGATGTCCTCGGCCACCGGACGGATGAGGACGTCACCGATCCACACCGAATGCGCGTCCTTGCCCTGCAGACAACCACGGAAGTCCACGTGGGACTCGGTGCTGGGGGCATTGTGGTCGACGAACAGGCGGTGCTCGATGTGCTGGCCGGCATCGGCGAAGTAGGCACCGAGCTGGGTCAGGTTGCCACCGGGGCCGTCGTAGGAGGCGGTCTGGGAAATGCGCACGGCCTTGCCGCCGAAGCTGGCCTGGGCAGTGCGGACGGTAGCGTCACGACCGATCTCGAAGGAGATCTGGGCACCGTGAATGGCGGTGTCGTCCCACTCCTGGACGAAGAGGACGGTCACCTGGGCACCGTCACCGACGCGGAAGGTCCAGTTCTCACCGAGACGGGCCACACCACGGTGACGAACGATGACGGTGGCCTGGGCATGGTTGCCGATCTCGACGACCACGTTGTGGTGGCAGGAGATCTCGTCGTTGTGACCATTGACGGTGATCTCGACCGGAACCTTGAGCTCGGCCTCGGCCGGGATGACCAGACGATGATTGACGGCGTGCGGGTCGGCTGCGGCCAGAGCCGACAGACGGTCCTGCGGGGTCTCGGCCAGGTCATTCAGCTCGCTGGCGGCCAGGTCGGTGACGGTGATGCCCTCGGCCCCCCTGACGTCGACGTCGATGACGTCGGCCTCCTGGCTCGACTCGAGAGCGAGCTCGGAGAGGATCGGGGTGAAGGTCTTGATCGGGGTGAACCGCCAGATCTCCTCACGCCCGGTGGGCATGGGGTGATCGGCGACTTCCCACGACGGGGTGGGGTGCAGATGGGATTCGACGTCGTTCTCGATGGCGACGTTGTGGCCCTTTCTGGGCGCGGCGGCTGGTGCGCTCAACGCAGTGTCTCTCTTTCTGGGAAAAGTGGGGTTCGTCTGGGCGGGGGTCGGATCAGCCGACCGCACCCTCCATCTGCAACTCGATGAGCCGGTTGAGTTCCAGGGCGTACTCCATCGGCAGCTCCTTAGCGATCGGCTCGATGAATCCGCGCACGATCATGGCCATGGCCTCCTCCTCGGTCAGACCACGCTGCATGAGGTAGAACAGCTGATCCTCGCTGACCTTGGAGACGGTGGCCTCGTGGGCCATGGACACCTCGTCGGTACGGATGTCGTTGTACGGGTAGGTGTCCGAGCGCGAGATATCGTCCACCAGCAGGGCGTCACAGCGTACTGCTGAGGAGGAGTGGTGAGCGTCCTTGCCTACGGCGACGAGGCCGCGGTAGGCCGAGCGTCCACCGCCCTGGGAGATCGACTTGGAGACGATCGTCGACGAGGTGTACGGGGCGTTGTGGACCATCTTGGCGCCGGTGTCCTGGTGCTGTCCCTCGGCTGCGAAGGCGACCGACAGAGCCTCACCCTTGGCGTGCGGGCCCATGAGGTAGCAGGCGGGGTACTTCATGTTGGCCTTGGAACCGATGTTGCCGTCGATCCACTCCATCGTGCCGCCCTCCTCGACGTAGGCACGCTGGGTGACGAGGTTGTACACGTTGTTCGACCAGTTCTGGATGGTCGTGTAACGGCAGCGGGCGTTCTTCTTGACGATGATCTCGACGACTGCCGCGTGCAGTGAGTCCGACTTGTAGATCGGGGCGGTGCAGCCCTCGACGTAGTGCACGTAGGCACCCTCGTCGACGATGATCAGGGTCCGCTCGAACTGGCCGAGGTTCTCGGTGTTCATGCGGAAGTAGGCCTGCAGCGGGATGGTGCAGTGGACGCCCTTCGGCACGTAAATGAAGGAGCCACCGGACCACACGGCGGAGTTCAGCGCGGAGAACTTGTTATCACCGAGCGGGACGGCGCTGGCGAAGTGCTCACGGAAGAGCTCGGGCTCCTCCCTGAGGGCCGTGTCGGTGTCGAGGAACAGCACTCCCTGCTTGCCGAGCTCCTCGTTAATCTTGTGGTAGACGACCTCGGACTCGTACTGGGCGGCCACACCGGCAACCAGACGATCCTTCTCGGCCTCCGGGATGCCCAGACGGTCGTAGGTGTTCTTGATGTCGGTCGGAAGGTCCTCCCAGGACTGGGCCTGACGCTCCTGGGCGCGCACGAAGTACTTGATCTGGTCGAAGTCGATCGTGCTGATGTCGACGCCCCAGGTCGGCATCGGCTTGCGCCCGAAGAGCTTGAGGGCCTTGAGACGCATGTCAAGCATCCACTGCGGCTCATGCTTCATGGCCGAGATGCCGCGCACGACATCCTCGGACAGTCCGCGCTGAGAAGCTGCTGCGTAGGCATCGGAGTCGTGCCAGCCGTATTTGTAGCCGCTGAGGGCAGCCAGGTGTTCGTCCTGGCTGGCGCCGGTGCCCGGGAGGCTTGTGGGGGTGTCAACCTGGGTCATGAGTGATCCTTTCGGATGGATGGACGCTTGGACGGCTCGGAGAGTGCTCGACGGGTGATCTCGACGTCGACGGGAATGTGGGTGGTGCACACCCCGTCACCGTGAGCGATCGTTGCCAACCGCTGGACGTGCGACCCGAGGAGTTCGGAGAACAACTGGGTCTCGACCTCGCACAGCTGCGGAAAGACCTTGGCCACCTCGGCAACCGGGCAGTTGTGCTGGCAGATCTGCTGCCCGGCGCCCGCCGGCTGAGCGGTCGCCACGTACCCGTCTGCCGACAGGGCCTCGGCCAACAACTGGGCAGGAACCTCGTCGGGACATTTCTCCCGCAGGGCGCGATACCGCGACTCGATGTCATCGACTCGGGCCTTGGCCACCGCATCGAGTGCCGACGGTCCGACGGCGTCGGCAAGTTGCCGTAGAGCCGAGATCGCCAGGTCGTCATAGGCGGTGTAGTAATCAGCCCTCCCATGATCGGTGAGGAAGAAGACGCGGGAGGGGCGACCCCTGCCGCGGGCCCCGAAGACCCTCTTCTCGCGGGAATCGACGAGGCCCTCGTTGACGAGGGAACTGAGATGGCGGCGCACTGCCGCTGCTGTCAGACCGAGACGATCGGCCAGCTCACTGGCCGTCGACGGGCCATTGTGCAGGATGGACGACATCACACGATCCCTCGTGGAGCTATCCGCTCCCCCCTGCTGGTGCTCGCCGACGACGTCGCGACCTGCGGCGGCCACCTCGGTGTCGGTCGAATTTTTCACAACTCCATTGTTACTTAAACCGACCCTGATGCAAGTTAGGCAACCCTATGCCGATGCCGACCCGCCGGTGGGCACCCCGGGCACCAAAAGGCGGGGCCAGGCCTGGACCACATGCGGCTCGGGTTTACTGATACGAAGCCGGACCACCTGCGCAACGCCAAGAGAATCACTTCTCGTCGGCATAGGTGCACTCGACCACTCGATGCTGGAAGACACGGCCATCGTCGAGGAAGAGGACCGTCACCTCGTTGGTGACCTCACAGTTGGGTCCCTTGGAAAACGGGACATCAGCCATGATCGGGGCTTTTTCTCATCGAGTCGACGTCAGACTGGGCGAAGGACTCAAACTGCAGAACCTCGCCGTCACCCTCCCCCGCCAATCACACAGCCCCATGCCTTGTGTCCTTTGAGGGAATCAACATTCGAGATGGTGAGTTTCTCCGCCCGAGACATGACGCTGGTGTCCTGACATGCGGAGCGGACATCTGCAGACGAGGTCACCTTGATGCTCGGAGAAGGAGAGACCTCAAGAGTCGCCACACCCCGACAGGCCGACGAGACCAGCCATCAGAACTGGCAGCACAGCTAGCTTTCTCACCACGTCACCGACTTCTTCCACGCTCGAAGGGTCCTTGACGTAAATCCTCAAGCCAGAATAATCACGACAAAACTCGCCCCCACCCCATACGTCACGATACCGATCGAAAACGCTCGCCAATTCATCACTGGCGTCATTGACTTCCCTGAAACGAGAGCCATCAAAGGAATAATCCCCATCAGCAGACCGAGGACTCTCACAGATCGCACGGACCAGCTCCCCCTCTTCTGGTGACGCTTGGGACACCCCTGCCTGAAGTACACCACAGCAGAGAATCCCCACAAGAACCAAAGCCAATCATGAATTCTTGTTCATAACCATCATCATTCTCACCGTTGAACGGGGTAACAGCACTAGCAGACACAGGTGTCATCGATGACCAAAGGGCGTCGTTACCCTTTTCCCGAAATTAAATGCCGCAACACCAGAACACCCACTCCGTCAAGCCTGCGACGACACTCACATAAAGTCCCCGCGTAGCAAGGGTCCGTACCCCACACATTTTTCCCCGCGAAGTGAGTGTCGGCCACGATGGGGTGTGAGCACCAAGAAGTATGCCCGGGCCTACCAGGCCGCTTCGGAGAAGGACAAGGGCCGGATCTTGGATCAGGTCGTGGAGGTGACCAGCTGGAACCGTGACCATGCCAGACAGCAGTTGAAGGCCCGTGCCGTCGACGGGCCGTTGTGCAGGATGGACGACCTCACGCGATCCCTCGTGTAGCTGTCATCACTGGCCTGCTGGTGCCTGCCGACGACATCGCGACCCGCGACTGTCAGGTGGCTCTCGGTCGTCAGCTCAAGTTCTCCCCGCACTCCACGATCCGATGCCACCACACCTGTCCATCGTCAGTCAGTATGTACACCTTGCCTGGCGCGACATGGCAGTCCGCGTCAGTGGGAACGGGTGTGTCGCCCAGGATTCCGGACTTGCGGATCTCACGCATATCGGCGTCACTGTAAGGGCCTTGAGGCACGACCCCCTCCGCTTGACTTGACGGTTTTACCCAGCACACCCAGGCCTTGTGTCCCTTGATGTGGGCAAGATTGGATGTAGTCAGTTCTTGAGCGCGGTCAAGCTGACCTCGGTCTCGGCACATAGCCAGTGCCGCTGATGATGTCGTCGCGACAGGTGATGAGGCCGGACCGTCGGGCTTCGGGGTCGAGGTGCACGCCGTGGCCATCAGTACGATCACGACGATGGCACCCCACCATGCCGAGCTTCTCCTCACCATCGGACTGAGCTTTTCCACGCGCGAACTCCACTCAATTGCGTGGCGTAGCAGGTGCATCGTTTTTGTGTCCCCGGCTTCCACCACGAGTAACCTCTAACCAGGTCGGCATAGACCATCTTTCCAGATCCATTGTTATACTACACGGGGTCGCCTGAATCTGGCTCATCCGAATCCAGGGTGTAGTCGGGGTCTGAACCCGCCGGTCTCGAGCAGGGATCTGGCGATGTAGTTGGTCAAGGTTGCGCAACCCCAGTGCCGAGCCGGGCAGGTGCTCGAGCCTGCCGTTGATCGCCTCGGTGGGCCCGTTGGAGGTGCTGGGCCGGTCGAAGTAGGCCAGGACGTCGGCGGCGCGCTTCTTCAGCGTCCTGCCGAGCTTGGTGATCTCGACCAGGGCCTTGGGGACGCCGGTGCTGATCGAGTCGATGAGCCGGGCCATCAGCTCGGGCCGTGGCGCCGGTTCTCGTGGCGGTAGGCGGCGATCATGGGCTGGTAGACGCTCCGTGACCTCGACCTCGACGTGGGCGTCGTCGGCGAACAGGGTGTCCAGTCGGTCCTTGTGCTTGTCGTTGAGCAGGTCGGCGCCGGTCGACAGGGTCCGGCGGGCGGCATAGAGCGGGTCGCCCTTGCGGCCGCGGTGCCCACAGATGGCCTGCTGAACTCGCCGTCGGCACTCATCGAGCGCCTCGCCAGCCAGGCGCGTGACGTGGAAGGGATCTAGCACGCTCACCACGTCGGGCAGTTCCTCGACGGCGGCGGTCTTGAACCCGGTGAAGCCGTCCATCGCGACCACTTCCACGCCGTCGCGCCACTGCTGCGGGCGGTCGGCCAGCCAGGTCTTGAACGCCTGCTTGGAGCGTTTTTCGACCATGTCCAGCAGCCGGGCGGGGCCGGTGTCATCTCGTGCTGGGGTGAGGTCGATGATCATGGTGATGTACCTGTCGCCGCGACGGGTGTGGTGCCACACGTGCTCATCGACCCCGACGACCTTCACCCCCTCGAAGCGGTGCTCCTGGTCGATCAGTACCCGCTTGCCCTCGGCCAGAACGGCATCGTTGGCGGTGTCCCAGGCCACCGCGAGCCCCTCGGCGACCCGAGCCACGCTCAAGTGCTGGACCACGATCTTTTCCAGCGCCCACCGCAGAGCGCGCCGAGACAACGTGGCCCGCGGCTCGGCCGCGGCGGTGGTGTCCTGGCGCCACACATACCCGCAGCCGCTGCAGCGGTAACGGCGCACGACGACCTCCAGCGTCGTGGGCTGCCAGCCCAGTGGTTCGTGGGCAAGCCGTCGGACCACGGTGTCACGTGGTCTTTCTTCGCAGCCGCAGCGCCGGCACCACTGGTCGGGCTGGACCACCTGGCAGGCCAATACGGCACGATCCGGCTCGAGTCGCTGCCCGGTGACAACGAGGCCGAGTTCGTCGAGGCGGCAGAAGACAGTCAGGTCGGGGCTGGCCAACGCATCAGCGCGCCCGCCGACGGTAGCGTCATGCACGTCGAGGTCTTTCGGGCTGAGTGTGTAAGAGCTCTCATCCTCAGGAGACCTCGACCTCTATCCGGCCACCGACGCGCCGGCCCGCCGCGCGACATGCGCTACACCCTCATCTGGGAAGAGCCCGATATCTAGCACATTCGGTCCTCACTCAAGGGGTCTTGATTCGTTCTATTGTAAGAAAGACAATGCTCTGTACTCGGGCCGCCTCCCGAGAACCTCAAGCACCAATTGCTTGGTCGCCGCGCTTGTGTCGCGCATTTGACTGGCGCTTTAGCTCGATCGCTCCGGCGGTGGGGCGCCGATGGAGCCATTGAAGGCCTGCCGCGTTCTTTCCACGCCGTGAACCAAGGAAGTAACCTCGAAGGCAAGGATCCCTTTAGCTCGGCGGACGCCCGACTCCTGAGCCATGCCGCGCTCTAGTTCGTTAATTTCTTCGCTGCCGAGAAATGTGAAAGTCTTCAGTAGTCCGATGATGATTGATTCATGTTGATCCAACCAAAATCTCACCATCTCCGCGGGGCTAGTCATGTCCGCATCTAGCCAAACGGCGTTGCCCTCGCTCTTTCCGAACTTGCGCCCGGTGGCGTCCGTAATCAGCGGGGTTCCAACAGCATGCAGGGAAACCCCCTCCACACGTTTGGTCAATTCAATTCCAGCCGTGAGGTTTCCCCACTGGTCACTGCCTCCTGTTTGGAGAAGGCAACCGTAGCGCTTGTAGAGTTCGAGGAAGTCCATTCCCTGAAGGGCTTGATAGCTAAATTCCGTAAACGAAATCCCGTCCTCCGCGGCTAGCCTAGACGACACGATCTGCTTCTTGATCATTGTGCCAACACGGAGATTCTTTCCCACGTCACGAAGAAAATCGAGGGCGGTCAGGGGAGCGGTCCAATCTAGATTATTCACGAGTCGCGCTGGATTGGGGCAGTCAAAGTCTAAAAATCGGGAGATCTGCGCTCGAAGGCTTTCGACCCACTGTTCAACTACCGTGCGATCGTTGAGCCGGCGTTCGGATGTTGGTTTGGGATCGCCGATTAGGCCCGTTGATCCCCCCACTAACGCGATGGGCCAGTGGCCAGCCAATTGAAGCCGTCGCATCAGGATCAGCTGGACCAGGTTGCCCAAGTGGAGGCTGGGAGCGGTAGGGTCAAACCCGCAGTAAAATGTGATGGGAGGGCCGTCTACTACGTCGCGTAACGCGTCCGCATTGGTAGAGACATGTACTGCGTCACGGTAGACAAGCTCTTCCCACAGGCTCGCAAAGGCTGGGTCGCGCCGGATGGGGGCTGGGCTGCTGGGCATGGGCCAGCTTGAAAATGATCGAGCTCTCTCCCCCCCCGTTGCCCCACTCTCGGTTGCGTGATCGACGTCCACGTCGCCTGAGGATACCGCAAGTCTCCGACGGGTTGAGCCGTGGTGACATCGGGTGACCTCCACGGGTGAACCCGCAATCGGGTCTACTCCACCCGGGGCTCGTTGCGCGATGTTTCGGCGCCTTCGATGGCTTGGGTCACTTGCCGCATCTGATTGAGCACGGGGCTCATCCGTGTTGGGCCCTTGCGGTGTGCATTGAGGGCAGTGGAGACCTGGCCTGTGGCCCCCGGAGGCTGTTTGGAGGATGCCGCTATGCCCGCTGCGTGTCCGAAGGAGTTCCTCGACGATGTCGTGGCCGTCGCCCGCTGGGGTGGCGTGAGCGTCAAGCAGGGGAGTAGGCCGGCAACTCCTGCACGGGGTTCTCGTCCTTCGTCCGGCAGCTCGGGCCACCGGCCGATGTTCGCGGCTTCGTCCAGCACGAACAGCACCGGTCGCGGCACTTGGCCACCGCGCAGGCACAGCATCG
The DNA here is from genome assembly GCF_058177555.1 of Cutibacterium sp. LaCa_89. NCBI lineage: Bacteria > Bacillati > Actinomycetota > Actinomycetes > Propionibacteriales > Propionibacteriaceae > Cutibacterium > Cutibacterium sp. LaCa_89. The sequence goes on from NZ_CP190889.1 coordinate 1,666,272, forward strand.
GCGCGCTCACCCTCGACGCCGCGGCTTGTTGTGGATAGGCCAACCATCGGAGGAACTCTGTCTTCTCCTCAGCGGAGAACCGGCGAGGACTGGCCCGTTGCATTCGTCAGACCCGGCCCGCGTAGCCACGTGGAGGCCGCACGGGATGCATTCGCAACTTCCAACCCAATCTTCGGTTTCGATGCCATGAGTTGGTAGATGAACTCAGCCTCGGTGGCGGCCGCGAGAAGAACAAGAACCCCGAGCCGATCAAGGCCTTCGCACGGACGAGTTGCGCGGCACCACCCGGTCCGACACCGCTACCTCGCCCGTCTCATGGGCGTGCTCGAACGCGCGTTGCGCCTCGACCGGATTCCTGCTGAAGGCTTCTGTCGGACACCGCAGTTGCGCTCGAAGGCTGGCTGTCCCCGGGAGAGCAAGAGACCGCAAGGGCGGTTCGAAGGTCGGGGAAGTCTCGGCGTCTCGGCGTCGTTCACGCATCCATCAACAGCTGCTGTATGCCGTTCTTGTTGCTCCGGATACCAGCGCGCGTGAGCACCGACCGGGAGACCCCGCGCTGCCGAGCCATAGCAGGTACCGGCACCCCTGCCCCCACCAGCTCACGCGCCTTGTCGAGCTTTGCCGGGTCGGTCGGCGTGCGGCCCTTGTACGTCTTACGCTGCCTCGCCTAGCCGATGCCCTCGCGCTGGCGCCGTAGCAGAATGTCGCGCTCGAAACTCGCCACAGCACCCAGGAGCACGAGCCTCAAACCGGCCCACCAGTCGTCGCCACCGGTAAACGTCAACGGCGGGCTCAGGAACCGGATCGTGCAGCCCTTCCCGGTGATCTGCTCCACCAAGGCCAACAGGTCCGGTAACGACCGCGCCAGCTGGTCGAAGCTGGGCACCACCAGTTCGTCACCGGCCCGCACGTAGCGCACTATCTCCGGGAGCTGCGGCCGGTCGGTGTCCTTCCCGCTCGCCACGTCGACGAACGAGCGCGAGACGCCGGCCTCACGCAATGCAGCATCCTGTCACGCGAGGTTCTGGCTGTCCGACGACACCCGCGCATAGCCCACGCACTCCCCCGCCCCGGCACTCCCTCCAACTGCTGCATCAGCACGACACGGACCGCGGTGCGTTCGTTCCCGGGCATCCCTGCATCGTGACCTCCACCGCCGGTGACCTGTACACCTGCCTGTACATCGATCGCGGCGGGCTGCTCACCACCGGCCAACCCGACCACCTGCAGGACTTGGTGGTCCTCCAGCCAGGGCAGTTCCTGCGCCGCGCCATCAACCTCGTGGACTCCAACTGGCAAGGATTCGCCACCTCGCCCGACGCGGGTGGCCTGCCCGATTACTAAGGCGATCGTTAGTAAGTAGACTCCTGGGAATCCATGGGCCGGCATTCCTTGTGGGTTCAGGCGGACACTTTGATGTAGGCCAGGTTCAGGGGCTCTTCCCAGATGAGGGTGTAGCGCATGTCGCGCGGCGGGCCGGCGCGTCGGTGGCCGGATAGAGGTCGAGGTCCCTGAGGATGAGAGCTCTTACACACTCAGCCCGAAAGACCTCGACGTGCATGACGCTACCGTCGGCGGGCGCGCTGATGCGTTGGCCAGCCCCGACCTGACTGTCTTCTGCCGCCTCGACGAACTCGGCCTCGTTGTCACCGGGCAGCGACTCGAGCCGGATCGTGCCGTATTGGCCTGCCAGGTGGTCCAGCCCGACTAGTGGTGCCGGCGCTGCGGCTGCGAAGAAAGACCACGTGACACCGTGGTCCGACGGCTTGCCCACGAACCACTGGGCTGGCAGCCCACGACGCTGGAGGTCGTCGTGCGCCGTTACCGCTGCAGCGGCTGCGGGTATGTGTGGCGCCAGGACACCACCGCCGCGGCCGAGCCGCGGGCCACGTTGTCTCGGCGCGCTCTGCGGTGGGCGCTGGAAAAGATCGTGGTCCAGCACTTGAGCGTGGCTCGGGTCGCCGAGGGGCTCGCGGTGGCCTGGGACACCGCCAACGATGCCGTTCTGGCCGAGGGCAAGCGGGTACTGATCGACCAGGAGCACCGCTTCGAGGGGGTGAAGGTCGTCGGGGTCGATGAGCACGTGTGGCGCCACACCCGTCGCGGCGACAGGTACGTCACCATGATCATCGACCTCACCCCAGCACGAGATGACACCGGCCCCGCCCGGCTGCTGGACATGGTCGAAAAACGCTCCAAGCAGGCGTTCAAGACCTGGCTGGCCGACCGCCCGCAGCAGTGGCGCGACGGCGTGGAAGTGGTCGCGATGGACGGCTTCACCGGGTTCAAGACCGCCGCCGTCGAGGAACTGCCCGACGTGGTGAGCGTGCTAGATCCCTTCCACGTCACGCGCCTGGCTGGCGAGGCGCTCGATGAGTGCCGACGGCGAGTTCAGCAGGCCATCTGTGGGCACCGCGGCCGCAAGGGCGACCCGCTCTATGCCGCCCGCCGGACCCTGTCGACCGGCGCCGACCTGCTCAACGACAAGCACAAGGACCGACTGGACACCCTGTTCGCCGACGACGCCCACGTCGAGGTCGAGGTCACGGAGCGTCTACCAGCCCATGATCGCCGCCTACCGCCACGAGAACCGGCGCCACGGCCCGAGCTGATGGCCCGGCTCATCGACTCGATCAGCACCGGCGTCCCCAAGGCCCTGGCCGAGATCACCAAGCTCGGCAGAACCCTGAAGAAGCGCGCCGCCGACGTCCTGGCCTACTTCGACCGGCCCAGCACCTCCAACGGGCCCACCGAGGCGATCAACGGCAGGCTCGAGCACCTGCCCGGCTCGGCACCGGGGTTCGGCAACCTGACCAACTACATCGCCAGATCCCTGCTCGAGACCGGCGGGTTCAGACCCCGACTACACCCTAGATTCGGATGAGCCGTTCTAATTCCCAGAATACGCGGTAGTGTATTGATTTCCAACTGGCCTTTTCGCCGGGGTGTAGGGAGTACCACGACGAAGCCCCGACTGGAGCCCATCGTGGCGACGAAGCGCCACGATGCAGACCAAGACCGCAACACTTTCATCAGGCGCGGTCCTCGTCGTCAGAACCCATTAGAACGCCGCCCGGGACTCGTAGCTGCTAGACAGTGATAAATCTCACCTCGCTTGGACTAGACAACCGTGTAACATTTTGCAACACTGACACCACGCTGCAAACGACCGACAACGATACGTCGGCCTGATGCACAACTACGTGCTCGACGATGAGCGTCGAGCTGCCTCGAAAGGTGTACCCACATGCCTGACATCACGCGTCGCTCAATGCTTTTTGGAGGTCTCGGTGTTGCTGCCGTCGGCGTCCTGTCCGCATGCGGCGGCAATGACTCCCCCTCGTCATCCACCTCGTCAGCATCCGGTGCTGCGTCCTCGGCCGCCGGAGCTGCCGGCTCAATCCTGGTGTGGACTGACTCCAACCGTGAACCCGTCCTTCGGAAGGTCGCCGAGCAGTTCAAGTCCGACACCGGGGTCACCGTCAAGCTGGCCGTCAAGGACTTCGCCAAGATCCCCGACGACTTCATCACCCAGGTCCCGACCGGTAAGGGCCCTGACGCCGCCATCGCTGCCCACGACGGCACCGGTCGCATGGTCGAGAACGGTGTCGTCGCCCCACTGGAGCTCGACGACACCTCCGCCTACCAGGGCGTCGCCATCCAGGCCTTCACCGTCAACGGCAAGATCTACGGCGTTCCTTATGCCACCGAGAACATTGCTCTGGTTCGCAACACCAAGCTCGTCACCGACGCCCCGAAGACCTTCGACGAGATGATCGAGATGGGCAGGAGGTCCGGCGCGAAGTACCCCTTCCTCGTGGGGCTTGACCCCAAGGAGTCCGATCCGTACCACCTGTACCCATTCCAGGCCTCCTTCGGTGCCCCGGTTTTCGAGTTCAAGGACAATGGCTTCGACGCCGCCAAGGTCGCCATGGGCGGTTCCAATGGCGAGAAGTTCGCCGCATGGCTGGCCGAGCAGGGGAAGGCCAAGAACCTCAACCTCAACATCTCCCAGGACATCTCCAAGGATCTGTTCGGCAAGGGCGAGGCTGCCTTCATCCTCACCGGACCGTGGAACCTCGACGGCTTCAAGAAGGCTGGCATCAGCTACGAGATCAGCGAAATCCCTTCTGCCGGTGGCCAGCCCGCCACCCCGTTCGTCGGCGTCCAGGGATTCTGGATGAGCGCCAAGACCAAGAACGCCGTCGCCACCCAGAAGTTCCTCGTCGAGTACGTCGGCAACCCGGACGTCCAGGCCGAGCTGTTCAAGGTCGGCAATCGTCCACCGGCCAACAAGCAGGCCTTCGAGAAGGCCAAGGCGGACAAGGACGTCGCTGCATTCGGCGCCGTCGGCCAGAAGGCCGTCCCGATGCCGAACATCCCCGCCATGGGATCGGTGTGGGCTGACTGGGGCGTCGCCGAGGCTCAGATCATCAGCGGCAAGGTCTCCAACCCCAAGGCCACCTGGGACAAGGCCGTGACGTCCATCAACGACAAGATCAAGAAGGGCTGATCTCAGCCTCCAGGTGGGGGCGCACGATGTCGCGCGCCCCCACCTCCCGCAACGCTAGTGCCGGCGTTTCCTCACATGCCCCGCTGAACCGGAGAACCCCACATCATGTCGTCATCATCAACCGTCGACCACGAGTCACGGGAAAAGCGTGTCGCCGCAGCCAGCGGCAAGTACTCCGGGTCACTGTGGGCCTGGATCCTCAAGATCGCACTTCTCGGCGTCCTCGACGCGATCGCCGTCTACGGCGTCATGACTGCCATCGCCCATGGATCCTCTGCAATGGCCATCGGCATCGGCGTCATCGGCGTCATCATCACCCTCATCTACCTGCCACCCAACCGGATGCTGCCGGCCAAGTACCTGGCTCCCGGCATCGTCCTCATGCTCGTCTTCTCGGTGGGCGTGATGGCCTACACGATCTACGTGGGCTTCACAAATTACGGCGATGGGCACAACGGCAGTCATGACGACGCCGTCGCAGCCATCCAACGAGACAACCAGCAACGTGTCCCCAACGCTCCGGTCTATGACTCGAGCGTCGCCGAGAAGGATGGCAAGCTGGCCCTGATCATCATCGATCCCAGTACCAAGAAGGTACGAGCTGGCACGTCCGATCAGCCCCTGGAACCCGTCGATGGGGCACAGCTCAACTCTCTGGGAAGGATCAAAGATCTTCCGGGCTACCGCGTTCTCCCGTTCTCTGAGGTGTCCCAACGCAGCGATGAGATCTCTCAGTTGCAGGTTCCCGTCTCCAAGGGCGCATCAGCCCGATTCATCCGCACCACGACTGGCTCACAGGCCTTCGAATTCACCTCGACGATGACCTACGACGAGAAGACCGCGACGATGACTGACACGAACGGCACCGTCTACAAGGACAACGGTCACGGCAACTTCGTCTCAGCCTCCGGCAAGGCGTTGGAGCCCGGTTGGAAGGTCACCGTCGGGTTCGAGAACTTCAAGAAGGCTCTCACCGACCATGATGTCCGCGGACCGTTCCTGAGGGTGACCGCGTGGACCTTCGCCTTTGCCGTGCTATCGGTGTTGACGACCTTCGCCCTCGGTCTGGCCCTGGCCCTGTTGTTCAACGACACCTCCATGAAGGGACAGAAGTTCTACCGCATCCTCATGCTCCTGCCCTATGCCTTCCCAGGGTTCCTGTCAGCCCTGGTGTGGTCGGGGATGTTCAACCAGGAGTTCGGCTTCATCAACCAGGTGTTGCTGGGTGGAGCATCCATTCCCTGGTTGACAGATCCCTGGATCGCCAAGGCAGCGGTCCTCATCGTCAACCTGTGGCTGGGTTTCCCCTACATGTTCATCGTCTCGACGGGCTCTCTGCAGTCCATCCCGGGAGACATCCTGGAAGCCTCTCGGATCGACGGTGCGAGCGCCTGGCGCACCTTCACGAAGATCAAGCTGCCACTGCTCATGGTGCCGCTGGCACCGCTGCTCATCAGTTCCTTCGCCTTCAACTTCAACAACTTCGTCCTCATCTACATGCTGACCCTCGGTGGCCCCCGATTCACCGACACCAGCCTCGATGTCGGCGCCACCGACATCCTCATCTCGATGGTGTACAAGGTCGCCTTCTCCGGTGCCGGTCGTGACTACGGCCTGGCCAGCGCCTTCTCCGTCATCATCTTCATCATCGTCGGCGTGATCTCCTGGCTCGGATTCCGCCAGACCAAGGACCTTGAGGAGGTCAACTGATGAGCACCGCAACAGTGTCCTCTGCCATCAAGGACGCCAACTGCCGCACGCCGTTCTCCAAGCGACTCAAGTCGCAGTGGTGGCGTCATCTGCTCGGCATCATCGCTGTTGTCTTCGCGGCCTTCCCACTGGTCTACGTGCTCTCGGCGTCCCTGTCGCCAGGCGGCACCCTGACCGGCTCCAACCAGCTGTTCTCGAAGATCGACTTCTCGAACTATTCCAAACTCATGAGCGACCCTGTGCGTCCGTACGGTCGGTGGTACCTCAACACCGTCATCATCGCCGCGGTCACCGCGATCTTCACCGTCTTCCTGGGAGCTCTGGCTGCCTACAGCTTCTCCCGGATGCGCTTCAAGGCGCGTCGCGGTGGTCTGTTGGCTCTCATGCTGGTGCAGATGTTCCCCCAGCTTCTGACGGTGGTGGCCATCTTCCTGCTACTGACATGGCTCGGTGACGTCTACCCGGTGCTGGGCATCGGGTCCCGGCTGGCGCTCATCATGGTGTACCTGGGCGGAGCCCTGGGAGCGAACACCTACCTCATGTACGGCTTCTTCAACACCGTGCCGCAGTCCCTCGACGAGGCTGCCCGGATGGACGGTGCAGGCCATGCCCGCATCTTCTTCACCCTCATCCTGCCGCTGGTGGCCCCGATTCTGGCGGTCGTCGGTCTGCTGAGCTTCATCGGCTCCTTCACCGAATACGTGGTGGCCTCGGTCATTCTTGGTGCCGACCCACATACCTCGACCCTGGCCATCGGTTTGTACCAGTATGTCTCCACTGAGACCAGCTCCAACTGGGGAGTCTTCGCGGCCGGCGCCGTGCTCGCCGCCCTTCCCCCAATGGTGCTGTTCCTCTGGCTGCAGAAGTACATCGTCTCCGGGCTGACCGGTGGGGCGGTGAAGTGACGTGACACACTGCCGGGAGGAGAAGAGATGAGCGGACCAACCCTTGCCGAGATCGCCGACCAGGCAGGTGTCAGCCAGGCCACCGTCTCCCGGGTCCTCAATGACAAGCCCGGGGTCTCAGACTCCACCCGGCAGTGTGTGCTCACCGCCCTCGACGTCCTGGGGTATCAGCGCCCCACCCACCTCAAGCCCGTCACGACGGGGCTCGTCGGACTCATCGTTCCCGAGCTCACCAATCCCGCCTTCGCAAGCTACGCCCAAGCTATTGAGACCCTGCTTTCGCGGAAGGGGTACGCCACCGCCGTATGTACCCAGGCCCCCGGCGGCATGCGCGAGGACGACTACATCCGGGTGCTGCGATCACGTCAGGTCTCGGGAATCATCGTCATGTCAGGGTCGCATGCCGACACCACTGCGGACATGTCCACTTACCACCACCTCGTTGACGTCGGGTTACCGTTGGTGCTTGTCAACGGGTATTCGCCCACCATTGCGACGCCGCAGATCAGTGACGACGACGTGTCCGCCATGGATCAGGCCATCGCCCATCTCGTCAGCCTTGGGCACGAGCACATCGGCCTCGCGGTGGGTCCTCGCAGATACGTCCCGGCACAGCGCAAGGAACAAGGTGTACGCGCGGCCATGGATCGTCGGCTCGGCGGGCATGGCAAGGTCACCGTCAGCAACACCGTGTTCTCCGTCGACGGCGGAGCTCATGCGGCTGTCGACCTCCTCGGTCAGGGGGTCAGCGCCATCATCTGTGGCTCCGACCTCATGGCTTTGGGAGCAATCCGGGCCGTCCGCGCACAGGGCCTGTCGGTCCCCCGTGACGTCTCCGTCATCGGTAGCGATGACTCAGCCCTGATGCGGTACACCGATCCCCCGCTCACGAGTCTGCATCAGGACGTCGGGCTCATCTCGACGATGGCGGTGCAATCTCTCATCGGTCTAGTGCGCGGTGACGCGGTTTTCCTCAGAGAGAGACTGGTGCGCCCGGAACTGGTCATACGCGCTACGACGGGGCCCGCCCGAGGCGCATGAGCATCCTGAAAACCCTGAAGTAACGGCGCGAGAGTGAGTCTCACACGATACGGGGCCCAGCTCCGTTGACGCGGAGCCGGGCCACAACCACAGCGAACGGCCAGATCACTTCTCGTCGTTATACGAACACTCGACCAACCGATGCTGGAAAATACGGCCATCCTCAAGGAACAATAGATACACGGCACCGTGAGGGACGTCACAGCTGGATCCCGTCGGGACGGGGACGTCAGCCATAATGGGGTCTTTCTTCATTGCGTCGACGTCAGCCTGAGTGATGGTCTCAAACTGCATAACCTCGCCGTCATCATCTCCACCAATTGCACAGCCCCACGCCTTGTGCCCCTTGAGGGAATCAACATTCGAGGTGGTGAGCTTCTCTGCCCGAGAGGTCATAGAAGAGTCTCGACATGCAGAGCGAGCCGCTGCCGACGAGGTCACCTTGACCTCCGGAGAAGGCGAGGTCTCGCCCTGCTGACCGCCACACCCTGATAAGCCGACGACCCCAACCGCCAAGGCTGACATCAAGGCTACTCTTCTCACCACTTCACCGACCCCTTCCACGCACGAACACCGCTCAGTTGAGTGACGTATTCATTCTGGACATTATCCCCCACATATACGACGGGGACGACGGTATGTGAAGCTTTCCGCTCGGAATACCGGAGTCGGCGTAGGCGCCTGCATAGCCCCAGCCGGGGGACTTGGATCAGTTCGGAATAGCAGGAAATCTGTGCCGACAACGACTTCGGGGTCCGGTCGTTTTCCATCAAGATTCGGGCATACGGCGCGATCTTCCTGGCTCGAGCACTCTTGAGTGGCTCGGTGATGCGTTCCGTTGTCGCCATCACCACGCTTTTTTCTTTGACTAGAGATTTTATATCGTTCGCACGTCTATACCCCGCTCTGATCGACGGTTAAGTCAACCAAGGTTTGTGCTTTCAACGTCCCGATTTCCGCACCCCTATCAGCGGCGAACCGACCGGCGATACGAGCCATCTGTGCCCCGGTGAAGACACCGGATCGCTGAAGGTGGTCGAGTCGGGCGAGGGCGAGTGCCATTGCCGCCTCGACACGGGGCTGAGTGGACGTCATAGGCGTGCGCCTTTGGCGCCGAAGCGGTGGCGGATGTAGCAGGTGCGGCTGCAATACACGCGGGTCTGCCGCGAGTGTGGTTGACACGGTAGCTCAGGCGGCGGTAGCTGCCTGTTGTGATCGAAGCATCTCAAACTCGGGCCTTCGCCCCGGATCGTGGACACGGTGGTGGTTGATTACGCTGCGGTTGGCAGCGTAGCGGCCCGGCGGGCCTCATAGGTGTTCGGGGACAGGTAGCCGCACCAGGAATGGCGACGGCGAGTGTTGTAGCGGGTGACCCAGCGAAAGACCTGACGGCGACACAATTCAGGCCCAGCGAACGTGGCCTGCCCGGCAAGGAGTTCGCGTTTGAGGGTGGCGTTGAACGACTCGGCCAGACTGTTGTCGGCGCTGGTCCCCACGGCCCCCATCGACTGGGTCACCCCGAGACCCTTGCAGAGTTTGGCGTAGGCCTTCGAGGTGTAGACCGACCCATGGTCACTGTGGAAGATCGCACCCCGGAGACTGCCGCGCTGCGCGCAGGCGGCTTTCAGCGCGTCTTCGACCAGTTCGGTGCGCATGTGGTCCGCGACCGCCCAGCCGGCCAGTTTGCGGGAGTAGCAGTCGATCACGGTGGCCAGATAGAGGTTCCCGCCACCGGCCAGCGGAAGGTAGGTGATGTCACCGACGTAACGCTGGTTCGGCTTCTCGGAGGTGAAGTCCCGCTGCAGCAGGTCACCGAACTTCTCATCAGCCGGTTCCGGGACCGTGGTGCGAACCCTGCGACGCAGCCGGGTCCCCGCCAGCTGGTGGGCACGCATCACCCTGGCGACGCGCTTGTGGTTGACACGATCCTCGCGGGCGGCGCCGTCGTTCAGTTCGACGGTCACCCGCGGTGCCCCGTAGGCCGGGTCCCCACCAGCTTTCGGGTCCTGGACCCGTCGGATCCGTGCAGCCAGGACAGCGTCGTCCTCAGCGCGCTGCTGACGGGCCGGGCCGGCTTTCTGCCAGGCATAGAACGAGGAGCGGGACAGCTCCAACACCTGGCACAACCGCTTCACCTGGTAGGTGGTCTGGTGGTCGGCGACGAACTGGAAGCGGTTCACCAGCTCGTCTCCCCGGCGAAATACTTGGCCGCCTTGCGCAGGATGTCCCGTTCGGTCTCCACCCTGGCCTTGTCCGCCCGCAACCGGGCATTCTCGGCCTCCAGCCGGGCGATCCTCGCTACTGGTGACTCACCGGAAGGGGGCGTGGCTGGGGTCGGTCCGTCGCTGGTGCGGACACCGTTGCCCAAGTCCTTGACCCACAACGACAGGGTCCCACGGGAGACCCCCAACTCCCCAGCGATCTGCTTCAACGTCGCACCGGGCGTGGTCTCGTACAAGTCAACGGCCTGCTGACGAAACTCCATCGAGTAGTTCTTCCTGGCCATGGTGATGATCATCTCGCTTCCTCCAGCCCATGCTGGATTCCACGTGTCCACAACCAAGGGTCAAGGCCCCTCGACCGGTGCCACGCGTCCGAGACGGGCTCGTCAGCGTCGCCGATGGTAGTTGCGTTCGATCCAGGTCACGATCGCGATGCGGAGCCGGTCGAAGCTGGCACACGAGAGCGTCCGGTTCCGCCAACGTCCGGGATCGAACATCATCCATTGGCGTCTGTGGTGCGTCAACGTGGTCCACGCACTCCTCCGGTGGGACGGCGGGGCAATATCGCTCGATCGCCGGAATCACTCTGAGAACGCTGACGCCCGACACCCCGGGTGCAGAGAGCCAACGCACCCGGCATACCGAGACGCACTGAACCCATGAGCGATACCGGCCCGACACGGTGACATTCTGCACATCGTGATCCCGACTGCTGACAATGCGACCAGCAAGTCATACCGTTGGGGATAAGGCCTGCACCGAAGCAGGTGCACGAGAGTTCTCAGGGAAGAGACAGGATCGTGAACACGATTGACAAGGGGGTTTCCCCCATGAAGCGCCTACTAGGCTGCACACTGCCCGCACTTCTCACCACCCTCGCTCTGACCGGATGTGGCTCAAGCGACGGGGAACCGAAGGGAGGTGGTGGTGAGGCCAATCTGAAACTGCCTCCTCTCAATGAGCAAGTCGGAAACGTCTCCGGAACCGCACTGCTGTGGATCGGTCTGGTCATCTGCCTGTTCGGTCTGGTGTTCGGTCTGGTGACGTACTCCAAGCTGCAGAAGCTGCCCGTCCACGAGGCGATGCACGAGGTTTCCGAGCTCATCTACGAAACCTGCAAGACCTACCTCAAGCAGCAGGCCAAGTTCCTCATGCTGCTGTGGGCCTTCATCGCGGCAGTCATCGTCGTGTACTTCCTGTTCCTGGAACATATGGGCGCCAAGGTGCTCATCATCCTGCTGTTCAGCCTCATCGGCATGGCAGGATCGTTCGGAGTCGCCTGGTACGGCATTCGCGTCAACACCTTTGCCAATTCCCGTACTGCCCACGCCTCACTGCGTGGCTCCCCATGGGAAACCTTCGACATCCCGATGCGTTCCGGCATGAGCATCGGCATGGTCCTCATCAGCGTCGAGCTGACCCTCATGCTCTTCATCATGCTGGTGCTGCCCGGTGACCTCGCCGGCCCGTGCTTCATCGGATTCGCCGTTGGTGAGTCCCTCGGAGCCGCCTGCCTGCGTATCGCCGGCGGTATCTTCACCAAGATTGCTGACGTCGGCGCCGATCTCATGAAGATCGCCTTCCACATTAAGGAGGACGACGCCCGTAACCCCGGCGTCATCGCTGACTGCACCGGTGACAACGCGGGTGACTCGGTTGGCCCCTCCGCTGATGGATTCGAGACCTACGGCGTCACCGGCGTCGCCCTCATCACCTTCGTGCTGGGAGCCGTCCCGGACCAGACCGAGCAGGTCCAGCTGCTGGTGTGGATCTTCGTGGTACGCGTCGTCATGCTGATCGCCTCCTTCGTGTCGTACCTCATCAACAACGCGGTCGCCAAGGCCCGCTACGGCAAAGTCCCCGAGATGGACTTCGAGAAGCCGTTGAGCTCCTTGGTCTGGATCACCTCGGTGATGTCGATCCTGCTGACCGTCCTCACCACCTGGTGGATGCTCGGCTCGATGGGCGACGGGACGATGTGGTGGAAGCTGTCCATCATCATCTCCTGCGGCACCCTGGCCGGCGCCCTCATCCCAGAGCTCGTCAAGGCCTTCACCTCGACGAACTCCCGGCACGTCCGTGAGGTCGTCACGAGCGCCCGCGAAGGCGGCGCCTCCTTGGACATCCTGTCCGGTCTGGTTGCCGGTAATTTCTCCGGATTCTGGTTGGGCATCATCATCGTCGCCCTCATGGGCATCTCCTTCCTCGTCTCCGGCACCGGTTCCGGCTTGGGCGACATGGGAGCCATGAGCGAGGTCAAGTGGGCTGTCTTCGCCTTCGGCCTGGTGGCCTTCGGCTTCCTCGGCATGGGAGCGGTGACGATCGCCGTCGACTCCTACGGCCCTGTCACCGACAACGCCCAGAGCGTCTACGAGCTGTCGACCATCGAGGAGATCCCGAACGTCTCCGAGAACATCGAGAAGCAGTACGGATTCGCACCCCGGTGGGACGTCGCCAAGCACATCCTGGAAGCCCAGGATGGCGCTGGCAACACCTTCAAGGCAACGGCCAAACCGGTACTCATCGGGACTGCCGTCGTCGGTGCCACCACGATGATCTTCTCGATCATCATGATGCTCACCGAGGGCCTGTCGAATGCTGCCGAGGTCAACAAGCTCGGTCTGACCCACGCTCCGTTCCTGCTCGGCATGATCGCCGGCGGTGCCATCATCTACTGGTTCTCCGGAGCCTCGATGCAGGCCGTGACGACCGGTGCCTACCGAGCCGTCGAGTTCATCAAGAACAACATGCAGCTTGACGAGAACGCCACGAAGGCCTCCACCGAGGATTCCAAGAAGGTCGTCCAGATCTGCACCGAGTACGCCCAGAAGGGCATGCTCAACATCTTCCTGGGCGTGTTCTTCGCAGCCTTGGGATTCGCCTTCGTCGATCCGTACTTCTTCATCGGGTATCTGATCTCGATCGCTATCTTCGGCCTGTACCAAGCCATCTTCATGGCCAACGCAGGCGGCGCTTGGGACAACGCGAAGAAGATCGTCGAGGTTGACCTGGACGCCAAGGGCACCGAGTTGCATGATGCCTCCGTGGTTGGTGACACCGTCGGTGACCCGTTCAAGGACACCTCCTCGGTGGCCCTGAACCCGGTCATCAAGTTCACAACCCTTTTCGGTCTGCTGGCCGTCGAGCTGGCAGTGTCGATCGGTGCCGGACCGCTCACCAACATCCTCGCTGCGGTGTTCTTCCTCATCGCCTGCTTCTTCGTCTACCGCTCCTTCTACGGCATGCGGATTGACTCAGCCGGCGGCAACGACGAGTACGACGACGTCGCCAAGGAGGCTGGCAGCGGGCTGTGACTGGTGGAAGGGTTCTACACTGGCCGTCGTGCCAGGAACCCCTTTGACCCCGAGTGGTGACCCTCACGCTCCGAGAGAAGCTCTGATTCTCGACGACGTGAGGGTCACCTTTGGTCGTGTCACGGCCCTCGACGGGCTGAGTCTGTCCGCCGCCACCGGCGCCATCACCGCTGTGCTGGGCCCCAATGGTGCGGGCAAGACGACGATGATGCGCTGCTGCACCTCTCTCGTCTCCCCCGACTCCGGGCGTATCGACGTCCTCGGCCACGCCCCGGGCAGCCCCGAGACCACCGCCGCCACTGGTCTCATGCCGCAAAGCGCGGGCGCCTGGAGCGGTATTCGGGCCGGTGAGCTGCTGCAGTACATGGCAGGTCTGCATGCCGACCCGATCGATCCCGATCTCCTCATCGACGCCCTGGCGATCACGCCCTTCGTGCGCACCACATACCGACGTCTCTCCGGTGGTCAGCAGCAGGCCGTCAACCTCGCTGCCGCCCTGATAGGACGTCCCCAGCTGGTCTTCCTCGATGAGCCGACGTCGGGAATGGATCCCCACGCGCGTCACCACACCTGGGACATCATCGAGCAGATGCGACACGACGGGGTCTCCGTCGTCCTCACCACCCATGCCATGGACGAGGCCCAGCGGCTGGCCGACCACGTCTGGATCGTCGATCGGGGAAAGGTCGCCGTCCACGGGACGGTGCCGGAGCTCACCGTTGAGGCGAGTCTGGAAGACGTCTTCCTGACACACACCAGTGACCGCGCGGCGGGGAGGAACTGACGTGACGACACTAGACCTTCACCCCGCACCGCAAGCGGCACCGGCGGCTGCGCGGATCCGCAATCATGCCCGTACCGAGATTCGCCTCGTGATGCGCAATGGTGAACAGCTGCTGCTGGCCCTCGTCATCCCCATCGGGATCCTCGTCGCAGGACGATTCCTCGGCGACCGAGTCGGACTGACGATGGACCTGCTGGCTCCGTCGGTCCTCGCACTAGCCATCTGGTCGACCTGCTTCACGTCCCAGGCCATCATGACCGGATTCGAACGCAGGTACGGCGTGCTGGAACGTCTGTCCGCCACTCCCCTGGGAAGATCGGGCCTGCTGGCCGGCAAGGCCATGGCTTACTCCGTCATCAGCCTGGTCCAGGTGATCCTGCTCGTCATCGTCTCCTCGACACTGGGATGGCATCCCCACGGGTCAGCTCTGGCCTGGTTGCCAGCCCTCGGGAACGTCATCCTTGCCATGCTGGCGTTCGGTTTCCTGGCCCTGGCGATGGCTGGTTCCCTCAAGGCCGAGGTCACCCTCGGGTTGGCCAATCTGGTCTACATCGTCGGTCTGGTCGCAGGCGCCATCCTGTGGCCACTGGCCGATTACCCGAAGGCCATTCGCCCCATCATCGCCGTCCTGCCAACCACTGCGCTCGGGGAGTCCCTACGAGCCTGGGGCGCCGGACAGACTCTCTGGTCGCCACTGGCAAGTCTGCTGATCTGGGCGATTCTGCTTGGCCGGCTGGCACGAAAGGTGTTCAGGTGGATCTCATGACCTCCCGAGATGGCCGTTTGTACGGCTGGTGCATCGCTGCCCTCGTCACCAACATGGGCATCATCGTCACCGGTGCGGTGGTACGCCTAACCGGTTCAGGACTGGGATGCAACACCTGGCCCCATTGCACCGCCGGGACGTTCACCCCCCATGAGGCGATGGGGATCCACTCCTACGTCGAGTTCGGCAACCGCCTGCTGACCTTCGTCCTGGTGGCGGTGGCGATCGGCCTGCTCGTCCGCTGCTACCGGGTCCGCGTCACGGCCCAGCTCATGGCCTTGGCATGGATCAACCTGGTGTCCATCGCTCTGCAGGCTGTCATTGGCGGGATCTCGGTACTCCTCAAGCTCAACCCGTTCGTCGTGGCGCTGCACCTACTGTTGTCGGTGGCGATCATCCTCGTTGACGTCAAGATGATCTGGTTGACCGGACCTCATTCGAGCGAGGCCGTCGACGGACTAACGATGGGGTTGGTGCGCGCCACCGTGGCGATGATGTGCGTCGTGATGTGGCTGGGAACAGTGGTAACCGGATCTGGTCCCAACGCCGGGGACTCCGGCTCGGCACGGACCGGGTTCGACATTGAGGCTGTGGCACGACTGCATGGCATCTCAGTGTGGATCACCGTCGCCCTGACGATCGCCTGCCTGGCCGCCGCTACCACCCGCCACCTGGCCATGATGCGTCGCTGGAGCATTGCCTTGGTGGCTGTCGAGATCTACCAGGCCATCATCGGATACTCCCAGTACTTCACCCATCTCGACCCGTGGCTGGTCATCTGGCACATGGTGGGCGTCGCGCTGTCAGCAGCGGCGGTTGGGGCCCTGTGGTGCAGCGTGCGTCCGACCCCTTCCCCGGTACTCAAGCGGTCCTGACGACTCATGACGACGGCGGGCGGGCCAAGGAGTGTTCCCTGGCCCGCCCGCCATGTTCGTCTGTGCGACTACAAGTCTGTGCCCGTCGAACGACCAAGCGTGCTCGGCGTCAGTCCTTCTGCACGCGGCCACCACTGCGCGGCCTCGTCGGCATCATCGTGGGATCGTAATCCAGGTCACCCGGATCGATGTTGATTCCCGGCTGGCACAGGGCCGAGACGGTGGCAGCCAGCTCCGTGACAGCGACCTTCTCCCCTGGGCAGCGGTGGCCGGTGGCGACGTCTCCACCACCCTGCGGGATGAAGGCCTTGATGGCCTCGGCGTCCTCGACACCCAGGAAACGCTCTGGCTTGAAGCGCAGCGGCTCCTCCCACTCGCTCGGGTCGGTGTTCGTGCCGAGTATGTCGATGATGACTCGCTGACCTTCCTTGATCTGGTGGCCTTCCCACTCAAAGTCCTCACGGGCGAAGGCCGGCAGCATCGGCACGAAGGGGCTGAGACGGCGTACTTCCTGAGCGAAGGCAATGGCGTGCTCGTTGTCCACGAGGGTTCCCGAGGTCTCCACCTCGCGAGCAATGTCCTCGCGGTACTGGGGGTAGAGGACGAGGAACCGAGCGGCGAAGGCGGCAAACCGGCTCACGGCGATCGCGGGACGGGTGGAGTTCTGCAGCTCGATTCCGGCCAGCTTGGCGTCGAGGAGTTTGCCGTCCGTGCCGCGGTAGCGAGCCCACTCGCACAGGGCCGAACCCTCGGGCGCGTTGATCTGGCCGCTGCGCTGCTTCTCGATGAGACCGGCAGCCCACTTGTCACAACGGGCACGGTTCACCCAGGCCAGCGTGTGTCCGGCAGGCATGTGACCGAATCCCTCGACGATCTGACCGAGGCGCTTGGCCCACGGGTCGAGGTCGACGTCGCTGCCGGGAACTCCGGCCCACTTGAGGACGGCACGACCGTAGGCCACCACGGTGTCGTCGTAGACGTTGCCCTCACGACGGCCCCAGGTCTCAACCATCTTGCGCATCTCGTCCTCGATGAGTGGTTTGAACCGCTCGACCTGAGCATCGTCGTAGACCACCTTGATGAAGTTGTCCTTACGAGCCTGATGCACCTCATCGTCAGTGCCGTGAATGGCTCCAGCTCCGAAGAGGGGGCCGCGCACGGGAAGAGGCATGGCCTCCTCGCGCATCATGCGCTTGGCGTTGTAAAAGAGGTCAACTCCCTTGCTGCCACGGACCAAGGTGGCCGGCTTGCCCATGAAGGTGAAATCAATGGGGCATCCGTCCCCGGCCTTACGGCCCTTCGACGCCCGCAGCCTCTCCTGGAACAAGTAGCCGTCGGCAAGCAACTTGGCTGCCTGGTCGACCTTCGTGCCCAGAGCCGATCGGATGGTTGACATGGTGGTCATAAATACTCCTCGGGTCATATGTTCACGCGCTGTCACAGCCACGTTGCTTAATCCGACGCTACCGGATGCAGTGGCACGGCGGTGCCGAAATATGCTCCTCTCGGTGGTGGCCGGAGCGAGGCTCGGATCCTGAGTGGATGCCATCACGCTCCCATGCCACGCCACCGGCCCCGACGGCTCCTGTACTCGTCGATGGCCTCGTGGGAAGGCCAATTGAGGACCTTGACCGTCACAGATGGATGAGCGGATCGATCGCAATGGCCAGGAAGAGCAGGGACAGATAGGTGTTCGACCAGTGGAACAGCCGCATCGGCTTCAACAGAGCGTCACGTAGACCAGCGTTGGCACGACGCAGCAACTGGATGGCCTCGAGGATGAAGATCGCCCCTGCGAGTACTGCGACGACGCCGTAGATCCACCCCATCTGGGCCACCGGCCACAACACCAGGGAAATCGCAACGGTGGCGACGGTGTAGACGAGAACCTGGATGGCGACCGCTGGTGCCCCCTTGACGACCGGGAGCATCGGCACACCGGCTGCTTGGTAGTCCTCACGGTAGCGGAAGGACAATGCCCAGGTGTGCGGCGGTGTCCAGAAGAAGATGATGAGGAAGAGGACGAGGGGCTCCCAGCCGAGATGTCCGGTGACGGCTGTCCAGCCGATGAGGGGCGGGAAGCATCCAGCGATACCACCCCAGATCGTGTTCTGCCAGGTACGACGTTTGAGGAGCATCGAGTAGACGAAGACGTAGAAGAGGTTGGCAACCAGAGCCAGGACGGCCGACAACCAGTTCGTGCCGAATCCCAACACGAGGGTGGCCACGACACCGAGGACCACTCCGTAGATCAAGGCACTCCGGCGCGGCACCTGATGGCGCGGCAGGGGGCGACGCCGGGTCCGGCGCATCTTCTCGTCAATGTCGGCGTCAATGACGCAGTTGAAGACGTTTGCGCTCGCCGCAGCAAGCAAACCACCAAGCATCGTCGCGACAGCCAGCTCGAGCATGGGCAACCCGTGGGACGCCAGGAACATCACTGGCAGGGTCGTCACCAGAAGCAGCTCAATGATGCGTGGCTTGGTCAAGGAGATGTAAGCACCCACGACGTCACGGGCCGACAGCCGGGTACGTTCCTGCGTCTGCTCCACCTTCGTCTCGACAGGGTCGGGACGCTGCGAGGCTGGCGCCGTCGCCACGTGCGTCGTCTGGTTGCTCACGGTGTCCTTCGAAATCGGAAGATGTGCTGAGGCCGCCTCTGGGCGTGGTACACCCGTGAGACAGGGTGTGCCGCGAAAGGTCGTCCTCACAATTTTAGGCTCTCCTGCCCCGGATGTCCTCATCGTCGAGTGCGGCAACGGGACATGTCCGTCCGCCTGTCGCTGAACACGGTAACCAGCCGGACAGCTCGACCGACTACCGTTGGGCTGGTGGAACCTCAGTTCCGCAACATGACAACCGGTTTCGGAAGGACGGGTGAGGTGGCGGGTCGAGACGCTTCAGGAAGCACCACCAGAGCGACCAGTAGGCTGCGCGGCGATCGCATCAATCCGTTACGCGATCCAGCCGACCGCAGGTTGCCCCGCGTGGCAGGCCCGTGCGTCTTGGTGATGTTCGGTGTCACCGGCGACCTCTCACGCAAGAAGCTCATGCCGGCCGTGTACGACCTGGCCAACCGCGGCCTGCTACCACCAGGGTTCGGGCTGGTGGGATTCGCCCGACGCGACTGGGAGGACGAGGACTTCGCCAAGGTCGTTCATGACGCGGTGGCCGAGCACGCTCGTACCCCCTTCCGCGAGGAGGTGTGGGAACAACTGCTCGAGGGAATCCGGTTCGTTCGCGGCGAATTCGACGACAACGAAGCCTTCGAGCGACTGGCAGGCACGATCCGCGAACTCGACGAGGAACGCGGAACGGGCGGCAACCATGCCTTCTACCTGTCGATCCCGCCGAAGTCCTTCGAGTCCGTGGTGAGCCAGCTCAAGCGCCACGGCATGACCGGCCACGACTCCTCCCATTGGAGCAGGGTCGTCATCGAGAAGCCCTTCGGCCATGACCTGGAAAGCGCGCGAGACCTCGACGAGATCGTCGGAAGCGCGTTCAGCCCGGAGTCGGTCTTCCGCATCGACCACTACCTGGGCAAGGAAACCGTCCAGAACATCATGGCGTTCCGGTTCGCCAACCAGATTTTCGAGCCCATCTGGAACAACCATTACGTCTCCCATGTCCAGATCACCATGGCTGAGGACATCGGCATTGCGGGACGAGCGGGGTACTACGACGGCATCGGTGCTGCCCGCGACGTCATCCAGAACCACCTGCTACAGCTCATGGCCCTGACCGCCATGGAGGAGCCGACGAGCTTCGACGCCGAGCAGCTGTGTGCCGAGAAGACCAAGGTCCTGGCCGCCATCCAGCCCCCTGAAGACATGGCCACCCAGACCTGCCGCGGGCAGTACGTTGCCGGTAGTCAGGGAGGAGAACGGGTACGCGGCTACCTCGAGGAGGACGGCGTCGATCCGCACTCCCGCACCGAGACCTACGCAGCCGTCCGGCTGACCATCGACAACCGTCGGTGGGCAGGAGTACCGTTCTACCTGCGCACCGCCAAGCGGATGCCGCGACGGGTCACCGAGGTAGCCCTCAACCTGCAACGAGCCCCACACCTGCCGTTCTCCGACACCGCGGCCCTGGGTACCAACGCTGTCGTCCTGCGTATTCAGCCCGATGAAGGAGTCACCCTGCGCTTCGGCGCGAAGGTGCCGAGCACCCAGATGGAGATCCGCGACGTCACGATGGACTTCGCCTACGGATCTTCCTTCACGGAGGCAAGCCCAGAGGCTTACGAACGGCTCATCCTCGACGTCCTGCTGGGCGATCCACCGCTGTTCCCCCAGCACGAGGAGGTCGAATTGGCGTGGAAGATCCTCGATCCGGTGCTCGACTTCTGGGCAGAGTCCGACACTCCCCCGTGCGACTATCCGTCCGGCAGCTGGGGTCCGTCCGAGGCTGACGAGATGATCGCCCGGGACGGCTTCGTCTGGCGCAGACCCTGAGGAGGAGACATGATCGTCACACTCAACGACACCACCGCGTCGAAGATCGGCGCCACCATCGTGGAGGCCCGTCGCACCGTCGGGTCCGGTTCCGGATTGGTTCACACCCTCATCTGTGTCTGTGATTCCTCCGACTTCGACGCCGCTTTCGATGCTGCCCGAGACGCTGCTCGTCAGCACCCGTCGCGTCTTCTCATGGTGGTCACGACCCGTTCCCGCAAGGACAAGCTCGACGCCGAGGTACACGCTGGCGAGGGAACTCCCGGCGAGGTCATCGTGCTGCGGTTCTCCGGAGCCATGGCCAAGCGACCGGCCTCGGTCATCCTTCCGCTGTTGTTACCGGACTCCCCCGTCATCGCCTGGTGGCCCTTCTCGGGTCCCGACGATCTCGCCGCTGATCCCATCGGGGCCCTGGCTGACCGCCGCATCACTGATTCGGCCGCTGACAAGGATCCCTGCAGGACGCTGGCACGACGTGCCGCCCATCTGTCGCCAGGCGATTCTGACCTCTGCTGGCCTCGCACGACGGGATGGCGGGCGCTGGCTGCCGCTGCTCTGGATCAGCATCCCGCCACCGTCAGGGCTGCCCGGGTGGAATCGGCCGTCGATAACGCACCGGCCATGCTGCTGACAGCCTGGTTGGGGCTCCGGCTCGGTGTTCCGGTGGAGAGGGTGTCCACGGATGCCCCCGGAATCTCGGCCATCGTCATGTCGACCTCCGGCGGCGACATCGAGATTCGACGCCGCAGCGGTCGGTATGCCGTCTACCGGATACCGGGTGAACCTGCTCGTGGTGTGGCCCTGGACCGCCGGGAGGTCCAGATGCTCATCGGCGAGGAGCTTCGCCGCCTGGATTCCGATGAGGTCTTCACCGCTGTCATGGCTGAGGTTCACGACGGAGCCGGCCGTGTCTCGTCGACGGGTGAGGGGGATGAATGATGACGAACCGACGACTCATGCGATACCGGTCCGCCCAAGGACTGGCTGAAGGCGTTGCCCACCGCCTCGTCCAGACCATCGTCAAGGTGCAGGCCGACCAGGAACGTATCGACCTGTGCCTGACCGGCGGACGGATCGCCAATACCGTCTATGCCGCGATGGGTGACGTCCCAGAGTGCACCCAGATCCGTCCGGACCAGTTGCACGTGTGGTGGGGTGACGATCGGTTCGTCCCCACCGGCCACCCCGACCGCAACTCCCTGCAGGCCCTGCCTCTGCTGTCGGCTGCCATCCGGCTGGACCCCTCGAAGACCCACGTCATGCCGGCTGCCGATGGCAAGGCCGATCCCGACGAGGCCGCCTACTCCTACGCCCAGGAACTCAGCGACGTGGTCTTCGACATCTGTCTGCTCGGAATGGGCCCGGACGGCCACGTCGCATCGCTCTTCCCGGGCCATCCTTCCTTCAATCCCACGACGACCGCACTGGCTGTCGGCGTCACGGATGCTCCGAAGCCCCCGCCGGACCGTCTCTCGGTGACGATGCCGGTCATCAATCGGTCGAAGCGGGTGTGGTTCCTCGTCAGCGGGTCGGAGAAGGCAGACGCCGTCGAGAAGGTCTTCGCCGGGGATGACTCCCTGCCGGCCACCTGGGCCAACGGCACGATCGAGACGAGCTGGATGGTCGACCACGACGCCTCGATCGGGTTGCCGCGGTACAACTGCTCGCTCTGACGCCGACGCCCACCTGGCTGGCCCCGCCCGGGGATGATCCCGACAGCCGCTGGGAGCGGTGGCTACCATCGAGGGTGTCAGCTGGCCATGTGTGAGAGGACCCCGGACCGATGACGAACAAGAAGACCCCGACAAGTACTTCGAGACGCGCTGCGCTGCGAGCCCAGCAGGAAGCTCAGGCAGCTGCCCAGAAGCGTCGACGGATCATCGCCGTCATCGTCGGGGTCGTCGTCGTGGCAGCCATCATCCTCGCCGTCGTCCTCGGCATCAACCACAAGTCCGACAGCAGCGCCTCGTCAACACAGATCACCCCACCCTCGGCCACCAAGACCGGTGTGTACACCCTCAACCCGGACAAGGTGAAGAAGGGCGCTCCCACCGTGACGGTCTACCAGGACTACCAGTGCCCCGGATGCAAGGCTGTTGAGGACGCGTTGGGCAAGCAGTTCAACGAGCTGTCCACCAGGGGAGAGATCAGGCTCCAGTACCACACCATGGCCTTCCTCGATCAGAACATCGAGGGTGAGAACTCTCAGCGCGCTGCTATGGCAGCCGCCGCAGCTGACGTCGTCGGTAAGTACGAGGCCTACCACGACGTCGTCTACTCCCACCAGCCCAAGAAGGAGGGCGCCGGCTACACCGATGAGCAGTTGCGCACGAAGTTCGCCGCCGAAGCCGGAATTACAAGGGAGAACCTCACCAAGTTCCAGCACATCTATGACACCCGTCAGACCGAGCAGTTCGTCACCGAGGCCAACGACAACGGTCTTCGCAAGATGCAAGATCTCGATGCTGATAGCACCCCGGCCTTCGCGGTTAACGACAAGCTGTGGGAGGGGTGGAAGCAGCTCGGCAACAACACCACTCCCGACGAGCTCCTCAAGGCCATTGACGCGGCCAAGTGATCTCGGCGCCAATGCGGACATCTGATCGCCCACGCCGACGGCAATTCGCCGTCCGCAGGGCGGATGACCCACAGATCGCGGCCGGGGAACCCAACTAGGATGGCAGCCATGGATTCTCAGCCGTCGTCGCGATCCGCCAAGGTCCGTGACTGGGTGGGCTTTCTGGCCCGGATCATCCTCGGTGGCACCCTCCTGGTGGCCGGAATCATCAAGGCGACCGACATCGACTCGACCACCTGGTCCGTACGCGCCTACCAGATCGTTCCGTGGGACTTCGCCCCGGTCGTCGGCTGGGCGATGCCAATTCTGGAGATCATCGTCGGTCTGATGCTTGTGTTCGGCATTGCGACGCGGTGGTCCGGCCTGCTCGGGACCCTGGCCATGGTCGTCTTCATCATCGGTATCTCGTCGGTGTGGGCTCGCCACATCTCCCTGGACTGCGGTTGCTTCGGAAACGGTGGGCCCGTCGAACGCAGCTGGGCCCACACCCAGCGCACCTATGCCCTGGACATCCTGCGTGATCTCGGCCTTGCGCTGTGCGGCGTCTGGCTGGTCGTGCGCCCCCGCACCGCCCTGTGCGTGGACCGCTGGATCAACAGCTGATACGCGAGCGGGATACGGCGGTGGTTGACCGACCGGCTACCATCATGTGCGACACATCATTGATTGCATGAGGGGACCTCAACCGATGGCTGACAAGAAGTCAACCGCCAGCACCTCGAAGCGGGATGCCCTGCGCGCCCAGCAAGAGGCCCAGGAATCAGCGAAGAAACGTCGTCGGATCATCGGCGTCATTGCTGGAGTCGTCATTGTGGCGGCCGTCGTCGTCGCTGTCGTCCTTGGGCTCAACCACAAGTCCGACGACGTGCCGACCACCGGCCAGATCACTCCTCCCTCAGCCACCAAGGACGGCGTCTACACCTTGAACAAGGACAAGGCGAAGGGCGGCGTTCCGACGGTGACGGTCTTCCAGGACTACCAGTGCCCGGCCTGCAAGGGAGCCGAGGATCTGCTCGGCAAGCCGCTCAATGATCTGTCCTCCAAGGGCGAGATCAAGCTGCAGTACCACACCCTGACCTTCCTGGATCGCAACCTGCGCAACGACTCCTCGTCCCGCGCCGCGATGGCGGCGGCTGCGGCCGATGTCGTCGGTAAGTACGAGGCCTACCACGACGTCGTCTACTCCCATCAGCCCAAGGAGGAGGGCGCCGGCTACACCGATGAGCAGCTGCGCAAGGAATTCGCCTCTGAGGCCGGGATCACTGGCAAGGATCTGACGACCTTCCAGCGGGTCTACGACAACAAGCAGACCGAGCAATTCGTCAAGAATGGCAATGACCAGGGTCTTCAGGAGCTACAGAAGTTCGGCAGCGCTGGTACCCCGACCTTCCTCGTTGACGGCAAGCCGTGGGAGGGCTGGGGAGATTTCCAGGCCGTCCCCTCTGCCGACGAACTCCTCAAGGCCATCAAGAAGGCCCACTGATTGTGACCGGCCGCTGGCTCCCAGCGGCCTGTTGATCAACCCAAATCCGGGCGGTTGGCGAACGCCGCTCGCCTGGCAACCTGTCCGAGTCGAACATTAGAGTTTGGAACATGACCTCACAGACCTCTGCGCCCTCATCCGCTACGTCCCCGGCGCGTGGCGTCGTACCTGACAAGCCGGTCCTCGAGGGCCTCGAGGACAAGTGGGGTCAGGTCTGGGAGGACCAGCAGCTTTACGCCTTCGCCGCCACCTCGGTGGACTCCCGTGACCAGGTGTTCTCGATCGACACCCCGCCTCCCACCGTCTCGGGACACCTGCACCCGGGGCACGTCTTCTCCTACACCCACACCGACACCGTCGCCCGCTACCAGCGGATGCGCGGTAAGAAGGTCTTCTACCCGATGGGTTGGGACGACAACGGTCTTCCGACCGAGCGACGCGTACAGAACTACTACGGTGTGCGCTGCGATCCCTCGCTCCCCTATGACCCGGACTTCACTCCGCCGGCCAAGCCCGACCCCAAGCACCAGGTCGCGATCAGCCGTCGGAACTTCGTCGAGCTGTGCGTCGAGCTGACTGCCGTCGACGAGAAGACCTTCCAGGACCTGTGGCGTTCGGTCGGCCTGTCGGTAGACTGGAACCAGCTCTACACGACGATCTCCCCGGAGTCCCAGCGGATCGCCCAGTTGGCCTTCCTGCGCAACCTGTCGCGCGGCGAGGCGTACATGAACGACGCCCCCACCCTGTGGGACGTCACCTTCTCCACGGCCGTCGCCCAGGCCGAGCTCGAGGCCCGCGACTACCCCGGCGCCTACCATAGGCTCGCCTTCCACCGCACCGACGGTCATGGTGACGTCTTCATCGAGACGACCCGTCCGGAGTTGCTGGCCGCCTGCTGCGCCCTCATCGCTCATCCGGACGACGAGCGGTACCAGCACCTCTTCGGCACCACCGTCACCACTCCGCTGTA
This sequence comes from Cutibacterium sp. LaCa_89, assembly GCF_058177555.1. Classification (NCBI taxonomy): domain Bacteria; kingdom Bacillati; phylum Actinomycetota; class Actinomycetes; order Propionibacteriales; family Propionibacteriaceae; genus Cutibacterium; species Cutibacterium sp. LaCa_89. The sequence continues at coordinate 1,691,890 of NZ_CP190889.1, forward strand.
CGGGGTCGAGGTCCCGGTCCTGGCTCACACCGCCGCCGAGATGGACAAGGGCGCCGGTATCGCCATGTGCTGTACCTTCGGTGACCTCACTGACGTCGCCTGGTGGCGCGAGCTGCAGCTGCCGACTCGTACCATCATTGGTCGCGACGGACGTGTCCTCGGTGAGACCCCGCAGTGGATCATCGACGCCGGCTCCGCCGACAGGTACGAGGCCATTGCCGGCAAAACCACCTTCACCGCCCGCAAGCTCGTCGTCGAGGCCCTGGTGGAGTCTGGCGAGATGGACGGTGAGCCCAAGCCCACCCAGCGCAAGGCGAACTTCTACGAGAAGGGCGACAAGCCGCTGGAGATCATCGGTACCCGTCAGTGGTACATCCGCAACGGCGGACGTGACGCCGATCTGCGCGAGGCACTGCTGGAGCGTGGCCAGGAACTCGAGTGGGTGCCCGAGCACATGCGTCACCGGTACGAGAACTGGGTCGAAGGCCTCAACGGCGACTGGCTCATCAGCCGTCAGCGTTTCTTCGGCGTTCCCTTCCCGGTCTGGTACCCGCTGGACGCCGACGGCGAGCCCGACTACGACCACCCGCTGTTGCCCGAGGAGTCGGCCCTGCCAGTCGACCCGGCCTCCCAGGCACCGGCCGGCTACGAGGAGTCCCAGCGTGGCGTTGCTGGCGGCTTCATCGGGGACCCGGACGTCATGGACACCTGGGCCACCTCGTCCCTGACCCCCCAAATCGTCACTGGCTGGGAGCGCGACGCCGACCTGTTCGCCAAGACCTTCCCGATGGACTTCGCGCCCGAGGCTCACGACATCATTCGTACCTGGGTGTTCTCCCGTGTGGTGCGCGCGCATCTGGAGAACGGTGTGCTGCCGTGGAAGCGTGCCGCCATCTCTGGCTTCGTCACCGACCCCGACCGTAAGAAGATGTCGAAGTCGAAGGGCAACACCGTCGTCCCGACCGAGATCATTGAGGAGTTCGGTGCCGACGCCGTGCGCTGGCGTGCTGCCATGGCCCGGCCCGGTATGGACTCCCCCTTCGACAAGGCCCAAATGAAGGTCGGACGCCGCCTGGCCATGAAGATCCTCAACGCCTCGAAGTTCGTCCTGGGCTTCGGTGAGGGTGGAGACGTCACCGCTGTGACGAACCCAGCCGACCTGGCGATGCTGTCGCAGCTGCGCACCCTGGTGGAACAGGCCACCGCCAGCTTCGAGGAGTTCAACTACACCGCCGCCCTCGAGGCCTCCGAGCAGTTCTTCTGGACCTTCTGCGACGACTACCTCGAGCTGGTCAAGGAGCGAGCCTACGACTCAGGGGACGACGACCCGACCGGGGCCACCAGCGCCCGGACAGCCCTGCTGCTGGCCCTGGACGTGCTGCTGCGGCTCTTCGCCCCATTCCTGCCGTTCGTCACCGAAGAGGTGTGGAGCTGGTGGAAGACGGGCTCGGTGCACACCTCGTCGTGGCCGCTGGCCGAGGAGCTGCCGAGCCTCGGCGACGTGGAGTTGCTCGAGGACGTCTCGGCCGCCCTCGTCGAACTGCGAGGCGTGAAATCGACTCACAAGGTGCCCATGCGCACGCCGATCCTCCACGCGACCATCACCGCTCCGGCTTCGGTCATCGCCCATCTGCAGGCGGTCGAGTCGGACCTCGCTCACGTCTCGAAGACGGAGGAGTTCACCTGGCTCGAGGGCGGCGAGGCCATCACCCTCGACGCCAAGCTGGGACAGGTACCGGCCAAACGTTGACGGATCTGGCGTCGTCCGCGGGCTCCTGCGGTCCTCGCCGTCGTCAGAAGAACCCTCCGGCACAATGCCGTACTCCGGTCACGCAGGTGACCGGAGTACGTCGGTGGTGTGCGCTATACGCGGCCCTCGAGCAGGCACATTGCCGGTGAGCGTTCTCAGCGTGAGCACTTCCCATGAGTGACTTCCTCACCCTCTGCGCACGTGTTGTACACGTGTTCATAGACTGTCCTCGGACGACTCGCATCGATGCGCTCGTCGCCACCAGAGGGAAGGACACTGATGTCACAGTCACGACGAAGGAGAGCGCTGGGCGCCGGCGTGGTCTCGGTGGGCATGGTCGCCGCCGTCGCCATCACGACAGCTCCGGCCATGGGTGCGCCTCAGTACACGCGGATCGACCAGTCGTCAATGACCGCTGTCGCGGCCGACTCGGTCGAGAACAGCGGTGAGGGCGCCAACGGCCCGATCGGACTCGTGCTCGACGGGGACGACTCGACGTACTGGCACACCCAGTGGAAGGACACGGTGGCCCCGACGCCGCACTGGTTCGTCATCAAACTCGCCGACAAGGCGGTCGACCTGGCCAGGGTCGACCTCACGCCGCGACAATCGTCGAACGGGTCGGGGCGCGTCCACGAGTACAAGCTGTTCGCCGTCAACACCCCGCAGTGCACCAAGGACTCCTTCGGCACCGCCTCCCCAGTGACCTCCGGCCAGTTCGACGGCCTCGTCGCCAACAAGGCCCAGGTGCGGTCGATCGTCCTCGACAACCCGGCCAAGGCGACCTGCGTCAAGGTGCAGTACGACTCATCCTGGGGCGGAGCGAGCGGCTCGGCGGACACGTCCCCCACCGAACAGGTCGCCTCCCTCGCCGAGTTCAACGCCTTCACCGCCTCGACCTCCTCGGCGACGCCGACCACCCCCGCGGCGTCGCTCACCCCCCAGGTGCCCAAGGGGACACTGTCGATCGGTGACGGCACCCTGTCGGTGCGTCTACGACCCGACTTCCCCCAGGTCATCGACTACTCCCTGGCCGGTCGGACCCTCGTCGGCCGATACGGCGGCGCGCTGTCGTCCATGACCATCGACGGAAAGGTTCAGAAGGTCAAGGTCAGCGCACCCACTGTCTCGGCCGACAAGCACTCGGCGAGTTATCCGGTCACCGTACCGGGACTGCGCGGCGTCCACCTCACAGCGGTCGTCTCAGTCGCCGAGGGCACCCTCACGTACAAGCTCACCGACATCGTCGACCCCGGCAAGCTCGTGCATCGCATCGCCATCCCCGGTCTCGACCTCGTGAGCCTCACCGGCGCCGACGCGAAGTCCCGGATCCTCGCCGCCGGAATCTCGGTGAGCCGCGACACCTCCGGTGACAAAGTCATCGACGTGGCGAAGGCGAGCCCCGGAACCGGCAGCGCGTGGATGGTCACGGTCAACAGCTCCACCTTGGCAGCAGGCTTCGAGACCAACGCCATCGGCGACAACACCGTGCCTCACGGTGGTGGCACGACCGCACGCTTCGTCCACACCGTCAAGGATGTCTCCGGTACGACGGTGGCCTCCGTCTCCCCCGCCCAGTGGACCTACCGCTCGGGTGCGGTGACGACCCATGACGACGGGTCCGGGATCGGCCCCGACGACGACCCCACCATCCAGGTCCGGCTCACCGCCGACGCCAATGCCGACGGCACCGTCGACTGGCAGGACGGCGCCATCGCCACCCGGCACATCCTCGCGCCGATCGTCGGGGCCGCCGATGTGCCGAACGACGTCATCGCGCACATTCCGTTCAACATCGTCTCCCAGGCGACCCACCCGTTCCTGCGAACCCTCGACGACGTCAAGCGGATCTCCCTGGCCACCGACGGGCTCGGCCAGCAGGTCCTGCTCAAGGGCTACCAGGCCGAGGGGCACGACTCGGCCCAAGGCGACTACGCCGGCCATTACAACGGCAAGGCCGGCGGCCTCACCGACCTGCGCACCCTGGTGAACCAGGGCAAGTCGTGGAACGCCACCTTCGGCATCCACGTCAACGCCACCGAGTCGTACTCCGAGGCCAAGGCCTTCGGGCCCGACCTGCTGCAGATGCCCCCGCAGAAAGCCTGGGGCTGGATGAACCAGGCGTACTACATGAACAGCCCCAAGGACCTGGCCACCGGTGCCGTCCTCCAGCGGCTCACGCAATTGCGCAAGGACTTCCCGGCCGACAGCAACCTCAACTGGCTGTACTGGGACGTCTACTACCCGCGCGGCTGGCAGGGTGACCGGTTCGCGGCCGAGGTGGCCAAGCAGGGGTGGCGTCAGGGCTCCGAGTGGGCCGACGCCATGCCCCGCTCGAGCACCTGGTCGCACTGGGCCAATGACGAGAACTACGGCGGGTCCAACAACAAGGGCCTCAACTCCCAGCTCATCCGGTTCGTCGAGAACTCCTACCGTGACACGTGGAATCCCGACCCCATGCTCGGCAACACCAACGTCGTCGAGTTCGAGGGCTGGACGGGCCACAACGACTACAACGCCTTCATCGCCAATGTTTGGCAGCGCAACCTGCCGACGAAGTTCATGCAGCGCTCGCCCATCGTGGGCTGGTCCAACCACGAGGTGAAGCTGGCTGACGGCACCGTCGCCACCTCACCGCTGGATTCCATCGACGGGCGGACCATACCCACCGACCGCACGATCACGACTGACGGGGCGGTCGTCTACCACGACGGCACCTATCTGCTGCCGTGGAAGGACGGCGGCTCGAACCGGCTGTACTCCTGGAACCCGTCGGGCAAGGCCACCACTTGGCAGCTGACGAAGGCCTGGGCCTCGCAGTCCAGCCTCACGCTGTTCAAGCTCACCGACACCGGCCGGGTCAAGATCGCCGACCTGCCCGTCTCGGACGGCAAGGTCACCCTACCGGCCACCGAGGCGGACACGGCGTACGTCCTGTACCCGACCTCGGCCGTCCCGGAAGCCGCCACCCCGAACTGGGGAGCCGGCAGTCACATCGCCGATCCCGGGTTCTTCTCGGGAACGACGAAGGCCTACCGGACGAGCGGGTCGGTCCACGTGACGAAGTCTGACCGGGGCAACTTCCAGGCTGAGCTCGGCACCGGGGCGTCCTCTCTGGCCCAACAGCTCACGTTGCCTGCCGGGACGTACAGCGCCTGGGCGTGGGTACAGGTCCAGCCGGGTGCCACACGTCACGTCGAGGTGTCGGTGTCCGGGTCTGATATCGCTCCTGCCGGTCACCAGGGCGGGCGCAAGGGTGAGGCGGTGACGTCGATCGGCGCCTCAACGGCGCCCAACGCGACCGCCTCCGACGAGAAGGTCGGCACGTACTTCCAGCGGGTGCCGGTACGCTTCTCCACGAACGGGGCGCCCGCGACCCTCACGGTGCGTGCGGGCGAGGGCTCGGCGATCGTCTCTGTCGACGACCTGCGCGTCGTCCCCACCACGATTCCCAAGGATCCGGCACCAGCTGCCTCGACCGTCGTCTACGAGGACTTCGAGCACATCGACGACGGCTACGGGCCGTTCGTCACGGGGTCGGCGAATGCGAGCGGCGACGCTCGCACCCAGCTCGCCGAAAGACACGCCCCGTACTCACAGTCGGGTTGGTACGGTCTCGTCGACGATTCGGCACGCACGGCCACGCAGGGCCAGAAGTACCTCGACAACGTCCTGGACGGCCACTGGTCGCTCATGGCACACCAGGAGAATGGCGGACTCATCCTGCGCACCACCCAGAGCCTCGTCCCACTGGCCAAGGGCCACACCTATCGGGTGAGCTTCGACTACCAGACCGCCTACGACGACGACTACTCGCTGGTCGTCGGACACGACTCGGCCACCGGCGGGACGTGGAAGGCGACCACCGACCGTACCGTGCCGATCACCCGGGCTCGCGGCGCCGGGTGGCACTCGGGGAGGACCACCGGCTCGGGGACGAAGGTCTTCAGCACCGAGTTCACCGCCAGTGACAACGCCTTCCTCGGGGTCGTCAAGCAGGGCAGCAAGGTGCAGGGTGACCTGGTCATCGACCGGTTCCGGGTCGATGACCTCGGTGCGAAGCCGGTCCTCTCGGTCTCCTCGAAGGCGGTGACGTCGTCCGATCCGACGATGCGCGAGCTCACTGTCACCGGATCGCTGGCCCTGTCGCAGGGCTCCGCGACCGACGTGCGTCTGGCCCTCACTGGCCCGCGGGGATGGACGGTGACGCCTGTGACCACGGCAGCCTCGAACGTCTCGACCGGGCATGACGCCATCGCATCGTGGACGGTCAAGGTGCCGCGGAATGCGGACCCCGGCAATCTCGTGGTCAAGGCGACATGGACCCTGGCTGGCAAGGCCGGGAAAAGCACCGAGTCAATCCCGATCGACCCTGAGCACTTCCCGCTCGTGGACCCGATCGGTGGGTCGGACCTCACGCTCGTCGAGGCGAGCTCGGAGCAGACCGGGGACGCCGAGCCGGCACCGAACGGCCCGGCGGCAGCCGCCATCGACGGCGATCCGTCGACCTACTGGCACACCCAGTGGGACCCGACCGTCGACAGCTACCCGCACTCCATCGTCATCCGGCCGACCGCCTCGCTCACCACGGGGACGACCTGTCAGATCAACGCGCTGGAATACACGGCGCGGCAGAACGCCGCCAATGGCCGGGCCAAGGGGTATCAGGTGTTCGCCTCCCGCGATGCCAAGACGTGGGGCGACCCGGTGGCCTCGGGTGACTTCGCCGACGTGACGACGCCGCAGGTGGTCGAGTTCACCAAGCCGGTGCCCGGTCCGTTCGTCAAGCTCGTGGAGACCTCCTCGCAGAACGGGGCGCAGTTCGGCGGAGCCGGGGAGATTCGGCTCTCGGCGAGCTGCTCGGGGCCGGTGGCCCCGACCGTGACACCCGTGCCCACCGTGACCCCGACTCCGACAGTGGCACCCACGACGGCTCCGACGTCGGCCAAGCCGAGTGACTCGGCATCACCCAGCCACCCGGGAACGTGGGATCGCCCCGAGGCCACGAGGCACCCGGGCGAATCCGGTCGTCCGAAGGTGCCGCGGCACCCCGCCGGCAGGCCGGACACGCTGCCGCACACGGGTGCCTCCGGTGACCACGCCAGCCTGCCCCTGGCTGCGGTGGTCCTGCTGACTTCGGTCGCAGTGGTGCATTTGCCCCGACGCTAAGACGCACCGAGCGAGGTGAGCCGACGGGCGGGGTCTTCGGGCCTCGCCCGTCGGTCTTCTCATTGGCGCTTGACGTGATTCGTCCGCAGGCTCCTACGACCCCGACGTCGGAAGGATCCCGTGAGCGCGTCAGTCCTGCCGCGGCTGACCGAAGACCGGGGCCGGGAACGCAGGCGCCGTGGCGGCAGGATGCTCTCCCAGCTCGGACAGGCAGACGTCGATGGCGGCGTCGAGCTGGATGTCGCGGTCGGACTCCCAATCCTCCGGCGAGACGACGGCCTCGATGTCAGGGTCAACGCCGTGGTTCTCCACGCCCCACCCGTAGTCGCCATACCACCCGGCGTACCGCGGCTGGGTCACCGAGGTGCCGTCGACGAGGTCGAATCGTCCATCGATCCCGACGACACCTCCCCAGGAGCGTTCCCCGACGACGGTGGCGTACCCCATGGCCTGGGTGACGGCCGAGACGATGTCGCCGTCGGAGCCCGCCCACTGGTTGGTGACCATGACGATCGGTCCGCGCACCGCGTTCTGCGGATAAGTGGTAGGACTCTCGCACCAACGGCTGAAGTCCCATCCGACGACCTTGCGAGCCAGCCTCTCGACGACCAGCTGGGAGGTGTGGCCACCGTGGTTGAACCTCACGTCGGCGATGACGCCCTCATGGCTGGTCGCCTCGTTGATCTGACGGTGCAGCTCGGCCCAGCCGTCGGACACCATGTCCGGCACGTGCAGGTAACCGAGCCGTCCGCCCGAGTGTTCCTCGACATAGCGGCGACGAGACGCCACCCAGTCGTGGTAGCGCAGCGGGGCCTCGTCGGCCATCGGCACGACGGCGACCTGCCGCTGGTCCTCGCCCCGGCACATCGTCAGCTCGACGACCCGTCCGGCGGATCCCTCCAGGAGCTCGCCAAGGGTGCCGTCGACGCCAACCTTGCGGCCGTCCACCGCGACGACGACGTCACCGTCGGCCACTGCGACCCCAGCCGCCCGCAACGGGGACCAGGCGCGCGGGTCCGAGGACTCACCGGGAACGACGCGAACGACCTTGGCCCCATCGCCTTCGCTGCTGACATCAGCGCCCAGCAGACCCGCACGCATGTCGGGATCACCGGAAGCCCCCGCTGCAGAGACGTAGGAGTGCGAGGTGTTGAGCTCCGCGACGGTCTCCCACAGGATGTCGTGGAGGTCGTCGACGACATGGCACAGATCAACGAGCGGACGGTACCGATTCAGCACGCCGTCCCAGTCGACGCCGTTCATGTCCTCACGCCAGTAGTGGCTGGCCATCAGGCGGCCATTCTCGTCGAACATCTGACGCCATTCGGCACGCGGATCAATGGTTCGACGCAGCCGGGACAGGTCGACGCGAATGTACGCCGGGTCGTCGTCGTCCACCTTGTGGGAGGAGGGAACGACGATGACGTCATCCTTGTAACGCACCACCAGACGCTCCCCGTCACCGGAGACCGAGTAGGAGTCGACGTGCTCGCAGAGCTTGTCGAGATGACGGTTGACGAGGTTGTAGTGCCACAACACGTCGCTGGGGACTTCCCCGCTGACACCGGCACGAGTAGCTCCGAGTTCGCCACCACGATCGGCAATCTCGATCCAGACCAGGCCATCCTTGACCGCTGCCAGTCCGCGATAGGAGCCCGAGGGCACCGGGAAGGGCACCATCCTCTCCTCGAAGCCATCAGCGGTGAGGTTGCAGACGACCTCGGGAGTCTTGTCGCCGTCATTGCCAGCCTCAGCGGTGGCCTTGGCCTTGGCGTCCTGGACCTCGCTGATCTGCCATCCCTGGGAGGACGGACCGAAGGGGGACACCTCGGTGGCGCTCAGCGGAACCAACCACGGACGCTGCGTGTGTCCGAAGGACAGGTCGAAGGTCTGGCCGTCGTAGTTCGGGTCAAAGGTGCGGGCCGACAGCATGACGAGGTACTTGCCGTCGGCGGTGAAGACCGGGCATGAGTCGTCGAAGGCACCGCGAGTGAGGGCGAAGGACTCCCCCATCCCCTGTTCGTCCCAGCAACGAATCTGACCGATCATGGCGTCTCCGGAGGCAACCGGTGAACGCCACACCAGATAGCGCGAGTCCGGGGACCACACCAGACCGCTGGCCTCACCCTCCGGGGAATTCGCAATCTGGCGGACGGCACCGTCGGCCATGGTGACGATGAGGATGCGACCGTCATGGCTGACGAGGGCGACCTTCGTACCATCGGGGGCTGGTGCCATGTGCAGTACACGACCGATCTGTCCCTGCGCCACGCGATGGACATCGCCGGTGCCGTCGAGATTGGCGATCTCGAGGCAGTCCTCTCCCTCGACGTCGCTGGCCCACACCCCCTGACCAGTCTGGCCAAGAACGCGCGGTTCACGGATCCTGACCCCGTCTGCTGCCGAAAGGGCTCGAGCCGGGCCGGAGCGGTGGGTGAGGAAGTAGGCAGCTCCCCGCCACTCCAGCAGGGATCCGTCGCCGCCGTGGTCGGAGACGACGGCCTCCAGACGGTCGGTGGGGTCCAGTGGAACACGCTGGGGTGCTCCAACACCAAGATCGATCTCGAGACGCTGAGGCTCGGCGTCGAGGCCAGTCATTGCCCAGAGCGCACCGTGAGCGTGGTAGACGATCGTCCTTCCATCAGTACGAGGGTCGCGAACGTAACCCTGATCCTCGCCGTGATGGGTGTGCTGACGCAGGTCATGGCCCTGACCGTCGACCGACCAGAGCTGGGCCTGGGCGCGCGGGCAGTCGTCTTCACTCATGTCGGAACTGAAGAGGAGTCGACCGTCGACCCAGCCAACGCCGTAACGTCCAGCGGCGGCGTATCGACCGTCGTGGTCGTCGTTGCCGTCCCGCAGCACGCGCAGGAAGCTGCCCACCCCAGCAGGACGCAGCCAGATCTGGGCGGCCGTGCCACCCCGATAGCGCTTCCAGCGCGAGCAGTCTCCGGAGTTCGGGGTGACGACGGCGACAGCACCGTCCGCGTTCACGGCCAGGTCCATTCCTGGCCCGTATCCAAGACGCTCGACGTGGCCGTCCAGAGAGACCGTGTACAGCCAGGACAGACCGACGTCATTAGTCTGATGCGGAGACGAGAACACCACGTGCTCGTCGTCCTGCCATCCCACCACGAGGTTGCGAGCAGCTCCCAGCCAGGTCAGCCGACGCTGGTCGCCCGTGGCCAGGTCGATGACGAAGACTTCGGGTCGCTGACCCAGGTAAGAGGTCCACGCAATCTTCGTGCCGTTCGGACTGAAACGAGGATTACGGACCATGACGTGATCGCTGGTGAGCCGACTTGCCCGTCCTCCAAGGACGGGGACCAACCACAAGTCGTTGTCAGCAGTGAAAACCACGAGGTCACCGTGGACATCGGGGTATCGCAGATATCCGGTTGCCATAGGTGTCAGGGTACCGTCTTGTCAGGAGAGCAACAGGAGGAGTAACCCCATGGCAGGTACGCGAAAGTCCGCGAAGTCGAAGCTCGTCAAGACGGCCATGGCCGCCGGAACACCGCTGGCCAAGGATCTGTGGGATTCCATCAACACGGACGGCCGTGCCGAGGCATGGGCGAAATCAGGCTACGACAAGGCCCGTAAGTCGGCGACCTCGAAGACAGCGCTGGGACGGGTTCAGCTCACCGTGGATCGCGTGCTGGAGTATGCCGACCGCTCGCCCAGCTCCAAGGCCCAGGAATGGCGCGACGAGGCCAACGACATCGCATCCCGCATTCCGCTGGTTAAGGTGCAACGCGGCAAGGAACGCCGCAAGTCCGTCTCGAACCTGCAGAAACGGGCTGACAAGCTGCTTGCCGAAGTTCTCGACGAGCACTGAGGTCAGGCCGACAACCGTCCTCGCCCGTGCGCCAAGCTCGGTGAGGACAGGTACTGGCACTTCCCCTCCCCCTCGATGGCTTCGCGGGTCACGACAACACGGGCGACGTCATCACGGGAGGGTACGTCGAACATGACGTCCATGAGGGTCTCCTCGATGATGGCTCGCAGACCGCGAGCACCGGTCCCCCGGGCCACGGCCTTGTCGGCGATGGCTTCCAGGGCTCTGTCAGTGAAGGTCAACTCGACGCCGTCGAGTTCGAAGAGCTTCTCGAACTGACGGGTCAGGGCGTTGCGCGGTTCAGTGAGGATACGCACCAAGGCGTGGCGATCCAGCGGATGAACGGCCGTGACCATGGGCAGACGACCGATGAACTCCGGGATGAGCCCGAACTCGTGAAGGTCCTCCGGGCAGGCCAGGCTCAAGGCCTCCGGTCCTTCGATGGCGTCGCGAACTCCTGGATCGTTGTTGAACCCGAGCGGACGAGTACCGATCCGCTTCGTGATGATGTCTTCCAGACCAGCGAAGGCGCCGCCCACGATGAAGAGGATGTTGGTGGTGTCGATCTGGATGAAGTCCTGCTGGGGATGCTTGCGTCCGCCCTGGGGCGGCACCGAGGCGACCGTCCCCTCGAGGATCTTCAGCAGAGCCTGCTGGACTCCTTCACCAGAGACGTCACGAGTGATCGACGGGTTCTCCGACTTGCGAGCCACCTTGTCGATCTCGTCGATGTAGATGATTCCCCGCTCGGCACGCTTGACGTCGAAGTCAGCGGCCTGGAGCAGTTTGAGCAGGATGTTCTCGACGTCCTCACCGACGTAGCCGGCCTCGGTCAGAGCCGTGGCATCAGCCATCGCGAAGGGAACGTTGAGCTGACGAGCCATCGTCTGGGCGAGATAGGTCTTGCCGCAACCCGTCGGCCCGAGCATGAGGATATTCGACTTGCCGAGCTCCACCCCATCGTCCTCGGCGCGGCGGGCGTGCGGCACGTCGACCTCGGACTGAATTCGCTTGTAATGGTTGTAGACAGCCACCGAGAGGGTGCGCTTAGCCTCCTCCTGCCCAATCACCCACGCATCAAGGAACTCACACAGTTCACGAGGACGGGGCAACTCGTCGAGGCCACCGACCTCCTCAGAGGAGCAGAACTCCTCCTCGATGATCTCGTTGCACAGATCGATGCACTCATCACAGATGTAGACCCCGGGGCCAGCGATGAGCTTCTTGACCTGCTTCTGGCTCTTTCCGCAGAAGGAACACTTGAAGAGGTCCCCGCTCTCACCAATCCGCGCCATCCGGCTCTCCTCCTTGTCGGCAGGCCAACATCGTCACGTCCCTCCGGGCGTTCGTTCCCCGAGGTGTGCGCCGTCCACCATAGCCGTGGACGGTATCTACCCCGTCGTTGTCGCCTCCCGTGTTGGGTGACGACAAGGAACCCTGCAGTGGCCCTCGAGACTCGAGGGCCACCACACGCCGGACGAGAACTAGTCCGGCGACCTCACAGAGAGGTGAGGACGTCGTCGATCAGGCCGTACTCCTTGGCGCCCTGGGCGGTCAGGTACTTGTCGCGGTCGATGTCCTTGGACACCTGCTCGACGCTCTGACCGGTCGCATCAGCCAACATGCCCTCCATGAGCTTGCGGATGCGCTGAATCTCGTCGTCCAGGATCTCGATGTCGGTGGCCTGGCCATAGGTGGCCTGACCCATCGCCGGCTGATGGATGAGAATGGTCGAGTTCGGCAGGGACAGACGCTGCCCCTTCGCCCCCGCAGCCAGCAACACGGCCGCAGCCGAGGCTGCCATGCCCAGACAGATCGTCTGAACATCGGGACGCACGTAATTCATGGTGTCGTAGATCGCCGTCATCGCGGTGAAGGAGCCACCGGGCGAGTTGATGTACATGCTGATCTGGCGATCGGCATCCATCGACTGCAGGCACAGCAGCTGAGCCATCACGGCATTGGCGATGTCGTCGGTCACCGGGGTGCCGAGAAAGATGATGCGGTCCTCGAACAGCTTGGTGTACGGGTCGACACGACGCACGCCGTAGGAGGTGCGCTCCTCCCACTGCGGGATGTAGTAGTCGTTGCGCGGACTTGCCGGGGCCAGCCCACCAGGAGCAGCCTGCTCGGCCTGCTCGGCGTTCAAGGCGGCCAGCCGACTCCTGTCAAAGGCGTTGAATCCCATGGTCACCTCACTGATTGGGGGCGTCGCCGCGGAGCTGCGACGCGTTGCTGTAGACGTGGTCGATGAGCCCGTACTCAAGAGCCTCCTGAGCGGTGAACCAATGGTCACGGTCGGAGTCCTCGAGGATCTGCTCCAAGGTGTGGCCGGAGTGGTCGGCATTGAGCTGGGAGAGCTCCCGCTTGGTGTCCTTGAGCATCTTGGCGTTGATGGCGATCTCCGTGGCGGTACCACCGACGCCACCCAAAGGCTGATGCATGAGGATCTTGGCATGCGGCAGGGCGTACCTCTTGCCGGGGGTACCGGCAGTCAGCAGGAACTGGCCCATCGAGGCAGCCATACCCATCGTCACCGTGGCGACATCGTTGGAGATCCACTGCATGGTGTCGTAGATCGCCATTCCGCCGGTGACCGAGCCACCCGGGGAGTTGATGTACAGGTAGATGTCAGCCTCGGGATCCTCGGCGTTGAGCAGCAACATCTGGGCGCACAGCGCGTTGGCATTCTCGTCCTTGACCTCGGACCCGAGGAAGACGATGCGGTTGCGCAGCAACGACTGGTAGACGTTGTCGGTCATCCCGGCACCGCCGGTCTCGGGGCCAGCCATGGCGGGCATGCCCTGGGAAGTGATCGAAGTGTTGTGGTTCACGATTCTGAACCTACCTTGTGGGAACGACAGTTCCAGGAGCTTTCGCCTTCAGCGGTCCTCGACGAGGTCGGCATGCTCCTCATCCGGGTTATCCTCAAGGCCCTCAGTAGGTCGGGAGGAGATGAGAGCATTGGCCCACCGGGCGCCCGGGTCGTGGTCGATGAGGGTCGCCTTGACGAGCAGCGAACACGGTAGAGCGATGAGGGTTCCCAGCGCACCGAAGACCCAGCCCCACAACAACAGGGAGACAAAGGACATCGTCGGAGTCAGGCCGACGGCGTCACCCGCGAACTTCGGCTGAATGATGGACTGGATGACGAAGTTGAGCACGGAATAAGCGATGATCACAGCAAGTGCCGCAACCCAACCGTCGCCGAAGAGAGCCAGCAGGGCCGGCGGGATGACACCGATGATGAAGCCGATGTTCGGGATGTAGTTCGTCAGGAAGCTGAACAACGCCCACACCCCGGCAAGAGGGACACCAATGATGAGCAGGGCCGCCCAGTCGAAGAGCGCAACGATGAGACCGAACACCGTCGTGACGAGCCAGTACTTGCGAATACCGCTGGCAAAGGACTCGAGGGCGATGACGACGTCGGGTTTCCGCTTACCAGCCAGACGAAGACGATCGTGCATCTGCGGGGTGTCCATGACCATGAAGATCATGCCCGTCAGGATGACGACGATCATCGTCACCACACTCGTGGTGTCCGAGGCCAAGGATGTCACGACCGACATCACCTGCTGAGGATCAATCTTCTTGAGTTTCTCGGTGATGACCTCTTGGGAGTAGCCGAGCTGCGTCGACCAGTTCAACAGCTGGGTGTAGGTCTTCTCCATCTGCGGGATGTAGCTCTGCAGCTGGTTGATCATGGCCGCGACCGACCACACCATTCCAGCCATTCCCGCTGCCAACACGATGACGACGACGGTGCCGGCTGATGTGGCGGAAATCCACCTCGGGCACTTGTGCTTCACGAGCCAGGTGTGGATCGGGTATGCCGTGATGAGCAGGTTCAGGGCGAAGAACAGCGGCGCAATGACGCTGGAGAGTTCGTGGAGGAAGCTCAGCCCGAGCCACGCTGCGGCCAGGGTGAGAAGGACGATCGTAACCTTGGGCAAGCCGTGCTTGCTGGACGCAGCCTTGGCCTTCTCCTCGTCCTTGGGCTGAGGCTGAAGACCGGACTCAGCAGCCATCTTGGCACTCGTCGCGCCATGAGTCGGCCGCTCCTCGAGCGTTGCTTCGTCGGTCTCGACCTCGCCGCGCTCGACAGCGCGGGCCACCGCGATGTCGTCGGCCACCATCTGGCGCACATTGCGCAACTGACGGGTGGCGGGAGCAACGGAGATCCGGCGTCGAGGCCGTGGGGTGCGTGAGGGGCGTTTGCTCATCGGACTTCCTCAGGTTGACATGAAGCCGGCGCCGCGCGGAAAACCCGCACGACGCCGGTCATCAACGGATCATGTCGATCCTAGGGGACTGCCGTCCCGGATCGTCACTCAGACTTGTCCTCCTTGGCAGCCGACTTGGTCGACTTGGCCGCAGTCGACTTCTTGGCGGCCGGCTTCTTGGCAGCAGGCTTCTCGTCAGCCTTGTCCTTATCGGCGGCCTTCTTGGAGGTCGTCTTCTTGGCAGCGGGCTTCTTGGCCGGAGCCTTCTTCGCAGCGGGCTTCTTGGCAGTGGGCTTCTTCTCGGCCTTGGCCTCCTCGGCGGAAGCCTCAGTCTTGCCTTCGGCCTCCTCGTCGGAGTTCTCGGTCTCCGCCGGCTTGTCGGCAATGGTGCCGTCGGGCTGGATGCGGTCGAGCTCGAGGGCCTCACCCTTCGAATCCTTGACGGTGGCAGTACCGACCATCGAGGCCAGAGCCTTGCCACGACGGATCTCCTGCATCCAGTCTGGCAGGTGGTTGTGCTGCATCATGTGCTGGGCCTCCTCCTCAGGGGAGGTTCCGTTCTGCTGAGCCTTGCGGAAGAGCAGTTCGGTCAGCTCATTCTGCTCGACGCCGATCTCGTCGTCGTCAGCCATCTTGTCGAGGACGACCTGAGCCTTGAGGGCGTCGAGGGAGCGCTTCTCGATCTCAGCCCAGAAGTCGTCGGCGTTGTCGGCCTCCTCCTCGGACTCCTCGAGGTACTCCTCGACCGTCATGCCAGCCTGGGTCAGCTGCTGGCTGACCTGCTGACGACGGGCCTCAAGCTCGGCGTCGACGAGGGCGGTCGGCAGCTCGATGTCAATCTTGGAGATAACTTCCTCGAGGACCTTGTCACGAGCGTCGGCAGCCTGGTCCAGACGGGCCATGTTCTCGAGGGCGG
Organism: Cutibacterium sp. LaCa_89; assembly: GCF_058177555.1. NCBI lineage: Bacteria > Bacillati > Actinomycetota > Actinomycetes > Propionibacteriales > Propionibacteriaceae > Cutibacterium > Cutibacterium sp. LaCa_89. Next base: position 1,707,789 of record NZ_CP190889.1, read on the forward strand.
TGCGCAGGTCGGCACGCATCTCGTCGACGGTGTCGAACTGGCTGACGAGCTGGGCGAAGTCGTCGTCAACGGCCGGGAGCTCCTGCTCGCAGACCTTGGTGACGGTGACCTTGATGTCGGCCTCCTGGCCGCGCAGCGGGCCACCGACGAGAGTGGAGTGGAAGTCGGCGGACTCGCCGGCCTTCAGACCGGTGACCGCCTCGTCGAGTCCCTCGAGCATGCCCTCAGAGCCGACCTTGTAAGTGACGCCGGAAGCGGTGGCGTCCTCCAGGGCCTCACCGTCGCGGGTGCCAGCCAAGTCGATGGTAACGAGGTCATCCTTGGCGGCAGCGCGCTCGACTTCAGTGTTGGTGGCGAAACGCTGGCGCAGGGTCTCGACGCGCTCGTCGACGTCCTCGTCAGGCACCTCGACGGCGGGCACCTCGACGGAGATGGCGGAGAGATCAGGCAGGTCGAACTCAGGACGGACGTCCACCTCCGCGGTGAACTCAACGACCTCACCGTCCTCCAGCTTGGTCACCTCGATCTCGGGCTGACCAAGGGGAACGACCTTATTCTCCTCGACGGCCTTGCCGTAAGCGGCGGGCAGCGCGTCGTTGATGGCCTCCTGAAGGACGACGCCACGGCCGAAACGCTGGTCGATGACCGGAGCCGGCACCTTTCCCTTACGGAAGCCGGGGACGTTCACCTGGTCGGCAATGTCCTTGTAGGCCTTGTCAAGGCTGGGCTTCAGTTCATCGAAGGGCATCTCGATCGTGAGCTTCACACGGTTGGTGCTGAGCTTCTCAAGGGTGCTGGGCACGAAGTTTCTCCTGTGGTTCCGATTCTGTCGTCCCCGTTTCAGGGAACACACATTCCATCCGATTCTAGCGATGTGGTGGCATGCGAGCCAATGAGACGCCTTCGAGGTGATCTGATGGTCCGCTACCCGCGTTTTTCCAGTGTCACCACGCCCATGCCGACTATTCCCCTCGGCCGCACGCAGATTCTGGAATGATCCCGATGATGATTCGTCCGTGCATTCGTCCATGAGAGGAAGCCCGCCGTGACCACTGCATCCATCGAACTCCAGGACGCTCTCGCCACTCGTTTCCTGCGCTACAGCGCAATATCCAGTCAGAGTGACGCCTCCGCCACCGTTGTTCCCTCCTCGCAGGGGCAGTGGGAATTTGCGCAGTTGCTGGCCATGGAACTCGAGGAAGCCGGCGTCGAGAACATTCATCTCAGCGACACCTGCGTGCTGACGGCACGGATCCCATCGACCCTGCCTGATGGCACGAAGGCGCCGACAATCGGCTTTTGCACCCACCTTGACACCGCTGACTCAGGCCTCAGCCCAGACGTCCACGCCCGGATCATCGAACACACCGGTGGGGACATCCACCTGGGTGGTGACCAGTGGATCCGCCGTGAGGAACACCCAGAGATCGACGCCTACGTGGGCCAACGCATCCTTGTGACCGACGGAACCAGCGTGCTGGGGGCCGACGACAAGGCTGGCGTGGCGTCGGTGATGGAGGCTGTCGTCACATTGATGGCCGATTCGCGCCCCCATCCGGAGGTGTACCTCTCCTTCGTACCCGATGAGGAGATCGGACTGCGCGGAGTACGGACGATGGACCTCGAGCGATTCCCGGTCGACTGGGCGTACACCCTGGACTGCTGCGAGCTCGGTGAGGTGGTCGAGGCCACCTTCAACGCCGCCTACGCGACGGTGGTGATCGAGGGAGTTGCAGCCCATCCGATGAGCGCATTTGGCGTTCTGGTCAATCCGATCCTCGTTGCCCACGACCTCATCGGGAGGTTCGACCCGGCCCAGACTCCGGAGTGCACCAAGGACCGCGAGGGCTACATCTGGGTCGATGCCATCCACGGCGACCAGTCGGCGACGACAGTTGATCTGAACATCCGTGACCACGACCGTGCCCGTTTCGAGGAGCGCAAGGACGAGATTCGACATGTCGTCGAGCAAGTGCGCGCAGCTCATCCTCGGGCGCGGATCGACGTCACCTTCGAGGACGTCTATGCCAATCTCGAGGACTCCAAGACCCCCGACAACGCGATCGCTGCCCAACGATTGCTCGACGCCATGTCGGCCGTGGGAGTCGAGCCCATCCACCGGTCAATGCGTGGTGGGACCGACGGCTCCTGGCTGTCCACCCAAGGCATCTTCACCCCGAATTTCTTCACCGGCGCCCACAATTTCCATTCCCGATGCGAATTTCTGCCGCTGCCGAGCCTGGAACGCAGCCATCAGGTCGTCATGGAGCTGATGCGGGGAGCCTCGTGCTGATAAAAGAAATTCGCCCCGTGCCAGACGGCTCGGGGGCGATCAGCGAGCGGATGACGGGAATCGAACCCGCGTAGCCAGTTTGGAAGACTGGGGCTCTACCATTGAGCTACATCCGCATGTCCCCAACGGGACCCCGACAGCATACATGGATTGACCGTTGACGTCACATCCGTCGTGGCACGGTACGTCGGAACGTCCTGAACCCGTCCGCTCGTCACCCAGATATCAACCTTTCGGACCATGTCCACAACTCATTCCCATGATGTGATGGCCTCATGACACCATTGAAGAAGCTTGCCACCTGCGCGACCACCTGGTTGGTCATCGGTCTGGTCGGCGGAGTGTTCTACCGTGAGTTCACCAAGGCCCACGACTTCACCGGCTGGACCCAGCTCAAGGTGGTACACACCCACAGCCTTGCGCTGGGGTTCATACTCACCCTCATCGTGCTCCTCTTGGAACGCGCGTTCACCCTGTCGCAGCACCGCGGCGCCTTCGCCACGTATTTCTGGGGATTCAACCTTGGCCTGGTGGTGACGATCACCATGCTCGTCGTCCACGGCATCATGCAAGTTAACGGACATACCGACGTCTCCCCTGCCATCTCCGGCATCGCCGGCCTCGGGCACATTGGCCTTTCTGTCGGCCTCGTCGGGCTCATGGTGGCCCTGTTCACGTCACTGCCCGCAGGCAAGAATCAGGATCAGCTCACGACCCCTCAGTGACCACTCAGCGGAGTGACCCTTGGACAAGGGGTGAACGCTCGTCGTATATCGTTCGCATGCAGATACCGTCACGACGGTGTCTGCCAGCGCAACGAGTGATCGAGTCCGCCCGATCGGCGACGGACGCGTCGTCATTGGCGCCGAGACGGGCGGTAGCAATCACGAGGATGGAGTTGACCATGACGATCACCGTCGCGCCAGGTTCCGTCGTCCAAGTGTGTGACGAGGAGTGGCTCGTCAGCACTGTTGAGCAGACCGACGACGGACAGCTCGTGACGGTTCAGGGCTTGTCAGACCTCGTCCGTGGCACCACGGCGACGTTCTACGAACACCTGGACACCACCGCTGGATCCGCGAGAAGCGACCCCGGTAGCCGCAACACACGCCTGAGGATACGCGCATCTGGTGGAGTGAGGACAGCCTCTTGAGCATTCGGACCCGACTACGACCGGTCAGCTTCCCACCGGCCAGCGACATCTGCGTTGTTCTCGACGACGACGCCGCCAACGAGTCCGATTTCTTGGACGCGTGGCGTCGGTGGCTTGCGCTGAGCAACGCACTCATGCTGCGCGATGCATCGGACCAGACGGTCATCCTCGGCTGTGCCACACCGCAGCAGCCGAGTGGGCAGGAGACGGCCGTCACCACGCCGGCGATCGACATTGCACACGTCCCCTGGCCCGCCGTCTTCGAGATCCTCGACCCCTCACCCGAGCATTCCGATCTGTTGCAGGATCTCGCGGCGCACGGGGTAGCTGAACCGGTGGCCGGCAAGGAGATCGGTTCCGAGGGCATCATGCTTGACCTGTCATGGCCCGAGGAGGGTATAGCAGTCATCTTCGAACCGGAATCCGGCGACGAGGAACTACTGGCCAAGGACGGATGGACACTGGTGCAGGCAACAGCACACGACATCACCGCGGCGTTGGAAAACGTGGAGTCGGGGGAAGGACACCATGGCTGAGTCGACGATCGTCATGTCGAAGCAGGCGAACAAGCTCGACGGATTCCTCAAGGCGAAGACGTACACCTTCCTGGCCAAACTCGCCGCCGATGACGCGATGCCCGGCCTGAATGTCGAGAAGGTGAAAAACTGCCGCGACAGCAGAGTACGGACCGGCCGCGTCGACAACCAGTACCGCGCCGTGCTGTTCAAGATCACCGGTGAGGGGCGTAACCACTATGTCCTCGAGGGCATTTACAACCACGACCAGGCCTACAACGTGGCCTCGCGCGTCGAACTCGCCATCAACCCTCTCAACGGAATCCCTGAGATCAAAGAGGCTGAACCGTCCAGCGACGCCGACACTACGAGTGTCAGCAAGCCATACGTCAGCGCCCCCTGACGAGCCCCGTCCAAGGATCCTCTCCCATCATCACCGCTGATCGGGCAGACATGCTGTCCCTCGGGCTCGACGCCAACCTCGTCGATGCCGCACTCACTCTCACCAGCGAAGACGCCATACTCGACATGGCCGCGCCGCTGAGTGGGTGGCAGGGGGCCGCACTCATCGATCTGGCCACCGGCAAGACGCCAGACCAGGTGCGCGAGGAGCTGCTCGAGCCGCCGGAAGAGTCCGAGGCAGAACAGGAACCGGCGCCCCACAAGGACGTGTCTCGCGAGTCTGACGCCGCGCTGCTCAATAGTCTGCGCAGCCCTGCGGCGGCCATGGAATTCGCCATGATTGAGGGTAAGGACGAGCTGCGACGGGTCATCGAGGACGGAGACTTCGGGGCGTGGCGAGTGTTCCTGCATCCGACACAGCATCGATTCGTCAACGGCCGGTGGAACGGGCCGTTTCGGTTGGGCGGCGGGGCCGGAACCGGCAAGACTGTTGTCATCCTTCACCGGGCTGCATCGCTGGCTCGCGAGAACCCCGATGCCCGCATCGTCGTCACGACTTTCACGACGAACCTCGCCAATGAACTGTCGGAGACCCTGAAGTCACTTGATCCGACCCTGCCGCGAGCGTCCGCGCTGGGGCAGTCAGGGCCGTCCTCGGAGCCCCCCGCACTGATCTGACCGGGCGCACGCCGTCGCGGCTGTGGCGCGACGCCGTTAATCAGGCTCGCGGCACCGTACCCGAGCGGCTGGCTCACCACCGACTGCTCGAGACCGAGTACGAGCACATTGTCTTGCCGAATCTCATCACGACGCAGGAAGAGTATCTGCGGGTGCGACGCCCCGGGCGAGGTTTCCGACTCAATCGTCGCGATCGTGATGAGGTGTGGCAGCTGGTGAATGCGTATCGCGAGAGATCTCGTATGGATGGCACCATCTCGTTCGCCGAGGCGGCAGCTATTGCCGGGCAGTACCTCACCAGCCATCGTGACGTCGCCGATCATGTCCTTGTCGATGAGGGCCAGGACCTCGCCCCGGCCCACTGGAGGCTCATCCGGTCACTGGTGCCCGAGGGGCCGAATGACATCTTCATCGCTGAGGACTCTCACCAGCGCATTTACGGGCACCGGTTGGTGCTGTCGCGCTACGACATCATGACGAGAGGTCGTTCGCGGCGGCTCACCCTCAATTACCGCACCACGGCGCAGATACTTCGCTGGTCGGCCAAGGTGCTCAAGGGCGGGTCCTACGTAGACCTGGATGGTGGCGACGACGAGCTAACGCAGTACCGGTCGGCTCGACGCGGACCTGAGGTTTCCACCCACCCGTGTGGCACAATCACCGAGGAGTTCAACGTCCTGGCCCAGGTCGTCGGACAATGGGCGAGGGGCGAACAACCCGAGACCACGGCAGTACTGGTGAGAGACCGGTCACAACGCGATCGAGTCGTCGATGCACTGCATGAACGGGGAGTACAGACCCGAGCTTTTGATCATGGCTCAATACGGCCCGGGACACCGATCGTCACGACGATGCACCGTGCCAAGGGCATGGAGTTCAGCAGGGTGTTCCTCTTTGGAATGTCCTCACGGTCCATCCCGATGGGGATCAAGGCTTACGACTTCGATCAGGACGAGAAAGACCAAGCTCTGCTCCGGGAACGGTCACTGCTGTACGTCGCGGCATCGCGGGCCCGCGATGAGCTTGTCGTGAGTTGGTCCGATCAGCCCAGCCCGTTGCTGAGCGCCTCCGTTTCGGCTGGGATGCCCAGCACATCATGAGAACGCTCGAGCCTTGGAATACCGGTCAATGGCTGCTCCGAACAGTGAACTCGAGACATTCTCGCATTGCCATGAGCTGCCGTGGCCGATCAGAGTCCCGGCGAGACGCTCAGCATGAATTCACCTGATGGATGGATTCACCGGTATGGCGAAGACACCGGAGCTCCCGCTTCTCCGACGGGCTTGTTGGCGTGCCCATGTACGTTGTCGTCGACCCACTCTGGAGGTAATTCGCTGCCTTTGGCAGCCTCGAGGACGAGATCGACTTTCAGCTGGTTACCGGTGACCCTGCCGTGACAGACCAACGCAATTCCTGCGTCCTCGCACACTTCGACGACCGGAAGAAAGTGCTGACTCGTCTGGGTTGACAACAAGCCCACCATCTCACCGCACACCTTGACGCCAACCACTGTTTTCTGAGTCGTCTTGAGTTGTTTTATGCAGGATTCAAGTTCTGCCACCACTGGCACGGAATGCTCGCCGTCAAGTAGGCCCGACAGTGCCTCCATGTGGTCCTCTTCTCGGGTCACCTGCACCTTACGACCCCGCGGCAAGACTGCGACTGGCCCCTGTGGCATTCCGACGGGGGTCGCAATCTCATCGGGTAGCGGCAATGCGATGCTCGCTCCGGCTCGAAAACCGCGCTGATACGTCATCCAGATCGATGCCGGAACTGACAAGCATCGATCCGAGGAGTCAAGAGCCTCGACCACATTGAGATACGATTCCCTCACTTCATCTGGGACCATTCCAACTTGGACATCGTCGATGAAAACGGCAAGTTTGTGATTCACGGTCAGCCTTATGTGGGCGTCGAGATCATCCAGCCGAGCCTTGTCATGCTTACCGTTCTGACCATAAGACTGACAGACTCGAGAAATGCCAGCTTTGGATTTCTTCGTCACCACCAGCTTACGGCTACGGGTACATGGCCCCCACGGGTGAACTGGCACTTGTGTGCGAGCCATCACCGATGCCGACGGTAATGACAATGCGTGACCCCTCAGCAGGATGGGGCGTCGGCCCTGGTCCGTACCTTGTCGTGACAGCGCCGCACGGAGGGCATCATTCGTCGGCACCTCGACATAAGCGCCGAGGGTGCTCATGACGCGTCCGTGAACCTCCATTGACGTCACACCGAGGGCATCCCATTCTGGAGCTATTTCGGCGGCGGCCCATACCGACATGTAACCGATCTGATGACCATTTATGCTTACCTTGAGAGCGTTGTGGTCGTGACTATTCCGAGGTTCACGCTCAACGCATAACGTTGTTAATCCAACAATCGATCGGGGAACTGTGTAATAGCACATCCCGAAAACATCGTACCGTGTAACTCTGTCCCCGACGTAATAATTCGTCGAAGGCCCCAAAGAATCTACCTTGACAGCCACCCTTGCGGCAGGCAATACATTCTTGCTCCCAATACGATTACCAATGATCGCGAGCCAAAACCCAGCAGCTAACCATATTCCCGCTCTCGGTATGAGAACCATGGCAGAGACAACGAGAGCACACCACCACGGGTGGCGCGCCATGAAGTCCCTCACCACGTTCGTACCTTTGATCATACTTCGACCCATCGACCACTGGCCTGATTGACCTTGCCTGCCCCGTTCCGTTGACCACAACGACCAGTCTTGGATGTTGTTGTCGCCCGTATCGTCGTGGCAAGCACACAGCGGACCGGGACGATCCACGGGCCTTCGCCCCGGATCGTGGACACGGTGGTGGTTGATTACGCTGCGGTTGGCAGCGTAGCGGCCCGGCGGGCCTCATAGGTGTTCGGGGACAGGTAGCCGCACCAGGAATGGCGACGGCGAGTGTTGTAGCGGGTGACCCAGCGAAAGACCTGACGGCGACACAATTCAGGCCCAGCGAACGTGGCCTGCCCGGCAAGGAGTTCGCGTTTGAGGGTGGCGTTGAACGACTCGGCCAGACTGTTGTCGGCGCTGGTCCCCACGGCCCCCATCGACTGGGTCACCCCGAGACCCTTGCAGAGTTTGGCGTAGGCCTTCGAGGTGTAGACCGACCCATGGTCACTGTGGAAGATCGCACCCCGGAGACTGCCGCGCTGCGCGCAGGCGGCTTTCAGCGCGTCTTCGACCAGTTCGGTGCGCATGTGGTCCGCGACCGCCCAGCCGGCCAGTTTTCGGGAGTAGCAGTCGATCACGGTGGCCAGATAGAGGTTCCCGCCACCGGCCAGCGGAAGGTAGGTGATGTCACCGACGTAACGCTGGTTCGGCTTCTCGGAGGTGAAGTCCCGCTGCAGCAGGTCACCGAACTTCTCATCAGCCGGTTCCGGGACCGTGGTGCGAACCCTGCGACGCAGCCGGGTCCCCGCCAGCTGGTGGGCACGCATCACCCTGGCGACGCGCTTGTGGTTGACACGATCCTCGCGGGCGGCGCCGTCGTTCAGTTCGACGGTCACCCGCGGTGCCCCGTAGGCCGGGTCCCCACCAGCTTTCGGGTCCTGGACCCGTCGGATCCGTGCAGCCAGGACAGCGTCGTCCTCAGCGCGCTGCTGACGGGCCGGGCCGGCTTTCTGCCAGGCATAGAACGAGGAGCGGGACAGCTCCAACACCTGGCACAACCGCTTCACCTGGTAGGTGGTCTGGTGGTCGGCGACGAACTGGAAGCGGTTCACCAGCTCGTCTCCCCGGCGAAATACTTGGCCGCCTTGCGCAGGATGTCCCGTTCGGTCTCCACCCTGGCCTTGTCCGCCCGCAACCGGGCATTCTCGGCCTCCAGCCGGGCGATCCTCGCTACTGGTGACTCACCGGAAGGGGGCGTGGCTGGGGTCGGTCCGTCGCTGGTGCGGACACCGTTGCCCAAGTCCTTGACCCACAACGACAGGGTCCCACGGGAGACCCCCAACTCCCCAGCGATCTGCTTCAACGTCGCACCGGGCGTGGTCTCGTACAAGTCAACGGCCTGCTGACGAAACTCCATCGAGTAGTTCTTCCTGGCCATGGTGATGATCATCTCGCTTCCTCCAGCCCATGCTGGATTCCACGTGTCCACAACCAAGGGTCAAGGCCCCACGCCTGCTGTGGAGATGGGATACCATCACCACGACTCGCCGGAGAACCTCCGTGGGAGTACCCAGGTGCCCAATCCCTGCCCGTGGCGCCTACCCCCTCCACCAACGCTGATACTGGTAGACACCCGGAATGGCTTGCCGCGTACCAGCATGACCTTTGACTGCAATGGCATCAGGTGTCCTTGCAGACACGACGTAGCTATAAGCTTACACGAAGGAGCATCACTCAGGACGCGCTGGATGCAGTCCGAGGCTGTTCATTTTTCCTCACCGTTGTGGCATCACATTCCGCGCACAGCCGCACTTCGACTGAACACGAGGCGGTCGGGGCGACAGGACTCGAACCTGCGGTCTCCTGCTCCCAAAGCAGGCGCGCTAGCCACTACGCTACGCCCCGTCTCGTCACGTCTATCGCAACGAGAACATCGACAGCTTAGTGGAACACCCCGTCACTCGGCCAATGAAACACCTCTCCAACGCCAATTCCGTCACTTCGACACCGATCGGATGGCGTCGGCGATGACTTCAGGGCGATCCAACATCATGAGGTGATGGGAGTTCTCAACGACGACCAACTTCGCGCCGAGCATCGGAGCCAGACGCTCGTGAAGCTCCAGCTCCTGTTCCTGACCCGAATACACCGCTGACAGCAGCACCGTGGGCAGTCCCGGCCATGGATGGTCTGAACGAACGGCCATGAGGTCCCATGCCTGCCGGTCGTAGCCAATCCACTCAGCTACCGCCATCGCCATGGCGTCAGGACTTCCGTAAACCCGGTACAGCCGATGCTCGTGGAATTGGTGCCACACCAACTTCCCGGACCTCATCGTCTGTGCCGCCACGCCAACGGCAAAAGCGGCGCGGCCCAACGAGCCCGCTACCGAATCCATCACTTTGTGGACGGCCTTGGGCAGCGCAATGCTGTGTTCGCGCGGAGGATGAGTCGGCCATTCCACCGACGGATCCACGAAGACGATTCCGGCGACGGTGTCAGGATGGATACGAGCGAAGGCTTCGGCATGGAAAGCCGCCATGGAGTGGGCGACGAGAATGACCTTCCGTGGTTCCTTGGTGTCCCAATGCCCTTGAATGACCCCGACCAAGTCCCTCAGGCTGGCGACCTCTTCGTCGAGGTCCGGATAGTGTCCGGGCCAGACCGTTCCGCCGAGCCCTGGTCTGTCATAGCTGACGACGTCGAGATTCTGCAGACGGTCCACGACCGGTGTCCAGAAGTCGCTCGACGCCGCGGCGCCAGCCATGAGGAGGATAACCGGGTCGTCGACGTTGTGATCGGGCCCTTCACCATCGTCGTAGACGACGCGAATTGGCCGTCCACCCAGCTCCCGAAACGACGTCAAGGCGTCGTGGGCAGAGTCAAGAACCTTGTGACCGCACCCGTCGGAACAGCTGGCGTCAGTATTCTCACTCATGACAATCTCCTGTCTCACACCACACTTGTCTGGACCCTCACGAGATGCGCGGACGCACGAGTGGAAAGGCAATCGTCTCGCGAATTGACGCATTCGTCAGCATCATCACCAAACGGTCCAGGCCCATGCCCATCCCACCCGATGGCGGCATGGCGTATTCGAGAGCCTCCAGGAAGTCCTCATCGAGCTCCATGGCCTCCGGATCACCACCGGCTGCCAGCAATGACTGGGCGGTGAACCGCTCGCGCTGGATCACGGGATCGACGAGCTCGGTGTAGGCGGTACCTACCTCAGACCCGAAGATGATGAGGTCCCACTTCTCGGCCAGGCGCGGATCGTCGCGATGCTGGCGGGTCAGTGGGGAGACGTCGGTCGGGAAGTCACAGAAGAAGGTCGGCTCGACGGTGACGTGCTCACTCAGGTGTTCGTGCAGCTCGAGGACGACGTCACCGCGGCTCCACTTCGGCATCGTCGCGATACCAAGCTTGTCGGCGTATTCGAGGAGTTTCTCCTTGGGGGTGTCGGCGTTGACCTCCTCCCCCAGTCCTCGCGAAATTCCCTCGTTGACGGTGATGACGTGCCAGTTGTCTGCCAGGTCGATCTCGTGCTCAACGCCTTTGCGGTCGCACCCCCGAATCACGGTGCCACCGATGGCGTTGCGCGCCGCTGCCAGGATCATCGCGCGCGTGAGATGACGCATCTGCACGTAGTCGCCATAGGCCTGGTAGGCCTCCAACATCGTGAACTCGGGGTTGTGCGTGGCGTCAGCTCCCTCGTTACGGAAGTTCCGGCCGATTTCGAAGACTCGTCCAGCTCCGCCAACCATGAGCCTCTTGAGGTAGAGCTCCGGGGCAATGCGCAGGTAAAGGTCCAGATCGTAAGCGTTGATGTGGGTGCGGAACGGCCGGGCATTCGCGCCACCATGGATCGTCTGCAGAATCGGGGTCTCGACCTCGATGTAATCGTGACTCAGCAGGGTTTCTCGCACCGCACGAATGGCGTTCGAGCGAGCTCTCAACTGATCACGAGCGCCCGGGTTGACGATGAGATCGAGGTAACGCTGTCGAACCTTCGCCTCAGGGTCGTTGAATCCCGACCGCCGCGACGGCAATGGTCGCAGGGACTTCGCCGCCAATCGCCACGACGCCGTCTCCAAACTCAGCGTTCCATTGCGGGAAGCCCCCACGGTCCCGGATGCCACGAGGTGGTCTCCCAGAGACACCGCATGCCGGAATTCCCGAAGCCTGTCGGCCCCCAGCGAGTCACGCTCCATCACCAACTGGCATGACCCGGTCCAGTCGAACAGATCGACGAAGATGACACCGCCGTGATCGCGGCAGGCACCGATCCGCCCGGAGACCGTCATCTCCTGACCGGCCAGCTCGACGATGACGTCGCCAGGACGGTGATCGGGCTTGCAGTCGGGAGGGTAGGCCTCCACCCCGGACTCGAGGAGCCGCTCACGCGTGGCCATTCGGACACGAACCTGCTCCGGAAGCCGCCGCTGAAGAAGGGCGGGAGTGCGTTCCTCAGCCAGAAATTCCGCGATCTCGGGGTGACCACTAATCGAGTAAATTGGCTGCGGCGGCGGCTCCGCCGGGTAGATCCAACTCGGAATGTCGAGCTGGCCCTCGGCAATACCCATCGCCAGACCGATCTGCGCCAGGTCAGAGGTATCGGTGAAGTTGAGGTAGCGGGTCTGCCAGCTCGGCTTGTACTTGACGTTGGAGCGGTAGAGCTGCTCGATCTGGAACCACTTCGACGCAACGAGCACGAGCCAGCGATTGAGACGACGCACCGGGGAGGCACCGACGCGGGCACCCTCCTCGATCGCCTCGCGAAAGACCGCGAAGTTCATCGACACGCGCCTGATACCAATCTCCGGTCCGGCAGCCATGAGACCGGCGACCATGAGCTCGGTGACTCCGTTGTCGGCTCCGTCCAGGTCACGACGCATGACATCCAGGGACAATCCGTCATTGCCCCAAGGGGTGAAGGAGAGAATTCCTGCCGTCTGGCCAGCACGCGGACCGTCGTCGGGGTACAGCGCCTCCACCATGACGCATCGCCCGTCGAGCGGGTCTCCCAGACGGGAAAGAGCCATTGAAAACCCTCGTTCGTCACCATTCTGACGCCATTTGTCAGTGAGGTCGATGAGCCCCTGAAGCTCCTGCGGGTCGATGTCCTCATGACGACGCACTCGGGTGGTGTACCCCATTGCGCGCAACTTGGTGACGGTGTGGCGGACCGGCTTGAGGTCGGGGTCATCGAGGCTGAACGCGGCGGGAGAGATGATGGCCTCGTCGCCGATGCGCATGGCCTTGAGTCCGGCCTGGGTCCATGCCGTCGCACCTACCTCAGAAGTGCCGATGACGGCCGGAACCCAACCATAGGTGTGAGCGACGTCAAGGAATGCCTCAATGGCACCGGGCCACTGATCCACTGGGCCGACGGGATCTCCCGAGGCCAGTGCGACCCCTGCTTCGGTTCGATAGCACACTGCCGCATGGCTGTTTCGCGAGAACACGACGGCCTTGTCACGACGCAGTGCGAAATAGCCGAGGGAGTCCGCCGGATTTTCCTCGAGGAGCCGACGCAGGCGCAGCTCATCGGACAGGCTCATCATGGCGATGTTGCGCTGAGATCGCAGCATGACGACAAGAGCGGCCACCAGCACGAGGGCGAGAAGGAAGGAGATCACTTCCTGCACCCAGTGCGGAGACGTGGGAGCAGGTGCAATTTCGGCACCATTTCCGCGAATGATCCGACCGACAATGCGCACCAACCGGTTACGAGGCCGTCCGACACCGCCGGTCAGGGAGACCAGCAACCAGCCAATAAAGCCGGTCGCCAACAACCCGCCAATGAGGACGGCGATGGCCTTGCCGAGATTGGTCCGAACTGTGTGTGCCGCAAAGTCCTTTCGATGAGTCAGCAGGGCGACGAGGATCCAGCCGACTGAGAAGACGTTGAACAGATACCCCGCGAGATCGAGGTCATTGAAGGTGTCCGTCGGGCCACCCATGATGACCTCGGCAACAACAACGACGAAAAACGTGGCCGCAACGAGCCACATCAGCCCGAAGAGGATGATGCTCACCCACCAGGCGAATCTCTTGCGCCTCGACAGCGCATCCGCCAGCACCACCAGGACGACGGCCCCCGCCCAACCGAAACCGTCGATCGGGAAGATGAACACCGAGAACAGGTTGTTCGCGACTCCAACCCACGTCGTGCGGCTGAATACCAGGCGCAGCACGATGAGGAGGACGGCAACATTCATCAATCGCGGTATGACGACAACCGGCATCGACCTCGGATTCGGGGTCGACTGCGAACCGGATCGCGTCCGGGCTGTCGTTGCTGCTCGCGTCTCAGGTACGAAATGGGACGAAGTCACGTCCTAACTGTGCCACGTGCTGCGGACACAACCAGAACCTCACTCGCTGCACAGCCGTTCTTGCCTACTGAAAATGGCACAACCGAGGCAAAATGAGACTTTTCCAACGGATTCATGATCCTGACAAATCTCGTTTCGGCGACATCACCATGTCAGGAGAGCCAGATCCTCGTCGTCCAGATGCTCACTAACGAGGAGGCGTCGCAACGTCCGCTGGCGCAATTCCCCCACCCGGGGCGAGCCGAACGAACTCGTCAGCTCCTCTGGCCACACCGTCGTCATGGCATGAGCGAGCGCGGCCCGGCGTCTGGAGACGCGATGGCCCTGCGCGTAAAGAGGCCCGCCAGGAACGGTCGGGAGGAAAGCTCCCAGCTCCCACACGGCCTCGTCGGCATCCCGGCTCGCGCACCTGCCGGTCCAAATGGCCCTCTCGGCACGTACCAGCGGGTCTTCCCCCTCGCCCGAGACGACATTGACCCACACGTGTTCGGGCACCAACGTCGCCAGCTCGGCCGAGGCGATACAGCGGGACATGAACGTTCCCGGCTCGTCCAATGACAGTTCCCACAACCGGCGCAATCCCTCGTCGCGCAGTTCGGGATCACTCATGCGATGGCCCAGCCTGAATGCTGCACAGCAGGTGAGAAGCCGAGCAACGTGATCATCAGCAGAACCGAACGGCCGTGACAAGACATTCTCGAGGCCCTCGACAGCCATCTCCAGAGCGGAAAATGGTGCGACCCTCATACCAACTGCGCTCATGAGGAGCCACATCTGTGGTCCAGTGACGGTACGTGGGTCAAAACCGGAAAGAATCTCGTCGACCCGTGCGCCCACAGCCGTGGCCAGATCGGGTGACCAACCGATCAACACTCGGGTGGCTCCCCTGGACTCATGAATTGCCAGGTCATGCGCCCCCACCGGCAGCGGGCCAATCGTCTCGCTGGTGTGTTCGGCCCCATCGACGAGAATGCCCGCATCGGGGGTGTGACACACCATCTCTTCGGGCTGATCGACAATGGTCTCGGCCGGCAACCACGCAGGAAGGGAGCCCAGCGCCTCCCCGATGTCGTCCGTGAGCCGACCACGCCACAACGCCATCCGGGAATTGCCCGGGGCCAGGGCAATCTCGCTGCCAAGGAGGCTGACGCCCTCGTCCACCGCGCATGAATCACCCATGTCTTGCCGCCAAACCATGAGTGCCGGATGCTCGTCGCGGCATGTTCTGGTGACGACGAGGCCGTGAGCCCCAGCCGCCCACACAGCAGCAGGGAGCGGATCGTCAGGGATCCAGATCGGACCGGGGACCGTCATTTCCGCAGTGTCGATGCCAGGAGGCATGGTGATTCCCGCAATGAGCTCGGCCTCGTCGGATTGGCGTAGCCGGGCGGACAGCACCGCCCCGCACGGGTGAGTCCACATCCACGAAGAATCGTCGGCGGACTCCTGGCATGACACCAGGGTCCACGGCTGACCGACGCTGATGTGGCTCACCTTGACCTCCAGACCTAACTCAACCGTCAGTGATGCCGACGTTGGCACCGTGGACACCAGAACAGGTGACGCCCTCCCCGTACGACCATCTTCACCGGCGTGTTGCACACCAGACATGGCTGGTTCTCTCGTCGGTAGACGTAGACCTCGCCACCGTGGCGATCAACGCGAGGCGGTCGCCCCATCGCCTCCGGGGTGTGCTCTGGCTGGACGGTATCAATGCGTCCTGCCTCGACCCCGGCGCGCATGAGCATGACCAGATCATCCCACATTGCCCGCCATGTCGAGCGGGAAATCTGCTTGCCAGGGGTCGCTGGATCGATCCGATGCCGGAAGAGGACCTCGGCTCGGTAGATGTTGCCAACCCCTGCTGCAATCTTCTGGTCCAACAACAGGTCACTGATCCGGCGGGAGGACCGTCGCACCTTGTGCCAGGCAATCTCGGGATCTGCGTCGTCACGAATGGGGTCTGGACCGATCGTGGCCGCGACCACCGCCCAGTCATCGTCATTGATGAGTTCGCAGGTCTGGGGCCCGCGCAGGTCCGCAGCCGTGACTCCGTCGGTAATGCGCAATCTGACTTGTCCGACCACCGGAACTGATGGTCCCACCGCAAGCTTCCCGATGAGCCCCAGGTGGATGTGGAGCAGGTGGTCGTCACGATGATTGTCGAAATCGATGACAAGGTGCTTGCCCCGTGCCTGGGCCGACGCCAGTACCGTTCCGTCGAGCATGGCTGCGGACTCGGCGAAACGGCCTTGTGGCGAGGTGACCTCGACCGGTTCTCCGGCGAAGGCGGTACCGATGGCGTTGGCAAGACGATGGATGACGTGGCCTTCGGGCACAGACGGTTGTCCTCTCGAGGTCGATGAGATGGCGAGGTTATCGCGGAAATCGTGGATTGATGAGTACGGCGACGAGCACTTGAGGCAGGATGGTCACATGAATGCCCCTGGCCACGGCAAACACCGACACACCCACGACCACGGACGCGGCCGTGGGCCCATTCTCGATGGAGACCGCGCCATGAGGGCACGCGAACTCGCCGAGCAATCAGAGCCCGCCGCTGGCTCCCAGATGCCCGATCCGGGTCAGGAATGGCCGACCGTGCTGGCGGATCTTCGTCGTCGAGCCACCGCCAGTACGGTCAAGGAGTCTGATGAGGTCGGCTCAGCCCAGTGAGCCCTCGTCCTCCCAACGCGTGAGCTTGTCAATACGGCGCTGGTGACGATCCTCGTGGGAAAAGTCCGTCGTCAGGAAGGTCTCGACGATCTTCCAAGCCTCCTCGTGGGTCTGCATCCGGCCCCCCAAGGAGACGACGTTGGCGTCATTGTGAAGACGGGCCAGCTCGGCAATCTCGACGGTGTAGGCCAGCGCAGCACGAATTCCCTTGACCTTGTTGGCCGCGATCTGCTCGCCATTTCCCGAGCCGCCCAGAACGACGCCCAGGGAACCAGGCTCAGCCACCACGGCCTGAGCGCACGGAATGCAGTAGTCCGGGTAATCGTCGAGGGAATCGTAGGTCGACGCGCCGTGGTCGACGACCTGATATCCGGCCTCGGTCAGCTTGCCGACGAGGAACTCCTTGAGCTCGAAGGCCGCGTGATCAGTACCAATATGAACGTGTGAAGGCTTGAAGGTCATGGTTCAATCATGGCACCAACCTCCAGCCCGTTGGCTGCTCAGGAGGGACCAACTCCGCTAGCGTGAAGGATATGGCTGAAAGCACCTCATCCGTTCAGGTCCCCGACCCCTACCGCTTGGAGCTCGTCACCAGCGACGGTTCCCGCAGTGACGAGGTCGACAATGTGGTACGCGCCGTGGCACTGGGTTTCCACCTGGCACAACCATCCGACGCCGAGCTCGAGCACTACGCCACCTGTGTCGAGGGTGAACGGTTGTGGACGATTCGGCAGCCTGACCCCGATCCGGAGTTCCCGGGTCTCCCGGTCGCCACGATGGCCGCGTACCCCAGCACCATCAACACCGGACACGGTCATCTCGAACCGGCCACCTTCATCACCGACGTGACCGTGCGCGCCAGCCACCGCCGCCGCGGGCTGCTTCGCACCCTCATGACGAATGCCCTCACCCGGTCCATGGAGGAGGGCCTGCCTTTCGCCGCACTGACAGCCACCGAGGGAAGCATCTACGGACGCTTTGGCTACGGCATCTCGACTCGAGCTCAGAACGTCGAGATCATTGCGGATGGTCGGTTCAAGCTCAACCACGAACCGAGCGGAACTGTGTCGATGGCCGATCCGCTGGCCATCGATGATCTGCGCCTCAAGGTGTTCTCCGAATTCCATCAGGCCCATCGTGGTTCCCACAACCGCCAGCCCTGGCATGTCGATTTCTCCTCCGGGCGCTGGAGCTCCCAGAAGGGCGGTCCCAACCGTCGAATCCGTTCGATCGTCCACCGCAATGACGAGGGAGAGCCTGATGGCGTCGTGTCTTACGAGATCGACAAGGACTTCGGCTCACAGATCACCGTCGTTGACATGGTGGCAACCACCCCGAACGCCGAGGTGGCTCTGTGGGAGTTCCTGGCCTCCGTCGACCTTATCGAGACGATCAAGGCACCGCAGGTCGATCCCGCCACGCCGCTGCCGTGGGCGGTCGAGGACCCGAGGGTGGTCACGTTCACCCGTCACACTGATCTCGGGTGGCTGCGCATCCTTGACGTCGACCGGGCGATGGCAGTGCGAGGTTGGGATCACCAAGGCTCAGTGACCTTCCACGTCACCGACTCGATGGGCTACGCCGAGGGTACGTGGCGTGTCGACGTAGATGCCCCGGGGGCACCGGCCACGGTGACTCGGGTCGACGATTCAACCGATGCTGCAACCCTCGATGTGGCTGCCCTCGGATCGCTGTACTTCGGCATGGGACGTGGATTCTCGCTGGCCGCCGCCCACCGCATCACCGGTACTGACGAGCAGATCGCGGCGGTCGACCGAATGTTCTCAACCGTCGACGTGGCTCACAACATCTCGGAGTTCTGAGCCCTCATCTCGACAACGTGGGCCGGGCACTCATGCCCGGCCCACATGTATGTCCTACCAGCAGTGTCCTTCCCGCGTGGCGACCCGGGAAGATCGACCATCATGCGACGGTTGTGATTCCCTGTGGGCCGTTTTCAAGCAGGTATTGGAATCCCGCCTCGTCGAGAATCGGACGACCCAGCTCACGTGCCTTCGTCTCCTTGGACCCGGCGTTCTCTCCCACCACGACGTAGTCAGTCTTCTTCGACACTGATCCGGCGGCCTTGCCTCCTCGGGAAACGATGGCTTCCTTGGCCTCGTCACGGGTGAATCCCTCCAGACCTCCCGTGACGACCACAGTCAGCCCTTCCAGGGTCTGCTCAGGTGCCTCGTCGCGATCGTCGGCCATTCGCACCCCAGCCGCAGCCCACCGGCTGACGATTTCCTGATGCCAGTCGACCTCGAACCACTGCTGGACTGATTCCGCAATGATCTCGCCGACCCCGTCGATCCCGGCGAGCTCCTCCACGGATGATTCTCGAATGGCCGGGATCGAACCGAAGTGGGTGGCCAGAGCCCGGGCCGCCGTCGGACCAACGTGACGGATCGACAATGCCACCAGCACCCGCCACAGGGGCTGGGACTTGGCCTTGGTCAACTCGTCGAACATCTTCCTGGTCGTGGCAGTCGGAACAGAGGGCTTCTTCGTTGTCGGCTTCGTGAAGAAGTAAGGCTCGAGCTGCCAGGGCCCCAACTTCCCGCGCACCTTCCGACGACGCCACACCTTGACCTCGGCCAGGTCGTCGGGCTGTAGGTCGAAGAGCCCTGCTTCTGAGTTGAGCACCGGGACCTGTCGGTCCGGAAGCCCCTCGGCAACCTCACCCTCATCCGGTCGCTGATTCTCCGGGTCGACCAGAGCGATGGCGGCTTCCCATCCGAGCGCCTCGACATCGAGGGCGCCGCGCGACGCCAGCCCGAAAACACGTTCTCGCAGCTGAGAAGGGCATTCCTTGGCGTTCGGACAGCGAAGATCCTTGTCACCGTCCTTTTCGTACGCCAACTCAGCGCCGCAGCTGGGGCAGTGATCGGGCATAACGAACTCCCGCTCCGAACCGTCACGCAGTTCGACCACCGGACCCAAGATCTCGGGAATGACGTCGCCGGCCTTCCGCAATACCACGGTGTCTCCGATGAGGATTCCCTTGCGTTTGACCTCGAAGGCATTGTGGAGGGTGGCCATCTCGACAGTCGATCCCGCAACGGTCACCGGTTTCATGACCCCGTACGGCGTGACGCGGCCCGTTCTTCCGACATTGACACGAATGTCGAGAAGTTCGGTATTGACCTCTTCCGGCGGGTACTTGTACGCGATGGCCCACCGGGGAGCTCGAGAAGTTGCACCAAGCTTGCGTTGCAGAGAGACATCATCGACCTTGACCACCACACCGTCGATCTGGTGGGAGGCCTCGTCACGCGACTCTCCCCAGGAAGTGACGAACTCATGCACCTGCTCGGCGTTCTCGACGATCTTGAGGTACGGCGACACCGGCAAGCCCCATTCGGCGAGCTTGTCGTACGCGTGTCCCTGGCTGGGAAACTCATGTCCTTCAACGGCGCCAATCCCGTGAACGATCATCGACAGGGGACGTGAAGCCGTCACCCGCGAATCCTTCTGTCGCAACGATCCCGCGGCCGCGTTACGCGGATTGGCGAAGGGATTCTTGCCAGCCTCGACGAGAGCGGCGTTGAGGTCGGCAAAGTCGGCGACCGGGAAGAAGACCTCACCTCGTACCTCGAGCAGGCTTGGGATGTCGTCGCCAGCCAGTTTCTGCGGGATCGCCTTGATGGTACGGACGTTCGCAGTGACGTCCTCACCGATGCGACCGTCGCCACGGGTGGCCCCCGAGACGAGTTCACCATCGCGATACACGAGATCGACGGCAAGACCATCAATCTTGAGCTCACACAGGAAATCCGGGACGTTTCCGACGGACGTGGCGACCCTGTTCATCCACTCCGAGAGCTCGTCACGGGTGAAGACGTTATCCAGGCTCAACAGACGCTCCAGATGCTCCACCGGGGCGAAGTCGGTCACCCGCTGTGGAGCTCCAACTCGCTGAGTGGGCGAATCCGGACTCCTCAACTCAGGGTGATCGTCCTCGAGCTTTTTCAGCTCAATCATGAGCTGGTCGTACTCGGCGTCGGAGATCGTTGGGGCGTCGTTGGCATAGTAGGCGTCCTGGGCGTCCAGGATGCGTTCGGCCAGCTCAGTCCAGCGATGGCGCGCCTCGGACTCGGACTCGCTTGCCTCCAACTCATCGCCTCGGATGGGATCGTCAACCATGGTCCCATCCTTGCGCAGTTCCCATACCTGTGCATTCGGGTATCAGTCGACCTGCCTCCCACAACGAGGTGTGGTGGCCGCGGAAGCTCCGCGGCCACCGGTCCCCACAGTGGTTTTCAGACTCCGGTAGCCGGAAGTGCCCCGGCGAAGTCTCCTGGCCTGCTCGGCGTCACGGTCGGAGCGGTGGAGGAAGGAGCCGGCGTGGTCGGGGCCGACGGCCCGTCACCAGACGGCTTAACCAACCAACCACCATCAGCAATGGAAGCACCAGTCAGGCAATGTTTGAGCTCGTCGAGAGTGTAGAAGAATGAGTTGACCGAGATCGGACGACAGCCACGTCCGAAAGTAGCCTGCTGCTCGTTGAGGAGCATCCGGACGACCTTCTGCCCTGACCCCGACTCGAAGACGTCCCACTGCACGTTGGAGGCCAGCGGAGCCACCTTGGCACCCCGCCAATCTGTGGCCTGCCAGAAATTGGTGTCCTGCGGACTGATCTGGGTACGAGATCCAGGTGCGCCGATGAGCGCCTCGAAGGGAACGAGGGTCTCAGCGTGGGCGAACCGCAAGGTCGCCGATCCCTTGGGATGGTCCTTGGTCTGCTGATCGATCTGGGCCAGGAAATCGTTAAGAAGAGGGCGGGCATTGCGATGGGCGATGTCCGATCCCTTGAAGCCGGGACCCTTCTCGGCGTAGTCCTCAGCGTCGAGGGACATCGCGAAGACATTGGCCTGGTCCTTCGTGAAGTACTTGGCGAAGTCGACCTTGGTCTCAGCAGCCATCGAGGGAGCGATGATGTACAGGTTGTACAGGTTGAGGGCCGCGTCGACGTCGTTCTTGGCCTTCTTGCCCTCGGGGGTCTCGAAGGTCCACGCCCCTGCTGCCAGTCGGTCGATGAAGTCCTTTGTATAGATCTTTTCCAGAACCTCACGGGCGGCCTTGCGAACCTCCGGACGCGAATTCACCGCATCGACGTAATCAGAGAGTTCCTTGCTGTCCTGGTACTCCTTGTAAGCCTTGTAGTCCGGGTTCGACTTGTCCTTGTGGAAGTACAGCGTCTTGGTGTCGGCCTTAATGGCGCGTGACATATGCCCGCTCATCTGCGGGGCACCATGGAGCAATCCAGTGACAAAGTCGTATCCGGACTCCGCAGCACGCGGTTCTCCCGAGGACTCCACGACGACCGTGTTGTCTTCCCCGTTGAAGATCTCGGGCATCCGGTGGGCCAGACGCTCACCCAGTTGACGATGCTGATCAGCTCCCACCTCGGTGATGTTGCCGTACCCCCTCTCGAGCTTGTTGCCCTTGCTGAGCTCAACTCCGTCGGCCTCCATGTGGGCCCAGGTGTCCTCGTTGCCGAGATTTTCATTGGCCTCATGAAGTTTCATGGCCTGGGCGTGAACATCCTGGCCGAGGGGAGTCACAGCTCCCAACTCATTGGCCTTTTCCCAGATCGCCATCGTCAGGGCGTCGTACTTGAAGCTCGACAGGCCACGAGAGCCGTGGCGGGCAACGACCTGAGTGTTGACGGGGTGAAATCCGGCGGGCGGGGCCTGCAAGGTGCCACCGGAATAGCGATACGGAGTCTTCGTCGACAGCGAGTCGTCGGTGTCAGCATGAGCAATTGGCGCACAGGTGATGGCCAGACACCCGACAGCCATGGCGCCAAGAACACGGAAAGGTCTGGAAGGCATGGTGTGCTCCCGAGAAGATCGATCAGTTTGGCCATACCCTCGCTGATTCGGACGTCACCTCCATGTACGGCAGGTGACGCCCGATCAACGCTTCAATGACCTTCCGGGGGACAGCTCCAGAGGGGATCAGTCCAGGATCGGTCCAACGGTACGGGTCCGCTTCAGCTCGAAGAAACCGGGGTAGGCCGTCACCTTCTCGAACCCGTCGAAGAGCTCACCGGCCTCCTCCCCCTTGGGAGCCGGCGACATCACCGGACCGAAGAGCGCCATGCCGTTGATGTGGAGAACAGGGGTACCGACATCCTGTCCGACCGGATCCATGCCTTTGTGATGCGAAGCGCGCATGGCCTCGTCGAACTCACCCTTGCCAGCACGATCCGCGATGGACTCGTCGTAGCCGCTCTCCACCAACGCCGCCTTGACGGTCTCGATGCTGCGCTCCTCCTTGCCAAGGTGGTAGCGGGTTCCAAGGGCGGTGTAGAAATCACGAACAGCCTCCTGTCCATGCACCTCGACAACGCCAGTGGCAGCCTGAGCGCCGATCCACGCCTTGTCCATCTCGGCACGATAGTCGTCCGGCAGATCACGTCCTTCATTGAGGACGGCCAGGCTCATGACGTGGAAGACGGTATGGACGTCACGAACCTTCTCCACCTCGAGCATCCAGCGCGACGTCATCCACGCCCAGGGGCAGGACGGGTCAAACCAAAAATCAACTGTTGTGGTCATGGCACCAGCCAACCGCACGCGCCCGCGCACGCAAAGACTGACCCCGTCATTGTTCGCGTAAGGCGCAGTAATGACGCGAGATACAGTTCCCGCTTAACGAGACAGCGAAAGGCAAGAACCGATAGAGTTTCATGGGAATTGTTGGGTGCTTTTGTACGCCCTTAACTAACATATGTTCCACGGAGGCATGATGAGTTCGGTCAACATCACTCGTGAGGAGGCGCAGCAGCGCTCCCAGGTCATCACGGCGCACAACTCCAAGGTGCTCGTTGATCTTTCTGGACGTGACCCCAACGGCGATCCGCTCGCCGAGCCGACCGAAACCTTCGTCTCCTCGTCAACCATCGAGTTTTCGTCGACCGGCGGCGAGAGTCATCTTGACCTCATTGCTGACGGTGTCTACGCTGCAGATCTCGACGGCACCCCGCTGGATCCGGCTGCATTCTCGAATAATCGTTTCCCGTTCACCACGGAAGCGGGAACTCACGAAATCACGGTTACGGCGCTGTGCCGCTACTCCCATTCGGGTGAAGGCCTGCATCGTTTCGTCGACCCTGCTGACGGCAAGGTTTACCTCTACACCCAGTTCGAGATTGCTGATGCCAGGCGTATGTACGCTGATTTCGAGCAGCCCGATCAAAAGATGACATTCGAACTGCAGGTCATCGCTCCGACTGGTTGGACCGTCGTCTCGAACTCCCCGACCCCAGAGCCGAAGGAAGGCCCCTGGGAAGGGATGTCACGGTGGTCTTTTGAGCCCACCCTTCCAATTTCGACATATCTGACAGCCCTTGTCGTCGGCGAGTACCACGTCGATCACGGAACCATTCACACATTGTCCGGCGAAATGGACGCCGACATTCTGTGCCGTCAGTCAATGAAGGAACACCTCGACGCCGACCGAATCCGCACCACCACACAACGTGGATTTGAGGTTTACGAGTCTGAATTCGGCTACCCGTACCCATTCGGCAAGTACACCCAGTCCTTCGTGCCGGAATTCAACGCCGGGGCCATGGAGAACGCTGCCTGCGTCACTCACCGTGACGACCTGCTGTTCCGTTCCCGCGTTACCTCGGCCGCCTACGAGAACCGCGACAACACCATCCTTCACGAGCTCGCTCACATGTGGTTCGGCGATCTCGTCACCATGAAGTGGTGGGACGACCTCTGGCTCAACGAGTCCTTCGCCGAGTGGGCGTCGCA
Source organism: Cutibacterium sp. LaCa_89 (assembly GCF_058177555.1). Taxonomy (NCBI): domain Bacteria; kingdom Bacillati; phylum Actinomycetota; class Actinomycetes; order Propionibacteriales; family Propionibacteriaceae; genus Cutibacterium; species Cutibacterium sp. LaCa_89. The sequence goes on from NZ_CP190889.1 coordinate 1,732,251, forward strand.
TCACTGTCAGGAGAAGATCGTCGAGAAGCACGGCGGCATTGACCCATGGGTCTCCTTCGCGAACCAGCGCAAGACGTGGGGTTACACCCAGGACCAGCTGCCAACCACTCACCCGATCGCCGCTGACATGGTCGATCTCGACACCGTCGAGCAGAACTTCGACGGCATCACCTACGCCAAGGGTGCCTCGACCCTGAAACAACTGGTTGCCTTCGTCGGGGAGGCCGAGTTCCTGGCCGGCGTGCGCACGTACTTTGCCCAGAACGCCTTCTCGAACACTGAGCTCAAGGATCTCCTCCATCAGCTCCAGGTGGCGTCGGGACGCGATTTGTCGTCCTTCACCGAGCAGTGGCTGCGCATCCCAGGGGTCAACACCGTCCGTCCGGACTATGACGTCGATGAGAACGGCAACTTCACCCGCTTCGACATCGTACAAACGGCCATCGAGAAGTACCCCACCCTACGGACCCATCGTCTGGGCATCGGCATCTACACACTGACCGACGGCAAGCTCGTCCGGACCGAACGCCTCGACGTTGACATCCATGACGAGCGCACCCCGATTGCCGCCCTCGTCGGACATTCCCGCGGTGATCTGGTCCTGCTGAACGACGGTGACCTGACCTACGCGAAGGTCCGTCTGGATGATCACTCGATGGCCACCCTCATCGAGCACATCGACGCCCTGTCCGATCCGCTGGCCCGCGCATTGTGCTGGAGTTCCGCCTGGGACATGTGCCGCGACGCCGAGATGAAGGCCCAGGACTACGTCACCCTGGTTGGCAAGGGGCTTCCCAGCGAGACAGACCTGACGGCCGTCACCTCCCTCCTTCGCCAGGCCACCACCGCCGCGATCTCATACACCACTCGTGAGGCTCGCCAGGATGTGCGCGATCATCTCGTTGCGATCTCGGCGGCGGGACTGCGTGACGCCGAGCCCGGTTCGGACCATCAGGTGGCCTACGCCAACGGTCTGGCCGCTGCTGCCACGAAGGACGCCGCTGACCTGCTCGAGGGGTGGCTGAATGGCGAAGAGGTGCCTGAGGGCCTCGACATCGATCAGGGAGTGCGTTGGCGTCTCCTCATCGCCCTGGCCGGTATGGGCCGAGTCGGCGAACCGGAGATCAATGCCGAATTGCAGCGTGACAACACCATCTCGGGATCGGAGCAGGCAACTGGCGCTCGCGCCGCGATGCCCACGGCCGAGGCGAAGCAGGCTGCTTGGCAGCGCGCCACCACCGACGACTCGGTGCCCAACGAGACCTACCGGCAGCTCGTCAGCCAGTTCATTCAGCCTGATCAGGCCGAGGCGCTCTCGCAGTACGTCGATCCCTACCTCGAGCTGTGCAAGTCCATCGACTCCCGCGACGGCCAGTGGGCCAAGGCCGGTCACGCCCAGGTCCAGAACGCCCTGATGTGGCTCTTCCCGAGCACCGAGGTCATCGACGAGGCTTGGCTCGACAAGCTCGATGGCTGGGTTTCCGACAACAACCCGGGCAGCACTGTGCGACGCGTTCTTGCCGAGCGCGCCGACAACGCTCGCCGCACCCTGCGTTGCCAGGAGGCCAGCCGTCACTGAGCTGTGACGCATTCGTCCTCGTGCTCAGCACTCAGGCTGCGTGACGAGGATCAGTCCGAGTTCTTGCCGCCGCGTCCCTTGGCGAAATGGACTCCCCAACCAATGAGGGTGAACAGGACAGCCGTGGCGATCGGCCACACGACACACAACATGAGTAGGTGCACGGAGCTGAATTCGGCTTCGGGCCAGCCAGGCAGGGTTTTCATCGGCACAAGGGCCAGCGCATCGATCATGGGCTCAGCGTAGCGTCTTCGCACCAGTTTTGGACCGACCTTGGGGGGAGAGATTTCACGGAGAAGTACGTTGGCGAACACGGACATATGGCGCGTCGCGAACTCTTCCCGATCATGGACGGTCCGTCTTTCCTGAGTTACCACGCCGGATAAGGGGCAACCCGAAACCTTGGGATCTCTCTCATCTTCATGGAGGACGGTGGGCTTCCTTGGTGGTTGTGCCGCGAATTCCTCTCCAGCCGGATCCCAGGACCCCATTCCTCGAGGTTATCCACAACCTTCTCGGTGGTTCTCCCGACGATGTCCACAGATCTTGATTTGGCTGACGGATTCTCTGGTGTCCCGCCGATAAATAGTGGTGTGAACGAACTTGAACTGGACATGAGGGACTGCGGCGGTGTCGTGCGGATACATCGCTTCAGCAGAACTCGCGGGCAAGCTGACCGCGCTGTGAAAGCCGGCCGCGCGATACGCATGCTCCCGGGAGTCGTTGCGGATGCCGGGCGAGCTGACGATTCTCGAGTGAAGATGCAGGCGATACACATGTGGCATCGAGACGCGGTCATCATTGGCAAAGCCGCCCTCGTCGCGCAAGGAATGATTCCCCCGGGGAGCCGGACGCGAGATTTCAGCGCCATTCACTTGGTGGAGGCGTTTTCACGGACGAGGGGCATCAAGCGAGAGGGAATCCTCGTGCACCGATGGCGAGTTCCGCGCCGATACGTCACCCAATACCGCGATGTCCCCATGGCAATTCCTGAGGCGTCCGTCCTCCTTCTGGCCGTTCGGGGAGAATGGGAATGGGTCTGCGAGGCGCTGAGACAAAAACTCGTCACTCCACGTTCCTGCAGGTCGGCTCGTTCCTGCCTGTCCTGGAAGTTCGGCCGTCACCGCATCACAGCAGCCTTGGCCGATATTTCCTTCAATCCCTGGTCGGTGCCGGAATTGTGGTTGTCTCGGGCGCTCCGCGCGGTCGGGTTCACCGGGTGGCACTCCAACACACGGGTGGACACCGCCGAAGGAGCCTTCACCCTCGACCAAGCCTTCGATGCGGAACGCGTTGGGGTTGAGGTCGACGGCCGCTGCGTGCACGGCACACCCGAAGGTTACGAAGCGACCATGATGCGATCAGCGAGTTTGGATCGACATGGCTGGCGGATGCTGCACATCACTCCGACGATGCTCAGGCAACGACCACGATTCGTGCTGGAGTGGCTGGCACAGCGGATCCACAAGCGGCATCGCCCAAAGGTCATGATGTCAGACCACGAGCTTTCGCGGATCATGCTTGGTCTGGCCCCGACCTGATCGTTGCCTGGGCGCTTTCGTTGGACCTCTCTGAGGAATACTCGCCGTCGTCAAACCGTCACTGCACCTGACACCGTTGCGTCTCTGGTCACGATGTGTCATCAGCCCGGGTTCGGCCACGCCTGTCGTGGTGATCTCGGAAACACCGCAGGATTCCGTCACCAAAACTTCTATCATCCTCGCTGTCTCACGTCATCCCCACCCATCCGCGCCTGCACCACGCGGAAATGCCTGGAAGGATGGAAGCGAGACATCTAGGAGGAATCGCATGAGTGACACTGCGCCGCAGACCGCCGAGGTCGGCGTCATCGGGATGGCCGTGATGGGGTCTAACTTGGCCCGCAACATGGCCCACAAGGGTTTCCGGGTCGCCGTTTACAACCGCACAGCTTCACGCACCGACGAGGTCATGGCCGAGCACGGGAACGAGGGAACCTTCCTGCCGTTCCATGATCTGGCTGGCTTTGTCGCATGTCTCGAGCGCCCGCGCCGCATCGTCATGATGGTCAAGGCCGGTCGTGGCACGGATGCCGTCATCAAGGAGATCACTCCCCTGCTCCAGCCGGGTGATGTTCTCGTCGACGGCGGCAACGCCTACTTCGGCGACACCCGACGTCGGGAGGAAGAAATCCGCCCGACCGGCATCCATTACGTCGGCACCGGCATTTCCGGTGGCGAGGTCGGAGCGTTGGAGGGACCGTCAATCATGCCAGGCGGCTCCCCAGAGTCGTACGAAGCCATAGGTCCGGTTCTGGAGAAGATCTCGGCACAGGTCGACGGCGAGCCCTGCTGCGCATGGATGGGCACCGATGGCGCCGGACACTTCGTCAAGATGGTCCACAACGGCATCGAGTACGCCGACATGCAGTTCATCGGTGAGGCCCACGCCCTGTTGCGCGCTGCCGGTCTGACGAACGCCGAGGCCGGAGACGTCTTCGAGTCCTGGAACCATGGTGATCTCGACTCCTACCTCGTCGAAATCACCTCCCGGGTGCTGCGTGCCAAGGATCCTCGCGACCCTGCCACCGACCTCCTTGACGTCATCCGCGACGAGGCAGGGATGAAGGGAACGGGCACCTGGACCGTGCAGACGGCTCTTGAGCTCGGAGTTGGCGTCTCCACCATCAGTGAGGCCGTCTTTGCTCGCTCAGTCTCCAGCGCCCTGCCGCTGCGCACGGTGGGCCAGCAGACCCTCGAGGGGCCGGACCGCACCATCTCGGTCGATGACCGTCAGGCCTTCATCGACGACGTTCGTGACGCTCTGTGGTCCGCAAAGGTCGTCGCCTACGCCCAAGGGCTCGACGAGATCCGCACCGCGGCGGTCGAGTACAACTGGGAGGTCGACATGGGCCAGGTCGCCTCCATCTGGCGCGATGGCTGCATCATCCGAGCCCGCCTCCTTCAGCGCATCAAGGACGAGTACGCGGCCAGAGACCTCACCACCCTTCTGGAGGCACCTTCCGTCAAGGCCGAGCTCGCTCGCTGCCAGCAGGCATGGCGTCGTGTCGTCGCCCGAGCGGTCGAGGCCGGAGTGCCAGTTCCGGGATTCTCCTCAGCCCTGGGCTATTACGACCTGGTTCGCGCGCCACGTCTCAACGCCGCCCTCACCCAGGGCCTGCGCGATCTCTTCGGCGCCCACACCTACCGCCGTGTCGACGACGAGGGTTCCTGGCACGTCAACTGGTCCGGCGACGGACGAGAGGTCCGCGCAGACTGACCCTCCAACAGCTCCGCGGCGGCGGACATCGTCGGGCACGCCGCGGGCCCACCCCGCCCCTGACAACCCTCACAACCCTTCAAGGACCCCCATGACCACTATCCCCACGACCCATGACTGGTGGAAGTCCGCCGTTGTCTACCAGGTGTACCCGCGTAGTTTCGCCGACTCGAACGGCGACGGCATCGGCGACGTCCGCGGCATCATCGAACACCTTGACCATCTCGTCGCTCTGGGCGTCGATGCCCTCTGGATCTCACCGTGGTACCCCTCCCCGCTGGCCGATGGCGGCTACGACGTCAGCGACTACTGTGCCATCAACCCTGACTTCGGCACTCTCCACGACGCTGACACACTCGTGGCACGGGCCCACGAATTGGGCCTGCGAGTCATCATCGACCTCGTCCCCAACCATTCTTCCGAGGAGCATCCGTGGTTCAGGGATGCCCTCGCTGCTGCCCCCGGTTCGCCTGAGCGCGACCGCTACATCTTCCGAGATGGCCGCGGAGAGAACGGCGAACTCCCTCCGAACAACTGGCCATCGGTGTTCGGAGGTGGTGCATGGCAACGCATCACTGAGCCCGACGGCACCCCTGGGCAGTGGTACCTGCACTTCTTCGACGTCTCACAGCCCGACTGGAACTGGGAGAACCCCGAAGTCGTCGAGGAGTTTGACCGCGTTCTGAGGTTCTGGTTCGACCGCGGTGTCGATGGTTTCCGCATTGACGTCGCCAACTCGATGGTCAAGGAATCCGGCCTGCCCGACCTACCCGAGAACGAGGAGATCGGCGAGCTCGTTGGCGACAGCCCGATGTGGGATCAGCCTGGACTGGCGCCCATCCAGCGCCGCTGGCGAGCCATCGCCGACGAATATGCCGACACCCCCGAGGGGCCGCGCATGTTCGTCGCCGAGGCGTATCTCCCCCATGACCGTCTGGTGCGCTACCTCGAATCGGACAGGCTGCACACCTCGTTCAATTTCGAGTTCCTCATCTCGGCGTGGTCGGCCCGTTCGCTTCGCACCACCATCACCGAATCCCTGGCGGCCCACGAGTCAGTGGGCGCAAGTGCCACCTGGGTGCTGGGCAACCACGACAACTTCCGCCCCGTCTCCCGCTACGGCAAGGAGATCTCGGGTCTGGACTTCTCGGATCCCGCTGCTCCCCATGCCACGTTCCACGGCACACCGACCGATGTTGCTCTGGGACGTCGTCGCGCCCGCGCGGCCGTCATGCTCGAACTCGCCCTTCCTGGTGGCGCCTACGTCTACCAGGGTGAGGAGCTCGGTCTGCCAGAGGTGGAGGATCTCCCCGACGACGTCCTGCAGGATCCTACCTGGGAGCGTTCTGAACACAATGACCGCGGACGTGACGGTTGCCGCGTCCCGATTCCGTGGAGCGGTTCCGAGGCCCCTTACGGATGGTCGTCAACGAGCGACACCTGGCTTCCGATGCCGCACGACTGGGCTGATTGGACGGTCGAGGCCGAGCAGGACGATCCGTCGTCCTTCCTGACCCTCTACCGCACTCTGCTGGCTGAGCGCCGGGTCAACCCTGCCCTGGGAGCCGGGACGATGACGTGGAACGAGTCGTCCGACGATGTCCTCGACTTCTCCCGCGAGCCCGGCTTCCGTTGCGTTGTGAACTTCGGTGACGACCCAGTGACCGTGGACCCAGACAAGATCATCGTCACCTCGACCTCGCTGAAGATCCACCACGGACTCGCATCCGTCGGCCGTGACCAAGCCGTGTGGCTGCGAGCCTGAACGCTGATCAGACCGTGACGAGGTGGGCTGCCAACGCCTCCCTCGTCCGGTCGTCAATCGGGACCGAGGCTCCGGTGTCCGGATCGACGCAGACGAGCACGGTGGCGGCATCGAGGGCAGATCCCTCGTCTGTGGCAATCGACCCGGCGAGGGTCATTGACGAGGTTCCCAGCCGTGTGAGCGCAGTATGCACCTTGCATGACCGCTGCGACGGTGGAACCTGGCGTCGATAACGTATGTCCTGACGCACGACGACCCACAGGTGGTCCCCAGCTCGCCTCATCCCTGGCGACCACGACGTCGTCGCGAGGATCCTGGCCTCCTGGAGGTAACCAGCCATGCTGACGTTGTTGACGTGACCCTGCCGATCGACGTCAGACCACCGGATAGGTACGTCGACGATGTCGCCGATCCCGGAGACGTCGACGACCTTGATCGGCTTCCACGGAGTCTCGTCGACCTTCATGGCCTCGAAGGCGCCTCGCTCGCCGTCGGTGAGCCGGCGAGGGCGTCCTGCGTCGAAATCGAAGGGGCAGATGATCCCGCGTGCCCGAGCGACCTCGATGTCATGGTGCCAGGCGCGGTAATCCAGGATGGTTCGTGCCGCACCGACCTTGGAGCAGCCGACCTCGACCCGCAGCGGGCTCCCATCCACGACGAACGGCGCCAAGAACTCGACATCCTGAGTGACGACGACGATCCCGGTCTCGAGCATCTCCTGGGCGCCGTTCGTGTAGAACGCCTGATTTCGAGATTCCTGAACCAGCTCGCTGATGCGAACGTTGTTGACGTGTCCCTGCGCATCCATGTCGGACCAACGCAGTGGAATATCGACGACGACAACGCCCGTCACGACGCGTCGTCTCCCCTGGCCACACTCGATTGTTCATTCTCGTCGGCAAACATCTCGTCAACGATGTCGGAATACTTCTCGGCCACGACGCCGCGACGCACCTTGAGGCTGGTCGTCACCGAGTGGGAGTCCTCGGTCAGCTCGTGGTCGAGGATCGCGAACTTCTTGACGGTCTCCCAGCGCTCGAGGCGGGAGTTTGCGCGATCAACATACCGCTGGATGCTGCGCCGCACGTCCGGGTCTGCCGTAAGCTCGGCGTAACTGGCGTCGGGACGTCCATGCCGGCGTCCCCACGTCATGAGAGCACCCTTCTCGAGGGTGAGGAGGGCCACTGCATACTTGTGTCCCTCACCCAGAACCACCGCGTTGGACAGGTACGGGCAGTTGGCCATCAGGGTGGCCTCGACCTTCTGTGGGGCGACATATTTTCCGCCCGAGGTCTTGAACAGGTCGCGCTTGCGGTCGGTGATGCGCAGGTAGTTCATCTCATCGAGTTCGCCGATGTCGCCAGTGTGGAACCAGCCGTCGGTGAACGCCTTGGCCGTCTTCTCGGGCATGCTGTGGTAGCCACGAGCAACGATCGGTCCGGAGACCAGAATCTCACCATCCTCAGCAATCCGCGCGAGGCAACCAGGAGCGACCGGTCCCACTGTGCCAGGCCGAATGGCATCAGGCCCGCTGAAGAACGCGACTGCCCCGACCTCAGTCGCCCCATATCCCTCGATGATGGGAATCCCCGCGGAGGAGAACCATTGCTGAACCTGCTCCGACAACTTGGCACCGCCGCAGATCATGAACTCGATGCCGCCAAGCTTGCGACGCAGGGTCGAGAAGACCAGCGCATCAGCGATCTTCCGCTTGGCCTCGAGCACGGTCGGTACCCGATCGCCAGCGTTCCGGTAGCGCTGGGCGTCGCGTCCGGTAGCGAAGGCCCACCGCGAGACACGACTTGCCAGACGTCCTTGTGGGTATGCCGTCATGACACCGGCACGGATCTTCTCGAAGATGCGCGGCACACCACACATGACGCGTGGCTTCACCTCGCCCAGGCTACGGGCCAACCGCGAGATCCGGGGCTCAACGGCCTGCGTGATCCCGATCTCGACGCAAATGGCGATGAGACACTTCCCGAAGGCATGGGACAACGGCAACCACAACATGTGGACGTCCCCACCACGGAACATGTCGAGGTTCTTCCACGCCTGGCCCATGTACGTCCACGCCCGGTGAGTCAGCTCGACTCCCTTGGGCGTGCCGGTCGTACCAGAGGTGTAGATGAGGGTACACAGGTCGTCGGGTTCGACGGAATCGATCATGCGACGCACGAGATCCGGCTCGACGGCCAGGCGTCGACGTCCATTCGCAATGATCTCGGCCATGGTGGTGAGCCGGTCATCTCGGACGCCGGTCTCCTCGGAATCGTCGGCAAAGCTGATGATGTGCCGAACCACCGCGTCGACCTCGGGCCTGCCCTGGATCTTGGCAACCTGGGCGGTGGAATCGACGAAAAGAATGGATGACTCGGAGTCCACCAGGATGAAACTTGCCTCGTCCGGCCCGGAATTCGGGTAGATCGTCGTCGTCGCGCCACCGGCGGAGGAGATGGCCATGTCGGCAATGATCCACTCGGTGCGCGTTCCGGACAGCAGGGCGACACGGCCCTCCCGAGGAAGCCCCAACTCCATCAGTCCAGCAGCCACCTCGTGGGCCTGACGACGGAATTCAGCAAAGGTCATGGGGAGCCAGGCGTTGGGCTCATCGTCAGCGCCGGAAGGAGTGAGAAAGGCGATGCGATTCGGATGGGCATCGGCCTGTCGATCAAGCATCGCCGCGAAGTTCTTGGCCGAGGATGCAATGAGTTTGTGCTGCAGAGCAAGGGACTCCTCGTCACTGGTACGCCTCATCAACTCACCCTCTCCTCGGTCAAAAATGACTTCTGCCACGCTATTGCATGGCGCACTGGCCGGTCCCCACAATTCCCGATGACACCCGTAGGTAGGTGTCCACAGGAGCGGGCAGGAGGACGTTCCCCGCACCACAGGTACGATAGTGATCATGTCACAGGGCGGTTCCAGGCGCAGCATCCATGATGGCGATGCCTCGAAGACGCCATCGATGGCGTCTTTTGACGATGTCGGGCCTGAGGTAGAGCGGTCGGCGGCTGCCCCTTGGCTGAGCATCGAGCAGCAACGAATCTGGCGAGCCTGGCTCCTCGGATCAGCTCGTATCACGGCGCATCTTTCGGAGGATCTGCGACGCCATGGCCTCGAGCTGTGCGAGTACGAGATCCTCGTCAGTCTTTCGGAAGCCCCCGATCACGCAGTTCGGATGTCTGTCCTCGCCATCGAGGTGCATCAGTCACGGTCACGACTCACTCACGCCATCGAACGGCTCGAGGCACGCGGACTTGTCGTGCGTGAGCCTGACGTGCGGGATCGCCGCGGAGTGGTCGCAAGGCTGAGCTCTGGCGGCATGGACCTGCTGCGGCAGGCTGCCCCCGACCATGTCCGCGCGGTCCGGCATATTTTCGTTGACCCGATCGATCCAGAGGATTTCTCGGCCTTGGGACGGGCCATGAAGGCTGTCCTTTCCGTGTCAGACTGAGTCCATGACGGCCACCACGGACATTCTTCAGGACTTTCACTCAACCCTGAGGGGTCTGGACGCCTCTGCCGTAGAAATCCTGGACGATTCCCGGCTGGCGCGCGCCCTGTACTCCTCCGATGCCTCGATCTACCGCGTTGTCCCTGCCGCAGTTGCCCATCCACGAAGTACTGACGAGCTCTGTGCCTTGGTCACGGCAGCCAGTCACGTCGGGCTACCCGTGACAACCCGTGGCGCCGGTACGACATGTGCTGGCAATGCCGTTGGAACCGGACTCATCATCAATACCTCGGCGCACCTCAACCGCATCCTTTCCCTCGATCCCGAATCGGCTACCGCAGTCGTCGAGCCGGGTGTGGTCCAGGACTGGCTTCAACATGCCGGAGCTCCCCATCAATTGCGGTTTGGCCCGGACCCCTCCACATCGACTCGCTGCACCATCGGCGGGATGATCGGAAACAACGCCTGCGGACCGCGGGCCTTGGGGTACGGACGTACCGGGGACAACATCGTCGACCTTGACCTCCTCACTGCTGACGGCCACGTCACGACCCTCCGCCCCGGGGACCTCACGACTCCTTTCGCGGAACGCCTGGGTGATCTGGCAGACGCGAACCTTGCGACCATCCGGACCGAATTCGCGACCTTCTCCCGCCAAGTTTCCGGGTACTCCATGGAGTGGCTGCTACCCGAGCGTGGTCGCAATTTGCCCGCCTTCATCGCGGGCACAGAAGCTACCTTGGGCATCGTCACGAAGACGACGGTCCGGCTCGTCCGCGAAGCTCCCTACGGATTGACGGCGGCACTGGGCTACCCATCAATGCCCGAGGCCGCCGATGCCGTCACGGCCTTGTTGCCCTTCTCCCCCGTCGCTTGCGAAGGATTCGGGCGACGGATCGTCGACGTGGTCTCCCGGGCAGGACGCCCGGTTCCCGATCTCCCGCGTGGCGACGGCTGGATGTTCGTGGAGCTTCGCGGCGATGACGAGGCCGAGGTGGCATCGCGAGCCAAAGACATGGTCGCTGCCAGCGGATGCCTCGATGGCTGGGTGGTCTCCGATCCAGTACAGGCCGCGGCCCTCTGGAAAATCCGTGCTGACGGAGCAGGGTTGGCCGGCGTCAGCCTCGACAAGCCCGCCTGGGCCGGGTGGGAGGATTCGGCCGTTCCCGCTGCCGACCTCGGTGCCTACCTCCGCGACTTCGAGTCCTTGTTGGAGGACCACGGTCTCCATGGCCTGCCTTACGGCCACTTCGGCGAGGGATGCCTGCACTGCCGCATCGACTTCCCCCTCGATCAGTCCGACGGACCCCAGCGCTACCGCTCCTTCGTCACCGAGGCGGCGCAACTGGTCGCACGGCATGGTGGGTCAGTCTCCGGTGAGCACGGCGACGGCCGGGCACGCTCGGCCCTGTTGGACACGATGTACTCCCCTGATGCCCTGAGCCTCTTCGGCAAGGTCAAGGCGATCCTCGACCCGGACAACGTGTTCAACCCGGGGATTCTCGTCGATCCCGCACCGCTCGAGACCAATATCCGAACCCACGAATCAGCTCTTTCCGCGATCACCATTTCCCATCCTGAATTCGCCGCCGACGTCCATCGCTGCACCGGAGTCGGAAAGTGCGTCGCCCACACTGCCCCAAGCGCGGTGATGTGCCCCTCGTACCAGGCCTCCGGGCTCGAGGTGGACTCCACCCGAGGCCGCGCCAGCGTCCTCAAGGAGATGGTCAATGGCACCCTCATCGACGGTTGGGACTCCCCCGAGGTGGAACGCGCCCTCGACCTCTGTATGGCATGCAAGGGATGTGCCCGCGACTGCCCTACCGGAATCGACATGGCCAGCTACCGCAGCACGGTCCTCAACGAGAAGTACCGCCACCGGCTTCGCCCCCGCTCCCACGTGACCATGGGCCTGCTTCCTCTCTGGGAGCGCCTTCTCAACCGCATCCCGGGAGCGCCTGCCCTGGCCAACAAGGTACTGGCGGTCTCACCCTTCGCTCACCTGGCCCGATGGACGGCCGGTGTCGATCAGCGCCGTCCGCTTCCCCGGTTCCAGCCCTCGTCCAGACTGGCCAGCAAGCAGGCGACCTCAGCCCGAACCATCGTGGCGGATCAGGAAACTCCGACCTCGCCTGCTACCAAAACCCCCTCAACCGGATCGACCTCACCGACTCGCCGCAGCGGGGACAGGGGAGACGTCGTCATTTGGGTGGATTCCTTCTCCGACATGTTGGAAGGCTCGGACCTCCCCGCCGTCGTCACGGTATTGGCCGACGCCGGCTACCGCCCGAAGGTCCTTTCCGATGACGTCTGCTGTGGGTTGACCTGGATCACCACTGGCCAGCTCAACGGCGCTCGTCGCCGGCTGCGCGCAGGACTGGCGGTGCTGGCTCCCCTGGCCGACGCCAACATCCCGGTCGTTGGGTTGGAACCGTCCTGCACGACCGTCTGGCGCGACGACGCCCTACGCCTCCTTCCGGACGATCCACGGGTTGGTCGCGTCGCCCGGAACATGCACACCGTCGCTGAGATGCTGGAGGCAGCGAACTGGGTCCCGCCCTCCCTGGCCGGCCACACTGTTGTCGCCCAGCCCCACTGCCACCATGCGTCGATCCTCGGATTTGGCCCGGACAAGCGCCTGCTCGAGGCTGCGGGGGCGAAGGTCACGGTGGTCGGCGGTTGCTGCGGTTACGCCGGAAACTTCGGCGTCGAGAACGGTCATTACGACTTCTCGGTGAAGGTTGCCCAGCACGACCTCCTCCCGGCCATCGAGGACGCCGGCCAGCAGGCCATCATCGTGGCCGACGGATTCTCCTGCCGGCGCCAGACTTCTGACCTGACGGGACGACGGGCCCTCACCTTCTCGGAACTGTTTGCCTCGCACCTGCCGTCCCACGCAACACGCTGACGGCACGACGTCGAAAGGACACAACGCGGCAGGGGCCACACGACAAGTCGGCCGGACCACCATTGGCCCGGCCTGAGCCCTACCTCACGCAGAGCTCACGCGGTGATCGCGACGACCGCAGACTTCTTCTCGGTGGGCACTTGGGCCATGACAGCCTCGGGCAGGTGTGGTGCGGGAGGAAGCTCAACCTTGTTCGCCGACTTGACGACTAGTTCGGCGACCGTCTTGTCCAGGTCGGCAGAGGTCCTGGCGATGCTCGACTGGGCGACGAGGATCGCGGCGACCACCTCCTGACGAGCCGACTCGCCGTAACGAACCGCGTCCTCCAGACCGGTGGCCTGCTGATCAAGGGACTCAGCGACGTCGAGGATCGTCTGCGGATCCAGGGTCGGGGTCTGCATCGTGCGGGAGATCTCGCCAACGGTCTGTCCAGAAGCCGCGGCATAGGCCGATAGCACCTCGTTGGCACCCTCGGCGACGGCCTTCTGCATACCTGCGGCCTGCTGGGCCTCGAGCAGCAGACCCCACTGGGCGATGGTGAGCTTCATCGTCGGGATGGTGAGGTTGACCATGAGGGCCAGACGCTGGCCGAGCCCGTAGTGCAGGGCGCGGATGTTGCGAATCTGCGGGCTGGTCGACCATGCCACGAACAGACGCTGCTGGAACTCGTTGATGCGCGTTTGCATCGCCGTCATGAATTCGGTGATCCGAGCCCTCTCCTCCTGCTTGGCACGGCCATCTGGGGCAGACGGCTCGACGACGATCGCAGCCTGCGCCTTGGCAGCCTCGTCGAGTATGGCCTCCATCACGGCGATGGCGCCGACGAGTTGGGCGATCGAGGCCTCGTTGGCCTGGTAGAGCTCGTCACACAACACGACGTTGCGACGCAGCTCGTGCTGCTTGGTGGCGAGCTGCCCGGCAATGCGGTCAAGCTGCTGATCGACCGAGCGAGCCTCCTCGAAGAGCATCTCGACGATGTCGCGGCCACGTCGGAAGATTCCCTTGACGGCGTCGGCGAACTTGTCGAACGTCTCGCGCACCTCGCGGTTGAGGCTCGGGTCATAGTTGCGGCGGAAGGCACGCATCCGGTCGTTGATCTCGTTCATGATCGAGGTCAGCTCGGGAATCTGCACCGGGCCGACCTCCTGGAAGATCCGATTCACCTGGCTATTGACGGCTGACAGCGCCTGGTCGCCGAAGGTCCCCAGCGCATCGGTGTCAGCGAGCAGGTGCGGAAACTGCTGTGCAGCCACCTTTCTCGCCGCCTCCTGCTGCTCAGGAGTGAGCATGGCCAAACATGAGAGGGTGTGACCGGGCTCAGCCCCCTGCGCGGCTTGGACGGCGAGTTCTCCCACACTGGACTCGGCCGCTCCCCTGTCAGGAGTCTCAGCTCCCGCCAAGGCATTGAAATCGATCGACATCTCGGACATGGTCAACCTTTCGGTGGTGCTGTTCTCGTGGTTGTATTCAGGAACACTTCTTGGCGTCAGTGAGGCAGGACATCAGGGCCTGAGTTACGTCCGCGTTGGTGGCGGGAATGGTCCGCACCCGTGACGCGAGAGGCAAGTCCTTGAAGGTTGACGTGGTGTTTATCCCAGCATTCGTCGTGGATCGGAAACCGTATTTCTTCCACGCGATCTTCTGAATCTCGTCGTCACGCATGGCGCTGATGAGCCTCCGGCCGTCCGTGTCCAATGCCAGGATCGGGTGATCCGAGTAGATCGTCGGGCTGGGGTACAGCACCGTGACATCCTTGAGGATCTCCTTCGAGTTCGAATTGGTGGCCGCCAGCTGGATGATCTGGTTCTCGTACCCGGCGAACAGCGGGGCCGCGTACTCACCGCCCTGGGTGAGCCACTGGCTGAAGCCATTCTCGGAACTGGCTGCCTGCAGACCCGAGGTCGCGTACAGCTGCCTCATCTGCGGCAATACCGCCTTGGCCTGGGCCAAGGTCGGCGACGAGGTGCTGTCCTTGGTGGCCAGGATCGTCAGTTCGAGCTGCATCATGGTGAATCCGGAGTTGGAGCTTCGAGCATCGGTGCTACGGATTCGCACCGGACCGGCCAGATTCCCGGCCTTGAGCTTCTGCCACGTGGTGCTCTTCGTGGCGTGGTCAAGTAGGAAGGCCTTGATGTCGAACTCGTAATGATTGTCGACCTTGGTGACGACCTTGGCGCGCTGTAACGCGGCCGTCGCCTCCGGACCGGAGTACACCACCTCAGGGGATTGCAGGACCGTCTGGGCACGGTATCCGGAGAACTGGCCGAGATGGTCGGCCTCGAAGATCCGCTGTGCCGAAGCGCTGGAGGGCCATAGACAGTTGTATCCGCCCTTCTTGATGTCATCGGTCGGCATCTGGACCTGGGAGTAGGAGCCCATCGGCACGAACTCGAGCTTGAGGTGGTACTTGTCGGCGAGCACCTTGGTGACTTCGGGGTCGGCCATGAGTTCGGTCTTCTCCGAACCACCGGCACACTTGATCTCGGTGATCTCGGACGACGACGTCGCCTTGCCACTACCGGCAGACGAAGATGAGTCCGGTCGCAGGTACAGGTACGACGCTCCCCCGACGACGCACACGAGGAGCAGGATGACGACCCCGATGATGAAACGTGGTTTGGACATCATTTCTCCTCGATGGCGAGAACGGGCATTTCAGGCGGGGCGACGGTCGCGAGATTTGCGCGGTATTCCGCCAAATCACCCTGGTTGATGAGTCGGATCGAGTCGACGGCGAAGTCAAGGAATCGCCGCGTCGCCTGCTCCCCTTCCAGCAACACCTCGTCAGGCTGCTTGTAGTAGGACGGATGCTCCTCAACGTCGCAGTAGGTGCTCACCACCCCCGACAGTGAGCGCAGGTGCCCTTCCAGCTGGCTGGCCGAGGAATACAGGGATGACGGCGACGCCCGCTTCACCCGATCCAACAGATCCGGAACAACCTTGGAGATCTGCTGCACCAGTGACTTCATGGACGCCGAGTGCAAGGAGTGACCTTGACTGCTGATCTCGTCGACAATCCGACGACATGACCTCACCTTGTCCTCGGCATCGTCGTTGTAGGAGTCGTCGCTAATTTGGGCCGGGGAGCGCCACATGACCAGGCTGACACCAACTGCGGTGGCGATGGCCAAGCCGGTCGAGATGGCCAGACGAGGGACCGTCGCGGCTCCGTCAAGAAGGATCATCATGACGATGAAGACCACGGCGATCGCAGCCAGGGCGGCCACGGAGGCGACGGTACGGGCGCGTCGTCGACTCACTTGTATCCCGCAGCTTCCCGCAATGCCGACACCATGTTCTCGTTGCTCACGTAGCTACCACCACTGGCCTTCGCGACCTCTTGAAGCTGTCCGGGCGAAGCACTCTTTCCAAAGGCGATCGTCACGACGGGGATGTGCGCCTTCCTGAGCGCATCGATGGACGGGTCTCGCGAATCGTCCTCGGACTGACCGTCGGACATGACAACGATCAGCTTCTTGCTCACCGAGAACGTCGACAGTTGTTGAACTGCACGGTCGAGGCAGGTGTACATGTTCGTTCCGCCATGAGGGTCGTAACCGTCAATCTTCTCGCGCAGATCGGTGAGTTTGCTGGGGTCATTGCCGGTGACCGTCCATGGTCCGGCGGTAAGGTTCCTGTTGAAGATCGCAACCGTGGTGACGTCCTTCTCCGCTGTTTGCAGCCTGTTGCGCTTGGCCTCGGCGGGATCAAACAATGCCCTCGCCGCATCCTTGACGCCGTCCCAGCCGCCATTGCTGTCCATCGATCCGGACCCGTCGAGGCAGTAGTAGGTGTTCACCGGCTTGCGGTACAGGGAGTGGTAATTGTCCAGAGCTTGGTCGATCACCTCGGAACTGGGGAAGGTGACTCCCTGCTCCTTGAGGGTGGTCTTGATACCCCAGTCAGGATTGAAGACCTTGGTGTCGGCGTTGCTCATGGACAGGCCGACACCATTGCCCGGACGCCGTCCGATGGCGGCCAACTTCTTCAGTGCGGCATCGTCCTCGAGCAGGTAGTTCTGCAGCTCGGTGAAGATCTTGTGATGTTCCTCGGCATTGGCCTGACCATGGTCCACGAAACCGAGTGGAGCATCCGAGATCGCCAGAGCACCGCGTGGATAGGCGACGTAGAGAGGGTCCTTCCCCTCCCTGACCAACTTCTGGTTCTCCTCAATGACGAGGTCCTCGTAGGTGAACATCGTCTGGCAGAGGTTGGGCTCCTTGACGCACTGACTGGTCATGGTGCCGGTGGAAGGAGGGGTGCGATCCATGGCATTGAAGAACTTCTTCATGCCCTCGACAACCTTGGGATCCTTGAGCTGAGTCGCTGTCAGGGCCTGACCAGGTGGGTTGCCTGCGAAGTGGTTGAGGAAGCTGAACAGGACCGTGGCACCGGAATTCGACTGGGTCGGGTTGGTTGCCCACACCTTGGCCTTGCCGGATTCGAGGCTGTCGATGATCTGGACTGCGGTGACGTCCTTCCCGACGAGGCCAAGCCTGTCCATCACCGGCTTGTACCCGGCGTAGACGACCGGTGTGAGGAACATCGGCTTGACGTCGCTGAGGACGTGCTTGGTGTTGGCGAGCTGGGAGAACACCGAGGATGCGAACCAGTAGGCATCGGCCTCGACCTGCCCAGCCTGGAGGTCACGGGCCTGATCAACCGATCCCTTGAGCTTCCACGTACAGGTGTACCCCTTGTCCTTGCACCACGGACCGACGATGGTTTCGAGCACCGTCTTCTGCTCAGACCCAGCGACGATACGGAGAACCGCCGGACCCGTTGCCTCTGCGGCCTCAGGCGCACTCGGGTCACGGGACGTCAAGGAGCCCATTGAGCATCCTGTGACGGCCAGACACACCGCGGAGACAAAAGCGATGACGACGGTGGGAACATAACGACGCCGACCCATAACAGCGTTATAGCAATGAGCCGGCGCCGTGAACGGTGCCAACAGGAAGAGTTCATTGACTCTTCACCAGTGTGTCACCGCTCAGTCACGAGTGAGTCGACGATGCTTCGAGGCATGTGGACGAGCCGCCTCCGGCCCGAGGCGCTCGATCTTGTTGACCTCGTAGTCGGCGAAGTTGCCCTCGAACCAGAACCAGCGCGGTACACCGTCCTCGTCCTCGCCCTCCCAGGCCAGGATGTGGGTGGCGATGCGGTCGAGGAACCAGCGGTCGTGGGAGACGACCACGGCACATCCCGGGAACTCCAGGAGGGCGTCCTCGAGGCTCGAGAGGGTCTCGACATCCAGGTCGTTGGTCGGCTCATCGAGCAGGAGGACGTTGCCGCCCTGCTTGAGGGTCAGGGCCAGGTTCAGGCGGTTGCGCTCACCGCCGGAAAGCACACCGGACTTCTTCTGCTGGTCCGGTCCCTTGAAGCCGAAGCTCGCCACATAGGCCCTCGAGGGTTCCTCAAAGTTGGCGACCTTGATGTAGTCCAGTCCGTCGGAGACGACCTCCCAGACGTTCTTCTCCGGGTCGATGCCAGTACGGTTCTGGTCGACGTAGGAGAAGCTGACTGTCTCGCCGACCTTGAGGTCGCCGGAATCGGCCTTCTCCAGTCCGACGATGGTCTTGAACAGGGTCGTCTTTCCAACACCGTTCGGGCCGATGACGCCGACGATGCCGGCTCGCGGCAGGGTGAAGGACAGGTCCTTGATGAGGACACGGTCGCCGAACCCCTTGGTGAGGTGGTTTGCCTCCAGCACGACGTTGCCAAGGCGCGGGCCCGGCGGGATGTTGATCTCGGCGGTGTCGATCTTGCGGTTGCGCTCGGCCTCGGCAGCCAGCTCCTCGTAACGGGCCAGACGGGCCTTGTTCTTGGCCTGGCGAGCCTTCGGCGAGGAGCGCACCCAGTCCAGCTCCTTCTCGAGGATCTTGGCGCGCTTGGCGTCCTTCTTGCCCTCGATCTGGAGACGCTTGCGCTTGGTGTCCAGATAAGTCGAGTAGTTACCCTCGTAGGGGTGCAGCTGACCGCGGTCGACCTCACAGATCCACTCGGCCACGTGGTCAAGGAAGTAACGGTCGTGGGTGACGGCCAGGACGGCACCTGGGTAAGACTTGAGGTGGCCCTCCAGCCAGTTGACGGACTCGGCGTCCAGGTGGTTGGTGGGCTCGTCGAGGAGCAGCAGGTCAGGCTGCTCGATGAGGAGCTTGCACAGGGCGACGCGACGACGCTCACCACCGGAGAGCACGTCGACCGGGGTGTCGCCGGGAGGGCACTGCAAGGCATCCATCGCCTGCTCGAGGCGGGTGTCGATGTCCCAGGCGTTGGCGTTGTCGAGCTCGGTTTGCAGCTCGCCCATCTCGGCCATGAGGGCGTCGAAGTCGGCGTCCGGGTTGGCCATCTCGGCCGAAACCTCCTCGAACCGTGCGAGCTTCGCCTTGATGTCGCCGACGGCCTCCTCGACGTTCTCGCGAACCGTCTTGTCCTCGGTGAGCGGGGGCTCCTGGAGCAGGATTCCGACTGTGGCTCCCTTGGCGAGGTTGGCGTCACCGTTGTTCGGCTTGTCGAGCCCAGCCATCAGCTTGAGCATCGTCGACTTACCAGCGCCGTTCGGTCCGACAACACCAATCTTGGCGCCCGGGAAGAACGACAGCGTGACATTGTCGAGAATAACCTTGTCACCCACCGCCTTTCGGACGTTGTGCATGGTGTAGATGAACTCGGCCATCGGCACTCCTCCAGAATCTGCGGGAACGGGGCGGCCGGCACTTCACCGACCGTTGCACAGTATGCCAGTCGTTGTAACGACCCCGTCACCAACTCATTCCCGATGGATCACCTCGGACTTCAGGAACCGACCAATTCGACGTCGTCGATCTCGTCGCCGTCAACCGCATCGTGTGATTCCTGGAAGCGCAGCACGCGATCGTCGTCCAGCGGCGCCTCGGCTCGTTTCTCGGGACGGCGGCACACCGCCGACACTCGAGACAGATCTGGTCCGACATTGCTCGCGACCACGATGAGTTGCGCGTGGGAGCCCTCGTCGTCGATCCAGTTACGGGTACGTAGTCGTCCGGTCACCATGACCGGATCCCCCTTGTGCAAGGAGGCGGCGCAGTTGTCCGCGAGACGCCCGTAGACGTGCACCGACAGCCACGTCGTCGTCCCGTCAACCCACTCCCCCTGCCTCATGACGCGAGGAGTGTGAGCAACCCGGAATCGGGCTCCCCGCCAACCCTCGCCAGTCTTCATCTCGACGTCAGTACCGAGATTTCCGGTGAATGACACGTTTGCGTCCATCTGTGAGCTCCTTTCCGCTCACACACAGTTATCGTCGTGGACCCGCGAAACCCGTCAGACAATTTCAGATCTGTGGACAACTCCGATATCGCTTGCCGAGGGCCCTGTGGACAACGCGGGCCCGCCACTGGCCCCGAACCCGGATCAGGACGCCTTGGACAAGATCTTGACAACCTCGTCGTGGTGATCGAGCTCCACATTGACCGGATCGACGACCGATTGCCATGCCACCTCGGTGAGGTTGGCCCGCAATTCAGACCTGGCATGATGCGCAGCTGCCCGCGCCCCCACCTGCACACCGACCTGGCACAGCAGTGACACCACGATCCCCGCGACGGCGCCCCCCACCACGATGAGGGGCGGCACCGGGACGTTGCGCCATCTCACCGGTGGAACCCGGAATTGGAAGTAGGCCGTCAAAGCATCCACCAGCCACCAGGCCGCCCCGACAACGACGATGACGATGAGAATCCACTGCACCACCGTCACCAACTTCCACCAGCCGGTCCCGCGATGCACCCCCAAATCCGTGGCGGCGACAGCTCGATCGATGTCGTCGGGTAGGTCCTTGCGGTTCGACAATGAGGCAGCCCGCACCGAGTCGGCCCACGGACGAGGTAGTCCATTGGACGCCTCCGACGCCAGAGAGCGCACTGCCGTGTCCACCTTGGCTCCTGCGACGCCGACGCGTGCCGTCATGGCGCTTCGCTGTACATCGGTGGGTTCCGTCCCGCGCGACAGCCCTTTCTTCCTCCTCGGCACCAGGTCCAGGTGCAGCCGATGCAACGGATCCTGACGAATCTTCGACACCCAGGACGTGACCGGCCAGCCAGTGGCGTAGTGCCCTCTCTTTCGGTAGGCCTCCCGGGTTGCCTCAACGACGGGGTCAACACCTCCGGCAGTGCACAATGCCTCGATCAATTGGTCGACGGAGTCCTGGCTCACCTGGCCTGCCTCGTCACCGGTTGCCCCCGACAATTGCTGAGAGACGCTGTCGAGGTCAGCATGGAGACGAGCTGCCTGAACCTTCTTGGCACGCACGGCACGAGCCAATGCGACGCGCATGTCTTCCACGCCCTCACCGGTGGTGGCCGAGATCGCCATGATCTTGGCCTTGTCCAGGCCTTCAGAGTCCAGCAGCCGACGCAGATCGCGCAGGCAGTTCTTGCGCTGCTCCTTGTCGAGCCGGTCAACCTGGTTGAGAATGACCGTCATGACCTCGGAATGGGTCGCTAACGGCGCCAGATAACGAGTGTGCAGAGCGGCGTCGGCATATTTCTGGGGATCGACGATCCACACGATCATGTCGACCATCTCGACCAGCCGGTCCACCTCCAGGCGATGCTCGATTCGCACCGAATCGTGGTCGGGCAGGTCAAGCAGCACCAGACCGTCGAGGGCATCGTCGCTGCCCATGTGGTGTCGCCGAGGGACATCGAGCCAGTCCAGCAAGGACTCGGCCGACTCGCTTCCCCACACTGCTGACGTGGCTTTCGAGGTCGTCGGACGACGCACGCCGGGATCCGCCAGTTCCGCACCTGCCAGTGCGTTGAAGGTGGATGACTTCCCCGAGCCTGTGGCGCCGGCAAGGGCAATGACGGTGTGGTCCCCACCGATTCGGCAGCGTTGGTCAGCACGATCCAGAACCGTACGGGCATGGTCTGCCACATCGTCGGGGACACGTCCAGCAGACAGCTCCACCGCCTTGCTCAGCATCTCGATGCGCTCGGCAAGGTCGACGCGTTGTCTCCTCATCGTTCCTCCTGACGAGGCTCAGGTTCCAGGACAGCCGACGGTTCGACGATCTCGGCGTCGAGGACGGGCATGCCAGCTCTCATCTGCCCGAGTTCAGGAGCCCCGGACGCCTCCACCTCCCGGATCTTCGGACGGGTTCGAATCGTCACCTCGCCATCGCGAGATTCCGGCGCCTCCTGGGCCTGCCGCACCTCCTCGATCGAGGTGCGGATCCGAGCAGGCAGCTCCTCATCAACCCCCAATGATCCGAGCACGTCTTGATAGCGCGAAACCTCATTGGCGAGCAGCCCCTCGACACTGGCGTCAAGCTGTTCCTTGGCGACTTTCGCCAGACGCCGCACCGCGTCGTCGCCAAAGAGGGCCTCGAGAAGCCGCTGCGCGACGATGGCCGAGCCGCCGGCAATTCCGGCCTCCGCCCCGGAGAGTCCGCCAGTGTGGGCGAAGACGACGAGCATCAGTGCGACGGAAACCCCGTTGACGCCGAAGGCCATGAATCGGGCCTTGGATCGTTTGTCCATGCCCTCCCCAGCAACCAATTCCATGACGTCGCCCTGCCAGTCCCTCACCATGCGAGAGACGGATTCCTCAAAACTCTGCGACGGGCGGGCCAGATCCTCGTCCGCCCGTTCCAGGACACTGCGGCCGGCCGGGTCAGCTTGCCACACGGCCTCGATTCGCTCACACCCAGCTTGGGTTTCCGCGATGATGAGGTTTTCCAGGCCAGATTCCACCGCGACACTGACCTTCTCGACCTCCGGCGGTGCTCCCTTGAATGCCCGGACGACGCGGTCTCTGAGCCACGAGACCTTCGCCTCCATGGCCCGCATGAATTCACCAGTTCCCACGAATTCGTGCCACCGTGCCAGCACCTCGCCTCGTAGCAGGGTACCGTCGGCCGACTGCGCAGCAATCGATTGCGACTCCTCGGCCATGATCGACTGAGCATCCTCAGCCAGCCTGGATGTGGCATCCGCCTGGGCTTCCAGGCCAGCGGCGATGTAGGACGACCGTTCGCACACCGAGCCGATGGCCCCGGACAAGGTGGACGCGATGACCTCACGCCGCTTCTGCTGATCCTGGGCCAGGCTCGACAGGAAGAACCGTAGCGGTGAAACGGCCTGGTCAGGAAGGAGGCCATCGGCATTGGTCTTGGTCTCCGGCACGGCGAAGAGCGGGGAATCGGCCAGCCCACGCTCTGTCATAAGCCGACCGAGATCCGGGGGAACCTCCCTCATGGCCTCCGGCGGAACGCGGTCGCACACCACCGCCACCGAGGCATGTCGCTCCTGGGCCTCGTTGAGGAAGTCCCAGGGCACGGCGTCCGCGTAGCGAGCAGCCGAGGTGACGAAGACCCACAGATCTGCGGCCTGCAACAGCTGGGCAGCCAGGTCGCGATTTCGCGCTACCACGGAATCGATGTCGGGGGCGTCCAAAATGGCCAACCCTTTCGGGATCCCAGGCTCAGCGACCAGTTGGAGGCTCGAGGCGTCATTGCTGGCAACTCGGGAGCGCACCAGCGTGGGCAGCACCCGGTCACCGTCGAACCACGCTGCGTCGTCAGGGTGGTGGACGAGAACCGGAGAGGTCGTGGTGGGACGAATGACGCCGGGCCGTGTCACCACTCGTCCGACCAGCGAATTGACCAGGGTGGACTTTCCGGCACCTGTCGACCCACCGACCACGGCGAGCAGCGGTGCGTCGACGGTCTCCAGCCGAGGAAGGACGTAGTCGTTGAGCTGGTTGGAAATTCGACGAGCCAAACCTGCCTGGGTGATGGCCTCGGGCAGATCAAGGGGAAACTCAGCCTGACGCAGGTCGTGCCGCAGATCCGTAAGCGACAGCAGCATCTGCTCGGTGTTCATGGTGATCCTTCCTGGTCACTCGTCAGGCCTGTGGCGGTGCCCACTGCAACTCGTTGTTGACCGGCTGGTTCCGACGTCGTCTGAGGAATGCGGGCAGTCTCGGTTTGGACAGTTTCGCGCCTCGGGCCACGGTGACAGACATGGGACGCAGCGAGTTCATGTGATTGATGAGTTGGATCTGACGCGTTCCCGGGTCATCGTCGAGTCCTCGCACAACGGCGTCACGCAGATAGGCCAGATCAGTGCCGGTACGCAGGAACTCCAGCGTGTGCCACCACCGACGCGGGCCCTGGCTGAGAGCGACCAGAGCCGCCCACTGACGACGCCGCAGCGCCGAGAGGGTGTCGGCATCGTGTTCCGGCAACCATCCGGCCTTGACGTAGTCCTCGAGACGGTTCCGAATCGTCCTGCCCTCGCGCACCATGCGGATGATCACGAAAACCACGACGGACGCGACGATGGCAAGGGCGACATACCAGAGGTTCTTCAGAGTGCCGATCGGCAGTACCGAGGAGAAGCCGTTGAAGAGCATGTGCCCCAGCACAGCGATGACGAAGCCGGTGGTCGGGGCCAGGACCCGCACGAGGCGGCTACGCGATCTCAGCCCGAGAGCCAGACCGATACCCGTCATGCTGGTGAACAGGGGATGGCCGAAGGAGGTGTACACGCCGCGCAGCATGACCATCTCCATGACAGCCTGTTTCGGGTCTCCGGCCGCGGCGGTCACGCGAGCATAGTTGTCAGCGCGGGCGTAATACATGATGTTCTCGACGAAGGCGAAGCCGATCGCCGAGAGCCCGGCCACGCTGACCGTCTGAACGACCGAGGTCATCCGTCGCCCGGTGACCACGGCCAGCCCGAAAAGCACCATGGCCTTGCAAGACTCCTCGACGAAGGGAGCCGAGTACACCGCAGGACCTGCACCTGAAGCCGGATCGACCCCGCCTGTCACCGAGAGCATCCCCGCCATCCAGGTGTTGACGTGCAGGCTGATCCAGGTCGCTATGCACGCTCCCCAGCAGAAGCAGAGGAACCACACGTGAAGATGCCGGGTCCTGAAACGGTCGATGAGGATGAAGATCGCCGACCAGACCGCTGCCGTCGGCCATGCGTAGTGGAAGGCAAGTTTGAACGACTGATTGGTGATGCCGGGAACGACACCCTTCTGGCCGTCGCGCTCCACCTCGGTGTCCGCATGCATGCTCACGTAGGTGTGAACCACACAAGCAGCTGACACCAACACCAGGACGAGCAGCACCCAGAACCACGGATTACGCAACAGACGCTGCCACCAGGGACGACGCACAACGGGCGCGGGGGCAACGTAGGACATAGTTGAAAGACTACCGGGCACCTGGGACAGTTTCCGCTGCGTCAATTCCTCGCCCCGCGGAACGCGGAAGGATGATGGCGGCCCGGGTGGGAATCGAACCCACGCGCGACAGATTAGAAGGCTGCTGCTCTATCCGCTGAGCTACCGGGCCATGGTTGACATCCTAACGGGATCCGGCCACCATCACCCAGCCCGCCCCAATCAGGTGGCGAGCAAGGCTGCACACATTTGTTCGCCGTCCTAACCTTTCTCCGTGATTGATTCGACGCGCACCGAGTCCCCGACCCCACCGGTGAAATGGTCGTCAATCATCGTCTCCGCCTACCTGCCGACATTGATGTCGTCCCTGGGATACGGCGCGGTAATCCCGCTCATTCCGCTCACCGCGGTTCACAACGGTGCATCCGCTGCCCTCGCTGCCGCGATCGCCGCTCTCGTCGGCATCGGCCAGATCATCGGTGACGTACCTGCAGGGTGGCTGGTCACGAAGATCGGCGAGAAGTGGTCCTTGGTCATCGCCATGCTCATCGACGCGATGGCCCTGGGGTCCATGGGGCTGGCCCATCACCTTGGACTGCTCGCCATCGCGGTACTCGTCAATGGCATGGCCGGTGCCGTCTACGGCATCGCTCGACAGAACTACCTGACGGTCGCCATCCCCTATCGCTACCGCGCCCGTGCCCTGTCCACCCTGGGAGGGGTATTCCGGGTAGGTTGGTTCGTCGGCCCCATGGCGGGGTCATGGATCCTCCGGGAATCCTCGATGGCATGGGCATATGGATTTGCATCCATCGCCAGTGTGCTCGCAGCCGCCGTGACCACCGTCATGCCCGACCTGCCACCGGTCGACACCCCGGAACTCGCCGAGGAAGGAGCTCCCGACAAGGTCTCGACCTGGACCATCGCCAAACAGAACGCGAGAGTCCTCTCGACGACTGGTCTGGGAGTGACGGCCCTCATGCTCGTTCGGTCGGCCCGCCGCTCTCTGCTGCCGCTGTGGTGCCATGCGAGCGGACTCACCCCGGCCACCACGGATCTCATCTACGCCTGGTCGATGGCTGCCGACGTCCTGCTCTTCCTGCCCGGCGGTGCCCTCATGGACAAGTTCGGACGCTGGTGGGTGGCAGTGCCGTCGATCTTCATCCAGGCCGTCGCACTGTTGACCCTGCCGCTGGCCCACACTGCGACGACGATTGGCATCGTCGCCCTCATCATCGGCATCGGAAATGGCGCCAGCTCCGGCATCGTCATGACCCTGGGGTCCGACGCGTCTCCCGCCATCGGACGGCCTCAGTTCCTGGCTGCATGGCGACTGCTCTCGGACACCGGCTCGGCGATGGGGCCGATCGTCGTCACCCTCGTCACCCTGGTCTGGCCGCTGTCGGCAGCCAGCATCGTGATAGCGATTATCGGTCTGGTCGGCAGCTACTGGATGGGCCGCTGGGTGCCGCGCGGCAAACGGTAAGGACCTCTTCCTCATCAACCGCTCAAAAGTGGCATGTCGTCACCACCAACTAGTCTGTTGTGACGTGAAAGACATGTTGGTGTGGATCGATTGCGAGATGACCGGGCTCGACCTGGCCCACGACGGACTCATCGAGGTGGCCGCCCTGGTCACCGATGGGCAGCTCAACGTCCAGGGCGAGGGTGTGGACGTCATCATCAAGCCTGAGCCCGAATGGCTCGAGCACATGAATGACTTCGTGCGCGGCATGCACACCAAGTCCGGACTCCTCGAGGAGCTCGACAAGGGACTGACGATGGCCGAGGCCCAGGATCAGGTGCTTGACTACATCCGTACCCACATCCCGCAAGCCGGCAAGGCCCCCTTGGCCGGAAACACCATCGGCACCGACCGCTCCTTCCTGGCCAAGGACATGCCGGAGTTGGAGTCCTACGTGCACTACCGCAATGTCGACGTCTCCTCCATCAAGGAACTGGCACGACGCTGGTACCCGCGCGCCTTCGGCCACACCCCGGAGAAGCAGGGCAACCACCGTGCCCTCGCTGACATCCAGGAGTCGATCGAGGAGCTGATGTACTGGCGCGAAGCCCTCATGGTTCCCTCCCCCGGCCCGGACGCAAACCGGTGCGACGAGATCGCTGCGAAGTACCAAGGCTTCCTCACTGGAGCCGGCAGGGACTGACGCCGACGACCGGGAGGGGAAGGCCGGGTTGCATTCACACTCCGAAAACCGGTACTCTTCTCGGGTTGTCTGATGAAGGCACATGGTGGCTATAGCTCAGTCGGTAGAGCACCTGGTTGTGGTCCAGGGGGTCGCGGGTTCAAGTCCCGTTAGCCACCCCAGTTCTTGCCAAAAGGGAAGCCGACTCCCCTTGGACGCCAGCGAAGGCGCGCTGCCAGGCCCCGCAGGAGCCAGCAGCCGCACCGCGTGCTCAACTGGCCCCCGCATGACGACCTGCCTGGCCGCGTCACCCATCTATTCGCCTCGCCGCCGACGTCGTCACCGGCGCAAGGTGTCGAGCAGCTCGTCGATCTCGCCGAACCTCTCCACCGTCGGGGTGTCAATGACATCGCCCCTAACGACAACCGTCTCAACTCCCTCAAGTGCCTTGAGATCGTCAAGAGGATTGGCTCCCAGCACCAACAGATCAGCCGACAGCCCTGGCTCCACCGCACCCGTCACGGATTCCAGATCAAGCATCTTGGCATTGACCCGGGTCACGGCCTCCAGAGCCCGTGCCGGGGACAACCCAGCCCGCGACACCACAAGGTCGAGCTCACGCCACATGGCGTAGTGGGGAGCAAAGGTCATCGAGGAATCCAAACCGGATCCGAGCACCACATCGTTCGTGATCGCATCGCGAATCCCCTGAACCATCGAGTCCAGGACGATGCGAGCATTCTCCTTGACGACTTCGCTGGCCCCGGTGATCTCCGTGTCGATCTCGACCAGAGGAGCGGCAGCCAACAGGGTGGCGTCGAAAGCCGACCAACCTCGCAGCGACCTGGGATTGTCGTGAAACAGTTCGACGATCTCGTCGGTCATGGCCGAGCCGTGCTCAATGGTGTCGACTCCAGCCTTGAGGGACCTCAGCACCCCTTCAGGGCTCTGGGCATGCGCAGCGACAAGCACGCCAGCTGAGTGAGCCTCCTCGCAGATCGCCGTCATTTCCTCGACCGTCATCTGCGGACGCCCGGCCTCCCCGACAACCTTCGCATCGGTGACCCCGCCGGTCGCGGCAATCTTGATGGACGTAACCCCCAGACGCAGGTTCTGACGCACCGCCTTGCGTCCCTCCCAGGGAGCATCGACGATCCGGGCGACGCCCAGCTCCGCGCCATGGCCTCCCGTAATGGCCAACAGTGGGCCTGACGCCATGATGCGAGGGCCGAGCCACTGTCCGGACTCGCTCTCCCGGCCCAAAACAACGGCCTCGTTGTCATACTCACCGAGGCCACGGAGGGTGGTCACACCCGAGTTGAGCTCGACGTCCGCAAATCCCCGCGCACGTTCGCGCAGCATGGGACTCCCCAACGGAGTTCTCCAGAACCCCACGATCCCCCGCGCGAGCGCCGGGTTCGTCAACGCTTTGGGCAGAGGACGTCCGTCAGCCACGAGGTGAGCATGGGCATTGATGAGCCCCGGCATGACCCATTTGCCCGCGCAGTCAATACGACGCTGAGCCGTCCTTGCTCGATCAGCGAGCTGCTGGGCGGGTCCGACGGCCTCGATCGAACCGTCTTCGCCAACGAGCACGGTGTGATCGGCCAGCACGGTTCCATCTCGGTCGCATGTCAGGACGCTGGCACCGGTCAGAGCTACGGTCGTGGTCATCGTCATCATCTCCTCGCAGAACGACGCTCACTCCAACATTCCCCGGAATGCCGAAGATCGGACAGTAGTTGCACAATGTGAGATGACACGCTGTACCTGGCCCCTTCTCGCGTAACAATCCTCCCCATGAACCGCGAGAACAACGATGTGGCTGGAGACATGCAGCACCTGCGCCGCAGCCTGAGCAACCGCCACATTCAGCTGATCGCCATCGGTGGCGCCATCGGAACCGGCCTGTTCATGGGGTCCGGAAAGTCCATCAACACCTCGGGCCCGAGCATCGTGGTTGCCTATCTCGTGATCGGCACGATGCTCTTCTTCGTCATGAGGGCCATGGGCGAGCTGTTGCTGCACAACCTGCAGTGGAAGTCCTTCCAGGATTTCGCGGCTGATCTCCTGGGCCCTTGGGCGGGATTCTTCCTCGGCTGGTCGTACTGGTTGTGTTGGGTCGTCACCGGTATGGCTGACGTGATCGCCATCACCTCATATTGGGGTTACTGGACCCACGACCGAATGTGGGCCTTCATCCTCACCGCGGCCACCTTGCTTCTCCTGCTGGTCCTCAACCTGCTCACGGTGAAGCTCTTTGGTGAGCTTGAGTTCTGGTTTGCGCTCATCAAGATTGTCGCGATCGGCATCCTCATCGTCGTGGCTGTGGTGCTCATCATCATGGGGTTCACCTCGCCGGGCGGATACAAGGCCTCAGTGTCGAACCTGTGGACCCATGGCGGATTCGCGCCGAAGGGCTGGAGCGGATTCTTCGGCGGCTTCCAGATTGCTGTTTTCGCCTACGTGGGCATCGAGTTGGTCGGTACTACCTCCGCGGAAACCCGTGATCCCCGCAAGACCATGCCCAAGGCCATCAATGCCGTCCCCGTGCGCGTCCTGGTGTTCTATGTGGTTGCCCTGCTCGCCATGATGTGTGTCATCCCGTGGAATCTCATCGAGAAGGACTCCTCGCCGTTCGTCCAGATGTTCGGACTCGTCGGTTTCACCGCGGCTGCCGGCATCATGAACTTCGTCGTTCTCACGTCTGCCGCATCCAGCGCCAACTCCGGGGTCTATTCGACCTCTCGGATGCTCTACGGACTGGCCCACAAGGGCATGGCGACGAGGGTCTTCGGCAAACTCACCCGCAATGGCGTCCCCGGTTGGGGCCTGGTGTGCACCGTCATCCTCATTGGTTCGGCCCTCATTCTTGCCGCGAAAGACACCGTGATGGGGGCCTTCACCCTGGTGACGACGGTCTCCGCCGTGCTGTTCATCTTCGTGTGGAGCATGATCCTCGTCAGCTACAACGTGCACGTGCGTCGTAACCCGCAGGCCCATGACGAGTCGATCTACCCGATGCCTGGGGCCCATTTCATGCCGTGGGTTGTCCTGGCCTTCTTCGTCTTTGTCGTCGTCCTTCTGGCTGGGGCTGACGACACCCGCCAGGCTCTCCTTGCCACCCCCGTGTGGTTCATCGTGCTCGGCATCGCCTGGGTGATCGTGCGTCGTCGCTCCCACAGTGACGACTTGAAAGACGTCACCGGCTGAGGGCCGCTATGTCCTCGGCCGAGCTGTGGTCGCTACAGTGAGAGTGGTTGCCGAGCGATCATTAAAGGGGTGAATCATGTCCGAGGAGGACGCCACCGGCGGGTCGACAGTACGTCAAATTGGCAGCCATCACATCCTCGACGAGGTGCTCGGCCAAGGCTCGATGGGAACGGTTTGGCGTGGGCATGATCTCAACGACGGGTCACCTCGAGCCATCAAGGTCCTCAAACCCGAACTGACGAATGACAAAGGCGCGACGCGGCGCTTCATCCAGGAGCGCGACATCCTGATGACCGTCGCCGACGACGCGGTCGTCCGAGTGACTGACATGGTCGTCGAGTCCTCCACCTTCGCCATCATCATGGAATTGGTTGACGGCCCCGACCTTGCACACGTGCTGGAGTCCATTCCCGACCACCGCCTCGAGCCAGCCACGGCGGTCCGCCTCGGAATCGAAGTCTGTCAGGCCCTTACCGCGATTCACCGGGTCGGCATTCGTCACCTCGACATCAAGCCGGCAAATATCCTCATCGAGGACCGAGAGGAGGTCCGTGGGGCACGAATCACAGATTTCGGCGTCTCGGAAATGGTCGCTTCAGGCAATCCCCACGAAATCGTCGGGACTCCCTACTATCAGGCTCCAGAAGTAGCTGCAGGACGAACGCCATTGGCGGCAAGCGACCTCTATTCCTTCGGCGTCACCTTGTACCAATTGCTGGCCGGCCGCGTTCCGTTCCAGGCAGATTCAGCTGGAAATATTCTGCGTGACCAACCCCCGGACCACATTCCCGGGGTTGATCCACGACTGTGGAACACCATCATGACGTGTCTGGCGCCTGATCCGGCCGGACGCCCTGCCAGTGCGGAGTTACTGGCATCTGAGCTGCGCTCATGGCTCGACGGCGGACCGCCGGTCCAGCTCGTTGTACCTCGTCCGCTACCGCCTCCTCCGACGCCGCCAGCCCCGGTTGCGCCGCCACAACCGGTTCCACCGTACTCGGCGCCCTCGGCGACGCGGCCTCCGTCAGCGGTGAGCATGGCAACCCAGGCTCCGTCCGCGCCAGCAGCACATGCGGCGACAAACCAGCGCGGCAGCGACGCTGGATGGTTCATCGCTCTGTTGGCTTTGCTTCTGTTGGTCGGAGCCGGCGCGTTCGTCTATCTCAAAGGGATGCCCGGATCTCATTCCGAGGCCACCGCTCAGCCAATTCATACCGCGACCCCGGCACCCAGCCAGACGCCTGAGGTCAGACCGATGCGAACAGTAACGGCCCATGCCACGGTGACGACCACCGCTGCACCGCCCCCGGCTCCGGCCCAGGTCGGCGTCCCCGCCCACGTCAACCTCCCCGCCGGGGCCTCCGAGTGTGGTCCGGGGACATGGGTCGCCAACACGCGTACGGATTGCTCCTTGGCTCTGAACCTCGCTCAGTCAGTGCCGCCGAATCATCCGTCGAACTTCTGTGTCAGTACGCGAAACCCGCAAACTGGGCGCTCTCACAAGTTCTTCTGCAATGTTGTCGGCGAATACCTCGACTGTAGTAACATCGATTTGGAGGTGTACCTCGTCATTCCGAGGTAACGTTCTTGGGCACTGTCAGCAATGGAAAGGCTGTGGAAATACTGCGACCATGAGACGCCGAACAATCATCACAGCCGCTTTGAGCGCACCATTGGCTGGCTGCGTTTCAAAAGCCGAGCCCCCAGCCGAATCACCCTCGCCTGCACCCGTGACGTCGTCGTCTCCGTCTGACACGCCAACTCCCAGCCCGTCCTCAGCCACCCCCACCCCTACCCCGAGCCCTACCTCGACGCCGACGGAGAAGGTGACCCCAATCCCGATGGATCCACGGGCCGCCCATATCGTGGCGGATATGTCGCTCGAAGAGCGTGCTGGTCAGTGCATTCTCGTCGGGGTGGTTCCCTCAGATTCTCCGGAGTACATCGCCAACCTCATTGACTCCAAGTGCCTTGCCGGCATCTTCATCTTGGGTCATTGGACCAAGAGGTCGAAGCTCGAGGCCATGCTTGACGCCGTCAACAGTGTCAGCCCGCACGGCATGAAGCCCATCGTCGCGAGCGACCATGAGGGCGGCGAGGTTCAGAACATCCGGATTCCGGGAGTCGACCGGCTGCCGAGCCAGGAAGCTCTGGCCCGGATGTCCCCGGCCAAGGCTCAGTCGGTGGTGATGAGAGGTGCCCGCCAACTCGCCGACCTCGGCGTCCACATGATCTTCTCCCCCGTCGCTGACGTCATCGATCCTGAACTTGGCGTCAAGAACAAGCCGATCGCCAAGCACCATCGTGGGTTCGGCACCGATCCTCAGACGTGTGGCCGGTACGCGGCCTCCGTTATTGCGGGGCATCGCAAGGCCGGGATCATCCCGACGGCTAAGCATTTCCCCGGAATTGGGCGCATCGTCGAGGACACGGATTTCAAAGCTGACGGAATTACCGACCACAAGACAATTCGCCATGACCCGTATCTCGAATCGTTCCGAATGGCATTCAATGCTGGGTCTGAAGCGGTCATGATCGCCTCCGCGACCTACTCGAAGATCGATCCAGGAACTCTCGCGTTGTTCTCGTCGAAGGTTATGACCGACATGCTTCGCGGCGACTTCGGATACCAGGGCCTCATCGTTTCAGATGACCTGGGTAGCTCAGTGTCGGTGTTCTCGGTCGACGGTGGACGCCGTGCAAGCAAATTCGTGTCTGCTGGCGGTGACCTGGCGATTACTGCCGATCCTGGCCTGGCAGGCCCCATGATTCAGGCGTTGACGTCGATGGCGGCGTCCTCGTCGGGCAAGAAGCGTCTCAGTGACGCTGCTCACCATGTCATCAACGTCAAACTGGCGCATTCACTGACACGCTGAGAGGGAGAATGAATCGTGGCTGACGATGGATTCGACAAGGGGAATCACCCCGACGATGCGCACTCTGACGACAATGAGACAGAGCTGATCCCTGAGCAGTCCGATTCAGGCTCTGCTGAGGGGCAGGGCCATGAACCCACCCAGGAGCTGCCAGAAAACAACGACGCGACACAACAGATCCCTGCCGAGCCGGACGGTTCGCAAACCCCCTACGCCGATCAGCAGTATCCGCAGCAGGGTGACTTCCCGAACGGCCAGTACCCGCAGGACTGGAACCAGTATCCGCAGGGCGGTAACGCGCCAGAGTGGAGTCCTCAGACAGGTCAGTATGACGGCTGGAATGCCCAGTACCCGCAGCAAGGTTGGGAACAGCAGCCCGGCCAACAGGGCTGGGTGGGAGATCCTTCCCAGCAGGGATGGGACCCCAACCAGTACCCCCAGCAAGGCTGGGATCAGCAGCCCGGCCAGCAAGGCTGGGTGGGAGATCCTTCCCAGCAGGGATGGGACCCCAACCAGTACCCCCAGCAAGGCTGGGAACAGCAGCCCAGTCAGGAAAGCTGGGAAGGCCAACCCGCCCAACAGGCATGGACCGCTGATCAATACAGCCAACAGGGATGGCAGGAGTCCCAAAACCAGCCGGGGTGGGACGAGCAGCAGGATTCGGACGCCAATCAGAATCCGCAGGGCTGGGATCCCAATCAACACCAGCAAGGCTGGGCGGGCACTGAGCCAACCGGAAACTGGGATGGCACATATCCCCAGGAACAGCAACAGCTGGGCGACGGTCAACAGGCCGCCGGGTACCTGCCTGACGGGTCCGCAGGACTGGCGGGTGCGACTGTCGCTGATCGCCCAGACGTTAATGAGTCGATAGGCGGCATCCCCTTCAGCGATGGGCCCCAACCGAAACGTAAGAACCAGTACTGGATCGTTGCCGTCGCCGCAATCCTCGTCGTGGCTCTGGGAGTTGGCCTCTTCTACTTCCTCAAGCCCAAGAATGATGATGCGACGAAGGCAGTCCCCGCGCCGGCCTCCAAGCCTGCCGCGTCAGCCTCCCACACCCCGACCCCAGAGGTGACGGTTACCTCGACGTCGACGGCGACCGCTTCGTCTGCGGCTACCGCTTCATCGACAGCATCAACACCAGCCGCACCGAAGCCGAGCGTTCCGAACAATGCCTCGGTCACGCCGACGCCGGATCTCGTGCGACAGCTCTTCAACGCGCCCGACGCCCAGGTCCAGTGGGTCTCCTTGGCCGCCGACGGTCAGAACGCCGCTGTGGCGTATGCACCCAATTTCAACATCAACGGCAAATCGGCCGGCCCTAATGGCGGCCACCTCGTCATGAGGAAGAACGGAGGGCATTGGGAGCCTCTCCCCCAAGGCGGGGTCATTGCTGACGACAATGACTGCGATGCCATGCTCAAAGTGCTGGGAGACAAGGCTGCTGTCGCTGCCAGCCAGGTCATGAGCAGCAAGCAGTGCGATGCGGCAATCGTCTACGACTTGGCGAAGAAGGGCTCAATCCGACTCGGCGATATGGCAGGTGTCGGGCCTCTTAACCTAGCCAAGTCCACCGCGGAACTCGCCGGTACGATCCATGTCATCCCGGACGGCGTCAGCGGAGTATGTACCCGCAACACCCCGGTGTATGCGCGTTACAACGGCTTCCTCGGCGGAGTATGGACGAGCGGAGACGATGTCCAGGCCTACCTGTTCGTTGGTGGTACTAACGCCAGCTCTAACGGTGCGCGGATCGGCATCACCGAGGCACAGCTGCGGTCCGATTACTCCAAGCTCAAGCTGACCGACGTCACCTCGGACTTCCATGGAATGGGATACGAGAAGGCCCTTGCGTTCTCCAGCGATGGCAAGGAAGTCGACTACCTATTCAACGGCGGCAGGGTCGTTGCCTACATGATCAGGAACTCCAGCTTCATCCCGACTACCTGCTGACGACCTCCTCCAAAACTGACGTGTCCCTTCTCACAGAGAGGGGCCACGTTTTGTATCCTCACTTTCTCGTCGGGACATTCCTGCCCCAGGCTCTGGACCTCAGCCGCCACCCATGCATTTGCCACTCTCGGCTTCTCCGCACCTCACGAGTGGGGCGATGTGCCGGTACGCGAGCGTGGTGAGGACGCGAGTCCAGGTCCCGGTTGCCGGGGGAAGGAAGCACTGCGGTCAGTTTTCCCGAGGATGCATGTCGCCTTCAAGGCCCATGTTCTTGAGTTCGACTCAGCGCTGCTACCGCCTCGGCCGAGAGACCCTGACCCCGTGTTTTGAAGGCAGAAAGCCCGCTTCTGGAGGAAACGGCATCAATTACGGGAGGGCGTCTTGAGGATGAACAATCTCCTCAGTGCTATGCCCGCTCTGTCCGTATTTACCGGCTCATCCCAGTGAACGGTGGGTGGTGAGGTTGTAGGCAGGGGTCGAGGCCCTCGATGATGGAGGTTCCTACCCCGTCCATACCGAGAGCCTCGATGTGTTCAACGCTACCTTCTGTCGTCCGGATCTGACTACCTTCCTCGGCTTGGCCGACCTCGGCTTGGAGGCGATCGGGCTCCGTCTCGAGGCTGGTCGTGCTGTGATTGAGTGCGTCCCGATTAGCGACGACAGTTGGTGCCATCGCTGCGGATGTCGGGGTGTTCGGCATGGGGTCGTGGACCGTTGGTTGGCGCATATTCCGTTGGGTTGGCGCCCCACGATGCTGCTGGTTCGCCTGCCCAGGTATCGCTGTCGCGGGTGTGGTTGCTGTTGGCGTCACGACCTGGAGTTGGCTGCTGGGCCGCGAGCCAAGATGACTCGTGCCGCGGTCTGCTGGGGGCTGGAAGCACTGGTGGTGGATCGGCTCTCTATCTCGCGGATAGCGGCGGCGCTCGGGGTCGCTTGGGACACCGCGAACACCGCGATCCTCGACGCCGGGCAGCAGTTGCTCATTGAGCATCCTGGCCGTCTGAACGGGATCGAAGTCCTGGGTGTTGATGAGCATGTCTGGCGCCACACTCGGCTGGGCGACAAGTACGTCACGGTCATCATCGACCTCACACCGGTCCGCGATGGCAGCGGTTCGTCCCGGCTGCTCGCGATGATTCCCGGGCGCTCCAAGGCAGTGTTCAGGACTTGGCTCGATCAGCAGTCCCAAGACTTCCGTCAAGGAGTCGAGATCGTGGCGATGGACGGCTTTACTGGGTTCAAGACCGCGGCCGCTGAGGCGATCCCTGATGCGGTCACGGTCATGGACCCTTTCCATGTCGTCAAGCTCGCCGCAGACGCTTTGGACGCGACCCGACAGCGGGTCCAGCAGGAAGTCCATGGGCATCGCGGCCGCAACCATGATGCGCTCTATCAGGCCCGGCGGCTACTCCATACCGGCTTGGATCTGCTCCGACCACGACAGATCGAGCGACTCGAGGACCTGTTCGCCTGCGATGATCACGTCGGCGTCGAGGTGACATGGAGCGTCTATCAGCAGCTGGTCTCGGCTTACCGGAGCAAGGACGCCACAGCCGGGAAGGCCTCGCTCGCCCGCATCATCGAGTCGCTGGCCCACGGGGTCCCCAAGGCTCTGCCCGAGTTGGCAAGACTTGGCAGGACGCTCAACAAGCGCCGCAGCGACGTCCTGGCGTTCTTCGATCATCCCGGCACCAGCAACGGCCCTACCGAAGCGATCAACGGACGGCTCGAGCACCTCCGCGGGACCGCTCTCGGGTTCCGTAACCTGACCAACTACATCCGAAGGGCAATACTCGACACCGGCGGTTTCAGACCCGCCTTCCACCGATGATTGGGAAGAGCCTATTTACCTAGCGCCTAAGGGGAAACCGAAAACAGATCTGCGTTGGTGTGGGTGGTTGTGGGTAGACGGCACGGGGCCGGGGGTTGATTGGTGTCATCGCCCCCGGCTGTTGGGTGTGTGGGTGTGTGAAAAAAGCGTGTGGAGACAAGGATGATCCTTGTCTCCACACGCATACAAATATGATTCCGGCGGCGTCCTACTCTCCCACACGATCCCTCGTGCAGTACCATCAGCGCTGGAAGGCTTAACTACCGGGTTCGGTATGGGACCGGGTGTTTCCCTTCCGCTATGGCCACCGGAAAAACTATGGGGCCAGTCAGGCTTGGCGCAACCCCCGCGTGGGGGCTGGGAGCCGTACAGTGGATGCGATCATCACAATTCTTCTTGGACGTGAAAGTGTGTGTTTGTAAGTCCTCGGTCTATTAGTACCAGTCAGCTCCACACCTTACGATGCGTCCACGCCTGGCCTATCAACCCGGTCGTCTACCGGAGACCTTACCAGATTCATCTGCAGGAACCCTCATCTTGAAGCGTGCTTCCCGCTTAGATGCTTTCAGCGGTTATCACAACCCGACGTAGCCAACCAGCCATGCTCTTGGCAGAACAACTGGCACACCAGAGGTCAGTCCGTCCCGGTCCTCTCGTACTAAGGACAGCCCTTCTCAAGATTCCTCCGCGCGCAGCGGATAGGGACCGAACTGTCTCACGACGTTCTGAACCCAGCTCGCGTGCCGCTTTAATGGGCGAACAGCCCAACCCTTGGGACCGACTCCAGCCCCAGGATGCGACGAGCCGACATCGAGGTGCCAAACCATGCCGTCGCTATGAGCGCTCGGGCAAGATCAGCCTGTTATCCCCGGGGTACCTTTTATCCGTTGAGTGACGGCGCGTCCACAAGCCACCGTCAGATCACTAGTCCCGACTTTCGTCCCTGCTCGACCTGTCAGTCTCACAGTCAAGCCCCCTTGTGCACTTACACTCGACACCTGATTACCAACCAGGATGAGGGAACCTTTGGGCGCCTCCGTTACCTTTTAGGAGGCGACCGCCCCAGTCAAACTACCCATCAGGCACTGTCCCTGAACCGGATCACGGCCCAAAGTTAGATAACCAGAACGACCAGAGTGGTATTTCAACAATGACTCCACAACCACTGGCGTGGCCGCTTCACAGTCTCCCACCTATCCTACACAAGTCGTCCCAATCACCAATACCAAACTATAGTAAAGGTCCCGGGGTCTTTCCGTCCTGCTGCGCGTAACGAGCATCTTTACTCGTAATGCAATTTCACCGAGTTCATGGTGGAGACAGTAGGGAAATCGTTACTCCATTCGTGCAGGTCGGAACTTACCCGACAAGGAATTTCGCTACCTTAGGATGGTTATAGTTACCACCGCCGTTTACTGGGGCTTAAGTTCACCGCTTCGCCAACGCTAACAGTTCCCCTTAACCTTCCAGCACCGGGCAGGAGTCAGTCCGTATACATCGTCTTACAACTTCGCACGGACCTGTGTTTTTGGTAAACAGTCGTTTCCCCCTGGTCTCTGCGCCCCTCACCGCTACCAGCTGTAAAAGCCTTGACAGTTCAGGTCCCCCTTATCCCGAAGTTACGGGGGCATTTTGCCGAGTTCCTTCACCATGATGATCTCGATCGCCTCGGTATACTCTACCTATCCACCAGTGTCGGTTTAGGGTACGGGCGGACCAGCCACCTCGCTCACGAAGATTTTCTCGACAGTACAGGATCACTCACTCACCCACGTTCCGTGGGCTCGCCATCATGCCTCAACCACAACCCTGGCGGATTTACCTACCAGACGGTCCACACATTTAGCCCCGGACAACCATCGCCGGGGATGAGCTACCTCCCTGCGTCCCTCCGCAGCTTGCCTACTACATGATCGGTTCACACACTCACCACACCACCACAACATCAAAGACATCACAATGGCAGGCTCGCACGCTTAGCATCACACACCTCGACACGGACGGTGACAAGCCGGTACCAGAATATCAACTGGTTATCCATCGACTACGCCTGTCGGCCTCGCCTTAGGTCCCGACTCACCCAGGGCAGATTAACTTGACCCTGGAACCCTTGGATAATCGGCGGACGGGTTTTCCACCCGTCATTCGCTACTCATGCCTGCATTCTCACTCCCGCACAATCCACCACACGGTCACCCGGCAGCTTCACCTCGCACAGGACGCTCCCCTACCCAAACCCCCACAAAGGAGATCTGCCACAGCTTCGGCGGATAACTTAAGCCCCGCTACATTGTCGGCGCGGAATCACTTGACCAGTGAGCTATTACGCACTCTTTCAAGGATGGCTGCTTCCAAGCCAACCTCCTGGCTGTCTACGCAACTCCACATCCTTTTCCACTGAGTTACCACTTAGGGGCCTTAGCTGATGATCTGGGCTGTTTCCCTCTCGACGACGAAGCTTATCCCCCGCCGTCTCACTGCTACGCTCCACTTGCCGGCATTCGGAGTTTGGCTGATTTCGGTAAGCTGATAGGCCCCCTAGACCATCCAGTGCTCTACCTCCGACAAGAACCACGCAACGCTGCACCTAAATGCATTTCGGGGAGAACCAGCTATCACGGTGTTTGATTGGCCTTTCACCCCTATCCACAGCTCATCCCCTCCATTTTCAACTGAAGTGGGTTCGGACCTCCACGACGTCTTACCGACGCTTCATCCTGGCCATGGATAGATCACACCGCTTCGGGTCTAGAACACGCGACTCACGCCCTTATCGGACTCGCTTTCGCTACGACTCCCCCACACAGGTTAACCTCGCCACGCATCACTAACTCGCAGGCTCATTCTTCAAAAGGCACGCCATCACCCCACAAGGCTCTGACGGCTTGTATGCGACCGGTTTCAGGTACTATTTCACTCCCCTCCCGGGGTACTTTTCACCATTCCCTCACGGTACTGATCCACTATCGGTCACCAAGGAGTATTTAGGCTTGACGGGTGGTCCCGCCAGATTCACGCGAAATTCCACGAGTTCCACGCTACTTGGGGTAACCCTCACCAGTGCCACGCTTACAGTTACGGGACTCTCACCCACTCCGGTACGCCTTCCCAGACGCTTCACCTTCACGCAACATTTATCACTGGCCAATCCTGCGGCAGCAGAACCCAAAGGCCCCCACAACCCCGCACATGCAACACCTGCCGGCTTGAACACACACACGGTTTAGCCTCATCCACTTTCGCTCGCCACTACTCACGGAATCACGGTTGTTTTCTCTTCCTACGGGTACTAAGATGTTTCACTTCCCCGCGTTACCTCCCACACCCCTATACATTCAGGGCAGGGTCACCGGACACTACTCCGGACACTCCAGGTTTCCCCATTCGGACACCCCCGGATCACAGCTCGTTTACCAACTCCCCAGGGCTTATCGCAGGTTACAACGTCCTTCATCGGCTCTTGGTGCCAAGGCATCCACCGATCGCACTTAACAACTTGCACAACAACACAAGACACAAAAAATTAAGATGCTCGCATCCACTATACAGTTCTCAACCACCACACGAATCAACACCACACCCACCACACAGCAGACGCAGCATCACCGCACCAGGCCACCACACACCAGTGTGATACCCCAGAACCCCAACAGCATGCCCCAGACCGTCCACCACAAGATGAACACGCCAATGTTCCACAAGAAGCTAACCCATCCACCAACGACTCACAACGAGCCACACAGCAATGATGAGTCCTGACAATGAAGTGCTCCTTAGAAAGGAGGTGATCCAGCCGCACCTTCCGGTACGGCTACCTTGTTACGACTTAGTCCTAATTACCAGTCCCACCTTCGACGGCTCCCCCACACAGGTTAGGCCACCGGCTTCGGGTGTTACCGACTTTCATGACTTGACGGGCGGTGTGTACAAGCCCCGGGAACGTATTCACCGCAGCGTTGCTGATCTGCGATTACTAGCGACTCCGACTTCATAGGGTCGAGTTGCAGACCCCAATCCGAACTGAGACCGGCTTTCCGAGATTCGCTCACCCTCACAGGCTCGCAACTCTTTGTACCGGCCATTGTAGCATGCGTGAAGCCCTGGACATAAGGGGCATGATGACTTGACGTCATCCCCACCTTCCTCCGAGTTGACCCCGGCGGTCTCCACTGAGTCCCCACCATAACGTGCTGGCAACAGTGAACGAGGGTTGCGCTCGTTGCGGGACTTAACCCAACATCTCACGACACGAGCTGACGACAGCCATGCACCACCTGTGAACCAGCCCCACAAGGAGGCATACCCATCTCTGAGCACTCCCAGTCCATGTCAAACCCAGGTAAGGTTCTTCGCGTTGCATCGAATTAATCCGCATGCTCCGCCGCTTGTGCGGGGCCCCGTCAATTCCTTTGAGTTTTAGCCTTGCGGCCGTACTCCCCAGGCGGGGTACTTAATGCGTTAGCTACGGCACGGAATCCGTGGAATGGACCCCACACCTAGTACCCACCGTTTACAGCGTGGACTACCAGGGTATCTAAGCCTGTTCGCTCCCCACGCTTTCGCTCCTCAGCGTCAGGAAAGGTCCAGAGAACCGCCTTCGCCACTGGTGTTCCTCCTGATATCTGCGCATTCCACCGCTCCACCAGGAATTCCATTCTCCCCTACCTTCCTCAAGTCAACCCGTATCGAAAGCACGCTCAGGGTTAAGCCCCAAGTTTTCACTTCCGACGCAATCAACCACCTACGAGCTCTTTACGCCCAATAAATCCGGACAACGCTCGCACCCTACGTATCACCGCGGCTGCTGGCACGTAGTTAGCCGGTGCTTCTTCTGCAGGTACCGTCACAAAAGCTTCGCCCCTGCTGAAAGCGGTTTACAACCCGAAGGCCGTCATCCCGCACGCGGCGTTGCTGCATCAGGCTTCCGCCCATTGTGCAATATTCCCCACTGCTGCCTCCCGTAGGAGTCTGGGCCGTATCTCAGTCCCAATGTGGCCGGTCGCCCTCTCAGGCCGGCTACCCGTCAAAGCCTTGGTAAGCCACTACCCCACCAACAAGCTGATAAGCCGCGAGTCCATCCAAAACCGCCGAAGCTTTCCAACCCCCACCATGCAGCAAGGATTCCTATCCGGTATTAGCCCCAGTTTCCTGAAGTTATCCCGAAGTCAAGGGCAGGTTACTCACGTGTTACTCACCCGTTCGCCACTCGAGTACCCCCAAAGGGGCCTTTCCGTTCGACTTGCATGTGTTAAGCACGCCGCCAGCGTTCGTCCTGAGCCAGGATCAAACTCTCCAATGAAAAAATATCACCCACCCACACACACAATGCAGGCAACGGTGTCACAAGAGAATCCAAAACACTAACCCCAAACACTGACCAAAAAAATTCAGTCCATGTCCAGAATCACAAAGGAATTCATAAACAAATCCGACACATCCATAGATGCATCAAAAAATCATTGACTATCAAAGACACACTGTTGAGTTCTCAAGCATCACACCCACCAGAACAACCCCACCGCTTAACCAGCAGGACCACCCCAAGGCGACCCGACCGACCCTACCACACCAACCCCAACCCCGCAAAACCCGCGGTTTCAAGATCAGCCAGCAAAACCAGCCAAAACCGTGCCACCACTCCGAAAAGCAGCGACCCGATCAACCCTACCAGATCAACCTCGACTCATCAAAACCATCGGGCTGAGATCCAGTTCGGCTGCTATCTGGGAGCCGCTTCAAGCAGTCCCTGACAGCTCGGAAAACGTTACACATGGATGAACGATGATGCAAATTAGGGTGCCGCTGTCATCGTATCCCCTTGTCAAAGGCTGTTCAGCGGAAGTCACGGGATCTCGTGGGTACTGATAAATCGAGGGCTTCCAACCGATCTGCTTGCAAACTCGTCACTCCCTCGTCGCTTCTTTCCAAGATCCCCCGCACCACCAAAGCTCGCGACGTCCGGGCCACACGTCGGTGATGCTTCCATGCACCCGGAGTGACGATGACGTTGAGCAGGCCGGTTTCGTCCTCCACGTTGAGGAAGGTCACTCCCCCTGCTGTCCCAGGTCTCTGTCTGTGGGTGACGACTCCAGCAACTTCTATACGCCGTCCAGCCTCGACGTCGCCCAGCCGGTCAACTCGCACCACACCTCGCCGATCAAGGACGCCCCGGACGTGGCGAACAGGATGGTCGGCCGTACTGACTCCGGTGGCACGGATGTCGTCACCCAATAACTCCAACTGAGTGGGTTCGGGAAGCAAAGGTGGCTGGGTGGCCACCTGAACATCCAGCTGGCCCGGTGCTACACCGTCGATCTGACCGATCTGCCACAGAGCGCCCCGTCTTGACCCCACGAGATCGTCGAAGACACCAGCCAGGGCAAGGGCCTCCACCTCTTCCTTGCCCAGTTCAACGCGCCGAGCGAGGTCGTCGAGGCTGGTGAAGGGTTCGCGTTCCCGCTCCGTAATGATCCGAGTGGCTGTCTCGGTACTGATACCGGAGACGTCAGAAAGGCCCAACCGCACCGCGAAGTGAGTATCCCGACGATGGTCACCGTCATCACGATCGGGGTCAAAAGGACCGGTCTCGGACTCGTCGTGGTCATGAAGACAGTCGTCCATCCCTGTCTCCACGTCATCGCCTCCACGATCCAGTGCTTCCAGATCTGCCCCCACTGACGACTTCGTCAGGTCTGGACGTCGCGTCACCACACCGTGTCGTCGAGCATCCGCCACCAGAGTCGCCGGGGAATAGAACCCCATCGGCTGGCTGCGCAGCAAAGCCGCAAGAAAGGCTGCCGGGTAATGCAGCTTGACCCAAGCTGAGGTGTAGACCAGTCCGGCGACGCTCAAGGCATGGGACTCGGCAAATCCAA
The DNA here is from genome assembly GCF_058177555.1 of Cutibacterium sp. LaCa_89. NCBI lineage: Bacteria > Bacillati > Actinomycetota > Actinomycetes > Propionibacteriales > Propionibacteriaceae > Cutibacterium > Cutibacterium sp. LaCa_89. Next base: position 1,776,296 of record NZ_CP190889.1, read on the forward strand.
AATTCGCGAAAGACTCGATGCGGGCATAGATGTCCTGGGCAGTGTCGTCGTCAATCCCATTGGCTGCCATCCCCTCGAAAAGCTTGGCGCGTAGCGAGTCAATGCGTTCGACCCCGCGTTTGGATCCCATCGCTCGGCGCAACAGGTCAGCGTCGGCAGCCGTGCAATTGCCGACCGTCGTGGCCATTTGCATGAGCTGCTCCTGGAAGAGCGGGATCCCCAGGGTGCGCTTGAGCACTGGTTCAAGCAGAGGGTGGGGATAAGTGATCGGTTCAGCACCCGTGCGTCGTCTGATGTAGGGATGCACCGCGCCTCCCTGCACCGGACCAGGACGGATGAGCCCGATCTCCACGGCCAAGTCGTAGAAGCAGCGCGGCTTGAGCCGCGGCAGAGTGCCAATCTGGGCCCGGCTCTCCACCTGGAAGACACCGATGCTGTCACCACGGCACAACATGTCGTAGACCCCGGGCTCATTGCGCGGGATCGACGCCAGGGTCCAAGATCGTCCGCAGTGCCGGGAGATGAGATCGAAGGAAATGCTCAGTGCCGAGAGCATTCCCAACCCCAGCAGGTCGAACTTCACCAACCCCATCCAGGCACAGTCCTCCTTGTCCCACTGCAGCACCGTGCGACCAGGCATCCGGGCTGGCTCGATCGGACAGATGCGTTCCACTGGTTCCTGGGTCAGCACCATTCCGGCCGAGTGGATGCCCAGGTGACGCGGTAGCCCCATCACCTGCTGGGCGAGGGCGACGACCTCGTCAGGAATCTCGGAGCTCCGGGAGCCCGGCACCACTGATCGTCTCTCCATCTGACGCGACCACGCGTCCTGCTGCCCTTGGGAATAACCGAGGGCTTTGGCCGTGTCCCGGATGGCACTGCGCGGCCGATAGGTGATGACGTCAGCCACCTGGGCAGCGTTGCGCCGCCCGTACTTGGCGTAGACGTACTGGATGACCTCCTCACGACGTCGAGCGTCGAAGTCGACATCGATGTCAGGCTCCTCCTCGCGCAGCACCGACAGGAACCGCTCGAAGGGCAAGCCGTAAAACACCGGATCGACGACGGTGATGCCCAGCACGTAACAGACCGCCGAGGCCGCTGCTGATCCACGTCCTTGACACAAGATCCCCCGGGACCGAGCGAACTCCACGATGTCGGAGACGATGAGGAAGTAGCCGGCAAAATCCCGAACCTCGATGAGGTCGAGTTCCGTGGCCAGGCGGTCCTTGGCCACTGGGTCATCCCCGTAGCAGCCTCGACGCCCCTCCTCCACCAGATGACGCAGCCAACTGATGGGAGTGTGTCCCTCGGGCACCTTCTGGTCGGGCAGACGGGGACGCACCGACCTCAGTTGGAAAGCCGTCCTCTCAGCCACCGCTACGGTGTTGTCCACCGCATCTCGGTGACGGCTGAACAGGTCTGCCATCTCCGCGCCGCTGCGCAACCTCGCCACCGGGCCGGGAGGAAGCCAGCCGTCCATCTCGTCAAGACTGCGTCGAGCCCGCACCGCTGAGAGAGCGCAGGCCAGCTCGAACTGTTCAGCACCGGCGTAGTGGGCGGCTGTCGTCGCCACCGTCGTCAGGCCATGGCGGCCTGCCAGCTCAGCAAGGACGTCGTTGTCACGGGAATCGGTGGGAGCGCGATGATCGGTCAACTCGACCATGACATTGTCGATACCGAAGAGATCAACCAGGTGATGGAGCTCGGCCTCAGCTTGAGCCACCCCCTTGACCAAGCCCTGCCTCACTGCTCCCTTCCGACATCCGGTGAGGACAGTCCAGTGCTCGTCGGCCACCTCGGCCAAATGGTTGAGATCATGGACCGGATGCCCTTTCTGCCCACCCTCGGCCAGATAGGCGTCCGTGAGGGCACCGGCCAAGCGGCGATAGCCCTCCGGGCCGTTGGCCAGCACGAGCAGGTGGCTGCCCACCGGATCAGCCACCCCGTTCTGAGGCTCCGGCACTCCAATGGACAACTCCGACCCGATGATGGTGGGAAGACCACAGGCTTCAGCCGCTTCAGCCATTCTGACGACCCCGTAGAGGCCGTCATGATCAGTCAGGGCCAGCCCTGACAGGCCCAGCTCCACCGCTCGGGTGACGAGGTTCTCCGGACTGGAGGCACCGTCAAGAAAGCTGTAGGAGGAGTGACAGTGCAGCTCGGCATAGGGCACCACTGGCCCCTCGGGTCGGAGGGGACGACAGTCAAAGGGTTTACGGACGCGGCGATAGCCGGTCTGATCAGCATGGCTGTCCTGATGGCCATTGGGAGGACGCCGTCCCGAGATGCGTCTTTCCAACTCTCGCCACGGAATCAGAGGATTGTGGTAACTCACCCCGATCACGCCTCGTCGTAACGAGCCTCGACCCACCAACGGTCAGCCGATCCCGCCAACACCCACGCCTGTTGGTCCTCGGTGACCAGCTGCATTCGCTCAACGGAGACGGCCGGGGTGCTCCACCACCTCTGGTGCACCGGCCATGGCCCGGCCCACGCGATGACACGCCGTCGCGAAGTGCCGTCATGAAACCATCCAGGGCTGATCGTCGGCAAGTCGGACGACGTCGTCAGTGGCATACCGTCAGTCGTCTCCAACCGAGCTGGCAGCGGACGGGAATACACAATCCCGGGAGCGGGACCGTCGAGGTGGCCCGGCCAGGGGCGATCCACCGGACGCGCGTCCTCGGCAACCGTCCCGAAAGGAACCAGTCGGCGTCGGTCCTTGAGCATCCGACCACCGGCGACTTCTCCCACTAGGACCCCTTCGGGGCCCAGCCTCTCCTGTAACTGGGAGATGACGTGGACGAGGTGCTCGGCGGGCCTGGCCCCAAACAATCCTTCGGCCGCCTCACCCGCACGATGGATGGTGGGAACGATCCGCACCGCCTCAACACCGGACTGGCAGAACTCATCAGCACCGAACTCGCCAATGCCCCGGGAAAGGTCGTCGAGCTGACGGGACAGTCGAGCCAACAGATCATCACCGCTGAATTGCCACGGTTGACGCCAGGTGCGCTCAGACAACCCAGCAGTGGCCCGGATGAGAATGCGGGCCTGGGAACATACCCGACCGCTGGCTGCCAGGCCGGCCATGAACTCCTCCACCACAGGACGCACCACGGCCACCACCTGTGCGCCGGAAGATTCCGGATCGTCGAGGACGACTTCCATGGCATCGTCGGCCTCGGGCCGGTGCGCCGACAGCACCGCGACGTCCATGCCACGTGCCCAATCGTGGGCGCGCTGACCGACCTCCGCGAACCGCCAGACGACATGCTGACGGTCCAGACCGGCGAAGGAGCCGACAGTCGTCAGACCGAGCTGACGCAAGGTCCGCACCAATGCCTCATCGGCTCGTCCGGTACGCGCCAGAACCGAGACGTCGCGGGGAGCCAGAAAGGCCGTGGACATGCCGGGACTGAGGATCTTGGGGCCATGACTCCCGGGGCCGGCCACTGCGGTGGCAGCCACCTCTGCCGCGAACAACCCGTCCGCCACCGAAATCCCCGTATCCGTGTACCCGATCCGAGCCAACACCTCGGACATGCGCTGCGCAGCGGCGCGTTCACCACCGTAGAAACGAGCAACTCCGCGAGCAGCCACCGCAGCCACCCCTGGGCGCACCACGTGGACCGAAGGGGCTACTGACTTCTCGATCTCACGAACCACCTCGTCGAAAAGGATCTCCTCAGAGGCGGGATCGTGGGGAACGACGACGGCCTCCGGGCACCGCAACTGGGCAGCCCTCACTCGCAAACCAGGGACCACTCCTTCCTCGGCCGCCCTGGGACAGCAGTCGACGACGACCCCGCGATCGACGACCAGAAGAGGGGCATCCCCAGGCTGACGTCGAGACGCCACCACGATTCGCCACCCGGGAATCACTGCCATGAGGACTCGAACCGGCGCGGCACTGAGTGGTTCAGCAGACATCAGCCACCTCCTCGGCGGGGTACACCCCGGTGCCGGTACGGATGAGCCGCACGGAACGGTTGTGGTGATGCCTCACCACGGTCACCTCAAGCTCCTGGGCCGACAAACAGCCGTACCCCTGACCAAGTCCCTGCCACCCCACAGTGCGGACATCGATTCGAGCGGCAGGGCTGGGCCAAGGCCCCAGCACCACCAAGGACGAGCCGCGAGAACGCAGCCTGGCCGTCAATCGCCTGCTGGCCGTCATCGGCAACGGCGGCGGAGCTGCAGCAAGAACGACATCGAGGCCCTCGATGAGAGTGGCCACCGTCTCAAGCCAGTTTCCTGGATGAGGCACGAGCACCAATCGTGACAGCTCCACCCCCCACTGCCGAGCCGCCTCAACACTGAGTTCGGGCAGCCCGACCACCCCACACCAGCCATGGGTGAGCAGCCCCAGCCCGACCGAGGAAGCCCCGTCCAGACGATAGACGGCGGGCATGAGACCACCGGGGAAAAGAGGTTGAAGCAATGGGTGGATGGCATGGCCACCGGGAACTTCCAGACCGTCGACACCACGGCTCACCAACTCATCGATGTCAACCATCACACACCCCCTCGTCCGGCGTCCGTCAGCCCGTCGCAGCCGACGGGAATTACCGTGACACGCGTGCCCGACAGGTTTCTCGACGACTGCCTGGAACAACAGCGAACACCCTTGCCAGCCAGCGTTTGGAGGTCATAGAGCCGTCCTCGTCACCGGCCGGGCACACCAGGGCCGTCATCCCTTCCTGCCATGATTGGGGCCATGACCTCGTCACCTCGAAGACACCGCACCTCCCCGCGGCTGCAACTGGCCCTGCTGGCCGGGCGGACAGCCGCAACAGCCTCCCGCCTGACGGGGAAGGGCTCAGGAGCATCAATTCGTGGTCGGGTGACGATGACGTTGGCTCCCCACGCCTTGCCTGAACTGCTGGCAGACCGTCGCATCGCCAGTGTCACCGGCACCAACGGCAAGACCACGACAACTCACTTCCTCACCGCCGCAGTGCGAGCTGGGACTCCTGACGGCCAACGAAGCGTCGTCACCAACGCCGATGGGGCCAACCTGCATCACGGCATCGTCTCGGCCCTGGGAGAGGCCCCTGCCGCCACCGTCGCCGTGCTGGAGACCGATGAGCGAGTCGTCGCCGACGTCGTTGCGATGGGCCGCCCGGAAGTGTTGGTGTTGCTCAACTTCAGCCGCGACCAGTTGGACCGCAACCACGAATTGACCTTCCTGGGACGCGACTGGCGTGATGCCCTGGAGAAAGCCGCTGAGCACGGTCCGACGGTGGTCGCCAATGCCTGCGATCCGCTCATCGTGTGGGTGTGCCAGAAGGCTCGTCACGTCATCTGGGTGGACACCAAGCCTCGCTGGACCGCCGACTCGACGCTGTGTCCCAACTGCGGCGCCGTCCTCACCCATGGCGAGGGCGGATGGGACTGCCCCGGATGTGAGCTGAGTCAGCCTGCTGCCGATTGGTGGGTGGAGGGTGACGAGGCCGTCGAGGCTTCCGGGAGACGATTCCACCTCGATGTCCAGGTGCCCGGTTCCTTCAACCTCACCAACGCCATCTGCGCCCTTGCCGCGGCCATCCACATGGGTATTCAGCCCGAGGACGCGCTGCGCGGAATTGCCACGGTGGAGTCCCCCGCCGGCCGCTATGCCACCTGCACCATCGGCGGCACCCATTGCCGTCTGCTGCTGTCGAAGAACCCTGCCGGCTGGACCGAATCCCTGCCGCTGACGACCTCCGATCCGCTGGTGCTCGCCATCGACGCGGTGGCCGCCGACGGCAAGGACGTCTCATGGCTGTGGGACGTCGATTACGAGCAACTGGCCGGACGAACCGTCATCTGCACCGGCCCGCGCGCACTCGATCTGGCCGTCAGGCTGCAATACGCCGGAGTGGAGCACGTCGTCATCGAGGATCTCGCCCAGGCCCTCAGCTCCCCACTGCTGGCCGGCACTTGGGACGCTGACCACCCCGTCGACGTGCTGTCGACCTACACCCCCTTCCAGAAACTGCGCCGACTCGGAGGACTGGCATGAACACCGACCGTCCCAAGATCGTCCTGCTGTACCAGTCCTTGTTGGGCATCTACGGCGACCACGGCAATGCAGTCGTCCTCACCAAGAGGCTGCAATGGCGCGGCATCGACGCCGAGCTCGTCACCGTCGAGCCCGGTCAGAAGGTGCCCACTGACGGGGCCGTCTATCTGCTGGGAGGCGGCGAGGACACCGCCCAGATCACCGCTGTCCGGGAACTCAAGGCCGATGGCGGACTGTTCACCGCCCTCGACGACGGCGCAATGCTCTTCGCGGTGTGCGCCGGCTACCAGATCTGCGGCAGGTCCTTCACCATCGGAGCCCGTGACGAGGTCATTGCGGGACTCGGTCTTCTCGACGCCGAGACCCGACGCGGCCCGGAGCGTGCCGTCGGGGAGGTTCTGCACATCTGGACCCAGCCCGACGGGAACACCTGCCCGATCACCGGTTTCGAGAACCACGGCGGCTGGACAGAACTTGGTTCTGACGCCAAGCCGCTGGCTGCTGTCGAGGTTGGTTGGGGCAACGGCAACCATCGCGACGAAGGAGCCGTGCAGGGGCGTGTCATCGGCACCTACCCGCACGGACCAGTTCTCGCACGCAACCCTCAGCTCGCCGACCATGTGCTCGAAATAGCCCTAGGACGCCATTTGGAGCCCCTCGACCTGCCCGAGATCACGGCGTTGAGACAGCGTCGAATCGATGCCGCACGCACTGGTCGGCCATGAACTCGTCACCTCGATTTTGCATCTTGGCCGAAGTCCGCTAATGTTTTTTCTCGCCGGCGCTGCTAGCTCAATTGGCAGAGCAGCTGACTCTTAATCAGCGGGTTCAGGGTTCGAGTCCCTGGCGGCGCACCGAAACGGAAGCCGTTCCATCCTGGAAACAGGATGGAACGGCTTCCTTCATGTTCGCATCCTGTACTCCTAATTTACCTTCTCCCGAGGCCAGAGATTGTCCAGTCACCAGCAGACGGCAATCCCAGGACACCGCTCGGAGCAATACCCTCCTTCCACAACGATTCAGACTGATCCAGTCATCTACCAACACCGCTCTGACCACCCCGGTGGGGGGAACGCCCCTCAATCCCACTTGTCGTGCACAATCATTCAGGTTCATCGCAAACCGACGTGCACACATGCCGGACAGTCGGTGTAATATCCTGCCTGAGGTTGTGCCCTATCGCACCCGCAGGAAATCGCTGATGCGTACGTGATGTCGCTGTCGACATCGCCCAGTTCAAGGAGGAAGAAGTCACATGACGCACTACACACACTCCCGCCGGGCCTTCATCCAGGGCTCCGTCGGAGCACTGGCGCTCGGTGCCTTGGCAGCTTGTTCCAACGGAGACTCGAAGGACTCCGGATCCAATAAGCCCGCAGCCAAGGGCGCAGACTTCACTGGTGAGGGCCCCATCAGCTGGGTGCAGGGCAAGGACTTCTCCGGTGGAATGGTCCAGAAGCGCATCGATGAGTGGAACAAGAAGTACCCCAAGGAGAAGGTCACTCTCATCGAGCTGTCCTCGGAGGCCGACCAGCAGCGTCAGTCCTTCATCAACGCCGCTCAGACGAACTCTGCCGCCTACGACGTCATTGGCCTCGATCTGGTGTGGGTTGCCGAGTTCGCGGCTAACCGCTGGATCGCGGAGATCCCGCAGGACATGAAGCCCGAAGGCGTCATTGACTCGGTGTGGGAGACCGGTTCGTACCGCGGCAAGCAGTTCGCCGTTCCGTATGCCACTGACGCCTCGATCATGTACTACCGCAAGGACTTCCTCGAGAAGGCCAAGGTCGAGGTTCCCAAGACCTGGGAAGACGTCAAGAAGGCCACCGAGGCCGTCCGCAAGCTCCCCGGCATGCAGGACATCGGTGGGTTCGGTGGCCAGTGGGCCAAATATGAGGGCCTCACCTGCAACATCTCTGAATTCATCAACACCTGTGGTGGTGCGATCGTCGACGACTCCGGGAAGGTGACCGTCGACTCCCCCGAGTCCATCAAGGGCATCCAGACCGCCGTCGACGCCTTCAAGTCCAAGCTCATCCCGACCGCAGCCCTGGAATGGAAGGAGGAGGACAGTCGTAACGGCTTCGAGTCCGGCAAGGTCCTCTTCCTGCGCAACTGGCCTTACCAGTACGGCAACGACATGAAGGAACTCGGACCCGACAAGTTCGGCGTCGCCCCGCTGCCCTCCATCGACGGCAAGGACTACATGCCGACCCTGGGCGGCCACAACTGCGCCATCACCTCCAACTGCAAGAACAAGGCCACGGCCCTCAAGTTCGTCAAGTGGTGGACCAACCAGGAGTCCGAGCAGTACAACCTCGAGAAGCAGTCCAACGCACCGATCTACGGCGAGTTGTACACCAAGGACGAGAACGTCAAGAGGCTCCCGTACCTGCCGACCCTGAAGGCCTCTCTGGACAGCGCCAAGGGCCGTCCGCATGCCGTCGCCTACGGTGACGTCACCGCGGCCATCCAGGACGCCATCTACCCAGCTCTCCAGGGCAAGACGGACGCCGAAAGCGCTGCCAAACAGCTGGCCGACAAGCTGAAGACGATCATCAAGAATTGATCGTCACGCAGAACTAACCACATGGATACGGTGGGGCGGGTCACTCGCCCCGCCGTATCCATGACATCGCTCGCACCACCCGGCGGACAACGCCGGGGACAAGGAGCTTCATCATGACCACTGCAACAGTGGAGAAGACCAACAAACGGTCTTCTCGGGCCAGGACTCAGGAACGCCTGGCCTTAGCTCTCATCACGCCAACCCTCATCGCCCTGACGATCGTCATCGTCATCCCAGTCATCCAATCGGTGAAGCAGGCCCTCTATGGCCAGCCCGGTCTGGATCCCGAAACTGGATTCGTCAACGACACCGAGCCGTTCGTCGGAATGAAGAACTTCACCGACATCTTCACCGGCTCCGGAGATCGATTCTGGAACGCGTTCTGGAACACCACGCTCTTCGGCGTCGTCACGGTCGTTCTCGAGACCATCCTGGGCGTCATCATGGCGCTCATCATGCATCGGGCGATCGCTGGACGAGGCGTCGTCCGAGCCGCCATCCTCGTTCCCTGGGCCATCCCTACAGCGGTCTCCGCCATTTTGTGGGGATGGATCTTCAACCAGAACGGTGTCGCCAACGCCATCCTCGGTCAGCACATCATGTGGGCCTCGGGCAACTGGACGGCCAAGTGGTCGATCATCATCGCCGACGTCTGGAAGACCGCCCCGTACATCGGTCTGTTGACGCTGGCAGGTCTCCAGGTAATTCCCACCGAGGTCTACGAGGCCGCCAAGGTCGATGGCGCCAATGCCTGGAAGAGATTTGTCTCGATCACCTTGCCATTGGTCAAACCGGCCTTGGTCGTCGCCGTGCTGTTCCGGACCCTCGATGCCCTGCGCATGTTCGACCTGCCGTTCATCCTCGTCGGCCCGCGCAGGAAGTCGGTCGAGACGCTGTCGATGCTGGTCCAGGACGAGGCCTCGAACCTGAGGTACGGCGCGGCCGCAGCCTACGCGATCATCCTGTTCCTCTACGTGTTCATCATCGCATTTGCCTTCATCAAGATCCTCGGCGCCGATCTCGTCGGTGACGAGCACAGGCGCAAGAAGATGAAGGCCACCACCTTCGTCAATGGCGGACGCCCTGGTGGACGTCGTGCCCGAGAGAAGGCCAACGCAGCACAAGCCGCAGCTTCGAGTGGCAAGGAGGTGTCGTCATGAGCACCGCTACTGCAACTGCACCGGGAGCCATCGACCAGGAGACCCACCACAAGAACGCCTGGGTCAAGGTACTGCCGGTCATCGGCATCGCCCTCATCGTCGTCTACTGCCTGGCGCCCTTCTACTGGATGGTCGTGTCCTCGCTGCGTCCTGACAACGAGATTTTCGACAACACGTGGTGGCCAGCTCACCCGTCGCTGGAGAACTACCAGGCCGTCTTCCAGCCAAACAACAACTTCCTGCGCGGGCTGGGGAACTCGCTCATCGTCTCGATCTCGGTGACGATCATTGCCCTGCTCATCGCCACCTTCGCCTCCTACGCCCTCGCACGGCTGGATTTTCGTGGCAAGGGCGGATTCCTCATCCTCATCATTGCGACGTCGATGTTCCCACTGGTGGCCATCATCGTCCCGTTGCTGAAGAACTTCTCGGCATGGCACTGGATCAACACCTACCAAGCCATGATCATCCCCGATCTGTCCTTCTCACTGCCTCTGGCCGTGTGGAACCTGACGACGTTCTTCAAGCAGATGCCCGACGAGCTGGAGCAGGCCGCGATGATCGATGGTTGCTCCCCCGCCCAAGCATTCCGCAAGATCATCCTGCCGCTGGCTGCCCCCGGCATCTTCACCACGGCGATCATCGTCTTCATCGGTGCGTGGAACGAGTTCCTCGTCGCCGTCACGATGATCAACGACCCGAAGATGGAACCTGCCACGGTGCTGCTGTCGAAGTTCACCGGTGCTTCCCAGTTCAACACCCCGTTCGGTTCCCAGATGGCCGCCGGTGTCATCATGACGGTGCCGCTGGTCATCATGGTGCTGGTCTTCCAGCGCCGGATCGTCGCCGGGCTGGCTGCCGGTGGTCTCAAGTGATGCCTGCTGGACAACATAGTTCGGCCCCGGTCCACGACGGACCGGGGCCGAATTGATACTGGGTCGGTGCGGTCGATCAGCTCATGCCGAACCGATCGGTCAAGCAGCACCCTCCTCGTGCTCAGCAGCGGCCTGTGCACGCAGCACGGCAGCCTGCTTCAGCATCTTCTCCGCAAGGTTGCTCACCGACGAGTCATCGGTGTCGAGCTTGCCGTACTTCTTGGCATTCTTCTTACCGAGCTTGGCGTTCCTCTTGGCAGCCTTGGCATCGTCCTTGCGACGCTGCTTAGCCTCCTTGCGAACCCGCTTGGCCTCGGAGAGCTGCAGCTTCTCGAGCTTGCGGCGAGCAGTGGTTCCGGTGGCGCGGCCGACGATCGCGCGCAGCACGATGATGCCGACGATGCCGGCAGCGAGCGCACCCCCGGCAATGCCGATACGATCCATCCGCCAGCCGTGCTCGCCCTTGACCTGGCCCTTCACCTGCTCGAACTCACCCTGCACGTAGTCACGGGCGCGATCGGTGGCCTCGCGCTTGAGGGTGGCCGGATGCACCTCCTCCACGAGGCTCTCCACCCCGGCCGCCAGACGAGCACGAGTCGCTGCAATGTCCCGCCTGATCTCATCAGCGGAGCGCTCGTCCTTCGCCTTCGACTTGCTATCAGCCATGTGACCCCTCCTGGTGCCGTGTCTGCGCTTTGCGCCGGCGTAGGCGCGGCGCTGGTCTAGCAACAGCCTATATCGTTGAGGTCATGAGCACCCGTCTTGAGCCCGGTAATGCGGCCCCTGATTTCACTCTGCCCGCCGCTGACGGCAATCAGATCACCCTTTCCGACTTCGCTGGCAAGCAAGTCATCGTGTACTTCTACCCCGCAGCCATGACGCCTGGGTGTACCACTCAGGCCGTCGATTTCACGACTCATCTGGACGACTTCGAGGGCGCCGGCTACGAGATACTGGGCATCTCGCCCGACCCGGTTGCCAAGCTCCAGAAATTCGTCGCCAAGGAGTCCTTGACGTTGACCCTGCTCTCCGACGAGGACAAGGAGGTCATGAAGGCATACGGTGCCTACGGACCCAAGAACGTCTACGGCAAGGAAATCGTCGGTGTCATCCGCTCCACCTTCATCGTCGATGTCGGTGCGGACGGTTCGTGCAGGATCGTTGAAGCCCAGTACAATGTTCGGGCCAAGGGCCATGTCGACAAGCTCTGCAGGGAGCTCAAGATCGACTGCTGATTCGGGAACACCGAGGGCCTATTGGTGGCCCGGGGGCCGCTACGACCCCTATGCCGGAGTGGTGGAATTGGTAGACACGCAGGATTTAGGTTCCTGTGCCTTGTGGTGTGAGGGTTCGAGTCCCTTCTCCGGCACCGTGTGACGAACATCGTCGTCACCACGTCAGGGAACCTCCCCATGGGTATACCCAGCTGTAGGGCCGAGCGTCTCGGCCCCAGGGTCATCCCCTCTTCCCTCAGTCTGTCAAGACCAATGACCTCACTGATGAGGAAAAGGGGATGATCGCCAGGGGCCGGATGGTCCAGGCTGTCTCCGCCTACCCGAGACGTACCGGCGTCTCGTCAGTAGAGGCGAAAGCAACCATCGATTCATTCCAACCAGGGCCGAGACAGCCCATGGGCCTCCCACGCGACTCCCACATCGGCCAGCGCAACGCACCAATGACGACGAACCGCATACCCCCATCCCGTCATCGTTGTAACATAACTTTCACCCTCAGCTAGTTATTAAAGGTGGCAAACAATGGCGTTCGGAGCCTTCGACAACCAGATCACCCGCCGTGGCTACGTCACAGCCCAGATGGACGAGATCTGGTCAGAACGATCGACAGTGCAGAGCTGGTATGACGTCGAGGCTGCACTGGCTCGAGTCCAAACCGCGATCGGCATGATCCCGGAAGGAACCGGGGCTCGAATCACCGAGCAAGCTCAGGCCACCGATGCCGTCATGGAGCAGATCTTCGGCGGGGGGACGGGCAATCCCTTCGCTCTTGGCCTCGACGCGCTGCGCTCCGCCCTTGACGACGACCGCCGTCCCTGGGTCCACTACGGCGCCACCACCCAGGACATCCTTGACACTGCCCGCGGCCTCCAGATCCGGGATTCCCTGGGCCTCATCGACGACTGCACTGACAAGCTCCTGGCGCGTATCCGTGACCTTGCCGGTGCCCATGCCAAGACCCTCATGGTGGCACGCACTAATGGTCAGCATGCCGTCCCCACCACCCTCGGAATGCGGTTCGCCCGCTGGGCCGCCGATCTCGAACGTTCCCGTGATCGTCTCACCGAAACCCGGCAACGTTGTCTCCTGGTGCAGTTCTCGGGAGCTGCTGGAACCTATGCCTCGATGGGGGAACACGGCACCACCGTCGCCATGGGAGTCGCAAAGGAGCTGGGTCTGGTGTGCGAGCTCATCGCCTGGCACGCTTCCCGCGACGGACTCACCGAGCTGGCATGTAACCTTGCCATCCACGCCCAGACCCTCGCGAAGATCGCCGAGGACCTCTACGACATGCAGCGCACCGACTTCCAGGAAGCCGCTGAGGCCCTCGACCCCCATCTGTCCGGGTCGAGCACCATGCCGCAGAAGCGCAACCCTTTCTCCACGATGAAAATCACGGCAGCCGCTCGTATGGCTGCTGGTGCCGCCGCGACCGTCCTCACCAACCCCCCTGGCGACTTTGAGCGAGACCATCGTCAGCTCGAGGTCGAACGCGACGCCATCCCCCGCATCCTCGCGGCGGTCGACGGAGCAGGACAGAAGCTCCTCGAACTCCTCGACGTGCTCGAGTTCAACGCCGGCCAGCTCGACGTCAATGCCCGTCGCGAAGGAGTTCTGCTCGTCAGCGAGGGAATCATGATGGAGCTTGCATCGCGGTTGGGTCACGAAGGAGCACACGACCTCCTCCAGGAATTCTCAGCCGCTTATCGAGCTGCCGGAACCAGCCTGCGCGAGTTCGTCGATGCCCGACCGGAGATCGCCGAAAAACTTGATGGCATCGACCTTGACGAGTTGTCCGACCCGTCGTCGTACACCGGTCTGTCTGCGGAACTGTCACGGCGTGTTGCTGCTGGTCAGCCGCACACTGGAACCGGTGTCACGGAGTGATGAAGACTCCCAGCTCGTCGAAGAGCTCCTGCATCCTCTCGACCCGCGAGCGTTCCATCTCTGGGTCTGCAGGGGCCAAGGCGGCCACCAGCGACTCCAACAGGATGAGATAGCAGGCCCGGGAGCGGAAAGCCGTCGAGGATTCCGATGCGACCAGCAGGACATGATCTGCGTAACGACGCATCGGGGTCGACGAACGGTTCGTCAGCAGGATCGTCGTCATGTCACGCTGATGGAACATCCGCAGGACCGACTCAACCATCCGCGAATGCCGGTCAAATACCGAGGCCAGCAGGATGGCGTCGTCGGGAAGATCGATGAGCTGATGGGCCATCCGATCCGTCGATTCCAACAGGACGACCTCGCGACGGTAGTAACGCACCAACATCTGGAAGTAATCGAGCAGCGGATGGCCGCTGGCAGCCGCAACGAGGTAGAGCGGGCGTGAATCGTCGCGAAGTACCTCGACGACGCGGTCGAAAGCTTCCCCGTCCATGGAATTGAGGCCGACGTCGATGCTGCGACGAGCAGCATCCATCTTGGAGCGCCACATCGCCCCGGGCTCATTGGTGGTGGGGCCATTCGTGGTGCGATCGCTGGGAAGATCGAAATTGACGGCCACTTCGTCGCGGAGGCTGCGTGAGAAGTCACGGAAACTGGCGTACCCGAGTTTGCGAACAAAACGGGTCACGGACGCAGTTGACGCACCTGTCGCAGCACTGATCTCGTCGAGGTTCTCCAGAGCCAGATGGGGAAATGAATCTTCAAAATACTGAGCAATGACAGCATCAGTCGGCGTCATCGCCTGCAACTCCCCCAACCGGGCGTACAGGCCGTCGCACGCCGAGCCCGTCGACTCAGCCATCGTCATCTCCTCCGCGGTTGAGAGCATGCTAGGACCGCCGACGCAGCCCTAGCAGCCATGAATATTACCCGTGGATCAGATGAGGATGAGACTTGAGGCCATCATGACGATGAAACCGACGAGCGTCGGGAGCGCAGTCCGCCTCACGACGGCCATCGGGGAGATCCCGGCAGCTCCAGCCACCGTGATGACCACACCCGAGATGGGCGACACCGAGCGGAACAAGCCACCGGCGAACTGCATCGGTGTCACGAGGTTCGTCGCGTTGCCTGACAAGCCGCTGGCGATACCGGAAGCCAGCGATGCGAAGGACGTGAAGGACCCGACGCCAGAACCCGTCAGGAAGGTCACCAGACCGACGACCAGGGTGAACAAGATCGCCATTCCCCACAACGGCAGACCGATCCCCTCGGCCCCACTGACGAGCAACTTGATGACGCCGGCCTGCTTGAGGCCCTCGGCGAAGAGCTGCGCCGTGATGATGAGGGACACCACCTTGGCGAACATGTTGCCCATGCCGACGAACATGGTGTTCGCGTCGGTCAGCACTGCAGAACGGTCATGGTTACGAATGAGCTCGACGATGACGGCAAGCACCCACACCAGCAGGAACGCTGACACCGTCGAGAGCTGGATGGATTTGACAGCAAGCGGACTGAAGACGACCAACAGGATGATCGGCAGGAGCAGGAAGAGGGCGTACCACGTCGGCGCCACGCGGCCCGAGGACTTGTGCTCATCACTGCGTTCTCCGGCCTCGTCCTCACCCTTGCGATCCAGACGGCGCTGGACGAAGAAATGGGTGATGGCAACCGCGATGATTGTCGGAATTGCCACGGGCAGCTGATGCTTGACGAAGTACACCGCAGGAGAGAGACCGACTGTGTGGGCGGCCAGGATCTCGGTTCCAGTGGCCGGTCCGATGGGCATGGCACTCGTCGTCGCAATGACGGCGGCACCGGCCGCCGGGCTCACGCCAGCCGCAACAATGATCGGCATCATGACGACAACCAGCAGCATGGCCAGACCGGCGGCGCTCGGAATGACCATGAACAAGAGCTGTCCGATGACGTAGGCCAGCACGAGGATGAGGTAGGGCTGCTTCAGCTTGGTGATCGGGGTGATGACGAGTCGGACAAGCGCTTCCGTAGCCCCCACCCGATTCATGTATGCCGAGAAACCACCGGCAGCCATGATGATGAGTCCAACGCCAGTGAGCTGATCCTTCGCGATGGATTCGATCATCCCGACGATGTCGAACCAGACGCTGCCAGAACTCTCCTTGCCTTCCAGCAGCGGAACCGAAGGCCTGAGAATCACCCTGATGAGCAGCAGCAACAGTCCGGCTCCAAGCAAAACCAGCACTGGCTTGTATCTCTTGACCAGCAACCAACCGGCCGCAACCGTCACGAGCAGTGCACACACCGCCAGCACAGCTGTCATGATGACTCCTTCGTCAACCCATCACCGTTATGAAACTTTAACTACGTCATCGACGTTGACAGAAACAATACTAACATTGCCTCAGCTGGCGACGCCGCTTTCGATGGCACTGCCGCCTCCTGTGCAGTCCGTGCCCACAGGAACCAACAACAAGGAGCAATGATGCACTCAGTAACCGCGATGCGACGATCACGATCAGCGGTACATGTCCTTATCTGTCTCCTACTCATCGTGGTTGGAGCTGTCGGATCAAGCCTCGTCCAGACTGGCGGCGGCCACATCAGTGTCCAAGGCCTCATGATCCCCCGGTAAGGACGGAGCAGTGGCCAGTGCCGATCTTTTCCGACCCGACACCGCAACAGCAGAGCGCAAGGCCCCTCTCATCATCGTGACACCAGGGTTCCAGCGCACCAAGGAAACCCAGATCTCCTACTCCTTGGAGCTGGCACGACGGGGATACGTCACCCTTGTTGTCGACCCCTACAACCAAGGCGAATCGACGTCCCAACCTCCTCACAGTGATGACCCCAGCATCCAGCCGGCCATTGATTACGTCTCGCGAACCGACACCCTCAACTACGTCGACAAGACCAAGATCGGTATCACCGGCCACTCTGCTGGCGGTTCCCAGGTGCGTCGCATGGCTGCCGAATACGGCGCCAAGGAGGTCAAGGCCCTCAAGAAAGCGAAGTCTCCGGACTCCCCCGGTGGCACCACGATCACGAAGGAGGAGCGAGAGAAGGCCGAGAAGCTCAACCCGATTCGTTCAGTGTTCATCTCCGGCTGGTTGCAAAAGCTGAACGCCAAGAAGTTCAAGAACGTTCGGTCCAATGTCGGTATTGGATACGCCCTGTACGACGAGGGCGGCTACCGCAACAAGAACCACAACGGCGACCTGCGCAATGCCCCGGAAGCCATCGCGGTCATCAACTCGGGCCTGCCGAAGTCACAGCACGTCAATCATGTGGTCATCGGGAAAGGCTATGGGTCAGCTGCCGATCGAACCTACCGCGTGGCATACAACGACCACACCATCCACCCCTTCCAGCCGCTGACCTCCAGTGCCATAGGGTCGATGATCCAGTTCTTCGACGACACGATTGGCGCTCCGCACCAGATGAGTACCACCAACCAGACCTGGTGGCTCAAGGAACTCTTCAACGGCCTCTCCCTCATCGCGGCCCTGGTCATGCTCGTCCCGTTGACGAAGTTGCTGTTGACGATCCCGTGGTTCGCCGGAGCCAGGACCGAGGTATCGCCTGCCCCACCGAAGCCCAAGGGCAGGGGAGCCGTGAAGTTCTGGACGATCTTCGTCATCTCGGCCGCCGTGGCGTGCGTGACCTTCATCCCGTTGTCCGTGGCCAGCCAGCACATCCTCTCGGCTGTTGCCAACAAACAGAACGGCTGGTTCTTCCCCGGTCGCATGGTCAACGGGGTCGTGCTGTGGTCCCTCGTCAACGGATTGCTGGGGCTCATCCTGCTGTGGATCAGTCACTCCATCTCGAAGAAGCACGGTATCGAGGAGGCCAAGAGCTGGGGAGTTCGGATGAACTGGGCCCAGACCGGACGCACCTTGGCGCTGGCCCTGTTCGTCATTGTCATCTTCTACACGATCCTGGCCGCCGTCTACGGCTTCTTCCATATTGACTATCGACTCTTCGTGGTGGCTGCCCGCCCCCTGACGAAGCGCTGGTTCCTCATCGGACTGGCCTACGTGCCCGCCCTGTTCCTGTTCTTCTTCTCGAACTCGTTGCGAGTCAACACCTCAATGCGATTCAACAACCAACGCCGCTGGGTCAACTGGCTCATCATTGCGCTGGCCAATTCCATCGGCTTGGCGGCCATCTTCGTCATCCAGTACGTCACCTTCTTCTCGACCGGGACGGTGTTCTGGACGACGAACTGGCTCTACGTCAATATGCTGCAGTCCCTGCTCCCCATGATGGTGGTGCTGCCGCTGTTCAATCGGGCCTTCTACCACGCCACGGGTAGGGTGTGGCTCGGACCGATCGTCACCACCACGATCTTCGCCCTCATGGCCTTGGGCGGATCTGTGGCGTACATCCCGATGTTCTGACCGGCAGACTCTGACGAAAAACCTTGTCAGGCTGACATGACGACGATGGGCCGGGGAGCGACCCCCGGCCCATCGTCGTACCGTGCGGCGCGTGGTGCGGCTGTGAGATCCGCTTCCCCCGCTGTGGCAGGTGGTTCGCTCACTCGAAACCAATCGGAATCGCGTCGTCGCCCAGGAACTCCCGGCACCGAGCCACGAGCTTCTCGTGCTCCTTCTCCTTGTTGGCCATTTTCTCCTGTGCGTCGTACTTCGTCCGATCAGTGACCAGTACAGGTCGTACATGTCCTCGTCCTCCTCCGGGTCGGGTTCTTCCTCGATCCACGGCAGGAGGTAGTAGTTGACCCCCGTCGACCACGATTCCGCTGCCTCGCGATCGTCCATCAGGTCGTCGCTGTCTTCCTCCATCAGGTCCGCCGGGGGCCGACACATTCCGACGATCACTTGCTCGCGAGCGGCGTTCATCGCCTGCTGAATCCGTCCGGCTTTGGCTATCGTCGATTCCCCTAGCTTGTCCGGACCCTGCATCGCCGCCGCCAGCCGAGTCTCCTCTTCCTGAGCCCGCTCCCCCAAGCTTGAAAAGAACGTCCTGGGATCCTTGATCATTCCGAACGCTGTCGGTGCATATTCCTCCCACTCTTCCCATGCGATCCGGGCCAGCTGAGTCAGCCCTGCCATCTCGCCGGGACTCCCCTCCCAGCCCTGGGCCTCAACCTCGGTCATAAGACATTCCTTCCGCTGCGGCGGGTTCTGGTTCCGAAGCCCACCAATCTTCGAATGGTGACTGCCAAATACTGTCATCCCGACTAGGTCATCCATGGCCTCATCCTAAAAACGACCGGAATGCAAACAATGTCAATTTGCGGCATCGAGATAATCAACAAGGACAGTGCTCCTGACGCCGGAGGGGCTGCGCCCGGTCTCAGCCGCCATGACATCGAGACGCGCGCTCGTCTTAGCATCCAGACGGAGCTGGCGGCGTGGCGAGCTGCCTTGCCGGGTGGCATGGCGTTCACCAGTGTTGGGCCGTCCAGCCCAGCTGATCGCGCGACGACCAACAGCGGCAGCAGCCTCACCGTGGCAAGTCTGGCCTGGTGCACTGATAGACGCATCCGATTCAGCCCAAGCCGCCAGCCGTCCATCAAGATTGTCAGTCATAGTCATCCCTCCTGGCCCATAAGCACTCGGCGCTTCGGCCGCAACTCCATGACATGAAAGATCACCAATGTGCATGGGGCCGCCGGTAAAACCATGACCTCAATAGTCAGGCCAGACTGAGCCGGTCCGACATATAGATGCGGCGCAACCCCCGGGGACCCACGACGTGTCAAATGATGTCTTTGCAAACATGGCGTTCGTGATCACAGAGACAGCGGCACGTTCAGTAAACCCGTGTTTCACGGCACTCTCAGTAAAAATGATGGCAATACAGATGTTGTACGACAACATTGAAGTGTCAACAAGATCCCACCACAGAAGCCCGAACTAACCACCGACATTCCGGTTTCTGGCCCCAATGCGGCCACTTGGACCACTAACCCGCCCTAGGAGACCATCTCATGCTGGAAAAAATTTTCTATTGGCTTCGTGACGGAGTCCTCGATTCTCTCTACTCGATTCTGGGCTCCTTCGTCGGAGTCCTCTCTGTGTTCGCCATCTTCACCCACGTGCGACCACTCGACACCCTGCACGGCTGGCTGGAGGCTCTCGTCATCCCCGACGGCTGGTTGAACTCTGTGGACACTGTTCTCGCTAGCGGCACTCCATGGGGCTGGATGGGTGTTACCCTCGCGTTCGTTGGTGCGCTGGGAATGGCAACCCATGACGTATGTCGGGGCCGTTCCGGGCCGACCTTCTGGTTTGGCGCGAGTCTCATGGTCACGGCTGACATGAACTGGCTGTGGCTGATCCTGCTCCTTATCGCCGGATTCATCGTCTCTATGGTGGACTTGAGCAAGGACTCCTCGATCACGGACTCCTTGAAGGAGGCTCTGTGGCGGCTCGGGGGGACTGTCGTTGTAACGCTGTCCTACGGTCCGCTCGAAGTCTTCGGATGGTTCATCGACGAGACGCCTAGTGCAACCAGGCAGCAGATCATCACTCCTGATGGACGCCCACTCAAGATCGAACTTGTCGGGCCCAAGCCGGGAGCAACCGAGGCCCGCCGCAAAAACCAGCCTGACATCACCACGGATGCCCTCCAGTTCCACAACCTTGGAGGGACGATCGGCCCTCATTGAGACTGGTGCGATGGCCTTCTACAATCCCTAGCGTCACTTGGTTTTAGCCTGTGACGATGATGCTTTCGGTCCAGATGACCCACGCACTCACGGATGAGGAGCACCCATGCCAGCCGAAACCACGACACGACGACCTCCAGCAACGATGCACCTGCTCACCTGTCTGCTTCTGGTCATCGTGGGCGCGGTTAGCGCCAGCACCGTCCAGACCGGAGGAGGCCACATCAGCGTCCAAGGACTGGTGATCCCAGGGACGGATGGATCCAGGGTCAGCGCCGATCTCTACCGCCCCGACACCGCCACTGCCGAGCATCGAGCACCGCTCGTCGTCGTCACCCCAGGATTCAACCAGACCAAGGAGACGGTGGTGTCCTACGCCTTGGAGTTGGCCCGCCGCGGATTCGTCACCATCACGGTTGACCCCTACAACCAGGGGAATTCCAGCAAGCAGCCTGCCCACAGCAAGGCCCCTGCCATCAAGCTAGTCATCGACTACGCCACCCGAACTCACACCCTGAATTATGTCGACACGTCCAGGGTCGGCATCATCGGACACTCGGCTGGCGGGTCTCGGGTCCGGAGGACCGCCGCGATATACGGCGCCAAGGAGAGCAAGGCCCTGGAAAAGGCCAAGACTCCTGACTCCCCCGGTGGCACCGCGATCACCACGGAGGAACGGAGGACGGCCGAGAAACTCAACCCTATTCACGCTGTCTACATCGCAGGGTGGTTGCGCCATCTGGACGCTGACAAGTTCACGAACATCCATTCCAATGTCGGCCTGGGGTATGCCCTCCACGACGAGGGCGGTTTCCGGAACAAGAACCATGACGGTGACCTGCGCCGCTCCCCTGAGGCGCTGGCCGTCATCAAATCCGGTCTGCCGACGTCAGAGCAGGTCGATCACGTCTCCGTCGGGAAGGGCTACGGCTCCCCGTCCAACCGCAGCTACCGGATCGTCAACAACGGGCCTTGACCCTTGGTTGTGGACACGTGGAATCCAGCATGGGCTGGAGGAAGCGAGATGATCATCACCATGGCCAGGAAGAACTACTCGATGGAGTTTCGTCAGCAGGCCGTTGACTTGTACGAGACCACGCCCGGTGCGACGTTGAAGCAGATCGCTGGGGAGTTGGGGGTCTCCCGTGGGACCCTGTCGTTGTGGGTCAAGGACTTGGGCAACGGTGTCCGCACCAGCGACGGACCGACCCCAGCCACGCCCCCTTCCGGTGAGTCACCAGTAGCGAGGATCGCCCGGCTGGAGGCCGAGAATGCCCGGTTGCGGGCGGACAAGGCCAGGGTGGAGACCGAACGGGACATCCTGCGCAAGGCGGCCAAGTATTTCGCCGGGGAGACGAGCTGGTGAACCGCTTCCAGTTCGTCGCCGACCACCAGACCACCTACCAGGTGAAGCGGTTGTGCCAGGTGTTGGAGCTGTCCCGCTCCTCGTTCTATGCCTGGCAGAAAGCCGGCCCGGCCCGTCAGCAGCGCGCTGAGGACGACGCTGTCCTGGCTGCACGGATCCGACGGGTCCAGGACCCGAAAGCTGGTGGGGACCCGGCCTACGGGGCACCGCGGGTGACCGTCGAACTGAACGACGGCGCCGCCCGCGAGGATCGTGTCAACCACAAGCGCGTCGCCAGGGTGATGCGTGCCCACCAGCTGGCGGGGACCCGGCTGCGTCGCAGGGTTCGCACCACGGTCCCGGAACCGGCTGATGAGAAGTTCGGTGACCTGCTGCAGCGGGACTTCACCTCCGAGAAGCCGAACCAGCGTTACGTCGGTGACATCACCTACCTTCCGCTGGCCGGTGGCGGGAACCTCTATCTGGCCACCGTGATCGACTGCTACTCCCGAAAACTGGCCGGCTGGGCGGTCGCGGACCACATGCGCACCGAACTGGTCGAAGACGCGCTGAAAGCCGCCTGCGCGCAGCGCGGCAGTCTCCGGGGTGCGATCTTCCACAGTGACCATGGGTCGGTCTACACCTCGAAGGCCTACGCCAAACTCTGCAAGGGTCTCGGGGTGACCCAGTCGATGGGGGCCGTGGGGACCAGCGCCGACAACAGTCTGGCCGAGTCGTTCAACGCCACCCTCAAACGCGAACTCCTTGCCGGGCAGGCCACGTTCGCTGGGCCTGAATTGTGTCGCCGTCAGGTCTTTCGCTGGGTCACCCGCTACAACACTCGCCGTCGCCATTCCTGGTGCGGCTACCTGTCCCCGAACACCTATGAGGCCCGCCGGGCCGCTACGCTGCCAACCGCAGCGTAATCAACCACCACCGTGTCCACGATCCGGAGCGAAGGCCCAACGACCACACCCTGCACTTCATCCAACCCATGACGCCGAGCGCCATCCAGCCGGTGCTGCAGTTCTTCGACCACACTCTTGGCACCCCACATCCCGTGACCAACCAGATCTGGTGGCTCAAGGAACTGTTCAACGGACTCTGTCTCGTCGCGGCTCTCATCATGCTGCTCCCGCTGACGAGATTGCTCCTCACGATTCCCTGGTTCTCGGGGGCTCGTAGCGAGCTCTCCCCCACCACGTCGGCCCCAGTACCGCGATGTTCTGGGGAGCTCTCGTCTTGCAGGCCGCCGTGGCCGCAGTGACCTATGTTTCTATGCCGATCGCGCTGTGGCTCGTCGTCAACGGCGTCCTCGGACTGGTGATCGCCTGGATCCTTTTGCGTCATGGCCAGGCAGGCGCGTCGGGAGTACGGATGTCATGGCCCCAAACCGTGCGCACCATTGCCCTCGCCCTGGTTGCCATGACGGTTTTTCACGTCATCCTGGGGATCGTCCACGGGTTCTTCCACGTTGACTATCGACTCTTCGTCCTCGCGATACGACCACTGACATCACACGGGTTCCTGACGGCCTTGACGGTGGTGCCGGTGCTCTTCCTCTTCCTGCTGGCGAATTCCCTACTCGTCGCAGCGCCGTCCGACAGCTGCCGACGCAGCGGAATCCTCCTCGGTCTGGCCGCCCCCGTCGGCCTGACGGTGATTCTCGTCACCCAGTACACGACCCTCTTCTCAACCGGAACGGTCTTCTGGAGGACCAAGTGGATGCAGGTCATGACCCTCTGGTCCCTGCTACCGGCGTTGATCGGCATCCCGTTGTTTCACCGCGCATTCCATCGGGCGACAGGAAGGGTGTGGCTCGGGCCGATCCTCATGGCAGCGGTTCTCGCCCTCATGGTGTGAGCCTTCCGACCATTCCACGGGATCAGGGCGGTATTACTCCGAGGCCGTCTCCTCCCGGGGCGGCTGCCATGCCAACGGCAGCGGATGGGCCGGATGTAGGGCCTCGTCATTCTGGCTGACTGACTTCACCCGACCAATCTCACTGCCACGATGTTCAAAGCGGCAGGTGACAATTCCGTGCCCCGATCCCCATACCCAGCCCCGACCGTACTCATCGTGAACCACGTCGGCGCCTGGCGGCCAACGCCTGCCGTCGAAGGATCGCCGCCGGCCGAAGGGCCCGGGTTGGACAGGCGTGACATCCTCGGTCACCTCGGGTTCATCGAGCAGATGTCCGTCGTCGTCGACGATGAAGAGTTCTTCCTGGGCTGAGGTCGTGAAATTGGAGACGCCAACTCCCAGCAACCGAACCCCCTCACGCAGATCGAGGGAATCGAGCATCCGCACCGCCAGATGGGTAATCCTCTCGGGCGAGTCAGTGGCGCCAGTCAGGGTCACCGACCGTGACCACACCTGGAAGTCCGCCATCTTGGCCTTGAGAGTGACGGTGCGGGCGAAATGCCCGGACTTCTTGAGTCGCCCGCACACCAGGACGGCATGGCGCTCGACGATATGGCGACACTCCTCACGATTGGTGAGATCGTGCTCGAAGGTGTCCTCGACCGAGATCGACTTGGCGATCCGGCTCGCGACCACCGGGCGGTCATCCCAGGCCCGTGACAAGGCGACAAGGCTCGTCCCCGACGCATGGCCCAATTCATGGACGAGCTCCGACTCCCGAGCAGCACGGACATCAGCGATGGTGCGCAGGCCGAGCTTCTCCAGCCTTTCCGCAGTGACTGGTCCGACTCCGGGAATCGCCCGTGCCGGTAGGGGTGCGATGGTCTCGGCCTCGGTTCCGGGGGCGACCAGGGCGACCTGATCGGCATGGCCTCGCGACGGTTTGGCCATCTCGGAGGCCACCTTGGCCATGAACTTGCTCGAGCCGATCCCCACCGAGCAGCTCAATCCCTCGGTACGCTCGAAGACTCGGGCACGGAGATCGGCGGCGACCTGGTGCAGCACGTCGAGATCCTCGACGTCAATCCCTCCCGACTCCAGATCGACGAAGGCCTCGTCGAGGCTCAGCGGCTCGACGAGGGGCGACAGTTCTCGCAGGGTTGCCATGACGACCTTGGAGGACTCCCGGTATGCCTGGAATCGTCCCGAGAGAAAGGCGGCATGGGGAGCCAGACGTCGAGCCTGTGACCCTGCCATAGCGGAGTGGACGCCGAATTTACGGGCCTCGTAGGAGGCCGTCGCCACGACTCCCCTACCGCCGACCCCACCGACGATGACGGCCTTGCCGACCAGGGAGGGCTTGTCCCGTTGCTCCACCGAGGCGAAGAAGGCATCCATGTCCAGGTGGAGGATCGACGCCGTCGATCTCATGCCCGGCGCCGATACCCGACGAAGTCGAACCCGTCGCGGGGCTCACGTCGGATCTCGCCCCACACCCGCCGATCGATGTGGGGGAATCGTGCCGAACCCTCCGGTCTCTGGTGGACCTCGGTGATGTCGAGTTCGTCGCACAGGTCGAGGGCATCAGCGTAGATCTGCCCTCCCCCGGCAATGAAGCAAATCTCCTCGCCAGCGTCACGAGCCATCCCGATGGCTTCACGCGGGCTGGCTGCGACGTCGACGCCATCGGCAGACCACTGCTGGTCACGAGTGCAGATGATGTGACGCCGTCCCGGGAGCTTGCCGATCTGGTCAAAGGTGCGCCTGCCGAACACCAGGGTGTGGCCCATCGTCACCCTCTTGAAGCGGCGGAAGTCCTCGCTGATGTGCCAGAGCATGTCCTGACCGGACCCAATGACGCCGTTGTCGGCGACCGCTGCGATGGCGACGACCTTCATCATCCCTCCTGGTACTTCGAATCCTGCAATCCGGCCGTGCTCAGACGGCAATCGGGGCGGGAAGGGCCGGACAGGGGTCGTACCCGGTCAAGGTGATGTCCGACAGCTCGAACCCGTCGATGTCACGAATCTCCGGATTGACGGTCAGCTGAGGAAGCTGTCGCGGCTCACGCTCGAGCTGCTCGTGCACCTGATCGAGGTGATTGAGATAGAGGTGGGCGTCACCCAAGGTGTGGACGAACTTCAGCGGCTTCAATCCCGTCACCGAGGCCACCAGACGGGTGAGCAGTGCGTAGGACGCAATGTTGAACGGCACACCGAGGAAGGTGTCACCGGAACGCTGATACAGCTGGCAGCTCAGCCATTCCGGATCCCCGTTCTCGTCAGGAGTGACATAGAACTGGAACAAGGTGTGACAGGGCGGCAGGGCCATCTCGTCGACCTCGGCCACATTCCACGCCGAGACGATGTGCCGACGCGACCACGGGTTGGTGCGGATCTGCTCGATGACCCGGGCGATCTGGTCGATCGCGCCGCCGTCGGCGTCGGGCCAGGAACGCCACTGGTGACCGTAAACCGGTCCCAGGTCGCCATTCTCGTCGGCCCATTCATCCCAGATATGGATGTTGTTCTCGTGCAGCCAGCCGATATTGGTGTCCCCGCGCAGGAACCACAACAGCTCCCCGAACACGCTACGGGTGTAGATCTTCTTCGTCGTCACCAGCGGGAAACCCTCACGCAGGTCGAAGGCCATCTGATGGCCGAAGACACTCAGGGTCCCGGTGCCGGTACGGTCCTCACGACGCACGCCCTCGTCGAGGATCCGTCGCAACAAGTCGAGGTAAACCTGCACGTCAGCGCCCTTCCAGGTGAGTGACGATGGCCGGGACGATCGCGCGAACGGCCTGTCCACGGTGACTGATGGCGTCCTTGACCTCAGCGGACATCTCAGCGCTGGTGAGGTCACCGGGCTGAGCATCAGGCACGAACATCGGATCGTAACCGAACCCGTTCTCCCCGCGCGCCTCGGAGATGATCCGCCCCTCCATCGTGGCGACCTTGGTGATCTCGGTGCCATCAGGGTCCACGAACGCCATCGCGCACACGAACCGACCACGACGACGCTCGTGGGGAAGGTCGAAGGTCTGGTCGAGCAGCAACTGGAGATTGCGCTCGTCGGTCGCCTCGCGTCCCGACCAGCGCGCCGAACGGATGCCCGGCATCCGGTTGAGGGCATCCACCTCGAGACCCGAGTCATCGGCGAGAGCTGGCAGACCGGTGTCACGGGCAGCAGCTCGGGCCTTGATGAGGGCGTTCTCGACGAAGGTGGCGCCGGTCTCCTCGGGAGCCGCAGCATCACTGACCTCCGACAGACCGACGATCTCGACGTCAGTCCCGGCCGCCTCGAAGGTACGCCGCAGTTCGACCAGTTTCTTGGCGTTGTTGGACGCCAGCACAACCCTGCTCACAGCGTCACCCCGAGGGCCTCAGACTGTGCAGCCTTGAGCGAGGCGCAGCCGCCGGCAGCCAGATCAAGCAGCTCATTGAGGAGGCCACGGTTGAAGGGGGCTCCCTCCGCGGTTCCCTGGATCTCGACGAAGTCCCCGTCGCCGCTCATGACGACGTTCATGTCGGTGTCGGCCCGGGAATCCTCCTCGTAGGCCAGGTCGAGCATCGGGGTGCCACCGACGACGCCAACCGAGATGGCCTGCACCGAACCTGTGATGGGCTCCCCGACGAGGCCGCCACGCTCACGCAGCCAGTTGACGGCGTCGACGAGGGCGACGTAGGCACCGGTGATGGAGGCAGTGCGCGTACCTCCGTCGGCCTGCAGCACGTCACAGTCGAGGATGATGGTGTTCTCCCCCAGCGCCTTGTCGTCGACGACAGCGCGCAGAGACCGTCCGACCAAACGGGAGATCTCGTGGGTACGCCCGCCGATCTTGCCCTTGCGGGACTCACGGCCAGAGCGCTCATTGGTGGCACGAGGCAGCATCTCGTACTCAGCGGTCACCCAGCCGAGCCCGGATCCCTTGCGCCAGCGCGGCACCCCTTCGGTGACCGAGGCATTGCACAGCACAGTGGTGCGTCCGAAACTCACCAACACCGATCCCTCGGCCTGGGTCAACCAGCCGCGTTCGATCCTGACGTCCCGCAACTGGTCCAGGCGGCGTCCATCAATTCGAGAAGTCTCACTCACGCTGCCAAGGGTAGTGGGAGGGACTGACACGAATCAGGGCTACGACACGGTACGCTCCCCAGGTCACTCAGCGGCGTCACTCAGTCGCGCACGACCGCACGGTCCCCGAGAGGATGCCGGTCATCGTGCACCGACTGCACGTCGTGGACGAAACCCTCCATGAGCCGCCGTCCCAATCTCTCGAAGCGCTCTGCATTGCCCGTCGTCAGGAAGTAGCGGATGGACTCGCGTGGCTCGGAGTGCAGCAACCCCGAGTCAGCCATCAAGGAATAGGAAGCCCGCGCACACTGGTGGGAGGAGGAGATGAGGGTGACGTCGTCGCCCAGGACATAGGAAATGAGCCCCGCCAGCAGCGGGTAGTGGGTACAGCCCAGGATGAGGGTGTCGCAACCGGCCTCCCGGATCGGCTCCAGGTAGTCCAGCGCGATGGCTTCCAACTCCCGTCCGCTGGTGATTCCCTCCTCGACGTAGGGGACGAATTTCGGACAGGCCTGGGTCGTCAGGGTGATGCCAGGCACCGCCGCCAGCGCGTCCTCGTAGGACAAGGAGCGAGCCGTGGCCTCGGTACAGATGACGCCGATGCGACCGTTCCGGGTGGCCGAACTGGCTCGGCGAGCAGCCGGCATGATGACGTCAATGACCGGGACGTCATAGCGCTCTCTGGCATCCCTCAACACTGCTGATGACGCCGTGTTACAGGCGATGAGCAGGGCTTTCACGCCGTGGGCGACGAGTCGATCGAGGCACTGCAGGGCGTAGCGACGCACCTCGGCAATCGTCTTCTCGCCATAGGGTGCGCGGGCCGTGTCGCCCAGATAGATGATGTCCTCGTTGGGCATGAGGTCGACGACGGATCGGGCCACCGTCAGCCCTCCGAATCCAGAGTCGAAGATGCCGATCGGTGAGTCGACAACGTCGGAATCAGGTTCGGTCACGGCTGGCAAGACTACCCCGCCCTCGCCGCCAACCGGCCATCCACAGGGTTTTCATGACGTCCACATGCCGAAAAACACCCCCGGTAATGACAATGAGGTAAGGCTTGACTATCCTTTGGGCTGCACCGGGAGTTCCGACGCCGTCATGGAATCACGAAGGAGACGAGATGAGGAAGCAGATACACCGCGGCACCGCAGATGAGGAGACCATCGTGCCGCTCAGCCGCCTGGCCGCTGGCCAGAGCGCGACCATCGAGTCCATTGCACCCGAGTGTGTTGACCACATTTGTCACCGGCTCCACATGCTCGGGTTCGGACAGGGCCGCGACATCACCAAGATTCGCCAGGCACCCTTCGGTGGCCCGATGGTCTTCCACGTCTGCGACGTCCAGATGTGTCTGCGTCGAGCCCAAGCTGACATGATCATGGTCCGCCCTGTTCCACAGACCGCATCGCGCCCTGTTGTCGAG
The DNA here is from genome assembly GCF_058177555.1 of Cutibacterium sp. LaCa_89. Classification (NCBI taxonomy): domain Bacteria; kingdom Bacillati; phylum Actinomycetota; class Actinomycetes; order Propionibacteriales; family Propionibacteriaceae; genus Cutibacterium; species Cutibacterium sp. LaCa_89. The sequence goes on from NZ_CP190889.1 coordinate 1,805,365, forward strand.
GCTCAGCTGTCCGTCGCAGCCGCCTGACAGTCCACTTCCCTTCCAACCCTTCCTGCGCGATGACACGCGCCCATTCGAGGACTGCCCATGCCCACAACCGTCACGTGCCACACCGATCCCACCGTCGAGCTGTCGACGGGATCACCCAAACTGACTCTGGTCGGCTCTCCCAACGGTGGCAAGACGTCGATCTTCAACCACCTCACGGGTCTGCACGCCAAGACCGGCAACTACCCCGGCGTCACCGTCTCCCGCAGCACCGGTGTGTGCCACATCGGCGGTGACGAGTACGGCATCGAGGATCTTCCCGGGACGTATTCACTGACCCCCATCTCCCCCGACGAGGCCATTGTCGCCGAGGCTCTGGATGGGACGATCAAGGGCGTCCAGGCACCTGACGCCGTTCTGGTGGTCGCCGATGCGACGGCCCTGCGCCGATCCCTGCTGCTACTCGCAGAAACCCTGGAGCGAGACCTCCCCACAGCGGTCGTCGTCACCATGGCTGACGAGTTGCGACGCCGCGGCGGCAGCCTCGACACCGCAGCCTTGTCCCAGGCACTGGGCATACCAGTGGTCTCCGTGGTCGCCAACCGTGGCATCGGCATCGGGGAACTACGTCACCTCATCAGCGAGTGGCAGACCTGGAGCCGTCCCCCCATTCCGCCGCCCACCGCAGCAGAGGAGCTGACCGGATGGGTCGACTCGACCCTTGCCAGCGCGGGGTACCAGGATCCCCAGCCCGACTCTCGCACCGAGCGCATTGACAAGGTCCTGTTGCACCCGGTGTGGGGAACGATCGTCTTCTTCCTAGTGATGTTCCTATTCTTCCAGGCACTGTTCACGTGGGCAGCGCCCTTCCAGGACGCCATCGATGGCTTCTTCGGTTGGCTCGGCGGCTGGGTTGACGACCACGTCTCCAACCCGATCCTCGCCGGTCTGCTGGGCGATGGCATCATCGGCGGCGTCGGAGCCGTACTCGTCTTCGTCCCACAGATCCTGCTGATGTACCTACTGCTGGCCCTGCTGGACGCCGTGGGCTACATGTCTCGGGCAGCATTCCTCATGGACAAGGTGATGAGCCGTGCCGGGCTGGAGGGACGAGCATTCGTGGCCATGCTGTCCTCCTTCGCCTGCGCCATCCCCGGGGTCATGGCCACGAGAACCATCCCCTCGGCCAAGGACCGCATCGCGACGATGCTCGGCGTCCCGCTGGCTACCTGCTCGGCCCGACTGCCCGTTTACGTGCTGCTGGTCGGCATGCTCATCCCCGACGCCACCCGCATCGGCCCGTTCTCCGGGCGAGGTGTGGCGATGTTCCTGCTCTACCTGCTCGGCGCGGTGTCGGCGATGACGGCGGCCTGGGTCGTCAAGAAGATCACCGATCGCTCCGGCATACTCCTGCCCTTCTACATGGAAATGCCGCCATATCGGATTCCCACACTGCGCTCGGTGGGCATCGCGATGTGGGAGCCCACCAAGGCCTTCCTGCACAAGGCTGGCACCATCATCATGCTGACGACCATCGTCATCTGGGCCCTGACGACCTTCCCGATGCAGTCTGACTCCGAGCTGTCAAAAGCGGGTGTCGACCCGCGCGATGACGTCGCCGTGGCGGCCTACACCATGGATCACTCCATCGCTGCTGGTGTCGGCAAGGCCGTCGAGCCGGTCTTCGAACCGCTGGGATTCGACTGGCGCATTGACGTCTCCCTCATCGGATCACTGGCTGCTCGAGAGGTGGCCGTCTCCACCCTGGGCCAGATGGCTTCAGCCACCGACCCAGAGGACGATGCCGAGGTGGCCCAACAGCTGGACCGTTGGACGTGGACGCACGGCGACCACGAGGGCGAAAAGATCTTCACCCCGGCAACCATCGTTGCCCTCATCCTCTTCTTCGCCTATGCCCTGCAGTGCATGTCCACCATTGCCATCATGAAACGAGAGACCGGCGGGTGGAAGTGGCCGGCGGTCGCCTTCGGCTACATGTTCGCGCTGGCGTGGATCATGGCCCTCATCGGTCGTCTCGTGACGAATCTGGTGATCTGATGAAGCTTGCCTCGCGTCCTTCCACGGCCATTCACCCGGAGGCGACGGCTGACCCCGCGACCCTGCGTTGGGTGGTGTCGGGGGTGAGCCTACCCTTCGCCGGTGAATTGGTGAGCGCGCCTGGTCTCGACGAGTTCCTGGGACGGGTGCACGTCGAGGTGACGGTTGGTGCCGTCATCGCCACCGTCCTCGAGGACAGCTGGGAGCGTATCGGTGGCGACTTCCGGACCGCTCTGACGATGGCTCTCGAAAGGACCGACGACTGGAGCGGTGGACCCGATGCCCAGATCCTCGACGAAGCCGAGACCCTGAGATGGTGCGCCGACGAACTCATCGCTGGCCCTGTCGGTGCCGTGGCTGCCATGCATGGTGGGTCGATCGAACTGGTCGACGTCACGGTCGACAACGGGCAACGCACCGTCGCCGTGGCCATGAAAGGTGCCTGCCGGGGGTGCCCGGCAGCTCTCATCACCTTGCACCAGCGGCTGGAACACCAGCTCAGCCTGAGGCTGCGCGAGCCGGTGACTGTCCACGAGATCTGAGCCCTACTCCGACAACTCCACCTCGACGAGCACCTCGACGACAAAACCGAGCCACTCGTAGACACACTCCTCCTCGGCCTCCAGCTCCTCCTGGGCGACCCGGGCGACCTCGTCAGCGGTGATCTGGTCAGTGACACCCAACCTGGCCGCCATCATTCCCCGCAGCGCATTGACGGTACGAAGCCACCGCTGAGTCGTCACCGGATTCATGGGGACACGGCCAGTTCGGTGCAATGCCTCCAGATCAGTTCGCAAGGCCTCGGCATCCTCACAGCGCGCGGCGACCTCCTCGGCGTCATGACTGGCATGAAACTGAGCGTCGGCAGCGTCGTCGTCGCGGTAGGCGCTCGGCAGGATGGCGCGACGCACCTCGTCGTCCTCCTGAGGGCCGCAAAACTGGCTCTCCCAGAAGGCGAACGGGTCTGCCCCCGAACTGTCACGAGCGGTGGTGGTGCGCAACCGCGACAAGGCCTCGACGTAGTGCCCCAGGGCGATCTCGATGCCGATGGTCTCGCGGCGCTCCAGGTACCAGACCCACTGATTCCGGGTACCCTCAATCCTCATTCCTGCCCGCCCTTTTCGACCGAGGCCTGCAATCCGTAGCCATGCATGGCGTGCGCCGCGATCTCCATCTCCTCCTTGGACCCCTCGGCCACCGTCGCCCGGCCCTGGTTGTGGACCTGGATCATGAGCTGCACGGCTTTCTCGCGCGGGTAGCCGAAATACCTCATGAACACCATCGTCACGTAGTCCATGAGATTCACCGGGTCGTCCCAGACGACGGTCGTCCACGTCGATTCCTCATCGGTGAGACGGTCGGTCCGTGCCATGGGTTCCACGGTGGTTGCAGACATGTGCCCATTCTGTCACCACCGGGGGCACCTGAACCCCGCCAACGGGGACGCCCCATCCCCCTAAACTGTGGCCCATGTCGACCGCACTGTTCACCGACCATTACGAGCTGACTATGATCGAGGCTGCCATGGCGTCAGGAACCGCCGACCGCCGCTGCGTCTTCGAGTTGTTCCCACGTCGTCTCCCCGAAGGCCGCCGTTACGGCGTTGTCGCCGGCACTGGACGTGTCCTCGATGCGGTGGAGGACTTTCATTTCACCGACGAGGAGGTCTCCTTCCTGGAGAAGACCGGGGTCGTCGGCCCGCACATGGCTGAGTGGCTGTCGAACTACCGTTTCACCGGATCCATCCATGGTTACGCTGAGGGCGATCTTTACTTCCCAGGATCGCCGCTCCTCACCGTCGAGGGCACCTTTGCCGAGGCCTGCGTTCTCGAGACCCTGCTGCTGAGCATCTACAACCATGACTCCGCGATCGCCTCGGCGGCCTCCCGCATGGTCATGATGGCCGAGGGCCGCTCCATCATCGAGATGGGCTCTCGTCGTACCCATGAGGAATCCGCCGTCGCCGCTGCTCGCGCCGCCTGGATCGCTGGATTCGGCCCGACCTCGAACCTCGCTGCCGGCATCCGCTACGGCGTCCCCACCTCCGGCACCGCTGCCCACGCCTTCACCCTCCTCCACGACACCGAGGAGGATGCCTTCCGTGCCCAGCTCGCCGCCTATGGGGAGAAGACCACCCTGCTGGTGGACACCTATGACATCGACAACGCCGTGCGGACGGCCATCCGCCTCACCCAGGGACGCCTCGGCGCAGTCCGTATCGACTCCGGCGACCTGTCCATCGTCGCCCGGCAAGTCCGCGACCTGCTCGATGACCTCGGTGCCACGAACACCCGCGTCATCGTCACCAGCGACCTCGACGAGTGGCAAATTGCCGCCTTGCGTGGCGCTCCCGTCGATGGCTTCGGAGTCGGAACCTCCCTCGTGACAGGCTCGGGAGCGCCGACCTGCTCCTTCGTCTACAAGCTGGTCGCCCGCGCAACCTCGAACGACCCGGACGCCGAGCTGTTGCCGGTGGCCAAGAAGTCGTCTCACAAGAACACCGTGGGAGGACGCAAGTACGCGGTGCGACGCATCGGTTCAGGTGGAACAGCCACCGCCGAGGTCGTCGGGGTGGGCCAGCAGCCGACCGCCGACGCTGACGACCGCAACCTCATCGTCCCCCTCGTCGTGAATGGCGAAGTCGTGGGCCGTGAGCCTCTGGAGGCCGCACGTAAGCGTCACCAGGCTGCCATAGCCGAGCTACCGATCTCCGGACGACGTATCTCCCGCGGCGACCAGGCCATTCCGACCATCATGGTGAAGCAGGGAAATGACGGCGCTGATACCGTACTCGGCGCCTCGTTGTCCTGAGTATTCCGGCACTGGCTCAACCGGCCGCTCCGACTACTCGAAGTGTGACAACCGGGTAAACACTGGCCCGAAATGGGTGGAAAGCCCGCTGTTGAAGCGCATCTGGGCTTGACTGAGGACCGACACCCGCTAATCTCCTTGAGTAGGGAAACGGCAAGAAGCCGAAAACCGCACACAGTCCATCTGAGGAGACCCCATGACCAAGTCCGAGCTCATCAAGGCCGTTGCCAAGCAGGCCTCGCTCACCGAGACCCAGACCAACGAGGCCGTCAAGGCTCTCACCGACGTCATCACCAGTGCCCTGGCCAAGGGCGAGAAGGTGCAGCTTCCCGGTCTGTTCACCGCCGAGGCCGTCGAGCGTCCCGCTCGCAATGGTCGCAACCCCCGCACCGGCGAGTCCATGACCATCCCCGCTCACAAGGCCGTCAAGATCTCGGCCTCCAGCACCCTCAAGAAGGCCGTTGCCGACTGAGCGACTGACACGGGTTGTTGACCCGTGATCAAGCATTCGGGGTCCGATGCCATCAGGCGTCGGACCCCGGTTTCACATCTCCTACGACCAAAGTCAGCCGATCACTTCTCGTTCATGACCCCGGACAGTCGCGCGGCCCTCTCATCGGTGAAGACCTCCTCGAGCCACATCGGCGAGCCGTCCGGATGGCTGAGAGGCACCCGCCAGTTCGGGTACTCATTGGTGGTGCCAGGAAGGTTCTGGGTACGTCGATCCCCCACGGCATCGGTGAGGGTGACGTTGAGGACCTTAGCCGGCGTCTGGGTGAGCATGCGGTGCATCGCCAACACGATCTCTTCCTCCGAGGGGTCGTCCCCCTCCAGCACTCCACGCGCCCGCAGGATGCCGATCCAGGTCTCGGTCTGACGGGCTGCCTCGGCCCGCTCGTGCTCCAAGGACTCTGTGAGCAGTCCGAGCTCGTTACGCACCTCGACGTGGTCACCAGCGAGGTAGCCAGTGGTGGGCGGGAGGTCATGAGTGGTCACCGAACTCATGGCGTACTCACGCCACTGCTCGGGAGCCAGCGGATGGCCGTCCTCGCCATTCTCGAACCACAGCACCGAAGTACCCATGATCCCCCGCTCACGCAGATACGTGCGCACCCACGGCTCGACGGTGCCCAGGTCCTCGCCCACGGCGAGGGCGCCGGCACGGTAGGCCTCCAGGGCCAGGATACCGACCATGGCCTCATGGTCGTACCGGATGTACGTTCCCATGCACGGGCCAAGACCGGCTGGGACCCACCACAGCCGGAACAGGCCAAGGATGTGGTCGATACGGATACCGCCCGCATGTCGCAGGGCCGCCCGCACCATCTCACGGAAGGGCTGGTAGGCCATGTCGGCCAACATGTCCGGACGCATCGGCGGCTGACCCCACTCCTGACCGGCCTGGTTGAAGGCATCAGGCGGGGAGCCGACGGAGACACCGTCGGCAAAGAGTTCACCGAGCATCCACGCATCTGCTCCGGCACCCGAGACGCCGACGGCCATGTCACAGATGAGGCCCAGGGACATCCCGGCGTCACGTCCGGCCGACTGGGCGGCCGAGAGCTGCTGGTCAGCAATCCACTGCAGCCACATGAAGAAGTCGACGCGATCCTCGTGAGCGCGCACGAACTCCGAGACGGCTCGGTTGCTGGGACGTTGGAACCCTTCGGGCCATTCGTGCCAGTCGCTGCCGTAGACCTCGGTCAGCGCACACCAGGTGGCCAGATCGACCAGACGGGTGCCGCGCAGCCTGCGGAAGGCCTGGTAGGACAGCTCCCGCGACCCTTCCAGACCGAGGGCGTGGACGGCCTCGAGGACCGGCAGCTTGGAGTCCCAGGAACGGTCACGGTCGATCGTCTCAGTGGTCGCAGCCGCATGAGCCTGGGCGGAGCGGGCCTTGGAACACTCGTAGGAGTCGAGGTCTGAGAACTCAGGAATGATCTCAGGGCGCACGTACAGCGGGTTAAGGAAGAGACGGCTGCAGGGCAGATACGGTGAGGGCTCGATCGGGGAGACGACCTGGCTGGCATGCAATGGGTTGACGAGCATGTAGTCCGCACCCTGGGTTGCCGCCCAGGTGGACAGATCCGCCAGATCCGCCAGATCGCCCATTCCCCACGACCCCCGAGACCGCGTGGAGTACAGCTGCACCGCATGGCCCCAGACCCGGGACGAGCCCATTGACCTCGGCAGACCGAGCCAGTTCGGGGAAACCACCAGGGTCGACGTGGCGCGATGATCAGCCGTCGTCGCGACGATGGTGTGGTAACCCAGCGGAAGGTCAGCCGGGATGCCGAAGGTGGCCTCACCGATCCAGCGTCCCTCGACCCGGCGATCCGGGTTCCAGTTGTCGACCTGCCAACACCCACGATGATGACCGTCCTCACAGATGATGTGAACATCGACCCACTCCCCGGCATTGACGTGGACGTCGACGCGTCCTTCCTGCCCCTCGCGCAGCACGACGATTCCAGGCAGGACACGACGCCAGGTGCGGTTGGCGACCTCTCGGCATGCCTGTTCGGCCAGCTCCGGGGTCGACGCATCGATCCCGAGCCCGGCAAGGACGGCGATGACGGTCGCCTCCTCAACCTCGATGTACTGGCCCTTCCAGTCGTGGTAATCACGAGCGATGCCGAAGTGATCGGCCAGGGTCGTCAGGTGGGGATCTGTCAAGGACATGACGGCCTTTCGGTGCCCCAGCGTGGGGGCGGGATCAATGCGGACGGATTGTGGGAACGACATCGTCGCCCCGTCTAGACGAAACTCACTCGGCGTCGAGCTGGCGGACCGGACGAACCACCTGAGTGCCGGCAATGGCGTCGTGAATGGTCTGGCGAGACCGCTGCCACAGCGGCATGAGATAACTGAACGGAGTCAACAACACAATGACCTGGTTACCAATCTCCACACAGGCCCAGGCCGTGGCACGGACAAGGGCACGCCACCACACCAGTCGGCGATGGTCTTTGCCCTGATTAGTGGTCACGACGCGCAGCCCGCAGACAAGCTGGCCAACCGAACCGGCGCAGGTCGCCAACATGATGAACTGGTAGATCGCCTGGGCGATGATGACGGCACCAACAAGATTCGTCATGTCGTAGACGAACCCTGCATCACTCAGCGACTGCGTGGTGATGACGTCAGACGGGCTCGCCCCCGCGCTGATCCTGCGCATCGATTCGTCGAGGAACGCCTGGTAGCTGGCCATAATGCTGGCGATCTTCTCGTGCATGGTGATGCCAACAACGGCCCACATCAGGACGAAATCGATGACGGTCGACAAGGCTCGCCACCACCACCCGGCCAGGGGCACACCGTCAGCGGTGGTGCCCCACTTGTTGCGCGGCGGCGCTACCTCTCCGTGCCGCGGCGCAGCGGTCGTCTGACGCGGGGACGACGGTACCCGTGAGACCGGGGCCAGCGTCTCAGGCACATGACCGGTGACATGACGCGGTTCGGGTTCCGGCGGATTCCGCAGATTGCGGGTCCATCGTTCGCCGTCCCAATACCGCTCCTGATCACTTCCGGCAGGGTCGGGGTACCAGCCCATGGGGGGAGGAGTCGCATTCGTCACCGGTCCATTCTCCCACGATGGGCCCATGATGCTAATTACGTCCGCTGCCAGCTGGACTCGTCGTCCTCCGTGGTCAGGCATGAACTCCGCCACGTACACTGGTCCACCATGAGCACACAGGTGGCACCAGGTTCCAGCTCGGCGGTCGAGGAAAAGACTCGTCCATCCTTTGATGACGGTGACGCCGAGCGCTTCTCCCATTACGTCCCGAAGGCCAAGCTCACCGACGCCATGGTCAACGGGACCCCTGTCGTCGCCCTGTGCGGCAAGGTGTGGGTGCCCTCCCGCAATCCGGACAAATTCCCCGTCTGCCCGGAGTGCAAGGAGATCTTCGAGTCGATGAAGCGCTGAGTCCCCCAGCACCATCGTCACACAGGTTCGGTCACGTCGGAGAGAGCGCGTCGGCGTCAGACCGTCGCCAACCAGGCGAGGGCCAGCTCGTAACCCTTCAGCCCGAGGCCGGCAATCGTCCCGGTGACGTGCGCCGAGACCACGCTGTGGTGACGGAACTCCTCCCGGGTGGCGATGTTCGAAATGTGCACCTCGATGCAGGGTGCCTCCAACTGGGCCAAGGCATCAGCAATCGCGATATTGTAGTGGCTCCAGGCAGCCGGATTGATGACGACCGGGATCCGATCGTCAGCAGCTTGATGTATCCACCCGATCATCCGCTCCTCGGAGTCGGTCTGACGCACCTCGACGTCGAGCCCGAGCTCGCGGCCGTACTCGATCAGCCGAGCCGCCAGGGCAGCGTGAGTCGTCGCCCCATAGATCTGGGGTTCGCGGCGACCCAGTCGTCCCAGGTTCGGGCCGTTGAGCACCAGGACAGATTTGCTCATACCTGATCCTCCGGACGCTTCTCATCCTCCCTAATGCGACGATCGCCGTACCGAATGTCAGGTTCGAGGAAGAGCGGGCCGACAAGTGGTTCCGCAGCACGGACGGCCACTTCCGCATTGTCGATGATGCGTGCCACCTCGAGTGCGGAGTCACCCGGATCGACGGCGATCTTGGCAGCCAGCAGGATGGTGTCGGGACCCAGGTGGACCGTCTTCATGTAGATGACCGAGTCGACGCCGTCAGCACTCACGAGCGCGTCGTGAATGGCCTTGCGTGACTCCGGAGTTGCCGACTCCCCTTCCAGCAGGGACTTCATCTCTCGCGAGAGAATGGCTGCGACGACGACCAGCAGGACGCCAATACAGGCCGAACCGATACCGTCGAAGATCGGGTTGTGCGTCAGGATGGTGAGGCCGACACCGAGGAACGCGAAGATCAAACCGAGGACGGCAGCCGAGTCCTCCATCATGACCACCGGCAACTCCGGGGCCTTGGCCTTGCGGATGTACTGCAGGATCGTCATGCCCTCACGATCTTGCTTGCTCTCCTTGAGAGCGGTGTGCAGGCTAGCACCCTCGGCACATGCCGAGATGACGGTCACGACCAGCGGCACCCACCACCACTGGGAGTCGAGCAATTCGTCAGGCTGACCGGCGAGAGTGTCGCGGATCTTCTGGTACGACGAGTACAGGGCGAACAATCCACCGACGCTGAAGATGACGACGGCGACGATGTAGCCGGAGATGTACCGGGCCCTCTCGTAACCGAATGGGTGGTCCTCGTCGGCCTTCTTGTGGGCAGCTTTGCCTCCGACCATGAGGACGACCTGGTTGGTGGTGTCGGCCACCGAGTGAATGGCCTCGGCAAGCATCGACGATGCGCCGGTCAGGGCCCATGCGAGGGCCTTCGTCACCGCGATCGCGAGGTTGGCAGAGGCAGCGGCAATGATTGCCTTGCGGCCTCCGCCCTCCTTCTCCGGCTTCTCGGCCTCGTCCGGCTCCCCAGCCACGTGGGACTGACTCATGACATCTCCTCCAGACGGTCCAGCCCAAGGGCCAGATAAACGGTGGCGAAACTTCCCTGCAGCAGGAGGGCAACGTAACGGTCCATCGAGGAGGACCTCTCATCAATACCCAACGGCAGGGTGACGCTGCGCACCCTCACGTCGTGGACGGCACAAAGTTGCTCCAACTCCCGACGAGTGACCTCGTGCTCGGTCGCGGCGTCATCCATGACGACAAGTACCGGTCGACGCGATTCACCATCGAGATCAGGATCGGAAAAGGGATCTCGTCTGGGAGCGGATTCAATGATGGGACGCAGCGCGGCGGCGTCAGCCGACAGCGCGATTCGGCCTGTGGCCCGACGCATCAACTCGGCCAGGCGACGAGAAGCGCGCGCGGCCAGCACCGATCCGCCCCAGGTCAGGGGTTCGGCGTCAGCCAGGGCACAGGCAAGGTCCTTGGCCTGGTTGACCGCCAGATCGCGATGCGGTGAGGCCGATTCAGCCACCATGTCTGCCACCCGAGCGACCTGGCCGGGATCGACGGCAGGACCGAGCCCCAGATCGCCCAGCACTGCCAGCGCGGAAACTGCGGCTGAGATGGGATCCTCGGAGATCATCTGGATGCGGGCAGTGCCATGGTTACCGGCAGCTCGCCAGGATTCGCTGTCCCCGGTGGAGGCCAGGATGATGGCGCTACCGCGACGGCGCGCCTCTGCCACCTGGGCCGCGCATCGTCCATCGGTGTCGAGGACGGCCACGAGATCCAGGGGACCCACCCATGCCGGTAGACGACGGAACGGCCACGCGACGAGGGGGACCGGGCACACCGGCTCCAGAACTGAGCGCACCAGACGGGCTTCCGGACCGACGACGAGAACTCCCCTGGGTTGTCCCCATTCACCGACGGTTCGACGCACCTCGTCGAGGTTGGCCGAGTCGCGACGGACACGTGCACCGGTGCTTGCCAGATGTCGCAAGACCCCCTCGGTCAGAGGGTCGAGCGGCGCGTCGAGACGTGAGTCGTCGAAGATCACTGAGGTCTCAACTCATGACGACGGGTGGGCTCGAAGGCCTCGGTGTCCTGCACGTCAGCGGTCCTCGTCTCCCCGCGCTGACGGGCAGCGTCAAGGCGAAGATCAGGCACACCGTCGCGCACCAGGAAGGCCAGCCCGCAGGACGGCGAGGAACAGACCAGTTCCCCGCTGTCGAAGTCGAGTGCGAACCGGGAGTGGCACGCCGGGCAGGCCGCCACCTCCAGGAATGCCGGTGAGAGATCGAGTGTCTCAGGGGCCAGCGGTAGATCAGGCATGCCCGTCATCCTAGTGGCTTCGCACGTCGTGGCTGGCGTCCGTGATCACCGACAGGTGACCACGACGGCCCAGGACATGGACCGAGGCCGGGTCTGGCTCGGGGACAACCTCGTCTTCCAGCATTCCCACCTCGCGAACAGCCGCAGCAAGGGCCATGAGGTCGTCCACCGGCGGTGCCGGCGCAGGATCATCGATGCCCGGGAGCCGGATGACTTCCCACCCCACCGGGGCTGAGAGGGCTTCGGCGTGCTCCGCGCACATGTCGTAGGCGCCAGGCTCACGGCTGGGCCCCAAGGGGCCGAGGACCGCGGTGCGCTCGGCATACACGTAGGTCAGCGTCGCGACTGCCGGTCGGGAACATCCGGGTCGAATGCACTCTCTCACTCAGGGCACGGTACGCCACGGTCCTGTTTTCCCTGTGGTGCCACGCGGGTACCGACGCATACGGTCGGGGCTGCGCGAGCGTGTGCACCAGGGACATGTAACCTGCACCTGCGGAAGGGCCCGGACTCGTCTGATCGCACTATTGGTACATCCGCAATACAGTGGTGTCATGTCCAAGCGTCGAAACCGTCATGGTCGTGGGCAGCGTGGGCCAGTCGTCCTGCCGCGTGTCTATGGCGGGCGTATCGACCGCATCGACCCCACCGATGCTGAGTTCTTCACGGCCTGCCTGGCCGAAGCCGTCCGCCAGGTGCAGCGGTCGTGTCCGGGGATTCTCGACAACGTCATCGTAGGGGCGGAGGACGTCCCCGCGATGCCGGGCTGGACCGAGGAACGGGTTCCGCTGTCGTCGGCGGTCGACGGCAGTGACGACTCCCCTGCCCGGGTCGTCATCTACCGACGTCCCCTCGAACTGAGGACTGCCAGTCGGCGTGGACTGGCCATCCTCGTCCATCGCACCTTGGTCGAGCAGTTGTCGGCCTTAACCGGTCTTCCGGTGGAGAAGATCGACCCGGATATCGACGACTGAGGCCAACTGTTGTCAGCGCAGCAGCGGGTCGACGGTGGCGCGGCGTCCGTTCGTCGACGTGGCGATGGCGTCCAGCGGCAAGACGGCCAGGCCGCTGCCAGACACCACACCGCCGATGAGTGGAGCCGACCCGACGACGTGCAGGTGACCTGCTGCTGGAACCTTCCCTGACCAGGTGGATCCTGCCGGGACCGTCCCGTTGACCGCGGTCTTCTTCCCGCCGTCAGCTGTCAGAGTGCCTGTGAACGTCACGGCTTCCCCACCGGGGTTCGACAGCTCGAGGGTGCCACCGGCACCAAGGGTCTGTTCGAGCACCTTGCTGGACGAGCCGGGTCCGACGAGGGCGTAGTCGGTGGTGCCGTGCTTTCCCTGCACGAACAACCTGGCCACCAGCGGATCGTGGGCCGACAGCTTGAGGCCGACGGCCTCTCCCGCCAACGCCTTTGACATATCGACCTGAATCGTCGAACGCGGATCGATATCGATCTGGTCAGCACCGTCAGGGGTGAACGGACCGTGTCCCGCCAGTGCCGTCACGGACACACCCAGCCGGGTCGTGCCGGGGTTGGAGATGACGAGGGTTGCGGTGGACACCTTTGCCGGGACCGCTGGCAAGTAGACGGTCTTGGAAGCTGGGGCCATCGCGATCGTCTCGCGGCCCTTGGGAGCCCAGGTACGGGCGCCGACGACGACTCTCCCTTCCCTGGAGCCGATCAACGCGGTGACAGGGGTGGTGTCGTTGTTCCACACTGACAGTGGCAGCACCTTGGTCTGCCCGGGAGACACCCGAATGCCACGCATGCCGGCGGTGTCAATTTCTCCCTTGGAACCCAACAAGGTGACGTCGACAGTCGCCGCCCGAGTATCCGCGTTGACGACCACGAGATCGGAGGCAGACGGATTGGTGAGGCTCACCGCACCATCGGTGGCCGTCCCGACGCAAGGAACCCACGTCGTCTTGCCATGGTCGGCAGACAGGACCGATCCCGTCGGAGGATGCTGCCCTGCCATGGAACGAACGAATCCAGCCGAGTTGTCGATCTTCGTCACGGCAGGAACCGAGGTCTCGGACAGCTTGTCCGCGGACGTGCCGACGTGCAGACTGCCGCCCACGGAGCCAGCGGCGAGACTGGCCTTCCCTTGGGAGGGCGGGCACACGAGGGTGCGCCCGGACGAGATGAGCTGAGCCGCCGGAGCCGTGCGTTGGGACTCCGGAATCGCCGTCGTCAACAATGAGATCGCCACGGCTGCCACGGCCAAGGTCACTGCCCAGACCGGACCCTTCCAGTGGTGTCCTGCCTTGTCGTCAGTAGCCGGCCTCTCAACTGCTGATGCTGTCGACGGATCGCCGTCGTTTCCGTCAAGGTCGTCCTCATCCGGAGTGGCAACGTCGTCAGGATCCATGGCTCGGGCAGCACGAACCACCGGCTCGTCGCCGGCATCCTCAGCATCCACAGCTCGTCGGGCAAGGCCAGCCTCGCCGGGCTCGGCCTCGAAGACCTCCTCGGGCTCCTCGTCATCGGCGAGGGCGCGGCGTGGACGGTCGCTCATGATTCCTCCTGACGACGGTTACGGCGCGCCTTGCGGCCACGGGTGGGGACGGAACGACGCGGGGCGACGGCGCGATTCCGCTGGGCGGCCTGGGGGCCGGCGAGCAACAGCAACGCCAGAGTGGCCACCACCTCAATGGCGCAGGCCCATCCCTGGGTCGGCATCGACCAGGTCACGTCACCACGAGCCGATCCGACGCGGTAGGACTCCCCGATCTCGTGCTGAGCGGTCGGCTGAAGTTCGGTGCCACCCACCTCGACCTTCCAGCGGTCGTCGCGGGGTTCCAGGATCGTCAGGGTGCCCGATGTGGTCACCTTGCCGGAAACGGGCTTCTGGTCTCCGCCGGCTGCACCGAGAACGGCCCTGGATGGCTGGCCATCCACCGTCCAGACGGTCGTCGTCAGGTCAGTGTTGGCAGCAGTCAGACCCGCCGCATTGCCCACCTGGGCGACGACGTCGGAGCCTGCCCCGCTAAGCCAAAGATGGCCAATGCCCAGCGAGGACAGGCGACTCGCGAGGTCGTCGGGGACAGCACCCGTCGCCACTGCCAGGGCAAGGTCAGCCGTGCTATTGGCAATCCGGCTGTCGGAGGAAATGGCGGGGCGTTCACCGCTTCCCCAGCTCGGGTTCTCGGCGTCGACAAGGTTCCAGCGGGCGTCGCTGCCGTGCACATTCACCATGAGGGTGCGAGTCTGGCGCGGCGAGCCCTCCACCGCAGTGACATAGGCGGGACGCATCTCGTCAGTAGTGGACATCGGGCCACGAGCGCCACCGACCAACCACCAGACGCCACCTGCGGCGACGGAGACTGCCATCACCCAGGGCAACCACCGGTTACCAATACTGACGAGGAGCTCTCCCAAGGTCGGCGACTCGTCAGCGGGATGATGATCGGCCTCAGCCCGCTTGAGCAGGGCGGACTGGCGTGCTGCCGCGATGAGTACCAGCAGGACACCGACGCCTACGAGCTGCCATGGCTCAATGGCCGGATGAACCTGCACACCCCAGACGTCAACCAGGACGCGCGATCCGACACCGGCAAGGATGAGGCACACCAAATAGACGAGGATGAGGGCGAGCACCCGGCCTCTCGGATGCCCGGTGAGGGAACCGATGGAGGCCGACCGGTCGATGACGAGACGCCACACAGCCCACAACGCGGCAATCCACAACGGGATCATCGCGATCAGGGTGAACGCGGTCGGGGCCGTGCCGGGAACGATTGATCGTCCGACCAGCAGCCAGAGACCGGCGCGAGTTTCGACGTCGGGGCTCAGGACCGGCTCGCCCCCCGTCAGCAACCGTCCGGGCTCGCTGAACAGCCGTGGAATCCACGGCGAGATGACCAGGAGCGGGCCGACGGCGACGATGGCGGCCAGCATCGGACGACGCGGTCGGGTCATGAGGACGCCCACGGCCACGGCCAGCGGGTAAATCCACAGCGCCGGAACCAAGCTGATGGCCAGGGCCGACCACAGAGCCAGGCCGCCGGCAGAAGAGACGCCTCCGACCTGACGATGACCGATGCCGGCACCACGCAGCTCGGCGGCGTCAACCGTCTCGGAGTTCACGAGACGCCAGGTGTGCAATGCCATGTGGGGAAGGATGACGCCCAGTGCCACGGCCGTCACCGAACCGCGAGCCTGGCCGCCGGTGAGAATCGGCAACAGTCCCCAGAAGCTGGAGAGCAGCACGGTCGTCACGCCGACGCCAATGACGCGACGGAAGAGACGATGTGCCGACATCGCTGTGAGCAGCGGTGTCAGGACGAGCAGGATGCGGACGAGGACTTCTGGCTCGCCAATCGTCAGGACCGAGCCGAAGGCCGACCAGGCAAGCCACGGGGCATTCGCTCCCGTCACGCCCGGAACAGCGGTGAGCCACCGGTGCCAGGCACCGGACAGCCCATGTGGAGCCGGAGCCAGCCACGTCGAGGTCACACTTCCCGGCCCGTAGAGGCCCCGGCAGGCGATAAGCCCGCAGAGCACCATGAGCCCGACCATCACGATGTACGGGTTGACGACGAAGCGATGGTCACGGGCGGTGAAATCGTCGCCGGTGAGATCGTCGATCGTCGTTCCGTCCTCGTTTCGCCACGGATGCATCCGGTCGGAGAGGTCCCCGGCGTAACGGTCGACGGCTCGAGCCCACACACTGCGTCGGCTGGGCAGCAGACGATTGGTGTTCTCCAGATCGTCAGGGTCGCACTGAGCGTGGAATTCCTGCAACCGCTGGGACATCTCGCGGGTGACTGAACGGGTCTTCCACAGCTGCCAGCCGGCTCGCCACTCGTCGGCAGCACGGGAAGGGGCCTTGCCGACCAGCAGAACGATGAATCGCCACACGCTGGCCAGCAACAAGGCGAAACTGGTGCGGGTCGGGTGACCGGTGCGGGCCGCGACCATGCGCATGCCGGCGAGACGGTCGGTGGCGTCCGGGCGAGGGGCCAGATTCGACTCACGTTGCCACCCTCGACCGGCCTGACGGTGGTGGATGGTGCAGGTCGGCGCAGTGCGCACCACCATGCCTGCCTCGTTGGCACGCCATCCAAAGTCGACACCGTCACGGAAGAGCGGAAGGGCGGGATCAAATCCGTCGAGCCGGCTCCACGCCTCCAACCGGACGAACATCCCAGCCGTCGATCCCCCCAGGATGGGGCCGGGATCAGCCTGCTTCTGGTCAATGTCACCGCGGTCAACGACGGGAAGAACCCGAGTACCGCCGGTACTGACACTCTGGCCCTGCTCGTCAATGAACTCGGGGTAATTGCGCCGAGCCGGCTTGAGCAAGGTCGGGTACAGGACGTCAGGGTGAGGCTTGCGAGAAGCCTCATGGAGCAGTGAACTCAAGGAGTCCCGGCCCACCTCCACGTCGTCATGCAAGATCCAAACGTGAGTGACGTCGTCGGGAAGACGATCAAGGGCGAGGTTGACGCCCTGACCAGGCGTGGTGTCGGCGCTGGCCGTGACACATTCTTCCAGCAGCCCCTCACCGACAGCCTCCTCCAACAAGTTCGTGGATTCGTCGGTGGAACCAAGGTCAACCGCGATCTGGACCGCAGCCCTCTCGTCGCTGCGACGCAAGGCGTTGAGAGTTCGCGGCAACCAATCTGCCGCTTGGTGAACGAGCAGGATGACGGCGACTTCGTCAGCGGTGATGTCAGGGACGGCAGGCTCACGACGTTCATGCGCCCATGCCCAGTCCGCCGGATCGACACGCACCGATGGGATGACGGGAATCGTCCAGTCCGTGAGCCCCTCCGCAGTGCGTGGAGCATCGCCGAGGTCAGGCCAACGACCCTCGTCGGGCTCGGTCTCCGCAGAGTACTTCTCGTCACTCACCTGGTAGACCACCTGTTCGTCGACGTCATGGAGCTCGGCGTGCACGTCATATGTACACGACTGATCATCACACATACCAATCGCGCCGACGGCACCTCCGCGCAGACAGGAAATTCTAACGGGCCGTCATCCCCACCGTGGTGTGCCGCCAGGATGGTCACGCCCGCTTGCGCAGTCGACGCCTCTCCATCTCCGACAACCCGCCCCAGATTCCAAATCTCTCGTCGTTCTCGAGGGCGTACTCCAAGCATTCCTGACGCACCTCGCAGGACTCGCAGATGCGCTTGGCTTCACGGGTGGATCCGCCCTTTTCAGGGAAGAATGCCTCCGGATCAGTCTGGGCACACAAGGCCTTGTCGTGCCATTCCGGCTCGTCGTCACCGCCTCCGGCAAGCAAAGTCAGAATCTCGTCCATGGGGGAAGCTCCTCGAGATCAGACGCGGCGGGTTCCGCGCCGATGCACAAATTACACGTGTGAGATTCAGCGCGCGACTCCGTCTCGGGAAAACCCCACAACTACCGGCGTGTCGCGCCGGGGACCAAGGCAGACCTGTGGTTGATTCTCAGCGCCGTCTGCAGTCGTTCGACCATTGGTGATCTTCCGCGTCGCCTCCGGTCTGCTGAGATGTCGAATCGCTCGCCCAATTCTGAGCGTTTCTGGTCTGCGCCGGATCCCATGCGGATGCGCCTGCTCCACTCGCCGCATCACCGGCCCTCGTCCAGACCGCACCGACACCCTCAGGCCAGCTGAACTCCTCCTGAGCGGGGATGTCAGCCTCCTGGGTGACCGCGAGTTGACCTGCAGGTTCCAGCTTCACACCCTCCGCCTCAGGTTCCACGTCGGAACCCTCGGCTTCGTCAGAAGTGGCTGCCTCCGGCCGCGTCAGCACCAGCAGTACCCACGCAGCCAGGACCTTGATGGCAATGGCCAGAAGGTCACCGAAGAGCCCCAGGGACGCCCCCAGAACTCCCCCAGGACCATGAACGGGAGCGAGCAGAGCAAGGATGAGGTCGAATCCGGCAGCACTCGCCACGATGAGAGCAGACACCTTGCCGAGCAATTCGGCATGAGGAGTCGCCGGACGAATGAACCGGCACACCAGGACCGCGGCCAGCAGCAACAGGATCATGCCGATGCCCAGCGAACTTCCCGACAAGCTACGAGCCATTCCGAAAAGGCCGCTGTGCTCGTGGATCATCATCGTGACGGCCCGCACCAGGAAGGCCACGAGAAATCCGATACTGACGACGATGACGGTCCATGCAATGGGCTCGCGGATTTCCCGGGCGTTCTTCACGCGAATCGTCCTCCCGCCTGGGCAGCCACCTCAGCCACCAGAGCCTTGACCTGCTGGGAGTGGGAGAGCGGCACCACCAGGGTGGCACGGTCGGTGCTCACCACGGCCATGCCGTGCAAACCTGCCACGGCAAGCACGGTATCAGGGCGGTCGTTGATGAGCAGATTCCCGGCTGAGTCGACGGTGACGGTCATACCCGTCACGTTGTTACCCCCACCGTCCTCAGGCAGGTGAGGGGCCAAGGCCTCAAAGGAGCCGACGTCGTACCACTGGATCTCCAGCGGAATCGCAGCGACATGTACTCCGCATCCGCCGTGGGAGGCCGGTTCCATCACCGCGACGTCGACGGAGACCTTCTCCATGAGCGGGTACACCTCGGTGATCCGGGACGGATCGGCGACAAGCTCGTCAACCTGGTGGCGGGTCCGGGGCTTGAGTTGGGACACACAGTTCAACAGGGTCGATGCCCGCCAGACGAACATGCCGGAGTTCCACCAATACTCGCCTGAATCGAGGTATTCGCGGGCAAGCTCCGGGCTGGGCTTCTCAACGAACTCGAGAACCTTGTAACCACGGGGATCCGAATCCAGCGGGCCACCCCGGTGAAGGTAACCGAAACCGGTGTTCGGCTCGGTGGGGACGACGCCGAAGGTCACCAAGGCGGCAGGGTCGTCCGTGGCGAGATCGAATCCGTGTTGCAAGGCGGCGCGAAAGTCGTCAGCAGGACGGATGATGTGGTCAGCCGTGACGACAGCCATGACGCCGTCAGGATCGCGGTCAGCGATGATGCCAGCCGGCCATGCCACGGCATTGAGGGAGTCCCGTCCGACCGGTTCACCGAGGATGTTCTCAGCCGGGAGCTCTGGCAACAGCTTGGCCACGGTATCGGCATACGAGGCGCCGGTGCACACCACGATGTTGGCGTCCGGAACGAGACCGGCCACCCGCTCGTAGGCCATCCGCAGCAGGCTCATCCCGTCGATGAGCTCCAGCAGCTGTTTGGGCTCTCCCTGATGAGACAGTGGCCACAGGCGCGTACCGGACCCGCCTGCCAGGATGAGGACGTGTTGCATGTCGACAGAGTATCTGACCACACCGATGCAACCGTGTTGGACGCACCGCGGCGTTTCATCCTTCACAATGGTGGCCATGGTTTCCCTGGCCCGACCGACCGCCGCCCGCAGCTCCGACCCGCTCACCGCCCTGTGGCGTCGCAGCGAGGAGGCGGGTGCGCTGCCGATCCTGACCTGGTATGACGGCACAGATCGCGGTGAATTGTCCGCCCGCACCCTGCTCACCTGGGTGACCAAGTCTGTTCACCTCCTCGACTCCGAGGGGATCGCGGCAGGAGACGTCGCGAGGTTGTCCGTCTTCAGGCAGCGCCCTGGCCACTGGACCAGTTGCGTGTGGCTGCTGTCCTCCTGGTGGGCCGGTCTGCGGGTTGACCTTACCGGGCTGGACGAAGCCACAGTGGAAGTGATCGGCCCGGACACCGACCCTGTTGACTCCCCCGAGGTCCTCGTCCAGTGCAGCCTCACACCACTGGCAACCCCGTGCCAAAACCTCGTTCCGGGGGCCATCGACAACGCTGACGTGCTGGCTGGCCCCGACGACCTCGTCACTGCACGACCCGCCGCGTCCGGGTCAGTGTGGCTCAAGGGATGCCAGGAGTGGACCGGCGAGCAGCTGTGCGGCGTCGTGCCGTTGGACCGAGCGGTGTTGCTCTCCCCGGAACGGATTCGGGTCGGTGGTGGGGAACTCGTCGCCACGACCCTCGTCAGCTGCCTGCTCGGCGGCGGGTCACTCGTCCTGGTCGAGTCAAGCGACGATGTCGCTGCCATCACCACTCAAGAGGGAGCCGTCGAGGTGTGAGATCAGTCCTCGGAACGCTCGCCGAGACCGACGAGGAATCCGACTCCCCAACTCATGTGCATGATCGCCAGCACCACTGGCAGTCGAGCCCGGACGCCCGGATCCATGTCGCGTTTCATCGCCGCCGATCCAATCCCGATGATGCTTCCATAACCCAGCGGGGCCACCCATCCGATGAGTGGCCAACGCTTCAGCCACGGCCTGCCCCTGACCGCCTCGACGATTCCGACGATTCCGAGGGCGGTTCCCGTCACCACTCCGGTGACCGCAATGGGAGCGGCCAGATAGCGCAGACTCACCGAGTCGCGATGGCGCCGCATGACTTCACGACGCCACTGGCCGGTGCGGAAGAACTGCCGGGCCAACGCCTTGACGGTGGAACGGGGGCGGTAGGTCACCCGAAGATCGGGGCTGAACCACACTTCTCGTCCCGACTGACGCAGGCGGTAGTTGAGCTCCCAGTCCTGAGCGCGATCAAATTCGGGGCAGAAGCCGCCGACGGCCTCAAGATCCGCCTTGCGGAACACCCCGAGGAAGACCGTCTCCGCTGGCCCTTCAGGGGCATTTCCCTGGTGGAAGGCGCTGCTCCCCAAGCCGAGCTTCGAGGTGTAGGCGACGGCGACGGCCTGCTCGAAGGGGGTACGACCCTTGGCGTCCATGACTCCACCGACATTGGCCGCCCCGGTTCGCTCCAGCAACTCGACAGCCGTCGCGATGTACTCCGGGCCGAGCTCACCGTGAGCGTCGACGCGCACGATGATCTCGTACTGAGAAGCGGCCACACCGAGGTTGAGAGCCTTGGGGGTGGTGCCGCCGGGATTGTCGATGACCCGAATGCGATCGTCCCGGGCAGCCAGCTCCTGAGCGATCTCAGCGGTGCGGTCAGTGCTGGGAGCGATGGCAAGGATGACCTCCATCTGTCCCGGGTAGCCCTGATTGAGGACACCGGCCACCGATTCCTCGAGGTACCGTTCCTCGTTCCTCACCGGTATGACAACACTGACCGGGGGCGCGAGGTATGACGACATGGACGACATTGTGCCAGTTCGGAAGAAACTGTGAATCCTGAGGCACACGGGACTCGCCCAATAAGCCTCAGGAATCTGCATGGCCTTGCGACTACCGTGGAATTCATGCCTAATCGAGACACTGGGCGCGGTCCCCGCGACAAGCGATCTCGTCAGTCCGACCTGGACTGGCTATACGGAGTTGACGCCATTGACGCCACCCGTATCGATCCGATAAATGCACCGCACAGCGAATCGGGCCGACCCCACAGTGGGGCGGGTCGATCGCAAGGTGGTCGACGTCCGCAATCCCGGCAGGGTGCCGACCGATCCACCCGACCGCGCCCACGGTCGACGTCATCCCCACGGCCCACTGGTGATCCGTACCGGCCGAGTGCCCAACCAGCCCGTCGGCCCCCGCGTCAAGCCCCTCCTCCTCGTCTGCGGCAGCGGGCGAGTCGTCCCGCACCACGCCCTCGCAAGCGTCGGCACCCCTTCAAGGTCATCATGGTGCTGTTGTTGGCGTGGTTGGTGTGGCTTGTCGCCGTACCGTCCTATGCGTTGAGTCGGACCGGAACCGTCGATGCCACCCCCGACGGTCCGCGGGGTGCAAGCCATCCCGGTACCCTCGTGCTCCTCGTCGGCACCGACGAGAGGCAAAACCTCACGACGAAACAGCAGAAGGAGTTCGGTACCGGAACCGAGAGTGGTCTTCGCACCGACACCATGCTGCTGCTCTACATGCCGCCGGAGGGAAAGAACGTCCTGATCTCCCTGCCGCGCGACTCGTACCTGCCCATCCCGGGGCACCATCACAACAAGCTCAACGCCGCCTACTCGATTGGTGGCGCCAAGCTACTGGTCCAAACGATTGAGAGGGCCACCGACCTGCGTGTCAACGGCTACGTCGAGATTGGGTTCGGTGGCTTCGTGGAAATGGTCGATGCGGTCGGCGGAGTCGAGGTGACCCTCGACAATCCGATGGTCGACAAGGATTCCCACACCAACCTTCCTGCCGGCACCCAGACCCTCGACGGAGTTCAGGCCCTGGGATATGTCCGCATGCGAAAGGCCGATCCCGAGGGCGACCTGGGGCGCGTCAAGAGGCAGCAGACGGTGGCTTCCCAAGTCGCGACGAAGGCCCTCAGCCCGTGGACCCTCATCAACCCGGTGCGATATTGGAACCTCAACATGGCGGCCTCGGATGCGGTGAAGCTCGGCACCGACACTTCGACCTTGACTGCCCTCAAGACCGCTCGCGGTCTCATGAAGGTTTCCGGCAACGACGGCATCAAGATGACGGTCCCGGTGTCAACGGTCTCGGCCAACACCTCGGCCGGTTCCTCGGTGCTGTGGAATGACAGGAAAGCGGCTCGGCTGTGGGATGAGCTGAGGAGCGGTGACACCTCAAAGGTGACCGAACTGTCCTGATCTGACGTTGAAACGCCGAGGTCGGTGTCTCCATCAACTCTCCTCTCGGTCGCAGTACCACGGCCTGGCTCGCCCGTCCCAGCCCTGATCACGTGAGCAGGCCGTGGTAGCTCCGGAAAACCGTGGCGGCACTGCCATCCCACCTGCTTGTGCGATACGCATCTTCCGGGACCACCACGGCATCATCAGCCTGCCGAGTGAGACCACACCTCGAATCACCTCAGTGCTCACCTTCTGACATCGCGGTGTACACGTTTTCATCATCAGGTTCTATGGTGGTGTCCATGGTTGCCAATGCCGACACCGCTCCGGGGATCGACGCCGCCCTGACGAACCTCGTCCCGTGGCAGGGGCCTGTGGCCCCACGGGCTCACCTGCACACCGATGCCCCGACCCTCGATCTGTCTGGAACGTGGCGTTTCCAGCTCGTCGACTCCCCCCTTGACGTACCGGAAGGTTTCTTCGACCCTGGATTCGACGATACCGACTTCGTCGACCTCGCCGTTCCCTCGATGTGGCAGATGACCGACCCGGCAGGCGAAGCACCGTTCGGGCGCCCCGCCTATCTCAACGTCAACTACCCGATTCCGGTCCCGGCTTCCGGCGAAGACATCGTCGTTCCCGATGAGAACCCGACCGGGTGCTACCGCCACACCTTCCAGGTCAGTGAGACGTTCACCAATGCTGACCGGGTGCTGCTGCGTTTCGAGGGAGTCGACTCCTTCGCCCGCGTCTGGCTCAACGGAGTCGAACTGGGGTGGACCAAGGGTTCGCGCCTCACCAGTGAGTTCGACGTCACTGCGCAACTGCGCCCCGGCCGCAATGTGCTGGCAGTAGCCGTCAGTCAATGGTCCGACGGCACCTTCCTGGAGGACCAGGACATGTGGCGGATGTCGGGGATCTTCCGCAAGGTCACGCTGCTGGCACGCCCGCAGGACGGCATCGACGACCTCTTCGTCCACGCATCCTGGGAGGACGGCGCCGCCAAGATCACTATTGACGGAGCCGACGGCGCCACCGTCACCATCCCGGAACTCGGCGTCACCACCACCTGCAACACCGAGGTGACCGTCCCCGACGCGCAACCCTGGACCGCTGAGACCCCAATGCTCTACGACGCCACCGTCTCGACGGGCTCCGAGACCGTCTCCCTGCGGATCGGATTCCGCACCGTCGCCATCGACGGGGACGTCATCACCGTCAACGGACACAAGGTCGTCTTCCGCGGTGTCAACCGCCACGAGTGGGATCCGCACACCGGACGCGCCCTCGACCAGGAGACCATGCGCGCCGACCTCGAACTCATGAAGCGTCACGGCGTCAATGCCATCCGCACCTCACACTACCCACCGGACGCCCGCTTCCTCGACCTGTGCGACGAGTACGGCATCTGGGTGCTTCTGGAGTGCGACCTGGAGACCCACGGCTTCGAGTGGGGTGGCTGGGACGGAAACCCCGCTGGCGACGACCGCTGGTACGACTGCCTGCTCAACCGCATCCAGCGCACCGTGGAACGGGACAAGAACCACCCCTCGATCATCGGATGGTCGATGGGCAACGAGTCCCACTGCGGTGAGGGCATCCGCCTCATGAACGACTGGGCCAAGCATCGCGACCCGTCCCGGTTCACCCATTACGAGGGCGACTACACCCACACCATCTCCGACGTGTGGACCGTCATGTATCCGAGGATGGAGTGGGTCGAGGCCGTCCGCGACCGTACTGTCATGCCGGGCGCCGAGCCTGTTCCGCAAACCGGCCGCGAGCTCGAGCTTCCCTTCTTTATGTGCGAGTTCGCCCACGCCATGGGCAATGGCCCGGGTGAGCTCGCTGACTACGAGGAACGTTGTTTCGACCCGCATTTCCACCGCGATCGTATGCACGGCGGATTCATCTGGGAGTGGGGCGACCACGGCATCGACACCGGACGCGGATATGCCTATGGCGGCGACTTCGGTGAGGTGCTGCACGATCGGAACTTCGTCTGCGACGGGCTCGTCATGCCCGATCGCACCCCCTCGCCTGGCCTGCTGGAGTTCACGGCGACGATGGGTGCGGTGCGCATCGAGGTCGACGGGTCACGTTTGCGCGCCGGCGACGGCATCACCGTCATCAACCGCCTCGACTTCGCCGATCTGTCCGATCTCGAATTCGTCTGGCAACTCGTCGACGACGGCAAGGTCACCGACGAAGGTGTTCTGGACATCGGAGCACTGCCCGCTCATCAGTCCTGGACCGGATCCGTGCCGGTTCCCGACGAGATCTCCGACCGGATGGTCGTCGTCGTCGAGGCCAGGTTGGTCAAGGACACCATCTGGGCTCAGGCGGGCCACGTGGTGGCACGGGCGTCGGACCTGCTGATCCCTGAGCCTCTCCCCCGTCCGTGTCCTCCGGCATCGTCCCACCCGCGTCGCGACGGTAGCGGCTGGGTTCTCGGACCTGCTCGCTTCGACCGTCGTGGTCGTCTCGTGGAGTTGGGCGGGAACGGCATCGTCGCACCGGTTCTCGATCTCTTCCGCGCCCTGATCGACAACGACCGGGCCAGCAGCCTGGCTCGTAACAAAATTGGTGGCTCCGCGCTGGCTGCCGGTCTCGACCGGCTCGTCCACACCACGGTCTCGGTGCGCGAGGAGGGAGATGACCTGGTCGTCGGCACTCGTAGTGCCGCGGCAGCTGCTCGAGATTCCATGACGACGACGTGGAGTTGGCGAGCCGTCCAGGCCGACGAGGGATCCGAAGGGATCCATCTCGATCTCCACGTCGAACCGCAGGGGCACTGGCCGGCAATGCTGGGTCGCATCGGCGTGACCATGGGGCTGCCGGATGAGTGGAGCACCGTGTCCTGGTTCGGACTCGGTCCGACGGAGAACTACCCGGATTCCCAGCACGCCGCCACCTGGGGCCGCTGGAACTCCGACGTCGCCAGCCTCCAGACGCCTTACGTCATGCCTCAGGAGAATGGTCTTCGTCAGGGTGTCCACGAGCTTACGATCACCGGCCCCGACGGTGGTCTGCGCGTCGCCGCTGATGGTGGCTGGCCGGCATTCGCGGTTCGCCCGTGGACGTCCAAGGCCCTGTTCAGCGCCGCCCATACCTGGGATCTGGAGCCCGACGGGCACACCTGGCTGACCTTGGACGCCCTCTCGGCCCCGCTGGGATCGACCTCCTGCGGCCCGATGCCGATCATGTCCCACCGGTTGTACGCCCGCCCGGTTGATATGTCGCTGACCCTGTCCCTGGTCTGACCAAGGGTCTGGAAGCAGCGAACTGGCCCCGGACCGCAACAGTTCGGGGCCATCCGCGTATCGATGGCTCGCTCAGGGGCGCGAGTGGGTGCGCACCTTCTCCCCCTTGGCGGCCGCCATGTCGTGCAGCTCGGTCTGGTACTTGACCATGGCGTCGCACAGCTCGGGATTCGATGCGGCCAGAATCCTCACGGCCAGCAGACCGGCGTTCTTGGCATTACCGACACCGACCGTCGCCACCGGTACACCACCAGGCATCTGGACGATGGACAGCAGGGAGTCCATGCCGTCGAGATGGGCCAGCGGAACCGGCACTCCGATGACCGGCAGCGGGGTCAGCGCGGCGACCATGCCGGGTAGATGGGCAGCACCACCGGCACCGGCGATGATGACCTTGATACCGCGCTCGTGGGCGCCACGGCCGAACTCAACCATGTCCTCGGGCATCCGGTGAGCCGAGACGACCTCCGCCTCGAATCCCACGTTGAAGTCGGTGAGCACCTGGGCGGCGGGCTCCATCGTCGGCCAGTCGGAGTCCGAGCCCATGATGATCGACACCTGCGGGCCCGTGGCGTCACCAGCCAACCGGCGTGCGGTTCCGCCCGCTGTCTCGACCTTCTTGCCGCGACGCGGCTTACGGCTGTTGGCGGTGGTCTCAGGCATCGTGTTCTCCCATGAGGTAGGCGGCGGCATGGCGCGCCCGGCGACGAGTCGTCTCGGCGTCGTCACCAAGGCAGGTGACGTGACCGACCTTGCGGCCGGGGCGCACGGACTTCCCGTACAACTCGACGCGCAGTTCCGGGTCACGAGCGAAACAGTGTTGCAGAGCCCCGGTCAGGTCTTCCTCAGACCCGCCGAGAACGTTGGCCATGACGACCACGGGGGCAGTCAGGGCCGGTGAACCGAGCGGAAGGTTAAGCACGGCTCGCATGTGGTTCTCGAACTGGCTCGTCTCGGCACCGTCGATGGTCCAGTGGGCGGTGTTGTGGGGGCGGGTCGCCAGCTCATTGACGATGACGGAACCGTCCTCGCGCTCCATGAGCTCAACGGCGAGGACACCGACGACGTCGAGGCGCCCAGCAATGTCCAGGGCCATGGTTTGCAGCTCCACCTGGCGGTCCGAGGACATGTCCGGTGCCGGGCTGATGGTCTCGGCGCAGACCCCGTGACGCTGGATGGTCTCCGTGACCGGATAGGCGGCTCCCTGACCCGATGGGGAGCGGACGACAACGGCAGAGAGTTCGCGTCGGAAATCAACGAACTCCTCGGCGAGAATACGAATCGGTTGTTTGCCGTCGGCCAGTCCTCCGGCAGCCTCGAAGGGTTCCCCGGCACCGTCAGGTCCGTCGATCTTGAAGACTCCCTTGCCGTCATATCCGCCGCGAGACGTCTTGGCGATGACGGGCCAGCCGTGGTCCGCACCGAAGGCGACGAGATCGTCAGGGGTGTCACAGACCTTCCAGGCCGGGTTCGGGAATCCCTCCTTCGCCATGAATTCACGCATGACGACCTTGTCCTGAGCATGGACCATCGCGGCCGATCCGGGGCGGACAGCACACCCTGCCTGTTCCATCTCCTCGACGAGGACGGTCGGCACGTGCTCGTGATCGAAGGTCACGACGTCACACCCAGCTGCGAAGTCCATGACGGCGTCGTGGTCGAGATGGGAGCCGATGACGACATCAGACATCACCTGGGCCGCGGACTCGTCAGGGTCGGAGGCCAGCAGACGGGTGCGCACCCCCAATCCGATCGCAGCCTGGTGCATCATGCGGGCAAGCTGCCCGCCGCCAATGATTCCAATGGTGTAGGAGGTCACGACCTTCATCGTAACGGCCACCGGACACAGAACCGCGGAAGAGCTGTTCTCCCGGATCTTCCACCCGTGGATTTCCCTGTCGGATCGTCTTCGCGTCGGCTTTCCATCCGGACACCGGCCGAGGGTTATCAGCGATCGCCCGTGGAACGGCCGAAAAGATGAAGGGCTGCTGCCATCTCATCAAGCAGAGCGCAGCCGTCTTTCCGGGTTCTCCACGAGTATTGCAGGGACAGCTGGCCGCAGCCGCCCTCCCCAACCAGGTGAGGGCCCCGGGACGGCTGGGTCAAGGCTGGTGCGGACACTCTCGAAGGTGACGTGAACACGCAGGAGGACTGTCTGGGGCACAAACCGCACGTGTAAGGGCATGGCACCCACTCGTACCTCATGCCTGGCACTGACCGCACGTCACGCGTTCACATTGCGGGGTCGTCCATACTGGAAACATGGTGCGAGTCGGACAGCCACTGCGGCGCAATCGTGACGAGACGGTGCTGGTGCACTCCCGCCGTCACGCGAAAGCACTGTTCTGGCCTGTCGTCATGGGGTTCGTCGCAGTCATCGGGGCTGCCGCGCTGCTCGGACTCATGACGCTCGAGATACGAGCCCGGTACTGGCCAATCGTCGCGGTCGTCGCAGTCGCGCTCATAATCGTCGGTACCATCATTCCGTGGCTGAAGTGGTTCACCACCACCATGACGATCACTGAACGACGCGTGATGCTGCGTCATGGCGTCATCGTCAGACGGGGTCACGACGTCATGATTGACAGCCTCGTCGACGTGTCCTGGCAGGCCGACGTCGTCGATCGGATGATGGGCTGTGGAAAACTCATCCTCACCACACCGTCAGACCAGTTGGTCCTCGATGACGTCCCGGGCGCCCGCCGAGTGGCAGACCTCTTCGCGGACCTGACCGACGGGCGTTATGACGGCGACGAGGACCTCGACGACTATCAGCAGCCGTGGAATGTCACAGCACGGTGACGTCGAGCTCCTCGCGCAGGATTCCCGACGAGGTCGGCTCCTCGGATGCGGAGAACCTTGAGACCGTGGCCTCCTCACGCTCGGCAACGGCGACGGAGAACTCACCGTCGACGAAATGGATTGCTGCTCCGTCATCGACTGCGTAACCAGCGGGGAGAACCCCATTGGCAACCGACTGTGCGTAGATTGGGGCGCGCTCCGACTCACCGTCGAAGTGGGGGCAGAACGACCCGTCGAGCAGACCCATTCCGCCTCGCCACGCACGCAGGTCACCGAATGCGTCAGTGAGACAGCCGGAGAACCAGCACGCCGCACCGGCTGCGACCCCGGCGAGCACGACGTCGTCCGCCGACGACATCATCCGCCGGATGACGTGGTCAACCCCGTGCATCCGCCACAGCGCCATGAGGTTGGCCGCCGAACCGGCACCCGACACGATGACGTCAGCCTGGGAAAGACGCTCCACCGACTCCGCAGCCCCCTGCCACAGGGTCAGCACCATGGTCCGCACACCCAGCGCCGAGTAGGCGGCCAGAAAACGATTGACGTAAACCGGGTCATCGGCTGCCGCGGTGGGGGCAAAACACACCAAGGGCGAGGACTTTCCGGACAGGTCAAGGATGTGACGGTCGAGAGCGGTGGGCTCACCACGGTTCGACATCGAGAAACCGCCGCCACCAAGGGCCAGGATGTGGGTCGTCATGGTCAGCAGTCTAGGTGGTCGGGACGTTCAGGGTGCCGTGGTGGAACTCACCTCGTGCGCAGATGGTTGACGTCTCCCGCGTTGAAGGTGCGACGTCCTTCCGAGGTTTCCACCACGATGGCACCGTCGACATCCACGTCGACGCCGACACCGTCGACGGCCTCGTCACCGCCACCGATGGTCTCCGGGTCGAAGGTCAGTCGCACCGGGGCACCGATGGTGTCGCACCGCGCCACGTACTGGTCTCGCACGGTTCCGGTCGCCAGCCACACCGTCAGCAATTCGTCGAGGTGGACTAGCAGGCTGGCCAACAGCTCGTTCTTGTCGTGGTTCAACCCGCACAACGCCAGGGAGGTCGCCGTCGGGACTGGCAGTTCGTCGGTCCCCATCGACACGTTGATCCCAATCCCGATGACGGCGTGAGGACCAGCCGGTCCGTCGACGCGCTCCGACAGGATCCCGCTCACCTTGCCACCATGGTCGGTGCCAAGATCCACCAGGACGTCATTGGGCCACTTCAACGTCACCCGGGAGCGATCAGCCCCGCCAACCTCCTCGATGGCCTCGACGACGGCGAGTCCGGCCACCATCGAGAGCCAGCCCCAGTCCTGGGCGGGACGATCATTGGGCACCAGGGCAGAGATAGCCAGATTCGTTCCCGGGACGTCGTGCCAACTGCGTGAGAAACGTCCTCGTCCGCCTTCCTGGTGATCAGCGACGAGGAGGCGGAACGAGGTTCCCCCGGCGCGGACGAAGGACACCATGTCAGCATTGGTCGAGCCGGTGGAGTCGACACAGGCAATCCCCCCTCCGCACGGCCCGGTGAACATCGTGTTCCCGGCAAGCTCGATGACGCGATCAGCAATGGCAGCAGGCGTGGAAGGCACCCGTCCAGATTATCCGTAAGCCATCGTGCTGCGCGCCAACTCATCCCTGGCCCAGACGACCAGCCAGTCACCGGCCCGGTGATGCCGTGGAACTTCCGGAAGCTCGTGACGACCACGGTCCGCACGGCCGCAATCCATCCCGGAAAGCGGCCCGAGGCCACGCTTGTCGCCTGTGACGGATAGTCTCAACTCATGGAGATCGACATCCACACCACGGCAGGAAAGATCGCCGACCTCGGTCGGAGGATCGACGAGGCCGTCAATGCCGCATCCCCCTCGGCCATCGAAAAGCAGCACGCCGCCGGAAAGATGACCGCCAGGGAGCGCATCCTGCGGCTGCTGGACGAGGATTCCTTCACCGAGCTCGATGAGTTCTCTCGTCACCGCTCGACGAACTTCGGCATGGAACGCAAGCGTCCCTACACCGACGGCGTCATCACCGGTGTCGGTGCGATCCATGGTCGTCCGGTCTGTGTGTTCAGCCAGGACGTCACGATCTTCGGTGGGTCCTTGGGTGAGGTCTACGGCGAGAAAATCTGCAAGATCATCGACTTCGCCGTCAAGACAGGCTGCCCCCTCATCGGCATCAATGAGGGTGGCGGCGCTCGTATTCAGGAAGGCGTGGCCTCCCTGGCCAGGTTCGGCGACATCTTCCGTCGCAACACCAGGGCTTCCGGCGTCATCCCCCAGATCTCCATCATCATGGGCGCCGCAGCTGGCGGTCACGTCTACTCCCCCGCCCTCACCGACTTCATCGTCATGGTCGACCAGACCTCCCAGATGTTCATCACCGGCCCGGCCGTCGTCAAGCAGGTCACCGGCGAGGACGTCTCCCTCGAGGAGTTGGGCGGCGCTCGTACCCATTCCACGAAGTCGGGCAACTCCCACTACCTGGCCAATGACGAGGGCGACGCCCTGGAGTTCGTCCGCGACCTGGTCAGCTACCTGCCACAAAACAACTTGGAGGATCCGCCGTTCTACGACGACGGTGAGGCCGACCTGACAATCACCGACCACGACCGCAAGCTCGACGTCCTCATCCCGGACTCCGCGAACCATCCGTACGACATGCACGAGATCATCACGACCGTACTCGACGAGGACACCTTCCTGGAGATCCACGAGCTCTTCGCCCCGAACGTCATCTGCGGATTCGGACGCATCGAGGGCCGCGTCATCGGCATCGTCGCCAACCAGCCAATGGTCAACGCCGGCACCCTTGACATCAATGCCTCCGAGAAGGCTGCCCGGTTCGTCCGGACCTGCGACTCCTTCAACATCCCGGTACTCACCTTCGTCGACACCCCTGGATTCCTGCCCGGCGTCGAGCAGGAGCACGAGGGCATCATCCGTCGTGGCGCCAAGCTCATCTACGCCTACGCCGAGGCCACCGTGCCGCTGCTGACCGTCGTCACCCGCAAGGCCTACGGCGGCGCCTACATCGTCATGGGGTCCAAGACCCTCGGAGCCGACGTCAACCTCGCCTGGCCCACAGCCCAGATCGCCGTCATGGGTGCTGAAGGAGCCGTCAGCATCCTGCACCGCCGCACCTTGGCCACCGATCCCGATCCGGAAGTCAAACGCAAGGAGCTCATCGACGAGTACGAGACGACCCTGTCGAACCCGTACCAGGCAGCTGAGCGAGGATGGATCGACCAGGTCATCCACCCGCACGAGACCCGCGCCTCGGTCATCCGTACCCTGCGTCTGTTGCGCACCAAGCGCGAGGCGCTGCCTCCCAAGAAGCACGGGAACATCCCACTGTGAGTGAGCACACCATGGACGACGATCCGATCAAGGTCACCAGGGGAAATCTCACCGACGAGGAGCTTGGTGCCCTCGTCGCGGTGCTGACCGAGCTCACCCGTCCGGGCCCGGACGCCTACGTGCCGGACGACCGGCCGATCGCCTTCGGCTGGAAGTCCTACTGGCGCACCATCCGTGAACCCTTCATGCCCGGCCAGGCGGCCTGGCGGGGATCTCTGCGGCGTTACTGACATGACGACCCGTTTCGTTCTCGCATCGAAATCGCCTGCCCGACTGCGTATGTTGCGCTCAGCCGGCATCGAACCTGTCGTCATCGCCTCGGGAGCTGACGAGAGCCGCCTTCCTGGGGAGGACGCTGCCACCATGACGGCCCGGCTGTGCCGCCTCAAGGCCCACTCGGTCATCGGCTCCGGGGCCCTTGACGAGCACCCCGCCGACCGGACGATCGTGGTGGCCTGCGACTCCGTACTCAATCTCGACGGACGTGTCCTCGGCAAGCCCCACACCGCTGACCGTGCCCGGCAGTGGTGGCGCCGGATGAGAGGTCACCAGGGCGTCCTCGTCAGCGGACACCACGTCGCCGTCATCGAGAACGGTCAGATCCGCGAGCAGACCCGCGTCGGCCAAACCGTCGTCACCTTCGCAGATCTCACTGACGCCGAGATCGACGCCTACGTCAGCAGCGGCGAGCCGGCCAAGGTGGCTGGCGCCTTCACCATCGACGGCCTGGGCGGCGCCTTCATCACCCGTATCAATGGCGACCCCCACAACGTCACCGGCATCTCCCTGCCATTGGTGCGTCAGATGCTCATGGATCTTGACGTCGAATGGTCCTCGCTGTGGAACGGGCCCAAGGGCGGGCACCTGTCCTGAGCCAGGGTATGCGCGGCGCTGACCCGCGCGGGACCGATGCTCAGCCGTGCCGGAGGGTCAGTCCGGCAGCCTCATCGGAGCTCGTGAACGCCCCGGTCCAGCCCGTGGTGTCGGGGCGGTTCGAGGTGAACGTCAATGACCCATTGCCATCCCCGGTCACCGTGAACCCCGACGCAGGCAGGTTCTGTGCCAGGAAGTCATGCACCTTTCCGGAAGTGTCGGGCTGGGTGAGCAGGGTGATGTTGTTGACGTGATCGACCCGCATCGTGACGTCAAGCCCCTGGGGTAGACGGAAGTTCCGCGGACCATATTCGAACCCCAGGCTCGCCAGGGTCTCCTCCCCAGCCGGTGCCGGGGTCGGTGAACCGATGGCCGGGGTAGGCACGGCTCCCTCGTGCGAGGGAGCGCACCCTGCCACGACGAGCAGTGCCGTCGCTACGATCGCTGCTCTGGACCTCATGCCGGTGATGCTATCGCTGATGTCACCTCACAGCTCGTCGCGCAGCACCGGGCACGACATGCACCGTGGGCCACCACGCCCTGACCCCAGCTCCGAGCTCGGAATCGTCAGTACCTCGATGCCGGCGGCCTCCAGACGAGCATTGGTGTTCGTGTTGCGCTCATAAGCCACTACCACGCGTGGCGCCAGGGCGAGGGTGTTGTTGCCGTCATCCCACTGCTCACGCTCAGCGGTCACGGGGTCGAGGCCAGTGTCGATGACGCGTATTCGCTCGATCCCCAGAGCGTCGGCGGCGGCCGTCAGGAATGGTGTCGGCTCACCGATACGAATGTCGTCACCGACAGGAGTGAGCGGAACAGCCGTCAGACTGTCGGCAATCTGCGGGTACATGACGACGGCGTCGACGTCGACCATGGTGCACACGGTGTCCAGGTGCATGGTGGCG
The DNA here is from genome assembly GCF_058177555.1 of Cutibacterium sp. LaCa_89. NCBI lineage: Bacteria > Bacillati > Actinomycetota > Actinomycetes > Propionibacteriales > Propionibacteriaceae > Cutibacterium > Cutibacterium sp. LaCa_89. The sequence continues at coordinate 1,839,610 of NZ_CP190889.1, forward strand.
CGCTGCTGATGGATCGGCACGGCCAGCACGGTGTGAGCCACTCCCAGCTCGAAGGCGGTACGCGCCAGACGCTCGGCCCCGGACGGGGTGGTGCGCTCCCCCACGCCGATCGCCATGACCTGCTCACCCAGATGCATGACGTCCCCACCTTCCAGGTTCTCCAGCCGCCAGCCGTAACAGTCACCGTGCCCCCGGAACCTCGGATGGTGACGATAGATGAGGTCGGTCAGTTGGGTTTCGCGGCGCCGTGCTGGCATCGTCAGGGATGTCACGGCCGGATGGTTACCCACCCAGACGCTGGAGTCGCGGGTGAAGAGCAGGTTCGGAAGCGGGTCGATGATGAAGTCCTCGGGAGCCAGTAGGCTCGTGACCAGGCTGCGGGGTGCAGCCGGTTCGACGGTGGCCAGTTCACCATTGGACAGACCGGCCATGAGCACCTTCGTCAACATCTCGCTGGACAGCTCTGACAGACGCTGGCGCAGGTATCTGCGCAGCCCGTCGCCATATCTCAAATCGGTGAGCAGATCGTCAAGGGCCTGCTGCCGAGCAACCTCGTCGTCGAGGGTTTCGCGCAGGAGCTCTCCGAGCAGGAGGACCTCGACGCCGCGGTCCTCAAGGATCGAGGCGAAAATGTCGTGGTCACGCTGGGCCTGGTCGACCCACGGCATTGCATCGAAGAGGAGCTTGTCGTTGTTGCGAGGAGTCAGTCTGCGCAATTCGTCGCCAGGGCGATGCAGGATGACTGTCCGTAACCGCCCGACTTCGGATCTGACATCGCACGTGCTTTCTGCCATGACGGTAGCCAACCACAACCCGGGATTGCTCGCTGGCAAGACGAGTACGGTTGCGTCATGGAAACCCCCACGACGTCGGAAACTTCACACAACGACCAGCACACCAAGAAAGTCCTCGTGACCGGGGCGACGCGCGGCATCGGACGGGCGATCGCCGAGGAACTAGGGCGAGACCACCACATCATCGTGGGAGGACGCCACCGCGAGGCCGTCGAGAAGGTGGTCTCTGAACTGCCTGACGCCTCCCCCTTCGTCGTCGATCTGGCTGACGAGGAGGCCACTGCGGCGGCCGTGTCTCAGCTGGACAGTCTCGATGTTCTCGTCAACAGCGCCGGGGTGAGTGCCGCGTCTCCCGGTGAGATCGCAGCTCAGAGCCGTGAGGAGTGGCGTCGAGTGCTGGAGATCAATGTCGTCGCCGTCGCCGACCTCACTCACCTCGTGCTGCCCCTGCTGAGGGCCAGCCATGGCGACATCGTCATGATCAATTCAGGATCTGGTTTCTTGCGGACCCCGGCTGGCGGCGGCGTCTACGCGGCCTCGAAATACGCCTTGCGTGCCCTCACACATGCCCTGCGTGAGGAGGAGCGTGGTGTCGTACGGGTGACGTCAATCCACCCCGGTCGTGTCGACACCGACATGCAGGTGGAACTGCAGGCCCAAGCCGGACGTCCCTACGCCGCCTCCGAGCACCTGCGGCCACAGTCCGTCGCCGTCACCGTCCGCGCGGCCCTGGAGGCCAGCCCCGAGGCCATGATCGAGGAGCTGTCAGTGCGTCCGGTCTTCCGACGCTGACCCCCAACGTCTGTGATTATGACGGATCGAGACATGACTTGACCCCGGCGGATATCCGCCGGGGTCAAGTCATGAATGATCAGGCTCGGTAATTACCTTGGTAGACGCAGTCGAACGGGGCGTTGCCGTGCATCCGGTTCTCGATGGCCGAGACGACGACCTGCTTGGCGGTGCGAGCGGCGTCCAGCGGACTGGCTCCCTTGGCGATCTCCGCGGTGATCGCGGCAGCCAGCGTGCAGCCAGCACCGGAGACGCGCTCCTGACCGACGGCGGGAACCTCGAGGACCTCGCAGTCGTGGCCGTCGTAGTAGACGTCCAGGGCGGTGCCGGTGTTCAACAGGGTGCCGGCCTTGGCGATGACGACCGGAACTCCCTGGTCACCGATCTTCTTGGCAGCGTCCTTGAGGGCCTCGACCGAGGTGATCTCGTCCACGCCGGCGAGGGTCTGCGTCTCGAAGAGGTTCGGCGTGATGACGTCGGCATGCGGCAGGATCTGCTCGCGCAGGGCGTTGTCGGTGTCGAGGGCGGCACCCGTCTCCTGGCCCTTGCAGATGAGGACGGGGTCGAGGATAACCTTGGGGAACTTGTAGGCCTCCAAGGCCTCGGCGACGACGCCGATGGTCGTCGGGGTACCGAGCATGCCGATCTTGACGGCGTCGATCTGGCCGTGGACGGCTGCAGCGGCCTCGATCTGATCATGAATGACCTGCGGATCGACCGGCACGAATCGGTGTCCCCAGTCGTTGTCGGGGTCGAAGGAGACGATGCAGGTCAGGGACGTGCATCCGAACACCCCGAGCTGGTGGAAGGTCTTGAGGTCGGTCTGGGCTCCGGCGCCACCGGAGGCCTCGGACCCGGCAATGGCTAGTGCAATCTTCGTCACGTCGGCCAGTCTAGGAGTCTTGCCCAGTGATGTCGGGAGTTGCCGGGGAGTGACCACGACATCGTCTGAAATTGACGAAACCGCCCATGGCGGCGTCGCCAGGACTCGTTCTTGACCGTCCCCTCAGGTGGGATGAAGTAGTACGCGGCAATCAGCGTGTCGTCTATCCGGCTGGCCGGGACGCGCATGTGGCGGAGAGCGGCCAGATGCTCTATCGACAGTGACCTGGCCGTCGACATGACCTCAACCATGTGCCTCACGTCGGGTTGCCAAGGGGGTCGTCGAGGAAGACGACCTCGGACTGACGGTCCAACTCACCGACTCGGACTGACGAAGCGAAGCACGGCGAGCTTGCAGGCGATCGTGGACGAATCGGCCCGGTGAACGTCGATCCCGTCAACGGTTACCGTCGCGGCCGACGGCTTCTGCAACCGGGCCATGACGGCCAGCAAGGTCGGCTTCCTCGCGTCATTGGGCTCGATGAGGGCGATGACCTTCCCACCTGTCAGGCCGAGTCACCTCATCGAGGACTTGATTGAGGATTCCCGTGGGAAAGCTCATTACTGAAGCCGACAAGGTCCCTTCCGGTTCGTCCACGGTCCCTTGAGTTACATGGGGGCTGCACGTGTCATAAGGTCCTCAAGGGATGCCCCCGTGAGGAGTCGCATAGCGGCCTACGCCCCGGAGGGCCCGTACCCCCTCGCCTCGAAGTGCGCTAGGTATCGGTCTTGTCAGACCTTCCCAAGTTAGGCTACTTCCGGTTCGCGCATAGCCAGCACCATGAGTTCGAGACGCCCCCTGGCTTCTATGTCTTCGCCGGGCATCCACCGTGCCAAGACGTCATCCTCACTCTCTCAGGAAGTGGCACGTATCGGGAGAAGAGAGCGTCCGCCATCGCGAGAACGAAGGCTTCTTGACTACCGAAGTGGCGGCGCATCGAACCATGGGGCGCGCCAGCCACGACCTCCGCAAGTAGGCGGATGCCCGCTTGGAGCAACGTTGACCGCAAGGCTTTCCCCATGCGGAGATTTTACGGCGTAAAGTGTTCTCCATATGGAGAAACAGTGATGCTCAGACGTCGTCGACGCCTCTGGCTCGAGCGTTGCCTCGAGCCAGAGCAGGTGGAAGTGCATAGCCGACTCATTGAGGAACCCGCCCAGGCCGTGTGGGAAGCGCTCTGTAAGCTCGCCCTCAGCGACCTACCGGTTGCCCACATGTTGATGCGGCTACGGGCGGGGGGCAAGAGACATCCGATCCGGGGATCCCCGCTTCTGACTCAGGGGCCTGTCCCCGCGCAGGTGTTATAGCCGCCGCGCTACGCGGTAGGGATCGAGGCTCACCGGCCATGGAGTCGTACCGATGGGCCACCCGCTTCCCTGGACGTCGTTGCCTCCGTGCAGGTCGGCTGGATAGTGACCAGCACCAGCTTCCTTCTCCAGCCCGGGGGTGAAGGCACCCTTTTAACGACGAGTATGCGCTGCCAGGCCACAAATGCCTCGAGCCGTCGCTCAATGAAGCTCTACTGGGGCGCGATTGGCTACCCGAGCGGGGTTGTGAGAAGAGAGATGCTGAGAGGGGTAGCCCTTGAGGCCCAAGCTGTAGCGAGAACGACCCCGCCCGGCACGAGTGCGTAAACGGTCGCTTCCGACCGGGGCAAACCGTGTTGTGAGGTGTCCACACGATTCAAGACAGCGCCACTCCCTAGATCTGGCGCGTGAGCATCCTCAACCGCCGATGACAGCGGGCTGGGGGGCGACGAGCGTAGGCCCGGCCTGGGCAGACATCAGGTGGACGTCTGGTTTCATGAAGTCACCGCGATTGGCACCATAGAGACTCTCGAGATGCGGAGCACCCAGTCATGGAACAGAACACGAACCCGAAGATGAGCACGGCAAGCATCATCTTGTTGTCGATCGCGGCTCTCCCCGGTCTCGTGTCAGGTATTTCGAACATAGCGGATAGGGGCCCGTCGCCGCTGCGGGCGACCGCTCTGGCGCTCCTCTACCTGTCGATCATTGCGCTGGTCGTTTACGCCTCCACGAGTCGCCGTAGTTGAGTGGCGCGTCGCACAACGCGTAGGTCATGCACCAACCGACCCAGCTGTGGCTATTCAGGACCGACGCTGGCAGCGCTCGTTCATGCCACGAGCCTCGCATCTCGTTGCGGGGTTACGGTGCGGGCGACTTACACATGGCGATGTGGCCATCAGCTGAAGGGGTGGCCACTTGCCGGAACCCTGCGCATGTGTGGAGCTTGCGCGCGCGTTCGTTGAAGCAGCGCATGGCCAACTCGAAGACTGCTCCGGGGAAGCGCATCGGGCATTGATCCACGACGATGCCCATGAGTTCGGCGCCGACCCCATGCCCGCACTCGTAAGGTCGAAGCCCACAAGAGAGGGCCACGCGGTCGTCCTCCTCACCACCCACCATCCTCTGCCGTCCCGTTCGCTCGCGAACATTCCGGACACGACCGGGTGACAACCTTCAGCGGTGACGGCAGCTATCTGGCGGTTTCGGTGCGGAGAGGATGTCTTCATGAACAACCTCGAAGCTGGAGGTGAGACGTTCAACGTCTCGCGGGCCAACGGTTCAGACGTTGCAGAGCTCGTGTCCTTGCTGGCGGACGACATTCTTGACAGCACTCGTAAGCCGGGCGAACTCGACATTTATCTCGCTGCGTTCGACGAGATTGACGCAGACCCAAACCAATTCCTCGCCGTGGTGCGTGACTCCACTGGTGACGTGTGTGGCACTTTCCCGCCCATCCTTGGCCTGGCCCGTGGTGGGGCTAAGCGTTTTCAGATTGAAGGGGTACGTCTCGCCTCCTCGGCACGGGACAGGGGCCTCGGTTCTGCCACGTTCGCCTGGGCGTACGACGATGAGAACCGGTAATCTTTCATGCGTCTCGCTGGGGCGTTAGCTCAGCTGGTCAGAGCATCGGACTCATAATCCGCTCGTCGCCGGTTCAAGCCCCACACGCCCCACGCGCTTTTAGCCCAACCGGCAGAGGCACTCGGATTAAATCCGGCCCAGTGTGGATTCAACCCCCCCACCAAGCGCACAGCCATGAACCGCCCCAGGATGTCCGGAGACATGGTTTGGTGGCTCAGGCGGTGAGCTTAAGCCGATGGTAGTGCAGGTGTTCGGCCTGGATTGGGGTGAGGTCGTCGAGGGCCTCGTGGGGTTGAACGGTGTTGTAGGAAGCGACCCCGCGGAGAGTTTCCAACTCGACGTGCTCGACGTTGCGCGACGGGTCTTCGGGGCGGATCAACTCGGCCTTGAACAACCCGATCGTCGATTCCGCGAGCGCATTGTCGTAGGAGTCATGGTTCGACCCGACGGGCGGATCCACACCTTCCCCGATGAGTCGTTGCGTCATGGCGAAACTGACGTACTGACTGCCGGCATCTGTGTGATGAACCAAGCCGTCCAGCCGGTCAACACCGTCCTGGCGGCGTGACCACAAGGCGTGCGCGAACGCGTCCAGCACGAGGTCGGTGGTCATCCGGGTCGCGGCGCGCCAGCCCACGATCCGGCGGCTGAACACGTCGACCACGAACGTGACGTAACCCACCCCGGACCAGGTCGGTACCTAGGAGAAGTCCAAGACCCACAACGTGTTCGGCCGGGCCGCCCAGAACCCGCGGTCGACCCGGTCGGCCGGGCGGGGCGTCTAGTCCGAGGCCATGACCGTGAACGTGCGGCGGCCCTGGTCAACCTCAGCCTGGAGAACCCACTTGCGCAGTTGTTCGGGAGAACCGATCCCCACCATGCTGGCCACGGACTTGATGGCCGCTGTCCCGTGTGGGTAGTCCTTCTCGGGCTCCAACACCACCCGCACAGCTCGCTCCCGCAACTGCGGGGAGTGCTTTGACGGACATGCCTGAAAGTGCTCCTTCCACCGAATCGACTCTCCAGACACCCCGGGGCGGTTCGCGCCCATGCGCTACTCGGTGGTCACCGGGTCGGTTCTACTCAGATGAATCTCTCAACCGCGTCCACGCACTCGTCTATTACCACATTGACCTAACCTATGCAATCCCGATGGCCACAGAACATCCATTTGGGCAAAACTCACGCCCGAAAGACCATAGAAGTCAGCTACGCTACCCGCCGATTGCCAATGTCTACCAAAATAGAGATCGTGCCGCCGACGACTGGCGCACAGTCACCCATCGAAGGGAATCCCAATGTTCCCCATTCCCGACCATATCGGCATAACTGTAACTGACATCATAAGTTCCGGAGATTGGTACTCGAAGCTCTTTGACTTGAAGCTCGTTGCTGAAGAAAACGTGAGCGGAGAGGCGGCCAGCGAACTTTATCGACTCAGCAGCCCGGATGCACGACTCCGGAAGTATCAGGCAGCCAATGGCTTCAGCGTTGAACTCTTCGAGTTCATTAATCCGCGCAGCATCCGGTGTCGAGACACAATTTGGCACAGCACCGGCCCAACCCACCTTGCTTTTAAGGTCACCTCGTTCGACGACGTAGCATCGCGGCTTCACGATCTACACATTCCTTTTATTATTCCTCCACAGCATCTTGAAACCCACACCTGGGCATTCATTGCCGATCCAGACGGCACACTCATTGAGTTTATTCAGTACCACACCCCATTGGAATGAGAGAATATGAAAGCACTAATCACAGGAATTACGGGATTCGCTGGCAGCTACCTAGCCGAGTACATAATCGCCGAGCACCCGGAGTGCGAGGTGGTCGGTCTAAAACGCTGGAATAGTCCTCTTGAAGACATTAAGAGTGTCATGGACAAAATCGAACTTCGAAACTTCGAACTCGGGGATCCCTTTACCGGCTCATCCCAGTGAACGGTGGGTGGTGAGGTTGTAGGCAGGGGTCGAGGCCCTCGATGATGGAGGTTCCTACCCCGTCCATACCGAGAGCCTCGATGTGTTCAACGCTACCTTCTGTCGTCCGGATCTGACTACCTTCCTCGGCTTGGCCGACCTCGGCTTGGAGGCGATCGGGCTCCGTCTCGAGGCTGGTCGTGCTGTGATTGAGTGTGTCCCGATTAGCGACGACAGTTGGTGCCATCGCTGCGGATGTCGGGGTGTTCGGCATGGGGTCGTGGACCGTTGGTTGGCGCATATTCCGTTGGGTTGGCGCCCCACGATGCTGCTGGTTCGCCTGCCCAGGTATCGCTGTCGCGGGTGTGGTTGCTGTTGGCGTCACGACCTGGAGTTGGCTGCTGGGCCGCGAGCCAAGATGACTCGTGCCGCGGTCTGCTGGGGGCTGGAAGCACTGGTGGTGGATCGGCTCTCTATCTCGCGGATAGCGGCGGCGCTCGGGGTCGCTTGGGACACCGCGAACACCGCGATCCTCGACGCCGGGCAGCAGTTGCTCATTGAGCATCCTGGCCGTCTGAACGGGATCGAAGTCCTGGGTGTTGATGAGCATGTCTGGCGCCACACTCGGCTGGGCGACAAGTACGTCACGGTCATCATCGACCTCACACCGGTCCGCGATGGCAGCGGTTCGTCCCGGCTGCTCGCGATGATTCCCGGGCGCTCCAAGGCAGTGTTCAGGACTTGGCTCGATCAGCAGTCCCAAGACTTCCGTCAAGGAGTCGAGATCGTGGCGATGGACGGCTTTACTGGGTTCAAGACCGCGGCCGCTGAGGCGATCCCTGATGCGGTCACGGTCATGGACCCTTTCCATGTCGTCAAGCTCGCCGCAGACGCTTTGGACGCGACCCGACAGCGGGTCCAGCAGGAAGTCCATGGGCATCGCGGCCGCAACCATGATGCGCTCTATCAGGCCCGGCGGCTACTCCATACCGGCTTGGATCTGCTCCGACCACGACAGATCGAGCGACTCGAGGACCTGTTCGCCTGCGATGATCACGTCGGCGTCGAGGTGACATGGAGCGTCTATCAGCAGCTGGTCTCGGCTTACCGGAGCAAGGACGCCACAGCCGGGAAGGCCTCGCTCGCCCGCATCATCGAGTCGCTGGCCCACGGGGTCCCCAAGGCTCTGCCCGAGTTGGCAAGACTTGGCAGGACGCTCAACAAGCGCCGCAGCGACGTCCTGGCGTTCTTCGATCATCCCGGCACCAGCAACGGCCCTACCGAAGCGATCAACGGACGGCTCGAGCACCTCCGCGGGACCGCTCTCGGGTTCCGTAACCTGACCAACTACATCCGAAGGGCAATACTCGACACCGGCGGTTTCAGACCCGCCTTCCACCGATGATTGGGAAGAGCCCCTTTACACTCGACCGCGCTATCACCGAGATCCAACCCGACCTGATCTTCCATCTTGCTGCCCAATCGTACGTGCCAATGAGTTTCCTCGCCCCCCATGAAACCCTTCGTGCCAACGCCCTAGGGACGGTCAGCCTTTTAGAGTCCGTGCGCAAACTCAATACTCCGGCTCGGGTGTTCATTTGCACCTCATCTGAGGTGTATGGTGAGGTACCCCTCGAAGAGCTACCCATCGATGAGAGAACGCGATTTCGACCGCAGAGTCCATACGGGATCAGCAAGGTTGCAGAAGACCTAACCGCGAGGCAATACTACGAGTCTTACGGCATCCACACCGTTCGGTCCAGGTCTTTTACACACACAGGCCCCCGAAGCAAGTCCGTCTTCGTTGCACCCACCATTGCACGGCAGATCGCTCTATGCGAAACCGGAAAAAAAGATTCGATCGAGATCGGAAACACTGAATCAATCCGCACATTTCTGGACGTTCGGGACATGGTCAGAGGCTACTGGATTATGGCCACAGAGTGCCCCGCCGGGGAATTTTACAACATCGCGGGTGACGCAACCATGACAATCGGAGAACTTGTGAGTAAATTCCAGCAGGTTGCAGGTACCAGCTTCACGGTTCGCCACGACCCAAAACTTGAGCGCCCCTCGGATGTTACGCGGCAAATTCCGTCAAGTGAAAAATTTAGAAAAGCAACCGGATGGATCCCTGAGATCCCATTCGAACAGACAATGCAAGAGATGCTTCAGTATTGGCGTAACCGCGTCGGAGTGAGTTCATGAAACAGAATGCACTCCAGTACATCCTTGATATCTCCTGCAGCTCAGGAAAAGACTTCATCTACGCCAAACGACAAGCAGGCCGCATTGCTGCAATCGGTAACGCGGCCGTCCGTCTCGAGTACATCGCTGACCCAGATTCCATCGACCCAACTAAATCTTTGATGGGCCGATTTCCACAAAGTAACCCGTTGGTCCGACCCCGGTTGCAGTTTGACGACCTTGCGACGTTGCGAGAGCACTGCCGTGCGCTACAGCTCCCCTTCATCATTACCCCCCTATCCCGCGCTTCGTTGGAAAGAGTCCTCGAACTCAGCCCCGATGGGATCTACATCTCTGGGATAATTTTCGATGATGTGCCCCTAGTCCAAGCTGCACTTCGTTCAGGAACCCCAACGTATCTATCCACCGCGGGGTTCTCTGAAAGCGACGCGATCGAACTGCTCCGCGGGTATTCTATCAGCGATAGCGACATAATTCTCCATGGCAGTTCTATGTACCCACCGCCGCTAGACTCTCTAGCAATTGGCGCACTGCAACGCCTGAAAGAGAGTGGATTTAACGTAGGATATACCAGCAACGACAATCGTCGCACTACTCTCTACACAGCCGCTGCCTACAACCCGATTGTCCTCTCTCTTCATGTTCACTGTGACCAGGCTGCTGGTGATATCCACTCAGGTTCTTGGCATCTCATGGACCTTTTATCTGAACGCGCGACTATTGATGAGATCGCGAAATCAGCTGCGGGGATCAAGATCCAGACACGTGGGGAGATGCTAGCTCAAGGGCTGATGGGCAGATCCCCTTTCGCGATCCAGTCAATCGCAAAAGGCATCCCCCCTACGGAGCACGAGGTTGATATGAGGATCCCGCCCAAAGGCATCTGCGGTCCAGAGACGCAGAGGTTGTTTCAGAACGGCCCCGCGAAAACAGTCTCGAGCGGCCGATTCGTCAAGCCCAGCGACATGTCCTTGGGCGACTTTAATGAATCCAGTTCTCCTAAATTTATGGCACCCACGGCTCACCCACATGTCAAGCGTGGAGTACCCGCCGTGATCTCGGATTTTGTGATGATGACCGATGCTTATCCTTATGATTACGTCGAGCTCCACCTACCGTCAACGCAGATCCGCCTTGAAGAAGCTGATCAGGTCCGTGCAGCTTCAGATCTTGAAATGTACGTTCACGCTCCCATCGCAGCCGAGGGAACCCTTCTCGATCTGTCGTCTCACGATGACGAATTGCGAAGGTTTTCGGTAGAACACACGCGCAGGGCGCTAGATAACGTTAGAGCGATTCATAAGAGCTTTAAAAATGCCGACTACCCGGTGCCCGTAGTTTTTCACGCGGGAGCGCTAACATTAGAGCCGCGACTGAACGACGACCAAGGATATATTGATCGATTCGCCCAATCTCTCGAAGAACTAAATCTCACAGAAATAGCACCCCTTATCGAAAATATGACGCCGTATGCTTGGAATATTTTGGGTGATGATTGGCGACCGCACCGGGGTCATACTAACGCATTCTTGGACTGCCGCCAAATCCTTGATTTCGCGAATTCATTAGGTTACCAGCTGTGTTTGGATCTCTGCCACGCATTCCTTTACTGTAACGCCTCTTCGTACCCGTATCTCGACTACGTGCGAACTCTAGCTCCAAGCGTTTCCCATGTGCACTTTTCGGATGCCCGCGGCGTTGATGGTGAGGGTTATCAAGTAGGGGCCGGTGATATTCCTTGGAAAGATGTGCAAAAGATCCTTAGGGATAGGCTGCGGAGTTGGACGCCAGAGATCTTTAACGGACATCTCGCGGGTGGCTCAGCCTTTGCTATGGCCCACGAGAAATTGGCGGACCTAGGAGCCTCGAATGAACATAGCTGACGCCGTAATATTGTGCGGTGGAAAGGGGACTCGATTAGAAGCCTCAAATCCTGGTAAGCCCAAGGCCTTGGCTGAGATCGACATCTCAGGAATGACTGTTCTCAAACATCAAGTGGGCATCTTGTATCGGGAGGGGGTCAGGAGATTTTTCCTGCTTGCTGGGTTTCGAAGTGAAATGATTGCAGCTTACGCGTCTACCCTAGAACGACAGTTTCCGGGAATCCACATCAATCTCGCTACTGAGAGCTCACCCTTGGGAACAGGTGGATCGTTGATTGCTTGTAGACATCAGCTATCCGAAGAATTCTTTCTCATCTTCGGCGATGTCGCTTTCGATTGTGATCTGCGAAATCTGGCCGACTTTCATCTTGCGTCTGAGTGGGAGATTACCGCCGTCACACACTCCAGCGACCATCCGAACGACTCTGATAGTCTATCCGCTGATACCCATGGAACCGTCCAGAAGCTTGAATTGCGGGGCACTGATCGTGCGGTGACCGTGGGGAACCGAACATTGGCAGGAATTTACGCGGTCAGTCGCTCCGCCCTGTGCGACCAATCTCGCACGGTACGCTCCTTTGAACGCGACATCTTAGATCCCTTGGTTGCTCAGGGACGCGTCGGTTGCTATCACACAGCAGAATATGTGGTGGACATGGGAACTCCAACCAGACTGAGTAAGGTCCGCCGAGATCTGGCGAATCACGTGCCCAACCGTAGAAGGCGGTTTGGTGGAGCGGGCGCTGTGATTCTGGATCGGGACATGACCCTCTGCCCCTACCCGGGGGAGGTTGTGAAACGTGAGAACTTGGAGGTGGCCCCAGGCGTCGCCCCAGCCATCAGGGCAGCGAATGAAGTAGGAATTAGGGTCTTCCTTGCGAGCAATCAGCCAGCTGCAGCGAAAGGATTCATCTCTCCGGCAGATGTCTGGGATTTGGAAGACCACTTTGAGTACCTCTTGGCCACAGAGAGCGGAGCACGACTGGACGACGTGGAACTGTGCCTACATCATCCTGATCGGGGTTTTGCAGGTGAGAATCCTGAACTCAAAAGGAGCTGCGCCTGTCGTAAGCCGGGCCCAAGAATGGTCGACAGACTAGCTGTTAGACACCACCTACAGCTTCAGGACTGCTTCATGATCGGCGACACAGATAGGGATGCCACGGTGGCGGACATCCGGCACATGAAATTCCTACGGACCGATCTCAACCGAGATCCCTATGACACTGCACGTCATATCCAATCTGCCATTACGGCGCTATTAGGAAGTTGGATGGATTATGGATGAGTATAACTTCAAGCCCATTTTAAAGCAGTATTACAGAGATGAAATTGAAATCCTGAATAATCTTGACTTACGGTCCATCGAGGTTTGCCTCGGCCTGTTGATCGATACCATATCCAGTGGGCACCGAGTATATGTTATCGGCAATGGTGGTAGCTCCAGCACAGCGTCACATATGGTCACAGACTTCAATAAAGGCGCCCGAACAGGAAATGGCAAATTTAGAATGTTCTGCCTTGCTGACAACACACCCTCTCTTACCGCCATTGCGAATGACATCTCATATGAGGAAGTGTTCGCTTATCAACTTTCAGGCTATTTCGAAGACAAAGATGTGCTTGTGGCAATTTCCGGAAGCGGCAATTCGGAGAATGTCGTGCGAGCTGCCGAACTTGTGCATAAGAGCGGCGGTCGCGTGGTGTCCTTCATAGGGTTTGATGGCGGTCGGCTCCTGGAAATTTCGGATGCCTCTGTTCATATTCATAGCCATAACATGCAGGTTGTGGAAGACGTGCATCTATCGCTGGTTCATAGCATGTTGCTCGCTTACCTTGGGGGTATTTGATGCTCCAGTCAGCGATGAGCTCAACTCCAGTTCGAGTAAGTCTTTTTGGTGGCGGAACTGATCTGCCGGAGTACTTCAATGAACGCCCCTATGGGCATGTTATCAGCACCGCAGCAAGTCGACGAGTTCATATTCGCGTCGAAGTCGCTGATAACGGACTCATCTCTTATGTTGATAGTTCTGGAATTATTCATCATGAGGAACGTGAGTCCGTCGCAGATTTGCGAATTAGGGGAAGTCTAGAAGTAGCGAGGTTCCCCTCCGGGGTTGGCTTGAAGATTAGCAGTCATTCTGATTTGCCGAGACAGGGCTGTGGTTTGGGGGCTTCGAGCAGCTTCACGGTCGGTATGCTGGCAGCACTTCACTGTCTTCTCGAAAGGGATACATCCAAAGAGCAATTGGCAATTGACTCCTACCTAGTTGAACGTGAGTTTGCTGGCGAGAGAGTGGGCATGCAGGACCAGGCTGCTGCTACTTTCGGTGGAACAAGAGAGTATTTCTTCCGGCGGGGAAATAGTATCGAACAGCGTCTTGTTGGTGGGATGTGGCTGCCAAAGCAGCTAGCCAGTTCGTTGCTTTATTACACGGGTGGAACCCGGAGGGCAGATAACGTTTTAAGAGATCAAGTGGCGCGTATGCCGAGCTGCTCTGGCTTACAGCAGTTGGATCAAATGTTAACGTGTGTATCTGAATCCCTTATTGCAATTGATCGAAATGACTTTTCTGCTCTAGCCCGCCTATGCACCGAGAGCTGGGAAATGAAGAAGAAGCTTTCTCCACTTATTTGCACGGAAGCCGCAGACACGATTCTTGGCCAAGGTCTGGATGCCGGCGCCCTTGGGGGAAAGCTGCTAGGAGCTGGGGGAGGAGGATATGTTTTATTGCTAGTCACACCAGAAAAGCGATCCAGTGTTCTCAAGGAGTTAAGTTTCTATAAGCGTCTCCCTTGCGGATTTGATGGCAGGGGCAGTTGGGCGAGAGGTGCTGCTGCATGATGGGCAGGGGTAGAGACAGCAGATTGCGACTCGGAATATTAGGCGTGTTCGCGGCTAATGGCTTTGGTAGCGCGTCATGGTCAGCAAGACTCTACCTGCTCAAATCAGCGTTAGAATATTCGAGCTGGCAGGTCGGTTGGTTGATCATGCTGGCTGGCCTAGGTGCCGTGTGCAGCTTGCCGTGGCTAAACGCTTTAGTGTTGCATTTTGGCGCGCGGTGTATCACGCGTTTCGGCTGTATCTTAGGTAATTCTGGTATTATATTGTTAGCTGTTGGGATTACTGATGCGAGTACCTTGATCTCGGCATGTGCGATACTTTGCATCGGCGCCGGTTTCGGTATTTGGGATGGTTCCATGAATGTTGAGGCTGCATGGTTTGGTTCCCAACATGAAGGTTCATCCATGTCAAGGTTCCATGCAGCGTACAGCGCGGGCGCCATATTGGGCGCACTCTTCGCTGCACTTGAAATCCGTCTCGATCTCGGAATCCTGCCGTGCTTTGTAGCGACAGCAGTCTGCCTCGTATCAGCCTGTATCGTGTCAAGCAACGCCTTGCCTCTCGTGATCGACTCGGCAAGCGAACGCGAGCCAACCCCTGATGGACGGCGATACGTGAGGGGGATTTCTGGTGTTTGGGCAATATGTCTGCTAATCGTTGCCGCCGCCGTAGGGGAAGGCGTCGGAAATGACTGGCTGGGAATCGGTGTTGTGGAGGGGCATAGTTACGCATCATGGTTTGGGGCCGTTTGTTATGGTGCGTTCCTAGCTGGAATGCTGGTGGTCCGGATAATCGGAGATGGATTGACCGATCGATGCGGGCCGAGTAGGAGTTTCTTTATCACATTCCTTTTAGGGATTGTCGGTTTGATAGTATTTACGCGTGGTACATCGGTCTCCTGTGTGCTCATTGGTGCATGTCTGTGGGGTCTTGGCATTGGTATCGCTTTCCCGCTCTGCATGTCGGCCGCCGGACATTTTGGAACCCGCTCAGTGGGGATTGTTTCCTCTTTCGCGTACGCCGCTTTCTTTTTAGCGCCACCAGTGTTTGGATTTCTGGCCAGCAGGCTCGGAATCTTATGCGCATTGGGGTTAGTGGCCATTTTCCTATTGGTCTCGCTGCCGTTCGCTCGCGCTTTGGACGTGGAATCAGGATGAGTCTCAATTGGCGCTTGGCGCGCCCCTCAACCGGTACGCAGCACCTAGTCTCTCGATTATGACACCCGAGGGGTTGATGAGGAGATGGACTGTGGAAGGTGACCATAGTGGGCTTGCGGACGGCAAAATGACGTCAAGATGACCGCTCTGAGGAGCATCCGTGCCGGCCGCCACGTTGACCGAAACCGGAACGTCCGTCCAGACCATCGCTGCGCCGCTGCAGCGGGCCTTCGCCCCGGATCGAGGACAGGTAGCGGCAGCAGGAGTGACGACGGCGGGTGTTGTAGCGGCTGATCTAGCGGAGCACTTGGCGGCGACGCAACTCCGGTTCCGCGAACGTGGAGTTTCCAGTGAAGAGTTCGCGTTTTAGGCTGGCGTTGAATGACTCGGTTAGACTGTGTGGTCCGAGTTCGTCCCGACAGCATCCATGAACTGGGCCACACCCAGTGTCCGGCAGAATGTGACGTAGGTCATCGACGTGTCGACTGACCCGTGATCGCTGTGGAAGATCGCGCCACTGATGCTGCCGCGCTCCGCGCAGGCGGCTTTCAGCGCGTCTTCGACCAGTTCGGTGCGCATGTTGTCCGCGACGGTCTAGTCTGCCAGTTTGCGGGGGTAGCAGTCGATGGCTGGGCAGATACGGGTTCCCACCACCGGCCAGCAGCAGGTAAGTGATGTCACCGACGTAGCGCTGGTTCGACGCGGTGGCGGTGAAGTCCCGCATCAATAGATCGCCGAACTGCTCGTCGGCTCCAGCGCTGCTGGCAGGCGGGGGCTGCTTTCTGCCAGGTGTAGAACGCAGAGCGGGACAGCTCCAGCACGTGGCACAACCGCTTCACCGAATGGGTGGCCTGGTGGTCGGTGACGAACTGGAAGCGGTTCACCAGTTCGTCTCCCCGACGAAATATTTGGCCGCCTTACGCGGGATGTCGCGCTCGGTCTCCACCTTGGCCTTGTCAGCGCGCAACCGCGCGTTCTCGGCCTCCAACCGGGCGCGCCGCGCCGCCATCGACTCCCCAGCGACCGCCGCGGCCGTCGCGTTGTTCGTCCGCACCCCGTTGCCCACGTCCTCGACCCACAACGCGAACGTTCCCCGGACGACGCAGGTCAGCGGCGACCTGCTTCAACGTCGCGTCCAGGGTGGTCTCGTACAAGTCAACGGCCGGCTGACGAAAACTTCATCGAGTAGTTCTTCCTGGCCATGGTCCTGATCATCTCGTTTCCTTCAGCCCATGCTGGATTCCACATTCCCACAGCCCGGGGGCATGGCCCGGAGCCACTTACACCGTTTGTAGGACACTCTGAAACCTACGGGTTGGGGCGCTTGATGACCGCACCAAGGCGGCCGTGCCACCAACTCGACCAGCGCGGTCATAACACTTGTCGGAAGGCTGCCGTGTGGATGGTGTTGGGGAGCATGGCGGTTGTGGTAGTTCGGTAGGTGCACAGGGTCGCCTTTGGGAAGGTCCATGCGGTGGAAGTTGGATGCGATCGGACCCAGGTGACCAGCTCGTGGGGTTGGAGAATTGGTCCGCGGAAATGGAGCAGTGATGCGTACCAGAGGTCTCGCTGACTGATGGGTCCTTCTCTGTGGGCGTCGGGACCGAGTTCGCGGCCGAGGGTATGCGTTCGGAACTGGTCTGCATCCCCGCCGGTCGGATCAAGGACGGCGAGGACGCCACCGGGTGTCAGCACGAGTTGTTCGAGTCTCATCGTGAGGGGAGGGTGCTGGGCACAGGCTCGGTCCAACGCGCGCGCACACCTCATAGCGAGGGGATCTCCAGGTGGTACGGGTCGCCGGTTTTCCAAGGCTCTGATTGTGATGTGTGCGCAACCTTGGGCACCGCTGCGGAGGTGTGTGGGGTCGGCCAGATCCACCGCTGTCTGGGTCAGGGAGTCCAGTGCCTGACTGGCTTCAGGTGGTGGCATCAGCACGATGCTCAGCGGCCATCGTTCTGCCCCTTGCCGCGGCGAAGGCTCGCTGGTGTGGTGCCTGTTCAGCACTGCCTCCTCGCCGAGAGCTTGCAAGACGCGGACATTCACGGCCGGTGGAGTCTCAGTGCTGTCACTGGATGGCTCCAGTGAGTCGGTTGCGCAGGTCGTGGAGGTCGTGGCACACCAGGTCGGCGTCGGTGCGTCCTCCCACGGCCGCGACGACCGTCCCGGCAGCGCGTGCTGCTGCAAGGCCCGGCTCGGAGTCCTCGACGGCCAGAGTCTGGGCAGGAACGGCCCCACAACGCTGGCTGCCCTGGATGTACCCGTCGGGGGCTGGTTTACCGTGCTCGACGTCTTCGAACGCGACCAACAGGGACGGAGCAAAGCCCGCTGCGCCGAGCCGGGCGAGGGCGAGCCGACGGGGGGCGTTGGTGACGACGCCCCATGCCATCGAGCGGCCTTCGAGCCAACCGACAAGCTCGTGGCCTCCAGTGACTGATCTCACGGTGTCCAGCTGTGTGCATTCGGCATCGAGCTGGTCGGCGACCATCGCCCGGACCTCTTCCTGGCACAGTTGGGGCAGGAAGTGCGTGACCGTTGAGGCCACGTCCCTGCCATGGCAGTAGGCCAACACATCGGCAGGAACGATGCCGTTGCGACGTGACCATGCGGTCCAGATGGACTCCACGGCTTCGGTGGAATCCACCAACGTTCCGTCCATGTCGAGCAGAACCGCCCGGATCCCGGTGAGCAGTGCGTCACGCGCCATGGCCATCCCCTGCCTGACCGTTCAACTGGCGGCACACGCTCGCCGTGACAGTCATCCCACGTGTGGTGAGTACGGCCCAGATTCGGTTCCACAGATGTGTCATGCCTTCAGCATCTATGATGAAATAATCATGTGCAACGAGTATTTCGTCAGAGAATGATCATCAGGGCGCTGGGCCCGTTCCCGATCTCCGTCGAGTCACTCGTCGAACTCACAGGGGCGTCCCCGGCGACGATCCGGCGCGACCTCACTGACCTGGAAGGCCACGGGCAACTCCGCAAGGTCCACGGTGGGGCCGTGGCGGTGGCATTGCGGGGAGCACCGATGCCGTACTCACTGCGAGCTGCCGAGAACGCGGGGGGCAAGGCTTCCATCGCCCATGCCGTCGCAGATCTGGTTGATGACGACATGGCGGTGGTGATCGACAACGGTTCGACCATGGCGGCCGTGGCCGAGGCCCTGCGAGGCCAACCCGTGACGGCACTGTGTCTCTCGTTGCGTGCAGCCCTGCCCCTCGCCGCTACCGGGACAGCCACGGTCGCCACACCAGGTGGCACAGTCATGGCGGAGAGCCTCCGTTACGAAGCCGCCTCATGCCTTCAGGCCCTGGACGGATTCCGCGCCGATATCGCCGTCGTGGGCGCGTGCTCCGCGGCACCCGGCACTGGCCTCACCGTAACCACCCACCAGGACGCCCAAGTGAAACGAGCCATCCTTCACTCCACGAACCGCACTATCCTGGCCGTCACAGGCGACAAACTGTCCAGAACTTCCAGTTTCCGATTCGGGCAGATCGACGACATCGACGATCTCGTCACCACCCCAGACGCACCTGACGCGGCCCTAGAAGCCTTCCGCGTGGCAGGAGCCACGATCCATATCGCCGCCTGAGACCAGCCCCAGCGAAAGCGCGCTTCTCGGCTAGTTAGAGAATCCCTTACAGGACCCGATCCGGCCAGGTTCTTCGCACCGGCTCGCGATGGTCGGCCAGTTCCAGGGCACGACGCCGGAACTCCGGCGACTTCGCAACAGGCATCACGAGCTCCTTCCCTGAGGCCACCATCACCTCAGAATCAGTGTTCGGAGAACCGGGTCAGGCTCCCTTTTGAGTGCACACCGGGTTAGGAATTACCCACTAGTAGCCCTTCATTCTCCGAGACCGTGACAACCACGGGTGCGCGAGGGCCCCGGTCGACCACGCCGACGTGTCGACCGGGCGGGCAAAGTCGAGAACCCTGCAGGAGGGCACATGCAGCCCCCGCTGGCCGCTGGCCAGACATGGGCGGCAGAACCGAGCCGACTGGGAATCAAGCCGTCGAGGATGTCGTTCACCGCACTCTGCGCGTAGGCCGCGAGCTTGTC
Organism: Cutibacterium sp. LaCa_89; assembly: GCF_058177555.1. Taxonomy (NCBI): domain Bacteria; kingdom Bacillati; phylum Actinomycetota; class Actinomycetes; order Propionibacteriales; family Propionibacteriaceae; genus Cutibacterium; species Cutibacterium sp. LaCa_89. The sequence goes on from NZ_CP190889.1 coordinate 1,859,048, forward strand.
GTCGGCGGCCAGCACGATCTGTCCGGCCGCGGGGCGTCTCACATGTGCCGATACGGTAAGCGGCCTTACCCAATTGATGCAATCTGAGGACAAGAGTTCTGCACTGTCAGGCGCCTATTGGTCTCCTCAGATCCAGTCTTCCTTACGGAAAACCAGGTACAGCACGAGGCTCGACACGATGATGAGCCCGACCGAGATCCACAACCCCAACGGTCGGCCATCACCCAGGAAGGGAACGTTCTGTCCGAACCACCCCGTGATGAGGGTCGGGACGGCGATGATGGCAGCCCACCCTGCCAACTTCTTCATGACGGTGTTGAGTTTGGCGTCCTGGATGGACAGATTGGTCTCGAAGATCGTCGCGACGAGGTCCCGCAGGGAATCGGACCATTCCGAGACGCGCATGGAGTGGTCGTACAGATCGTTGAAGTACGGCTCAAGGACCCGGGGAACAGCCACGGCTTCCCTGCTCGGACGGCTGATCGTCGAGACGATCTCGCGCATCGGGAGCACGACTCGACGAAACTGCACCAACTCCTTGCGCAGCCGATACACCCGCAACTGCACTTTCTGGGTGTCGATCGAGTCGTCGAAGAGTTGATCCTCGACGAGCTCCACGACGTCGTCCAGGTGCTGGACGGTGTCGAAATGACCGTCCACGAGGACGTCGAGAATGGCATGAACGATGCCCATCGGGCCGTTCGAGACCAGATCAGGGTTGGCGTCGAGGCGGTTGAGCATCTCCTTGACCTCGGGCAGGTCGTCGCGATGGACACTGACGACGCCATGTTCGAACACCCACACCGAGACCCGTGACACGATGAGGCGACTGTTGGGGTCATTCGTCTCGCCGATCGTCGCGGCGTAGGTCGTCAGGAAGAGATGGTCGGGATAGCGGGTGACCTTCGGACGCTCGCCGGGGGCCTCGGCATCCTCGACGGTGTGGAACTCCAGATCGAGTTCGTCGGCAAGGGTGTCGATGTCCTCGCGATCGGGAGCGGTGAGGTCATACCAACTCAGCGTCTGATCGTTAGCGAGTTCGTCGCTCAGAGTTTCCAGGGGGACTGATTCGGCAACGACCTTCCCGTGCTGCCACACCCGGGAGGAGAGTTGGGAAAGACTCATGGGGTCTCCTCACGTAGAGCGCCGTCGTCATCCCCATCCGAGCTGAAGATGACGTGGCCAGACGAGTGCAACGCGGTCTCGATGCGACGGCGATGACGCGGGGCCATCTCGGGCAGGTCGTCGACGTCGAAGAAACCGGTCTGACTGGACTCGTCGTCACCCACTCGCGGCTGCCCGCTGATCCATCGGCACAGGAAGTCGTGATCGAGGAACTGGCAGCGGTCGCCATTGGGGTAGATGATGGGGGCCGCGACATTGACACGGACCAGGCGGACGATCTCCGCCGTCACCCCGGTCTCTTCCCGAATCTCTCGAAGGATGGCCTCGTCAGGTCTCTCCCCCGGCTCGATGATTCCGCAGACCGGTGTCCATGCTCCGGTGTCGGCACGTTTGACGAGCAGAACCTGGGGTCCGCGTGGCCCCTGGCGCAGCACGACCGCACTACTACCGGACAGCCACAACGGGTCATGACCGATGTGACGTCTGAGGTCCACGATGAACTGCGGTGTCGCCATGACCGTCAGGCTAGCGGCCGAGTGAGCCGTGGTCCCAGATCCACGACAGCCTCGCGGCGCATTCGCGATGGCAATCCCGGTAATCCGAGCAGGAGCTGCCACCACACCTGGCCGTTGCCATCGGATCTTCCGGGTGTACCACGCGACGTCGATACGGCACTTTCGGAGCCAGAAGACGTGGACAGTGACCATGGACGAACGCTGACCCTTTAGACTCACCGTGAGGGGCACCCGCCCCGAGAGCCGATCGGAGGAACCGTGGACAGGACCATCAAGCGGGTACTCGTCGCAAACCGTGGCGAGATCGCGGTGCGCGTCATCCGTGCCGCCGAGGACGCCGGTATTACGAGCGTGGCTGTCTACGCGGACTCCGACTCCGAGGGTTTGTTCGTCAAGCTTGCCGACGAAGCCTTCGCCCTCAACGGTGTGACCCCTGCTCAGACCTACCTTGACGTGGACAAGATCCTCGACATTGCCCGTCGGGCCGAGGTCGACGCGATCCACCCCGGGTACGGGTTCCTCTCCGAGAACGCCGACTTCGCCCAGGCTGTCATCGACGCCGGGTTCGTCTGGATCGGCCCGCCGCCGGAGGCCATTCGGGCCCTCGGCGACAAGGTTCAGGCCCGTCACATCGCCCAGAAGGTCGGCGCCCCGCTCGTTCCCGGCACCGCCGACCCGGTCAACGGCCCGGAGGAGGTCGTCGAGTTTGCCAAGGAACACGGCCTGCCGATCGCCATCAAGGCCGCCTTCGGAGGCGGCGGTCGCGGCCTCAAGGTCGCCCGCTCGATGGACGAGGTCATCCATCTCTACGAGTCTGCGGTGCGCGAGGCCGTCACTGCTTTCGGACGCGGCGAGTGTTTCGTGGAGCGCTACCTCGACAAGCCGCGTCACGTCGAGACCCAGTGCGTCGCCGACCAGTACGGCACCGTGCAGATCATCTCGACCCGTGACTGCTCCCTGCAACGTCGCCACCAGAAGCTCGTCGAGGAGGCCCCGGCGCCGTTCCTCAGTGACGAGCAGCTGACCCGTCTCTACGAGTCCTCCCGAGCCATCCTCAAGGAGGCCGGATATGTCGGTGCCGGAACCTGCGAATTCCTCGTCGGCCTGGACGGGACCATCAGCTTCCTCGAGGTCAACACCCGTCTGCAGGTGGAGCACCCGGTCTCCGAGGAGGTTGCCGGAGTCGACCTGGTGCAGATGATGTTCCACGTGGCCCAGGGCGGCCACCTCGAGCCCGAGGATCCGAAACTGCGCGGCCACTCCTTCGAGTTCCGCATCAACGCCGAGGATCCCGGCATGGGGTTCATGCCTGCGCCTGGCACCCTGACCTCGTGGCAGCCGCCGTGTGGCCCCGGTATCCGCGTTGACGAGGGCTACCACTCCGGCATGACTGTTCCGGGAGCCTTCGACTCCCTCGTCGGAAAGCTCATCGTCACGGGGGACTCCCGCGAGCAGGCTCTGGCCCGCGCCGCCCGGGCCCTCGACGAGATCGTCATCGACGGTATGCCGACTGTCGTCCCCTTCCACCGTGCGGTCGTCAAGGACCCTGCCTTCACCGCAACCGACGGTCACTTCGGCGTTTTCACCGACTGGATCGAGACCGAGTTCGACAACAAGATCGAGCCCTACACCGGATCTTTGGGGGAGTCCGCCGACACCGAGCCCCCTCACGAGGTTGTCGTGGAGGTCAACGGCAAGCGGGTCGAGGTGCGCATCCCGGCATCCCTGCACGGCGCCCGTCAGGCCCCCAGCACGAAGTCTCGTCGCCCCACCCGTCGCAACCGCGCGGGACGTCACACTGCGGCAACCGGCACCTCGGTGGCATCCCCGATGCAGGGAACCATCGTCAAGGTCAATGTCGTCGAGGGCGAGCAGGTCAACGAGGGCGACCAGATCGTCGTCATGGAAGCCATGAAGATGGAGCAGCCTCTGGCCGCCCATCGCTCAGGCGTCATCCGTGACCTCAATGCCACGGTCGGCTCGACGGTCGCCTCGGGCGAGGTCATCTGTGAGATCGTCGATGAGTGAGGTTTGCAGCGTGATTTTTCTTGTGAGTGTCCATTTCAGAGAGCATTCTGGTGATCATGTCCGGTGACCTCCTGCTCTTCCTGCTGTTCTTCGTGGGGCTTGTGGCAACGACGGCATCACTGATGCGTGCCCAGCGTCAGTCCCGCGAGATGGAGGCCCGACGCGCCAAAGCCATCGAGGCCAAGGTCTCGCAGATGCGCCAGGAGACTGAGGAGGACGTCACCACCTTTGGCGAGGCCCTGCGCGATCTCGACATGGAGATGATCGGCAAGGAGGTGTCGGCCGAGGGTCGCAAGGACTGGAACACGGCCTTGGACTGCTACGACCGCGCCAAGACACTCATGGCCCAGGACAAGGGCACCCGCTCGATCCCGCTCGTCACCGAGACCCTCGAGGAGGGTCGTCACTCCATCGCCTGCGTGCAGGCCCGCGCCAATGGCGAGCCGATTCCCGAGGTGCGTCCGCCGTGCTTCTTCGACCCGGCTCACGGCCCGTCGACCACTGACGTCATGTACTCCCCCGACGGCGGAGTCGCGCGCAAGGTTCCGGCCTGCGCCGCCGACGCCCAGCGCATCCAGCAGGGGCGCTCCCCGTGGATCCGCACCGTCGACGTCAATGGCGCCCAGCTGCCCTACTGGCAGGCTGGCCCGGACTACGCGCCGTGGGTGCAGGGCTACTACCGCCGGTATGAGTCCGACCCAGTCATCAGCGGACTGGCCGTCGGTGGTCTCGGCCTTGTTGGTCTGGGGCTCTTCTCAGCCCTCTTTGACGACTTCTGATCCGTTGTCGACCCCCAGAAGGCCCCCTCGACGATTCGTCGAGGGGGCCTTCTCACGGTGTGTCTCGTGGCAGGTTCACACCACGACGTCACTCCACAAAGTTCTGCAACCGTCGGGCAGCCTCTGACACCGATCCCGACAGGGACGGGTAGACGGTGAAGTCGTGCTGGAAGGCGTCGACGGGGATCCGCTCGCCCACCGCGACCGAGATCGGATGGATGAGTTCGCTGGCCCGCGGGGAGACGACGACGCCACCAATGATGTTGCCGGTGGCAGGACGGCAGAAGAGCTTGACGAAACCGTCTTGGATTCCCTGCATCTTGGCCCTCGGGTTAGTCGACAGGTCGAGTCGGGTGGATCGGGCCTGGACCTTTCCGGAGTCGACGTCGGTCTGCGTCACACCCACCGTGGCGATCTCGGGAGAGGTGAAGACATTCGAGCACACCAAGGACAGGTCGAGGGGCTGGAGGGCCTGGCCCAGGGCATGCCACACGGCGATGCGCCCCTGCATGGCTGCCACGGATGCCAGGGCGAAGACACCGGTGCAGTCTCCGGCAGCATAGATGCCCGGCACACTGGTGCGCGAGACCTTGTCAACGGTGATGTGACCACGCGGACCGACGGCAACACCGACCTCCTCCAAGCCGAGGTCCGAGCTGTTCGGCGTTGACCCGACGGCCATCAGAACGTGGGATCCGCGCACGGTCCGGCCGTCCTCGAGACCGACAACGACACCATCACCGTCACGCACCGCAGAGACCGCGCGAGAGCGGGACAGGATCTGCATGCCGCGAGACTCGAAGACCTGCTGCAACACACGAGCTGCGTCGGGGTCCTCGCCGGGGAGCACCTGGTCACGCGAGGACACCAGGGTCACCCGGCATCCCAATGAGTCGTAGGCCGACGCGAACTCAGCACCTGTCACACCCGATCCCACTACGACGAGGTGCTCGGGGATCTCCGTCATCGAGTACACCTGCTTCCAGGTGAGGATGCGGTCCCCGTCGCAGCGAGCCGCCGGGAGCTCACGCGGGGTCGTGCCGGTGGCGAGCAGGACGATGTCGGCGTCGATGATCTCGTCATCATTGATGATGACCCGGTGCAGGTGGCCCGGGGCACCCGCGGCCAGACGGGCACGACCACTGACGAGGCGCACTCCCTTGCGCTCCAGGCCTCGACCAATGTCGTCGGACTGGGCCTGAGCCAGACGGCGTACGCGGGAATTGACGGCGTCGAGATCGACCTCGAACTTGTGGGTCTGGCGAAGGCCGAGCTCGGGTGCGCGCCGCAGGGCCGCGGTGACCTCGGCAGTGGCAATGAGGGTTTTCGAGGGAACACAGTCGGTGAGGACGGCAGCTCCTCCGATGCCGGTTTCTTCCACGACGGTGACGTCAACGCCACCTGCCGCCGCTACGTTGGCGGCCTCATAGCCCCCGGGCCCAGCTCCAATGATCACCATGGACGTCATGGCCGCATTCTTTCAGCCATGGCGAGATTTCTGTTGACATCGAGAGAAATTGCTTGCCCCGACAATGAGGTTGCTCCAACACACGTATCGACGCTGCTCCTCCGGACTCGGAAGACGGCTGCGAATGGGCCGGGGGTTCGCGCGCCCGGATCGGCGAAAACCTCTAGGGTTGACCCCATGACGACACCGGATTTCACCGATCCCCAGGCCATCGCCCGCGATGCTGCCGATGCCATCCGTTCCCGCCTCTCGCTCATCAGCGTCGATGTGGGCCTCGTGCTCGGCTCGGGCTGGTCCGCCGGAGTTGATCGCCTTGGCGAGATGATTGGACGGATCCCGCTCGGCGAACTGCCTGGATTCTCGACACCGGTCGTTGCCGGGCATGGCGGCGACCTGGTTGCTGTCAAGCTGCCCACCGGCAGGACCGCCGTCGTTCTGACCGGACGCACCCACTTCTACGAGGGACGTGGAGTCGAACCGGTTGTCCATGGAGTGCGCACCGCCGCGGCTCTTGGCGCCAGCACGATGATCCTCACCAATGGCTGCGGAGGCCTCGACCCGTCCTGGGGCCCGGGAACCGTCGTCGCCATTCGCGACCACATCAACCTCACAGGTGCCACCCCGCTGCGTGGCGCCACTTTCATCGACATGTCGAGGGCATGGACCCCGACACTGCTCGAGGTCGTCGAGAAGGTCGCCCCAGGCACCCCGACCGGCGTCTACGCCCAGTTCCGCGGCCCCCAGTACGAGACTCCTGCCGAGGTACGCATGGCTCGCACCATCGGCGCCGACCTCGTCGGCATGTCGACCGCACTTGAGGCCATCGCCGCCCGGGAAGCCGGACTCGACCTGCTCGGCCTGTCCCTGGTCACCAATCACGCTGCTGGTGTCACCGACGCCCCGCTGGACCACGCCGAGGTCATTGCCGCCGGTAAGGAGGCCGCCCCCCGGCTGGCGGGTCTGCTCGCTGACATCACGGCTGCCATCTGATCCACCCCACACCCATCGAGGAACCATGACCACCACACAATCCGAGGGGCTGTCCCCCGAGCTCGTCACCCAGGTTCAGTCCTGGCTCGACCAGGACCCTGATGAGGCCACCCGCACCGAACTGTCCGACCTGCTCACCCGTGCCCAGCACGGTGACTCCGAGGCCGTCGCGGCCGTTGAGTCGGCCTTCTCCGGCCCGTTGACCTTCGGTACCGCTGGCCTGCGTGCCGCTCTCGGACCCGGACCGTCCCGGATGAACAGAGTCGTCGTCCAGCATGCAGCTGCCGGATTCGCAGCCTGGCTGCGTGCCCACGGCGAGAAGGAGGGGTCGGTGATCATCGGCTTCGATGCCCGGCACAACTCCGACGTCTTCGCCCGCGACACAGCCGAGATCATGGCGGGGGCCGGGTTCCACGCCCTGCTGGCCGACTCCCCCATCCCGACCCCGGTAACCGCCTTCGCCATCAAGCATTACGGCGCAGTTGCCGGCGTCATGGTGACCGCCTCCCACAACCCGCCGGCCGACAACGGCTACAAGGTGTACCTGGGCGACGGCTCCCAGATCGTGCCTCCCACCGACACCGAGATCGCCCACGAGATCGAGGTCGTGTCGGCCGATCCTGTCGGGGCGATCCCGCGTGGTGACGACATCGAGCTCATCGGCGACGAACTCATCGACGCCTACGTCGCCCGTGCTGCCGAACTGACCACGGCCAATCCGGACGTCACCTGGGTCTACACCGCCATGCACGGTGTCGGAACCCGCGTCGTGCGTCACCTCGTCGAGACGGCCGGTCTGCCGGAGTTCGTCGGTGTCGCTGAGCAGCTCGACCCAGACCCGGACTTCCCCACCGTGGCCTTCCCGAACCCCGAGGAGCCGGGCGCCATCGACCTGGCCATCGCCCAGGCTCGCAAACATGACGCTGACGTCGTCATCGCCTCTGACCCTGACGCCGACCGTTGTGCCGTTGCCGCCGTCATCGACGGTGACTGGCGGATGCTCACCGGTGACGAGCTCGGAACCCTGCTGGGTGACGATGCCCTGCGTCGTGGTCTGGACGGGGTCTACGCCAATTCGGTGGTCTCGTCGACCTGTCTGGGACGCATGGCCAAGGCAGCAGGACGCGAGCACCGGATGACCCTGACCGGTTTCAAGTGGATTGGCCGCGTTCCCGGCCTCGTCTTCGGTTATGAGGAGGCCATCGGCTACTGCTGCGACCCCTCCCATGTGCCGGACAAGGACGGCATCACTGCCCTGGCGACGATCATGCGTCTGGTGGGTGAGCTCAAGGCCTCCGGCACCACGATCTCGGAGCGGCTCGACGAGATCTGGGCCACCCATGGTCTGCACCGCACCAGTCAGCTGGCCGTGCGCGTCACCGACATGTCGATCATCTCCGACGCCATGGACCGTCTGCGCAGCCAGCCTCCGGCCACCCTGCTGGGCGACCCCGTCGACGTCTGCGACCTCGACGACCCCAGCAATGGGTCCGGGCTGCCCCAGCAGAACGCCATCGAGCTGGCTGGACCTCGCGTCCACGTCGTTGCTCGTCCCTCCGGCACCGAGCCCAAGCTCAAGTGTTACCTCGAGGTGCGGGCAACTCCTGAGGAGTCGTCGACCGACCTGCCGGCTGCCAAGTCCAAGCTGGACGCCGAAATGGTCGCCCTGCGCGGGGAGATGGCCAAGGCGCTCGGGATCTGACGCGATTCTGACAAGGAATTCCGACCCAGTGTCGCCGCCCCGAATCGAGTCCGGGGCGGCCTCCCCGTCCGGATCAGCCATCGCCGGGTGATCGAAGGGGCGCAGCCCGGTGTTCCAGAAGGTATCGGTGGTGCCGTATCCGTTGGAGATGCTCGACGTATGGGCGCAATGGCTCCGGATCAGAACCCATGAAAAGGGTCCTTCCACATAAGCCGTAATAGCCACCAGTAGATTCCCCTTTCTCACCGTGTGAGGTCACTTGTACGCGGCGAATGAACCCTTTGCCCCTACATCGTCGATCGTGCGACATCCCCGGTGTGCCGTGATAGCTCGCCTTCCTACCGACCGTCTGCCTCCGATGACCCATTCCGCCGAGCTGTCACGCATCACCGAATATGACGCCGGTACCGTTCTCGACGCTGGTGGGGATGCCCAGGTCAGTCTCGACGAGGATGCTTCCGAAGGGCCACGGGAAATGGTCATCAGGTCAGCGGCACCACCGTCACCTGGGAGACGAAAAACATCTCGGATAGCGATCCCCAAGTCCACTCACTGACCACCACTCCTCTTCAGAAAGGGTGTCGGTCGAATGAGGGTGCCTCACACTGATTCCATGCGACGTACCCCATTCGCCGTATTAACAGCATTCCTGCTGACGCTTTTTGTCGCTGTGGTCCCGGCCGTTCCGGCCCATGCCCAGGGCGACGAACGCATCACGGCTTACAACGTCAACGCCACCCTTGATCGAGACGGCGACGCTCGAGTCACCCTTGACCTCACCTACGACTTCGCCGACGCGGACAGACACGGGCCTTACCTGACCTTCGTCACGAGACAGTCACTCACCGACAATCCCGGCCACGTCCGCCATGTCACCTACAGTGACATTCATGCCTCGAGCCCGTCGGGAGCTCCGGCCAACCTCCACAAGGAGAATGGCGGCGCACTACAGCTGCGCATTGGGTCTAAGGACCAGACCGTCACCGGTATGCAGAAATACCGGATCACCTACATGGTTCACGGTCTCATCGGTCGGGACAACAAGGAATCTCACCTCGACGAAATCAACTGGCGCATCTTCACCAATGTGGACGTTCCCGTAGACAACTCCAAGGTGACCATCACGGCACCCGCCAATGTGACGAAGGTCTACTGTGAGGTCGAGGACGGCGAATGCGACACCTCCTCAACGGGCACGAAAACCGTTACCTTCTCGGCCCGCAAGATTGATGCCAACAAGACCTGGCGGGTGGTGGCCGGTGTCCCTGCCGGTACCTTCACCTCCGCTGCTGACGCCACGGTGACCGAGGCCACATCGGGCTCCCGGGCCGACCTCCCGCGGTACCTCACCGTCATCCCCTACGTTGTCGCCATCGTTGCACTAGGCCTCATCGGCCTCGGGGCGTCCCTGTTCCGCAAGCGCGACATGGAATTTGCCGACGAAGCCCCTGGGTTCATTCCGGCACCTGATTTGCAGCAGGTCCGGCGTCGACGAGGAAAGGTCGAGGCGCCCATCCTCGTTCATCCGCCGGCTGGCATCACCCCGGCACAAGCAGGAGCCCTCCTCGACGGCAATGCCGACACCAATACCGTCACCGCCGGCATGCTCGACCTTGTCGCTCGGCACCATCTGTCAATCAACCAGGAAGAGCCTTCCGGCCTGGTGTTCAAGAAGCCCGAGTGGCGGTTCAACTGGCTGCGCGGGGAGGACTCGTTGGCGCCTTGGGAAGCTCGTCTCCTCGGTTCCCTCATCGGCAGCAGCAACAGCATCACCACCAGAGAACTGCGTCGCCAGAATGGCAACATTGCGCTGCCGAATGCCAAGAAGGACCTCGACGAGCTCAACGACCAGGCCGGCTACTTCACGAAGTCCCATCGCCAGGCACGGCTCGGGATCGTCGCCATCGGGGTCGCCCTGATCATCCTCGGCATACTCGGGTTCGTCTCCGGATTCCCCTTCCTTCTCGGAGGCGGAAGCGCCATTGTCTACTTCGTCCTGACCTTCGTCACGTTCGTGGCCGGTATCCTCTTCCTCGGCCTGTCCCGGAAAGTCCGACCACCTCGCAGCGCTCTGGGCACCGCGGTAACCGATCAGGTGCGGGGATTCCGCGACTACTTGGCTACCATCGAGGCGGAGCAGATCCAGATCGAGGAGGACCTCGACATCTTCTCGGCCTACCTTTCTTGGGCCGCGGCCTTCGGCATCGTCGACCGCTGGGTCACCCTGTTCGAACGGCTCGAGGCTGAGGGACGCTGGTCCCCCGACCCGATGTGGTACCCGCTGTACGGCTACGGCTATCACCACAACCGGTCCTTCACCTCGGCCTTCAACGACATGACCGAAGCGATGTCGTCGTCCATGACGGCAGCAGCGTCGTCCAGCACCTCGAGCTCCAGCTCCGGATTCTCCTCGGGATCCTCCGGCGGCTTCGGCGGTGGGGGCGGTGGAAGCTGGTGACACTCTGGACTCCCATGGTGGTCGAGGGCGACGACACCGTGCCACCGGGATCAGCGAATTCACCAGGAAACTGAGCCACGCCATGCGGTTGGCGGCGAGAGCCCTGCGAGACCAACCCCCTGAGGCGGTACTGCCTCTTCCATCGTCGGCAGATTCGTGGGCGCTCCATGGTCATGATGGGCCTACCGATAGACTGATCAGCCGTGGCGCGTACGATCATCCTGTTGGCAGGACCCTCTGGGGCCGGGAAATCCCGTCTGACCCATATGGCTGAGCTGCCTGAACTGCGCCTTGACGACTTCTACCACGATCATGACGAGCCCGGCCTCCCCCGGGTGCGCGGCATGGTCGACTGGGACGACGTCGCCTCCTGGAACCTTCCAGCGGCCGTGGAAGCCCTCGGTGAGCTCGCGGCCGACGGGCAGACCGTCGTTCCCTGCTACGACATCTCGAGGTCTCGGGCCGATGGCACCCACGTCGTCGATGTGGGAGATGCGACAGCCGTCGTCGCCGAGGGGATCTTCGCCCTCGACCTGCTCGATCCGTGCCTGCGAGCCGGCATGGAGGTCCTGCCCATCTGGTTGGATCGTCCCCGCTGGTTCAACTTCGCTCGTCGTCTCATCCGCGATCTGCGACAGCACCGCAAGTCCCCACCCGTGCTGATTCGTCGTGGTCTGGCCCTGTGCCAGGCAGAGCCTGCACTGCGATCACGGGCCATCGTCATGGGATTCCAGCCGATGAGCATGAGGCGGGCGAGTGCCACCGTCGCGTCCCTCATGGACTAGTCACCATGGGTTGAGTGCCGGAGGGTTTTCAACCTTTTGATCGATGCTGAGGAGCCTCGTGCTCCGTAGTGTCGGTGGGGTCGAAAGGAATGCCGTGACAGACAGCTCCTCCGCCGCCACCGCGGCCCAGCCCGTCCCCGGACGCTGGAAGGCCCTCGCCGTCCTCGCCGCCGGGCTCTCACTCATCATCCTGGACGGGACGATTGTCGGTGTCGCCCTGCCGACGATGATCTCGGCCCTCGACCTGGACCTCACTGACGCACAGTGGGTCAACGCCATCTACAACGTCATCTTCGCCGCTCTGCTGCTTGGCGCCGGGCGTCTCGGTGACCGGGTTGGCCGTCGTACCACCTTCGCCGCCGGTGTCGTGCTCTTCGTCGGAGGCTCCTTGCTCGCCGCGATGGCGTCAGGTTCTGGTTCACTCATCGCCTCGCGTGCCGTCCAGGGTGTTGGTGGTGCGCTGGTGCTGCCGTCCACCCTGTCCTCGGTGAACTCGCTGTTCCAGGGCAAGGACCGCGCCGCGGCTTTCGGCATCTGGGGCGCCGTCATGAGCGGTATGGCCGCTCTCGGCCCGCTACTCGGTGGAGTCCTGACCGAGTACGCCTCCTGGCGCTGGATCTTCTGGGTCAACCTGCCCTTGGGTCTGCTCGTGCTGGCGGGAATCGCCGCATGGGTGCCACAGACTCGTGGCAAGCAGGCCGAGAAGGGAGTTGACGTCGACGGTCTGCTCACCTCGGCCATCGGCTTCGGCCTGCTCGTCTTCGGCCTCATCGAGGCCACCTCGCTCGGCTGGTGGACCAAGAAGGAGACCCTCAAGGTCTTCGGCTGGTCGTGGCCGGAGAGCTGGTCGATGTCCCCGGTGCCGTGGGCGATCGCCATCGGTCTGGTCTTCATCGCACTGTTCATCGTGTGGGAAAGCCACCGCGCCAAGATCGGCCGTGACGCCCTGATCGACCTCACCCTGTTCCGTGTCGGCACCTTCTCCTGGGGCAACCTGACCGCAGCGACGGTGGCCATCGGTGAGTTCTCGCTGATGTTCGTACTGCCCCTGTTCCTGGTGAACTCGGTCGGTCTGTCGACGGTGCGCACTGGTGTCGTGCTGGCCGCGATGGCCCTGGGTGCCTTCTTCTCCGGGGCCTCGGCCCGTCACCTGGCAGCCCGTGTGGGAGCTCCTGGCGTCGTCGTCCTCGGGCTGGCCCTGGAAGTCGTCGGCGTCGGACTGCTGGCCTGGACGGTCGGCGCCCAGGCATCGACGTGGTTCGTCATGCTGACCCTGGTGGTCTACGGCATTGGCCTCGGCCTGGCATCGGCCCAGCTCACCTCGACGGTGTTGCATGACATTCCCCAGGAGCACTCGGGAGCGGGCTCGGCCACCCAGTCGACGGTGCGTCAGCTCGGCTCGGCCTTCGGTGCTGCGATCGCCGGGTCTGCCCTTGGCTCTGCAATGAGCCACACCATTCCTGACGAGGTGTCCTCGACCAGCGGTGTGCCGACCAAGGTGCTCGACAAGCTGGTCCGGGCCACCCAGGACTCGGCTGGATCCGCCATCACCGGACTGCGCAACGCCTCTCCTGACAGCCCGTTCATCCGTTCACTGGGTGACGCCCGGAACGCCGTCATCCACGGCCTCGAGACTGGTTTTGCACACGCGGCGGCATGGTCGATCGGGTTCTCCGCACTCTTCCTGGTGCTCGGCCTGCTCGGATCCTTCATGGTCATGCGTCAGGCCCGAAGGCAGGAGGCGTGACAACTCACGGGGACGTTGTCGGCCCCGAGGAATACCCTGAGCGGAATCCTTGGTCGCACCTGACCGGTGATGGTTTCTGGAAGGGCGTTCAGCATGGCATCGAGCATGACAGTGCCGCAGTGGCTGCGCAGGCTGTTGCGTCATCCCGAGCGTGCGACACCGAAAGACCTTCGCGATCTCTTCGCGATGGTGGACGACTCCGACCGGATTGTCCCGATGTACCGAGGCCGAGACAATGGCCGGTGGCGTCAGGAGATCGCGGCCCTCAAGCGTGAGGGTGACTACGAACAGGCGTTGATCCTGGCATCCGGATGCATGTTCTCGATGATCTCGATGGCACGGGAGGCCCCTGACACCGCCGACGAGTCCTGGGTCATCGAGGTGGCGAAGATCCTCCACAGGATGAGGTGCTACCCCGAGGAGGCGCGGACGATCGAGTTCTGGCTCAACCTGGGTATCGAGTCCTATCGGATCGACGAACACCTAGACCTGTGGAAACGTCGGGCCAAGGCCCAGGAACTGTGGGCCAAGGTGGAGGGACGCGATGCCACGGAATACCACGAGGAATGGAGACGTCTGGTGGAAGCCGGAAAGCGGACGAAGGACACCATGTCCTTGGACTGGCCCGTCGTCAGTCAGCCCCCGGCGCCGCACACCGTGGCCCCCATTCGGAAGGGCCGCGCGACACGGACGTCCCGACATTCCAGACTGATTCCCTCACCGGAACAGATGGCCTGCGACACCTTCGTCGCCGTGGACTTCGAGACGGCCAACCGGCAGGGCGGGGTGTCCGCATGTCAGCTCGCCATGGTCAGGGTGAGTGAAGGCCGAATCGTCGACCGATTCAACTCCCTGCTGCGTCCTCCTCCCGGATGGGACGCTTTCCAGTTCACCTACCTGCACGGCATCTCCGCAGCAGATGTCCAGCACTCCCCGATGTGGCCTGCGGTGGCCGACGAGATTTCGGAATTTGTCGCCGACTCCCCCGTCTACGCTCACAATGCCATGTTCGACTCCCGGGTGTGGCGCCAGCTCGACGAATACTTCGGCACTGTCACCCTGCCGTCCCCGTTCTTCTGCTCCTATCGGACGGCCCAACGCCTCATCCGTGGTCTGCCCAATTACAAGCTTCCGACGGTACTTCAGGCCTGTGAACCGAATTACCACCTGAATCACCACCGGGCGGACTCCGACGCTGAGGCGTGCGCCCTCATCGTCTGCCAATTGCAGCGACTGGCCAGCCAACTCTGACCTCTCGCCCCAGCCGGTACCCGCCGGGTACTACACGGAGCTGCCAAAAACTGCCCGGAACCGACGATGGTGACGTTGCCATCGTCGGTTTTTGGCAGCTCCGTGTATCAGGACTGCGGGTTGACCGGGGCCCATTCCGGACCAGTCTCGGCAAGTTTGGCGTCCAGCTTGCGGAAGATCGGGCTGGGCTTGACCAGCAGGGTTCCGACCGCGATCTCGCGACGTCCCCACGAAGCCTTCTCCGAAGCGTAGTCACCCATGAGGATGGGGGCAGCACCGTCGGTCTCGACGAGCTCGGGCTGGGCCGCCCACACGCCTTCGCCACCCAGCGCCTCGTAGATCTTCTGGGCCGAGTGCGGCATGAACGGGGTGAGCATGGTGTTGACGTCGCTGACGACCTGAAGGGCCACGTGCAGCACGGTGTTGCGGCGCTCCGGGTTGTCCTTGAGCTTCCAGGGCTCCTGGGCGGAGATGTAGGCGTTGGCCAGTCCGACGATCCTCATGGCCTCGGTGATGGCGGCCTTGAACTTGGCGTGGGCCAGCAGGTCCCCAACGGTGTCGAATCCGCCAGCCGAGGCGTCCAGCAGTTCGCGATCGGCGTCGGTCAGCTCACCGGCAGCCGGGATCTCGCCACAGTTCTTGAAGGCCATCGAGATGGACCGGTTGACGAGGTTGCCCCACTCATTGGCCAGCTCGAAGTTCACCCGCCGGACGAACTCCTCCCAGGTGAAGTCGGTGTCCTGATTCTCCGGGCCGGCCACCGCGATGAAGTAACGCAGGGCGTCTGGTCCGAACTCACGCAGGAAGTCCCCGACGAAGATGGTGGCACCACGCGAGTTCGAGACCTTCGAACCACTCATCGTGAGGAACTCACTGGAGACGATCTCGGTCGGCAGGTCGAGGATGCCGAGCTCCGCGGAAGGCTCGCCTCCCTTGTCACCACGTCCGTTGGTGCCCAACAGGATGCCGGGCCAGATGACGGAGTGAAAGACGATGTTGTCCTTGCCCATGAAGTAGTAGGAGCGGGCATCATCGTCGTTCCAGAACTCGCGCCAAGCATCTGGCTTGCCGATGCGCCGGGCCCACTCGATGGAGGACGACAGGTAGCCGATGACGGCGTCGAACCACACATAGATGCGCTTCATGGGCTCGTTCTCCCAGCCCTCGACCGGCACTTTGACGCCCCAGTCAAGATCACGGGTGATGGCGCGCGGGCGCAGCTCCTCGAGGAGGTTGTGGGAGAACTTGAGAACGTTGGGACGCCAATCGGTGCGGGTGTCGATCCAGGCCGTCAAGGACTCGGCGAGGGCGGGGAGATCGAGGAAGAAGTGCTCGGTCTCGCGGAACTCGGGAGTGGCCCCGGTGGTCTTGGAACGCGGGTTCAGCAGATCGGCCGGGTCGAGCTGACGGCCACAGTCGTCACACTGGTCACCGCGGGCGTCGTCGTACCCACAGATCGGGCAGGTGCCCTCGATGTAACGGTCCGGCAGGGTGCGGCCGGTGGACGGCTCGAAAGCACCCATCTCGGTCTTTTTGACGACGTAGCCGTTCTCGTGGAGGCGGGTGAAGATCTCCTGGGTGACGTGAGCGTGGTTGTCCGTCATCGTCGAGGTGTACAGGTCGTAGGACAGGCCAAGGCCCTGCAGGTCAGAGGCGATGATGCGGTGATACTTCTCGGCGCACTCCTGGGCCGTGAGACCCTCCTGATCAGCCTTGACCGAGATGGCGGTGCCGTGGCAATCCGAGCCGGAGACCATGAGAACTCGGTGGCCCGACATTCGCATGTACCGGGCAAAGACGTCAGAGGGGACACCGAATCCGGACACATGGCCGATATGTCGAGGCCCATTGGCGTAGGGCCACGCGACGGCGGCAAGAATGTTGGCACACATGGTGCGAAGTCTATCGGAACGCACCCTCGCGGCCGCATCGTCCCGCGGTCGGCGTCACCGCGACGTCACCGGCGTTGGTGGGCCGTCACGAGTGGAGGTGACCCCACTTGGCCAGCCGGTGACGGTGGTCGAAGACCTTGTCGACGTCGAAGAAGTCCCGGTAGATGTCGGGGGTGTGACGCATCCCGTATCCGTCGACGTGCAGTCTGCTCTGCACGACGAGGCCGAGGTCGGGCCGCTGGTCCACCGTCGTGCCGCCGGACACGTCGCAGATGACGTCGAAACCGGCCTCGCGGATGACCTTCATGAGGGGCCGTCCAAGGCGGCCAGAGAACCGAACGGGGTGATGTACAGGGACGTGGGGCCCAGGAGTTCGCCGACCTCCCGCTTCCATTTGGCGGTGTCATCGGTAACCCACTCCCGGGTCATCCATTTCGAACCCAGGTCGATGTGTCCGTAGGAGTGACTGGCGAAGGTCCACCCCCGTTTCCTCATGAGGGCGATGATGGGCTTGACGGCCTCCTGTTGGGCGGCCCGGTTGCGCTCGTGACGGTCGGTTCAGTAACCCAGGATGCCTTCGTACCCAGTGAGAGCCAGGGTCGCGGCCGCCCCGTTGAGGCTGAATTCAGGATGGGCACGCAGGTACCCGTCGAGCAGTCCGACGATGCAGTTCGTGGGTTCTTTGAACTGTCTGCCGGTCGACGGGTCCTTGCCGATACTCGACAGGTGCCCGGTCGAGTCGATGATGATCCGGTCCATGAACCCCTTGCCCAGGAGGAAACGGTTGAAGCTGAGGTCGTCGATCGACAGGACGAGGGGATTGTGACCGCGAGGCACGCGCAGCTCGGGGTTGGGCACCACAGCGTGACCGCGAGGCACGAAGCAGTCGGCCAGCGACACGAGGACGTAGCGACGGGCGCGCAGCTCGTCGAGCAGGGCGACGGCCTCCGACCTGGTGATGTACCAGTCGTCGAAGTCCTGCCCCTCCTCGCTGGCGAACGCCACGTGGGGGAAGGGGATGATCTGGTGGATGAACAGATGCTGGACGGTGCCGTGGAAGGGTTCCAGGTCGAACTCGGCCCAGTGCTCGCGCACCGGTTGCCAGTCGTCGACATGGGCGGGCGAGGTCGGCGAGATCGCGGAGGTCGGTGACCCGGGAGCCGCCCCTCGGCGGGTCGGCGTCTCATTCGGGGCGGTCGTCGCCCCGGACTCCTCGCCGGACGAGCCGCTCGCAGCCCCTCACTGGATTTCTCCGCGCATCCGGTGAGAGCCATGAGGGTGGCCCCCATGAACCAGTCACGCCTCGAGAACCGCTTGTGCACCATGCCCACGCTCTCCCCGACCAAAGACAGGACAGTCACCTCATGGCGGCAGATATGTGTATTACCGGTATCCCCCACCATCTCGTACGACCGTACCCTGATGGAAGATCAGCTTCCACCCATGAGGGCCGCGCCGCCACAGCGACGCGCGTAACGACTCCCGCGCCCCGGACCGGTGGCGCCAGCGCAGCAGGACGGTCTGCTCGGACAGCCTCACCACGCCCAGCGCCTCGATGCCGACACGGCTTCCGAGTGTCTGGCTTCGGGCCTCGGCCAGCACACGGCCCCTCGTCCAGATCCTCCCGCTCACCCCGTGTTCGACGAAGTCCTCGTCGAGCAGCTCGGTCAACGCCCTCTGACGCCGGTAGGGGTCGGGGTCGACGAGTCGGCGCTCCAAGGCGACGAGTTCGGCAGTGAGCACCTGGTCGGGATTGGCGGGGGCGGGCGGAAGGTCGAACAGCTCTGACTGGGCTTCGACGGCCTCCTGGGACCGGTCCGATCCGGCCGAGAGGGAATCGTCGGCAACTGTCATCCCCGGTCCGTGGTCGACCGGGGTGCCGTCCCGGAAAGCGGTGGCAGCGGCCCGGGCTCGCATGTCCGCGGCCTCGTTGAGGGCATGGCCCGCATGCCCCTTGACCCACTCGAAGGTGACGTCACGCCCACGCAGCTGGACGTCGATCTGCTCGAGCAGGTCACGGTTGAGGACGGGTTTTCCGTCGGCCTTGCGCCACCCCTTGCGCTTCCATCCTGGCATCCACTTGGTGCAGCAATTGATGGCGTACTGGGAGTCACACAGGATTGTCAGCGGCTCGCCGAGGCCGCCGGTGGACCGTAGCAGGTCGAGGACGGCCATGAGCTCGCCCATGTTATTCGTGCCGCGCGGCCAACCGCCCGCAGCCCAGGTGTCGTCGTCGATGTACCAGGCCCAGCCGGCTGGTCCCGGGTTGTCGAGGGAGGACCCGTCGGCGGCGGCCACGATCATGACTTCTCCTGTTGGTTGGTTACTCGGTCCAGGTCGTCGATGCCGAATGCCTGCGGCAGCACCTCGGCCATCGTCTGCACCCCTGCCGGGGTGTCGATGAGCATCGTCGGACCGCCATGTTCCCACAGCAGCTGACGACACCGTCCGCACGGCATGATCGTCGCACCCATCGCATCGACGCAGCAGAAGGCGAGGAGATGTCCCCCTCCCCCGGCCACCAAATCGCTGATCAACCCGCACTCGGCACACAGGGTGACGCCGTAGCCAGCGTTCTCGACATTGCACCCGACGACGACGCGACCATCCTCGGCAAGTCCGGCCGCGCCTACCGGGAAGTGGGAGTACGGCGCATAGGCACGCTTGGTCAGTTCACGGGCGCGACGGCGCAGCGCCTCCCAGTTGACGTCCACGTCACTCCTTGATGTACGGGGTGCCGTCGGCTGCTGGCGACCTCACCTTGCCCACCAGCCCGGCGACGGCGACGATCGTCGCGATGTACGGCAGGATGAGCAGGAACTGCGAGGGCATCGGGGCGCTGATCGTCGACAGCTCGGTGGACAGCTGTGTCACGAAGCTGAAGAACAGTGCCATGACGGCAGCCAGGCCCGGACGCCAGCGGCCCATGATGAGGGCCGCCAGGGCGATGAAGCCATTACCCACCGTGATGTCCTTCGAGAAGGATCCGACGGTACCGATGGTGAAGTAAGCACCGCCCAGACCGGCGAAGACGCCACCGACAAGCACGGCCGACCAACGAACACCGGCGACGGAGATACCGACGGTGTCGGCAGCCTCGGGATGCTCACCCACGGAACGCACCCGCAGACCCCACTTGGTGCGCCACAGCAGGAACCACACCAGCGGGATGCAGAGGAAGCCGATGTACACCAAGATCGTCTGGTCGAAGAAGATGGGGCCGAAGAACGGGATCTTGGACAGCACCGGAATCGGCACCGCCTCCATGATCGGCGCAGTGTTGTACTTCTCGGCCTCGGGCGAGAGCAGCTGAGTGTAGAGGAAGCCTGTCAGGCCGGATGCGAAGAGGTTCACCACCACGCCCATGACGACCTGGTCGACGAAGTACTTGATGGTGAAGACGGCGAGCAGGGCGGCAGTCAGCACCGAGGCGATGATCGCCGCGACGATGGCCGTGAAGACCGAGTGGGTCATCGATCCGACCAGGGCCGCAGCGAAGGCTGCAGTGAGCATCTGACCCTCGATGGCGACATTGACGACGCCGGCACGCTCGCACATGACACCGCAGAGGGCGCCGAGGACCAGCGGGGTGGCCACCGACAAGGTGCCCTGCAACTGGCCGGCCACCTGGAAGGGCAGTTCACGGCCGGCGGCCGCCCAGCTCAGGAATCCGATGATGATCGCGACGCCGGCCACCACACCGGCGGTGACGGTGAGGGTGTGACGGCTACGGCCCATGAAGAAGGCAGCGGACGCCAACAGACACGCGATGGCGCTGACGAGGACGATCGGGAAACCGGAGACGGTCAGGGTTCCCAGTTCCTTGCCGGCCAGGGCATCCGTGAAGGCGAAGTGGGCCTTGCCGGAGGTCTTGCTCAGCAGGAAGAACAGGATCACCGCCATGATGGCGATGAGCACGCCCGCCGACAGACGGTGGGTGCGACCCTCGCGGGATTCCACCCGCTCGAACTCCAGCTCCTTGTCGAGGCCCTCGCTGGCCTCGGGGGGCAGCTCCACACCAGTCTTGGTGATGTCGGACGTGGTGGGACGAGGAAAACGCGATGCCGGGCTCATGCCAGGGCCCCCTTCGTGGTGGTGTCAGCCGGGACCGGACCGCGGTCACGTTTCCTGCCTCGCTTTTCCTTGCGCGTCTTGAGGAAGGGCAGGATCGTCTTGACCAGCATCGGCGCTGCCACGAACATGACGATGACGGCCTGGATTACTCGGACGAGGTCCAGAGAGGTCTGGGTCATGGCCTGCATGCGCAGACCACCCTGGTTCATGGCTCCCCAGAACAGACCGGCCAGCACGATACCGAGCGGCTTGGAGCGGCCCAGCAGGGCCACCGTGATGGCGTCGAAGCCGATGGTTCCGACCAGGCCGATGGACAGCTGGGTCGGGGTGGCTCCCGAGATCGGGCCCAGGGCGACCTCGACCCCGGCCATACCTGCCAGGCCACCGGAGATGACCATGGTCCAGGCGATGATCGAGTTGGTGTTCATACCGGCAGTGGCCGAGGCATTCGGGTTGGCACCGACTGCGCGGATCTGGAAGCCCAGATGGGTGCGATCCAGCAGCCACCAGGTGCCCACGGCCAGCAGCAGAGCCAGGAAGAATCCCAGGTGCAACTGGGACCCGGCCAGCCGTGGGAAGGTGGCGTTCCAGTCGACGATCGGCGCGATCGGGTCGGTACGACCAGGCATCTGGAAGGCCTTCGTCGTCAACAACCACGCCAACAGACCACTGGCGATGTAGTTGAGCATGATCGTCACGATGACCTCGTTGGCGCCAGCGCGGGCCTTGAGGACGCCGGCGATGGCACCCCAGATGGCTCCGCCCACGAAACCGGCAATCACGGCGAACAGCAGGTGGATGGGCAGCGGCAGGGAGTGGAAGTTGAATCCCACCCAGGCAGCCAGCGTCGCTCCGGCAATGGCCTGGCCCTGACCACCGATATTGAACAGGCCAGCCTTGAAGCCCAGACCGATGGCAAGACCACCACAGATGAGCGGCGCGGACTGGGCCGTCGTCGCAGTGAGGGCCTGCCAGGACCCGAAGGCTCCCTGGAACAGGGCGGCGTAGGCCGAGGAGACCTGAGCCCAGGAATCGGTCAGGGCGTCAGGACGGGAGAAGAGATAGCTCCACTCCTTGTTGATCTCCGGATCTGCAGCGACCATGACGATGGCCGAGACGATGAAGGCCAGCACGAACGCGGCAATCGTCACCCACAGGTCATTCCACCGGAAGGAGCGAGGCGGCTTGGGCTCCACCTTGGTCGCGGCAGGCGCCGTCGTCTCGTTCGACGGGGTGGGCTTCGGGGATTCGGTACTCATTCCGAGACCTCCTTGTGTCCCTTGGCGACGCTGTCACACGCCTCGTCATAACTGAATCCGGCCATCATGAGGCCGAGGACGTCGCGGGGAGTTCCCGTCGGGGCGATGCCGACGATACGACCGCGGTACATCACCGCGATGCGGTCCGACAACGCCTCGATCTCGTCGAGCTCGGTGGAAACGATGAGCACGGCGGTGCCGTTGTCCCGTTCCTCGACGATCCGCTGGTGCAGGAACTCGATGGCGCCAACGTCCACGCCACGGGTCGGCTGTGATGCCACGAGCACACTCAGCGGACGCGACAGCTCGCGAGCCAGGACGACCTTCTGCTGGTTACCACCCGACAGGGAGGACACTGGAAGCGATGCCGAGGGAGTACGGATGTCGAACTCCTCGACGCGGTCGCGGGCGTTGTCAGCGATGCGCCTGAGCTGAAGGTTGCCGTGCTTAGAGTAGGCACCCACCTGGTTCAGGATGAGGTTCTCCGCGATGGAGAACTCCCCGACGAAACCGTCACGCTGACGGTCCTCGGGCACGAATCCCAGGCCAGCTCCGATGGTCTTGATCGGGGCCGCGCCGGTGGTGTCCTTGCCGTCGATGCGGATGGACCCTGAGGTCGGCTTGATGAGACCGAGCAGGGACGACGCAAGTTCGGTCTGGCCGTTGCCCTGCACACCGGCGACACCAAGGATCTCCCCGCCCTCGACGGTGAGAGAGACATTGTCGACGACGACAGATCCGAGGTCATCGGCCACCGTGAGGTTCTCGACCTCGAGACGTGGCCCGGTCGGCCTGGCCTCGTCCTTGTCGACGACCAGCTTGACGGCTCGACCCACCATCATCTCGGCGAGCTCGGCCTCGGACTGATCGGCAGAGGCCTCGCCGACGATCTTGCCGCGACGAACCACCGTGATGTCGTCAGCAATGGCACGGACCTCGCGCAGCTTGTGGGTGATGAAGACGATGGCTCGGCCCTCGTCGCGCAGGGTCTTCATGACGGCCATGAGCTCGTCGATCTCCTGCGGGGTGAGCACGGCGGTGGGCTCGTCCAAGATGAGGTACTTGGCGTCATTGGCCAGGGACTTGAGGATCTCGACGCGCTGCTGGACGCCGACCGGCAGGTTCTCGATCACCGAGTCCGGGTTGACGTCGAAGTGATAGCGATCAGACAGCTCGCGCACCTTCGAGCGGGCTCGTCCCATCGACAGCACACCGGCAGTCGATTCCTCTCGTCCGAGCACGATGTTCTCGGCCACCGTGAACACGTTGACGAGCATGAAATGCTGGTGGACCATCCCGATACCGGCCGCCATGGCCTGCTTGGGATTGTCGAAGTGCTGCTCCACGCCATCGATGTAGACCGATCCCTCGTCCGAGGGCAGCAGCCCGTACAGGATGTTCATGAGGGTCGACTTGCCGGCACCGTTCTCACCGAGCAGGCAATGGATGCGCCCGGGAACGATGTCGAGGTCGATGTGGTCGTTGGCCGTAAGCGTCCCGAATCTCTTCGTGACTCCGCGCAGACTCAGTCCTTCCTTGACTGGAGCGCGGTCGCCGGGTGGGACAGCGGTGGTGTTCATTGTCACGGGGCAGATCCTTCCACGTCTGTTCCCTGATGTCGTGTGAACCGACGACGACGCGCCGACCTCCCGTGGAGATCGGCGCGTCGTCGGCTCACGTGGTTGGCAACTCAGGAGCTGCGCGAACCGAGTTCGCGCTTCACGCTCACTTGGGCTGAGCCTTCGAGGTGATCTTGATCTTGCCGGAGGTGATGTCGGCCTTGATCGTCTTCAGCTCGTCCTTGACCTCAGCGGGGATCTTGGAGTCGAACTCGTGGAACGGGGACAGGCCGGTGCCATGGTCTTCGAGGGAGCCGATGTACGGCTTGCTGTCGAAGCTTCCGTCCTTGGCAGCCTTGATGGCGTCGAACACGGCGACGTCCATGCCCTTGTACACCGAGGTGATGATGTTGGAGCAGTAGGAGGGCTGGGTCTTGCAGCCGTCGCCGTCGACCCAGATGGCGTTGGCCTTGCCGCCGGAGGACTTCACGGCCTGCAGAGCGCCGTTGCCGGCGTTACCAGCGACCGGGAGGATGATGTCCGCACCCTGGTTGAGCAGGGCCTGAGCGGTTGTCTTACCACCAGAGACGTTCTGGAACGGGTTGGGCTGCGGAACGAACTGGCCGTCCTGCTTCTCGGCGTTCCAGCCGATGACCTGCACCGACTTGCTCTTCTGCTTGTTGTAGTAATCGACACCCTGGGCGAAGCCGTCCATGAAGATGGTCACGGTCGGGATCTTCATGCCGCCGAAGGTGGCAACCTTGCCGGTCTTGGTCAGCGAGGCGGCCAGGTAGCCGGCCTCGAAGGAGGACTGAGCGGTGTTGAAGATCAGCGGCTTGAAGTTCGACGGGGCACCCTGAGGGTTGTCGTCGACAATGGCGAACTCGACGTTCGGGTTGGCCTTGGCAGCAGCCACGGTGGGCTTCTCGAGCAGGAATCCGACGGAGACGATGATCGAGCACTTGGCGTCAACCATGGACTGCAGGTTGGTGGCGTAGTCCTTGTCGTCCTTCGACTCCACCTTGGCGGTCTTGACACCGAGGTCACTGGCGGCCTTGCTGAGGCCCTGCATAGAGGTCTCGTTGAAGGACTTGTCGTTGAAACCGGCGGAATCGGAGACCATGCAGGCCTTGAACTCACCAGAGTTCGAGTTGTCCTTTGCGCTCGCCGAGGTGGCGGTGGAACTCGACGAGGATCCCGAGGACGCATCCGGAGCCTGCGCGCACGCCGACAGCGACAGCGCTGCGGCTGCAAGAACAGCGGGAATAGCGAGGTGTGACTTCTTCACGGACTGCCTCCTGGAGCAGACGATGATCCGACGAATGGGGAGCCCATGTGGCAGGTTTCGCCGATCGGGCCATCAAACTGTAACCCTTCCGTAGCGGAATCGACACCTCAACGGACAAACTGAGCCCAGGAAGTGGGAAAATGCCACCCCACTTCTCGCCGGTGCGTCCAATTCATGGGACGAATGAGGCCATCACGCGACCTGATTGATCAGGGCCTCCGCCGCGTCGATGATCGACAGCGTCTCAGTGCCCCAGTTGGCCTCCTGGCTGCGATAAGGACCGGTGGCCAGTGATATCGCCACCGCGGCGGAGCGCAATCTCAGCTCCACCGGGTCAACTCGGGAATCGAAGACGGGCACCCAGGCCGCCAAGATCTGCCGCACCCGGTCGGCCTGGACGGCATTCATGTGTTGCACCGTCGACAGATGGGCCACCAGGCAGGCGAGATCGTCGGCCCGACGGCCCGGTCCGATGGTGTCGACGTCGAGAATCCCGCACACCTGACCATTCCAGACATGGATCTGGCCTTCGTGGAAGTCACCATGGGTGGGTTCGTTGCCCTGTGGCACACCCATCAACCCCTGGGAAATGATCCGCGCCATCCTGTCCAGGCGAGCTTGTTGATCGGGCATTGCGGCAGCGACCATGCGACAGTAGTGGTCCACCGAGTCACTCCACGAGGATCGTCGGGGCAGGTCGCACACCTGCGGAGGGAGCTGGTCGAGCAGCCCGACAAGACTCTCGGCGGTGCAGGGATTCCCGAGTTCGAAGAGGGCCTTGCTGAGAGGGTGCCCCGGCAATTCGGTCAGGAAGAGCAGATTGTCGTCAGTGATCCCGGCGACGCGGGGACTCGGCACGGACGCACGCGTGAGGAGATCATGTCGGGCCACGGTCGCCTGGAAGATGCCATCGCGTAGCACCTTGACGTAGAGGCGTCGGTTGGCGACCTCCACACATAACACCGCGCGACGCCTGGGCCGGTACCCGATCATCCGAAGGTTGATCTGATCGGCACTGACGCGACCGTCGACCAACCCCAGGTCCGAGATGATGGCCGCCATCTGCTCGGGATAGGCGGCCCGGGACAACCCCGGCAGGTCGGGATCGTCGGGGTACCGCCACACGGCGACCTCCCGCGACCCGTCAACGTAGATGTCCGCGCGAGAATCGGTCATCGCAGGACCACTGGCACGAGCACTCATACCAAAGAGCTCCTGCCGCTCCCCCGTCGGCCAGTGCACACGCGCCTGGTAGGTCGCTGTGGTGGACTGGCCGGGGTTGGCGTCGACATGGTCGAGGTGCCATTCCAGCAGGATCCCGTCGGCGTGCTCGACGGCCGCCTTCAGCAGTTCTTCGGCTTCCGGGCCGGTGAGCAGAACCGCCCCGTCAGCGTCCTTCCCCGGACCGCCGAGCCACGCAGGTCGTCTCACGCGCTTGCCGCCTCCCGCTGGGGGCGCGGGGCAGCAGAGGCTCCAGCGGTCACGATCGGAGCAGCCGGCGCGTCGAGCCTACGAATCCTCAGCCATGCAGCACGAAGACCGTCGGCCTCGGTCACCGTCAGTTCGACATTGGGAGTGGGTTCCTCGTCCTCGTTCTCCTCCTCGGCCACGAAACCGACCGGGTAGAGGTGGACGTCGACCTGGGCCCCCTTGACAGGAACCTGTCCGGTCTGGGCCATGAAGTATCCGGCGACGGTGTCGTAGGGCCCCTCGGGCAGCACCAGACCGACCTTCTCCGCGAACTCCTCGATGGTCGTCAGACCGTCGATGTCACGCTGTCGGACGTGGGCCAGATCGGAGGGCTCAACGGTGTCGTACTCGTCAGTGATGTCGCCGACGATCTCCTCGACGAGATCCTCCAGGGTGACGATGCCGGCCGTGCCGCCGTACTCGTCAAGGACGATGGCCAGGTGGGCATGGGCTCGACGCATCTCCGTGAGGGCCTTGAGCACCTTCACGGTGTCGGGCAGGGAGACGACGGTGCGCACGAGCTGGGACACCCGGCTGTTACGGATCTGGGGATCGAGCTCGAGCAGGTCACGTACGTGGACGAATCCGAGCACTCGGTCCGCCGAGCCGTCGATGACCGGGTAGCGGGAGTGGGATCCGTCCCGGACCACCTGGGCCCCTTGAACGGCCTTCATCGACCCCTGCAGGAAGTCCACCTCGGTTCGGGGCACCATGACCTCACGCAGGGACTTCTCCCCGACGGCAAAGACCTCGTCGAGGATGGTGCGCTCCTCGTCACCCAAGGTGGCCGACGAGACGACCATCGAGCGGATCTCCTCGTCGGTGACCTCCTCGCGGGCAGCTGCGGGGTCACCACCAAGGATCTTGACGACGAAATCGGTCGAGACACCCAGGAACCAGATGATCGGGCGGAACAGGGTCGCAATGCCGTTGACCATCGGGCCCAGCACCAGGGAGAATCCCTCGGCTCGTTGCATGGCCAGCCGCTTGGCGACCAGCTCTCCCAACACGATCGAGAAATAAGAAATGATGATCGTGATGATGACGAGGGCGACGGTGCCGGCAACGGAGGCCGACATTCCCCAGGACTCAAAAACCGGCGCGAGCTGATTCGCCAGTGTGGCACCACCGAATGCCGAGGCCAGGAAACCCGACAGGGTGACGCCAATCTGGACAGCAGACAGGAAGCGGTTGGGATCTGATTGCAGCTGCTGGATCGAGCGGCCGCGCGATCCACGGGTGGCCGCCAATTGCTTGACCTGGGAATCGCGGAGGCTCACCAGCGCCATCTCGGCAGCCGAGAACACTCCTCCCAGGAGGATGAACAGCAGAATGATGGCGGCGTTCTCAAGGACGTCAGCCACGGACCTTCACCATTCCTCTCGTCATGGAGGCAAGGATGAAGGTGTCGGGACTATCGCCCTCCCGGTCATCGTTGTGCATAAGACCAAGAATAAGGGTTCTGCGCGGCAAAACTCCAAGGAAGAAGTGGTCAGGGCGAAATATTGCCGCTCAGAACGTCCAAGCTCCACCACGTCGAGAGCCCCGTCACAGCAAAGACGAAAATCACCTGGACCCATCGCGGACAGCTGGACAACAGTCTCGCCACCGGCAGAAATGCCGGGAACGCGGGCAGGAGAAACCGAGCCTTCGCATTGAAGAATCCTTGCATGAGCCCCACGAAGACCACGGTGACGAGAACGTAAACCGTCAGCCAGACATTCTCCTGGTGAACCGCCGTGACGAGGCCAAGGAGGAGGTACAGGCACCATGACAGTGCGACGAGACCAAAATACCGCCAGTCACATGGCGGTTGTGACAGCTTCCCCTGAACGAATGTCCAGGTATCGGCTGGGGTACCCATCTCGCTCCCCCAGGCCTTCTGGACCAGTAGGTAGCCATTCCACTTGCCAGTTCGACAGGCGACGAGGAGGAACCATGTCAGCAATCCGAGTGGGCTGAGCGCCATTCCCACGAAGCGACGCCACCGCTGGTCGCGCTGCACCGTGGAGAACACGCTCGTCAACCATGCCAGTCCAAAGACGATGCACACCGGGGCCACGGATGCCCGGAAAAGCCCCGCGGCTCCGACGCAGGCTCCGGCAAGGAGCCACCGTTCCGACAGGATGGCCAACAATCCCAGCCCGACGAGAGCGATGAACCACCCCTCGGTGTACCCCATCGACTCGACAACGGCTCGCGGCGCGGCTCCCCAGCACACCACCAGCATGACGGCCGCCGTCGGCCCCGCAATCCGTAGACCGATGGCGGTGACGACCCCGGCGGCCAGCAAGAACCCCATCTGTCCGGCGACGAAGACGGCCGGTCGAGCGGACAGACCCGTCGTCAGCATGACGGCTCGGCCCAGTGCTGGCAGGCCTGGTAGGAAGGCGAGATCGGACGACCACGGGTCAGTGTGCCCGAAGACGGTGTGTGGCCAGTGGTATCCGCCCACAGCAATGATCGAGTACCACTTCCCGTCCCATCGGGTCAGGCGCGAAATGACCTCACCGTCCGGCGCCAGGGCCGCAACAAGGACGAGGCGTTGGGTCACCCACACGAGAAGACCGACGCCGATAGTGATGAACCACCGACATCGGTCGACGTCGTCAGGCACGGCCGGAGTCCGGCCAGTGCTCACAGGGAGTCAATGATGGCGTTGAGGGTGGTGCTGGGGCGCATGGCATCCTCCACGAGTTCCTCGTCAGGGTGGTAGTAACCGCCCATGTCCACCGGATTGCCCTGGACACCGTTGAGCTCGTCAAGGATCTGGGCCTCGCGGGCGGCCAACTCGGTGGCCACGTCGGAGAACCGGTCGGCGAGTTCGGGGTCATCCTTCTGGGCAGCCAACTCGCCAGCCCAGTATCGGGCCAGCCAGTAGTGCGAACCACGGTTGTCGATCTGACCGAGTTTGCGTGCGGGAGAGCGGTCGTTCTCCAGGAAGGCACCGATGGCCTTGTCCAGGGTGGCGGCGAGAACTCCGGCCTTGGTGCCATCGGTGGTCTGGTCGATGTGTTCGAGGCAGGCGCCCAGGGCGCAGAACTCGCCCAGGGAATCCCAGCGCAGGTAGTCCTCAGCGACGAACTGGGCGACGTGCTTGGGAGCCGAGCCGCCAGCACCGGTCTCGAACAGGCCGCCACCGGCCAGCAGTGGGACGACCGAGAGCATCTTGGCGCTGGTGCCGATCTCAAGAATCGGGAAGAGGTCCGTGAGGTAGTCACGCAGCACGTTGCCGGTCACCGAGATGGTGTCCTCTCCGCGACGGATGCGTTCCAGGGTGAACTTCATGGCCTCGGCCGGGGCAAGGATGCGGATGTCCAGACCCTCGGTATCGTGCTCGGGCAGGTATGCCTTGACCTTCTCGATGACCCGGGCGTCGTGGGCGCGATTCTCGTCGAGCCAGAAGACCGCCGGGGTGTTGGTGATGCGGGCTCGCTCGACGGCCAGACGCACCCAGTCGCGCACCGGGATGTCGCGCACCCGGCTCATGCGCCAGATGTCGCCCGTCTCGACCTGCTGGCTCGTCAGCACCTCGTCTCCGGACCGCACCTCGACGCGGCCATCGTGGACGACCGTGAAGGTCGTCGGGTGGGAGCCGTACTCCTCGGCCTTCTGGGCCATCAGGCCGACGTTCGGGACATCGCCCATGGTGGCAGGGTCGAGGGCGCCGTTCTGACGGCAGTCGTCCATGATCGCGGCGTACATCGTCGCGTAGCTGCGGTCGGGGATGCAGGCGAGGGTCTCCTGACGCTTACCCTCGGCATTCCACATGCAGCCGGAGTCGCGGACCACGACCGGCATCGAGGCGTCGATGATGACGAGGTTGCCGGCGTGCAGGTTGGTGATGCCGTGGTCGGAATCGACCATGGCCAGGGCCGGACGGGCCTGGAAGGCGGAATCAATGGCAGCCCTGACCTCTGCGGCGCGGTCGGTCGGGAGCTTCTCCAGACGGGCGTAGAGATCGCCCAGGCCGAGATCCGGGTTGACCCCGACGGAGTCGAGATCATCGCCGTACCTGTCGAAGACGTTGGCCAGGAAGGTACGCACCGCGTGTCCGAAGAGGACCGGGTCGGAGACCTTCATCATCGTCGCCTTGAGGTGGACCGACCACAGCAGGTCCTCCTCCTTGGCCAGGGCCAAGGAGGAGGCATAGAACTCGTCGAGGGCATCGACGGACATGTAGGTGGCGTCGACGACCTCTCCCTCGAGGGTCTTGATACCATTGGCGAGGGTGGTCTCGGAGCCGTCAGCCCCGACGAGAACGATGTCGAGGTCCTGGCCCTTGGAGACGAAGGACTCCTCGTGGTCGAAGAAGTCCCCATGATCCATGTGGGCGACGCGAGCCTTGACCTGATCGGACCACTTACCCATGCGGTGCGGATGGGCCTTGGCGTACGCCTTGACGGCGGCGGGGGCACGACGGTCAGAGTTACCCTGACGCAGCACCGGGTTGACGGCCGAGCCGAGCACGGCGGCGTAGCGGGCGGCTGTCTCCTTCTCCTCGTCGGTGGAGGGCTTGTCCGGGAAATCCGGCAGGTCGTATCCCCGGGACTGCAGCTCAGCGATCGCGGCCTTGAGCTGTGGGACGGAGGCGGAGATGTTCGGCAGCTTGATGATGTTGGCGTCAGGGGAGCCAGTGAGCTCGCCGAGCTCGGCCAGATGGTCGGCCACCTTCTGACCCTCGGCCAGACGATCCGGGAACTGAGCCAGGATTCGCCCGGCCAGGGAGATGTCCGAGGTCGTGATGTCGATACCTGATTCGTCGAGGAATC
Organism: Cutibacterium sp. LaCa_89; assembly: GCF_058177555.1. NCBI lineage: Bacteria > Bacillati > Actinomycetota > Actinomycetes > Propionibacteriales > Propionibacteriaceae > Cutibacterium > Cutibacterium sp. LaCa_89. The sequence goes on from NZ_CP190889.1 coordinate 1,890,210, forward strand.
CCTCCACGATGGGCAGCAGGGAATACGACGCGAGGGCGGGGGCCTCGTCGATCTTGGTCCAGACGATGGTGGGCATGCACGAACTCCTGTGGTCGAGGGAACGCCGCGATGCGGCCGTCGAAGGCCCGGTGCGGCACTGTTCATCACAATAGTGGAGGAAGTGGACAAAACAGCCCGAGCAGCGATGGAACATTGCGGAACACCCCGAAGGCCGCAGCCGTCCCTCAATCCGCTCCTCGAAACTACCCTCCCCATGGGGTTGGGCCGACTACCGTACCGGTCATGTCGGAACCCCACGAGCTCGTCGTCACCTGGACCAGCCCCGATCAGCCAGGACTCGTCCATGCCGTCACCGGGGCGTGTGCTCAGGTTGGCGGAAACCTCACCGAATGCCAGCAATTCACCAGCGCCGACACCGGAAACTTCTTCATCCGGTTGCAGGTCGAGTCGGTGAGCAGCCGAGCTGACCTGGAATCCGCCGTGGCGGAACTGGCTGAGCGCTACCACGCGACATTCCGCATCGACGAGCTGGGACGTCCGGTCCGCACCCTCATCCTCGCGTCCACGGCACCTCACTGTCTGTCGCACCTGCTGTTCAACCGAGATACCGGCCGGCTGCCCATCGACGTCGTGCAGGTGATGGCCAACCATCCTGATCTCGCGAACCTGGCGGAGTTCCACAGGGTGCCGTTCCGGTGGCAGGAGGTCGACAAGGAGTCCAAGCCAGCCTTCGAGGAGGAGGTACTGCGCACCGTCGACGATCTCGACGTCGAGTTGGTGGTCCTGGCCCGCTACATGCAAATCCTCTCGCCCGAGCTTTGCGAGCAGCTGTCGGGCCGATGCATCAACATCCACCACTCGTTCCTTCCCGGCTTCAAGGGGGCCAGCCCCTACCGCCAGGCCCATTCCCGCGGGGTCAAACTCATCGGCGCCACGGCCCATTTCGTCACCGTCGACCTCGACGAGGGGCCCATCATCGAGCAGCGGGTCCAGCGCGTCGATCATTCCCAGACCGTCGCCCAACTGACGGCCGTCGGACAGGACACCGAGTCGGCGACCCTCAACGAGGCCGTGCGCCTCTTCGCCGAACATCGCACCTTCCTGGATGGCATGCGTACCGTCATCCTCAGCTGAGGGCCCGCGCAACCGCTGGGCGCACGACGGGAGAATTCTCACCGCAGCGACCTGTTCCTGATGCGAATGACTCCCCCGACCAATCTCGCGCTGCCGCCGCGAGTAGGCTTTGAAATAGCCAAGTGTCATCGAGGACTTTCAAGGAGAGATCCATGACCCAGACCCCAGTCAAGATTGCCGTCACCGGTGCTGCCGGCCAGATTTGCTACAGCCTGCTGTTCCGTATCGCCTCCGGTTCGCTGCTCGGGGACACCCCCATCGAGCTTCGTCTTCTCGAGATCACCCCGGCCCTCAAGGCCCTCGAGGGTGTCGTCATGGAGCTTGACGACTGCGCCTTCGGCAACCTCGTGAACATCGAGATCGGCGACGACCCGAAGAAGGTCTTCGACGGAGCCAACGCCGCCTTCCTCGTCGGTGCCATGCCCCGTAAGGCCGGTATGGAGCGTTCCGACCTGCTCACCAAGAACGGTGCCATCTTCACCGCCCAGGGCAAGGCCCTGAACGAGGTCGCCGCCGACGACGTTCGCGTTCTCGTCACCGGCAACCCCGCCAACACCAACGCCCTCATTGCCGCCACCAACGCGGCCGACATCCCGAACGATCACTTCGCCGCCCTGACCCGTCTGGATCACAACCGCGCCAAGACTCAGCTGGCCCGCAAGACCGGCAAGACCGTCAACGACGTGCGTCACATGACCATCTGGGGCAACCACTCCTCCACCCAGTACCCCGACGTCTTCCACGCCGAGGTCGCTGGCCAGAAGGCCACCGATCTGGTGGACGAGGCCTGGATCGAGAACGAGTTCATCCCGACCGTCGCCAAGCGCGGCGCCGCCATCATTGACGCCCGTGGCGCTTCCTCGGCCGCTTCGGCCGCCAACGCCACCGTCGAGTGCATGCGCGACTGGATGGGTTCCACCACCGAGGGTGACTGGGTCTCCATGGCCATCCCGTCCGATGGCTCCTACGGAGTGCCTGAGGGACTCATCTCCTCCTTCCCCGTAACCGTCAAGGACGGCAAGGTCGAGATCGTCCAGGGTCTCGAGATCGATGACTTCTCGCGTGCCAAGATCGACGCCTCCGTCAAGGAGCTCGCCGACGAGCGCGACGCCGTCAAGGAGCTCGGCCTCATCTGATCGACCGATCACTGAGGGACGGGCCCGGGAACTTCAGTTCTCGGGCCCGTTCTGCGCGTCATGGCGCCATTTTCGGGACTTTGAGCAGGTTGTCGTCCGTCTGGAGAGATGCACCACACCCTTGCACGAACGTGCAAGGGTCCGGGTCGCCAAGTCCGCTCACAATGATGCTTGTCACCCTGTCGCTGCAGGGTTTTCATCGGTTCTTCAGCCCTCGATACACAGTGGCAAAAGCCACAAATGACCCTTCCTCCAAAATGCACATCAGTGCACGCCCAGGTTTGCCTCCACTGCACCTCGGACCTGTTCTTGGCTTAGCTCTGGACGAACGTGAGTGGCCATTCTTATGGTCGAAACGTCAGATGTCCTGATGTCCACCGCAAGGAGGCGGATCTCCCAGGACTCCACATCCGAAGGAGCCAGCAGCCATGACCACCACAGCCGAACGTCCCGTCACCGAACCCAGCGTCGAGGACCTCGCCGGAGTCTTCAACGATGTCAATTCTGCAGTGGGCGCCGCCCGTAGGGCCTACGTCGCCTTCTCGGAATGCTCCCTGGCCCAGCGTCGCGCCTTCGTCGATGCCGTCCGCGAGGCCGCGACCCAGCAGGACCGCCTGGAGTACATGGCCAGTGCGGCCGTCGAGGAGACCAGGATGGGCAACGCCCACCACAAGGTACTCAAGAACCGCTACGCTGCGACTCGCACTCCCGGTGTGGAGGACCTCGTCATGGAGGCCCATCAGGGTGATGACGGACTCACCACCCTCGAGTACAGCCCCTACGGGGTCATCGGCGCCGTCACCCCGACGACCAACCCCACCGAGACCATCATCTGCAACACCATCGGCATGCTCTCGGCAGGTAACACCGTCGTCTTCAGCCCCCACCCGAGGGCCCGACACCTCAGCGCCTGGTTGGTCGACGTCCTCAACCGCGCGATGATGGCAACCGGCGCCCCCGCCAACCTCATCACCCTCATCGCGAACCCGACCCCGGAGACCACCAAGAAGCTCATCAGCCACCCGGACATCACGATGTTGGTGGCGACCGGTGGGCCGCAGATCGTCAACATGGTGCTCTCGAGCGGCAAGAAGGCCATCGGCGCAGGGTCGGGCAACCCGCCCGTCGTCGTTGATGAGACCGCCGACATCGCCAAGGCCGCCACGGACATCGTCCAGGGTGCCGCCTTCGACAACAACCTGCCGTGCACCGCCGAGAAGGAGATGATCGTCGTCGCCTCGGTGCTGCCGGAGTTCATGACTGCGCTGCAGGCCAATGGCGCCCAGGTCATCAGCGACAAGGATGACCTTGCCAGGCTGCGGTCCTTGCTGCTCGATCCCTCAGGCGCCAAGCCCAACACCACGTGGGTGGGCCAGGATGCTCAGAAAATCCTACGTGCCGCCGGTATCGAGCCCGAGCAGGACACCCGACTCATCACCATGGTGACCGACCCGCTGGACCCCTTCGTCCAGGTCGAGATGCTCATGCCGGTCGTCCCGGTGGTGCCCGCCACCGATTATCTCGCCGCCATTGACCTGGCTGTCGAGTTGGAGCATGGCAACCGCCACACCGCGATCATGCACTCCAAGGATGTCTCGCGACTCGACCTCATGGCCCGCCGCATCCAGACGACGATCTTCGTCAAGAATGGACCGTCCTACGCGGGTATCGGCATCAACGGTGAGGGGTTCGCAACCTTCACCATCGCCGGACCGACCGGTGAGGGGTTGACCTCGGCCCGTAGCTTCGCCCGTCGGCGTCGTTGCGTCTTGGACGCACATTGATCCAACAGTCACCTGCGCCACTACTCCCAGGTGGAGCAGAGCTGGCGCAGGTGCGTTTCTGGTGACATGTACGTTGTCGGAACTGTCACCTCGTCAGGATGACGACGACCATGAGGGATCCCAGCCCTAGCAGAAACACCGAATCCACCCACCGCGCCCGTACTGCCAGAAGTCCGGCGAGATTGTCAGGCAACACAGCCCTCAACACGCCTCCCAGCAGCACCGAGGCAGCGAAGACCACCGCCCCGCGCCTCCAGTGCCCCGTCCCCATGACGATTGCGGACGCGGCGACCCCCAGCAGGCACACGGTCAGCGCCCACCAGGACTCCAGGTGCCTCTTTGACGCGGCACGACGGTCATTGCGTCGCGGTCGTCGGGTGGCACCTCCGGTGGGCGCTTCAGGCGTCAGTCGGCTCATGAAGGATCCGCGGCGAGCCGCTCAGCCCTGTCGACGACGTTGGACAGCAGCATGGCGCGGGTCATCGGACCGACTCCGCCCGGGTTTGGCGAAACCCACGCGGCCTTGTCCCACACGTCAGGGGCGAAGTCTCCCTGGATCTTCCCCTCCGCCGACCGCGACACACCGACGTCGACGAGCACAGCTCCTTCGCGGATCATGCTTGCATCAATGAGTCCCGGAGACCCGGCCGCGCCGACGATGATGTCGGCCTGCCGGGTGTGGTCAGCGAGGTTGCGGGTACCGGTGTGGCACAGGGTGACGGTGCAGTTCTCGGTACGCCGGGTCAACAGCAGTCCCAGCGGCCGACCAACCGTCGTGCCGCGACCCACCACGCAGACATTGGCTCCCGGCAGCTCGATCCCGTGCCGGGTCAACAGCTCGACGATCCCACGCGGAGTGCACGGCAACGGAGCCGGCTCGTTGAGCACCAGACGCCCCAGGGAGGCGGGGGTCAGACCGTCGGCGTCCTTGTTGGGATCAATGAGGTTGAGAGCCCAGTTGGTGTCGATGTGGCGAGGCAGCGGCAGCTGGACGATGTACCCGGTGCAGCGCGGATTGGCGTTGAGCCCACGAATCTCCTGAGCAAGATCCTCCGCCGTGACATCTCCCGGTAGGTCGACCCGAATCGACTCGATGCCCACCTGGGCACAGTCACGATGCTTGCCGGCAACGTATTGGTGCGACGCCGGATCATCCCCGACGAGCACCGTTCCCAGCCCCGGGACAACTCCCTTGTCGCGTAGGACTGCCACAGTTTCGGCAAGCTCGGACTTGATGGCGGCGGCGGTGGCCTTGCCGTCGAGTTTCTGAGCGGTCATGGATCCTCCTTGTGTCACGGCCTCAACAGGCCACCATCTTTCCACGAGACACGGTCCCTCACCTGTCGACGACCGTGGTGACAACGTCAATGACCCGATCAATGGTGTTCACGTCCATCACCGGCGGCAGGCTGACGAGATCGTCGGGCCACTCGACGTCCAGGTGACGCGGGCGATCCCAGTGCAACGGGCCGACGACACCGACACCTCGCAATCTGTCAGCGATCTCCCCGGCATCCGGATGTTGAAGGACGACTGGACAGGAGGCTCCCGGATTGACCACACGGATCGCCCCCGTCCCGGACAGCCCGGCCACCACGTCGTCCCTGGTCCTTTCGACGAGCCGGGCGTACCCGGCCAGATCACACGCCTCGAGCTCTCGACGTGCGTCGTCATTGGGTGGTACTGGGGCCCAGCACTCGTCGGCAAGGTCCTCCACCGCCTCAAAGGTGGCCAGTCCCCGTCTGGCCAGGAACTGCCGTCGCGCGGCCGTGAGAAGCTCATCCCTCTCATCGCGTGCTCCCACCAGACCCGACAGGTCGTGAGCGGCTTTGACCCACGCGGTCTCGGGCAGGGGCAGGAGCTTTCGGGTGCTGACGACGTCGACGTCAGCCGGTGACGACGATGGCCCCAGGAAGGAGTGGGTGCGATCGACGACCACGGGAATGTGGTTTCGTCGGGTTTCTTCGAGGACCTCAGTCAAGGCCGAACCGGGCTGGATGCCAAAGGTCTCGCAGCTCAGCACCACCGGGTGTTCACGTCGTTGTCGACATGACGCGATGGTTGCGGCCACGGAGTCAGCGTCGGCCAGGAAATCGTCCCCGATCTCCACCCGTCGCACCCGGTACCCCTCCAATTGCCACGGAGTGACCATCGTCTGACAGCAGAACCATGGCACGACGAGGGTGTCCGCAGGAATCCACTGGAACGGTGCGCCACCGAGACAGTAACCGTCACGAAGCCATCTGGCGGCCACGGCAGAGGCTTGACGTCCCAGTGCCACCCACGTCGTCACTGGCATGTCATCACCACACATTCACCAGCACTTCCCTCACTGTTTACCGGCTACTCTCTCATCCTCCGACTCCTGCAGGTAGACCGGTGCCATGCACACACCGCATTCTCGCCTCACCCGATTGGTGAGCGCCTCAGTTGCTGCCGGCATGGCTGCCTTCGGGTTCGTCGCGCCGATCGCAAGCCATGCCCAGCCCGAAAACAAAGCCACACCTGGCGCATCCAGCAGCGCCAAGAAACACACCACCATCACCTCGACGAACGTTGCCAGCGGCAAGATCAAGCACGTCTGGCTCATCATCCTGGAGAACAAGTCCTACGACGCCACTTTCTCCGGACTCAACCAGAACTCCTACCTGTGGAAGGAGCTGCCGAAGCAGGGCGCTCTGCTCCCCCACTACTTCGGCACCGGCCACTACTCGCAGGACAACTACACCTCGATGGTCTCCGGACAGTCCGCCGAGATGGACCTCCAGTCCGACTGCGACGTCGCCAACACCAGTTTCGGCTCGAACGCGTCGATCATCGACCGTCACACCGGCAAGGAGTTCGGGCGCGACGACAACTACGGCCAGGTTCTCTCGTTGGCTGGTCCGAACGCAGCCGACGGCAAGAACGGTTGCACCTACCCCAAGGACGTCCCTACCCTCTTCAACCAGTTCGATGCCGCCGGCGTCACGTGGAAGGGATACGCCCAGGACCTGCGCAACCACTCCGGACGCGAGGACGGCCTGGCTGGCTCTCCCGGCACCCTGGAGAACACCCCGGACAAGAACCCCAAGGCCATGAAGCCGACCGAGGAGGACAAGGCCAAGGGCATCACCTCCTTCACCGGCGCTCAGCCTGACGACCAATACGTCGCCAAACACTTCCCCTTCCCGTGGTTCCACTCCATCATCGGCAATGACGGCACTGGCAAGGACTCCTTGACCAAGCCGACCGACGGTGGCATTCCGTCGGACTCCAAGCACATTGCCAACGCCGACGACCCGTCCAACGGACTTCTCGCCGATCTGGCCAAGCCCGCGGACGAGGTGCCGGCCTTCAGCTGGATCACCCCGAACAACTGCTCGGACGCCCACGACGCCACCTGTAAGGGCAACAATCTTTCCGGTCTCTTCGACGCCGACGGCAAGCCGGACTACTCCAAGCCGCTGAGCACCCCGCCGAAGAACCACACCGGTGGCCTCTACGCCGCTGATCTGTGGCTGCGCTACTACATCCCGCTCATCGAGAAGTCGGATGCCTTCAAGGACGGTGGACTCATCGACGTCACCTTCGACGAGGCCAACCCACCCTTCACGAACATGTCGTTCAACAACGCCACCGATGACACCGACGTTGCGAAGGCCGCTCGCAAGGAGGAGCTGTACAACTACTCCCCGCAGACCATCAAGGATCTCGCGGAGGGGTACAAGAAGTACGATGCCAACACCTTCCCGAAGCCGTCCAAGATGTCGAAGAACTACGTCAAGGCCGACCTCGCCGGGCAGAACATCAACGGTGAGAACGTCGACTGGGAGCCGACCGGCCCGAACTCGACCCTCGAGACCGACGAGCACGGCAACCAGTTGTTCCCAGGACCGGGTGACAACGGTTACATCACCCGCCCGCCGTCCTGTGAACAGGACACCGATCTGGTGAACGCCGACAAGTCCAACTGCGTACACGGTGCCAAGAACACCGGTGCCGGCTGGGGCTACTCCAAGGCCAAGACGATTGACGTCAGCAACACTGCTGGCACCTCCAAGCTGACCGGCAAGGTCACCGTCACCGATCTGGGTCGCAAGGTCACCGGCGAGGGCATCCCCGACGGTGCCCACGTCGGCAAGGTCGCCAACCAGGGCCCGAACATGGTCGCCGATCCCAAGGATGATGTGACGAACCCCTCCTTCATCATCGTCGATGCCAACGACAAGCCTCTGAAGACCACCGCCGACGTCACCTCGGTGACCTTGTCGGCAACTGGTGTCCCAGGCCATCTGGCTGACGACGAGTCCCCGCTGGCCACCTTCAACGCCCAGGACGCCACCCCTGGCGGCGGCGCCACCGGTTCCGTGCTCATCTCCCCGTACATCAAGCCGGGAACCGTCTCGAACACCTACTACAACCACTTCTCATGGCTGCGCACCATGGAGGATCTCTTCGAGGTCTCCAAGGGCAATGACACCCGCGAGCTCGAGGCTGGCACCGTCTCCACCGGTCTCGATGGAGACGGCCACCTCGGTTTCGCTGCTCAGGCTGGTCTGGGGACCTTCGGCAAGGACGTCTTCAACAACCTACCGACTGAGCCGAACCCGTCCGCCTCGGCCAGTGCATCCACGCCCGCCTCCGCTGCCCCGACTGCCACCGCCACCTCGAGCACCTCGGCCAGTGCATCCACGCCCGCCTCCGCTGCCCCGACTGCCACCGCCACCTCGAGCACCTCGGCCAGTGCATCCACGCCCGCCTCCGCTGCCCCGACTGCCACCGCCACCTCGAGCACCTCGGCCAGTGCATCCACGCCCGCCTCCGCTGCCCCGACTGCCACCGCCACCTCGAGCACCTCGGCCAGTGCATCCACGCCCGCCTCCGCTGCCCCGACTGCCACCGCCACCAGGAGCACCTCGGCCAGTGCATCCACGCCCGCCTCCGCTGCCCCGACTGCCACCGCCACCTCGAGCACCTCGGCCAGTGCATCCACGCCCGCCTCCGCTGCCCCGACTGCCACCGCCACCAGGAGCACCTCGGCCAGTGCATCCACGCCCGCCTCCGCTGCCCCGACTGCCACCGCCACCAGGAGCACTGCCCCCGGCGCTGCTCCTGGTGACGACGGCAACGGTTCGCGCCCCAGCCTGCCGCGCACCGGTAATGGTGAGGTTTCCGACCCGGCTGCCGCGGAGTCCGCAATTGCCGGTCTGGTCGTCGTCGGTGCCGCCGTCTCCGCCTGGGCTATCCGCCGCAAACGACGCTGAGAGGTGGGGAATGAGTAATCGTCACGCAATCGCCACGGGCCTTCGCAGGGCTGTCGTCATCGGTCTGTGCTCAGGTGTCGTCCTGATCTCGGGATGCTCGGCGTCTGGTCACGACGCTGCCTCGCCCGCGCCGTCGGCCTCGGCCGAGGCTGGCAGCCCCGCCGAACAGCTGGCTACCCAGTCCATGCCTTCCTGGTTGCCCTCGCAGAGCGCCCCGGGAACCGTCGTCGGAACCGTTCAGAAGCCGGCCCTCTCCTATCAGGGAGTCGAGGTCAAGGTGAACCTTGATCGTGGCAACTCGGTGGTCATGAACGTCAACGGTCCCACTGCCCCGCCTGGAACGAAGGTTGGCGCGGAGGAAGCAGACCTCACGTGGACGGTGACGGTCTCCGAGGCGACCGGGACGGTTCCGCTGTCGGTCAAGCAGTTCAACGTCCAGGACGAAGCCGGTGAGTACCACTGGGCACGGCCGGTCAAGAGATCGACGATTCCCACCAAGATCGACAAGGGCCAGAAGGTGACCTTCAAGATCCACACCATTGCCTCCTCGGGCGAGGGCATGGTTCGCTGGGCACCTGACGGCAAGCACGTCGTCGCCCTGTGGGATTACATCGCTGAGCTCGACTGACCTTCCCGAAGAACCACGAGGGGCCCGGACCATCATGGTCCGGGCCCCTTCACGTGTCGTTGGTCCTCGAGCCGGGATCAGTGGAAGAAGTGCCTCGTTCCAGTGAGATAGAGAGCGACGCCAGCCTTGCGGCAGGCCTCGATGGTCTCGTCGTCACGAATCGATCCGCCCGGCTCGACGATGGCCTTGACGTTGGCATCGATGAGAACCTGAGGACCGTCGGCAAAGGGGAAGAAGGCGTCGGATGCGGCCACCGATCCGGCGGCGCGATCGCCGGCCCGCTCCACGGCCAGACGGCATGAGTCGACGCGGTTGACCTGACCCATGCCGACGCCGACCGAGGCTCCGCCATGGGCCAGGAGGATGGCGTTGGACTTCACCGAGCGGCAGGCCTTCCACGCGAAGAGCAGATCGGCCAGGGTGGCATCGTCGACGGCCTCACCAGCCGCGAGGGTCCACTGGCTCGGGTCGTCACCCTCGGCCTGGAAGACGTCCGCCTCCATGGCCAGCAGCCCACCGTCGATCTGGCGCAGCTCCCAGCCGGCCACCTCGGGCGCGGGTGCCTCCAGCAGGCGGATGTTCTTCTTGCGGGACAGGATATCCACGGCCCCGTCCTCGTATCCGGGAGCGACGACAACCTCGGTGAAGATCTCAGCGACCTGCTCGGCCATCGCGACACTGACCGGGCGGTTGGTGGCGATGACGCCGCCGAAGGCGCTCAGCGAATCACAGGCGTGGGCCTTGCGATGGGCCTCGGCAATGTCCGAACCGGTGGCGATGCCGCACGGATTGGAGTGCTTGATGACGGCGACGCACGGCTCCTCGAAGTCGAAGGCGGCGCGACGGGCCGAGTTGGTGTCAACGTAGTTGTTGTAGCTCATGGCCTTGCCATGCAGCTGCCGAGCTCCGGCCAGACCGGGCTCGCCGGGGCTCTGGTAGACCGCAGCAGCTTGGTGGGAGTTCTCGCCGTAGCGCAGCGGATGGATGAGCTCACCAGTCATGCCGACGAAGGCAGGCACTCCCTCGCCGGAGACCCCGTTGCGAGTGGCGAACCAGGTGGCCACCGCGACGTCGTAGGCAGCGGTGTGGGCGAATGCTCGGGCTGCCAGGACGCGACGCTCCTCGCCGGTGTAGCCGCCCTCGGACAGGGCTCGGGCGAGGTCCTCGTACTGGTCAGGGTTGGTGACGACGGCAACGCTCGCGTGGTTCTTGGCGGCCGCGCGGACCATCGACGGGCCACCGATGTCGATCTTCTCGATGCACTCGTCGAAATCTCCCCCGCGCGCCACGGTCTCGGAGAAGGGGTAGAGGTTGCACACCACGAGGTCGAAGGGCTTGACGTCGAGCTCGGCCAGCTGATCACGGTGGGACTCCAGTCGGCGATCAGCAAGGATGCCGGCGTGAATCTTCGGGTGGAGGGTCTTGACGCGACCGTCGAGGCACTCCGGGAACCCGGTGACCTCACTGACCTCGGTCACCGTCACCCCGTGGGAGGCCAGCTCCTTGGCGGTCGAGCCGGTCGAGACGACCTCGACCTTGGCGTCGATGAGGGCCTCGGCCAACTGGCCAAGGCCAGACTTGTCATAGACGGAGACGAGGGCTCGACGGATGGGTTGACGTTCACTCACTGTGGATCCTTCCGGGACGGTTCGGTGCCGAGTTCTTGCGTACCGGGGCGAGCCCCGGCAAGTTCTGTGACGACTTCGACGAGCATCTCTCGTTCCTCCACCTTGATACGTTCGTGGAGGGACTCGACGGTGTCGTCGGTCAGGACGGGCACGGCCCGCTGGGCGAGGATCCGACCAGTGTCGACCCCGGCGTCGACTATGAAGACGGTGGCACCGGTGATCTTGACTCCGTAGTCCAGGGCATCGCGGGGGCCGTGTATCCCGGGGAAGGACGGCAGCAGGGCCGGGTGGGAATTGATGGTGCGTCCCCCGAAACGATCCAGGAAGGTCGTCCCGAGCAGCTTCATGAAGCCAGCACAGACGACCAGGTCAGGATCGAACCGGGAGACGTCATCGGTCAGTCGCGCATCCCAGGCCGCCCTCATGGTGACCCGCTGGTCGGCGTCGGCCCTGGGGAGGGGCTCGGCAAAGGTGGGGATGCCGGCCTTCTCGGCTCGTTGCAGGGCGACGGCGCCAGGCTGGTCGGAGCCGACGGCGACGATGGTCACCTCTTCGGGCAGGTTGTCGATGAGGGATTGCAACAGGGTTCCGGTGCCCGAGACGAGCACGACAACACGAACGGTCACGCCCCCACCCTAAGCCCTCAAGGCCTGTGTGGGGCGCGAGGCTGTGACGGCGGACAGGGTCGTGAAGGTAGCGACTGCGGCTTGAGCGGCCTCATGTCCCTTGTCCTCATGGGATCCTTCCAGCCCCGCGCGGTCGAGAGCCTGAGCATCATCATCGCAGGTCAAGACGCCAAAACCGATGGGGGTCCTGGTGCGTACGGCGACATCCGTGATGCCCCGCGTGGCGGCGTCGCAGACGTAGTCGAAGTGCGGGGTTCCTCCCCTGATGACCACGCCGAGGGCAACGAGGGCGTCGAAGTGGTCGGCGAGGGCGGCACAGGCCACCGGGAGTTCGAAGGACCCCGGCACCCTGACGACGACGGGATCGGCCACCCCTGCGTCGGCCAGGCCACGCAGGGCACCGGCAAGCAGGCCATTCATGACCTTGTCATGCCATTGCGATGCGACGACGGCGACCTGAAGGCCACTGCCGTCGAGGTTGCTGAAGTCAGGGGCGGCGGGCCCCGCATTAGTACGAGAGCTCATGATCATTCTCCTTGGGTGCTCAAGGTGGGTTCAGGGTGATTCGGGTCGGGCGTGGTGATCTCGGGCATGTCGTGGTCAAGTGCCAGCAGATGTCCCATCCGATCGCGTTTCGTACGCAGGTACCGCTCGTCCTCGGGACGGGCCGGAATCTCGAGAGGCGACATCGTCACCTCAAGTCCTCCTTCACGCAGGGCGTCCACCTTGGCAGGGTTGTTCGTGAGCAGGCGGACGGCAGAAACACCGGCATCAGCCAGAATCGCCACCGCCGCGCCGTACTCACGAGCGTCGATGGGTAGGCCAAGGTGAGTCTGGGCATCGACGGTGTCGAGTCCACCATCCTGGGCCCGGTATGCCGCGATCTTGTTGAGCAGACCAGTCGCCCGTCCCTCGTGGCCACGCAGCAGGATGATGGCCCCACCATGCTCATTGACGTGGGCCTGTGCGGCTGTCAGCTGGTCGCCGCAGTCGCAACGCAGGGATCCCAGAGCATCACCGGTGAGGCATTCCGAGTGCACCCTCACCCAGGCTGGGCCACCGTCGTCGGGGTGGATCCCCTTGTCAGACATGAGTAGGACGTGTTCTGCCCCGGTGAGGTTGTCGCGGTAACCGGTCATCGTGAATTGGCCGTGCCGGGTCGGCAATTCCGCGCTGGCAAGGGCCGTCACGCGAGGTGCCGCAGTGGTGTCAGCCGGATCATGGGAGAGCCGCCACTGCGCCAGTTGATCGATGGTGACGAAGGCCAGATCCTCGGTGCGAGCCAGCTCGGCTATGGAGTCGGTACGCAGACACATACCGTCATCCCCCACGAGTTCGCCGATGAGACCGACGGGCTCCAAGCCGGCCAGCCGGGCGAGGTCGACGGCTGCCTCGGTGTGACCGCGCCTCTCCAGCACTCCCCCGGCGCGGGCCCGCAGCGGCAGGACGTGACCGGGGCGGACGAGGTCAGCGGAGGTCGAGGTGGCGCTTGCGAGTACTCGGGCGGTGCGAGCACGCTGGGCGGCATCGATACCGGTCGTTATCCCGGACGCCGCGTCAACGGCGACGGTGTAGCGGGTTCGCAGCGGGTCCTGGTTGGCGGGCCACATGAGGGGCAGACCGAGTTGGTCAGCGTGCTCGTCGGTCATGGGTGCGCACAGGTACCCGGAAGTGTGGCGGACCATCCATCCGACCCAGCGTGGATCAGCCAGCTCAGCGGCGAGGATGGCGTCTCCCTCGTTCTCCCGGTCGGCGTCGTCGGCAACCAGCACCGGACGTCCGGAGCGCAGCTCGGCCAGCGCCTCCTCGATGGTGTTCAGCATGACTTCTCCTTGTTCACGAGGGATTCCAGATACTTCGCGATGACGTCGACCTCGATGTTCACGGGTTCGCCAGGTTCGAGACCACCGAGGACCGTGCCGGTGAGGGTGGTCGGGATGAGGCTCACCTCGAACCACTCGGAACTGACCTCGCAGACCGTCAGGGATGTGCCGTTGATCGCGATCGACCCCTTTTCGACGACGTACCTGGCCAGCGTGGTGGGAAGGCTGAATCGGAAGACCTCCCAGTGGTCGCCGGGAGTACGGGAGACGAGTTCGGCGACCCCATCGACATGCCCCTGGACGATGTGCCCACCGAGGCGTCCCGCCACAGCCACCGGGCGCTCCAGATTGACCCTGCTCCCTGGGACCAGTCGCCCCAGGGCAGTGCGGTTGAGGGTCTCGGCCATGACGTCACAGCCGAAGGTCACCTCGTCGAGATCGGTGACCGTCAGGCAGGTGCCGTTGACGGCGACGGACGACCCGAGCCGGGCGTCGGAACAGACCACGGGTCCGCGGATGGACAGTCGAGCCGACTCCTGTCCCTTGTCGATGGCGACGACCTCGCCAATCTCCTCGATGATTCCGGTGAACATGGGTCTCCTCACTCGTGGTGTGCGCGGATTTGGATGTCAGGGCCCAGCCGGCGCACGTCGTCGATGACGAAGTGGTGGGCCAAGGTCAAGGTGGTGACGGTGGGATCGATGACGGCTGCCCGACCGTCTCCCAACACCGTCGGCGCGATGTGGGCGACGACCTCGTCAACGAGGCCGGCGGCCAGGAATGCTCCGGCCAAGCGTGGACCACCCTCGAGCCAGACCCGGTGGATGCCGCGATGCCACAACACGTCAAGCACCTCGACGGGGTCGTGGCTGCGAATCTGCAAGGTCTCGGCGGAATCGTCGTGGAGATGGCAACCAGCAGGCAGGTCCCTCATCCCCACCACGACGCGCAGCGGCTGACAGGTGACCTCGGACAGCCGGACAGTCAGTCGAGGATCGTCAGCCAGAGCTGTTCCGGTACCGACGACGATCGCCCCGCACCGGGAGCGGCCGATCTGCACTTGGTGACGCGCCTCTTCCCCGGTGATCCACTGACTTGTGCCGTCGGGAGCGGCGCTGCGTCCGTCGAGGGTGGCGGCGTACTTCCAGCACACCCGGGGGCGTCGGTGGATCTGGCTGAACGTCCAGTCGGCGTTGAGAGCCATGGCAGCCTCGGGAAGAACACCCGTGACGACCTCGACCCCGTTGGTGCGCAGGAACTGTTCTCCCCCAACTGCCACCGGATTGGGGTCGGACTGGGCGATGACGACGCGGGAAACCCCGGCCTCGCGCAGGGCATGGCTGCATGGACCGGTGCGTCCGGTGTGATTGCACGGTTCCAGGGTGACGACGGCAGTGGCTCCCCGGGCAGCGTCGCCAGCCTGATGCAGTGCCTCTACCTCGGCGTGTGAGGTTCCCGCCCCGTGATGCCATCCCTGTCCGACAACCTGACCATCGGCGACGATGACGCAGCCGACACGCGGATTCGGGTCAGGGCATGGCGAGTTCGCTGCCAAGTTCAGGGCGAGCGTCATGGCGTCGTCCCACCGCTGGTCCATCTGTCCTCCCGGGCCGTTGCGGCTCCGGGGTGCGCAAGGACGACACACGGGGCTGACGACGCCAGCCACCTGCCGTGCTGCCTCCCATCCGGACTTTAACCGTCGGTACCGGAATTCCACCGGTTCAACCTCACCGTCACGAGGACGGCTCGGGTCGCGGACTATCACCGCCGGTTCGGACTTTCACCGACCCCGGAGCACGTGTGCTTGCGGACAAGTATGCACCCATTTGCCACGGCGTGTGGCGTCATCCCAGGAGTTCATGTCGGCAGGGGGGCAACGCCACTCCTGAAGGCGGTCTCGCCCGGCTCAGGAATGGTGGGTGGTGTCCCCGTTGTCGGGGTTCCCGTGATCGTTCTGAATGGAGTCGTAGATGCCGTGGCCGATGGTCTCTTCCTCGACCGCCTTGATGTCCTTGGACGCAGCCGTGGGACGGGTGGTCCTCCTCGACCCGGTGTCCTTCCACGACGACTCATTTTCGACCGAGGTCGCACCCTCACCAGCATCTAGGTCCTCGGCCTGAACGGCGCGGGTCTCCTCCGCGTCAGCTGCTTTCGCAGCAGCTTTCTTCTCGGCCTTAGCCTGTTTCCTGGCAGCCCGGCTCCGGGCCCTCTCCTCGGACTTGGCTGCGTGGGCTTCCTTGTGTGCCTCGCGACGCTCTGCACGCCCCTGACGCGACTCCTCGGATTGCAGCTGGCGAGTCATACCGACGGCGAACCCGCACAGCATCGTCACCAGGGTGAGGATACCGACCGCGCATCCAGCCATAGCCGGCATGATCGTGCCGACCTCACTAAGGCGTCCATCACCCAGGCTGCCACGACTCAGCAGGCCCAGGATGGCCAACACGAGCCCGGACAACAGACCAGAAAGAGCACCGATACCCGCTCCGATCTCAAACCCGGCCTCCGGCAGGGACTTCATGACAAGAATGCCACCGACGATTCCGGCAACCACCGGGACGGCAAACCAGGCACAGGCAGCCGGGCTCAACGGACCGTTGGAGGGCAAGGCCCCAAGCACTGGCAATGCCGGGACGATCCCGAGGTGTGTTCCGAGCGGGGAGACGAAGGTCTCGGTTCCAAGGGCAAACCCCGGGCCGACCGTCCATGAGGTTCCCCACAGTGCCATGGTGGGCAGCCAGGCCAGTTGCAGCAGGATGAGGCAGACTCCCCCCCATCCGGTGGCTCCGATCTGTTGGTGCAGGTGGACCACGTTGCTCGCATGAACGAGCAGGGCGACGGCTAGTGCGGCTGATCCGCCTGCCAGGCAGATGGCAACGGTCGACCCAACAGCCTTCGGCAGTCCACGAGCCCAGTGGGGCAAGCCGCCGAACGGGTTGACGCGTGCACCGCGACTAGCCCCGACGAGACCTGAGCACAGTCCAATGAGAAGGGCACCAACCATGGCCGTCACCCAGTGGGACGTACCGGCGGCAGCCGTCATGATGATTGCCGCGAGAAGCTCGATGGTGGCGTGGAGGGCAATCGCCTCACCGACATGTCGACGTGGCGGATGTCCGTCGTGGCGATGCCACAAGACGCGGGTGCCATAGCGGCAGGCTTCCTCACCGAGCAGCAGGCTGACGCAGGTGAGCCCCAGCGGGATGAGGCCGACGTGGATCCCGATGATGTCGATGGGCACACCGTGGCCACTCAGCCAGAGGCTCGACGCCGCAACAAGGATGCTCGGGAAGGACCGACCGTTACTGGACAACCACTCCGGGACGATGATCCCGGCCAAGGCGAGCCACTGGGCCAGGATGGCTGCTGCTGCGGCCGCCAGGACGACGACCGGCCATGGCCACGGGACGCGAGGCTCACGAGGTCCGTCAGCCTCGGAGGACTCAACGACGAACCTCGCCGAGGTCGATGTCGAGCCAGATGTGCCCATGTGGGAGTCCTGTTCGGTTCGGGGAAGAAGATCATCTGGAACCCTACCGTCCACCGGCGACGATTCTGAGTCACCACACCTGTGAGCACGACACAACGCACGGAACCCGGCTCCACAATGGGGCCGGGTTCCGTGCGAACACAGGATCAGGGCGTCACTTCTTGAGCGAGTCCATCGCCTCGTGAGCCAGCTTGGCGGTCTCGGTCGGGGTCTTGCCGACGCGAACGCCAACAGCCTCGAGAGCCTCCTTCTTGGCGGCCGCGGTGCCCGAGGAACCGGACACGATAGCGCCGGCGTGACCCATCGTCTTTCCCTCAGGAGCGGTGAAGCCAGCCACGTAAGCCACAACCGGCTTCGTGACGTGCTCAGAGATGTACTTGGCTGCGCGCTCCTCTGCGTCGCCACCGATCTCACCGATCATGACGATGATGTCGGTCTCCGGGTCGTCCTCGAAGGCCTGCAGGGCATCGATGTGGGTGGTCCCAATGATCGGGTCGCCGCCGATGCCGATGGCCGTCGAGATGCCCAGGTCGCGCACCTCGTACATGAGCTGGTAGGTCAGGGTGCCGGACTTGGAGACCAGGCCCACGCGTCCCGGGCCGGAGATGTCGGCGGGAATGATGCCGGCGTTGGACTTTCCGGGGCTGATGATGCCCGGGCAGTTCGGGCCGATGATGCGGGTCTTGCCGGAACGCTGGGCGGCGGTGAAGAACTCCGCGGTGTCCTTGACGGCGACACCCTCGGTGATGCAGACAACCAGCGGGACCTCGGCCTCGATGGCCTCCATGACGGCCGACTTGGTGAACTTGGCCGGGACAAAGATCACGGACACATTGGCGCCGGTGGCCTCGACGGCCTCCTTGACGCTGCCGTAGACCGGGACGGTAACGCCACCGTTGAAGGACACGGTAGTGCCCGCCTTGCGCGGGTTGACGCCACCGACGACGGCGGTGCCGGAGTCGAGCATGCGCTGGGTGTGCTTCATGCCTTCCGAGCCGGTCATGCCCTGGACGATGATCTTGGAGTTCTGGTCGAGAATGATCGCCATGTCTCAGGCCTCCTTGGATGCGAGCTCGGCGGCCTTGCTGGCGGCCTCGTCCATGGTCGGGACCATGGTCACGAGCGGGTGGTTGAATTCCTCGAGAATCTTGCGGCCCTCGGCCACGTTGTTGCCGTCAAGACGGACGACGAGCGGCTTGGAGGCCTTCTCACCCAGCTTCTCGAGAGCGCCCTTGATTCCCAGCGCCACCTGGTCGCAGGCGGTGATGCCGCCGAAAACGTTGACGAAGACGGAACGGACCTGCTCGTCGCCCATGATGAGGTCAAGGCCGTTGGCCATGATCTCGGCCGAGGCGCCACCGCCGATGTCGAGGAAGTTGGCAGGCTTCGGGGATCCCGGGAACTCCTCGCCGGCGTAGGCGACGCAGTCCAGGGTACTCATGACGAGGCCGGCGCCGTTTCCGATGACGCCGACGTTGCCGTCGAGCTTGACGTAGTTGAGGCCGAGCTCACCGGCGCGCAGCTCCAGTGGGTCGGTGGTGGCGCGGTCCACCAGGGCTGCATGCTCGGGCTGACGGAAGGAGGCGTTGTTGTCGACGGTCATCTTGCCGTCGATGGCGAGGATGCGTCCGTCACCGGTCTTGATCATCGGGTTGACCTCGACGAGGGTGGCGTCCTCGTCCCGGTAGGTCTCCCACAGCTTGACGACAGCCGGGACGATGGCGTCCTGCTCCCCCTCGGGGAAGCCAGCCTCAGTAAGGATCTCATGAGCCTTAGCCTCGTCGATACCGTCGATCGGGTCGACCGGCACCTTGGCCAGGGCCTCGGGCCGCTCCTTGGCGAGGGTCTCGATGTCCATGCCACCCTCACGAGAGCACATCGCCAGGTAGCGACGCTCACCACGGTCGAGCAGGATCGAGAAGTAGTACTCCTCGGCAATGTCAGCTCCCTCGGCGATCATCACCTTGTGAACGGTGTGACCCTTGATGTCCATGCCCAGGATGGCCTTGGCGTGCTCGGCCGCCTCCTGAGGGGACTTGGCGATCTTCACGCCGCCAGCCTTGCCACGGCCACCCACCTTGACCTGCGCCTTGACGGCGACGACGGGGGTGCCGAGCTTCGCTGCGGCCTCGGACGCCTGCTCGGGAATCTCCGCGACGACGCCTCGAAGCACAGGCACACCGTGCTTCTCAAACAGGTCGCGGGCTTGGTATTCGTACAGGTCCACAATCTCTCCACTCTGCGAGTCGACCGGCCGTTGCCGGGCCGGGAACGGGGCTGACGGCAACCTGCCATCTCGAACAGAAGAATGTTCACAATGAGGTCGACGCGGTTGGTCGTTTGCCCACCGAGAACAGATTAACAACCCCGACGGTCCAGTGCCCACCCGGTGTCACGACGTCGAGCGATCCGACGTGGGAAAACTCCCGAGGCAGTGCTCACAGCTTCTCGAGCGGAGCGAACTTCAGCGCCAATCTCTTGAGACCAGCCGACCCAAAATCGACGTCAGCCTTGGCGTTCTCACCCTGACCAGAAGTGGCTTTGACGGTGCCGAGTCCGAAGGTGGAGTGCAGCACCTTGTCCCCCACGGACAACGAGAGGGACTTGCTCCTGGGAGCATTCGCGGGTCCCCGTCCGGACCCGAAGGCAGGGGTGCCGTCATTCAAGGATCCGCGTGCCGAGCGTGAGCGACCACTCGCGGAGGTCGACCATCCCACCGAGACCTGGCCGAGCCTCTCCCACTCGATGAGGCGCTCGGGAATCTCGTCGACGAATCGGCTCGGCGGGTTGTACTGGGCCTGCCCCCACATCGTCCGCACCGCGGCCCGGGACAGGAACAACCGATTGCGAGCACGGGTGATGCCCACATAGGCCAGCCGTCTCTCCTCCGCCAGTTCGGTGGCGTCTGCCAGCGACCTCATGTGGGGGAAGACGCCGTCCTCGAATCCAGTGATGAAGACGGTGTCGAACTCCAAGCCCTTGGCGGTGTGCAGGGTCATCAGGGTGACGACCCCGTCGGAACCGGTCGGTAACTGGTCCGAATCGGCGACCAGGGCGATCTGTTCAAGGAAGGCCGGCAGGGAGTCGTCGGCCGACAACTCGAGGTCCTCGACGTCGCCTTCCTCTGCGGCATCGATGTCGATGGCGTGGACCCTGGCCACGAATTCCTGGGCCACCGAGACCAGCTCGACGAGGTTCTCCAGCCGCGTCTCGTCCTGGGGGTCCTTGGAGTTCTCGAGCTCGGCGATGTAGCCGGATTCCTTGAGGATGGAGCTGGCGATCTCATCAGCTCGCCTGCCCTGCTCGACCATCGCGATGTGGTCCTCCATCAGGCTGACGAAGGTTCGGATCTGGTTGACCGATCTCGTTGCCAGTCCATTGATCTCGTCGATCCGCCTGAGGGCCTCCCAGAAGCTGATCCGTCGAGCAGTGGCGAACATCTCGATGGCGGCCTCGGCCCGCGCACCAATGCCGCGGCGTGGGGTGTTGAGGATGCGTCGCAGCGAGACGTCGTCGGAGGGGTTGGCGATAGCGCGCAGGTAACTCACCGCGTCGCGAACCTCCTTGCGCTCGTAGAACTTCACGCCTCCGACGACCCGGTACGGCAGACCGGTACGAATGAAGACATCCTCAAAAGCTCGCGACTGGGCGTTGGTGCGGTAGAACACCGCGACCTGTCCGTAACTGGTGCGCCCCTCGTCCACGAGCTCGTCGGTGCGTCGCGCCACCCAGGCCGCTTCGTCATGTTCGGTGTCAGCGACATATCCGACGATCTTGTCGCCGTCACCCTGATCGGTCCACAGATTCTTGGCCGGACGGTTCGGGTTGACCTTGATGAGATTGTTCGCGGCAGTGAGGATCGTCTGCGTGGAACGGTAATTCTGTTCCAACAGGATCGTCCGAGCGCCGGGAAAATCCTTCTCGAAATCAAGGATGTTACGAATCGTCGCGCCACGGAAAGCGTAAATCGACTGGTCCGAGTCACCCACGACCATGAGCTCGGGCGGATCGACGCTGCGCGCTCCGTCAGCCAATGGCACCGGATCATCCCCGCACAGCTCCCGGATGAACTGATACTGAGCAGTGTTGGTGTCCTGGTACTCATCGACGAGGACGTGGCGGAAACGGCGGCGGTACTGCTCACGCACGTCCGGGAACCGCCTCAACAGGGTGACGGTGCACATGATGAGGTCGTCGAAGTCCAGGGCGTTCGCAGCACGAAGGCGACGCTGGTACTCGACATAGACCTCAGCATTCGTTCGATCGTTTCCGCTACTGGCATTCTCGAGAGCCTGATCGGGAGTGATGAGCTCGTTCTTCTGGTTCGAGATCCAGTTCATGATCGCCCGTGGCTGGAACTTCTTCGGGTCCAGATTCTGATCGCGGGTCACCAGGGTGATAAGTCGTTTCGCGTCGGTGTCGTCATAAATGGAGAAATTGCGCGAGATGTCCAGACGATCAATGTCGGTCCGCAGCATTCTCACCGCAGCGGAATGGAAGGTCGACACCCACATCGGCTTGGCCCGGTTGCCCACCAGATCGACGACGCGCGCCTTCATCTCAGCCGCAGCCTTGTTGGTGAAGGTGATGGCCAGAATGGAACCGGGATGGACACCGCGCTCCCCCACTAGGTGCGCGAAACGACGGGTCAGGACACGGGTCTTGCCCGAACCAGCACCGGCCACCACGAGCACCGGCGACCCCGTGTGCAGCACCGCCTCACGCTGGGGCGGGTTGAGATGGTCCAGAAGCTCATGGACGTCGACCGCCCGCCCCATCCCGGTACGTGCCACATCCGCTGGCAGCGTCCCGGGCCCGGCTGAACCCTGGGACGGGCGAGACGCGAAGAAGGCAGACAGGTCGGGCTCAGTCATGGTCAGTAACTCTAATTGGTGTGGGGCATGACGTTGTCCTCATGCCCCACATCTTCCCGCAGCGCAACCGTGGATCGGGCGGACCGTCTGCCGCATGTCCCCATCCAGGACGCGTCAGAGAGTTACGACGCGATGCTCCTCCACGCTGCGCCTCGCGGCATCGGCCAGGACAAGTGCCTCGTAACCATCGCGTACCGATGGCGAGATGACACCGCCATCGACGATCGAGTCAAGGAAGGTCTCCAGCTCGATGCGGTAGGCATCCTCGTACCTTTCCAAGAAGAAATCCATGATCGCGGTCTTGGCATCGGTCTGGGTGCTGGTGGCCTTGCGTACTGCGGTCTCGGTAAGATTGTCTGCGCTGAGCATGCCATCGGCACCGAATGCCTCGATTCGCTGGTCGTAGCCGAAAGCGCAGGTCCGCGAGTTGATGATGGTGGCAAGCTTGCCCTCACGGGACTTGAGGGTGATGACCACCTGGTCGAGATCACCCTGTTCCGCGATCTGTGCAGACACATTGGTACCCACGGCATTGACTTCAGCGATGTCCCCGAGGAAGTGCCGCACCATGTCGAAGTCATGGATTGTCATGTCCTTGAAGATGCCCCCGGATCCGGCGATGTAGGAGACCGGCGGAGCAGCCGGATCTCGTGAGATGACGGTGAGCTGCTGGAGGTCACCGATCTCCCCCTCATCAAGGCGACTCTTCAAGGCGTGGAAGGTTGGGTCGAAACGACGGTTGAATCCCATCATCACCTGATCGGCGCGCTCCCCCAGCTGTTCGATGCACCTCCTTGCCGACTCGAGATCGAGTGCAATCGGCTTCTCACACATCACCCGCTTGCCAGCGCTGACGGCCTTGAGGATGTGGTCGACGTGGAACTTCGTCGGCGACCCGATGACGACTGCATCGATCATCGGGTCCGAGAACACGTCGTCCGGCTCCAAGCAGTAGCGCACATCGTACTCCTCGGCGAGGGCACGTGCGTTCTGCTCGAATGGGTCGCAGACAAGTGCCAAAGTGGCATCGGTACGTCCGGCGACGGCTCGAGCGTGGACGTGGCCAATACGTCCAGCCCCAATGATGGCGATCCTGATCATGCTGTGAACCCCTGTGTTCGACATAGCTGGCTCTCAGCCAGCACCTACAAGATACTGTTATGTTAGCACAAATATCGATCACACCAGCATGTCCCGCGGAGCAAAGAGGCCATTGTCACCCTTATTGACCGGACATATACTACTGTCATTGGCCTGACGCACAGAAGCTCAGACCCTCAACACACAAGGAGCACATCGATGAAGATTGCTGGAGCACCCATCAGCTGGGGTGTCTGCGAGGTCCCGGGCTGGGGCTATCAGATGACACCGGAGCGCGTTCTCACCGAGATGAGGCAGATCGGCCTCACCGCCACCGAGTTCGGCCCCCAGGGCTGGCTGCCCATCGAGGCCGAAGCCCGCGCCGCAGAGGTGAAGAAGTACAACCTCAAACCCGTCGGAGCCTTCTTCCTCGCCATCATGCACGATCCGGATTTCGACCCGATCCCCATGGTCAACAAGGAGCTCGACGCCTTCGAGGCCGCCGGCGGCGACTATCTCATCCTCGCCGCCGATTCCGGTCGTGACGGGTACGACGCACGCCCCGTCCTTGACGAAGCAGGTTGGAACACCCTGTTCAGCAATCTCGATCGCATCCGCGAGGTCTGCGCCAGCCGCAAGGTCACCGCCTGCCTCCACCCGCACTGGGGGACGATGGTCCAGAACTACGACGAGGTGGTCAGGGTACTCGACAACTCCTCGATCGGGCTGTGCCTGGACACTGGCCACCTGGCCTGCGGTGGCACCGACGTCGTCGAGTTGGTTCGCAAGTATGCAGATCGTGTCGACATCGTCCACGCCAAGGATGTCCACAAGGAGATGACCGACAAGCTCTTGCCAGGTGAGATCACCTGGTCCCAGGGCATCCGAGCCGGCATGTTCGCCCCCATCGGCGAGGGAGACATCGACTTCGCCGCGATCGTGACACTTCTCGACGAGGCCGGATTCGACGGCTACTACGTTCTGGAGCAGGACATCATGATCGACGGGGAACCCCCTGCTGGCGGTGGTCCGGTCCTCAATGCCAAGAAGTCCCACGAGGCTCTGGCATCGCTCGGACGATGAGCTCCTGATGCTGGCTCGCTCAGCCTGAATTACCGAATGGTGGCCCGCCCCTTTCAGGGGCGGGCCACCATCATCTCGAAGCTGTCGTCATCTCAAGGCAGGTGTCGGCCTTGGGACGATCAAGATCTCACAACGCCATGTCGATGACCCCTCGGCCCACCATCGAACCGTCATGGAGCATGGCGTAACCCTCATTCACCTCATCAAGGCTGAATGTCTTGTGGACCACCCTGTCGACGTCGATCACGCCACGAGCGGCCATGGAGACAACAGCTGGCAGATCCACCCGGGTACGTGCGCCATAAGACCCCAGGATCGACTGGCCACGCCGCACCGTCCGATTGATCTCCACACCAGCAGTCTGCACACCCGCGCTCAGCCCCACTGGCACCATACGTCCACCATCTGCGAGGGCATCCAGAGCTGTCTTCCAGGTGGCAGGAATACCCAGTGCCTCGAAGGACACCTCGACACCTCGGCCACCCGTGATCTCGAGGACTCTCTGCCTGACGTCTTCGGTCGTGGAATTGACGGTGTGGGTGGCGCCGAGCCCCCTGGCCTCCGCCAGCTTTTCCTCCTTGACGTCAATGGCGATGATCGGATCGGCACCCATCGCGCTGGCGAACTGCAGGATGTTCGATCCCACTCCGCCTGTGGCGACGACTGCCACTGACTCTCCGTATCGCAGGTCTGCGCCATGCCGGACCGCACCATAGGCAGTCATGGCCGCACACCCGAGGATCGCGGAGTTGACAGGATCGAGGCCGCTGGCCAATGGCGCAACAGCCGTCGCCGGGACGACGCAGTACTGCGCCAGGGCACCCATGGAGTACATCGACACCGGCTCACCGTCGGGAGTGAACAGACGGGTCTGCCCGTCGTAAAGGGTGCCGTGCAGTCGATTCATCTCGAAGAACGGGCCACACAGATCATCTCGTCCCCGACGACACGCCTCGCACTCGCCGCACGGCATGAGAAATCCGCCGGAGACGGGCTGTCCGACGTCGAGACCGGAATGACTCAACCCATCACCAAGTTCGGCAATGACACCACTGACCTCATGCCCCAGGACGGCTGGCACCGGGAAATCGATCGCTCCACCCAGGACGTGCAGGTCCGAGTGACACAGACCACAGGCAGTGACCTTGAGAAGAACCTCGCCATGACGGGGTCGAGGAACATTGAGGGTTTCGATGACGAGCGGCTCACCGGGCTTCCGCAGCACCGCGGCACGCATGGTTGTTGGTAGGGGGGCCATAGCCATACACTCCTTTGTCCTTACATTTAATTCCATTAAATCACGAACCTGCTGACCCGACAAGACCCCCGCGACAATCTCGAACCCATGACGATGAGTGGATCCCACATTTCACGAGCGAAAGAACATGAATCCCACATCTCCAAAAGAGATGCGATGGCACACCCAATTCTGAAAACAAGAATGGGGTGAGTGCATCCATGAATGCACTCACCCCATTTCAATGAGAGGAACGATCAGGAGTAGCGCTCCTCCATGTACGTCTCGATCTGTTCCAGGGACTTGTCGTGGGTCTCCGGCATGACCTTGAACAGGACCACGGCAATAACGAGGTTGAGAACACCGTAGATGGTGTACGTCAATCCGCCACCCAGACCAGCCATCATTGACGGGAAGGTGAACGTGATGATGGCATTGACCACCCACATGAAGAAGATGGCCGTGCCATTCATGATCCCACGAACATTTGCCGGGAACATCTCACCCATCATGGTCCACACCACCGTGCCGTTGGTGGACTGGACGATGAGCATGAACACCGCCATGAGGCCGAGGATGAGGAACGGGGCCCATGCTGGAGGAGCCGTCTTGTCGGCGATGTGTGGGGCAATGGTGAACTGGAATGTTGCCGCAATGGCGAGAAGGGTGACGCCCACGGCCGTGACGTCGAAAATGAGCAGGCTGCGCCGACTGAACTTGAGGATGAGCCACAGACCAGCAGCCGAACCAATGACGGACATGACACCATTGGCCACCTGCGCCGTGATCGACGCCGAAGTCGTCATGCCCGCGTACTCCAACACCTTGGGCGCGTAATACATGACGGTGTTAACACCCGTCGTCTGGTTGACAATCGCCAGGAAGATACCCACGAGCATGAGCTTTCGCAGCCACGGCGTCTTCCACACATGGGCGAAGGCATTGCCGTGGTACTTGTTCTCCAGCTCGCGCTGCTGGGAGACCAACATCTCCTCGACCTCGGCGTCCAGAGGCCCGTCCTTCTCGGGATCCCGCACTCGCTTGAGAGCCGCGATGGCGTCAGCCACACGTCCCTTGGCCAGGTACCAGCGAGCGGACTCCGGCATGAGACGGATACCGATCCACAGAGCGATGGCAGGAATGGAGCACAGCACGAGCATCCAACGCCACGCAGCACCGTTGCCGGACTGGATGACGAGGTTCTCCACGAATGTGCGGTACTGGGACTCGTCCAGAGGACCACCCTTGGATGCCTGGAGCGCGAGAATCTGATCCCAGGAGTAGCTACCGTTCGTGATCCCGAGACTGTCTGGGTTGTTGTTGGCCTTGACAGTCAGTTGCGGCCCACCATGAGCGGCATTGATGGCGGCATTCATGGAGAAGGCCAGAAGCTGACCGGTGACGATCATGAGCTGATCGATGGCCACGATCGACCCTCGAATCCGTTTTGGCGCCGTCTCGGCCAAGTACACCGGAACCGTGGCCGAGGCAGCACCCACTGCACACCCCAGCACGAACCGGAAGATGTACATCACTGCCACGTTTGGCGAGAATGTCGTTCCCAGGGCACCCAGCAAGAAGATGATCGCAAGGATCGTGATGTTGTGACGGCGACCCCATCGGTCCGACATGATGCCCCCGGTCACCGCTCCAATTGCGGCTCCTATGAGGAGCGTGCCGCCAATGGCACCCTCCTGGACAGGGGTGAGTGCCAGACCACCGGCCAGGTCGGGCATGTACATGTACGGGAGCGCTCCGGAAATGACACCCGTGTCGTAGCCGAAGAGCAGCGAGCCCAAGGTCGCCACGGCAGCGAGCGCACCGATTCCTCGATGCTTGCCAGATGGAGGGGTTTCCTCAACCATCTGACTGATGTCTTCTTTGATGTGTGAAGGTGTACTCATGTCACCCTTTCGGTCAGGGGCGGCTCTCGGCCCTCGATATCAACCGGTTGGTCCATTCCCACCGGTGGCCCGGCTCCGATGCCAAGCCTTCTCGGAGACACGCGATGACGCGGTCACTTGTCGAATGTGGTTCTTCCCGACACCGGCTCCACGTCGTGCCAGGCACGGTCGGCACAGGACGCGATGATCGCGTCGTTGATCTCCGCCGAGGCCCAACCGTCGGCAACGGATGGACCATACTGCTGTCCGTCCAGAACACCTCGGACGAACTTCGCAGCTTCGACGACCTTCATGTCGTCAAAGCCCATGGATGTCCCGGCTCCGGGCTGGAAGCGCAGGAACTCAGGATAATCAGGTCCTGCCATGCAGTTGATGTATCCCTGGAGAGCGCCATTGTCGCGTCCCAGACAGACCTGCAGGTGATTGAGGTCCTCGAAGTTCCATCGGATCGACCCCTCGGTCCCGTAGACCTCAATGATGTATTCCGCACGCGGTCCGACACTGACTCGACTGGACTCCAAGGTACACGTCACCCCATCCTCCATACGTGCCATGACAGCGCAGTAGTCCTCGTTGCCAACCGGCCCGAGTTCGTCGGAGACAACCCACCCGGTATGTCCGACACCTTCCTTGAGTGGCTTGGGACGTTGCCGGATGAATGTGTCGGAGATGGCCGAGACTTCGGTGATCCGCTTCTTGAGCAGGTACTGGACGAGGTCCTCGCCGTGACCCATGAGGTCGAGGATGACACCGGCACCGGCTCTCTGCCTGTCGTAGCGCCATGTGAGCGGTCCGCGGGGGTCCGAGGCATAGTCGGCGATGAGCCAAACCCTGGCGTTCGTCACCGTGCCGAGTCGACCGTCGGCGATGAGCTGGCGCGCGAACTCGACCGCGGGGGTGTGGCGGTAGTTGAACCCGACCGAGGTCACCAGCTCCTTGTCCTCAGCCGCCTCGGCGATCTGTCGGGACTGTGCTGCGCTGATCCCCATCGGCTTCTCGATCCAGAATGGTTTTCCCGCCTCTGCTGCCGCAAGAGCAATGTCACGGTGCAGGAAATTCGGTGCACAGATCGAGACGACATCAACCTCGGAGTTCTCGATCACGTCATGATAGTCATCGACCGCGGTGGAGAATCCCAGGCGATCCACAGCCTGTTGTCTGTTCTCCTCCAGCAGATCGCAACATGACACGAGTCGAACGCCTGCATCGATTTCTGGGAACTTCTCTGCGAGCGACTTGTAGGCGCGGGTGTGCAATCTGCCCATCCAACCCAGCGAGACAAGACCCACGCCAAGGGTTCGGTTACGTTTCATCATGACCCCCATGAATCACCATCGGCTTGGGTAGCCGAATGACATGTGCACCACCCCGTGCATATGTCCTGTCAAAAGGATAGCACGCCGAACACACATGTCCAGTGCCCCCGGCATTCAGTGTCACTCATCTCGAGCAAGCTCCCGTCATGATCACTCCGATACGGCAACAGGCCTGCATCGCACCATTCATCCCTTCCCGACAGCCACGCACGAAGAACGACCACTGCCTCGAAAACACCCATGAGCAGGGAACCTCGACAGCTGAGTGAACACAGTGGGGTGGAGCACGACATGCGCACTCCACCCCACTGCCATCAGCATCACGGACACGACTGCACGATCAACGGCGCCCGAGGCTGTTGTGCTCGGACCTCACTCGTCACGCTGGAACGACATGGTCGCCGCGTAGGTCTTCTCCGTTGGCCACCGCTCGGTGATGGCCTTGGCACGGGTGTAGAAGGTGACACCCTCGGGACCATGAATGTGGGTGTCACCCAGGAGCGACTCCTTCCACCCACCGAAGGAGTAGAACGCGACAGGGGTCGGGATCGGTACATTGACACCGACCATGCCCGCCTCCACATCGAGGGTGAAGCGACGGGCCACACCTCCGTCATTGGTGAAGATTGCCGAACCGTTGCCGAAGGGCTGGTCATTGACGATCTTGAGGGCTTCTTCGTAGGTGTCGGCGTGAACAATGGCGAGCACCGGACCGAAGACCTCCTCGGTGTAGACCGGGGCGTCCAGGGGAACATCGTCAAGGATGGTCGGTCCAAGGAAGTGACCATTCTCGTAACCGGGGACGGTGAGGCCACGACCGTCGAGGACGACCTTCGAGCCGCGCTCCTGCGCGTCATCAATGAGGCCGACGATACGGTTCTTGGCCTTGGCAGAGATGACCGGCCCCATCTCAACACCGTGACCCATGCCTTCGCCGACCTTGATGGCTTCGGCATGCTTCTTGACCTTCTCAGCCAGTTTCGGGCCACAACCTCCCACGGCGACGACCACGGGAAGAGCCATGCAACGCTCACCGGCGGCACCGAAGGCAGATGCGGAGATGTGCTGGGCAGCGAAGTCAAGATCGCTGTCGGGCATGACGATGGCATGGTTGTTCGCACCGCCGAGAGCCTGGACGCGCTTGCCATGGCTCACGCCGGTGTCTTGGACGATGTGAGCCACTGGGGTCGAACCAACGAAGGAGATGGCATCAATACCCGGGTGGACCAAGATGTCCTGGACACTGCGACGATCGCCCGAGAGCACGTTGAACACACCGTCGGGAAGTCCAGCCTCCTTGTACAGCTCTGCCGTGAGAAGCGATGCCGACGGTGTGGGTGAGGCCGGCTTGAGGATGAAGGCGTTTCCGGTCGCAATGGCCAGCGGATGCATCCACATCGGGACCATGGCCGGAAAGTTGAACGGGCAGATACCTGCGACGACACCGACCGGCTGGCGGGTGGTGTGGATGTCGACCCCGGTGGACACGTCGTGGGAGTACTCGCCCTTGAGAGCCACGTTGATGGCGGTCGCGAAGTCAAGGGTTTCCCGGCCACGCTGGATCTCACCGATGGCGTCGGAATAGTTCTTGCCATGCTCCTTGACGATGAGCCGTGCCATCTCGTCCTGATGATCGAGAACGAGCTGACGCATCCGGAACATGATGGCCACTCGTTTCGACAGCGAGTAGCTCGCCCACTCCTTCTGCGCCTCGCGTGCCACCTCGACGGTGTGGTCCAGATCCTCCTTGGACGCCTGCAGCAGTTCTGCGGTCACCTCACCAGTCGCAGGGTTCTCAACGGGAATCACACCCAGCGGGGATCCCTCGTAGTATTCACCGCCGACCCAGTGCTTGATGGTCTTCATGCTCGAGAACTCCTTCGTTGTCGATGGACGTCGGTGTTGGCCAGCTGTGTGACCAACATCTTCAGGATAGCCCATCAAGCGCTATTTGTACTAACAAATATCACCATTCAGACAGATCCCACTTCTTGTGCTGTCCGTCCGGAGGCATGTGCGCCAGTCAGGACAAGGGCTGGGCCTGCGACACCCTCCAACAGGTCGCCGTTGACGCACCCTTCAAAACCAGGAGGTGTGACCGGTGGGAGACCACAGTTCGACCCGACCCGGGGCCTCCGGCTGGCTCCACATCGTCGAGGGAGTCCCTCGGGAGTCAATGGGACTGCGTCAAGCTCACGACCGCAATCGGTGCAGGCTCACGGTCAATTGTGTTAACATGGGCTCCGGTGGGTGCCAGCCCACCCGCCCGAAGCACTCTTCGGGCGTGCACACGGCCGTGCCGAGCGCGGCCGTGCAGCCGTGTCTCGGCGTCCGAGAGGAAGTTAAGACACCGCACATGACCTACAGCCATGTCGAATCTGGAATCACCCTGAACCCCTTGGCCAGCGCGAGATCGGGCATGCAGCATCACGCAGTCACTCTGCTCCGTTTCATCCTGGCAGCACTGGTCCTCTTCGCCCTGGCAATCGCAGGGCTCGTCAGCGATGCTCCATACCTGACCATCGTCTCCGGCCTCTTGACCGCCACCGCGTCAATCGCGTTGAGCCTGATGCATTTCTTCGACAACGCCTGAACGCACTCGGCCCCAGTCCAGGTCGTGACGATCACGAGGTGACACGTGGTGCACGGACGGTGAGGGACCACAACACTGAGGGGATCCCCCGCCTGAGCGGGGATCCCCTCCACATGTCTCACGCCGTCAGTCGTTGCGGCACCGGCCTGCGAGCCAGTCAGAAGAACCTGCGCTGTGCGGCAACCTGTTCGACGTACTCGGCGTGGGCTCGCTGCGTCGACTCCAACCGCGACTGCGCAGGCACCGGGACGTCCCACCAACCCGAGGCAGGCGGGTTGGGTCCGTACAAGTCGGTCTCAATGTGGATCATCGTGGCACGATCAGATGCCTCGGCCTGGCGATATGCCTCCTTGAACTCGTCAATGGTGTGGACCTTCAAGACGTTCACCCCCCACGAACGAGCATTGGCCGCAATGTCGAGAGGCAGCAGGGCATCGTCCCCGACGACGTGTCCCTGACCACCGTCGTGCTGCCGATACTTCGTGCCGAATCGCTGAGATCCGTGGGACTCGGAGAGCGCACCGATCGATGCGAAACCATGGTTCTGGAGCAGCACGAGGATGACCTTCGCCCCCTCCTGGACGATCGTCGCCAACTCCATCGGGAGCATCTGGTAGGTGCCGTCACCCACGATGGCCACGACCTCGGAGTCCGGCCGTGCCATCTTGACGCCCAAGGCCGCCGGAATCTCATAACCCATACATGAGAACGCGTACTCGACGTGGTACTGCACGGGAGTGCTGGCGCGCCACAGACACTGCAGGTCACCAGGCATCGACCCTGCGGCATTGATGATCACGTCATCGTCACCCATGAGTTCATTGAGAGCCCCGAACACCTCGGTCTGCGCCGGCAATGGACCGTGGTCCAGGTGGTAGCACCGATCGGTCACCTTGGCCCAAGCATTGGCCTCCTTGACGGCGAGATCGCTCCATTCCTGGGGAACGTGGTAGTCCGCGAGCTCATCCGACAGCACCATCAGAGCCTCTCGAGCGTCTGCCAGCAGCATCTGGGCACCTTGTTTGGCTGCGTCGAAGGATCCCACATTGACATTGACGAAGTTCACGTCCGGGTTTCTGAAGGCTGTCTGCGAACCAGTGGTGAAATCGGAGTACCGGGTGCCGATACCGATGATGAGGTCGGCCTGGGCAGCCAACGCATTGGCCGAGTCGGAACCGGTCGCCCCAACACCGCCCACTGCACACGGATGATCCCAGTTGATGGCACCCTTTCCAGCCTGGGTGTCGGCGACCGGAATACCGGTGGCCGACGCGAAATCACGCAGTTCCTGGGATGCCTCGGAGTAGATCGTGCCTCCACCAGAGATGATGAGTGGGCGTCGTGCACCACGAATCGCCTCCACCGCCCGGGCGACGGCGGCACGGTCGGGGACCCTCCGGTCAATGTGCCAGACCTTCTTGGCGAAGAAGGACACCGGCCAGTCGTAGACCTCGGTCTGCACGTCCTCGGGCAGGCAGATGACAGCGGCGCCGGTGTCCACGGGGTCGGTGAGCACCCGCATCGCGCGCGGTAGTGACACCATGAGCTGATCCGGGCGATTCACCCGATCCCAGAACTTCGAGACGGAACGGAACGCATCATTGCATGACACGTCGGGATTGGTGGGGTCCTCCAACTGTTGCAGCACGGGATCGGGCGCACGGTTAGCGAAGATGTCCGCCGGAAAGAGCAGAACCGGCACCCGGTTGGTGGTGGCCAGGGCCGCACCAGTGACCATGTTGAGGGAGCCGGGACCGACGGACGCCGTGGCAGCCAATGCCTGCAACCGGTTGGTGGCACGGGCAAAGGCCGAGCAGGCGTGAACCATGCCTTGTTCGTTACGGCCCATCCAGTAGTCAAGATGCCCTTCCTCATCAACGGGATCCACCTCGTTCTGGAGGAGGGCCTGCCCCAGACCAGTGACGTTCCCATGACCAAAGATCCCGAAGACCCCAGGGATGAAGCGATGCTCGACTCCGTCACGCTCCGTGTACTGGTGCGTCAGGTACCGCACGATGGCTTGCCCGACGCTGAGCCTCACAGTCTGTTCAATCATCATCGCTCCTTCGTGTCGTCCACTGCCATCGGCAGACGGGGATCAATTCCCTGGTTCTCCCACGTCTGGCGGATCCACCCGTAGTGCGGGTCGTCGACTGACTTCCACTCGGCCTTCCCGGGCCCAGCCATGACGTTGAGGTAGTACAGGTCGTACCCGGGAGCAGCCGCACACGGCCCGTGCCAACCGTGCGGCACCAGGGCCACATCGCCATTGGCGATCATCTCTGCCACATGGATCGGGCGCTCGGGCGTCCCGTAGGTTCCATGGAAGGCCATTCCCGGACCGTGCTCGTCGCCACGGATCTCGAAATAGTAGATCTCCTCGAGCTCGCGCTCGACCTCCGACTCCTCGTCATGTTTGTGCGGAGGGTAGGACGACCAGTTGCCACCTGGGGTGAGAACCTCACAGGCCAGCAACCGGGACGTGCGCACCGGGTTGGCAACAGCATAGTTCACCACCTGTCGCGAGCAGTTGCCTGCCCCACGCAGCTCGACACGTACTTCTTCCGCCGGACAGTACCTGGGCTCGAGGTCCTCGTCGGCAAGGGCATGTGGCAGCGCCACTCGTCCATCGCCGAGCGCAGTGATGCTGATTGTGCTGTGACGGGGCACGAAGACGTAGTCAGTCACCTCACCCCAGATGGTGCTGCGCCCGGCAAGATCAGCGTGCACGTCACCGACCTGCACGGCGAACGCCCCTTCCAGAGGCAGGACCAGGTACTCATGGCCGTTGGTGTCCAGCTCGAGGGTCTCGCCCTCCGCGAGCTTCGCAACGGTGAGACCGGAGTATGTCCATCCAGCTCGCTCAGGGGTGACGTCAACGTCACAGGAACCCGAGCCCGTGCTCCCAGATCGAAGAACCAGTTCAGTCATGCTTGTGCTCCCAACAGTTGAACAGCGTTGTCAATGGCAGCTGCCACGTCTGAGTCCGGCGGGTAGAGGACAGAACGTCCCAGGACGAGTCCGCGGACGTTGCGTGGGGCGAGCGCCCTGGCCCAGCGACGCCGAGTCGACTCGGGGTCCTCACTCACCTCTCCCCCGAGCAGGAGGATGGGCAACGACGTGGCACACGCCACCTTCTCCATGTCATCGACCGCTGGCAGCTTGAGCCAGGTCCACGACGTATCTGCACCAAGCCCTGAAGCCATGGCCACCGACTTGACGACTGCGTCGGTCGAGAGGTCGTTGACGACCCTACCGTCGGCAGTACGGTGACAGATGAATGGCTCCACCATGGCGATTCGCCGCGCCCTGGCCAAGGCAGTCACGTTCTCAGCGCACGTCTGCACCGTCTGGACCGTTCCCGGATCGGACAGGTCGAACCTCAACAACATCTTGCCCCCGGCAAGGTCATCAGTGACGACGCCGTTGACGTCGTAGCCGGTCATCCGGTCATCGAGTTCGAAGGACGCACCAGCGAATCCACCTCGGTTCATGGATCCAAAGACGACCTTGCCGTCCAGCGCACCAAGGTTGGCCAGATCGGCGACCATGTCAGCGGTTCCCAAGAACCCATTGACCCCGGGACGTCCCAGGGCGGTGACGCACCGCTCGAGGAGTTGCTCCCGATCTGCCATGGCATCAAGCTGACCACCGGCGGCGAGCGCACCACGGGCGGGATGATCAGCTGCGACGATCATGAGCGGGTCGGTGGGAGACCACGTGGCCCGCGGACGTTGCCTGATCCGAGCCGCAAATCCCACCGCGTCGGAGAGTCGAAGATCCACCAGCTTGTCGATGAGTGGTGTACCTGTCATGACAGATGTTCCTCCTTGACGGCGACATCCGGATGGTCCGCCATCATCGCAAACAGTTCCGGCTCCGAGGGCATGGCGGTGGAGCACTCCAACCGAGTGGCCACCAAGGCACCCGCAGCCGACGCCGCCTGGATCGTCTCGGTCAGGCTCCATCCCTCCAGCAGACCATGACACAGGCTGCCACCGAAGGAATCCCCGGCTCCAAGCCCATTGGTGACATCGATCGGAGTGGGGGCGACCTCCACCCGCTCATCACGAGTCATGGCCAAGGTACCCTTGGGCCCCTGCTTGACGACGGCGAGCTGAACCCCAGCGTCCAGCAGTGCACGGGCGGCTCGATCGGGGTCCGTCTCACCCACGGCCACCTCGCACTCCTCGCGATTGCCAACCGCGACCGTCACCTGCGGCAGGATCTCCGAGACTGCCTCATGGGCCTCCTCCTTGGACTCCCAGAACATGGGACGGTAGTCCAGGTCGAGAATCGTGTGCTCCGTCCTGCCCCTGATCTCCAGGGCACGGCGATGTGCATCCCGGGAAGTCTGCTGACACAGACCAGTCACCGACAGCCACAGGACCCGAGCATTCTGCACAGCCTCCTCGGGTATGTCATCCGGAGTGATCCCCAGATCCGGAGCGGTGGGGCGTCGATAGAAGTACAGCGGGAAGTCGTCCGGCGGGAAGATCTCGCAAAATGTCACCGGGGTGGGAAGGTCGTCATCGACGAGCACGTAGTCGTCGTAGACGCCAAGCCGAGCCATCTCACGTCGGCAGAATCGGCCGAATGGATCGTTGCCCACTGCTGTGACCACAGCTGCGGAATGACGAAGCCTGGCTGCAGCAACGGCGACGTTGGTCGGGCTGCCACCAAGGAACTTGCCGAACGAGGTGACGTCCTCCAACCCCACTCCGTACTGCAGGGGATAGATGTCGACACCGATACGCCCCATCGTGAGCACATCGAGATCACGCCGACTGGATACCATGACCACTCCACTTCATCGAGGATGCCGGACGTCTCGCATCCTACCAGCCGAAGGCACTATGTCAATACAAATAAGATCGGCGTCCGATACGCCATCAGCAGGATGGGCAGCACATGGACCATCACATCCGTAGAATCGCCCAGGACGAACGTTCACAGCACCACCCGGCGCATTACCCCAGTTGAACGCATACCGACACACCCATGAACGAGGAACGGCAGTGGAGAACGAGACCTACATCGCTGACATCATCATTGACAGGTCAAGCTCGGAGCCGCTCCACAGCCAGATCGCCGAACCCTTGGCAAGGCTCATCGAATCCGGGGAACTCGCCCCCGGCACCCGCATCGAGGACGAGGTGTCTATGGCTGCCCGTCTGCACGTGTCGCGCCCCACGGCACGGCGGGCCTTCGAGACCCTCACCCAACGAGGACTCGTCATCCGCCGACGCGGCGTAGGCACCCAGGTGACCCCCACTCGGGTGCACCGCTCCATGAACCTCACAAGCCTTTACGACGACCTGCAGGCCTCTGGTCAGACTCCACGTACCAGCGTGCTCGACTGGAACGTGGAAGCAGCTCCACCTGCCATAGCCGCAGCGCTCGGACTGCCCAACGACTCCCAGGTGGCCCATTTCCGTCGACTGCGCATGTCACGCGACGAGCCTCTCGCGATCCTGACGAACTGGATGCCGGTGGACCTCGCCCCCAGCGCAGACGAGCTCGCGGACACTGGCCTGTATGACCATCTGCGCAACAGGGGTGTCGTCGTTGCCGTGGGACACCAGAAATTCAGCGCCCGACTCGCCACATCCGATGAGGCACGCCTGCTCAACGAACCACCTGGCGCCGCGCTGCTGACGATGCAGCGCACGGCATGCGACGACTCCAACCGTGTCATCGAGTTTGGCCAGCACGTGTACCGCGCATCCATCTACTCCTACGAGAACACGGTGTACGCTTGATCCACCGGCACGCTCATTTGACAGGACAATGCCTGGGGTGTTCACTGTACTCATGGACTCGGCGACGACGACGCGCCGACAAGATCTCGCACAGGAGCTGCCATGAGCATCGAGTACACCCCCGGTCCACTCCTTGACGCTTCCCGCACAACGCCCACTGCGCTGTGGAACGACTCGGCCGACCTGGATGAACTTCGTCAATCCATCGCGTATGGCGGCGTCGGCGCCACCTGCAACCCCGTCATCGGTTACACGACGATCAGGAAGCACCCAGATGTCTGGGAGGACCGCATCCGCGTCATCGCCGAGAACAATCCCACCTGGGGAGAGTCCCACATTGGGTGGCAGGCCATCAAGGACATGTCGGTCGAGGCCGCACAACTCTTGGAACCCATCTTCATCGAACACAAGGGCCGCAATGGCCGCCTCTCCATCCAGACCGATCCGCGCCTGCACCGTGATGCCGAGGCACTGGCGGACCAGGCCGAGGAGTTCAGCAACCTTGCACCGAACATCATCGTGAAGATCCCCTGCACCTCGGTGGGCATCAAGGCCATCGAAGAGGCCACTTACCGTGGCGTCTCGGTCAACGTGACGGTGTCGTTCACCGTTGCCCAGGCAGTGCGTTCCGCCGAGGCCATTGAGCGCGGGCTGCAGCGTCGCGTGGACGAGGGCAAGCCCATTGACGAGATGGGGCCGGTCGTCACGATCATGGCCGGGCGACTCGACGACTGGCTCAAGACAGTTGCCGAACGCGACCGCCTCTTCATCGACCCCGGGCACCTGGAGTGGGCCGGTATCGCAGCGATCAAGCGCGCCCACCGCATCTTCACCGAGCGCGGATTCCACTCCCGGGTGCTGTGCGCCGCGTTCCGCAACGTCCTCCAGTGGTCCGAGCTGGTCGGCGGCGACCTCGTCGTCTCCCCTCCGTTCAAGTGGCAGAAGCGCATCAACGACTCCGACTACAAGGCCGTTGCCCGCATTGACGAGCCGGTTGCTGCAGAGCGTCTTGACGCCCTCATGCAGATGCCGGAGTTCGTGCGTGCCTATGACCCGGATGGAATGACGATCGAGGAGTTCGACGACTTCGGCGCCACCCGCAAGACCCTCCGCCAGTTCCTCCAGGCTGACGCCGACCTCGACGCCTTGGTACGTGACGTACTCATTGCAGCTCCCTGACCCCACTGATCACCAGAGCACAGGTGGGCCTACCGTGACGTTCCCACGGTAGGCCCACCTGTATCCCCCTGAGACCTCACACGATCGACAATCGCACCTTGCCGTGCGACACCAAGAGATGGACCTTATTCGTGCTGACAATGATGTCTCTCCTTGACTGGTTCCTCCTCACGACAGCCGCGATCTGCATCGGCGTCTCGAAGACGGCTCTTCCAGGCGCAGCGACCCTTGCCGTCGCACTGTTCGCTGCCGTGCTTCCCGCAAGGGCGTCCACCGGAACCATGCTCGTGCTGCTGCTCGTCGGCGACGTCCTTGCCGTCTGGACGTACCGTCACGATGCGGACTGGGACACCTTGCGTCGGCTCGTCCCCGGAGTGCTGATGGGGATCGTCCTCGGCGCCGTCTTCCTGAGATTCGCCTCGGACTCCATGACGAAGGTGTTCATCGGCAGTCTGTTGCTCGTCCTCATCGCCGCCACGCTCGTCCTCATGCGACTCCCTCACCCGCCCGAGGTGCAGGGCCGGATTGGCAGAGCCACGTACGGCACTCTCGCTGGGTTCACAACCATGGCTGCCAATGCCGGTGGGCCGGTCACCAGCATGTACTTCCTGGCATCTCGCTTCCCCGTGTCCACCTTTCTGGGCACCACGGCATGGTTCTTCTTCCTGGTCAACGTCATCAAGGTGCCGTTCTCCATCGGTCTGGGAATCATTCAGCCGGGGACGCTGATGATCGATGCCATTCTGGCCCCCGTCGTCATCGGCTCCGGGTGTGCAGGACGCGCTCTTGCCAGGAGGATGACCGACAAAGTCTTCACGCCGATCGTCACGGTTCTGACGATCATCTCTGCCCTCTACCTGCTGATGTGAGACATGCGGCTCTCGAGGCAACGCACCGACGCAGAACCGATCACACTCAACAACAGCGTCACGGCGCGCCCGGGATCGACACCCGGACCACGTCGTTCCCCGTACCGCACCGCAAGGGTGTGGTGCTTCCAGGAAGGTTGCCCTCCCCCACAAGCACCACATCAGCAGAGTTGTCGAACCCTCTCAACCAAGTTCGTCCTTCAACCGTTTCAGGACCGCGCGGTTGTAGTCGTCTGCGTACTCATGCCAGCCGAAGACGCACACACTCAGCACGCCATCGAACTTCACCTCGCGCAGCGTCGAGAAAACTTGTTCCCACGGCACCTCGCCCTGCCCGATGGCATTGTGCTGGTGCACGGTGACGTCGGCACCGGGGGGATTGATGATGTACCTGTTGCCATCATTGGCGCGGTGGTTGAAACCATCTGCGACGTGGACCTCACGCAGCTTTCCGGCCTGAGCAGCAGTACGAATCATCCGGGACACGTCTCCGGCCCCATCCGACAGGTGGAAGGTGTGCGGGCAGCAGTACTCGTAGCCGACCCAGTCCTTGTCGATGGACCGGACGAGTTCCAACGCCCGGTCATGGAGCTCGACGAAATCGTACGGATGGGCCTCCATGGCGAGTCGGACACCGTACTTCTCGAAATCAGGGATCAACTCCTCCATCGATCGGTACCACTGCTGTTCCGATCGGCTGGCCCGATTGCGATCACCAGAGAACTCCGAGACGATGTCGCGCACGTCGAGATAGTCGGCGATCTCGAGAAGACGACGCCAGTTGCGCACCTGGGCCCGGCGCTCGGCCTCGTCGGGGGAGGACCAGTTGAACACCGGGTTGAGGGTACGTACCTTCACCCCGGTCTGATTCTCGGCACGAAGAATCTCGTCAAGGAATGCGCGATCGGCCTTGGGATAGTGATGCCACAGGTGCAGCTCGTTGTTGGGTGACAGTTCCACGAAGTCGAAGCCCAGTTCACGTGCCTTTCGCAACGTGTCCGGAGTCGACATCGTCATGTAGTACATGTTGGGATCAAGGGCAATGTCCACCATGGGTGTTCCTCTCCGACCCTGGCCTCGTCACCACGAGGCGACTGTCACGCCTCCTGGATGTGTCAAGGCCACGGGTCACATACAAATCAGCGATACAGACTGGGACGTTCGACGAGGTCGACGGTCACGGTCCGACCGTCATTGTCCAAGGATTCCACCGCAGCTTCGACGACGGCCGTCGCCGCATATCCATCCCATGTTGTGGAGCCAGTGTGCTCATCAACGGCAACGGCATTGATCCACGACTGGACTTCCGCATTGAATGCGCCCTGGAACCGGTCGATGTGCGACTGACACATGGCGTTCCGATCGCCGTGGATGTCACGAATGTGGATCTTCTCCTGATCGCCCAGTCGCACCGCAGCGTTCTCCATGACGAGCTCACACTCGATGGAGTACCCGTACTCCAGGTTGACATTGACCTCATCGTCGATGAGCACGCCGGACTCGGTGCGCATGACGACGACCACAGGATCGATGAGATGGTCGAATCGACGCTGGGTGAGCTTCGGTCGATCGATTCGGACCTCGGTGATCTCCTCACCCAGCAACCACCGCATGGTGTCGATCTCATGGATCGCGGTGTCATCGATGGCCATTCGCGAGGTGTACGATTCCGGGACGCTGGGGTTGCGGTGCCGGTTGTGCACCAAGAGCGCCTCTCCGTTGGCTCCCCTGTCCAGAATCGTCTTCATCTCGTTGTAGGCGGAGTCGAACCGACGCATGAAGCCCACGGTGACGAGCTTCTTGCCGGCCTTCCCCTCCGCCGCCATGATGTCGAGGCAGTCCTGTGCCGTGGTTGCCAGGGGTTTCTCACACAGGACGTACTTGCCAGCCTCGATGCATTTCAGGACATCGGGGGCATGCACCTTGCCGAAGGTCGCGATGACGATGGCGTCAACCTCGGGATCATTGATGAGGTCACTGGAGTTGTCACACACCTTGGCACCACAGGGTTCCGCTGCGCAGCGCACGGCATCGTTGACCACGTCGGTCACTGCCACGACCTGTGCACCTGC
This sequence comes from Cutibacterium sp. LaCa_89, assembly GCF_058177555.1. NCBI lineage: Bacteria > Bacillati > Actinomycetota > Actinomycetes > Propionibacteriales > Propionibacteriaceae > Cutibacterium > Cutibacterium sp. LaCa_89. Next base: position 1,931,674 of record NZ_CP190889.1, read on the forward strand.
GAGATCGTCGTGGATACGAGCCAGATGGGCACGTCCCATCCCACCGGCACCGATGAGTCCAATTCGTACTGTCATCGTCCTTGTCCTCCGTCTGAACAGTTACATGGAAGGTGTCGAATCCGGTCAGGCCAGTCCGAGCCCGCACTCAGCCAGGTACGAACGCATCTTCATGGCGTTGGGCTTGGGGAAGGAGGGGTCACAGGGGTAGCAGTCCTGCTCACAGATGGCGTAGATCGGCTTGTCGAGGTCGGCCAGAGCATTGACGAACTCATGCATCTCGGGCAGGCCTTCGGGCGGACACACCGATGCCCCCTTGGTGACAGCCTCACCGAATGGCCAGTCCTTCTCGTGGGCTTCCTTGGTGATGGCCTCGTCAAAGGCCTTGATGTGCACGTAACCGATTCGCTCGGGGTACTTCCGGCACAGCTCGACGGGGTCTCCCCCGCCATAGACGACATGCCCGGAATCCAGGCACAGGTTCACGTAGGTGGGATCGGTCGCCTCGAGGATGCGCGCGATCTCCTCGGGGGTCTCGATGTGGGAGTCTCCGTGAGGATGCAGCACCATCTTGAGGCCGTACTCGTCAAGAAGCATCTGGCCCAGCGCATTGGCGTGTTCGACGTACAGCTTCCAGGTGTCACCGTCCAGAACACGCTCATCCGTCCACTCCCACGTCTTGTCGTCACGGTACAGCGGAGGAAGATGGACGATGTACTCTGCACCCACCGCGGCATGGGTCTGTGCGATGGCGCGGAACGTCTTCAACGTCTGGGGCCACGCCTCCTCCTTGTGCAGGATTCCCCAGCCGGTCCCGGCGACGACACGCATCCCGTAGTCGTCACACCACTTCTGGAGTTCCTCGGGATCGGTGGGAAAGTAACCAAATGGACCGGTCTCGACGACATCGAACCCGGCCTCGGCCATCTCCTGCCACGCCTGTCGCGGATCCATCTGTGCGGGGTCGTCGGGGAACCACACTCCCCACTGGTCTGGACACACACCGATGGTGAGTTGGGAAAACTTCGGGTCAACAGTGTTGATCGCTTTGGACATCATCGTCACTCCTCTGGTCAATGACTCAGCGCGAAGGTCATCCGAATCGTTTCGGATGACCTTCAGGATACATGTCCGATCCAGTTTTCGTCAGTATTTGTTCTTACATTTTTGAGAACACGTCCATCACCCCTGCGTCGTCGTTCTCCGAATCACCCGAGCTGGAACGGTGTAGACCACTCCACCACCGGCACTCTGCGCGCGATGCACGTCGAGACCCGTGGGCATCTGCACCCCACCATCCTGGCAACCCAGCCGACTAATGAGATGACGCACCGAAACCTCAGCGATGACATCGACATCCTGACGCACTGTCGTGAGCCCAACTGCACTCAACGCCGAGGCCGCAATCCCGTCGAACCCAGCCAGGGCAACCCTCTCGGGGATGTGTACCCCGCGTCGGCGAAGCTCCAGCAGCCCACCCAGTGCCGCGTGATCGTTGTAGAAGAGCATGGCCTGCGGCAGACCAGGCCCCTCAGCCAGGTCACAGACCGCGCGAATACCCGCTTCCTCCGTCTCACCGCCGTTCATGACCTGCGCCTTCAGCCCGTGGGCTCTCATCGCTGCCCGAAAGGCTCTGGCCCGCAACTGCGTCGACGGTGCTTCCCCACCGTCGACGTAGACCACATCGTGGCGCCCAGTCATGACGATCTCATCGACCAGCCGAGTCAGTGCCACCTCGTCCTGGGAGCGCACCGCATCAGCTCCCGCGCATGGCTCTCGACACATCAGCAGAAGAGGCACCCCCTCAGCAGCAGCCAAGAGCTCACCGGGCGCCACACGAGAGTCGACGACGATGATGGCCTCACAGCGGTTGCGCACCAGAGCCCTGATGCCATCGACCTCACCATGACGCGGGGTGGACGCCGTGAGATCGAGTCCGTGCCCACAGGACTCAGCTGCCCGATACAGCGCATCGACGAGCTCAGCCTGAAAGGCCTGCCCGGGCCGGTATGACACGCCGATGAGGCCAGTGTGTGACGCGCGCATGAGACGTGCACGAGGGTTTGGCCGGTATCCTAGCTCTGCCGCTACCCGCAAGATGTCCTGGCGGGTCTGCGGGGCTACTCCAGGTGCCCCATTGAGGGCAGCAGACACCGTGGAGATGGATCGACCGGCCGCTCTGGCCACCGCGACGATCGTCACACCATCCTTCCCACTGCGCACTTCTGCTTCCTTTCGCTCACGTCCTGATGACAAAAACGTTTCTGATCCCCCTTCCTCAACCCCGGCACCAGCGCTACACTCACTGAAACCGCCAATAAGTCCGGACAAATCCTGAGATCTCCATGGACGCTCACGGACACCCTCACAAGCGCCTCCACCGAGGCTCCCCGCCAATGTCAAGGAGGACACATCGTGGACAAGACACTATCGGTCGCCGTCATCGGCGCCGGAATGGCCGGGACAACACATGCCAATGCGTGGCGACAGGTCGGCACGGTCTTCGATCTCGGCCTGCCCAAGGTCAGGCTCGCTGCCATCGCCGACGCCTACGAACCCTTCGCCCAGGACGCAGCACAACGCTACGGCTATCAGCGAGCCGTGACGGACTGGCATGAGATAGCCGATGATCCCGACATCGACATGGTCTCCGTCGTCGTCGGCAATGCCCTGCACCGTGAGATCGCCGAAACCATGATCCGGGCCGGAAAACACGTCCTGTGCGAGAAACCTCTGGCCGACACCTTGGAAAATGCCAAGGCAATGGCCCAGGCCGAGGAGGATCATCCCGAAATCATCACCTCCACCGGGTTCACCTACCGTCGCAATGCGTCCGTGGCACAAATCAGGAAACTCGTGGAGACCGGGCATCTGGGCACGATTCACCACATCAACGCCCGCTACTGGTGCGACTACGGCGCCGACCCCTCCACTCCGATGGCCTGGCGCTACAGCGGGCCCATGGGGTCGGGGGCCCTGGGGGACGTCGGATCCCACCTCATCGACACTGCCGAAACCATCTGCGGACCACTCGTCTCGGTGGCAGGTGGCACCTTCCTCACCGCCATCAAGGAGCGTCCGGTCGCCCGTGGCCATGTCACTCGGGGTACCACGTTGGACAATGCCTCGGCCGAGATGGCCTCGGTGACCAATGACGACGTCGCATCCTTCACCGCAACCTTCTCCAATGGTGCCGTGGGCACCTTCTCGGCGTCCCGAATTGCCTGGGGAATGCCCAACGCCATGATGATCGACGTCCACGGATCACGGGGTCGCGCCTACTGGGACCTGGCGCGCACCGGCGAGATCATGGTCGACGACGCCAGCGCCCCGGCCGGGTTGTCCGGACCACGCCAAGTGCTCGTCAACCCCACCTTCCCCTATTTCGAGCGAGGCTCGTCCATGGCCTTCGGAGGGGTGGGCTGCACCCAGATCGAGCAGTTCACATACCAGGCATATGCGTTCCTGCAACAAGTCGCAGGAATGGAAGAAGATGACTCATTCCCTCGTTGCGCAACATTTGCCGACGGATATCGAGAAATGCTCATAGCCCAGGCAGTCGCCGAATCTGCTGCACGCGGAGGGGCCCGTGTCGACGTCTCCCACCTCAACAACTGACCATGCCACACTCAACGACAGGAGAACTCCCATGACGATGGCATACGGCGCCTACACAGCCTGTCTCTCCAGCTACAGCCTTTCGGAGACACTCGACATCCTCAAGAGCACTGGTCTCACTGGTGCCGAGGTGAATGTGGGCGGATTCATCCCGTCCCCCCACTGCCCGGTGGACTCACTTCTCTCCTCCCAGACAGCGCGTGACGACTACCTGGGGCTGTTCGCCGAAAAGGAGATGAAGATCATCGGTCTCAACGCCAATGGCAATCCGACCTCCCCACTTGCCGAGGAAGGAATCAAGCATGCCGAAGACCTGAGGAACGCGATCCGTCTTGCCGGGAAGCTCGGCATCAAGGACGTCGTCACCATGTCTGGCACACCTGGAACCGACCCCGACGCCCACTACCCCACCTGGATCGTCAATCCTTGGAACGGGATCGACATGGAGATCCTCGACTACCAGTGGAGCGTCGCCGTCCCGTTCTTCAAGGAGATTGATGCGCTGGCTCGCGACAACGACGTCAACGTGTGTCTGGAGCTGCACCCACGCAATCTCGTCTTCAATGTGCCCAGTTTCGAGCGGCTCATCTCGGAGACTGGAGCGACGAATCTGAGAGTCAACATGGATCCGTCCCACCTGTTCTGGCAGCAGATGGATCCCATCGCCATCGTGGAGCGCATGGGTGAGCTCATCGGTCACGTCCACGCCAAGGACACGGCGATTCTGCCTGGAGCCGCATACCGTGGTGTGTTGGACACCGACTTCGGCCACGTCCCCGCCGAAGCGCCGAACAAGACCCCCGTGGCACCCGGTTACTGGTGCACCTCATGGCCCGAGGACCCGGCATGGCGTTTCGTCGCATTCGGGCTCGGACACGATGTCGAGTACTGGACAAGGTTCCTGCGAGCCGTCCACACCGCCACTGCCACCATGAACGTCAGCATCGAACACGAGGACGCCGAGTACGGCGATGTCGAGGGACTGAGGATCTCGGCGCACAATCTCCTGGAGGCTGCCGACAACCTGTGAGCAGGCCTCACCACCGTCCGAGGGGGACGAGACGGGAATGTCTTCATCAACCTTTCCCGACTCGTCCTACCACATGAACACCACGAGTTGACATCGCGACCTCCACGCCCATAGCCTGCCGACAAGGTCTTGAGATCCGGTGTCAAGCCACGGCTTGCCGGACGGCAACCCATCGCGAGAGCAGGGTGCCCCGTGTGACGACCTGGTCGTGTCCAGACGGCACGACAAGCGCGACGGTGCCCCAAGCACCCCAACACAGGAGCAGGAATCATGGCAGTGGTCTTTCGCCACCTCGTGGACGCCCACCAGTGCGCCGTCGAGATGTTCGCCATGATGATGTGCACCTCACGAATGACCGGCACCCGCTGAACGGATACGTCGTCGTTCACCCCAGCGGGACCACGAGAGCAGTGGCCTGATACTCGCCACACACCCTTCCTGCGAGAAGCTCTGTGCATTGAGCATGATCGGGCCCGCGAGCACGACACCGAGTCGGCACGTCCGACCTGCGACCCCCATCTCGCCCCATCCCAGCCTCATTCGTCGTCCTTTCCGGACCAGATTTCAGGAGCATCACCATGACCACCGCCGAAGCACTCCCCGACAAGCCCCACAACCGTCCCTCCAAGGGTGTCATCGTCGCGATCATCGTCATCGTCGTCGCACTCATCGCCGGCATCATCTTCGCGGTGAACAAGAACAAGGGTGACGACTCAGCAGCTGGCGGGACGACAACCGTCAAGATTGGTACCACCGAGGCCGCCAACGACTACTGGAAGGTCCTCAAGAAGAAGGCCTCCGCGGAGGGCATCAACATCGAGGTCGTCAGCTTCAACGATTACACCCAGCCCAACGTCGCTCTCTCCCAGGGGCAGGTCGACCTCAACGTCTTCCAGCACCTGCTCTTCCTGGCTGATTACAACGTCAAGAACCACGACAACCTCACCGCGATCTCCGCGACCTACGTCGTCCCGTTGAACATCTACTCCAAGAAGTACCAGCAGGTCTCCCAGCTTCCTGCCGGGGTCACCGTTGCCATTCCGAACGACGCCACCAATCAGGGACGTGCCCTTCTCGTGCTGCAGAAGGCCGGACTGCTCAAGCTACGCAACGGCGGGTCTGCCCTGTCGACCCCTGCCGACGTCATTGCCAACCAGTCCAAGGTGAAGGTTAAGGCCATTGACGCCGCCCAGACGGCTGCCTCCCTCGACGGTGTCGATGCCGCGGTCATCAACAACAACTTCGCCGCCGACGCCGGCCTGGATCTCAACAAGGTTCTCTACAAGGACAACGCCACCGGCAAGTCGGCCGACCCCTACGTCAACATCATTGCTGCCAAGGCCGCTGACAAGAACAACGAGACCTACAAGAAGGTTGCCAAGCTGTGGTCGGACCCCGAGGTTCAGAAGTCGATCATCAAGCAGTCCGGCGGCACTGCCAAGGTCGTTTCTGATCGTTCCCAGGCCGATCTCGACAAGATCTTGGGCGATCTGACCACCGAAATCAAGAAGTCGAATTCCTGATCCCTATCCGATTTTCCAGCGAGGCTCCCCATGGCAACAGATGTCGCGCCTGCTTCGGCGCCGCAGTGTCCTGATCACATCGTCTTCGAACACGTCACCAAGGACTTTCAGACCCGTACCGGGCCGGTGCGAGCCTTGGACGACGTGAGCCTGGCGATCAAGAGAGGTTCCATCTCAGCGGTCATCGGACATTCCGGCGCTGGAAAATCCACCCTGGTGCGCCTCATCAACGGGTTGGAATCCCCGACGAGCGGGCGGGTACTGGTTGACGGCACCGACGTCTCCCAGCTCTCCGACAAGGCGATGCGCCCGCTGCGAACCGACATCGGGATGATCTTCCAGCAGTTCAACCTGTTCGGGTCCCGGACTATCTACGACAACGTCGCCTACCCACTCAAGCTGGCTCGCTGGAAGAAGGCCCAGGAGAAGGAGCGCGTCACCGAGCTGCTGAGCTTCGTCGGGCTGACGAGCAAGGCATGGGATCATCCCAACCAGCTCTCCGGCGGACAGATGCAGCGAGTCGGAATCGCCAGGGCGCTGGCCACCAAGCCGTCGATCCTGTTGGCTGACGAATCCACCTCCGCCCTCGACCCGGAGACGACGGCTGACGTCCTCTCCCTACTCAAGCGGGTCAACGAGGTTCTCGGGGTGACGGTTGTCGTCATCACCCACGAGATGGAGGTCGTCCGTTCCATCGCTCAGCAAGTCTCGGTGCTGGAAGCTGGACACCTCGTCGAGACCGGGAGCGCCCGGCAGGTCTTCGCCCATCCACAGTCCGAGACCACCCAGCGCTTCCTGTCGACGATCATCGGTCAGCATCCCAGTGGGGAGGAAGAGGCCCGGCTGCGCTCGGAGAACCCTGGCACTCGCCTGGTCGACGTCAGCTCGGTGTCCAGTGACGCCTTCGGGGACGCGCTGGCTCGTATCGGCCAGACCGGGGCTTCCTTCCGGATCGTCCATGGTGGAGTCATCGAGGTCCACGGCGGCTCGCTGGGCAATTACACCGTGGCCTTGTCGGGCTCCGACGAGGCCGTCGAGAAGGCTGCCCGGATCCTGACCGACGCCTCCGACACGGCTGCCACCACGACCACCAGTCAGGAGGACCACTGATGAGTGATTACCTGCGTCCGATATATCTGCAGTCCATCTGGGAAACCCTCTTCATGGCCCTGATCACCCTGGTGATCGGTGGTGTCTGTGGACTGGTGCTGGGCATCCTGCTCTACGCCACCCGGCGCGGTGGGCTGCTCGCCAACAAGGTCGTCCACACCATTCTCAACGTCATCGTCAACATCATCCGGCCGATTCCGTTCATCATCTTCATGACGGCGATCGCTCCACTGACACTCAAGGTCGTCGGAACGACGATCGGCGTTCGTGCCGCCACCTTCCCACTGTGCATCGCGGCCACCTTCGCGATCTCCCGAATCGTCGAGCAGAACCTCGTCACCGTCGAGCCCGGTGTCATCGAGGCTGCGCGCGCCATGGGCGCCGGTCCGTGGCGGATCCTCTTCGACGTCGTGGCCCGTGAGGCCCTAGGCCCGCTGATTCTCGGATACACCTACATCCTCATCGCGATCGTCGACATGACGGCCATCGCCGGTGCTCTGGGCGGTGGCGGCCTGGGTCAGTTCGCCATCACTTACGGTTATCAGCGGTACGACTGGACGGTGACGGCCATTGCCGTCGTGACGATCATCATCATCGTCCAGCTGGCCCAGTTCCTGGGTAACTGGTTGGCGCGACGGGCACTGCGCCGGTGATCAACCAGTCGTCATGACACAACGTTTCCAGGCCCTCGACGCCGACTGCCTCGCAGCCGGTGTTCGGGGGCCCGGTACCCTGAGCACATGACCCGGGCCCCTCGCCAGAAAACCACCCTTCGCCGCGTCCTGCACTGGGTAGCAGGCGGAACGGTTGCCGCCCAGATGGCCACGATGGCAGGGCTCGTCGTCTTCAACGGCGTCAGGAGACGGGGTCGCCGTCCCTACCGCTTCCCCACCGCCCCGGTGGAATCCCTCGAGGTGGGCGATCACCAGGTCGAGATCTTCACCTTCGGACGTGACCTCTACGCTGCGATGATCGCCGACATCGAGGCGGCTCAGCACACCATTTATCTCGAAACCTTCATCTGGAAGAACGACGAGGTCGGTCGACAGTTCCGCCAGGCCCTCGTCGACGCCGTTGCCCGAGGCGTCGAGGTCTATGCGATGTGGGACACCTTCGCCAACCTCGTCGTCGATCCGCGCTTCTTCCGCGAGCTGCACGGCGTCCATGTGCGCGCCCAACCGCTCGTCACCCCGTCGTGGATGCCAACCATCCGCAACATGGGACGCGACCACCGCAAGCTCCTCGTCGTCGATTCCGGCGTCGCCTACATCGGTGGGTACAACATCGGGTCCCTCTACGCGGATCGGTGGCGTGACACCCACGCCCGTATCACCGGCCCGGCCGTCGGGGAATTGGAGAACACCTTCGTCGACATGTGGAACCAGCGACCCAAGGGGGCGTTGGTCTCGCGACGCAACCAGCCGGTGTTGCCCTCCCCTGGGGTGCGCTACTGGGACACCCCCTTCGCGGTACACCGCAACTCCCCGCGGATGGCCGTCTATCCCATTCGGAACATGTACCTCGAGGCCATTGACCGTGCCAGTGAGCGGATCTGGATGACCCAGGGTTATCTCATTCCGGACGACGACGTCGTCGCTGCCCTTCACCAGGCGACCTCTCGCGGGGTCGACGTGCGTATCGTCGTTCCCGCCGAGTCGAATCACGTCATCGCCGACTGGCTGAGCCGTGGCTACTACGACCGGCTCCTTCATCAGGGAGTACGGCTCTTCCTCTACCAGGGGGCCATGGTGCATGCCAAGACCTGCACCATTGACGGCATCTGGTCGACGATCGGCACGGCCAACCTCGACAGGTTGTCCCTCCAGGGCAACTATGAGGTCAACATCGCCATCACCGATCCCACTGTCGCCGAGCGGATGGCTGAAATATTCGAGATCGACATGGCGAACTGCGTGGAGCTCACCCTCGACGAATGGCAGTCGCGATCCAACGTCGCAAAATTCACCGAGGCGCTGTTGTCCCCATGGCGACCATTTTTCTGAGATTCCGTCGCCAGCGTAAAAAATGACGTATTACCTAGCCAGGCAACTGTTGTCGCTGGTAACAATACGCACTTTTGGTTAAGTACTCGGCTACGATCCGTGATCGTTACTGGACGTTTTGACCCATCGTCAACGACACTGGACGCATGGGATTCTTTGCATGGATTGTTCTCGGACTCATCGCCGGCGCCATCGCCAAGGCCATCATGCCGGGCAAGCAGGGCGGCGGCATCCTCGTCACCCTTCTTCTCGGCGTCGTGGGCGCGGTTCTTGGTGGCTGGCTCGGCTCCCTCATCTTCAACAAGCCCCTTGGCGACTTCTGGAACCTCTGGACCTGGCTCATCTCAATCGTCGGTGCCCTCATCGTCCTGTGGATCTGGGGTGCCATCACCAAGAAGAAGAGCCAGTGACCTACTGATCTCTCATCCTCTCTCCAGCGAGGCCCCGTCCTTGGACGGGGCCTCGCTGCATGTATGGGCACCTCCGGGACACCCCGCGCTCATTGATGTCTCCGTGCGCCTCACAGACACATGGCACGATGGATGTAAGCCACTAGTCAGGAGGACCGACCTATGGCCACCAAGATCACCCGGCCCGAGGAGGGCCGCATCGTCGGCGGCGTCTGCCAAGGCATTGCCAACGCCTTCGATCTGGACCCGACCATTGTCCGCATCGTCGCAGCGGTCTTGATTCTCGCTGCCGGCTCGGGACCACTCATCTACCTCGTGTTGTGGGTGATCATCCCGGATGAGCGCAGCGGCGCGAGCATAGCTGGTGATGCCGCCCGAAAGGCACGGGACAAGCAGGAATCGCGTCGCTCAGGAAATACCTGGAACTTCAATCAGACGACAGCTCCCCATCGTCCCGACGAGACCTTCAACCCGTACAAGGAGGACTGACCTTCAGCTACATGACAGGGCCCGCACCGATCCATCGGTACGGGCGCTGTCATGTCCTGGAGCCGTCTCACTCCCACTCAATGGTGGCCGGCGGCTTCGAGGTGATGTCGAGAACCACCCGGTTGATCTGCGGGCAGGCGTTGGTGATCCGGGTGGAGATCTTCTCCAGCACGTCATAAGGAATGCGGGCCCAATCAGCGGTCATGGCGTCCTCACTGGTCACCGGGCGCAGCACAATCGGCGAGCCGTAGGTACGTCCGTCACCCTGCACACCCACCGAGTGGACGTCACCGAGCAGAACCACCGGACACTGCCAGACCTTGCGATCCAGACCAGCCGCGCTCATCTCCTCGCGGGTGATGGCATCGGCGGTACGCAGCACCTCGAGGCGCTCCTTGGTCACCTCGCCGATGACGCGAATACCCAGGCCCGGGCCTGGGAAGGGTTGGCGCCACACGATGTCCTCGGGCAGGCCCAGCTCCAGGCCGACGGCTCGCACCTCGTCCTTGAAGAGGGTGCGCAGCGGCTCGACGAGGCTGAACTGCAGATCGTCGGGAAGGCCTCCGACGTTGTGGTGGCTCTTGATGTTGGCGGCTCCCTCGCCACCGCCGGACTCGACGACGTCGGGGTAAAGGGTCCCCTGCACCAGGAAGTCGATCGTCTGATCGGCGTTGAGCCGTTTGGCGACGTCCTCGAAGGTGCGAATGAACTCGCGACCAATGATCTTGCGCTTGGCCTCGGGATCGGTGACTCCGGCCAGGGCGTCCAGGAAACGCTGGGACTCGTCTGCCACCACGAGGTCGGCGCCAGTGGCCTCGACGAAGTCGTGCTTGACCTGCTCGGCCTCTCCCTGACGCAGCAGACCGTGATCGACGAAGACGCAGGTGAGCTGGTCGCCGACGGCACGCTGCACCAGAGCGGCCGCGACCGCGGAGTCGACGCCGCCAGACAGTCCACAGATGACACGACGGTCACCGACCTGGCCGCGGATCTGAGCGATCTGGTCTCCGACGATCGAGCTGGCATTCCAGTCCGGACGGCATCCGGCGATGTCGAAGAGGAAGTGCTCCAGAACCGTCTGCCCGGATTCGGAATGCTGTACCTCCGGGTGCCACTGCACACCGACGAGCTTGCGCTCCACGTTCTCGAAGGCGGCCACCGGGGCACCTGCAGTACGAGCGAGGGTCGAGAACCCCTCCGGAGCACGGGAGACGGAGTCACCGTGACTCATCCACACGCTGATGGTGTGAGGGATACGGGAGAGCAGTTGACCTGGGGAGGTGATGCACAGGCTGGTACGTCCGTATTCAGAGGCTCCGGTGTGGGCGACCTGACCACCGAGGGCCTGAGCCATGGCCTGGAAGCCGTAACAGATGCCCATCACCGGCACACCGGCGTTGAACAGGGCCGGGTCGACGCTCGGGGCCCCATCCGCGTAGACCGAGGCCGGGCCTCCGGAAAGGATGATCGCGGCAGGTTCCTTGGCGAGCATCTCGCGGACTGGCATGTTGTGCGGGACGATCTCGGAGTAAACGTTCACCTCGCGCACCCGGCGGGCAATGAGCTGGGCGTACTGCGCCCCGAAGTCGACCACCAGAACGACGTCGTGGAGTTGTTCCATGAGGCCGAGTCTATGGCCCAGAGCCCCCAGTCGCGCCACTCGACCGGTCCCCGACTGCGCGAACATCCACCCGATGGGCGTCGAAATGCCGTCAGATGACCACGAAGTGGAACTCCGCCCGCCCTTTCCATTGGTCGACAGGTCTGGGCTCGATATGGTTCATTCACCGGTACCACTCACTGCAGCAGAACTGAGGCTGGCCATGACGAATGAGACGACGGAACTCCTCCGGACCCTCAAGCGATGGAAGGAACGCGCCATGGAGGACCTCGACGCCGCCATGCGTGAGGACCCCGCCGCCACGTCGAAACTCATGGTCGCCATCGCATACCAGGGCGTCCATGCCATCTGGGCACACCGTCTCGCCCATGCCATCTGGGTGAAGTATCCGGCGCTGCGCCCACTGGCTCGTCTGCTGTCCCAGCTCTCCCGCAATCTCACCGGAATCGAGATCCATCCAGGAGCGACGATCGGGCGTCGGTTCTTCATTGACCACGGCATGGGGGTGGTCATCGGGGAGACGGCGGTCGTGGGTGACGACGTGCTGATGTACCACCAGGTCACCCTCGGCGGACGCGCGCGCGGACACTTCAAGCGTCACCCCACGATTGGCAATCGTGTCCTCATCGGCGCCGGTGCCAAGATCATTGGTGACATCACCGTCGGTGACGACTGCAAGATCGGCGCCAACGCGCTGGTCATCAAAGACGTCGCCCCCGGAACGGTCGTCGTCGGTATCCCGTCGAAGGTTCACCAGGGCGACGTCATCGCCTGACCCATCAGTTGCCGAATGCCTCCGAGGTGGACGCATCCGCTTCGGGGGCGCTCGCAGGGTCGTCCTGGGACTCGTCTGCAATGGCCTCGTGGTGACGCACCACCTCGGCAACGATGAAGGTGATGACCTTCTGGGCGAACTCGGGATCGAGGTTCGACTCGACGGCGAGCTGACGCAACCGTGCGATCTGTTCGGCCTCACGGGCCGGATCTGCCGGCGGCAGTCCGCGCTCAGCCTTGAGGCGGCCCACCTCGCGGGTGATCCGGAACCTCTCGGCGAGCAGATGGATGAGGGCGGCGTCCATGTTGTCAATCGCGCCGCGCAACACGACCAATTCTTCGGGCACTTCGCTCATGCCCGAAGGTTAGCCAGCCATCCCGTTCGCCGGGACGGTGTCCTGATTGATGGGACGATCAGCGAATCGTCAGCTCGATGCGCTGGAACTCCTTGACCTCCGAATAGCCGGTGGTGGCCATGGCCTGACGCAGCCCACCGACGAGGTTCATGGTGCCGTCCGGGACGCGCGAAGGCCCGCTGAGCACCTCCGCGAGGGTACCCACGGGCTCGAAGTGCACCCGAGAACCACGCGGCAGGTCAGCGTGCCATGCCTCGGCACCCCAGTGCCATCCCCTGCCAGGGGCCTCGGCGGCCCGGGCCAGTGGGGATCCGACCATGACTGCGTCAGCACCACAAGCGATGGCCTTGGCGATGTCCCCGGAATGTCCCACCGAGCCATCGGCGATGACGTGGACGTAGCGTCCCCCCGACTCGTCCATGTAGTCGCGACGGGCCTCGGCCACGTCAGCGATCGCCGACGCCATCGACACCTCGATGCCAAGGACCTGGCGGGTGGTGTGGGCCGCTCCCCCACCGAAGCCGACGAGCACGCCAGCCGCGCCGGTCCGCATGAGGTGCAGGGCCGTCTGGTAGGTCGCGCATCCACCGACGATGACCGGGACGTCGAGCTCGTAGATGAACTTGCGCAGGTCGAGGACGTCGTCCCCACTACCGACATGCTCGGCCGACACCGTCGTGCCACGGATGACGAAGAAATCAGCCCCGGTGTTGACGACAGTCTCGGAGAACCGAGACGCATTCTTCGGCGACAAGGACCCGGCTACCGGCACTCCGGCGGCCCGAATCTCGGTCATCCTGGCGGTGATGAGCTCGGCCTTGATCGGCTCGGAGTAGATCTCCTGCATACGGCGGGTGGTGGCGACGTCGTCACTCAGCCCGGCCAGCTCCTCGAGGTACGGCGTGGGGTCCTCGTAACGGGTCCACAATCCCTCGAGGTTGAGCACACCGAGGCCACCCAGACGCCCGAACTCGATGGCCGTCGCCGGGCTCATCACCGAGTCCATCGGAGCGGCCATGATCGGGAAGTCGAAGGTGAGAGCGTCGATGCGCCACTCCAAGTTCACCATCTCGGTGCCGCGGGTGCGCCGGGAAGGGATGAGAGCGATGTCATCCAGGCTGTACGCCCGGGTGGCACGCTTGCTGCGTCCGATGTCGTACATGATTCCTTTCCTGCCGGATTCTCCGGCTCGCCCGTCAGTGGGCGGAGTAGTTGGGGGCCTCGACCGTCATCTGAATGTCATGCGGATGAGACTCCCGCAGACCGGCCGAGGTGATGCGCACGAAACGACCACGCTCGTGCAGCTGGCCAATGGTGCGGGCGCCGGTGTAGAACATCGACTGACGCAGACCGCCAACCAGCTGGTAGGCCACCGCCCCCAGCGGGCCACGGTAGGCAACCTGACCCTCAATGCCCTCCGGGATGATCTTGTCATTCGTGGTGACGTCACCCTGGAAGTAGCGGTCCTTGGAATAGGACAGCTTCTCGCCACGCGCTGACATGGCACCCATCGATCCCATGCCACGGTAGGTCTTGAACTGCTTGCCGTTGATGAAGGCGAGCTCACCCGGGGACTCCTCGCAACCGGCCAGCAGGGATCCGAGCATGACGGAATCGGCACCGGCGACCATGGCCTTGGCGATGTCGCCGGAGTATTGCAGGCCACCGTCTCCGATGACCGGCACGCCGTACTGGCGAGCAGCGCGGGACGCCTCGAAGATGGCAGTCACCTGGGGGACGCCGACACCGGCAACCACACGAGTGGTGCAGATCGAGCCCGGCCCGATGCCGACCTTGATGCCGTCGGCTCCGGCCTCGCAGAGCGCCTTGGCGGCCTGGTAGGTGGCGATGTTGCCGCCGACGACGTCTACCCCCTTGGCGGCAGGCTCGGCCTTGAGCTTGGCGATCATGTCGAGAACGCCCTGGGTGTGGCCGTGAGCGGTGTCGACGATGATGAGGTCGACACCCTCCTCCACCAGTGCCATGGCGCGTTCCCACGAGTTGCCGAAGAAACCGATGGCAGCACCCACGCGTAGACGTCCCTGAGGATCCTTGGTGGCGTTGGGGTACTTGTCGGCCTTGACGAAGTCCTTGAGGGTGAACAGGCCGCGCAGCTTGCCGTCGGCGTCGATCAACGGCAGCTTTTCGATCTTGTGCGCGGCCAGCAGGGAAAGGGCGTCGGACGGACTGGTGCCCACCGGAGCCGTGACCAGCGGGGCCGGGGTCATGACCTCGCGGATGAGGCGCCGCGGGTTCTCCTCGAAGCGCATGTCGCGGTTGGTGATGATGCCGACGAGGTTCTCCTTCTCGTCGACGACCGGAACACCGGAGATGCGGTAAGTGTGGCAGAGCTCCTCGGCATCGGCCAGGGTGGCGTCCGGGGAGATGGTGATGGGTTCGTCGACCATTCCGGCCTCCGAGCGCTTCACCTGATCGACCATCGCGGCCTGGTCCTCGATGGACAGGTTGCGGTGCAGGATGCCGAGGCCACCCTCACGGGCCATCGCCACTGCCATCCGAGTCTCCGTGACGGTGTCCATCGCTGCGCTGACAAGCGGGATTGCGATGTCGATGTTGCGGGAAACCTTGGTCGTCGTGTCGACCTGGGAGGGGATGACGTTGCTCTCAACAGGCTGGAGCAGGACGTCGTCAAAAGTGAGGGCCAGTGGTGCCAGCTCCTCAATCGTGGTCGGGCGGGAGTCCGAGGTCATGAGCCACCTTTCGCCGGGATAAACGTCATCCTATCGCCGCGGGCGTCGAGGTCGCCCAGCCGATCGCCCCGAGCTGGCCGGGAACGCTGGTCGCCGTCAGGTCGTGGCCGTCACGAAGGCCCACGCCCTCGGGACCCGCCGGACGATGAGACATCCGACGATGACCAGCGGCAGGCACACGTAAGGCGACCAGTACCACTGCAGATGGGCCAGGACACTGACGGCCACCACTCCGACGATGACGATGTCGCGGTGGGTGCGACGCAATGGAATCGAGGCGACCAGGGCCAGCGGCCCGATGAGGTACCAGGGTTGCAGGGAGGCCCCGAAGACAGCGAAGGCGATCATGACGCCGGCCTGCAGTCGCAACGGACTGCCCAGCTGTCCGATGGAGTCGTCCATGCGTCGCAAGGATGGGACAGGGCCCCATCGGGCCCAGCACCACACCATCGCGACCAGGGTGAGGACCAGGCTGACGATGATGGCCGGGCCGACCAGCTCGTCCAGCGGGATCCGACCACTTCCCCGCAGGATCTGAACCACCAGGGCGATCGGTGAGTCGCTCGTTACGGAGACGGGACTGCCTGCCGTCGGGTTGAGCCATCCCAGCCCCAGACCATGGATGGCGGAGATCCCGCCGAATACCGCCAGGGCCGGAATGGCTCCAGCAGCGGTGCGGGCGAGGAGGGCCGACCAACAATTCCGGTTCGTCCAACGGTGGCCGCCATGACGCACTGCATGGACGTGGGCCAGGGTGACGACGCCTACCCCGGCCAGCACGCCCGGCTGCTTGATGGTGCCGGCCAGACCGACGATCGCCCCACCAGCAACGAGTCCCAACCATCCACGTCCGGACAAGATCAGGTGGATCGCCACGATCAGCGCCGCAAGGGACAGGCCGACCTGGAGCCCGTCATTGTGCATGCCGCCGATGATGCTCAGGGTCGTCAAGGGGCAGCATGCCCCCAGCCAGAGGGCATGATCGGGGTCGGCACCGGCATACCGCGCCAGCTGCGGCATCGTCCAGAACATCAGAGCGATGCCGATGATGGCCGGCACGCGCATCAGCAGCACCGACCACAACGGATCGGCGTGAGCGATCGTCACCATCGCTGCCTGGATCCACAGCGATCCCGGCGGATACACCGCTGTCGTACCCCCCCACGGAGTGCCGACGGCCTGACCAAGCACGCCTGCCAAACCCTGGGGAACCACGTAGGGGTCCAGACCCTGAGCCAGGACCCACCCCTGAGCAGCATAGGCCCAACCATCCCGACTGAGCAGCGGCGGACCGAACAACAGCGGTAGCGACCACGTGACGAGGGCGAGGAGGCGAGTGCCGACAAGTTTCCGGGAACGCAACCACGCGATGATCATGGCGCTCAAGCCGACGACACTGCTGGCAACCACGGCCACCCCGATGGGACGCACCTGCTCCGGCATTCCGGCATGGGGAGAACCCCATCCCCACACCACCATCATGACGGAGCCGACGAATCCCATCACGAGCACCTCGACGAGGCGGCGTCGATCGTGATGGGAATGGGCCAGCGCAGGCTGACGATCATGGAAGTGGGTCGTCGTGGTCATCAGCATTCAGCGTAGGGGAACCACACAGCCAGACGACGAGAGAAGACACGGTGTCGAGCGTTTTGGGCCAATTGTCACCCCAACCCGCTAAGGTGCATGAGGCGGTTGTGCTCCGCCACAGGTGCGGCCCTGCCCCCTGATACCGGAGTGTGGTGTGGTCGTGCCCACCGGGTCTCTGGCCCCTGTGCGTGTTGAGATCGGTCGGGAAAAGACCGGTACCGCATTGCGGTGTCGCCGGGCTCGGTGTCCAACGTCGTCAACGGATAGGACCGTTCGTGCCACCTGGCATCATGTCATCGCCCGTTTCCGCAATTCTCGAGGCCCCGATTCCAGCTCCGCTGAGCTTGGACCAGGCCATCGACAAATTCTTCTCCCCCATCGCCACCACCATTTCTGACGCGGTGTTCTGGGCCATCCCATTGCCCGGAGGCAATGAATTCCCGCTCATCCTCGCGTGGCTGTTGGCAGCTGGAGTCTTCTTCACGATCTACCTGGGCTTCCAGCAATTGCGCCCAGCCTCAATTCGCCATTCCAGCCATGTGGTGCGAGGACACTTCTCCCGTCACACCGATCCTGGTGACGTCACCAGCTTCCAGGCTCTCGCCACCGAGTTGTCGGGCACCGTCGGCCTGGGAAACATCGCCGGTGTCGCCATCGCCATCGCAACTGGCGGACCAGGCGCATCTTTCTGGATCGCTGTTGCCGGTCTGGTCGGCATGAGCGTCAAGATGTCCGAGGCGACCCTCGGTGTGAAGTTCCGCATCGTCAATGAGGACGGAACCACCTCCGGCGGTCCGATGTACTACCTCCGGGATGGCCTGGCCTCGATCGACAAGCCCAAGCTCGGTCGCGTCCTCGCCACCCTGTTCGCCGTCTGCACCGCCTTCGGCGTCATCGGCGCGGGCAACATGTTCCAGTCCAACCAGGCCGCCTACCAGCTGGCGATGTTCGCCGGTGGCAAGGACTCCTGGATCGGCACCCACATGTGGGTTGTCGGACTGGTGTTCGCGATCCTCGTCGGCATCGTCATCGTCGGCGGCGCCTCCAAGATTGGCGCTGCCACCTCCAAGATCGTCCCCTTCATGGGCATCCTCTACGTCATCATGTGTCTGGCTGTGATCGGCGCGAACATCACCGAAGTTGGTGACGCCTTTATGGCCATCTGGTCGGGCGCCTTCACTGGCCATGGCATCGCCGGAGGCGTCCTCGGCGTGCTCATCGTCGGCGTTCAGCGTGCTGCCTTCTCGAACGCAGCCGGTGTCGGTACTGCGGGCATCGCCCACTCTGCCGTGAAGACTCGTCGCCCGGCCCAGGAGGGCTTCGTCGCTATGTGGGAGCCGTTCATCGACTCCGTCGTCATCTGCACCATGACGGCCATCACCATCATCATCACCGGTGTCTACAAGGATCACGACGCCGATGGTGTTCAGATGACCGCCCACGCCCTCAAGACGGTTGCCCCGTGGTTCAGCTCCCTGCTGACCCTGGCTGTCGTCCTCTTCGCCTTCTCGACGATGCTGTCGTACTCCTTCTACGGCAAGAAGGCTGTTGGCTTCCTGTTCGGGAACTCGGCCACCGCCGAGCGCATCTACAACGGCATCTTCCTGCTCCTGCTGGTTGTCGGTGCGGCCACGAACATGGCCTCGATCCTCGCTCTGGCCGACGCCATGCTCTTCCTCATGGCTGTTCCGAACGTGATCGGCATGTACTTCCTCGCTCGGGTCGTGGCTCGCGAGATCAAGGGTCATCGGGAGCGTGTGGACGCCGGCGTCATTCCTCAGGTACCTGAGGATGCCCAGGCCGGCATGATCGTCGCCAACGAGGCCACTCCTGAGCAGCTCGAGACTGCTGACGAGGAGTACGCCCTGCGTGCGGCAGCCATGGACGCTCGTAGTGAAGAGCTCGATCTGGGACACACGGCCCCAGACACCGAGCGTGACTACCTGGATCATCTGCCCGAAGACCATGAGTTGTTCAACACCATGGACCGTGACGGCAAGCCGCTCAAGGACTGAGCCATCGCGTCGTGAGTGCACGGGGCCCGGGGAATGCTCCCCGGGCGCATCACGAAGACCGACCGGTCACCGGCACGGACGTATAGCAACGGGCCCCGGAACCAAAACGGTTCCGGGGCCCGCAGTGATCAGCGAGGATCAGTGACTCACTTGTCGTCGTCTTCTTCCTCCGGCTTGTCCACCACGAGGGTCTCGGTGGTGAGCAGCAAAGCGGCGATGGAGGCGGCGTTGGCCAGCGCGGAGCGGGTCACCTTGACAGGGTCGATGACACCGTCGGCGATGAGGTCCACGTACTGACCAGTCTTGCCGTTGTAGCCGTGTCCGGGCTCCATCTCGGCAACCTTGGAGACGATGACATAGCCAGGCTCGCCACCGTTCTCGGCAATCCAGCGCAACGGCTCGCGAACGGCCTTGGCGACGATCTGGACACCGGCCTTCTCGTCACCCTCGAGGTGAAGGTTCCCGTCAAGCACGTGCGCGGCATGGATGAGGGCGGAGCCACCACCGGCGACGATGCCCTCCTCGATCGCTGCACGAGTCGCGGAGACAGCATCCTCGATGCGGTGCTTCTTCTCGTTGAGCTCGACCTCGGTGGCCGCACCCACGCGAATGACACACACACCGCCGGCGAGCTTGGCAATACGCTCCTGGAGCTTCTCGCGGTCCCATTCGGAGTCGGAGTTGTCGTACTCAGCACGCAGCTGGGCGACGCGTCCCTCGACGTCGGCCTTGGAGCCGGCGCCGTCGACGATGGTGGTGTTGTCCTTGGTGACGACAACCTTCTTGGCGCGACCCAGGACCTCGAGGCCCACCTGGTCGAGCTTGAGCCCGACCTCGGGAGCGACGACCTGACCACCGGTGAGGGTGGCGATGTCCTGCAGCATGGCCTTGCGGCGGTCACCGAAGGCCGGAGCCTTGACGGCCACCGAGTTGAAGGTGCCGCGGATCTTGTTGACGACGAGGGTACTCAGGGCCTCCCCGTCGACGTCCTCGGCCACGATGAACAGGTTGCCGTGGGCGGCGATGACCTTCTCCAACAGCGGGAGCAGGTCGTTCATCGACGAGATCTTGCCGGAGTGGACGAGGATGTAAGGATCCTCGATCACGGCCTCCATGCGGTCCTGGTCGGTGACCATGTAGGGCGACAGGTAGCCCTTGTCGAACTGCATGCCCTCGGTGAAGTCGAGCTCGGTGCCGAAGGTCTGGGACTCGTCGACGGTGATGACGCCGTCCTTGCCAACCTTGTCGAAAGCCTCGGCGATGAGCTCACCGATCTTCTCGTCACGGCTGGAGATAGTGGCGACACTGGCCATGTCCGAGGTGGTGTCGATGGCGCGCGAGATAGAGCGAAGCTCCTCCACGACGGCGTCGACGGCCTTCTCGATACCGTGCTTGAGACCGACCGGGTTGCCCCCGGAGGCCACGGCGCGCAGTCCCTCGTGAACGAGGGCCTGGGCGAGCACGGTGGCGGTGGTGGTTCCATCACCGGCCACGTCGTTGGTCTTGGTGGCGACCTCCTTGGCGAGCTGGGCGCCGAGGTTCTCGTAAGGATCGGTGAGATCGACCTCCTTGGCGACGGTCACGCCGTCGTTGGTGATGGTCGGGGCTCCCCACTTCTTGTCGAGAACGACGTAGCGCCCCTTGGGGCCGAGGGTCACCTTGACGGTGTTAGCGAGGATGTCGACGCCGCGCTCGAGGGAGCGACGGGCCTCCTCGTCGAACTGAAGCTGCTTGGCTGCCATGTATCAGCGCCTCACTTCTCGACGACGGCGAGGATGTCGCGAGCGTTGAGGAGCAGGTACTCCTGGCCATCGTACTTGACGTCGGTGCCGCCGTACTTGGAGAAGATGACGACGTCACCCTCCTTGACATCCATGGGAACGCGGGTGCCCTTGTCGTCGACGCGACCGGGGCCAGCGGAGATGACCTTGCCCTCCTGCGGCTTCTCCTTGGCGGTGTCCGGGATGACGAGTCCGGAAGCGGTGGTCTGCTCGGCCTCGAGAGGCTGGACGAGGACGCGGTCCTCGAGCGGCTTGATCGTGGTTGCCACGTCAAGACCCCTTTCTACTGAAGACGGATTGTGTCATTGTCTCTCGCCAGGGGTTGCGAGCCCCGAGCGCGACGAACCATCGGCGTCGCGGGTGCTTCAGGTCCGTTGGCACACTCACCACGAGAGTGCCAACCACGAAAGTACACCCGTAGTTGGCACTCAGGCAACGGGAGTGCCAGAAACGGCCCTCCAAATATCGGCACCAATCAGTTGGATCCGTGGTTCTTCCAGAAGTCATCAGGGTTTGAGGGCGGCTGCTGATCAGGCTGAGGAGCCCCGGTCACATTCCCCGGGACATGTCCCCATGGCTGACCTGGCTGACTCTGGCTCGGGTTCTGGTAGGGCGACTGTTGTGCCTGAGGATTGCCCCGGTCGGGTTGACTGCCCCACTGCGGGGTCTGGCTGTTCCACTGCTGAGGCTGTTGCCCCTGCGGCTGCCCCGGATACTGCATCGCCCACGGGGCATCACCGTTCTCCGGCTCGCTCGCCTTCGGACCCTTCTTCTTGAGCACGACAGCCACGACGATCCCGATGATCGCCAAGGCCGCCACCGCGACGACGATCCAGACCCACGCCGGCACACCATCGTTGCGCTCACCAGTGGCGCTGAGCCCCTCGCTCGAGAACACGTCCTTGGGATCGGTCCAGGTGACGGTGTTCCCGTCGACCTTGCTCGATCCCGAGTGGCTCAACACCTTGCCGGGGAAGATGATGGAGACCTTGAAGTCGCTGAGCATGCTCGCATCGAGGGACTCGGTGGAACCACCTGCGTCATTGAAATAACCCGCATTCATCTTGAAGGTCACCTTGTCTTTGTCGAAGGTGATCTTGCTGCCGTCATCCTTCTTGTTGTACTCGGCTGCCGTGATGTCGCCCGAATAGGCGCAACCGATGTACTGATCATCCTCGAACTTTTCACCCTTCGCGCTCGAGGCCCCGCCGCCCATGCCCTTGACGTCACTGCAGTTGGAGAACTGGGAGGTGAGATCCTCCCCCGACATGTCGGCCATCGACTTGGAGATACCAACCGTGGCCTTGACGTGGATGTGATCCTCGTCCTTGATCTCCATTGCCGTGTCGAATTTGACGCACCCGGCGAGCAGCAACAGGGGTGCAAGAAGCAAGACCAGATAGCGTCTCATATGGCGCGAAACACTCAGCATGCCCACATGGAATCACAGGCATGGGGCCTGGCGGTAGGCCCACATGTGCAAACCAATGAAACGGAGCCCTGGAAGCCATATGGTTCCAGGCCTCGTACGAGCTTGCGGTCAGTGTGCGTTTGGACCTGGCTCAACGCCAGGAACATGGGGTGGCCGACGGCCTCCCTGAGCGGCCTTCCTCTTGTCCACGACCACGGCTGCAATGGCACCACCAATGGCGACGACGACCACCGCGAGAACCACCCATGTCCAGCCGGGGAAGCCACCTCCGCGCTCGCCTGAGGCCTCCAGGCCCGAATACGATTTGAGGTCCTCGATGTCAGTCCAGGTCACGGTCTTGCCGTCGACCTTGCTCGCCCCCGAATGACTGAGGACCTTGCCAGGGAAGGTCACAGAGACCTTGAAATCAAAACCCTTGGCTGAGCCACCCAATTCCGAGGAGCCAAACCCAGAGATGGCGTCCTGCAGATCAGAACCATCAAGACGGAACCGGATCTTGTCGTCATCAAAGGCGATGAAGATAGGGCCGTCGCCCGCAAAACCCTTCGAAGGTGTGGTCGACGGTTTCGCACTACTCGAGGATGAGGATGCTTGGCCCGTCAGCTCAGCGACCGTCATCGTGCCGGTCACCGTGCAGCCCAAATACTTGTCGTCGTCAAAGGGTTTGACCGTCATCTTGTCGGCAGCGTTCTCATCCAACTCATATGATTTCTTGAGTTCCGAGCAATCGCGAAGCTCTTTCGTGACCTCCTCGGCCTCACTTCCCGTGAACTCGTCGAGGACCGACTTGAGAACTCCGACGGTCAAGGTTGCATCAACATGGTTTTCGTCCTCGATGACGAAACCAGCGTTGAACTTTCCGCACCCCGACAGCAGGAGGAGCGGAGTCAACAGCAGTGCAGTGAGGTATCTTGCCGAGTGCCGAGTGGCCACCATGAGCACATGACATCACAGATAGGTCGATTCTGGATACGGCTGGAGGATCAGCGCATTCGATCACACACCAAAACCTTGGCGTTTTTCCTTGTCGGAGTGCAGATGAGAGTGATGGAACGTGGCCCAGAGGGCTTGAGCTTTCGTCGCCACGCGACGGGATCGACGTCAACACCACGCTTCTTGATCTCGAGGGTTCCGACGCGGCGATCACGCACCCAGGAACGCAGCGTCTTGACGTCGAGAGGGAGCACCTCCTTGACGGCAAACCACGTCAGCCACGGAGAATTCACCGGGGCATCTGCAGTGAGGTAGGCGATGCCGTCAGACACCGTGTGCAGCGAGTCGTCAATCGCCGAGAGACTGCCTGCCCGAATGGCTGCCGGGTGAGGTTCAGCCACGAAGGGGCCCAGATCACCAACGTCCGGATCAGGTAGTGCACCGGGCAGCTCACAGGTCGTCTCGGGGCTGACGAGAATGGCACGATCCCCTGACCAGAGGTCGCCAAACCCGGACCACAACGTCGCCTCAACCAGATCCCCACGATGACCCACGTAGGTGACGGGCAGGTCAGGCAGTCGAGAACGATCGACGCCGGGCCCGAGCTTGACGACAGTAGCCGTCAGGGCAATCACCTTCTCAACGAAGGACCATGGCGGCTGCACGTCCTCCAGGCGCCAGGTCCGCCCTCGACCAGTGCGTCGAGCAGGGTCGAGCATGACGACCGTGGAGTCTGACGCATCCTTGAGCAGGTCATCAACGACCTCTGCGGCATCGGCGCACAGCACGTTGACTCCGGGCAGATTGTGACGGGCCAGCTCAGCGGTCGCCGGGTCGATCTCGACGGCCGTCACCCTCAACCCGGCATCGAGGCAAGCCCGGGAGTCTGCACCACATGCGCAACCCAGGTCCACAACGTCCGTGAAACCTGCCGAGACCAGGCATTGTGCACGCCACAGGGAGACGTCGCCACGGGTGGCCTGCTCGAGTCCGTCACGGGTCCACAACATGTCTGCACCGACCGGACCAACCTTGCTGACGGCTCGACGTCTCAGGCTGATTTGGTCGAGGGCTGCGGCGGCCAGATCGGCATCCATGTGACGGCGCAATCTGGTCGCGGCGGACAGCGAATCTGGATCAGACTCGGCGCCGGCGAGGTCGAGGGCGTCGATCCCTTCATCGCTGGCCAGACGGCGTGCCACGGTGAGATCCACGGTGCCACCATAGAGGTACTTTCGAACCGTTTGGGTACAATCTTCGGTCGAGACATCGCTTTGCACCGTTTTCCGTACGAGGAGCAATCAGTACCGTCGTGGCCATCACCACTTACGAGAATCGATCGAGATTCACCCAGCGCCTGCAATCCTGGGGGTCCAGGAACGTGACCCCTGAGGACGATCCTTCGCGCCGTTCTGCAGGGTGGTACGTCCATCACTTCATCGGTTCAGCCTTCCAGCTCGGAGCCATGGCGACGACCTACTATGCGTCGCGCACGGAACCCCTCAACATGGATGCCCACACCAATGTCAGCTGGGTGCTCCTTTTCGTCGCAGTCATCGTGATTCCTGGCCTGCTGACCTTCGCGGAGTCCTTCGTGAAACCGGACGGTAGCGGGCAGGACGTCGTCACTGCGGTGACCCTGATGCTGGGCCTGTGCGGCATCATCGCCTTCGGAATTCTGGCGGCGACGCCGATCGTGACGACGCCCATGTCGTTCTCGATCCTGCTGCCCGTGAGCTTGGCACTGACGGCCATTGCTCCGTACAGCCTGCCGGGGGCCAATCCACGTGCAGACAGCATGTTCACCGAAACCCACTACGGAGCGTGGAGTTCCCGTTGGTTCGCCCCGATCATCTGCCTGAGCCTGTGGGTCGTCGGGCTGGCTGGCTGACCAAGATAACGCCCGCAATTGACGGATTACGCGGTTACCACTGGACGAACGACGGGGATGCCGTCGTCGCTGAGCACCCGGGCACGGAACCCATAGACGCGCTCCAACACGTCCGGGGTGAGGACTTCCGAGGGTGATCCTTCGGCATGCACCCCGCCCTCGTGTAACAACACCAGGCGGTCACAATAACAGGCAGCCAGATTCAGGTCGTGGAGGGCGACGATTGCCATCCTGTGCCCGCTTTCAACGGCTCTGCGCACTAGGCGCAACACCTCGATCTGATTGTGCAGATCTAATGCAGAGGTGGGCTCGTCGAGCAGCAAGACCTGAGGATCTCGAACTACCATCTGCGCCAACGCCACCAATTGCCGTTGTCCGCCAGACAGCTGGGAAATGAAGCGGTGGGCGATATGGGCAATACCGACGCGCTCCAAGACATGAGCAGCACGTTCCACCGTCGCTTTGCTCCTGCTGCGAGCCGAGGTCAGGACCGACTCAAGGACGGTCAGGGATGCGGTGGCAAGCACGTCCTGGGGTAGGTAACCCACGACGTCGCGCAGTTGGGCTCCGCTGACATGGCCATCGTCATCGCTGATGATCACCTCTCCCGAGGTAGGGGTCTTCAGCCCGGCGATCGCCTTGATGAGCGTGGATTTTCCCGCTCCGTTGGGTCCGAGCAGCCCAGTGACCGTCCCCCGCTCCAGCGGACCGAGGCTCACCCCGTCGAGTACGTGACGCTGCCCGTAAGACAAGTGCAGGTTAGACAGGCGGATGTTCACGATGCCCCTCCGAAGACACGATGCCGAGTGAGGATGAGGGAAACGAATACTGGCACCCCCACTAGCGCGGTGATGATCCCAATAGGTATCGCCACCCCAGGGATGATGGTGATCGACAGGGCATGGGCGGTGGCTAGTAGGAAGGCCCCAGTAGCTGCGGAGGCAGGCGCGAAGTATCGCTGCTCCTCGCCAACCAGGATGCGGGCGACATGGGGACCGACCAGACCGACGAATCCGATGACCCCAGCAAAGGCGACGGTAACTGCTGCCAGCAGTGACGCCAGAATAAGGATTCGCGACCTCAGCCGGGGCACATTCACCCCCATGGCGGCAGCACGTTCATCTCCGAGTCTCAACGCGGTCAGCTGCCCCGAATGCCTGATCGTGATGGGAATAGCGATAGCCAGGACGGCGGCGATGATGGCATTCGAAGTCCACGTAGCCCGTTGAAGGGAGCCCATCGTCCAGAAGACGATCTGTTGGAGGGCCTCCGGGGTGGCTCGGTACTGCAAGAGCGCCAGGAGCGCATGGAATCCGAATACCAGGGCGATACCAAGTAGGATCATGGACTCCCGGCCATCTTCACGGCGGCGTGAGACAGCGGCAACAATGGCAACCGCAACAAGGGATGCCACTGCTGCGCAGACCGCCACGTTGAATTGGGAATTGGGAATGATCGTCCACCCCAAGACGATAGAGGCGGCCGCCCCAAAAGCCGCTGCTGCAGAGATCCCTAACGTGAAAGGTTCTGCCAGCGGGTTGTCCAGGATGGTCTGCATGTGCGCGCCTGCGAGCGAAAGGCACACCCCAATGAGTACCGCCATCACCGACGACGGAATGCGCAATTGCCACAGCACCATTCTGGTCTGAGCATCCACCGTGGAGGGATTGACCAGTGCTCTCAGCAGCTGGGGAAGAGTGATGTCCACGGGGCCAACCACGATGGTGACTAGGAAAGCAGCCACCGCAATGACCGAAAGCAGGACAATGGCCCAGCGCTTCCAACGGGCACGCCGGTAGTATCCCCTCACCACAGCCACCATTCCGGTGGCAGGATCCTCCCGGGCAAGGGACATGTCAGTGTTACTCACGTCGGATTCACTTCTTCAGCGTGACGAAAAACACGCCGCGGTAGCCAAAAGGCAAGTAGTCCTCATGGAATTTAGCGAAATCCTTCGTTAGGTCGACACCCTTGAATTGTTTCGGATGTTGCCATGCCGCGAACTGCTCAAGTGCGAAAACATTAAAGGGAGAGTCGTAGAACTGATGATAGACGGCATGCAACTTTCCGTCCTTCGGGGCCTTGAGTAAGGAAAATCCCGGGGTCTTGAGCAGGCCAGCCAAGGTCCTCTGTGCATCGTCATCAGTGACGTTATATCCAAGTTCGACGTGAGGAACCGACTCCGGTTTCTTCGAATCCTTAGCCCACGAACCACCGGTGGCGATGATGTGTTCGGGTTGGGTTGCCACAATCTTCTCTGGGGTGACGTCACCTGCAGATGTCCGGAGGAGGTCCACCCCAAGGTTGTGGCCTCCGGCAGCGGTGATGACGGCGCCCAGATTGAGATTCGCATAGGTGGAGCAACAGTCCTTAAGCCCGGCAGCACGCCACAGAAATGTGCGAGGTTTGTCACTTTCCCGGGAGACTCTTCGTGACACGTCATCAACCTTTGATTGATAGAATTTATTGAATTCATTAGCTCGGGAAATAGCCTTTCCACCAAAGATTTTACCGAGTGTCGCCATCGATTTCGTGGTGTTTTCTAGAGGCTTCCTGCGGAAGTCGATGAAAACATGGGGAAGCTTGGCTTGGTCCATTTTCTGAAGAAATCCAGCCTTCTCCGCAGCCTCTTTCTGGTCCAGAGTCATGACCACCGCATCGGGCTTGAACGACAGCATATTCTCCACAGTGACGTCCCCCTTCGCGATACTGCCAATCATCGGAAGTTTGCTCACCTGTGGGCGGGCCTGACGCAATGCAGATTCGAAGCTGGGCGCCGCCTTGTGTAAATCAGCGCCGATGGCTACCACATCCTTGGCCGGATTCTCCTTGTTCAGGACACTGGTGGCCATCAGCGCGCGCCCCTCAGCCAAAAGAATGCGCTTAGGTTGGGCGTCAAAGGAAACCGTGCGCCCTGCAACATCGGTGACACTCAGAGCGGGAGTATGGCCACTCGACGCCTTCTCCTGGACACCACCGGCGCAGGCACCAAGACCTAACGTAAGAGCAATCGTGGCAATGGCGCCGAGAGTTCTTGTGACATTCATGATGGTGGCGGGCCTTCCCGTGGGGGCGTACAGCGTCAATACAAAGTGAGCCTAAGGTTAGCTTTACCTAAGCCTTGGTGCAAGCATGACGCCGCGCATCCACGAAGCCCCCAGCGTCAAAGGTTTACACCGAGTATGACCACCCGGTCGGTCGACCATCGTGATAGGGCAGACAGCCGTGGAACTGCGGAACATCAGGATCAAAAACCAGCGGCAGAAAGTACCGGTCCCCCTCCCACATCGGTAGCTCGTCGAGGGAGCCGATGCGTTCCCAGGTCAGCGGACCTTCCTCGTTCGCGTCGGGGATGGCGTCGGCAATGGGATGCCATGCGTCGACGACGAAGATGAAGCCGAAATGGTCCTCTCCGTGCCGCCCGAACCCCGGCCACGAGACGGTGCCACGTAGGCGCATGGCGTCAACCTCGATCGCAGCCTCCTCGCGCAATTCGCGCTTCATGCCAGCGACGACATCCTCCCCCGGTTCCACCTTGCCTCCCAGCCCGTTGTACTTGCCGAGCTGCTCGTCGCCAGGACGTGCGATGCGATGCACCATGAGGACGCGCTCTCCGTCAGGGTGCATGACGAAGCCAAGGGTGGTGAGGATCGGGGTCATCATGTAGACATCCTCTCAAAGGGACGGAAATGGATAGTAAGCGAAAAGCAGCCTCGACAAGTCACAGAAGCTTATCTGGGGTCTTTGGTGCTTGATGTCTACATGGCTGCGCGTCCTTGTAACCGGTCCGGCAAGTCGTGGGTCACGCGTTAAATGGTGCTGTGTGTCTGACTGCCGGGCGATGGCGGGCGATAGGTCTGGAGCCCTTGTCCATGTTCAGGCCGCACAACGGGTCGACAGGGGTCCCTCGCCGCCCTGCTCAGGAGCGCACATCCCAGAACCACCGCAATGACCTCGCCGCTTAATTAGTAGGTGATTTCTCTAGTTCCCTGTTTGCCAAGTCCTGCTACCTCATCAGAAGGTGCCACGGGCCATGTGAAATGAATGAGGCTCTGGGAGCTGAAGCTTTCGGCTGCTACGTTGTCATTGGCGGCATTTTCAACGAGAGAAGGGATTGCGATCATGCAGATCACCGTCACGACCGCCAACGACCATCGGGTTCGCACCGTACAGACCGCCATGAGCAACACCTTGGGAATCGATTCCCAAGTGGACATGCTCGCTCCCGGCGGGTCCACCAGCTCTAGCTCCGGCTCGTGCTGCTCCTGCTCAACCTGTGCCGTCGTGGCGCAACCGGGCAACTGACTAGACTGGGTCCTTCGACCCCCTCACTTGTTGGACAGGGCGCGTGAGCTGAGGAACATAGCCAAGTGGGCCGCGACGAGGGGGATCAGAACGTCTGATCGGGCCGCGAGGTATCCTTGGCTGACCGCCATCACGATCGCTCCAACCGCTGCGAAGGCTCCTCCGATCGGTCGCTTCAAACCGCTGAACTGCATGATGATGAAATGGGGCCCCAGCGGTCCACATGTGCCCCGGCAGGCAGCGGGGGAAGATGAATCGGAAAATGATCTCTTCGCAGGCCAACTGCATAGTCAGCGGGGTCCCCCCATGATCAAGTTGGCTTCAACCGCCCCACGGATCGTCTTCATCCAGCCGCCAGCACTGGCTTCCACCATGTCGGCTGCCAAGCGCGATGGGCGGACCAGCTGTTCGCGGCGTCTATCGATCCAACCGAGCAAACCGTAAAGCATCTCCGCGAGGACTCCTGAAGCAACGGATTCTCCAATCCCCAGAAGCATGGCGAGTAGCACAGCGACGCTCTGGAATCCCAAGTGACTTGTTTGGTGGAGCCACCACTGCGGAGGCAAGACCAAGAAAGACAAGATGCACACCATGATGAGGTGAGCAGCCACCACCAAGGACATCTGGAATGTTGCTTGGCGTTCGGCGATAGTCGCGCTCGTGAGGATTGGAAGACTTGACCGGGCTGCGCTGCTGGACAGCTTGCGGAGGAACGGTTTAGAAACGAAGTAGTAGCCGACGTAGAGGGTCACGACTATCACGGTATTGATCATGCGCTTGGTGTCCTGCGCCGATGAGTCGAGTTCCTGTTCCACCAGTACTGAGCGTTGTAGACGATATGGGCCATTACGCAGGCCCAGAGGCCCCAGTAGAGAAACAGGACGGTTCCTAACGCTGCGAGCGGCACCTTCGCCAAGATTTGTCCCCTTCCGAAGACTGAATGGTTACAGGCGAACAGAGCGGCCCCGAAGAAGGTAAGGGCGAACCACTGCGGCGGCGGGCAATCACCTGTTCCAGCGGGACGCGCAACTTGCTGGACTGGGGAAGGCCAATCCCCTCATCGACTAGTGAGTCGCGATCCATCTCGCCGTACGTGACGATCATCGGATCAACGAAGTAGTCACCGACCGAGACATTGAATTCCATGTCACCCCGACCGATCCGGGAAGCCAGGAGGAAGTCAGCTGCCGCGCTGGATAGCCCCTGTCCATCCGTGTTGTCACAGCGGAACTGATGGGTCCTGAATCCCACCCCCTCCGTCCCCGGACTCTGTGCTCGATACGAGGTCACGGCCGAGCTGGCCTTGCGTAACCCGCTAGGTGTAGATGCCATGTTCCATCTCCCCTGACGTCTCCCGAACACCCGCGACACTAGGAGCCCATAGGTGCTCAGCGTTCAGCGATCTCTATGTGGATAGAGGGTTGACGAACGCTACATATATGCGCATAATTATATACATGCCCAGTAGAAACGTGTACGTGTCAGAAGACGACGTGAGTCTATTCACCGAAGCCAGTGAGATCGCTGGCGGCCTGTCGGCGGCCGTCGCGGAGGCACTCCGCGACTACGTGAAGAAGCATCAGCGAGCGGCTGAGGGCTACGAGGAGATCGAGCTCGCGCTGCGCACTGACGGCGCCGACCACCGGGCGACCTTCATGGGACGGCGTCTGGTTCGCGTCAGGCAACCAGTTCCAGAAGGGACCCGCATCGACACCGTCTATCAGACGGCCAAGAACCAGCTGGCTGTCGCCACCAAGATTCAAAGGAAGCTACCCGACTGGACCGCAAGCCAGGAGAACATCTGGTCACACCCCGAGACCTGGGACCGCGACTTCTGGACCACTGGAGACAAGACGCTGGTCGTATACCCCGATACCGAGCACCTGCGTCAGGCACACGCTGTTTTGGCTGAACGCGTTGAATCAGCCCTCTCCATCCCCCCTCTCGAAGTTCTGGACATCTGACATGTGTTCGCCCATCGCAAACCGTGCATCCTCGGTGCCAGCACTCTCTATTGCGCAGCTCACGAAGAAGTACGTCGTTCATGGCAGGTATGAAATCCCGGCACTATGCGGGGTTTCCCTAGATCTCAACCCCGGTGAAATGATGGGCCTTTTTCGGACCCAATGGGGCTGGGAAGACTACTCTCGTCAGAATCGTTGCCGGTCTTCTCTCCGCTGACTCCGGTGACGTGGTGTGGGGATCATCTGAGGGGCGTTCCTGCTTGGGTTATGTATCCCAGAAGGGTGGACTCCAATACGGCCTCACATGCCGGGAAGAGATGACCTTCCATGCCCAATGTTTCGGGTAGTCGGCCCGGCAGGCACGCGCGAGCGTCGACGCCGTTGCGGCGATGCTGAACTGTGGCTATCTCATGGACTGGGATGTTGGCCGACTTTCCGGCGGCCAGAAGAGGGTCGTCGAGGTTGGTCTTGCACTGGTGGGGCATCCATCTGTGGTCTTACTCGACGAACCGACCCTGGGCCTCGACCCTGCGACCCGGCTGTCTCTGTGGCAGACGGTCCAGGCCGCTCGACACGAGACCCGAGCCGCTTTCCTAATCACGACCCACTACATCGACGAGGTGTCCGACCATCTATCCAATGTCAGTGTGTTGAACCACGGCTCGATAGTCGCCAGCGGTTCCCCTGCAGCAATTCGCGAGCAATACGCGTTGGGAGAGGTGGTCGTCACCGTTGGGGGAGGCATTACCGAGCGCGCCACCAATCTATTGACCGATCCTTTCCCTGACACTACGCAAGACGACGATCGGATCCGCATCCGGTCAAAGCACCCCAACCGCGACGCGGCCGTGGTCAGTGACATCCTTGCAACCAACGCCATCGAGATGACTTCAATCGGCATCCGTGATGCGTCCCTTGAAGAGGCATTCTTGGCGATCACGGCAACCCCCGGGAAGGAGCAGCTTTCATGAAAGCCTGTTTTTCACGCTACCTGACGTTGACGCTGAGGGCGCGACGTGACTTCACCTTGACCTTCGCGCAGCCTCTCGTCTATCTCGCCCTCTTCGGTCCCCTGTTCGTTTCCACGATGAGGACACAAGGAGTCACCCGGGCTGCCGCGTACTCCATGTACGTCACAGGCCTGTCGATCCAGATGGCGATGACCATCGGGGCATTCGTCGGACTCACGATCATCCTTGAATATCGCCTCGGGATCCTTGAACGCATTTGGAGCACTCCAGCCAAGGGAAGCACCATGATGGCTGGCAGGATTTCACGTGACGTGCTGGTGATATTGGCCCCGATACTGGTCATCTTCCTCATTAGCCTCGCCCTTGGGGCCAGACCCAGCGCATGGGGGCTGATGACCTACTTCGTAACGGTTCTGGGGACGGGTGCGACGTTCGCGGGAATCTCCTATGCCGTGGCACTCAAGACCAAGAGTGAAGGAGCGTTGTCCGCGATCTTCAACCTCATCCTGCTGCCGATCCTCCTGCTGTCCGGGATCATGCTGCCCATGTCGTTTGCACCGCACTGGATCGTCGTCACTGCACACATCAACCCACTCTGGTACCTGGTCCAGGGCGCCCGGGCACAGTTCAGCACCAGGGGAGTGGTGGCGCCAGCCGCGTTAAGCTGGATCATCGCACTATTGATGTCAGCTATCGCGTTCGCATGGGCGACCCGCGAGTTCAACTGGAGGCGTTGACATAGGTGTGCCGAGAACCCGAGGGTTCTCGGCACACCTAAGTCAGTTCGACGGGCTTTCTGCTCAGCGCACCGGAGCGATGACGGCGCAGGTCGAGCACGAGGAGGACGAGCCGGCGCTGCTGCAGGTCGAGCCGCCCGGGGCTAGCAGGTCGACGTTGGCGCTGGCACCGCCGAAGGCGGACGTGACGGCGAGCTGCGTGGTGCGGACGCGGTGCTCGAGGGAGGAAGTGGTGGTGAGCTTTATGGCAAACTCCTTGAAGTGGAAGGGAGGGCGAACCCACTTGAGATGTTAACATGCGGTCCGCTCGAATGGGAGCGTACGCATCGCCTTCGCGGATTCAAAATTCTCAGCTCGCCCAAAGCTCGGGCTACTGGGAAGGTCACTATGAGTCTCTGGCCGACGGCGGTACGGTTCGGATGTGGCGCTTGTCTCCTTACAACGGGATCAGCGATCGAAGCCATTGAGCGCGCCTCCACGCCAACGTGTTGACCGCCTGATCCTCGCCCGGTCGAGCTCTCGTACGGGTCTGCTGGAAGAACAGGTGACAGTGGTTATGCAACCTGAGTGGCTGCTGATTTTCATGATCATCTCGAGCTCGATGGAGATCAACCGTCCGAGTCTCTTCTGGCGTCGTCGGCGGTGGTAGGCGGGGTCAATCCAGGTCACGATTGCGATGCGGAGTTCGTCTAGCGGGCGTCCGTCCCGTTCAGCTCAGCGTGGAGCTAACATGGGCTATAAGCTGGCTAGTATGTGGACTCAGATGCGGGGCATTAATGAACTTGACGACTAGGGGACACGTACCTGAGACGTTTCTGTCCCCCAGATAAGCGGGCTGGCAGAGTCTCCCCGACTTGACGGATTCTGCACGCGCGACAAGGAATGCCGACACGGATCTGCCCGCCCGCGTTCCTACGGGCGGGCAGATCCGTGTCGGCAGGGGACTCACATCATGTCGTGCTCGGGCAAGACGATCGGCTCCTGGTCACAGGCCTTGGCGATCTCCTCGGAGACCCGGGAGCGCGGCACGATGACGTTGTAGACGTACTCGTCGAACCACGAGTCGTTCATCGTGAAGAACCCCTTCTTGCCGACCTCGTCACCCCAGGAGTTCTCAACCCGCCAGCGCACCGGGACACCGTCAACGAGGTCCACACCGACAACGGTCATGGCGTGGGTGCCACCAGACTCGCGCAAGCGCAACCGCTCGGCCTTGGACATTTCCATGTCGATGCCGTAAAGGGCCTCGTAGTCATGCAGCTTCGCATCCCAGATGCCCAGGTCCTTGTCGAACTGCTTCTTGACGTCGCAGGCGAACCAGACCGGCTCGCCTGCTGCGATGGAGTCGATGACCGCCTTCTTCATGACGTCCAGCTCTACCGACAGGTGCCAGTACGGGGTGCCACCTTCCATGTACGGGGTGTGCTCGTGGACGTAGGTGCGACCGACCGGGTGCTCCTCACGTGGGTCATGGGCGAGGCTGACCCACGGCTCGAAAGCCTGCGGCACGATCTCGTGGGCGAACTCCAGCGGGGTGTAGGTGCCCTTGCGGTGGAAGTTCTTGTCCTTGTCACGGTACTGCCAGGTGAAACTGGTGGGCGGGGTGCCGAGGTGGATCGCGAGGATCTTCCACACAGCGTCCAAGGCCTCGCCACGGGCGGCCTCCATCTGAGAGGCTCCCTCATTGGCGTCGGAATTGGTGGCTGCGTCGCGGATCTTTCCGATGGCTCGACGCAGCACCGTCGACAGGGCGCGGTTCATCTGCAAGGTGTTGCCAGCCGACTCGGTGTCGGGCATGACCCAGGAGGGCACCACACCGTACTTGGCGACAAGGTCGGTGAACTGCATCCACCATCCGCCGTCCTCGGCCGGGTAGTCCATGATGGCGCGCACCTCTTCCTCGTCAGCGTCACGCGATGCCGTGGCGATGGCGCGAGCAAGGGTGTGGTTGGCCTTCTCGAGCTTGTCGAAGAAGGCGATGTAATTCTGCGAGAACTCGAGGTCGTCGACCTTGAGCTCGTCGATGACCTTGGCACGCAGGACGTTGAGCCCCGCGAATTCCCAGCACCGTCCGGAGTGCTTCTGGTCGGTCACCTTCCAGGAATCCAAGCGCTCGGAGGTCGTCTCGTCGATGCCGTTGACCACGGTGCGATCCAGACTGACGGTGTCGGCTCCGGTGCCGGTCACCGCATTCTGAACCAGCCGCCCGGTGACGTCGTTGGCGAAGGACTCGGCGCGAAATGCGCTGAAACTGGCATCGAGAACGAAGGGTTCACTCATTCCTCATCCATTCCTGTCGAATACTGATGCCTCACAGGATGACACAGCGAGGCCCATTGCGAGCCGATTGTGACCAGCAGTTCTCCAGCGGCGTCGCGTCCGCACCCCCGATGCCACCTCAGACGAGCACCTTCGCGATGGGCAGCCCGGAATCAGCGGAGATGTCCATCGACGACGGCGGCAGGC
This sequence comes from Cutibacterium sp. LaCa_89, assembly GCF_058177555.1. Lineage (NCBI taxonomy): Bacteria > Bacillati > Actinomycetota > Actinomycetes > Propionibacteriales > Propionibacteriaceae > Cutibacterium > Cutibacterium sp. LaCa_89. Next base: position 1,967,401 of record NZ_CP190889.1, read on the forward strand.
CAGCCTTGACGACCTGCACACCGAGAGCAGCGATCATCGCCCCATTGTCGGTGCACAGCCCCGGACGCGGGCGTCGCAGCTCGACTCCAGCAGCCTCCATCCGCTCGGCGAGCAGGGTGCGCAGCCGCGAGTTGGCCGCCACTCCCCCACCGATGAGGAAGTGCTTGAGGTCGTACTCCTGGCACATGTCGACGGCCTTGGCGGTCAGCACATCGGCAACAGCCTCCTGGAAGCTGGCGGCGACGTCGGCCACCCGGAACTCGACGTCGTCACGCTGCTGGGTCTCGACCCACCGACTCACCGCCGTCTTGAGACCGGAGAAGGAGTAGTCGAAGCGGTGCTTGACCATGTCGTGACGGGCCGTCAGCCCACGCGGGAAGCGGATGGCGTTGGGGTCGCCCCCGGCGGCGGCCTTGTCAATGACGGGGCCTCCCGGGTAGGGCAGGCCGAGGACGCGGGCAACCTTGTCGTAAGCCTCGCCAGCGGCGTCGTCAATCGTCGAACCCACCTCGACGACGTCGGTCGCGATGCCATTGACCCGCAGCAGGCTGGTGTGGCCGCCCGAGACCAGCAGAGCGCCACAGGGCATCGGCAGGTCCCCGTGCTCGAGCAGGTCGACGGCGACGTGTCCGGCCAGGTGGTTGACGCCGTAGAGCGGCTTGTTGAGCCAGCTTGCCAGCGCCTTGGCAGCCGACAGGCCGACGACCAGAGCCCCGGCCAGACCTGGACCAGCTGTCACTGCGATGCCGTCGAGCTCGGACAGGTCCACCCCTGCGGTGGCCGTGGCCTTCTCCAGCACCGGGACGATCGCCTCCAGGTGGGCACGCGACGCCACCTCGGGGACGACCCCGCCGAAGCGCACGTGCTGCTCCATCGAGGATGCGACCTCGTTGGCGAGCAGGTCATTGCCACGGACGATGCCGACTCCGGTCTCGTCACAGGACGACTCGATGCCCAGGATGAGCGGTTCAGACATGGTTCTCCTCGGTTGTGGTCGCGGGCAGGTCGACGGACATGACGAGGGCGTCAACCCCGCCGCCGTAGTAGTTGGGTCGCTGGGAAATCGTCTCGAATCCGAAGCGTTGGTACAGGGAGATGGCCGGGTCGTTGTCGCGGCGCACCTCAAGCATCATGGTGTGGCATCCCCGGGAGCGTGCCCAGTCGATGCCACGGGAGAGCAGTCCGACGGCCAGTCCTTGCCCCCGTGCCGCGGGCGTGACCATGATCCGGTCCAAGTCGGCGACGTCGAAGCCGTGAAAGGTGGCGACGGCCGCGACCTCGTCCTCCCCGGCGACCAGCGTGAGGCGGTGGTCGGCCGGCGATATCTCCTCGGCCCAAGAGGTCCGGGACCACTGCCGGGACGTGTCGAAGCTGGCCTGCTCAACGGCCATGATGGCATCGAGATCGGCCGGGCTGGCGACTCTGGTCATCGCTTGATGCCGGGCAGGGTCAGGCGAGTCGGGGTCAGGGTGGCCTTGCGCGTCGTCGGGACGGTGGCGTCGGGGTCGCGCAGGTAGAGCGGCTCCAGACCGACGTCGGGCATGGTCTGCCAGGACGCGGCGAGCACCCCGGCGTCCAGACGCTCTGGGGATCCGGGGGCGGGCGTCAGACCGCGAACCGGGCATCCCGGACCGCCGACCGGAATACCCTCGGGCAGTTCCTCGGGCCGGGTGACGTTGGGGCCGTCGAGACGGTTGCCGGAGGCGTCGTAGCGACCCCAGTACAGCTCGTGACGACGGGCGTCGGTACACACCACGAACTCGCCGTCGACGCCGTCGTCAGCCCACTGACGGGCCAGGACGTCGAGGGAGCAGACCGGGTGCGGGGTGAGGTCGGCCAGGTGGGCGAGTACCCGCCCGGTGGCCACCCCGACGCGCAGTCCGGTATAGGGGCCAGGGCCGACGCCGATGGCCACGTCACCGATGTCGGTCAGGGCGATCTCGGCCTGCTCACACGCGGTGTGGATGAGGGGCATGAGCTGCTCGGCGTGGGCGCGAGGGTCGTCGTGGTGCAGGCTGACGAGCACCTCGGACCCGCACGCCAGACCGACGCTGACGGCCGTCGAGGTGTCGATTCCCAGAACGATCGTGTTCATCAGATGTTGTCTCCGGTCTCGTCAGGGGTGGTACCAAGGGGAAATTCGGACAGTGGCGACAGGTCGACATCCTGCCAGCGGGGGCCGAAACCTTCCAGGTAGACCACGCGGGTCTCGTCGGCGGGATCCCCGCTGCGACGAATGTCGATGTCGAGGTGAGAGCCGCCGAGGTCCTCGGCGATACCGGCTCCCCACTCGATCAAGGTGACGGCCCGGTCCATGGTCTCGTCGAGGTCCAGGTCGACCAGTTCTGCGGCTGACCCGAGACGGTAGGCGTCAACGTGGACGAGTCCCGGGCGCCCGTCAACTCCGGCGTGACGTCGGGCCAGCACGAAGGTTGGGGAAATGACCGGCCCCTCGACCCCCAGACCCAGACCGATCCCCTGGGCCAGGGTGGTTTTCCCGGCCCCTAGGTCTCCGGAGGCCAACACGATGTCACCGGCGCGAAGCTCGGTCGCCAGAGTGGAGCCGAAGGAGTGCATGGCCTCGGTGGTGGGGACGACGAGGCGGGTGGGCAGCACACGCACCCAGTCGTCACCGTCACGCTGATAGGCGGGGCTGGGAGCGGACTGCATGCAGGAGACGACGAGGATGCGCGACTCCAGGTCGGTGGCGATCTGCTCGGCTCCCTGGACGAGGGCCGCGGCGATGTCGTCGTCGGGAGCGGCCAGGACGAGATCAGCGACCTCGGCATGACCACCGTCGTCGACGAGATGGGCGAGGCCGGCGGTCGCGGCACCACGGCGTGCCGTAATTCCGATGCCCCGGGTCAACCAAGTGGACACGGTCGTCTCGTCAAGGTCGAGGGCGCGCGCCAAGTCAGCGGCTTCCTCGGGAGTTGCGACCGCGAGTTCCGGGGTCACGTCCTGCGGGCTCGTCTGTTCATCCACAAGGCATCAGGATAGTCCGCGAAACGCGCCGGGCTCTCGTCGTCCGGGTGCCGCTACCCAGGCGTGGCAGACGTGTTCGCCTTAACCCTTCTGCTGAGTCGGTGGTCGCGAGTAGCGTCAGGCCACCGGTTGTCGAGATTGTGAGGGTGATGACATGGCGACGCGGACTCGTCGGCGGTGGGAGTGGTTGGTGCTGATCGTCGTCGCATCGTTGGCTCTCATCGGCGTCTATCGCCGGGCCGCTCCTCACGAGGGATCGACGGCCTACGGACAGGCGGCCGAAGTTCTCGGACAGCTTCCCGTCAAAGGGCGCGCACCCATGACGGGGTACTCCCGCGAACAGTTCGGACAGGCATGGAGCGACAGCTCCGACCCCGTCCTGACGAGCCCGTGGGGGCACAACGGCTGCGGCACCCGGGATGACGCCCTGGCCCGCGACCTCGTCGGGGCGAAGCTGAAATCCGGCAGCCGGTGCCGCGTTGTGTCCGGGGAATTGCACGATCCCTACACCGGCCGGACGATCAGGTGGAAACGTGGGCGCGAAACATCGGCCGTCGTACAGATCGACCATGTCGTCGCGCTGGGAAACGCCTGGGTCACCGGGGCCCAACAGTTGCCGATGGACCGACGTCAGGCGCTCGCGAACGACCCCCTCAACCTGCTGGCCGTCGAGGGACGGGCCAACCAGCAGAAGGGAGCCGGGGATGCGGCGACGTGGCTACCGCCGAACAAGTCCTACCGCTGTGACTACGTGTCTCGTCAGATCGCGGTGAAGAAGAAGTATCACCTCTGGGTCACCTCGGCGGAACGCAACGCGATGGTTCGGGCACTGTCGACGTGCCCGAACCAGCCGTTGCCCGCGAGGTGACTCCGCCTCGATTCATTAGGCGTCGGATCACCAGGTGTCGTTGCCGGAGCGACCGTACCTGGTCTCGATGTCGCGACGACGTCCGTCATGTCCACGGGAGTTGTGACCGCGAGAATCGTGTCCACGATCATGGCCGCGACCACCGCGACGATCCCGGTCGTAACCGCGACCACCGCGGTTGCGTCCGCCCTTGCCACGGCCGGGCTTGCCGTCACGGGACTTCTTGCCGCGCTGCTGCTTGGGGGCGACGAGGGCCTCGTAGTCTTTCTCGTCGATCGGCGCGCCCAGGGCCGGGCCGCAACCGGCGACCTCGGCGACGTGGTCGTCACCCATCATGACCTGGGCCTCGACCGGCTTGACCCCGGCCTGACGGTACAGACGCGACATGCTGCGGCGCTGGTGCGGCAGGATGAGGGAGACGACGGCGCCGTCGTGCCCGGCGCGAGCAGTACGACCGGAACGGTGCAGGTAGTCCTTGGAGTTCATCGGCGGGTCAACCTGCAGCACCAGGGTGACGTCGTCGACGTCAATGCCTCGGGCCGCGACGTCAGTGGCGACCAGGACCGGCAGGGAGCCGTCCTTGAAGGCCGCCAGTACGCGGGCACGGGCACCCTGGGTCAGACCACCATGTAGGGCACCGGCCATGACGCCGGCCTCACGCATCTGCTCGGCCATCCGGGATGCGCCCCGCTGAGTGCGGGCGAAGACGATGGTGTGACCGTCGCGGTTGGTGATCTCGCACATGAGCCCAACCTTCTCGTGCGGTTTGATCTGGAAGGCGTGGTGGGTCATCGTCGAGACCGATCCCTTGTCGGGGTCGATCTCATGGGTGACCGGGTCGTGCATGTAGCGCTTGACCAGCTTGTTGACGGCACCGTCGAGGGTTGCCGAGAACAGCAGGCGCTGGCCCTCGGAGGGGACGGCGTCGAGGATCGACCCGACCGCCTCCATGAATCCCAGTTCGGCCATGTGATCGGCCTCGTCGAGGACCGTCACGGTGACGCCGGACAGGTCGGCGTCACCGGTCTCGAGCAGGTCGACGAGGCGTCCCGGAGTGGCGACGACGAGGTCAACACCCTTCTTGAAGGCCTTGGTCTGCGGGCCGTAGCTCATGCCACCGGCGATAAGGATGGTGGACAGACCCATTGACGAGGCCAGCGGCGACAGCACGTCGGCGATCTGCATGGCCAGTTCGCGGGTGGGCGAGAGGATGAGGGCGCGCGGACGCTTGTCCTCGCGCGGCTCGGTGGATAGACGCGACAGCAGCGGAACGCCGAAGGCCAGGGTCTTGCCCGAACCCGTCGACGCACGACCCAGCACGTCACGCCCGGCGATGGCGTCCGGGATGGCGGCAATCTGGATCCGGAAGGGCTCGGTGATGCCCGTGGCGGCCAGGGCGGCGACGATCTCGTCAGGAACACCGAGGGCCGAGAATCCACCCTCGTGATCAATACCGGAGACGTCCAGATCGGTCAGCTCAGTGGCCTTCCAATTCATGTTGTCGGCGTCGTCGTGATCGGCGTGCCAGTCGCTGCGGTCCTCGCGACGACGATCGTCACGGCGATCAGACCAGCGGTCGTCGCGGCGACGGTCCTCGCGGAAGTCGCGGTTCTTCTGGAAGTCCCGACGGTCGCGGTCGCCGCGGTAACCGCGGTCATCACGGTTTCCGTGATCCCGACGGTCGTCACGGCGATCATCGCGCCAGTCGTTGCGACGCTGACCACGACGGTCATCACGCCAGTCGTCACGATCCCACCTCGAGCCGCGACGATCGTCATGCCTCCAGTCACGGTTGGCACGGTTGTTGGGACGACGCGACTTGCGGGGGCGGAACTCGCCGTCATCGGACCAGCGATGGTCGTCACGGCGTTCATCGCGACGATCCCAGCGGTCGCCCCGGCGTCGGTCGCCGTCACGGCGGTCATGGCGGCGGTCGTCACGACGATTGGACCACTCACCGCGGCCGCGTCGATCCTGGGAGTAGCGACGATCTTTGCCAGCCCCATCCTCACCGCGACGAGAGTCCTCACGGGGAGTCCATGCCTCGAAGTTGCGACCGTGCGAATCGGTGTGACCGTTGCGGACCCCTCCCCTGGTGCGGGGCTTGTGACCGCGAGCGGCGCGCTCAGCGGCCGTCCAGCGACGCTTCGGGGTGCCGTCGGCCTTGAAAGACTTGGGGTTGCGTTTCTTGTTGCTCAATGGGGTCATCCCTCACGATGGACGGACTCCTCGGGCGCTGGCGGACCACGTCACCGCGCATGAGGGCGCGGCGTCACTGCACGGGTCGCGGAATCTGGCCACGACGCACCGGACCCAGCGGGTCTCGGTGACATGGAATCCTGGGTTGATTGTCTGTCTCGATGGCCGGGCGAATAGCTGCTGTGCAGGTGAATGCAGTGAATCAATCCCGGAGCCGGGGGCTCCGCCATGCCCCGAGGGCACATCGAGCAACTGAAACGCATCATGGGCCCGAGCAAGTCAGGCCGTTGCCAACGCCATCATCCTACCCAAAACGGTCGTATCGACGAAATCAACCACATTCCTCGAGGAACGTCAGTCGCTGATGGTCGTGTTCCACGAGTAGAGACGGTGGATCGTGGAACCGAGGGCGGAACCAACCATGACCGACCCCGCGAGCGCGCCCAGAACACCGCAAAACGGAAGGCGCTCCACCCTGCACGCCTTTCCCCGTGAGCCGCAGGTGATCCCAATTGACGCGGCCACGCGGTGAGTCGCCACGACTCCCTGAAACACATGTCATTCCTCGCCTTCACGAAGCCCCAGGCGACGGCGATCTCGTCACCCCAAGTTCACCACCTCGACACCGCGACCCCGCCAAGGTGTCGCGTGTCCCGGTTACCATGAAGTTGTGCGTGTTGCGATCATCACGGAGTCATTCCTTCCCCAGGTCAATGGAGTGACGAACTCGGTCTTACGAGTGCTGGAGCACCTGCGCGACAACGGCCACGAGGCCCTCGTGCTCGCTCCCGGTGATGCTCAGACTCCCCGCGAGTACGCCGGATTTCCCGTCATCCCGTTGGCCTCCCTGCACTGGCCGGGCTACCAGGACGTCCGCGTCTCCACCAGCCCCCAGTGGACCATGGAACGCTACCTCGCCGAGTTCGAGCCTGATGTCGTTCACCTGGCCGGACCCTTCATGATCGGGTACAAGGGCGCACTGGCAGCCGCATCCCTCGGCGTCCCCGTGGTGGCGATCTACCAGACTGACATCCCCTCCTACGCCGGCCGCTACGGTCTCGGCAAGCTGGAGTTCTACGGCTGGTACCGCGTCCGTCAGATCCACTCCTTGGCAGTCGCAACCTACGCCCCGTCCACTTTCTCCCGCGATCAGCTCGTCAGCCATGGGGTGCCGCGGGTCGGCATCTGGGGTCGCGGCGTCGACAAGGTTCGCTTCAACCCGTCGAAGTACTCCCAGGAACTTCATGACAAGTGGGCTCCCAATGGTGAGGTCGTGGTCGGATACATGGGACGGCTTGCCGCCGAGAAGCGCGTCGCCGACATGGCGAACCTCGCGGACATCCCCAACACCAAGCTCGTCATCGTAGGGAATGGCCCGGCTCGATCCGAGTTGGAGAAGCAGCTTCCCAATGCCGTCTTCACCGGCGGTCTGGGCGGAGAGGAACTCCCCCGCGCGGTCGCCAGTATGGACGTCTTCTGCTCCACCGGAGAGCTCGAGACCTTCTGCCAGGCTGTCCAAGAGGCCAAGGCCTGTGGCGTGCCGGTCATCAGCCCCCGCAAGGGCGGGCCGATCGACCTCATTGACCCGTCCCGCACTGGATGGCTCTACGAGCCCGGAGACATGGCAGATTTCCGCTCTCGAGTCATCGACCTCGTTGGTGACGATTACAAGCGTCGCGCCATGGGCGTAGCCGCCCGAGCCTCGATCGAGAACCGCACCTGGGAGAACCTGTGCAGCGAGCTCGTCGTGCATTATGAGGACGCGATCCGACTGGCCGGACGCTCGACGAGGATTCGCGCCGCCCTCTGAGAGGATCTTGCCCGAGGAGTCCAGCACCCTGGAGCTCCTCGCGAGCCAGTGCGCGCAGTGTGCTTGGTCAGCGGCCCAGGACCGTCGTCACGATCCCGGGCAGCAACTCGGCAATCTGGTCGGGGGCGTACGGACCAGGCATGGAAATCGCCGTGGCAGCCTGCATCCCTGCAGCGCACACCGCCGCGTCAGCAGCATCTAGCCCCGCAGCCATGAGAGTGCCGCACATACCAGCCAGCACGTCGCCAGAACCCGCCTGAGCCGTCCATGCAGGGCCCGGCAGAGCAGCGCGGACGGTGCCGTCGGGGCGCGCCACCCACTGGATCGAGCCCTTTACCAAAACCGTCGCCCTGAAGCGTTGGGCCGCACGGACGGCTGCCGCCCGCGGGTCGGCTTCCACCTGACTCCGCTCAATCTGCAGCATCCGGGCAAGCTCACCGGCATGCGGGGTGAGCAGACATCCCTCTGGCAATTCAGCAGGCAGCAGACCCAGGGCGTCGGCGTCAATGACCATGGGGACACCGTCAGCAGCTCGCCGGATGAACCGATCGGCGTTGCCGTCATGGGTGCCCCAGCCGGAGCCCAGAACCCATGCCTGGACGCGCCCTTCCCCAATGACGACCGAGGGGGCTCGGCTGAGGATGAAGGCCATAATGGCGGTTGGCCCGGCAAATCGCACCATCCCTGGTCCACTGCGCAGCGCTCCCAGGACACCCAACACCGCTGCACCGGGGAACCTCTCAGATCCGGTGTCGACACCGACAACTCCGCGGGAGTACTTGTCGTCGCGGACACCTGGTACCGGCCAGAGCGCGGCGATCTCGGCCAGATCGCAGTAATCGTCGACACCGTCGAGCGCATTTCCCTCGTCATCGACGAGGTCCAGGCCGATGTCATGGACCTCCAACTGTCCGCAGAACTTCGCGGCCGGATGCGTGATGTGGCACCACTTGAGACTCGAGAAGGTCACGGTGTGGGTGGCGTGGACGCAGGACTCCACCTCACCGGAATTGGCGTCCAGTCCTGATGGAAGGTCAACCGAGAGCACCGGGATCTGATGATCCCGCAGCCAACCGTCAATCCGCTCGAGGGACTGCGGGATGCCGGGGCGTCCACCAATACCAAGGACGGCGTCGATGGCGAGGTCATAGGAATGACTGGTGACCTCCCCCAGCGGTGTGCGAATACAGCCGGCTTCCAACGCCGCCGCAATGCCAGCCTCGTGAGGCTGACCCATGACCTGGGCCACCTCGACCCGCCAACCACGCTGAGCCAGTGCAGCGGCTGCGAAGAGGCCGTCACCGCCGTTGTTTCCGCCGCCGACGAGTACGAGGACGCACTGTGTGGCTGCCCAGTCCGGCACCACGTCCCCGATGGCCCCGCCGAGGAGCAATTCCTGGGCCTTGCGGGCGACAGCATGGGCGGCGACGTCCATGAGGTCCTGGCCAGGCCGGGCGTCGAACCACCTCTGCTCAGCGGCTCGGGTGGCCTCAGCGGTGCAGACAATTGCCATGACGGTCCCTCCAGCCCCGATTGGGGTTCTCGCTACAGACTGACTTTCATTCAACCACGGCGGGAGAGCTGGGTCGGGAAGATGCGGTCCGGACGTGGCACGTTGCGGTGAAGGCATGCCTGAGATACTGTCTACGAGACTTACTTTCTAGAGAAACAAAGTCGTTCGCTCGATGACAGGAGGTCGCCATGAAGGGCACCAACATTCACTTGCACACCGCCGGAGTTTCACTCGTCATATCCGTGGTCGACGACCGTCAGGCATCAATCACTTACTGGGGCCGTGATCTCGGCCACCTCGATGCGCACCTCGCCGAGGACCTGCGATCCTCGTGCATTCAGACCCAGGTCGGTAATTCCATTGACGAACCCGTACACGTCGCACTACTGCCCCAGTCCGGGGACGGCTGGCTCGGCAGGCCCGGAATCGAGGGGCATCGCGAGTCCCGCAGTGGTTTCTCTCCCCAACTCCACACCACGGCCGTCCGCCTCGACAGTCGGGAGGTCGAGGAGTTCGCTGAGGCAAGCACTGGCACCCTGGAGGTGGACTCGGTCGACCCTGATGCAGGTATCGCTCTCACCTCAACCGTGACGATGTTGCCGTCCGGCCTTGTCACCGTGAGTTCTCGCCTCACCAACACAGGATCCGACGACTACCACCTGGACTCGCTCCAGCACTGCGCTCCGGTTCCCTTTGAAGCCAGCGAGATTCTTGACTTCACTGGACGTTGGGGACTTGAACACACTCCGCAACGCACCCCAGTCAGCTACGGAACTCACTGCCGAGAGGTGCGCCGCGGCGTCACGGGCCCCGATACCGCATGGGTCATGCACGTCGGTACCCCTGGATTCGGGTTCCGTCATGGTGAAATCTGGGCGACTCACCTCGCCTGGTCGGGAAATAACCGCTACTACGTCGAAAAGCTCGTCCAAGGATTCCAGGTGATGGCTGCTGGGGAGATCCTGCTACCCGGCGAGGTCGTCCTGCACCCCAGGGAGAGCTACACCTCACCCGACCTCTACCTCAACCATGCCATCGGCCTCGACGGGGTCGCCGCACGCTTCCACGATCATGTCCGTCACAACCTGCACCCGTTGGCCCCTGATCGTCCGGTCTCCTTGAACGTCTGGGAAGCCGTCTACTTCGACCAGAATCTCGACAAGCTCATCACCCTTGCCGACCGCGCTGCCGCCGTCGGCGTCGAGCGATACGTCGTTGACGACGGGTGGTTCGGTTCCCGCCGAGACGACCGCTCCGGACTGGGAGACTGGACTGTCTCACCTGACGTGTGGCCTAACGGTCTCCACCCGTTGGTCAACCACGTGAAATCCCTCGGCATGCAGTTCGGACTGTGGTTTGAACCCGAGATGGTCAACGAGGACTCCGACCTGGCTCGCAATCATCCGGACTGGCTCATGGCCCCCGGGGAGCGTCTCCCCCGCCAATGGCGTCACCAGCAAGTGCTCAACCTCACCATCCCACAGGCGTGGCAGTACATCCATGACAGTGTCGCGGCGATCATTGAGGAGTACGGGCTCGACTACATCAAGTGGGACCACAACCGAAACCTTCTCGAGTCGGGCACCCGCGCGACCGGTGTACCCGCCGTGCACGAACAGACACTGGCGACTTACCGACTCATCGAGACTTTGTTGGCCGAACACCCCGGCCTGGAGATCGAATCATGCTCGTCAGGTGGTTCTCGCGTCGACCTCGAACTGATGCGCCGCTGCTCTCGAATCTGGGTGTCCGACTGCATTGATCCGTTGGAGCGTCAGACGATGCTGCGCTGGGCCAAGCAGCTCCTCCCTCCGGAGTTCCTGGGAAGTCACATCGCGTCAGCCACCTCCCACAGCTCCGGTCGTACCCATGACCTGTCCTTCCGTGCGGCGACCGCCATCTTTGGACACCTTGGCATCGAGTGGGACATCACTTCCATCGATGACGACGAGCTGGCTGAGCTCAAGGAATGGATCGACTTCTACAAGGAGAACCGTCAGTTCCTCAACACCGGGACGGTCGTCCGGGCTGACCGCGCGGACGAGTCCCTGTGGCTGCACGGAGTCGTCTCTCAAGATCGTCACCACGCTCTGTTCAGCCTGGTTGCCAGGTACCGCTCGCCCATGTCCCCACGCGGCAACATCCGCTTCCCAGGACTCGACCCCGAGATGACGTATCACGTCAGACCGGTTCAGGTGGGCCATCCGGTCGAGGGAATGGTCGATGCGTCATGGTTCGACGGGGTCGACCTCACCGGCGCTGCATTGGAGGTTGCCGGCATCCAGGCTCCGGGACTCAATTCCGAGCATGCACTGCTTATCGAGATCTCCGGCATGTCGAAGAACTGACGACAACAGATCACAGAAGGAAGATCACATGTCAACCCATGCCTCAACGATGAGGCGGCCACGTCCAGCACACCGCTCAGACTTGAGCCTGGCCCTGCGGTTCATCGCTCCAGCCAGCATTGGCCTGATCGTGTTCCTCATCTGGCCTCTCATCACTGGTATCTACTACAGCTTCACGAGCTATGACGTCCTCACCCCGCCTCGATGGACGGGCCTGGACAACTACCGGGCCCTCATCGCAGACGACAGGTTCTGGAATTCCCTGAAAGTGACCGTCGAGTACGTCGCCATCAACATCGGTGTCCAGACGATCCTCGCCGTCCTCATCGCCGCTCTCATGCACAGATTGACGAAGTCGACAGTGGTCCGGTCACTCATCCTCAGCCCGTACCTTGTGTCAAACGTCGTCACGGCGCTGACCTTCTTGTGGATGCTCGACATCCAGTTCGGCATCGTGAACCAGCTCATCGTCAAACTGGGCGGGGAGGCCATCGGTTTCTGGAGTGATCCAAAGTGGGTCATCCCGACGATCGCGTTGGTCAATGTCTGGCGAAACATGGGTTACACAGCATTGCTGATCTTCGCAGGCTTACAGGGAATCCCCGAGAACCTCTACGAGGCCGGACGAACGGACGGCGCCTCCGAGGTGTCGATGTTCTTCCGCATCACCATGCCTCTACTGCGGCCCATCCTCGCCCTGGTCCTGATCATGACGATCATTGGATCGTTCCAGGTGTTCGACACCGTCGCGGTTTCCACGACCGGCGGACCGGCCGACGCATCGAACGTGCTGCAGATGTACATCTATCAGAAGGCCTTCGGCGAGTACGACTTCGGTTATGCCTCGGCCCTGTCCGTGGCCCTGTTGATCATTCTCGTCATCATCACCGCAATCCAGTACAAGCTGACCCGCGCTGGCCAGACGGACCTGAACTGAGGGAACAATGTCATCACTTACGATTGCATCACCCAAGACCACTCAGGCCGCATCCTCGGAGCCACGCAAGAAGCGGCTGACCGTCGGACGGATCATCGGTTGGGCATTCATGCTCATCATCCTGTTCATCACACTCTTCCCGTTTTACTGGATTCTCCGAACGGCGCTGTCCAGCAATTCCATGCTCGCCACCAACCCTGATTCCCTACTCCCGGTGGGAACGAATCTCGGTGGCTTCGGGCGTGTCTTCGGCAAACAAGATGTCGCCACCGCCGTGGCACAGGGCGGTTCAGGAGCGTCGATGAATTTCTGGCGCTACCTCCTCAACTCGGTGGTCGTAGCAACAATGATCACCGTCGTGCAGACATTGAGTTGCGCCATGGCCGCATATGCTTTCGCGCGTCTGAAGTGGCGCGGCAGGGACACCATCTTTGCCATCTTCCTAGGAGCGATGATGATCCCATCGATCTTCACCCTGCTGCCCAACTTCGTCCTCATGAAGCATCTGCACCTCATCGACACCTTGCTGGGAATCATGCTTCCGACCCTGTTGATCTCCCCATTCGCAGTGTTCTTCCTCCGGCAGTTCTTCATGAACATTTCCCGCGAGGTCGAGGAAGCCGCCCTCATTGACGGCGCGTCAAAGACGCGGGTGTTCTGGCAGCTCGTCCTTCCCATGTCGTCGGCCCCCATCGCCACACTCGCGCTCCTGACCTACATCACGGCGTGGAACGAGTACTTCTGGTCGCTGATGATCTCCTACACCGACAAGTCACGCGTCCTCACCGTCGCCCTCGGAGTGTTCAGGGCTCAGTCCCCGCAGTCTGGCACCGACTGGTCAGGGCTCATGTCCGCCACTCTCGTGTCTGCCCTCCCGATGCTCATCCTGTTCGCATGCTTTGCCAAGCGCATCGTGAACTCCATCGGCTTCAACGGAATCAAGTGAGTCATCAATCATGAAGGAAAAGAAGAGAAACTCCCGCAAAATCCGGTCCCGAATCATGTCACTTGCCCTCGTCGCCGCAATGGCTGCTGCGAGTGCGGGATGCAGCCAAACAACATCCAACAGGACCCAGATCGACTACTGGTTGTGGGACGCAAATCAGCTTCCCTCTTATGCGAAGTGCATCAACGGGTTTGAAGCAGAGAATCCTGACATTTCGGTTCGAATCACTCAGATCGGATGGGGCGATTATTGGACCAAGCTCACCGCCAGCTTCGTCGCCGGGACAGCCCCCGACGTCTTCACGGACCATGTCGGCCGTTATCCGCAGTTCATGCGACGAAACGTCCTGCAACCGCTGGACGAGGTGGACAGCGTTGGAAAGGTCAAGCCCTCTGACTTCATGCCCGGTCTGACATCCCTGTGGACCGGGGACGACGGACACCTCTACGGGATGCCGAAGGATTACGACACCATCGCCCTGATGTACGACCAGAAGAAGCTCGAAGACGCCGGAGTGACCACGAAGGAACTGGAAACTGCGACCTGGAACCCAGATGACGGGGGCAGCCTCGAGAAGATCTTGGCCAGACTCACCATCGATGACAAGGGACGTCGGGGCGATGACCCGACGTTCGACCCGGCGCATGTGAAGCAGTACGCGCTTGGTACTGACCCGTATTTCGACTATGCCGGCCAGACAAACTGGTCCCCCTTTGCCCTGTCGACCGGTTGGCGTCATACGGACAAGCCCACGTGGGGCACTCGATTCCAATACGACGATCCCCGGTTCATCAAGTCCATCGGTTGGTACACCGGCCTCTCTCGTAAGGGGTACATGCCCAAGATGGGTCAGTTCGGCAAGAGCGTGACCAGTGATCAACAGCTCGGGTCCGGAAAGGTCGCCATGAGTCTCACCGGCTCGTGGATGCTTCAGACCTATGCTCATCTCAAGGGGATCAAACTCGGCATTGCTCCCCTTCCGAGCGGACCATCTGGCCATCCGGTTTCGTTGTACAACGGTCTCGGCGACTCGATATCGCGGAGTTCTAAGCACAAGACCGAGGCAGGAAAACTCGTGTCTTATCTCGGCTCTGACGCATGCCAAGTCGTCATGGGACAGGATGCCGTCGTGTTCCCGGCTCGGCCACGAGGGACCGAAGCGGCAATCGAGGCCTTTGACGAGGAAGGCCTCGACGTGACGCCATTCACCGATCGGGTGAAACGTCGTGAAACTGCGCTGTATCCGATCGTCGACAACGCGGCCACTGTCGACTCCATCCTGCAGCCCTCATTGGATTCGGTGTGGATGGGAACGGAAAAACCATCTGTCTTCATCAAACAGAATGAGCGCGTGAACAAGGCCATCCGATAACTGATTGACCCGATCATGGACTGGGTTCGGGCGCCAGCAGGAGCGCCAAGGCGGTCATCGCAGCAGCCCGACCCCAGTCCTCGAAATTCCAATCAGCAAAATGCACGGGCGGCAGGTGGGCGCATCCTCCGGTGATGCGTCCCACCTCCCGCTCGAGTTCGTCAAGGCCGGTCTCCACAATTGGACCGAGCTCTCCTCCGACCAGCAAGGCTTGCGGATCCGTGAATGCCTGAAGATTCGCGATGATCGGTGCCAAACCGACTGCCATGTATCGTCCCAGTTCAGCCACCGCATCCGCGTCGGTCTCGGCCAACACCGCCAATTGATCGATGTCGGTGGGGAGACCGAGCTCCGCTGCCCGCGCTGTGACCGGGCCGGTTGTCAGTACTCGAGATGCCGGAACAAACTGCTCGCATTCGCGCGAATAGGTGATGACGTGCTGCCGCAGACCAGCTTCACCGTCACTTCCACGCACCTGAACACCCTCATCGACGATGCACACGGCGACGCCCATCCCCACCGTGATGACGTTGAATGAGGAGGTCCGGCGCCCAAGTCCTACTCGCTGTTCCATCGCGACAAGACACCGAACGTCGTTCTCGAGGTACACAGGGGCCCCCAGGCGTTCGGCAAGCCCGTCAAGAATCCTTCCGGGCTCCGCCTCGACCAAGTCATTGAACAAGAGGGTGGCGTGGTCAGTATCGACGATTCCTCCGATCGAGACTCCTATCCCGATGACGATGCTCTCCTCCACGAGCCGACCAGCCGCGTCGAACAATCCGGCGAGGATCTGGTCACGTGTGGTTCCCCCGGTCTCAATCATCTCTGATCGCTCGACATCACCCGCCAGGTTCGTCCGACACCCAACTATTGCGGTTGGGAGGATCTTCATCCCCAAGAGACTCAGACGGCTGCTGTTGGGATTGATGATCTCTCCCGGACGTCCCATCCCGGACTGGGCCCTAGTCGTAGTCAACTCCCCGGTCTCCACCAGTCCGCAATCGAGCAGAACGTTGACGGCCTTCGTGACTGATCCGTTCGGAACCCCGATCATCCGACTCAGTTGGGCCCGAGTGCACGGCCCGTGGCGAAGCAAGCCATCGAGCACCTTGCGCGGAATGACACTCCTCGCACCGAACCCCCTGTCCCAGGGTGCAGCCTTTCGCGGGTCGACAAACACCCATGCTCCTTACCACTCATCAGCTCTGTGACGTGTTGTCACCGAGTATGGTCCCAAGTCCTTGGTCTCAGCACCCAGAATCGCGCTGTGGCCTGTGCGCACGGTCCACGCTGTCACCCCTCGCAGACCACCATGGCCACCGCCACTCCAGCGTCATGACTCAGCGAGAGATGCACCCGCGTCACCCCCAGGTCGGATGCCCGTCGTGCCAGGGATCCGCGCAACTCGAACTGCGGAACGCCACCGTCGGACACCACCTCGCAATCTTGCCAGGGCAGCCCGTCTCTCCCGCCCAATGCCTTATACAAGGCTTCCTTGGCGGCAAATCGGGCAGCCTGGGAGCGTAACGGCGTCCGGGCCTCGGCCTCGGCGAGGACCTTGCGAACCATCCCCGGATGACGCTCGACAGCGGCCTCCCACCTGGAGACATCGCAGACGTCCACCCCGATTCCCATGATCACCCGTCAAGACTATGCGTTGCACACTGCACACCGTTGCATCGGGGATGCTCCCTGACGCTGATCCCATAGAGCGCATATTCTCATTATTTGGTATGGCATATCGACATAAAAGACATTTTCAATAAATTTTCAGTGGTTTCGGAAGCCACGTTTTTGGCTTCATGGCGCTCCCAAATAGAGATATATCACTGTCCACATTGACCGGAGCGCCAGAGTCCAATGTGATATTCCAAGCACAGAGGACACATCAACAACAGGAGATTCCCCATGTCCCGCATCATGCGTCACGGCCGGGCCACGAACCCGCGCACCGCTCTTAGCACCCGCACCAAGGCAGTCGTCGCTGCCATGCTCTGCGGACTGATGACCGTCGGCGCCACTGCCGGGTGTGGATCCCCTGACGTGGGCGGGGACTCCGGAGGCTCTGCAGAGACCGCGAGCAACGTCGGCACCCGCACCCCCGAGCAGATCAAGAAGGACGGCACCATTCACATCGGCACCTTCGCCGACAAGGCCCCCTTCGGATCCCTCACCGGCAAGAACACCTACAAGGGCTACGACATCACCTACGGCGAGCGTCTCGCCAAGGACATGGGTGTCAAGCTCGAATGGGTCCCCGTCGACGCCGCGTCCCGGGTCGAGTTCCTCAAGTCGGGCAAGGTCGACATCATCCTTGCCAACTTCACCGTCACCAAGGACCGCGCCAAGAAGGTCGACTTCGCCAACCCGTACATGCAGGTGGCCTTCGGTGCCGTCTCCCCGACGGACCACCCGGTCAAGAAGGTCTCCGACCTCGACAACGCCAAGATCCTCGTCGTCAAGGGCACCAGCCAGGACGCCTGGATCCAGGAGCACCACCCCGAGTGGAAGGTGACGAAGTTCGAGGAATACGCCGAAGTCACCAGCGCCCTGGCCGACGGCCGCGGCGATGTCTGGATCACCGACAACACCGAGGCCGTGGCGTTCACGCGCCAGAACAAGAAGTTCGTCACCGGAATCACCTCTTTCGGCGACAAGGCGACCATCGCCCCCGCCGTCCACAAGGGCAATGACCCGCTGCGCAAGTGGATCAACGACGACCTCGTCAAGCTCGGCAAGGAACAGTTCTTCCACAAGAACTTCAAGGAGACCCTGGAGCCGGTCTACGGCGACACCATCAAGCCCGACCAGCTCGTCATCGAAGGTGGAAGGAAGTAGGGCTCACCCCTACGTCAGATCACATGGATTTCGACGTCATCGGACGGTCGCTTCCGCTCTATGCGGAGGCGGCCGCCCTCACTGCTCGCATCGGCATCATCGGCGTCCTCGCGTCACTCCTCCTCGGCGCACTCTGCGCGGCCGTGCAGTACTTCCGCATCCCGGTGGTACGCCAGATCGTCGCCGTGTACGTCGAGCTGTCGCGCAACACCCCGCTGCTGGTCCAGTTGTTCTTCCTGTTCTACGGACTGCCGAAGGTCGGCGTCACCATGTCCGGCGAGACCTGCGCCATCGTCGGGCTGACCTTCCTGGGCGGTTCCTACATGGCTGAGGCGCTGCGCTCTGGACTCGACGAGATTCCCACGATCCATCGCATGAGCGCCGCAGCCCTCGGGCTGAACCGTCGTCAGACGTTCATCCACGTCCTGGTGCCCCAAGGCGTGGCGACCGCGATGCCGGCCCTCACCGCGAACACCATCTTCCTCATCAAGGAGACCTCGATGGTGTCGGTCGTCGCCCTGCCCGACCTCGTCTACCGAGCCAAGGAACAGATCGGCAACTCCTACACGACGACCGAAGCCCTCTTCCTCCTCGTCGTGTTCTACCTGCTCATCCTCATCCCGGTCGCCCTGCTGGGCCGGTACTTGGAAAGGAGGACGCGTCGTCATGCAGCCACTGCTTGATCCCCAAACCTGGGTTCTGCTGCTGCAGGGACTGTGGGTCTCGGTGCGCATCGCCCTCGTCTCGATGGTGTTGTCCATCATGCTCGCGATCCCACTCGGCCTCGTCATGGATTCCCGACATCTGTGGTTGCGGATCCTGACTCGCGGCTACGTCGAGGCGTTGAGGCTGCTTCCCCAGCTCGTGCTGCTCTTCGTCGTCTACTTCGACATGGCACAAGTGGCCGACCTCGACGTCAGTGGCGAAGTTGCGGCAATCATCGTCTTCACCCTGTGGGGCACGGCAGAGATGGGCGATCTGGTCCGTGGTGCCATCGCGGCGGTCCCCCACCACCAGATCGTCAGCGCCCAGGCCCTGGGCATGTCCGACCGTGCGGTACGACGACGCATCGTCATGCCGCTGGCACTTCGCCAGCTCGTGCCGCTGACGGTCAACCTCGTCACCCGCATGATCAAGACGACAGCCTTGGTCTCCCTCATCGGCGTCGTCGAGATCCTCAAGGTGGCCCAAGCCATCATCGACCGCAACCGCTTCGACCACCCGGACGCCGCGCTGTGGATCTACGGGACGGTCTTCTGCCTGTACTTCGTCGTCTGCTTCGTCATTTCCCTGTACTCCCGTCACCTCGAAAGGAAGATGGCGCTGTCATGACAGATCATCACCTGACCCTCGAAGGGGTCACCAAGACCTATGCCAATGGCGTGACGGCCCTGCGCGATGTCTCTCTCGACGTCGCCCGGTCCGAGGTTGTCGTCATCGTCGGGCCCTCTGGATGTGGTAAATCCACCTTGCTGCGTACCATCAACGGCCTCGAGACGATCGATTCGGGCACCGTCACCTTCGACGGCAAGGCCCTCGAGTACACCCCGTCAGGACTGCGCCAGATGCGCGAACGCGTCGGCATGGTCTTCCAGAATTACGAGCTGTTCCCGCATCTGAGCGTCGAGGACAACCTGCTGCTGGCCCCGCGGCTCGTCAAGCACGAACCCAACGAGGTCTCGCGGGAACGTGCCCGTCGACTTCTTGACCGCGTCGGGCTGCTCAACCGGGCTTCCGCCCTGCCCCGTCAGCTCTCGGGCGGCCAGAAGCAGCGTGCGGCCATCGTGCGAGCACTCATGATGGAGCCAGAAGTCGTCCTTCTCGATGAGGTGACGGCATCCCTCGATCCCGAGATGGTCCGCGAGGTCCTCGACGTCGTCCTTGAGCTCGCCCGGGACGGCATGACCCTCGTCCTCGTCACCCACGAGATGGATTTCGCACGGGCGATCGCCGACCGGATCGTCTTCATGGACGCCGGACAGATCGTCGAGATCTCGGAACCGGACCAGTTCTTCACGAACCCGACGAGCGAGCGTGCCAAGACCTTCCTGCAGATCTTCAACTTCGACGAGGTTGATCACCAGGAGCAGTCATCCCGCTGACCCCTGACGCAGAACGCACGTCGCCCCCGGAATCCTCGGATTCCGGGGGCGAAATCGTGCAGAAATCACTCCACCGTGACGGACTTGGCCAGATTGCGTGGCTGGTCGACGTCGTGACCCTTGGCGGTGGCCAGCTCACAGGCGAAGGCCTGCAGCGGGACCGCTGCCACCAGGGGCTGCAGCAGGGTCGAGCACGGCGGCAGACCGATGAAGGTGTCGGCGAACGGCCTGACATCCTCGTCCCCGCTCTCGGCCAGCACGATTGTCTTGGCGCCACGAGCGCGGATCTCCTGAATGTTGGAAACCACCTTGTCGTGGAGCTGATCGCGACCCTTCGGAGGCACGACGACGAAGACCGGGGTGTCCTCCTCGATGACGGCAATCGGGCCATGCTTGAGCTCGCCGGCGGCGAAGCCCTCGGCGTGCATGTAGGCGATCTCCTTGAGCTTAAGGGCACCTTCCAGAGCCACTGGGTAACCGACGTGGCGTCCGAGGAAGAAGACGGCTTCCTCCTCCTTGGCCATGACTCGCGCCAACTCGTAGACCGGCTCGATCTCGTCGAGGACCTCCTGGATCTTGCCCGGCATCTGATCCAGCTCGGACATGACGCCGCGGATCTCGTCGCCGTACTTCATGCCACGCACCTGGGCCAGGTAAAGGCCGAGGAGGTAGCAGGCGACGACCTGGGTGAGGAATCCCTTGGTCGACGCGACGCCGATCTCCGGGCCAGCGTGGGTGTAGATGACGGCGTCGGACTCGCGCGGAATCGTCGCACCATTGGTATTGCAAATCGCGATGACCTTGGCATGCTGTTCACGGGCATGCCGAATGGCCATGAGGGTGTCGGCGGTCTCGCCGGACTGGGAGATCGTCACGATCAGGGTCGTCGGGTCGATGATCGGGTCGCGGTAGCGGAACTCGCTGGCCAGATCGACCTCGCAGGCCACTCGGGTCCAGTGCTCGATGGCGTACTTGGCGACCATCCCGGCGTAGTAGGACGATCCACAGGCCACCACGACGATCTTGGTGATGCGTCGCAGATCCTCCGGGGAGATGCGAATCTCGTCGAGGACCAATTCTCCACGGTCAGACCAGCGGCCCAGCAGGGTGTCGGCGACCGCACGCGGCTGCTCGAAGATCTCCTTGCGCATGAACCAGTCGTGGCCCTGCTTCTCGGCCGCCGACAGGTCCCAGTCGACGTGGTACGGGCGAGCCTGGCTGGGGTTTCCGTCGAAGTCGGTGACGGTGACGTCCTCGGACGTCAGCACGACGACCTGGTCCTGACCCAGCTCGAGGGCCTCGCGGGTGTGCTCGATGAAAGCGGCGACGTCAGAGGCGAGGAAGTTCTCCCCCTGCCCCAGGCCAACGACCAGCGGGGAGTTGCGACGAGCGGCCACGACGGTGTCAGGGGCGTCGGCGCTGACGGCCACGAGGGTGAAAGCGCCCTCGAGACGAGAGGCCACCGCCCCCATGGCCTCGGCCAACGAGGAACCCTGCTGCATCTGCAGAGCAAGCATGTGAGCGGCCGTCTCGCTGTCCGTCTCCGAGGTGAAGGTGACTCCATGTCCCTCAAGCTCAGCGCGCAGGGAGGCGAAATTCTCGATGATTCCATTGTGGACGACCGCGACCCGGCCGTCGAAGGACAGGTGGGGGTGGGCATTCTCGTCGGTCGGGGCACCGTGGGTCGCCCAGCGGGTGTGGCCGATGCCCTGGTTGGACTCCGGGAGCGGATGAGCAGCGAGCTCCTCCTCAAGATTGGTCAACTTGCCCGATTTCTTGGCCCGGTGCAGGCTTCCACCCGCCACAACCGCCAGTCCGGCTGAGTCATATCCTCGGTACTCGAGACGTCGCAGCCCGTCGATGATGACACGTTCAGCCTGTCGATGGCCGCAGTACCCAACAATTCCACACATGGCAAGAAACGTACATGAATCATGAGCGTTCTAGCGAACCGAAACGCCTGCCCATTTGAACACTCGCCAACAATGCCGTTTGCACGAATGACCTGGTTCGCGGATGCACAGCCCACCGTGACCCTGCCGGTTCATAGATTTTCTCACATCTGCACCGACGCAAGATTGAGGAAAAGCATGAGATCAAAGAAGTTCGCAGCAGTCCTGACCTCCCTGACCACCGTCGTGGCCACTGCCTTCGCGGCCATTTCGGCTGCCCCGGCACATGCCGCCGAAACCGATACCTCGGTTCCGCCCGAGATCACCATGCCCGGCAGCCCGGATGGCATTCCGTCTGCTGGCGACGGACCCCGCAAGCTGTTCACCTACCCAGCCTCCATCTACGCCCTGGCCCACCCTGGTACCAATCCCCAGGGAGCCAACGACTTCGGCTGCAAACCGCGTGAGGGGCAGAACCCCGTCGTCCTGCTGCCCGGCACGAACTCCGACGCCTACGCATCCTGGTCGATGTACTCCCCGAAGCTCACTAAGGCCGGATACTGCGTCTTCTCCCCGAACTTCAACGGGCTGAAGCTGCTGCCGAACTTCGCCTACACCGGTGACATCCGAGTCTCCGCCAAGGCCGTCTCCGGCTTCGTTGACCGCGTCCTCGCAGCCACCGGGTCCAAGAAGGTCGACCTCATCGGGTGGTCCCAGGGTGGTGGCCCGCTGCCGAACTACTACATCACCAAGCTCGGCGGGGACAAGAAGGTCGACAAGCTCATCGCCCTCGCCCCGTCGAACCACGGCGTCGGTCCGAAGGCCGCCTCCAAGTTCGTCAACGAGATCGTTGACGAGGCCACCCACGAGCAGATCGAGGATGCCTTCGACAAGGCCCACATCGCCAGCTACGAGCAACAGCTCGGCTCCTCCCGCTTCATCAAGGAGCTGTACGACAACGGCCCGGTGACCCGCCCCGGCATCAAGTACACAGTCATCGAAGGCCGCTACGACGACGTCGTGGTGCCGTTCACCAACGCCTTCCTGTACGAGCCCGGCGTCAAGAACATCCTCGTTCAGAACATCTGCCACTCTGACCACGCCAGCCATGTCAACTTCACCTACGACACCAACGTGTACCAGATGGCCGTCAACGCCCTGGATCCTGACCAGGCGAAGCCAGTGGTCTGCGTCCCCCAGCCCTTCCTCGGCTGATCGTGTCCGTCCTCAACACTGACGGCGCGGCCCTGGGGGCTGCGCCGTCAGCGCATTCGGCTGTGCAGGGTGCCCTCCGATGAGTACAGTCATTCGACGTCATGTACAGCCACGATGAGGTGTCCACCGTGAATCTCACCCCGCCCGCCCCCGCAGACGACGACAACACCGAACCCGGTCCGTTCATCGAGTTGTCGCGGGAGTCCTGGGCCGCCCTTGCTGATTCCACCGAGATCGACATTGATGAGGCCACCCTGGATCGCATCCGTGGTCTTGGCGACCCCACGAGCCACCGTGACGTCGTCGAGGTGTACCGGCCGCTGACTCAGCTCATCCATCTGTACTGCATGCACACCGGCGCCCTTTTCGACGCCTCCTACAACTTCCTGCAGCTCACCCGCCATGGCATGCGACGTACCCCGTTCATCATCGGGATCGCCGGGTCGGTTGCGGTAGGCAAGTCGACCGTGGCCCGTCTGCTGCAGGAATTGATGGGGCGCTCCCCCCGTCGCCCGGTCGTCGATCTGGTGACGACCGACGGGTTCCTCTACCCCAACAAGATTCTCGAAGAGCGTGGTTTGCTGTCGCGAAAGGGGTTCCCGGAGTCCTACGACCGCAAGGCGCTGCTGAAATTCGTCGTCGACGTGAAGTCCGGGATGCCCGAGGTCACTGCCCCGGTGTACTCCCATGTCACCTATGACATCGTCCCTGGCCAGCAGCTCGTCGTCCGCCAGCCAGACGTCCTCATCATCGAGGGCCTCAACGTCCTGCAACCACCACGTCGCCGCAGCAGCGGGACGATGGGGCTGGCGCTGAGCGACTTCTTCGACTTCTCGGTGTACGTCGACGCCGAGGAAACCGACATCATTCGGTGGTACATCAACAGGTTCCTGACCCTACGTCAGACCGCATTCACCGATCCGGATTCCTTCTTCGGCGACTACGCACGCATGCCCGACGACGAGGCCATCTCCGTGGCCACGGAGATCTGGAACACCATCAACGGCCCGAACCTGGTGCAGAACGTGCTGCCCACCCGCGGACGCGCCACCGCGATCCTCCACAAGGGCCCCGACCACGAGGTCCGCAACGTGTGGATTCGGAAGGTCTGAGCAATACCGCGTGGCCACGGTCCACCGGAACGACTGTTCAGCCGATGCGCCAAGCAAAGGGGTCTGCGACTCGTGACGGCGACAAGGCACAATCCAGCTCGTGTGCGTGGCCAATCGCCGACACGAAGACCTTGTCCGGGGACTCAATCCCGACGAGGACATCATTTCCCACCTCATCGACGATGGGCTGCCCCAACCCCGGCACGAGGGGCCAAGAGGACACCAGCCAGGACGACCCCTTGACGGTGACGACATTCCCCTCACGGGCGACGTCGAGACCGTCGGCCAAGACGGTCGCCAACCTCTCCGAGCCGCGACGGTAAGCGGCGTCCAGATCGTCAATCTCAACCAGAGCCGCGTCGTTGAGAAGCTCGACCTCGTCGTTCAGCCACGCCAGGGCGACGACGAGTCCCGGGATCGGAGACCCCGTCGCGGTGGACACCAGGGGACGCGCGTAGTCGAAACTGCGTCCGGCTCGCTCCCGGTCTCCCAGGATCCTCACGACGACGTGGCCAGCGAGGGTGGCGTCGGTCAGACGGGTCGCCCCGTCGAGGAGGGAGCGCACCATGCGGGTGACGAGCTCGTCGACGACCAGCTGCCAGTCCCGGCGATCATGACCGTCGAGCTCGTCGACCATGGGGACCAGAGGGATGTCACCAACAGAGGTAACGGCATGATCACCCTCGACCCTCGCGTCGATTCCCATGGCCGACAAAGACTCCTCGACCATGCCACGCAACCGACTCGCCGCCCCAACGTCCAGACCGGGTAGGTCGGCATCAGGGCGGCGACGGAACAACGCCATAATCAGAGCCTCACAGAGCCAGGCAGCTCTTGACGGTCTCGGCCAGCTCGGCGCAGATCTGGTCAGCCTCCTCCTGGGTGGCGGCCTCGACCATGACGCGCACGACCGGCTCGGTGCCCGACGGGCGCAGCACGACGCGCCCGGTGTCACCGAGTTTCTGGTTGGCATCGGCAACCGCCTTGTTGACGTCAGGGTCGATACCGGCACGCAGCTTGTCGACCCCGCGCACGTTGACGAGGGCCTGCGGCAGACGAGTCATCACCGAGGCGAGCTCCTTGAGGGTCTTGCCGGTGCGGGCGACGCGGGCTGCCAGATGCAGACCAGTGAGGACGCCGTCACCAGTGGTGGCGAACTTGCTCATGATGACGTGACCGGACTGCTCGCCGCCGAGCGAGAACCCGTTCGCATTCATCGACTCGAGGACGTAGCGGTCACCGACCTTGGTCTGGTCGACGTGAATGTCGTGCTCACGCATCGCCAGGATGAGGCCGAGGTTGCTCATGATCGTCGCGACAACGGTGTTGGAGGCCAAGCGATGATCCTCCTGCAGAGCCAGGGCAAGGATGGCGATGATGTGGTCGCCATCGATGATGTTGCCCTCGTGGTCGACGGCCAAGCAGCGGTCGGCATCGCCGTCGAAGGCCAGGCCCATATCGGCCCCGACCTCGACGACCTTGGCCTGCAACTTCTCCGGGTGAGTGGAACCGCAGCGCTCGTTGATGTTGAGGCCGTCAGGCTGGTCGTGGATCGCGACGACCTCCGCTCTCTGGGCCTTGAAGGCGGCCGAGGCGGTGTAGTAAGAGGCACCGTTGGCGGTGTCGAGGACGATCTTCAGACCCTTGAGGGTGTCCTGCTGTCTCAGGGAACGCACCAAGTGGTCGACGTAGGTGTCGACGGCCTGCGGGGTGTAACGGATGCGTCCAACCTTGTCGCCGACGGGTCGGGCCCACGGCTCCCCCATGCGCTGTTCGATGGCGTCCTCAAGGTCGTCGGGGAGCTTCACACCGCCGCGGGAGAAGAACTTGATGCCGTTGTCAGGCATCGGGTTGTGAGAGGCCGACAGCATGACGCCGAGGTCGGTGCGGTACTCGTTGACGAGGTAGGCCGCGGCCGGAGTCGGGATGACGCCCACGCGCAGGACGTCAACACCTGCACTTGCCAAACCGGCGCATACGGCCGCCTCAAGGAACTCGCCCGAGGCGCGAGGGTCACGTGCCACCAACGCGGTGGGTTGGCGGTGCCCGAAGGCGCCAGCCTCACCCAGGACGTGGGCGGCCGCAACCGAGAGGTCGAGGGCCAGTTCGGCGGTGAGGTCCTGGTTGGCCACACCGCGCACTCCGTCAGTTCCAAAAAGTCGTGCCACGAAGTGCCACTCTACCCACCGCTCACACCAAGTGAACGAATTACCCGCTGAGCCCACCGGGATCGGGCTGATTCGATAACTGGCGTCGGGAGTGTCTTCGAGGGGTTTTCAGATCACCCGTGGAGTTACCGATGAGCACCTCGGGTGCTGCTACGAGAGATGACAGCGAGCTGGCGATTTCCCGGGCAAACCACGCGCGTTACAGAAACCGTCTCTCTTCTACAACCGAAAGTGAGCCGAGAAACGCCTCGGGGCGGCCCTCCACCGTGGGAAGGCCGCCCCGAGTTCCAGGAAAGGACCAGATCAGCGCTTCGAGTACTGCGGGGCCTTGCGGGCCTTCTTGAGTCCAGCCTTCTTGCGTTCCTTGACGCGGGCGTCACGGGTCAGCATGCCGGCCTTCTTGAGTGCCGGGCGGGAGGCCTCGGCGTCAACGTTGTTGAGCGCGCGGGCGATACCCAGACGCAGCGCACCCGCCTGGCCGGTAATGCCGCCACCGCCGATGCGGGCGATGACGTCGTAGGCACCCTCAACGCCAGCGGTGGTGAAGGGCTCGGTCACGATCTGCTGGTGGACCTTGTTCGGGAAGTAGTCCTCCAGGGTGCGGCCGTTGATCTTCCACTGGCCGGAGCCGGGGACGATGCGGACGCGGGCGATGGCCTCCTTGCGGCGGCCGGTGGCAGCACCGGGGGCGATCATGGCGGGGCGATTGGAGTCGCCAGCGGCCACGGTCGGGGTAGAGTCGGTGCGGTAGGCGATCTCACGGTCGCCCTCGGTGAACGGGGTGACCTCGGTGTTCTCGAGGTTCTCGGTTGCGGTGTCAGTCACTGTCACAATCCTTCGTGGGCGATCACTGGGCGATCTGGGTGATCTCGTAAAGCTGCGGGTTCTGCGCAGCGTGCGGGTGCTCAGGGCCGCCGTAGACCTTCAGCTTCTTGAGCTGCTGACGCGACAGCTTGTTCTTGGGCATCATGCCCCACACCGCACGCTCAACAGCGCGGCGCGGGTCCTTCTCGAGCAACTCGCCGATGCTGGTTACGCGCAGACCACCCGGGCGACCGGAGTGGTCGTAACGCAGCGAGTCAGTGGCCTTCTTGCCGGTCAACGCAATCTTGGAGGCGTTGATGACGACGACGAAGTCACCGGTGTCGATGTGGGGTGCGTACTGCGGCTTGTGCTTGCCGCGCAGGAGGTTGGCAGCGGTGGTGGCCAGACGACCCAGGATGATGTCCTCGGCGTCGATGACGTGCCAATTGCGCTGTACCTCGCCGGCCTTGGGGCTGTAGGTGGTCACAGGTACCTTCTCGAACTCGGTCCCATGCGTGAAGTTACGCACAGGGATCTTGCAACGTGGTGGTGCTCTGCGGGCAATTCCTCCACTCGACGGCGTGACACACCGGAGACCGGAACCGCATCACGACATCGCTGTGTCGGACAGACGGAGTGACCGCGGCGGCCAACTCCCGTTTGCTCGAAGGCAACAGCGGAAACATACACGGACTGCAGGCTTGGGTTCAAATCAGAGGTGGCACGGCCGACGCGACGACCGTGCCCAAAACCTCGGGACACCAGGTGCATTCAGCCCCGGTCCCATGCCCCTCCCCGCTCCTGACCGCGAGGCCATATCGTGAGGTCGCCGCCCGACTGTCACCTGTGACAGCAGCGAGAAGCACCCATCAAAAGTTATCCACAGCAGCCTTGGAGCGCTCCCATCCAGTTGTCCACAGATTTCACAGTGGATGACGGATTTCGGAGCCTCAGACGACAACTGAGGGTATGAACGAACTCGATTTCGAATGGCGTGCGAATGGCGGGGTGGCCCGTATCCATCGATTCAGTCACCTGCGAGGGCAAGCAGACCGAGCGGTGGCTGCCGGAAAGGCGGTGCGGATACTTCCCGGCGTTGTGTCCCCGACATCAGTTGCGAGTGACCCGAGGGTGCGGATCAAAGCGGTGCACATGTGGCACCGGGACGCCGTGCTCATCGGCAAGGCCGCCCTTGTCATGCAGGGGTTGAAACCACCTGGCCAGCACCTCCACAACCTCGATGCCGTGAAGGAGGTCGAGGCCTATTCACGTACCCGTTCAATTGAACGGGAGGGGATCCGTGTTCACCGATGGCGAGTCCCCCGTCGGTACGTGACGGAGAAATATGGCATGTGGGTCGTGGAGCCCGAGGTGTCAGTGCTCCTCCTGGCACTCGACGGGGACTGGGCGTGGGTCTGCGAAGCACTCCGGCAGGGGTTGGTGAGCCCGGAGTCGTGTCGAGCCTCGCGATCCAGTTTGTCCTGGCGATTCAGCCGACACCAGATCAGTTCCGCCCTCGCCGACATCAACCTCAAATCCTGGTCAATTCCGGAACTGGAATTCGGACGGCTGATGCGAGCTGTCGGCATCACCGGCGTGAAACCAAATCAGGCCGTGCGAGCCGGAGACCGTCGATACATCCTCGACAAGGCCTTCGAGGCCGAGAAGGTCGCGGTCGAGCGATCCACGGAACGATTGACGGTTACGAGAACACGATGATGCGTTCAGCGAACCTTGATCGCTCCGGATGGAAGATCCTCCACACCACTCCGACCATGATTCGGCAACATCCACAGTTCGTGCTGGATTGGCTTGCCTCCCACCTTCACCGGCGACACCGTCCCCGGACGACGTTTCCCGAACACATCCTGCGCCAGACCATGGCTGGCATCGTTCCCGCCTGACACTCGCTTTTCTCACCGAGAGCCACTGCACCGAGACCCTGCCCCCTACCGCGGCCACTCATGCTGCCCGGCTCGTGGAATTACCGATAAGACCGAATGTTGCTGCCCCTCCAGGTGGCACGAGCCCCTTTGCTTATCGGTATCGCCACGGGACCTTTCAGCAATCCGACCCCGTCCTATCCCCCACGGCTTCATCATGTTAGATTAGGCTCGCCTAAGAGGAGGGATGTGACAATGACTGCCCACGGCAACACCAACGACGGCATGGCCCCGGACCCGAAGACCCGCATCGCATCGACCTTGTCACAACGCAGTTCTTCACTCGCCCGACGCATACTCGGCGGCGCCGGCATGGCCACGATGGTCGCCCACGCGATGACCTCGGCCGACGGAAACCTCGATGAGTGGACGTGCGATCTACAGGCTCACGGAGTCACGGCATCAGGACGATTCATCGTCGCCCTGCGCCCCCAGCCAGCCCAGGCACTCTGCCAGATTCCCGCCGGCCTATCGACCGACGTTCGCCTGGAGATTTCCAAGGATTCCCCAGAACCGGCAATCCGGCTGCTGGCAGCGACCCTCCACATTCTCGGAACCATGACCTGGCTGAGTGCCGACCAGATCGATCATCTGCTGGCAACTGACGTGTTGCCGAGCGAAGTCTCGATGATCACCGAATTCGACGATGGCCTCATCGGCCTCATTGACCCGCGTCAGGCCATCCTGCACGACGCCCTGGGAAGTGCAGAGATCGATATCCCCACCCTCATCGCCGATTTGCCGAATGACGAGGTCTTCCCATCAATCAACGACGAGCTCTCAGCCCTCGACGTCGTCGCCTCCCTTGGCGACTTCCACCTGTCGCAGCTGTGCGACGCGGTGAGACAGGAAAAACTGCCGGGCTGCAATTGCTGGTCGCGCGCCACCCACCACGCATGTCCTCACACCGTGGGACGGGTGTTCTGCGCGGACATTGATCGCACCGGGCTGACGCTCATGTACGTCAACCCCGATCAAACGGGTGCGGTGTTCATTCCTCTAGACCAGGAGGCATCGTCCCTCCCTGAGCTCGAGGCCGCCGTGGCCCAGCTCCCCCTGAACTCGGGTCCGGTACGCCCTACGCGTGTCTGACAGCCGGAACCGGGACAGCGTGGGCCTCCTCTCCCCCGAGGGGGCCCACGCCTGAACCACGGCGGTCAGTTGCGAGGGCATCACCCCTTCAACAGGCAAGACGCCTACGCCTGACTCAGCGCGCTTGGTATGCCGTGCAAGCCGCAGCGTCACTGATGGTGACCTCCTTGGCGGTGCACAGAAGCTTGTCGTTGTGGATGCACTCGATGCGATGGCAGGCACCAACGCGCCCGTCAGCCGAGGAAAGGCCGGCGCGAGCGTCAAGGTGAGCAACGGTTGCGCAGGTGGGCTTTCCGGCGGTTCCACCGACCGTCACTGCGAAGGCGGTACAGCCGGAATCATTGAAGGCACAAGCGGTGCGGTTGCAGGAAACAACGGGAGTTGCGGTAGACATGTCGAAACCTTTCATAAATGACCACCGCGTGTCTGACACTGCCAATGCTAGACACTCAAAACAGCGTTCACAAGCAAGGTAAGCCTCATCTCAGAGTCGCATCTGACAAGGAAGAACACGTCTCGAATTAGCGAATTGACTGTTTATCTTTTGATGCGCTGAACATTCAGATATTCATGCTTTCCACAACGTTGGAAATTCCAAAACACAGACCTTCGCAAATTCATCCGCACCTGCTGTCGGCGCAATCGCCTAGCATGTGTGCCCATGACCGACGACCTCGACACCGCCTCCGGGTGCGACTCCCCTACCCCGCTGCCCAATACCGCGGAGTACTCCGACGACCACTCAGCTGGCGCACATCGCTCGGGTGACCGCGCACGACGCGGCGTCGTCTCCTTCGTCCGCCGGTCCCCCCGCATGAACGTCTCCCAGCAACGCGCCATGGACACCCTGGCCAGCACGTACATGATCGACGTTCCTCGTGACACCACCAGCACGTCCGTCGCGCCTGACGCCCGACTCGACCTGCCGACGATTTTCGGACGCGTCGCCCCACTCACCCTCGAGATCGGAACCGGATCCGGCGACGTCCTGGCCACCCTCGCGGCAGCCCATCCCGAGCGGGACTTCATCGGGTTCGAGGTGTATCTGCCCTCGGCCGCCAGCGCTCTCAACAAGCTCCATGTCGCTGGCGCAACGAACGCTCGCATCATTCTCGCTGACGCCGCCGCTGGTCTGGACCACCTCGTCGATCCCGGTCAGGTCGACGAGATCTGGACTTTCTTCGCTGACCCCTGGCACAAGAAGCGTCACCACAAGCGCCGCATCGTCAACCCCGACATGGCCCGCCTGGTGGCGTCACGACTACGCCCGGGAGGGTTGTGGCGTCTTGCCACCGACTGGGACGACTACGCGACCTGGATGGTCGAGGTGCTGTCGGCCGAGCCACTGCTCGAGCCGGTCAATGCGGGCCCTAACGGTTTCAGCCCACGCTGGGACGAACGCCCGGTAACCCGCTACGAGAAGAAGGGGCTCGCGGCTGGGCGAACCGTCCACGACCTGACCTGGCGTCGTGTGGACGAGTCATGACCCGCTGGCGTCTGGACATCGCCTACGACGGGGCGAATTTCTCGGGGTGGGCGGCACAGCCGGGTCGTCGCACCGTTCAGGGAGAGCTGGAGACATGGATTCCCCGGGTGCTCCGGCTCGGCGAGCCAACCCCACTGACGGTGGCTGGGCGAACTGACGCCGGAGTCCATGCCCGCGGTCAGGTGGCCCACGTCGATCTTCCCGACGGCATCGACACCTCCTCGATGCTGCGCCGGTTGGCGCGGGTCCTCGATTCCGACGTCGTCGTCAGGTCTATCCGCCCTGTTCCCGGCGAGTTCGACGCCCGCTTCTCGGCCTTGTGGCGTCGTTACGTCTACCGGCTGTGGGACGAGTCCTCCCGACCCGATCCGCTGACGCGATTCCACGTGGCATCCGTACGAGGGCACCTCGATCTTGACCGCCTCAATACGGCCGGCGATTCCCTTCTCGGGCTGCACGATTTCGCCGCCTTCTGCAAGTACCGCGAGGGCGCGACAACCATCCGCACTCTCTTGGACTGCCACGCCGAACGTCTCGAAGACCCGTGCGGGACCATCGAGGTGACCGTCCGGGCCGACGCCTTCTGCCACTCCATGGTGAGGTCCCTCATCGGAGCTCTGACGGCCGTCGCCTCCGGCCGCCGCGACCAGCACTGGCTCGACGAGGTCGCCGCCAGCACGTCGCGGGCGTCGTCGGTGCTCGTCATGCCAGCTTGCGGACTCACCCTGGAAGAGGTCGGCTACCCAGCCGACGAAGACCTTGCCGAGCGTGCCGCCCAAGCGCGTTCCCGTCGAAGCCACGACGAACTCTGCGACACCTGTTGGGAGGACTGATGAGCCGATCCCGCCGCGATGACCACGCGCCCAGCCATTACTTCACGACCCCCGAGGGGCCGGTGCAGACCCGCACCATCACCGTCAACGTCTGGGACGACTCCATGATGATGACGACCGCCGGTGGAGTGTTCTCCGGCGCACGCCTCGACCCGGGAACCGCCGTCCTCATGCGCGAGGTCACTCCCCCGCCCTCCGACGGCACCTTCCTCGACCTGGGTTGCGGGTATGGACCCATCGCCTGTGCCTTAGCGCGGGCCTGCCGCGGCTCAAAGGTCGTCGCCGTGGACGTCAACGACCTCGCCATCGACCTCACCACTCGCAACGCCAAGGCCCTCGGGATCGGCGACCGTGTCCACGCCTGCCGTCCCGAGGAGGTCGATTCGGACCTGCGCTTCGACGAGATCTGGTCCAACCCGCCGATCCGCGTCGGCAAGCCGATCCTGCACGAGATGCTGACGACCTGGCTGTCACGGCTGACCGACGAGGGAGTAGCGCACCTCGTCGTCGGAAAGAACCTCGGTGCGGACTCCCTCACCCGCTGGCTGTGCGACCAAGGTTTCGACGCTGCCCGGGTAGCCTCCGCAAAGGGTTTCCGGGTCATCGACGTCAACGCCTAAGCTCGTCGTAGACTGATGTGGTGATGATAGGAAGGGAAGTCATGCCTCACGACGACTGGGACCGGCGCTGAGCTGTGTCAAGACTGGTGACGAGGACGGCCGACCCGGTCGTCGAGAATCCTTCTGCCACGACGCACGGCAGCGCCCGGACAGTCCACCCATGGTCGTGGTGGGGCTGGGCGGCCGGCTGCGGAATCGCCATCAGCCTCACCAACAATCCCCTTCTCGTCGTACTCGTCACGGCGGCCGTGGCACTCGTCGTCACCTTGCGTCGCACCGACGAGCCCTGGGCTCGTTCTGCCGGTGTCTACGCCGGTATGGCCCTGACGGTCGTCGTCATCCGGGTGTTCTTCCAGGTTCTGATAGGAGGAGACGGGACAGGGACCGTCCTCTTCCGACTACCCAAGGTGTCCCTGCCTGACTGGGCAGCCGGGATCCGGCTCGGTGGACCGGTCACCGCTGAAGGCCTGGCTGCCACCGGTTACGACGCCCTTCGCCTGGCCGGCATGCTGATCTGCTTCGGCGCCGCAAACTCCCTGGCCAACCCACGGCGAGTCCTCAAGTCGGTCCCGGCCGCCCTGCACGACGTCTCGGTGGCCATCGTCATCGCCCTGGCGGTCTTTCCCCAACTCATCGCGTCAGTGCAACGAGTCAGACGGGCCCGAAGGCTGCGTGGTGACACCAGAAAGGGAATGAGAGCCCTCGTCGCAGTGCTCGTCCCCGTGCTCGAGGACTCGGTGGAGACCTCGATGTCCCTAGCCCGTGGAATGGAGTCGCGTGGGTACGGTCGAACCCGCAACGACCGACAGGTCCGCCCCGGGACACGAATTCTGCTCGTCCTCTCGGTGATGGGGCTGACCCTGGGCTGCTACGGGATCCTGGCCAACCCGACCGGATCGTTCAGCGCTGACCCGTCGACCTGCGCCCCTGGCAGCCTGTGCTCGTGGTTCCTGGCCGACCGGATGGGCCAACACATCGGCATCGTGCTCATCGTCGTCGGCGTCATCGGGTCGATCATCGGCCTGCGGACCTCGGGACGTCGTCTCGGGGTGAGCCGGTACCGTCCCGATCCCTGGACCTGGCAGGCCACCGCGTCATGCCTGTGCGGCGCCGTCGCGATGATTGCCATGATCTGGCTGTCCCAGGCCAATCCGAAGGCCATCACCGTCCCCACCTCGCCGGTGGCCTGGCCATCGTTGGAACCGGCCATGCTCATCGTCGTCGTGGCGGCCGCCCTGCCCGGGGTGCTCACCCCGGCGCCTCAACGATCCGCGTCAGCCGACCCGGAGCAGGCGGCCTCGTGGAAACCCCGGAAAGATCAGGTGAGCGAGTCATGACCGATGTCATCACCCTGTCGAACGTGTCGATCACCCACCCCGGTGCCACGGCTGCGACCCTCAGGAACATCAACCTGACCGTACAGGAGGGTGACCTGGCGCTGGTCGTCGGGCGTACCGGCACCGGCAAGTCGACCTTGTTGGGGGCGCTGAACGGAATCGTCCCCCATTTCACCGGTGGACGTCTCGACGGCACCGTGACGGTGGCCGGACGTGACACCCGCACACATCGTCCCCGCGATCTGGCTGACGTCGTCGGAGTCGTTGGGCAGAACCCGGTCAACGGATTCGTCACCGACACCGTTGAGGACGAGATCGCTTACGGCATGGAACAGCTGGGCATCTCCCCGTCGGTGATGCGCAAGAGAGTCGAGGAGACCCTGGACCTCATGGGGATCGCCGACCTGCGACGTCGGGCACTGCTGAGCCTGTCAGGCGGCCAACAACAGCGGGTGGCCATCGCCGCTGTACTTGCAGCCCAGCCTCGCATCCTCGTCCTCGACGAACCCACCAGTGCGCTGGATCCCACCGCAGCCCAGGACGTTCTTGCCTCCATCACCACGCTCGTCCATGACGTCGGACTGACGGTGGTGCTGGCCGAACACCGACTGGAACGCGTCATGCACGCCGCCGACACCGTCTGGTGGCTTCCCGGT
The DNA here is from genome assembly GCF_058177555.1 of Cutibacterium sp. LaCa_89. NCBI lineage: Bacteria > Bacillati > Actinomycetota > Actinomycetes > Propionibacteriales > Propionibacteriaceae > Cutibacterium > Cutibacterium sp. LaCa_89. The sequence goes on from NZ_CP190889.1 coordinate 2,002,477, forward strand.
GACGGGTCCATCGTGCAGGGTCGCCCGGAGGAAGTCCTGGCTCACGCTGACGTCATCCCACCCTTGGCCGCACTGGGCCGGGCCATGGGATGGCCGACCGTTCCATTGTCAGTGCGCGAGGCCCGCCGTCGTGTCGGTACGCGCCCCGACCTCCCGAAAGCACCACAACCCTCAGAAACCATGACCTGGCAGGGCCACGGTGACGAGGTGCTGCGGCTGGAGAAAGTCGGTGTCGATTACGGCACGGTCCACGCCGTCGACGCCATGACGACGACCCTGGGGCTCGGAACCGTCACCTGCCTCATGGGGCGAAATGGGTCGGGCAAGTCATCGCTGATGTGGGCCATCCAGGGGGCGACGAGGTCCTCGGGAAAGGTCCTTGTCAACCATGACGGATCCTGGACCGACCCGCGCAAGGCGAACGCCGAAACCGCGCGGAAGATGGTGAGCCTGGTTCCCCAATCCGCCGCCGACCTGCTCTACCTGCCGACGGTGGCCGAGGAGTGCGCCCAGGCTGACAAGGAGTCCGACGTTCCCGAGGGAACCACGCGGGCCATCCTCTCCCAGCTGGGCGTGGAACTACCGGAAGATCGCAACCCTCGTGACATGTCGGAGGGGCAGCGGCTGGCCCTCGTGCTCGCAATCCAGTTGTCCAGTCGCCCTGACGTTCTCCTCCTGGACGAGCCCACCCGCGGCCTCGACTACGCCATGAAGAACGAGCTGGCGAGAATCGTCAAGGACATCGCCGCCGGCGCCACTGGAGCTCCTGCGGCCGTCCTGCTAGCCACCCATGACGTGGAATTCGCAGCAGCAACGACCGACCGCACCATTGTCATGGCAACCGGCCACGTTGTGGCCGACGGATCCACGCGCTCGGTGTGCACCTCCTCACCGGCCTTCAGCCCACAGATCGCCAAGGTCTTCCACCCGGCCGACGTCATGACGATCGCCGATGTCAAGAGGCTCGTGGGAAACCCGGGAGGTACGGGCCGATGAGCAACCGACAGAAGCAGAACGTCGCCGTCCGCACGTCGACGACATCGCGGGTGCTTCTCGTCGTCACCGCACTCATGGGTCTGCTGGCCTTCTGCTGGCCGCTGTTCCTCGACCCCGGCAGCTCGACCGACTACGAGACGCGCACCCCCTTCCTCTTCGCAGCCATCCTGCCGGTGGTGCTCGCCGTAGTGGTGTCCCAGCTCAGTTCGGACGGTATCGACGTCAAGGCCATCGCCATGATCGGCGTCCTCACCGCCTGTGGGGCCGCGCTACGAACCCTCAGCCCGTCGATGGCCGGCATCTCCTTCGTCTTCATCCTCATGATTCTCGGCGCGAGGGTGTTCGGCGCAGGGTTTGGATTCGTCCTCGGTACGACGACGATGTTCGCGTCCGCCCTCCTCACGGCAGGCTTTGGACCGTGGCTGCCCTACCAGATGATCGCCTCGGGCTTCGTCGGGCTGGGAGCGGGCCTCCTCCCCCGTGCCAGAGGGAAAGCCGAAATAGCGTGGCTGTGCGGCTGGGGATTCATCTCCGCCTTCATCTACGGCTGGCTGATGGATTTCGCCTTCTGGCCGTTCAACCTGGGTACCAGCACCCAGCTCTCCTTCGACCCACACGCGTCTCCGCTGACCAATCTGTGGCACTTCGTGCTGTTCAACGTTGCAACGTCCATGGGCTGGAACCTGGGACGCGCGCTCACCAACGTCATCTGCCTGGCGCTGCTGGGCGGTCCGATACTACAGGTGTTGCGTCGAGCCTCCCGACGCGCTCAATTCGGCGCGTCAACGGCAGAATTGGCGCCACAGCTCACGACACCGGAGTGACCTTCTTCAGCACCTCGTCCCAGCTGCGATCAAGTTTTCGTCCGCCCACGATGATCCCAACATGCAGTATCAGGAGGGACCACGCCAGCCCGACGACGAAGGTCAGGAGGATGCTCCACCACGAGTTGTCGGTCATCCCCACCAGCATCACGAGCAGGCCGATCGGGATGGCGGTGATGACACCTGCCACCATGCCGATGAGGGCCCCCAGGCAGCCAGCACCCGTCGACGATCCGGAACCGGAGTTGAACCCGCTCCCCTTACGATTGTCAGCCACCCGCATCGGATTGACGACACCCATCCACGAGCCGATCCCCGTCGAGAGCAGGAGGGCACTCCAGGCTTCGGCGACCACCACCGGCAACAGTTCCCACTGACCACAACGCCACACCATGACGAGGGCCAGCAGCAAACCAACCGGCATCGTGACGATGAGGTAAGCAATCGCGCGACCGCGTCGATCCTCCACACCGGCGACCGACGCCTCAATGTGATGCCACAAGGCCGTCCCGTCGTAGCTGATGAGCGAACCCGCGTAGAGCGGCACCGCGCACAGCATGACCATGAAGGGGAGGGCGGTGAAAACGAGAGCTGACGTCGTGCCGCTCACCTTGTACCCGCCATTGATGAACATCGGGACCAGAGCAAAAACCGGGATAAGGAAGGTGTTGAGCAGCAGAGACACCATTCGAGGATCGCGCTTCATGTAGCGCAGGGTGCGTCCGGCAATAGCTCCGGTCGGGGTGACCGGAAACATGCGATCTATCCGGCTTTCAGCCTTGATCTTCTCGGCACCGCCGCCATCTCCAGCTGGCGAGACGAGGCGACGGTCAACGATGGCCTGCCAGGCCCAGACCATGAGTGCAAGACCAGCGATGCTGAGGACGAGCTTGACGATGAGTGCCAGCCACGTGCTGCTGGCAGCTTCCCAGGGCATCGACCAGGCCCATCCTAGCGGGGTCCAACCAACAATCCGTCCGACGTTGACCGGAATCGCGTTGGTCGTCGCATCAGCCCTTGTCACGAACTGCATCCCGACGCCCAGTCCGCAGCACAGGAGTACGAGAAGGACCATCATGGTCTCGCGGAATCGACGCTTGGCCAGCACCGCCGACATCGCGGCCAGCAGGAGATTCGATGTGATCATGGCACCGGACCATCCCAGTAGGACACCGAGAACGGCCACAACGACCGAAATCGCGCCCGCACTGGACCATGCGACAACATGTGAGGCTGCCGCGACCAGGGTGACAATTCCCCCCAAGCCCAACAGACCGGCTGTCACGAACGCAGGCATCAGCTCCCGAGAACGCCTGGGGAACATGGCGTACCGCGAGGGGTCGGTGTAGATCGGTTGGGCACCGAAAAGTACCGGCAGCACGATCCAGAAGACCATGAGGGAGGCCCCTGCGGCCACGGTGCTGGCCCCGCGAGGATCGACGCCAAGTTGACCGGTCGAGAACACGTAAGAGAAGTAATTCCCACCGAGGAACAGGGCCATCAGAATAAGGAAGATCAGTCCGACCGTCTCACCGGCCTTGGCGCCTTTACGGCACGGGGCCAGAGTGGTTCGCCACTGGTATTTCAGGACTTGCGCAACCACGTGAGCCCCTCCCCAGTGTTGGCATTTCCGCCGACGAGCTCGACGAACCTGTCCTGCAGGGACTTGCCCTGACGGACCTCGTCGATGGTCCCGATGGCGTGAAGTTGTCCCTTCGCGATGACGGCCACCGAGTCGCAGAGGGACTCGACAAGCTCCATGACGTGGCTGGAGATCACGACCGTCCCGCCGCCGTCGACGAAGTGACGCAGGATTGCGCGGATCGTCTGACCGGAAACCGGGTCGACGGACTCGAAGGGTTCGTCGAGGACGAGCAGGGCCGGGTCGGCGATGAGGGCGCAGGCCAGACCGATCTTCTTCGTCATGCCGGCGGAGTAGTCGCACACCAGGGTGTTGGCAGATTCCGTCAGGCCGAGGGCGTCGAGAAGACCGTCGGTGCGCTCATTGACGGTGCCCTCGTCGAGGCGATGCAGCATCCCACAAAAATGGAGCAGCTCTCGGCCAGAAAGTCGGTCGAAGGTCTTCATCCCGTCGGGGAGGACGCCCATCTGGGCCTTGGCCGCGGCCGGATCTGCCCAGAGATCATGGCCAAGCACCTCGATTCGGCCGCTGTCAGGACGCAGCAACCCAGTGGCCATAGAGAGCGTCGTCGTCTTGCCGGCCCCGTTGGGGCCGACAAAGCCGAACATGGAGCCACGCGGAACCCACATCGTTAGGTTGTCGACGGCAATCTTGGTGCCGAACCTCTTGGTGAGGCCGTCGATTCTCACGGCTGGGTCACTCGTCGGCGAAGCCGCCAGAGGCGTGGACACGTCGGTCTGAGGGATGGGCCAGGATCCTGTGGGGTCAGTCACATCATTCATCAAATCACATTGTCAGACCACACCTAAAGAACCGATCAGCGCTGCAGCCACGGCCAGACCGTCTGTTCCGGCCCCGTATGACCACCTGTTCCGAAGGTCCCGGTACTGGTCACATTCATGGGGATGCACCAGGTTAGGAAAAGCTCAGCGCCGACCAGGGCGACGGGGAGGGTGGAGCAGCCACCGCTGATATTGGCGATGGACCTCGCAATCATCGCATCGCAACGACGAAGGCCAGCAACAGCAATAGGGGAAGGGTGTCGGCGCGCACCTGGCTGCTCCTGTCTGGTGTGACCGGCCGCGTCAGCGGTCAGGCCTCACGTCAGAGGTAGTACGTGAAGGTCGTGGTTACAGCGTCAGGACGGGGCCTCGTCGCTGTCGCTGAAGACTGAAGAGCTCTAGCCAGGACCAATTTCGGCACATTACGTGAAAAATCTCGCAGTTGTGGGAATGATGGAGACAGTTCCGGTGTTGTACCAAACAAGCGGCCCCGCCAAGGGCCACGTCATGACGGAAGCCATGGCGCATCTCGTTCCACAGGAGGAAGAATGGCTGTTTACACCCTTCCCGATCTCGACTACGACTACGGCGCACTGGAGCCCCACATCTCGGGCAAGATCATGGAGCTCCACCACGACAAGCACCACAACACCTACGTGCAGGGTGCCAACACCGCCCTGGAGAAGCTGGCCGAGGCCCGCGAGAAGGGCGACTTCGGAGCCATCAACAAGCTCGAGAAGGACTTGGCCTTCAACCTCGGTGGACACATCAACCACTCCGTCTTCTGGAAGAACATGTCCCCCGACGGCGGCGGCCGTCCCGAGGACAACGAGCTCGCCGCTGCCATTGACGAGTTCTTCGGATCCTTCGACGGCTTCAAGAAGCAGTTCGAGGAGGCCGCCAAGGGCGTTCAGGGCTCCGGCTGGGGCATGCTCGTCTGGGATGTCCTGGGCCAGCGCCTCAACACCATGCAGCTGTTCGACCAGCAGGGCAACCTGCCGTCCGGACAGATCCCGATCGTGCAGCTCGACATGTGGGAGCACGCCTACTACCTGCAGTACCAGAACGTTAAGGCCGACTACATCAGCGCTTGGTGGAACGTCGTGAACTGGGCCGACGCCCAAGCTCGCTTCGATCGTGCCCGTTCCCAGACCCCTGGCCTCATCTGAGAGACCGTCTGAACTCACGAGGGGCTCGTCTTCTTGACGAGCCCCTCGTGGTGTGTCTGGGCCATACTTCCCGAGAAGCCTTGCCCCAATCGGCTTGACCCACCACTTTGACCCACCAACTGGTGGTAATCCCGAAAACCTATTCACCAGCTGCCACACGCGATGACAGCCCCACCCCATCCTTTCGGCATATGCACGGGACTCACGAGTCTCAGCGAGGCGACCCCCTCCACGGCTAAATTTCAACAGGGCCGAAACCGTAACTAACGGCCCACCAGCCATGAAACGGTGAGTCGATTGGCTTACGGATCCGCTCGGTATCGTCTCGTGGTGCATTGTCCACCACCGGAAGGGGCTGCCACGATGGCCGCCAACACGCTGCCCACCAGTTCGATGCCCAATAGCGTCGACACGCATCTCCCCGGAGTCCAGACGCTTCCTGCGCCATGTCACCGCTGCCACGGCGTTCGGAGGCGGACTCGACGGATTCGACCTCGGTATCATCAGCGTCGTCATCCTGCACATCAATCATGACCTGGGTCTCTCCCCCGCGATGGAAGGTCTGGTCGGCGCCGCAAGCTTGCTCGGTATTTTCATCGGCGCTCCACTCTTCGGCTACCTCACCGACAAGTTCGGCCGCCAGAAGATGTTCATGGTCGACATCATTTCCTTCATCGCCATTGGTGTCGCCCAGGCCTTCGTCACCGGCGGGGTGTCCCTGGCCATCCTCCGATTCCTGCTGGGCATGGCCATCGGCGCCGAGTACTCGATCGGTGCCCCGATGCTGTCGGAATTCGCCCCGGCCCGGGAGCGTGGATCGAAGCTGGCCTTCCTCGAGTTGTGTTGGCGTATCGGTTTCCTCATCGCTGTTCTGCTGGGCTACGCGCTGTTGTGGCTCGGGATCTCGTGGAAGTGGATCCTGGCGACCTCGGTGATTCCTGCCCTCGTCGTGTTGGGCCTGCGGATCGGTCTGCCCGAATCCCCACGCTGGCTGCTTCGTCACGGCCGAGAGGCCGAGGCGCGTGAGATCGTCGAGAAACACATGGGTCCGGAGTTCTTCGAGGCCGAGGAGTTCGCCGCAGAGTCGGTCGGCGAGGACGGGTACCGCAAGCTCTTCCGCAAGGGTCAGCTGCGACGCACCGTCTTCGTCTGCATCTTCTGGACGTGCATCGTCACCCCGTACTTCGCCATCTTCACCTACGCCCCGAAGGTGCTGGAGTCCCTCAATGTGAAGTCCCAGGCGACCGGCACGATCCTCTCGAACACCGTCGGCGCGATCGGTGCCCTCATCGGCCTGCTGGCCATCGACCGGATCGGTCGCCGCCGCATGCTCATTGGCCCGTTCTGGGTGCAGATGGTGGTCCTGCTGGTCGTCGGCCTGTGGACGAACGCGCCGTCGTGGGTACTGGTGCTCGGTCTGGCGGTCTTTGCCCTGGTCAACTCCTATAGTGACATCCTCACCGCGGTGTACCCGTCAGAGATCTTCGACACCGACATTCGCTCCAGCGGCGTCGGACTCGGGTCGGCGATGAGCCGTATCGGCGCCTTCCTCGGCACCTACCTGCTGCCCATCGGCATGGGGACGATCGGCATCAAGTGGTGCATGGTCATTGCGGCAGGACTGTGTGTCATTGGCGCGGTGACTGGCCAGTTCATGGCCCCGGAGACCATGAACCGCTCCCTCACCAGGACGTCCACCGGCGACCTCATGGACACCTGAGCACTTGGGGGCCTGGGATCTCGCCCGATCCCGGGCCGGCCATGTCAGGCGGAGACCCCGAATGGCCGGTATATCCACCTCTGGATTCCCGACCCCGTCAACCAGGACTTCCAGACACTGACGACGGTGATCGGCGCCAGGGCGATGGTGGTGTCGATGCTGTTGAGCTTGGTGCGGTCCAGGACGTCGGTGATCGGGACGAAGGCGACGTCTCCGGCAGTGTTGCCCGGACGTGATGCGCAGACGTCGAGCTCCTTGCCCTCGTATGTGACGCGAAGCCAGCTGTGGCCGGTGTGGTACCAGGGGTGGTGCTCCAACCGGACGCGCGCAGCATGGACCGGCCTCACCTGGAATCCGAGTTCCTCGAGCACTCGCCCGAGGACGATGTTGTACTGCCCCGAGTGGCCGTGACCAGCCGCGAGAGATGCCTCCGGGCTGAGCCACAGATGCCAGCAGGAGTAATGGGTGTACATCCGGTGGACGAGCTGGGTGGCCTCGTCGACGAGGGCCCAACCGGTCTTGCCCGTCGCTCGGCAGGCCGCGACGACGTCGTCAAAGGTACGCAGCGGTTCGTCGCCGGGCCCCTCAGGCAGGGCTGGTTCTGATTTCGGCGCCGCCACGACGACCGGGACGACGATGGCTGCCACACCGGCCAGCACGAGTGGGATCTTCTTCATCTGCGCTCCTGATGGTCGTCGATCTGATGGTCGCCTGTCTGCGGGGCGAGTGGGTCGTCGACGCCGCTTAGGACGTCGTGCCGGTCCTTGAGTTTCTGCTTCCAGTAGGGCTTCCTACCAGGACGTGCGGCAATCTCGGAATGAACAGCCAGCATCTTCTCGACACTGGCTTCCCAGGTGAACTGCTCGGCTCGCCGTCGAGCGGCCTCTCGCAGGTCGGGTCCTAGCCGGTCGGCCAGACGCACGGTTGCATCCGCCAAACCGTCGGCGTCGGGACTGCCAGCCTCTCCGCTGGTGGCATCGACGATCTCGTGTGCGCCTCCTCGGTTCGCAGTGACGACCGGGGTTCCGCAGGCGAGAGCTTCCAAGGATGCCAACCCGAAGGTCTCTGCCGGGCAAACTGACATGGAGAGGTCTGCAGCCGCAAATCGACGGGCAACCTCGTCGCGCCCTTCCACGAAACCGTTGAAGAAGACCGGGGCGTCGCCGGCCTGCTCCTTCAGGGTGTCAGCATCGGGACCGACACCGTACATGTCCAGTCGCAGCGGGACACCGCGGCGATGCAATTCGACGGCGGCAGCGACAGCCAACTGCGGGCTCTTCTCGTGACTCATCCGGCCGACGTAGCACAGCCTGAGGAGCCCGTCCGGGCGCGGGGTGGGAAGCCCAGGCTCGCGCTTGTCCGGATGGAAAGTCTCAAGGTCGACACCGAGAGGAACCTTGACGAGGCGAGCTCCCGTGTCGGCGAACTCACCCGCGGAGTAGTCCGACGTGACGACGACCACGTCGAAGGACTTGGACAGACGGCGGTTCAGGGCGCCGACAGCGGCGGCGACGCCGAACTGACGACGCACCCACATCGTCAGCATGTCGTCGAGGCGTTCGTGGCTGAACAGGACCGAACCGATGCCGCGTCGGGTCGCCCAGCCGGCAGCTGGGGTGAGGGTCCACTTGTCGGAGGACTCGATGGACGTGGGACGGAAACGATCAAGGATGTCGAGAGCACGCCAAGGCGTGGCGATCATACGGTAACCGGCCGAAACTCGTGGTGCCGCGATCTCGACCGTGATGCCGGACTCCGACTCCGTGATGCGGTCCCTCGGTCCTGGAATGACGAGGATGCGCTCGTGACCTGCAGCGACGTATCCCCTGCCAAGAGCGTCGATAGCCACCTTCATGCCACCCGAGACGGGGCCGACGAAGTTGGCGAGCTGAGCGATACGGAGGGTCGTCACTTCTCCAGCCTATGTGGTGATGACGCATGACGGCGTCCGGGGTTGGGTCGAGTTCGCGGAAACACCCGAGCGCCGACCCCTCAGGGACCGGCGCTCGGGTGTTTCAAGGAAGGAGGATCAGGCCTGAGCCTTCTCCTCGGCCTCAACGGCATCCTGCTCAGCGGCCACGGGGGCGTCAGCAGCGGCGTTCTCGGCCAAGGTGTTGTGCTCGATGGCGGCGTCACCCTCGGTCTTCTCGGGGGCGACCTCCTTGACCTCCGGCTCCTTGGCATCAGCCGCCTCGGTGGCGGTGTTGATCTGCGCCTTGGCGTCAGCAGCGCTGGCCGGAGCCTTGGAGGATACCTTCTCGGTGACGACCTCGATGACGGCCATGGGGGCGTTGTCGCCCTTGCGGTTGCCGATGCGGGTGATGCGGGTGTAACCGCCGTCGCGACCCTCCATGAGGGGGCCGATCTCGGTGAAGAGGATGTGCACGACGCCGCGGTCGGTGATCGTGCGGTTGACGATGCGACGGTTGGCGACGGTGTCGGTCTTGGCTCGGTTGATGAGCTTCTCGGCGAGCGGGCGGACGCGCTTGGCCTTGGTGACGGTAGTCACGACATGGCCGTGCTCGAAGAGCTGGCTGGCCAGGTTGCGCAAGATGATCCGCTCGTGGGCCGGGGAACCGCCAAGACGGGGACCCTTAGTGGGCTTCGGCATTCTTTTTCTCCTTGTGTGTCGGTGTGGCGGGCAGGTGGACCCGCCGCGATCCGGCTGAGGGAGGACGGTTGTCCTCCCCTCCCCTTCCCCGTCAAGCGACGGGTGGGGGTGTGGCCAGGGTCCACCCCCCTGGCCTCCCCTCCGAAGAGAGGAAATCTTTGGTTGTCAAGAGCTACTCGACCCTCTACTCAACCGCAGGCAAACCCGCGACTGCGAAGCAGAGCCGACTCGCTCGGGGGATGCAGGGGTCCCTGCATCAATCAGCTCAGTACTGCTCGGTCTCCGCGAAATCATCGTCGTCACTGGCCTCGTCGTAGGCCTCGGCGGCGGCGAGTGGGTCAAAGCCCGGGACGGAGTCCTTGAGAGCCAGACCGAGCTCGGTCAGCTTCTCCTTGACCTCGTCGATGGACTTGGATCCGAAGTTGCGGATGGCGAGCAGATCCTGCTCGGAGCGGGAAACAAGCTCTCCGACGGTGTGGATGCCCTCGCGCTTGAGGCAGTTGTAGGAACGGACGGTGAGGTTGAGCTCCTCAACCGGGGTTCCGAGGCTCTCGGCGTACTCCTCGTCAACCGGGCCGGCACCGATCTCGATGCCCTCGGCGTCGGCATTGAGCTCACGCGTCAGACCGAACAGCTCGACAAGGGTCTTGCCGGCAGAAGCGACGGCGTCGCGCGGCTGAATGCTCGGCTTGGTCTCGACGTCGACGACGAGCTTGTCGAAGTCGGTGCGCTGCTCGACTCGGGTGGCCTCGACCTTGTAGGTGACCTTGAGGACCGGGGAGTAGATGGAGTCGACGGCGATGCGACCGATCTCGGAGTTCGGGTCGTCGTTGAGGGCGCTGGACACATAACCGCGTCCACGCTCGACGATGAGCTCCATCTCGAAGCGACCATCGTCGTTAAGGGTGGCGATGTGCAGGTCCGGGTTATGGATGGTCACACCGGCCGGCGGGTTGATGTCAGCAGCGGTGATCTCGCCGGCGCCGGACTTGCGCAGGTACATGGCGACGGGCTCGTCCTCCTCAGAGGAGAGGACCAGGCCCTTGAGGTTCAGGATGATCTCGGTGACGTCCTCGACACAGCCCTCGATGGTGGAAAACTCGTGCTGGACTCCCTCGATCTTGATGCTCGTCACAGAGGCGCCCGGGATGGACGACAGCAGGGTGCGACGCAGCGAGTTGCCGATGGTGTAGCCGAAGCCGGGCTCCAGGGGCTCGATGATGAACTTTGAGCGGAACTCGGAGACGGACTCCTCGGTGAGGGTGGGACGCTGTGCGATGAGCATGTTTTCTACCTTTCGCGCCGACCGCTATATGAAGGCGCAGAGGGGAACAGGATGACGGGAACTCCCCGCCGCGAGGTTATTCAGTTGTTGCATCCCCGGGCCGACCGAAGTCGGCCCGGGGAAAGCTGGGCTGCAAGGGGTCACCCCTCATCAGCTTCCAGGTGGCCTCAGAGCAATGCGCAATCACCGAGCCGGTGAAGATACGCAGTAACTTGGCCCCCTCGGGGATCCAAGGGGGTGACCTCTCGGATCACTTGGAGTAGAGCTCGACGATGGCCTGCTCGTTGACGTCGACGACGATCTGCTCACGGGTGGGCAGCTGGTGGATCAGGATGCGTCCCTTGTTCGGACGCACCTCCAGCCAGGCCGGAACGTCGCGGGTCTCGAAGGTCTCGCGGGCGACGACGATCGGGTAAAGGTCCTTGGACTTCTCGCGAACGTCGATGATGTCGTGGGTGCTCACGCGGTAGGAAGGAATGTTGACCTTCTTGCCGTTGACCAGGAAGTGGCCGTGGCTGACCATCTGGCGAGCCTGACGACGGGTGGCAGCAAGTCCGGCGCGGTACACGACGTTGTCGAGACGCGACTCGAGGATCTGCAGCAGGACGTCACCAGTCTTGCCCTGGGCGCGATCCGCCTCCTCGTAGTAACGACGGAACTGCTTCTCCAGCACGCCATAGGCGTAACGAGCCTTCTGCTTCTCGCGCAGCTGCAGCGAGTACTCGGAATCCTTGGTACGACCGCGACCGTGGACACCCGGAGGGTACGGACGACGCTCGAAGGACTTGTCGTTGCCGACAAGGTCAGTCCCGAGGCGACGGGACTTCTTGGTGAGGGGGCCGGTGTAACGGGCCATTGTGTATCAGTCCTTTGCTCTCGGAGTGGGTCAGACGCGGCGGCGCTTCGGCGGGCGGCATCCGTTGTGCGGAACGGGGGTGACGTCGGAGATCGGACCGATCTCCAGGCCGACGGCCCCGAGGGAACGGATGGCGGTCTCACGGCCGGAACCGGGACCCTTGACGAAGACGTCAACCCGCTTCATGCCATGCTCCATGGCGCGACGTCCAGCGGCCTCGGCGGCCATCTGAGCGGCGAACGGGGTGGACTTACGAGAGCCCTTGAAGCCGACGGTGCCGGCAGAGGCCCACGAGATCACCGCACCGGAAGGATCGGTGATGGCGATGATGGTGTTGTTGAACGTGCTCTTGATGTGCGCCTGTCCGGCGACGACGTTCTTCTTCTCCTTGCGGCGCACCTTGGTCTTGGGTGCAGCCTTGCGGCCTGCAGTAGCCATGTGATGTCTCTCCTGAAATCAGTGTGATCTGCGCATCGATGAAGGTTGGTGAGTGCCCGATGGGCAGTGACTCACTTGGCCTTCTTCTTGCCGGCGACGGCCTTCTTCTTGCCCTTGCGGGTACGGGCGTTGGTGCGGGTGCGCTGACCACGGACCGGCAGTCCGCTGCGGTGACGACGGCCCTGGTAGGTGCCGATCTCGATCTTGCGGCGGATGTCAGCGGCCACCTCACGACGAAGGTCACCTTCGACGTGGTAGTTGGCCTCGATGTGGTCACGCAGAGCCACGAGCTGATCGTCGGTCAGCTCGTGGACGCGCAGGTCACCGCTGATTTCGGTGGCCTTCAGAGTCTCGGTGGCGCGAGTGCGGCCGATTCCGTAGATGTAGGTCAGGGCGACCTCGAGGCGCTTGTCGCGCGGCAGGTCAACTCCGATGAGGCGTGCCATGTGGCATCCCTTTCTTGTTCGTTCGACCCGAACGAAGTCGAGCCGCGAAGGTGTCCGGCGTGGAGCGTCCTCGTCATTCCTGGGAACGATGGGCGGTGTCTGACCGTCCGACGAGGCCCCGGCCTTCGTCCGGGGGTGGTGGCCCAGATCCGTGCTCGATGGTTTCGAGCGGGGCTCCGGGACGTGCTTCCACGGTGTCCCGGGCAATGCCCGGGAGGTCTGCACCAGCGTGTGCAACCGGTGCGTTTTCTGTTGTGCAGTTCAATTGTTCACCGCTCCCACCTGGCGGGTGGGCCTGACGGTGGACCTCAGGGGTCGAACCCCTGCATTCCTGCTGACCGTCGCGTGGACGATCTGCGATCCCGTCGCGGCGTGGGCTCAGCCCTGACGCTGCTTGTGGCGCGGGTTGTCGCAGATGACCATCACGCGGCCGTGGCGACGGATGACCTTGCACTTGTCGCAGATCTTCTTGACGCTCGGCTGAACCTTCATGAGATTCTCTTTCGCGTAACGATCCCCTGGCGGGAACCTGGGTGGTGCGCCGTTAAGCGCTTGGCAATGAGCCGCAGCTCACTTGTGGCGGTAGACGATCCGACCGCGAGTGAGGTCATAGGGCGACAGCTCAACGACGACACGGTCCGACGGCAGGATTCGGATGTAGTGCTGACGCATCTTGCCGCTGATCGTGGCAAGAACGCGGTGCCCGTTCTTGAGTTCGACACGGAACATGGCGTTGGGCAAAGCCTCAACGACAGTTCCCTCCAGTTCGAGTGCTCCCTCTTTCTTGGCCATTACGTCCCATCTGTCCGCTGGCCGTACCCCCTGCGGGTACGGCTGTTGGCTCCGCACAGAAGGAGCCAACAGCTAACGATACCTGCTTGATGCCGTCGCCCCAAATTGGCGGCGGCGTCACCACCAGGCCGTGCCGGTAGAGAACCGAGACGAGATCAGAACCGCGGTGTCAGGCCCGTGAACTCAGCGATGAAGGCGAGTTTGTCAGCGGACGCATCGATGCGGGAAGCACGGGGACGCCCGGCACCATGCCCCACCGACTGGTCGATGCGGGTGAGGATCGGGGCGTCCCCTCCCTGGGCTCGCTGCAGGGTGGCGGTGAACTTGTGGCTGTGGGCCGGCACGACGCGATCGTCGTGGTCACCGGTCATGACGAGGGTCGCCGGGTAGTGGCGTCCCTCCCCCACGTTGTGCAGCGGCGAGTAGGCCAGCTCGACCTCGAAGTCGTGGGTGTCCTCCGGGTTGCCGTAGTCCGACATCCATGCAGCCCCCGAGGAGAACTTGTGGAACCTCAGCAAGTCGAGCACTCCGACCTCGGGAACTGCCGCAGCTAGTAGCTCCGGACGCTGGGTGAGCACGGCACCGACCATCAGACCACCATTGGAACCACCACTGATTGCCAGGGTGGCTGGGGTCGCCAGTCCGGCCTCGACGAGGTCAAGGAGAACGGCGATGTGGTCGTCGAAAACGTGCTGCTTGTTGTCGAGAACACCGTCGCGGTACCACTCGGATCCGAACTCGCCACCGCCACGAGCGTTGACGAGGGCGACCGCACCGCCGGCCTCCATCCACGCCTGCCACAGAGGGGAATGGGTGTTGGTGATGGTGATGTCGAATCCGCCATATCCGTAGACGATGGTCGGCAGCGGCCCGGTCGCGTCGTTGGACTCGTCGCGCATGTACCAGTAGGGCACCTGGGTGCCGTCGACACTCGTGGCATGACGACGCTCCACACCGGCATGGAACTGGCCAACCTCGGCGGACTGAATCTTCTCCAACTCACCGGATGCGGCGTCGAGGTGGTAAACGACGTTCGGGCTGCTCGGGCCCGTGGCGTGAATGAATACGTCGGGTTGGTGCTCGTCGGGAGCGGTGAGATGGACGTCACCAGCCTCGATGTCGACGTCACCGAGATGCTTCCCTGAAGTAGACCATCGGCTAATGCGCGGCGAGACGTCAACCATGTACACGGCGACGAGGGTCTCCCCGGCCAGGACCACCGTCGACAACGGGTACTCCGAGGACGCAATGACCTCGCTCGGAGTTGGTTCGTCCGCCGCAAGGTCGATGGCGACGAGTCGGTAGGTCGGGGTGATGTCGTCAGTGAGGACAAAGAACGTTGAGCCGACGATGCCGACGGGATGATGACTCGCGTCAGCCTCGGCAATGCGACGCCCTTTCTCGACCACGGAGTGTCCGTCGACGAGGTGATGACGGAAGACCGTCAGCCCGCTGTTGTGGGAGGTGCCGATGATGTCGCTGACGACCACCCAGCCCTCCCCGGTGCGATCGCCGTTCTCGTCGGTTTCGTGACTGATCCCACCCCAGTAAAAGGTCCCCTCCGGGCCAGCCGGAAGCACCTCGGTCCGCTCACCAGTGTCGGTGCGGACCATGACAAGACGTGGGTCGCCCGCGGCCTTGGTGACCGCGGTCTCGCCAGTTTCCTTGTCCGGGAAGTCCAGGACGAGCAGGCTCACTGAATCTGGGAACCAGCTGACCGTACTGAACTTGGTACGGATTCCGGGGTCGCGCTCCTCGCCGGTGGCCACGTTGCGGAGGGTGAAGGAGGTCCAGTCCGAGCCGGCTACCGAGCTCGCCCACGCCAGGGTCGAGCCGTCGGGGCTGATGGCCGCATCCTTGAGGGAGGTCGTACCGTCCTCGGACCAATCGTTGGGATCGAGGAGAGTGATGGGACGATCGAACAGGTCGCGCCAGTCCTCGGCCGCCTGAACCACTGGCTGGGCGGCATCACCGTCGTCGTGCCACATGAGATAGCGACCGCCACAGTGCTTGTCGATCGTGTCGCCAGGAAGGGAGTACAGCTCAGTGAGTCGGTTGCGGAACGCCTCCCGGGTTCTCAGCTTGGTGAAGGCTTCCTCGGTGAAGGCTCGCTGTCGTTCCACCCAGTCGACGGTGTCGGGGGAATCGGCGTCCTCGAGCCAGCGGTACGGGTCTTCGATGGTGCGCCCGTGGAGGATCTCGACAACGTCGTCACGGCGAGTCTGTGGGGCAGGGCCTATGGCAAAGCTCATGGCAGACATACAACCACCCTCGTCAACCCCTGTTGTCAGGCTGCCCGGACACGACCCAGGTGGTCACCGGCACCGACGATCTCCAGAATGTGCTGCTCGACGCACTCCCAGTCGTACATGACTTGGTGCCAGGTGATCCGGACGACGAGATAGCCGCGGGAAACGAGTTCAAGATCACGACGACGATCGTTGGAATATGCGAAGGCATCCGTGTGGTGTGCCACCGAATCGACTTCGATGACGAGCCGGCTCCCCACCAGCATGTCGACTCTCCCCACGCCACCGATGCTGGCCTGAGTTCTCACTGGGAGACCGACGCGGCGTAACCGGCATCGGACGAGGGACTCGGCACCTGAGTCGGCCCAGCCGAGGTCGGGAAGGATGCGCCGACCCGCCGGTATCGGCGAAAGACACTCCTCAAGCCGTTCGCGAGTGAGTACCCCTTTCCGCAGCACAGAGTCGAGGACCGCCACGGCTTCATCATGATCGAGGCAGCGCACGACTGACTGCACGGCAATGTCGGGCGGATCGACCGCCATGATGGGGGCAGCGCGACGAGGCGCGGGACAGGAACGAACAGCCGGGTACAGTGGTTCGCGGTGGCCCCGGCAATGGATCTGCGAATCGAGCGGCGACCAGACCCCGATCATCTTCAGAGCACTGACACACCCCAGGACGCCTCCTGCCCTCACCGCGGTGACGACGTCGTGGTCGGCATCCGGTAGGGCCCACCAACCCATTCTCAGCCAGCTGAGTTCACCCCTCTTCTTCGCTGACCGGATCGCTTCACGATCGAGGCCGAAGCACGAAAGCACACCTGTGGACACCACACCGCCGGGGCAGAGCTCGGATGGCACACCATGGCTCGCAACATCAGAAGTTCTCACATTGACAGTTATCGTCAACGCAAGCCAGATCCTTCACTTGTCCACAGGTATTTTTTGGTGCGGCGGTTGGCTGTTACGTGGGGACAACTACACGGAGCTGCCAAAAATTAGGGCAAATACACGATGGTCACGTTACCAAGCACAGTTTTTGGCAGCTCCGTGTAGTAACGACGAGTTCCGAACCTGGTTGAGCCGCAGAGAATCCCAGATAGGGCGTGTCGACCCTCTACCCCCACAAAACAATGGTCGCCGGGACCAACGTCCCGGCGACCACCACAAGAACTCAATCTCAATCAAGAGGCCCGAATGGCACTCCGCGCTTCTCGAGTTCGGCCTTGCCGCCATCGGGTTCGGACAACACCCACAGACCCTTGCTGGTCACGGCAACGGTGTTCTCCCAGTGGCTGGCCCACGAGCCGTCCACCGTGACAACCGTCCACTCGTCGTCCAGGGTGGCAGTGTCCTCCATACCGAGAGTCGCCATCGGCTCGATGCACAGCACCATACCTTCGACGATCTTCGGGCCACGTCCAGCTCGGCCCCAGTTGGGGACGTCCGGATCCATGTGCATCTCGGTGCCGATCCCGTGGCCGGTGTACTCACGGATGATCCCGTAATCACGGTCGTGGGACTCCAGGGAGGCCTGTACAGCAGCGGAGACGTCACCGATGCGAGCACCGGCCGCGACCTTGGCAATGCCGGCCCACATGGACTCACGGGTCACCTCGGACAAGGCCCTGGCCTCCTCGCTGACGTCTCCCACCAGAACCGTTCGGGCGGCATCACCGTGCCACCCGTCGACGATGGCTCCGTAGTCGATGGAGACGATGTCGCCGTCCTTAAGCTCGCGATCACCGGGGATGCCGTGGACGATGGTCTCGTTTGGGCTCACACATGCCACGCCCGGATAGGGCGGCAGGCCCCAATCTCCCCCGTAATTGAGGAAGTTAGAACCCGCGTTGTGACGCTCGAGCACCTCGCGGCCGGCCCGGTCGATGTCAGCGGTGGTGGCCCCCGGCACGGCAACCGCTCTCATAGCCTCCAAGCCCTCGGCGACGACCAGTCCCGCCCGACGCATCTTGCAGATCTGGTCGGGTGTCTTGATCTGGAATCGATTGCGGCCCAGCACGTCAGTTCTTCGAATCGAGAGCAGCGAAGATGCGCTGGCGCACCTCGTCGATCTCACCGACGCCGTCAACCGGAACGAGAATGCCGGCCGATCGGTAATGCTCGAGGAGCGGCTCGGTCTGGGAGGAGTAGACCTTCATACGGTTGCGGATGGTCTCCTCGTTGTCGTCGGTACGCCCCTCGATCTCAGCACGCTTCAGCAGACGCTGGGTGAGCAGCTCGGGGTCGACGTCGAGGCTGATGACTGCGTCGAGCTCCTGACCGTGCTCCTTGAGATAAGCGTCGAGGGCCGCGACCTGATGCATGTTGCGGGGGTAGCCGTCGAGCAGGAAGCCGTTGGCGGCGTCGTCCTGGTGGAGGCGATCGACGACGATGGCATCGGTCAGCTCGTCGGGGACGAGGTCGCCGGCATCCATAATGGCCTTGACCTTCTTGCCCAGCTCAGTGCCGTTCTTGATGTTGGCACGGAACATGTCGCCGGTGGAGACCGCGGGCACGCAGTAGTGCTCAGCGATGGCGGTGGCCTGAGTTCCCTTGCCTGCGCCCGGGGCGCCCATGATCAGCAGTCTCATGATGACAGGAATCCTTCGTAGTGTCGTTGCTGCAACTTGCTTTCAACCTGTTTGACGGTGTCCAGCGCCACACCCACGATGATGAGGATGCTCGTACCTCCGAACGGGAAATTCTGGTTCGCCTTGAGGTACACGAACGCGAGCGTCGGGATCATCGAAATGAGGCCCAGGTACAAGGACCCAGGTGCCGTCAGCCTCGACAACACATAGGCCAAGTAGTCCTCGGTGGGCTTCCCGGCCCGGATGCCGGGAATGAATCCACCATACTTCTTCATGTTGTCACTCATCTCGACGGGATCGAAAGTGATGGCCACGTAGAAGTAGCAGAAGAAGATGATCAGCAGGAAATAGACGATGTTGTAAATCGGGTGATCACCACGCTGGAAGTAGTGACCAATCCATTTCGCCGCGCCGGTCTGCGGTCGGAAGGTGGCGTAGAGCACCGGCAGGTACAGGATCGACGAGGCGAAGATGACCGGGATGACGCCGGACTGGTTCACCTTCAGCGGAATGTAGGTCGTGGAGCCGCCGAACATCCGACGCCCGACCATCCTCTTCGCATACTGCACCGGGATTCGCCGCTGACCCTGCTCGATGAAGACGACGGCTGCCATGACGAGCAGACCGATGACGATCACCAAGCTAAACACGAACCAGGCGTGGGCCTGACCAGCACCGTTACGAGCAACCTTGATGGACCACAGGGAATCGGGGAAGCGGGCAGCGATCTGGGTGAAGATCATGATCGACATGCCGTTGCCGATACCGTGCTCGGTGACGAGCTCACCCATCCACATGACGATTGTCGTGCCTGCCGTCATCGTCAGGATCATGACGATGATCTCGAAGATCGAGGTGGAGTACACGACCGGCAGGGCGCAGCCGGTGAACAGACGTCCCGAGGTTGCCAGGGTGACGAAGGCCGTCGCCTGCAGCAGGCCGAGCACCAGGGTGAGGTAACGGGTGTACTGAGTGATCTTGTTCTGGCCGGACGCGCCCTCCTTCTTGAGGGTCTCCAGCTTCGGGATGACGACGGTCAGCAGCTGCAGGATGATCGACGCCGTGATGTAGGGCATGATGCCGAGCGCGAAGATCGCCAACTTCAGCAGGGCGCCACCCGAGAACAGGCTGATCATCGAGTACAGACCGGCAGAGGACCCGGAACTCGCCTGGCTGACGCACGTGTTGATGTTAGACACGTTGACGTTCGGGACGGGGATGACGGACCCGAGCCTGAAAACCGCCAGGATGAAGAGCGTGAACAGGATCTTGCGGCGAAGATCCGGCGTTCTAAAGGCATTGGCGAAGGCGGAAAGCATCCGGGCCCTCTCCCATCTCGTGGACTACTGACTACGCAGATCCAACCCCCATGACGCGCTGCAGGCAAACGTCTGGGAGCATGGACACAGCGGGGGTAGCCTATCAACTCACGACGGGAATACCCACGTCGCCGCACACCACCACTTGTCTGACCCCGTCTGGAGCGCCATGAGACCGCCGATCATCATCTCCTCGCATCGAGGACGAATCGGCGTCGGGACCGTCCTCGCGGTGATCATCGTGCTGACGATTCTCGACCTCATTCGATCCGGTCTGGCTGGATTGACGAACCTGCCCGCCCTGCTGCTTTTCGTGTGGCTGACGTGGATCATTTGGGGAGTTGCCGAAATTCGGATCAATGACGATGGAGTGACCGTCGTCAATCAATTCCGAATTTGGGACGTTCCCTGGCGTCGAATCACCGAGGTCACCGGGCGTTGGGGGCTGGCGCTGACGGCCGAGCGTCGTCCTGACGCCGAGGGGATACGCAAGCCACGCACGATCTCGGCGTGGGCTGCCCCGGCACGCGGCACGGCCACCGCGATGAAGGGCAATGCCGACCACGTCCCGCAGGTCATCGTCGGTTCCGAGCTTCCGATGAGGTGGTCGCTGGATTCCCACTCGACGGCTCGTCTCATCGAGATGGAGAGGATCGAGCGTCGTCCCGTGGCCAGGGCGACGGCTGCGACGCAGACCAAGCAGGGGCCGGTCCAGAAGAAGCCCAGGGACGGGATGTCTCGTGACGGAGAAATTCAGGTTCACCCGAACTGGATGACGATCTGCATCACGGTTGTGCTCGTCGCTGCCGTCATTATCATCTGACGGGATCTTTCCCCCGATCAGGGCCCTCGAAGCTCGTCAAGTGGCCGAGGTCGCACCCCAGAAGCTCACGCTGTAAACTAAGGGCCGTCCGAGGCCGTGTGCCCCGGGACCGACAACTGTGACGGAGAAGCCGGTGAGAGTCCGGCGCTGTCCCGCAACCGTGATGCCGTATGGCTGAGCCGGATCGCCGAATCAGTTGAGCGTTGATGCCATGTCGTGGGTTACGTGGCGTGACGATCCTCTCGTTCGTCGCGGCGACCCACCGAGAGGAGCCTGATGGGTCGCCGCCCAGTCACCATTGCGAGCCTGCTGACATTCACGTGTGCTGCGGGGTCGATGGTGGTCGCCCCCATCAATGCCGAGGGGGCGGGATTCCACGAGGGGTGGTGTCAGAAGGACGAAGGTTTCGCGGTAGTCCTGTACTGGCCGGCCAAACCCGCGGACGTCAAGCCCGAGGTTCCGGGCAACCTCAACTCGAAGACTCTCGTGCGATGCATCATCGGATCGCACAACGTTTCTGGTCCCGACGGCAGGGCGGACGCCCTGACCCTGGCTGGTTTCTCGCATGATGGCGGCACCGGTCAGATCGTCAACAGGATAAACGATATCGAGGCCGACCCCTACGCCGAAATCCCAGCGACGTGGTGGTACCACACCGGCACCTGGGAGGAGGGTTCCGGTGGCCGCTGGGACGAGACTCCCCGTTGGGATCCGAATCTCAAGATCAACGGGTTCAGCGTTGTTGTGTTCTCCTCCGACAACGAACAACTCCCTCCCATCACGCCCACATTCGCTAAGGGCGGTGACCACGGCGACGAACCAGGGCCAGGTCCCGGCCCGGGCCCCGGACCATCGACCGGCCCGACCGGCAAACCCAGTCACGGACCAGGGCATGGCGGAGACAAACCGTCCCACGAGCCTGGTCACGGCCACGGTGGGGACCATCACAACCGTCCTAACCCGACGGCACCGAAGCACAGCACCGGACCGAAGCCCGGCAAGAACCACGACAATACGGACAGCCGCCCCAACACCATCGCGACCGCCCGTCCGACCACCACGTCACCTACGCCGTCTCCTCGCCCGTCGTCCCCCTCGACCACCCCGAGCTCGCCGACCCCGACCCCCAGCGCGTCCTCTCCCGCTGCGAGTGCCGGCTCCTCGCTGGCCCCGCAGTCATCCTCCTCCCCAGTGTGGGGACGTGAGGACCGCACGCGTCGCTCTCCCAACAAGGGTGAACACGAAGGTGCCCCGTGGTGGGTACCGGTCGGTGTCGGAGTCATCACCCTGGTTGGCCCGGCTTTGGCGGCCATCGGTCGTCGTCACTCCCGTCGTCCTGATCGGGAGGACGAAGAATGAGCCACATCTCCACAATGAGTGCGGCGGCGGTCGCCCTTCTGACGATCTCCGTCAGCGCTGTGGCCGGGGCCGCGCCCGCCCACGCCGAGCAGAGCGCCCAGACGACCAGCCTGTGTTCTGGAGCGAAGGTGTGCAGTCTGACCACTGATCGATGGCTACGTGAGGGAACGACCCCAAGGGTGATCGTACGCGGGAATCCGAATGTCCGTGGCACGGTGCGAATATTCCGGGTCTCCATCACGGACAACGCGTTGACCGGATTCGAGCCGATCGGCAAGGGGGCCAATTTCTACACCGATGCACAGGGCGTCGCTGATGTGTTGGTCCCGATCGGCTCCTCCCCGGAAATTGGTGAGGGCGGCTGGGCCTTGGTGAGCCTCTCCGACGTCCAGGGCCTCGACACCACCCGGATGCCGGGCCAATTCGTCCCCTTCGGCTCCCTTATACCGCATTTACAGGGTGACGGTTATTCTGAGCGTAAACCTGCCGGCCAGACCCTCGACATGCAGGCCGTCGGTGCGGTCCCAGGCGAGAACTACCGGGTGCAAGTCAAGCAGGGCAACACTTGGCACGACGCCACCGCGACCGGCGAGATTCCTGAGGCTGCCGCCAATCCCTCACGGATCAGCCACATCCGCTGGACAGTGCCGCGCGGACTAACGGGTACGAAACACGACGTCAGGGTGCAGTCGGTCACTGATCCACAGCGGACGACCTCGTGGACGCTCATTCCGACCGTCGACGGGGTCAAGGCTGCTCGCAGTCCGTTGTTCACTCCTCCGCCGGTCGGCACCAATCTCGGCGTACCGACGACTGATCGGGGCGACCATCCCGAGGGAGCCATCAAGGCTGCCACCGGAGTCCTCTTCGGTGTCGGAGTCGTCTCCGCCCTCGCCCTCACCACCACGTCCCGCCCCAAACGCCGCAGGGGTAAGGACGCCAACCGCGCACAGCAGGCATCCTCCGGCGAGGTGAGTATTTCATGACGGTCTCGCGCATTCACTCCACCTCAGCAACCCCGATCCCGGCCTGGGCATGGGGAGCTGAGCTCCTCGTCCTGGCGGCCATCGCCGTCTCGACGACAAATCTCCTGCTTCTCGCGGTGATGTGGGTGTGCCTCGTGGCCACCCTCGCGATGTTGGGTAACCGTCCGGGAGCGTTTGCCATGGCTCAACGGCTGTCAGGAGTCGTCTGTGTGTGGTGGATCATCATGGCGATCGTCAGCCCCTCGGCGGATCCGACCTTGGGCTCTGTCATGTGGCGGTTGCCGACGTGGAATCCCGGGCCGGGAGTTCGCCTCGGTGGCGTCATGACGGCCTCGGGTCTCCTGCTGACCGCGACGTCCACGCTGAGAGCTCTCGTCCTGGTTGTGATCGCGGGCGTCGGCATATCAGCAGTGCGACCAGCCGATGCATCAGCTGCGGGACGTCGCCTGTTGGGCTCGTGGTCTCCTGCCCTGGAACCCTGCGCTGCCCTACCTGCCGCCTTGGATCGCCACGCTGTCTCCGCGTCGATGCGTCCTGCCGAGATCGCCGCAACGACCCGTGAAGAGGCGTCCGGGCTGGCTCGACGACACCGTCCGCTGGCCGCCTGGACTGCCCCGGTACGCGCGTTGATCCTTGTCATATGCATGACGGTCCCGGTCGTCGCGCTGGTGTCCAAGCATCCGTTACCCGGAATCGACCAGCCCACGACCGCCTTGTTGACCTTGATAGTGGCGATTCTCCTCACCTCCTTGTTGCCGACCGGGGAGCCCATCGGGACGATCTCGGGACCCAGCCTCGTCGTGGCGATCCTGGCCGTCCTCACTCTCGCACTGTGGGTGATCGGCGCCGACAAGTCTGCGGTCGCTCCCCACCCGGGTTGGCCGCCGATCCCGGTCGCCGGCCTCATCTGCGCCGTTGCACTGCCCCTAGTCGTTGCTGTTACCACCCCGCGTCGTCGTCAGGAGGTGCCAGCGTGATTGTTCTCGATGACGTGACGGTGTGGCTGCCCGGCCGAGGTACCGTCGTCAACGACGTCACCTTCTCCCTCGATGCTGGCACCGTGACGTGTCTCGTCGGTCGTCGCGGATCAGGGGCGACAATGCTGCTCCGGCTATTGGCCGGACAATTGCCGGCTGGTGCCCGAGTGCAGGGAAGGGCCCTCATTGATGGCACCGACGTCATGGACCTGGGGCCAGATCTCCTCGCGGAGACGACCCAGATCATCGACACTGACCTGCTGACCTTGGCAGATCTACCAGATTCGGATTCCGTCGAAGTCGGCCCATGGACTCGTCGTCCTCCCGGCACATGGCCACTCGACGTCCGAGCTCAGCTTGCGGCATCCCTCGTCACCCCTGCCGTGGCAAACACGCAGGGAATCATCCTCGTCGACCACCCGACC
The DNA here is from genome assembly GCF_058177555.1 of Cutibacterium sp. LaCa_89. NCBI lineage: Bacteria > Bacillati > Actinomycetota > Actinomycetes > Propionibacteriales > Propionibacteriaceae > Cutibacterium > Cutibacterium sp. LaCa_89. The sequence goes on from NZ_CP190889.1 coordinate 2,026,766, forward strand.
TCCGGGCTCAATAATTCACAACGCGATGTCCTCACCACACGGTTGCGCGAACTCGCCGATCGTGGCGCAACGGTGCTGTGGGCCGATCACGACCTTGACGCTGTCTGGGCCGGAGCCGACCGCATCGTGGAGATGTCAGCAGGATCCGTCGTGTCCGACTCACCTGCTGGGTCCTGGGTGCCCCAGGGCCTTCCGCTACCGATTGGCCGAGCTCTGGCTTCCTTGGCAGGTCACCAAGACTCTGCTATCCCCGCCGGCACCCTCCCCACCGTCTTCTCGGGCCTACCCCGGCCCCGCCACGACCACGAGCACCGCACCGGGCCTGTCATGACGGTGATCGACTGCCACGATCTCGGTCTGGAAGGTCCTGACATCGTCATCCATGATCGTGAGTCACTGGCCATCGTCCGAGCTGAGGACCTCGCCGACGCCACTGACCTCAAGGCTACTCACGACCCGGACGCCCCAGTCCGTCCGGAACCGGTCGCCTCGCAGTTGTTGCATGCACTCCCCCGACCGGGCCGCTCTCTGTCCTCGGCGTCGCTACGTCCCAGCCAGGACCTGCACAAGCTGGCAGGTACGACTGAGTTAGCGTCGCGACGCCAACGTGACCTGTCCCGCGGTGAACGAGCATGGCTCCGTGTCCACGACCGCTTGAGGTCACTCGATCCACTGTTTCTCGCCCATGCCGACCACGACCTCGACCCAATCGAGAGGTCTCAGGTCTCCGAGAGCCTCTTCGACGAACCGGCCGGTCTGCGCATTGTCACGACCCGAGACGTGGAATTCCTGGTACGAGCCGTCCATCGTGTCATCGTCATCGATGGTCATCGCGTCATTGCAGACCGGTCTCCGCTGGCCCTGGGGCTCGCTCCCCTCACCCGGGTCGGGGCACTCACCGGTTCCCAACACCACATGACCCTGGGTGACGTCATCGACTCCCTCGATCTCGTGGAGGGGAGGACGTCATGACGACCACCAGCACAGCCGCCGCCCGGGCAGAACGTCCTAGCCGTTGGCGCACAATCGGCGCGACCTCAGGCCCCCTCAGCCGCACCATCGCCATCGTCCAGGTCCTACTCGGCGTCATCTGGCTCACTTGGCCGGTGTGGAGTTCCCGTACCACCGCCCTCCAGACCCAGGCCGAGTCAACTGCACCATGGCTCGTCGCCGCCCAGATCGGCGTCAGCGCTGTCCTGACAGTCGTCCTCGTCCGCGAGACCAGGTCCGCCCGTCCTCTCAGCTTGGTGCTGGGTGCAGCCGTCCTCGCGGCCGGGGTCCGTGCCGCCCTGGCTCCGGGGGCCAACGGCATCGAGCCGGTCTTCTGGATTCCCATGCTCGTCGGCGCAGTGCTGGGAGCGCCCGGTGGCGTACTCGCGGGAACTCTCACCTGTCTGGTCTCATCGGCCGCCATCGGCACGGTCGCCACCCCACTCGCAGGGCAGCTCGTCGTCTGGCAGCTGTGGGGGTTGGCCGGAGCTGCCATGGTGCGATTGCGCACCGTCACGACCTGTCTTGCCGGCACCCTGTGGTGCCTGGCCCTCGGCCCGATCACCGGACTTCTGCTCAACCTCATGGGATGGGCGTGGACCGAGGCCGACCCCGGGCAGTCCTTCCTCGCCGGGCTCGGCCCGCTCAAGGAGACACAACGTCTGTGGAGCTGGACGAAAGCAACCTCACTGGCCTTCGACATGACCCGAGCCATCGTGAACGCCGCCGTCTGGCTCGTCGTGATCCCGTTCGTCATTCGTGCCCTGCGTCAGGCGCTGGCCCCGGATCGGCGCGCATCGGCGCGGGTGAGACCCGTCATCTCAGCCGTCGACGCCAAGGCCCTCGACAAACGAGGTCTCAGTGGCCTCACCAATTCCTTCCAGACCATCACTCACCCCTCAGGAGACGACGATGACACACCGCACTGACGCCGACGTCCCGACATGTCCCCCACTCGGTAAGCCGGAGCTGAGCTGGGCCGCGGATCGACTCGGCGCTCTGTCGACCGCATTCAGCAATCGCGTGGTGGGGCAGTCCGCCCTGCGCACCAGCCTGCTGGTGGCGATGCTGGCCCGTGGGCACGTGCTGCTCGAGTCGGTCCCCGGGCTGGCGAAGACCCTCGCGGCCTCCACATTGGCCTCGGCGGTCGACGGGTCCTTCACCCGCGTGCAGTGCACCCCTGACCTGCTGCCGTCCGACATCATCGGCACCCAGGTCTTCGACCAGTCAACGGCAACCTTCCGCACCGAGCTGGGCCCGGTGCACGCCAACATCGTCCTGCTCGACGAGATCAACCGTTCCAGCGCGAAGACTCAGTCCGCCATGCTCGAGGCGATGCAGGAACGTCAGACGTCGATCGGTGGCGTCATCCACCCATTGCCCGACCCCTTCATGGTGTTGGCCACCCAGAATCCCATCGAGGAGGAAGGCACCTACGTCCTCCCCCACGCCCAAATGGACCGTTTCCTGCTCAAGGAGGTGCTCGACTACCCGGACGTCTCCGAGGAACTCGAGGTCCTCAACCGCGTCGAGGACGGATCGATCGACGCACCGGCGACCCCAGCAGTGAGCACCAACGACGTCCTCACCTTGCAAGACCTCACCCGTCGTGTCGTAGTCGACGAGGCCATCAAGCGCTACATCGTCGACATCGTCGCGGTGACGCGTCGCCCCGAGACCGTCCTGTCGGATTCCGCCGCGCGTGCCATCGAGTACGGTGCCTCCCCGCGTGCCTCGATCGCTTTCATGTCCGTTGCGCGTGCTCTGGCCCTGCGGGACGGTCGCGCCCATGTCATCCCGGAGGACGTTGTCACCCTGCGTCACGCCGTGCTGCGTCACCGTCTGGTCCTCAGCTTCGAGGCCCAGGCCCAACGAGTGCGCCCCACCGACGTCATCGACGCCATCTTCGAGGCGGTGCCCACCCCGTGACCGTGACCACCCGCACTTCCGCCAGCGTGCTGAGCAGCCGGGAGCGAGCCCTCATCCAGGCCGTCCGCTCCCGAGTGCCGCTGATGTTGCGGCGCCGGGTGGAGTCCCTCCTCGACGGCGATCACGACTCGGTCCACGTCGGTCGCAGCATCGACTTCAACGACCTGCGCGCCTATGCCCCCGGCGATGACGTCAAGGACGTCGATTGGAAGGCCACGGCCCGCTGCGGGGAGTTGCTCATCCGTCGTCACGTCGCTCAACGACAGGCCACCCTCATGGTCGGGGTCTGCGGTACACCGACGATGCGCGGTTGGTGCGACATGGACGTGACGAAGGCCCATCTGGCGGCGGTGGTGACCGCGATCATGGCCCAGATCGCCATGGACCATGGCGACCGGGTCGCCATGGTCTGCGCCAGGCCTGACAGGACGTCCTCGTGGCGTCCGACCGTCCGCATGCCACAAGTGGAACGGATGCTCCACGAGATCATCAGCCTCGTGGGGGCCAGCGGCTCCCCCGGCCCCCACGTCGTGGAAACGGTGCTCGGGACAGCCACGAATGCCATGCGACGCCCTGGGTTGCTTCTCCTCATCCGTGAAGACGAGGAGTTCACCTCGGCCCAGGCCAATGCATTGAGCCGAGCCACAGTGCGTCACGACGTCATCGTCGTCACCCTCACCGACATGCTGGCCACGGATTCCAGGCTTGCCGGCCGCACCATCATGGCAGCCGATGGTGGCCCTTCCGTGATGCAGGAGGTTCTTGACGACCGTCGGCTCCGCGAGGCGGCCGCTTCCGCCCAGATCGACCTCGCCCGGCGCAGCGACGCCATGCTCGATGATCTCGGTATCGCCCATGCTCGAGCACAGACCGTCTCCGAGGCGCCGGAGGCCCTAGCCCTGGCCCTGTCGCGACGCGGGAGGCGACCATGATTCTCCTCAAGATCAATCCCGCCGTTCCCATCCCCACCCATTGGTGGATCCTCGTCGCCGTCCTTGCTGCCATCTGCATCACCGTCCTGGTTGCTCTCGTCGTGATGTCTCGGCGTCATGACGTCAGCGAGGAGCCCCGCGATGACGTCGCACAGTTGTCATCCGAGTGCCTCAGGGCCCTCGACGACGTCTCCGCCAGGTTGAGCAAGGACCTCTCCCCACGCCAAGCCTGTCAGGAGGCCAGCCAGATCGTGCGTCGCTTCATCGGCCTGGTCAGCACGGAGAATGCCGACTACCTCACCGCCTCCGACCTGTCGCGCGTTGCTCGACGTGAGCCCCGGCTGCAACCAGCCGCTGCATTTTCGGAGCAGGCCCGTGACGCCTGCTTCGGCCCGCAGCCCGACGAGTCCCGTGCTCACGACCTCATCGAGTCTGGACGGGAGGTGGTGACCTCATGGCACTGATGCAATGGCCATTCGCCATCGTCGCTGCCATCGTCATACTTGCGGTCGTCATCGCGGCATTCCTGTGGCCACTCAATCGGCGCCGTCGGATCCAGCACTCGGCAGTCCCACTGGACCACCTGGACCGGCTGCGGGCCCTCCCCCGCTACCAGCACCTCGTTCAGGCTCGACTTCGACGCCACCTCATCCAGGTGGTGTGCGTTCTCGTCGCCGCGACGTGCCTGGCGGCGTTGGTGGGCCGTCCCGCAAAACCCGACGAGGATTGGCAGCAACGTCGCAACCATGACGTCGTGTTGTGCCTCGACGTCTCCGGGTCCATGGCCGACGTCGACCGTGACGTCATCGGGGCCTACCGGAAGCTAGCGGACAGCCTTGGCGGTAACCGGATCGGGCTGGTGGCCTTCGACTCGGCTGCCGTGACGATCTTCCCGCTCACCGACGACGCCGACTACATCGACTCCCAGCTCGCCCAGTTCTCCCATGACCTGGACCGTGGACCCATCCCGGGATCCCGGGCAGGCGCGAGCGGTTCGAGCCTCATCGGCGACGGTCTGGCCTCCTGCCTCCAACGCTTCGACGGTTCTGACGATCGACGCGGGCGCACCGTCGTACTGGCCACCGACAATCAGCTCTCCGGAACACCAATCTTCAGCCTCAACGAAGCGATCCGCCAGGCCGCCAGGGAGAAGGTCCTCGTCCAGGGGATTGCCCCCTCGGAGGCAGATGCCACCGCGGTGTCGGTCCTTCATGATGCCGTGGCACACACGAGAGGCGACGTCACCCTGGTCACCGGAACGAATCTGGAGGACCAGGATCGCATCATCACAGCGGTGAGTGACCAGGAGGCGCGTACAACCGCCGCAACCGCCCGGTGGACCCAGGTCGACGTCGTCCTACCCTTCGGGGTGCTGGCCTTGGTGTGCCTCGTCGCGGCGACGGCGATGGAGATTGCCCCAAGGCGTCGGGGGGAGGACTCATGACCGTCAGTCCCGACTGGATCCTTCTCGTAGTGGCCATCCTGGCAACACTCGCCCTGGCTGCCATTGCGGTGACGACACGACGCCGTTCCTCCCCCCGATCTAACGCGGCGATGTGGTGCCGGGTGCTCGCTGCCCTGCTGCTCGTGGGAGCGGCTCTGTGCCCCGGGAGCGCCGACACCTCACGCAGCAACGAGGCAGCCGGCGCCGAGGTCGTCGTCATCGTCGACCGCACCACCTCGATGGGAGCAACCGACTTTGACGGTAAGCCACGAATGTCTGGGGTGACCGCTGACCTCGTCTCCCTTGCCGCCGCGATGCCGTCAGCACGGGTGACCGTCATCGCCTCGGACAACCAGGCACGGATCGCTCTACCTCCCAGTACCGACCCAGCCGCTCTGCGCGCCCTCGCCGAGACCCTGGGCTGGCGAGAAACGGTGAACGCCACCGGTACGGACATCGGCCTGGCCGAGCCACTGGCCCGCCGGATGCTCGTCATGGCACGAAAAAGCCGCCCCGCCGCGAAGAGGTATCTGGTATACATGGGCGACGGCGAGCAGACGGCGTCCTCGGCTCCACACAGCTTCTCCGACATCTCCGGACTCATCGACGGCGGCTTGGTCCTCGGCTACGGGACGACCTCGGGAGGCACCATGCCCATTCGCCCTCGTGCCACTGAAAAGGTGACCAGGAATGGCTCGGCTGCGGTGTCCCATGCTGATCCGCAGACCTTGCGAACCATGGCCGGGCAGATGGGCGGACGGTTCCTCCAGCGCGATGCCACCAGCAAGGTGGCCTGGTGGGAGAACCCGCTCCAGCAGCCGGTAAATCGACAGCCTGGACGCATTCGCCACTGGGCCTGGTGGTTCGCCGCAACCGCCCTGATCTGCGAGATGGCGGATGCCTGGCTCAGCGTGCGGGCATGGCGTCGGATGCACAAGGAGGTGACGTGATGGCGACCCTGGAAAGACCAGGACGTGGTGGCATGCACGGCGTCAGGACACCGTGGACGCTACGAGTTGGAGCTGGAGTCGTCACCCTCGTCGCCCTCGCGGCAGCAGTTCTTCCCGCGCGGACAATGATCCTCGTTGATCATGGACGAGCGGACCTTGGCCGGGGGGATGCCGCCAGCGCCGAGGGGAAGTTCACGTCCGCCGAGAAGTTGGCGACCATCGACAAATGGATCGCCCCCTATGACACCGGGGTCGCTCGGTACACCCGTGGCAACTACGACGGGGCTGCCAGCAAGTTTGAGAAGGCCGCCGGTCTGGCCCCTGATGAGGAGCAGTGCTGGGTTCGTCTGAACTGGGCGTGGTCATTGGAGGCGTCGGCTGATCGCTATGCCGAGGCCGACAACCGCGACGAAGCCCTCGTGCGGTGGCGTCAGGGCAAGGATGTACTCACTGACGCGAGCTGCACCTCGTCGTCCCAAAAAGCTGCGGCGAGCAACACCAGGTCTCGACTCGATCGCAAGCGCCAGAATGGTGGCGGAGGAGATGCCGGTGAGGAAGCGGATTCCTCCGGTCAGCAGAACAAGAAAGATGAGCTCGAGGATAAGCTCAGGAAGGCTCAGGAACAGCGTCAGAAGGCGCTCGACCAGGCCAATACCTCCCAGAAGGACTCGGGTTCCGGCACTGGAAGGACGTGGTAGCTCACCGGTACGCGTCCATCCCCGGAACTCGAAGCCGTGGCCGCGAACAGATCTCATCGTCTGGCACGACCCGCGCGCGAGATGACGAGGGGCCCCGCCGTAGTGGCGGGGCCCCTCTGTCACCCAAAAATCAGACTCCTGTAGAAGGAAGTCCAAGATGGCGCGTGAGATCGTCCGGGAAGGACGGATTCACCGGGATGTTGCCCTGATGAGGTCCGCGCTTGTCCGGAGAGGTCGACGGAGCCTGAGTCGGTGTTGCCGCAGGGTCGACAGTCGGAGTTCCGGTAGGAATGACCGTGGGAGTCATCGTCGGGGACACCGTGGGCGTCTCGGTGGGGGCGGCAGTCGGCACAACGGTCGGGGTCTCCGTCGACGTAGGGGTCGGAGTCACCGTAGGGGCGACAGTCGGAGTTCCGGTAGGAACGGCCGTGGGAGTCATCGTCGGGGACACCGTGGGCGTCTCGGTGGGGGCGGCAGTCGGCACAACGGTCGGGGTCTCCGTCGACGTAGGGGTCGGAGTCACCGTAGGGGTGACAGTCGGCGCTGGAACCGCAGCCGTCACAGGCTGAATCAACGTCCCGGTGAAGTCCTCGGAGTGGCTGGCGGCGTCCTTGTGCGACCACGTCCAGGTGTAACCATCGCTGGCCTCTGGATAAGTCACTGTGTCACCCGATACCGTCACACCTTCAGGAGCGATGAATTCAGCCTTGGAGCCGTCGGCAGCCTTCGCCATCGGAACCGCAACCTGTTGCTGGGCAAGAACGGGCGCGGCCGTCACAGTCTGCCATCGGGCACGCAGACCCATGAATGCGATGCTCTTCACGGCCGACAGCGGGGACAGGTCGGAGATGTGGTTTGAGCTGAGCCCCACTTTGGTGAGATTCTTCATCCCGGCCAGAGCGGAAACATCGGAGATCTCGTTGTTGTCGAAACCGACCTCAACGAGGTTCGTCAACCCCTTGATAGGGGTCAGGTCGGAGACCTTGTCACCGTTGAGGAACAGCTTCTTCAATGAGGTGGTACCGGAGATCCCGGACAGATCGGCCAAGTTGACATTGTTGTTCGCCACCAAACGGGCAAGCTTGGGAAGCGCGCCCAGCCCGTCGAGGCTGGTGATGCCCGGATACTTGTACTTGCCGCGCCTGTTCTGGTTGATCGTCAGGTCCGTGAGACTCGTCAGCGAGGACAGCGGCTTCACCGTGGTGATGGGGTTCTGATCCAGGCTCATCGTCCTGAGATTCCCCAGACCCGCGAGCGGAGCCAAATCCTTGACGTGGTTGTTGGGCAGGTAGAGCGTCTCGAGCTTCGTCAGACCGGCAAGCGGATCGACGCTCTCAATCTCGTTGGTCGTCAGGTACAGGGTCTTGATGTTCGTCAGGGCCTCAGCTCCGGTGATGTCCTTGATGCCCTTGTCGATGCACTTGACCTCAGTCAGCGCACCAAGATTCTCAGCCGTCAGCGGCTTACCGGCACCTACGGCATCCTGGAGACAGGACTTGAAGTTCGCATCGGGGATATCGACGAGCTTCGGTGGTTCGGGAGCCGCGACGACATGGACAGTGATGGACCCGTTGAAGTACGTCGAGGCGTCACGGAACTGCCACACGTAGTCGCCAGCAGAGGGATAGGTGACGTTCTTGCCCTTGATCTTGACACCCTCAGGCACTTCGCGGTCGGCCACGAAGGTCGTACCGTGATGGTCGACAGCTGTCGGGACGGGGACCTGAACCCCGGCGGTGGCCGAGTCACCGTCAACGGCCTGGAAATTCGAGGTGATGTCGGCGTCACCTAGACCCTTGATGTCTTTGAGCGCGGATAGGTCACGGATGTGGTTCTTGCCGACGTCCAGCCGGGACAGCTTCGTCAAGGACCTAAGAGGCGCGACGTCGGTGATCTCATTGCTGTTGACATCCAGGCTGAAAATGCCAGTCGAGGAGGCCAACGGCTTGAGATCACTAATCTTGTTACCCGACAGAAAGGCTTTTCCCAGACCGGTCAGCCGATCAAGGCCGGTGAGGTCCTTGATTCCCATATTCCGGCAACTCAGGCTCGTCACGCCAGCAAGTTGATCCTTGGAAGGGGTAGTGGTGTCCAACTTGTCAGTGATGCACTTCTGCAGGGCCTTATCAGGAATCTCGAAGGACGCTACCGGAGTCGTCGGGGCTGGATCAACCTTCGGCTTCCAGGTCGGAGGAACCTCCCACGGGCCATCAATGAGCATGTAATGCCAGGCCTCGATCGAGCCAGGCTTCGGGTGGTAGTTGCTGGCACCTAGCTGCGAGTACTCCCATTTTGTCTCGGCATTCCTACCAGCCGGCTGACCATGAAAATAACCCCAATAGGCGTAAAATTTATCGGGGTTCTCCGGATATCCATTGATTGAATCAATGAACATTCCCAGGTCGCCACCGAAATCGGTGCTGCCGATGTCGAAACCGGCTGACTTCAACGCCTCCACCCCAGTGGAGAACTTCGACGCGCAGCCGGTGTCGACATGCCCGTCATCACGCTCGGCATACACGAACACGTGCTTCTGATCGATGCACTTCTGCGCCTCATCGTCGTACGACGTCGCCGGTGCTGCCGACGCCGGAACGAATGACACGATGGCCATCGGTATGGCCATGGCCACAGACAACACCACGGCCAACCCCTTGAACCGTCTCACAGGTCCTGCCTTTCACTGCGTGGACGCTTCGTCGTCATCCAAAGACAGGACCGACCATTCCGCTGTCCACGACGGAATTGAGTACGAGACATCTCAACGACGGTGATCCGACTTTGCCGACATCTCTGTCGAACTACACGGTTGCGGGACAGTCCTGGATTCACACCAGGTTCCCCATCGATGAAACCACCAAGATCCTAACATAAGGTGTTCTCGTCGCCGAACCCGAATGTGGACATGTGGTGGCGCCAAGCCTAGACTGACACCGCGACCGCAGGGGAATTCGGTGTGAATCCGGAACTGACCCGCAACCGTGAGGGGCCCACCCCCGAGTCGGAGTACCTGGGTTGTCGAAGGAATATCACACACCGTCGAGGACTGCGGTGAGTTCGACTCAGGGGCCCTTCCCGTCCGGAGCGCAACGCAGCCTCAGGAAGAAGGCCCGCCACATGACCAGGCTCAATCAATGGGTCGCCGGCCTCGCCGCCGGTGCGCTCGTCGCATCGCCGTTCGCGGCACCAGCGTTCGCTGACCCGCAGCCCGCGCCATCCCATGCAGCCATCACCGCCACCATTGATGACGGCTCTGCTCCCTACTGCTTCGATCCGCCGGCCAACCCGGTCAAGGGTGCCATGTGGGCCGGATCGGTCAACGACACCGCCGCCACCAGCAAGTACGTCGCCAAAGCCGCCGACTGGCTCGCCCAGAAGTGGCAGGAAGACCCGACAAACTACAGACAGGCCGGCGGCATCGCCGACGGCATCATCGCCCTGGTCGGCTCAGACGCCCATCCCGACGTCGTCAAGGAAATGACCACAGCCCTCAAGGAAGCCGGCCCGAAGTACGTCGACAAGAACCCGGCTGGCCTGGCCAAGGTGATCATGACCGCCGAAATTCTCGGCGAGGATCCCACCTATTTCCTCGGCAAGGAAACCGGAAACCTCTGGATCAAGCTCGCCAGCTACATCAACGATGACAGCCCAGGCATGAAGAACCGCGTCACCATGTACTGGGGCCCACACCTCATCACCATCGCACTGACCCGCGCCAACCGCCCGGTACCAACGAAGATCCTCGACAAACTGCTGTCCACCCAAGGCACCCAAGGTGACGATGCCGGCGCTTTCGGATACACCAAACGAAACCAAGACGGCACGAAAACCTTCGTCGGCGACCCCGACTACACCGGCATCGCCCTGTCCGACCTCACCCTCCTCCAACGCAACCCCCACCTCATCCCAGACGGCTACCACACCAAAATCGACACTGCCGCCAACAACGCCACCACATGGGCCATCAACACCAAAACCCACGACGACGGCGACTACTGGGAAACCTACTCCGCAGCCAACTCCACCGGCATGCTCGCCAGCGCCCTCGCCGAGCGTGGCGAGGACATGAAATCCGTCAAGCAATGGCTCATCCGCCAACAAAACCTCACGAAAGTCGGCGCATGGCAAGCCCAACGCAACGACCACGAACCCAACATCATGGCCACCGACCAAGCCATCATGGCCATCACCGGCCACGGCTACGCCTCAACATGGTCCGGCAAAACCCCCAAAAACACCCCAACCTGCACAACCACCCCAACCACCAAGCCCACTGTCACCCCAACCACCAAGCCCACTGTCACCCCAACCGGCAAGCCCGGTGACATGGGCGGCGCCCAGAAGTGCATCGCCGTGGGCCATGTGTGGGTCTACGTTGAGCAGCGCGACGGCACCTCCGAGGGTGCTTGCGCCTCGAAGTTCGGCAATGGTCTGGAGGCGCTTGAGTCCGCCGGATTCATCGTCAAGGCCGAGGGCAGCATGGTCACCATGATCAACGGCTACCCGACGAAAACCGACACCCACGAGGCGTACTGGTCCTACTGGCACGCCACCCCGGCTGGCGCTGACAAGTCGGCGACATGGGAGCACTCGAGGACCGGCGCCGCGAGCGCCCAGCCCAAGGCCGGATCCATTGAAGGCTGGTACTTCAAGTCCTCCGCCGCTGACTGGAATGCTGGACCGAGCTGGGATGCCCGTCTAACACCATACGACCCCTCGGCTACCCCGACTCCGAATCCGAGCGTGACCCCGACCCAGACGCCGAAGCCATCCGTCTCCCCGACAGTGGCCCCGACCGTCACTCCCACCGGCACACCGACGATGACCCCGACCGGATCGGCCACTCCGACGCCATCCGCCACCGAAACGGCCACCGCAACTGGATCGGCCACCGCAACGGCTACTGCCACGGCACCCGCCCCAGTGACACCAGCCCCGGTCGGCCCGTCGAACCGTCCCTCGGATCGTCCGACAGCGCTGCCGCGTACCGGCGTCTGAGACAGCTGCTGGGTCGAATACTCTCCTCTGAGGCATGATCGTCAGGTGAGTATTCCCCGCATCGAGAGTCGGCGAGCACTCCGACCCATGGTTGGAGTGCTCGCCGCTGTGTTGTTCGCCACCCTGACCATCTTCTTCTCGGTCGCCGCGCAGGCCACACCTTCGCCGAGCGCCGATACCGGTCAGGCGAAAGCGATTGACGACTGCCTCAACGCCAAGAAGGTCTGGGTCTTCGTCATCACTGACGACGAGAAGGTACTGGCCAACCAGTGTGTCGACTCACCGTCCACCGGCGCCGACGTCCTCGAGAAGGCCGGAATCACCGTCAGCAAGAACAAGTCGGGTCTCATCTGCACGATGAACGATCATCCCGCTACCTGCCCCAGGACCTTCAACGGCCAGTACTGGGCGTACTACCACGCCTCTGGCGCCGGTGCCGCCTGGGACTACTCGAAGAAGGGCGCCGACCAGTACAAGCCAGCTGCCGGATCCATCGAAGGCTGGTGCTACAACAAGCCAAAGACCAAGTCCTGCACTCCCCCGAAGCTGGCTGCCGGGAGCGCTGCGGGCGTCTCTTACCAGTTGACCAGTAACAGCGCGAAGACGGGTCAGAACGCCGACACCTCGTCTGGCAGATCTACGTCCGGCCCGATTGCCACGGCCATCGTCATTGCCCTCGTGGTCATCGCCCTCATCGTCGCATTCGTCGTGCGTCGCCGCCAGTCCTGACCTGCACCACCAGGCGCAACGGCAGCGGGGGCCGGGGATCATGTCCCCGGCCCCCGCTTCTTACGTATGAGATTTCACCGTCACTTGACGTAGCCGATGTCCTCTGTGTGCACCCTCTGGAAGGTCGCAGCACCGAAGTTCGCCAAGTTTTTCGGGGTGGCGGTGAACATGATGCGACGGTACAACGGCAGCACCATCACATCGTCCCAAATGTGCTTGTCGGCCTCATTGGTGAGCTCGCGTCGCTTGTTGACGTCCATCTCAGTGTCGATCTGCGGGATGAGCTTCTCAATCTCGGGATCGATGATCTGGGTGTAGTTCGACTGCGACGGCTTCTTGGAGCCCTCAGCAGCAGCGCCATAGATCTGACGGACGTTGGCCATCGGGTACTGGGTGCCCTGCCAAGTGAACGCAATGACGTCGAAGGAGTGGTTCGTCAGCACCTTCTGCATATCGCTGGACGGAGTGTTGACGAGGTTGACCTTGACGCCGATCTTCGCCATGTCCTGCTTGAACAGCGCACCCTCATTCTCGGAGGTGGGCACGCCGGTCAGCTGAGCGTAGTTGATGGTGAGGGTCTTGCCGTCCTTGACGCGGTAGTCACCCTGCTTCTTCCAACCGGCCTCATCAAGTTGCTTCTCAGCAGCCTTCGGGTCGTACTTGTAGTCCCCGGAGTTGTCCTTGTAACCAGGCTGGCCCGGCATGAAGAAATGGTTGCCAAGCATCACCGAGTCAGCCTGGACCGGCAGACCGGCAAGGTCAGACTTGGCGATGGCCGGACGGTTGATGCCCTTGACGATGGCCTGTCGCACATTCTTGTCAGACAGATTGGCCGACTCGGCGTTGAAGGTGAAGTGGCGCCACTGCAGCGAACCGGCGGCACGCATGTCGGCGTCATCACGCTTCTCGGCAGTCTGGTACCCGTCCTTGGTGATGATGGTGTCGGCGACGTCAATCTCCTTGTTGGCGAACGCCTTGGTCTTGGCGGCATCCTCCATCTGCTTGAAGGTGACGGTGTCGAGTTTCGACTTCTCGCCCCACCACTTGTCATTACGCTTGACGGTCAGGGTCTTGGAGGCCTGATCCACCTTAGTGGGGATGAACGGGCCAGTGAACCAGTCAGGGTTCGGCTTCTTCCATCCCTCGTTGAAGGTCTTGGCGTCCTTCACTCCCTCCTTCGGCAGGACGGTGCTCATGGTGGAGGTCCAGTCCGGGTAGGTGTTTTTGAAGGTGATGACGACGTCAGTGTCCTTGTCGCCCTTCTCCACCGAGGTGATCTGGTTGAAACCATCGGTGGTGGCGGGAAGGAACTTGTCATCCTCGCCATTACAGGACTTCCAGGTGGCCTGGTAGTCGGTGTAGTCGATGACACGACCGGAGTTCCACTTGGCCTTCGGGTTGAGGTGCAGGGTGACGACCTGCTTGCCGCCCTTGGTCTCCACATCGGTCGAGGAGATGTAGTTCGGATTCGGCTTCGGGGTGCCGTCCTCGGTGTAGTAGAAGCTCTGGGCACCGATGAAGTCCCAGATGGTCGTTGCGAGGTCAACTGAGTTGTTGTCGACCTGCAGCGGGTTCCAGCCGGTCGGCAGGGGGCCGATCGCAAGGCGGAGGGTGCCGCCGTCCTTGATCTGGTCACGGGGCTTGATGTTCAGGGCAGCCAGCGGCGCATTCGCCGAGGTGGTCTTGTCACCCTTGTTCTGGTCGCCACCGGACTGGTTCTTCTGTCCGCAGCCGGTCAGGGCGAGGGAGCCCACAGCCAGAGCAGCCACTGCGGTCGTCAAGGTCTTGCGCACGGTAAACCTCCGCAAAGTTGAGGATCCTGTGGTGGATCATGATGGCTTGAGCTTGGCACTTCTCGCCCGGACCAACCAGCGAAACCAGCCTCAGAAGGCGGTTTCGTTATGAAATCTTGACCTTTCCTTGATCCAACCGTGATTTTCGTCAAGGTCACACCCGCCCATCGGTCAAGGCGCCGATGAGACCACCAGGTGGGCCCTGAACATGACGCGTGGGGTGGTGTCGTCGCAACGGCACCACCCCATGTCAGGGATTCACTGCGGCGGCTCAGAACACCCGGATCTCCTCGGGGAAGTGACATGCCGTGCGCCGGTCGATGTCCGGCTGCGGGTAGAACAGCTCGGGACGCTCCCCCATGCACGTGGCCTGGGAGGCCTCGTCGAGCTCCTTGAACTTCGGGCAGCGAGTGTGGAATGGACACCCGGGCGGCGGCGCGGCCGGTGACGGCAGGTCGCCCTCCAACAAGATGCGGTGGCGGTTGTGCTCCTTGGACGGGTCGGGCACCGGGATGGCCGACAACAAGCCCTGGGTGTACGGGTGCATCGGGTGGTCGAAGACCTCCGAGACCTCGCCCAGCTCAACGATGCGCCCCAGGTACATGACGGCAACACGGTTAGCGATGTGGCGGACCACCGACAGGTCGTGGGCGACGAAGAGATAGGACAACTCCAGCTTCTCGCGCAGGTCCTCCAACAGGTTCAACACACCAGCCTGAATCGACACGTCGAGGGCCGAGACCGGCTCGTCGAGCACCAGCAACTTCGGGTTGAGGGCCAGTGCACGGGCAATACCGACACGCTGCTTCTGGCCACCGGAGAAGTTCCGCGGGTAGCGGTTGGCGTGAGCGGGCTCCAAGCCGACCAAGGCCATCAGCTCGTCGACCCGCTCCGCGATCTTGTTCTTCGGGTAACCGTTGTACTTCAGAGGCTCGGCGATGATGTCGGCAATCGGAAGACGCGGATCCAGGGATGCCATCGGATCCTGGAAGACCACCTGGAGGTCCTGACGGGTCTCCTTGCGATCCTTCGCATTCATCCTGGCCGCGTCACGTCCCAGAACGACGACGGTACCCGCCTCCGGCTTGGCCAACTCGAGAATCGACATGATCGTCGTGGTCTTGCCACAGCCAGACTCACCCACCAGGCCGAGGGTCTCGCCCTTCTTGATCCGGAAGGAGATGCCGTCAACGGCATGGACGGTGCCAACGCGCCTCTTGAAGACCGCACCCTTCATGAGCGGGTAGGTCTTGACCAGGTCTTTGACCTCCAGGACGTCCTCAAGGGCCTCGCGGTCGGAGGTCCCAAGCGCTGCCTTGAAGCGGCTCTTGCGCTCCCCGACCTGCGGGTAGATCTCCGCGTACGTGCGGTCGATGAGCTCGGCGTGCCGTATGCAGGCGGCCTCGTGCTTGTCCAGGTCGGTGGGCGTCAGCTCAGGCTCGGCCTGACGACAGGCATCAATCGCCATCGGGCAGCGTGGCGCGAAAGGACAGCCCGACGGCAGGTTCAGCAGGGAGGGCGGGTTGCCCTCGACCGGGGTCAACGGCTCGTCCTTGTCAAGGTCAGGACGAGGCAGGGATCCCAGCAGACCGATGGTGTACGGGTGACGGGAGCGATAGAACAACTCGTCGACGTTGGCCCGCTCGACGATGCGACCGGCGTACATGACGGCCACCCGGTCGGCCAGACCAGCAACGACACCGAGGTCGTGGGTGATCATGACGACACCGGCGTGGGTCTCACGCTGGGCCACCCGCAGCAGATCGAGAATCTGCGCCTGGATGGTCACGTCGAGAGCCGTCGTCGGCTCGTCGGCGATGATGAGGTCGGGGTCGTTGGCGATCGCCATGGCGATGACGACGCGCTGACGCATACCACCGGAGAACTCGTGCGGGAAGGCCTTAGCACGAACTTCCGGGTTGGGGATGCCGACCATGTCGAGCAGCTCGAGGGCTCGGGCCCAGGCGTCCTTGTCGGACATGTTCGAGTGGACCTGAAGAGCCTCGACGATCTGGTCACCGATCGTGTACACGGGGGTCAGGGCGCTCAGCGGGTCCTGGAAGATCATGGCGACCTTCTTGCCTCGCACGTCCGACATCCAGTTGTCGTCACGTCCCAGCAGCTCGGTGCCGTGAAGCTTGATGGACCCCTCGACGCTGGCACCCTCGTCCAGCAGGCCCATCACCGACATCGAGGTGACGGACTTACCGGAACCAGACTCACCCACCAGGCCGACGACCTCGCCGGCATGAACGGTCAGGTTGACTCCACGCACGGCGTGGACGACGCCGTCCTCGGAGGGGAAGCGGACGTTGAGGTCCTTGATCTGCAGGACCGGCACACCCTCCTGACGTTCGGGAAGGGCGTCGGACAGGTTGGCCGCAGTGGCAGTTTTCTTGCTCATGCCTTACCACCAGACTTGGAGGAGGGATCGACGGCGTCACGCAGGCCGTCACCGATGAAGTTGACGCTCAGCAGCAGGATCACCAGCACACCGGCCGGGAACATGAACAGCCACGGTGAGGTCGTGACCGCCGTCATGCCGTCACCCAGCAGAGTGCCCAGGGAGGTCTCCGGCTTCTGCACGCCGAAACCGAAGAAGGAGAGCACCGTCTCGCTCATGATGGCCGCGACCACACCGAGGGTCAGGTCGATGATGAGGTAGCTGGCGATGTTCGGGATGACGTGCTTAACGATGATCGTGAACGGCGGCACCGACATGAAACGAGCGGCCGTGACGTAGTCGAGATTGACCACCGACAGGGTCATGGCGCGGACCACACGGGCCGACAGCATCCAGCTGAATGCCGACAGCAGAACGATCAGCAGGGCCGTCGAGGTGCTCTTGCCGGAGGTGTGCTGGCTCAGGATGGCGATGATGAGGAAGGACGGGATCACCAACAGCAGGTCGATGAACCACAGGATGATCTTCTCCGCCACCTTGCCGAAGTAGGCCGCGGCCGAACCGATGAGGGCGGCCAGGGTCTCGACGATGAGTGCGACGCAGAAACCGATGATGAGCGACTTGCGCAGACCCTCGACCGTCATGGCGAACAGGTCGAAGCCACCCTGGCTTGTACCGAACCAGTGGTACTGGTCCGGCGGCGCGAGGAAGGCGTTGTCATCAACCACCCAGTAGTCCCAGTTGGCGATGTACGGGCCGATGAGGGCCAGGAGGACGACGAGGGCGAGTCCGATGACACCGATCTTGGAGCCAACCGGACGCCAGAAACGGCGCAGGATCAGACGGCGACGCGACATGTGCTTGCCGTCACGCTCATTGCGTCCCGGCTTGTGCTTCTCGTTGCGCTCGGCAGCACTCAAGGCATCGGGACCTTTGATGGGGGCGCAGGGACCCGTCTTCGGGGTGTTGAGCTCAACGCTGAAGTTGTTGGTGGGTTCAGACATGACGGCTCCTCCTCATCGAGCCCGGACACGCGGATCGATGACCGCAATGAGGATGTCGGACAGAAGGGCACCCGTCAGGGTGCAGAGGCCGGAGAAGGCGACGACCGCGACCGAACCGTTGATGTCGTTCTGCTGAATCGACATCACGGAGTAGGAACCGACACCGTTCCAGGCGTAGACCTGCTCGGAAATGGTGGCACCGACGAAGATGTTGGCCACGCCGAAGGCGAAATAGGTGGCCATCGGGATGATGGCGTTGCGCAGCGCATGGTGACGGATGGCGCGTCCCTTGCGAAGACCCTTGGCACGTGCGGTACGGACGTAGTCAGCACCGAGGGTGTCGAGCATCAGGTTGCGCTGGTACCGCGAGTAGCTCGCCAGGCTCAACGCCGACAGGGAGATCGTCGGCAACAGCAGGTGCTGCATACGGCTGAGCAGCTCGGCCCCGAAGTAATTGCCGTGAGATCCGACCTCACCGATGAACTGGAAGAACTGCGTTCCGGTCGCCTGGTTGATGTGAATGGCACCGAGCTGCAGCAGGACCGCCAACACCATCGTCGGGGTCGAGATGAGCAGCAGACACAGGAAGGACACGATTCGGTCAGCGGCCGAGTACTGGCGGACGGCCGACCAGGCACCGACAGCGACACCGCCGACCATGCCGATAATCGTTCCACAGATCACGAGACGGACGGACACACCGATGCGGGTGCCAATCAGCGAGTTGATCGCGTCACCATGTGGGGTCCAGCCCCAGTTCCAATGCAGGAACACCATCTTCAACCACCGTTCGTACCGCACCCAAATGCTGGTGTCGGGGTTGATGTTGTAGTTGGTCAGTGACTGGTTGATCGCCGTCCAGTTGAGCTTCGGATTCGTCTGGTCGAAAGCGTTGCGCGGGTCCAGGGCGTACGAGGCGAGCAGGTATGCGAAGGAAACCGCAATGAACAACAGCACGACGTAATTGATGAGGCGACGCACCACGTATCTGAGCACGATCGTCCTTTCTCACAGTGTGCAGACCTGCCGGGAGGGCAGGTGGGCCGCCGGCGAGTGTGGCTGGGGAGTGACCCTGTCGGTAGTTTCTACCGCTGCACACGATTCGGCATGGGGTCATCTCGGCACGCAGGCCGTTTTGGTGCGTGTGATCTTACACACACCAAACCCCTGGGTTTGTCTGTTGAGACCAAAAGGGCAACGCATTTCGTCATTGCAAATGCACTGCACGGGCATATGACAGGAGGGACGGGAAACTGTGATGTTTCCCGTCCCTCACACGTCATTCGGTCGTGTTCACGACGTCACTTGATACTTGCAGGTTGACCTCAGCGCTTGGTGACGCTGCCGCCGGCCTTCTCGATCTTCTCCTGGGCCGACTTGGACCAGGCGTCGACGACGAGGTCAACCTTGACGGTCAGCTCGCCGGTTCCGAGAACCTTGACGAGCTCGTTGTCACGGACGGCACCGACGGCGACGAAATCGTCGACGGTGATCTTGCCGCCCTTGGGGAACAGGGCCTCGACCTTGTCCAGGTTCACGACCTGGTACTCGGTGCGGAACGGGTTGTGGAACCCGCCCAGCTTCGGGGCCTGCATGTGAATCGGCATCTGGCCGCCAGCGAAGAACTCGGGCACGTTCTTGCGTGCGCCGGTGCCCTTCGTACCGCGACCAGCGGTCTTGCCCTTGGAACCCTCACCACGGCCAACACGGGTCTTGGCCTTGTGGGCACCAGGAGCGGGCTTGAGATCATGGAGCTCAATAGCCATGTCAGTCCACCTCTTCCATGGTGACGAGGTGACGAACGGTCTGGACCATGCCGCGGAACTCCGGGCGATCCTCCTTGATGACCGTGTCACCGATGCGCTTCAGCCCGAGGCTGCGCAGGGTCTCGCGATGATTCGGCTTCGTGGAGATGCCGGACTTGATCTGGGTGATCTTCAGCTTGCTCATCAGTTGACCCCTGCCTTCTCCTCCATGCGGGCAGCAGCAGCGGCCTCGTCGGCCTCCTTACGGGCACGAAGCATGGCTGCCGGGGCGACGTCCTCAACGGACTTGCCACGGCGACGGGCAACCTCTTCGGGCTCCTCGAGCTGCTGCAGCGCGGCAACGGTGGCGTGAACCACGTTGATCGCGTTGGAGGAGCCAAGAGACTTGGCGAGCACGTCCTGCACGCCGGCGCACTCGAGAACGGCGCGGGCCGAACCACCGGCGATGACACCGGTACCGGGGGAAGCCGGACGCAGCAGGACGACGCCGGCAGCCTTCTCACCAATCACCGGGTGGGTGATGGTACGACCGACCAGCGGCACCTTGAAGAAGTGCTTCTTGGCCTCCTCGACGCCCTTGGCGATGGCCGCGGGCACCTCCTTGGCCTTGCCGTAGCCGACGCCCACGGTGCCCTCGCCATCGCCCACGACGACCAGCGCCGTGAAGCTGAAGCGACGGCCACCCTGGACCACCTTGGCGACGCGGTTGATCGCCACGACGCGCTCGAGATATTCATTCTGATTGCGGTTGCGATCGTTCTGGCCACGACGGTTGTCACGGCCACGACGCTCACCACCTGCACCGCCACCGCGGCGCTGGGTTCCACTCATCGTTGCTCACTTGCCTTTCGTGGGTCAGAAGTCGAGACCGGCCTCGCGGGCCGCATCGGCCAGCGCGGCGATCCGCCCGTGGTACTGGTTCCCGGCCTTGTCGAAGACGACCTTGTCGATGCCAGCGGCCTTGGCGCGTTCACCGATGATGGTGCCAACGCGGGCAGCCTTGGCGGTCTTGTCCCCGGGCATCTCGCGCAGCTCAGCCTCCATGGTGGAAGCCGACACGAGGGTGTTTCCGGCAACATCGTCGATGACCTGGACGAAGACGTGCTTCGACGAACGGGTCACGACCATGCGGGGACGCTCGACGGTCCCGAAGATCTTCTTGCGACCACGGGCCTGGCGACGAGCACGTGCCTTGGCGCGGTCGGACAGGCTCTTGCGAACAGTCAGGGTGCTTGCCATGTCACTTACCTGCCTTTCCAACCTTGCGACGGACGTTCTCGCCCTCGTAACGCACACCCTTGCCCTTGTAGGGCTCCGGCTTGCGAATCTTGCGGATGTTGGCCGCGGTCTCGCCGACGACCTGCTTGTCGATGCCCTGGACCGAGAACCTGGTGGGGTTCTCGACGGCGAAGGTGATTCCCTCCGGGGCGTCGACGATCACCGGGTGCGAGAAGCCGAGGTTGAACTCGAGCTGCTTGGGACCCTTGGACATCACGCGGTAACCCACGCCCTGGATCTCCAGCTTCTTCTCGTAGCCCTCGGTCACACCGATGACCATGTTGTTAATGAGAGTACGGGTGAGCCCGTGCAGCGAGCGGTTCTCACGCTCGTCGTCCGGACGCTCGACGAGGATCTCTCCCTCATCATTCCTGCTCACGGTGATGGGCTCGCGAACGGTGAAGTTCAGGGTTCCCTTCGGACCCTTCACCTCCACGTCCTGCCCATCAAGCTTCACCTCGACACCGGACGGGACGGCGATGGGAAGCCTGCCAATGCGCGACATTGATTACTCCTATCTGTCTCGTCGACGGTCACCACACGTAGGCGAGGACTTCCCCGCCCACGGACTTCTCGTGGGCCTGCTTGTCAGTGAGCAGCCCTTGAGAGGTGGAGATGATGGCAATGCCCAGGCCGCCGAGCACCTTAGGCAGGGCGGTGGACTTGGCGTAGACGCGAAGTCCGGGCTTGCTGATACGGCGAACGCCAGCGATGGAACGCTCACGGCTCTCGCCATACTTGAGAGTGAGGGTCAGGGTCTTGGCGACCTCGCCCTCCTTGGGTTCGTTGACCTTGTAGTCGGCGATGTAGCCCTCCGACTTGAGGATCTCGGCGATTCCGGCCTTGATCTTCGAGTGAGGCATCGACGTCTGGTCGTGGTACGCCTGGTTGGCGTTGCGCAGACGGGTCAGCATGTCTGCGATCGGGTCAGTCATGGTCATGGCTGGTTTGGCCTCTTTCTCACAACGGTTTCCCTGCTGCCGTCCTCCCCTGGGGCGTCCGGCTCGGGGACCTTCTGTGTTGTTCAGGTGTTTGTGGGGCGGGTTACCAACCCGCCGGGGCCTGGTAGGGCCCATGGATCTGCATCCTTGACGGACGCGCGCTGGTCACCAGGAGGACTTGGTGACACCCGGGAGCTGACCGGCGTGGGCCATCTCGCGCAGGCAGATTCGGCACAGGCCGAACTTGCGGTACACCGAGTGCGGACGACCGCAGCGCTGGCAACGGGTGTAAGCACGGACACCGAACTTGGGCTTGCGGGCCGCCTTGACCTTCAGAGCTGTCTTGGCCATCAGATCCTCACTTCTTCTTCTTCTTGGCGTAGTAGGCGGGACCGCGCTTGGTCTTCGCCTTCTTCGAGTCATCCTTCGCCTTGAACGGGAATCCCAGGTGCTTGAGCAGGGCCTTGCCCTCCTCGTTCGTCTGCGCGGTGGTCACGAAGGTGATGTCCATGCCACGGACGCGGTCGATCTTGTCCTGGTCAATCTCGAGGAACATGACCTGCTCGGACAGGCCGAACGTGTAGTTGCCCTTGCCGTCGAACTGGTTCGAGTTGAGTCCGCGGAAGTCGCGGATACGGGGCAGGGCCAGGGTCAGCAGACGGTCAGCAAACTCCCACATGCGGTCACCACGAAGGGTGACGTGGCAACCGATGGGCTGTCCCTCACGCAGCTTGAACTGAGCGATGGACTTGCGGGCCTTGGTGACCTGCGGCTTCTGGCCGGTGATGGCGGTGATGTCGCGAACGGCACCGTCCATGACCTTGGAGTCGTGAGCGGCGTCACCAACACCCATGTTCACCACGATCTTCTCGAGACCGGGGATGAGCATGGGGTTCTTGTAGTCGAACTCCTCCTGCATGGCAGGACGGATCTGCTCGCGGTACTGCTTCTTCAGACGAGGCATCTCGTGCGCGAAGGTGTCGGTGCTCACTTGGCCTCCTCCTTCTTGAGGTAGCGGACGCTGCGCTGAGCGGCGTACTCGGAGCCGTCAGGACGACGCTTGGTGACGTCCTCACGACGGTAGCCGACACGGGTCACGACGTCCTTGCCGTCGATCTTCGTCACGAGCTGGACGTTCGAGACGTGGATCGGGGCCTCGGACTGGATAATTCCGCCCTTGGTGGTGCCGCCCTGCGGGGTGGGCATGTCACGACGATGGTGCTTACGAATGTTCACACCCTCGACGACGACGCGCTCACGGGCCGGGTCCACCGAGAGAACCTCACCGATGGTGCCCTTGTCGTTTCCGGCGATGACCTTGACGCGGTCACCCTTCTTGATGTTGAGGGACTTCACTCAGATCACCTCCGGGGCGAGCGAGACGATACGCATGAACTTCTTCTCGCGCAGCTCGCGGGCGATGGGGCCGAAGATACGGGTACCACGAGGCTCCCCGTCGTTCTTGAGAAGCACGGCGGCGTTCTCGTCGAACTTGATGTAGGACCCGTCGGGACGGCGGTGCGACTTCACAGTGCGAACAACGACGGCCTTGACGACCTCGCCCTTCTTCACGTTTCCGCCGGGGATGGCGTCCTTGACGGTGCACACGATGGTGTCACCGAGGTAGGCGTAGCGACGCTTCGATCCACCGAGAACACGGATGCAAAGGAGCTCCTTCGCACCAGTGTTGTCGGCGACCTTGAGTCGCGTCTCCTGCTGGATCATGTCTTCTCCTTTGTCCCACTGGTTCCCTCCCGGGCCTGGTAGGACTGTTGAACACGAACCCCCTGGATTTTGCCAGGGGGCAACCCGTACCTCAGGGGGTACGCGGCTGTCGTCCGCGAGAGGTCCCGCCACCCTCGGGCGGCGCACGATGGCTTCCGTCTCCGTGGAGTCGGAAGCTCCGTACTGTGCTTGAAGGTGGGCACAGTCGCAAGACAACTTGAGCAGTTTAACTCTCTTCAGCCGGGATAGCGAATTGACGGCGACCTGGTGTAACGGCGGTGGTCTGGCTCCCCCGCCGGATGGCAGCGTGCACGGGATGGCAAGGCGCCGGATGTCCGGTCCTCAGACGGCCTCCTTGGGGCCCGCAGCGCCTGGTTCCTGGCTTCCTCCAGCTGCGCCACCCTTGCTCACCTGCGCCACTGTCGCGCACCTGCGCCTCGGCTCCCTGCTCAACCTGCGCCATTGTTAAGCAGTTGCGCCTCCGTTGCGCGTCCGAGCCGGGCAGTTGCCGACGTGAGGCCATCAGTTGCGCCATGGTTGTGCAGTTGCGCCGGGCAAACACGGCGCAACTGCACGTCCAAGGCGCGACCTGCTGGTGACATGACGCTGCACGGACAGACCCGCCGCCGACGTGCCTGACGTCGCAGTTATCCACAGCCCGGAGCCCCATTCGGCTATTTTGCGCAGGATTCCCATGGCATTCCTGCAATGACCGCGACAATCCCGAGGTTGTCCACAGATTCGCAATTCGCCCCTCCCCTTTTTCGTCTCCGCCGTGGCTGACTGCCTCCATGACGACCAATCGCAGAATTCACACCGTGACCTCACTCGCCGCATCAGGGACATCGCGACGAGCAATCGCCCGAGAGGTGAACGAAGGACGGTTAATCCCACTACGCCCCGGAGTATGGGCCAACGCGGGCGAGACGACGGCACGACAACACCAGTTGGACCTCGTCACGGCAGCCTCCTTCCTCGCGCCAACCTCGGCCCTCAGCCACGTGACAGCGTCCGCGGTTCACGCCCTTCCCTTGCCCTCGAAGGGCCTGGACCACCTCTGGGTGACGAACCCGCGCCCCGGCGGCGGCCACCGACGACGCCTCATGACGACGATCGGCCGAATGCTCCCACCGGAGCACGTCGTCGTCATCGACGGGCACCGGACAACGACCCTTGAACGGACCGTCATCGACATGGCCACTGAATTCGGCTTTGAAACCGGACTGATGACGGCCGATGCGGCGCTACGTCTCGGCGCGGATCCGCAGGTACTCGCTGATGTGTTGGAAACATGCGGTCGGCCTCGCGGGTTGGGCCATGCGCGTCAAGTTGTGGCGTTTGCCGATGGCAGGATCGAGAGTCCCGGAGAATCACTCATACGCGCGAAATGGCACTGCGTAGGCGTGCCGCAACCAGTACCGCAGTTCGTGATCCGGAACTCAACCGGCCAGTTTTTGGGCCGAGGAGACTTCGCATGGCCGGACGAACGCGTCCTGGCTGAATATGACGGTCGGACCAAGTACGGCTCTCTGTTGAAACCTGGCCAGAGCGTCCAGGACGTTATCATCGCCGAGAAGAAGCGGGAGGCTGGGATCGTCGACGCCGGTTGGACGGTACTTCGTTTTACCGTCAAGGACCTCGCCACTACCGATGGTTCGGCGCAGCGCATTCTTCGTGCCCTGGACCGCGCGAAGCGTGCTGCTGGGCCGCAGGCGGGGTGAAACAACGGCTACCGGGGGGCCATCGGAGCCGGTCGTTCTGACGACGTCATCGCGCCAGTCCACGCCACCTGCGCCTTGGACGTGCAGTTGCGCCGTCTTTGCCCGGCGCAACTGCACAACCATGGCGCAACTGATGGCCTCACGTCGGCAACCGCTTCGCCCGGACGCGCTACAGAGGCGCAACTGCTCACCAACGGCGCGGGTCGAGAAGGGAGCCGAGGCGCAGGTGCGCGACAGTGGCGCAGATAATCGGAGGCGGCGCAACGGGACGCCGGTCACTGACGCTACAGAAGACCAAGCCGTCACCCCCCTGTCGCAAGTGAACAGGAATGGCGCAGGTGCTCAACCGCGGCGCAACTGAGCACAGGTGGCGCAGGTAAACAACGACGGCGCAAATGGCCAGAGGCGGCGCAACTGCGCAAACTTGGCGCAGCTGGCTCGGGGCTTCATGGAGAAGTGGCTCACGTCAGTCCCGTGACGCGCATCCGTGCCACGTCCTCACTCCCACACGCGCCCACTCCTCGCGCCCACCAACACAACAAAGCGACCCACCCTCTCGGATGGGTCGCCTTGCAGCAAAACCTGGTGATCAGCTCACCAGTGGGTCACTTGGCCTTCTCGACGATCTCGAGCAGACGCCAGCGCTTGGTGGCGGACAGCGGACGGGTCTCCATGATCCGCACGCGGTCTCCCATGCCAGCCTCGTTCTTCTCATCGTGGGCCTTGAGGCGCACAGACTTGGTCATGACCTTGCCGTACAGCGGGTGCTTGACGCGGTCCTCGACCAGGACGGTGATCGTCTTGTCCATCTTGTCGGACACGACCAGTCCCTCACGGACCTTGCGGCGGGTCGTCCGCTCAGCGGTGTTCTCGCTCATGCTCAGGCCTCCTTATCGTTCTCGGGATTGGCAGCGTCGGGATCATCGACGATGTTGAGGTTGCGCTCCTGGAGCACGGTGTAGACGCGAGCGATGTCCTTGCGGACCTCACGCAGGCGAGCCGTGTTCTCGAGCTGGCCGGTCGCCGACTGGAAGCGCAGCCCGAACAGCTCCTCCTTGAGTTCGCGAACCTTGTTGCGCAACTCTTCACCGGAAAGCTGGCGCAGCTCAGCAGCAGAAAGCTTGGGCATCAGTTGTCACCGCCTTCACGGGAGATGAAACGAGCCTTCATCGGCAGCTTGTGGATGGCCAGACGCATGGCCTCGCGGGCCACGTCCTCCGGCACACCCGACAGCTCGAAGAGAACTCGTCCGGGCTTGATGTTGGCGATCCACCACTCAGGCGTGCCCTTACCGGAACCCATACGGGACTCGGCGGGGTGCTTGGTCATCGGGCGGTCCGGGTAGACATTGATCCACACCTTTCCACCACGCTTGATGTAGCGGGT
The DNA here is from genome assembly GCF_058177555.1 of Cutibacterium sp. LaCa_89. Lineage (NCBI taxonomy): Bacteria > Bacillati > Actinomycetota > Actinomycetes > Propionibacteriales > Propionibacteriaceae > Cutibacterium > Cutibacterium sp. LaCa_89. The sequence continues at coordinate 2,053,454 of NZ_CP190889.1, forward strand.
CATGGCGATACGAGCGGCCTCGATCTGACGGTTGGTCAGGTACCCACCCTCGGTGGCCTGGATGCCGTAGTCACCAAAGGCCAGCTGGGTGCCGCCCTTGGCAGCGCCAGTCCGCTTGGGATGGTGCTGCTTGCGGTACTTCACTCGACGAGGAATCAACATGTCAGGCTCCTGCGTTCTCGGTCTGCGGGGCCGGGGTCTCGGCGGACTGCTGCTTGGCGGCCTCGGCGCGACGACGTCCACCGCGACGGTCGGGACGATCGCCCCGGCCACGACGGCCACCACGTCCACCGCGACCGCCCTGGGCGGCCTGGCGAGCAGCCTTCTGGGCAGCGCGCTCAGCACGGGTGCCAGTGACGTCGCCCTTGTAGATCCACACCTTGACACCGATGCGGCCGAAGGTGGTGCGGGCCTCGAAGAAGCCGTAGTCGATGTCAGCGCGGAGGGTGTGCAGCGGCACACGACCTTCGCGGTAACCCTCGGAACGGCTCATCTCGGCACCGCCCAGACGACCGGAGCACTTGATACGGATACCAAGCGCGCCTGCGTTCATGGCGGACTGCTGGGCCTTACGCATGGCCCGACGGAAGGCGACACGGGCAGCGAGCTGCTCGGCGATTCCCTGGGCGACCAGCTGGGCATCGGTCTCGGGGTTCTTGACCTCGAGGATGTTCAGCTGGATCTGCTTGCCAGTGAGCTTCTCGAGCTCACCGCGCACGCGCTCGGCCTCGGCGCCATTGCGCCCGATGACAATGCCCGGGCGGGCGGCGTAGAGGAAGATGGTCACGCGCTCGGAGCGACGCTCGATCTCGATGGACGAAATACCGGCGCGCTCCAGGTTCTTGTGGAGCCACTCCCGGATCTTGACGTCCTCACCCACGAGCTCGGCGTACTGCTTCTCGGCGTACCAGCGGGTCTTGTGATCGGTCGTCACACCGAGACGGAAACCATGGGGGTTGATCTTCTGGCCCATGTCAGGCTCCCTTCTCGGTCTCGGACTTGGCTGCAGCCGCCGGGCGACCCTTCTTGGCCTTCTTGGGGGCCGGACGGGCGTCCTTGGGCTCGACAACCACGGTGATGTGGGCAGAGCGCTTCAGGATTCGGCTGGCGGATCCCTTGGCGCGGGGACGGATGCGGCGCATGGTGACGCCCTCGTCAACGAAGGCCTGCGAGATGTACAGGTCTTCGGCGCGCAGACCCTCGGTCTGCTCGGCGTTGGCCATGGCCGAGGCGATGACCTTGCGAACCGGCTCAGCCGCGGCCTGCGGCTGGAACTTCAGCATGTCCACCGCGTCAGCGGCGTCCATTCCGCGAACCAGGTCGACGACGCGACGACACTTGCTGGCGCTCATCCGGACGTGACGCGCGATGGCGTACGAGCCGGGGCGATCGCCGAGCAGGGCGGCGCGACGGCTGGGCCTCTCAGTGTTGCTCATGAATCAGATCCCTCTCGTCAGCGCCTGCGCGCCTTCTTGTCGTCCTTCACGTGACCCTTGAAGGTTCTGGTCGGGGCGAATTCTCCGAACTTGTGCCCGACCATCGACTCGGTCACGAAAACCGGGACGTGCTTGCGACCGTCGTGCACGCCGATGGTGTGCCCGATCATGTCGGGGGTAACCATCGATCGACGTGACCAGGTCTTGATGACGTTGTGCGTGCCCGCCTCGTTCTGGGCAGTGACCTTCTTGGCCAGATGCTCGTCGACGAAGGGGCCCTTCTTCAGACTGCGTGGCATGTCTCAGACTCCCAATCAGCGCTTCTTGCCGGACTTGCGGCGACGCACGATGAGACGGCTGCTCGCCTTGTTCTTGTTACGGGTACGACCCTCGGGCTTGCCCCAGGGGCTCACCGGGTGACGACCACCAGAGGTACGACCCTCGCCACCTCCATGCGGGTGGTCGATCGGGTTCATGACCACACCACGGACGGTCGGGCGGATGCCCTTCCAGCGGTTACGGCCGGCCTTGCCCCAGTTGATGTTGGTCTGCTCGGCGTTGCCGACCTCGCCGATGGTGGCGCGGCAGCGGATGTCCACCATGCGCATCTCACCAGAGGGGAGGCGCAGGGTGGCGTACTTGCCCTCGCGGGCGACCAGCTGCACCGACGCGCCAGCGGAGCGACCCATCTTGGCGCCACCACCCGGACGCAGCTCCACGGCGTGAACCGTGGTACCGACCGGGATGTTGCGCAGCGGCAGGTTGTTGCCCGGCTTGATGTCGGCCTCGGGGCCGGACACCACGACGGTTCCCTGGCTGACGCCATCGGGGGCGATGATGTAACGCTTCTCACCGTCGGCGTAATGGAGCAGGGCAATGCGAGCAGTGCGGTTCGGGTCGTACTCGATGTGAGCGACCTTGGCCGGCACGCCGTCCTTGTCGTAACGCTTGAAGTCGATGATGCGGTAGGCCTGCTTGTGTCCACCGCCGATGTGGCGGGTGGTGATGCGGCCAGTGTTGTTGCGTCCACCGGTCTTGGGCTTGGCAACGAGCAGGGACTTCTCAGGGGTCGAGCGGGTGAGCTCGACGAAGTCCGACACGCTCGAGCCGCGACGGCCCGGAGTGGTGGGCTTGTGCTTGCGGATACCCATTGGTACTTCGTTCCTTCTCTCGCGGCTCAGGCGACCGGGCCGGTGAAGATGTCGATGCGATCACCCTCGGCGACGGTCACGATGGCACGCTTGGTATCGGGACGCTTGCCCATGCCGAAGCGGGTACGGCGTGCCTTGCCCTTGCGGTTCATCGTGTTAACCGAGGTGACCTTCACACCGAAGATCTGCTCGATCGCGATCTTGATCTCGGTCTTGTTGGCAGTCGGCTTGACCAGGAACGTGTAGGTGTTCTGGTCGAGCAGGCTGTAGCTCTTCTCGGAGACAACCGGGGCGAGGATGATGTCCCGGGGATCTCGGATCTTCAGCTCGCTCACTTGGCATCCTCCTTGTCGGAGTCAGACTTGACGGCGTTGACGAAGCCAGCGGCCTCAGCAGCCTCGGCGGAACGGAACCACACCTCAGCGATGGTGCGTCCGTACCAGGGCGACGTCGGGGCGTGGAACTTCTTGGAGTCCTCGTTGCCCTTGATGTCGAATCCGGCCGGCGGGTTGTCTCCGCGGAAGGAGTCCTCACCGTAGGGATGCTGGTCCGCAACGTTGGTCTCCGGGACCTCTGGCTCAGCGGCCAGGGCCTGGGTGCTGGCGCTGCGAGCACCGACGAAGGCGTCAAGTCCGGCCTGGCTGAACACGATGGTCCGCGCGTTGACGACGTCGTAGGTGTTGAGCTGATCGGCGGCCAGGACGTGGACCTCGTTGAGGTTGCGCACGGACAGCCAGGCGACCTCCTCGCTGCGATCCAGGACGACGAGCACCTTGCGGAGCTCGGCGAGACCGGAGAGGACGGCCTTGGCCTGCTTGGTCGAGGGCTTGTCACCGTCAACCAGGGAGGTCACGACGAAGATGCGATTGTCGCGAGCCATGTCGGACAGAGCCCCACGCAGAGCAGCAGCCACCATCTTCTTGGGGGTGCGCTGAGCGTAGGAGCGCGGCTGCGGACCGTGAACGGTGCCGCCACCGACCCACTGTGGTGCACGGGTCGAACCCTGACGGGCACGACCGGTGCCCTTCTGACGCCACGGCTTCTTGCCGCCACCGGAGACCAGGCCACGAGTCTTCGTGGCGTGGGTGCCCTGACGGGCAGCCGCGAGCTGGGCGATGACGACCTGATGGATCAGCGGAATGTTGGTGTTCGCGTCGAAGACGTCACCGGGAAGCTCAGCCGATCCGGCCTTCTTACCCTTGACGTCAAGGACGTCGATGGTCTTGGTCTCATTCATGCGGCATCCCCATTCTTGGCGGCCTTCTTGGCGGCGCTGCGGACGACGAGCAGGGACCCCTTCGGGCCGGGAACGGCGCCACGGACCAGCATGATCCCACGCTCGGCGTCGACGGAGTGAACCTGCAGGTTCTGGACAGTCACACGCTCGGCACCCATGCGGCCAGCCATGCGGAGGCCCTTGATGACCTTGCCTGGCGTCGAGCAGCCGCCGATGGAGCCCGGCGAGCGGTGCTTGCGGTGCACACCGTGGGTGGCACGCAGGCCGCCGAAGCCGTGACGCTTCATGACGCCAGCGGTGCCCTTGCCCTTGCTGGTGCCGGTGACGTCGACGAAATCGGACTCGGAGAACACGTCAGCGGTGATCTCCTGGCCCAGGGTGTACTCAGAGGCATCGGCGGTACGCAACTCGACGAGGTGACGTCGAGGGGTCACGCCGGCCTTCTCGAAGTGGCCGGCCTCCGGCTTGGTGACCTTCTTGGCCTTGACGGCTCCGATACCAAGCTGGACAGCGGAGTAGCCATCGGTCTCGGGGGTGCGCACCTGGGTGACGACACACGGCCCGGCCTGGATGACGGTCACAGGAACGAGCTTGTTGTGCTCGTCCCACAGCTGGGTCATGCCGAGCTTGGTGCCCAGCACGCCCTTGACAGTGCGTTCATTGGTCATGGTGCTCAACCTCACGGAAGCTTGATCTCGATGTCGACACCGGCCGGCAGATCGAGACGCATAAGCGAATCGACCGTCTTCGGGGTCGGCTCGAGAATGTCGATGAGCCGCTTGTGGGTGCGCATCTCAAAGTGCTCGCGGCTGTCCTTGTCCTTGTGGGGCGAACGGATCACACAGAAAACGTTCTTCTCAGTCGGCAGCGGCACCGGGCCGGCGACCTTGGCACCCGTGCGGGTCACCGTGTCGACGATCTTGCGCGCCGACGAGTCGATGACCTCGTGGTCGTAGGCCCGCAGCCTGATGCGGATCTTTTGTCCCGCCACAGTTGTTCCTTCTACTCGTCTCTGCCGCGTCCAAGATTCCCTGACATGGGAGTCCGGTACGCCCAGAGGGTTCCGGCGTGAGGAGCGAACTCCTCATTGGTCCCAACCTGACGATTTCCAACTGGTGTGAAAACCGGGAGGTCACATCACCCCTCCCCGACCCACGCGCTCGGGCGTGTCGCGCATCACAAGCCGCAGGACGCCCACCGCTCACCAGTCATCGAGGACCCCGTGAACACTGTGGATTTGTCTGTCGGCTTCCGATGCTGACCCGCTCCCGTGGGCCCGGCAGCGGACTCACCTTGGTGGTGACACCTCTGCCGTCGGGCGTCAGTGGCCGGGCTCGACCTCAAGGGTCACGAGCGTGACGCACTGCAGCCCCGTTCGGAGCAACTTGTACAGTCTGTCACCGATGAACCAACAAGGCAAATCGGAATGACGGCCTCTCTGAACCCCAGGGAATTGAATGGTGTTCAATGTTGAGCGGTCGCCAACGCCGAGGAGTCATCATGTCAGATCCATCGCAAACACCTACTGCCACGCCTTGGTGGAGTGTGCGGATGCGCGCGACCGGAATCATCGACGGGGAGCCGTACCACGTCAGCGGAGCCGAGTCGCTGGTGTCTCCGGACATGATCGGGCAGACGTTGACGGGGCTCACCCATCGCGCGCTCTCCCCTGGTCACACCGTCGAGGCTCGGCAGGTGCGACTCAGCCTGGATCAGCTCGACGTCGATCCCGCTGTCATCCCTATCCTGCCCGCAGACATCAACGAATGTATCGACATCGACTCCGCACATCACCACTTCCTTGACGTCTTGTCCCGATTCGTGCCCAACCCGGAGCAGGTCATGCGCATTCTCACCGCCGGACCAACGATGCGTGGGGCCGCCATGGTCGAGGTGGGCAGTGGACGACGGTTGGAAACCGATCCCTTACGTGGCGTTCGTGTGACTCGATTCGGGGATCTCACGGAATCTGCCCCGGGAACATCCTTGGCTCACAAGAGGCACCACCATGAAGCGGTCCTCCTCGCGAGCAAGGTTGCTGCTGCACCCGGAGTTCTCGCGGAACTCTGCATCTCCGACGATCCCCATTACACCCGTGGCTATGTCTGCGCCGACGGGGTGTACACAACGGTGACGAACGTCAAGGCCGATGGTGACCCCAACGGGGGGCGCGTCATTCTTGTCGACACCTCGTACGCGGATCCCGCCATGATCACGGACTGGTTGGAGAATCACCCCGTTCTCATCGGACCTGCCACCCACTCTCCCAGTACTCACACCACCGCGTCCTGGCATGACCACATTCGATCCCGTCTCGACTCGTGGCGGGCTTCCGGACTCGAGCGCCATCCACGCACCTTCTCGTCGTCTCAGGTTCCTGACGCCGTTACCACCGACGGTCCTGCCCTGCTGTTCTCGTCCTCTGATTACCTCGGCATGTCCACGGAGCCGGCCGTCCAGGAGGCCATGATCAACGTCGTCAGTGAGCTGGGATGCAGTTCTGGTGGCTCACGCCTCACGACAGGAACCTCGGTGGCACACCACCATGCTGAACATGAGATCGCCACCTGGTTGGGGTATCCCCAGGCAGTCCTCATGGCCAGCGGCTACCAGGCAAATGTCACGACCATGCAGCTGGTGGCAGGTCCTGACGTCACCGTCGTCTCCGATGCGGACAACCATGCCAGTCTCATCGACGGGTGTCGGTTGGCTCGGGCGCGCACGGTCGTCGTCCCTCATGCGGACCTCGATGCCATCGACCATGCCCTTGATCACGTCACCACCGAAAGAGCCATCGTGCTCACGGAGGGGGTCTACTCCATGGGAGGTGACGTCGCTCCCATTGCTGACCTCGTCCGGATCGCACGTCGTCACGGCGCTTTGACCATCGTTGACGACGCCCACGGGATAGGCACTGTCGGGCCCACCGGGCGTGGCGTCACCGAAGGTCTGCCCCAGGAACTGCGACCGGACGTCCTGCTGGGAACGGCCAGCAAGGCCCTGGGCGTCGAGGGCGGTTTCGTCTGCGTCTACGAGACCTTGGCAACGCTGATTCGAAACTGCGCACGAGGATACGTGTTCTCCAGCGCCCCCTCCCCCGCCGTCGTAGCTGCCGTGGCGGCATCCGTGCATCAGCTACGAACCGATGCCTCTCCCGTCCAGAGGCTCCAGACCACTGTGGCTCGCGCGCGCCGTGCACTCTTCGGGGCCGGGCTCATTCCCGCCCCTACAGCCAATGATCTCGGTCCGATCATCAGGGTTCCGGTGGGTCCCGAGGATCGTGCCATCGCGGCGCAAGAGGAGTTGGCACGACGGGGCCTCATGGTCGTTGCGGTCCGTTACCCCGCCGTCGCGAAAGGCGACGCAATCCTACGTATCTGCCTGACGGCACGTCACACAGACGAGCACATCAGGATTCTCGTCGCGTCCCTCAGCGAGGTCCTCGACAGCACTCTCAACGACGCACCACGGTGACGTTCTTCGGGAGGTCATAATACTGATGCAGGCCATCGACGACGGATCCACGCTGTCCCGCGTAGTCGGGCAACCAGTCCGGGGCAGGTAACGCCTTCGGGACGACGACCGTGTCGCGCTCCCCGCGACGCGCCAGGTCTACCTGGGCATTTACCTGTCGCCAGACACTGCCGTTGATCGTCGCTCCCTGGAGCATCCCCCACGCTCCCTGCAGGCCGGTGCCCAGGCATGCCGCCGTAGCGATGGTAACCAGAACCATAGCGAGCTGCGACCCCGGTGTCGCAGCCGCGAGTCGTCCACCAGATTCCATGGATGAGGCACCGCCGTCAACCTGGTTCGTGCCTCTCTGCGCCAATCCGACAGCAGCCCATGTCCACACCAACGCACTCATGGTGAAGACCACCAGACTTAAAAAGGACGTTCGTCCCCCTGGGGACCCTTGAATCATCGGGAGCGCGTAATAACCAAACGCCGCGCCCGTCGAAACCCCCACCATGCAGCATCCCGGTATGCGAGCAACCATCACAGTGAGCACCACAAGGATCACCATCACGACGCTAAAGCACACTCCAACCAACAGCCCGGTGGCCGAAAGGTACAGTCGAATATCTCCAACGAGCTTTCGTCGCGCGAGCACCGTAACAACTCGCAGGCTGGTCGCGGCCAGCCCGACAGATGCCACACAGAACAGTGCGAGGAGGATACCGATGGCGCGGCGATGGAATCCGCGTTTCATAACCACCAGGCACATGACGATGACTGACAGCATGATCGCAAAGAACACGACCGGGTAATTTGTGAGCGAATGGCTGACGGAGTGGACGACGAACGACACCCGTTTGGGAATCTCGCCAGTTATTTTCGGGTACGGGTACGGCCCCCCAAGTCGACGGCTACGTGCCCATAAACCGGGCATTCCCATTCTCGCAGTATTTCCCGCGGCCACCATGACCAGCGCCACCGCCCACCGAGTAGTCCATTTCCCTGCGGGTGTGATGAGCGCCATCGCGACGATTGCCCCGACGATTCCCGGCGCATTCAATTCATGATGAATACTTGCCACATAGGACAGCGCCACCGCCACCCACAAAACCCAGCCGTGGTCAACGTTCGGCCCCCGCTGGGACCACAGCAGGAGGATGGATACGATCCCGAGCGCTAAGCCCCACATGTAGCCGATGTTCGCAGCTATGAACATGATCGTGTCCCCACCCATGTTTGGCTCGATACCAATCAGGGTCATCGGCACGAGAAATGCACCTACGCCTGCCAACAAGTCAACACCGGGAGACACCACTCCCCGTAGATCCCGGATGAGGGCCCGCATCATGAGCCACAGTGCCAGCGACGTTGACAGGGATGAGAGCACGAGGGGAACACGAATCCATCCACCCATCGCCATGACGAGTTGCACCATCATGTCCGAGAAACGGCCATTACGCCCACCCAGATCGTATACGGTGAGCCGTGCAAAATCCGCCCAGTCGATACGACCGCTGGGAGTGCCAGATCGGGTGGCGAAATACAGATCATCGATATCCCACACAGGTGTCCGCCACACCAACGCCCAATAACAGGTGACGAGCACCCAGAACCACACTATTGGACGTCGCAGGAGCCCAGGCCTCGTCTCATCGTGTTCAATCACTACTCTGCTCTATCTCAGCCTCAAACCGCTCCATACGACGAAGAGTCGACCCCTTGCCGAGAATCTCCATGGCCTCGAACAGTGGCGGGGACACCCGCGAACCGGTGACGGCGACGCGGATCGGGGCGAAGGCGAGACGCGGCTTGATACCCATCTCGTCGCAGAGCTTGGTGCGCAGCGCCACCTGGATGGCATCGGCGGAGAAATCGTCAAGCCCCTTGAGGACCTCGGTGGACGCCTGCTGGATCTCGTTGGCTCCTGTCTTGAGCTTGGCCACGGAATCCCCATCGAAGACCAGGGCGTCGTCGTCGATCAGCAGGAATGCCAGCTTCGGCAGTGCCTCCGACAGCAGCACCAGACGCTCACGAATGAGTGGCATCGCGGCATGGATGATCTCACGGTCCTCACACGTCAGATCACGGCCGAGCACCTCCTGGGCCTGACCGGTGCGATCGGCGTACTCGAGCACGCGATCGGTGAGGTCCTCGGCGTCAAGACTGCGGATGTACTGGCCGTTGAGCCAGTCAAGTTTGGTGACGTCGAAGACCGGCCCGCCAGTGGAGACGCTCGCCCAGTCGAAGCGGGACACGAAGGAGTCGAGGTCCTCCATCTCCTGACCCTCGGCGATCGTCGGGTATGCCAGCAGCTGCAGGAAGTTGCGCAGCGCCTCGGGCAGATAACCCTGCTCACGGAACCACATCAACCGAGCAGCCGGGTTCTTGCGCTTGGAGATCTTGGACTTGTCGGTGTTGCGCAGCAGCGGCATGTGCGCGAACCTCGGCACCTCCCAGCCCAGCCACTTGTAGAGCAACAGGTGCTTCGGCGTCGAGGAGATCCACTCCTCACCACGAACGACCGTGTCGATGCCCATGAGATGGTCATCGACGACGACGGCCATGTGGTACGTCGGAAATCCGTCGGCCTTGAGGATGACCTGGTCATCGGGACGTGGGGCGTGGACCTTGCCGCGAATGAGATCGTCGAACTCCAGCTCGACGTCCTCAGGGATGAGCATGCGCACGACGGGTGTCTCGGTGAAACCCGGCAGCTTGGCCCGCTCCTCCTTGGACATGCCCAGACACATGCGGTCGTAACCGGTGTCCGGGGACTTCGCGGCCGCGCGCTCCTCGCGCAGTGCCTTGAGCCTCTCCTGGGAGCACCAGCAGCGGTAGGCGTGACCAGACTCGATGAGCTTGTCGACGAGCGGCTTGTAGGTGTCCAAACGCTCAGACTGCCGGTACGGTTCGTACGGTCCACCGACCCGCGGCGACTCATCGGGGGACAGGCCCAGCCAGTCAAGGGTCTCGTAGATCTGTTCCTCCGAACCCTCCACCAGACGGTTGCGGTCGGTGTCCTCGATGCGCAGCACGAACTGGCCGCCGGTGCGCTGTGCCCAAGCCTTGTCGAACAACGCCATGTAGGCCGTACCGACGTGAGGGTCTCCGGTGGGCGAGGGGGCGACGCGTGTGCGCGCGGGATGCAACTCAGTCATGATGCCTCGGAGTCTATCGGGAAGTACCGACAGACTCCGGTAAGGTTCCCGCCATGGCAGAACCCACTGGAACCCCGACTCCCGCCGCCCCGGCCGAGTCCGGCTCGGACTTCATTCATCAGGTCGTTCGCGCGGACAACGAACAGGGCACCTATGGAGGACGGGTCCAGACCCGGTTCCCACCCGAGCCCAATGGCTACCTGCACATTGGCCACGCCAAGGCCATTGTCACTGACTTCGGCGTCGCGGAGGACTTCGGCGGCATTTGCAACCTGCGTCTGGACGACACCAACCCGGGCACCGAGGAGGTTGAGTACGTCCAGTCGATCATCGAGGACATCGAGTGGCTCGGGTACTCCCCCGCCCACGTCGTCCACGCCTCCGACTACTTCGACAAGCTGTACGAGTGGGCCCAGTACCTCATCCGCGAGGACCTGGCCTACGTCGACGACCAGTCCCCCGAGACGATCCGCGAGCAGAAAGGCGGCTACGGCAAGCCGGGTATCGAGAGCCCCTACCGCGACCGTCCCGCAGCGGAATCACTCGACCTGCTCGAGCGGATGCGCAACGGCGAGTTCCCCGACGGCTCCCGCTGTCTGCGCGCCAAGATCGACATGCAGGCGGAGAACATGTGGCTGCGTGACCCGGTCATGTACCGCATCCGCCACCAGGCCCATCACTCGACCGCCACCACGTGGTGCATCTACCCCACCTATGACTGGGCCCACGGTCAGTCCGACGCCATAGAGGGTGTGACCCATTCGCTGTGCTCCCTGGAGTTCAACAGCCACCGCCCCCTCTACGACTGGTTCCTCGCCCATGTGCCGCTCGACGCCCCGGCCCCCAAGCAGCGCGAGTTCGCCCGTCTCGAACTGACCCACACCATCACCTCGAAGCGTCGCCTCAGGTCCCTTGTGACCGACGGCGTCGTCGACGGTTGGGACGACCCCCGCATGCCCACCCTGCGCGGGATGCGTCGTCGCGGCTACCCGGCTGCTGCCATCCGTGCCTTCTGCCAGGCCGTCGGTACCACCAAGAACAACTCCGTGAAGGCCATCGAGGAGTTCGAGTCCTTCGTGCGCCGCGAGCTCAACGCCACCACGCAGCGCCGCATGGCCGTCCTGCACCCGCTCAAACTGGTCCTGGACGGCTGGCCTACTGACGAGAACGGCAACCCGGTCGTCGAATGGTTCGAGCTCGTCAACAACCCGGAGAATCCTGATGACGGCACCCGGTGCGTCCCCTTCACCGGAGAGCTGTGGATCGAGGCCGACGACTTCCGCGAGGACCCGCCCCGCAAGTTCTTCCGCCTCTCCCCCGGTCGTGAGGTGCGTCTGCGTAGTGCCTACCTGGTGACGGCCACTGACGTCGTCAAGGACCCAGACGGCACCATCACCGAGGTTCACGCCAGCTATGACCCGGAGTCCCGCGGCGGCACCGCCCCCGACGGTCGCAAGGTGAAGTCGACGATGCACTGGGTGTCCGCCGCCCATGCCGTGCCGGTAACCGCGAACCTCTATGACCGTCTCTTCACCGCCGAGATTCCCGGATCGGAGAGCGGCGAGGCCCTCGACGACCTCAACCCGAACTCGCGCGAGACCCTCACCAACGTCATGGCCGAACCGGCCTTGGCCGAGGTGGCTCCCGGCGAGGTGGTGCAGTTCGAGCGGCTGGGGTATTTCGCGGCGGATCAGGACACCACGGTGTTCCACCGCACCGTTGGTCTGCGTGACGAATGGGCCCAGCTGCAGAGGCGTCAGGGCTGACCAGGTGTTGTTGACGGTGGTAATCATCAAATTGTCACCCGTCCGTCACTTCATTCGGCAAGGATGGTACCGCTTTCCCATCCCGTTGGAAGGACACCATCCATGCATGACAACCCACTTGGTACGAACCTGTCGCGTCGCGCCGTGCTGGTCGGCACCCTGGGGACAGGGCTCGCGATGACTGCTGTCGGGAATTCCTTCGCGTCGCCGTCGACGTCTTCCGCTCCCGCCACCGCAGGCTCTGCTGCCGGTGCCGCAACGCTGACGGTGCTCGCCACCACCGACATCCACGGTCACGTCTACGACTGGGACTACTTCGCCGACGCTCCCTACCCGCCGTCGGACAAGGGTCGGTCCTCGGCTCCGTTGGGCGTGAGTCGGGTGGCCACCATCGTCAAGCAGCTCCGCGCCGAGAAGGGTGCCGACTCCGTCGTCACGCTCGACAACGGTGACACCATCCAGGGCACCCCGCTGACCTACCTCTCTGCCAAGCAGCCCGAGAAACTTGGCCGCACCGAGGTCATGGCCCGCGCATTCAACCTCGTTGGTTATGACGCGGCCAACATCGGCAACCACGAGTTCAACTACGGACTCAAGGAACTCAACCGCTACAAGAACGACCTCGACGCCCCACTGCTGTGCGCCAACGTCATCGACCTCAAGACCGGCAAGCCGCTGACCCAGGGCACCCTCATGCTCACCAAGACCGTCGACGGCCACCAGGTCAAGGTCGGCGTCGTCGCCGTCACCACCCCTGGCTCGATGGTCTGGGACAAGGCGAACCTCACTGGCAAGGTCGACATCGCTGACCCGGTCAAGACCGCTGCGAAGTGCTCGGTCACACTGCGCAAAGAAGGGGCTGACGTCGTTGTCGTCCTCGTCCACGCCGGACTGTCGGAGGACCAGGCCGCCCCGGTCTACAAGGGTCTGCCAGAGAACAATGCCACCGTCCTGGCCAAGTCCGTTCCCGAGGTCGACCTCGTCGTCATCGGTCACACCCACCAGGACGACCCGGTCGAGATCGTCGACGGCATCTCGGGCCACAAGGTCGTCATCACCCAGCCCGACTATTGGGCCCGTTCAGTCTCCCAGGTGACGATCCCGCTCGACTTCTCCGACGGCAAGGCCTCCGTGCTCCACGACAGGGTCACCGTGAAGCCGCGTTACACCCGTGACGTCGAGGAGGACAAGGAGTTCGCCTCTGACTCCGAGCTGCAGGCCGGCCACAAGGCCACCGTCAAGTACGTCAACTCCGTCGTCGCCACCTCGACGACGAAGCTGACCACCGAGCGCTCGATGGTTGAGGACACCCCGATCCTCGACTTCATCGGCAAGGTCGAGGCCGACACCGTCGCCAAGGCGATCAAGGGTGGCAAGTACGACGGTATTCCGGTCATCGCCCAGGTCTCGCCGTTCTCACGCACCGCTGCCTTCCCGAAAGGCGATGTCAAGATCAAGGACATCGCTGGCCTGTACGTCTTCGACAACACACTGGCGGGCATCCTGCTCACCGGCAAACAACTCAAGGACTACCTGGAGTACTCCGCGAAGTACTTCAAGCAGGTCAAGAAGGGCGCCATCGTCAACCCGGCTCCGGCCAGCGAGGGCGGCGACACCCAGGCTGACTACCAGGGCAAGCCGGTGTGGGACTACAACTACGACGCCGTCACCGGTGTCAAGTACTCCATCGACGTCTCCAAGCCGGTGGGCAAGCGCATCCTGGGCCTGTCCTGGCAGGGCCAGCCGGTCGCCGACGACCAGAAGTTCGTCCTGGCCATCAACAACTACCGCATGAGCGGTGGCGGCGCCTACCCGCACGTCGCGGAGGCCCCGGTCGTCTGGGACGAGATCCTCGAGATCCGTCAGCTGCTCATCGACACCGCCTCGAAGATGAAGACCATCGATCCGAAGGACTTCTTCGATCGCAACTGGTTCCTCACCACGACTGGGGAGACCTGGCCGGCCACGGGCAAGCCCGGCGACGACACCAAGCCCGGCAACGGCTTCAAGCCCGGTTCCGGCGATCGTCCGACCACGTTGCCGCGCACCGGCGTCTGACCGGTTCCGACAACAGTTGAGCCTCGGCCCACCCGACTTGGTGGGCCGAGGCCCTTCTTGTCCTCACGACGTGGAAGAGTGTCCCGTGGCATCTGGCGAGGGCAACCTTCACCACTGACAATGAAAGGACGCAGCGCTGACAACCCAAATCGTTCCACGGAATCCCAGGCATGGACTCCCGGCTCGGCTGGGCAACCGACGTTGGCCGGCAAGGGTGCTGCGCCGTGCCAGCATTGCTGGCCTCGTCTTCGCCCTTTTCGGTCTGTGGACCGCCCTGACACCGTCCTTGGTCCCCCGGACCTGGTGGATGGTGGCCGTCAACGTGTGGTTGTCGACCCTTCTCGCCTATGGGGTCGGAGGGCTCATCGGGCGGATTTCCCGGTGGTTAGCTGAGATCACGCGCTTGCAGGTGATGATCTCAACTCACGCGGTCCGGGGCATCCGACGTAGCTGGTACGCCATTCTCGCCCTGATATCGCTGTGGATGTTCATGTGGTGCACGAGACAGCAGAAGCACGTCTCAGAGGAAGTCGGTCTGCCACGGAAGGTCTGGGTCGCGCAGACCGTTGGCGTGTTCACGGGGCTGATCCTCTTCACCGCGACGGTACTGCTCATCCGCCTCATCGCTCATGGCATCCGAAATCTGTACACCGGCGTACACCGTCTCATCGCCCAGCCGGTACTGGCAATTGTCGTCGTGGTGCTGAGCATCTCACTCCTGCTCTGGGCCACGAACAACGTCATCGTCAGGACGACGGCCAACGGTGTTGCCCACGTCATGGCTGAAACCAATGCGCAGACGGCCGCCGGACGGAAACCCCCGACGTCGCCCCTTCGGTCCGGGTCCCCCGCCTCGCTTCAGACCTGGGACAGCCTGGGCCGGGAGGGCAAGGACGCCGTCACTGACGGCCCCGACGCCGCCATGATCGGAAAGGTCACCGGTCAGTCGGCCAAGGAGCCCATCCGCGTCTACGCCGGGCTCAATTCCCGTCGCGACTACGTCGCCGAGGCGAATGGCGTTCTCGCCGAGCTCATCCGTACCGGGGCGTTCCATCGCAAGGTGCTCGTCGTCCAGAACGGCACCGGGTCCGGCTGGATCGAGGAGTGGTCGGTGTCGGCCGTGGAGTATCTCACCGGCGGTGACTGCGCGACGGCCACGATGCAGTACTCGTACCTGGGCAGCGTCGGGGCCTTCCTCCTGGACCGCGAATCTCCCAAAGAAGGTGCCCAGGCCCTGTTCAGCGTCATCCACGACTACTGGGCCACCCTGGCCCCCGAAACTCGTCCGAAGCTCTACACGAGCGGTGTGTCCCTGGGTTCTTACGGTGGTCAGTCCGCCTTCCCATCCATCGACGACATGATCGCCAAGGTTGACGGCGCCGTGTGGGTCGGAACCCCCGGGTTCACGCCGATCTGGAAGGATTTGGAGGCGAACCGACGAGAGGGGTCCCCCGCCATCGTCCCCGTGATCGACGATGGCCGAATCGTGAGGTTCATGGGTAATCCGGGCGAGATCTACCACGACCATTGGGGAGCCGCCTATCCTCCTTGGTCAGCCCACACACGCATCGCCTATGTACAGCACCCGTCCGATCCGGTGACGTGGTGGTCCCCCGAGATGATCTGGTCAGAGCCCGACTGGATGCGCGAGCGCGCTGGAGACGACGTCAATCCCCACATTCAGTGGACGCCATGGTCGAGTTTCTGGCAGGTCACGGCCGACATGGCCTTGTCGACGACTCCGCCTGGTGGGCATGGGCACAACTACCACAGCGAATTCATCCCCGTTTGGTCGGCGGTCCTCGGCATTCACTGCGATCGTCACATCATGGATGCCATCGCGAAAGCGATCCCCAAGACCTCAGCTCCTCGGTGACAAAGAGGCCCGTCGAAGTCTGTTGCGCGATGGTTCCTGCGAGCCCCTGGGGACGAGAACGGGCCCGTCCCTCACGCCAGTTGCGCCAGTTTTGTCTCACCTGCGCCTGCAAACGGTGGCGCAGGTGAGACAAAACTGGCGCAAGAACGGCTTGGCATGAGGGAGGGATGGACGGACGCCGCTGATCCACGTCATGCCACCGAATCTCCCAGCGGTACCCAGACATGCAACGAGGTCCGCCCCCGTGGGGACGGACCTCGTCAAAAACTCAGATCACATCACTTGATGATCTTGGTGACACGACCAGCACCGACGGTGCGACCGCCCTCACGGATGGCGAACTTGAGCTGCTCCTCCATGGCGATCGGGTGGATCAGGTGGACGGTCATGTCGGTGTTGTCACCAGGCATAACCATCTCGGTGCCCTCGGGGAGCTCAACAGTGCCAGTCACGTCCGTGGTGCGGAAGTAGAACTGGGGGCTGTAGTGCGAGAAGAACGGCTTGTGACGGCCACCCTCATCCTTCTTCAGAACGTAGACCTGGCCCTCGAAGTCGGTGTGCGGGGTGGTGGAACCGGGCTTGCAGAGGACCATGCCGCGAACGACGTCCTCCTTCTTGGTGCCACGGAGCAGAACACCGACGTTCTCACCAGCGCGACCCTCGTCGAGGATCTTGCGGAACATCTCGACGCCGGTGACGGTGGTCTTCTGAATCTTGTCGTGGATACCGACGATCTCGACCTCCTCGCTGGTCTTGACGACGCCGCGCTCAACACGACCGGTGACAACGGTGCCACGACCGGTGATGGTGAAGATATCCTCAATCGGCATGAGGAAGGGCTTGTCGAGGTCACGCTCAGGCTGCGGGACGTACTCATCCACGGCATCCATGAGGTCGAGGATCGACTGGGTCCACTTCTCGTCACCCTGGAGGGCCTGGAAGGCGGAGATGCGAACGACCGGGCAGTTGTCACCGTCGAAGTCCTGCGAGGTCAGCAGCTCGCGAACCTCCATCTCGACGAGCTCGATGAGCTCCTCGTCGTCGACCATGTCGCACTTGTTGAGGGCGACGACGATGGCCGGCACGCCCACCTGGCGGGCGAGCAGGACGTGCTCACGAGTCTGGGGCATCGGGCCGTCGGTGGCGGCGACCACGAGGATGGCGCCGTCCATCTGGGCAGCACCAGTGATCATGTTCTTGACGTAGTCAGCGTGCCCAGGGCAGTCGACGTGAGCGTAGTGACGCTTCTCGGTCTGGTACTCGATGTGGGCGATCGAGATGGTGATGCCGCGCTGACGCTCCTCGGGAGCCTTGTCGATCTGGTCGAACGGCGACTCCTCATTCAGCTCCGGGTACTTGTCGTGCAGCACCTTGGAGATCGCCGCGGTGAGGGTCGTCTTGCCGTGGTCGATGTGTCCGATGGTGCCGATGTTGCAGTGCGGCTTGGTCCGCTCGAACTTGGCCTTTGCCACTGGGGCTCCTTCTGGAATGTCGCCCGCTTGTGCACGGGACGCGTCATGTGGATATTCCTGGGAGGTTCCCAGGAACGTTTCTGGACGGGCCCCCGACCAGAGGTCAGGGAACTTGTCTCATTATTCTGCACGTGCCCAGGGATAGTCAAACCAGGTCTTTCCCTCCTGCTGGCCTCAATGCGCCAGCCGCCGCCACGACTGCACGCCGGATCCATGACCCGACGCGCCCCGTGGCAGCGGGCACCTCCATCGCTGGAGGAAAGGGCGCCTATTGCAGATCGTTTTCTGTCCACTGGCCACCGCCACTGTGGTCAGGCGGGTATCCGCCCGGCGGCGGAGGCACCGGGGCGCCGGGGTGCGATGGCCGCTGCTGATTCTGCTGCGTGTGACCCTGCACAGGAATTCGGTACTGCCCGTTCTGGGCAGCCCGCTGACGCGCGGCCTCAGCACGCTTCTTACTCCGTGCCCGAATAGCATCGCGCTTGAAGTAGGCCAGAACAGCGGCGGCGACAATGAGAACCCCGATGACGACCGCGGCAACGACTGGACCGGTCCGCAGGGTACTCGCACGGGCGCTGAACACCGTAGATTCGCCGGTTGTCCACGTCCTTTCAGAGCTGCCATCGTCGAACTTGCCGTGATCGGTAATGACCTTGAGTTCGCCCCTCGGCATCCAAGCTAAGGGGGTAATGGCGATCATCCAGTGGTTCTTGAACGTCGTCCGCTTCAGTTCGTTCTCTACAACCAGGGGAGAATCACTTCCCGAGTACTTCTTGCTGAAGGTGAGAGGGTCGTCGGCGCTCCCCTTGACCGTGTACCGGGTGGTGCTCTTGTCAGTTTTTTGCTCAACCGACCAGTTCCCGCCTCCCCGGAGCAGTGTTTTGACCTCCTCCTTGTTGTCCCCCAGGACAGCATTGTCGAAGGTCAGATTGGCCTCGTACGAGACCTCTCCCCCCGGGTTCAGGTGCACCGTTGTGCTGGTCTTCTTGGTTTCCAGCGGCACGTCCAACTTCAAAGGCGCGCTGCCCCTGATGATCTGAGTGCGCGTCTCGCCCTCGTCCGATGGCGCAGAAGAGTCCTCATCCACCCATTGCGACGGGTGGGTGACCACCATCACCGGGTCCCCAGCGTCGCGGGAGCAGATGGCCGAGCAGGAGACCTGACCGGTCAAGGACAGCGGAATCACGAATGACGCTGGTGTCCCACTGCTCGGGTCGCTCTGCTTCGCCTGTCCAGGGGTGATCTTGAAACTGCCAGACTTGTTGCCGAGAGCCTGAGCGACCCTCTTGTCGACGTCCTCCAGAGAGCCGGCCTTGATGGTGACCTTCTTGCCGACTGGGTAGGTCGACCAGAGCTGTTGGCGCACATCCTCGGGCAGGTCGTCACTCTTGGCGTCGGCGGCCTCACCATTGCCATCCTTGGTGGCCTGGTCGAGGAAGGCTTTGACCTTATTCTCTTTGTCAGCACCCCAGGCCTGCTCGGAGAAGTACCAGACGACGGCACCGACGTCCTTCATGCTCTTGAAGTTCAGCTGAACGACAACCTGGTCGAAACCGTTGTCAGCCACGTGCTCGACGTCCAGCGGCGTCCGCGAGGTGAAGTTCTTGCCTCCGATCGTCAACGTCATGTTGTTCTCGGAGTCGAGGACGTTCCCTACGTTGCCGGAATCAACGATTCCGTCCTGTTCCAAACCTTGCGGCAACCACTCAAGAAGATCCCGGGACGTGAAGTTCTCCTTGCCGACGACTCCGTTAACCAACGGGGTGTTGATGTTCTGGATGTCAGACGTCGGATCCTTGGAGCCGCCAATGATGGCGCGCACCTTGGTGAGGTAGTCCTGGGGACTGGAAAAGTCGAGTTGGAAGGAGGCAACCATCGACTTTCCCTGCATGTGTAAGCCGTTGTACGTCAGCTGCGAGGGAACATGCTTCTTGATACTTGTGTCGTAGACGCTCAACGGCTTGGCAAACACCTGCTTGGCTTCGTCGGAATCGTCATCGGTGAAGGTCATCGTCAAGCTCCGGGAACCCGAACCATCGTCGTTGACTTTGAGCGTTGTACCTATGACGGCACCGCATCCCGATAACACGAAGGCCATCGCCACGCACAGTGCCACGACACCACGCCGCATTGGCGCGCTGAGACGCCGCCCGCTCATCATCGGACTCATGATGACATGATCCCCCCGCTGACTACGGCGCAGAGCAGCCAGAGTAGGGCAACCACCACGACGTAAAAGCCAGTCCCGATGACGTGCGGGACGAGCGGGGAACGGGAATATGGCGGGAATCCTCCGGTCTTGTTCACGCCAGTGTAGAGGAGTAACTCACCAAGGAACTGGCACATCGCGCCGAGCGCCCACAGCACCACGAACCCTACCGGGACCAGGGCCCCGGAGGGCACAAACCACAGGAGGCTAACGACTGCGACGACGAAGGTGGAGGATAGGGTCGCGACCGAGTTGACGGTGTAGGCGACCTCCCAAGTCTGCCTGGACTGACGCCACGCGTATACCATCTTGATGAAGAGCGGACGTACCGCGAACACCACGGCGACAGCCAGGAACATGGTGAAGAACGCCTTCAGCCACGAACTGAACTCGAATCCGGTGACGTTATAGGTCTGACTGGGGTCGTCCGCACCGAACCAACCAAGGAAGCCGTGAGTCACGCGGTCGGCCCCGTTGTCGATGGAGGACGCCACCCGCCACATCAAGTTGGCGAAGGCGAAACCGGCAAATCCAGCCTGGGCAAGACCAGTCCAGAGCCAGAACTTCCGGGAGGCCGTGGCCAGATCAAAGGCCTCTACGACATCACCTCTCCAGATCCGACGGAGTACTCCCCACGCGTCAGCGAACCAGTTACCAGATGGTTGTACCGCAAGCGCCCCCTGATAGGGCTGCTGCATCATCGGCGCTTGACCAGCGGCGGGCATGGTCGGCAGGGGCTGCGTGGTGGTGTACCCGCCTTGCTGCGGACTCGTCTGGTGAGGGCCCGGGTGCGCAGGGTTCGGCACCATGCCGGGTTGGACGCCGGAACGTTGGCCCGGAGCCTGCGCCGGATAGACAGGGTAAGCAGCCGCCGTACCAGGCTGGGGCACGCTCTGCTGCCCAGGCTGGACACCCGGATGACCCATCTGCTGCCCGGGCTGAGGGCCTGGGGCGTAGGGACCGGAACGACCCTGGGCCTGCCACTCACTCCTCCAGCCTGGTCGAGGGCCATTGGGCTGATCAAAGCGGGGCCCTCCCTGAGGGCCCGGGAATCCCCCAGACTGGTGAAGCTGATTCGGGAGTGGCGGATTCGGCGGCATCGTCTGAGGCTGTTTCTGAGGCTCTCCGACCACGCTCGCCGGACCCGCAGCAAGCTGTCCGAAGCCCCCGTCAGGACGCCCGGGCTGGTCTGCCGGACCAGTGCTGCGACCATCAGCGAGAATCTCCGGCCCCGAGGGTGGTTGCGGCGTCGGCGTCGACGCTGGACGGATCACCGTCTGCGAAGGATCAATGGAATCGTAGGCGTTGTTGGATTGGTTACTGGCAGAAAGCTGATCGTGTTGTTCCTCGCCGTGACCGGATTCATCCGCCATGGAGGTCCCCTTAGTTCATGACAGGGGATTTGAATTCGTCAATCCCCGGTTCGCAATGTCAAATTCCGGCAAAAGTATAGCCCTATCTGAGACAGGTGATTACATGTGTATGCCTTGTTTGGGCTTTCATAACGTTTTGGCCCGGCCCCACATTGTGGAGCCGAGCCAAAACGTTCATGCAAAGTGAGCTTACTTGCCTCCGTTGGCCGCGGCGATGATCTCGTCAGCAACGGTGGACGGGCACTCTCCGTAGGAGTCGAACTCCATCGAGTAAGTCGCCTGTCCGGAGGTCTTCGAGCGAAGGTCACCGACGTATCCGAACATCTCGGACAGCGGGACCAGGGCGCGCACGACCTTGTTTCCGTGCTCCTCGACCATTTCCTGGATCTGGCCACGACGGGAGTTGAGGTCGCCGATGACAGTACCGAGGTAGTCCTCGGGGGTGGTCACCTCAACGGCCATCAGCGGCTCGAGCAGACCCGGGCTCGCCTTGCGAGCGGCCTCCTTGAAGGCCATCGAACCGGCGATCTTGAAGGCCATCTCGGAGGAATCGACCTCGTGGTAGGCGCCGTCGAGCAGGGTGACCTTGACATCCTCGACCGGGTAGCCGGCGAGAACACCGAACTGCATCGACTCCTGGACACCAGCGTCGACCGATGGGATGTACTCCTTGGGGACGCGACCACCGGTAACGGCGTTGACGAACTCGTAGCCGAAGCCAGGCTCCTGGGGCTCGATCGCGATGATGACGCGGGCGAACTGACCAGAACCACCGGTCTGCTTCTTGTGCGTGTACTCGTACTTCTCGACCGGCTTGCGCAGGGTCTCGCGGTAGGCCACCTGCGGCTTGCCGATATTGGCCTCCACGTGGAACTCACGCTTCATGCGGTCGATGAAGACGTCCAGGTGGAGCTCGCCCATACCGGCGACGATGGTCTGTCCGGTCTCCTCGTCGGTGTGGACGCGGAAGGTCGGATCCTCCTCGACGAGACGCTGAATGGCGTTCGACAGCTTCTCCTGATCGGCCTTCGACTTCGGCTCGATGGCCTGCTCGATCACGGGAGCCGGGAAGGTCATCGACTCAAGGATGATCGGGTTGCTCGGGTCGCAGAGAGTCTCACCAGTGGTGGTGTCCTTGAGGCCCATGACGGCGCAGATCATGCCAGCACCGATGCTCTCGATCTCCTCACGCTTATTGGCGTGCATCTGGTAGATCTTGCCGATGCGCTCCTTCTTGCCCTTGGTACCGTTGAGCACCTGGTCGCCAGCGTGCATGACGCCGGAGTAGACGCGCACGAAGGTCAGCTTGCCCAGGTGCGGGTCAGAGGCAATCTTGAAGGCCAGGATCGACAGCGGCTCGTCGTCGGAGGGATGACGCTGCAGTTCGACGGACTCGTCACCAGGCTTGAAGCCGGAGATGGCCGGGACGTCGAGCGGGGAAGGCAGGTAGTCGACGATGGCGTCGAGCAGCGGCTGCACACCCTTGTTTTTGAACGAGGTGCCACAGGTGACTGCAGTGAAGGCGGAAGCCAGCACACCGCGACGAATGGCGGCCTTGAGCTGGTCGATGGTCACCGAGTCCGGATCCTCGAGGTAGAGCTCCATGAACTCCTCGTCGTTCTCGGCGACGGTCTCGAGCATCTCGGCACGAGCGGCCTCCGCCTCGTCCTTCATGTCGGCCGGGATCTCCTCGGTCTCATAATGAGCCCCGAGCTCAGTCTCGCCACGCCAGGTCTTGGCGTTCATCTCGACGAGGTCAACGATGCCCATGAACTTGTCCTCGGCACCGATCGGCAGCTGCAACAGAACCGGGATGGCGTGCAGACGATCCTTGATGGTCTGCACACAGTGATCGAAGGAAGCACCGGTGCGGTCAAGCTTGTTGACGTAGCAGATGCGCGGAACGCCGTACTTGGCGGCCTGACGCCACACAGTCATTGACTGCGGCTCGACGCCGGCGACACCGTCGAACACGGCGACAGCACCGTCCAGAACACGCAGGGAGCGCTCCACCTCAACGGTGAAGTCCACGTGTCCGGGGGTGTCAATGATGTTGATCTGGGTGTCGTGCCAGAAGGTGGTGGTCGCGGCGGAGGTAATGGTGATGCCGCGCTCCTGCTCCTGCTCCATCCAGTCCATGGTGGCGGCACCGTCGTGGACCTCACCGATCTTGTACGACTTACCGGTGTAGTAGAGGATGCGCTCGGTCGTCGTCGTCTTGCCGGCATCGATGTGGGCCATGATGCCGATGTTGCGAACCTTGCTCAGGTCAATTTTGGCCACTGTTCTTGACCTCGAATCTTGGAGTTAGTGGTCTTCGTATGATGCTCGACGCAGATGAACCTGCGGTGAACCGCGAGGTTTTCTGGGCTGGACGTGATGGTGCCCCCTTCCCGACGGAAAGGGGGCCAACAATCACCAGCGGTAGTGGGCGAAGGCGCGGTTGGCCTCAGCCATCTTGTGGGTGTCCTCACGGCGCTTCACGGAAGCACCGAGGCCGTTGGAGGCATCGAGGATCTCGTTCATGAGACGCTCAGCCATGGTCTTCTCACGACGCTCACGGGAGAAGGCAACCAGCCAACGCATGGCCAGGGTGGTCTGGCGAGCGGGCTTGACCTCGACCGGCACCTGATAGGTGGCACCGCCGACACGGCGGGACTTGACCTCCAGGGAGGGCTTGATGTTGTCGAGCGCGCGCTTGAGGGTCTGCACCGGATCGGTGTTGGTCTTGGCGCGGCAACCCTCGAGGGCGGTGTAAACGATGTTCTGGGCGACAGTCTTCTTACCGTCGAGAAGGATCTTGCTCACGAGCTGGGAGACGAGAGGAGATCCGTAGACGGGATCGACCATCACTGGGCGCTTCGGCGCGGGTCCCTTACGAGGCATGGATCACTTCTCCTTCTTGGCACCGTAACGGCTACGGGCCTGCTTGCGGCCCTTGACACCCTGGGTGTCGAGGGAGCCGCGGACGATCTTGTAACGCACACCCGGGAGGTCCTTCACACGACCGCCACGCACGAGCACCATCGAGTGCTCCTGGAGGTTGTGTCCGACACCGGGAATGTAGGCCGTGACCTCGATGCCCGACGACAGGCGCACACGGGCGACCTTTCGCAGAGCCGAGTTCGGCTTCTTCGGCGTCGTGGTGTACACACGGGTGCACACGCCACGACGCTGCGGCGAGCCCTTGAGGGCAGGCGTGTTGTTCTTGCTGATCTTGTCAGTGCGGCCCTTGCGGACCAGCTGCTGGATTGTAGGCACCGGCTGGTATCTCTTTCCGTCTGGTGGGTTCGGAATTCCCTGGCTGTGCACCCCTCCATCGCTGCGTCGGGATCACCGCTGCCCCTCGCTGCAGATTGGGAGTGCCGTGCGAACTCCGCACGGGCAGACCTTCTCGCAGCAACTCGAGTGGTCGTTTGTCGCCATGCCAGGGCACGCACAAGTATCCGGTCGAACCGGACACGCGTTAACAGGGTATCTCCCGGGTTTCAGGGGGTCAAACTCAGCGACGCTGCAACGAGGCACACCGGAGGGGCGCCACAAAACCCCATGGAGGTCAAACTCCACGGGTGAAAAGCGCTGCGTCCGCAGCTCCTCAGGCGCCCGTTCGAGGAAGGGCTACCGGGCGAGACACAGGAGCACCCACGCCGCCCGCAGCCAGGAAGTTGCCATGGCCCTTGCCGTTGACCTGCCCCCTGACCGTTCCGTTGACGCGGAGGCTGCCCATGGCATGCATGGAGGGGAAGACGATCGGCGGGATGCTCACCGTCCCACCCTCAATCTTCGGCAGGACGATGGGACGTCCACTGACGTCGGGAAGGGTGATGGTGCCGCCCTTGACGTCGGGAAGGGTGATCGTCCCGCCCTTGACGGTCGGCAGGATGATGGGGCCAGCACTGACGTCCGGCAGGTAAACGGTGCCGCCACGAATCTCCGGAGGCACGATGCGGCGATGGTGAGTCGGCAGGCTGACGCCGACACTCACATGCACCGATGCACGATGAGTCGGGCGGGCATCCGCAGTGGCCCGGGATGTCGGAACGGGAACGGGAGCAACCTGGTGCGCACTTGCCCCCGGAGCCGTCCCTACGAAAACGGCCAGTCCCAAGCATGCTGCAACCATCCCCGTCAGAACTGTTCGCTTCATCCCGCTATCCCCTCGTAACACAGCAAGCACCTTAGCAGGCGTACCACCGCAGTCTACGCCTCCAATCACGCCTCGCCAGTCCGTCGTAGTACCACCGAACGGCGCACCGATCCGGCCTGCGCTCCAGACGGCTGATCAGTAAACTTGGCAGCAGCCTGGCCCCTCGACGCCCCCGCCGACTGACCACCATGCTGACCACCGGCAACCCAGGTGTCAGTCACAGGTCCATAAACGACGGCCTTGCCAGCGGAGATCGCAGCTTGCCGATCCCCCGCATGAACATGCAGAGATCCTCCCCAGCCCCGTCACCTCGACAAAGTCGAGATCAATAGCACCGATGTCAAGGACAACGGCACCCTGACCGACATTCAGGCCTCATACAAAAGCCTCTCCTCCCCACGTGGGGAGGAGAGGCTTTCGCAGCCGGGTCCTAGCCTCAGCTCAAATCACCCAGATCCAGATCGTCGAGCGGAACAGCCGCGCCCGACCCCGAACCGAAGTCATAGTCGAACGGGTCGTAGTTCATCGTGAACGCAGCAGCCTTGGCTTCCGCGGTCGGCTCCACCCTCATGTTGCGGTAGACCTCCAGGCCCGTTCCGGCCGGGATGAGCTTACCGAGGATGACGTTCTCCTTGAGGCCGACCAAGGTGTCCGTCTTGCCGTTGATGGCGGCATCGGTGAGCACCTTCGTCGTCTCCTGGAAGGAGGCAGCCGACAGCCAGGACTCGGTGGCCAGCGAGGCCTTCGTGATGCCCATGAGCACCGGACGACCCTCAGCCGGGCGACCACCCTCGGCGACAGCCTTGCGGTTGGCGTTTTCGTAGGAGTTACGGTCCACCAGCTCTCCAGGCATCATCTGGGTGTCACCGGACTCGATGACGGTGATGCGGCGAAGCATCTGGCGAATGACGATCTCGATGTGCTTCTCGTGGATGCCAGCGCCCTGGGTGTTGTAGACCTTCTGAACCTCCTTGACGAGGTACTCCTGCACCCGGCGAACACCGGAGATGCGCAGGACGTCCTGCGGGTCGGCGGTGCCACCCATGAGCTGCTCACCTGCGGCAACCCGCACTCCGTCACGAATGACACGGTGAGTGCCGTCGAGGTCGAACTCGAGACGGGCACGGCGCGGCAGCACGTACTCCACGTCCTCCTCGCCGTCGTCACGTACCAGGATGAGCTTGCGACGGTTGTCGGACTCGTCGATGCGGATGACACCAGCGGCCTCGGCCAGCGGCGACTTGCCCTTCGGGCTACGGGCCTCGAAGAGCTCGACGACACGGGGAAGACCCTGGGTGATGTCGTCACCAGCGACACCACCGGTGTGGAAGGTACGCATCGTCAGCTGGGTGCCAGGCTCACCAATCGACTGAGCAGCGATGATGCCGACGGCCTCACCGACGTCAACCAGGTGACCGGTCGACAGTGAACGTCCGTAGCAACGAGCGCAGCAGCCCTGGGCTGCAGTGCAGGTGAGCACCGAACGCACCTTGATCTGCGAGATACCAGCAGCGATGAGCTTGGAGATCTCCTCCTCACCGAGATCGGAGTTGGCCGCCACCACGACATTGCCATTGGCGTCGAGGGCGTCGGCAGCCAGGCATCGGGCGTACACCGCGGTGTCCAGCCCCTCGGCGCGCACCAAGTTGCCGTTGCCGGCGTCGACAGCAATGGTCTTGGGCATGCCACGGGTGGTGCCACAGTCCTCCTCGCGGACGATGACGTCCTGGGACACGTCGACCAGACGACGAGTCAGGTAACCGGAGTCAGCGGTACGCAGAGCGGTGTCAGCCTGTCCCTTACGACCACCGTGAGTGGAGATGAAGTACTCCAGAACCGTCAGGCCCTCGCGGAAGTTGGACTTGATCGGGCGAGGAATGATGTCACCCTTCGGGTCAGCCACCAGACCGCGCATGGCTGCGATCTGACGCATCTGGGTCATACTGCCTCGAGCGCCCGAGTCGACCATCATGTGAACCGGGTTGGTCTGGGTGAAGTTGGCCTCCATGGCGGAGGTCAGCTCAGCAGTGGCCTCGGTCCAGATCTGGATGAGGTCCTGACGACGCTCCTCCTCGGTCACGGCACCACGGTCGTACTCTCGGTCGACCTTGGCGGCGCGAGCCTCGTACCCCGCCAGAATCTCCGGCTTGGTCGGCGGGGTCTGGACGTCGCCGATGGAGACGGTCACGCCGGACAGCGAACCCCACTTGTAGCCGATGTTCTTGAGGTTGTCGAGGACGTGGGCCACCTCGAGCTGGGTCATCCGCTCGCTGAGGTCGTTGACGATCTTGCCAATCTGCTTCTTGCCGACGAGGTAGTCGACGTACGGGTAGTCGTCCGGCAGTACCTCGTTGAACAGGGCCTGTCCCAGGGTGGTGTCGAGGATGACGGAGCCGTCAGCGCGAACCGTCTCGCCGTGCGGCGGCACGACGCCCTTGAGACGCAGCTTGATCTTGGCACCGATCTCGAGCTCGCCGAGATCATGGGCCATGATTGCCTCGGCCAGCGAGGAGAAAGCACGTCCCTCACCCTTGAGGCCGTCAAGGGCCATCGTCAGGTAGTAGGCGCCGATGATCATCTCGTGCGAGGGCAGGGCGACCGGGCGACCGTCAGCCGGTTTGAGGATGTTGTTCGTCGACAGCATCAGGACGCGGGCCTCGGCCTGGGCCTCAGGGCTCAGCGGCAGGTGCACAGCCATCTGGTCACCGTCGAAGTCAGCGTTGAAGGCCGAGCAGACAAGCGGGTGAAGCTGGATGGCCTTGCCCTCGATGAGCTGGGGCTCGAAGGCCTGGATACCCAGACGGTGCAGGGTAGGTGCACGGTTCAGCAGAACCGGGTGCTCCTTGATGACCTCCTCGAGGACGTCCCACACCACGGGACGCTGACGCTCGACCATGCGCTTGGCGGACTTGACGTTCTGGGCGTGCTCGAGGTCGGCCAGACGCTTCATGACGAAGGGCTTGAACAGTTCCAGGGCCATGGCCTTCGGCAGACCGCACTGGTGCATCTTGAGCTGCGGGCCCACGACGATGACCGAACGGCCGGAGTAATCGACTCGCTTACCGAGCAGGTTCTGACGGAAACGACCCTGCTTGCCCTTGAGCATGTCGGACAGCGACTTGAGCGGACGGTTGCCCGGGCCACTCACCGGACGCCCACGGCGACCGTTGTCGAACAGCGAGTCGACGGACTCCTGGAGCATGCGCTTCTCGTTGTTGACGATGATCTCCGGGGCGCCGAGGTCAACCAGCCTCTTGAGGCGGTTGTTTCGGTTGATGACGCGACGGTAGAGGTCGTTCAGGTCCGAGGTGGCGAAGCGGCCACCGTCGAGCTGCACCATCGGGCGCAGATCCGGCGGGATGACCGGGACGCAGTCCAGGACCATGCCCTCCGGCGAGTTGCCGGACTCGAGGAAGGCCTGCACGACCTTGAGGCGCTTGAGGGCGCGGGTCTTCTTCTGGCCGCGGCCGGTCTTGATGATCTCGCGCAGCTTCTCGGACTCTGCGGCGAGGTCGAAGTCATGGAGACGACGCTTGATCGCCTCGGCGCCCATCGAACCCTCGAAGTACTTGCCGAAGCGCGACTTCATCTCGCGGTAGAGGATCTCGTCACCCTCAAGGTCCTGAACCTTGAGGTTCTTGAAGCGATCCCACACGGCGTCGAGACGATCGATCTGGCGCTGGGCCCGAGTCTCAATGTGCTTGAGCTCCTTCTCGGCGCCGTCCTTGACCTTGCGGCGGGTGTCAGCCTTGGCACCGTCGGCCTCGAGCTGAGCCATGTCCTCCTCGAGCTTGACCCGGCGGGCCTCCAGCTCGGAGTCACGACGCTGCTCCATGCGGGAGCGCTCGGTCTGCACCTTGGCCTCCAACGACGGCAGGTCGCGGTGGCGAGCCTCCTCATCGACGGCGGTGATCATGTAGGCCGCGAAGTAGATGACCTTCTCGAGGTCCTTCGGGGCAATGTCGAGCAGGTAACCCAGACGGGAGGGAACTCCCTTGAAGTACCAGATGTGGGTCACCGGGGCGACCAGCTCGATGTGTCCCATGCGCTCACGACGCACGTTGGAACGGGTCACCTCGACGCCACAGCGCTCACAGATGATGCCCTTGAAGCGGACGCGCTTGTACTTGCCGCAGTAGCACTCCCAGTCACGGGTCGGGCCGAAGATCTTCTCGCAGAAGAGGCCGTCACGCTCGGGCTTGAGGGTGCGGTAGTTGATGGTCTCGGGCTTCTTGACCTCGCCGTGGCTCCACGCACGGATCTGGTCGGCCGTGGCCAGGCCGATCTGCAACCGGTCGTAGTAGTTGGTGTCCAGCACGATTGTTCTCTTTCCCCCACCTGGGTGGGTGGTAGCCCCTCCTCGTCAGGAGGGGTTCCAGTCGGGGTGTCTGTGTGGGGCGGGTTGTCCGGGCCCGTCCCCACCCCCGTCAAACGGACTGTGTTCAGGGGGCCGGGGCGACGTCGTCGCCCCGGCAGAATGGGCAGGTCAGTCGGCCATGGCGTTGTCGGCACCGGGGCGACGCCCGATGTCGATACCCAGACCGGACCGGGTGTCCTCGTCGGAGGTGCGCAGATCGATCTCCTGGCCCTCCGAGTTGAGCACCTCCACGTTCAGGCAGAGCGACTTCATCTCCTTGACGAGTACCTTGAAGGACTCGGGGATGCCCGGCTCCGGGATGCTCTCGCCCTTGACGATCGCCTCGTAGACCTTGACACGGCCCGGAACGTCATCGGACTTGATGGTGAGCAGCTCCTGCAGCGCCCAGGCGGCGCCGTAGGCCTCCATGGCCCACACCTCCATCTCGCCGAATCGCTGACCACCAAACTGGGCCTTACCACCAAGGGGCTGCTGGGTGATCATCGAGTACGGACCGGTGGAACGGGCGTGGATCTTGTCGTCGACCAAGTGGTGCAGCTTCAGCATGTACATGTAGCCGACACCCACCTTGGACGGGAAGGGGTCGCCGGTACGACCGTCGAAGAGGGTGGCCTTGCCGTCGGCGTCGACGAGCATGTCGCCGTCGCGGGTCGGGTGACCGTACTGCAACAGACCGGTGATCTCCTCCTCCGTGGCACCGTCGAAGACCGGGGTGGCCAGACGGGATCCCTCGGGGACGTCGATGAGACCGACCTCGCGCAGACGCTCGGCCCAGTCGCCCTCGGCTTGGGTGATGTCCCAGCCGGAGTGGGCGATCCAACCGAGGTGCATCTCGAGCACCTGACCGACGTTCATACGGGAAGGCACACCCAGTGGGTTGAGGATGATGTCAACCGGGGTGCCGTCCGGCAGGAACGGCATGTCCTCGACGGGCAGGATCTTCGAGATGACACCCTTGTTACCGTGACGTCCGGCGAGCTTGTCACCGATCGAGATCTTGCGCTTCTGAGCGACGTAGACGCGAACCATCTGGTTGACTCCGGGGGCCAGCTCGTCACCGTTCTCGGCGTCAAACACGCGCACGCCGATGACGGTGCCCTCCTCACCGTGGGGAACCTTGAGGGAGGTGTCGCGGACCTCGCGGGCCTTCTCACCGAAGATGGCGCGCAGCAGACGCTCCTCAGGAGTCAGCTCGGTCTCGCCCTTCGGGGTGACCTTGCCGACGAGGATGTCGCCGGTACCGACCTCGGCTCCGATGCGCACGATGCCGTTCTCGTCCAGGTTAGCCAACATGTCCTCGGAGACGTTCGGGATGTCCCGCGTGATCTCCTCAGCGCCCAACTTGGTGTCACGGGCGTCGACCTCGTGCTCCTCGATGTGGATCGAGGTGAGGACGTCGTCGGAGACGATGCGCTGGGACAGGATGATGGCGTCCTCGTAGTTGAGGCCCTGCCACGGCATGAAGGCAGCCAGCATGTTGCGGCCGAGGGCGAGCTCGCCCTTGTCCGTTGACGGGCCGTCAGCAAGCGGGGTACCGACCTCGACACGCTGCCCCACCGTGACCAGCGGACGCTGGTTGATACAGGTACCGGCGTTGGAGCGACGGAACTTCTCCAGCTTGTAGGTCTGGTAGGTGCCGTCGTCGCAGGCGATGTCGATGAGGTCAGCACTCACCGACAGGACCGAACCTGCCTTCTCGGCGAGGGTGACGTCACCGACGTCAACCGCACAGCGGTACTCCATACCGGTTCCGACGAACGGAGCCTCGGTACGCACCAGCGGCACGGCCTGACGCTGCATGTTGGCGCCCATGAGGGCTCGGGAGGCATCGTCGTGCTCGAGGAACGGGATGAGGGCGGACGCCACCGACACCATCTGGCGCGGAGAGACGTCCATGTAGTCGACCTCGGAGTTCGGGACCTCGTCGGCCTCGCCGTGACGCTGGCGCACCAGGACGCGATCGTTGACGAAACGGCCGTCGTCATCGACCTTGGCGTTGGCCTGGGCGATGACGTGACGATCCTCCTCGTCCGCGGTCAGGTAGACGACCTGGTCGGTGACCTGCCCGTCGATGACCTTACGGTACGGGGTCTCGATGAAGCCGAAGGCGTTGACGCGGGCGAAGGAGGCCAGCGAACCAATCAGACCGATGTTCGGACCCTCAGGGGTCTCAATTGGGCACATACGACCGTAGTGCGACGGGTGGACGTCTCGAACCTCCATGCCGGCGCGGTCACGGGACAGACCGCCGGGTCCCAGGGCCGACAGACGACGCTTGTGGGTCATCTCGGCCAGCGGGTTGTTCTGGTCCATGAACTGCGACAGCTGGGAGGTTCCGAAGAATTCCTTGATCGCGGCTGTCACCGGGCGGATGTTGATCAGGGTCTGCGGGGTGATGGCCTCGATGTCCTGGGTGGTCATGCGGTCACGCACGACACGCTCCATCCGACCAAGACCGGTACGCAGCTGATTCTGGATGAGCTCGCCGACGGTGCGCAGACGGCGGTTGCCGAAATGGTCGATGTCGTCGGCCTCGACGACGATGTCGTCGCGTCCCTCGCGCGGGAGCATTTCGGTGCCCTCGTGCAGGGCGCACACGTAGTGGATCGCCGCGACAATGTCGTCGATCGTCAGCACCTGTTGGTCGAACGGCAGGGACAGACCGAGCTTCTTGTTGATCTTGTAACGACCAACCTTGGCCAGATCGTAGCGCTTCGGGTTGAAATAGTAATTCTCGAGCAGCTGCTGGGCGGCGTCACGGGACGGCGGCTCGCCAGGACGCAGCTTCTTGTAGATGTCCAGCAGCGCCTGATCCTGAGTCTCGACGCCGTGATCCTTCTCGAGGGTCTGACGGATCGACTCGTAGTCGCCGAACTCCTCGAGGATGCGGTCAGCGGTCCAGCCGAGGGCCTTGAGGAAAACGGTGACGTTCTGCTTGCGCTTACGGTCCAGACGAACTCCGACGGTGTCGCGCTTGTCGATCTCGAACTCGAGCCAAGCGCCACGCGACGGAATCACCTTGCACGTGAAGATATCCTTGTCGGAGGTCTTGTCGGCGGTCTTCTCGAAGTAGACACCCGGGGAACGCACCAGCTGGGAGACGACGACACGCTCGGTGCCGTTGATGATGAAGGTGCCCTTCGAGGTCATGAGCGGGAAGTCACCGATGAAGACCGTCTGGGACTTGATCTCCTCGGTCTCGTTATTCATGAACTCCGCGGTCACGAACAGCGGGGCCGCGTAGGTGGTGTCGCGATCCTTGCACTCGTCGACGCTGTGCTTGGGATCCTCGAAACGGTGATCCCGGAAAGACAAGGACATCGTCTGGGAGTAGTCCTCGATCGGGGAGATCTCCTCAAAGATCTCCTCGAGGCCGGACTTGGTGTTGATATCGGTGCGCCCCTCTGCAAGGGCGGCGTCCACATGGGACTGCCATATCTCGTTGCCAACAAGCCAGTTGAACGACTCAACCTGCAAGTCGAGAAGGTTGGGAACCTCCAACGGCTCGTGAATCTTGGCGAATGAGATTCGTCCCGACTGGGGCGAAATGGCGTTGGTGTTCTTCGACGCAGTGCGCGTGGCGGCCAATGTGCGGTCCTTCCGAGAACTCCTACAACCGACCCGTCGGCCGGCCTGGGGGCATGACAAACCGCCCATGTCAAGCATGGGCGATCGCTGGCTATGGTGCAAAGAATGAGTCTACGACATTATCACAAATAATGCAACCACAATCAGGGCGACCCAACCATCGGAGGAAGACGAGGGGCTCACCCGACGAGTTCTCGCCACAGCCCGAGGAGCAACGGATCGACCGGCGTTCCGACGAACGGGTGATACCACCCTTCGATCACATGACCAGCCAAACAGTTATTCCCGACCTGGCGGGGTGTGTCGTCGCCCGGAGCCCACCACAGGGTCGTTGTGATCGGTGCGTCCCCTCTTTCGCGGCGTACCACGGTGGCACTGTGGTACTCCTGGGCCCGGTCAGCCGGGCGATGTGCCGGCAGCAATGGGCCATGGTCGATGATGACGAGGTGGTCACCCTCCGCACTGAGATGATGCAAGGAGCGATGAGGACGAGCCGTACTTCCCCACCCAGCAAGGATTTCGGCGTCAGTGACGATGAGGGTCGCACCGGGGTCCAGTTGTGCCCGGCCCTCAGCGGTGGACCTGACGGTGAGCAGTGCACAGGTTGGTAGCGCCGGGGCACGGAGGCGACGCAACTGGCCGTTGACGATCTCAGCCACCGGATCACCGGCCACTTCCCCACACAAGATCTTGGCCCCAGCCACGTCCTCGGTGACGAGGGTGGGATGGCCGACGTGGGTCCGACCCAAGGTCACACCATTCCAACCCTCCGGTAGGCCAATCCCCTCGGGAACGCAGTCGACGGCCTCCAGATCAGCGGGGTCCTGCCACCAGTCATCACAGATGCCAGCACATTCGCGCATGACGACACTGCCGCCTCGACGACCGACGACCAGCAGGTATTCTGCCGGGGCTCCTTGCGGAACCGGGATCGGTAGATGGGCACCGGCCCACTCGGGATCCTCGGGAAGGGTGACCGAACCCTGACTCTCGGGCAGGTCCTCGGAGGACTCCTGGCACCACTGACTCGGCACGGCACGGATGAGGGCTGCCAGTATCTCCGCGAGCTCCCCCTCGGGTTCGACGACCAGCCACGGCAGGGCCGGGCACCCGGACGGTAGGACCCGCACACCGGATCTGTCCCACACGACGAGGATCGGCCCTTCCCCACCCAGCAGGACTCCCCCACAGCCCAGATTTCCGTCGCTGGACCGCCAGTCGTCCAGCGGGCCAAGGACGACAAGATCTCGGCCACCAGCAGTGACCACCCCAATGGGATCAGCCCCACAGACGCCAGACCCGCGCAGCCAGTCGACCTCAGGGCCACCAGCCCAAGGCCATTGCTCAATCCTTGTCCCGGTCATGACGTCACCCCGCAATCGCGATCATTTTCCCGCGTAGTGGAACACCGCTCGCGGTAACAGACACCACGAGGTCAGACTTACCACGTGGATCACCCTCTTTGACGTTCCACGCGCTGCCACCGTGGCCAGCGGTGTCCTTGTCAATCCAGTACTGCTTCTTGGGCTCTTGGTAAGCTGTCCGCCCCTTAACCTTGACCGAGAACTTACCAACGTCTACTCGATTAACTTTGCCAGGGACCACCAATCGCATGGGCAAAACAACCGACCCGCCCCCAGCGCATGCCGGAAGCACCTGCCCCTGCGTCGATATGGTCCCGGTCCTGGCCACTTCGACCGGTGCTCCGGCCGGATTGCACGGCATCGCCCCAGACGGCACCATCCTCATGGGCTCGCTGCCGATAACCGGAGGCTCGCTGGCTTGAGCCATCGGTATCACTGCTGCGCTCATCGCCAGGACAGCTCTGTAGCAAGCCCTCCAATAATGGTCTTTCGCATTGTCCCGCCATCGCTTATAGACATCACCGAAGCTCCCTGAGCCGGAGCATCGGTCAGCTTGTTGGGAATACATCCCATCTCGGTCAGGGAGAAGACTAAAATACGATTGCGCCGCCCCACAAGGGGGGCGGCGCAAAGTTTTTCAGTCGCCACTTCGGGCGACCCTCACCGGGTCACTTGAGGGTGACGGTGGCACCGGCGGCCTCGAGAGCCTCCTTGGCCTTCTCGGCGTCTTCCTTCTTGGCCTTCTCGAGGACGGGCTTCGGAGCGCCCTCGACGAGGTCCTTGGCGTCCTTCAGACCCAGGCTGGTGAGGCCACGGACCTCCTTGATGACCTGGATCTTCTTGTCGCCGGCCGACTCGAGGATGACGTCGAACTCGTCCTTCTCGTCCTCAGTGGCAGCGGCCTCGCCACCGGCAGCCGGAGCACCGGCAGCAGCGGCGACAGCCACGGGGGCGGCAGCGGAGACGTCGAAGGTCTCCTCGAACTGCTTCACGAACTCGGAGAGCTCGATGAGGGTCATCTCCTTGAAAGCGTCAAGGAGCTCTTCGTTGCTGAGCTTCGCCATGATGGGCGTCCTTTCACTCGTTGGTGTTGTCCTGGGCGGCGGACGCCTCAGGGGTCTCGGTTGTCTTGGGCTCCTGGTCGGAAGCCTCTCCAGCTCCACCGATCACGGACGGATCAGCAGCAGCCTTCTCCTGCAGGGCGCCGAGGCCGCGGGCGGCCTTGGACGGCAGGGCGTTGAAGACCACAGCGGCCTTCGTGAGGTTGGCCTTGAGGCCACCGGCGAGCTTGGCGAGGAGGACCTCACGGGACTCGAGATCGGCAAGCTTCTTGACCTGGTCGGCGTCGAGGACGTTGCCGTCCATCACGCCGCCCTTGATGACCAGGAGCGGGTTGTCCTTTGCGAAGTTCTTCAAACCCTTAGCCACGGAGGCCACGTCACCGTTGATGAAGGCGAGGGCGGTGGGGCCGACGAGCTGCTCGTCAAGTCCCTCGATACCCGCCTCCTTGGCGGCAATGCGGGTCAGGGTGTTCTTCGCAACGGCATAGGTGGCGTCACTCCCCAGTGAACGGCGCAGATCCTTGAGCGCCGACACGGAGAGACCGCGGTACTCGGTCAGCACGGTGGCGTCGGCCGAGGAGAACTTCTCCTTCAGCTCAGCGACCGCGGCGACCTTGTCAGGCCTAGCCATTGGGTCTCCTTCCCACTTCTCGTACGTCATGCTGGCAGCTGGGCTGTCAGCACCGGAGCCGCAGGGAGGACAAAAGAAAACCCCGGGGCACAGGCGCACGACGGGGTAGCAAAGCATCTCGGCGTTCACCTGCGCGGGCCATCCGTCACTCCGGGTGCTTGGCGGGAAACCCGGCCAGCGGTCTACGGCAACTTGCACAGTATAACTGACGGAGAGCGGTGGACCAAATTGAGCGGAAGGCCCCCGTTGCCCGCCCCAGCGACACGGGCCGACCACTCTCGGCATCACCCATGCCGTGCGGGGGAAGGCCTCGTCCAGGTCACGGACGCCGGAGTACCAGGCACAGCCCCGAAGACGGAGTTGGTGCAGTTGTTGTCCGCATCTGGTCCTTTGCGTGACCCCGCCCCCTGACATCACAGAACGGCCCCCGCAGCACCATGGCTGCAGGGGCCGTCGTCAGTCAGTTCGTCACTCAGCGACGCGAGCGGAGGCAGGATCGATCTGCACGCCCGGACCCATCGTCGAGGAGACGGTCACCTTGCGCAGGTAACGACCCTTGGCGGAGTTCGGCTTGAGACGCAGGATCTCGTCGAGAGCGGCGTAGTAGTTCTCAGCCAGCCTCTCCGGTCCGAAGGACACCTTCCCGATGAGGAAGTGGAGGTTGGCGTAACGATCGGTACGGAACTCGATCTTGCCACCCTTGATGTCAGAGACGGCCTTGGCAACGTCCATGGTGACGGTGCCGGTCTTGGGGTTCGGCATCAGGCCGCGGGGACCGAGGACGCGGCCCAGACGACCGACCTTGCCCATCATGTCCGGGGTGGCGACCACGGAGTCGAAGTCCAGGTATCCGCCCTGGACCTTCGCGATGAGGTCGTCGTCACCGACCTCGTCGGCGCCCGCAGCACGGGCGGCCTCGGCCTTCTCACCGGTGGCGAAGACGAGGACCCGTGCCGTCTTGCCAGTGCCGTTGGGAAGGTTGACGGTACCGCGAACCATCTGGTCGGCCTTCTTGGGGTCGACGCCGAGACGGATGGCCACGTCGACGGTCTCGTCGAACTTGGCCGACGCACCGGATGTGACTATGGCCAGACCCTCCTCCGGGGAGTAGAGCTGGTCGAAGTTCACCTTCTCAGCGGCTGCGCGATATGCCTTACTGCGCTTCATGTCTGGTTCCTTTCACCAGGTGTGGTGAGGGCAGCGCGTGCCCCTCCACAAGAACTGTCTGTGGGTTGTGAGCTTCAGGCCTCGACCTCGACGCCCATGGAGCGGGCGGTGCCGGCCACGATCTTCATGGCGGCCTCGACGTCGTTGGCATTGAGGTCAGGCATCTTGGTCTCGGCGATCTCGCGGGCCTGATCCTTGGTGATCTTGCCGACCTTGTGGGTGAGCGGGTTCTCGGTGCCCTTCTTGATTCCGGCAGCCTTCTTGATGAGCTCAGCAGCCGGCGGGGTCTTGAGGACGAAGCTGAAGGTGCGGTCCTCGTAGATGGTGATCTCAACCGGGACGACGTTTCCGCGCTGTCCCTCGGTCTGAGCGTTGTAGGCCTTGCAGAACTCCATGATGTTGACACCATGGGGACCAAGAGCGGTACCGACTGGCGGGGCCGGGGTGGCCTGTCCAGCCTGGAGAGCGACCTTGACGAGAGCCGCTACTTTCTTCTTAGCAGGCATTGATGGGTCCTTCTTTCGGTCGTGACGGCATCGGTTGATACCGCCAGTGCGAGTCCGGGCGTGACGAGCATCCGGACACAGACGCACCGATCAAGTCTAAGCGACTCGGCCGGTGGGTCCAAAATCAAGGGGTCGACGGTATGACCAGCAGGCATCACACCGGTGCTCGGCCAGCCGAAAGACGACGCGAGCCGAACCCATCACGGTCCGGCTCGCGTAGAGAATCGAAAAACTCTCAGATCTTCTCGATCTGGTTGAACTCGAGATCCACCGGGGTGGAACGTCCGAGGATCTCAACCAAGGCCTTGACACGCTGGTTGTTGGTGTTGATCTCGGTGATCTGGGCCGGGACGCCGGCGAAGGGGCCATCGGTGATCTGCACCGACTCGCCGACCTCGTAATCAGCGACCTCGACCTTCGGCTTGGCCTTGGGCGAGGGGGCCTTGTCGGCGTTCTCGTGAGCGACCTTGGCGACGACCGACGGCGTCAGCATCGTGACGACCTCGTCGAAGGTCAGTGGGATCGGGGTGGTCGACTGACCGACGAACCCGGTCACCGACGGGGTGTGACGCGCAATGCCCCACGAGTCGTCGGTCAGGTCCATGCGCACCAGCACATAACCGGGCAGGTACACCCTGGTGATCGTGCGGCGGGTGCCGTTACGGATCTCGACGACCTCTTCGGTGGGGACGACCGTCTCGAAGATGTAGTCCTCCATGTTGAAGTTCTGCACGCGGGCGTCGAGGTTCTGCTTCACCTTGTTCTCCATGCCGGAGTAGGTGTGCAGCACGTACCACTCGCCGAACTTCGAGGACAGTTCGTCGCGCAACTCCTCAATGGCGGCGTCGACGGCGTCCTGGTTGCCGGCATCGGCTGGCTCGTCCTCGTCGGACTTCTCCTCGTCGTCGGCAGCCTGGCCGATACCGAGGTTACGGGCGATGTCGTCATCCGAGGCTTCCTCGGACTTGTCGTCACCGAAGTCGAGGTTAATCTCAGGCTCCTTGGCGGAGTCCTCCTCGCCGAGATCTCCGAGGTCAATGTCGATCTGGTCGTCCTTCTTCTCGGTCTCGTCAGGGGTTAACACGTCGAGGTTGATCTCGACGTCGTCGTTCTCGCTGAAATGGGGGCTGTCAGTCACAGATCAATTCTCCAATGTGATCGTCAGTTGCCAAAGAGCTTGATGATGATCCATCCGAAGAGGACGTCCAAGCCACTGACGTAAGCGATGATGAGCAGAACGAAAACAAGGACGACGAGGAAGTACTGGCCCAGCTCGTCGCCGGTGGGCCACTTGACCTTGCGCAGTTCGGCAACCGACTGTTTCGTGAAGGTCACCGGGCCGGTGCGATGGCTGCCCTGTTCGGCAGCCTTCTGCTTGCTGCTCTGCTTGCGGACGGGAGCCTTGGTCAACTCGCGCTTCGGCCTAGGGCCAGCAGGCTTGGCAGCAGAAGCAGCTGCGGGCTTCCCGTCCACGGCGTCAGCTTCCTTGGCACCCTTGCGCACCGGCTTGCCATGTCGAGCTGGCTTGCCAGCGGCGTCCTTCTTGCGAACCGGACGGCTGGAACGAGCGGAAACTGCAGCCTTCTCGGCTTCCTCGAGCTGCTCGGGATCGTCGACCACCATGTCTTCGGGGTCGGCCTTGTCAGGAGTCTTGTCGACGACATCGTCAGGAGTCGTCAACTCCTCAGCCTCGGGATCGACGACGTCGTACTCCTGCGCCTCCGTAAGGTTGCGGGATGCAAGATCCTCCCCCCTCGGAGACAGCTCGCCCTCGACGGAAGGATCGTCTCCGTCACTGAGGTTTCGCTTCTCGTCGGTCACGCTGTTCCTTCGGGTCCTGCCTGACGGTTGGTGCCGTGGACCAGGACTTCGCCACGGCTGCGCACCAGGGATACGCCCCGCACATGCGTCTCGCAGGGCACGAGGGACTTGAACCCCCAACCTGCGGTTTTGGAGACCGCTGCTCTGCCAATTGAGCTAGTGCCCTTCGGCGCTGCCTGGTGGGCAACGCCAGCACAGGGAGTATAGGAGAGGATTCGGTCTCACGTCGAATCAGACTCGCAGGTCCTCTCCAAAACTCCCCGCCGGTCATCCATCACGCAGGGTGTCTGGCCGCGTACTGGTCCATGGTGTCAGTCCGCATCGCTTGTGCCAACTCCTGCATACCGGCCTCGTCGACGATGTCGTACTGCTGCCCGTCCTTTGACTTGCCGTAACCCTTGATCGGGGCCTGCACGGAGACGATGCCAGCCCCGGAGTCGAACTTGAGGCTGGTGGCCAGCTTGCGCACCTCCTTGTTGGTGAGCGCATCGTCGACCGTCATCGTCGAGCCGACGTCGGAGACCACCTGGGAGAACTTCTTCGGGTTCGTCAGCGTGTCCATCGAAAAGATCTTGTCGATCATCGCGGTGAGGACGGCGCGCTCGTTCGCTGCACGGTCCACGTCACCATGTGTGAGACTCTTGCGTTCGTGGACGTAGGCAAAGGCCGCGTCGCCCTCAAGGGTGACGCTGCCCTTGTCGAAGTGGTGACCGAGGCTGTCAAATTCCTGCGAGTTGTAGACCTGGATGCCGCCGAGGTCCCTGCTGAGCTGTTTGAACCCATTGAAGTCGATGACGACACCGTGGTCCATCTTGACGTTCGTCAGCTCCTCCAACACCTTGATCGTCAGAGGCATGCCACCCCACGAGTAGGCAGCGTTGATCTTGGCCTTGGAATCCTTCTTGACGACGTCATTGGCCGGGATCGTCACCCACATGTCACGCAGGAAGCTGATGAGGTAGAGCTTCTCGCGATCGGCGGGCAGGTAGGCAACCATGAGGGTGTCAGAACGGCCACGATCCCATCCGCGGGAGTCCGACCCGACGAGGACGAAGGTCTGTGCACCGGTCTCGACCGACGGCGGACGAGTGCCCTGAACCGCCACCGGGGCGCGATTGACGTTGTTCATACCAACATTGATCGACCGCAGGTAGTAGGCGATGATGCCGACGACGATGAGCAGCAGCGCCAGGACGATGACGAGGAAGACCTTCGGCCAACGACGCTTGCGTCTGGCCGCCGTTGCCGATGCCGCACGGTCCTCATCATCGTCGTCAGAGTGCTCCTCGAGAAGCTCATCGACGGTGGCGTCCTCCTCGTCCGGGTCATAACCGCGCCGTCCGGCAGTCGGCTCAGCACCCCCGGCGGGGAGTCCACGACGAGGTGCCTCGCTGGCGTCAGGGTCGACGCCGTTCTCGCCCTCGAAATCGTCCGGGTCGTCGAACAGATTGAGTCCGTCGTCGTGAGCCACGGGTATGCCCCCTCCTGCTGAAACTCAGCGGACCAGTAGGCCTTCAGGATACGCAACGCCAACGGCCCCACACACTTCTCGCGCGTGCGAGGCCAGCATACGGGGTTTCGCCGAATTGCAGAAAGGCCTCTCTCAGCTGGCGAAAAGCTTCTCAGCGGCTGCCAGCAGGACGCAGGTCGAGACACCTTCCATGGCCTCTCGCAGCTCGCCCATGCTAGGGAAGGACGGCGCCAGACGGATGGTGCGATCGTGCGGGTCATCGTGCAGCGGGTGAGACGCCCCGGCCGGGGTGAGGGCAATGCCGGCTTCCTTGGCCAGGGCTACCACGCGAGAAGCCGTGCCATCCATGACGTCGAGGGTGATGAAGTAACCGCCGGTCGGATGGGTCCACGTGGCGACCCCACGACCGCCGAGGCGGCTGGTGAGGATCTCGTCGACGAGGGCGAACTTCGGGGCGAGGATCTCGCGGTGGGCACGCATGAGCTTGCGAACACCCTCGGCGTCACCCAGGTACTTCGCGTGACGCAACTGATTGACCTTGTCAGGGCCGATCGAGCGGATCCCCGCATGCCCCAGGTACCAGTCCAGGTTGGCCTTCGAGGAGGCCAGGAAGGAGATGCCGTCGCCGGCGAAGGTGATCTTGGAGGTCGAGGCGAGCTCGAAGACGCGGTCAGGGTTACCAGCCTCCTCGGCCCACTGCAGCACTGGCAGCGGTGGACGCTCGGTGTCGGTCAGGTGATGCAGGGCGTAGGCATTGTCCCACCACATACGGAAATCAGGGGCGGCAGGCATGGACACCAGGGCACGAACGGTCTCCTCGTCGTAGACGACGCCGTTCGGGTTGGCGTACATCGGCACCACCCACATGCCCTTGACGGACGGGTCGGCGGCCAGTTTGGCCACCTCGTCGACGTCAGGGCCGTGCTCCCCCAGTTCCACCGGGATCATCTCGATACCGAGGTGCTCGCAGATGGCGAAGTGGCGGTCGTAGCCGGGGACCGGGGCGATGAACTTGACGTTCTGGCCGAACCACGGCTTCTCACCCGCGATGCCATGGACGAAGGCGAACATCGCGAGATCGTGCATGATCGACAGGCTGGAGTTGTCGGCAGCGATGATGTGATCGACGTCGACCCCCAGCAGTTCACCGAAGATACGGCGAATCTCGGTGAGTCCGCGGTTGCCTCCGTAGTTGCGGACATCCTGGCCGTCCTCGGCGTGGGAAGGGATATCAATCGTCAGCAGGTCCGCGTTGAGGTCAAGCTGTGCCGGGGAAGGCTTGCCGCGGGTGATGTTGAGAGAGACACCACGGGCGACGAGCTCGGCATGCTCATCGCTCAGCTGCTCGTGCAGGGCGGACAGGTCATCGGGGGACAAGTCGGTCAGCGGGGTCAGCATAGGCCAATTATGGCCCCTGGGTCCGCCACAATGACAGGCGACCCTCCACACCCGGCCATACGAGGTTGGAGGGTCGTCGGTCTGGACGAGTTCCATCGACCTCAGATGGCGCAACCGACGAGGCGTGGTTCAGGCACCAAGGTGATGCCGTACGCGTCGCGAACTCCCTCGATGATGGTGCGCGCCAGAGCAGTGAGGTCGTCGGAGCTGGCGCTGCCGCGGTTGGTCAGGGCCAGCACGTGCTTGGTCGACAGGCTAGCCGGGGAGTCCTCG
Source organism: Cutibacterium sp. LaCa_89 (assembly GCF_058177555.1). Lineage (NCBI taxonomy): Bacteria > Bacillati > Actinomycetota > Actinomycetes > Propionibacteriales > Propionibacteriaceae > Cutibacterium > Cutibacterium sp. LaCa_89. The sequence continues at coordinate 2,096,451 of NZ_CP190889.1, forward strand.
GCCACCATGAACCCCTTGCCGTATCCGGCGTGGTCGATGAGCCATGCGGCGCTGGTCTTCACACGACCATCAGGCTGGACAAAAGCGGGTGCAGCCTCCGGAACCTCGTCGGGAGCCACCAACGGGTTGGTGAAGAAGGACCCCGCACTCCAGGTGTCGTGGTCATCAAGGTTGAGGACCATGCCCTTGCCACCACGCACCTCCAGGACGGTCTCGCGGACCTCGGAGGTGTTGGCCCTCTCTCCTGACTCGACCCCCAGACGACGCGCCAGCTCGGCATAGCGCACCGGGAGCGACCGAGTACCGAGGTTGAACTGCATGGTGACGTCCAGGACGACATAGCGGTCTGGTTCGGCCTTGAACCGGCTGGAGCGGTAGCCGAAGCCGCACTGGTCCGCGGTGAAGGTGCGCTGGGTGTCATCGACACGGTCCCAGGTACGCACCCGGGCGATGAACTCGCAGACCTCCACGCCATAGGCGCCGACATTCTGGATCGGCGTCGAGCCGACGAGACCAGGTATGCCGGAGAGGAACTCCGGGCCGATCCACTCCTGCTCGATGGCGTGGACGACGAAGTCGTCCCAAACCTGACCGGCGGCAACCGTCACCAGAGCACCACCGCATGAAGACACCTCGGCGGACAGTCCCGAGGTCGCGACACGCACGACGGTGCCGTCGAATCCATCGTCGCCGACGAGGACGTTGGAACCGCCTCCGAGCACAAGACAGGGCTCGCCGCGTCGATCGCAGTCGCGGACGGTTTGCAGGAGCTCGTCATTGGTCGTGGCGATGACGAGATGACGGGCCGGGCCACCCACTTTGAACGTCGTGAGCGGGGCGAGCGGGACGTCGTCCCCTCCGATGAGGGTGGTCGTCGCGCCCATCGCCTCGTGATGGATGGTGCTGCATGCCTCGGTGGGGTCGTCGTCCTCGTAGGGGCCGATGACAGTGGTACTCACTGCTCCCCCTGCTTGATGACGACCTCAACTCGTCCGAGAACGGACTGTCCGCCGCACTTGACGTCGACGCCAAGGATCGCGGTGTCATCAACAACCCTGCGAACCGTGGCGGCGACCTCGATGGACGCCCCCTCCTTGGTGTCGGGGACGAGCACCGGGCGAGTGAAGCGAGCTCTCTGGGACAGTACTTGCTCAGGCCCCCCGACCCACTCGATGACGGCACCCAGGGCCGCCCCCATCGTCCACATGCCGTGGGCAATGACGCCGTCCATGCCGGCCTCCCGGGCAGCACGGTCGCTGTGGTGGATCGGATTGAAGTCCCCTGACGCACCGGCATAGCGGACCAAGGTGGTCCGGGTGACACCGATGGCTCGCGGCCCGAATGTCTGACCTTCCGTCAGCTGCGCGCTCATGCATTCGCCTCCGGACGGGTATGCCACAAGGTCGAGGTGGCGTTGCCGAGATGCTCGCCATTGACATGGTCCAAGGAGACGTCGATACCGATGATGTCGGTGTTGCCCCGGGTACGAACCGAGGTGATCCTCAAGGTCGAGGTGACCTCGTCACCCTTGTGGAGAGGACGGATCCAGTTGAAGGACTGATCGGTGTGAATCATGTGCTCCAGCTGGAGGCCAAGCTGCTCGTCGTCGAACAGTGCCTCCCACGCCCGGGACGCCAACACCATGGCAAATGTGGGTGGAGCAATGGGGTCGTCACCCCGGTAGGCCGGAGCAGTGTCACCCAAGGCGGTGGCGAGCTCCCGGATCTTCTCCGCGGTAACGAGGTAAGGGTCTGTCGTCGGATACGTGCGCCCGACGTCATCAGGACTGATCGGCATGTCGTTCAGGCTATCCCAGACCTCCGACGCCACAGAACCCTTAAGAACGAGCGAAAAGACGAGGAGCCACCCTCAGGTGACCCCTCGTCAAAGGTTCTTGGATTGAAAACCCGACGTCAGCGGGTCTCGCGATGCGCGGTGTGCTTGTGGCAGCGCGGGCAGAACTTCGCCATCTCCATGCGATCAGGATTGTTACGGCGGTTCTTCTTGGTGATGTAGTTGCGCTCCTTGCACTCGGTGCAGGCGAGCGTGATCTTCGGGCGAACGTCGCCGGACTTCTTGGCCATCTTTCCTACTTTCGAGCCGTGTGGAGTGTGCGCTCCCGAGTTTCCCCGGTTTGTTTTGGTAGCGGAGGCGGGAATCGAACCCGCGACACAGCGATTATGAGCCGCTTGCTCTACCCCTGAGCTACCCCGCCATGTGATCCTCGGCGCCCATTCGGACCCGGCCCACCGGGCGAGTGGGGCCGATTCACACTCAGAGCCCCCAAGCAGAATCGAACTGCTGACCTTCTCCTTACCATGGAGACGCTCTGCCTACTGAGCTATAGGGGCAACGAATGAGAAAGCTACACGAGCTTCCAGTCGTTGGCAAATTGGAACCCGAATCCCCTGACCCCGGAATGAAACCCCTCGTGGGAACCGGTAATCAATCGAACCAGGTCGTTTCGCCTCCACCGTTTCCTCGACCGAACGAGTCGGCCAAGAATCCTGCCTTGGCGAAACCAACCCCCGAATCCATCCGACCCGGGGGTTGCGTGGCAGGTGTTGGATTCGAACCAACGTAGGCGAACCGACGGTTTTACAGACCGCTCCCTTTGGCCACTCGGGCAACCTGCCTTGCTGGCGCGAGCCAGCGATCGAAAATATTAGCAGGCATGCCGGCGTCGTGACCAATCCGGCCCGTCAACAAGCCCGACGAACCAGCCAGGACCACCGCATGTGGCCCTGTGATGAGGCTCCCCGTCCGCACGCCGAGTTGTACGATGCCGACATGTCAAGCGTCTCCTATGACCATCAGCACCCTCACATCGAAGAATTGATGACCCTGTACAACTCGGTTGGCTGGACCGCCTACACCACCCACCCGTACAAGATGGAGGGGCTGCTCGACCGAGTCGACCAGGTGCGATGTGCCCGGACCGACGGTGAACTCATCGGTTTCTCACGAGCCATCTCTGACGGCGTCCAGGTCGCCCTCATCCAGGACCTACTGGTTCATCCGAAGTGGCAGCGACATGGGATTGGCCGCCACCTGCTGACGTCGATGATGGAGCACTACTCGGGGCTGCGCCAGATCGTCCTACTCTCCGACGACATCCCCGAGATCATCGCCTTCTACGAGTCGTGTGGACTCCATGACATCGCCCGCGAGGAGGGAAAGGCCTTCGTCAGGTACCTCTACGAGTGATGCCGGAACAGTCGTCGCGTCACTGCGTCGTCACCCTGTGACAGACTCTCCCCATGCGCATCGCCAGCTTCAACGTGAACGGCATCCGAGCTGCCCTGAAACGGGGATTCTCCGACTGGATGGAGACCCGTGACTGCGACGTCATCGGCCTGCAGGAGGTGCGCTGCCGTCCCGCCGATCTCCCGGAGGGGGCGTTCGGCGATCGTCACGTCTCCTGGGCGCCGGGTTCGTTGGCCGGGCGCAATGGCGTCGCCCTGCTCACCCGCACTGCTCCGGCCGAGGTGAGATCCTGGGGCACCCACCTCGTCATGACCCCCGGAGAGACACCCAATCTCGACGAGATCCGCACCGGAATCACCGATCGACTACCAGCTGAGCTGCTTCCCTTCGCTGACGAGGGGCGCTACATCGAGGTTGATCTCGCCGACGCACCCGTCACGGTCGCCTGCCTGTACCTGCCCAAGGGAGCCACTCCGGACCCCAAGGACGAGAAGTCCATAGCCAAGCAGGACCGCAAGATGACCTTCCTTGCCGGGTTCCGTGAGTACCTGGCGACCCGACGCCAGGAGTGCGCGGCCCAGGGGCGTCATGTCCTTCTCATGGGCGATTTCAACATCGCCCATGAGAACGCCGACCTCAAGAACTGGAAGTCCAACCAACGCAACGAGGGATTCCTGCCCGAGGAGAGGCAGTGGTTCGACACCATCCTGTCTCCCGAGACCCTCGTCGACGTCGTGCGCGCCCAGCACCCTGACGTCGACGGTCCCTACTCCTGGTGGAGCTGGCGCGGCAAGGCCTTCGTTAATGACGCCGGATGGCGTATCGACTATCACCTGGCCTCACCGGAGCTGGCGAGGAAGGCCGTCACGGCCGAGATCGACCGCGACCCCTCTTACGCCGAGCGCACCTCCGACCACGCGGCCGTCGTCGTCGACTACGACCTGTGACTCAGGACGGGTCGAACATCTCCTCAACACGACGCACGGGGACGTCGGCCAGACTCTCGTGTGACCAGTGGGGGTTGCGGTCCTTATCGACCAGCTGAGCCCGCACCCCCTCACAGAAGTCCGAGTCGCGCATGAAGGAGCGCCCCAAGGCTCGATCAGTCTCCAAGACCTCAGCGAGTCCTGACGCACTCTCTGCCTTGATGACGGCTGCCAGCGCGACGGCCACCGACAACGGGCAGCGGGTCGCGATGTGCTCAGCGGTCTTGCGTGCGGCTTCCTCCGGGCGATCAGCCAGTCGACGACACACCTCGACCGGATCGTCGGTGTCGTAGCACTCCTGAATCCACACCGCGTCGCGGGCCAGCTGGCATGCGACTGGATCGACGTCAGCAGGATTGCCGTCGGCGTCAACGACCTCGTCCACCAGACCAGCCCACAGCGCCGAGGCTGCGTCGATGGAGGCTCCCGTCATGGCCAGGTGGCGCCCGACATGCCGTGGGGCGCGGGACAGCTCGAAAGACACACCGACGTCAGGCCACAGCCCAATACCCGTCTCCGGCATCGCCAGAACGAGGTCCTCTCGTGCCTCGACCTGCTTGAGGCGAAGGGCCAAACCAAGACCACCACCCATGGAGATCCCGTGCAGATGCGCGGTTCCGGAGTGGACCGCCGCGATCGCCGCATCAACGTCGTACTCGAAATCCAACCAGTCGCCGGCAGCCTCGGGATCTTCCAGAGCCAGCGACCTGAGCTCACGGATGTCAGCCCCGGAGCAGTAACCGCGCTCTCCCGCGCCTGACAGGTCGATACTGCGCGGCGAATCCTCGACGGCCTTCCCAATGGCCGCCAGCATCTCGCCGGACAACGAATTGATGGCTCGGGGGCGATCCAGGGTGATCGTCACATCGTCGGTACCGCTGATCTTCACCTCATCCATGACCCCAAGCCTGCCACCTTGCCGAATCACCACCCAGAAAAGCTGGTTGGCGAAGGCGTTCACCGATGGCGGGGACATGTCTCCTGCACCCATCCCACCAGAAACTCACGGTGGCACCTGCCCTCCTCACGATGTAGCCTCGGCTCGAACTTAGGCCCACCGAACTTTTAAGTTTTCACAGCTCAAAGGAGGCCTCCATGCATCGCTCCCTTCACGCCATGGTCATCGGGCTCGTCGCGGCAGTCGCGCTCGCCCTAACTGGCTGCAACGCTGCCAATCCCCCGAAATCGCACGACAAACCCGTCGTCCTCACCACCTTCACCGTGTTGCAGGACATTGCGAAGAACATTGCCGGCGACGACCTGACGGTCGAGTCGATCACCAAGCCCGGCGCCGAGATCCACGACTACGAGCCCACCCCCGACGACATCAAGAAGGCGTCGAAGGCCGATCTCATTCTCGACAACGGGCTGGGCCTGGAGCGCTGGTTCCAGAAGTTCGTGGAATCCGCCGACGTCCCGCACGTCGTCGTCTCCGAGGGCGTCAAACCGATGAATATCGCCGAGGACGAATACGCCGGCAATCCGAACCCGCACGCCTGGATGAGCCCGAAGAATGTCCAGATCTACACTGACAACATCGTCAAGGCCTTCAGCAAATTCGACCCCGACCATGCCAAGGACTACAAGTCCAACGGAGACACCTACAAGGAGAAACTCCAGAAGGTCACCGATGACATGACCCACCAGTTGTCCGCCCTGCCGCGCAATGAGCGTGCCCTGGTCAGCTGCGAAGGCGCCTTCTCCTACCTCGCTCGGGACACCGACCTGACCGAGAAGTACCTCTGGGCCGTCAATGCCAATCAGGAGGGCACACCGAAGCAGATCGCTTCGGCGATCGACTTCGTCAGGAAGAACAAGGTTCCGGCCGTGTTCTGCGAATCCACGGTCTCCCTCAAACCCATGAAGCAGGTCGTCAACTCCACCGGGGCGAAATTCGGCGGCACCCTCTACGTCGATTCCCTCTCCAAGGCCGACGGACCGGTCCCGACCTACCTCGATCTCATCAACTACGACGCCCGCACCATCACCGCTGCCCTCACCGGAAAGAAGTCATGACCGGATGTGTTGACGTCGACCATCTCTCAGTGCGCTACGGGGAGGTGGTCGCCTTGTCGGACGTCACCGTCTCCGTCGAGCCGGGTCGCGTCACCGGTCTCATCGGGATGAACGGGTCAGGCAAGTCCACCCTCTTCAAGGCGATCATGGGGATGGTTCGGCCCGAGCATGGCCGGGTCCTCATCGACGGCGACTCCCCCGCCAAGGCCCGTCGTCACGGCATCGTCGGATATGTCCCACAGGCCGAGGACGTCGACTGGTCCTTCCCGGTGTCGGTGCGCGATGTCGTCATGATGGGCCGCTACGGCCAGCAGGGATTCACCCGACGGCCACGCGCCGAGGATCGCGAGGCCGTGGCAGAAGCCTTGGAACGGGTTGAGCTGGCCGACCTGACGGATCGTCAGATCGGCCAGCTGTCGGGCGGTCAACGCAAACGCGCCTTCGTCGCTCGTGGTATTGCCCAGGGAGCTCGCGTCATGCTCCTCGACGAGCCCTTCGCCGGGGTCGACAAACGCAGCGAGGCGACGATCGTCAGACTCCTGCGTGACCTTGCCGACCAGGGAAGAACCCTCATCGTGTCCACCCATGACCTCCACGCCCTGCCCGACCTCGCCGACGACGCGGTCCTGCTGCTGCGCACCATCCTGTTCCACGGACCGGTCGCCGAGGCACTACGTCCAGAAAACCTCGCGTTGACCTTCGGGGTCGACGTCACCGAATCCGGGAGGATGGCATGAATGCCCTCGTGTGGCTCACCGAACCATTGAGTTACCAGTTCATGGTTCGCGCCCTGACGACCAGCGTCGTCGCGGCCGTCGTCTGTGCCCTGCTGTCGTGCTGGCTCGTGCTGGTCGGATGGTCCCTCATGGGGGACGCCGTCTCCCACGCCGTACTACCTGGAGTGGCTCTGGCCTACATCCTCGACCTGCCCTTCGCCCTCGGCGCCGTGGTCTTCGGCTTCCTCGCCGTCATCCTGATCGGGGTGGTCCGCGGCACCAGCCGGGTCAAGGAGGACGCTGCGATCGGCATCGTCTTCACGACGATGTTCGCCCTCGGTCTCATCCTGATCTCGACGACCCCGAGCCAGACCGACCTCAATCACATCATCTTCGGCAATGTGCTGGGCATCACGAAGGCCGACATGGTTCAGGTAGCGATCCTGGCCGGGATCAGCCTGCTCGTGCTGCTGCTCAAGCGTCGGGATCTCACCCTCTACGCCTTCGACCCCGTCCATGCCCACGCCATCGGCCTGTCCCCGCGCCTCCTCGGGGCTCTCCTGCTCGGGATGCTGGCACTGACGGCGGTCGTCGCCCTGCAGATCGTCGGGGTCGTTCTCGTCGTGGCGATGCTGATCATTCCGGGAGCGACGGCTTATCTGCTCACCGACCGATTCTCACGGATGCTCGTCATCGCGCCGAGCCTGTCAGCGCTGTGCACGGTAGTCGGCATCTACCTCAGCTACTGGTTCGACGTCTCCCCCGGCGGCCTGGTCGTCGTCGTGCAGGGCGTGGCATTCCTGCTCGTCTACCTCTTCAGCCCGCGCCACGGCGTCGTCACGCGGGCGCGTCGCCACAGGCGATCTCAGCCCTCGACGCTCACCCAGACGGCGTCAGTCGCTGAACGGCCCAGCGGTATGGCCCGATCGGCCACGGTCACCTCGATCGAATCGGAGTAAGGGGCACCCGGGCGCGGCTCCATCCGGGTACCAACGCCGATGCCGCATTCAGCCAGGAACTGCAGGAGACCGGGGTCACCGTCAGCCACCCTCTCGACGCGCACGACCACCCCGGGGTGGACGGCCGACAGCTGCACCGCCCCGTCCGGATGCTCAATGTCCCCGGCTCGGCTGGGAATCGGGTCGCCGTGGGGATCCTTGGTGGGGTACCCGAGCAACTCGTCGATACGGTCGACCATGAAGTCGGAGACAACGTGCTCGAGGGCCTCGGCCTCCTCATGGACCTGATCCCAGCGGTATCCCAGGGTTTCTGCCAGGAAGGTCTCGATGAGACGGTGGCGGCGCACCATCGCGACGGCGTGTTGGGCACCTTCCTCGGTCAGGGCAACTGACCCATACCGGGTGTGCTGAAGCATCCCCTGTTCGGTCAGCTTTCGAACGGCCTCGGAGACGGTCGAGAGCCGCACACCCACCTTGGCAGCCAACATCGAGGTGCCGACGGGGTCGTCAGACCACTCCTGGAGATTCCAGATCGCCTTGAGATAGGTCTGGGAACTCGCAGTCAGATTGGTCACAGACATGGCAGCAGAATACCGGTCACGACTGTTCGTGAGCTGTGTGCCGATGCGGAACGTGGACATCCTTGTGCGTCCACCCTTGTCCCAGGCTGCGCTCGTGCCAGACCAGTCGGGCTGCCAGCACCAGGACCAGAGCGACCCCAAGGGCCACCGCACTATTGCGCCACGACAGGTTGACGGCGTCGAAGGACAGCAGGATGACGGTGGTCCACACTGCCGGGCGCACGTACCGGGCGGCTTTGTCGATCAAGGGCAGCAACAGCGCTCCCCACAGCACGTACCAGGAGTGCAGGGCGGGCGCGCACAGTGCGACGGCGAGGAATCCCAGGGCCAGGAAGGACAGCGGCTTGCGGGGCAGCAGACGGATCGCCATGACGACGAGGAGTGCGGCTCCCACGAGCACGCCGATCGCCTGGGCGATGGGGATGACGGCAGCCGCCGCCTGGTGGGCCCCGAAGAGCCCGAGAATCATGCGCACCCCCATGCCGACGAGGGTGAATGGCGAAACCGTCAGCACCATGCCCGGGACATCGACGGCGTGGTACCAGCCGAATCCCAGACCGGATGCCCATGAAATACCCGCGAACACCGCCACCGAGACAGCGAGAGACCACACCGCTCTCCCCAAGGCTGGGAAGAGGTGACGGAGATGCCACGACTCCATGGGATGACGGATGAATGGCAATGCCACCGCGACCATGAGGGCCGGCTGCTTGACGGCCGCCGCCGCCCCGACGAGGACTGCTCCGAGGAGCCACGACCAGCTCGTCATGCATGCCAGCCACAACCCGATGACGACCAGCCCCATCATGAGGGAGTCGTTGTGGGCTCCGCCGATGAAGTCGACGACGAGGATCGGGTTGAGGGTGGAGAACCATGCGGCAAAGTGCGGGTCCCGACCGACTCTGCGCGCCACCCGTGACATCAGCAGGCCAATGGCGATGACGCCGAGAACGGCTGGGATCCGCATGAACACCGCGGACCAGTATGGGTTGTCACCGGTGAGATGGACGATCAGGTGCTGCACGGCCAGAGCCAGCGGGCCATAGGGGGTCTTGGTGTACCGCCATTCCTGGGCCACCTGGTCGGCGAAGGCCCCCGGCAGCAGACCTGGGTACCCCTCATAAGGGCTGATGTCGTTCTCCAGCAGCCACCCCTGCGCAGCGTAGGAGTAGGCGTCGTGACTGAAGATGGGTGGGGCGAGCAGGAAGGGCAGGCCCCATACGCCGAGGACGGCCCACGGGCGCAGCCCGGCGCGGATTCCCGGACGATGCTTGAAGTACCGACGCACATGCTTGGGAAGCGGCTCGGCGCCGAGGTCACGGGGCTCGCGGCCGGGACGCAAGCGAAGCCAGGAATCCACCAACAGACCGACACCGACAAGGACGAGGAGGGTTCCGACGATGCGCCAGGTCGAGCCACGCAGCCCGGCCTCGTCGAGCCGGGACCACCACGGTGAGTTCAACGGTAGATATGCCGGGGTCAGGGATCCGGCCGTGATGAGAATCGTCCCGACCAGTCCTTCCAGGACCGACCGGGACCGCCAGGCGCGCAGGTAGGCAACCCACTTGAGTTGGATGCGTCGACGCCAGCCAACCGGCTGCTTCACCGGCCACCGTCCGATCCCCACGCGCTGACGAGGTCCGTTCTCGTCTCCGAATCCGGTACCCGCTCGTCATTCCATGACAGGGCGTCAAACGGACACGACTCGATGCACATTCCGCAGTACATGCACAGTCCCCAGTCGATGGTGAACTCGTCGAGGACGGCGACGGTGCGGGGACGACGGGCGTCTGAGTCGGGAACGGATTCATTATGGGCGTCGATGGTGATGCACCAGGCCGGGCATGTCCGGGCACAGATGACGCAGGAGGTGCAGGCGTCAACGTCGAGGTCGATGGCGGAATGCCTCATGCTCGCCTCCTTCGTGCGGCCTGCCCTCGTCTGGTTTGTGTGGCTCCGGCATCTCGTCCGGCGCTCGATCGTGGACGTCGCCCTGACATGGCCGCGACGACCTCGACGTCAGAAATGTCCTCGCCGTCCTTGATACGTTGCCAGGTCTCGGGGTCGGGAACACCGGCCGGCAGGGCACGGCGTCGGCTCGCTGACGTCGAGGGGCCCGGGCCGGCCACGCCGGGCCACGTCGTCTCGGCTCGTTGCGCCAACACGACCTCCTTGCGCAGCGGCGGCTTGGGCGCGTCGCGGATGAGGAGGGCACGATTGTCAGCTCCCGGGCCGACGAAGGTCACCCCGAAGGAATCGTGGATCTCTCGCTGATACCAGGCTGCTCCCGCCACGGCGTCGACGACGGAGTCGAGGCTCCCGCCATCGCGTGGCACACGAGTGGAGACGGTGACGTCGTCGCCGTCATGGTTCTCGCATCGACAGACGACGATGATGTCGGGGTCCTGTCCGCGTTCGCCCACCCCGTCGATGGCCGTCAGATGGGCCAGCCACGGATGGGTGGACATCGCCTCGGCGACGGCATCATGCCACCTGTCTGCAGTGACATCAATGGTCGTCATGCTGCCTCCCGGGAAGAGGACAGGAAGCCGGTGAGAGCGTCCGGGGCCGGCGGGCAACCCGGGATCCAGTGATCGGCCTCGACACCGATCGCGGGGAGCCCGTCGACGACTGCCGCCGAGTCCCAATAGGGGCCACCGGCGCAGGAACAGGCCCCGAAGGCCACGACGTCGACCGGATGGTCCTCACGCAAGGTTTCAATGGTCGAGCGCACCACCGGCGCCAACACCGTCGAAATGGTTCCCGACACCACCGCGACGACCGGCGCCCCCGAGGGGGCGTCCTGACAGGTGGGGGCCGCAGTCGGCACTGCCGCCCCGCTCTCGACCCCACAACAGGCGAGGGCGAGGTCGACGACGTACACGGACTTGTCGGCGAACCAGTCGATGAACTTCACCGGGCCATCGTACCGACGATGTCGTCCAGCCAGATCTGTGCCGTGGGTAGGCGCTCAACCCAGACGATGGCCAAGTTCGACGAGCAGCGGCGCAATGGTAGCGTTGGGAGCCGGTTCCGAAGCATCCGGACGCGCCTCGCGGGTACGACCATTCGCCACCACGTGACACGTCCCCACCGGAGTCCCGCGACGAGAAAAGAGGTCAGAGTGCCTTCCACCGACACGGCACATCACACCACTGACGAGCGAGAGGTCCAGTCCCTCGACCGAGTCGTCATTCGATTCGCCGGCGATTCCGGCGACGGCATGCAGTTGACCGGTGACCGCTTCACCGCTGAGTCCGCCATCCATGGCAATGACGTCTCCACCCTGCCGAACTTCCCTGCCGAGATTCGTGCTCCCCAAGGCACCATCCCCGGCGTCTCGAGCTTCCAGGTGCATTTCGCCAATTACGACATCGCCACCCCAGGCGACCAGCCCGACGTCCTGGTGACCATGAACCCGGCTGCCCTGGCCGCCAACCTCGGCGATCTTCGCCGCGGCGGCCTCATCGTCCTTGATTCCGCCGAGTTCACCGCGAAGAACTTGAAGAAGGTCGGATACGCCGAGGATCCGCGTCACGACGGCACCCTGGAGTCCTACCAGGTCGTCGAGCTGGACCTCACCGGTCTGGCCGTGGCCGCCGTCGAGCCCTTCGGCCTGGGCCGCAAAAACTCCGAACGAGCCAAGAACATGTTCGCCCTGGGGCTGCTGACCTGGCTGTACGGGCGTCCGCTCGGTCCCTCCGAGAAGTTCCTGGCCGGCAAGTTCGCCTCCAAGCCGGAGATTCGCGATGCCAACATCGCCGCCCTCAAGGCCGGACATGCCTACGGCGAGACCTGCGAGCTGTTCCGGGTCCGCTACGAGGTGGCCCCGGCACCAATGCCCGAGGGCACCTACCGTCAGATCACTGGCAACCTCGCCACCGCCTACGGCCTCATCACCGGTGCCAACCGGGCCGGGTTGCAACTCTTCCTGGGCTCATACCCCATCACTCCGGCCTCCGACATCCTGCACGAGCTGTCCAAGCGCAAGTCCCACAACGTCGTCACCTTCCAGGCCGAGGACGAGATCGCCGGTGTCAGCTCCGCCATCGGCGCCTCCTTCTCGGGTTCCCTGGGCGTGACGACGACCTCCGGACCTGGTATGAGCCTCAAGTCCGAGGCCATCGGCCTGGCCGTCATGACCGAGCTGCCGCTCGTCGTCGTCGACGTACAGCGTGCCGGCCCGTCGACCGGAATGCCGACCAAGCCTGAGCAGGCTGACCTGCTGCAGGCAATGTTCGGCCGCAACGGTGAGTCCCCCGTCCCCGTGCTCGCGGCCAAGTCCCCGTCGGACTGCTTCGACACCGCTCTGGAGGCTTGCCGGGTGGCCGTGACCTACCGCACCCCGGTCATCATGCTGTCCGACGGCTACCTCGGCAACGGCGCGGAGCCGTGGAAGGTGCCGGACCTCGACGAGATCCCGCACATCGACCCGAACTTTGCCACCGACCCCAACTCCTCTGCTGCCGACGGCTCGCCGCGATTCATGCCGTACCACCGCGACCCGGAGACCCTGGCCCGTCCGTGGGCCTTGCCCGGGACCAAGGGTCTGGAGCATCGCATCGGCGGTCTGGAGAAGTCGGCTCGCACCGGCGCCATCTCCTACGACCCGTCCAACCACGAGGACATGGTCGCCACCCGAGCCGCCAAGGTAAAGGGCATCGCCAAGACCATTCCGCCGACCGTCGTCGACGATCCGTCCGGTGACGCTGACGTCCTGGTGCTGGGTTGGGGTTCCACCTACGGTCCGATCACCGCTGCGGTGCGTCGAGTCCGTGCTCGTGGCCTGTCCATCGCTCAGGCCCACGTGCGTCACCTCAATCCGCTGCCGGAGGACCTGGGCGACCTACTGCATCGTTACCGCCGAGTGGTCGTCCCCGAGATGAACACCGGCCAGTTCGCCATGTTGTTGCGTTCGAGGTATCTCGTCGACGTCAAGACGATCTCGCGGGTGCGCGGGCTACCGATCTCCCCGGTCGACCTGTGTGAGGAACTGTGCCAGTACTGCAACGACGAGACCGAGGAGGCCTGAGATGACTGACATCACCACCGAGGATCGTCCCGCCGGACTTGCCGGTGTGCCGCTGGCGATCGAGCCGCTGAAGCGTCGTGACTTCGCCTCCGACCAGGAGGTGCGCTGGTGCCCCGGCTGTGGCGACTACGCGATTCTGTCCACCTTCCAGGGTGTGCTGCCGGATCTGGGCATCGCCAAGGAAAACGCCGTTGTCATCTCGGGCATCGGTTGCTCCTCGCGCTTCCCGTACTACATGAACACCTATGGCATGCACTCCATCCACGGCCGTGCCCCGGCCATCGCGACGGGGGTGGCAGTGTCTCGCCCAGATCTGGCCGTCTTCGTCATCACTGGTGACGGTGACGCTCTGTCCATCGGCGGCAACCACCTCATCCATGCCATGCGCCGCAACGTCAACCTGACGATCCTCATGTTCAACAACCGGATCTACGGACTGACGAAGGGCCAGTACTCCCCCACCTCGGAGGCTGGGAAGGTCACCAAGTCCTCGCCGATGGGTTCGATTGACGCCCCGTTCAACCCGCTGGCCGTGGCTCTGGGTGCCGGGTGCTCCTTCGTGGCTCGCGCCGTCGACTCCGACCGCAAGCACCTCGCCCAGGTGCTCACCGCGGCCGCCAAGCACCGCGGTACCTCCTTCGTCGAGATGTATCAGAACTGCCCGATCTTCAACGACGGTGCTTTCGACGACTACAAGGGTCCGGAGGCCAGCCAGCACCTCATCCGTCTGGCCGACGGCGAGCCCGTTCTCATCGGGGCAGATGGTTCTCGCGGCGTGGTGCGCGACCCCGTCAGTGGCGAGTTGACGGTGGCTGACGTCGCCGAGGTGGGTATGGACCACGTGCTCGTCCACGACTCCCACCGTGCTGACCCGTCGCTGGCCTTCGAGCTTGCTCACCTGGATGACGGCGTCATCGTCAGCCAGACCCCGGTCGGAATCTTCCGCGACGTCGAGCGTCCCACCTATGACGATCAGGCTCGCGCCCAGGTCACGCTCGCCGCTGGTGACGCCACCGACCAGGAGTCCCGCGACGCCGCTCTGGCCACTCTGCTGGCCGGGAACGACACCTGGGAGGTCGCCGAACGCTGAGACGCCCCACGGTGGGCGAGCCCACTGCGGGAGGAGACTCAAACGGAAAGCATCGTGACGTCATGGCCCCGACTACCCTGGGGCCATGACGTCAATCTCACTTTTCAGTGACCTCGACCCGGACACCGCCGCCGGCCAGGACTTCTACCGCCACGTGAACGGCACCTGGATATCCCGGGCCGTCATCCCTGAAGACCGCGCCGGTGACGGCCCGTTCTACCAGCTCGACGACGAGTCCCGCGAGGCCGTCGATCAAATCCTCGAGGACCTGTCGTCCGGCAAGGGCGAGGACATCCGCGACAAGGCCACCACCCACGAGGTGGAGGTCGCCGTCGAGCTCTACCGCCGCTACATGGACGTCGACGCCGTCGAGAAGGCTGGCGCCGAGCCGCTACATCCCTTCTTCGAGGAGATCGACGACATCTCCAGCGTCGTCGACCTGGTGACCTTCCTCGGCAAGGCCGAACGCCGGGGCATTACGGGACTCTTCGACGTCGCCGACGAGTCCGACCCCGGCGACCCCACCCGCGAGGTGCTGTGGATCGGCCAGGGTGGCATCGGTCTGCCTGACGAGGCCTACTACCGCGACGAGGACAAGGCCGAGATCCGCGACGCCTATGTGCGTCACGTCCAGGCTTCCTTCGAGCTGGCCGGCATTCCTGACGGCGAGCAGGCTGCCCGCACCGTCATGGACTTGGAGACCGAAATCGCTTCCCACCACTGGGATCGAGTGCGCTGCCGCGACCTGCAAGCATCCTACAACCCGACCACCTTCGCCGACCTCGACGAGGCCCACCCAGGTCTGCACCTGGAGGTCTGGCGCAGCAACGCCGACATCCCGATGAAGGTCGTCACGAACCTCATCAACTCCGAGCCGTCTTTCTTCGACGGCGTCGAGACCCTACTCACCGACGAGCGCATCGACCAGTGGCGCACCTGGGCCAAGTGGCAGGTCATTCGCTCCTACTCCGAGGTCCTCAGCTCTGATTTCGTCGAGCGCGACTTCGACTTCTACGACCGCACCCTCAACGGCACTCCGACCCTGCGTCCGCGTTGGAAGCGGGCGGTCGACTTCGTGCAGTCGGCGATGGGGGAAGCCATCGGCAAGATGTACGTAGCCCGCTACTTCCCGCCGGCCTCTAAGCAGCGGATGGACGAGCTTGTCACCAACATCCTGGCCGCCTATCGACAGTCCATCACCCAGCTGGATTGGATGGGTGAGGACACCCGCAAGGAGGCTTTAGAAAAACTCGCGAACTTCCGCACGAAAATCGGCTACCCCGATTCGTGGCGTGACTTCTCCGGTCTGCAAGTTGGCCCGGGCAACCTCGTCGACGCCGTCCAAGAGGTCATCTCCTTCGTCGTCGACCACACCGTCGAGAAGCTCGGCAAGCCGGTTGACCCCGACGAGTGGATGATGTTCCCGCAGACGGTCAACGCCTACTATCACCCGTTGCGCAACGAGATCGTCTTCCCGGCGGCGATACTGCAGCCGCCGTTTTTCAACCCGGATGTCGACGACGCCGTCAACTACGGCGGTATCGGCACCGTCATTGGTCACGAGATCGGTCACGGTTTCGACGACCAAGGTTCAACCTGCGATGGGAAGGGTCTGCTGCGTGACTGGTGGACTGCTGACGATCGCGCGGCCTTCGAGGAGCGCACCAAAGGTCTCATCGCCCAGTACAACGAATTGGTCCCCAAGCAGCTCGGCCCCGACGGCCCGCATGTCAACGGCGAGTTGACCATCGGAGAGAACATCGGCGACCTCGGCGGCGCCGGCATCGCCTTCAAGGCCCTTCAGATCTCCTTCGACGGGAACGAGCCCGAACCCGTTGCCAGACTGACCTGGCAGCAGAGGTTCTTCCTGTCCTACGCCTCGATCTGGCGCGGGGTCATCCGAGACGAGGCCGCTCGACGTCGGATCGCCACGGACCCCCACTCGCCCAACGAGTTCCGCTGCAACCAGATCGTCCGCAATATCGACGCCTTCCACGAAGCCTTCGGCGTGAGCGAGGATGACCCGATGTGGCTCGATCCCGAGAAGAGAGTCGCCATCTGGTGATGACGATCCCCCCGAGTTCCACGAACCCGGGGGCATTCTTCATGTCGATGCCACTGCTCACGCAGCAACTCACAGGGCTTATGTGACCTCACCGAGGCAATGGTGCGCGGCAGGCACCCAACGGCCAGCCCGGGCCGAATAGTCGAACGGGAATGCCTTGATCACCACGCCCAGTTCCCTGAGTACCTCAACAGGTACGCCGATTCGATACTGCACTTGTCCTTGACCGGCTTTCCATTGCGAATGAGCGCCGGACCAAGGTCCTTCCTCGGACATGGCGCATCCGCGAGACTGTCGCCGATGCGTTGCAACTGGGAACGAGACAATGTAGAGACGGTATTCGCCGCCGACAAGGCCATCGCGATAGTCGTACTCGGGCCACTGTAGGTCTCGAGATGGCGCAAATACCCGTCCGAGATCGACTCCCACCCCCATTTCTCGGCGTCCTTAGCATTGCTGAATAGGTCGGCACTGGCCAGCGCCTGCATCGCCCACCGAGCCTCCTCGGAAGAAGTCGTCTTGACCTTCCACGGTGTGAGGCACAACCCGTCGTTGGACAGGCCGATCTCCCGCCTCATCGTCGCGATGGGCAGATCCGTCATCACCGTCTTTCTCGTGATGCAGCCCTTCGGCAGGCGGGTACGTTTGTCGACCTCTGATCTCTCCTTGTCGGACAACGCGTTGAGGGTTTTCAGGGATGACGCCGCCATGAGTTGGGTGACGTGGGCCTGCCGACTGTCTCCACCATTCACCAAATACGGGCGCAAAGCCGCGACCAGATGATCATGAGCGTAGCCATCGTCGTCGGGTAGATCGTGACCGTCGATGAGCCGGAGGTACTCATATGTGCTCTTGAGCGTCCCGTTGACTGACGAATTCGCCGGCTCGCGAATGAGGGAGTTGGAGGGGCTGAGGACCGTCCCGAGGTTATCGACAACGGGCGCCTGCGCATCATCAGCGCACGCAGTAGGCAGGAGAAGCAAGATGGCTGCCACCCCCGCCAAGAATCGTTGAAAAGACATACTGCGTACAATATGACACAATCGGCTTACCTCGACGATCACGACAGCGTCACCGGTGAACGAGCTTGTCATGCCGACGTTGACACTGGGCTGACAGCTGTGTCCCGATGTGCCGAGGTCAACAGAAAAATCGACACCCCGCAGACTGTGACCCGTTGAGGAGTTATCCTGCGGTCAGCTGCGGCCACGGCAAAACCGCGCGACACGATATTCGGTATCAGGGAAGATCACGTCATGCCAGCAACCGCCACCTATGCGACCCTGGAACTATCCCACCGGTGCTGTGACCTCGCGCTCGCCCGAACCCCGTTTCGTCGCGCCCGTCAACCAATCCTTGCAGTGGTGTTCTTCCTCATCGTCCTCGCATTGTGGCAGTCGATGCCCACCATGCTAGCTGCCATCACCTCCTCCCCAGAACCGTTCACCGTCTGGCCCCTCGTCTTCCACGACATCAATCTGTATTACGGCGCTCCAGCAACCACAGGTTGTTTCCTCGCTCTGATCGTGGTGAGTCTCCTGCCGGTCATGGTCTTGCCGACATCACCGTTAGACATACGGCACCGCTTCGTTATGCTTCCCGTCGTCGGCCTCAATGCGTCCTTCTTCAATACGGCGCCCCAGTTCAGGGCTCTCTTCCGCAGCCGGTACACCGGCTCTTCAGGATCCAGGGTGTAGTCGGGGTCTGAATCCTCCGGTCTCCAGGAGGGATCTGGTGATGTAGTGGGTGAGGTTCCGGAAGCCCAGGGCGATGCCGCGGAGGTGTTCGAGTCTGCCGTTGATGGCCTCACTAGGGCCGTTCGAGGTCCCCGGGTGGTCGAAGTAGGTCAGGATGTCGGCGGCCCGTTTCTTCAAGGTGTGGCCCAGGGTGGCCACTTCGGGCAGTGCGGCGGGGACTTTGGTGGCGATCGCGTCGATCAGATGAGCCATGATCGCCCGACCCTCGGCACGGTTTTCGGCGCGGTAGGCGGCCACGACCTCCTGGTAGACGGCCCAGGTCACCTGGACCGGGGCGTGGGCGTCATCGGCGAGCACAGCGTCGAGGCGGGCGGCCTGCCGGTCGGTGAGCAGGTCCCGGCCCGTGTGCAGGGTCAGCCTGACCCCGAACAGGGGGTCGCCCCTGCGGCCCCGATGGCCCGTGGTGTCCTGCTGGACGCGTTGGCGGGTGACATCGAGCTGGTCGCCGGCGAGCTGGACGACGTGGAAGGGGTCCATCACCTCGACCGCGGCTGGCAGTTCCTCGGCGGCTGCGGTCTTGAAGCCGGTGAACCCGTCCATGGCCACCACCTCGATGCGGTCGCGCCAGGCCTGGTCGCGGCCGGCCAGCCAGGTTTTGAAGACCTTCTTGGAGCGGCCCGCCACCATGTCGAGCAGCCGGGAGGCCCCGGTGCCGTCGCGTAGCGGTGTCAGGTCGATGATCACGGTGACGTACTTGTCGCCGTCTCTGGTGTGGCGCCACACGTGCTCGTCGACCCCGATGACCTCCACGCCGTCGAAGCGGTGCGGGTCGTCGATGAGCCGACGGGTGCCCTCGGCCAGCACCGCATCATTGGCGGTGGTCCAGTCCACGCCCAGGGATGCGGCGATCCTCGAGACCGGCAGATGATCGAGTACCAGGCCCTCCAGTGCCCAGGCCAGCCCACCCCGCGACAGTTTCGCCCTCGCCTGGGCGGCAGCACTGGTGTCCTGGCGCCATACCCGCCCGCAGCCGGTGCACCGGTACCGGCGCACCCGCACAGCCAGGATCGTGGGCCGGTGCCCGAAAGGAGTATGGGCCAGGCGCCTGACCACCGTGTCACGAGGGATCCCCTGGCATCCGCACCGGTGGCACCACTCGTCGGTCTCGACGACCCGGCAGGCCAGGACCGCCTCCTCGGCACTGATCAGCTGACCGGTGACCTCCAGACCGAGTTCATCGAGACGGGCAAATGTGGTCAGGTCAGGAGCGCCGAAGGTAGCGTGGTTCATGGAGGACCTTGCGATTCACGAGGACAGATCTAGACACTCCGATCCTCGCGCAGGGTCCTCCCTCCACGCACCCCAGCCCCACAGGGCAACTACAGCAGACTCTCACACAGTCCAGCCACAACTACACCCTCAATCCTGAAGAGCCCTGAAAATGATCTAACAGGATTGTTTAAATGTGGCGAAGTTAACAGAAATACGCCAAAAAGGCACTCAACCTGTGACCCAGGTACGAGTTAACCTGTGATTAGCTGCGGCCGCGGCGAGAATCAAGAGACGTTTTCGACATCAGAAAAGAGAGTCACGTCATGCTCGAATCACAATCCCTTGCCTTACAGTCAACCTCAGAGATCCTGAAGAACAAGTTCGATTCCGCTCTCATCCGTCACGATGCCTGGTGGCTGGTGTTCATCGCTGTGATCATCGGTCTGGGAGCAACGATTCTCGCCGGTATGGCTGTCTGGTGCGTCGTCAACCAGCACGGCAAGTTCACCGGCCACTGGAAGTGGGTGAAGTCCGGCGTCTCCGTGTCCATGGAGTGTGTACGCTGATGCGTCCATCCCATGATGTTGGCCGGCTCTCCTCCTCGCGAGGGGGGCCGGCCCCCACGGGGGCATCGTTGGCCGAGGAACAATCCTCTTCCCACGGGCCCGCCATCGAGATTGAGAACCTAGATTTTCAATACTCCGATCGCCCGGTTCTCAACAACGTCAATATCTCAGTACCCCAAGGGGCCTGCCTCGCGGTGATCGGCCCGAATGGATCTGGAAAGTCCACGCTGTGCAAGATTCTGCAGGGGATCCTCACTCCCCCGAAGACAGCGACAACCCGAATCCTCGGCCACCCCTGCGGTTCCCAAGAAGCGTGCCGGGCAATCTCTTACTGCGCCGACAACGATCACTTACCGCAGTTCCTCACCGGGGCGGAGTTCATCTCGTACTGTCTGTCCCTGCGATCTCCAGCCCCCCTCAAGAACCGAGACCTACGTGAGGCGACCGCTGATATTTTCGAACGTCTGGGGATGGCTGGCCGTCACAACGACCTCATGGAGAGTTACTCCCACGGCATGCTCAAGAAGGCCCAGATCGCGGCGGCTCTTTTGGCGCACTCACCTGTGATCATCAGTGACGAGTCGCTCAACGGTATTGACATCGAGGCCCAGATGACGATCGAGGATGCCCTCCTCGACCACATCCGGCAAGGTGGCACCCAGATCATCTGCAGCCACGATTTCGCCATGTTGGACCGCTGCGCTACCCATGTCGCCATGCTTGACTACGGAAACCTCGTCGAGTTCTCCACCGTCGACCAATTGCGCGCCCGACATGCCACCATCCGCGATCTCATCGTCGGGTACATGGGGCTGGAAGGCGACGGCGATGGTCGCGACTGACACCGCCAGGGTGGCCCAGGCGGACGAGGCTTCAACGGATCGACCCACCGTCGCACCGGCGCCTCGATCCGGGCTCCGCACGGATCTGTCGCGGACCATGACCCTCGTGCACCTCATGGGGGCCTACCTGGTCCGTGTCGTCGTGGGAAAAGGCATCCTGAAGTCACGTGCTGCCCGTCTCGGCGCCTTAGCCTGCATCGTGCTCTTCCTTCTCACCGCGACCATCCTCTCGGTAGTCCTCACCCATGGGGTGAGAGGTGAGGCCACTACCCGAGACCTCGTCCTGACTGTCAATTCTCTGTCCTCGGTACTGTGGACCGCAATCGGCTTCCTTATCGTCAAGGTGCTTATGGCTGATGCCGGCACCATGATGGCGATCACCCACCACCTTCCGATCACAAACCGGGAACGACAGCGCGCTGTGGGGGTCCTCGACGGAGTCACCACCCTGCTCATTGTCATCATCGGAATGTTCGCCACCAGCATCTCGACCCTGGTGAACTTCGGAATTGGAGCTGTGCCGGGGTTCATCACCTGCATCGTGATGCCGGCAATCGCCACGTACACGGTCCTGGAAATGTCACACCGCGCCTGCGACCTGGCTCTCACCCACACCCCGCTGCGCCCCGCCCGCCAACCGATCCTCGCAGTGTTCCTCTTCCTCGTCGTCTTCGCAGTGTGGCGGGCAATGCCCTCCCTGCTCGCTGACATCACCTCGTCACCAGAACCATTCACCGTCTGGACCCTCGTCTTCCGCGACATCGGCCTGCGCCACGGCTCTCTAGCTGTGATCAGTTGTCTCGTCGTTTTGCTCGTCTTGAGTCTCATGCCAGTTACGGTCTTGCCGACGTCACCGCTGGAGGTGCGGCATCGTTTCGTGATGCTTCCCCTAAGTGGCCTCACCAACCACATGGGCAACGCTGCGCCTCAGTTTCGGGCTCTGTTTCGTAGCCGGTACAGCCTGCAAGCTACCGTGCTCTCGGTGGGATTCGTCGTACTCCTGGCGACCCGTGTCGCCGGTCCTTCAGCAGTGTGGGGGGTGGAACCCATGACGATCGGTGGATTCTTCCAGTACGCCACCCTCGCTCCAACTTTCCTCACCCTCGAGCCCCGGCTACCGGCACCTCGCTTCTACCTGCGAATGGTGGCAGCTCAAGCTGCTTTCATCTGTCCGCTACTTGTAGCCGCAGTATTGATCGACGTGTTCACTGGTCAACCGTCTCCCTCCACAGCTATCGCCGTCGCAGGCGTGTGCGGCTCAGCATTGGTCGCTACAGGGGTCGGGATCCTCGTCCCGGCTCGCGACGACAATCCCCTGTCGATCTTGCTCGGTTGCGCGATCGTGTTGACCATTGGAATGGTGCTCGTTGTCTTCAGCGGCATCCTTCATCTCCCCACCGCGGTTTCCATCGGCCTGGGACTCGTGTGCGCCGTTCTCCTCGTCATCCACAGCATCCTCACCATCTCCGATCACCGAAAGGCAGCCCGATGAAGAATCCCAAGGTCTACCTGACAAGCCTCCTCATCACCATCGTCGTGACGCTGGCGCTGGCTGTCGGGACAATCCTCGTCCTCATGTTTTCGGTACATGAAGAATCGGCTTATCGGACCGGGCTATTCGGGTCGGTCTATTTCAAATCCGCCCCCAACGCTCAAGGCAATGTGGACGCGACGATGGGTGTGGCGTCCTTGCCGCGGCTGGGCATCATCGCAGCCGTGATCTTCGCGTTCACCCTCCTGGTTTCATTCATCTATGTCCGGCTCAAGGCCTATCGTGAGTCGCTCATCCAATGAGGTGGCGCACCCCCGAGACGTGAGCCTGTGGCCGTTGGCTAGGCACCTCGTTCTCACCGGATCCGCCCCTGGCGCTGTCCTCGGCTTCGGTTGGATATTCTGCGCAGTCAATGGAGCCAACGGATCACTCTTCGCGAAGCTCCTGGCGATTCTCGTCGTCGGTGTCCTCGGCTCATTCTTCGTTCACGAGTCCGGCCATTTACTGTCGCTGCGCGCGACGAGTCCCGACGCTGTGGCATGCTGGGAAATCACGCTACTGCGGATCTCCTTACTCGTTCGCAACACGTCAAGTCCCCTGGCTGTATCGCTCAACGCTGCTGCCGGCTCCTTGGGATCGGCTGTTGCGGGATGCGCCATCCTGTTAGCCCAGCGCCTGTTCCCTTCCTCGCTCGCCGGCACAGTGCAGCTCATCGGGTGGTTGTATCTTGCCCACATCCTATTTCTCATACCGCCGTCCACCGACGGTCGAACCGTTCTGTTCGGGTTGAGAAAGCATCGCGAGTTGGGCTGACCTGCCACCAGGTCTGGGGCTCACTCCTGGCCGCGTGCTGCAATCGCCTCGGCCATCGCGAGGGCGCGACGAGCGGTTTCGACGTGAAGGTTCTCGATCATTCGTCCCTGATAGGTGACGACCCCGGACCCGTTACCGTTCTCCCAGGCGTCGATGATGCCTCGCGCCTCCTCGACCTGCTCAGCGTCAGGTGCGAAGACCTCATTGGCCGGAGCCACCTGGCCAGGATGGATAAGCGTCTTGCCATCAAAACCCATGACCCGGGCCTCACGACACTGGGCAGTGAACCCCTCGAGGTCACGAACATCGTTGTAGACCCCATCGAGGATGACAACACCTGCCGCACAAGCAGCCAGAATGCACATCTGAAGAGCCGTCGACACCGGAGCCCGGCCAGGGACGTGAGAGGCACGCAACTCCTTGGTCAGATCATTGGTGCCCATGATAAGTACGGCAAGACGATCAGAGGCCCCGGCAATCTCGCAACAGTCGAGCACAGCCCGCGGAGTCTCAATCATGGCCCACAGCTTCATGCCCTCACCAGCACCGGCAGCCTCCATATCAGCGACGATGGTGCGAACTTGCTCACCCGAGCCAACCTTGGGGACAGCAATGGCGTCAGGACCGGCTGCAACAGCAGCCTCAATGTCATCGCGGTACCACTCAGTGTCCATCCCGTTGACGCGGATCGCGACCTCCCGGTGGCCGTAGGGATGTTCCCTGACAACCTCGGCGGCACGCTCCCGGGCCTCGACCTTGAGGTCGGGGGCCACGGCGTCCTCCAGATCGATGATGATGCCGTCGCAGTCAATGCCGCGGGCCTTCTCCAAGGCCCTGGCGTTGGCGCCGGGCATGAACAGAACGGATCGACGGGGACGCAGTGCACTATCCATGTGCCCCATCCTGCCGCACACACCACGGATGTGGCGCGTCGGGGAGGCAGGTTCAGATCGGAATAAGTCCCATGTCGACCGGGCCGGGGAACGCCCCTCAGCGACGACGCAACAGGTAGGTGTCGAAGACCCACCCCAGACGCTTCTCGGCGTCGGCGCGAGTCGCGAGGATCTCGTCTCGGACCTCGGCCAGGTCACCACTGATGAGGATCTCGTCAGGGGTACCGATGTATGCCGCCCAGTAGATGTCGATACCGGTCGGGTCGATGAAGCTGAAGGTCTGGCGACCGTCCAGCATGACGACGACGTCGTCAACCCCCTCGGGCATCCCGTCGGCCAGCAGGCGGGCAGGGGAGATCTGCAGCGGGCGCCCCTGACGGTTAAGCGGGATCTGATGACGCGAGGCCAGGGACAGGGAGCTGGAGATCCCGGGAATGACGTGGAGTTCGACGGGTACTCCCCCGTCGGCGTCAACCGCTGCGATGAGCTTCTTGACGATGGCCAGGGTCGACTCGAACAGGCCCGGGTCTCCCCACACCAGGAATCCACCCCGCTGACCGTCAGCAAGGTTGTCGGCGACGGCGTGGGTCCACTGGTCGAGTCGCTGGCGACGCCACAGGGCGACAGCTTCCTTGTAATTCTCGGCGGTCTTCCAAGGGCGCGGCGGGTCCTGCAGCTCGACGATCCGCAGGCCGTCGGTGTCGGCCTGCGGACGGTGACGGCGCAATACCTGACGTCGGAACTCGACGAGGTCGTCGACATCATGTTCCTTGAGGACGACGAAGAGGACGTCGAGGTGCTGGATGGCGTCAACGGCGGCCAGGGTCAACCAGTCCGGGTTGCCGGGGCCGATGCCGATGAGGTCGAGATGACGGGACACGATGCCTCCTGGGATTGGCGGTTTCGGACGTGGCCTCTGTGTCAGGACGAACGGGACACGACCTCGTCGCAGAGGGCCATGAGGGCCTGCTTGGCATCCCCGTCAGGAAGCGGGGCCAGGTGGGTACGAGCGCGATCGGCGCGACGCTGGATCTCGGCACGAGCCTCCTCGACGACGTGGTTGGCGCGCAGCTTCTCGAGCACGTCGGCCAGCACCGCGTCGTCGGACAGGTCGGCGTCGAGCATCTTCTTGAGCTCGTCGTCGGACGGATCACCAGAGGAACGCAACATGAGGGTCGGCAGGGTCGGAACCTTCTCGCGCAGATCAGTGCCCGGCGTCTTACCGGTCGCCGTCGAGGTGATGTCGATGAGGTCGTCAGCGAGCTGGAAGACCTCGCCGATGTCCTCGCCGAACCGTTCCAGGGCGGCGACGATCTCCGGTGAGGCATGGGAGACCATGCCACCGAATACCGCGGACGCAGCGATGAGGGAGCCGGTCTTGTCGGCCACGACCTGGAGATAGTGGGCCAGCGGGTCCTCGTCCTCGGAGGGTCCACGGGTCTCGGCGATCTGACCCTGCACCAGGCGGGAGAAGGTCCGGGCCTGCAGGCGGACGAAGTCGACGCCCAGTTCGGCCACTGCCAGGGAGGCGCGGGAGAAGAGGTAGTCGCCGACCATGATGGCCACGGAGTTGCCCCAGCGCAGGTTGGCAGAGGGGGCACCGCGGCGCTTGGAGGCCTCGTCCATGACGTCGTCGTGGTAGAGGGAGGCGACGTGGGTCAGCTCCATGACGACGGCAGCACGAACCAGATCCGCATCGTCGACCTCGTCACCGAACTGGGAGCACAGCACCACCAGCAGTGGACGGAATCGCTTGCCGCCGGCGGAAATGATGTGGTTGGCCGCCTCGGTGACGAAAGGCGTGTCGGCGCCGGCCTGGCGACCCAGCTCATCCTCGATGAGGGCAAGTTTGGCGGTCACCAGATCGGTGAACTCGCTGCTGGCGCTGTACGACACAGTTCTCCTCTTCCAACCGGGCGTGTGCTCGGTGCTCGTCCGGCCGTCGTCTCTCCGTGACACGACCGTGTTCCACATTACTGGTTAGACGGGCCTCGCGTCTTGCCGGGATGCGGTTGGGATGGCCCACAGGTGTGACCAGGCCGGAGTCGCAACCCTTCTGAACAGCGACCCCGGCCTCATGAACAACTCAGCGCAGGAAGGTACTCGCCTGGTTGAACAGGTCAATGATCGGCTGCGGGGCAACACCCATGACGATGGTGAAGACCGCGCAAATGATCAGCGTGATCCACCCGGCGATGGACGGCTCTGCGACCTCGACGGGATCGTTCTCATCCTTCGGGTTGCGGAAGAAGACCACGGCGATGATGCGCAGGTAGAAGGCCGCCGCTACGAGGGAGAAGAGCACTCCGAGGAGCACCAGCCAGGCATATCCGCCACGCCATCCGGCCAGGAAGACCACCAGCTTGCCAGTGAAGCCGGCCGTCAGTGGGATGCCGGCGAAGCTCAGCACGAAGATGACGACGAGAACACCGAACCACGGGTGTTTGCGACCGAGACCAGCCCACGAGTCGATCTCCGTCGACTCACCACCGGCACGCCGCACCATGAGGATGAGGAGCCAGAAACCGATCGAGGACAGACCGTAGGCCGTCATGTAGACCAGCACCGAGGAGACCGAACCGGTATGACCCGGGGTCATACCAGTCTGGATCGTCCAGGCACCGACGACGCCCACCAGCACGAAGCCAGCGTGAGCGATCGCGGAGTAGGCCAGCAGACGCTTCATGTCAGTCTGGGCCAGACCGACGACCGCGCCGACAGCCATGGACGCCACGGCGACCACCGCGAGAATGATCTGCCAGTCCCATCTCATGGCGCCCAGACCGACGTAGAGCACACGCATCAGACCGACAAGGGCGACGAGCTTGGTGGCCACCGCCATCCAGCCGCTGACCGGGGTCGGGGCCCCGGTGTAGACGTCAGGAGTCCAGGAGGCAAACGGAACAGCGCCCACCTTGAACAGCAGTCCGACGGCGACCAGCACCATGCCGGCGATGATGAGCCTTGACGAGCCCACCTGGGTGACGCCGACCGCGGCGATGGCGCCCAGCTTGAAGCTGCCTGCGCAGCCGTACAGCAGGACGATGCCGTAGAGGAACAGGGCCGAGGACAGTGCGCCCAGCAGGAAGTACTTCAGTGCGGCTTCCTGGGACAGGAGCCGACGACGACGAGACATCCCCGACAGCAGGTACAGCGGCAGGGAGAAGATCTCCAGGGCGACGAACATCATGATGAGGTCGTCGGAGGCGGCGAAGCACATCATGCCCAGCACCGCGAACATCAGCAGCGGGTAGACCTCGGTGTGCTCGCGATGCTCCTGCTCGGCCTTGGCCTCCAGCGGAGATCCGGGCACCGACGAGGCGCTCGCCACGAAGGCCGTCTGGGTACCACCCACTCGCTCGGCGAAGAGCACCACGGCACCGAGGCTCGTGACGAGCAGGACCATCCAGGTAGCCAGGGTCGGACCGTCGAGGGCCAGGGTTCCCTGACCGGCGACGATCCGGGTGCCCTTGGCGATCGTGGTCAGCGTCGAGGCGATGGCCACGGCGAGGGCGGCTACCGTCAGGATGATCTGGGTCGGACGGCGACCGGAGCGAGGCACGAAGGCCTCCACCAACACTGCCAGGCAGGCGCCAGCCATCAGGGCGAAGATCGGCACCAGCGGTCCATACTCGATGTGCGGGGTCGCGACGTCAAGGGGCGCGAGACACCCGAGCGCGGGAATCAACAGGACGGGATTCACTTGAGGCCCTCCTTGACGACGGGTGCCGGATCGGTGGCGTGAACCTGGGTCATGGTCGCGGCGGCTGCCGGTTCAATGGCGTGCAACATCGGCCGTGGGAAGAAGCCGAACACCAGCAGCAGGATGATGAGCGGCGCGAGCACCAGCTTCTCCCGACCATTGAGGTCGCTGACCTTCTCGGCAACTCCCTGCACGGGACCGGTCATGGTGCGTCGGTAGGTCACCAGGACGTAGACGGCAGCCAGCACCATGCCGATGGTGGAGACGGCGACGTAGATCGGGTGACGCGCCCAGGCTCCTGCCAGGGCCATGAACTCGCTGACGAAGTTCCCGGTGCCCGGCAGTGACAGGGTGGCCAGCCCGGCGAAGAGGAAGGTTCCCGCGAGCACCGGGGCGACCTTCTGGACGCCACCGTAGGCGTCGACCTTCGCCGTCCTGCCGCGACGTACCAGGAATCCGAGCACCAGGAACAGTGCCGCGGTGGAGAAGCCGTGGTTGAACATGTAGAAGATCGAGCCGGTGATCGAGGTTGTCGTCAGGGCGAAGATGCCGATGACCATGAAGCCGAAGTGGCTCACCGAGGTGTAGGAGACGAACCTCATGAGGTCGCTCGAGGTGGCGGCCATCATGGCACCCCACAGCACCGAGATGATCGCCAGGGTGAGCACGAACGGGGTGGCCCAGTCGGAGGCGGCCGGGAACAGGCCCAAGCACAGCCTCAGCATTCCGAAGGTGCCGATCTTGTCGAGCAGACCGACGAGCAGGGCAGACGTTCCGGCGGTCGCCTGTTCGGCGGTGTCAGGCAGCCAGGTGTGCACCGGAACCATCGGGGCCTTGATCGCGAAGGCGATGAAGAAGCCGACGAACAGCTCCTTTCCGATGGCCCCGGAGAAGTTCACCTTGGCCAGGTCGCTCAGCAGGAAGGAACCGCCGTGGACACCGACGCCGATGACGGCGAACAGCATCACCAGGCCACCGGCCAGGGAGTACAGCAGGAACTTCATGGCGGCACGGCCTCGTCGCGGACCTCCCCATCCGGCGATGAGGAAGTACATCGGGATGAGGGTGGCCTCGAACATGAGGTAGAACAGCAGGACGTCGGTGGCGGCGAAACAGTAGATCGCCAGCCCCTCGAGCATGAGGGCCAGGCCGAAGAAAGCTCCGGTTGACCAACGCGCCTTACCTTCGTCGCCCACGTGCCACTCGGCGAGCAGCACCACCGGGACGAGGATGACGACCAGCAGGATCATCGTCAGAGACAGCCCGTCGCCACCCAGGGCGTACCAGGCGCCGATGGCGCGAATCCAGCGGTGGGTCTCCGACAGATCAGTGCCGTTGACCCCGCGGATGAAGGCGTAGACACCCAGCACCAGAGTGACCAGGGAAAACACCATGCCGGTGGTTCGGGCCGCGGCTCCGCGCATCATCATGGTGATGATGCCGCCGACGATCGGCAGCAGGGCGATCACGGTGAGGATCGGGAAAGACATGTCAGCTCCTCCTGCGCTCAGGCCATCCGGCCCAGGACGACGACGAGTCCGACGACCAGCACGCCGACGACCATCATGAGGCCGTAGCTACGTACATAACCGTTCTGGACCTTGCGGACGATCTGGGAGCAGGCCGTGGTCACCGAGCCTGCGCCGTTGACCAGACCGTCAACGACCGCACGGTCGAAGCCCTCGACCCCACCGGCCAGCCAGCGCCCCGGCTTCACGACGACGACGTCGTTGACATCGTCGCCGTAGAGATCGTGACGACCAGCGATGAGCAGCGGATCGTGGGTCGCGGGTTCCTCGCTCGGCACGTCGTGACGGTTGAGCAGCCAACCGGCCAAGATGCCGAGGATCACCACGACGAGGGTGATGATGCCGATCATGCCCATGTGCCACATGCCGACGTGCTCGACCTCAGCACCGGTGGCCGGGGCCAGCCAGTCGCCGATCCAGTTGTTCATCAAGGCACCTGCGAAGATCGACAGGATGGCCAACACGATGAGCGGGATCGTCATGACGGCCGGGGACTCGTGCGGGTGGACGTCCTCACGCCACCGCTTGGATCCCAGGAAGGTCAGCACCATGAGGCGAGTCATGTAGTAGGCGGTGATGCCGGCACCGATGAGGGCCAGCACACCGAAGACCGCGCCCTTGTCGAAGGCGGCCTCGATGATGTGGTCCTTGGAGAAGTAGCCCGAGGTGCCGGGGATGCCGATGATGGCAAGGTAACCGCAGGCGAAGGTCCAGAAGGTGACGGGCATGACCTTCGACAGTGCACCGAAGTGGTACATGTCGGTGTCGTCGCCCGTACCGTGCATCACCGAGCCGGCTCCCAGAAACATGTTGGCCTTGAAGAAGCCGTGGGTGATGAGGTGGAAGATCGCCAGGGCGGCACCGGCCGGGCCGAGGCCCGCGGCCAGCATCATGTAGCCGATCTGGCTCATCGTCGATCCGGCGAGGACCTTCTTGACGTCCTTCTTGGACGAACCGATCCAGGCACCGAACAGCAGGGTGACGGTACCGACGATCGCGACGGCCAGGGAGGCCGCGCCCGTCTCAGCGTAGATGGCATGGGACCGCACGACAAGGTAGACGCCGGCAGTGACCATCGTCGCGGCGTGGATGAGGGCCGAGACCGGGGTCGGCCCCTCCATGGCGTCGAGCAGCCAGGCCTGCAGCGGGACCTGGGCCGACTTGCCGCAGGCGGCCAGCAGCAGCATGAAGCCGAGCAGGGTGGCCCAGGTTGACGTCAGCCCGGAGGCCTTGTCCGAGACGTCGGCGAAACGCACGCTGCCGAACTGGGCGAGCATGGTAAAGATCGCCATCGTCAGACCGAGGTCGCCGATGCGATTCATGATGAAGGCCTTGTTACCTGCGCGAGCGGCGGCCGGACGACCGAACCAGAAGCCGATGAGCAGGTAGGAGGCCAGACCGACGCCCTCCCAGCCGACGAACAGGATGAGGTAGTTGTCGGCCAGCACCAGCGTCAGCATCGCGGCGATGAAGAGGTTGAGGTAGGCGAAGAAACGACGTCGATCGGTGTCGTGGGCCATGTATCCGATCGCGTAGATGTGGATCAGGGAGCCCACGAAGGTGATGAGAAGGACGAACAGGATAGAGAGCTGATCGACCAGTAGGCCAACCCTCAGATCCCACGATCCGACGTCGATGAACTGGTAGACCCCCACCTCGACAGCACGGGACGCGGCATCGCGGCCCAGCAGGTCGATGAAGAGGACCAACCCGATGACGAAGGAGACGATCGGGGCCACGGTGGCCAACAGATGTCCCCAGGCATCGCTGCGGCGTCCGAGCACCAGCAGCAGTGCGGAGACGACCAGCGGCACCGCGATCATGAGCCAGGCCACGTTGAACAGGCCGGTTTCCAGGACAGTCACGGTACCTCCCTCAGAACTTCAGCAGGTTGGTGTCGTCCACCGAAGTGGTGCGACGGGAACGGAAAATGGTGACGATGATCGCCAGACCGACGACCACCTCGGCAGCCGCCACGATCATCACGAAGAACGCCCCGACCTGTCCGTCGAGGGAACCGTGGACGTGGGAGAAGGTCACCAGTGCGAGGTTCGCGGCGTTGAGCATCAGCTCCACCGACATGAAGGCCACCAGGGCATTACGCCTCGTCAGGAAGCCCAGGATGCCGATGGCGAAGAGAATCGCCGAGAGCACCAGGTAGTCATTCGGGTTCATTCGAGTTCTCCTTGCGCCTCGTGGCGGGCGGCACTGATCGAGGCGAAGGCCCGATGGGTCGGAGCCTTCAACTCGCCGGCGTCGATGATGGCGCCGCGGGTGGCCAACGTTCCCGAGATCGAATCCTGGGCGACCGTGCCGTCAGGCAGCAGGGCCGGAGCACCGATCTGGTTGGTGCGGGCGTACACACCGGAGTTCGGACGAACGCCGGGGTGAGCACCGTGCTCGGCGTAGGCCGCCATACGGTCGGTGACCCGCTCACGCTGGGACTTCTTCTTGTCGGCCTCGCCGTGGGCCAGCACCATGGTGCCGACGGCAGCGGTGATGAGCAGGGCCGAGGTGGCCTCGAAGACGATCACATACTTGGTGAACACCAGCTCTGCGATGGACTTGACGTTGTCACCGCCGGCGGCATTGGCCTCTCGCAGACCGATCGACTGATCGGTGCCGATCACGCCGGTCGTCACAGCGTTGCCGACGGCCAGGATGAGCAGCACCAGGAAGGCCAGCGCGGCGATGATGGCCGCCACCTTGTGTCCCTTGAGGGTCTCCTTGAGGGAATCGGTGGAGTCGACGCCGACGAGCATGACGACGAAGAGAAAGAGCATCAGGATGGCACCGGTGTAGACGATGATCTGCACCACGAAGAGGAATGGCGCCTCCTGACTGGCGTACTGAACGGCCAGACAGATCATGACGACGGCCAAGGACAGGGCCGAGTGAACGGGCTTCTTGGCGAAGACCATGACCAGGGCTGCGAGCACCATGATCGGGGCCAACAACCAGAATGCCCACTGGGAAGCCGTCACCATCGGGACGAGTCCACTCGAGGGAGCGGCGAGCAGGGAAACAGTCATCGGGCTGCCCCCTCGTCGTTGCGCTGGGCCTGATGGGCGCCGGTGGGCGGGCCGGTCCGCACGTCGTCCTGCCCAGAGGGAGGAAGACCGTTGAAGTAGTCATCTTCGCCATCACCGAGACGGCGCGGGTGTGGTGGCTGCTCCATGCCCTCCTTGAGGGGAGCCAGCAACTCGTCCTTTGTCCAAATGTGCTTGGCACGCGAGGTGTCGGCCATCTTGAAATCGTTCGTCATCGTCAGGGCACGAGTTGGGCATGCCTCGATGCACATTCCGCACAAAATGCAGCGCAGATAGTTGATCTCGTAAACGCGACCGTAACGCTCACCAGGCGAGTAACGCTCCTCGTCAGTGTTATCTTCCCCCTCGACGTAGATGGCGTCAGCCGGACACGCCCATGCACACAGCTCACAACCCACACACTTTTCCAACCCGTCAGGCCAGCGGTTGAGCTGGTGACGGCCATGCATGCGCGGTGGCATCGGCTTTTCCTTGCCCTTCTCCGGGTATCCCTGGGTGAAGGACTTGCGGAACATCGTCTCGAAGGTGATCCCGAATCCGGACCAGGCTCCCATCACAGACCTCCGTTCTCGTCGTGGTCTCGTCGAGCCACCGTGGTGGCCGTTGCAGCCCCGGCCAATGGGGCCTGCACCTGATGTGGCAATGGCGGTACCGGATAACCACCGGCGAAAGCGTCGAAGGGTTCGTCAGGAGCCTCATCGGCCGTGGAATCGGTCTTACCACCCATGAACGCCCACACGATGAGAGCGACGAGGATGACGCCGACGACCACCAAAAAGACCGGGTTTCGACCCCATCCTTGATTGATGACGGTGCGCCAGGCAGCGACCAGCAGGACCCACCCCAGCGACACCGGGATGAGGACCTTCCAACCCAGATCCATGAAGTGGTCATAACGGAACCTCGGGATCGCGGCACGCACCCACACGAAGAAGAAGATGACGAGCTGGGTCTTGAGGAAGAACCACAACAGACCCCACCAGCCCGAATCGATGACGCCGAAGTAATTCAGCGGCCACGGAGCGCGGTAGCCGCCCAAGAACAACGTGGTACAGACGGCCGACAGGGTAGCCATGTTGATGTACTCCGCCAGGAAGTACATGCCGTAGGGGAATCCGGAGTACTCGGTGATGTAACCACTGACGAGTTCCGACTCGCATTCTGGCAGGTCGAAGGGCAGACGATTGGACTCACCGAACATCGTGATGACGTAGATGATGAAGCTCGGGATGAGCAGGAGCCAGTAGTGCCCGGCGATGTGGGTGTCGAATCCGCCGATGACCAGGTGGCTGGCCTGGGACTCGACGATCCCGGAGGTCGACATGGACCCCGAGAAGATGAACACCGTCACCAGGGACAGGCCCATGGCGACCTCGTAGGAGATCATCTGGGCACTGGAGCGCAACGAACCGAGCAAGGAATAGGTACCTGCCGACGACCACCCGGCCAGCACCACACCGTAGATGCCGATGGACGCCACCGCGAGGATGAAGAGCACGGCGACCGGCACGTCGGTGATCTGCAGCCTGGTGGTGTGACCAAACATCGACACCTCACCACCGAGCGGGATGACGGACCAGGACGCAAAGCAGGCAATGCCTGCGATCACCGGCGCCAGATTGAAGATGATCTTGTCGGCACCCTTCGGGGTGAGCATCTCCTTGAAGATGAGCTTCAAACCGTCACCAACGGCCTGGAACACACCACCAGCCCACGCCGAGTTCATGATCGGGCCGATGCGGTTCTGCATCTTGGCCAGCACCCGGCGCTCGAACCACACGTTGAAGATGGTCCAGGCCAGCAGGATCACGAAGAGGATGACGACCTTGACGATGATGAGCCACACCGGGTCGATGGTGGCCTCGAGGGGACTCATGCCACACCTGCCTCTCGGGAAGTTTCGGATTCAACGGCACTCAGCGAGACGAAGGTTCCAGGAGCGTCGGGGACGGTGGTGCGGCTCTGCGGGGAGGTCGAGCCGCCACGCAGCGACGGGATCCACACCGCCTCGGCCGACATCGTCGCGTCGATCTTGACCGGAAGCCGCAGGCTGATGGGACCAGAGACGTCAATGAGCTGTCCATCGGCCACACCAAGCTGATCTGCCGTCAGCGGGCTGACGACGGCGACGGGAGCCGGTGCGGTCGCCACCAAGGCATCGGCACCCGTGAGGCTCGCCGATCCATCCAGCAGCTGACGCCATGTCTCCAGCACGCGACCGACGGATCCCGACTCGGCCATGGGGGCCTGCGGCACGACCGGGGAGGTCGACTCCATCTTCGGGTGCCCGCCCTGCCACTGACCGAGATCTCGCCAGGCCTTGTGGGCCTGGGCGACGGTGGCGAGTCCGGAGACCGATCCCAGCTGCGAGCTCAGGGCGTCGAGGACGCGGATCTCGTTCATCGGGGTGGCAGCCTGCTTGTTGACCACGCGCACCCGACCGGGGCGATGCTCCCAGTCGAGGAAGGTTCCCGAGGTTTCCTCCAGCAGGCAGACCGGCAGGACCACGTCGGCCCTCTCGGCCACCTCGGAGAACCGCTGCTCCAGGGAGACCACGAAACCACAGTTCTCGACGGCCTCGCGGGCTCCTGCCGGATCGGGCATGTCCGCCAGCTCCACCCCCGAGACGACGAGGGCCGAGAGCTTGCCGGCGCGGGCAGCGGCCAGCATGCCGGCGGTGTCGAGGCCGGGCTTGGTCGGCAGGTTGTCGACTCCCCACGCGGCAGCGATGTCCACGCGAGCCTCAGCGTCGTCAACGAGACGTCCGCCCGGAAGCAGTTGCGGCAGCAGACCGGCCTCGATCGCGCCGATCTCACCGGCACGACGAGGCACCCAGGCGACCCGGACTCTCGAGTCGAGGGAGGCGATGGCAGAGAGGGTTCCGGGCCGGGTGGCGGCCCTCTCCCCCACCAGCACGATGGTTCCCTCGCCGATCGTGCCGTCGGAGACCAGCTGCTCCACGGCCTGGGGCTCCTGACCGGGCAAGCAACGGGCCAACTCGGCCCCCATCTTCGCCGAGCCATTGGACAAGTGGGTTCCGACTGCGGTGATGGCGACCTTCTTACGGCGCCACGCCTTGCGCAGTCGCAAGAAGATCATCGGGCACTCGTCCTCAGGCTCAAGATTCACCAGGACGACCCGCGACGCCTTCTCGAGGTCGGCGTAGGTCACCGACTCCGCGAGGTTGCGTCCGGCGACCGTGGCGGCCAGGAAGGAGGCCTCCTCGGCGGAGTGCGGACGAGAACGGAAGTCGACGTTGTTGGTACCGAGCACGACACGCGCGAACCGCGACCAAGACAGGCAGGTCTCCACCGGGAGACGTCCACCGGTGAGGACGCCGACGCTGGTGCCGGCCTTCTCGAGTCCGGCAGCTGCCGTCTGCAGGGCCTCGGCCCAGGACACCTTCTCGAGGATTCCGTTGTGTCGAACCAGCGGGGTCATCACCCGGTCGTCGCCACGGCCATAGCGGAAGGCGAAGCGGCCCTTGTCACAGTTCCACTCCTCGTTGACCTCGGGCAGGTTGCCGGCATTGCGACGCTTGACCTCGTAGTGACGGTGGTCGGTGCGCAGCTGACAACCGGCGGCGCAGTGCTCACAGGTCGTCACCGTCGAGACGAGGTCGAAGGGGCGGGAACGGAAGCGGTACTCGGCGCTGGTGAGGGCTCCCACCGGGCAGATCTGGATGACGTTGCCCGAGAAGTAGGAGTTGAAGTCGTCGCCCTCGTAGGCCCCGATCTGGGAAACAGCCCCGCGCTCCTGCAGGTTGATGAAGGGATCTCCTGCGATCTGGTCGGCGAACCGGGTGCAGCGCTGGCACAGCACGCACCGCTCGCGGTCCAGCAGCACCTGGGCCGAGATGTTGATCGGCTTGGGGTAGGTGCGCTTGATTCCGCCATAACGGGACTCACCACGTCCGTTGGCCATGGCCTGGTTCTGCAGCGGGCACTCGCCGCCCTTGTCACAGATGGGGCAGTCCAGCGGGTGATTGATGAGAAGGAACTCCAGCATCCCCTCCTGGGCCTTGCGGGCCATCTCGGAGCTGACCTGGGTCTTGACGATCATTCCCTCGGCCACCGGCATGGTGCACGACGGCTGCGGCTTGGGGAAACCACGACCATTTCCGGCGTCGGGAATCTCGACGAGGCACTCGCGGCAGGCACCCGCAGGGTCGAGCAGCGGATGGTCGCAGAACCTGGGGATGGCGGTGCCGATGGACTCGGCTGCGCGGATAATGAGAGTTCCTTTGGGGACGCTCACCTGCTGGCCGTCGATGGTGCAGGTGACGAGTTCGACGGGCTTGTTCTCGCTCATGCTCCGGCCCCCTCCAGGACTCGGCGATCGGCGTCGGTGAAGATCGAGCTGCGCTCGTAGGGCAGGTACTGCCAGGCGGGGATGCCGCGGCAACCGGCCTCGAACTCTTCGCGGAAGTGGCCGATGGCTCCTCGCAGACAGCCCACGGCACCGTCGGCCAGAGCGCAGAAGGAACGACCGCCGATGTTGTCGGCGATGTCCATCAGCTTGTCGACGTCACCCTCCTGACCCTCCCCGGCCTCGATGCGACGCAGCATCTGGACGACCCACCAGGTTCCCTCACGGCACGGGGTGCACTTGCCGCAGGACTCGTGCTTGTAGAACTCCAGCCATCGCAGCGTGACACGAACCACCGAGGTCGTCTCGTCGAAACACTGCAGGGCCTTGGTGCCCAGCATCGACTTAGCCCCCATCATTCCCTCGTAGTCGAGCGGGGTGTCGAGATCGTCGGGGGTGAGGAGCGGGGTCGAGGAACCACCGGGGGTGAAGAACTTCAGCTCGTGGCCCTCGCGCATGCCACCGGAGATCTCGAGCAGCTGACGCAGGGTGATCCCCATGGGGGCCTCGTACTGGCCGGGATGGGCCAGGTGTCCCGACAGGGAGTAAATGGTGAAACCGTCGGACTTCTCGGTGCCCATCGACTTGAACCATTCCTTGCCGTTGCGCAGGACCGACGGCACCGTCGAGATCGACTCGACGTTGTTGATGACCGTCGGGCTGGCGTACAGACCGGCGACAGCGGGGAATGGCGGACGCAGACGGGGCTGACCACGGCGTCCCTCCAAGGAGTCCAGCAGGGCCGTCTCCTCGCCACAGATGTAGGCTCCGGCACCGGCATGGACGACGACGTCGAGGTCATAACCGGAACCAAGGATGTTCTTGCCGATGTATCCGGCCGAGTAGGCCTCGCGCACCGCCTGCTGAACGCGTCGGATGACGTGCAGCACCTCGCCACGGATGTAGATGAAGGCCACCTTCGCCTTGATGGCGTAGGCGGCGATGATGACTCCCTCGACAAGGGTGTGCGGGGAGGCCATCATGAGCGGCATGTCCTTGCAGGTGCCCGGCTCGGACTCATCACCGTTGACGACCAGGTAGGTCGGGTTCGGATTGTCCTTGGGCACGAAGGACCACTTCATGCCGGTGGGGAATCCAGCGCCACCACGGCCACGCAAGTTGGCGTCCTTGACCAGCGAGACGACCTCGTCGGGCTGCATCGTCAACGCCTTGCGAAGTCCGGTGTAGCCGCCCTGACGCTCATAGTTGAGCAGCTTCCAGCTGCGCTCGTCGTCCCAGTTGGCCGACAGGACCGGGGTCAGTGGATCGGTCACTTCTTCTCCTCCTCCACGGGCTCAGCAGGAACGGGCAGGTCGTTCGGGTCCGGAGCCTTCCAGCCGTTCTGCTTGGCCAGTCGCACACCCCGCAGGGACGCTTCACCAGCACTGGGGCCCTCATCAGCCCGACCGTCGGGGAAGCCGGCGAGCACTCGCTCGGCCTCACGCCAACTGGTGATCCTCGCACCGCGGGTGGAGTGAACCTCCTCGTCGCGGGCCAGCGCGTCGAGGATCTCCTCGGCGCGGATCGGGGTCATGTTGTCCATGTACTCCCAGTTGACCATCATGATCGGGGCGAAGTCGCAGGCGGCGTTGCATTCCACACGCTCGAGGGAGAACTTGCCGTCAGGGGTCGTCTCCCCCTCCTTGATGCCGAGCTTCTTCTCGACCCGGGCGAGCACCTCCTCGCCGCCCATGACGGCGCACAGCGCTGTGGTACAGACACCGATGTGGTGCTGTCCGGCCGGATGCTTCTTGTACATGGTGTAGAAAGTCGCCACCCCGGAGACCTGGGCGGTGGTGATGCCCAGTACCTCAGCTGCGGTCTCGATGCCGACCGGGGAGACACGTCCATCCACCGACTGCACCAGGTGCAGGATCGGCAACAGGGCCGAACGGGGATCGGGGTACCGCGAGGCAATCTGGCGCATGTCCTCGATGGTGTGCTCATCGATGTTGGTGGAACGGTCGGACTGGTCGACTCCGCCGGTCCCCGAGAAGTCGGAGTGGAAGGACTCGACGTAGGGGTATCCCAGGTTGACGGGTTCGCGATCGCTCATCGGTCGACTCCTCCCATGACGGGGTCCAGGGATGCCAGGGACGGCACCACGTCGGAAAGCATCCCGCCCTCACACATGGCGGGCAGGGACTGCACGTTGATGAATCCGGGGTCGCGCAGGTGGGAGCGGTACGGCCGCACCCCGCCGTCCGAAACGAGATGGCAGCCAAGCTCACCGCCAGCACCCTCGATGGCCTGGTAAACCTGACCGGCAGGCACCCGAAATCCCTCGGTGACGATCTTGAAGTGGTGAATGAGGGCCTCCATCGACTCGCCCATGATGTGGCGAATGTGCTCGTTGGAGTTGCCCTGACCGTCGGGGCCCAGGGCCAGCTCTGCCGGCCACGCGATGTGCGGGTCCTCCACCATGTGACGGTCGCCCTGGGTGTCCTCGAGACGCTTGAGGCACTGCTTGAGGATGCGCACCGACTGGTCCATCTCCTCGAGACGAATACGGAAACGACCGTAGCAGTCGCAGGTGTCCCACGTGGCGACGTCGAAGTCGTAGGTGTCGTAGTCACAGTAGGGCTGGGTCTTGCGCAGATCCCACGGCAGGCCGGTGGCTCGCAGGGCCGGCCCCGTCACGCCGAGGGCCATGCAGGTGGACAGGTCGGCGTAACCGATGTCCGTGGTACGAGCCTTGAAGATCGGGTTCTCGTTGCAGAACAGACCGATCTCGGGGAGGTACTTCTCCATGCGCTTGATGAGGTCACGCAGCTGGTCCAGCCCGGTCTCCGGCAGGTCACTGGCGACGCCACCAGGACGAATCCAGGCGTTGTTCATGCGCAGACCGGTGACGGCCTGGTTGAACTCCAGGATGATCTCGCGCTCCCTCAGGCCGACCTCGGCCACCGAGGAGGCGCCAAGCTCCAGGCCGCCGGTACCCACCGCGATGAGGTGGGAGGAGATGCGGTTGAGCTCGGTGATCATGACGCGGAGGACCTTGGCCCGCTCCGGGATGTCGTCGGTGACACCCAGCAGCTTCTCGACAGCCAGGCAGTACGCCAGCTCATTGAAGAAGTTCGCGACGTAGTTGCATCGCGTCATGAAGGCCACACCCTGGGTCCAGGTGCGGAACTCCATGTTCTTCTCGATACCGGTGTGGAGGAATCCGATACCGACGCGAAGGTCGGTCACCGACTCACCATCGAGCTCGATGATGAGTCTCATGACGCCGTGGGTGGACGGGTGGGACGGTCCGAAGTTCACGACGACGGTCTCGTCGCCCCTCTCGGCAGCCTCGTCGACGATCTGGGCCCAGTCGCCGCCCTGGGACAAGTACTCGTGGTTCTCGCTCATCAGTTGTAGCTCCTGCGCTGGTCCGGCGGTGGCACGACAGCACCCTTGTACTCGATCGGGATGCCGCCGAGCGGGTAGTCCTTGCGCTGCGGGTGACCGACCCAGTCGTCGGGCATGAGGATGCGGGTGAGGGCCGGGTGGCCGTCGAAGATGACTCCGAACATGTCCCAGGCCTCACGTTCCTGGAAGTCCACGTGCGGGTAGACCGACACGATGCTGGGAACGTGGGGCAGGGAGTCGACGTCGCTGTGACCGGTTCGTGCCACGTCCTCCTGGCCGGGATCAGCCAGTGCGACCTCGAGGCGGATGCGACGGTTGTGGGTCATCGACAGCAGGTCGTAGACGACGTGCATCTCACGACCCTCCATGTGCGGATAGTGCACACAGGTCAGACAGGAACAGCTCTCGAAGCGCAGGGCCGCGTCGTCACGCAGCACCTTGGCGAGCTCCAGCAACTTCTCGGGACGGACGAAGAAGGTGATCTCGCCGCGATCGACGAGGGTCAGGCCGTCCGAGAAGTCCGGGACCAGTTCCTCCATCCGATCAGCGACCTCGTCGAACCAGCCACCGTAGGGACGCTCGGAACTACCGGGCATCTCGACGGTGCGGACGATACCGCCATAACCGGAGGTATCACCCGGCCCGGAGGTTGCCCCCCACATGCCCTTACGGGTGTCGATGCGACGATCCTCCTGGGTCCACTGAGTGCCCTTGGCCGGGGTATGGGCCTGGTCAGGATTGCTGGCATCGAGGAAGTTGCGGCCGTCGGGAATACGGTCCCCGGAGTCCGAGCCGCCAGCGGCACCGCGCGGAGTCGGCTTATCACTCATCGCATGAGCCCCTTCTGCTCGAGGGTAGTCGGGGCCTCGAGGGCCCGCTTCTCCTTGGTCGCCTCGACCTCGGACATGTGACCCATCAGCGGCCAGTGCTGGATCTGCTCACGGATCTTGAACACGGCATCAATGAGCATGTCCGGGCTGGGCGGGCAGCCTGGCAGGTAGACGTCAACCGGGACGATGTGGTCACAGCCCTGAACGACGGCGTAGTTGTTGAAGATGCCACCAGAGGAGGCGCAGGCACCCATCGAGATGACCCACTTGGGCTCGGGCATCTGGTCGTAGAGCTGACGAACCACCGGAGCCATCTTCTGGCTCACGCGACCCGAGACGATCATGAGATCAGCCTGACGGGGAGAGGCACGAAACACCTCGTGGCCCCAGCGGGCGGCGTCGGCACGCGGGCCGCCATAGGAGATCATCTCGATGGCGCAGCAGGCCAGGCCCATCGTCAGGGGCCAGAAGGAGGTCTTGCGCAGCCATCCGACGATGGCCTCCATCGAGGTCATCACGATTCCAGCTGGGACATCGGCGTCGTACTCAGCCATCTCGTGCGTCCTTCCTTTCAGACGTTGACTGACGCGGCAGCGGGTCGCTCGAACGTTGATTGGGCGCGGCCCGCGAGCCGCGACGGGAGATCAGGTCCAGTCCAGGCCGCCACGGCGGCGAATGTAGAGGTAAGGGATGAACACCATCGCGACGAACAGCACCATCTCGACCAGGGCAAAGACGCCGAGATGGTTGAAATCGACGGCCCACGGGTAGAGGAACATG
The DNA here is from genome assembly GCF_058177555.1 of Cutibacterium sp. LaCa_89. Taxonomy (NCBI): domain Bacteria; kingdom Bacillati; phylum Actinomycetota; class Actinomycetes; order Propionibacteriales; family Propionibacteriaceae; genus Cutibacterium; species Cutibacterium sp. LaCa_89. The sequence goes on from NZ_CP190889.1 coordinate 2,138,292, forward strand.
ATGTCGATGTCGAAGACGATGTAGAGCATTGCAACGACGAAGAACTTGACAGGGAACTTTCCGCCACCGGCTGGTTGTGGCGTCGGCTCGATGCCACACTCGTAGATTTCATGCTTGGCGCGGTTGGGTCGTTTCACCGCGAGAAGGACGTTGACTGTAATCGTCGCGAGCACGAAGACCGCGCCCAGGACGATCATTCCCACTAGGGGGGCGTATCCGTTCATCTCACCACCTTTGGTCAGCACCGTTGGTCTAGACCTTACGACGCGCGTTGAACGCTCGGGTACTTTGGGTAACCTAAGTTCAGATAATGCGCCATCGGACGGCATCAGCGACCATTGAGCTCATACTGACGGGGCAATCCTCGTCAGAGCGTTGATAATACGGTCGTCAAGGTCTCCGCCCTTGGAATCCGTGAGATTTGCCAACAATTTGTTGACGAACTGCATGAGTCGACGACGCGGAAGGCCGTAGGCCGTGCAGATCTTCATCACCCGTGGATCACCAATGAGTCGGACGAAGATCGTCCCGAGTCGGTAGTAACCACCGAAGCGCTCCCGCAAGGCGGGAGGGTACCCCCGTAGAGCCTTCTCGGCAGCCACCGTTCCGTGGCCGCGGTAGTGGGCCTCAGCAATGGCGTCAGCCGCCATTTCACCAGCCTCCATGGCGTAGTCGATGCCCTCCCCGTTGAAGGGGTTGACCATGCCTCCGGCGTCGCCCACCAGCAACAGACCATTGAGATAGTGCGGCTGGCGGTTGAAGGCCATTGGCAACGCGGCACCGCGGATCGGCCCCTCACGGTGCTCCTCGTCGAGGGTCCACTCGGCGGGCATGTGGGACAGCCAGCGCTTCATGAGGGAGCGGTAATCGGTGTGGCCGAAGGCGTCAGAAGAATTGAGCATTCCCAGACCGATGTTGACTGTTCCGTCACCCTCGGGGAATGCCCAGCCATATCCAGGCAGGAGGTCTGACTTGTGCGGAGCGCCGTCCCACAGCTCCAGCCAGCTCTCCAGATTGCGCGCCTCGGACAGCGGGGAGCGGTAGTAGGCGCGTACCGCCACACCCATCGGGCGGTCATCGCGCTTGTGAAGTCCCATGGCCAGGCCGAGGCGGGAGGAATTGCCGTCAGCTGCGACGACGACGGGTGCCGAGTACACCCTGCCGTCGGCAGTCCGGACGCCGCGGATACGGCCATTGGGGGCAAGAATCGGCTCGGTGACGTTGGCTCCTTCGACGAGGGTGACCCCCTGGGACTCGGCGTGGCGGGCCAGCCGCTCGTCGAGGACGGTGCGACGGCAGACCATGCCGAAGTTCGGGTAATCGGCGAGTTCGGGCCAGGGAAGGACGAAGGGGGCGACGCGTCCACCATGGATCCTCAGCCCCTCGGTGTGCTTCCAGCCGGCCTCCTCGGAGACATCGATCCCCAACCGGATGAGCTGCTTGACGGCACGAGGGGTGAGGCCGTCACCGCAAACCTTGTCGCGTGGGAAGGTCGCCTTCTCCAACAGGGTGACGTGCAGCCCCCTACGAGCAAGGTGCGCAGCTGTGGCCGAGCCACCAGGCCCAGCACCGACGACGACGACGTCGGACTCGATCTGGCTCGTCACGTGGGCCCCTCCTATGAAAACCATGGATATCGTGCCGGGATCCCGGCGATGTGCACCGGCGAGTCTAGACGGTGTGACTCGTGGGAAACTCCGGCCGGGGCCCGAATCCCACACCCTTCTCCATGCCGCAAACAGTAAACACCCCCGACCCGCCGTGGACAGCGCCTACCACACAGCACGCGCTCGGTTATCCTGCGAAGGTGATCCTCAATCCAGGTTCCACGCGTCTACGCGCCCGCACCGTCTCGATTCCGGACCCCGGCCCACTCGAGAACTACATGACGCCCAACGACTCGGTGTGTTTCCTGCACCGCAATTACGGCATGGTCGGCCTGGGAGAGATCACCCGGTTCGAGACCGACTCCCCCACTGCCGCCGACGTCTGGTGGGAGGCTCTCTGTGACGATCTCGAGCACGAGACCGAGATGCCAGGAGCCGAGGCGACCGGCCCCGTCGCCTTCGGATCCTTCGCCTTCGATCCCGACCGCTCGTCATCACGCTCGGTCATGATCCTGCCCAAAACAATCATCGGCCGTTGGCCTGACTACTCCTGGTTGACCCAACTGTCCTGGGGATCGGTTAACGATGATCCACCTCGTCAGCAAACCGTGCCGCACTCCCCCGGCACCATGACGATGCCAGACGGCGTCGTCACCGCGGAGAGCTGGCGTCGCATCGCCCGGCAGGTCCAGGACATCATGAGCCCTGACGACCTCGAGCAAATCGTTCTCATGCGTGACGTCGAGGCCCACGCGGCCTCACCCATTGATCCTCGATGGATCGTCGAGACCCTCCGCCGTCAGTTCCCCAACTCGTACACCTACCTCGTCGAGGGATCAGTCGGCTCCACCTCGAAGCTCACCGTCGGCTTCAGCAAGTCCCTGGTGAGTTCCCGGGTGCTGACCCACTCCCCTGCCACCGACAAGAATCACGAGGCCCTTCTCTCCGCCCTGCAGAACGAGGGACCGCTGGCCGCTCATCACGCCGAGATCGTCACGCGCACCTGCGAGCGCCTGGAACAGTTCTGTGACACCCTCCACATCCCCGACTGTCCGGGAGCGGTGTTCACCGAGGCGTCCAACTACCTCGTCACCGACGTCACCGGCGTCCACTCCCCCGGTCAGGGATCCTGCCTGGCCCTCGTCGATGCCCTGTGCCCACCGGCATTCGTCACTGGCCTGCCGCCGCACCGCGCGAAGTGCGTCCTCGCCGAGGTCGAGCACGTCGATCGTGGCCGTGTCTCCGGACCGACCGGATGGGTCGACTCCTTGGGTAATGGCCAATGGGTGACCGATTGTCGGGGCGGTCAGATCGACGGCACCGACCCGTCCTTGGTCCACATCTTCTCCGGGCACCCCATCGGGCATGACGACGACACCGAGATCCTGTCATCCGAGGCCGAGCACCGCCTCAACATCCTGCGAGACATCTTCCCCATCGGGGCGGACAGCCCCACGGAATCCTGAGGGTGGGAGGGCGTCTCCATGGTTCTCAACGACGCTTGCGCTCGATGACCTTCTTCTCGACCTTGTCACCACGGGCCTCCTCGCGAGCCTCGGCCAGCTGACGCTGCGATTCCTCACGCATCTCCGCCAGATCCTGCTGGTTCATACCTCCCATGCGGAGGAATCCGAACACGACGACGGCAATGAACACCGACACCCACGGCGACCATCCGAGCACCACCGGAATGGTGATGAGGGCAACCATGTCGAAACCACGGATGAGGTTGAACATCAGCCCCGGTGGCATGGCACCGGCCTGGGTGGCAACCATCGGCGAGGAGTAGTCAGCCGGCTTCGCACTCACCCAGCGGATGGCACCCGCCAGACCGGCAGCAGCCGTCACCAAGCCGTCCATGATGGCCTGATCCCATGGCCGCGACGTCGTCGAACCGACACCGTGGAAGGCCGGGATGACCGCGATCGCCCAGATGACAGCAGCGACCGCAGGCACCACTGACGCAGCTGAGATGACCTGACTCGTCGTGAAGGGCAGGCAGCGCACCAGACCCTTGCTTCGTGTCAGCACGCGCAGGCTGGTGAAGAAGGGAACCAGGGCCGCGACGAGCACCAGAGCCGAGACCGGGACCGTCAACGCCCCGAAACCGAGGGCCGACACCGCGTAGGGCACCACGGCCGTCACGACGAGGGTGAACAACGGCTTGGGGAAACGCATGAGACGTTGCACATCGCGCCACACCAGGGAGCTGAGTCCCTCACCACGTCCACGGGTGGGTCGGACCTGACCACGCTCGATGGCCTCGCGCTCCTGAAGGATGTCGCGAATGAGGGCGAAGTCAAGGGCGAAGGCAGCACCCTGCATGCCCGATGCCAGAGAGCCGCCGGCCATGAGACGAGCCCGTCGGATCCGATTGAGACGCATCCGGGCGATGACGTAGGAGACGATCAGGAGCACCGCTCCGCCCCCGGCCACCGCCCAGGCAGATACGAGGTTGGCGTCACTGGACATCGGTACTGCGTACCAGCCCGACGCCGTCGAGATGACTCCCAACAGGACGGCCAGACCAGCCAAACCAGCTAGGGCCTCGACGACCTTGACCGGCCAGGTGCGCTCGGCTCCTTGCTCGGCGGCCGAGAAGGAGACGACACCAGCCGCTCCGAGCGCCGTCGCGAGGGTCCAGGCGATGACGGCTTTTCCGGACCCACCGGTGAGGGCTGCCACCAGGGCCCCCAGGACGGCACCGCCGATGACCGAAACGAGCACCGCCGCACGCAGGCGCTTGGCCAGGAACCGCGCCCGGCTGATCGGCGCGTCCATGAGCCAGAAGCCCTCGGCTGCCGAGGCGAGCACCGGGCCGAACACTCGGGCAGCAGCCAGAGCGAAGGCCAGGACACCGGACAGTGCAGCCCACGGCAGCAGGCCACGAGCGGTCTGACACCCCGTCGAGGTGCAGCCGGATGCCTGGCCCTGGGCCTGCACGATGAGGCTGATGATCATCGCGAGCACGACGACCAGGGAGAAGACGAGCACATAGGCATCGCCGATGGCCTGCCAGATGTTGCGTGTCGTCCGGCCCTTGCGCCAGTCGCCCATGAGGAGGGAGAGCTGACGTTCATCGGCCTGGCCTGCGAAGAACTCGTCGGGACGATGGGTGATGACCAACTCCGGATCGGGGGCGGCCACCGCCTCCGCCATCACGGCCTGCTCCGGCCGCGGATTCCTGGGACGGGGCTTGGAATGCTTGCTGTTGCGCCGACTCATCCGCGCGGGCCTCCCAGCTCGACGATGCGAGCGCCGAGGGTCTGGACGAGAGCTGGCTCGTGGCTGGCCATGATGATCGCCAGACCGTGGTTCATCTCCTCGCGCAGCCTCTTGCCGAGCCAGGCAACCCCCTCGACGTCCAGCCGGGCCTCCGGCTCGTCGAGAACGAGGAGCTTGCGCGGACGCACCAGGGCCGTAGCCAGGCCGAGACGACGTCGTTGGCCGGACGACAGGGTGCCGGGCAGCTGGCCGGACTGCGGAACGAGCTGCACCTCCTCGAGCACCTCGTCGACGAGGGCGTCGGCGTCAACGAGCCCGTGAGCGCGGGCGAGCAGATCAAGGTGCTCGACCACCGACAGATCAGGGAAGAAGTCCAGGTCATCGATGACCGTGGCAACGTTGCGACGAAACTCGGGGTTCGTCTCGGACACCTTTTTGCCGAGCACCTCGATCGTTCCCGAGCTGGGACGATCCGCCCCCACCAGCATTCTCAACACCGTCGACTTGCCAGCGCCGTTGCGGCCGGTGAGTGCGACGGCCTCGCCCTCACGGACGGTGAGGGACAGGTGATCAACGATGGTTCGGTCGCCATAAGACTTCGAAATGTCCTTGGCCACGAGGACGGTGGAGCGAGATGCCATGCTGGCCATTCTCCCGCACCGTCGAGGCCGACCCCAAACCGTGTGGAAGACTGGGCGCGTGTTGACGACCCGAGCCACCCTTGACAAGCACCACGCCGATGTCGCTTCAATGTTTGACGGGGTGGCAAAGCGCTATGACCTCATGAACCAGATCATGACGATGGGGGCGGTCGACACCTGGCGCGACCTCGTCGTCGATGCGGTGGAACCTGAGCCGGGCCAGGTCATCCTCGACCTGGCCGCCGGAACCGGCACCTCCTCAGCCACGTTCGCCGCCCGCGGAGCACAGGTCTACCCCACCGACATCTCCACCGGAATGCTCGTCGTCGGCAAGCAGCGCCAGCCCCATCTGCACTTCGTCGCCGGGGACGCCACCTGCCTGCCCTACGCCGACAACTCCTTCGACGCCGTGACGATCTCCTACGGTCTGCGCAACGTCGAGGACCCACAAAAGGCACTGCGCGAGATGCTGCGCGTCACCAAGCCTGGCGGCCGGGTCGTCATCTGCGAGTTCTCCTACCCCACCTGGGCACCGTTCCGCCACGTCTACACCAAGTACCTGCTGGCGGCGATCCCGGCCATGGCCAAGCTGGCCTCCTCGAACCGGGATGCCTATGACTACCTGGCCGAGTCGATCCTCGCCTGGCCCGACCAGCCTCATCTGGCAGACATGATGGCCGAGGCCGGCTGGCAGGCCATTGCGTGGCGCAATGTCTGTGGCGGCGTCGTCGCCTTGCATCGTGGTTGGAAGGGCAGTGACGAGAAGGAGATGGCCTGAGGTGAAAGGTCCCTCCTCCCCGATCCTCCTCGACGCCTGGGCAGCTCGCAGCTGCCCGGTCAAGACCCAGAACGCCTATGACCCCACCCTGTCAGAACCGGTCGGCGATCCGCGTGACGACGAGCTCTTCGCAGGGGCGGAGGCCCACCTGACGGTCATCTGTGACGCCCTGGCAGCCGTCACGGACGCCGTCGATCTGCGCTCGGTCACCTTGAGCGTGGCCGGTCGCCGGGTCGCCACTCGCAGGGCTATGGACGCCGGCGCACCCGTCATCGTCTGCCCTGAGTTGCCGTCGTCCCCGCAGGAACACCGCACCGGCTCCCCCGACACCTTGGTGCTGGCCGGCAAGCGTGCCGACGGCGGGCCTGGATACTTGCCGGTCATCGTCAAGGACCACCTGGTGCTGGAGAGCCACCACACCCTGGCGGAATTCACCTGGGTGTCCCCCCTGAATGATCCGGATCCTCGCCACGCGCGGATGTCACTGGACCAGACCTTCCGCGCGGGCCGGGAACGCGCCCTCATCCAGGCCGCCCATCACTGGAGGCTCCTCGAGGACCTGGGTCTGGTCGCCACCCCTGACGAGTGCCCCAGCCATCGACGTCTCGTGGGGCTGGTCGGCCACGACGAGGTTGGGATCCTCGACGACAACTTGGCCGTCTCCTGGCTCGATCTCGACCACAAATTCATTCGCACCTTCTCGCGCTCGGCCGCCTCAGGATGGCGTCGCCGCAGCGTGCTGGACCGATACGACCACGAGCACACCTTCCGAGTGTCGGTGGCCGAGCACGTCATCGCCGGCGGCGAGCCGATGGTCGCCCCGATCGTCGTGCGTGAGTGCGAGTCCTGTCAGTGGTGGGCCATCTGTGAGCCACGTCTCGACGATGCCGATCTCTCCCTGCACATCTCCAAGGCTCCCCTGGACGTCCGGGAGATCTCGACCCTGCGTCGTCTCGGGGTTTCCACCGTCGACGACCTGGCCGACGCCGACCTGGACGAGCTGCTGCCGGTCTACCTGCCTGAGGTTCAACACCGTCCCCGACCCGAACAACGGCTCCGGGCGGCCGCCCGTCGCGCGCGCCTCATCCGTCAGGGAGTCCTGCTGGAGCGCAACGATGAGGGACCCATCGAGGTAGCCTCGTCCCGACTGGAACTCGATTTCGACATCGAGACCTCTCCGGATGGTCGGGTCTATCTGTGGGGTTTCGAGGTCAGTGATCCTGAACGCCTGCTCGACTCGACGACCGGCGACGTGCCCTATTACGTCGCCTTCAGCGAGTTCGCTGACATGGGTGACGACGACGAGAACGCACTGGCTGCCCGCGCCATCGCCTGGCTCGACGAGATCGTCTCGGCCCACCCGGAGACGATCGTGGTCCACTACTCCGACTACGAGATCGTCCATCTGCGTCATTTCGGCCACGTCTGCCAGAACGTGGAGACTCGTCAAGCGGTACGTCGGCTGCTGGACTCCGGCTGTTTCGTCGACCTCTTCACCACCATCAAGGCGCACTTCTTCGGGGTCAACGGGATTGGTCTGAAGGTCGTTGCCAACGCCGGCGCCGGGTTTTCCTGGCGTGACCCGGACCCGGGCGGCCTCAACTCCCAGACCTGGTGGGACCTCGCCGTCCATGACCCCGATCCGCAGGTCCGCGAGTCCTCCAGAACCCGAGTCATGGAATACAACGAGGACGACGTGAAGGCCACCCTCGCTGTTCGCCGTTGGCTTGCCGAAGGCCCTCCGGGTAATCCTGGGCCGCCTGGTCACGACGTTTCGCCGTGACGGGTGTCGCTATCGGCATGAGGCCAGGCAAAGATGATCCTGGCATGGCAAAGGTATACGGTTTTGTTGACACGTCCCTGACGATCCCTATCCGCTCATCTGGAGACCCATGCGTTCCTTGACACGAATCCTTCGATTCACCTCGCAGCTGTGGAAGTTCTACCTCGGGGTCGTCATCTCGGCTATCATCGTCGCAATCACTCAGCTGGCCGTACCCTTCATCATCGCCCGGGCCACCGACCTCGCCGTGGCAGGCGTGCGTGGCAACGACCACCACATCCGCGACATCATGCTTCTCGCGGTGGTCATCCTCGTCCTCGACGTCGTCAACTCCCTGCTCACCAACGTCAACGGCTGGCTGGGCGACATCATGAGCGCCAAGATGCGCCAGATCCTGTCGACCCGGTACTTCAGCAAGCTGCTGGAGCTGCCGCAGTCCTGGTTCGACGAGGAGCTCACCGGATCGATCACCTCCAAGCTCACCCGATCGATCACCAATGTCACCGACTTCGCCAAGGCCTTCTCGAACAACTTCTTCACCCTGCTGCTGACGACGGGCGCCGTCCTCGTCATCTCAGCGGTCTACTACTGGCCGTTGGCCGTGCTGTTGGCGATCGTCTTCCCGATATACGTCTGGTTGACGGCCCTGACGTCACGCAACTGGCAGACCCACCAGGACGTCATCAACCACCACATCGACACCGCCGGCGGGCGGTTCCAAGAGGTCGTCTCCCAGATTCGCGTCGTCAAGTCCTACGTCACCGAGGCCAGCGAGCAGAAACAATTCAACAACCACTACGACGCCACCGTCGACGCCACCCGCCAGCAGTCCAACCACTGGCACCTCATGGACACCGTGCGGAGGGTGGTCCTCAACGTCATCTTCTTCGGTATCTACGCCATCATCTTCGTCCGAACAGCCAAGGGATACTTCGGCGTCGGGGACATGATCCTGCTCATCCAGCTCATGACGATGGCTCGCCAGCCGGTGCAGATGATGAGCTACATCATCGACGTCGCCCAGCGCGCCGTGGCCGGGTCCAAGGACTACTTCTCCGTCATGGAGACCCGACCGGCCCACGTACCGCAGACCGCCACGACGACCATCCGCGAGCCCGAGCCGGGCGTCCCGATGATCTCCTTCAACGACACCGTCTTCAGCTACGACGGCACCAATCGGGTCATCGACCATGTCACCTTCGACGTCAGTCTCGGCGAGAAGGTGGCACTTGTGGGCGAATCCGGGGGCGGGAAATCCACCCTGGTGAACCTGCTGCTCGGCCTCTACCCGGTCACCGAGGGCACCATCATGGTGGCCGGCAACGACATCTCCCAGGTGACCCCGGATGCCTTGCGACGCCGTATCGGAGTGGTCTTCCAGGATCCGGCACTGTTCTCCGGATCGATCCGGGAGAACATCGCCTACGGCACCGAGGCCACCGACGCGCAGATCCGCGACGCTGCTCACCGCGCCTACGCCGACCGCTTCATCAAGCGGTTCTCCCAGCAGTACGACACCCTCGTCGGGGAGCGCGGTATCAAGCTCTCCGGTGGCCAGAAGCAGCGCATCTCGATTGCCAGGGCCCTGCTCAAGGACGCCCCGATCCTCGTTCTCGACGAGGCCACCTCAGCCCTGGACACCAAGTCCGAGCGGTGGGTGCAGGCCGGTCTGGAATCCCTCATGGCCGACCGCACCAGCCTCATCATCGCCCACCGCCTCTCGACGATCTCCAGCGTCGACCGGATCGTCACCCTGGACGCCGGTCGCGTCGACGAGATCGGCACCCCGGCCGAGCTGGCCGCCTCCGGAGGTATCTACGCCGAGTTGTTGGCCCTACAGGCATCCAGCTCGAAGGCCGACCGCAAGAGGCTGGAGCGATTCGGCATCAAACTGTAAGTCAGATAAGCGCCCCGACGAACAGTCCGATCGAGCACACCAACTCGGCCAGCCCGGTGTTCTTGAGGACCGGCACCAGGGCCATTCCGGTGGCCTTGGTGACCATGGCCTTCACCGGGGAGACGAGCAAGACGATCATGAGCAGGCCCAGCAGGACCCACCAGGTCGTCAGGGCCGCGACGACGATGACGCCGACGCCGGCCAGGAACACCAAAGCGAGGTAGCAGACGCGGGTCCCCTGGTGCCCCAGTTTGGTGGCCAGGGTGTGCTTGCCACTAGTCCGGTCACCGTCGATGTCGCGCAGATTGTTGGCCACCAGTACCGCGCACGCCAGGAAACCAATGAGGCTGGCCGTCACCCACCCCGCGGCACCAACGTGATCGGTCTGGACGTACACCGTGCCGCCGACGGCCACCAATCCGAAGAAGACGAAGACGAAGACCTCCCCCAGCCCGGCATATCCGTAGGGGTGAGATCCTCCGGTGTAGAACCAGGCCGCAAGGATGCACGCCAAGCCCAGGATGAGAAACCACCAGTGTCCGGTGCTGATGGTGATGACCAGACCGGCCACCGCCGAGACACCGAAACACCGGAAGGCTGCTGCCTTGACGTGGGAGGGCTCGGCCACCCCGGAACCGACCAGCCGCAGCGGACCGACACGATCCTCACCGTCGGAGCCGCGAATGCCGTCGGAATAGTCATTGGCGAAGTTCACCCCGATGACCAGCCCCAGGGCCACCACCAGGCACAGCGTCGCCAGCCCCCAGCGCGCACCGCCGTCGGCGATGGCAATCGCGGTTCCAGCGAGCACCGGTGCGATCGCAGTGGGAAGGGTGCGCGGACGAGCCCCCTCGAGCCATTCGGCTGTTGTGGCCATAGACAAACTCCTGGGATAGACGGTGAAGACGTGAAATTCACGTCATGACGGTGCTGACCCGCAGATCTTCCCGGGACATGCACCATGGGCGACCATATCGCCGCTGCACATTCAGCCCCGCATCAGCAGAAGCTACGGAAGCGGTACATAATCTCTCTTACCCCACAATCCCATCGAGTTTGGCAGGAGTCCCCGTGAGAACCATGTTCGCCAGCCTGACGGTTCCGAACTATCGGATCTACTTCTCGGGCACCCTCATGACGAACATGGGACAGTGGATGGCCCGTACCGCCCAGTCATGGCTGGTGCTCATCATCCTCACCCACGGCAACGCGGCCATGCTGGGCTGGGTGATGGCGGTGAACTTCGCCCCCATCCTCCTCATCACCCCCTGGGCCGGGGCCCTGGCTGACCGGATGTCCAAGCGCCGCATCATGGTGACCGCCCAGATCGTCATGGCCATCGACGCCGCGATCCTGTCCACCCTCGTGCTCACCGGGGCGGTGCAGCTGTGGATGGTCTTCGTCATCTCGGCCATGGACGGCATCGCCGGCGCGTTCTACAGCCCTGCCACCCAGGCCTTTGTCTCCGAGCTCGTCCCGCTGAAGAACCTGCCCAACGCCGTGAGCCTTAACTCGGCCTCCTTCAACGGAGCCCGCCTGTTCGGACCTGGCCTCGGCGGTCTGCTCATCGCCACCGTGGGAGTCGGCTGGGTGATGGCCATCAACGTCCTCTGCTTCATCGGGTTCATCACAACCCTGTTGCTCATCAACGCTGACCGTCTTCACACGTCCCCACCATCGTCCGAGAAGGCACGAGTGCGAGACGGCGTCCGGTACGTCAAGCGACGCCCCGACCTCGTCATCCTGCTGGCGATCGGGTTCATGATGGGAACCTTCGGTTTCAACTTCAACATCTCCGATGCGGTCATGGCGACTCAGGCCTTCGGCAAGGGATCTGGTGAGTACGGTCTGCTCGGTTCCCTCATGGGTATCGGCTCGATGGCCGCCGCACTGGGAGCGGCTCGACGCAAGCCGCGGCTGCGCTGGGTCGAGCTGGCCCTGCTCGTCTACAGCGTCAGCATGGGTCTGTCCGCCCTGGCCCCGAGTTACGGCATCTTCGCCGTGCTCAAGATCTTCGTCGGCTGGGGAGCCATCTCGACCCTCATCACCGCCAACGCCATGGTGCAGACCTCGGTCACCCCGCAGATGCGCGGACGTGTCATGAGCCTGTGGGCCACCCTGGTGATGGGCGGCACCCCGTTCGTCTCCCCCATCGTCGGATGGATCGGCAACGCCATCGGCCCGCGCTCCACCGTCGCATGGGGAGCCATCAGCCTGGGCATCACGTTCGTCGTCATCACCGCCGTCATCATGCACAACGACAAGATCCGGGTGGTCTTCGATCCCTCCAAGAGGGCCCCCTGGCTGCGTCAGGTACGTGGCACGGTGACGATCGACTACGTCCAGCAGACGAAGTGAGCCGTTCAGTGGTGCGACCACAGGTGAACACAGTCCACCTTTCCCTAGAGCCCCCTCTGGAAATTCAGGGCCAAGATGGTTCACTGGTCTCATGAAGAAACTCATCAACGCTGTTGAGGACGTCGTCGTTGATTCCCTGCGCGGCGTGGCAGCCGCCCACCCCGATTCCCTGAAGGTCGATCTCGAACACCGCATCGTGCTACGCGCCGACGGCCCGGTCAGCGGGAAGGTTGGCCTGGTCTCCGGTGGCGGATCCGGCCACGAACCGCTGCACTCCGGCTACGTCGGTCGCGGAATGCTCGACGCCGCCTGCTGCGGCGAGGTGTTCACCTCCCCCGTTCCCGACCAGATCACCGAGGCCACCAAGGCCGTTGACGGTGGTGCCGGGGTGCTCCACATCGTCAAGAACTACACCGGTGACGTCATGAACTTCGACATGGCTGCCGAGCTGGCCTCGATGGAGGTCGGCACCCGCGTCGAGTCCGTCGTCATCGCCGACGACGTCGCCGTGCAGGACTCCCTGTACACCGCCGGTCGTCGTGGCGTGGGCCTAACGGTCCTGGCCGAGAAGATTCTCGGTGCCGCTGCCGAGGAGAAACGCGATCTCGACGCTCTGCTCGAGCTCGCCAAGCACATCAATGACGGTGGCCGCTCCTTCGGCGTCGCCCTCACCTCCTGCACCGTGCCGGCAGCCGGCAAGCCCACCTTCGACCTCGGTGACGACGAGATGGAGTCCGGCGTCGGTATCCATGGCGAGCCCGGTCGCGAGACCGTCAAGCTGGGGACGGCCACCGAGGTCGCTGCCCAGATCGTCGAGCCCATCCTGGCAGACCGTGACTTCACCGGAGCTCCCGTCATCGCCATGCTCAACGGCATGGGTGGAACCCCGCTCATCGAGCAGTACTTGGTGTGGGGAGAGATCGCCAAGATCCTGGAGGGCAAGGGTGTCAAGGTTGCCCGCACCTTGGTCGGCAACCACATCACGAGCCTGGAGATGGCAGGATGTTCCTTGACCTTGCTCTCCGCTGACGACGATCTCCTGACGCTGTGGGATGCCCCGGTGGAGACTCCTGGACTTCGATGGGGATGCTGATGCCTGAAATTTCTGCCGCGACCGTTTCCGAGTGGCTCAAGGACTACTCGGAGGTCATCTCGGAGCACGCGAATGAGCTCACTGACCTGGATCGCCAGATCGGTGACGCCGACCACGGTTCGAACATGGCCCGCGGAATGACCGCAGTTGCCGCCCTTGACCCGAATTCCTTCGCCTCTGCCGCCGAGTTGCTCAAGAAGGCGGGGATGACGCTGGTGAGCACCGTTGGTGGTGCTTCCGGCCCGCTGTACGGCACCTTCTTCCTGCGTCTGTCGACGGTCATCAAGACTGACGGCGAGCCCACTGCTCAGCTGCTTGCCGATGCCCTCGATGCCGGCCTGGCCGGCATCGTGGCTCGCGGTAAGGCTGAGGTCGGCGACAAGACCTTGGTTGATGCGCTGTCCCCCGCCGTTGATGCCGTCAAGAAGGTCGCCGCCGACGGTGGTTCTGCCGCCGAGGCCCTTGCCAAGGCGGCGGAAGCCGCCAATGAGGGCCGCGATGCGACCATCGAGATGGTGGCTCGTCGAGGCAGGGCCTCCTATCTTGGAGAACGAAGTAGGGGACACCAGGACCCAGGAGCCACCTCAATGGCCATGCTCGTGGGGTCCGCCGCACGCTGCCTGTCAGGAGCTGAATCATGAGTGAATCGAACCAGGGCGTTGGAATCGTCATCGTCTCCCACAGCCGACCGCTGGGACGTGCTGCGGCCGATCTTGCATCCCAGATGCTGCCCGGTCCGGATACTCCGCCCATCGAGGTTGCCGCCGGTCTCGACGACACCACCTTGGGCACCGACGCGGCTGCTGTGAGCGCCGCCATCGAGAAGATTGGTAGTTGCGACGGGATCCTCGTACTGGTGGATCTGGGATCGGCGATTTTGTCGGCCGAGATGGCCCTGGAATTCCTCGATCCCGAGATCGCCAGCAAGGTGAAGATCTCCACCGCCCCGCTGGTCGAGGGGGCTGTCGTCGCGGCCGTCATGGCGTCGACGGGGGCCGAGTTGGAGGTCGTCGCCGCCGAGGCGGAGAAGGCCTTGGAGCCGAAGATCTCCCAGATCTCCAACGACTGAGTCCGTTCTCAGGGCAACGGTGGTGTCCGGTTCATCCGGGCACCACCGTCTCGCATTTCTTGAGAGCTTTTCGATTCTGGAGAGCACAACGCCCTGGCGGGGGGCCAGCGCGGCCACGACGCCGTCACAGCTCCCAGTTGACGAGCCCGTCCTGGTCGAGCTCACCGTCCGGCCACACCGCCCTCACCACGCCCGCAGCCGCGAGCGCCTTTCGACATCCCGGGCATGGCTTGTCGGTGACATAGGCCGTCGCCCCGGCGGTGTCGCGGGTGGCGAAGAGCAGTGCATTGACCTCGGCATGGATGGCGATGCAGAACCCCGGGGAACCGGGAACGTCGTAGTCGGAGAAGGCGGGCACCTCCCCGTACCCCAGCCGGCCGCGCGGGCAGGCTCCCTCCAGACAGTCCGGACGACCGGGAGCGGCACCGTTGTAGCCCGTGGCGATGATGCGGTGTTCGTGGACGAGAAGGGCGCCAACACGACGACGGATGCACTTGGCCCGGGCCGCGACGGCCTCAGCTATGCCCAGGAAGTACTCGTCCCAATCAGGCACCGTCACGACCTCGCCGTTGACCTCAGCCATCTCGGACTCCTCTCATTCGTCCGTCGTTCCACGTCTACCAGACGCTTCTCCGGTGAACCACCATGACCGACCCTAGTCATGACCGGCCCCATGGAATCAGACGTCCATATCCTCATAGGAGCGGGGGTCCTCGATCGGTTCCAGATGGCCGCTGACCCGCATCTCAGGCCACTCATCGAGGATTTCGTCAATGAGGTCCTCCATGGCGTCATGACCCTGCTTGACCGTCCAGGATCCCGGCACGAGCATGTGGAACTCGAGGAAACGCCGGTAGCCGGCCTCCCGGGTACGCACCGCGTGGAACTTGACGTGGTCGTTGGAGTGGGCGTCCAGGAAGTCCCGAATTGCCTCGTTGTCCTCCTTGGGCAGGGAGACGTCAAGCAAGGCCGTACCGGACTGGCCGACGAGCTTGGCCCCGGTGACGAGGATGTTCACGCCGACTGCGAAGGCGACGATCGGGTCAAGCCGCTGCCAGCCGGTCAGCCAGACCAGACCAACTCCTACCAGGACCCCGACCGAGGTCCACACGTCGGTCAGCATGTGTTTTCCGTCGGCGATGAGGGTCATGGATCGACGCTGCCGACCATTCTTGAGCAGCACCCACGCGACCAACCCGTTGACGACCGAGGCCAGCACCGAGACCAGCAGACCGATACCGACGTCCTCGATGGGCCGGGGATGGATGAACCGCTGCACGGCGGTGTACATGATGACCGCAGCCGCGATGAAGATCATCATCCCCTCGGCACCGGCGGAGAAGTACTCAGCCTTAGAGTGCCCGAAGGGATGGTTCTTGTCCGGCGGACGGATCGACACCTTGAGGGCGACCAGGGCGATGATCGCAGCAACGAGGTTGACGAGGGATTCCGCAGCGTCCGAGAGGAGCCCGACCGACCCGGTGATACGCCAGGCGAGGGTCTTCAGCAGGATCGTCACAGCGGCCGCAGCGATCGACAGCCATGCGAAGCGGCTGAGATCGTCTGGCGGCCGATGCCGCGGCGGTGCCTCGGAGATGTCGGGAATTGTCGTCACTCAGACATTCTCCCAGCCCATCCTGTGTTCTTCCTGTGTTCTTCGCAAGGAACGGGCATTGGCGAGACACCGCATCAATGAATCGTTCGAGGTGCATCATGGATGGACATAACGAGGACGATCGAAGGGGTTCGCAATGTCCATCAAGCCACACAAGTTGGGGATCATTGGCGTCGGCCGCGTCGGGGAAGCGGTGCTCTTCGACGCCATGGCAAGTGGGCTGTTCGGTCGCATCGTCCTCATCGACATCAAAGAGGGACTGCCTGAAGGCCAAGCTCTCGACCAGCACCACGCCACCGCAGTCCCCAACATGCCCAACACAACGGTGATTGCCGGCGACCACGACGACCTGACGGACGCCGACGTCATCGTCATCGCAGCTGGACCGTCCATCGATCCGTCCAAGGGTCCTGCCACCGGCGCCGATCGCCGCGAGCTGGCCGCCACGAATGGCCGGATCATCCGCGAGATCATGACCGAGATCACCAAGCGCAACCACGACGTCGCGGTCATCATCTGCTCCAACCCGCTGGACGCCAACGTTCACATCGCCAGCACCGAGTTCGACCACCCGCAGGGGCTCGTCATGGGCACCGGCACCCTCCTGGACTCGGCGCGGATGTGCCGTCTCATCGCAGACCACGTCGGTGTGAACCCGGAATTCGTGCGCGGTTACATGATCGGCGAGCACGGACCTTCGGGATTCCCGCTCGTCAGCGGGGTCAATGTCGGTGGCGTGAGCTTCGACGACCTGCCGCAGGTCTTCGGCGTCACTCCGCTGGATCCCGACGACATCGCCACCCGCACCAACAATGCCGGAACCGACGTATTCAACCTCAAGGGCTGGACGAATGCCGGAGTCGGGCAGGCCGCGATGACGATCGCGCAAGCCATCGTACGTGACGAGCGGTCCCTTTACCCGGTCTGCACCACCCTGCACGGCCAGTACGGCCACGACGGCGACGTCTCCATGAGCACCCCGTGCATCATCGGAGCCCACGGCGTCGAGCAGATCATCGAGGTGCCCCTCAGCGAATGGGAGCAGGAACATCTGGCGACGACTGTCAAGGCCATTCAGGACACCGTGGCCATTGCGTCCTGACGCCGGTGGAGCACCACACAGGGACCACTGTGGTCACCGCAACGAGCCAGGCCGTCACGAGATTGATACCTCCCGGGTGAATGATGGGAGCCTTGGTGCGTATTGCACTTCGCGACGACTTCAGGAGGTATCCATGCCCATCAAGCCACACAAGCTCGGGATCATCGGGGTCGGCCGGGTCGGTGACGCCGTGCTCTCCGACGCCATGATGAGCGGCCTCTTCGGTGAGATCTGCGTCATCGACGTCAACGAGGACATGGCTGCCGGGCAGGCTCTCGACCAGCACCACGCCACCGCGCTCCCGAATGTCACCAATGTTGACGTCCATGCCGGCGGCTACGACGACCTGGCCGACGCGGACGTCATCATCATCACCGCCGGCCCTTCCATCACTGCCGGAAAGGGCGGTGCCACCAGCGCCGCGCGCCGCGAGCTGGCCGCCACCAACGGCAAGATCATCCGCGCCACCATGGCGGAGATCACCCGCCGCAACCACGACGCGGCCATCATCATCTGCTCCAACCCGCTGGACGCCGTGGTCCACATCGCCAGCACCGAGTTCGACCATCCCCGGGGCCTCGTGCTGGGTACCGGGACGATCCTCGACTCGGCCCGCATGTGTCGGGTCGTCGCCGACCACCTCGGGGTCGATCCTGACTACGTGCGCGGTTACATGATCGGCGAGCACGGACCTTCGGGCTTCCCGATGTTCTCCGGGGTCAACGTCGGTGGTGTCGGTTTCGACGGCCTGGCGGAGCTCTTCGACTCCGACCCAATGGACCGTGACGAGCTCACCGAACGCATCAACGACGCCGGAACCGACGTATTCAACCTCAAGGGTTGGACGAGCGCCGGCATCGGTCAGTCGGCACTGACAATCGCCCGGTCCATCCTCCTCGACGAGCACGCCGTCTACCCGGTCTGCACCACCCTGCACGGTCAGTACGGCCACGACGGCGACGTCTCCATGAGCGTGCCCTGCGTCATCGGTGTCAAGGGTGTCGAGAGAATCCTCGAGGTACCGCTGGACGACTGGGAACAGGAGCATCTGAACGCCACGATCACAGCCATTCAGGAGACCATCGCAGCCGCCTCCTAAGGGTGACCGTTCGTGCCGTGAATATTGGCTGCGGCCCATAGGATCGAACCATGGAATTCCCCTCATGGCTCGGCATTCCCACTCTCGCCTTCGGGCTCGGAAGCCGGTCCCCCCAGCAGGGGCTCGTCCTCGCTGGGGGCGGGTCCAAGGCCTCCTTCCAGATGGGGGCACTGCGACATCTCTATGACGTCGTCGGCATCGCCCCCACCGCAATGGTGGCGACCTCGGCCGGATCGATCGTGGCCTGCACCCTGGCTCAATGGACGGATCCTGCCAAGCAGGCGGCTGCACTGCGTCATTTGGAAGCGATGTGGCTGGAGATGACCGACCAGTCCGACATGTTCACCCCGCGGGCGTGGTTCGCGAAGCTGTTGGAGAAGGGCCCGGAATGGATGACCCTGCTCAATCGTGAGGCCGCCAAGGCCAAGGGCCCGCGCCCATGGATGAGCCTGCCCTTCCACCGAGGCGGGGAGCAGACGAGGGTCCCCGACCCGGCAGAGCCGGTCGCGGGCCGCGACGACGACCGGCTCACCGGCCAGGCGTGGACTCTGGAGATCGCCACCCGTGACGACCCCATCCCTGCCGACTCCTGGACGCCGGGGGTCATCCTGCAGTTGTTGTCCACCCTGTCGCGGCTGAGCCTGGACGGCGGCGACATTTCCACCATCGTCCGGGGCGCCGAGACCTCCGCGTCGACCTACCGCGCCGGCCCCATCCTCGCCAAGCTTCTCGATCGGGACTTCTTCAAATCAGAGTTGCTGACCACCTCAGGGATGTCGGTCCGCATTGCCACCGTCGCCTTGGAGTCCGGGGAACTGCGCTACATGACCGAGTCCGGAGAGCTCGTCGACCGGGACAACAACCCCATCGGTTCCTCGACCTTCGACGTCTCCCGTGGCGTGCTCGCATCGTGCTCGATTCCTGGGGTGTTCCGTCCGGTCGACCTCGACGGAGAACACTACGTCGACGGCGGTCTGCGGGAGAACGTGCCCGCTGAGATGGCCATCGGTCACCTTGGCGTCACGAACCCATATGTCATCACTTGTTCGCCACAGGGAGCGAGCAGGGAGTCTGATTACGGCTCGCGCAACATGCTTGACCTGGTGACCAGATCGGTGTCGATTCTCACCGACGAGACCGAACGCGACGAGGTCGCTTATGCCCTCAACGCCGGTGCCGTCGTCATCGGCCCGGAATTCTCCGTTCACGACTCCATGACGGTTGATCCTGGTTTGCTACGCATCAACCGGGATTACGGCTGGATGTGCTCGGCCGAGAAGCACGTCAAGGCCAGCTCTGATGACCACGAGCTCATCAAGGATGCGGTTCGCACTCGCGTACGTGGTTGGGAGTTGGAGCAGGCCTGGCTCAAGGAGGAGTCGACCCGCGACGAGATGAACGAGTTGCAGCGCGTCAAGGATCATCTGCGCGACGTCGCGGCTCGAATGTCCATCGACCTGGCCCCCGAGGAGATCGAGACATGGGGATACGTCCTCGAGGGCCACGGGCACCCGGCAGCTCCGGAGGACGTCGTCATCCCCTGGCAGGTGTGAGGACGTTCGGCACGAACGACGCGGCAGCGAACCTGCGGTTCACCGCCATCGCAGTGTCAGATGACCAGCTCAGATGAGCTCGTTAAGGTCCGCCACCGAGTCGAGGATGATGTTCGGGCGGTAGGGGTAGTGGTCAACGTCCTCACGCCTGGTGATGCCCGAGAGCACCAAGACCGTCAGCAGACCAGCCTCCATACCGGCAACCATGTCGGTATCCATACGGTCACCGATCATGGCGGTGGTCTCGGAGTGAGCCTCGATACGGTTCAGGGCAGAGCGGAACATCATCGGGTTCGGCTTTCCGACGATGTACGGCTTGTGCTTCGAGGCAGCCTCGATCATCGACGCGACCGCGCCGGTGGCGGGCAGTGGGCCTTCCTTGGTCGGTCCAGTGGCATCCGGGTTGGTGCAGATGAACCGTGCACCGTCGACGATGAACCGGACGGCCTTGGTGATCGCCTCGAAGGAGTAGGTACGGGTCTCTCCGAGGACGACATAGTCAGGGTCGGTGTCGGTGAGAATGAACCCGGCCTCATGCAAAGCCGTCGTCAACCCTGCCTCACCAATGACGTAGAGGCGGGCACCGGGATGCTGGTCAGCCAGGAAATGCGCGGTCGCGAGCGCAGAGGTCCAGATGTTGTCCTCCGGCACCGTCAGACCCGAAGCTTGCATCCGGGCAGCCAGGTCCCGCGGAGTGAAGATGGAATTGTTGGTCAGGACCAGGAATCGCTTCGAGGTGTCGACCCATCGATTGATGAGATCGCTGGCGCCAGGCACCTCATGGTTCTCGTGGACGAGCACGCCGTCCATGTCGGTCAGCCAGCACTCGATGTCTGCAGGATCTCTCATGAGGCCAAGACTATCGGTGGAGGGCTTGCGCAGGAAGGATGCGGGGCAAAGAGAACCTCTGTGCAGACAGGCGCCATGGGCGCGACACGATGCCCACCACATGGCAACCATCAGATTCGCTGTGAGCCAGTGCCCCCACTGGGACTCGAACCCAGGACCCGCGGATTAAAAGTCCGCTGCTCTAACCAACTGAGCTACGGGGGCTCCCCTAGTGTAGCGACACGCCCATGTCGGTGCGAGGTGGCCGAGGAGCCTGCCGCTGTCCAAGGTCTGTCCAACATGCCTTCCACGAGGCCTGACGATGCCTACTCACAAGCGTCAACCACTACTTCAGAGTTGGCAGAGAATCCTTAGACTCGCCATCCTGCCGACGCCACCCTCCGGCATCCTTGTCAGTACCAACGGCATCATCCCTAGTCAATGCGGATTATGAGACCTTTGACACCTTCCTCAAATCCCAAATAACACCTTTGAGATTCTCAGCTCTTTCTCGGCGTGTCGCGTTGACGTCGACAGAAAATACCTCCAACCGAGTGGACGAAACCGTTTCGGCCGCCTTGAATGTCCTTGTCACGAGAGGCGTTCCTGGTTGGGTCGGTGGACGGATCCGGGGAAGAGTCAGGAGCTCCTCGAATGGAGGCGGGTCCACACGCCGAAAGGAGTCAGTTCCATGGGTGTAGTGCGCCCACTTCGGGCCGGAGTCGCGACTCTGGCCACCGCTGGTCTCGCCATCAGCGGCAGTCAGTTCTTCGCCCCCCAGGCACAAGCCTCCAAGACCGCAGTCATGGCCCGTGTGTCGGCTCGCACCGCCGTCAACATCAGGTCCCAGGCAGGCGTCCACGGAAAGATCCTGGGTGTGCTCGAGAGAGGCCAGCAGCTTAATCAAACCGGCACGCCCGTAAACGGGTGGGTCCCGGTCGCTTACCGCGGCCACACGGCTTACGTTGACCATCACTACCTGTCATCGGTCGCCTGGCGCCCTTCGACCTCAAACCCCTCCGCATCCAGCTCTCCGGTTGGGTTCGCCCAGGCGACGACATACGTCAATGTCCGAGCAGGGCACTCCATGCAGACCACCAAGGTGGGGATGCTCTCCCCCGGCGAGAAGGTCGGCCTCACCGGCCGGACCTCCCAGGGATTCAGCGAGGTCGTCTACAACGGCGTCCATCGCTGGGTGGCTTCCCGTTACCTGAGCACCACCACCGTCAAGCCCACTCCCAAGCCAGCACCAAAACCAGCCCAAACCACGACCGTCTACACGACCGCCAACCTCAACCTGCGCAACGGCGCATCAATGAGCGCCTCGGTCGCCACCACCGTGTCTCGCGGCACCGCCCTCACCACCACCGGACGCACCACTGGCATCTGGACACAGGTCAACTACCACGGCCACAACCTGTGGGCCTCCAGAACGTACCTCACCACCACCAACCCAGCACCCAAACCCAAGCCCACACCAAAACCAGCCCAAACCACGACCATCTACACGACCGCCAACCTCAACCTGCGCAACGGCGCATCAATGAGCGCCTCGGTCGCCACCACCGTGTCTCGCGGCACCGCCCTCACCACCACCGGACGCACCACTGGCATCTGGACACAGGTCAACTACCACGGCCACAACCTGTGGGCCTCCAGCACGTACCTCACCACCACCAACCCAGCACCCAAACCAACACCCACGCCCAGGCCCGCGCCCAGCCCTTCAGTTTCACCCAGTAGCGCCCGGGCCGCCATTGTCAACTACGCCAAAGCGCAGGTGGGTAAGGCCTACATCTGGGGAGGCGAAGGTCCAAACGGCTTCGATTGCTCCGGCCTGGTGTTGAAGGCATACCAGCAGGCTGGAATCTATCTGCCTCACTACTCAGGGTCGCAGATCGCGCGTGGCCATCGCATTTCCTTGGACGAGATCCAGCCAGGAGACCTCCTTGCCAAACCAGGCGGTGGTCACATCGCCATCTACGTCGGTAACGGGCAGATAGTGGAAGCAGCGAATCCACGTGCTGGAGTGCGCCTCACCTCTATCTACTCCTCGTTGTACCCACTTCGCATTGATTCGGACATCCTCGACTGAGCCACCACCACGCCGGCAACCCTCAAAGGGGTTGCCGGCGTGTGTAATTTCTGGCGTGCCGGGACTCCGGCGGTCAGACTTTCGAGCCGCCGATTTCTCGCCTGTGATGTGACCTAGATATGATGGTCCAGTTCGGCGGTCGCCATTGGTGCGCATCCGCTGAGTCCCGGTCGTCCAGAGGCCTAGGACACCGCCCTTTCAAGGCGGCAACGCGGGTTCGAATCCCGTCCGGGATACAAATCCAGAGCCCTGTACCGAATTCGGTACAGGGCCTTTTCATGCTCTACGGACGTCTTCTCACGTGACCACACTCCCTATCGCACCCCACCTCCCTCCTCTCCCAGGCTGTCGAAGTCCTCGACGCCGTCTGGACATCCACTATCTCTAAGTCCATTCGCACCACCTCCACCCCGAAAGCATTTCGTTGTGTTCATCCAGAGTGAACACAACAGCACTGCAGACAGCACCCCAGGGAGCAAGTAACACCCCTAGTCACAGCGTCTTTGAACCCCAATCCCGGACTCGATTTCCCTTCCACCCCAAAACCTTGCTATATTTTTCGAGCTGCCTGAGGCAGCGGTCAGGGCTCGAAAGAGCCAAGGCCCCGTAGCGCAGTTGGTTAGCGCGCCGCCCTGTCACGGCGGAGGTCGTGGGTTCAAGTCCCATCGGGGTCGCTGAAGCGGTGATGAGTTCATCACCGCTTTCGTGTTCATGAGACATTTGCATGGACACGATGGCCGGGTAGCTCAGTTGGTAGCAGCGTTCGCCTGAAAAGTGAAAGGTCACCGGTTCGACCCCGGTCCCGGCCACCCCGAAGAACATTCTGTAATGCTGCAGACCGCTCAGCTTCCGCCTGATCCTTCATACAAGTCATATCTTGACTGACTCTGTGACCTCACAGCTTCCCTGCCAGGATCCTCGGCGCCAACCCCATCGGATTGCGCCCAGCGGGTTCAATGTCGTCCACGAAGGCGGCTCAGGAACCTCGACGACGGTGAATCTCATCGGTTCTGGGCAACTACTACGTCGCTCTTCCCCCCAGCGTCGTCTCTGGCCTCCAGCATTCGAAGTCCTCGGCAGGGCCCGATCCCGAACTCGTGGCCAAGAGCATCTACCGCTACCACTTCAGATCCAGCGCTGATGGCCCCATTCAAGGTTTGACAGCCCGGAGAGACCGCGAGTCATGGAACGTGCACGTTCAACAAGTCGAAGGGGGCAGGCGATAATCTCGCCTGCCCCTCGTCATATCCCCCAGGAGGATACGTCAGCGAATCACTTCACCGATCCACTCATGAGACCGGACACGAAGTACTTGCCCAGGGCGATGTACACCAGCAGGGTCGGCAGGCAGGCGACGAGCACGCCAGCCATGATCTGCGGGTAGTTCGGGTTCTGCCCGGACGCCAGGGCGTTCAGACCGAAGGTGACCGGACCATTGTTCTGGTTCGTCAGGAACAGCGCGAAGAGGAAGTCATTCCATGCGCTGGTGAACTGCCAGATGAGGGTCACGACGAAGCCGGGAATCGACACCGGAAGGACGATCTTGGCGTAGGTCGAGATCGTAGCGGCACCGTCCACACGAGCCGCCTCAATGATCTCCGAGGGCACTGCGGTGGCGTAGTAGTTGCGGAAGATCAGCGTGCAGATCGGGATGCCGTAGACAACGTGACACAAGATCAGGGTGGGAATACCGGCGAACCACGGAGCTCCCTGCTGAATGTCCAGCATCATGCCCGACAACGGGATCATGATGGCCTGGTAGGGAATGAACATTCCGAACAGGAAGAGCACGAAGATGACGTGGGATCCAGGGAACTTCCACTTCGCGAAGACGTAACCATTCAAGGATCCCAGAATGGCCGAGAGGATGGCTGCCAGCACAGCCATGACGAGGGACCGTCCCATGGCAGGAGCCAAGGCGTCCCACGCGGCCTGCCAGCCGCCCACGGACCACACTCGAGGCAACTTCCACGCCGTTGACTGATCGTAGCCAGATGGCGTCTTGAAACTCGTCACGAGCAGGGCGTAGGCGGGAGCGAGAACGAGTACTGCGAAGAACACCAGAAGGACGTAGCGGACCGCACCCATGGTCTTCTGGGCAGGGGTGCGACGGCGACGACGCTTCGGCATGTCGGTGAGGGCGTCACCGGGCGGGGTGGGAGGCACGCTGGCCTCACCCGGAAGCACTGTGGTGGTCATCAGCGTCCTCCCTTCTCGGTGCGGTTGGTGTAGATCAGGTAAGGCACGACGACCACGGCCACGATGACCAACAGGATCGTCGCGTTGGCGGCGGCTGCCGTCGGGTTGTTGAGCTGGAACATCTGGGTCCACATCAAGGTGGCAGGCACCTCAGCCGTGTAGGAGCTCTGGCCGGCAATGGCGTAGATGAGGTCGAACATCTTCATCGACATGTGCCCAACGATGATGAGGGCACTCAGGGCAATTGGCGAGAGCTGCGGGAACAGCACATTCCAGTAGAGCTTGAACTCGGAGGCTCCGTCGACCCGTGCCGCCTCGCGCTGGTCCTCGGAGATGCCACGGAACCCAGCCAGGAAGAGAGCCATGATGTAGCCCGATAGCTGCCAGATCGCCGGGACGGCCATGGCAGCCATGTTGAACTTCCCGGACGAGTACCACGACGACTGCAAGCCGGGCATCCCCAGGTGGACGAAGAGCTGGTTGAGACCGGTGGCCTGACCATCTTTGGCCGGAGAGAGCAGCCACCGCCAGATGACTCCGGCAGCCACGAATGAGACGGCCATCGGGAACAGGAACACCGACCGGAAGAAGCCCTCACCGGTGACGCCCTTTTCCAACAGGAGAGCCCACAAGAGGCCGAAGATCATGGTTCCGGCAACGAAGACCACCGTCAGGACCAAGAGGTTCCACATGGCGTGCTGGTAGCGGTTATCGGCCAACAACTGGGAGTAGTTCTCCCAGCCACCGGGCGCCTTGATGCGTCCCGACTTGGTCTTGACCCGAATCAGCGAAGTGAAGACGGTCTTTCCGATGAAGTCGTAGACGAAGATACCGACGAGGATGATTGACGGCAGTACGAGGAGAAAGCTCGGAAGCCAGCGTCTCACTCTTTTCATGATGAATTCTCCCGGGTTCTGGGGGGTGACAAGTACGACACAGTGCCCTGAAGGCGTGCACGGACTCCCGACGCCGTCTCACCACCAGCACGACGAGATGTCAGGAGCAGCGCCTCCGGCGTGGCGCGGGGCCGGGCAAGCACGGGCCCCACACCAGTCGCGCCAGAATCAGACGGTCAATTGCCGTACTTGTCGTGTGCGGCCGCCAGCGAGGAGGCCAGGTTGTCGGTGTTCTTGTCCTGGTAGAACTTGCTCATCGCGGTGTTGATCTCGGAGCTCCAGGCCAACGAGACAGCAGCACCGTGAGCGATCGAGGAGACGATCGGCAGGTCCTTGAAGTCCTTCATAGCGTCCTGCTGGTACTTGCTGAATCCGTCCGGCTTGACATCGGTACGGGCCGGGATGGATCCCTTGATCTTGTTGAAGGACTCCTGGGCCTCGGCGGAACCGACGAAGCGCAACCAGTCCTTGGTGGCCTCGGAGTTCTTGGTGCCGGTTGGCAGGGTGAAGGAGTCGGCCAGGAAGTCGTAGACGATCTCCTTGCCAGGCACCGCGAAGGCGGTGTAGTCGGTGCCGTACTTCTTGCCCTTCATGTCGAACTCGGCGACGGCCCAGTCACCCATGACGTTGTAGGCAGCCTTCCCAGAAGCAACCATGTCGGTCGCGGCCGGCCAGTCGTCACCGTCGGAGGCGGTGTTGGTGAAGGTGAGAACCTTCTTGTAATCCTCGATGGCGGTCTTGACCTCGGGGCTGTCCCACTTGCCGTCCGGGGTGAACAGCTTGTTGTAGCCGTCGGCACCCAGATCAGCAGCCAGGATGGATTCGAAGAGCTCGGTCTGGGTCCAGGTGCCACCAACCGACAGCGGGGTGGCGACGCCGGAGGCCTTGACCTTCTCCATGTCGGCAATCCAGCCCTTGACGTCCGTCGGAGTCTTGGTGATGCCAGCCTTCTTGAGCAGAGCTGAGTTGGCCCACACGACATTGGCGCGATGGATGTCGACCGGCACCGAGTAGATGTGGCCGTCAACGGTCAGCCGATCGGTGAGGGTCTTCGGGAAGACCGACTCCCCACCGAGCTCCTTGATGATGCCGTCGACGGGCTCGATCTGTTCGTTGTCGATATAGTCGGTCAGCTCAGCACCGGCGTGCCCCTGGAAGGAGCCCGGAGGGTTGCCGTTCTTGAGGTCGGAAGCCAGCTTGGCCTTGGCGTTCGAGCCAGATCCGCCCGCGACGGCCAGATTCTTGAACTTGTCGTTCGGATACTTCTCGGCGAACATCTTCTCGAGGGCGTCGAGACCCTTCGCCTCGGAGCCGTCGGCCCACCAGGTGAATACGCCGACCTCGCCGCCGGCTCCGCCTGCCTTCGGGGTTGACGAGGACGTCGTCGACTCCCTGCTCCCGCTCTCGTCAGTCGTGGTCGAGCTGCAGCCGGCCAGGACGAGCATCGATGCCGTCGCAAGGGCTGCGATCTTCTTCGCGTACATTCCAAACCTCCGTGTGGTTCGGTCAGACCCCATCCCCCGGCCTCAGTGCCGCGGAGTTGATCTGCACCTGCTGGACGACGGTGCCCAGCAAGGGAAGTTTGACACAAAAATGTTAACGACGCTCAAAAACTGGTGGATGTGAGATTTCACGCTAAATATGCGCACACCCACCGCTCTATCTCCGCAAAAACGTTGGCTCGCACTGACGGCGCGGAAAGCACCACGTCGTGCAGCCCACCCCGGACACGGACCAAGGTGAGATGGCGTCCCAAATTGACCGAGGCACGAGCCAACCTCTCGACATCGAGAACGGTGTCGGCTGACCTCATGGACGGCTTCCAGGTCGCAGACAGGTCGCTGCGATCCGAGATCAGCACCAACATCGGGACGTCTATGTGAAGCCCTTGGGCCACCGCCTGATGGCCGTCAAGAATGGCAGCCAACCAGCCGGCACGAATAACGAATGGTGCCCAGGGCGGGTTCTTCACCTCGGGCACATCCCATTCCCCGCCAAATTCACGACGGATGGTGCGGCCGAAGTTGTCCCGTGATGGAATGGGCAGCACTGTGGTGGGCTCCGCGATGCGCACTGACCGGGCCAGCGGTCCAGCCAGAGCCCTGGCGAGGAATGACCCCTGCAGATCGATCCACGGGGAGTTGAGGATGACCCCGTCGACACGTCCCGGATGGCGTGAGACCCACAAAGGTACAGTGAGCCCTCCGGTGGAGTGGCCCATCATCGTCACCGAGTCGTGGTCAGCGCGCAGCAATGACACCGCTGCACTGATTTCCTCGTCGTACTCGGCGAGATCACGCACCCAACCAGCCATCTGGCCAGGGACAAGGTTCCGTCCGTACCGACGCAAGTCGAGACCGAGGAAGTCATATCCCCAGCCCTCCACCGCCTCGGCAAGATGGGCCTGGTAGAAGCAATCTGACCAGCCGTGAACGTACAGCATTGCGCGGCCATGACGTGGCTCACGACGACGCACCACACAGGCAGTCAGGAGTCCGTCGGGGTCGCCGACAGACTTGGCTGCATGTGGGAGCCCGATCCGGGCATATTCAAACCCGTCGATCAGGGGGTCGTTGAGCCACCTCACGGTCGCGTTACCGGCTCAGTCGTCCTCGCCGTAGTGGGCGTACTTCTCGGCAAGATCCGCGTACTCGTCAGACAGGCCGTCCTCGTCATGAGGATCTTCCTGCTGACGATTGTCGCCTCTTAGCTCTCGCTCCAGTGACTCGAGATCCATGTTCACCGAGCGATACTTCAGATCGCGGGCAACCTTGGTCTGTTTCGCCTTTGCACGGCCGCGCCCCATGTGGGTCGACCCCCTCGCTTCATCAATAGCGGCTTTGCCGCCCAAAATCATCAACTGTCGTGGGGCACAGGCTACCCGAGCGATGACCCTGGTACCAAAGTGGGCCACCGCAAGATTCATTTCCGGGCGAACGGTCTAGCCGCGAGAATGGCTCGAAACCAGCACCGCCCCCGGTTCGTCGGGTCCGCCACGACGGGAAACATGACCGCATTGCCATGCGAAAAGACCGCGACCAGCAAGCACCTCGATCGCTTCGGAGATGTTCGCCTCTGGCATGACGACGACCATTCCAACGCCCATGTTGAGAGTTGCCTCGATATCAGGTTGCGAGACGTCGCCCACCTGCTGGACGAGGGTGAAGATCGGAGCAGGAGTCCATGTCGACCGGTCAACAGTCGCGACGAGGTCGTCGGGAAGGACGCGGGCGAGGTTGTTGGCCAGTCCCCCGCCTGTGACGTGGCTCATCGCGTGCACCTCGACCTGACGGATGAGGGCCAGCAGGTCGGATGCATAGACGGTGGTGGGCTCCAGCAATTCCTCGCCGAGGGTGCGTCCCAGTTCGTCGACGTGACGATCAAGGGTCCAACCGGCGTCGGCCAGCAACACCTTGCGGACCAGCGAGTAGCCGTTGGAGTGCAGCCCCGAGGAGGCCACCGCCAGCAGGACGTCACCCTCCTGGACCCGCTGCGGGCCGAGGATCTCGTCGTACTCGACGGCCCCGGTGGTGGCACCTGCGACGTCGTACTCCTCGGGGGCCAGCAGGCCGGGATGCTCGGCTGTCTCGCCGCCGAGCAGTGAGCAGCCCGCCTTGGCGCAAGCTGCAGCGATGCCCTTGACGACATTCGCGATCCGGTCCGGATCGACGCGACCACAGGCGATGTAGTCGGTGACGAACCACGGCTCCGCACCCACCACGACGAGATCGTCGACGAGCATGCCGACCAGGTCGAAGCCAATGGTGTCGTGGACGTCCATGGCCTGGGCGATGGCGACCTTGGTACCGACACCGTCAGTGGAGGTGGCCAGCACCGGATGACGGTACTTCCCCAGCGCAGAGGCGTCGAAGAAACCAGCAAAGCCGCCCAGGCCGCCGAGAACCTCCGGACGACGAGTGGCGGCCACGTGGGCCTTCATGAGATCGACGGCACGCTCACCGGCCTCGATGTCGACGCCGGCACGGGCGTACGCGGACTCGTTGCTCACTGCTTCTCCTCATTGGGATCGGTATGGGTGGCATCGGCGACGACGTCTCGTGCGGATGCAGGCACCTGCACAGGGTAGACACCGTCGAAACAGGCCCGGCAAAGGTTGTCGGCATCGACGTGGGTGGCTCGGACGAGACCCTCCAGGCTGACATAGCCCAGCGAATCAGCGCCGATGGATCGGCAGATGTCCTCGACCTCCAGACCAGGGGCGATGAGCTGGGCACGGGTGGCGAAGTCGATGCCGTAGAAGCAGGGCCATTCCACCGGCGGGGAGGATATGCGCACGTGCACCTCGGCGGCTCCTGCCTCGCGCAACATCCGGACGAGCTGTCGCTGGGTGTTGCCGCGCACGATGGAGTCGTCGACGACGACGATGCGGCGTCCCTCGATGACGTCACGCAGCGGGTTGAGCTTGAGACGGATGCCAAGGTTGCGCAGGGTCTGGGAGGGCTGGATGAAGGTTCTGCCGACATAGGAGTTCTTGACCAGACCCATGCCG
The DNA here is from genome assembly GCF_058177555.1 of Cutibacterium sp. LaCa_89. Lineage (NCBI taxonomy): Bacteria > Bacillati > Actinomycetota > Actinomycetes > Propionibacteriales > Propionibacteriaceae > Cutibacterium > Cutibacterium sp. LaCa_89. The sequence goes on from NZ_CP190889.1 coordinate 2,168,640, forward strand.
TAGGGGATGCCGGACTCGTCGGCGAAGCCGATGGCAGCCGGGGTGCCGGACTCGGGTACCGGGATGACGAGGTCGGCGTCGACGGGGTGTTCCTGGGCCAAGATCTTGCCGATCTTGACACGGACGTTGTGAATGCGCCGTCCGGCAATGACGGTGTCAGGACGGGCCAGGTAGACGTACTCGAAGATGCAGCCCTTGGGACGGGCCTCGGCGAAGTGACTGGTGCGAAGACCGGCGGCGTCGATGGCGATCATCTCACCGGGCTCGATCTCGCGGACGAAGGTGCCGCCGACGATGTCGATGGCAGCAGTTTCGGAGGCGACCACCCATCCGCTGGAGAGGCGACCCAGCACGAGCGGCCTGATACCCTGCGGGTCGCGGGCGGCACACAGGGTGTGGTCATCCATGAAGACGAGGCTGAAGGCCCCCTTGAGGTGGGGCAGCACCTGGGCGGCGACCTCTTCGAGGGTGCCGTCGTAGGTCGTCATGAGGGCGGTGACCAGCGAGGTGTCGTTGCTGGAGTCCATCCGGTCCTTGTGAGGAACATCGGTGTTCGGCGCGCGCTCGACGATGAGGGCCTCGAGGGCGTCGGTGTTGGTGAGGTTGCCGTTGTGAGCCAGGGCGAGACCGCCACCCCCCTGACGAGAGCGGAAGGTCGGCTGAGCGTTGTCCCAGACGCTCGCACCTGTCGTCGAGTATCGGGTGTGCCCGACGGCCATGTGGCCCCGGAGGGAGTTGAGGGTGGCCTCGTCGAAGACCTGGGAGACCAGTCCCATGTCCTTGAAGACCATCATTCGGCGACCGTCCGACACCGCCATGCCAGCGGATTCCTGGCCTCGGTGTTGCAGGGCGTACATGCCGAAATAGGTGAGTTTGGACACCTCCTCACCAGGGGCATAGATCCCGATGACGCCACAGGCGTCCTGGGGCCCGTGGTCCTGGGGGTCGAGGTCTGCGGTAAGCCTTCCGTCTGCGCGCGGCACGAGGCCACGGTATCGCACACTGGCCGATGGTGACTGTGGAACAGGTTTCAGGAGCGTCGGGGCAGCCCGTCAGGAGCAGGCTTCAGCCCCCGACCGGGGTCACCTTCCGGGCCACCAGGACGGCCAACAGGGTCGCCGCGACAGCGACGCCGAACGTCACCGCATAGGCCGGCGTGGCACCTCCCCGATCGGCGAGACGTCCGGCCATCGTCGTCCCGAAGGCATAACCGAGGCTGTTCACGGCCGCCATGAGGGTCATGACGGTACCGATCCGTCCGGCGGACGCCGAGCGCTCCGCGACGCTGTAGAGGGTGATCATGTACGGCGCCGCAGCCATGCCGAGGACGATCAGGGCCGGGACCAGCGGACCGAGGTGATGGACGACGAGCAGCGGGGCTGCGAACACCGCCAGCCCCAGAGCGAAGAGCTTCCACCTTGCGACGAGGTCGAGGCGTCTGGCCAACCTCGGCAGGGCCAGACCGGCAGCCGCACTGCCGACCGACAACAGGGCGTGCAGCAGGCCCGCCAGACCAGGCCGCCCCGCCTCCGTGGCAAGACTGGTGGTTCCGGTCTGGACGGACCCGAAGACCATGCCCATGAAGATCATGCCGACGCAGGTGGCCAGCACACCAGCAGTGAGCAACGGGCCGGGAGCACGACGCTCCAACGGGGTCGAGACCCCCGGACGGTCGGTCCCGCCACGGTGCCCCTCGACGAGCTTTGACGTCGGGTCCAGGGCGAACCAACTGCCCAGCACCAACAACATGGAGCCGGCGACGAGGAGGCCAGGGACGGGGCCCGCAAGCACCGCGAGGATTCCGACCAAGGCCGGTCCGAGGGCGAAGGCGGCCTCGTCAACGGATCCCTCCCACGCGAAGGAGGTCTCCAGCACCCCTGCCTCGATGTTGGGATTCGCCGCTCCCATGGCCCGCCAGCGAACTCTCGCCATGGTGCCGATCTGAGGCATGAAGAATCCCGCGACACCTCCGATGGTGGCCACGATTGGCCAGGTGGCTCCCATCTCGGCAGCCATTCCTTCGGCGATCAGAGCGAATCCACCGACCAAGGACTGCACCAACAGCACTGTGCGCTGACCGTGACGGTCGGTCAGGGCGCCGAAGATGGGAGAGCCGACGGCGATGGCCAGGGCCACGATGCCCGCGGCCAGACCACCAGGGCCCAGTCGTCCTGCCACCTGCGGACTGGAGACGAGCAACAGGGTGCCCAACTGGCTCATCGCCAGGGGCAGACGAGCCAGGGCGGAGACGGTAACGAAAGTGCCGCCTGGCAGGGAGAACAGAGTTCGGTAGCTCACAGAGCCGGACGACATGGGCAGGCCTCTCGATGACGGGAACAACTGGCTGTCCGCGTCTGCCCACCCTTCTGACGCGAGCCCCGGTGACCGTCACTCGGACGGGAGATGGTTCCGTCGGACGTCCCAGGCCCTGCTGACCGGCACAGCGGACAGCAGGGCCATTCTACGCGGAAAGGCCTTTCGGTGGAACTCGCGCCAGCTCACTCCGCCAGGCCGGCGAGCATGAGTGCCTCGGTGAGGATGGCCTTGCGGAAGTCACCCAGGTGCAGGGACTCGTCGATGCCATGCATGCGCGACTCCGGATCGGTGACGGCCGTCACGAGGACGGTCGCCTGCGGGAACGCATTCTGCAGGTCGGTCACAAGGGGAATGGCGCCGCCGGTACCCATCTCGACGGGCTCCTGGCCCCAGGCCAGCTTGAAGGCCTCGTTGACAACCTCGGCCCGCTTCCCGGTGAAGGGGACGATGCCCGGTTGACCGAGCTGACCACGGGTCACCTTGACGTGGGCGCCGAACTCGACGTGGGTCTCCAGATGCTTGACGAGAGCCTCCATGGCCTCGCCGGCGTCCTGGCCAGGAGCGACGCGCAGGCTGATCTTGGCGCGAGCGGTTGCCGGCAGGATGTTGATGGCGTCCTTGACCGGGGTGGCGTCGATGGCGATGACGGTGACCGACGGCTTGGTCCACATCTTCTCAACGGCGCGTCCCCGGCCGACCCACTGGACTCCGTCCAGCACGCCGGTCTCCTCGCGCAGACGATCCTCCGGGTAGTCCAGCTCCGGGCCGGTGAATCCCTTGAGGCCGTCGACGGTAACCTCACCAGTCTCGTCATGCATGGTCGCGATGAGACGGCACAGGGTCGTCAGGGCGTCGGGGACGATGCCACCGAACTGGCCGGAGTGCAGCGCGTGGTCGAGGGTGGAGACCTCCACGACGCAGTCGACGACGCCACGCAGGGTGGTCGTCAGGGAGGGCACGCCCTGGGTCCAGTTGACCGAATCGGCGACGACGATGACGTCGGCGGCTAGCTCGTCCTTGTGCTCGGCGATGATGGCCTCCATAGAAGCCGAGCCGATCTCCTCCTCGCCCTCGACGAAGAGGGTGACGCCGACTGGGGGCTTGCCGTCGAAGGCACGAATGGCAGCCAGATGGGCGGCAACGCCACCTTTGTCGTCGGCGGTGCCACGACCATAGAGACGCTCACCTTTGGCGGTGGCGACGAAGGGTTCGGTGTGCCACTCATCAAGGTTGCCGGTGGGTTGGACGTCACCGTGGGAGTACAGCAGGACAGTGGGCATACCCTCAGGCGCCGGCCAGTGGGCGATGACAGCGGGAAGGCCGTCGTTCTCCGTGACGACGGTGACGTCGGCGGCACCAGCCTCCTTAGCAGCGGCCGCAACGAACTCGGCTCCAGACCTCACGTCGTCGGGCCGCTGGGAACTAACCGACCGGACTGCCACGTGGCGGGTGAGTTGCTCAACGGCATCGGCAAAACCAGAATCAACCTTGGCTGACAGGTTCTTGAAAGTATGAGAAAGATCCATGATCAAAGTGTAGGGCCGCCTCCGCGCCTCATCGTCGGATTATGAGGCGGTTACATACCCGACTGCTCCATGCCTCGGGCAGGCAGGCCCCCACGCAGGCAGGTGGGGCCCAACCGTCCCGAAGTCCAGACCCCTCATCGGTCAATTCCCGTGATCTTTGCGAAGGAGGGGAGCGAGGATATCCATGGGCAATGGGAACACGACCGTCGAGTTCTGATCGGCTCCCAACTCAAGAAGCGTCTGCAAATACCGCAACTGCAGGGAGGCCGGGCTCTTCGAGAGTTCGTCGGCCGCCTGCCGCAACTCATCGGACGCCTGCATCTCGCCGCGTGCGTTGATGACTTTCGCCCGCCGCTCCCGCTCCGCCTCCGCCTCACGGGCCATGGCCCGCTGCATCGCCTCCGGGATCTCCACGTCCTTAATCTCCACGACGGACACATCGACACCCCACGGGTGCGTCTGCACCTCGATGATCTCACGGAGGTCCGTGTTGAGTTCCTCCCGGTGGGCGAGGAGGGTGTCGAGATCCGCCCGGCCTAGGACACTTCGCAACGTCGTCTGAGCGATCTGGCTCGTCGCGATCGCGTAATTCTCCACATTCATGACAGCATCCATGGGGTCCGTCACGTTGAACAGGACGACGGCGTTGACACGAGCCGGCACGTTGTCGCGGGTGATGATCTCCTGCGGCGGGATCGTCAGGGTCACGGTGCGTTGGTCGACTCTGTGCAGCTTGTCGAGGCCGGGGAAGATAAACACGAGCCCGGAACCGTGCAGCCCGCCCAGTTTGCCGAGCCGGAAAACGACGCCGCGCTCATATTCGGGGATGATCTTGAAGCTCGATATCAGGAACCCGATAACGAGGATGACGAGCGCGATCGTGGTGAAGGTCCATTCGAGATCACTCATGTTCTGCTCCTGTCGGCATCGACGTCGTCCACACCTCGGTAGTACCTGCCCCGGTCATACGTGCTCCGCGCCGCGGCCTCGACCGCAGCCGCCTGCTCGACCGAGCGGTACCGCGTCCGTCCGGACCTCCAACGGGACCCGTACCGGGCGATAAGACGGTCGGCCTCGTCACCGGCTCGATCGGTCGTCGCCTGTCCATGAACGCCGAGCACGCGGACACGACCGTCGTCGTGCGCCGTCCCGGTATCCGGCACTGACGCCTCCAGCGGCAGCCCCTCCGGGATGTCCACTGGGCGCCGGCGCATGGACGCAGCGGTGGGAACGAGAGCCAGGCAGACGATAGCGATAGTCGCTATAAGAGTGACCACCTCCGCCACCGTCCGTGCCACGAAGAGCATGCCACCTGGCAGGGCCAGAGCAGCGACCATGACGCACACCGTCATACCGCGATGGAACAGTCCGGCCTCGGAGTACGGCCACGGGTCGACGGGCATGGTTACCTCGCGCGCCGTCATCGTCGGCGAGCACGTGTCCTTGACGGGGCATCGACCACAAATCTCGTGCTGACCGCGGTACCTGACGACCCGCTTCTGCGGATCGAAGCTCGCGGGCCACAGCCAGTGATCCTCATGGCACTTCCATCCGTCCCGATCGTCGTGGTAGACGAAGTTCGTCGTCTTCCACTCCCGACTCATCCGGGCGCTGTGGCGACCCAAGACATCGAGCAACCAGGCCACGGCAAGCAGAAAGAGGGAGTAGCAACAGGTGAGCACCACCTGGAGGGACGGGCTCACCTCGTCGCCTCCGGCAACTGGGCGTGTCCTTGCTCGCCCGAGGCCTCCTCGATGAAGAGCCGCTCCACCGGCAGCTCGTCGACGGTCCGCCCCTCCCGGTGGTGCATCAGTCCCTGGAATGTCATCCACAAGAACGGCAGCACTCCGCCGATGATGAAGACGAGGTCCCCCGGCATGCGGAGCCACTCGAGGACGACATTGCGGTGCTCGGTGATGTAGTTGAGCTGGCGGGCTTCGAAATAGCCTGCGTCCACCGAGTGGTATAGCTGCAGGATGCCAAGCGGTAGCAGGGTGACGAAGACCATCCAGGCGAGCCCGATGTTCGTGCACCAGAACGAGATTTTCGCCAGCTTGTCGTTCCACGCAGGGATGAGGTACCTCAGCGCGAACATCGCCAAAGCCATGGCCATCATCCCGTAGACGCCCATCATCGCCCCGTGGGCATGGTTGGCGGTAAGGGCGGTCCCGATCTCGTAGTAGGACACGATCGGCAAGTTGATGAGGAATCCGAAGACACCAGCACCAACGAAGTTCCAGAACCCGACTGCAACGAGGAACATCACCGTCCAGCGATGCGGGAACGGCGTCGACGACCGCGACTCACGCCGGGCTCCGAGCTGCATGAATCCCCACGCCTCGACTGTGAGGAACGTCAGTGGGATAACCTCCGCAGCCGAGAAGAAGGCGCCGATGGCCATGTGCGCGCTCGGGGTGCCCGAGAAGTACAGGTGGTGCATGGTGCCGAGCACCCCACCGGCCGAGTAGAGGATGACGTCCATGTAGATGACACCCAACGCCACCTTCTCGCGGACGACACCGAGCATGACGAAGATGTACGCCACCATGACGGTGGTGAAGAGCTCGAGGAAGTCCTCGACCCAGAGATGGACCACCCAGAAACGCCAGAACTCGGCTACCGACAGCTGAGTGTGCGTCCCGGCGAGGAGACCCACAGCGTAGAACATTGGGATCGACAGGGCCGAGAAGAAAAACACCCACGGCATATTGCCGACCGATTCGGTCCTCATCCGGGTACGCATGGCACGCCAAATAATGAACACCCACAGGAACATGCCAAGGGTGAGCAGGAGTTGGAACATCTTCGACAGGTCGATGTACTCCCACTGCTGGCCGAAGACCGGACCCTTGACCCACGAGACTCCATAGACCGATAACGCCTCACTGATGAGGGAACCGAATACGACGAAAGCCACTGCTCCAAGCAGCACGTAGGTCAGCACGTGCTGTCTTCTGGGCTCCTTACCTGAGACGAAGGGAGCCAGGAAGATGCCTCCGGCGAGGAAGGCCGCCGCCGTCCAGAACAACGCCAACTGAACATGCCAGGTTCGGGCAAGGTTATAGGGCAACCAGGCCGCCAGATCGAGCCCGAAGAAACTTGAAATATCAGCCCGGTAGTGTTCCGCCGCCGCACCAACAAGGGTCTGGATGAGGAACAAAACAGCAATGACAAAGAAGAACCATGAGGTGGCGCGTTGCGACTTCGTGAGCCCAACCTGGCTGGGACGGATAAAGCTCAGTGACGGAGTCTCAGACTCGTGCCAGCCGATGTTCTTGCTCCAGCGCCCATATATTGCGAACATCACTCCGGTACCACCGATGAGGACGATGAGAGACAGCACCGACCAGACGACCATGTCAGCCGTTGGACGGTTCGCCACGGTCGGGTCTGCCGGCCAGTTGTTCGTGTACGAATAGCTGTGCCCAGGCCGATCTGCGGCCGCCCCCCATGCGGTCCACGCGAAGAAGTCGGTCAAGTGCCTAGCTTGTGCCGGATCCTTGATGTCGTGGGCTAGCAAACCGAGGTTGTGCGAGTTCTTCCCGAAGTACGTCGTGTAGTAGGAAACGAGATGGTGGTATGCGGCAGTCTGCTGACGTGACAGGACGAGCACGCCGGTGCGGGAGTCGTAGCGGTTGGTACGCCAGTCCTTGATATTGGCCTGGTGCGGTTGATTCTCTCTAGCTTTGATTCGAGCGTCCAGGGTCAACGTCGCGGCACGACGCAGATAGTCGGCAGTGAAGTCGGGGCCAAGGTACCCACCGTGGCCGACGATGGACCCATATTCCATGAGGCCTCGGTTATTGAAGGCTTCCTGCCCGGCAACGATGTCGTCATGGGTAAACAGCACCTCTCCGGTGGTGGAGACAACCTTGTCGGGTATGGGTATGGAGTCGTTATAGGTGTGATAGGCGAGGATGCCCATCACCGTGAATCCCAGGATCATCACGAGGGCGATCCCTTGCACCCACCCTTTACTGACGACCATCGGTCGACGACGGGTCTCCTCGGGTTTCTTGCCTTCATCGCCCATGGCGCAAACCTATCGTTTATTGACGAAAATATCATTAATAATGATAAGCGTGTCCTCCCCCACCACGGCACGATGCCAGGACAGCCCGTTTCGGGAAGTGGCCCCTATCCTTGTGCTATTGCTCTTGCACTGCAGCGGATGTCACCGAGGAGGGCCCGTGATCCTGCTGGTTGACAACCACGATTCCTTCACCTTCAACCTGGCACACCTATTGGCCGAAGTCAGCGGGATCGAGCCAGTGGTGGTCCGCCCCGAGGAGGTCGAGCGTGCAGGGATCCTCCGCCGATTGGCTGACGGCGAATTCGACCACGTGGTCATCGGACCAGGACCTGGCACCCCGCACAACGACAAGGATTTTAAGATCGCCGGGCAGATAATCGATGCCTCCAGCAAACTCCCCCTGCTCGGGGTGTGCCTGGGCCACCAAGGCCTCGGGTTACGTCACGGTGCCCAGTTGCAGACCATTCGGCCCCATCACGGCATCGTCAGCCGAATTCATCACTCCAGGCGTGGAATCTTCGCCGGATTACCGCAAGATTTCGAGGCAACTCGGTACCACTCACTGTGCTTGACCACGTTGGGTGACCAGATCGTCGAACATGCTCGCGCCGAGGATGGCGCCATCATGGCGTTCAAGGTTGCCGACCGGCCACATTGGGGCGTGCAATTCCACCCAGAGTCAGTCATGACGCAGGTCGGATGTCAGTTAATGACGAACTTCCTGGCGATCGGCAGCCAGCCACGACACAGCGAAGTACGCGACAAACGCGAACCGCGCAACATCCAGTCACGAAAGTGTCCCCGGACTACGGCACGGTGGACAATCCACCACCAAGCGGTGGACATCGATCTCGACGAAGAAGCCACCTTCAGCCGCCTCGCTGCCGACGGTGACGCCTTTTGGTTGGACTCGGCCACCACGCGTGGCGACACCGGCCGTTGGAGTGTCATGGGCACGGTGTCGGGGGCGGCGTCCGAACTGGTCAGTTACGACGTCGCCACGAACACGTTAACGGTCAACGGGCGAACCCAGTCTGGTAATGTACTGGACTTCTTGGAACGCCGTCTTGCAGATGGAGTACCACGGAGGGACCCGGAACTGGATAACATCCCGTTCGCAGGTGGTTATGTCGGTTTCCTGGGCTATGAGTGCAAAGCGCTGACCTTGGGCCCGAATGCGCACTGCAGCGAACTGCCCGATGCCATGTGGATGCGTCCGGCCAGCTGGATTGCGTATGACCACTACCGACATCACGCTCACCTCCTAGCCTTGGACGACCGTAACACGCCCGGCTGCAATGAGGCCGCTGATCTGTTGGACGCACTGGCTGCGACGCTGGTGGAGCGACCAGGTAGCAGCGAAGGGCCCGCACCGCTAACCGTGCCTGTGGAAGGGTCGTGGCGGCTCAGCCGAGGGGGCTACCAGGACCGTGTTGCCGCAATCCAGCAGGCGCTAACACGCGGTGACTCGTACGAGGCCTGTCTCACCGACACGTGGACCTCCCAGTGCGACGTGGACGGCTGGCAGTTGTACCGCGCACTACGGCGTCGAAACCCAGCCCCCTATGGGGCGTATCTTCGGTTTACCGACCCGCATGTAGAGGTGTGCTCTTCATCCCCGGAACGGTTCCTGCGAGTACGCGACGGCATCGCTGAATCCAAGCCGATCAAGGGGACGATGGCCCGCTGTGATGATCCGGTGGAGGATGCCCGGGGAATTGTCGATTTACACACTGACGCGAAAAACCGCGCCGAGAATCTCATGATCGCTGATCTGGTGCGCAACGACCTGTCGCGCGTGTGCCAACCAGGCACGGTGGAGGTACCACGTCTGATGGCGATCGAGTCATATGCGACGGTGCACCAGATGGTGACCACGGTGCGCGGACGATTGCGTGAGGACGTCGGATTGGTCGACGTACTGCGAGCGACCTTCCCTGGTGGATCGATGACCGGGGCACCGAAGGAACGGTCCGTGGAGATCTTAGACGGTCTAGAGGTCGGCGCCCGGGGAATCTACTCGGGAATCCTGGGATATCTCGGCTTCGATCGCACCGCCGACCTCAGCATCGTGATACGGACGGTGGTCCGAACGGGGTCGCGAGTAACGGTCGGTGCCGGCGGCGCAATCGTCGCAGCTTCCCAGCCCGACGAGGAGTGGCGCGAGAAGAACCTCAAAGCGGCTGCACCGTTGGCTGCGCTGACGGAGGCAGTGCACAACGTTCCACGAGTCTGAAGGCGATCCAGCAAGGCGCGCTTTTTCGCACGGGAAGTGCGCCATGACAACGAGGGAACCGTCAAACCTGCTCAATCACAGAGTCAGCCGGGCCAGGAAACTCCTGTCACTCCCCCATGGCAGCCGGGATCGGCTTGCGCCAGGTGCGCTCGATCTCGTCGAGGGACAGGCTGAACAGCCCGTTGACCTCGAACTCGCCGTGATCGATGACCTCACCAATCCGGGCGACCGGTACACCGTTCTCCTGGCACAGCTCCTTGAACTCGCGGTAGTCGGCACCGGACAACGAGACGACGGCGCGAGCTGGGGACTCCGAGAAGAGCAGCACCGAGGGCTCTCCCTCGGGCAGGGTGACGGAAACCCCGAGTCCGCTCGGCAGGCAGCTTTCCACGAGAGCCTGCGCCAGGCCGCCGTCGGACAGGTCGTGAGCGCTGGAGAGCAGACCGCGCCTGGCAGCCTCCACCATGACCGCGGCCAGGGCCTTCTCGGCGTTCAGATCGGGCATCGGGGGCATGCCGCCGAGGTGACCGGCGTGAATGACGTCGTCGTAGACCGATCCACCGAACTCGCACTTCGTGGTGCCGAGCAGCAGGACAGCGTCACCGTCATGGGCGAAGGCGGAGGGGATGCGGGTGCGAACGTCGTCAATGACACCGAGGACACCGACGAGCGGGGTGGGCCGGATGGACTCGTCACCGGTGCGGTTGTGCAAGGAGACGTTGCCACCGGTGACCGGCACACCGAGCTCGCGGCAGCCGTCGACCAGACCGAGGATGGTCTCGTCGAACTGCCACATGATGTCGGGATCGTACGGGGATCCGTAGTTGAGGCAGTCGGTGACGGCCACCGGGGTCGCGCCGCTGACGGCGACGTTGCGGTAGGCCTCGCACAGAGCCAGCTGGGCACCCAGGTATGGGTTGAGGGTGGTCTGACGACCATTGGCGTCCAAGGACAGCGCGATGCCGAGGTTGGTCTCCTCGTCGACGCGGATCATGCCGGCGTCGTTGGGCTGGGCCAACACCGTGTTGCCACGCACGAAGCGGTCGTACTGGTCGGTGATCCAGGAGCGGTCACACAGGTGAGGAGAACCAACCAGAGCCAGCAGAGCACCTGCCAGGCCCTCTCCAGAGTTGTCGCGCGGAAGGTTGTTGGCGTCATTCCCGTTGAGCTCGTCGATCCACCACGGACGAGCTGCGGGCATGTCGAGGACCGGACCGTCGTGGGCGACGGTGCGCGGATCGACGTCGACGATCCGCTCGCCGTGCCAGTCGATGTGAAGACGGCCGGTGTCAGTGACCTCGCCAATGACGGTGGCGGCCACTCCCCAGTGCTCGCAGATCTCCATGAACTCGTCGAGCTGGTCCGGACGCACGACGGCGGCCATCCGCTCCTGGGACTCGCTCATGAGGATCTCCTCGGGGGCGAGGCTGGGGTCGCGCAACGGGACGCGGTCGAGCTCGACGTGCATGCCACCATCGCCGGCACTGGCCAGCTCCGAGGTGGCGCACGAGATACCGGCCGCACCGAAGTCCTGCAGGGCTTCGACGACGCCGGCATTGAACAGGTCGAGGGTGCACTCGATGAGCAACTTCTCCATGAAGGGGTCGCCCACCTGGACGCTGGGCCGCTTGGACTCCCCCTCGGCGGCGAAGGACTCGGAGGCCAGGATCGACGCACCACCGATGCCGTCACCACCCGTCGCAGCACCGAAGAGGATGACGAGGTTTCCCACACCGGAGGCCTTGGCGAACTGTAGGTCCTCGTGACGCAGCACTCCGACGCACAGCGCGTTGACCAGCGGGTTGCCGTAGTAGGTGGGGTCGAAGAGGGTCTGGCCGCCGATCGTCGGCAGACCGAGGCAGTTTCCGTAGTCGGCGATGCCGGAGACGACGCCGGGCAGTACTCGGGCGGTGTCGGGACGGTCGAGGGGCCCGAAGGCCAGGGCATTCATGACGCCGACCGGGCGAGCGCCCATGGCCATGATGTCGCGAACGATGCCGCCGACTCCGGTGGCTGCTCCCTGATGGGGCTCGACATAGGACGGATGGTTGTGGGACTCCGCCTTGAACGTGACGGCCAGCCCATTGCCGATGTCGACGACGCCGGCGTTGTCACCGATGCCTGCCAGCAGCGGGCCGAGCGGCGTGCGCTGGGGCAGGTTGCCGAAGCGTCGTAGGTACTTCTTGGACGACTTGTACGAGCAGTGCTCCGACCACATCACCGAGTACATGGCGAGCTCGCCGCCGGTCGGGCGGCGTCCCAGGATCTCCCGGATGCGCTGGTACTCGTCGGCGGACAACCCCAACTCGGCCCAGGGCTGTTCGACGTCGGGGGTGCTGACGGCGTTCTCAACTGTGTCTGCCACAGGACAAATCTAGCCGTTGGATGGCGTCATTGCCGCCCCGACCACGTATTGCCGGCTCACTCAGCGCATGGGGAGGACGGAACGTCTTACCATGAGCCACGTGAGTACCGCCCCATCGAACCCTCGTCACCGCGGTGCCATGACATGGGTGGTGTGGATCACCGCGGTCATCGCCTACGGGTTTGCCGTCATGCAGCGAACCTCTCTGGGCGTCATGGGGCTGACGGCCGCAGACCATTTCAACGCCCCGGCGTCCGTCGTCGCCACTTTCATGGTGCTCCAGCTCGCGGTGTACGCCGTTCTGCAGATTCCGGCCGGTGTGGCCGTCGATCGGTTGGGGTCAAGAGTCGTCATCACTGCTGGATCAGTCCTCATGGCCGTCGGCCAGGTCGTCATGGCCCTGGCAGGGAGTGTGGGAGGTGCCATGCTCGCCCGCATCCTGGTGGGATGTGGCGACGCCTTCATCTTCGGTGCTGCGGTGCGTCTGGTGCCTGCTTGGTTCCCGACTCGTCAGATCCCGCTGATGACTCAACTCACTGGTCTGTTGGGCCAGTTCGGACAGGTTGTCTCGGCCGTCGGCCTGGTGGCGATAGTGGAGACCAGCGGGTGGCGTTCGAGCTACTTCCTCGCTGCGGCCGGGGCGGCACTGGCCGCAGTGCTGGCCGTCCTTCTCATCCGTGACGCCCCGCCCGGAGTCGAGCCGGAACGCACCGACGCCAATCTCAAGCAACTCCCCCACCAAGTTGTCGAGGTCGTCAAGCATCCCTCGACGAGGCTGGCCTTCTGGGCCCACATGTCGTCGAACTTCGCCGGCATCGTCTTCTCGCTGATGTGGGGGATGCCCTACCTCACCCACGCCGAGGGCCGATCGACGGCCACTGCCTCGACACTCATGACGGTGTACGTCATTGCCAATGCCATCGCCGGACCAACGGCGGGCATCCTGACCAGCCGACACCCCATTCGTCGTGGCACCCTCGTCGAGGCCATGATCGCCGCCTCCACGGTGGCGTGGCTGATCGTCCTGGTGTGGCCAGGGCCCGCTCCGCTGTGGATGCTCTACGTCCTCGTCACCTGCCTGGGCATCTCACTGCCCGGTGGGGGCGTTGGGTTCGACGTGGCTCGCACCTTCCAGCCCGGCAACCGGCTGGCCACCGCGACCGGTGTGGCCATCACGGGCGGATTCTTCTTCGGCCTGCTGGAGATCGAGATCATCGGTCTGCTTCTCGAGGTACTGTGTCCCGGCGGGCACTACACCCTCAGTGGCTTCCGCTGGGCCATGTCCACCCAGCTCATCATCTTCGCCATCGGTCTCATCGGCCTGGAGGTCAACCAGCGCCGTCTGTACCGGATCATGATCGATAACGGCGTGACGGTGCCGACGTGGCGGGAGGCACTGGCACGCCAGTGGCGGGTCGTCAAGCAGCGTCGCCGCTGAACAACCCGCCACTGTCAGGCGCGATGGGGCTCGTCAGCTGTTGTAGTCGCGGGCCGTCTCCGCACGAGAGGCCGCGTCACGAAGCTCCTTGACCGTCCGCGTCAGGCCACCCGTGGCCGAGGGGTGGTGCGCCAACCAATGATCGGCATCCTCGGCGACGTCACCATCCGGGAAGAGTCCGATGACCAGACGCTGGGCCATCTCGATCGGGAACTCCTGCCAGATCTGTTCGAGGTCGTCGAAGTAGGAGCTGTTGAGGCCCGCAAAGGTCTCGGCTCCCAGCGGGGTGCGCAGACCGTCGAGGAGGGCCAGGCAGTGCTCGTTGGACAGCTCGCCGGGGGTGCGCAGGCGTCGGTAGGCGTCCTGTTTGGCAGCATCGTCGGGACAGGCCGTCATGGCGGCCATGTGATGGGCGACGCCGGTCTTGGTGCGATCACGCTCCAGCTCGGCGTCGAGGTCCTCGACGCTGGCCTGGCCCAGGGCGGCCAAGGCCGTCCAGGCCTGCCACCTCAGCTCAGGATCGACAACCAGATCCGTGACGTTGCCGTCGAGAAGTCCGCGGACCTGACCAGCCGACTCGTGGTCGGCTGCCGACAGAGCCAGGGCGTGGCGGGCCCAGATGCGCTGCAAGTCGCTGCCGGGCTCGGACTCGTCAAGTCCCTGCCATGCTCGAGCGGCCTCGGCTCGACGCGCGTTGTCGCGAGCCGAATCAGGCAGGTAGTTCTCGACCGCCATCCGCAGCTGCTGCAGCACTGTGGTGAGGATGGCCGGTTCAGTCTCCTTGGGGCCGTGCAAGGCGACAGCGTCGAGGTAGTCCTGAACCTTGAGCTTGGCGTCGCGAACCGCATTCCACAGCATCGACCAGACCAGCGCGCGGGCCAGCGGGTTCGGCAGGCCGGACAGGTGGGCCAGCACCGTTTTCGTCCCGGTGGCCCCCAGACGCACCTTGGCGTAGGTGAGGTCGTCGTCGTTGATGAGGATGAGATCCGGGGCAGGCTTGCCGACGGCCTCGCGCACCGGAGTACGCGGCGAGGACAAGGTCACATCGATGAGGTCAGTGCGCACCAGATCGTTTCCCTGCAGAGAGTACAGGCCGACGCGCAGGGTGTGCGGACGACTGACGTCTCGGCCGGTACGCACGTCGATGGAGTCACGCACCACGGCGAGCTCCTGGACGACCCCGTCACGAACGGTGAGTTCCGGCAGCAGAACGTCAGGTCCGGTGGTCTTGAGCCAGGCGTTCACCCAGGAGCTCAGGTCTCGACCGCATGCCTTCTCGAGGTGACGGATGAGATCGTCGAGAGTGGCTGAGGAGAAGGCCAGTTCGCGGAAGTAGTGGCGTGCCGCGCTGAAGAACTTCTCGACGCCGACGTGGGCGACGAGCTGCTTGAGCACCGACGCACCCTTGGCGTAGGTGATGCCATCGAAGTTCTGACGGGCGGCCTCCAGATCGACGATGTCGGCGACGATCGGGTGCGTCGTCGACTGCTGGTCGGCGGTGTAGGCCCAGGCCTTGCGACCGACGGCGAAGTTCGTCCAGGCCTCGCGGTACTCGGTGGCGTTGACCGAGGCATGGGCTCCCATGTACTCGGCGAAGGACTCCTTGAGCCACAGGTCGTCCCACCACTTGGGGGTGACGAGGTCTCCGAACCACATGTGAGCCATCTCGTGGAGGATGGTGTTCGTCCGACCGGCAAGCTCGGAGCGAGTGGCCGGGCCGCGGTGGATGTAGTTCTCGGTGAAGGTCACGAGGCCCGGATTCTCCATGGCGCCGAGGTTGTACTCGGGCACGAAGATCTGGTCGTACTTGCCCCACGGGTAGGGGTAGCCGAAGGCGTCGTGGTAGAAGGCCAGGCCCTGCTTGGTGATCTTGAAGATCTCCTCATGATCCACGTACTCGGCCAAGGATGCGCGAGCGAGAATGCCCAGCGGGATGGACTCCGAGCCGTCGCGGGAGTGCCATTCGTCCTCGAATCGGACGTACGGGCCAGCGGCGATGGCGGTGAGGTAGGTCGACATCCTCGGGGTGAGGGCGAAGTCGTGCAGGATGCCGCCTTCCTCCTCGCGGGTGTCCTCATGGACCTGGTTGGAGATGACGCGCCATCCCTGCGGTGCGAGGACATCGAAGTCGACGTGGGCCTTGAGGTCGGGCTGCTCGAAGACCGTGTACATACGTCGGGAATCAGCGGCCTCGAAGTGGGTGTAGAGGTACACCTTGCCGTCAGCCGGGTCAACGAAGCGGTGCAGACCCTGGCCGGTGTGTTGATAGGGCAGCTTGGCGGTCACGACGACGAGATTCTTACGATGAGTATGGAGTCCGTGAAGCTGGATACGAGAGCCGTCATACTCCGGCTCGACCTCCTCATCGTTGACGATGACCGACTCAATCTCGCCGTCGAGCAAGTCCAGGAAGGTGTCGGGCTCCTTGGTCGAGAATCGCACCCTGGTGCTGGAGGTGAAGTGGGTGGCCCCATCAGCGTCGGCACCGCGCACGTCGATGCGGACGTGGTATCTCTCGACAGTGATGATCTCGGAGCGGCGGCGGGCTTCCTCGCGGGTCAGATTCTTCGTACTCACACCACCAGAGTATGGCAGTGGCGCGTGCCATGGGCGTCTAGACCGAGCAGTTCCTCTGGATGAAGCTGGACCTCGAACCGATCAGGGTGTCTCATGTCCGCTGTTGACGGGTACGAGCCGGCGGGCAAGGGCAGCCGTGTCAGGGTAGGTCATCCAGCGATTCCTTTGGACAATCGACCTGCTGGACCGTCACCCCATGGGCCACGTCGTACACCCGACACGCGACCGAGGAAGCCGATTTTCCCGCGTCAGGTGGCAGCAGGGAGCCAGACTTCATATGCCTATACAGGTCGACACGAAACCGAGTCCCCTCACGACTACGCACAACCCACCAGTCGACGACGTTAACATCCGGCGGGTTGGTCTCGTTGAACCATGTCTGCGCGGCGTCCGCACGTTCAGCCGGGGAGGTGAGCCCATGCGAGTCCAACTCCTTGCGCAACGCGTCGGGCAGGTCGTAGTCAGCTCGCCCAGCAACATCCTCATCCGTCTCAGACTGGATCGTGCTACAACCCGCCCCGCCGAAACAGAGCAACACGCACGAAGCCATGACGACCACGAACCGAGGACCCCTCATCGGCGCCCCCTCAGTTCTCGCCGAGCAACCGCACACCGCTCCGGCAGATACGCATCTATGGTACCAGCACCCCTGGCACATCCACATCGCACAGTCACGATTGCGACTAAAACGCGAAGTTCTAACAAGAAAGGCAGGGCGTCATCACTGCGCTTGGTGAGGAGCTTGCCGAGTCAACCGATGGTGATCAAACGCTGTCCCTCGAACCAATCGGATGTCTCATCTTCACTGTTGACGAGTACGAGCCGGCGGGCAAGGGCAGCCGTGTCAGGGTAGGTCATCCAGCGATTCCTTTGGGCAGTCGACCTGCTGGACCGTCACCCCATGGGCCACGTCGTACACCCGACACGCGACCGAGGATGCCGATTTGCCCCCGTCAGGTGGCAACAGAGAGCCTGACTCCATATGCCTGTATAAGTCGACACGAAACCGAGTCCCCTCACGACTACGCACAACCCACCAGTCGACGACGTTAACATCCGGCGGGTTGGTCTCGTTGAACCATGTCTGCGCGGCGTCCGCACGTTCAGCCGGGGAGGTGAGCCCATGCGAGTCCAACTCCTTGCGCAACGCGTCGGGCAGGTCGTAGTCAGCTCGCCCAGCAACATCCTCATCCGTCTCAGACTGGATCGTGCTACAACCCGCCCCGCCGAAACAGAGCAACACGCACGAAGCCATGACGACCACGAACCGAGGACCCCTCATCGGCGCCCCCTCAGTTCTCGCCGAGCAACCGCACACCGCTCCGGCAGATACGCATCTATGGTACCAGCACCCCTGGCACATCCACATCGCACAGTCACGATTGCGACTAAAACGCGAAGTTCTAACAAGAAAGGCAGGGCGTCATCACTGCGCTTGGTGAGGAGCTTGCCGAGTCAACCGATGGTGATCAAACGCTGTCCCTCGAACCAATCGGATGTCTCATCTTCACTGTTGACGAGTACGAGCCGGCGGGCAAGGGCAGCCGTGTCAGGGTAGGTCATCCAGCGATTCCTTTGGACAATCGACCTGCTGGACCGTCACCCCATGGGCCACGTCGTACACCCGACACGCGACCGAGGATGCCGATTTGCCCCCGTCAGGTGGCAACAGAGAGCCTGACTCCATATGCCTGTATAAGTCGACACGAAACCGAGTCCCCTCACGACTACGCACAACCCACCAGTCGACGACGTTAACATCCGGCGGGTTGGTCTCGTTGAACCATGTCTGCGCGGCGTCCGCACGTTCAGCCGGGGAGGTGAGCCCATGCGAGTCCAACTCCTTGCGCAACGCGTCGGGCAGGTCGTAGTCAGCTCGCCCAGCAACATCCTCATCCGTCTCAGACTGGATCGTGCTACAACCCGCCCCGCCGAAACAGAGCAACACGCACGAAGCCATGACGACCACGAACCGAGGACCCCTCATCGGCGCCCCCTCAGTTCTCGCAAAGCAGCCGCACGCCGCTCGGGCAAATTGGTATCCCACGCTACCAGCGCCTCGTCAACCGCCGACCTCGTTGGTTTTCCCAACGCCCTCGTTGCTGCGAGCCAGGACTTCGAGCCTGAGTGACATCGCCGCGGAAGGTGGAACGCCTGGGATGTCGTATCAGGCGCTGTATCCCTTCGGAGGAATGAGCGTGGCCATCTGATCGAAGCTCAGTTTGTAGGTCGGCGTACCGGCAAATCCGGCCGGATCAGCAACCAGCACCTCCCGGGTGTCGGGGTTGTAGCCGACGATCGTCAGATAGTGGTAGATCGTGCGGTCCGGGTAGCCCGGCGGATGATTGTGGGCCGGGGCAACGATGTTGGCGACGATGGCGTAGCCCTTGTCGATGTCCGTCGTGATGTCGTGCCACAACAGATCCTTCTGATCCTGGGTCGGCGGATCATTGGGCATGTACTTGTTCTCGTACCACTGCGGATTGAGGTGGTTGTTGAGCACGCTCGTCACCAGCGAGATGTCGTTGGTGCCGTTCTCGGTGGTTCCGAGCTCGTTGGCCATCTGCTGCTGACTGACATTGACGCCACGAGCTGACAGCGCGATCCGGGTCGAGGCCGGACCACACCACCAACCGGTGGCCTGGTACTCGAAGCTGATATTGACGGTATGAAATCCGTGCGCGGCGGCATCGGCAATCTGGCCGTTGGCAACATCAGCGGCAGATACCTGGGCCTGGACGGAAGCGACCTTGGCCACCTGAGGCTGGTTGGCCAGTTGCGAGCCAGCCTGGGCCGTCACCGCAGCGGGGCCAGCCCCGACCGCGAGCACCGCCAGACCGACCACGGCACCGCGCCGTAGCCTATTGATCGTGGAGATCATAAGATTTTCCCTTCAGTTGTGATATGTCACAGGAGCGGTTTTCGGCGGGATTCTCCCCGCCGAACAGTCGTCACCGGGGGGCCTCAGCGGCCGGAGCGGTAATCGTTGAGAAGTTCGACGGACAGGTTGTACCAGGTGTCGTAACGGTCAGGGTATGCGGAACGCTGCACGGCCTGGGCCAGCTGACCGGGGTTCATGGTCTGCCAGCCAGGCTGCTGAATGACACCAGGGTTACTTCCGAAGGAGTTGATTCCGTAGAAGGACTGGGCAGCGAAGACCGGGTCCATGATCTGCTCGACGGACCCCCAGCCGGTGGACGGGCGCTGCTGGAACAGACCGACAGAATCGCGGTCACCGTAGTTGAGATTGCGCAGGCTGGACTCCTGCATGGCAGCCATGATCGCGGCGTGAATGGCATTGTCCTTGCCAGCAGGATCGATGGCATTGGATTCTTCAGCGACACGAATGATGGTGTAGGCATTCTGACGTTGCTCAGCGGTCAGGCTCGCAGCCGAGACGCTGGATGTGGAGGCTGCAGGAGCTGCCTGAGCCACCGTGGAGGCGGCTACACCGACTCCCGTCAGCGCCATGGTGAGAGCCGCGGCCGAACCGACCAGTCGTGCCGTTGTTTTCCCGAACATGTCGTCACCTTTCGTCGACGTCAATCAGCACATTACGGTCGCCGGTCTCATCGTCAACGGATCCCCATCAATGAATGACACCATTGTTGTCTTGAGGGCTAGTTCCATTACCAGAGGCACGTATAGCCATGATCACGACCCATGAGGAATTGGGGAAATGCCACCATGAGATTTCCCTTGTCGCCATGATCATAAAGACATTGCACAATTCAGACAAAGAACTTCACACGGCTACGGGTCAGGACATGCCCGAGGATCAACCGTTCGCCGTGAGTGAACCGATACCTGTCCGAAAGGGCATCTCACTCTGTTCGATCGAACTAGGTGATCGTCCGAGTCCCCCGATGGGCATGGTGCCGGCTCTCCCCCATACCCTTGAACCCATGAGTGATGCCGCGCGAAGTGATTCCGCCCCCACCGGTCCCGTCCTCGCCGTCGACGCCGGACAGTCCAGCACCCGTGTCCGCTGCAAGCCGGGCCCTTGGGGTCCAGGGTGGATGGTCACCTCGTCCGGTGTGCGTACTGCTCTCCCCCTCGCCCCGCAGTTCGCGACCGTCATGGCTGACGTCGTGACAGCCCACCCGGAGGTCATCGGGTCAGACTGCACGGTGGCCATCGGGTCGTCGGGAGCCCGCGACGACGAAGACCCCGCTCCCGTCCTGGAAGCTCTCAAACCCTACGGCGTCGCTCGGGTGCTGCTGGCCCATGACTCCATCACCTCCTACCTGGGCGCCCTGGGCGACCAGCTGGGGGTCGTCACGGCAGCGGGAACCGGGGTCATCACGCTGGCCGTCGGCCACCACGATGTCGCCCGCGTCGACGGCTGGGGTTACGTCATCGGCGATGCCGGATCGGCGTTCTGGCTGGGCCGCCATGCCCTCGACGCCGTCATGCGCGCCCACGACGGTCGTGGCGAACAGACGGTCCTCAGCGAGACCATCGGCGGAGATTTCGACGACATCGAGGCCGCCTACCTGGAACTCCACGCGGACCCACTCATGGTCTCGCACATCGCCGCCTACTCCACCAAGGTCACTGCCGCCGCGGAAGAGGGCGATCACGTCGCCCGTGACATCTGCGTGCGCGCGGCCCACGAGTTGGCTCACTCATCCATCACGGGACTACGTCAGACCCATCTGACCGACGAGGACAGCCCTGCCGTCGGCCTGCTGGGAGGCGTCATGAGGTCCCGCCTCATCCATGCGGCGATCGTCGAGAAGATCTCCGTGGCCATGCCGGGAGCGCGCATCGTCGAACCCCTCGGAGAGGGCCTCGACGGGGCCGCAGCCCTGACGGCCGTCAGCCCTGATTCCCCGCTCGGCCAGCGTATCCACGTCGCCCGGTGACGACAGCGTCCGGGACTGCACAGTTCTGACGACACGACGACGGGGTGACCTCATGAGGACCACCCCGTCACACATATCCGGGAAACCCGGACACCCCGCTTACAGCTGGGCTGACAAGAAGGTCAGCAGGGAGCGGAAGAATTCCAGCCCGTCGGTGCCAGCCCCGGTGAGCTCCTCGACGGAGTGCTCGGGGTGAGGCATCAGACCGACGACGTTGCCCGCCTCATTGGTGATGCCAGCGATGTCGTGAGCCGAACCATTCGGGTTGGCGGTGTAGCGGAAGACGACCTGGTTGTTGGCCTCCAGAGCTGCCAAGGTCGCATTGTCGGCAACATAGTTGCCCTCGCCATGCTTGGCGGCGATGTGAATGCGCTGGCTGGGACGGAAGGCGCAGGTCCACACAGTGTCAACGCTGGCGACCTGAAGCTGCTGCACTGAGCAGTGGAAACGCCGCTTCTCGTTGCGCATCAGGGTGCCAGGCAGCAGGTGAGACTCGCAGAGCACCTGGAATCCGTTGCAGATGCCGAGCACAGGAAGACCAGCGTCCACCGCTTCACGAATGGAGGACATCACCGGCGAGGCTGCGGCCAGGGCGCCCGAGCGCAGATAGTCGCCGTAGGAAAAACCACCCGGAAGGATGACGGCGTCAACCCCGGCCAGATCCGTCGAGGCGTACCACAGCGGCACGGGCTCAGCCCCAGCCAGGCGAACAGCCCTTGCGGCATCCTGGTCGTCAAGGGTTCCGGGGAAGGTGACGACTCCGATACGTGTCATCGTCAGTCCTCCACGCGCACGTCGAAGGACTCGATGACGGTGTTGGCCAGCAGCTCGGAGGCGACCTGACGGATCTCGTCGAGACGATCCTCCAGCCCCTCACCGGTGATTTCGAAACGCTTGCCCTGACGCACCGTCAGGCCGTCATGGCCGAGCCGGGCGAGCACCGACGTGATGGCCTTGCCCTGGGGATCGAGAATCTCGGGCTTGGGCATGACCTCCACCACTACACGTGACATGCCACCAATCTTATCGGCACTACGGGGATCCGGCTCGTCGGGGACATCGACTGCGCCAGGAACACTGGCATCGGGAGCAACGACGGGAATCGACATCGCACCCTGGACAGGCCCCACACCACCTTCCGGCGGAAGCACGGAATCAGACGACTGTCCAGCATTCGAGACGGCGACGGTCTCATCCTGGGGCATCTGCCCGCCGGTCAGACGCGCCCACGCCTCCTCATAGCGACGGCTGGTGGCCTCGACGACCTCCTCGGGCAGAGCCGGGGGCTCCTCATCGCTGGACCGATCCCATCCCGACTCCTTGGTGAGCCAGTCACGCACGTACTGCTTGTCGAAAGAGTCGGCACCCTTACCGGGCTGCCAGGTCTCCGCGTCCCAAAACCGCGAGGAGTCAGGGGTGAGAACCTCGTCAGCGAGGACGATGGTGCCATCGGCGCGACGGCCGAATTCGAACTTGGTGTCGGCGAGGATGATGCCGCGCTCACGGGCGATCTCCTCGGCTCGCTGGTAGATCCGCAGCGAGAGGTCGTGCAGTTGGGCGGCGACCTCAGGACCAACGAGTTTCACCAGGTGCAGGTAGTCGATGTTCTCGTCATGCTCGCCCTGGGGAGCCTTGGCCGCCGGGGTGAAGATGGGCTCCTCGAGCCGGGAACCATCTTGCAGCCCCTCAGGCAGTCGGATTCCACACACCGCGCGATTGCGCTGATATTCGGCCCAGCCGGAACCCGTCAGGTAACCACGCACCACGCATTCAACGGGGAACATCTCCAGTTCCTCGACGATCATGGCTCGTCCGGCGACCTCAGTGGGAACATCCAGACTGACGAGATGGTTGTCGACAATGTCGGCCAGATGGTCGAACCACCACAACGACAGGTTCGTCAGGATGGCTCCCTTCCCGGGAACCCCCGGGGTCAGGACGTGGTCGTAGGCGCTGATCCGGTCAGTGGCAACCATGAGGAGGCGGCCCGGCTGATCGGGGAGGCGATAGAGGCGACGGACCTTGCCCTCAGCCAGCAACGGGAGTTCGAGGTGCGGAGTGACCATGGGGGCATCATGCCACGGTTGTGGGCCCTGACGACACAGAGAGAGCCCTGATTCGTCTCCAACATAGGCATTGGCTATGGAGAGCCTTTCAGTGATAGCGTTGAACTATCACTTCGTCGACCAGAGAGGACTCCTCATGAGTCTCATCAACACCAAGATCGTCCCCTTCAAGTCCAACGCTTTTCGCAATGGGGACTTCATTGAGGTCTCCGACGCCGACATCAATGGCAAGTGGGCCATCTTCTTCTTCTACCCCGGTGACTTCACCTTCGTCTGCCCGACCGAGCTGGGTGACCTCGCCGACCACTACGAGGAGCTGCAGGCGATGGACGTCGAGGTGTTCTCGGTGTCCACCGACTCGCACTTCGTCCACAAGGCCTGGCACTCCGACTCCGACACCGTCGGCAAGGTCAACTACACGATGATCGGCGACCCGAACCTCCAGCTGACCCGCAACTTCGACGTCGAGCGCGAGGGAGCCGGGCAGGCCGACCGCGCCACCTTCCTCGTCGATCCCGACGGCGTCATCCAGTTCTACGAGCTGACCGCTGAGGGCATCGGCCGCAACGCCACCGAGCTGGTCCGCAAGGTCAAGGCCGCCCAGTACGTCTACACCCACCCAGGCGAGGTCTGCCCCGCCAAGTGGGAAGAGGGAGCTGACACCCTCGCCCCGTCGATCGACCTCGTCGGCAAGATCTGAGCTCCGACCCGAGCACCTGTCGCAGGGGCGATCGTCCCTGCGACGGATCCCCGGACCGGCACGTCCATATCCCCCTACTTCCCCACCCAGGAGAATCATGCTTGACAACGCCCTGACCACCCAGCTCAAGACCTACCTCGAGATGGTGCGTGAGCCCATCGTCCTGGTGCCCTCCCCCTACCGGGGAGACGACGCCACCAAGGCATCGAAATCGGCCCAGATGGACGAGTTGCTCGCCGAGATCGCTGCCCTGTCGGACAAGGTGAGCGTCGGTGACCCCGTCGACAACGAGCGGACCCCGTCTTTCGCCATCACCTCTCCAAGCTCCCAGAGCGACATCCGCTTCGCCGGTCTGCCGATGGGCCACGAGTTCACCTCCTTGGTGCTGGCCCTGCTCCAGGTCGGTGGCCACCCGGTCAAAGAGGAGCAGTCCCTCATCGACGCGGTGCGGGCAGTCAAGGGGGAGCACCACTTCGTCACCTACATGTCGCTGACCTGCCAGAACTGCCCGACGGTGGTTCAGGCCCTCAACGCGATGGCCGTCCTCAACCCGAACATCCATCACACCGCCGTCGAGGGTGGCACCCACACCGACGAGGTGGAGGCCAAGGGCATCGCCTCGGTGCCGGCCATCTACCTGGATGGCGAGGACTGGGGCTCGGGCCGCATGGACATGGCCGAGATCCTCGAACGTCTCGACGCCAACGCCGCTCAGGGAGCCAAGGAGAACCTGTCCGAGCGCGATCCGTACGACGTGCTCGTCGTTGGCGCTGGCCCTGCTGGTGCCGCAGCTGCCGTCTACGCCGCCCGCAAGGGTATTCGCACGGCGATGGTGGGGTCTCGAGTCGGCGGCCAGGTACTCGACACCGAGGCCATCGACAACCTCATCTCTGTGCCTCACACCACTGGTCCGAAGCTGGCCGAAGCCCTGCGGGCCCACGTCAATGACTACGACATCGACGTCATCGAGCGTCAGACCGCCAGCACCCTGGAGACTGCCGACGGCATGACGACGGTGCGTCTGACTGACGGCGACCTGCGTGCCCGCTCGGTCGTCATCGCGACTGGTGCCCGCTGGCGCAACCTCGGCGTTCCCGGTGAGGAGGAGTACCGCACCAAGGGTGTCACCTACTGCCCACACTGCGACGGCCCCCTGTTCAAGGGCAAGAAGGTCGCCGTCATCGGTGGTGGAAACTCCGGAATCGAGGCGGCGATCGACCTGGCCGGCGTCGTCGACCACGTCACCGTCGTCGAGTTCCTCGACGTTCTCAAGGCCGACGACGTGCTGCTGCGCACCCTCAAGTCGCTGCCAAACGTCGACGTCATCACATCGGCCCGCACCACTCAGATTCTGGGCGACGGCTCCAAGGTGACGGGACTGGAGTACGAGGACCGCACCAGCGGCGAGGTCAAGACCATCGAGCTGGCTGGCGTCTTCGTCCAGATCGGCCTGCTGCCCAACACCGAGTGGCTGGAAGGCGCCGTGGAGCGCACTGGCCGTGGAGAGGTCGTCATCGACGAGCGCGGTGGCACCTCGGTGCCCGGCGTCTTCGCTGCCGGTGACTGCACCACCCAGCCCTACAAGCAGATCATCATCTCGATGGGTGCTGGCGCGACGGCAGCTCTCGGGGCCTTCGACCACCTCATTCGTCAGAACCCCGCGCAGAACTGAGTCCGCGTGAACCTTCGTGATCTGAGATACCTCGTCGCCCTGGCCGAAGAACACCACTTCGGCCGGGCGGCGGCGTCGTGCGGCGTCAGCCAACCGACCTTGTCGACCCAGATCCACCGGCTCGAGAATGAGCTCGGTGTGCCGCTGGCCGTCAGGGCGGGACGACGCATCGAGATCACCCCAGTGGGCGAGCGTATCGCCCAGACCGCCCGGGAAATGCTGGTGTTGGCTGACGACATCCGGACCCTGGCCCTGGAGGAGTCCGAGCGGACGACCCGCCAGCTCAAGGTCGGGGTCTTCCCCACCCTGGGGCCGTTCCTGCTGCCACGCGTCATCGCTCGGTTCGACCAGTACGAACCGGGGGTCAACATCCATGTGGTGGAGAAACGCACTGCCAGACTGCTGGAGGCCGTCAATCAGGGGGATCTCGACGTCGCCGTGGTGGCTGCCCCGGTCGAGGACAAGACCCTGACGGCAATCCCGGTCTTCCGGGAGGAGTTCCTGCTGGTGACGGGGGTTGACGACGAGCTGGCCCACGAAAAGGGGCCGATCGACCCCCACGACGTCTCGACCGATGGGCTCATCCTGATGTCCGAGGGACACTGTTTGCGTGACCAGGTGCTCGAGGTGTGCAGCCCATCTGGCCCGATGCCACCGAATGCCTTGTCGGCAGGATCCCTCACGACCATCCGCGAGCTAGTGTCAGTGGGGGCAGGACGAACGTTAATGCCACGCAGCGCGGTGTCGGCACCCAAGCCGAAGGACCCCCGCATCGTCGTCCGGGAGTTCACTCGACCCCGACCTCACCGAGACATCGTGGTGTGTGGCAGGCCTGCAGCCATGACACGTCCATCAGTCCTGACCTTGATCAGCATCCTTCGGAATCTCCCCGGCGACATCGTCGAGCCGCTGGGCGTCGATGGGGCGACGCTCTGCTCCCATGGTCTGGGGAACTGAGAGGTCGAACCCAACCGCACTCCCCCCACTGCCACTCGTCAACTGCGCCCGATCTTATGGCATAGGTGAGGCCACAACTGGCGCAGATATGAAAGGGAGGGTCGGCTCAGCGAGCCGGCCCTCCCGCAATATTCAGATCACCGCGTCACAGCACCAGACCAGGCAGGTAGCTTGCAGCCTCCGGGTACTCCCGGACGATGTCCTCGACCTTGGCGCACAGCGCCTCGACCTGGTCCTGAGCCCCACCAGTGAGATCCAGCGGCGATGAGACCAGACCGCGCAACTGCTCCTTGGTCAGCGGGATCCGCGGGTCGGCAGCCAGACGGGCGAAGAGATCGTTCTCGGTCCTGCCGGTCTCACGCATCTCCAAGGCGACGGCCACGGCGTGCTCCTTGATGGCCTCGTGAGCGTCCTCGCGACCGACGCCAGCGCGGACGCAAGCCATCAGGATCTTCGTCGTCGTCAGGAAGGGCAGGTAACGCTCCAACTCGGCCTCGATGACGGCCGGGAAGGCGCCGAAGTCGCCGAGGATCGTCAGGAAGGTCTCGAAGGCCCCGTCAATGGCGTAGAAGGAATCCGACAGAGCGACGCGACGCACCACGGAGCAGGAGACATCGCCCTCGTTCCACTGCACACCGGCCAGACCGGTAACCATGGTGAGGTACCCGCGCAGGACGACGAGGAAACCGTTGACGCGCTCGCAGGAGCGGGCATTCATCTTGTGCGGCATCGCCGAGGACCCAACCTGGCCAGGCTTGAACCCCTCGGTGACGAGCTCGTTGCCGGCCATCAGGCGGATTGACGTCGCCAGGTTCGACGGCCCCGACAACACCTGCACCAGCGTCGAGATGACCTCGAAGTCCAGGGATCTCGGGTAGATCTGGCCGGTCGAGGTCAGCACCTGGTTGAAGCCGAGGTGATCGGCGACCCGATGCTCGAGATCGTCAAGCTTGGAGTCATCCCCACCGAGCAGGTCGAGCATGTCCTGGGAAGTTCCCATCGGCCCCTTGATTCCGCGAGCCGGATACCGCTCGATGAGCTCGTTAACGTGCTCCCACGCCACCAACATCTCGTCGATGGTGGTCGCGAACCTCTTGCCCAAGGTCGTCACCTGGGCGGCAACGTTGTGTGACCGACCAGCGATCGGCTGATCCGAGTACTGGGCAGCCAGTCGGGACAGCTGGTTCAGGGTGGCGACCATCTTGTCGCGCACCAGCTTCAGCGACTCCAGCACCTGCATCTGCTCGATGTTCTCGGTGAGGTCGCGGCTCGTCATGCCCTTGTGGATGTGCTCATGACCGGCCAGGGCGTTGAACTCCTCGATCCGAGCCTTGACGTCGTGTCGCGTGACGGCCTCACGCTCGGCGATAGAGTCCAGATCGACGTTGTCGAGAACAGCCTGGTAGTCGGCCAACACCTGCTCGGGATCGTCGCCCCCGAAGCTGACGCCGAGGTCCGCCTGGGCCTCGAGGACGGCCAGCCATAGCCTGCGCTCGGCACGGATCTTGTTCTCCGGCGTCCAGATGGAGCGCATCGCCGAAGAGGCGTAACGGGTGGCAAGGATGTTGGGAACGCTCATGAATTCTCCCCGTCGGTCGGGTTACTGGGATTGTTCTCGGATTGGGGCGCGAGTTCATCGGCCATCTCGTCGACGGCCTCGAGCTCAGCTGCGTGAAGGGCAATGTCAGTGCGGTGGAACCCGCCACTCACCTCGAGCTGGTCAACCCTGCTGTAGGCATCGGTACGGGCCCCGGCAAGGGTCTCACCATGGCCAAGCACCACGAGGACGCGGCCACCGCTGGTGACCAGCCCATCCCCCTCGATACGAGTTCCGGCGTGCAGGACGTCCTCGTCATCGACCGGAGCGACAACTCGGCGTCCCTTCACCGGAGATGCAGGATACCCCTCGCTCGCCATGACGACGCCGACGGCAGCTCCGCGGCGGAACCGCAGGCCATCTGTTCCGGACACGTCTCCGCGGGCGGCGGCCTGCATGATCTGCGCCAACGGGGACTCCACCATGCTGAGCAGTGGCTCGGTTTCCGGGTCGCCGAAGCGAACGTTGAACTCGACGACCTTCGGACCGTCAGAGGTCAAGGCCAGGCCCACGTACAGCAGACCGATGAACGGGGTGCCGCGATCTCGCATGGCTGACAGTGTCGGGGAGATTACCGTGTTCGACACTGTCTCGACAAGGTTGTCAGGCACCCATGGCAACGGCGTGTACGCGCCCATTCCGCCAGTGTTGGGGCCGACCCCGCCATCACCGACCCGCTTGAAGTCCTGGGCCGGCTGCATGGGGAGAGCACGCTCGCCGTCACAGATCGCGAAAAGGCTCACCTCGGGGCCGTCGAGGTACTCCTCGATGACCACCTGGTGGCCAGAATTGAGGCACTGCTCGGCATGGGCCAGGGCCTCGTCACGGTCCTCGGTGACGACAACTCCCTTGCCACCTGCGAGCCCGTCATCCTTGACGACGTGGGGAGCCCCTAATTCGTCGAGGGCTGCCCCCACCGAATCGAGGTCACCGCAGGATCGAGATGCGGCGGTGGGAACACCGGCAGAAGCCATGACCTCCTTGGCGAAGGCCTTCGAGCCTTCCAGCCGAGCAGCCTCGGCACTCGGACCGAAACAATCGATCCCTGCGTCGCGCAGGGCGTCTGCCACCCCCGCGACCAGCGGGGCCTCCGGGCCGACGACGACAAGGTCGGCCGCAACCTCGCGGGCAAGGGCGACGACGGCGTCCTTGTCGCACGGGTCGATGGGATGGTTCGTGGCGAGGGATGCCGTTCCGGGATTACCGGGGGCGACATGGACGGCAGCAACCTGTGGGTCTCGGTGGCATGCCAGAGCGAGGGCATGCTCGCGACCACCAGATCCGAGGACGAGAACAGTCATGCTGGACACGACCTCAAGAGTAGAGGGTGGTTCCGACCGTTTCCCGATCGGCCTTGTTCCTCCCCGGCACCGGAGTGGAACACCGCATCGTCAGCTCTCAGTCGATGAGGTCGTTGAGCATGATGGACTGGTCACGACCGGCACCAACACCGATACCGGAGATCCGCGTACCGACGAGCTCCTCGAGACGACGCACGTAGGCCTGGCAGTTGCGCGGCAGATCCTCGAAAGAACGGGCCTTCGAGATGTCCTCGTTCCAGCCATCCATGAACTCGTAGACCGGCTTTGCGTGATGCAGGTCGGACTGGGTGACGGGCATGACGTCGGTGCGCTCGCCCTCGACCTCGTAGGCCACACAGACCGGGATGCGATCCCAGCCGGACAGCACGTCAAGCTTGGTGAGGAACAGGTCCGTCACCGAGTTGATCATGACAGCCTGCTGCACCAGCGGGGCGTCGAACCAACCACAGCGACGCGGACGCTTCGTCGTCACGCCGTATTCGCCGCCCTCACTGCGCAGGCGCTCGCCGTCCTCGTCAAACAGCTCGGTCGGGAACGGCCCCTCACCAACGCGGGTGGTGTAGGCCTTGGCGATGCCGACGATGCGATCGATGCGCGTCGGCCCGACTCCCGAACCGGTGCAGGCGCCTGCAGCGATGGGGTTGGACGAAGTGACGTACGGGTAGGTGCCGAAGTCGACGTCGAGATGGTGGGCCTGGGCTCCCTCGAAAAGCACGACTTTGCCCTCGTCGAGACCCTTGTTGAGCACGCGCGCGACGTCAACGACATAAGGACGGATGCGCTCGGCATGAGCCAGCAGCCCGTCCGCAACGCGCTCCGGGTCGATGGAGCGCCGGTTGTAGATCTTCACCAAGATCTGGTTCTTCTGATCCAGGGAGCCCTCCACCTTCTGGCGCAGGATCGACTCGTCGAACAGATCCTGGACACGGATGCCCATGCGGTTGATCTTGTCGGAGTAGGCCGGCCCGATGCCACGTCCCGTGGTACCGATACGACGTTTTCCGAGGAAACGCTCGGTCACCTTGTCAAGGGTCTGGTGGTACGGGGTGATGAGGTGCGCGTTGGCGCTGATGAGCGGGTGAGGGATGTCCACACCACGGCTGCGCAGCGTGTCGATCTCATCAGCCAGCACGTCAAGGTTGAGGACGACACCGTTACCGAGGACCGCCGTGGAATTCGGGTTGAGGACACCGGACGGCAGCAGGTGCATGAAGAACTTCTCGGCACCGACGACGACGGTGTGTCCAGCGTTGTTGCCTCCCGAGTACCGCACGCAGTAGTCAACGCGCTCGGACATCTGGTCGGTGGCCTTGCCCTTGCCCTCGTCACCCCACTGGGTACCCATGACGACGATTCCAGGCATCTGTTCCTCCATTTCCTCGCACCGGTGTGCGGGTTGCCTCCGGTTGCAGGGGCACATGCCGCTCTGCAACCAGGCACACTTTACGTGGTCGCTACGACATCAACGGCGTCAGACCGGAGAGCGAAGGGGTTTCCTCCGCTCCACGTGGTCCTTCGTCGTCAATACGTCACGGTCGATCAGGCGACGGTCGCACCGCCCTCACCAATGGCCCCCTCGCCGGCATCGTCGCCGTCATCCGGCAGAACCGGGATCTCCAACAGATCGAGGCTTGCCCCCTCAAGAGGCAGACGCGACGCCAGCGGGCCGAAGTGCGGATCACCACGGTGTCCATCAAAGTTGACGCGCTTGTAACCAGCGTCCTCGGCCCAGCTGATGACCGACGACATCGCCGAGGCGACGGCAGCATCGCCTTCAGGCGTGTCGGCCTGCACGGTCTCTGCCACGACCGTCGGGTTCTCGTCGACGAAGACGAAGGCGACGGCTGCCGGCTGACCGTCGATGAGAGCGACCCGGGTGGCTCCCGCGTCGAGGTCCTCGAGCTCCTGCCGCAGCGCCTCATGAGCGGCCTCGCTGTCATCAACCGGCGACCATGACTCGTGCATCCACACGTAGATCTGTTCCCAGAGCGTCTCGAGCACACCAGGGGCCAGGGTTGCGCCCGAGATGGCACCGCCCGGGCCGACACTGACCTCTGCGAGGGATTCAATGGCCCGGCCGAAGTGACGACGCGGCAACTCGAATGGCGGACAGGAAGCGTAGACCTCACCGCCCAGGGAAAGGATGAAATTCTCGGCGTCCGAGCCGACAATGGCCTTGGTGGCCAGGGGCCGCTTCACCCGCTGCTGAATCTGGCGCACCAGGCGGGTGCCGATACGACGCCCACGGGAATCAGGATGGATCTCCACATCAATGAAACGACGGGTACGATGCACCACTGCGAGCCAGGAAACCGCGTACCCGACGATGCGGTCCTCGTAGAGGGCGACCCGGGCGACGACGTCGGGACGATCAATGCGATCGATCAGCGACCCTGGTTCCCCGAAGGTGATCACCTTGACGTCTTCAGGCCGCATGTCGCGGAAAACAACGTGCTCACTCATGTCGCGCTCCTGACTCTGGCGACGCCCTTGACGTCGCTGTGTCCCCATTCTTTCGCCTTTTGCGAGCCCGCGTCGACCAGAGGGGATTATCCGGCGCCAAGATCATGCAGGTCATGACATGATTAGCGGCATGTCAGACCCGAAGGATGTCGTCCACCTGGCCGATAACCTCAACCCTGCGGCGCAGCGGATGTTTGAGTGGATTCTCTCCTCGGACCTGACCCCCGGAGATCCCATTCCGATCGAGCAGGATTTGGCGACTCAGTTCGGTATGGCGCGCGGCACTGTTCGTGAGGCGGTGCGGGAATTGCGGGCGCTGGGAATCCTCGAGGTCCGACGTGGCTTGGGCACCTACCTGTCGACAGCCTCCGCGTCGACGATTCGTCCGGGGCTCGTGTATCGCGGCGTCAAGCAGGTCAGCGCCGACACCGCCGGGAACAGGGACCTCACGGGGTTGCGAGAGATGGTGGAGGTCCGCGCATTGCTGGAGTGTTCGTTGGCAGCCGAGGTGACCGGCTCCATCAGCGCAGCGACCGGTCGTGAACTGCACGCTCTGGCAGCACGCATGGACGACCCCAGGGACTCCGCGTCGGCAGATCGCCAATTCCACCGGATGCTCTACGCCGGTGTGGACAATCAGCTGGCTCGCGAGCTCATTGACGTGTTCTGGGACTCCCTCAACCTTGCCGATCTGCGACTGCCGCCAACCAACGCTGTCAAGGCCAATCGTGACGCTCACGACCGCATCGCGGATTGCGTCGTCGGCAACGATCCTGAGGTCAGCCGTGACGCCATGTGGCATCACTTCGATGCCATCCGGGAGCGGCTTGCCGGAGCGACCACCCAGCGGTAACACCCACGCACCGCCTTGTCTGGCGCGTGACGAGGGGGCCTGCCTACTGGCAAGCCCCCTGTGATGGCCCACTACTTCAGAGCGTCGCGGAACCATCCCGTGATCGAGGTCGGGTGGGTGATCGCGGTTCCCACCACGACGGCGTGGGCACCCACATCCATCGCGCGACGCGCCTGCTCAGGGGTATGAATGCGTCCCTCGGCAATCAATGGGCGACTGCCGTCAAGCTCCTTGACGAGAGTCTCGATGACCTCGTAATCAGGACCATCCGTCTTGGGACGTTCACCGGTGTAGCCACACAGCGTCGTGCCGATGAGGTCGGCCCCCGCCTCGGCCGCCGCGAAACCGTCGTCAACCGATCCACAGTCAGCCATGACGACGACGTCGTACTCGTCCTTGAGACCTGCAATGGTCTGGGCGAGGCTCAGGCCGTCGGCGCGCTCCCGCCGGGTGCCGTCGAGGGCGACGATGTCGGCACCGGCAGCGGCCACGCAGCGCGCGTGACGAAGGGTCGGGGTGATGTAGATGCCCTCGTCGCCCTCCTTCCAGATGCCGACCACCGGGACGCTGACGCGCCCCTTGACTGCGGCGACGTCGGAGAGCCCCTGGGCTCGCACAGCGACCGCTCCCCCGAACTCGACAGCAGCGGCCATCTGCGCCATGGTCTCCGGGTGCCGGAGGGGTTCTCCTGGGTAGGCCTGGCACGAGACGACGAGGCCTCCCGCCATCGACGCAATGGTCCTGTCGGTGAATGCGCTCATGATCGAGTCCTCCTCGGATTGATACTTGTCCTGGCCATGATCACGCCAGCTGGCCGACTCGACGCAGCACTTCCGCGACCCTCTCGACATTCTCACCCATGAGGGTAGGCAGCGGCACGCACATGGTGTTGGTCTCGATCGTTCCCAACAGCTGCATGGCCGTCTTGAAGGCTCCCACACCAGCAGCCGGACCGACGACTCCCTGCGGGACGAACGCGATCTCCATGAGCTCGGTGGCCTTGTCCTGCTCGGTTCGGACCGTCTCCCAGTCGCCCTCACGATAGGCCTTGTACATCTTCACGTAGTTGGTCGCGTCGACGTTCGCCAAACCCGGGACGACACCGTCGGCACCGGACATGAAAGCTCCGTCGACGACGACCTCGTGGCCGGTGAACAGGGCCAGCGGAGAACCTGCGACGCGGTTGGCCAGGGCCAGACGGCGGAAGGAGACATCGTCGGCGGAGGAGTCCTTGCATCCAGCGATGACACCTTCACGACCCAGTTTGATCATGAGGTCGACGGGCACCTTGACGTGCACGCACACCGGGATGTCGTAGACGAAGAGCGGCAGTTCGGTGGCCTCGTGCAGGGCGCGGAAGTGATTCTCGATCTCGGTCGGGCCGGTGATCGCGTAGAACGGCGCGGTGGCGACGACGGCGTCGACCCCGATCTCCTCGGCCTGACGAATGTGACGAATGACGCGCAGGGTCTCGGTGTCGATGACCCCGGCGAGCAGGGGTACCCGTCCGTCGATGATCCGTTTGGCCTCTCCCAGGACCCGTCCGCGCATCTCGTCGTCGAAGAAGGCGACCTCGGAGGTGGAGCCGAGGACGAACAGGCCGTCAACCCCCTGCTCGATGAGGCGATTGATGAGCCTCTCGTAGGAGGCGACGTCGAGGTCACCGTCGGTCGTCAGCGGGGTGACGACGGGGGGAATGACTCCGTGGAACTTCGTGGTCATGGTGATGTCCTTCATGGTGTTCGAAATTGTTGTGGTGAGTGTCATGCCGACGCCATGGCGTCATGGATGGAGGTGATCATGGCCAGTCGCTGCTCGACGGTGGCGTCGGCAGGGGTCTGGACCTTGATGCCCTGGTAGGACTGCACCCCTCGGGCGGCGGTCATGAAGGAGTCGATGAGATCAGTCGTCAACAGGCTGGTCGGCTCGTCGTCTCGGAGAGGAAGATGCGCGTCTCCCCAGACCGGGCCGTACTGGGTGGCTTCCGGTCCAGCGCCGGAAACCATCGCTCCACCGAGCAGGTCGGCATCGGCAAGGCGGGCAGCCTGACGGGCCGGCAGATCTGGATCATGGGACTCAACCACGCTGCGTCCCCAGTTGATCGTCACATGGACGTCACTGCCAGACACGGCTGCGATCTCGTCATCGAGGCTGAGGAATTCCTTCTCCCCCGGGCCAACTCCGCCCGAAGCATCGCAGTGCTCAATGACGGGAGTGAGCTCGGCATCGGCGAAGAGGCTGGAAAGCTCCGCCAGGGAAGCCTTGAGTGCGGTTGGCTCGGCGTGGTTGCTGGGTGCCGAATGGAGCTCGACGAAGCGGACAACCGGGTGGCCGACCATCTCGTGGAGGGAACGCACATCGTCGACCAAACCAGCGATCCACGTCATTGCTCGCTGACGACCCTCCTCATCGGATGAGGCGAGCCCGAAGTGAGGATCGTTGGCCAAGTGCCCCATCGTCCCGGGAATAGCCGTGACGACGCACTGGGTGAACCGGCCGCGCAGCTGGTCTGCCAGCCAGCGCGGATCGGCGTCGACGCCATCACGATACGGGATCTCGATCCCGTCGACCCAGCCGGTCTCGCCGAGCTCCCGGTAAAAATCTTCGCGATTGGTCATGGTACGCGGCATCGCAGCGTACGCGCCCACGATCGTTGGAATGCTCATGGCATGACTCCATATCAGGATGCCACGACGGCATCGGGGTTGTTGGATGCGGCGAACTCCTCGTCCACGTGATCCATCCGGTCAGCGGAACGGACATGATCAGGGCGGAACAACTTCTGCATCTGGTACGGGAAGTTGACGGCAATCAGGATGATGATCACTGCGGTGAAGGCGAAGGACAGGATGAACAGCGTCCATCCCAGACCCCAGCTGGACGGCAGAGCGCCACCGATGCCAGTCGCCGGATCACCCGCCAGCGCGATGCCGAGAACCGGGGCAATGGCACCGCCGAGGGCACCCACGTTGTACGAGAAGCCCAGACCAGCGGCGCGCTTCTCAACCGGGAAGTAGTTGGAGATGAACTTCGGCAGCAACCCGGAGATGCCCTGTCCGAACATCTGCTGGACGAAGATAAAGACACCCAGCAGGACGACCCACACCGTCGAGGAGTGCACCATGTCACGGCTGATGAGGAAGACCGGCAGCACAAGGAACTCCGAGATGAGCAAAGACGTCCAGTAGGCCTTCCGGGTACCGAACTTGTCACCGATGAACCCCGCCATGATGCAGCCAGCAGCGGCGCCGAAAGAGGTTGCGGTCACGAGGTTCGACGCAGTGTCACTGCCCAGCCCCAGAGTCTGACGGTAATAGGTCGGCAGCAGGGCCTGCAGCGGCCACGAGTAGAGGAAGGCGACGAACACCGTGATCATCACTGCGACGCCGGTCGGCCACCGCGGCCCCTCGAACTGCACCATGAAGCTCACCATGACGGCTGTAACAACGATCCACAGGAGGGCCAGGACAAACCCCGGAACTCCACTCTTAAACAGGTAGATCACGATGAGACATCCGAAGGCGACCAGAGCCAGCACGATGTTGATGACGCTGCGCTTCAGGTTACGGGCGAAGAGCATCGTGAACATGTCCGTCTTCTCGACGACTTCACCAGCCGCAGCTCGGGCAGCCTGTTCCTCCCGCATCTTCGCGAAGTCGGCGGCCTCCGGCAGAGCACGCCGCAGCCACAGCGCCAACGCGATCGGAATGATTCCCAGTGCGAAGAGGATTCGCCAGGTGTATGGCTCCGCTGATGTGCCCCGTGTGAGGTGTTCGATCAGGGCATACACCTGAGCCGTCACACCAGCACCGACCGAGAACCCGGAGATGAGGAATCCTGAAGCCTTGTTGCGCAGGCGGACAGGCCACGACTCAATGACATACGTGGCGGAGGATCCGTACTCGCCAGCCATGCCCATGCCGATACAGACACGGGCGACGAAGATGACCCAGAAGGCCGGGGCGATGGCACAGACGACCGATCCGCCCGCGTACAGCAGGATCGATATGACCATGGCCTCCTTGCGACCCAATCGGTCACCGATGGCTCCCAGCAGCAAACCACCGAACCACCGAGCGATGAAGGCAGCCGAAACCAATGTGGCCGTCGCTGCCGCGCCGACATTGAAGGTGCGCCCAATTTCAGTGAGGACCAGAGTGATCATGACGAAGTCGAATCCGTCCAGCAGATATCCGATCCATGCTGCCCAGAAAGACTTCCACTGCGTGCCGGTCAGCTCATCACGCCATGACTTCTTGGCCGCCGTGGCCTCGACGTTGCTCATACGCCCATCTCCATTGATTGGTCGGGATAGCCCCGTGCGTTACATTGGACATCGGATGTCCTACATCAAGGATGAATGCGGCAGATCACAATGTCAATCTCATGAGCTCACCTTGACGGCGAAAGGTCACTCCTGGTGATCGTTCTCCTGATCACCGTCGGACTCATCCTCGCTGACCTCGACGTCAACAGCGCCATCGGTGGGCACCTCGTCGCCACGCAGCGCTCGCCAGGCCTCATCGCTCAACTCGCGCAGCAAGGTGTCGGCGTCATCGGACTCGTCACCAAATCCCAGCCTCTCAGCCGCCATCGCGAGGGCATGGAGACAGCGGAACACCCCCTGGTTCGGGAGGTAGCCCCAGTCGACAGCGCCCTCGCCGTCCCAGCCCGCATCTCTCAGCTGCTCCAGGCCGAGATCACGCCCGGTACGTGCATAGGCATAGGCCGCGACATCGGCAGCATCGGTACCGCACAGCAGGGACCCCTCAGCCAGCAGAGCCCAACACAACGTCGAGGACGGATGTTCCTTGACGACCGACATGAACTCACCGCGTCCCCGCTTGGCAAGTTTGCGGATGGCCGGGTCGGGCGGCAAGTGGACGCCGTGGTCCTGTTCCTCGATCTCTGTGGTCGGATCGGTGTTCTGCTCCTCAGCCATACTCCCAAGCCTAGGGCGAAACGCGCCGAGGCGCTCGCTCGGGCCGTCTGCAAGGGCATGTGACATAAACTTGTTCCAGCCAAATGAAAGGATCACCACCATGTGCCGACCCATCAGATGTGACGTCTGTGGCAAGACGACGTGGGCCGGATGTGGCCAACACATCGACCAGGTCAAGGCACAGGTGCCACCTTCTCAGTGGTGCGACGGCAATCACACTGCCGCCGAGAAGTCAACACACCAGCCACTGCGTCGGCGCTTCGAAATGCGGCGCTGATTCGCTCATTCGTAGCTCAACCCTGCACTGACCTACACTTCACGGTGGTGCGTTTTCGCCCGCCGAAGTCCCGCGGCCTCGTCGCGGTGTCCACATCCTCGATCTGAACCGGAGTTCTGCATGCCCGTACGCAAGGATCTGCGCAACATCGCCATCGTGGCCCACGTTGACCACGGAAAGACCACGTTGGTCGACGCGATGCTGTGGCAGTCGGGAGCCTTCCGTGAGGGCGCCGAGGTCGAGAAGCGCGTCATGGACTCGATGGACCTCGAGCGCGAGAAGGGCATCACCATTCTCGCCAAGAACACCGCCGTCAAGCACGTCATGAGCGACGGCGAGGAGATCACCCTCAACATCATCGACACCCCTGGACACGCTGACTTCGGCGGCGAGGTCGAGCGTGGCCTCGAGATGGTCGACGGCGTCATCCTCCTCGTCGACGCCTCCGAGGGCCCCCTCCCCCAGACCCGCTTCGTGCTGCGCAAGGCCCTGGCCAAGAAGCTTCCGCTCATCCTCGTGCTCAACAAGGTCGATCGCCCCGACGCCCGCATCGACGAGGTCGTCGAGGAAACCTACGACCTGTTCATGGATCTTTCCGACGACGACGATGTCTCCCTGCTCGACGTCCCGGTCGTCTACGCCTCCGCAAAGGCCGGACGTGCCTGCCTCAGCAAGCCCGCCGACGGAGAGATGCCGGACTCCCCCGACCTGCAGCCTCTGTTCGACTGCATCCTCGAGAACATCCCGGCTCCCACCTACGAGGAGGACGGGGTGCTGCGCGCCCACGTCACCAATCTCGACGCGTCCCCCTACCTCGGACGTCTGGCCCTGTGCCGCGTCGCATCCGGTGAGATCTCCAAGGGACAGACGGTGGCCTGGTGCAAGCGTGACGGCTCGGTCCAGAACGTCAAGCTCTCCGAGCTGCTCATGACCGAGGCCCTTGAGCGCGTCCCCGCCGAGAAGGCCGGCCCGGGCGACATCGTCGCCATCGCGGGCATCCCCGACATCACCATCGGTGAGACCCTCTCCGACCCCGACAACCCGGACCCGCTGCCCCTCATCCACGTTGACGAGCCGTCAATGTCGATGACGATCGGTATCAACACCTCTCCGCTGTCGGGTCGGTCCGGTGACAAGCTCACCGCGCGTCTCCTCAAGGCCCGCCTCGACCAGGAACTCATCGGCAACGTCTCCATCAAGGTGGCCGACACCGACCGACCGGACATGTGGGAGGTGCAGGGCCGCGGCGAGTTGCAGCTGGCCATCCTCGTCGAGCAGATGCGTCGTGAGGGATTCGAGCTCACCGTCGGCAAGCCCCAGGTCGTCACCAAGGCCATCGACGGCAAGCTGCACGAGCCCTTCGAGCGCGTCACCATCGACGCCCCCGAGGAGTTCATGGGCGCCGTCACCCAGATGATGGGCCTGCGCAAGGGCCAGATGGTGCACATGGTCAACCACGGCTCCGGCTGGGTGCGCATGGAGTTCGTCGTCCCGGCCCGCGGTCTCATCGGCTTCCGCACCGAGTTTCTGACCCAGACCCGCGGTCAGGGCATCATGAACCAGGTCTTCGAGGACTACCAGCCCTGGGTGGGCGAGTTGCGCACCCGTCAGAGCGGCTCGATGGTGGCCGACCGTCAGGGGGTCGTCACCTCCTATGCCCTGTTCAACCTGCAGGAGCGCGGCACGATGTTCGTCGCCCCCGGTGACGACACCTACGAGGGCATGGTCGTCGGCGAGAACTCCCGCCCCGACGACATGGACGTCAACCCCACCAAGGAGAAGCACCTCACCAACGTACGGTCCTCGACCGGTGATGAGCTGGAACGCCTCATCCCGGCCACCAGGCTTTCCATGGAGCAGCAGCTCGAATTCTGCCGTGAGGACGAGTGCCTCGAGGTCACCCCGGACGTCGTCCGCATCCGAAAGACGGAGCTGAACGCCCACGAGCGCGCCAAGACCCGCACCCGCGCGAAGAACAGTTGACGAGCACCTGGCCACATGTCAATGGCGCCACGGTTCCTGCTGACTCGGATGCTGCGGCGCCATCCCAGGGCGATGATCCTGCCACAACTGCACCGGAGCTCACAGGAACCACGTCGGAGTCATTGCAGAAATGGCGTACCATCTTGTCGTCCACATCCCCGAAAGGTGTTTGATCCATGCACTCCGCTCGCGCTGCCGGCCTGGCAGCCACTCTGGCCATGTCCTTGCCCGTCGGGATCGTCGGTACTGCCAATGCGGAGCCCTCGACCCCGCCAACCACCACGGATTCCCCTTCGCGGCCTGCGTCCACCGTCAACGCTCCTGAGGCTCCCGCTGCCCCAGCGACGACCCCCGCCGTTGTGGAGGGTTCCTCCGCCCCGGAGACCGCCCCCGCGACAACTGAGCCGGATACTCCGAGCCTTCCGGCCACCCCCAAGGTTTCCACCGAGTCGATTCCCTCGGCGAAGAACTCCGCGGCCACGAATCCGACCAAGATCGAGGAAACCGCCTGGATCTACGTCGCCACCGATCTGCGTACCGGAGCCGGCACGCAGTTCCGTTCCATGGGCAGGATCTCGGCGACCACCCGGGTCGTCAT
This sequence comes from Cutibacterium sp. LaCa_89, assembly GCF_058177555.1. NCBI lineage: Bacteria > Bacillati > Actinomycetota > Actinomycetes > Propionibacteriales > Propionibacteriaceae > Cutibacterium > Cutibacterium sp. LaCa_89. The sequence continues at coordinate 2,209,429 of NZ_CP190889.1, forward strand.
CCATGGCGAGGAGCGCAACGGCTGGGCCCCAATCCGCCACGGCGACACCAATGCCTGGATCCCCACCAGCGCTCTCACCACCGACCAGCCGCGAGCCCTGTGGACCTACATCTCCACCGACCTGCGCACCGGCGCATCGTCCAGCTTCCGCTCCATGGGACGGACGCGGGCTGCAAAGAAGATCGTCATCCGTGGCCCCGAGCGCAACGGCTGGGCCCCAGTTCTCTACGAGGGCAGCCAGGCATGGGTTCCCACCAACACCATGACGACGACCTACCCGCAGACCATGTGGGTGTACCTCTCCTCCGACCTTCGCACCGGTGCCTCCAGCTCCTTCCGCTCCATGGGACGCACGGCTTCCACCCATGCCCTCATCCGTCGTGGTCCGAACTACAACGGCTGGGCCCCGGTGCTGTACAGGAACACTCAGGGTTGGGTTCCTGCCAGCACGGTGACAACCTGGCATCCCCAGACTCAGTGGATCTACGTCGAGACCGAGCTACGCACTGGCGCCTCGACCTCCTTCCGTTCCATGGGACGTACCCATGCCACGACCGCCATGGTTCGCCGCGGCCCCAACCGCAACGGCTGGGCCCCGGTCTTCTACCAGGGCAAGCAGGGCTGGCTGCCGGGCAACACCGTCACCTCCACCCGTCCGCAAACCTTCTGGGTGAAGAAGGACCAGACGATGCGAACCGGCGCCTCGAACTCCTTCCGCTCGATGGGCACCGCCTACCAGGGCACCCGCGTCGTCCGTCGCGGTCCGAACCACAACGGCTGGATGCCGGTCGTCTTCAACTCCATGCAGAGCTGGATCCCGGTCTCTGCGGTGTCTTCCAAACCCGTCTCGGCACCGGTGAGTCTCCCGATCAACAACTCCGGTGCTCGTCTTGACCGTCGCTGCATGACGGGAACCGTCATCTGCGCCTCGAAGAACCAGCGCAAGCTGTGGATGGTGCAGAACGGGCGCATCCTCATCACCTTGGACGCTCGTTACGGTCGTCCCAGCATGCCCACCCAGGAAGGCGTCAACACGATCTACTGGAAGGACAAGAACCACTTCTCGACCTCCTACGGATCCCCGATGCCATACTCAATGTTCTTCTACAAGGGCCAAGCCATCCACTACTCGTCGGGATTTGCCCGCGACGGCTGGAACGGTAGCTCGCATGGCTGCATCAACATCCGCAACATGTCGGGTCTGAAGTGGCTGTGGGATCACACCCCGACCGGACGCAAGATCATCGTCTTCAAGTGATCTGAATCACGTCCGGCCCGCCTCTTCAGGGGGCGGGCCGTTTCTCGTCACGGCCTGCAGCCATCGTTCTTGCGGGCGACGCGACTGGTGACGAACGGCCTCACGAGCTCAGTCGCAGGACACCCGTGGCACATGGCAGTGGCGCCGCACCCGAAGATGCGGCGCCACTGCGGTCTGCGTGCCGGGGATCAGCCCAGAGCCACCAGGCCCTGACCACCCTGGACGGCGTCACCAACAGCCACCAGAATGCCCTTGACGGTTCCATCCGCCGGGGCGCTGATCTCGGTCTCCATCTTCATGGCCTCGAGGGTCAGGAGCACCTGACCAGCCTTGACGGCATCACCCTCGGCCACGAGGATCTTGGCAACAGTGCCAGCGAGCGGAGCGGGAACTTCGCCCTCGCCGGCCTTGCCAGCGCCGCCACTGGACGACTTCATCGGGCCACCGGAGCCGCCTCCGAAGAGGATCGGCGCCATCGGCGCATTAGGGGTCTTGTCAACGTCAACGTCAACGTCGTAAGCGACGCCATTGACGGTCACCTTGAGTTTCATGTCAGTTTCTCCAGGTCAACGAATCGAATGGTTCTGCTGAGCCCTGCGTCCCTGACGGACCCAGGTCTCACTCGGGGCAAAACGGACAGCCTGAACCTTGCCGTCGTTGCCCAGGTAAGCCGACACGGCGGCGGAAATAACGGCGAGCACGTCCTCAGGAACGTCCTTGCTGGTCTTCGTCAGCCGGGAAACCTCGGCCTCCAGCGCCGCGAGTCGCTTGTTCAGCGTCTCGATGACGAGTTCATTATTCTCACTCATCTTGTCCTCCCATCAGCCTTCTTCACTCAGCACGGCATGACGCCGTGCTTCTTGGCCGGACGGGACTGACGCTTGGTGGCGTAAATCTCCAGTGCGGCGGTGATCTTGCGACGAGTGTCAGCGGGATCGATCACATCATCAACCTGTCCACGGGCGGCAGCCACGTAAGGCGTGTTGAAGGCGTTGCGGTACTCCTCGATCTTGGCGGCACGCGTGGACGCGGGATCCTCAGATTCCTTGATCTGGCGACGGAAGATGACGTTGGCAGCGCCATCGGCACCCATCACCGCGATCTCCGCGCTCGGCCAGGCGTAGACGGCGTCGGCACCCAGGTCACGGTTACACATGGCCAGGTAGGAGCCGCCGTACGCCTTGCGCAGCACCACGGTGATCTTCGGGACGGTGGCCTCGGAGTAGGCGTAGAGCATCTTCGCGCCGTGGCGAATGATGCCGCCGTACTCCTGCTGGACACCGGGCAGGAAGCCAGGAACGTCAACCAACTGCACCAACGGGATGTTGAACGAGTCGCAGAAGGTGATGAACTCGGCGGCCTTGTCGGAGGCGTTGATGTCGAGGCAGCCCGACATGACCTTCGGCTGGTTGGCCACGATGCCGACGGTGCGACCGTTGACACGAGCGAAGGCGGTGACGATGTTGGTCGCCCAGCCAGCCTTGACCTCCAGGTAGTCGCCCCAGTCGACGATCTTGGCAATGACGTCGCGGACGTCGTAGCCCTTCTTTCCATCCAGCGGGACGATGTCGCGCAGCTCAGGCTGCGGGGAGACGTCGTTGTTGGGGTTGGAGATCTGGGCGTCCTCGGTGTTGTTCTGCGGCAGGAAGCTCAGCAGCTTCTGCGCGATGAGCACCGCGGCGTCGTCGTCCTCGGCCACGAAGTGGATGTTGCCCGAGGTGGACATGTGCGCGTCGGCACCACCCAGGTCATCAGCGGTGACCTCCTCGCCAGTGACCGACTTGATGACTCCGGGGCCCGTGATGAACATGTGGGCCTTCTTCGTCATGATGATGAAGTCGGTGAGAGCCGGGGAGTAGGAGGCGCCACCGGCGCAGGGGCCAGCGATGATGGCGATCTGCGGCACGACGCCCGACAGCTTGACGTTCGCGTAGAACATCTTGCCGTAGCCGGACAGCGAGTCAATGCCCTCCTGGATTCGGGCACCGCCCGAGTCGTAGAAGAACAGGAACGGGGTGCCGGTCAGCAGGGACTGCTCCATCGTCTCGACGACCTTGGTCGACTGGGTCTCACCAGCGGAACCACCCATGACGGTGAAGTCCTGGGAGGCGACGTGCACCGGGCGACCGTGAATGGTCGCGCGACCGGTGACGACACCGTCGGCGGGAACCTCGGCCTTGTCCATGCCGAAGAGGGTGGTGCGGTGCTTGCGGAACGCACCCACCTCGTCGAAGGAGTAGGCGTCGACGAGGTTGTCGATGCGCTCGCGGGCAGTTTGCTTGCCCTTATCACGCTGCTTCTCGAGTCGAGCCTCGCCGCCTCCGAGCTCCACATTGTGGCGCTCGTCGGCAAGCTGCTCGATTCGGCCGGCCATGGTGTCGGCCAGCTTGATTGGTTTCTTCTCAGCCATGGTTGGCGATCATCCTCACGCAGGCTCGACGGTCACCTGGTGGCTGTTGCCACCGACCGTCACGTTGTAGTTGACCGGTCCGGCGATGCCGGCAGCGCCGGTGCCTTCCTTCTCGGCCTTCAGCTGTGCCTCGGTCATCGCGACGCTCTTCGGGCCCTCCGGACGCTCCTTGAGGAACTTCGGGGCGACTCCCGGGAACAGGGCGTTAGTGAGAACGTCCTCGTCGGTGCCGTCGAAGCCCTCGAGGCCCTTGGCCTGCTCAACCAGCTCATCCCACTCGGGCTCGAGCAGGTCGGCGGGACGGCAGTCGATCGGCTCCTTGCCGGTCTGCTTCTTGGCCATCTCGACGATGTCGGGGTTGAGCTCACCAATCGGCTTGCCGTAGTAGCCGAGCATCAGGTCGGCGAACTCGGCGGTGAGGTTCTTGTACTCGCCATTGCCCATGAGAACGTTGAACACGGCCTGGGTTCCGACGATCTGGGAGGACGGGGTGACCAGCGGCGGGTAACCGGCATCCTTGCGGACGCGCGGCACCTCCTTCATGACCTCGTCCATGCGGTCGCCAGCGCCCTGCGCCTCGAGCTGGGACTCCATGTTGGAGAGCATTCCGCCCGGGATCTGGGACTGGAAGATGTTGGTGTTGACCAGCGTCTTCGACTCGAACTTCTTGTACTTCGGACGAACCTTCTTGAAGTGGTCACGGATCTTGAGGAGGCGATCCATGTCGAGGTCAGTGGTGTACTCGGTGCCCTCGAGCATCTCGACGAGGGACTCGGTCGGGTTGTGGCCCGGACCGAGCGACATCGAGGAGATGGCGGTGTCGACGACGTCGACCCCAGCCTCGATGGCCTTCTGCAGGGTGACCAGGGTGACACCCGTGGTGGAATGGCAGTGCAGGTTGATCTGCACGTCGGGGTGGTTCTCCTTGATGCCCTTGATGATGTCGAAGGCGGGCTGCGGCTTGAGGAGGGCCGCCATGTCCTTGAAGGCGATCGAATCGGCACCCATGTCGATCAGGCGATCGGCCTGCTTGATGAAGCTCTCCGGGGTGTGAATCGGGGAGGTGGTGTAGCAGATGGTGCCCTGAGCATGCTTGCCGGTCTTCTTGACGGCAGACATGGCGTGCTCGAGGTTACGCGGGTCGTTCAGTGCGTCGAAGACACGGAACACGTCCATGCCGTTCTCGGCCGACTTCTCGACGAACTTGTCGACGACCTCATCGTTGTAGTGACGGTAGCCCAGGAGGTTCTGGCCACGCAGCAGCATCTGCAGCCGGGAGTTCGGCAGCAGTTTGCGGAAGGTGCGCAGACGCTCCCACGGGTCTTCGTTGAGGAATCGGATGCAGGAATCGAAGGTAGCTCCACCCCAGCACTCAACGGACCAGAAGCCTGCCGCATCAATGTCGGCACAGGCATCGACCATGTCCTCCATGGCCATGCGGGTGGCAAGCAGGCTCTGATGCGCGTCGCGGAGCACGAGCTCGGTAACGCCAATCTTTCGCGGACTCATGGCTCCATGATTCCACTTGCCGAGAGCGTTTGGGACAGGTGGGCCCCTTTTTCACACTTGAACCGTGTTCAACTGATCAATTGCCCGTTGAGGATATCTCTGGGTGGAATCGTCGGTGACATGATGCAACTATGGCTGAGACCTTGTGCCCCACTCCCATGGTCCATCCGCAGGCCCTCATGGAACTACTCGAGAGCTCTGACGCCGCCCGCATCGTCATCGTCGATGTGTCCCCTTGCCGCCCTGGCGTGCCGCATGTCCCTGGAGCCCTTCCCTTCGATCTCGACGGCCCCATGAGCGACCAGTCGACCGGACTTCCCCACACGATGCCATCGGTGCCCCAGTTCCAGGCACGACTGCGCGAGCTGGGCGTCAATAATGACTCCCACGTCGTCGTCACCGAGGACGAGTTCCTCTTCGCCTCCACCCGCCCGTGGTGGATGATGCACGCCTGCGGCTTCGACAATGTGTCGATCCTGGAAGGTGGAAATGCCGGCTGGGTGGCCGCTGGCGGACGCCTGACGACCGAGATCACCCCGACCCCCAAACCCGGGAACGTCAGCCTGACTGCCGTCCCCGGCGCCATCGTCGACCAGGAGGAGGTACTACGCATCATCGCCGCCTCGGATGACCCGAACTCTCCTCGCATCGTCGATGCCCGCTCCGCCGAGCGGTTTGCGGGAACGGTCGCGGAGCCCCGCGTCGGGCTGCGTGCCGGTCACATGCCGACGGCAACGAACTTGCCTTACACCCAAGTCATCGACGACGGCCGGATTCGCCCCGTCGAGGACTTGCAACAGCTAGTCAACGATGCCGCGGGCGATCGTCCCATCGTCGCGACGTGCGGCTCCGGTGGACAGCTTGCGTCATCGCGCTGGCCGCAACCCTGGCCGGACGCAAGGACGTCGGCATCTATGACGGCTCGTGGAGCGAGTGGGCGCGGCCCGGAGACACCCCGGTCGTCACCGAGGAGTGAGTCACCGCCACGGTCGCTTCGAGCACCGCCCTCATTGAGATGACGGCTCAACAGCAACCACACCGCGCGGAGCGCCACACACTGACGTGCGCCACCCGACGTCTCATCAGGCTGGAACGTGTGATCGCACCCCCAAATCCTCATATCAATAGCATCGCGCAGCACCCGGTACTCAGCGCATGTTAATCTCTTCTTACATACTACCAAGATCCATCATGGGGATACACTTCGAGCCCAGAAGAAGACACCGTGGCCATCCACAGAAGAACCTTCCTCGCCCTAGCGGCAGCCACCTCAATAGCTACCACTCATGCCGTCAACGCCGACGCTAGCCCCGTTCCCCACACACCCCCGGGGGAACCACTCACGGGCCCATCCGACTATGCCGAGGCCATCACCGAAGCGATGCGCGAAATTACGCGCAGCTCGTTCGGCAAGACGAATGATACCTCAGCCATTCGAGGGTGCGTAAAAGCTATCGATCGTCTCGCCAGAGATGTGCCACTCGGAACTGAGGCAAGACAGTCACTTAACGACTATGCATCCATCCAAACATCGATTGGCACTGAGGCACCGGATGTTCTGGGACAATTCCTAGGACGCAACGAAGTCGTTCTTACAGGAAGCCAGGATGCTTCCACCCACCAAGGTCGTTTCCAAATAGTCACACTCACCCTCCGGTACGCCATCGACGGCAATCACACCTGGGTCGAGACTATTCCCGTCATCCTGGCGCTCCAGGGACCCCAGATCCAAAACATCATCATCCCCTCATCCGATGACGTCGGCACATTGCCAGAGCCTCTTCGCCAAGCGATCCTTGCACCACAAAAAGATATTCACCGCGGCGAACTCCCCGATCCAGCACCGTCAACTGCCGAACTATACGAGATGGAGGCGCGAACCAATCCGGAGCTAAACGAAAGATCAGCCGGAAAATCAGGCCGTTTCAAAGCAGCCGCATACGCCAACAAATACTGGTCGCACTACAACGGCGCCTATCGCCGCTTTGATGGCGCCGGACGGGGAGGCGACTGCACGAACTTCGTCTCTCAATGCATGGAGGCATCTGGTTGGGGATACACAGGGAACCTAGCATGGAAGAATACAGACAGATCGTGGTTCTACCTCAAATGGCCTCACTACACCTCAGCATCATGGGTCAACGTCGGAAAATTCCGATCATTCGCGTTAGCGAATAAACGCACTAGGCTTGCATCGCACTACTACGATATGTGGCACGGAAACGTCGTCCAATACGGATACAATGGTGCGTGGTATCATAGCATGATCGTCACAGGAAGAAGCGGAAAACAGCCGCTCCTGACCTATCACAGCACCAACACCCACAACATACCATTTTTTGCGCTTCAAAAGAGAGTTAATTCAACTGGGAAAAAGAACCACCTGGGACGGACAATATGGGCACTTCACTTGACATGAATTCAGCTACTGACCGGAGAGATCAATGAACATCAAAGCTGTTCTAACGTATCTGATATGTGCTATCATGTCCGCTGCCGCCGGGATTGGAGGCACACTTCTGGTGCAGCATCACGATGACGAACTTCAGCCAAGTGATGTCGCCATAGCGGCCTACTTCGCCGAGGCCATATCAACCCCTGACGCTATTGACAACGGCCGCGTTCAGAACCTCGTCGCACCCAATACCGGCTGGGATGGTCATTCCAGGAAAGCCGAAGAGTGGGGCCAAGCCATTTTCAAGGCCTACCACGATGACAACGCCGGGCCAAACGAAGGAATCCTTATTTCCGAGGGGCCTCTTCCAACACGATCAGCGGACATCTATTCACGTTCGACAGCAGAACCAATCATGACCGTCATCATGACCTCCGTTGATGGAAAGTGGCTCGTCGACTGGAACGCAACAGTGCGGGCCAACGACACTCCACCTCCACCACTGCCATCGCACCGATGACCGCAAGAATCCCGGCCAATCCTCACCATAGGACTGGCCGGGATTCTGCACAGGCATACTCAGGCGTTGACCGAGGTGCCCTTCGAGCCAAGACGCTCACAGGCCTCGATGACGCGGGCAGCCATGCCAGCCTCGGCCTTCTTGCCCCACGAGCGCGGGTCGTACATCTTCTTGTTGCCGACCTCACCGTCGATCTTCAGCATGCCGCTGTAGTTGGAGAACATGTGATCGACAACCGGGCGGGAGAAGGCATACTGGGTGTCGGTGTCCACGTTCATCTTGATGACGCCGTAGGACACCGCGTCAGCGATCTCCTGAGCGGTGGAGCCGGAGCCACCGTGGAAGACGAGGTCGAACGGCTTGTCCTTGCCGTACTTCTTGCCGCACTCGTCCTGGATCTCCTTGAGGATCTCCGGACGCAGCTTGACGAAGCCGGGCTTGTAGGCGCCGTGGACGTTGCCGAAGGTGAGGGCGGTGATGTAGCGGCCCTTCTCCCCCAGGCCGAGGACCTCGAGGGTACGCATGCCGTCGGCGACGGTGGTGTACAATTTCTCGTTGATCTCACCGGTGACGCCGTCCTCCTCGCCACCAACAGCGCCGACCTCGATCTCGAGGATCAGCTTGGCCTTCGAGGTGCGAGAGAGCAGCTCCTCGGCGATCTGCAGGTTCTCCTCGACCTCGATGGCCGAGCCATCCCACATGTGGGAGTTGAACAGCGGGTCCTGACCCTTGTCGACGCGCTCCTGCGAGATGGCGATGAGCGGGTTGACGTACTTGTCCAGCTTCTCCTTCTGGCAGTGGTCAGTGTGCAGGGCCACGTTGATCGGGTAGTTCTTGGCGACGACGTGGGCGTACTCGGCGAGAGCAACCGCGCCGGTCACCATGTCCTTGACCTTCTGACCCGACAGGTACTCAGCACCACCGGTGGAGATCTGGATGATGCCGTCGGAGCCAGCCTCGGTGAAACCCTGGAGGGCGGCGTTGAGCGTCTGGGAGGAGGTCACGTTGATGGCCGGGTAGGCGAAGCCCTTCTCCTTCGCGCGATCGATCATCTCGCCGTAGACCTCGGGTGTTGCGATGGGCATATTGCGCCTTCCTGTATGAACTCGCGATGACGAGAGTTCATTCTTCCGCATCCACCCGGATGATGTCAGTCCGGGACTCCAGCACGCTCAAAGGTGCTGCGCAACGCACATCAGTCGGCGGTGTCAACCCCTGCCTGCTCGACGCACACCCGGCCGCCCGACGCTGTTGAGACTGCGGCGTCGATGTCTGTTGGCGGACAATCCAGCCAGGACAGCGGGACTTCCCACTGACGGCCATCGTCAGCATGGACGACGAGCCCGGGGCCCGACCCGATGGACGACCCACCCACCTTGATGGACGCCATGCCCTTCCAGCTGATCTCGTCCATGGTCGGTGCGGCGAAGTCCTCCTCCCCGGTGCGCAGTATCCGTCGCACGCTCAAACCGTCGGAGTCGACGATGAGGGCTGGCCCTTCCCCGACGTCAAGGAGATCCTTGCGCGCGGCATGCAGGCGCAGATTCTGAATGACGAAGAGCACCAGGAACAGCACCACCCAGGCACCGAACATCCACATCACGGTGGACAGTTCAAAGGCGTCAGCCGTCAACGCCCACAGCAGGCCACCGATGATGACGACGACGAGGGCTTGCACGGCAAGACGGAATCTCGTCGCGTGATGGTGGGCAACCCGGGAGGCACTCGGCACTGGATTGAACGCCACCACCAGTCGTCCTGGGTCCTCGGCGGGTTGTGTGCTCATGGCACGAGCCTAGGGGGTCGCGGTTTCCCTGTTCAGTCGGTGGGTGGGTTTGGGGCCTCGCACCACTGGGTCGTCCAGGCGTACATGGCGATCGCGGCAGCGGCTCCGGCATTCATCGAACGAGTTGACCCGTACTGGGTGATGGCCACCAACTGGTCGCAGCCTGCGACGACCTCGTCGGTCAGTCCAGAGCCTTCGGAGCCGAAGAGCAGGCAACAGTCCTGCGGGAGTCTTGCCGTTTCCAGCGGCACCGATCCGGGCAGGTTGTCCACGCCGACAGGGGTGATGCCGTGCTCGTCAAGCCACTCCAGGAAGGTGGGGACGTCCGGGTGGTGATAGACGTGCAAGTACCGATCGGTCACCATCGCACCGCGTCGGTTCCAGCGTCGTCGTCCCAGAATGTGCACAGCCGCGACGTTGAAGGCGTTTGCGGTGCGCACCACGGAACCGATGTTGAAGTCGTGCTCCCAGTTCTGGATGGCCACGTGCAACCGGGACCGTCGGGTGTCGAGGTCAGCGACGATGGCTTCCATCGTCCAGTATCGATAACGATCGATAACATTGCGTCGATCCCCCGATGCCAACAGTTCCCGATCGAGTCTTGGGTCGTCAGGCCACGGTTCGGGCATCGGCCCGACACCTACGACTGTGGTCGTCTTCTGACCGGGAATCTGCAGTGAGGGGGCCTCTGCGAGGCCGCCATCGGTCGGGGCACACACGAACCAAAGATAGTCTTGGCCCATGCCGACTCTCCTCATGACCCTCCCTGCCCTGCTCACCCCCGCCTGGATGGACCCACAGGCCATCATCCAGGGCGCCGGTGCTGCAGCCCTGTGGATCGTCGCGCTGATCGTCTTCGTGGAATGCGGCCTGGCCGTGTTCTTCATGCCCGGAGACTCTCTGCTTTTCGCCCTCGGAATGTTTGCTGCCGTGGGCGTCAACTCCTCCGTCCCACTGGTCCATTACGGGCCCCCGGCAACGACCCTCGTCGTCGTCAACCTCGGCCTCATCATCTGCGCCATTTCCGGAAACATCTGCGGTTACTGGATCGGCTACGTGGTGGGCCCCAAGCTCTTCCGGGAGCGAGAGGGGTTCATGGGCAAAGTGTTCTCGCCCAAGCACGTCGACACCACCCACGACTTCTTCCGCAAACACGGGTCGGTGGCCCTCATCCTTGCCCGATTCGTGCCGATCGTCCGTACTTTCGTCACGATGATCGCCGGCGTGGGCCGGATGAACTTCCGCAAATTCATCACCTACACCGCCATCGGCGGCGTCCTCTGGGTGCTCATCGCCGTGCAGGCCGGTTACTTCCTGGGACAGATCCCCGTCATCCGCAACAACTTCGAGGCGGCTCTGCTCCTCATCATCGTGGTATCGGTGCTGCCGATGCTCTTCGAGTGGCTCAAGGCCCGCCGCAAGGGCCAGGCCAGCCGACCTCAGTCGGCGGAACGTTCCCGCGTCGAGTGACGCTCGGCTCACAATGTGACGCGGGGCTGGCCAGCATCATGCTGACCAGCCCCTCTCGCGCTCATCGAACTCGTCTGCCACCCACCGCGGTCTGCCATGGCTGGCCCTGCCCTGGTTCGAGCCACCCTTCCTCCGGCGGGTTGGCAATGACCTTGTCACGTTCCGCGACGGCCTTGATCCACGCGTTGACGGGACCACTCCAGACCGTCGCCAGCACGGCAGCCACCGTCATGACTCCGATGACGTCAAAACCTCTCATGAACTCGTTGCCTCGCGAGAGTCTCCACATCCACACCAAGGACAGCACGGTGAACAGATAACGGTCGATGGCATGGCCACGACCCATAGTCACAGTCAGAACACAACCCGCCAGGGGGATGAGCAGGTACTGCACCCAACCTCCCGAATCCATGCCCAGGGCGAACGACGTCAGGACCGGACCAAGTGTCGTCTGACTCTCGCTGCGCCCGGCTGCCCACATGCCACAGACGACGAGGGCCCACAACACCGAGAAGCCGATGACGATGACCCGTGCCACGACGATGGCTGATGGCATGTCTGGCAACGAGGGCACATGGCCGTACTTAGGCTTGCTGTCAGGGGCGGAATTGGCCATGCCGCCATCATGTCACCCGAAACCGACGCGGGGGAGAGCCGTCCGGGTGTCTCAGGAGAAGAAGGTCGCCCCTCGGGGTGGCCCTGGAGAGGGCTCGACGTCGTCGTCACGGAACGGTGCGGCGTCTGCGAGAAGCTTCGTCAGGGCTTCCCCGCTGATGAGCCGGAAGGGGAAGGCGGCCCCGCTGCAACGTCGCACCAGTTCCTGCTCGTGCAGCGGTCCGTTCGAGCCCGCCAGGATGATGTTGCCGTAGCGACGTCCCTTGAGGGTCGACGACTCTGCGGCCAGACAGACATTGGAGAACACGTCGCCAGCGGCCCTGACGACCCTCTTAGTCCAGGTCAGAGGGGCCGAGTCGGCCAGGTTCGCCACGACGATGCCGTCAGCGTGCAGGATGCGCAGGACGTCGGTGAAGAACTCGACGGTGACCAGGTCAGCGGGCACTCTCGCACCGTCAAAGGCATCAAGGATGACGACGTCAGCGAAGTCCTCGCGCATGGCGGCGATCCCAGAGCGTCCGTCGACGGGCCGCACCTTGATCCCGGAACGAGGCGGAAGCGGGGCCTTGAGCCGCACTTCCTCGGTGAGCTCGGTATCCGGCTCACAGACGATCTGCGGGCTCGTCGGACGGGTGAACGCCACGTACCGTGCCAGACACATTCCCGCCCCACCGACGTGAATGACGCGCATCCTCTCCCCCGCTGGACGGTGGACGTCAAGGTGATCAGCGATACGTCCCATGTAGTCGAACTCGAGCCGAGTGGGATCGTCAGGGTCGATCCATGACTGATCAGCCCCACCGACGCGGACGATCCACGCTCCTGGGGTGTCCCGATCCGGGACGAGACAGCTCACCGATCCCCCAGTCTTCCGGCCTGCCAGTCATCCACCCAGTCGGTGTTGTTCTTCATCCATGCCGCGATGGCGGTGCCCTGTTGTCCGCCCCTGTCCGTGGTCTCGACCATGAGGTGTTCCAAGCTGGACAGGTGAGCGTCATCGATCGCGAGGTTTCGGACGAGCTGGGCGGCCTTGGGATGGTCCTTCTCGAACCCGGGTCGACCGAAACTGTAGATGAGCTCGGCGTTGGAGATGGCGTTCTTGGGATCGTCGAGATCGCGCACCGGATAGGCGTCGTAGGCCCAGTGCGGTCGCCACAGCGTCACGGCGACGTCGTTACCAGCCTTGGTGGCCTTCTTGAGTTGGGCCAGCATGGCCGGGGTCGAGGAGGTCTTGAGGGTGATGTTCGACAGCCCGTACATCGGCAGCGTCTGGTTCGCAATGGTCTTGGTCATCTCGGCTCCCGGCTCGATGCTGTAGATGACGTTGCCGTAGGAGTTGCCCATCGTCTTCAGATCGGCGATCGAGTGCGCTGGCGAGTTCTTGTTGACGGCGATCGTGAGTTTCGCGTTGTCGTACCAGCATCCAAGGTTCTCCAGCTTCGGGCCGTACTTGCGGATGTATCCGGCCTGGGTCACCGGCAGCCAGGAATCGGTGATGAGGTCGATGCCCCCACCGGCAGTGGCCTGGTATCCGACGCCGGCATCAAATCCCTTGATGGTGACGGTGTAGCCGTCCTTCTCGAGCACCTGCTTGATGAGGCCGGAGGTCGCCCAGGACTCATCCCAGCCGTTGAAGGCCCCGATCGTCAGATGAGTGTTCGTGTCGGGCTTCATCGAGGCGATGTCCGCCGAACGTGATCCGGGCGCGCAATGGGTCCACTTCTGGTCCGGGGTTGCACCGGAGTGGGCCTCAGGGGTGCCCTCACCGCCTGAGGACCGCGATCCGTTGGTGGCATCCTCACTGTTGTTGTAGACACCGGCTGTGCCGGAGCATCCTGCGGCGCCCAGCCCGATGAGAGCAGCCAAGAGCGCCCCGGCCATCATCCTGTGCGACATTATTCTCCTTTCGCGCGCCCACGACGCGTACCTGCCCCGCATGAGGGGACGCCATGACTGTAGTCGGTCGGCTCCTGGCGTCTCGCAGGACGGTGGGATGCTTGGGGCATGGCCCCATCATGTCCCTGCGGATCAGGACTCCCTCTCGACCAGTGCTGCCGCCCGGCGCTCGACGACCCCCGTCGCGCCGAGACGGCCGTGGCCCTCATGAGATCGCGGTACACCGCCAATGTCCTGGGTCAGTGGAACCACCTGTGGGCGACGTGGCATCCGCGCACCAGACCGAACGTCGTCGATTCCACCGGTATCGAATGGACTGGTCTGACCATCCTCGCGACCGAGAACGGCCATCCAGGCGACACCACAGGGGTCGTGGAGTTCCGGGCAACCTACCGCTCCGGCGGACATGATGACGTCCTCCACGAGGTCTCACGCTTTCAGCGTCGCGCTGGTCGCTGGATGTACGTCGATGGGGACGTCGACTGAGACTCAGGGCGCTTCCGGAGCGGCAGCAGAATCGTAGCACGGTCCCGGTTGAGTGAATCGCGGAGTACCCACCACCGATGCCTGCTCCGGCGATGAACCGGCACAGGCCGGGGGCCAGATCGAGAAGGAGGATCCAGCGACATCGGACCCGAGCAGGTTGAGGTCTGAACCTTGACCCGTCACGACGCGGTCACATTGTCACGCTCACCTTCAGAGGATGACAATCCCGTCCCTGTCCTCGTTGCCGTCAAAGATCACGGTGTCACCCTCAACCACCTCGCCAGCGAGCACCTTGCGGGCCAGCTGGTCCTCGATGGTGGTCTGTATCAGACGACGCAGCGGTCGGGCACCGTACACCGGATCGAATCCCGCAGTCGCGAGCCACTCCTTCGCAGCATCAGTGGTCTCGACGGTGATCCTGCGATCAGCGAGCCTCGAGTTCAACTTGGCCAGGTTCGTCTCGACGATCCGAGCAAGATCCTCACGGGAGAGCGGGTCGAACATCACGACGTCGTCGAGTCGGTTCAGGAACTCGGGACGGAATGCCGCACGCACCGCATTCATGACGGCCTCGTGCTTGGCCTTGTCATCGAGGTTCGGATCCGACAGGAACTGGCTACCGAGGTTGCTCGTCAGCACCAGGATGGTGTTTCGGAAGTCGACCGTACGACCCTGACCGTCGGTGAGACGGCCGTCATCGAGCACCTGCAGCAGAATGTTGAAGACGTCCGGATGAGCCTTCTCCACCTCGTCGAGGAGGATGACCGAGTATGGACGACGCCGCACGGCCTCGGTGAGCTGACCTCCCTCCTCGTATCCGACGTAGCCCGGAGGGGCACCGACCAGGCGCGAGACGGAGTGTTTCTCCATGTACTCGCTCATGTCGATGCGGACCATGGCGGTCTCGTCGTCGAAGAGGAACTGGGCCAGGGACTTGGCCAGCTCGGTCTTGCCGACGCCGGTCGGTCCGAGGAAGAGGAAGGATCCGGTGGGCCGGTTCGGGTCGGAGATGCCCGCCCGGGAACGACGCACCGCGTCCGACACCGTCTTGACGGCGCGCTCCTGGCCGATGAGGCGTTCGTGCAAGCGCTCCTCCATGTGGAGCAACTTCTCCTGCTCGCCCTGCATCATTCGACCGACGGGGATGCCGGTCCACGAGGACACGACCTCGGCGATGTCGGAGGTGCCGACCTCCTCGGAGACCATCCGGGAGCCGTTCTCCTCGGCCTTGTCAGCCGCCTCAGCCTCCTTCTCCAGGGCCGGGATCTGGCCGTAGAGGATCTCGGAGGCCTTGCCGAAGTCACCCTCACGCTGGTACTTCTCGGCGGAGGTGCGCAACTGATCGATGCGGGTCTTGAGCTCGCCGACCTCGTTGAGGCTGGCCTTCTCGGCCTCCCAGCGGGTCTCGAGCCCACGCAGGGTCTCCTCCTTGTCGGCCATCTCGGCGCGCAGCCTCTGCAGACGCTGCTTGCTGGCCGGGTCCTCCTCCTTCTCGACGGCGAAGATCTCCATCTTCATGCGGTCGACCTCACGACGCAGGGTGTCGATCTCCTCCGGGGAGGAGTCGATCTCCATGCGAAGACGGGAGGCAGCCTCGTCAATCAGGTCAATGGCCTTGTCAGGGAGCTGACGCGCGGTGATGTACCGGTTGGACAGGCTAGCGGCCGCGACGAGGGCACCGTCGGTGATCCGTACCTTGTGATGGGCCTCGTAGCGCTCCCGCAGACCACGCAGGATGGCGATGGTGTCCTCCACCGAGGGCTCACCGACGAAGACCTGCTGGAAACGACGCTCCAGGGCGGGGTCCTTCTCGATGTGCTCGCGGTACTCGTCAAGGGTGGTCGCGCCGATCATCCGCAGCTCACCGCGAGCCAGCATCGGCTTGAGCATATTGCCGGCGTCCATCGCGCCTTCGCCAGAAGCTCCGGCACCGACGACGGTGTGCAGCTCGTCGATGAAGGTGATGACGTGCCCCTCGGCCTCCTTGATCTCGTTGAGGACGGCCTTGAGACGTTCCTCGAACTCGCCGCGGTACTTGGCGCCCGCGACCATCGAGGACAGGTCCAGGGAGACGACCCGGCGACCCTTCAGGGAGTCGGGGACGTCCCCGGCCACCACTCGCTGGGCCAGCCCCTCGACGACGGCGGTCTTGCCGACACCGGGCTCGCCGATGAGGACCGGGTTGTTCTTGGTACGTCGCGCCAGGACCTGGACGACGCGACGGATCTCCTGGTCGCGACCGATGACTGGGTCGAGCTTGCCGGAGCGAGCGCGCTCGGTGAGATCGACGGAGTACTTGGCCAAGGCGGACTCTCCGCCCTCGGACTCCTCGGAGGTGACGCGACGGTCACCACGCCCCTCGTTGAAGGCGGACGCCAGGGAATCGGGCTTGAGGCCGAGACCCGCGAGACCGCTCTGGACGTCGGAGGGAACCGCCGTCAGGGAGATGAGGAGGTGTTCGGTGGCGACGAAGGAGTCACCCATGGCCTCAGCACGGTTCTGTGCGTCGGCAATTACCCGAGCAAGGGCACCCGAGAGCTGCGGCTGGGCGACGGATGCCCCCGAGCTCGACGGCAGGGCGCGCATGGCGGTAGTTGCGACGGCGTCAACCCGTTGCGGATCGATGCCCAGGCCAGCCACCAGGGGGCCGACGGTGTTGTCCGGGATGGTGAAAAGAGCATGAAGAAGATGCGAGGGCTCCACGGACGGATTCCCGTGGGCCAACGCGTGCCGAGTGGCGGCGGTGACCGCGTCACGGCTCATTGTGGTGAGATTGGTGTCCATTACCTGCCTCGCTGAAGTTGAGTTGCTATGACTCAAGTATGGACCTTCATTCGGCGCAGTCAAGTAGGGTTGAGCTCCATCGACTCAACTATGCCGACAGCAGAGGAACGCACCTCGTCACAACCACCAAATCCCCTTGTCACCGACAAAATACGGCGACGCCGCACCTCACAGCACGGCGTCGCCAATTGTCATCGCTGCGACAGCGGCGGCCTCAGAAGCCGTCGAGACGCGATCACAGGTGGGGTTTCACCTGAGTGTTGTAGATGTTCTCGAGGGTGGAACGCAGCTTGGTCATGGCCGGCTTCAGCTCAGCACCCTGCTGGATGACCGAGGCGATGGCCTTGGCGATCTCCTGATCGCCACCGGGCAGGAAGACGCGCGCGTAATCCTGCGGACGGGTGGCGTCGAGCTGCTTGATGGCCTCACCGATGAGCGGGTTCTCCTTGAGCAGCTTGGAGGTGTCGGAATCGTTGCAGACCGGCATGTAACCGGTGGCAGCGGAGAAATCGACGGTGTTCTCGGCATTGGTGAGGAAGCCGATGAACTTGGCGGCGGCCAGCTGCTTCTCCTTGCTGGAGCGAGAGCAGATGGCCACACCGGCACCACCGGTCGGGCAGACCGGCTTCTCGACGGCAGGTCCACCGGGCAGGAACCCGACGCCGACCTCGAACTTGTTGCCGACGGCCTTCTGGACGCCGACGAGCGAGCCGGTGGAACCGATGGTGGCCGAGCAGGCGCCGGCAGCCATGTCGTCGGTGGACTCGTTGGAGGAGACTCCGGCCCACTTCTCCTTGAGGACCGCGTCACGAACGACCGTCAGGGCCTTGATGGACTCGTCGGAGTCACAGATGATGTCGAAGGAGTCCTTCTTGGACCAGCCACCGCGGTATCCCCACAGGATGTTCTGCAGGGTCCAGCCGGCGTAGTCGGTGACCGACGGGAACTGGTAGGCGTGCTGAGCTCCGGTCTTGGCGTCCTGCAGCTTCTTGGCCCAGGTCCTCCACTCGTCCCAGGTCTTCGGAGCGCGGTCGGGCAGACCGGCGGCCTTGAAGTGGTTCTTGTTGTAGTAGAACAGCGGGGTCGAGCGGGAGAAGGGCAGGGCGTACAGGTTGTCCTTGTAGCGGTAGTCGTCGATGAGCCCCTTGCGGTAGGCCGAGACGTCAATCTTGGCAGCCTTGAGCAGGTCGTCCAGCGGAGCGATGGCGTCCTGCATGTAGTAGCGGAACCACCAGACGTCGGAACCGATGATGACGTCAGGGGTGTCCTTGCCGGTCAGCGCGGTCTGGAACTTCTGCGCAACCTCCTCATAGGAGGAGCCGGCCGGGACAATCTTGACGGAGATCCCTTCCTTCGCCTTGAAGTCGTCGCAGATCTTCTTGGTGACGTCACCGGACCCGCCTGGATTGTTGGTCCAGAAGGTGATGTCGGTGGCGGGCTTGACGTCGGCGTAGTCAACCTTCTCGGCAGCCTTGGAGGCTCCCTTGCTGGAGGAGCTGACGGCGGAGGGGCCCGAGCACGCGGCCAGGCCCAGGGTTCCGGCCCCGAGGGCCGCCATGGTCAACAGCCGACGACGGCTGATGGGGTTGAGGTCGGACACGGTGATGCTCTCCTTGTGGATCGAGTCGAACGTGAAATGGGGATGGATGGGAACTCGCGCCGGAAGGAAGACCGGCAGCGTCACTGGACCAGCGGACGCAGGTCACTTGACCGCGCCCTGGGTGAGTCCAGCGACGAGGTATCGCTGGAGTAGGACGAAGATGAGGAGGACCGGGAGGATGACGAACACGGCACCAGCCATGAGGATCGGATAGACGCCGGCGTCGGAGTCGACGGCCTGCAAGGCGGTGAGCCCCACCGGGAGCACCATCCGTGAGGTGTCCGAGGTGATGACCAACGGCCAGATGTAGTTGTTCCACTCGTCGACGATCGTCACCAGGCCGACCGTGGCGATCGCGGGAGCTGACATCGGGATGACCATCCTGAACAGCCGGGTCATGTGGCCTGCACCATCGACCTCGGCAGCTTCCATCACCTCGCCCGGCAAGGACAGGAAGTGCTGACGTAACAGGAACGTCCCGAAGGCCGTACCCAGGCCGGGGAGAATGATGCCCCAATAGGTGTTCACTCCCCCGAGCTGGGAGATGAGGACGTAGTTCGGGACCAGGGAGACCTGGGCGGGAACCATGAGGGCAACGAGAACCAGGATGAAGATGATCTTGCGTCCCGGGAAGTGCAGGAAGGCGAAGGCATAGGCGCTGGTGCAGGCCAGGACGAGCTTGACCGTCGCGCCAATGGCGGTGACGATCACGGTGTTGAGGAAAAGCTGCGGGAAGTCGATGGTCCGGGAGGCCTGACGGTAGGCGTCGAAACTCCAGTGATGAGGCCACCAGACGACGTCCTGGCCGACGATCTCGGACGGGGTCTTGAAGGATCCCAGCACCATCCACAGCAGCGGCAGGACGACGATGAGGGCGGCCAGGATCATCGGCAGGTAGCCCGTGAAGGCCTTGGAGACACCGGACTCGGCCCCCACGACCGACTCGTCGACCTTGTGGGAACGGCGGATGTCGGCGCGACGAACGGCTGCATTCAAGCTCACGAGTAGTGCACCCGCCTTTCGAGGAAGCGCATCTGGATGACGGTGAGGATGAGCAGGATGACTACGAGGACCGTCGACTGAGCGGCCGAGTAACCGGCGCGGTTGTACGTCCCGAAAGCCTGGATGTACGAGGAGTACATGAGGGTCGAGGTGCCCTGACCCAGCGGGGTCATGATCTTGATGATGTCGAAGGCCTGCAGGGAGGACAACATCGTCGTCAGGGTGAGGAAGAAGGTCGTCGGGGACAGCAACGGCCAGACCACCGAGCGGAAGGTGCGGCGACGGGAGGCGCCGTCGAGTGCTGCCGCCTCGAGCAGGTCGCGCGGAATGCCCTGCAGGGCTGCCAGGTAGATGACCGCGCAGTAGCCGAGGTTCTTCCAGACGTAGACGATGATGACCATCGCCAGGGCCAGATGCGGGTTGTTGAACCACTGCGGCACCGGAAGGTGCATTCCCCGCAGAATCGCGGAGAGGACGCCGGTGACGGGGTCGAAGATGAACATCCACACCATGCCGATACCCACACCGGAAAGGACGTACGGTGCGAAGACGACGGCTCGGGCGACGTTGCGTCCCACCAGTTGACGGTTGAGGACGACGGCCAGCCCGAGGCCGATGAGCATGGAGAATCCGACGGTGGCGACGGTGAAGATGAGGGTCGTCGTCAGGACAGTGCCCGCGTCGCGAGTGAAGAACTCGACGTAGTTCTGCAGCCCGACCCAAGTGGCATTGGCCGAACCGAGGGTCCAGTCGAGAGCCGAGTAGTAGATGTTCAGGAAGAACGGTCGGTAGACGAACAGTGCAATGAGGATCGCGTTCGGGGCCACAAAGGTCAGGAAGAGCAATCCCTCCCGCCGCATTCTGCGGCTCAGGCGGCGTTTGGGTACTCGACATGCCGTGGACGTGACTTGTGACGACCTGACCTGCAGCGCAGGATCCGGTGACGGTGACGCCACCACTCCAGACGACGTCGCGCCCACCGGCACGGCTTCGTCGACTCCGGTGTTCACCCGTCCTCCTCAGGATTTCATTGCCGCCCTCTCACAGGCAGCGCCGAGGAAGGACACTAGGAAGCCGTGGTGTCGTCATCCCAATACTCAGGTGACACCGACGAGACCCCAAGATGAACTCTTGTGTCACAGTGTTGGTACGACCACTGGAACGACCCTCTTGTGCGATACAAGGGGGTCTTCATGTGGCGATATGACGCTGTGTGATGCTCGTGTGAAAACAGTTTCGTGAAGGAACGGAACGTGTCAGTCAGACAAGAGGGTCTCAAGTTTGTCGGCCGTGTCCTGCCAATCCGTGACGGCGACGCACGGGATGCCCATGACCTTGACGGGGTAGTCGTTACCGTGCTCGTCGAGGCGATCCCCGTAGAAGAGCACGTCCTCCTTGGACAGGCCCGTCACAGCGAGCAACTTGCCCATCCCGAAGGACTTGTCGCGGCCGACGCGGGTGATGTCGACGGAGGTGGATCCGCCGGCGCGCACCTCGAGGTCCGGAAGCTTCGCCGCCACGACCTCGCGGAGCTTGAGCTTCTTCTCACCGCTGGGATCCCACGCCTTCTTGGCATCGACGGGGGCCTGCTGGCCCAGGGCGGAGAAGGTGATCTGGGATTCTCGATCCTCCAACCTCGGCCCCCAGGCGCGCTCCTCCCACAACCCCAGGTTACGGGCGCAGGTCTCGACGGCATCGATGGCGCGGGACTTCTCGTCCTCGGTCAGCGCCTCGACGTAGATACGCTGCCATTCTCCTTCAACACAGCGGAAGTACTGGGTGCCGCAGGCGGGCAGCAGGTGGAGATGATCCAGGTGAGGGGCATTGACGTCATCAAGGGCCTCGACGACCTGAGTACGGAACTGGCCGAACTGACCGCCGGAAATGACACAGACGCTGGTGTGATCCAGCAGCCGCGACATGATGTGCGCCATGGGCTCAGGGAGACGGGTCTTCGAGGGGGCCAGGGTGTCGTCCAGATCGAACGCGACGAGTTTGGGGATCACAGGAGCATTCTACAAGGCAGACAGCCCTCCACACCACCGTTCACCCTGTTCCGAAGCCGTTTGCGTCCAACCGGAGCCACTCTGCGTGACGAGGCGGGGCATCCATCCCATGACACGACGACGGGCCCGCGAGTTCCTCGCAGGCCCGTCATACGACGAAGGGTCAGGACACCGAAGCAGCGTATATCGAATCGATGGAGCTGCGGAGGGTCTCGTCGAACTCCTCCTGGGACTGGCCGTGACTCAGCCCCTCGGCGAGAGCACGCGAGAAACTCGCGATCAGTCCGTGGTTACGAGCCAGCTTCTCATTGGCCTCCTCACGGGAGTAGCCACCGGACAGAGCCACGACACGGAGAACCTTCGGATCCGCAATGAGATCGGTGTACAGGTCATCGGTCGTCGGAATCGTCAGCTTCAGCATGATCCTGGCGTCGAGAGGCAGAGCGTCGATGTGCTCACGAATGAGGTTGTGCAGCCTCTCCTCCGCCTTCTGCTTGTTCGGTGCATGGATGTCGACCTCAGGCTCGAGGATCGGCACCAAGCCAGCGGCGCGGACCTGCTCACCGAGCTCGAACTGCTGATCGACGATCTTCTTGATGCCGTCCTTGTCGTCATCAAGAATGACCGAGCGCTCCTTGGTGCCGAAGATGTGCTTCTCCTCGACAGCGCGATGAAGGAGCTCGTCAAGACCGGGGATCGGCTTCATGACGCGGACGTGGGACTCCTCGTCGGCCAAGCCCTTGTCGATCTTGAGGAAGGGGACGATGCCCTTCTTCTGCCACAGAAAATCACCGGTGGGAATTCCCTCGATCTCACGATCCATCGTCATCTCGAACAGAATCGCGGCAAGAATGTGGTCGCTGGTGAACGACGGGCTGGTGATGATCCTGGTCCGCATCTCGTGGACCAGATCGAA
The DNA here is from genome assembly GCF_058177555.1 of Cutibacterium sp. LaCa_89. NCBI lineage: Bacteria > Bacillati > Actinomycetota > Actinomycetes > Propionibacteriales > Propionibacteriaceae > Cutibacterium > Cutibacterium sp. LaCa_89. The sequence goes on from NZ_CP190889.1 coordinate 2,232,082, forward strand.
CATCTTGTCCTTGTCGTCGCCGTAGACCTCGGGCTCCACCCCGTACGCCTTGAGAGCCTTCGGTGTGGAGCCTCCGGACTGGTCCAGAGCGGCAATGAATCCGGGCGCAGTTCCCATACGTTCAGTCTGCTGGGCGCACGCATCATTAGCTGTCATAGCGACATCTCCTTCGACTTCGATGGCGTCTTCCAACGTACCCGAAAAAGCGGGACAAAAAAGTCTAGCGAGGTATTTCGTGCCATCCTCGCGCCATCCTCACCAAACCGGGAGCGCGACGGTTTCCAATGTCGATCCGATCAACGGTGACGGCGATGAGCGTGGCCGATCCGGTATCGGTCATCGCCTGGACGAAACCGTGCAAAACCGGACCTGGGACACTCAGTTGCGGCGCTCCCTCGGTGCTGGGTATCCACTCAGTTCCGACGAAGTGGTCCGCACCGGGTACCGCGAACGCATCTGCCAGATCGGTTCGGTCCGCATCAAGCATGTGGACGACGACGCGGGCCCCCTCCTTCAGAGCCGCCAAGGTCGTCGAGCCATTACCCATCGACACCGAGACGACGGCAGGCACGACTGACACTGATGCCAGGGAGGACACCGTCAGCCCCTCCGGACCACCTGCACCCATCGTCGTCAGGATTGCCACGCCGGCAGGATGTCCGCGGAAAGCGGTCGCCAGCTCAGTGGCCAGTTCGTGAGTTGGACTCGGTGTGGGGTTCGGCGTCGTCACGCCCTGAGTTTGTCACCAATCTCACGAAGGACGCCAGACAGTCTCACTCAGGGATCATTTACCTCATGATCGTCGCGACGACGAGGACGACGTTGAGAGCTGACACCGCAACGACGACCGTCCACGAGATGACGGACATGACTCGACCATTCGCCCATTGACCCACCAAGCGTCGGTCCCCCGTGAACCGCGCCAATGGCACGAGGGCCAGCGGCAACCCCATGCTCAGGAGGACCTGGCTGAGGACGAGGGCTCTGGTCGGATTCGCTCCCGACGCCAGGATGATGAGGGCCGGGATGATCGTCACGAGTCGGCGGACGAGCATGGGCACTCTCATGTGGAGCAGCCCTGCCATGATCTCAGCCCCGGCATAAGCACCTACCGACGTCGAGGCCAACCCCGACGCAAATAGTCCGATGGCGAAGATGACCCCGATCGTCGACCCCAGGGAGGAGCTGATGGCCGCGTGGGCCTCGGCGATGCCGTCAATCCCCTCGACTCCCTGCAAGCTCGCCGCTGCCAGCAGCAGCATCGCGATGTTCACCGATCCGGCCAACACCAGGGAGACCACGACGTCCCATCGCGTCGCCTTGAGAAGTCTGGAGATCTGGCTCGGCCGATCATTCACCCCGTGACGATCTCGCACCAGTGAGGAGTGCATGTACACCGCGTGTGGCATGACGGTGGCGCCCAGCATCGATGTGGCCAACATGACCGTTTCGGTGCCTTCGAACCTCGGAACCATGCCGGAGGCAATCCCGCTCCACGACAGGGGCGAGAAGGCCAGTCCTGCCGTGAAGCCAATGGCGACGACCACGAGCATCCCGATGATGACGAACTCGAAAGCACGCTGCCCGTGACGAGACGGGATTGCCAGGATCGCCAGGGACAGCGCCCCAGTGATGAGACCTCCGACGAGCAGAGGTAGGCCGAATAGCAGCTCCAAGGCCACTGCTCCACCGATGACCTCGGCCAGGTCCGTCGCAGCCGCGACCAGCTCGGCCTGGAACCAGAAGGCCAGCCGACTGCTTCGACGTGGTAGAGCGTCCCCGACGAGCTCAGGAAGGGAATGGCCCGTGACCAGTCCCAACTTGGCCGACAGATATTGCACCAGCATCGCCATGACGTTGGCGATGACGAGCACCCACACCAGCAGGTAGCCATAGCCAGCCCCTGCCGAGAGGTTCGCGGCGACGTTCCCGGGATCGACATACGCCACGGCCGCGACGAAGGCCGGGCCCATCAGGCGTATCAGTCGGGAACGGTTCTGCACACCGCAATCATGTCCCCTCGGCCGCGGACCTCCCAGCGGAGCCACAGCCAACGGCCATGTTTTCGGAGAGAGCTGAACGGTCACGGCCGGTCGAATTCTCCTTAAATCCATCGACGGAAGGATGTGACTCATCCGTTCTGGCCGTAGGGTCAGAACGGTGAGCAGCACTTCCGTCCCCACACGTCGTCCCCCGGGACGTCTGCGTCGTGGCTATCGATGGTTGCGCGCGCACCCCATGATCCTCGACTCGGTGTTCGCCTTCGTCGTCGTTGTGGTCACCGTGATGTCCTGGGCTCAGCAAGACCATGTCACTGCCCATGAAATATGGATGCTCGTGCTGGTCCTAGCGGTTGCAGCCTCCTGGGTGTGGGCCCGCACCAGGCCGGAGATCACGGCGGCAGTACTGGTCGGCTCACACCTCGTCCAGCTTGCGATGACGACCGACCCGTGGCCGCAGAACGTTCTGGTACCCATCATCCTGTACCAACTCTCGCTGAAGACCGAGAGACCACGGCGCAGCTTCTGGCTCGCACTGTGCTTCGTCGCCCCGAGCGCCGCCGCGGTGAGTTGGGGATTCGACCCCAGGTCCGATCTGAACACGCATACGAAGCTGCTGCGCTCCGGCATCATCGCGATCGGGTGCATGGCATGTTGTCTGGCAGCCTGGTTCGCCGGAAGTGCGGCTCGGGATCGTCGCCAGACCATGGAGGCGTTGCGCCAACGCGCCATCGACCTGGAACGCGAACGCGACCAGGGCATCCGTCTTGCCACTCAGGAGGAACGCGCCAAGATCGCCCGGGACATGCACGACATCGTCGCCCACTCCCTGTCGGTCATCGTGGTGCAGGCCGACGGTGGCTCCTATCTCGCCCATCACGAGGAGGTCGGCGACGCCGAGACCCGTCTGGCGGCCAGCGCCCAGGCTCTCGACACGATCGCCACGACCGCCCGTCACGCCCTCGACGAGACCCGCCGTCTCGTCGGGGTGCTGCGCGACGACGACTCCGACCCCGAACTCGCACCCACCCAGGGCCTTGACGACATTCCTCGTCTGGTCGAGGAGATGAAGGGAGCGCTGTCCATCGACCTCAGGGTCGAAGGAGACCCGGAATGCCACGAACCCCTCTCCCAGGGCGCCCAGCTGGCCTGTTACCGCGTTGCCCAAGAAGCCCTCACCAACGTCCTCAAGCACGGTGGTCCTGCCGCCACTGCCCAGGTCATCGTCAGCCATCACCCCGACGACGTCACCCTGGAGATCCTCGACGATGGCCGAGGAGCCGGAGTGACTGGCATCGAGCGGGCCGACGGGGCAGGGCACGGCCTGGTGGGAATGCGCGAACGTATGTCCGCTTGGGGTGGCACCCTTGAGGTGGGGAGTCGCCCGGACCACGGGTTCCGAGTCCACGGCGTCATCCCCACCCATCAATCATTCAGTAATCGTCAGTCCGAGCCCCGAAGGACCATGCCATGACCGACCCGATCCGACTCCTCCTGGCCGATGACCAGCAGATGGTTCGTGCCGGATTCCGTCTGGTCCTCGACGCCCAGCCCGACATGACCGTCGTCGGCGAGGCCAACACCGGCGCCGAAGCCGTCACCCTCGTCGATGAGCTGTCCCCCGACGTCGTCCTCATGGACATCCGAATGCCCATCCTCGACGGCCTGGGCGCCACCGAGAAGATCATGGCCGCCCACACTGAGGCCAGGATCCTCGTCTTGACGACCTTCGACCTTGACGAGTACGTCCATGCTGCCCTGCGCGCCGGAGCGTCCGGATTCATGCTCAAGGACGCCGGTCCGACGGAACTGCTGGCTGCCATCCGAGCGGTTCGTGACGGCGACTCGGTCGTCGCCCCGTCGGCCACCCGTCGTCTCATCGAACGCTTCATCCCTCGTCAGGGGGAGGGTGCGCCGACGATGACCGACCCCAAGCTCATAGATTCGCTGTCCGACCGGGAGCGCGAAGTGCTCACCTGCGTCGGCGAGGGGCTGACGAACACCGAGATCGCCGAGCGGCTCTACCTGGCCGAGACAACCGTCAAGACCCACGTCGGGCACATCCTGTCCAAACTCAACCTGCGCGACCGGGTCTCCATGGTCATCACTGCCTACGACGCCGGACTGGTTCGGCCCGGCCGCTAACCTTTCGGACATGAGGGGCCTCAGCCCGGTCCTTCTGCGGACGAGCTGGGTCCTCCTGCAGTAGGAGAGCGGGAACCGTTCCCGGGACTGATGTGTGACGAGGGACAACGCCCATAGCGTCAAAGGCGTTGTTGCACCTCGACACAGGAGTTCTCATGTCTGCCTCAGCGCCGGCCGCGCCGACCACATCCTCGACGACCGCCCCCAGCGCGGTCCGCACCCTTGACCTCACCAAGACCTACGGCTCGGGAGCCACCCTTGTGCGGGCGCTGCGCTCCGTGACCCTCGACATCCCGGCCGGGCGCTTCACCGCCATCATGGGAGCGTCGGGTTCGGGCAAGTCGACCCTGCTGCACTGCATGACGGGTCTGGACTCCCCCACCTCCGGACGGGTGTGGATCGGTGACACCGAGATCACTCACCTCGACGACGACGCCCTCACCCGGCTGCGTCGCGACCACGTCGGATTCGTGTTCCAGTCCTTCAACCTCATGCCGACGCTGACGGCCTCCGACAACATCATGCTGCCGTTGAGGCTGTCCCACCGCAAGGTCGACAAGGAGTGGTTCGATCACATCACCGGAATGCTCGGTCTCACCGAGCGTCTTCGCCACAAGCCGTCGGAGCTGTCAGGCGGCCAGCAGCAGCGCGTTGCCGTCGCCCGTGCCCTGGTGACCCGCCCGGACGTCATCGTCGCCGACGAGCCCACCGGCGCCCTCGACTCGGAGGCCAGCGACGACCTGCTCGACTTCCTGCGCCACTGCGTCGACGACCTCGGCCAGAGCGTCGTCATGGTCACCCACGACCGCGACGCCGCCGCCAGGGCCGACGACATCGTCACCGTCGCTGACGGCCAGGTGTCCACCACTCGTGGGCAGGAGGTGTTGGCATGATTCATGAACGTCGTCGTCTCATTCCCACGATGATCGCCGTCATCATCGGGGTGGCCTTCATGGCCAGCACCCTGATGTTGATGGATTCGATCAAGGCTTCCGCGTTGCGGACCCAGGCGGCAGCCGTCGGGGATGCCGCCGTAGTCGTGACTGGCAAGGACAAGACCATTGCCCAGACCACCGTTGACAACGTCGCCAAGGTCGATGGTGTGACCTCGGTCGAGGCCACCCGCAACGTCTTCCTGCAGCGCACCGACAACGGGCAGTCCGCCTATGTCACCGGTCACCTCATGCCAGCCCACCCCGACATGGTCGAGGGACGCGCCCCGACGGGGGCGAACGAAGTCGTCGTCAACCAGAGCACTGCGGGCAACAAGGCCACAGTCGGTTCCCGGATCACGGTCAGTGACATGTCCCAGAAGAAGCTGAAGTCCACCAACCTGACCGTGGTGGGCGTGCTCAATCCGAATGCTCGGACCACGAGCACCCCGACCTCTTCGGAGATCTACCTGCCTACCGCCACCCTGGCCAGCATCAGTGGTCAGGGGGGTGCCGACGTCCTGTACGTCAATTCCGACCGCCCAGCCTCCGAGGTCGTCAAGGATGTCTCCGAGGCCGTCGGCAGTACCGCCGCCGTCCGTACTGCCGACGACGAGCGGGCCCATCAGGCCGAGCATGCCTCCGACGGATTCGCGGCCATGACGACCTTCATGGGTGCCTTCGCCGTCATCGCCCTGGCCGTCGCAGCGATGGTGATCGTCAACACCTTCACCATCCTCGTCGCCCAGCGCACCCGCACCTTGGCCTTGGCCCGCTGCATCGGTGCCACCCGCAAACAGGTGCGTCACTCGGTGGTGAGCGAGGCCCTCACCGCCGGCCTCATCGGATCGGCCGTCGGAACGACTCTTGGTATTGGCGTCACCCAGCTCATGCTCATGGGGCTCAAGGCTGCGGGCTCCCCGGTCGACGCTTCGGTCAGCGTCACCATGATGTCATGCATCATCCCACTCATTGTCGGAATCGTCGTGACGACCTTGGCCGCCCTGCCACCGGCACGTCGCGCGACCAAGGTCGCCCCGGTCGCTGCTCTGCAGCCCATGACCAAGACGCCCACCCGCAGGATCGGTCGAGTCCGCATCATGCTCGGTGCCCTGCTCTTCATCGCCGGTGCCGCCCTCGTCATCGCCTGCGCGACCGCTGACATAGAAACCAATGTCGCCGTGCTGTGCGGGGTGGCCGGTGGATTCGTCAGCTTTGCCGGCGTGCTGGTGCTGGCTCCCGTTCTCATCGGCGGGCTGAGCCGAGCCATCGGTGCCGCCCACCTCGGTGGGGTTCCGGGAGAGTTGGCTGTCGAGAACACCCAGCGCAACCCGCGCCGTACCGCCACGACGACGTCTGCCCTGCTCATCGGTGTCACCCTCATCGCCACCGTCGCGACGGGAGCTGCCACCGGACGGGCCTCCATCGACAAGGCCATGAACGGTCACTTCCCCGTCGACGCCACCGTGCAAGCCCAGGGCCCGCTCGACAAGGCGACCATCCAGGACGCCAGGAAGACCGACGGAGTCGCCAAGGTCGCTCCTGTGACGACAGCCACCGGAACCATTGAGGGCGGCGGAGATGCCAAGCAGACCACTATCCAGGGTGTCTCGTCGGAGTTCTCCCAGGTCGTTCGCAACGATTCCGCCACCAAGGGGCTCGACAGCACCCACGCCGTGGGCTCCGTGCCGGGTGCCTCCGACGGCGACAAGATCACCGTCACCGTCAAGGGCAACAAGGTCAACCTGACCCTGGTCGGACATGGTCAGGACACGCAGGGCATCGTCGTCACCCAGGATGTCATGACCAAGCTGGCTCCGAAGGCCGAACCCACCCAGCTGCAGGTCCGCTACAAGGACGGCGCCGATCAGTCCAAGACGACCCAGGCCCTGTCCAAGTCCATGTCGGCCCACCAGGGAGTGACGGTCGCCTCGACCGCTGACCAGAAGGCCCAGATGGACAAGGTGATCAACATCCTGCTCGGCATGGTCGTCGGTCTGCTGGTGATTTCGGTCATCATCGCAATGGTCGGTGTCGCCAACACCCTTGGCCTGTCGGTGGTGGAGCGCACCCGCGAGATCGGGTTGCTGCGCGCCCTCGGACTGACGCGGAAACAGGTGCGGTCGATGTTCGGCACGGAGGCGCTCATCCTCTCGGGCATTGCGGCAATCCTCGGTATCGCGCTGGGTATCGGGTACGGCATCGCCGGATCCCACGCCCTCTTCAGTTCGATCATGACCGTTCAGGCGTCCGTGCCGTGGGTTCAGATGCTCGTGGTGGCCGTCGTCTCGGTGCTGGCCGGATGGATAGCCTCCGTGATACCCGGTCGCCGTGGAGCGAAGATCAAGCCCGCCGTCGCCCTGGCTGAGGAGTGAGCTCAAGGGCTGGCGACACCATGAGGTTCACAGCAGGCCTCGCTGTTGCAGGGCCGGGATGACCCGGTCGAGCAGCAGCGGGGCCTGTCTCACGTCATCGTGGCAGTGATCGAGGTCGGTCCACTCGTACTCGACGATCTCGGAATCGGGGACGGGCTCTGGCCAGGAGTCCTGCCAGTCACAGATGTAGACCGCGCAGCGAATGCCATCGGCGTCACCGTTGGCGGCAGGGGCGTCGAAGGTTCCCAGGTGGGTGAGGTCTGCGGGATCGAGGACCAGACGGGTCTCCTCCCGGGCCTCGCGGATGGCGGCATCGAGAGGGGTCTCGCCGGGCTCGATCTTGCCACCGGGAAGGATGACGTGATCGGCTCCCCGTTTTCGGACGTTGAGACAGGTTCGCCCTCGCATCAGGCACGCGGCGGAGAGGTTGAAGATCACCTGGTCAGGGTACCGATACCCCGACGCCACCCCACGGAGCTGCCAAAAAGTGGCCCGGATCAGGCATGTACACGTTTTCATCTCGATTTTCTGGCAGCTCCGTGGGGTGACCGGCAAGTATCGGCACCTCGGCGTCGTCGTGACCTCTCGCCTGCGCGAACGCTCACCCCTCGATCACCGCCGCCTCCTTCTCGGACCCGCCCCTAAACTCACCGGCGTGACCGAACCTGATCAGCAACTGCACCGCAGCCTGAGAAACCGACACATCCAGCTCATCGCCCTGGGTGGCGCCATCGGAACCGGCCTGTTCTACGGAGCTGCCGACTCGATCTCCGCCGCTGGCCCGGCCATCGTCATCAGTTACCTGGTGGGGGGCGCGGTGATCTACCTCATCATGCGTGCTCTCGGCGAGATGAGCGTCCACCACCCGACCTCGGGCGCCTTCAGCGAGTACGCGCACCGATGGTGGGGGGACCTGCCCGGCTTCATCTCCGGCTGGAACTACTGGTTCAACTACATCTTCGTGTCGATGGCCGAGCTCTCGGTGGTCGGAATCTACGTCAACTACTGGTTCCCGGCCGTGCCCCGCTGGCTGTCAGCGGCGGTTCTCCTCGTCATCGTCACCACCGTCAACCTGCTCCACGTGCGCGCCTACGGCGAGGTGGAGTTCTGGTTCGCCATCATCAAGGTCGTCGCCATCGTCGCGATGATCATCCTGGGGCTGTGGATCATCCTCTTCGGATCTCCCTCCACCCCGGCGACCGGATTCAGCAACATGTGGCGCAACGGCGGGTTCATGCCCCACGGCGTCACCGGGATGCTCGCCGGCATCATCATCGTCATGTTCTCCTTCGGCGGCACCGAGCTCATCGGCATCACCGCCGGCGAGGCCGAGGACCCGCAGCGTTCCATCCCGAAGGCCATCAACCGGGTCGTCGGGCGGATCCTGATCTTCTACGTCGGCGCCCTCGTCGTCATGCTGGCCATCGTCCCGTGGACCAAGATCGACGGCACCGCCAGCCCCTTCGTCCAGATCTTCGACCTCGTCGGCATCCCGGGAGCGGCCGCCATCCTCAATCTCGTCGTGCTCACCGCGGCGATGTCGGCGTACAACTCCGGTCTCTACGCCAACGGTCGGATGCTGCACGCCCTGGCCCACCAGGGTGACGCCCCCAGGGTTCTCGGCAAGGTCAACAGGGCCGGCTCCCCGTGGGTCGGTGTGCTGGTCTCCAGCGCGGTGACGGCCATCGCGGTGGTCGTCGTCGGGCTGCTGCCGGAACAGGCGTTCATGTACATCATGTCGATCGCCACGATCTCCGCCATCATCAACTGGGCGACGATCATCATCACCCAGATGCTCTTCCGTCGTCGTCTGGCCCCCGAGACTCACGCAAACCTCAAGTTCCAGATGCCGGGAGCACCGGTGACCAACTGGATCGTCATCGCCTTCCTGGTGCTCATGGTCGTCGTCATGCTGATCATGCCGCCCTTCCGGATCGCCGTGGCGATCGGCCCGATCTGGCTGGCCGTCCTGACTCTGGGGTGGTGGCTGTCTCGTCGCCGCAATCAGTCACGGGGCTGATCAGGTCCCCTCACCGACATGACGGGGGCCGGACGGTTGCACAACCGACCGGCCCCCGTTCCGGAAGAACTCACACCAGGACGATGACCTGCACCAGGAGGATCTTGACGATGGTTCCCAGCGCGAAGAGGGCACCGTAGGCCGACTCGATGCGCTCGTCGTTGACCAAGGAGTTGGCGTAGCTGAGGATGGCCGGCTGGCCCACGAAACCGGCGAAGGCACCGGTGGCGCGCTGGGCCGACAGTTTCATGAACCAGGCCGCAGCAATGACGATCACTCCACCGAGGACCAAGGTGACGGCTGAGACGCCGATGACTGCCAGACCGGTCCAGCTGGCGGCCTGGGACAGGAAGGCGGGACCGGACGCCAGCCCGACGCAGGCCAGGAAAATCATGAGACCGAGCTGACGCAGAATCGCGTTGGTGGCGTGTGGCAGCTGCCACCGCAATGGACCCGTACGATGCACCGACCCCAGGATCATACCCATGACGAGCGGTCCGGCTGCGGTTCCCAGCTCGAAGCGCAAGCCGCCGGGCAGGGCCACCATGAGAGCCCCGAGCAGCAGACCAAGGGCGGCGCCGAGCCCCAGGGACAGGGCGTCGACCTGGGAGACGCGGGCCTCGGAGTCACCGAAGAGGTCGGCGGCGTCGGACAGACGATTCGCCGGCACCACGCACAGCACGCGGTCGCCCGGCTGCAGGACGATGTCATCGCGGGCCAACATGTCGAGGTCGCCACGACGCACCCGAGTCACCTTGCCACTGGTACGGCCGCGCACATCGATGCTGCCGAGGGTGTGCCCGACCAGGGCAGGGTTGGACACCAGGAAGCGGCGGAAGTCAATCTCGTGGCGCTCGTCGGTGAGGGCGCGATCAGAGACGTGGCCCAAGTGCTCGACGGCACGGTTGACGTCGTCAGGGTTGCCGACGACGAGAACCTGGTCGCCGACATGGAGGTCGTCGTCCGGGGTGGCCAGCCGCATCTCGCCGTCGCGCAGCAGGTAGGACATCCGGATCTGGTCGTCGTTGAAACCTGGGGTCTCGCGAATGGAGGTCTCGCGATCGACGACCGTTGACACCGAAGTCAGCCCGGCCTCGGCCATGGAGGTGTTGTCCTTGGTGGCCGGCCAGTGCCGCTTGGCGACGAGGGCGACCATGACGAGCCCGACGACAACGCCGACCGGATACGACAACGCATAGCCAACGAGGGTGTCCCCGGCGCCGTGGGTGGCCGTCGATGCGGCGTCGATGGCCGGTGAGGTGAGGACACCGGCGTACAGGCCGGCGACGTGGGCCGGGCTCAGTCCGAACAATCGTCCCAACCCGAGCCCGGCGGCTGCCATGGCGGCAAGCCCGACGATGCCGGCGAACATGAGGCTCCACTGACGTTTGAGGTCGGACAGGAAGGTCGATCCAGCAGCCAGGCCGACGGTGTAACAGAACAGCACGACGCCGAAGCCCTTGATCATGCCCAGGTCCTGGCCGAAACGTGGGTCGAGGGCACCCACGACGAGCCCCATGAAGAGGGCACCAGCAGCACCGAATCTCAGTGGGCCGAACTTGATCTGGCCCAGCAGGGCACCAGAAGCCAGGACGATGAGGATCGTCAGCAGTTGATGCGTGGCGAGAAAGTCGGTCAGTACTGTCATGAAACTCCTGACGTCGTGCCGGCGTTCCCGCCCCGACGGCGGGATGCGTCGTCGCAGCAGTCCCGGGAGGTCCGGGGTTCAATCCTTGGATTGTAGGACCCCGCTCGGACAGAGACGATCACGCCCGTGGCGTTGCAGGCTCGCACGGCAACGTCCGTGGTCTCATACGTACGAGTGCCGACGAGACGAATCGCGACGGCACCCAGTGTGTGTCGAGCCTGTGCGCTGAACGTGTGCGTTGAGTTGTGTCCGAGGACCTTGCCTCAGGACTGGACGGCGTCAGGGCTTGACGAGGATACGGATCGGGTTGCCCTGATGGGACTCCAGCTCCTCAATGCCGCTCTTGACCTCCGACAGCGGAATGACCTTGGAGATCGACTCCGAGAGGTCGAGGCGGTGGTACGACAGCATCTCGGCCAGCATGGCGATGTCCTGGGACTTGTAACCAAGGTGGCCGAGAACCTGTTTGCGGTGCAGGTTGAAGTCCAGGAACGGGCCGGCGTCGATGTCCTGGGAGGAGAGACCGACGGAGACCGCCTTGCCGTCGACGTCGAGGGAGTCGACGCAAGCGCGCAGGGTGGGCTTGATGCCGACGGCGTCGAAGGCGACGTCGATCATGCGGCCGTTGGTGATGTCCTCGATCTTCTGCATGAGCTCAGGGTCGTCGCTGCGCAGGGTGTGATCGGCACCGAGTCGCTTGGCGCGCTCGAGGACTGCGTCGTTGAGGTCAATGGCGATGACGGGACGCCACCGGCCAGCTTGGCGAGCTGGACGAGGTGGGTCCCGACACCACCGACTCCCCAGACGGCGACGGCGTTGCCCATGTGCACCTTGCCAGTACGGACGACAGCGGCGTAGGGGGTGGAGACGGCATCAGCGAGAAGGGCGGCCTGGTCCATCGGGACGTTGTCCGGGATCTTCGTCATTCCGGAGGCCTGGGCGACGTGGTACTCGGCCCATGCGCCATCGTAGGCGAAGGCCATCAGGTTCAGGCTCAGGCAGTCTGTGAAGGCACCACGACGACACTTGCGGCACTTGAGGCAGGGACGACCAGCGGACGGGATGACGCGGTCACCCTCCTTCCACCCGGTGACGCCGGCGCCGAGCTCGACGATGGTGCCGGAGGCCTCATGGCCCTGGGTCACAACGGGACGACTGGCCGGGAAGGCGCCGCTGATGAGGCTCAGGTCGGAGTGGCAAATACCGCAGTATGCGACCTTGATGAGCACCTCACCGGGCCCCCGGGTGCGGGATCGGGATGTCCTCGAGGGTGATGGACCGATCCGCAGCGTGGAAACGTTCGGCAAGCATGGTTTCTGTCATCTTTGATCCCTTGTCAGCGCGTCGACCTCGGTGCCGACGCTACTTGTTATTCAGGGTAATACGAATAGGACGATCCAGCACCCAAAGATCGGGGTGAGATGTGGGTTGTCTCACACTGACAGGCGACGACGGCAGAGGGGAAGCTGTCACGTGCCCGCCGCATGCTCGGTCTTGGTGATCTGGGCGGCAAAACCCTCCAGCACCACCTCGGCATGGACGAACCCGGTACTGATCGGCAACCTCGGCCGCAGGTTCGTCCCGACGCACACCACGACGACACCGGAACACCGCCGTCAGGGCAGCTCAGCCTCCACGGCCTTGGCCAACACGGCGTGGCCCGTCTGTGACGGATGGTCACCGTCCTCGGCAAGAAGTTCGGTGTCGTCCCGCTTGTCGTCGGCGCCCTTGAACGGAGTACGCACATCGACATAGACGACCCCGATCTCGTCGGCGATGTCCTCGACCTGGGAGTTGAACACCTTGGTGATCGTGTTGGTGACATGGGAGTAGTCCTTGCCCTGCTCACGCCCGACCTTGCCGTCCATCCCGACATTCCAGTACCCGGTGACGACGACGGTGGCATCGGGCGTCGTCATCGCGGCCTTGATGCGTTCCAGGATGGTGCGCACCCGTCCGATCACCGCATCGACGTCACCTTCGACGCATGACGCATCGGCGTGGGCACACCTGGCGACGATCTTGTCGACGTCGAAATCGTTGGCCCCAATCGTCACGATGGCAAGATCAGCGGTCTTGAGCAAGGTCCTCGTGCCAGGTGACTCGAGCTGGGTGAGGACGTCAGTGGTCTTGTATCCCGACACCGACTCGTTACCCACGGAGGCTCGCACGCTCGCACGGTGGGCCATGTCTGTGCCGACCCGCTCGATGAAGGTGACGCACTGGCGGCATGCACTTCCCTGCGGAACGGAGTCGCCAAGGCCGACAGTGCCGAGGGTTCCGCCATGCCCCGTCAGTCCGGGAGCGGACCGCACCGCAACAACGGACGCCGGAGCCGAGGAGGTGGCCACGCTCGGCTTGCGATGCCGGTCGAAGGACCACCCGTTTGCGTGGTTGACAGGCCGCAATCCGAGGGTGATCCCGACCACGACGGCCGCGACGATTACTACACTGAGAATCCTGAGAATTCCCTTCACGATCTCATCATGCCTTGACGAGGACCGGTTGTCCGCCCCTCACAGCGGTATTCCGGTCTGATGTCAGCGGATTCACGGCGGCCAGAACGGACTTCCCGCGCGAGATCGCAACCACCCCAAGGGCTCTCAGCCTCGGTGCGCGGGCAATGCCAATTGGGCGTGGACGACCGTCCTACCCATGTGGACCCGACCGGTGGACTCGGCCGTGAACACCCGCGCATCCTCACTACCCTGGAACCTGGCAGCCTGCATTCCACGCACGGTGTCGGTGAGCTGATCGACCTGGTCGGACAACTGCTCGATACGACGCTCCATCTCGAGGATGCGCCTGATCCCGTTGAGGTTGATCCCCTCTTCCTGGGACAGGTGCTGAACCATCCGCAGGGCGGCGACGTCACGCATGGAGTACCGACGACCCCGTCCACGGGTTCGCTCCGGGATGACCAGCCCGAGCCGGTCGTAGGTGCGCAGGGTCTGCGGGTGCATCCCGGCCAGCTCGGCAGCCACCGAGATGGGGAAGATGGCGGCGTCCTTGTCGATCACCGCCAGATCGACAGCGTCGGACAGCTTCCTGCTGCGCCGTGCCATCTCACCTCACCTCCCACGGCCTCGGGTTGGGTTGCCGGACGACGTCACGGAACCCCTCCAAGGCATGTCGCGCGTCATCGTCAAGTTTCTCGGGGACGACGATCTCGACGGTAGCGAGCAGGTCTCCCTTGCTGCCGTCGGCGCGCGGCACGCCACGACCACGCACCCGGAAGGTCCGGCCGCTGGGCGTCCCTGCGGGGACCCGCAGACGAACGGTACTTCCGGCCAGGGTCGGCACCTCGACCTCGGCGCCGAGAGCAGCCTCCGGGAAGGTCACCGGCACGTCGACGGTGAGGTTGTTGCCGTCACGTCCGAAGACCTTGTGCGGACGCACCGTCACCTTGACGTACAGGTCGCCGGCCCTGCCGCCGTTCTCGCCCGGGGAACCCTTGCCCTTGATGCGGATGCGCTGGCCGTCCTCCACGCCGGCAGGAATCCGGATCTGCATGGACTTGGTGGACTTGGCGCGACCCGATCCGTGGCACACCTGGCAAGGATCCTCGACAACCATTCCTCGCCCTTGGCAATCCGGGCAGGGCTCAGTCATCTCGAAGACGCCACCCGCCGAGGTCGCATGCATACCCGATCCCTGACAGGTCGAGCACACCCTCGGCACGGTTCCGGCCCTGGCACCAGTTCCCCGGCACGCCTGGCAGGGAGCCTGGGAGACCATGTCCATGGTGACGGTCGTCCCGGACACGGCGTCGTCGAAGGAAATCGTCGTCTCTCCCTCGACGTCGGCACCACGACGAGCAGCCCTGGTCGTGGTGCGGCGTCCACCGGTGGCCCCGAAGAGATTTCCGAAGAGGTCTCCAAATCCGTCGCCGTTGGAGGCGGTACGAATGAAGTCCTCGACGTTGACGTTCGGTTGAGCGCCACCACGCGGGAACCCGAATCGGCTGGCCGTTCCGAAGAGGCTGCGAGCCTGGTCGTACTCCTTGCGCTTCTTGACATTGGACAGCACGTCGTTGGCCTCGGAGGCCTCCTTGAAACGAGCCTCGGCAGCCTTGTCACCGGGGTGGGAGTCGGGATGGTTGTCCCGGGCGATCTTGCGGAACGCCTTCTTGATCTCCTCGGGCTTCGCGTCCTTGGAGACACCGAGGACCTTGTAGTAGTCCTTCTCGGCCCAGTCCTTGGTACTCATCTGGTTCCTCCCTCCCTGATCATCGCGGGTTCTTCCGGTCTGCGGTCATGGCCGCCTTCTTCGATGCGTGTCGTCTCAGTCGCTGTCAGCCTCGGGGGCCTGCTCCCCCGACCCCTCAGCCTTCGACTCCCCGGGCTTGGTATTCGGGTCCGGATCGGAGACCGCCACGCGCGCCGGACGCAGGACACGATCACCGAGCTTGTAGCCAGGCTGCATCACCTGGCTGACGGAGGTGACGGTGGCCCCCTCCATCGGCATCTGCATGAGAGCCTCGTGGAGATTCGGGTCGAAGGCGTCACCCACCTCACCGAAGCTGCTCAAACCATGGGTGTTGGCCACCTTCTCGAGCTCATCGACGACGAGCTTGAAGCCGCCCTCGACCTCACCGTGCTGGCGAGCCATGGCGATCGAGTCCAGGACCGGCATGAGGTCGGTGATGACCTTGTCGACGCCGGACTGTCGCGACAGTGCACGGTCACGGTCGACGCGCCTCTTGTAGTTCACGTACTCGGCCTGCAGACGCTGCAGATCCTCGGTGCGCTCGGCCAGCAGGGCCTCCAGCTGGGCCTCCCGAGACATCTCCTCAGGGGCCTGCGAGTCGGCGGTCGGTTGGTCATCGTCGATGTCGACGCCATCGACGATGTCGGCGAAACGCTCCTCGACGTTCTCGCCAGCCTGGTTGTCGTCGGCCTGGTTGTCATCGGGATTGACGTTCTTGTCAGTCATCTGTCTTCCTCCACGTGGGTGCCGACCGCCGGGCCGTCATGATTGGCGACCCGGCGGTCGATGCGGGGTTTGGGGTCAGGCCGTGGCCCCGGTCACTTCTTGTCGTCCTCGTCGTCCACGATCTCCGCATCCACGACGGTGTCGTCGCCGGACTCAGAGGTGGCCGACTCGGCGCCCTCTCCCTGCGGGTTCTGGGCCTGGGCCTGCTGGGCAGCGGCGTAGATCGCCTGGCCCATGGCCGACGCCTTCTGGTTCAGGTCGTCCATGGCGGCCTTGACCTCGTCGTCGTTGTCGGTGCCCTTGAGGGTCTCCTTCAACTTGGCGATGGCCTCGGTCACCGGAGTCTTGGTGTCCTCAGGGATCTTGTCACCGTTCTCGTCGAGCAACTTCTCAGTGCGGAAGGCCAGGGCGTCGGCCTCGTTGCGCATCTCGACAGCCTCGCGACGCTTCTTGTCGGCGTCGGCGTTGGCCTCGGCCTCCTTGACCATCCGATCGATCTCGTCCTTGCCCAGGGCGGAGCCGCCGGTGACAGTCATGGACTGCTCCTTGCCGGTGGCCATGTCCTTGGCGTGAACGTGGACGATGCCGTTGGCGTCGATGTCGAAGGACACCTCGATCTGCGGGATGCCGCGCGGCGCGGGCATCAGACCGGTCAGCTCGAAGTTACCCAGCGGCTTGTTGTCGCGAACGAACTCGCGCTCGCCCTGGAAGACCTGGATCATCACCGACGGCTGGTTGTCCTCAGCAGTGGTGAACACCTCGGAACGCTTGGTCGGGATGGTGGTGTTGCGCTCGATGATCTTCGTCATGACACCACCCTTGGTCTCGATACCGAGGCTCAGTGGGGTGACGTCGAGAAGCAGTACGTCCTTGACCTCGCCCTTCAGCACACCAGCCTGCAGGGAAGCACCGAGAGCCACGACCTCATCAGGATTGACGCCCTTGTGCGGCTCCTTGCCGGCGAGCTCCTTGACGAGCTCGGAGACGGCGGGCATACGAGTCGAACCACCAACGAGGATGACCTCGTCAATCTGCGAGACGTTGAGGCCGGCATCCTTCATGACGGCGTTGAACGGGGTGCGGCAACGCTCGAGGAGGTCGGAGGTCAGGCGCTGGAACTCGGCTCGGGTCAGCTTCTCGTCGAGGTGGAGTGGGCCAGCGGCACCAGCGGTGATGTACGGCAGGTTGATGTGGGTCTCGGAGGCCTGCGACAGCTCGATCTTGGCGCGCTCGGCAGCCTCCTGCAGACGCTGCTTGGCCATCTTGTCGGCACCCAGGTCGATGCCGTTGGCGTTCTTGAACTGGGTGACCAGCCAGTCAACGATGCGCTGGTCCCAGTCGTCACCACCGAGATGGTTGTCACCGTTGGTGGCCTTCACCTCGAAGACACCGTCAGAGATGTCGAGCAGGGAGACGTCGAAGGTGCCGCCGCCGAGGTCGAAGACCAGGACGGTCTGCTCCTTGTCAGCCTTGTCGAGGCCGTAGGCCAGGGCAGCAGCGGTGGGCTCGTTGACGATGCGGTCAACGGTCAGACCTGCGATCTCGCCGGCCTCCTTGGTGGCCTGCCGCTGGGCGTCGGAGAAGTAGGCCGGGACGGTGATGACAGCGTTGGTGACCGGCTCACCGAGGTAGGCCTCGGCATCCCTCTTCAACTTCTGCAGGATGAAGGCGCTGATCTGCTGCGGCTTGTAGGTCTTGTCGTCGACGCCCATCGTCCAGGACTCGCCCATGTGGCGCTTGACGGATCGGACGGTGCGATCAACGTTGGTGACGGCCTGACGCTTGGCGACCTCGCCCACGAGGGTCTCACCCGAATTGGTGAAGGCGACCACCGACGGGGTGGTACGAGCACCCTCGGCGTTCGGGATGACGGCGGGCTCGCCGCCCTCGAGGACGGCGACGCACGAGTTGGTGGTTCCGAGGTCGATACCGACTGAACGAGCCATGATTGGTTTCCTCCTGATGGACGAATGTTCCGGGAAAGTATCCCCTTGAGCGACTTCGACTCAACCGTAGACCCTGAGTCGCTGTCACTCAAGTTGACGTCAGCTCATTTTTGAATGAAATTGAGTTCACCAGACTCAACCCATGAGAGAGCAGATCTATTCCCTCCCCGTGGACGATGCGCCGACCACCCCGAGGCCCCCACAACGAACCCGAGCCGCTCCCGGCGACAACGCTCCAGAGATGAAAAACACCGGACGGCGAACCGTCCGGCATCCTTCTCCGCACTCGTCAGCGCAGACCAGTGATCAGTGGAAGTACGGAATGAGCAGATAGAGGCCATACAGAACGACGAGCCCTGCGATGGCGATGGCCGTCCACCCGAGAGCAACGAGCCCAGCAGCCCCGTCACCTCCAGCCTCGGTGCGCGCATGAGCACGATCAAGCATCAGTGCGCCGCCCGAGACGACGGAGACGATGAGGACGGTGGTCGCAACCGTGACGATGGACACCAGTCCGAGTGAGGCCCAGTCAATGTTCATGCTGCAGTCCCTCCGGCGATGGCCGAGCCCTTGCGGACGCCGACCTGAGTGGAGTCGTTGACGTTGTTGTGGTCAACCTTGTGGTGGTTGGCCTGGCGGACGATGCCGGCGGCCATCACGGCCAGCAGGACGAGGTCGATGACGACACCCCAGGCGCCGGCACCGGCGATAGCCGAGGTGATGGCACCGACGAGAGCGGCAGCCGGCAGGGTGACCAACCAGGCGATGACCATCTTCCCGGCGGTGGCCCAGCGCACCTCGGTGCGGCGTCCGATTCCCGAGCCGAGAATCGAGCCGGAGCAGACGTGGGTGGTCGACAGGGCGAAGCCCAAATGCGAGGAGGCCAGGATGGCGGCCGTGGACGCCGTCTCGGCTGCGAACCCCTGCGGGGACTCGATGTCACACAGCCCCTTGCCCATGGTGCGCATGATGCGCCAGCCACCGGAGTAGGTACCAAGACCAATGGCACAGCCGGCGGCCAGGATGACCCACCATGCCGGGCCGGTACCCGAGGCCTGGTAGCCAGCGGCGATGAGGACCAAGGTGATGACGCCCATCGTCTTCTGGCCATCGGAGGTGCCATGAGCCAGGGCGACCATCGACGCCGAGACCCTCTGACCATTGAGGAACATCCGCGAGGAGTGATGGGCGGTGTGATCCGTGATGCGATACGCCAACCAGGTCGCCAGCAGAGCTGCAATTCCGGCAACGAACGGTGCCACCAGGGCCGGCAGGATGATCTTGCTCATGATCTTGCCGGCGTGGATGCCGCTCATGCCAGCCTCGACGAGGACGGCACCGATGAGGCCACCGAAGAGAGCGTGGGAGGAGCTGGACGGCAGACCGAACAGCCAGGTCGCGAGGTTCCAGATGATCGCGCCTATCAGACCGGCGAAAACCATCGGAGCAGTGACGAGTTGGTCATTGACGATGCCACCGGAGATCGTCTTGGCGACCTCGGTCGACAGGCAGGCACCAATGACGTTGAGGACGGCCGCAATGATGACGGCCACCTTGGGCTTGAGTGCTCCGGTTGCCACCGACGTCGCCATCGCGTTGGCTGAGTCGTGGAAGCCGTTGGTGAAGTCGAATGCCAGCGCCGTCACGACGACGATAACCACGATTAACAGAGTCGAACTCATGCAAGATCCTTCGTGCGGGCCGTAGCGCCCCCGGACGGCGAGCTGGGATCCCCCACTCCTCACCAGAGCGGGGCGGACGGCCGACCAGAACCCGGGAGCAGTTCCGGCCATCTGACACGTTACGCCCAGTGAGCCTACGTTCGCGCGGCAGGCTCCCCACAAGCAACGACAAGGTGAACAATTTCACCGTCACTGCACAACCACGACAAAGTGTGCTTTCCGTGTACATGCATCCCACTAGGAACCGCGAAACCGCACCAAGACGTCAACGCGCACTCATGTTAACGAAGAATTCACCCCACCCTCCATCACAAACACATGCTCGCACCTCAGGCTGCGCACATCCACCTCCGATATGACTCACAGGACCAGCACAGCTACAACACACCCGATACGAGCTTCCGTCGTGGAACCCTTAATTCATGGCAATCCCACCGCAACCTCCCAGACTTACTCGAGCTGACGGGTCTCCCATCCGTGTTCTGGCTGTCGACGACGAGCCCAGCCTCACCGAGCTGCTCTCCATGGCCATGCGTTACGAGGGATGGGACGTCACCACCGCTGATTCCGGCGTTCACGCCGTCCGCGAGGCAAAGGCCACGCGCCCCGACGTCATCGTCCTCGACATGATGCTCCCCGACTTCGACGGCCTCGAGGTCATGCGCCGTATTCGCATGGATCAGCCCAACGTCCCGGTCATCTTCCTCACCGCCAAGGACGCCGTCGGCGACCGCATCGCCGGACTCACCGCTGGCGGCGACGACTACGTCACCAAGCCCTTCTCCCTGGAAGAGGTCATCGCTCGGTTACGCGCTCTGCTGCGCCGCTCGGGTGCAACCGAGCCCAAGTCCGACTCCACCCTGACCGTCGGCGACCTCACCCTCGACGAGGACTCCCACGAGGTGCGCCGCGCCGGCGAGGAGATCCACCTAACAGCAACTGAGTTCGAGCTGCTGCGTTACCTCATGCGTAATCCCAAACGAGTGCTCTCCAAAGCCCAGATCCTCGACCGGGTGTGGAACTACGACTTCGGTGGACAGGCCAACGTCGTCGAGCTATACATCTCCTACCTGCGCAAGAAGATCGACAAGGGACGCGATCCCATGATCCACACCATGCGTGGTGCGGGTTACGTTCTCCGACCTGCTGCGTGACAATGGCCAGGTGACCTCTCCCAACTCACCCGCAGACAGCCATGCGCCGGATCCATGCTGCGACGAAACACCGGAGGTCAGGTCGACAATCCACGACACCTGGCTGGATCATCCCATGGGTCGGCACACACTAGGGCGTCAGCTCGTCGTCCGAGTGCTCGCCATCATCAGTGTGCTGGCCGTCGTGCTGGGAGGGGTGACGATCTGGGGAACGCATCAGATCCTCACGGATGGCCTTGACGAGCAGGTGATGGCGGCGGCCCACCGCCAGGAGGCGAACCCCATCGGATTGCCTGGGCCGACAGCCGGTGACGTGCTGGGAATCCAGGCGGGCACCATCTTCGCTGTCAAGGCCGATGGCGTCTGCCTCATGACGACCGTGACAGAAGGTGCCGTCCTCACCAAGTACTGCAACGCCGATGCCGGTGAACTGCTCGCCGTGCGTCAGGACAGCCGTCCCCACGACCTCAGCGGGAACAATGGCACCGAGTACCGCGCATTGGCGGAGACACGTGACAATGTCACCTACGTCGTCGCCCTGCCGCGGACACGACTTCTCAACGCCATCGAGAGGCTGTTGGCCCTCGAGGTCACCATCACTCTCCTGGCATTGGCCGTGGGATTCTTCGCGACGCGCGCCGTCGTCACCAAGTCCCTGCGTCCCCTCAACCAATTGGCCTCGACGGCGACGGTGGTCTCCGAGATGGACCTCGGCAGCGGCGAGGTCAACCTGCCGATCCGAGTCGATCCGGCACTGACTGATCCTCGCAGCGAGGTGGGGCAGGTGGGTCATGCCCTCAACCACATGCTCAACAATGTCGAGGGCGCGTTGGAGTCTCGTCAACAGTCCGAGGTCAAGGTGCGTCAATTCGTCGCAGACGCCTCGCACGAGTTGCGCAATCCGTTGGCATCCATCCGTGGCTACGCCGAACTGACGAGACGACGGCGCGGCGAACTGTGCCCCGAAAGCCAGTTCGCGATGGATCGCATCGAATCTGAGGCGACGAGGATGAGCGCCCTCGTCGAGGACATGCTGCTGCTGGCTCGTCTGGACAATGACCAGAAACTTGAGCTGGCCCCCATCGACCTGGTCGAGGTCGTTCTCAACGCGGTCTCCGATGCCCAGGCAGCCGGGTCGGACCACATCTGGACCCTCGACGTACCCAACGAGGAAATCACGGTGATGGCTGATGCTGACCGGATCATGCAGGTTGTCGTCAATGTGCTGTCGAACGCCCGAAAGCACACACCTGCAGGAGTGACGGTGCACACCACCGTCACTGTCCACGACGGGCGGGCCGTCGTCACCATCGCCGACAACGGACCGGGCATTCCGGAGTCGGTGCGTCCCCTGATCTTTGAGCGATTCTCCCGGGCAGATGCGTCCCGCACTGCGTCGAAGGAAGGATCAACGGGATTGGGCATGTCCATCGTCGCAGCCGTCATGGTTGCTCATCAGGGCACTGCCAAGGTGGATTCGACGAACAAGGGGACGACGGTCACCCTGACCCTGCCATTGGTCGCCTGAGGACGAGGCGTCCGGATAGGGTGGATGCACTTGTTCCAGAGAAGGAGTTGGCATGTCCCCTGCCCCGCTGTCTGCCACCAAGCTGGCCGGCATGATCGATCACACCCTGCTGACCCCGGAGGCCACTCACGACGACGTCGCCAAGCTGGTCGGCGAGGCCAAAGAGTACGGCACCTGGTCGGTGTGTGTGTCGCCGTCGATGCTGCCGCTGAACCTCGACATGGCTGACGTGAAGCTGGCTGCGGTGTGCGGGTTTCCGTCGGGCAAACACACCAGCGCGGTGAAGGTGGCCGAGGCCCATGACGTCATTGCCGCCGGCGCCGACGAGGTCGACATGGTCATCAACCTCGGCATGGTGAAGGAGGGACGTTGGGAGGACGTCACCGCTGACATCGCTGCCGTCAAGCAGGCTGTTCCGGATCCGAAGATCCTCAAGGTCATCATCGAGTCGGCCGTGCTGACCGATGACGAGATCGTTCGCGCGTGCAAGGCCGCCGAGGGGGCTGGAGCCGACTTCGTCAAGACCTCGACGGGATTCCACCCGAAGGGCGGTGCAAGTGTCGAGGCTGTCAGGCTCATGGCCGCCACCGTGGGTGGTCGCCTGGGGGTCAAGGCTTCGGGTGGCATCCGCGATTACGAGACGGCCTGCGCGATGGTCGAGGCCGGTGCAACCCGTCTCGGCGTCTCGTCGACCGCCAAGATCCTCGCCGGAGCCCCCAAGGAGTGACGACGCTCGCGGCGTGTTCTCGCTGATGACCGGGACGGGTCGGTGAGATCCGGCCCCTGTCATGCCCGGGACCGTGGGGACGCGGTGTGTCGGCTACGGAAACTGCCAGCTGCACTTGTTCCGCCACCTGACCACTCACGCGCTCCACCTGGGTTTCGAGGAGGGATGACGTTGGGGAGGAGCGAACGGTGGGAATAACCGCCGGCTTCCTTCTCGTCCGGACTCAGACCATCTGGGGCTCCGGGCTCACCTGCGCAGCGGCCTGTGCAGCAGCCTCGCGACGCTTCCAGTTCAGCAACCAGGACACCTCGTTGCACAACAACTGACGTCGTGACGCCGAGTAGTACGACCTCGACGAGTGACCCAGCCCGTCGTAGACGACGTTGTTGCCCATCACCCAACACATCGCTTGGAATTCCTCGCCCGTCTCGTGGAAGAGCAGCGGGGTCGCAAGCGGGTTGATGTCCAGGTCGGAGAAACGCTCGTCATAGACGACCACCTGCTCGACGCCGCGCAGAATGGGATGGTCCGCAGCCTCGGGTACAGGCTCGAAAACGGCGTAGGAACGCTCCGGGTGCCCGCTGACCCCCAGCACCCACTTGCCCCCGAGAACGGACGGCCACAGGTCCCAGTCACAGAAGGTGTTGCAGGCGGTGTGCAGACCGAGGATCGGCTTGCCAGCTTCGTGGTGCTCCAGAATCTTGTTGTGGGCACGGGACCATTCGGGAATGTAATCCCATTCCTCCTCCGGATCGCCGCCACCGGTGTTGACGATGAGCAGATCCGCGTCAGCGAGGTGGTCCAGGGCCTCTGGCTCAGAGCGCCTCACCTCCACCTGGTGACCACGCTCGGTCAAGATCTGGGAGACGGCCTCGGAGGTCGCGTCGAAGTCATGGATGTCGTCGGCGTAACGCCCAGCCCCCGACAAAACGAGAATGTGTCCCATCGGATTTCCTTCCTGATCCTGGGTAGACCCAAAGGATCACACTAGGAGACTAATCCGCCGAGGACGAACTCAGTGACGTCACAGCTTGTTTTCGAAATTGCCTCCAGACGCCAGCACGGTCACGTTCTTGACGATGAGTTCGTCGGCACCCAGGGGACGTCCGCCGGCAGAGTGAGGCGTGATGATGACGCTCCGAACCCCCAGAGGAGCACATTGGCGTCCAACAAGGTCGTCATCGAGCCGCCCCGATGGGGCCGGGACCGCCCAGGTAACGAGCACCTCAGCATCCAGCTGCTCATCCGGAATCGCTGAGCTGGCGTCGTACACCACCGCCTCGACCCCGCCAGGAAGGTGAGGATCCAAGATCATCAAATCGGGGAGAAGGGCCTTCATGGCGCCATCGCACCTTCCACGCTCAGCTCCCGCTCCGAAACCCTGCAGGATGCGCAGGATGAGCGGCATGATCGGTGCCCAGATACCAATGGTGTAGCAACTGGAGATGAGACCGATTCAGAAGGTCACAGTTTCCATCAGGAACAGCGTGACGATCATGACCCCATTACGGCCCGTCTGGTCGCCAAAACCGGGCCAAGAAGAGACTTCCAAGCGGACAGGCCGCGAAACTGACGGCGCATGACCCCGTCGCGTCTGACTGAGATTTATGACGCGATGACCCGAGTGCTTCCTCCCCTGCTCCCTGCCGGAATGACGGTGTCACGCATAGAATCCTCGGATTGACCGGGCGTACGCCTTCTTACGGTGCTGACCATGACAAAGGGCCCCCGCGGATTCCTCTCGGGGGCCCTGATGGCTGGTGGACTCGTTTGTCAGCCTTGGTAGGTCTCAATGGTGATGACGACGCCGTCACCCAGATCGACGGCATCACCGATGGCCAGGTCGATCGTCTCACCACTTTCCAATCGCAACGGGTCCTGGCCGATGCGGCGAACGACGGTGCCGTTCGTGGAATGCATGTCAGTGACCTCGATCCCCCACTGCCCCAAAGCGAACTTCACGTGGGTACGGCTGATGTCCTGGCCAGGAGACGGAACGCGCATGATCTCCTCGCCATTCTCGGCCCGCGGGGCACGCCCGACGAGAACCGCACCCTTGAGATGGGTGGCCTCTCCGGTCGTCGAAACCAGGGTGGCAGCCGCGGGATCTGACGGCGGGGACAGTCGACGGATCGCCGAGGCCGACGCGCCGCGCCAGTCCCCGTCGTACCGCGAGTCGCTCTGAGACTGCTCGGGAGGCACGGGCTGTTCCGACTGCTCTGTCTGCTGAGGCTGCTGGGGTACTGCCCCCGGAGCAAGTGCGGAGACGACGCCCTCGGGCTCGGGCTGCACTCCCACCGGCTGAGTACCGGTGTGCACCTCGTCATCGCCTCCCAGGCCGTCGTCCTGAGCGCGGACTGGCGCAATGTCCTCACGAGCGACCGCGGTCTCAACGGACTCCGGCTCGGCGGCTCGGGCCGGGACGGGGCTCACGGGTTCGTCGATGTCCGGGGCCACCTCGTCACCATCACTCACCACGTCCTCGTCAGGCACGACAGGCTCAGCCGGAATCGGAACTCCGGTCAGCGCGGACTCAGCAACCGGCTCCGGCACGACAACCGGGTCGGGAGCCTCACCTGGTGCCGGAACCTCGACGAATCCGGGCGCATCTTCGTCGTCTGGCTGCCACTCCTGATCGGTGAGCTCGCGAGCTTCCTCGGTGGCCTCCGAATCGTCGGCCCCCCGCTCCTCAGGCTCCGGAGTCCACGGTTTGAGGGCGTCGTCGGAACTCGCCAACACCCGCGGACGGTGAACCTCGCCGCCCTCCCGAACGACGAAAGGCTCAACCTTGCCGGTCGCGTCGATGATGATCTTGCTCGCCTGGGCAACCCCCAGCAGCAACGGCATGGACAGCCGCTGCTCGGCCTCTTCCATCTCGACGACGACGGTCGATGGGTCGAGCTTCTTCTCGCTCCACGTCAACAGACCGTCGCCATGGTTGACGACCTCACCGGTGGAGGCATCCTTGACAACGACCTGACCGCGGGCCATGGAGAACATCTCGCCGTCGACCCAGAAGAACAAGCCCAGGCTCGGCATCTTCGCCAGCCCGATGAGCGACAACGTCTCCACGAGCGACTGGGGATCATCGGCCTCGGCCACCTGCCGCCAGATGGACGACACCAATCCGGAATGGCGCGGCGCAGCCGGCTGCATGATGACGAGGCTGCTCGGCCCGGCCAGCACCACCCAGGAACCAGGGGTGTAGGTGGCACGCCAGGCACCGAAAGTCTGGGACATTGATCCTCCAGAGGTCGAGGCACGATTGTGGCCATTATTCCGCGGACATGGAGTTGAAGTCGACAAAACTCCCCGATCGCACACGTATTGAGGAGTATGCAATGACATATTGCGGCCCCTCCACCGCGGTGGAGGGGCCGCAATTTCACATCAGTGACGTGATGGAGCCCTCAGACTCACTTCTCCTTTTGGGAGATGACGGCCTGGGCCGCGGCGAACCGAGCGATCGGCACACGGAACGGCGAGCAGGACACGTAGTCGAGCCCGGTCTTGTTGAAGAAGTGGATCGAGTCAGGATCACCACCGTGCTCACCACAGACGCCCACGTTCAACTGCGGGTTGGTCTTGCGACCCTTCTCGACGGCCCCGGCGACGAGCTGGCCGACACCCTCCTGGTCGATCGAGGCGAACGGGTTGTCCTTGAGGACCTTGGTACGCAGGTACTCGGTGAGGAAGCCGTTCTCGGCATCGTCACGGGAGATGCCCAGGGTGGTCTGGGTCAGGTCGTTGGTGCCGAAGCTGAAGAAGTCGGCAACCTCGGCGATCTTGTCGGCGACCAGGGCGGCACGCGGCAGCTCGATCATGGTGCCGATCTTGACGTCGACCTTGGTGCCGGCGGCCTCGAACTCCTCGTCAATGGCCTGCTGGACGATGCGACGATGGGTCTCGAGCTCGATCGGGGTGAAGACCAGCGGGATCATGATGTTGATCTGGACGGTTTCCCCCTCCTTCTTGAGCACCGCCAGGACAGCGCGGATGATGGCGCGAGCCTGCATGTCGGGAATCTCCGGGTACAGCATGCCGAGGCGGCAGCCACGGGTACCGAGCATCGGGTTCTGCTCGTGCAACTTCTTGACCTGGGCGAGCAGACGACGCTCCTTGTCGAGCTCGTTCGGATCAGCGCCCTGATCCTCCAACTTCTGGACCTTGAGGGACTGCTCGACGAGGTTCGGCAGGAATTCGTGGAGCGGCGGGTCGAGAAGACGGACGGTGACGGGCAGGCCCTTCATCGCCGTGAAGATGCCCTCGAAGTCGCCCTGCTGCATCGGCAGGATCTTGTCGACGGCAGCCTGGCGCTCCTCCGGGGTGTCCGCGGTGATCATCTCGTGCATGGCAGGCAGACGATCGGCACCGAAGAACATGTGCTCAGTACGACACAGGCCGATGCCCTCAGCACCCAGCTCACGAGCCTTCGCTGCGTCGGTGGCGTTGTCGGCGTTGGCCTCGACGCCGAGATGACGGATCTCGTCGGCCCAGGAGAGGACCTCCTCGAAGTCGGCGTTGATCTGCGGCGGGATGAGCGGCAGGCCCGCAGCGAAGACCTCACCGGTCGAACCGTCGAGGGTGATCATGTCGCCCTCGTGGATGACGGTGTCACCGATCGTCAGGGTGGCGGCCTTGGCATCGATCTTGATGCCACGAGCACCAGCGACACAGGGCTTGCCCATGCCACGGGCGACCACGGCTGCGTGGGAGGTCATGCCACCGTGGGCAGTCAGGACGCCCTGGCTCACGATGACGCCGTGGATGTCATCAGGGGTGGTCTCGAAGCGGATGAGGACGACCTTCTCGCCCTTGGCGCCACGCTCAGCAGCGACGTTGGCGTCGAAGACGGCCTCACCAACGGCGGCACCCGGGGAGGCAGGGAGGCCCTCGGCGACCGGCTGCTCGGTGTGGTTCGGGTCGATGGCCTCGTGCAGCAACTGATCGAGCTGTGCGGGCTCGATCCGCATGAGGGCCTCTTCCTTGGTGATGACGCCCTCGGCGACGAGGTCACGGGCCACCTTGAGAGCAGCAGCGGCGGTGCGCTTGCCGTTACGGGTCTGCAGCAGGTACAGCTTGCCGTTCTCGACGGTGAACTCCATGTCCTGCATGTCGCGGTAGTGCGACTCCATCTTCTTCATGGTGTCGATGAGGTCGCGGTATGCCTCCGGCAGCACTTCCTCCATCTCGGCGAGGGAGCGCGGGGTGCGAATGCCGGCGACGACGTCCTCGCCCTGGGCGTTGACGAGGAACTCACCGTAGAGCTCCTTGGCGCCGGTGGCGGGGTTACGGGTGAAACAGACACCGGTGGCGGAGGTGTCACCACGGTTACCGAACACCATCTGCATAACGTTGACGGCGGTACCGAGGTCGTCCGGAATCTTGTTGGCCTTGCGGTAGACGAAGGCGCGCGGGTTGAGCCAGGAACGGAAGACGGCATCGACGGCGCGCATCAGCTGCTCGCGCGGATCCGTCGTCCAGTTGCCTCCGAGCTGTTCGTTGGACAGCTTCTTGAAGGTGTCGACCAGGCCCTTGAGATCATCAGCAGTCAGATCCGTGTCGGACTCGACGCCCTTCTCCTCCTTGAGAGCGGTCAGGGCATCCTCGTAGACGTGGGCGTCAATGCCCTCGACGACCTCGCCGTACATCTGGATGAAGCGGCGGTAGCAGTCCCAGGCGAAGCGCTCATTGCCGGCCTCCTTGGCGACGGCCTCGACGGTGTCGTCGGAAATACCGAGGTTGAGGATGGTGTCCATCATGCCGGGCATCGAAATGACGGCGCCGGAGCGAACCGAGACCAGGAGGGGCTTGTCGACGTCGCCCAGGCCACGACCGGTGCGCTCCTCCAGACGCTTGAGTCCGTCCCACACCTGAGAGTCGAGGCCCTCCGGCCACTCTCCCTTCCTCGTCATGGTGTCCACGCAGGCTTCAGTGGTGACGGTGAATCCGTCAGGCACCGGGACGCCGAGACGCGTCATCTCGGCAACTCCTGCGCCCTTGCCGCCGAGCAGCGGCTTCATCTCCGCGCTGCCCTCGGACAAGTCATACACGTAACGGTCAGTCATGACTGATCTCCTTCGATCTGTGTCAGCCAGTTCATCGATTCACGGCGTTCGGACCCGTGCGACTGCGCAATGAGCCCGAGGCCCAGCCCACCATAGGGCCGGATATCGTCATTCTCTCACGCTCGCGTCCCATTTTCACGAGTAGGAGCAACCAAGGATGACGAAGTAACTCATGTCTCGTCCGGGCTCGCCGGAGCGGGGCGCGACATATCTCCCACCTTTGTCGCAGATGCTTCCCGACTATTTTCCTCGAGCCGCGGATTCTGATACCCGGCCAGCGACACGATGCCTCCCACAACCAACAAGACCAGCATCTAAGACGGGCAAGGGACAACGACGTGACCTGGGGCAAGCCAAAACCGCTGGCCGTCCCCGATCATCCTCGGGTGATCAAGGTCTAGTGCGATAGGACCCTGCCGGCTTGCGCAACCTCGTCCCGGCCGTCTTGGCTCTCTGGTCGACGATGTCGATGACCTTCGTCGCGGACTCCTCCAGGGCCAGACCCGTGGTGTCGATGATGGGGCAACCCAGTCGTCGCTGGATCCTGCCAACCTCGTCCAGCTCGTCGTAGATCGCGGCGAGGTCGGCGTAACCGTCCTCATTGCCGAAACCTCCCAGCCCGCGGACCCGACGTCCACGGATCTCCAGCAGCCGCTGGGCGTCGATCGTCAAGCCGACGATGCGCCAACGATCGACCGCCGCCAACTCGACTGGCGGGGCGATCCCGGGTACGAGCGGGACATTGACGGTCTTGTAGCCGAGGTAACCCAGGTAGATCGACAGCGGTGTCTTGCCCGAGCGGCTCACACCCACCAGGCAGATGTCCGCCTCGGTCAGGCGATCGGGGATGGCGCCGTCATCATTACGAACCGCGAACTCCATGGCGGAGATACGGGTGAAGTAGTCGGCCTCAACGCCCACGGGACGACGTGGGACGGCGTCGGCGTCAAGGCCAGAAGCCTCCTCCATCGCGTCGAGCATGGGGCCCATGAGGTTGACCTCGCGGATACCCATTTCCTCGCAGGCATCGGTGACCATGTGGCGCATGTCGGGCAGCACGAGGGTGTGCACCACGCACACCCACTGCCCCGCGTCATGGGACTCCTTGACGGCCTCCAGGGCCGCAACCATTTCCGGAACGGTACCGATCATGGGATGGCGCACGATGTGCCAGTGGACCCCTTCGAACTGGCTGCGGGCGGCGCGGGCTAACCGAACGGCGGTCTCACCCGTCGAATCGGCGATGACGTGAATTTCCAGGGGCGACTCTGCCATGTCGCCATCCTAGAGCGGGGCCGGTATCGATTGAGTACTCGGGTTTGATACACGGAGCTGCCAAAAAATGCCCATGTCAACGTCACCATCGCCTGTTTGGACCGTTTTCTGGCAGCTCCGTGTAGTCATCGCAGGTATGACCATCCTCCGGCACACCTGTTGCGTCCATCTCTCGGCTGTGTCCGGCACCTGTGGTCTGGGAGACTGCCACCATGGACGCCGCCACCCTGGACCCCGTTGACGAACTCATCGTCGCCGAATCACCGCTGGCCAAGGCTGTGTGGGTGCTGGGTCGCCCTTCCTTGGTGCCAGTATCCGGCAAAGGCGCCACGGCGTGGTCTGACGACTGCCGCGACCTCACCGCGATCCCTGAGGGTATTCGCCTCAACCCTCTGACGACAGAGGAATGCAGCACCCCGGTGGTGTGGATGGGCCTGCCCTCCAGTCTTGACGAACTCGACGAACTGCTCGGTATTCTCTGGCGACTTCTCGGACCCGATGCCCACATCGTCGCAGGCGGACGCATCAAGCACATGGCCCGGTCCATGAACGACGTCGCTGCCCGCTGGTTCGACGACGTCCACGCCAGCCTCGGAGTACGCAAGGCCCGAGTGCTGCACTTCTCGTCTCCTCGGGAGCACCCGGCCGTCACTGGGGAATGGCCGCGCACCAACACCGTCAACGGCCTGACGGTCCGAGCCCACGGCGGCGTCTTCCACACCACAGGCCTCGACGCCGGAACGTCTCTGCTCCTCAATCACCTCGACGCCATCGCGGTCGACGTCAACACCGACGTCGTCGATCTGGGGTGCGGCAACGGCATCATCTCCGCACACCTGGCACGCAGACTCCCAGACGCTACCGTCCACGCCACCGATGTCTCCTGGCAGGCCGTCGACTCGACTCGTCTCACCGCCAGGGCGAACGGACTCGACATCGTCACCCATTGGTGTGACGGATTGTCCGTCCTGTCCGACCAGAGCGTCGACGTCGTCGTCACCAATCCGCCCTTCCATCGCGGAACCGCCCAGGACCACGCCCCGACCCTGGCCATGCTGGCCGACGCCGCTCGCGTGTTGCGACCCGGCGGCAGCCTGTGGTGTGTCTACAACAATCACCTGCCGTGGGCGTCCCATCTACGGCGCACGGTCGGGCCGACTCGCCAGGTCGCGCGGAACCGTCAGTACACCGTCACGCGGACAGTCCGCGGGTAGGCGATCATGCCGAGGAGCGGAACCCTCACCCGACGGGCCGAAACCCACCTACCGTGGTGCCATGATGAGTTCTCGCGTCATCCTCGTCAGTGACGATCGCTCCAGCCTCCGCTCCCCCGGCACCCTGCTTTGGCCCGACTCCGCCTGCATGCGCGGCATCCACACCAGTGACTGGGCCGCTCACATCTTCGAATACGCCATGTCCTTCGAGGGCAACATGACACAGGTACGCGAACTCGCCGCCCAGACCGGCGCCGGCGTCCTGCATCCCCACGGCGCCCTGGCTGTCGAGCCGCCCGGTCTCATCGTCTGTGACGTCGACTCGACGGTCACGCGCACCGAGGCCATCGACCTGCTCGCCGAGTGTGCAGGGAAGGCCGAGGAGGTCAGTGGGGTAACGGCCCGGGCGATGGCCGGAACGCTCGACTTTGCCGAGTCCCTTCACGAGCGCGTCAAGTGTCTGGAAGGTCTGCACGTCGGGGCCCTCGAGGAGGCTCGCAAGGCGACCGTCGTCACCCCGGGTGCGACGGAACTGGTGGCCGCGGCGCACGAGGTCGGCGCAGCCGTCGGGTTGGTGTCAGGAGGGTTCACGGCCCTGGTCGATCCGCTTGCTGCGGAGATCGGCGCCGATTTCTCAGCCTCCAACGAGCTCGAGATCGTCGACGACCACCTCACTGGCCGGGTTCTCGGGAACATCGTCGATCGGGCCGCCAAGGCCACCTGGCTGCGTCGTTGGGCTGAGGAGCGTGAGGTAGATCTTGAGCGAACGATCGCGGTGGGTGACGGCGCCAACGACCTCGACATGTTTGCCGCCGCCGGGCTGGCCATCGCCTTCTGCGCCAAACCTGTCGCCGTCGAGGCTGCACGAAACACCATCCGTTGTGAGCGGATCGACGCGCTTCGCGCAGTGTGGGAACGATGACCACGATCATGGGGGGCATGACCAACCTCCCCGGAATCCTTCACACCGCTCATGACGGCGCATGGCAGGTCGCAGAACACGGCTGCCAGGTGCTCGCGTGGCAGGCCGACGACAAACCCGTCATCTGGTTCGACGCCGAGCACGCCGACGAGTCCGACGCAGTCATCCGGGGAGGTGTCCCGTTGTGCACCCCATGGTTTGGCCACGGACCGAACAATGACCAGGATCCCCAGCACGGCCTGGCCCGCCGCACCGACTTCCAAGTGACGGTCGCGGAACCCCTCCACGTCGTCGGAACCGCTGAGACCGCCTCCATCGGCATTCGCCACGAGGTGGTCATGACCGACACCGCACTGCAGATGACGCTCACTCTCACCAACCACGACGAGAAGCCCCGAGTCGTCGAGGGGATGTGGCACACCTACCTGCGTGTCGGGGACGCCGACCAGGCGCGTGTCCGGGGCGTCCGCGGTGCCGACTGGCACAACTTCGCGACCGGTGACGAGGGGTCCTTCGACGCCGACGAACTCCTCATGGCCCCGGACACCGACACCGTCATCCAGGGAGTCGGGCCGGCCCCGACCCTCGTCGATCCGGTCTGGGGACGCGAAATTCACCTGACGACGACGAATTGCCCCAGCGCGGTGATCTGGAACCCACGCTCCTCGTCGGGAATCGGCGACAGCCCGACGGCTCAGGCCTGGCGCGACTTCGTGTGCGTCGAGACCGGCGTCTGCAAGGACAGTGCCGTCCCCCTCGACCCCGGCACCGACCTCGTACTGACGACGACAATCACCGTCACGAGAATGTGAGCATGGTTGCGGTCGGAGGGGCTCGATGCACGTCCACCCGAGCTGCCTCAGGCGTGTCATGCACAGTCGTGCGAGCGTGCCAGTCATCATGGACCGACAGTGCCGTTCCGAGCCCAAAAAGCAGGGGTGCCCCATCCCGCGCCAAGCACCCCCATATAAAGTGTTGTCAACGTTTCGGACCGCATTCAACGGGAACGAAAACAGTGTTTCTTCGACGGCTCACGGGTAGCGCCGTGCACCGTCACCGACAACCAGCCGCACGGCGGCAGGAGGACAGATGTCAGAGCGGATTGCGAACGCAGCCCTGCGTCAGAAGGTGATGAGCGCGGACGACGCGGCTGCGCTCATCAATGACGGTGACCAAATCGGATTCGGTGGATTCACTGGGTCGGGCTACCCCAAGGCACTTCCGGGTGCCCTGGCCAAGCGCATCAAGGAATCCCACGATCGCGGCGAGAAGTTCACCGTCAACGTCTTCACCGGAGCCTCGACCGCTCCCGAACTCGACGGCGCCCTCGCCTCCGTCGATGGCATCGGCTGGCGCATGCCATACCAGTCCGATCCCCAGATGCGAGGCAAGATCAACGACGGCACATCCTTCTACACCGACATTCACCTGTCGGAGTCGGGCATGATGGTGCGTCAGGGCTTTTTCGGAAAGGTCGACTACGCCGTCATTGAGGCCACCCGAATCACTGAGGATGGGGACGTCGTCCTCACCTCCTCGGTCGGTAACAACGTCGTGTACTGTGACGTCGCCGACAAGATCATCATCGAGGTGAACTCGTGGCAGTCCGAGGACCTCGAGGGAATGCACGACATCTACGGTGGGTTCGCGCTTCCTCCGAACCGAGTGCCCATCCCGATCACCCACCCCGGTGACCGGATCGGTGACAAGTTCCTCCACGTCCCCCAGAACAAGGTCGCGGCGATCATCGAGACCGATGGCCCCGATCGCAACACCCCGTTCAAGCCGATCGATGACGACTCCCGCAAGATCGCCGGGTTCCTCCTCGACTTCTACGACCACGAGGTCAAGCAGGGACGCATCCCCAAGAACCTGCTTCCGCTGCAGTCGGGCGTGGGCAACATCCCGAACGCTGTTCTTGACGGCCTGCTCCACTCCGACCTCGAGCATTTGACCTCCTACACCGAGGTCATCCAGGACGGCATGATCGACCTCATCGATGCCGGGAAGCTCGACGTCGCCTCGGCCACCGCTTTCTCGCTGTCCCCCGAGTACGCGCACAAGATGAACGAGAACGCGGCCTTCTACCGCGATCACATCATCTTGCGCCCCCAGGAGATCTCGAACCACCCAGAGGTCATTCGCCGCCTCGGTGTCGTCGGCGCCAACGGCATGATCGAGGCCGATATTTATGGCAACGTGAACTCGACCCACGTCATGGGCTCGCGCATGATGAACGGCATCGGCGGATCCGGCGACTTCACCCGCAACGCCTACATTTCGGCGTTCGTGTCTCCGTCGACGGCCAAGGGCGGCGCCATCTCGGCGATCGTCCCGATGGTCTCTCACGTCGACCACACTGAGCACGACGGCATGGTCATCATCACCGAGCAGGGCATCGCCGATCTGCGTGGTCTGGCACCGCGTCAGCGCGCCCCGAAGATCATCGAGAACTGCGCCCACCCGGACTACCGTCCGATGCTGATGGACTACTACGAGCGTGCACTGCGTGACTGCAAGTTCAAGCACACCCCGCACCTCCTCGGCGAGGCGTACTCGTGGCACACCCGGTTCCTCGAGACCGGCACTATGAAGGAGAGCTGAGCTCGCTGACCCTACGATCGCCCCGGGACCATCGTGGTTCTGGGGCGATCTTTGTGCGCGGTGCGTGTAGCAGGTGACGATTTTGTCACGCCGGACAAGGTGTGGGCCAGGCGCCACCACGTAGGCCGCTGTACGGCAGCAAGCGTCTCAAACTCGGTGACAAAACTCCCGCTTCACCCGGTGGGCAGGCACCGTGGTGCTGACAGCATGGGTGAAGCGGGAGTTTTGTTCACCCGGAGAGTCTGCTCACCGAGGATTGTCGTCGCGCGCAGCTTCCAGGGCGCATCCGAGCGCCAGCAGAGTGGCTTCGTCGTACATCTGACCGCCGATCATGATGCCGACCGGCAGCTCGACACCGCCGACGTGTGTGGTGTGCAGTGGCAAGCTCATCGCCGGACGACCAGTGATATTCCACAGGCTCGTCCATGGGGTGAAGCGGCATTGCGCGTCGAAATCTGCCGATGGATCGTTGTCATTGCGCAAAGCTCCGACCGGCAGGGGTGGCTGAGCAAGCGTGGGGCTGACGATGACGTCAAACCTCTGCCACTGCTGCCCGACGTGACGCGCCACCATCTGGATACCGGCCAAGGCCTCAGCCAGCTCGACTCCGGTGCGCCTTCGCCCCTGCGCACGTAACCACCTGGACATCGGGGTGCACAATTCCTCACGTTCCGGAGGCACCGGGATCGCAGCTGCGCCCACCTCCCACACACACTGGAAGGATCCCCACTCCTCGGGGCCGAAAGGGGCACCTGTCTGTTCGACGATGTGACCCATCGACTCCAGGGTGGCGGCCGTCCGGTCCAGCGCCGCCAGGATGTCCGGGGCAACCTCGGTATCAGCAATGACGGGTTCGCGCAGGATCCCGACGTGTAGCCGTCTCAGGCCCCGGTCGCAGGCCGACAGATAGGACTCAGTCGGAGCGGGGGCATGGTAGGGATCTCCGGGCCACGGTCCGGACAGTGCGTCGAGGGCAGCAGCGGTGTCACGGACCGTGCGGGTCAGTACCCCGCCGCTCACCAGCCCAGGACCGTCAATCCCGTAAGGCCCGGCCGAGACCCGGCCTCGGCTGGGCTTGAGACCAACGACCCCGCAGCAAGAAGCCGGAATACGAATCGAGCCGCCACCATCGGATCCTTGGGCGATGGGTACCTCACCAGCCCCAACCGCAGCCGCGGCGCCGCCAGAGGACCCTCCCGCCATTCGGGTGTGGTCCCATGGGGTGACGGTGGGTTCGCGTCCGTCCGGTTCGGTGTAGCAAGGAAGTCCGAACTCGGGAGCGGCGGTCGTCCCGATCGGGATGGCTCCGGCAGCCCTGAGCCGCGTGACAATGCCGTCTTCGTGGTCTGGCAGAGCCCCACCCACGGCCCGACTACCGATGGCTCGGGGCGCGCCAGCTAACGCGTTGAGGTCCTTGATCGGACAGGGGACGCCGAACAGCGGACCAGGACGGATGTGTCCAGCATCACGTTGACGCTGGAGCTCACGCGCGGCGAGTCGGGCGCCATCATCGTCGATCCAGGTCCAGGCATGGCACTCATCGGCGTGTGCCGCTTCCAGGGCAGCGTCGACGACCTCAACGATCTCGACGTCACCAGCGGCGATGCGGGTGGAGGTTTCCAGGGCGGTCAATGGGTTCATGGTCATGGTCCTACCACCTTCGGGGTCTCGCCATGCCGGTCCTGCATTCATGCGCACATGTCCCGGCGGTGGCACAACAACCTGCCCACCTAGGGCCCCTGGTCAGCAGTTACGTCTAGGCTGGAACAACACGTCGTCAGGAGGATCGTGATCGAACAGCCCGCAGCCCCGCAGCCCCGCCATGCAGAGCCGGGAGACGCGTCGGCGCGCACAGAGGAAGCTCAGCCGGTGCGTACCAGTGCCGAGACGATCGGCACCCTTCCTCCCCCGGAAGACCTGGAGACCCAGGCGAAAGCCTCGGCCACGTTGGGGCACATCGCAGCTGGTCTGTACTACGTCGCAGCCGTGGCTGCTGCGGTTGCCCTCCTGGTGGCGTGGTGGCAGTCGATCCACATGCGCACCTTCATCCAGGCGACCCACCTCATGACGTGGACCCATCCGAGACCGGGATCGTTGGCGTCAGTACTGCTGGCGACCGCGATGATGTGCATCGCCGGTGCCATGGTGGCCATGCCGGGAATCCTCGCGGTCAACACCTGGCTGGGACGTCCCTGGGTGCGCTGGGGCGCCATCGGTGGCGTCGTGGTCGGATGTGCCGCCGTGACCCTGAACTGGGTGGCGTGGATCGGAATGCCGTTCCTCGTCGCCGCCGGGGTCATCGTCTGGTTGCCGTCGGTGCGCCGGTGGATGGATTCGCAGCGTCCGAAGCCGCCCGAGACTCGCCGCCTCGATGCCCCAGTCATCTACGGCCGCGTTCCGCAGCATTACTGACTGGCCCGGCGGGGTGAGTCGCACTGATCTGACGAGGTGCGCTAAGCTGTGACGAGTCTCCCCGGGAGACATGCGGGCGTAGCTCAATGGTAGAGCGCCAGCTTCCCAAGCTGGACACGCGGGTTCGATTCCCGTCGCCCGCTCTCTTCATGCCCTTTTCCGGGTCCTCTATGATCGCTACTCGTCGGTCGAGGGTTTCCTCAACGTTGCGACGGCCGCCAGGAGGAAGAGAATTCCGGCCACGAATCCGGCCCACACGGCCACCGACGGGCGGTCTGATGGATGCGAGATGAACCGTTCGCCGGACCATGAGCTACCGGTCGGTGAGCCAATCGGGATGATCACGACGTACATCAGCCAGGATCTGTGAGTACTCCCCGCCGTACTCATCCAGACTGATTGACAGGGCGACCGGCATCGGCACGAATCCGAGGGCGTGGCCGGAGTCGTCGGCGAACGCAGACTCCGCCATGGTCACCGGCGACGTCTTTCGGTACATGACGACGTTGTCGGGGAACGTCCTCATGACGTAGTAGGTCTCGCCGTCCTTGGTAAACGACCCGCCTCCGTCACCTTCGAAGGCGCTCCACAGCAGGGCCAGGAACCCTATGACCCCGCTCACCACCACCGCCGCGATGATCGCGATGGCCCGCCCGATGCGCCACCCCTTCGTGCGTCCGGGCATGCGTGCACACTCGGCGATGACCTCGACGGCCAGAGCGACCAGACACAGATCGACGATGGCGATCGTGGTGTTGTTGACAGCCGGGATGAACCGGTTGAAGGACCTCGCGACCGCGACGGCGATGAGCAGGACCGCTGAGATCACGGCCACGGATCGGAGGTACTTCATGAGTGGAATCCTATGTTGCGGCCTCGCTCCCCGGACTGACCCGCCTTGCCGCCATGCGCGAGTGACTGTGCAACCCCGTCCAGCGCGACCTTGACGGTTCCGATCAGCACTCCACCTATGACGACCGGCGCGAGTACCGCTCCGGTCACTGCGAGGGGCTGACGACTCCCGGGACGACGAATTTCCTTGCGGGCAGCACGATTTGCCATACCGATGACGGTCAGGATGCCCAGGGCCTGGGCCGTCGCGGCGATGTCAGCTCCATCCTCCTTCCCGACCCAGCGCGGGTAGAGGGCTGCCGCCGTGGTAATTCCGGTAGTCGTCAGGGCTGCTGCCACACCGCTCATGTAGTGGTTGGGTTTGCCGCCGAGCGACCACGACGTCGCCACCCGGTCAGCCTTGACGAAACCGAGTGCCATGCCGCTGGCGACGCCGGCCCCGATCCACGGCGCTGCAACCAGGCCGCGACGCAGCGTCTCGGGAACGTATTCGTTGAGGTCGGGCAGGGAGTCGTCGGGGCGGATGAGCCCCAGGCGCACGGCGACGGCGCCCAGATTGAGATCCCATCCGATGCCCACAGCGCGAGGCACTAGCAGGTGCGGGTTCTCAGGTTCGAAACCGCGCAGCGCAATGCGGGAGCCGCTCCCCCACGGCGCACCGACGGGGATGCCGAACAGGCGACGCACGCCATCATCGTCTCGAGTCCAGAGGTTCATGATCTCTCCTTGCCAGAAGTGTTGTGGTTATCGTTGGTGGCACGGTCGACGGCGGCTGCGATGCGCGACCACTCATCGATGAGCTCTGTCAGGTAGGCTCGACCGGTGGCAGTCAGGCGATAGATCTTGCGCGGAGGCCCTGACGGCGACTCCTGCCACTCGGTCGAAACCAGATCACCGCGACGCAGTCGGTTGAGCAACGGGTACAGCGTCCCCTGAGACACGCCCAGATCCGTCTCCTTCTCGAGCCTGTCCACGAGTTCCCCTCCGTAGGACGGTTTGCTCGCCAGCAACCCGAGGACGACGAGTTCGAGCGCACCCTTGCGCAGTTGTCGTTCCGCCACGGTTTTCCTCCTCAACCAAGTAGCTTGACTAACAATGTACCTTGCATTGCATAGTAGTTCAATGAGGCATCCCCTGCTCTTACCAGAGGCTCGTCGACCGCTCGTTCCAAACGCCGCCTGATCTCAGCGCCCGGCGCCTAGCCCCTCCCGCAACGTCGAGATGAGGTGCTCAATAAACCGTTCGGCGTCGACGTCACACAGCAGGTCGACGTTGGGCTCCTTGCCCCACCGCCCCATCTCGTCACCGACGGTCTGGCCACGGGTGAGCGTCCCGGTCAGCTCGACGTCGACGGCCAGTGGCCGCGTCGTCGCAAATCTCCCGGTCACCGCGTTGGCGACGACGAGCGGGTCGTGCAAGTACGCACACCATCCCAACCCGTCAGCCTCGTGGAACTCGAAGTAGAACCTCAGCGCGTCGGCCAAGACTTTCACAACCGGATGTTCCCCTAGCTCCTTCACAGCCCGACGATCCCTCTCGTCCAGCCTGATGACCTCAGTGGCCTGCAACGCCCCAAGCACGACCCGTTTGGACGCCTTCCCCCATGCCTCGAACACCTCATGGCCGGCCTCCGGGTCCACCGCGATGTTCCACTCGCTCGTCGGGCCGGTGTTGCCACGGTGGTTGATCGCTCCACCCATGACGTGCAGCCCCCGCAACAACTGCGGCAAGTCCGGTTCTTCCCGCAGCGCCAGCGCGAGGTTCGTCAGCGGCCCGGTGACGATGC
The DNA here is from genome assembly GCF_058177555.1 of Cutibacterium sp. LaCa_89. Lineage (NCBI taxonomy): Bacteria > Bacillati > Actinomycetota > Actinomycetes > Propionibacteriales > Propionibacteriaceae > Cutibacterium > Cutibacterium sp. LaCa_89. The sequence goes on from NZ_CP190889.1 coordinate 2,272,307, forward strand.
CGACCAGCTCGCCGGGGTATTTCCGGGCAAGATCCACCCACAGTTGCGCACCGCTGCGCCCATCGGGGTGACGTCCGCAGTCCCCCAGCTGGGCATGCCCCAAACCGTGGGGTCCATGGGTCTCCTCGGCGGTCATCACCGGCTCGAGGAGGGGCGCGTCCGCCCCACGCGCCACCGGGGCATCCATCCCGAGCAGCTCGGTCAGCCCCAGGGCATTGCGCAGCACGTCGTCCTGACCGACATTGCCAGCTGTCGTCACCACCCCGACGGTCTCGACATCGTCGCGGCACGCCAGGTAGGCCAGCGCGAACGCGTCGTCAATCCCAGGGTCGCAATCGAGCAGAACCGGCAAGAAACGTGTGGGCATGGCGTCAGAATAGAGGCCCTCCACCGCACCACTGATCGTTGAGTCGTCCCACCTCACCTTCTGCTGAGGCTGTTCGGGCTGGTCAGAGCGCCTTTGCTCCAGGACTCGCACATCCGCGTGTCCTGCCCCCCTCATTGTCCAACGGGTATGTGCCACACATTTCACTGTCCCCTGGTGCCGCCCTGCCCGAATCTTGGAAGGAATCATGCTCGACTGGGTGGACCTCATCATTCGTATCGGAGTCGGCGTCGGCCCCGGAACCCTCATCGAGATAGGAGCCGACGGATTCGGTGCAACTGATCCCCATACCCTCCATACGGACACGTCTCGTAGCATCCCCAGTCCGGCCTGGAGCCCCTCGGTTTGGTCGTGAGCCTTCCTGGAGGACACTTGGCCTTGTCAGAGCAGGTCGTCAGCCACGTGCGTGACGACGCTGGCGAGCGAGTGTGAGGAAGTCATGACCATCGAGGAGAAGGAACCGTCCCGCGCTGAGAGGATCCTTGCGGGCACCGTCGCGTTTACGATCTGCATGGCCGTGGTGTTCGCGATCGTGGCGATCTTCATCGGTTGGTACTGGTCGCTGAGGATGTTCGTCGGAGTCCTGCTCATCGGAATCCCCGGCGAGATCCTGCTGGAACTGGTTGGCGAGAACCGAATGTTCCCCCGCGGCGGAGGCAAACCGGGCCAGACACGAGCTGCACGTTTGCTCATCCTGACGCTCATCCTCGCCGCGTGGGCTCTCATCGTCCTCGCCCTCACCGCCCTCATCCAACCGTGGTACGGCGCCGTCGGGGAAATGGCGTGGGTCATGGTGATCGGGATCCTCGCGATCCTCATCCAGGGGATCCGGGACACCCGGAAGAAGAAGTCCTAGCCCCTCGCCATGATCACAGCGCCGAGACTCCTCCCTGGCGGCCTTTTGTACCTCTCACGCCAGGTGCTCAGGACGTCGGAGACCGTCGGCTGCTTGTCCGCGGGAACGCCGGACTGGAACTCGTCGTCGTGGATCTCCATGTCGAAGTGGGCCGACACAGCACGTACTCTCCTCTAGAGAGGCCTAGACCCCTTGGAATTGTCGAACATGTCGTCAAGGTGGGTGGGCAGGATAGTCTGGCCACACTGGCCACATAGGCTGGATCCATCGAGATTGTGGGGCAATGGCTGCCTTGCAGATACCAATCCGATCGGCGCGACCGGTCACTGGCCCACACCCGCGGCACGAATCTCACCAGGAAAGGAAGCGTTGACCATGAAGATCAACGACAACGGACCCAAACCGAACGCCTTCGACATCGAGACCGCAACGAAGGAGAACACGAACTACCGCACCACCGCCTGGACCGGCAAATACCTGCAGGTGACGCTCATGTCCATCCCGGTGGGAGAGTCCATCGGTCTGGAGGCTCACCCCGACACCGACCAGTTCCTGCGTCTGGATTCCGGCAAGGGTCGCTGCGTCATGGGACCGGCTGAGGATCAGCTCGACTTCCAGCAGGACGTCAGCGACGGCTGGTCCATCCAGGTCCCGGCCGGCACCTGGCACGACGTCATCAACACCGGTGACGAGCCGATGCAGGTCTACGCCATCTACGCCCCGGTCCACCACACCCCGGGCATCGTCCAGGAGACCGCTGCCAAGGCCGAGGAGGACGAAAAGTCCGGAGCCGACGTCCCACCAGAGTGGAGCGTCCAACCCGACAAGACCGCCGACGATCTGCACGCCTGAGAAACACCATCCGTCCAGGGCAGGCGGCGATCACCGCCTGCCCACCCGACTGTGTAGACGGCGGGCCTGTCCGCTGACGACTACTACTGAAAGACCTGAGGGCCGTGAAGAACTAGTGGCCGGGGACGAGTAGCTGCTGCGGCATTTCTCCGTAGCGGGCTGGGGTTGCGATACCTGCTGCGAGAAGCGCGTTCCTGGCAAGGATTGGCTCGACGCGGTTGGCAAGCCAGTCCTGTTGAAGGCCAGTCTTGGTAGCGACTTGGTCAAGCGCTACGAAGATCTTGTAGATCGAGTGATCGCTGAACTGGCGATGGTCTCGCTTGGCTCGCCGGCCAATGTTAGAAAGGATCCCTGGGCGGTCGAGAACAGAGTGGTTCCACAGCTTCGCGCAGTGAGCGTTGCGGTTGCGCAGGTAGACAAATGATCGGACTTGACTTGGCAGCGTCTTTGGAGAGACGTTCATCGAAGTCGCCACGTCTTGCAGCACTCCGGACTTGCTTGAAGCCTCGATGAGCCTGGACAGACTTCCAAACGAGAAGGCCTCCACAGCTACCCAGATGGGCATGCGTGCGTACGCTTCCGTGCTGTAAGCATTACCCGTCTTGATCTCGTCACGGTAGTGAGACACAAAGGTCTCCTTGCTCCGGTCCAGATTCGACAACGCATGTTCTTCTACACGTTCGCCATCACGACCAGGCGATTGCGTGAATCCCTCACCCCGAGCGAATGCTCCAATCGACCCGACTTTCTGTGCGTAGTAGTAGGCGAACCGGGTTCTCAGGAGAACCTCGATCGGGTGGAGGACTTCGTCGCAAACCGCAACTAGGTCTTGCTCCGCTTCGTAGAGACGCTGAATTACTTCGAAGGATGAACCATCGAGGAAACGATCGTCGCCCGCCGTAGGGTCCACTTGCCAGTACCGGAAATATCCCGAGAGCCGGTAGTAGTTCACGCGAGATAGGAAATCAGCTGCTGTTGCGGTATCAGTTACGGTCAAACCGCGTTCTTGAAGCAGTTCAACTTGTTCGTCGTAACTGAGCCAGCGCTTAACCATGAGCTTTCTAAACACTGAAAGGCCCCGGTCATTTGTGCATTGTCCCTCGCGGGACTAGAGGCCTGACCGGGGATCTATCACATCTCATAGTACGTCAACGTAGCCGTCTCGTCAACGCCACGACGAGACTCACGCATGGTCCCCGCATAAACAGGGCCCGTGCCTCACACACTTTTCCGCGTGAAAGCGTCAGGCAACAGCGACGACCAAGGGTATGGATGGTGAGGGGGTGTCAATGCAGGCTTGCTATGAGGTGACCAAGAATTACGCGGCCGCCTATGCGTCGACGTCGACAAAGGACAAAGGGCATCGTGGATCAGGTGGTCGAGGTGACCGGCTGGAACCGCGACCACACCCGCCAGCAACTGTGAGCCAGGATGGGCCAGCCCAAGAGCCGCGCGAGCGCCACCGTCAGGGTCATGGACACACGCCGTACCAAGGGCTGCAAGTACTCCTCCGACGCCCACACAATCCTGCCCACCGTGTGGGCGACCAGTGGCGGGTTGTGCGGCAAGTACTTGGCGGTATCGATGAACGACTTGCTCGACGCGATGGAGGCCGAAGGCTGCCCAACGCGATCACCATCGGCACAGCCGGTGCCCAGGTCGAATCCGAACCCGGGTTCTTCGAGGTCGACATGGTTACTCACTGCGGGTTCACGGTGAAAGGCGAGTTCTGTCAGACGGTGAACGTCACCGGCATCCGCCGCGCCAGTTAACCCCAGATTTCACAGGAAAACTACATGAGGCGAGGGCCCCCATTTCGCGGGGACGTGACAGTGAGGCACCGCAAATCGATCCCAGCCTTAGCCCTGATACCGGGCGATCCTCTCCTCCAACCCGGCTTCAACACCGGGCCACTCAGCGCGGATTACCGAGAAGTAATCAATATCGGCGATGGTTCCGTCAGCCGCCGGACGGAAAGATCGCAGCGTGCCTTCAAGCTGTGCCCCAAGCCGGGCAATCGCCGAACGAGAGCGGGTATTGCGATGATCACAGCGCAAGGCGACCCGGTGCATACCAAAGTCCTCAAAGGCACGCCGGAACAACATCAGCTTCGCAGACGGGTTCACCACCGTGCCCCACACGTTACGACCATAAATGGTGTACCCGATCTGGCAACGAATCCCCGGAACAATGTCATACAGACCGGTCCGGCCAACGAACCGTCCGTCAAGTTCGACGGCATACATCTCGAAATTGTCCGCCTCGATCAGTGACCGGAGATGGTCGCGCATCTGATCGTCAGACGTTGGAAACGGGGTGGAATTGCCCTGCCAACTCTCCTCGTCGACGATGGCGCGCAGCTTAGGCGCGTCGGTCAGTTTGAGAGGACGCAAAGCGACCGGACCCACAGCAAGAGCAGTCATGTCGGCAATCCTAACTCGACACATCTGAGGAGCACCCGATCTCGTCATGCGAGTCAATCAGGAAGCTGCGCATGGCTAGCCTGCGTACATGTTCCCCGGGAAGCATCTCCAGGGACAAAGGATGTTGGACTTCCCACCCACACCGCCTGATATGTGAACAGGCTAGGCCCCTTTCAGATTATTTTTCACGGCACAAGGGCGTCATTTCCTGGTGCGTTGTTCGTCTCTACCACAACGGTTCATCGCCACGGTTCCCGTGTTCGCCTTTTCGTATTTTACCCACCACATAGAATGAATTGGTCGAGATCGTGGGGCAACGACAGCCTCACCGAGGCCGATCCAGCCATCGAGACTGCTGCCAAGGACGAGAAGTCCGGGGTCGACGTCCCGCCGCAATGGAGCGTCCAGCCTGCCAAGAGAGCAAACGATCTGCATACTTGAGTAACCCAGCGTCGACCCAGACCAGGAGCCCCCCGATGACACCCCAGACTCGCCCATGACGATGAAGAAGAACTCCCTCGTCCTGGCGATCTGCATCATCGTCTTGGAACTCATCGGCGGGATGCAGACCTACCTCACCCAGCTCATCCTGCCGATCATGGCAGCCGACCTTGACGCCCAAGACATGTACGGCGTCATCACTGGGGTCGGATCCATCTCAACCATGGTCGGCTTGCCCATCGGTGCCGCCCTTCTCCAGCGCTGTCGACTTCCCCGCCTTCTCCTGACGGCCACCTTTGTCCTCATCATCGGCGCCATCATCAGCGCCACCGCCGTCAACATCTGGATCTTCCTCATTGGCCGCGCGATCAGCGGGCTCGCCGGAGCCTGCCTGGCCATGGCGTCGATCGGCGCTGTTGCCGTCGGACTGACCGGACGAGCCCGCCAGCTCACCCTGGCCTTCAACTCCGCGAGCTGGGTCGTCGCGTCCATCGTCGGCCCGAGCTATGCCGCATGGGTCACCAATCTGCTCTCCTGGCGCTGGGCGATGCTGTGCTACCTGCCCTTCCTGCTCGCCGCGCGGATCATCATCGCCGAGAACCTCGACTCCAACCAGCACCCCGACGACTCCCCTATGCCCCTCAAGGCCACCGGGCTCATCGCCATCGGCATCATCCTCATGATCGTCCCGGTGCCCTCACCGTGGAAATACGTCCTCATGGTCTCCGGATTTCTCATCCTGGGCTGGGTGGCCATCATCTCCATGCCGCCGCATACCTTCACCACGGGTGGCATCCGTCTGCACGCCCTGGCCGGCCTGTTCTTCCTCACCGGCGCCTACTACTCGGCCAATGAGTTAGTCACGCTGAGCTACCACGACCTCTTCAGCGGCAGCGCCAAAGACCTCGGCTACATCATTCTCGGAGGTGGACTCGGATGGTCCGTCACCGGAGTCCTTGCCGGCCTCAAACCTGCCAAGAATCCACGTCATTACCTCATCCGAATCGGGACAGGCGTCGGACTCATCATCACCGCCTCGACCCTCATCACCGTCGCCCTGGCCACCCGGATGGCCGGCCTCCCACCCCACCCGACGATGGTCGTGCTGTGGATCAGCGCCGGTATCGGCATGGGAATCGTCTACCTCGACGTCCTCAGCACCCTCTTCGAGGACCCCATCGTCCCCGACGGCATCCCCATCGAGACCATCGCGGGATCATCCGTCATCGTCGAGAATCTTGCCAGCGCCATGTTCATCCCACTGCTCAGCTCACTTGTCGCCGTGGCATTCCCGCAACATGGCACCTCGACGACGATCACCCCGCCGACCTGGCCTTACGTTCTGTCCTGGGGTCTGGTTGCCGTGCTCGCCGTCATCGCACTGAGCTATCTCATCCGCTCCGGGCACAGCGAAAAGGCAGCGTGGCTGGCCAAGCCTGCCGAGGCAGACCAGTCAGATCGCGCGGCCCAGGCTCAGCCCTCAGTCAGGTGAGAACTCCGAACAAACCTGCTCAGCTCCCACTCCGACGAGCTTTCCCAGGAGGACGAGGAGAGCACCAGAACCGCCCTCGCCAAGGACGGGCAGGACGTTCGGGGCCATCTTGACGCAGATACCGGGGGCCAGCACCGCGCACCCGAGAACCAGGGGTGGCCAACTGCACCAGAAGCATGGCACCATGCACGCTCGGCAAGGGTCTGGCCGATGCGACGCGCTGTACCCCCGCCAGCAGCAAAGTGTGGAGTTGCTTGAAGATGTCGCCTCCTGGCCAGGGCCATCAGTGAGCTGGAGACCCCACTGTTTGACATGCACCCCGATGGACGGTGATGAGTCACAACGCGGGATGGGGGAACAGCAGGAGGATTCCCCGTCTGGGAATGCGATCATTTCCGCGTGACCGCGCCAGGGAACAGCCCGTGCTCCATGCCGGCGATGATGAATTCAACCTTGAGATCAAGATTGCCGCGCTCCCCCAGATCCTGCATCCCGAAGATGTCGGGAAGGCCCTCGGTCATGACCCCGATTCTCTCGACGCCGGTGCGTCCGTCCTCGTCAGCCACCAGATAGGGCTGCATCGAGATGAAGGTCTCGAAGGTGGTGTCCCCGACGAAATCGAAGGCGAAAGCGGCCCCCTCGACTCCTCCGGGAATACCAAGTTCTGCCAATCCCTGCGCAATCGCCGCGCAGCGAGGCATGACTGCCCCAAAAGCCTCTGGCTGAGTCATGAGCACCAGCGGGGCCTCTGGATATCGCTCACACAACGCCCACTGACGGTCGACAATCTGACGAAGGGCGTCCTGCCAACTCGCGACGTTGGGATCGGGTTCAATGTCCACCATGATCTCCGCGATTGCAGCCACTTGCAGTTCCTGACGAGAACTGAACTCCCGGTACAAGGCGGTGGCCTTCACCCCGAGACGATCAGCGACCGCCCTCAGGGTGAAGGTCTCAATGCCCTCGGCCAGGACTGCATCAATCGCCTGACGTCGCGTGAACGCAGGCTTGCGCCCTGGCCGTTTGCTGATCATTCACGGCCCACGAGCGACCACCCCTCGGCCCGCTCCCGGGCATGCCACAGATCGGCGTAAGCACCGCCGCTGGCAATAAGGTCGTCATGGGTTCCCACTTGGCAGACTCTACCGGTGTGGTCGACGACGACGATACGATCCGCCGAACGGATGGTGTCGAGCTTGTGAGCGATGACGAGGATCGTCGAGAACTCACGCAGCTGGGCCAGGGCGGCCTCGATGTGGGCCTCGTTCTCCGGGTCGAGAGCAGAGGTGGCCTCGTCGAAGAGCAGGATCGGGGCGCGTTTCAGCAAGGCTCGTGCCACCGACACCCGTTGCCGTTCACCACCCGAGAGACGACGGCCACCTTCACCAACGCCGGCGTCCCATCCACCGGGCAGACGAGCTGCGATCTCATCGACCCCGGCCAGAGACCCCGCCTTCCGGACCTGCTCGTCAGTGGCATCCGGGTCACCGATGCGGATGTTCTCCGCCAAAGTGGAGTCGTAGAGATAAACGTCCTGGAAAACCATGGCGAGCTGACTCATGAGCTGCTCGGTGGTTTGGTCGCGCACGTCCAGTCCGCCGACACGCACCGTCCCGGAGTCGACGTCCCAGAACCTCGCCATGAGCCGGAACAGAGTCGTCTTGCCAGCCCCCGAGGGGCCGACAATGGCCGTCAAACCCCCCGCTGGAGCAGTGAACGTGACGTCATGGACGACCGGGTGCTCCTTGTCATAACCGAAGGAGACATCTTCGAAGGACACCTCACCGGGAGCTGTCATGTCGCCCGGGGCCTCGGGCTCGGGAAGCACCTCAGCCGAGAGGATCTCGTCGACCTCACTGACCGGCTTGCGCGCGGTCTCGACGGACAGAGCAGCCGAGACGACGTCCTCCAACACCTTGGCGTAGCGCAGCGAGACGCCGACGAAAGCAACCGTCGCGACCGGGGCGAGGGTGCCGTTGCTGCCCATGCGCGCGGCCAGCACGATGAGGACGACCGCGACCGCCTGGGCACCCAGACCCGAGAGGAAGTTCGCCGTCACGCCCAGCCCCAGACACTTACGAGCGGCGCGTTCATTGGCCCGGCGTGCATTCCGAAGCGGCTCGTAGCCCTCGGCTCGGCCGGCGGCCCTCAGCACTGGTTGGGTCTCACAGAACTCGACGATGCGGGCAGCCAGTTCCTGCTCGGTCGGCTGGACCACCGACTCACCGCGAAGCCACAAGGCCCGCGAGGCGATCATGATCAGACACATCGCAGGCATCGAGATGAGCAGGGACAACCCCAACTGCCACGACCAGAACCACGAGAGCACCATCATGACGACGGTGGTCGCGGCACCGCGCACGAGTGGGGCGGTGAAATGTGCCAACCCCTCGCCCAGGTGCATGAGTCCCTGAGTGAGAAGGCGGGACAGGCGGCCGGGGAAACTCGAGCGGAACCATCCCAGTGGCAGGCTCGCCACCTGGTCGCCGATGCGCACGCTGAGTTTTCCCATGACATCCATCGCGGCGAGATAGCCGATCGTCGACTGGAAGTACGTCACGACGGCCCCGGCAACGGCCACGGCGACGAGCACCCACACCCAGCCCTGCCAGGTCAGTCCCATCGAGGGTCCACCCTCGACGAATGCCGTGATCGTCGGAATGATGGCGAACAGGCCAACTCCCTCGAGGACTCCCTGGACACCTGCCAGCCACAGGGAGCGACGGAACTTGGCAGCCCCTTCCTCGGTGAGAAGGGGCCTGAAGGTGTTCAGGAGCAGGATGTCGCCCGCCCAGGAAAGGCGGGAGTTCATGGTCGTGGTCATTGAGTGACTCCTTCCATCGCTCGCCCTGCCGACAGACGCGCCCAGTAGGGCTGGTCGGCCAATTCCTCGGACGAACCGCAAGCTACGATGCAACCGCCCTCCATGACGCAGATGACGTCAGCTCCGGCCACCGACTCGGCGTGGTGACCGATGGCGAGCACAGTTCGGCCCCGGGCCAGTGCAGCCAGGGCCTGCTGGATCTCCGCCTCGCAGTCGGGATCGGTGGCGGCCGTCGCCTCGTCGAGCACGAGGATCGGGGCGTCGGCGAGCACAGCGCGGGCGATCGACAGCCGCTGCTTCTGACCACCCGAGAAATCGGTGTCCTCACCCAGGACGGTGTCGAAACCCTTCGGCAGTGCGTCGATGTCGTCAAGAATGTGGGCGGCACGAGCAGCCTCGCACACCTGGTCGTCGGTGGCGTCGGGACGGGCCAGGGTGATGACGTCACGGATGGACCGACGCTGCATGTACGGATCCTGGAGGACGAAGGACACCAACCGGTAGAGGTCGTCCTGGGCGAGGTCCTTGAGGTCGACCCCACCAATGCGTACCACCCCGGAATCAGGGTCGCGGAAGCGGGCGAGCATCGTCGCCAGGGTCGACTTGCCCGACCCAGACGGCCCGACGAGAGCCGTCACCGTCCCCGGACGCAGCGTCAGGTTGACGTGGCTGAGCGCCGGGATGACGCCGTCAGGGGTGAGGTAGGAGGCGCTGACGTCGTCAAAGGTGACCGTCATGTCGTCAGGAATCCGCGCGCTCGCGTCAGGATGACTGATCTGCTCGATGGACAGCACGTCCTGCAGTCGCAGAGCCGCATTGCCGGCCTGTTGGTAACCCCATGCCATGGTGCCCAGCACCTCGATGGTGCGCGGCAGGACCAGGGCGATGAGTGAGCAGGTGAGGACGTCGGTGACGCCCACCCAGCCGGCCTTGGCCATGAGCAGGCCGAATCCCAGGTTGATCGCCATGAGGGAGGCCACCGAGATCACCGACAGCGACAGCGCCGACGCCTTGATGAGCGGGCCACACCAGTTCCAGTAGAACTGGGCGAACTCCTCGCACGCACGGGTGAAGCGACGATGGGCCTTACCGGTCTGTCCGAAGTTCTTGACGACATGGATACCCTCCGTCAGCTCGATCGCCGAGGATGAGATGTCGGCCAGTTTGTCGTCCATCTCGGCGGTCTTGGTCGCCATGTCCCGCATCGTCACCCACTGCAACAGCGCGTAGATCGGGAAGGTGGCGATGGAGAGGAGCCCCAGCCGCCAGTCCACCACGAAGGCGTAGACGAGCAGGACGAGCGGAACTCCCACGGCTGCGGTCTGCTCGACCGGCGCATGGGCGACGAGCATGTGGATCTGGACGGTGTCGTCCTGGATGGCCTTGCGCACTCGACCGGTTGACGACGAGCTGAACCAGGCCAGCGGCGCCTTCGAGATGTGGTCGATAATGCGATCCTGCAAGATGTTGCGCACCTTGATGTCGGCGATGTGAGTGATGAGGAGGGCCACCACGTAGAGCATGGCCTGGATGCAGAAAGCCATCCACAGCACATTGGCGGTATGGGTGAGCGCCTCACGGTCGACGTGATCACCCAGCAGGATCGCGCCGAGTCTCGTCAGGGCCACATACGGGGCCAGTGCGACGATGCATGACACCACGACAAGGATCCGCGCAACGATGACGTACCCACGAATGGGCCTCATGATCATCGACAGGGCCTTGCCGCCGGCACGGTGCTTGGCCTGATAGTCCTGAGTTCCTCCCGGCGCGACAGCGTCGGGGCACACCTGCGAGGACGTGGAGATCTCGGTCACTTCGTCAGTCCTGCCCGCTGGAAGTGCCTGCGACCCACCTTGATGCCCAACCAGCCACCGGCCAGCCCCAGCAGGAAGACGATGACGGCCCATCCCGCCACCAGGCCAGGTGTGAAGAGTTCCCGCATCTTGTTGGAGTAGTCGGCACCCATCTGCTCGGTGATCATGGCGTAGTACTCGTCGGTATTCACGAGCATCGGGATGAGCGGCACGATCATCCACAGCACGAACACGGCATACCCGAGCATCGCGCGGCTCGTCGTGAGACGGGTGCTGCGGCCGGCATTGGTGATGATGATGTCGGAGAGGAATCCGAGCACTATTCCAGCCGGGATCATCCAGATGGTGTGCCCCGGGCTCATACCGAGCCCGACGAGCAGACCAGTGATCGTCATGGTGCCAATTTTCGGCACCCGTGCAACTGACAACATGAGGACGATGCCGCCCAGCAGGATGCCCAGGATCCAACCGACGAACATGAAGGCCGGACCGGCGAGACCGATCATGCCGCAGGCGTAGAAGACGACGAAGAAGATCACCGCGAAGATGGCGATACTCACCAGGTCACGCGTTGTCAGACGGGGTTTCATGATTGTCCTTTCAGAGTGGTGATGTTGATGAGGTAATCCCCACATCGGGCCATGAGCTCCGGGTCGTGGGTGATGACGATGACGACCTTCCCAGCGGTCGCGAGATCACCGACGAGGTCAGCGATCGAGGTGAGGTGACGAAAATCGACACCCGATGTGGGCTCGTCGAAGATGACGACCTCCTTGTCCTGAGCGATGGTGGCCGCCACAACGAGGCGCTGGGCCTGCCCACCGGACAGTGACAAGGGGTGACGGTCACGTTGGCCGACCAGGTCGAGACGTTCCAGGAGCGCCGGGACGTTGGCGGCATCGCGTTGGCGCGGGTCCAGACCGAGGGTGACTTCCCGCTCCACCGACTCGCTGAACAGCTGACGGCGGACGTCCTGCATGACCATCCCGCACGATTTCTGCCTCCTGCCGGTGCTCCACCACGGCTCTCCCATGCCGATACGGGCGCTGGGCGGGGACTTTTCGAGCCCGCAGATCAGTCGGGCCAAGGTCGATTTGCCCGCGCCATTGGGGCCGGTGAGGATCGTCACCGCTCCGGCCGGCAGGAAGAGGGAGTCGACGTCGAGAATCGTCGGGCCATGCCCGTAGGAGAAGGACAGGTGCTCGACCATCAGCCCAGTCGGGAGTTTTGGGCCATCGGTGTTGGAGGAGGCTGCGGCGGTCGGCGGCTCGGGTATGTCCACCGGGACGACATCGACGGCGCGGAGGCCACGTTCGGTCCGTTCCATGTCCGTCAGGCTGAAAAGATCATCGCCGGTCATGGTTTCGGCGACCCTGCCGTCAGAAATGCGATGAACGACGTCGACCATCCCACGGAAGAGATGCAGCCGATGCTCGGCAATGACCAGCGTCTTCCCGGAGGCCTTCAGCTGGGCGACGAGGTGGCGAAAATCGTCGATTCCCTCGGCAGAGAGATTCGAGGTCGGCTCGTCGAAGAGGAGCAGATCGACGTCAGTGACCAGGGCACAGGCACACGCGACGCGCTGCAACTCCCCTCCCGAGAGGGTGTCGAGCCGCCTGTCGAGCAGGTGTGCGATGCCGGTCTGGCCGACTGCCCGAGTCATAGCGTCGCGGATCTCAGACGGGTCGACCCCGTAATTCTCCAGCCCGAAAGCCAGCTCGGTTCGCACGCTGGAGGTGAAGAACTGGGTGCGAGGATTCTGGAAGATCATCGCCGAGGTGCGCCCGACGTCGTGGAGTTCGACCCCGGCCAGATCAGTGCCGTCCACCTCCGCCTTGCCACGCATGGTGCCCTCGAAAAACTTCGGGACAAGGCCATTCATCGTCCGCAGCAGGGTGGACTTCCCCGATCCTGATCCCCCAATGAGCAGGGTCAGGGTCCCGGGCCGGATCGTCATGGTGATGTCCCGGAGCTGGTCCACGACCTCTCGGTCGGGCGTGGGGCCGTCGTCGAACGGGGACCCGTCGAGGTCAGGGACCGGGTAGGAGTAGGAGACGTCGGTCAGGCTGACGCTCATGCGATCACCTCGGTCACGCGCCAGGCAATCAACGCGACCAAAACCGTCAGCACGACGACGTCACCGAGACGGAAACGACTCGGGTCCAGGGTGGACCGGGATTTTTGTGCACCCAGCCCCTTGATGATGGCTGCGGCGGAGAGCTCGTCGGCGATCCGGGCAGCCGAGGCCAGGAAGGGGATGACGACGTATTCCCCCGTACGCAGCGGGTGGCGCATGGTTGAGCGGGCGCTGGGTCTCAGGCCTCGCAGGGTCATGGCCTGGACGATCGCCCGCAGCTCGCGCACTGCCATCGGGAAGAACCTCACCACGACCATCACCGGGACCTGCACGACCTGCGGCGCACGCATCTGGGTGAGGACTGAACCAACCCGGGTGACGTCGAGAACCATGATCGCAGCCACTGCCGAGCCGAAGACTCCTGCGAAGCGGAACATCCAGAAGGCGATGAAGACCAGAAATGCGGAAACAGCCGAGTGCCATAGGGCTGGAAGCGCGAAACAGCAGAAGACCCACACCAGAACAAAGGCCAGCCACCCGATCCACGTCGTGGGGCGGGTCGTGAGCACGAGTGACACCGCGACGACACCGAGGCAGGCCAGCACCAGAGGCGTCGACCCCGCTCCCATGAGAAGGACGTTGAGGACGATGACATAGAGGAACAGGGTGCGTGGGTCCACAGCACCGTGGAACCCCCGAGTGCGGGGCCGATGGGTGGTGGTCAGCGCGCTTCCGGCCATGGCGCGGGCCATCGGGAGCGGGTGGATGTCACCTTGTCGGGCCACGGTCACCTCGTCACAATTCATAAGGCAACCCTAACTCATTAGTTATCCTCGTTAACAAATAGGGGCGTCCATGCCCTGACCAGGAGAGACGCTCACGGGTCAGACAAGTGGTCCTACTGCTGACACCGGTGGGCATGCCACGTTCGGAGGAATCGCGGCCTCACGCAGGCGCGATCACCACGGGCATTGCCCGGCACCACCTCAACGCGAACACCAGAGGATTCGTCCGGCCCCACGGCTACCCTTGAAGTGAGTTGATCGAGAGGAGACCCTCGTGGGAATCGGAAGCAACATCGGCAAAGCACTGCTGTCCCAAGCCCCTGACATGGCACCCGGCGCGGCCGTCTCGATGCTGCGCAGCATCCTGGGATTCGCCATCGACGGTGCCTCATCGCTGCCGGGAGCGCGTCAGGCCGCTGGCAAGACCCTCACCAAGCACGACGGTGACGTCGAACAGGCCATCAACTCCCTCGTCAACCAGCACATCGCCATGGCCGGTGCACAGGGATTCGTCTCCAACCTCGGTGGCGTCGTCACCTTGGCCGTGACCATCCCCGCCAACATCTCGGGCGTCGCGATCGTCCAGGCCCGCATGGTGGCTGCCATCGCCCACCTGCGCGGCTACGACCTTGACGACCAGCGCGTCCGGACCGCCATCCTCGCCACCCTCATGGGTCAGCGTGAGGTCGACAGCCTCATTCACGAGGAGAAGCTTCCGACGACCCCGATGGGCATCGCCACCGCCCCGGTGGGGGACGCCGATCTGGAGAAGGTCGTCGCCCGTAACCTCGTCAACGTCCTCATGGGCCAAGTTGCGGGCAAGAAACTGCCGGTCTTCGTCTCCAAGCGCGTGCCCGTGTTAGGTGGTGGAGTCGGAGCCACCACCGACGGGTTCACCACCTGGAGCGTCGCTCGTTACGCCCGCAAGCAGTTCCCGACCCGCCGCCCGCGCGGCTGAGGCCAGGATCTGTGTTCGGTCCGGGACGCGTCAGAAGGTTTGCCGACGATGTGCCCCGGGCCGACGTGTGCGGCTGCGACGAAGCAGCCCGACAGCCCGCGCCGCCGTCGTGCCGACGAGCAGACCCAGCGCGATCGAGCCAATGATTCCCGTGGACTCCAACGCCGTCGCGCCAGCCGCCGGGGTGCCCGCGCCCAGTTGGGTCAGGGACACCAAGCCCAGGGATCCCGGCACCAACAACCAGAAGCTCGGCAGGAAGAGCACCAGACGCGGTAGTCGCGGGCGATGCATCTCGATCACCGATGATCCGAAACTCGCCACGGTCGCTCCCAGCAGGCCGCCGCCCCAGGTGGCCCCGGCAACCGTCTGGCCGATGATCTGGAAGGTCAGGGTGGTGGCCAACATGAGAGCCACCCACGGGACGAGGTATCTGGGTATCGACTCCATGAGACTCATCCCGGCGGTCAGGAGCAGGACGCCGAGGAATGGCACCCACAACCCTCGCCAGGGAATGATCTGGTTGTTGAGCCGGTCGACGGGGACCTTTGTCAGCCACGCCGCACCGAGAACACCCGCTGTGAACATGGCCAACTGGGCGGTCCCGAACCCCAGACGCGACGCGCCCGCCATCATCGCTCCTGCCGCCAGTTCAGCCACCCCGGTAACGATGAGGGCACCGGGAAGCAGCACCGCGATCGGCGGCAGCAGGCTTCGCAGCGGCCCCTCGATGAGTCCGAGTCGCGCGGCCCAGAAGGCACACAGAGCGACGACAAACGCGGCCAAGAACGGGGTAAGGACGGCCAGGGCCTTCCTCTTGCCGGACAACCATATGAATCCGGCAGTGACCTGACCGGCCAGCACGGAGAACAGCACGCTGGGCCACAACGGCTGCAGTACCAGGGCGATGCCCGAGGCGACGCACACCATGCCACCATGCAGACCCAGGCGCGGGTAACGTGGCGGGATGGAACGCAAGTCCCGCAGTTGCTCGAGGGCCTCGACCGGGCCGATGGTGCCGTCGAGGAGCTGCTGACGGATACGAGCTGTGGTGGCGCTCTGGTCCAAACGGATGGTTCCTTCCACCGATTCGAAGGTTGCGGGGGTGCCACCTCCCAGGCTCACCACGACTCCGGTGGGCCAACCCTGTACCTGGACGTCGGGGCATCCCAGGTATCGACCGACGCTGCGGGTGTCGGCCTCCACCTCGTGCACCGGCTGACCACCGGCGATACCGGCTGCGGCAACGTAAGCCAGCAGTCGGCGGACGCCATTTTCGTCGAGCTCGTCCACTCCAGGTCCCATCGTCGATACCGTCGCCAGGATCAATCGTCGCGCACCTTGGGCCCTTCGGCACGCCAGTGGCCGAAATCAATCTACGGGTCAGGGACGTAGGGATTTCACTCCGCCCAGCCCTCGTGCATACCCGACAACCCCGAGGAGGGCACAGACGGCAGCACACACCACAGCCACAACAGACACCCCCCGCACACTTCCCTCGACGGCAGCTGTTTGTCCTAGATAGCCGCCGGGGAGACATCGCAGGAAGGTGTTTGACTGCGCGACGACCATGATCAGGTAGGCAAGAGGGCCGCACAATGGCCCACTCTTGCGCGACAGCACCCCCGTGGCAAACAATGCGACACCGGTGCACAGCAGGCAGGTGACCGAGAACCCGATGAATGGAGACCATGGCAGCTGAAACCGCGCGGGCATCTCCGGCACTAACACGGAATCACCATTGGGTATTAATTCGACGGGAAGCGACCGCAGTATCCATCCTGTAAGCAGTGGAAGGCCGGCGGCGCACAGGCATATCCACAGCCCCATTGACCCATACCCAATTGCCAGGGAGCGAATCGAAGCTCTCTCGACCCACCCCATGCCCGACGAGACGCACCACATGATGATGGCGCAGCCGACCAGACTGGTCAGCTCGAGACCTGTCACAGGGCGATCCCACACGTCCCCCGATGCCACCGACAGACGCGTCTTCCACAGGAAAAGGCCACGACAACGGCCGCAACCGGCACGGCAACAAGGGCTACGGCATGGCGCCCTTTCAAGAAAGTCACGATGCTCATCATCGGTGCAGATCGCTGGAGGTCAACGAGCACCCCTCGATCGCCTGACGATGGTGCGTGTACCACTGGCGAAATGCGGTGACATCCATGCCGTCAAGGTCATTTCGTTCCGAACTTGGCGCAACATCATACTGGAATCCAGCCAGCCGAAGAATGGTGCGTTCCACGGAATTAACGCCGTCGAAGGCCTCGATCTGCTGGGGTGTCATCTCTGTAGAGAAAGTACATGCGTCTTGACCGGAAAAAGACTGAGCCAGACCCTGAGCCGTCATATCCGATAATTGTTGCGCAGAATCATATACGGTCGCATGTCCGAGATCCATGACGAACTGCTTGCTGCGTGCGTGGTATCCAGGCTCAGCAAGTAGGACGTCGTGAGGTACCGCCGTAGGCGGCATGACGGACACGACGCGCTGAACGGGTTGCGCGTAGGACAAGGCGAGACTGCGATGTGCCGGCATGACGCACACCCGCACGTCTTCGTGTGACGAACACTCGAAGGCCAGTGGCGCATCGCGGAACAACGGCACTGGCATGACGACCCCCAGGGCAGCGATGATGAGCGGTGGGGCGACCAGGGCCACACATGGCACCACCCGACGCCACGTAAAACCGCCGGAGCGAACCGTGGACCAACGGCTGGCAGCCAGGATGCACGAGACGGTGACGATGCAAAAGAAGATGGTGCGCATGGTCACGGCCGAGGCCGTGGCGGTGTGGTTGCCACTCGGCTCTGCCATGTCCATGGACCACGCGAAGGCCACCGAGCCATACCCGGTGTTGGCAAAGAGATTCTCGTTGACAAGGACCGGTATTCCGACCACAGCGATGCACACAACCGGTGCCACGGCGCGAGACGATCACGCCCGAAAAACAACCTCGTCCGCGGTGAAAACACCGCACTGGCATCCTCGACCAGCGGCCAAGGTCGATCAGTACAGCATTGCCGAGGCCGGGTCCGAGAGAATCTCCGCAACGTCATGGAGGAAGGTCGAGCCCTCCTCGCCGTCAATGAGGCGATGGTCGAAGCCGAGGCTCATCGTCGTCACCCACCTGGGCACGACCTCCTCGTCATCACCGGTCCCGACGACCCACGGACGTCGAGCGATCGTCCCGAGAACGAGGATCGCCGATTCGGTGCGGTTGACGACCGGAGTCCCTGCGTCAAGGCCAAACACCCCAACATTGGTGATCGAGAAGGTGCCGTCGGTGTAGTCGGTGGGCTGGAGCTTGCCCTCCTTGGCGATGGCGACGATGCGGGTGATCTCCTCGGCCAGCTCGAGCATCGTCATGTCCTGGGCGTTGCGCACCACGGGCACCATGAGGCCGCGCGGGGTGGCCGCGGCGATGCCGAGGTCGATCTGGTCGCGGAAGACGATCTGGTCGGCGGCGTCGTCCCAGCGGGCGTTGACGACCGGGGTGCGTCCCATCGCCAGGCACACCGCCTTGCACCAGATGGTCAGCGGGGAGACGCGCAGTCCCTTGAACCTGCGGTCGGCACGCAGCCGGGCGACGAGGTCCATCGTCGGGGTGACGTCGCAGGTGAGGAAGGCCGTCACGAGGGCCTTGGTGTCCAGGGAATCCTTCATCGCCTTGGCAGTCACTTTGCGGACGCCGCGCACCGGGACCCTGCGAGTGTGGCCGTCAGGCTCGGTCGGGGCACCGCCGAGGAGACGACGAGACATCACCGACAGGGTCGCGAACTCAGCGTCGCCAGCAGAGGCACCGACGACAGGTGGTTCAGGCGCGGCTTGACGACCGGCCTCCGCTGCCGCCTTGACGTCGCTCCTCGTCACCGCCCCCTGCGGGCCGGTGCCCGTCACCGTCGAGAGGTCGATGCCGAGGTCGGCAGCCAGACGTCGGGCCGGGGGCTTGGCGAGGACATGCCCGGCGCGGTCCATGCGCGGCGGATCCTGGCGCCTGGGCTGTGTCGGCTGCACAGGTTCGGGAACGGGCTCGACATCAGTCTCTGGACCGGTCTTGAGGGTCGGCGTCTGGGGGGCCTTCTCGGGTGCCCTTTCAGCCGACACCGCGGCTCTCCTGCGACGACGGCGTCGACGTCCGGACTCCGCGGTCAGGTGACCGACGAGGAACTCCGGCTCCTCCTCGGGTTGGTCGTCGGAACCGTCGTCAATGGTCACCAGTGGCTCTCCCACAGCCACCGTCTCGCCGGGCTCGGCACACAGCTTCGCCACGGTCCCGGCGAAAGGGCTGGGGAGTTCGACGATCGACTTGGCCGTCTCGACCTCGCACAGCACGTCGTTGATCTTGACGGTGTCACCGGGAGACACCCGCCAGGAGACGACCTCTCCCTCGGTGAGCCCTTCGCCTGGGTCGGGCATGCAGTAGTTCTTCACGTGAATACCTCGTGATCGATGTCGGACGGTGGTCAGTAGGCCAGGGAGCGGTCGACGGCGTCGAGGATTCGGTCGACGTCGGGGATGTGCTCACCCTCGGCCTTGGCTGGCGGGTACGGGGTCGACCACCCGGTCACACGCAGAACCGGGGCCTCCATGACGTAGTAGAGCTCCTCGCCCAGGCGTGCCGCCATCTCCGCGCCAATGCCCTGGGTGCGCGGTGCCTCCTGGACGACAATCGCCCTCGTCGTGCGCCGCACCGACTCATAGACGGTCTGCATGTCAAGCGGGGAGAGGCTGCGCAGATCGACAACCTCGAGCTGGCGTCCCTCCTGGGCAGCTTCCTCGGTAGCGTCCAGGCAGGTTTCTACGAGGGGCCCGAAGCACAGCAGGGTGGCATCGGCACCGGTACGGACGATACGCGCCTCGTGAAGGCCGAGTTCAGGGGTCTCGGAGACCTCGCCGCGGGTGTAATAGCGACGCTTCGGCTCGAAGAAGATCACCGGGTCGGGGCTCTCGATGGACTGACGCAGCATCCAGTAGGCGTCGTCAGGGTTCGAGCAGCTAACCACCTTGAGGCCTGGGGTATTCGCGTAGAACCCCTCCGGGGACTCCGAATGGTGTTCCGGAGAGCCGACACCACCGCCGAACGGGATGCGGATCGTCACCGGCAGGGACCACCGTCCGCCCACGCGGGCGCGATACCTGGCCAACTGGGAGACGATCTGGTCGAAGGCAGGGGCGTTGAAGCCGTCGAACTGCAGCTCGACGCAGGGACGGTAACCACGCATGGCCATGCCGATGGCGGTTCCGACGATGCCCGACTCCGCCAGCGGGGAGTCGATGACCCGACGGCCGCCGAACTGGGTCTTGAGGTCGTCGGTGATGCGGAAGACGCCGCCCAGGGTTCCGACGTCCTCCCCCATGATCACCACGTGATCATCGGCGGCGAGGGCGTCAGCCAGGCCCGCGTTGAGGGCCTTGGCCAGGGTGGTCTCCCCCTGTGGACGTGCACCGTTGTCGCTCATCAGTTGTCCTCCTCCCACGAGGCGATCTCCTCGGCGTCGGCCAGGACGTCGGGGGTCGGCTCGGTGTAGACGTCCGACATGAGCTCGGCCATGACGGGCGTGGGGTTCTCGTGGACAGCGGCGCGAACCTCGGCCCCGAAGGCCTCCTCGCGCTCAGCCAGACCGTCAAGCCATTCCTGGTCGATGACCCCACGATCCTGCAGGTAGGTCTGCAGCCTGACGATGGGGTCGGCCTTACCCCACGTCGACTCCTCTTCCGCGGTGCGATAGCGGGTGGGGTCGTCGGTCGTGGTGTGAGCACCCATGCGGTAGGTCCACGCTTCGACGAAAACTGGCCCCTTTCCACTGCGGGCATGGTCGAGGGCCGATCGCAGCACGGCCGTCATGGCGACGACGTCGTTCCCGTCCACCTGCACCGCCGGAATGCCAAAGCCGATCGCGCGGCGGAACAGGGACGTCGGGGACTGCACCTTGGTGGGCTCTGAAATGGCCCATTGGTTGTTGACGCAGATGAACACCACAGGAGCGTTCATCGAGGCCGCGAACACGTAAGCCTCGTTGGTGTCCCCTTCGCTCATCGCCCCGTCACCGTGGAAGTCCAGCACGGCAGCCCGAGCGCCTCCGGACTCGACGTCGCGCTGAATACCCATGGCGTAGCCGACGGCATGCAGGGTGCCCGACCCGATCATCACCGGGTAGGCGCTGAAGTGGGTGGCGACGGTGTCCCAGGCGCAGTGCGCCTTGCCACTCCACGAGTCGAGGATGTCAGCGACGCTGACCCCCATCGCGTGGGCAAGACCCTGCTCGCGGTAGGTCGGGAAGACCTGGTCCCCGTCACCCAGCGCCAGCCACGCACCGGCCTGAGTGGCCTCCTGGCCCATGTGTGGAGGCCAGAGGCCGAGCTCTCCGTGACGCTGCAAAGCGGTACCCTCGGCGTCGAGACGCCGAGCCATGACCATCGTCTCAAGGGCCTTGACGAGGTCCTCGTCGCTCAACTCGACAGGGAAGCCAGGATGGGGGGTGAGGCGTCCCTGGTCGTCGAGGATCCGCACCATTGCAGGATCCGGACGACTGACGGGATGGTGTGTTGCCGGCGGGACGAATGGGTCCGCATCGCCTTCGTCGGCACTGATGTTCTCGGTCACATCTTCCTCCTGGTCGAGTGTTCCGTGCTTCATTCTGGACGCCGACTAGCCCAGTTCCAAACAGAACTTACCGTTCCGTAGGGAGCCAACAAGTCTGAGGTTACCGTTCCGTAGGTTGTGTCCACGGTTTCGACCCCGGTCGTCGACTCTCACAAGCTCTTGCGTACTCTCAACTGGTGAGCAAAACAGTGGCGATCATCGGTGCCGGGATGACAGGTCTGGCGGCCGCACACCAGCTGCGGAGCCACGGTTGCCGAGTCGTCGTCCTGGAAGCAGGGCCGAGTGTCGGCGGACAGGTCAGTTCCCGTCGACTTGGGGCCGACATGGTCGAGATGGGAGCCGAGGCCGTACCGCTACGCGCCCCAGGCGTCTCCGACCTGGTGTCCGAGCTGGGGCTGACGGACTCGATGCGTCATCCCGCCCCCGGACGCACCTTGTTGTCGAGCCGACGCGGGGTCGTGGAGATGCCGGCCGGAGTGACGCCGGTCGGGCCCACGAAACTCCTACCGACGATCACCTCGCGGATCCTCTCTCCCATCGGCCTGCTGCGAGCCGGCCTGGAGCCCTTCACCTCCCGCCCACACCCTGACGACGTCAGCGTCGGCCAGTTCATCTCGGAACGATTTGGTGACGAGGTCGGCCGAGCCGTCGTCGATCCCCTGCTGGGTGGCATTCACGCCGCCGACGTCGACAACTTCTCCCTCGCGGTCGCGGCTCCGGCCTTGGGGCAGACCGTCAGGAGGGGTGAGTCCATCGTCACGGGGACCCTCAAACGCAATGCGGTCGCAACATGGTCGCGCATTCGTCATCGTCCTCGGCCCTCCGGACCCCGCACCCCTGCCACCGCGACATGGGAACGCGGTTTGGTGACGCTGCCGGAGGCGCTGGCTGGGGACCTCACCGTGCACACGAACACCCGTGCCACGGGAACCCGGCAGGTTGGCCATGAATGGGTCGTCACCGTCACAGGACCGCGAGGAATCGGATCGGTTGCCGCCGACGACGTCATCATCGCCACGCCCGCCAGGGTCGCTGCAGCTCTGCTGTCCACCGCACACCCCGATGCCTCGGAGTTGCTGTCCCGGTGTGAGAGCACCACGGTTGCCACGCTCGTGGTGCGGACTGACCAGGTGGATCACCCGATCGCCACGGCTCAGACGTGGTTCATCGGCTCGGAATGGTCCCCGTTGGTACGCCAGGTGACGAATCTCTCGACGAAGTGGCATCTCTCCGAGCCCACTCTCCGGATCGCCATGGGGCGTCACGGTGGAACCCCCATCGACGACCTCTCCGACGACGACCTCGTCACCATGACCATGGCTGAACTGGAGCGTCTAGGATTGAGTGCTCACCCTCACGACCACGTCATCGAGCGTCACCGTGGCGCCATGCCGCAGCCAGTCCCCGGCCACCGGGAGCGCATGGCCACACTCGCCACCATCCTTGACGACACCGGACTCCACGTCGGCGGGGCCGGGATCGACGGTGCCGGAGTCGGCACCGCCATCGTCGCCGGCCGACGTCTTGCCCGTCAGATCACCTCGAAGGAGGAGGAGAAGTGACCACTACCACTGATCAACCCGAGCGGCCAGTGCAGCCCGGACATCCGGGTGCGTCCGCGGGTCATCCTGCCGGGCATCCCGGTGGCCACCCAGGTGGACATCCCGGCCACGGCCCGCTCGTCCGCGAGATCAAGCACGACCTCAACGACAAGCCCTTCATCGTCATCTGGGAGGTCACCCGCGCCTGCGCCCTGGTCTGCCAGCACTGCCGCGCCGAGGCCCAGCACCACGCCGCCCCCGGCCAGTTGACGAACGCCCAGGGCCACGAACTCATCGACCAGCTGACGAGCTACGAGCGTCCCTACCCGATGCTCATCCTCACCGGTGGTGACTGCTTCGAGCGTCCCGACCTCGTCGACCTCATCGAGTACGGCGTCAGCAAGGGCCTGCACGTGTCAATCTCACCCTCGGTGACCCCACTGTTCACGCGTGACCGGGTCAAGACCGTGCAGGATGCCGGCGTCTCGATGATGTCGATGTCCCTCGACGGCGGCTCCCCTGCCACCCACGACGCCTTCCGCGGTTTCCCGGGAACCTTCGAGCGCACCGTCGAGGCCTGCCACATGCTCAACGACCTCGACATGCGCTTCCAGCTCAACACGGTGTTCACCGCCAAGAACATCCACGAGGCACCGCAGATGCTCAAGAACGCCATCGACCTCGGTGCGTTCATGTTCTACACGTTCATGCTTGTTCCGACCGGACGCGGCGCCCAGCTCGACATGCTGTCACCGCTGGAGCGTGAGGACGTCCTGTACTGGCTGCACGACAACTCCACGCGCATCGCCATCAAGACGACCGAGGCGCCTCAGTATCGGCGCATCGCCTTCCAGCGCGAGGCTGTCCGTCAGGGCAAGGAGCGACCGGTTCGCCATGGCGAGCTCTACGAGTGGCTGACCCGCGAGACCAACGAGCTGCTCGGCGACGTCATCGAGGACCCACGCCCCCCGCGTACTCCACTGGCCATCAACTCCGGGTCCGGATTCGCGTTCATCGACCACACCGGCGACGTCTACCCGTCGGGATTCCTGCCGATCCACTGCGGGTCGATCAAGGAGAAGCCCTTCCCCGAGATCTACCGGACCTCCCCGGTGTTCCAGGGACTTCGCAACCCGAACGGGTTCTCCGGCAAGTGCGGAGCCTGCAACTTCAACCACTTCTGTGGTGGGTCTCGTTCGACGGCCTACGCCATGACCGGGGACTATCTGGCCTCCGACCCGTCCTGCGCCTACGTGCCGCCGGGCTACCACGGAGAGCTGCCGGAGAGAGTTCCCGCTGACGGACTACCGAGGGTGTGACAAGGATGTTCCATGGACCGGACGCCGTGACGACACCGTCACGGCGTCCGGTCCATTGTCGGTAATTTCCGACACCGCCAATCAGTACCTCCATTCTTGAAATCAATAACACAAGGTTCGCCTATCCTCAGTACTCCTCGCGCCGAAGTGACGGAGACATGAATTCCTCATGGCGAAGTTCCTCCGACCCCTTGCGAGCTCGGCCAGAAATGGGCGACGCTAGCTGTGTATGCCTTTTGGGCACAACATGAGTATTCGGACGAACCCCAGGGAGAACCCATGAATCACCGATGCAGGGCCCGAATTGCCGGCCTATCGGTGCTGTGCGTGGCCGGGATGGGCGGCAGCTTCATTGCCAACCCGGCCTCTGCCGCACCAGACGGAAGCGGCGCCCCGTCCGCGCCGGCCACATCATGCAACGGCGACAAGAACGTCGAGATCTTCAACGTCAACGACTTCCACGGTCGCATCGCCACGGGTGCCAACCTCTTCACCCCGGTCGTCGAGGCCCGCAACGCGAATGGAGCCGACAAGGTTCTGCTGCTGAGTGACGGCGACAACGTCGGTGGCTCGACCTTCGAGTCCGGCTCCCTCAATGACGAACCGACCATCGCCATGCTGAACGCCGCGGGCGTCGAGGCCAATGCCGTCGGCAACCACGAGTTCGACAAGGGCTGGAAGGATCTCGCCGAGCGCATCATGCCGCACACCGAGAGCCCCTACCTGGGTGCCAACGTCTACGAGAAGGGCACCAAGAAGGTTGCCGCTCCCCTCAAGGCGTCGACCGTCATCGTCAAGGATGGTGTCCGTATCGGCATCGTCGGAGCCGTCACTCATGACCTCCCCTCCTTGGTCTCCCCCGCCGGCATCTCCAACCTCACCATCGGTGACCCGGTCAAGGCCGTCAACGCCGAGGCCAAGCGTCTCAAGAGCGAGGGCCTGGCTGACGTCGTCGTCGCCGAGTACCATGAGGGCGCTGCTGACGGTTCCGCCGATCCGGCCAGCCAGGGCGGTAACTTCGCCCCGATCTACGCCGACACCTCCTCCGACGTCGACCTGGTCTTCAACGGCCACACCCACCAGGTGTACTCGTGGAAGGACAAGGCCGGCGCCCCACTGCTGCAGGCCGGTTCCTACGGCGCTCACCTGGCCAAGGTGAAGGTGGCCTGGGACTCCGAGCAGAAGAAGCTCTGCTCGACGGACGCCTCAATCACCGATCCGGCCAGCACCCCGGCCGACGACCCGACGATCGCCAAGATCACCTCGATCTACGAGGATGCCAAGGCCAAGTCGGATGAGGTCGGCGCCACCGTCATCGGGCACGAGACCGCTCCGATCACCACCCCGTCGAACGAGACCGACCAGAAATTCGCCGCCAACGTCCGTGACCGCGAGTCGACGATGACCAACATGGTCGCCGACATGTTCAAGGACACCCTCGGCAAGGACGATCCCAACTTCATTGGTCTGCAGAACCCCGGTGGAACCCGCGCCTCCCTGCTCGAGAAGGACATCACCTACAAGCAGGCCGCCCAGGTGCTCCCCTTCGCGAACACGCTGATGACCACCAGGATCACCGGCGCTCAGTTCAAGAAGACGCTGGAGCAGCAGTGGCAGCGTGATGACAAGGGCGAGGTCCCGTCACGTCCGTATCTGCAGCTCGGCGTCTCCAAGAACGTCACCTACACCTACGACGAGTCCCGCAAGGAAGGTGACCGCATCACCTCCATCCAGATCAACGGCAAGCCGATCGATCCCAGGGGCACCTACACCGTCGGTTCCGGTTCCTTCCTCATCGCCGGTGGTGACAACTTCACCGAACTCGCCAAGGGATCCAAGCCGGTCGACACCGGAAAGATCGACCTGTCCGCCTGGGTTGACTGGATCAAGGCTCAGAAGACCCTCAAACCTGACTTCGCCAAGCGTGCCGTCTCCCTGACGACCTCCCTCAAGGAGGGCATGTCCAAGGATGCCACCTTCACCATTGGCAAGCCGGCTGACAAGGCAGTTGCCCCCGACACCGTCGACTTCACCTCGAAGGACTCCGTCGTCAACAAGACGATGAAGGCCCAGATCGTTCAGGGTGATAAGACCGTCGACGTCGCCATCACCCCGGTCAAGGACGGTTCGTCCTCCGTGACCGTCAAGGTGCCGACCGCCAAGGGTCTGGTCAGCGGTGAGGCCACCATCGTCTTCACCTTCCCGGATTCCGGCACCACGGTGCGCTTCGCCGCCAACCTGTCGGTACCGTCCGGCGATCATCCTGGTGACGCTGTGATCCCCGCCCCGAAGCCGGGCCAGTCTGGCACCCCGGGCCACGACGTAAACCTGGGAACCCCCGGATCTGACAACGGCTCCAGCAACGGCAAACCCGGCCTGCCGAGAACTGGTGTCTGATCCAAGGATTGACACAACCTCATACTGAAGAAACCCTGGCCTGTGGAGGAATCCCGGGCCAGGGTTCTTGTGTGTCTGAGTTGGGGGCAGCAACGGGGTGAGGCCTGCCGACGTAGTGGAAATGCCGGTCATGATGGTGGGGGGCTGCTACTTGTCGTAGCAGCAACCACCGTCAGAATCGCGATTGCCCAACATCCCCGGTCAATTCACTTAGAGGTGAACGTGCAGGTAGTCACCCACACAGACGAAGCGCCCACCACGACCTAACCCTGATGGACGACATGGCAGCGCCACCCGACACAGGACGGGGACAGCGCTGCTGTTCGTTGTCACCATAGTCGTGGTTGGTGGCCACGCCGCACGGCGCTGGAGAGCCCTGACCTGCCATGGCTCATGCAGCACCCGTGGTGGATACGGGCAGGACCCGGGGCCTCCACGTGCAGGAAATCTCTCGTGGATGGTTCGGATCGAGGGCGTTGAGCACCATCTGGTAGGCGACGGGATCATAGGGTAGGCGACCGTGGCCATAGGCATCCAGAGGGCAGGCGTCCTGCACGGTCATGTTCTTGGCACCCTTGAGGAATGCTTGCGTGTAGGGCGTGATCGTCATGTCGAGCCGGGTGGAGATGACGGTGTAGGCGATGCCCGGGACGGTGTCGCCGTCACGGTAGACCTGTTGCATCAACGCTGATCCCCTGAGTTGCTGGCCGTAGGCCTCCATGTTGTGGTCGTAGCTCCACGTGCTGAGGGAATCCTTCACGGCCTCGGGCAGGCCGTGGACGAGCTTGTCGAGACCGCCGGCAGTGGTGCCGTGGTTGGCGGCCACCAGTCCGATCAGCTTGTCGACCTTGGACGCTCCGCCGTACATCTTGATGTAGGTGTTCGGCAGGATGCCGCCACCCTGCGAATGCCCGACGAGGTCGACCTTCTCGGAGCCCGTCGCCTTCCGGACCCGATCCACAAAGACACCCAGCGCCTGCGCGGAGGCGCGCACATCACCAGTGAAGCCCCAACCCTCGTCGAGGATCCCCACGGGGATATTGGTGGTGAAGGTGTAGACGCAATACCCCTCATGGGCCAGATGGGGCCCGTAGAAGGACCACGTGGCGAACGCGTTGCCGCCAGTACCGGGAATCAGGATGACCGGTCGGTCGCCGGGCTTGACCTTGCAGGAGAAGTCGTTCACACCCCGCGGCGCCACGCCCAGGTGCTTCTCGCTGTAGGAACGCGCCATCGACGACGCGTGGAATTCCGGCCCGACGCCGTTACCGGGAATACCGTCGGGGCTGTGGACTGCCGGGATCAGGGGATGGATATCCCCCGGCGAAGGAACGGCCTGCGCAATCGGCGCGGCAGCCATCAGGACGGCCACGCTCGCGGCCATGACGGCGAATCGTGCTTTGATCTTCATCAGTGACTCCTCAGTGGAACACGGGGAAAATTCCATGAATTAATTTATTCATTTCAAAAAGGGTGGACTATAAAAGTTTCATCGCAAGTGGCGACCTGAACGATGCATCACATTGAGAATTCTCCTCGCTCGGTCAGTGAGGTCATTCACCCTCCTAAGGTAATTTCCGAGAGTTTCCATACGACTTGGTGGCGGAGGATCAGCGGGGGCGCAGCTCTCCGCCAAGTAGACGTTCCTCGGGGTGTCCTGCAGCAGACTTTTGGCGTTCCACATCTGGCCTGCTGCAGACCTTTGGCCTTCTAGCCAGACAGGCGCCACGCCCAAGACCGACTGAAGCCATCCGCATGATCCGACCCCAGCGAGGCTCCCTGCAACAAATAACCGCCAACTGTGAACGAAAGTTACCTAATATGTCCGAAAGCTATCTTTCGTGAGCTCGCCGGTCATGATAATTTCGCGAATACTTGGCCCGCTATAGCTCCGTGTATCACGCTCGTCATCCCATTGAAGAACCCTCTTCGTATATGCTGGCACCTTGCCAGTCATCTCCAGCCCGATTCATCCTGACGGCTGTTGGTAGTTGACATTAGAAGAAGGAATTTCCATGCGCCGAAAATCAGCCCTCGGATTTGTAGCTTTATCCTTGTTTGTCACGGGGATGGGCATTGCCGCAGCAACACCGGCAACTGCCTCACCGGCGGATACGGCAGCGCCGGTTCACGTCGACGCTTCACGGTGGACCACCCAGGGGCGTTGGGTGATCGACGCCCAGCACCGCGTGGTCATCACGCAGGGGATCAACGAGGTCGCCAAGAGCGCCCCCTATGCCCCCGATGCCGTCGGTTTCGGTGAGGACGACGCCGCCTTCCTCGAGGCGCAGGGGTTCACCAGCGTCCGACTGGGGGTGCTGTGGGCCGGGGTCGAGCCTCGACCGGGCGTCTACGACGACGCTTACCTGGCCCGGGTCGAACGCACCGTGCGGATCCTCAACGCCCACGGCATCGCCAGTGTCCTCGACTTCCACCAAGACATGGTCAACGAGAAGTACCAGGGAGAGGGGTGGCCCGCCTGGGCCGCGCTCGACCACAACATGCCCAACATCGTCAAGGCGGGCTTCCCCGGCAACTACTTCCTCAACGAGGCCGTCAAATACTCCTTCGACTCCTTCTACGACAATGCCAAGGCCTCCGACGGCGTCGGCGTCGGCGACCACTACGCCAGCGCCTGGCGACATGTGGCCAAGCATTTCCGAACCGTACCCGGCGTGCAGGGCTATGACCTGATCAACGAGCCGTTCCCGGGCCACCACTACACGCGGTGCCTCACGCAACTCGGTTGCCGCACTGCCGACGCGCGACTGTCGGCCATCCAGCAGAAGGCTGTCGACGCGATCCGCTCGGTAGACAAGGCCACCACCATTTGGTACGAGCCGATGCAGTTCTTCAACATCGGTGTCGGGACCAACGTCCGGCTCACGGGATCCAACCTGGGGTTGAGCTTCCACGACTACTGCACCAGCCAGGCCACCCTCCACTCCTATGCCGGGTGCACTGCGCCCGACAACCGGGTCTTCAACAACGCAGAGAAGCATTCACGTCAGACCGGGTCGGGGCTGATGCTCACCGAGTTCGGCGCCATCACGACCCCTGCGGTGATCACGTCCCAGATGGACCTGGCAGCTCGCAACCGGGTCGGCGTCCAGTGGTGGGCCTACACTGCCGGTGATCCCACCACAGCCGGCCCTGGCACCGAGCAAGCCATCGTCGACGACCCAGCTCAGCCACCCCAGGGGACCAACGTCGAAAGCGACAAGCTGGCGCTGATCGCCGTTCCCCACCCGGACCGTGTCGCGGGCACCCCATCCGCATACCACCACGACCGGTCCCGAGGCGTGTTCACCATGACCTGGACCGCCCAGCGGCCCGACGGGTCGCGCGCGGGAGAATCGGACGAGACGACCGTGGTGGTCCCCGCCATCTCGGCCCCCCACGGGTACGACGTGCAGGCGTCCGGCGCTCACGTCACCTCGCACCCGGGCGACCGGGTGGTGCGATTGCACCTCAACCAAGGCAGTGCCACGGCGAAGGTCACGATCACCCTGCGCTAACCCTTCAAGTGTCTTCAACACCGACCTACAAGTCTCCCAGACACTTTTACGACCGGCCCTCCTCCTTGAGGTGGGCCGGTCCTTTTCGTGTCACGGGGTGCACCTGGCAACACCACCTCCGGCCCCATGGAGAACAGTTGGTGTCCACGCAGGGTATTACGGCCAAAGCATATTTGACGTTCCACGCTTGCCACTGCCGTCTTAGGGCCATGCTGCCGCCAAGCGGCTGAGACGGTGACCAATCAGGGTGACTGGTTGCCGTAGCCCATGTGAGGCCGGTGGTAGTTGTAGTGGTGTGCTCAGCCCCCGAACCCACCCCGCCATTCAGTCGCAGAGGTGTGGCAAGCGGACGTAAGCTCAGCTAATCAGTCAAAGCGTGGTGGAATCTCTCGGTCTTCCCATTGACACACACGCGATATATCCAAGCCCACTGGCGTGTGATACGCAGTATCAGCGCCACGAGGACGGTCAGCCACCCCAGCGTCACCTGCGGCGCGTGGGCACGGGGTGGGCAGGGGGGTTGAAACGCACGACCACCACAGCGAGGGAAATTGTTAGAACGAGGAATAGGCACGATGCCGCTACCCCGCCGACAGAGTCAGCACGTTTGAGGCAGTGGGCAGCTATAGCCTCATGGCAGATACACAATCAGCAGAACTCCCGCAGTCGTCAGGTTCGCGGCCGTGGGAGGTTTCGTGGACGGGGTGCCCGCGACACGGTCCGGGTGGGGAACGGTGATCAGCGCCAGCTTGACGCCTTCGACGTTGATCCCCTGCGTGATGGCCACGCGGCGCTGTGCATCGGTCACCCAACGTCACTGAGTGGTCCACCGTGAAGCGTCGACGTGAACCGGCGCTGCCGTATCCGCCGGTGAGGCAGTTGCCGGTATTGCGGCGGCAACGTCCATCCCCGTGGCGAACAACAAAATCCGAGGACGGAGTAGAACTTTCGGTCAGTTTGAATAACTTTCGTTCACAATCGTGGCGGGGAGGTCAGTAAGGGGTTCTGATGAGAGAGGAGCTTTGATAGCTTCAGGCCAGCCGCAATGACTATTCCACACCCCTCGAGGAGGATTCCCCATGAAGCGTTCGGCTCTTATCATACCGATTTTGGCCGGGGCAGTGCTTGCGCCGGTGACGCCCGCGGTCGCCGTGGCGGCGCCGGCTCCTGTGAGCCAGTCTGCTGCGCGCCAGCATGCCCAGGTCGACGCCGAGCAGGCGCTCACGCAGGTCAATGCCCGCATCGCCGAGCTGCAGAAGATGCATCAGGCGCAGGTTCCCGCGAGCGAGGCTCCGAAGGTCAACTACGGCGAGGAGATCCGCAAGCTCCTGGACACGGCCTTCGAGCTGCGCACCGCGATCGAGTCGATCATTGCCGGCAAGGTGCCGCCGGTGGACCTGTCCACCATCCCGGCTCGTGTCGACCTGCTGACCACCAGCGTGAAGACCATCCAGCAGGCCAACCATGACTTGGTCAACAAGGTGGAGGCCGCTCACGTCGAGCTGGGCTTCTCGATCACCCGTGCTCTGATCCGCACGATCAACCCAACCAGCACCGCGGCGCAGTTGGCCGAGAGCAAGGCCGACGTGCTGGCCACGTACGCGAAGGTCGCAGCCTACCCCGACCTCAAGCCCACCGACGCAGCGACCGTGTACGTCAAGGACCGCCTCAACAAGAAGATCTGGCAGACACGGATCAACCGTGACAAGTACCTCCTCGGCAAGAACGCGGAGGGGTACAAGGCGATCAACAAGGCGCTCACCCACGCGACCGGTGTGTGGTTCAATCCCGCCACCACCGTCCAGCAGGTTGACGACGAGGTGAAGGCTCTGGACCTCGCCTTCCAGGCCGCTCTGGACCGGGGGCCGGCTGACGGGAAGTTGCGCGCCAACTGATCCCAGCCCTCCCCAATCCTCCCGGGGTTTACGTGGAAGGAGACCGGACTCACTTTGCCAGTGAGTCCGGTCTTCTTCCCCTGTCGATGTGTCGTCCAGGGCCTGGTCCGCGACGGATTCGCCCCACGGGCCGTCCACTTGGTGGATCATTTGTGGCACACGAGAGTTCACAGCCGTGATCGTTCAGGAACGGTCACGGCTGTGAACGCGTCCAGTCGGTGCAGCGTCAAGAGGTGTTCGGCGTCGTTGCCCAGAAGGGTTCGGGCGGTATTGGTTGTAGCGGTGGAGCCAGAGTCCAGCACGCTGCGTCGTTCGGTTTCCGAGGTGTAGCAGCGGGCGTTGATGAAGTGGCCACTGGCAGTGGCTTGGCGGGTGACGTCGAGTGCTCCGGTGCGCCAGGGTGCCGCGGTGTCTAAGCCAAGTTGCGTGGCCCAGTCCTGGGAGGTGACCCCAACGGGCATGGCCAGCTGAACCCCTCGTTCGCGGTCGGTCGTGACTCAGGATCTCGTGGTTTGAGGATATTGCAGGTAGGAGTATTCGGTCTGGGATTCAAGTCTCCATCATCCAAAGCTGCCCAAAAATCTCGCTGTTGACGTTCGCATCGCCGAATCGGGGCATCTCCTGGCAGCTCCGTGTAGTTCGCCGCGAGTTTGAACACCGGCAAAACCCTTCCCGCACCGGGCAGACTGGACCCATCGACCACGGAAGGAACCCCTGTGAGCAACGAGAACACCCCGTCCGTCATCTTCGTGTGCTGGGGAAACATCTGTCGTTCCCCGATGGCTGAATTCGTCGCCAAGAAGATCTTTGCCGACGAAGGCCTGGATGCCCGCGTCACCAGCGCCGGAGTCAGCGACGAGGAGCACGGCGGCCCGATGGACTCGCGAGCCAAATCCGTCCTGACCTCCCACGGATACCCCTGCTCGGGCCACAACGCCCACCAGATCGACGAGTCCGAGATCATGTCCGCAGACCTTGTCATCGCCGCGGAACCGCGCCACCTCCAGATGATGAAGCAGATGGCCCCCGACGCCGACAACCTCCGCCTCATCCGCGACTACGACCCCAACTGCGACCCTGGCACCTCCCTGCCGGACCCTTGGTTCGGCTCGACCGACGGGTTCCAGGACACCCTCGACGCCATCGAGTCCGCAATGCCTGGAATCGTTGACGAGGTGCGCTCACTGGCCTGATCGGTTCCCCGCCATCGCGCTGGTCCCCCGAGACCAATCGTTGCGGCACTATAGGCTGTTCCCATGAGTTTGTTCTTGGTCGGCGGAGGGTACGACGACTCACTGGTGGAGGTCTACGACGAGTTCGTTTCCCAGGCCCGCCATCACAATGTTGACGCTCCCATTGCGGTAGTGGTGGCAGGTCCGGCCTCCGAATCCGCTGACCAGGCCGCTGAACTGACGCGCATCGTCACCTCCCGGTGGGCCGACGCGAACATCCTCACCATCCACCTCGACGGCCCGGGAACCGCCCCGACGATGGGCGACCCGGCCACCCCGCTGTGGACCGAGAACGAGTCCTTCCAGCTCCCCGACAACCTCGACTCCCTCGCCGGCATCATCGTCGGCGGCGGTGCCGTCCCCAGTTACATCAACGGCCTTGCACCGGCCGCCGAGCAGCTCTCAATGCTGGTGCGCGGCGGTGCTCCCTGGCTCGGCTTCTCGGCCGGTGCGATGGCCCCGTGCGTCACCGCTCTGGCAGGGGGCTGGAAATTGCAGGGACGCCAGGTCGGCCAGCAGACAGGTGCTGAGGGCTTCGACGAGGTCACCTTCGTCGAAGGCCTTGGCCTGGTCAGCCTAACCATCTCCACCCACAACGACACCCTTTCCGGCGACGGCCTCATCATCTCGGCCGTCGAGTCCGGCCTACTTCCCAACGCCGTTGCCGTCGACGAGGCCACCTGCCTGCGCATCGACGCCTCAACCGGCCACACCGAGGTGATGGGACGTGGCCTGGTTCGCTGGTTCACCCGCGAGGTCAACGGAGTTCTCGTCCGCTCCCAGCGCCCCGTCACCCCGGAACCGGCTCCAGCCCCGCACAAGCCCCGCTTCGACGGTCTGGCAAAGGTAGCGGCGGCGACCCGTGCCGCCCACGACAAGGAGGAACGCGAGAAGGCAGCCCGGGAGCGCGCCGAGGAGAGACGTCGCGCGCGGGAGTCCAAGTCTGCTGACGACCAGACCAAGACCACCGAGGGCTCCGCCACCCCCGAGGACGCACCTGCCGCGGCAGCCGACCCCCAGGCTGCCGCGGACCCGACCCCGACGGCAGGCCCGGTACCCGATCCCCGCTCGGATGCCGATCCCACTGCACAGCCCCCGACGGAGGACGTCAAGCCATGAGCATGCACATTCTCGTCGTTGACGACGACCGCGCGGTGCGAGAATCCCTCGCCCGATCCCTGCAGTACAGCGGCTACGAGGTCGACAGTGCTGCTGACGGCGTCGAGGCCCTCGCACACCTGTCCGGCAGCCATCCTGACGCCGTCATCATGGACGTCATGATGCCTCGCCTCGACGGTCTCGAGGCCACCCGGATGCTGCGCAGCAACGGCAACGACGTCCCGATCCTCGTCCTCACCGCCCGCGATGCCGTTGACGACCGCGTGGATGGCCTGGATGCCGGGGCCGACGACTACATGGTCAAGCCCTTCGCCCTGGACGAGCTGCTGGCCCGCCTGCGCGCCCTGACTCGTCGTTCCCGTCCCGAGCCGGAACCCGCTGAGGCCCCCGAACAGCTGTCCTTCGCCGATCTCACCCTGGACCCAGGCACCCGCGAGGTCGCCCGCGGCAGCCGTCGCATCAGCCTGACGCGCACCGAGTTCGCCCTGCTCACCGTCTTCCTCCAGAACCCGGAGAAGGTGCTCGAACGCTCGTGGCTGCTGCACGAGGTGTGGGGATTCGACTTCCCGACGACCGCCAACTCCCTCGAGGTGTACATCGGCTATCTGCGCCGCAAGACCGAGCATGATGGTGAGCCGCGTCTCATCCACACCGTCCGCGGCGTCGGGTACGTGCTGCGGGAAGCGAATTCGTGATCCGTCGGTGGTGGCGGAGGCTGCTGGATTGGCGTCCACGTCCGCTTCGCATGACGATGGGGCGCCGAGTCAGCCTCCTGGTGTCGATCTCAGTCGTCGTCGCGGTGGCATTGACCTCCCTGTCCGCCTGGCTCATGACGCGCATCTCGCTGTACGACGAGCTGGACGAACAGCTGACACGGATGGCCACCACCATCTCCCCGAGCGTAGCCGCTGACCCTCAAAACCTCGGCGGGCTGGAAGCCAGCTCTCTGGCGGCCACGAACACCACACTCATCCTGGTGCGCGCCGATGGCCAGGTTGCCACCGCTCCGGGAGCCGAGGTCACCGTCACCACCGGGGTCCAGGAGCTTGCCGTCGCCCGTACCGGAACCGGTGTCAAGGCCCGCACTGTCATGGACTCCCGTGGAGTTCCGGTACGCATCGTCGCGATCCCGTTCACCTCGGACGGGGTGCACTACGCCCTCGTCGCAGGGCAGAACCTCACCGGCACCAAGGCCACCCTGGGATCACTGTGGATCGTCCTGGTCGGCACCAGCCTGGTCGGCATCGTGCTGACGGCCATTGCCGGATACGTGGCCGGCAACTCTGCCACACGACCGCTGCGTGACCTCTCCCGGGCCGTCCACCGAGTGACGGCGACCGACGAGCTCAGCCCCATCCCGGCCCGCTCCCACGACGAACTGGGAGACCTCACCGTCTCCTTCAATGCCATGCTGTCGTCCCTGTCGAACTCACGGGAACGCCAGAAGCAGCTCATCGCCGACGCCTCCCACGAGTTGCGTACCCCGCTGACGTCCATGCGTACCAACGTCGAGCTGCTCATCGCCGACCAGAACAGCCACATGCTCCCAGACCCGGCGCGCAGCGAGATCCTCGACGACGTCGCCGCTCAACTCGGCGAGTTCTCCAGCCTCATCGGCGACCTCGTCCAGCTGTCGCGCGAGGACGCCCCTCCCCCTCGACCGCAGTATTTCGACTTGTCAGATGTTATTTCGAAGGCCGTCGAGAGAGGACGGCGACGCGGCCCGAACCTGGAGTTCGACGTTCACCTGGACTCCCATCCGGTGCTTGGTGACGAGGCAACTCTTGAGAGAGCCGTGACGAACCTGCTCGACAACGCCGTGAAGTTCTCCCCCACCGGGGGTACGGTGACGGTCACGATGGACGGTGACACCGTCGTCGTCAGCGATGAGGGGCCGGGCATCGACGAGGCGGATCTGCCACACATCTTCGACCGGTTCTACCGCTCCGACCAGGCCCGCAACACTCCCGGCACCGGCCTGGGCCTGTCAATCGTGGCGCACACCGTCACCAGTCACCAAGGCTGGATCAAGGCGTCGCGAGCTCCTGGCGGTGGCGCCATGTTCACCATGTACCTGCCGCGGCAGAAACCCCCCTCCGAGGAGTCAACGACATCCTGACGACCGGGCTCCTCTCGGCCGGCAGATCCCGCACTGCCCAGGCCAGCAGCCAGGAAGCTCAGTGACCTGGATCGCTGCTCGTCGAGGTGACGGGCAAGGACTTCTGTGACGAGGTCGGCTGCCCTGGTGCCGGCTCCGTCGTGGGTCCGGGCCGTGAAGGGCTGGTTGACGGCGCCTTCCCAGGGGTCGTCGTCGAGACAGAAGACGGTGTGGGAGCACTCGGCTTTCGGCTGGGCCTGACCGGCGTGGAGCTGGGCTTGGAAGGACTGTTCGACGTGGTCGGACGGCTCGGGGTACCCGACGGATGCGGGGTGGGCGGCACCGGATCAGGATGGTGCAACTCACCGGCAGGAACGGTCGCTCCCCTGACAGGCTTGAGTTTGTCGAGATTCACGACAGCAGGCTTGCCATTGAGCCACGGCAGCGGGTCGGTGAACTGTCCGTTGACGACGACCTCATAGTGCAGGTGGCATCCCGTTGAGTACCCGGTCGTCCCGGACAAGGCAACGGCCTGGTGGACGTCAACCCTTTGCCCCACCCTTACTCCGATCACCGACAGGTGGTTGTAGGTCGTCGAGACGTGCTTACCGGCGATCATGCCGTGATCGACCTCGACCCGATTCCCATACCCACCCGCAGGGCCCGCGAAGGCGACCTTTCCTGGTGCTGACGCACCTACCGGGGTGCCACACGAAGCTCCGAAATCGACGCCAGTGTGCAGCTTCCAGACGTGGAGGATGGGGTGGAACCTCATGCCAAATGGTGACGTGACCGGGCCGTTGAGCGGTTTCGACAGCAGAACCCCGGTCGGCATGGCAACCCTGGACACTGCCGGACTCGGGGTCGGGGTTGCAGCCTTTGCCGGGGCGAGGACTCCAGGGTCTACGGGGGCCGGGGACTGAGTGATGTTCGGGGTTGGCTGGGTCGTGTCAGACCAGGACGCCGACCATGCGGTGGACATCGGCCTGGAGACGAGCTGTTGGTGATCAGGGACGGCTCGCAATCCCGGGTCTGACGGCCATGCGGCAGTCACCGACAACCCGACTGCAGCGACTCCGACACCACCGGCGATGACGGTCTTGATGGCCTTGCCCCGCGACACCATGGACAACCCTCCTCCACGCCGTGAACATTATTGTCACCCTCGTTGGCTCCCTTTTCCACCCGGCTGGAGCCTTCGTCGCGGCATGTTCATCCACATGTCACCTGCCACGACGAGGGGTTATCCACAGGAATCCTATGGATAACCCTCATGGCTGGGGAAAACACATCGATGTCGTTCCACAGCAGGTTCCGAGACCGGTGGACAGACCCTCAACCATCCCGTGAAAGCCACCTCGACGTCTACGCTCTGTGCATGACTAGTCACGTCGTCGATCAGCTCGGCCCCACTCTCGTCATCCACGGTGGCGCAGGCAACGTTCCGCCCCGAACCGGCGAGGATGCCAAGAGGTTCCGGCTGTCCTTACGGCACGCTTTCGACGCCGGCCAGGCAGTTCTTGACGCTGGTGGGCCAGCCCTTGACGCCGTCACAGCCTCGGTCGTGGCGATGGAGGACGATCCGCTCTTCAATGCTGGACGGGGTGGGGTCCTCACCGCGAAGGGGACGGTTGAGACTGACGCCGCCGTCATGACCGGCCACGGGCGTGCTGGGGCGGTGTGCTGTTCACGTCATGCCCGCAACCCGATTCGTCTGGCCCGGGCCATCCTCGCCATGTCGCCCCATGTCCTGCTGTGCGACCCCCCTGAGCAGGTCTGCCGAGGCTGGGGTCTGGAGGTCGAGCCCCCGGAATACTTCGTGACTGACGCTCGCCGGGAACAGCTGGAACGGGTACTTGCCGGACGCCACCAGGCCCCGAGGCATGGCACAGTCGGGGCGGTCGCCCGGGACTATCACGGTCATCTTGCTGCTGCGACGTCTACGGGCGGGATCGTCGCGTCGTCAGTAGGTCGCATCGGTGATTCCCCGATCGTCGGGGCCGGTACCTTCGCCCGGGATGGGGTCGTGGCCGTCTCCTGCACCGGTGACGGCGAGGCCTTCTTGCAGGGAGTGGTGGCCCACGAGGTGGATGCTCGTATGAGACTGGCAGGTGAACCCGTCAACCACGCGGCCATGGGAGCCCTCACCGACGAGGTCTCGTCACGAGTCACCGACGGCGCACCAGCCACGGGAGGCCTCATCGCCGTCGACGCGCCCGGACGTCTCGTCGTCTGCCATGTGTCGGCGTCCATGCTGGCCGCCTGGCCTGATCACGGCGAGGTGCTGACCTCGGTGTGAGGCTCAGCGCACGACGGGCAGTTCCGGACCGAACTCGAGCATCTGCTCGACCGCCCAGGGGCTCAGCAGGGCCGGCATCGATCGCGCCAGGCCGTACATGTCCTGCCAGCCCACCCAGGTGACCTCTTCGACCTCGTCCGGGTCAGGATTCAGCTCGACGAGTTCCTCGGGAAGGGACAACCGGGCAACGACGACCGGGCACAGCTCGTCCTCGACAATGCCGCCAGCGTCGGTGGCACGATAGGAAAAACCAGGAAGGACGACGCGCATCCGACGCGGATCGAGGTCGAGACCGAGCTCCTGGTGAGTGCGACGCACCGCCGCGTCGATGATCGTTTCGCCGATCCGCGGATGCCCACAACAGGTGTTCGTCCACACCCCCGGCCAGGCCACCTTCGTCAGGGTTCGTCGGGTCAGCAGAACTCGCCCGCCGACGTCAAGGACATGGCAGGAAAAGGCCAGATGTCGTGGGGTGTGCTGGCTGTGAACGGTCGCTCGGGGAGCGGTCCCAACCTGGTTGCCGTCGTCGTCGAGCAGGATGACGAGATCGTCGTGGACAGAATCCGCGTCATGGGCAGGCGTGCCCCCGTCCTCGCCATCGTGATGACTCATGACGTCAAGCTACCAATAACCACGAATTCCGCGAAGTCGAATGCGTTCGGGTCCCCTACGTTGGCTCATCGCCACCTCAAAAGGCACCATTGAGATGCTGTATCCGTCACTTCGTCCACCCACCTCCGACGGGAGAGCCATGCCGCACATCCTCGACGTCATCCTCGTGGTGTACCTCGCCATGCGTGCCATCGCCGGGTGGATGCGCGGGGCCGTCGTCGGAGTGGCCAGCCTCATCGGGTTAGTCCTCGGGGTGTGGGCCGGTCTGTGGACCTCCGGCATCGTCGCTGACCAGTTCTTCGACGAGAATTGGACCTGGCTGGCCGCAGGTGCGGTGCGGGTATGCATCACCCTCGTCATTGCCGAGATCATTCAGGGCATCTGCGTCCACATCGCCCAACACATCCACCGCGCATTCAACTCGGTGGGGTTGGGCAACGTGGACCGTTTCGGCGGCTCAGTGCTCAACGTCATCGCAACCGCACTTGTCGTCACGGTGGCGGCGACAGCCCTCTCCCCCATCCTGCCGCCGTCATGGACCGAGGCCATCGACGAGTCATCCGTCATCACCCAGACCAATCGCGTCATCCCGGATGAGGTCAACGAGGCCGCTGCCCGACTGGTCGGCCGAGCTGCTGACACCTTCCCGAAGGTCTTCGCCGACGAAGCTCCCAGCCTGCCCGCACCGGCTCCCGACGACGAGACCGTCACTACTCCTGGAGTGCGGCGCGCAGCTCAATCCATCGTCAAGGTGCGGTCGCGGGCACCACGGTGTGATCGGGCCTCCGAGGGCACCGGATGGGTGAGTTCTCGCCACCGGGTGGCGACGAACGCCCATGTCGTCGCCGGGTCCAACCAGGTCACCGTGCAGGTGGGCGGATCTGGGGCTCGACTGCAAGCCCGCGTCGTCTCCTACGACCCGGACATGGACCTGGCGGTGTTGGCGGTTCCCGACCTTCATGCCCCAGCCTTGACAATGGCGTCGGCTGTCAAGGATGGTGATCCGACGGTCGTCGCCGGATTCCCACTTGATGGTCCGTACACCCTCGAGGCCGCCACCGTGCGTGGGTCGATCATGGCTCGGGGTGAGAACATTTACGGCACCGACACCGTCGTCCGCGAGATCCTCTCGCTGCGCGGCACGGTACGTCCGGGCAACTCGGGTGGGCCACTGCTGACGACGGACGGCAAGGTCGCCGGCACGATCTTCGCCCGGTCCACCGCCCAGCCGCAGACCGGGTACGCGCTGTCGAACAACCAGACTCGCAAGTTCATCCGTGCTGGGGCCAACGACACCACCGCGGCTGCGACCGGCTGGTGCACCGTTGGCTGAGCTGGTGTCAAAATCTTGAGCGCCCAATGTTCCCGTCGTGGGACGGTTCCGCGCACGTTTGCCACCCTGATTTCCCGAAACGTCATCTGACAAGCACCGACACTGTGGCGGCATCCCAGGGCATCCCATGCCACACGATGACGCGTCAACGTCCGACGCCTTCTCAACGCTTCAGTTCCGGTCCATGTCCCAATAGCATTGGGTCATGGCAGTTTTCATCGTCGAAACCCATTATGATCCCGCCCATTCCGAGGAGCGCATGGCCGCGCGCCCGGCCCATCTGGAGAACCTTGATGTCATGCGCGAACGTGGCCAGCTCGTCAATGCCGGCCCGTTGGCTGACGGCAGCGGAGCGGTGCTTATCTACACCGTGCCTGACCGCGATGCTCTCGATCATTTGCTGGAGGCTGACCCCTACCCCAAGACGGCTGTCCAGGTGACCTCAGTGCGCGAGTGGAAGCCGAATTACCACCACCACGTCTGACACGGCTGCCAACCTGGCTGGCGGTCGAGATTGACGGGATGAAGGTTGAAACGCGTGGTGTCATGGAGTCATGACGTCACCTCTGCTGTTCCAGCCCCTCACTCTCCGTGGCCTGACAGTTCGCAACCGCGCCTGGCTACCACCGATGTGCCAGTACGCGGTGGATTCTCACGACGGGATCCCGGGCACCTGGCATCTCATCCATTACGGGTCCTTTGCCGCTGGTGGCTTCGGCCTCATCGTCGCCGAGGCCACCGCGGTCAGCCCCGAAGGCCGCATCAGCCCTGCTGACACCGGGTTGTGGAATGACGACCAAGTGGCTGCCTGGCGCACCGTCACTGATGCCGTCCACGAGCTTGGTGGCAAGATCGCCGTGCAGCTCGGTCACGCCGGCCGGAAGGCCTCCACCGAGAAGTGGTGGCCGGGATTCCATGGCAGCGTGGTACCCCCTGAGCAGGGCGGCTGGATTCCCGTCGGTCCGACCACCGCCCCTGCTGACGGCAAGCAGTACGTCGGCCTGCCCGTCAACGCCCTTGACGAGAACGGCATCGAGAAGGTCGTCGACCACTTCCGCGCCGCCGCCGCGCGTGCTGTGGACGCTGGATTCGACGCCGTCGAACTTCACAGCGCCCACGGTTACCTGCTGCACCAGTTTTACTCGCCGCTGTCCAACACCCGCACCGACGGTTGGGGCGGTGACTTCGACGGACGTGTTCGCCTGCCGTTGGAGGTCGCGAAGGCTGTGCGTGGGGCCATTCCTGAAGACATGCCCTTGCTGGCGCGCCTGTCGGTCACTGACTGGCGGGACGACGGCTGGCAGGTGAAGGACTCCGTCGAACTGTCGCGGCGCTTCGCGAAAGCCGGGGTCGATCTGCTCGACGCCTCCTCAGGAGGCAATTCGTCGGCCCCCATCCCCGTCGCCCCGGCCTACCAGGCTGACCTGGCGGCTCGGGTGCGCGCCGAGGCGGATATTCCCACAGCCACCGTCGGCATGATCTGGACCCCACAGCTGGCCGAGGAGCTGCTGGAGAAGGGCAGCGCCGACGCCATCATGGTGGGACGGGCGGCTCTACGCGACACCAACTGGCCGTTGCGTGCCGCCCATGAGCTGGGTGTTCCCAACGAGGACGCCCCATGGCATCCGGCCAGGTTCCGTGGGGCGTGGCGCTGACACGACTGACGATCCCGTCGCCGGTCGACCGTCAGCGATTCCACTTCTTCCTGAGCCTTGCGTACTTCTTGGATCCAGGGCCGTGGATGTCAACATCGCTGAGGATGCTCGTCCCGCGCAAGGTGAGGACAGGGCCATCCAGCCCCGGCTGGGAGAGTCCGCGAACCGTGAGGTCTCCGAGCACTCGCGACATCGAGTCCTCGATGCGCACCCCGTCGGGCACCAGGAAAGTCGCGTCACACATAACGATCGTCAGGTCAATGGTGATGTGACGACTTGCCCACGGCATGGAGGTCAGGTCGAAGCACGGATCCCCCATGAACCCGGTGACGGTGGTGAGTTTGGCCATCGTCCGCCCCGAGGCCCAGACCGTGTCGCTCATGATGCAGGTCATGTGGTCAGCCTCCGGACCGGGGACGATCCGCACCACCTCGCCGTGGCCAGGACGAGCGGGGACGGCCACACTCCCGACCGTCGCGCCAAGGTCAGAGAGCAACCCGCCCAGATCGCCATAGGTACGGGCCTGCAGAGCAGCCTCCACCCTCTCCGCATGCTCGTCGCGAGTCAGCTTTCCCAACGTCCATGCCTCGTCGAGGATGTCCGATGCCCGGGCGCGCTCGGCGTCACCAATCCGCCAGTCATCGGGAATCGTCACGTCGCAAGTCTAGGACAGCCACACACACCCAAGGCTCTCCAGGCCTCGCGTTGACTCGCCTTGATCAGCGTTCATATAGTGGCGAGTGCACATGGTTCCCGTGTTC
Source organism: Cutibacterium sp. LaCa_89 (assembly GCF_058177555.1). Lineage (NCBI taxonomy): Bacteria > Bacillati > Actinomycetota > Actinomycetes > Propionibacteriales > Propionibacteriaceae > Cutibacterium > Cutibacterium sp. LaCa_89. The sequence continues at coordinate 2,315,607 of NZ_CP190889.1, forward strand.
GCACGGGCCAAGAGGGAATCCGGTGAGAATCCGGAGCTGCCCCGCAGCGGTGTACGAGAACGACCGCCGTCATCATGCACTGTGCTTCGGCATGGGAAGCGACGGCCAGTAGGCAACAAGTGCTCGTGAGTCCGAAGACCTGCCAGGTGTGGTCCCGCAACCGCGGGGCCCGGTTCGCGATCTCGCGGGAAGTGTCGCAGCGTTCATGGGGACCAGTGTCCCCGCCGCATTCCGCCCGGTCGCGTGCCTACGGCATCGCACGGAGGAATTGCAATGAGCGCCGACCCCATCTCGACCATCCGCGTCCGCAAGCGCGACGGATCCCTGGCCCCCTACGACGGCAACGAAGTCGCTGCATCCATCATTGACTCAGCCCGTGGGCTCGACGACGCCGTTGCCCGGGCAACCCTGCTGCAGGCCGAGGTGGAGATCACCCTGTTCGACGGGATCACCACCGACGCCCTGGACGAGGCCGTCATCCAGGTGGCTCTGGGCAATGCCAAGGACGACCCCGCCTTCGACACCATTGCTAGCCGAATCGCCGTCAAGAAGCTGTACAAGGAGGTGTTCGGCGACACCCACGACGGTCTCGGTGACGCCGGCCCCGAGCGGGTGCGAGACCTCCATCATGCCTGCTTCCCGCGCACGATCGACAAACTCGTCGCCGACGGCCACCTCGACGAGCGACTGGGGCGGCTCTTCGACCTCGACGCCCTCGCCACGGCCCTTGATCCCATCCGTGACGACCTCATCGGCTTCACCGGCGTGCGCACCATGGTCAACCGTTACCTGTTGCGTACCCCCGACCAGCGAGCGTTGGAAGTACCGCAGTACTTCTGGATGCGCGTGGCGATGGGGCTCAGCCTCACCGAGGACGATCCCACCTCCTCTGCCCTCGCCCTCTACGACTCGATGAGTAACCTGCGTCATCTCGCGGCTGGATCCACCCTTGTCAACGCGGGCACCCCGGCTGGTCAGCTGTCCAACTGCTTCGTCATGCGCACCGAGGACGATTTGGAGCACATCGCCCGGACGATCCGTGACGTCATGTGGATCACCAAGGGCACCGGCGGCATCGGGCTGTCGATGTCCGACCTGCGCTGCGAGGGGTCACCTATTCGCTCCGACAACACTGCGTCGACCGGTCCGATCCCCTTCATGCACACCATCGACTCGACGCTGCGGGCCGTCTCCCGCGGAGGCAAAAAGCTCGGCGCACTGTGCTTCTACATGGAGAACTGGCACATGGACTTCCCGCAGTTCCTCGATCTGCGGCAGAACTCCGGTGACCCGTACCGGCGGACCCGCACCGCCGACACCGCGGTGTGGATCTCCGACGAGTTCATGAAACGCGTCGCCAAGGACGAGGACTGGTACCTCTTCGACCCCGCCGAGACCCCCGATCTCACCGAGCTCACCGGGTCGGCCTTCTCGAAGCGTTACGCCCACTACATCGCCGAGGCCGAGGCCGGCCACATCAAGCGTTTCCACCGCACCACGGCCCGCGAACAGTTCCGAGCCATCCTGGTGAGTCTGCAGACGACATCCCACCCGTGGTTGACGTGGAAGGACAGCGTCAATACCCGCGCGTTGAACAGCACCACCGGGACGATCCACTCCTCGAATCTGTGCACCGAGATCTGCCTGCCCCAGGACCGCGACCACACCTCGGTGTGCAACCTGGCTTCGGTCAACCTCGCCGGACACCTCGTCGGGCCGCGCGGGAAACGTCGCATCGACTGGAACCAACTGGCCGCCACCACTCGGCTGGCGGTGCGCCACCTCGACAACCTCGTCGACATCACCGCTTCGGCGGTGCCTCAGGCCGAGCGATCCAACGTGGAGAACCGGGCCATCGGCCTGGGCGTCATGGGGCTGACGGACATGCTCGAGCAGGTGCGGATTCCTTACGACTCCCCCGAGGCCTGCGAGATCGTCGACCGGGTCATTGAATTCATCAGCTGGCACGCCATCGACACCTCCGCTGATCTGGCCACCGAGCGTGGCTCGTACCCGATGTTCGCAGGATCCGGCTGGTCGGAGGGGATGGTCCCGGTCGACACCCTGGCTCTCCTGGAGCGCGACCGTGGCATTCCCGTTGACGTCGACCGAGTGACGAGGATGGACTGGGACGGGCTGCGTACCAAGGTGAGTCACGGGATGCGCAACGCCACTCTGATGGCCATCGCCCCGACCGCGTCGATCGGCCTGCTCGCTGGCACGACGCCGGGTCTGGACCCGCAGTTCTCCCAGATGTTCTCCCGAGCCACCTCGGCCGGGAAGTTCCTCGAGGTCAACCGCAACCTGGTGGCCGACCTCAAGGACCTCGGGCTGTGGGAGAAGGTGCGCGAGGAATTGCTGCGCCGTCAGGGGGATCCCAGCGAGATCAAGGCCATCCCGGCATCTCTGCGACGTCTGTACCGCACCTCCTTCACCCTGGATCCAATGGCCTACCTCAACGTGGCCGCCAGGGCGCAGAAGTGGGTGGACCAGGCCATCAGCCGCAACATCTACCTGGCCTCCCGGTCGGTCGGTGACATGGAGGACCTCTACACCGCAGCATGGCGGATGGGCGTCAAGACGACCTACTACCTCCACATGCTGCCCCGTCACACCGCCGAGCAGTCAACGGTGGCGGTCAACAAGGCTGCCGGACATCGCAACGGTCCTCGTCGTGGGTTCGCCACCGCAGCACGACGTGACACCAGCACCACGACCATCGAAAAGCCCCTGACCGAGGCACTCGACGCCGAACCCGTCATGGCCCTCGATCTCGTCGACGGCACCTCCTGCCCGGTGGACCCCCAGGAACGCCTGCAGTGCGAGTCCTGCCAGTGACCGACGACCGTTCCCCCCACTGAATGCGAGAACACCATGATCCTTGGATCCGGAATCCACGAAGGGCTGCTGCTCAAGCCCGTCATCTACCCGTGGGCCTACGACCTCTACAACCAGGCCGTGGCGAACACGTGGTTCCCCAACGAGATCCAGCTCGATGAGGACCTCGCCGACTTCAGCCGGATGACTCCTGATGAGCACCATGCCTTAACCCACCTCATGAGCTACTTCAACCCCAACGAGCTGCTGGTCAACAAGGCGTTGGCCTTCGGGGTCTACCCCTACGTCAATGCGGCCGAGTGCCACTTGTACCTGGCCAAGCAGATGTGGGAGGAGGCCAACCACTGCATGGCATTCGAGTATGTCCTTGAGACCTTCCCGATCGACCGTGAGGAGGCCTACCGCTCCCACGTCCACGTCCCGTCGATGGCCCGCAAGGAGTCCTTCGAGGTGGCCTTCATCAAGCGGATGACCGAGCAGACCCTCGACATCACCACCATCGAGGGAAAGCAGGACTTCGTGCGCAACCTGGTGGCTTACAACATCATCCTTGAGGGCATCTGGTTCTACTCGGGATTCATGGTCGCGCTGTCCTTCCGGCAGCGAAACCTGCTGCGCAATTTCGGCTCCCTCATCGACTGGGTGGTCCGCGACGAGTCCCTCCACCTGAAATTCGGCATGAATCTCATCCTGACGGTGTTGGAGGAGAACCCGGAGGTCGCCACCGAGGAGTTCGCGACCGAGATCCACGACATGATCGTCGAGGGGGTGTCCATGGAGGAGCAGTACAACCGCGACATGCTCCCCCGCGGCATCCTCGGAATGAATGCTGATTACGTCAATGACTACGTCAAGTACCTGGCAGATCGTCGTCTGGAGGAGCTCGGGTTCGAGCCGGAGTACCGCGTCGCCAACCCGGCGAAATGGATGGCCACGGCCAATGACACCCTCCAGCTGGTCAATTTCTTCGAGGCCACCAACACCTCCTACGAGGTCAATGCCCACGCCAACGGTGGTCGGTGAGATCGGGAGCGGACCCCGATCTTCGACGAGTCCTCGTTCGTGGGGTATTCGTCACCCCGATGGTGAGCGTGCATGAAGTCGCCATGGCATGCACGCGGACGATGTCAGCCCCAAAATATGCTTTGGGGCTGACATCATCCCTTGTTAGGGTCCTATGACGTGGACGAACTCTTCAGCCCTCCCGGAGGCGAATGGCATCCGGTCTCCCCGAAATTCGTGACCGTCAAGAGGCTCATGGTCTGTCTGACCTGGGGCATCCTGACGGTCGCCCTCGCCGTCGTGCTGGGGATCTTCGTCACCTGGTGGGCCGGTGTCATCGCGGCGGTCGTCGGCCTGGCCTTCACCGGATGGCGATTCTCGCGGATGCCAGCCGTCGTCGCAGCCATGGGCTGGTGCGAACGCGGAAGCGACCTGTGCATCCGTTCCGGGCCGTGGTTCCGTCACATGGTCATCGTTCCCTACGGCAGAATGCAGGCCGTTGAAATCAAGGCTGGCCCCGTCGACCGCCACTGGGGCGTGGCCTCGGTGGAACTGGTCACCGCTGCCATGGCGACCAACGCCTCCATTGACGGCCTGCCTGCCGAGGAGGCCAAAGCCCTGCGTGAACGGATCACGGAAATGGCTGAGGAGAAGGACGCGGCCCTGTGACCCCGGAGGAGCAGCCCCGCGAGGAGGGCCGAACCGACATCGTCATTCCCTCCGCCCCGGTGGCCGGGCAACCTGCCTCCGCGGAGGCCGTGGAGAGGCGCCCCCACTGGGCGACCCCGCTGGTGCGCGGCTGGATGGTCATTGCTGCCGCGGCCTTCATCCTGCTCAAGCAGTTGCTGGACTTGATGTCATTGTCCCTCCGCGACCTCGGAATCGGCGGCAGCATCGTCGTCATCGTGGCCATCCTGCAGATCGTTGTCGGCGCCTTCGTGTGGGCGACCACGAGATTCCATATCGACGAGGACGAGGTGCGCATCGAGCACCGCTTCATCACCCACGAATCCGACCGGCTGGCCTTGTCCAAGATTCAGGGAATCGACGTCGTCCAGCCCTTCGCCGCCCGGATTGTCGGTCTGGCAAGCCTCAACATTGACGTCGGGGCGTCCAGCTCCAAGAAGATCGAGTTTCTGAAGCGTCACGAGGCCTACGAACTGCGCGACCTGCTCATTTCTCGGGCCCATCATGACGCTGCCCAGTCCCATGCTGGCAGAGCGGGCGACGGCGTCGGCTCTCAGTGGTGGGATCGACGCCGCGATGAGCACGAGATCGTCAGTGTCACGGCCAAGCGAGCCCTCGTCGCCGGGTTCCTGTCGATGACCTTCCTCATCCAGCTGCTGGCCCTGATCGTGTCGATCGTCATCAGCGTCGCCAACGACCAGCCGCTTGGTGTTGCCGCCATCCTCGCCCTCTTGCTGACGATGATCGGTGTGGTGTGGAAACAGCTCGACGCCGCGTGGAAATTCTCCCTGCTGAGGTCAGGAGGTGCCCTCAAGGCGGTTCACGGTCTCACCAGCCTGACGACGCGCACCGTCCCCGTCCGTAGGGTGCAGGCGGTGGAGGTGTCTACTCCGCTGCTGTGGCGTCCACTCGGAGTCTCTCGTATCACAATGACGGTGCTCGGCGGTGCCGGGCTGTCGGATGTCGAACAGTCAACAGTTCTGCTGCCCATTGGTGACGACGAGCAGGTCCGCGCCGCCCTCGACGCGTTATGGCCCGGATTCCGACTGGACTCGGTGCATCTCAACGGAATCCCGAAACGTGCCCGGTGGTTCCGCTGGTTCGACCAGACGGTCATCGCATGGGGGTTTGACGACGAGGTCGTCGTGACCCGAAAGGGGCTGTTCAACCGCACCCTGAGCATCGTCCCGCATGCCCGATCGCAGTCAGTACGGCTGGCACAGGGGCCGCTGCAGCGTCGACTGGGCCTCGCTGACGTCTACGTGCACACCTCGTCGGGTCCGGTGACGGTGTCGTGTTCCCACCTCGACGCCTCTGATGCCCGGACCTTCGTCATGGGGCAGATGGACCGCACCCGTGCCGCACGCGCTCGAGAGCTGTCCCCGACGGAGCACCCGGCGACCGCACCCGCTGTCTCCTCCGACGAACCCATCGGTGCAAGGTCGCCCGACATCCCGGCTCGACCCCACGGCGTCAGAACGGACTCCACCGCCAATACCGCTCACGGTCAATAGCCATCTGCCCTCTGCGCCACCACTCCTCCCACTGGCAACCACTACGCTTGTCAACCATGAGCAACGTGCTGGGAATTGACGTCGGCGGCTCCGGGATCAAGGGAGCCCCGGTTGACCTCGACATCGGAGACTTTGCCGAACCGCGACTTCGCATCCCCACCCCTGGGAAGTCGTCCCCGAAGAACGTCGTCGCCGTGCTGCGCGAGATCGTCGACAACTTCGCCCCCACCATTGGCGACGGACCGGTTGGCATCTCCTTCCCCGCCCCGGCACGCCACGGCGTCATCCCCTTCATCGCCAACCTCGACCAGGGGTGGGCCGGCCTGCATGCCGAGGACTACATCAGTGATGCCCTCGGCCGCCCCGTGACCGTCCTCAACGACGCAGACGCCGCTGGCCTGGGTGAGGTCCACTACGGTGCAGCCAAGGGTGTCCCGGGCGTCGTCATCCTCACCACCCTGGGCACTGGCATCGGGTCTGCTGTCATCAACAATGGCATCCTGCTGCCGAACACCGAGCTCGGCCATCTTGAGATCGACGGCCATGACGCCGAGAAGCGCGCCGCCTCCTCGGTCAAGGACCGCAAGAAGATATCCTACAAGGATTGGGCGACCAAGCGCCTGCAGCGTTACTACGAGGTCGTCGAGATGTTGTTTTCTCCCGACCTCTTCGTCGTCGGCGGCGGTGTCTCCAAGGACCACGAAAAGTTCTTCAAGTACCTCAACCTAGAGACCCCGATCGTCCCGGCCCAGCTGTTCAACCGAGCCGGTATCATCGGCGCGGCCTGGCAGGCTCAGTGGCGCTTGGAGCACCCCGACGTCACCGAAGAGGCTGTCGTCGAGGCCACCAAGAAGGCTGGAGACGACGACTGACGTCTCAGTAATCCTGAAACACAGCCACGATCGCCCCTCCGGAAAGGACGGGCGATCGTACTGTCTCCTGCTACCGTTACGGTCAAACCCGTGTACCACTCGCTTTTGGTACCACAGCACGATGCCTGATGACCCGCTCCACTGGCACGGTGGATTCCATCCCGATCATCGCCCCATGACGAGGAAGGACATCTCATGGCCAGCCAACAGCTCATCCTTGGCCTCATTGCCATCGCCATTCTCGTAATCCTCCTCATCCCCACCCTCGTCATCAAAACTCGCAAGGAGCGCAAGCTTCCGGGTGAGCCCAAGCCGACAACAAGAGGGCGGCGATTCTGCGCCCTGCTCATCGATGTCATTTGCGTGAGCGCCCTCAACGGGATCGGATGGGGCCTCTTCGTGGCCGGCACCGCGCTGTACGAGCTCAGCGATATCGCTCACAAGCCGGCCATCGAGTCGGCCACCAAACCGATCGGCACCGCACTCCTCCTGGCCATCAGTATCGGTTACGTCATCATCTCAGTGGCAGGACGCCTCGGTTCCTCCCCAGGAACCAACGCCATGCGTCTCGCGTGGGTTGACGCGGATGGGCACCCGTCTGGACGAGTTCACACCTCCGTCATCGGTGCGGCCTTCATCCTCTCGGTTCTCGGCAAGACATGGGTTGGCATGTTCGCGTCGATCGGCATCATCATCCTGTTCCTTGAGGCCGTCTCGGTGCTGTGGGACGAGCGGGGCATCATAGCCAAGGTCATGCATCTTCATCTCGTCGACACGAAGGCCACCACGACACGCGCGCAATAATGTCGTGACACAGTGATCACCCGCCTCAGATTGAGACGGGCGATCACTCATTTCCGGCCGTCGCCCGAGGCAGCTGGCACCGTTTCAGCCCTGACGAGCCTTCATCCGCGGGTTCTTCTTGTTGATGACATAAACGCGGCCACGGCGGCGCACCACCTGGGAGCCGGGCTGATTCTTGAGGGCTCGCAAGGAGTTCCTGACCTTCATAATCTTCCTGTTCGTCATACTCGAGTATTTCTGATACTGGTTCCCATTATCATATCAGCCTCGTCAACTCGGGCCCTAGGCCATAACCCATGTCGAACTCGGTTTTCGTCCCGCAGGAGGATGCGCGACGACACCTCGACCTGCAATGTTGACCATCGCTCATCATCGGAAGGCCCCATGCTCGAAAAATCACTCATCTCGGTGCTCATTGGCGTAGGCATCAGCGTCGTCGCGTTCGTCCCCGTGCTCATCCACCAGTTCAGGCGATTCGGCGCACCCTCTCTCGGACGGATGGTGCTGATCTTCACCAACTTCGTGTATGTCAGCGCGCTCATCGCCTTCGCGATCTTCCCAGTGCCGCCACTGTCCGACGAATACTGCGCATCCCATCCGCGTCACTTCATCCTCGATCCCACCGAGTACTTCCGTGACATGGCCCACCACTTCGCCGGTGCACCCGTCATGGAGGTGCTCACCAGCTCCTCGATGATGCAAATGGTGCTCAACGTCGCCCTCTTCCTTCCACTGGGCTTCTACGCAGTCCGACTGCTCCGGATGCGCCCCTGGAGCGCGGTGCTGTTCGGCTTCGGAACCTCCCTAGCCATCGAGCTCACCCAGTACACCGGAAACTGGTTCCTATCCAACTGCCAATACCGCGTCGCTGACATCAACGACCTCATCACCAACACCCTTGGCGGCATCTTCGGCGTCCTCACCACGACTTTTGCCCCACACTTCTCGCAAACCCCCGAGAAGATGGAGAAGCAAGCCGACAAGTCGCGCGCAGTCACCAAAGGACGGCGGTTCCTCGCCCTCCTCATTGACGTCTGGTGGGTCGTCCTCATCGACATCGCAGCGATGGGCATCACAGCCGCGATCGGCATGGTCCTGCTCTACAACAACCCCGAGAACAAGACTGCCGCCGAAGACGCCATGGAAACCTACGGGACACCGCTTCTCGTGGCTCTCAACCTCGTCTACGTCATCATTGCCATGGCTGGACGCCTCGGCGTCTCTCCCGGGATGGGGACGGCCCACCTGGCCTGGACCACACCCCGTGGACTACCCGCAGGCCGACGTCACAGCCTCGTCATCGGTGTGGCCTTCATGTGCTCCCAGCTCGCCAACACCAGATTCAGCATCCTGGCGACTATCGGAACAACCGTCCTGGTCGTCGAGGCCATCTCGGTGTTGTTTACTGCGCGTGGCCTGATCGGAAAGATCATGAGACTCAACCTCGTCGACGCCCGAACCATCGAGGAACGTCCATAATTGTCACGAGTGCCGCAGACATCCACGTCTGCGGCACTCGTGCGTGAACTGATCAGTGAAGCTCGACGTCTCCGGGTGAGTCAGAGACGATCGCCGTCCCACAGGTGCCGTCAACAAGCCCGCGAATGTCCTCAAGGGAGCCAATGACGGCACGCTTTCCGGTAGCCAGGGCGAAATTGCAGGCTGCCCGTACCTTCGGCCCCATCGACCCCGCCGCAAACCTCGCATTCAGGGCTTCCTCAGCGCGCATCTCCTTGATGAACGCCTGATCGGGGGTGCCCCAGTTCTCGTAGACGCCGTCAACGTCGGTGGCAATGACGAGCAGATCAGCCTCAGCTCGTACCGCCAACTCAGCCGAAGCCAAGTCTTTGTCGATGACAGCCTCAACGCCGTGAAGGTTGCCCTGTTCATCGAACACGCAGGGAATGCCACCGCCACCAGCACACACGACAAGGACACCGGAGTCGACCAGTTGACGGATGGCTTTCTGCTCGACGATGTTGCGCGGCTGCGGGGATGCCACCACTCGGCGGTAGTACTCACCGTCGGCAGCGATGGACCACCCCTTCTCGGCTGCCAACTTTTCGGCAGTCTCCTTGTCGTAGACCGGACCGATCGGTTTGGTGGGGTTGTCGAAGGCTGGATCATCGGCGTCGACGACCGTCATCGTGATCATGGTGACGATCTGTTGCTCCTTGGGCATGACATTGCCGAGCTCCTGCTCGATCATGTAACCGATCATGGCCTGGGACTCTGCGCCCAGCACGTCCAACGGATAGATGCCGACTTCCTGGTAGGCCGTCGACTGCAAGGCCAGCAGCCCCACCTGGGGGCCGTTGCCGTGAGCCACGACGACCTCATGGTCGACGGCGACCTCCTTGATCCGCTCAGCCGCAATCCTCACATTGGCGCGCTGATTCTCTGCCGTCATGGGTTGACCACGTCGCAGCAGAGCATTGCCGCCCAATGCAACCAAGATTCTCATGGGTTCTTCCTCCCGTCCCACCGTCAAGCCAGGGAGGCGACCATGACCGCTTTGATGGTGTGCATGCGGTTCTCCGCCTGGTCAAAGGCGATGCACGCCGGGGACTCGAAGACCGACTCGGTGACCTCGATGCCATTGGCCAGCTGCGGGTAGGTCTCAGCGATCTCGGCACCCACCGTCGTCTCACTGTTGTGGAATGCCGGCAGACAGTGCATGACCTTGACGCGTGGGTTGTTGGCAGCCGCGACGAGGTCATCGTTGATCTGGAACGGCATGAGGGTGTCAACCCTCTCCCCCCAACTCTCCACCGGCTCGCCCATCGACACCCACACATCGGTGTGAATAAAGTCCACGTCACGGACGGCTTCCTCAGCAGATGCCGTGACGAGCACCTTGCCACCGGACTCCTCAGCCCACTCCTGGCACTGCTCGACGAGTTCCGAGTCAGGCTGCAGACCCTCCGGGGCTCCGATCCTGACGTCCATGCCGAGCTTGGCGCCCAGCAACAAAAGGGAACGGCCCATGTTGTTGCGGCCGTCACCGACGTAGGCGAACTTGATCTGATGGAAGGGCTTGTGAGCGTGCTCCAGCATGGTCAGGGCGTCGGCGAGCATCTGAGTGGGGTGGAACTCGTCGGTCAGGCCGTTGAAGACGGGGACGCCAGCGTACTCGGCCAACTCCTCCACGACGGATTGGTGGAATCCGCGGTACTCGATGCCGTCATACATGCGTCCCAGCACTCGGGCAGTGTCCTTCATGGACTCCTTGTGACCGATGTGGGATCCGCTCGGGCCGAGGTACGTCACATGCGCACCCTGATCATGGGCCGCCACCTCGAACGCACACCGAGTCCGCGTCGACGCCTTCTCGAAGATCAAAGCGATGTTCTTCCCCTCGAGCATGGGCTGCTCGGTCCCGGAGTATTTGGCCTCTTTGAGCTGCGCAGCGAGTCGGACAAGGAATTCGATCTCTTCGGTGCTGTGATGTGCTAGCGACAACAAATGACGACTCTTCAAATTGAATGCCACGACAATCCATCCTTTCCCAAACTTGTCTGAGCGGTAATTCGTCCAGACGCTGACATTGTGTTGATGCTCAGTCTAAGCCTCAATCCGATCGCGCCACGGGCAGGAGTACAAAACTCCCCAACAGTCATTATTGAGTCCGTTCCTGGGTGGGATCGAACGGCGGGACGAATGAACCACCTCCACACGCATTGGACTGCCCCGGGTTTTGATCAACTCGGTCCCGGCCAGCCAACCCACAACCGGTCCGGCGCCACCGAGACACACGGGCGGCCAATCTCTGTCATAGTTCGGGCAGGTCTCGTAATATAATCCGCACCGCCCGGGCCCTCAGCTCAGCGGGATAGCGCTCGTTCGTATTGCCTGCCATGACTCCAACCTTCCGAAAGCTCAGAATCTCCGGACATCCCGGGGCGATTCATAGACCGTTAGTCATTGTCGGGACGAGCGAAGAACACTCCCTCCGCTGTGGTACGTATGACCCGCGCCGCCCGCACAAAATCCGGATACGAATCATATGCGCCCCGCCGCGCATAGTTCACCGCCGATAAAAGAGAGCCGTCGTCAAGCATCGGCCCCAATTCCGCCCTCCCGCAGTTGACATACTCAGGCGAAAAAATACGACAGGCCATCTCCGCCATCGCCATGGCCACACCCTCATCATCCTCATCCACATTGGCCGGTGATCTCCTCCCCCCTGCCGCGAAGCGAAACAAATTCTCCTGCTTGTCATAATCACTCGCGCTGACGTCTACGCTGAGAGGACCCTGCGGGGCCCAGATAGAGGCCAAGCCCCCGTCGACCACGAGATTTCGGACCAACTCGTGATCGGTCACCACTGGGGTGGCCAACGCCGCCCGTTTCGAGTCTGCGGTAAATCGCCATTCACTCAACTCAGGATAAAGACCACCCACCTGGCTACACCAGGCAACCACACGCGCAGCAACCTCCTCCATCTCCCACGAAGACGGCCGCCAACCACACCTCAATGACCACATCACACATCATCTCCTGTTCACAACAACGAAACTACCGAAGAAAAGGCACATGACTGATCTTAATCTTCGCAGAAATGATCTCACGCGCCGCCCGAGCAGCCCTTTCCACGGTAAATATCCACCCGGGATAACGACTTCTCACGGTCGAATCATGAGGAACTATTCACAGCCGAGCAGCGAGCAGGGACGGTCACCGCGCCGAAATGATGATTGTCGCAATGGCCTCTGTGGGCTCAAGACAGGTCGAGGCCCTCGACCTGTGAGCGCCGGCTAGTCGTGGTCGGGGCGAGCGAAGAACACTCCCTCCGCTGTGGTACGTATGACCCGCGCCGCCCGCACAAAATCCGGATACGAATCATATGCGCCCCGCCGCGCATAGTTCACCGCCGATAAAAGAGAGCCGTCGTCAAGCATCGGCCCCAATTCCGCCCTCCCGCAGTTGACATACTCAGGCGAAAAAATACGACAGGCCATCTCCGCCATCGCCATGGCCACACCCTCATCATCCTCGTCCATGGCACCCGGTAAGCTCCCCATTGCCACAAAGCGAAACAAGTTCTCCTGCTTGTCATAATCATCCGCGTCGAGGCTCACGCGGAGATCACCCTGCGGGGCCCAGATAGAGGCGATACCCGCCTTAGCCACGACACGTCGGACCAACTCATGCTCGGTCACCACTGGGGTGGCCAACGCCGCCCGCTTCGAACCTGCGGTAAATCGCCATTCACTCAACTCAGGATAAAGACCACCCACCTGGCTACACCAGGCAACCACACGCGCAGCAACATCCTCCATCTCCCACGAAGACGGCCGCCAACCACACCTCAATGACCACATCACACATCATCTCCTGCTCACAACAACGAAACTACCGAATACAAGGCACATGACTGATCTTAATCTCCTCAGGACCCAGCCGACGCACCTCTGAAACAGCCCTGTCTTCGGTAAATATCCACCCGGGATAACGACTTCTCACGGTCGAATCATGAGGAACTTCTCGCAGCCGAGCAGCGAGCAGGGACGGTCACCGCGCCGAAACGATGATTGTCGCAGTGGCCTCTGTGGGCTCAAGACAGGTCGAGGCCCTCGCTCCGCGAGTACTTGTTAGTCGTGGTCGGGGCGAGCGAAGAACACTCCCTCTTCTGTCGTGCGTATGACCCGCGCCGCCCGCACAAAATCCGGATACGAATCATAGGCGTCCCGCCGCGCATAGTTCACCGCTTTCACAAGAGATCCGTCGTCAAGCATCGGCCCCAATCCCACCTGTTTCCCGCAGTTGACATACTCAGGCGAAAAAATACGACAGGCCATCTCCGCCATCGCCATGGCCACATCCTCATCATCCTCATCCACGTTCGCCGGTGATCTCCTCCCCCCTGCCGCGAAGCGAAACAAATTCTCCTGCTTGTCATAATCACTCGCGCTGACGTTCACGCGAAGAGGACCCTGCGGGGCCCAGATAGAGGCGATACCCCCCTTAGCCACGAGATTTCGGACCAACTCGTGCTCGGTCACCACTGGTGTGGCCAACGCCGCCCGCTTCGAACCTGCAGTAAATCGCCATTCGCTCAACTCGGGATAAAGACCACCCACCTGGCTACACCAGGCAACCACACGCGCAGCAACATCCTCCATCTCCCACGAAGACGGCCGCCAACCACACCTCAATGACCACATCACACATCATCTCCTGTTCACAACAACGAAACTACCGAAGAAAAGGCACATGACTGATCTTAATCTTCGCAGGAATGATCTCACGCGCCTCCCGAGCAGCCCCTTCTTCAGCAAATATCCAATGAATGGGCGTTGACCCCGCCGCCTCTAGCTGGCGGTCAGCAGCATCCCTGAGCGGGCCACGAGCCGTACTCCACTCCGCGGTTAGTAATTTCTCACATCCGAGCCCCTTGGCATCAAGGAGTTCTCCATTCTGGAAACCGTCAAACTCGACACCATTGACATAGTAGCCTTCAGGCCGACCCGTGATCTGCAACTCATAAGCTCGAGAATGGGCCTCAACATGGGTCTTGATATTGCCATCACGCCCCGTTCACACTCGCTCACGGACAGCTCCACACCGGGAGGCTTCACAGTTCTCCTGCAGGAATCAGGCCTACAGATTCTCCTGCGTCTCTTCATCGAGGTAGACCGCCATCGCGGCCAGCCACGACGGGATGTCGTCGAAGGTGTCTACCAGCGAGCCTGCGTACCAGAACACGCGGCCTGGCCGCCCACGATCCGTCTCGAGGAAGAACTGATCCACGTCAGAGCGACTAGCTGCAGCCAGAAAACAGTCAGCCAGCGACGGGGTATCCGTCACGAGCTGATCGGCCGCCTCGGCAATCATGCTTGGGCGAGAACTTAATTCAGGCCGCCCGAAAAGTACGCAGTCTTGATAAAAGGAAGGCCATCCATCAGCAAGCCGAAGAACCTCTAAATAGGCATCCGGCACCTCTGGGTGATGACGACGGACATCCCAACACTCCGACTCACTCAAAGCCAGGCCGAGGACCTTCATGGGCTCTTCAGGATCCAGGGTGTAGTCGGGGTCTGAATCCTCCGGTCTCCAGGAGGGATCTGGTGATGTAGTGGGTGAGGTTCCGGAAGCCCAGGGCGATGCCGCGGAGGTGTTCGAGTCTGCCGTTGATGGCCTCACTAGGGCCGTTCGAGGTCCCCGGGTGGTCGAAGTAGGTCAGGATGTCGGCGGCCCGTTTCTTCAAGGTGTGGCCCAGGGTGGCCACTTCGGGCAGTGCGGCGGGGACTTTGGTGGCGATCGCGTCGATCAGATGAGCCATGATCGCCCGACCCTCGGCACGGTTTTCGGCGCGGTAGGCGGCCACGACCTCCTGGTAGACGGCCCAGGTCACCTGGACCGGGGCGTGGGCGTCATCGGCGAGCACAGCGTCGAGGCGGGCGGCCTGCCGGTCGGTGAGCAGGTCCCGGCCCGTGTGCAGGGTCAGCCTGACCCCGAACAGGGGGTCGCCCCTGCGGCCCCGATGGCCCGTGGTGTCCTGCTGGACGCGTTGGCGGGTGACATCGAGCTGGTCGCCGGCGAGCTGGACGACGTGGAAGGGGTCCATCACCTCGACCGCGGCTGGCAGTTCCTCGGCGGCTGCGGTCTTGAAGCCGGTGAACCCGTCCATGGCCACCACCTCGATGCGGTCGCGCCAGGCCTGGTCGCGGCCGGCCAGCCAGGTTTTGAAGACCTTCTTGGAGCGGCCCGCCACCATGTCGAGCAGCCGGGAGGCCCCGGTGCCGTCGCGTAGCGGTGTCAGGTCGATGATCACGGTGACGTACTTGTCGCCGTCTCTGGTGTGGCGCCACACGTGCTCGTCGACCCCGATGACCTCCACGCCGTCGAAGCGGTGCGGGTCGTCGATGAGCCGACGGGTGCCCTCGGCCAGCACCGCATCATTGGCGGTGGTCCAGTCCACGCCCAGGGATGCGGCGATCCTCGAGACCGGCAGATGATCGAGTACCAGGCCCTCCAGTGCCCAGGCCAGCCCACCCCGCGACAGTTTCGCCCTCGCCTGGGCGGCAGCACTGGTGTCCTGGCGCCATACCCGCCCGCAGCCGGTGCACCGGTACCGGCGCACCCGCACAGCCAGGATCGTGGGCCGGTGCCCGAAAGGAGTATGGGCCAGGCGCCTGACCACCGTGTCACGAGGGATCCCCTGGCATCCGCACCGGTGGCACCACTCGTCGGTCTCGACGACCCGGCAGGCCAGGACCGCCTCCTCGGCACTGATCAGCTGACCGGTGACCTCCAGACCGAGTTCATCGAGACGGGCAAATGTGGTCAGGTCAGGAGCGCCGAAGGTAGCGTGGTTCATGGAGGACCTTGCGATTCACGAGGACAGATCTAGACACTCCGATCCTCGCGCAGGGTCCTCCCTCCACGCACCCCAGCCCCACAGGGCAACTACAGCAGACTCTCACACAGTCCAGCCACAACTACACCCTCAATCCTGAAGAGCCCCTTCATGCTCCCACATGGGCCGAAGATCAGACGCCGTCCACCGCTCGTTGGCGGCACACAACTGCGCCCATGCCTCACTGAGGTCCATCGAGACTACTCCCATCAAACTCAAATCCAGTCGGCTTGAATCCGGAGCTAAGCGGATTCTATTCCATACAATGAAGGACGGATACCCAAAGGATGCAGGTGCCTACCCAACCTACGCGCAGCCTGGGTGCTAGGAGGTAGTTGTGAGGATGTTGTTCAATCCATCCCAGGCGGATCCGCCAAGTCAGGTGGAGGTGCAGGTTCCGGGCGGTGTGGTCCCTCAGGGGGACATGGATCGGGTGATGGCTTTTAGCGAGGGCTTGGTCGAGGGGTGGTCGCTGGGTGGCCGCAAGATTGCCGACTGGTATCCGGGCTTTCCTCGTGGCGAGCGAGTGCGCTATGTCGGTTGCCATTTTGACGGGCTGGCCGTTGAAAGCTGGATGTGTCAGGACGTTGAGTTTGTCGATTGTGAGTTCACAAATCTGCGGGTGAAGAAGTGGGTTTTTGAGCGGGCCGCGATGCGGGGCTGCCGGGTCCAGGGAACGGCGAAGGATGTGCTGTGGTGGGGCGAGAGTTCTGCTGTCGGCGGTGGTGCGGGGGTGATCGACGGTAATGATCTCACCGAGTTGAAGTTCTCGGGGCCGTGCTCGCAGCGGGCTGGGCTGGCTGTGGTCGGTAATCGCTTCGCCCATTCGGCCTTTGTGACCGATGATCGGGCCGCTATCGTGAAGGCTGCCGAGAAGCTACTTGCTGTCGCTGATGGGTTGGCTGAGGGCGACGCTGCGCGGTGTGAGCAGGCGTTGCGGTTTGCGCGTGAGGATCTTGCGACTGGTCAGTCGGAGTGGTTCTTCCCTGAACAGTCCGGGCGTCAGGCTGGGTGGTCCCGGCAGATGGTCGAACTCTTGCGGCGCGCCGCCGAGAGTCGGCAGTCCCCGGCTTCGCGGGCGGCCGCACGTCGCTAGTCTGCGCCATGAGCGGCAAATGGTGTTCTTCGATCCTGGTTCCGAGGGTGTCAGGAAGTTTGTGTGTGAGGCTCTGATCTAGAAGGAGTTTCACCGATAATGACTACGGTGTCACCGAAGAAAAACCATGACCCGGCGAGGGTCAACGAGATCAGCGAGAAGCTGATGGATAATCCTGAGCTCGCCAGCTTGATCAGCGAGCTGTCGACCTCCGCTGATGATGCCAGCGAGCTGGTCAAAGGGCCTTGACCCTTGGTTGTGGACACGTGGAATCCAGCATGGGCTGGAGGAAGCGAGATGATCATCACCATGGCCAGGAAGAACTACTCGATGGAGTTTCGTCAGCAGGCCGTTGACTTGTACGAGACCACGCCCGGTGCGACGTTGAAGCAGATCGCTGGGGAGTTGGGGGTCTCCCGTGGGACCCTGTCGTTGTGGGTCAAGGACTTGGGCAACGGTGTCCGCACCAGCGACGGACCGACCCCAGCCACGCCCCCTTCCGGTGAGTCACCAGTAGCGAGGATCGCCCGGCTGGAGGCCGAGAATGCCCGGTTGCGGGCGGACAAGGCCAGGGTGGAGACCGAACGGGACATCCTGCGCAAGGCGGCCAAGTATTTCGCCGGGGAGACGAGCTGGTGAACCGCTTCCAGTTCGTCGCCGACCACCAGACCACCTACCAGGTGAAGCGGTTGTGCCAGGTGTTGGAGCTGTCCCGCTCCTCGTTCTATGCCTGGCAGAAAGCCGGCCCGGCCCGTCAGCAGCGCGCTGAGGACGACGCTGTCCTGGCTGCACGGATCCGACGGGTCCAGGACCCGAAAGCTGGTGGGGACCCGGCCTACGGGGCACCGCGGGTGACCGTCGAACTGAACGACGGCGCCGCCCGCGAGGATCGTGTCAACCACAAGCGCGTCGCCAGGGTGATGCGTGCCCACCAGCTGGCGGGGACCCGGCTGCGTCGCAGGGTTCGCACCACGGTCCCGGAACCGGCTGATGAGAAGTTCGGTGACCTGCTGCAGCGGGACTTCACCTCCGAGAAGCCGAACCAGCGTTACGTCGGTGACATCACCTACCTTCCGCTGGCCGGTGGCGGGAACCTCTATCTGGCCACCGTGATCGACTGCTACTCCCGCAAACTGGCCGGCTGGGCGGTCGCGGACCACATGCGCACCGAACTGGTCGAAGACGCGCTGAAAGCCGCCTGCGCGCAGCGCGGCAGTCTCCGGGGTGCGATCTTCCACAGTGACCATGGGTCGGTCTACACCTCGAAGGCCTACGCCAAACTCTGCAAGGGTCTCGGGGTGACCCAGTCGATGGGGGCCGTGGGGACCAGCGCCGACAACAGTCTGGCCGAGTCGTTCAACGCCACCCTCAAACGCGAACTCCTTGCCGGGCAGGCCACGTTCGCTGGGCCTGAATTGTGTCGCCGTCAGGTCTTTCGCTGGGTCACCCGCTACAACACTCGCCGTCGCCATTCCTGGTGCGGCTACCTGTCCCCGAACACCTATGAGGCCCGCCGGGCCGCTACGCTGCCAACCGCAGCGTAATCAACCACCACCGTGTCCACGATCCGGGGCGAAGGCCCACAACCGCAAAATCCGAGACCGCGCACCCATCCCTCAAACCTCTCTTCCATCTATTTCCGCCCTCTAGGTGGCTTATTGATAGCAATTACCGTCGCATTGCCGCCGGGTCCCGGAAGATCGTTGGCCGGTCGATGACCGGCTCCAACTCAGCGCTCCACAGCAAACACCCAGTCACACTCGGGCTACGCCGTCAGCCCTGCCCCCAGCCTCCTGGCAACTCGGCACCACGGCATCCGCTCAAGAAGACCTCCACCGCAGCCTTCATCTCAATAGCCGTGACACACTGCTCAGGAGCAACCTCCGAGAAAGACCCGAACTACTCACACCCCAGCTCCGCCGAGCGACGCGAAGATGGACAGGCAGCTCCCCGACTGGACCGGCTACCACCCTCGTCGCCCACTTCAACCAGAACGTAGCCGTCCCCCGGAATCTCTGCGACCGTCAGCGACCACCCCATCCGGGTCATGGCTCTCGCGACGAAGCCCTACGCAGACCAGTGACAGTACAGACCCTGGCAAGCCTCTCGCGCCTCGCGAGCCAGACCCGACAAGCGGTCTAGGAGGTCACGCCCCTCGGAGATCGCATCAGCTGGGACCATCGCTTCCTCGGCCCACTGCTCGAGAGCCGCTGCACGATCCTCGTCACTCAGCCGGACCAACGCATCAACCACACACGCCTTCACAGGAACGATCACGGCTTCCTCAAAACCGGCCACCGGCAGATCAAAAGGCTCACCCATCGCGCCGCCATCAGCCGCGTCATCAGACGCGTTCAGCAACGCCAAGACCTCTTCGCCAGCCACCACCCCGTGCTCGACGGCACCGGCCCACGAGCCAGACACCACCCCGGGCTCCAACACCTCAGCTGCGGCCGCATCATCCGCCGCCACGAAAAAAGTCAGATCCATACCCATCTTTCACCCGTCCCTTCGACCGCCTGCCAACCCCCGACCGGGGATTAGACAAGACCCCACATCCGACGCCAACGCTTAAGCCCCAAATCGAGCCACGTCGCCGCCGAGTCAAACAACTGCTGCTGTCCGACAAGGTTCTTGTCGATGATGTCAAGAATCATCATCGCATCGTCGTCTCGGTCAGCCCGCGCACGCTCCCGCGCTTGCTTGATCGCCTGCGCGCCGTTCTCGGCATAGAAGTACCCCGGGCCCTTGCGGGAGCTTCTGACGCGACAAATCGATCCCATATCGAAAGTCGCAGTCGATCATCTCTGCTTGCGAGAAATCATTGCCGAAAAATTGAAAACGCGCTGCTGAATCAAGTTCACGCGGGCAAGAAAAAGGCAGCGGTGCCAACGTCCAGTAAACGTACCAATCAATCAGTTCACCAGACATTAGCGACCAATCCTTCAAGCGGGCGCCCGTGAAATCGCATTTCTCAAAACGAGCCACACCTCCCGGCGAAAACGTCAACCAAGCGTCCCGAAAAGAGCAACGCCGGTAAATCGTTGGCTCTGAACCACTCCCTGCGCCGAAATTCTTGCAGCGGGCACCCTCAAAGGAGCAGTCCTCTACATCAGCCGCGAGCGCCTACCACGTTCGGTTCGTCAACTCGAAAACCTCACCACGAACCAACTCCCGGCTACCAGCCGACCCAACCAGCACCCGATCAATCATGGACTCATGCAACCCCCATACCGGTAATGACTTCTACTAACAAGACTCTATTCCCCCGAAGACCTGCACGTCGGTGGGATGCCAATGTGTCATCCATGCGAGAACACCGCGGTGATCAATCCCCTGCCGCCAGCGCATTCTTAGTACGTCCACTCACATACTCGACATAACCCGATGGCTTCTTCAACGAGACCTGTCGGAACATCCGCAATGGCCCCCGACCCTCATACGCCGTCTTACCCGCATACACCCAACCGTCCTGACCCAAAGTCACAGCATTACGCGAAACAGTCCCCTGCAGTAGCGGGGACCCCTGACTGGTGACCTCCACCACATCCTCATGTCTCGGCTCACCATCGACAATCCGATCAAAAAACCACCAACGCCACCAACAACTTGCTGTGCGCCACAATCTGAGCGATCATGTACCCGCCATTGGGAACATCACGCCAATACACATCCCCATCAATGTCATCGCCCTTGTCCTTTCGACCACGACCCATCGGAGACAGCTTCGACGACGAAGCCTTCGGCGACACAGCAGGGACAGTCTCAGCCTTCACCACCGCAGGCTTACCACCCTCCTCCAACAACTCCTCAACATCACCACGCACATCAGACTCAAAAACACCCACGCCAAAAGCACCCACAAGAACCCCTCCACCACAGTGAAGCCCCTAGTGTGTCCAGAGGCTTGATTCATGCTTTCAGTCGGTGGGCTGAAGGCGATGGTAGTGCAGCTGTTCGGCCTGCGTGAGGGGGAGGTCGTCCAGTCTCCAGGAATAGCAGCCGGTTACAGAAGTCGACCCAGCGGAGGGTCACGACCTCGACCTCGCAGACATCGCGCCAGAGCCTAGACGCACACCCAGCAATAAACTCGCTCATCCACGTCATGAGCGGCCCGAGCCAGCCCAGCAAGACCCTCAACAAGTCGTACCCGATCAGCAAGCTGCAGGCCCAGATCCTGCCGCGACACCTCAGCCCATGCCGTTGCCACCTCCCCAGCCTGCGCCAGGTCTAGTCCAGCCAACGCGGAGACCAAGCCCGGGTGAACCCCCAAGACCATGCGCTCGCCATCATCAACCATCGCCACCAGGGAACCAGCGGCAGGATCCACCAGGAGCGCCGACAACTCCTCACCCGTCAACGCCGATTGCAGACATGACGCCTCCACCGCTGGATCGACACCCTTGGTCTCCACCAGACCACGCAGTTGCCCGCTGTTCATGGAGATGGGCCCCCCAGGCTCGTCCAGCACCACAGCCGGGTCAACGCCTTCAGCTACCACGAAGTAATCACACAAGACACCCATCAGTGTTCTCCGCCCATCTCGGCCTCGACCGTTCGTACTAATCCCAACACTTCAGCCCAGACCTCCGGTGATGTCGAACGCAATGGCCACCCGAACCAGTCCTTCTGCCCTGAGCCAAGATGCATAGCCCACAACGACACCGACAGGTACTGTTCCGCTGCTGCGCGCAACTCCTCGGGGACCTCACCCAACCTGTCCAATGCAGCCTGAGCAACCTGAGGACCACACCCCAAGACCAACAGTGGCGCACAACTACCGGACCCCGGAAGGACGTTGGTGGCAAGGTCCACACCCGAACGAAAGTCGACCGAACAAGGATCGACGCCCGATAGGTCGTTCCGCTCGAAACGGTTGCGGCGATACTCAATCCCGGATTTCGCTGCCGTGTCTCCCCAGATCACGGCGTCAGCGATAGCCCCCTCGAACCGACAATCCACTACGTCGCCCTCGTCCAGCCGCCACTTCTTAATCTTGACGCTCTCAAACTCGCAGTCGACGAAGTCCATGAATGTGTGGTGCCACTCATCAATCCGGCAGTTCACAAAGCGACACCCGGAAAACACTGAACGTTCGCACCCCTGAAAGATAAATTCTTTCAGATGGAGACCAGAAAAAATACAACCATCCAGCCTGGCTCCGCGCACCGCCAATCGCCCATGAGGTGCTACATCGAAGGTCTCGTCGTTCACCGTCTGGCTCCAGACTCGGATACCAGAGTCCGTCAAAAACCCAGTAGTCATATCACCCTCCTAAAACGGATCGTAGCCGGCGAACGCACACGTCAAATAATCTCCACCCTTGTCAGTGTGCGCCTTAATGGTGTGCGGATTTGTAGTAGTTAACTCCACTAATGCGTCATTCATTTGTTTGTCTTTGTAATCGGGCCCCACACTTCGATATTCGAATCGTCCTGGATATAGCAGATTCAGCTCACCGCGGATTTCATAGTGAACTTGACTACCGAGGAAAGCCTTCCTTAGCCATGGCTTTCTCTTAGCCGCGCGCGCCATCTCCTTGGAGAATTTCTTTTCTAAATCGTCGGCACCCTGCGATCGAATTCCCCGCGCTACCGCCCCAACAATTGTTTGCAAATCGGCATCATCAGGTATATCCACCTCAACACCGTATTGGAGCCTACGAGTCGCATTGTGTGCTAGGACCCAGCTGCTGTCGTCGGCCACGAAGTAGTTGTACAGGCCCTCCACTGTGAAGTTGTAGACCGTGGCGATCTCGCCGGTGGCCTGGATCGACACGACGGCCACGAGACTACCCGACTCGTCGTAAAGCTGGTCGCCAGCAACCCCTGACCCCAGACGCAACACACAACAGCAGCGCTGCCCCGCCCTATGAGCATTGGCCCGCCAGCCCGCCCGGTACCAGCCCGATCAGCTTCAAAACAAAGAAGTCCCCCAATCGGTATCCGGGCTACTTCTTGGTACGGCCCTTCTCCTCGGCAACGCGATAGCGCGCAATGGCCTCACCAAGCGCAATCTCGCCAGCCAACGACCTCTGGGCAGCATCAGCACCCACCCGCACCGACGGCACCGGCGTCCCATCAAAATACGTCACCCTGAACGGCGTCACCGCCCGCAAAGCCTTCGCCACCTCATCAAAAAACCGAGTCATCGACTCAAGTTCCGGATCCCACACCGCCGATACCTGATCAGGCTGCACCGCGCCATCAGGCCATCGAGCCAACTTGACCCATGCAATGGTCCCACCTTCTGGCTCATCCGGGTCCTTCGGGCTTGTCCGCGTAGCCAACCCCGGATCCACCTCCGGAGACCACAACGACAGCAATGGCCCCGAGACCTGTGATGGCGAATCAGCGATCGCATCCGCAGACAGCGGCAAAAAATCAAATCATCATCCAGCAACTTCGTTCCCGGCACACGCGAACGCACCTCATCCCACGCCCGCTCCCGATCCACATCAGTAAGAAACAACCGCGACCGCCGCGTCCGCGTACCCATCCCTGGAACCTTTCCGCTCTCAGCCACGCCTTCTTAGCGCCAACCCGCTCGAAAGATTACGCGGATCGGCCATAGCAGCCGCAGCCTACTGAAGAGACGGGGAATCAGTGGCGGGATCTGTCACATCGATCCCGGCTTCCAGCGCCGCACGGAGCGCCTCCCGAGCTGATACGGGATGCGCAACTAGCTCCACCATCCCCTCAGCCACAGCGCGCAAGTCAGGTCCAGGCCCAGTCGCCACGAGGTGAGTAGCATCGACATGGAATTCCAGATGCCCCCTACGGGTCGGCTCAAGCCATGAGACCATCGAGGCCCACCACGCCGCATCTGGCACGATCCCCATACCTTCGAGGGCGGGACCCAGCACAGCCGCCGCTCGGTTCAGGTCCAGTTTCAACTCGCCTCGATGAATGGTCACGATGCGAGAAGCCCCCGCAGCGCCCCCACTGCCAGGATCGACGAGCAGCCAACCCTGGGCATCGGCAACCTGCAAAGCCAGACCCCACGAACTCAGCATCTCGTAACGCGGAAGCGGCTCCACTGGCGAGTCAAGGAGATGACCATGCTCATCCACAACCCGGTTCTCCATGCGGAAGTGATGGACCGCTAGACGTTCACCGGGCTCAAAATCCAAACTCGCCACCCTGCGGAACCACTTCCGGCGAAACTCCTTCTTGTTCACCAAGACATAGGAGCCAAGCCTCCTTGACGCCTGCAAGCACGACCGATCATCCCCAAGATCCACCTGGCTGGCATCAGCATCGAACTGATACATCAGAACCACCGGGGCCTTCACCATCTCCAGATCAGGATCAATGACTCGACCCAAGAACTCCTGCTCCCCGACACAGATCGCGGTCACATCCCCAGCATGGGGAACAAAGCCCTTTTCATAATTCATCTGCTCAACCAAGAAAATTCTCCAAACCGTTCTTCTCGAGAATATCTATACCATGCGCAACAGCCTCAGCATGAATTAGACTCATACTCTATATATAGAGTGAATTGTATTTAGCCAGCCGCCATCTTTCTCAAGTCTCCGCGCAAAAATGATCTTCTCCGCGGCAGACCATCCGTCCGCATTCCCCACGCCCCTCCATAAGTCGCCCAGCCCGGCTAGGCCAAAAGGCCAATCTGGTCCACCCGAGCACCCGCATCCCGGAACCAGGATCGAAGAACACCATATGATAGCGCTCTGCCATCTCCTGCAACACGGGTACCGACTCCTGCATGAGGCTGTTCCCCAAAGCCACATGCAGCAACTCTCCCGAAGCCTCCGCCAGCAACGGCATCGCCGTCCACACACAACTCTCGTCATCGCGCTCCGGCAACTCCGCCGTCACCTCTGCCGGGAACGCACCAACCACAGGCCCAGCAGGACCACGCTGAGTGCCCTTCAACCGTTCGTAGCAAGCCGCCCAATCGGCGTCCGGCCCGTTGTCGCACAGACCCTCTGGCCAAAAGGCCACTACATAACTCACCGAGCCCCCATCCAGAAATCTCGCAACTGCGGGGGGATCACGCTGTCCTGCGGCACAGCAGCGACCATCTTGCCACCGCACATACGATCAGCTAATTCGAACTCACTGCGCTCGATCCTCTTCCTACGCTTCCGCGCCAGCGTGCGCGGCACACCTTCCATGACAAAGACTGGCGCAAAACCCTCAGCCAGCCAGTGAGGCACCTGTACCCCCACTGCCAACACATCCAACTGCAACCATGACGACACAACACACATCGCAGCCTGTTCCCCAAGTGAACACGTCTGCACCCATTCCGCTGCCTGGTCCTCACCCAGCGCACGCGCAGCATCAACAAAGACCCGCAACTCGGTATCTGAGCCAAACGTCGGAATCGCCTTTCTTTGATTTTTCGTGAATGGTGCCTTGAGGCCATTCTTCACCTCTACGAAAATGAAGTTGCCCTCAGCATCCCTTAGCAGTAAGTCCGGGCGGATCCAACCCGTCAAGGACGCATTATGCGCCAGCACCCATCCGCCGTCGCCGGCAACGTAGTAGTCGTGCAGGACCTCGACTGCGATGTTGTAGACCGTGGCGACCTCACCAGTGGCTTGGACCGGCAGACCAGCACCAGGGCATCCGCTCAAGAAAGCCTCGACCGCAGTTTTCATCTCAATAGCCGTGTCCACACTGCTCAGGAGTGCCCTCCGAGAACGAGCCGAAACACGTCATCTGGGTGGCGTGACCCAGGACAGGCTGTGACCCGAACCGTGTCTGGTAACGCCTCAACCGGTGCCCACGACTCCACATGCCGCGATAACGACTCCTCACTGTCAAACTATGAGGAACTTCTCGCAGCCGAGCAGCGAGCAGGGACGGTCACCGCACCGAAACGAGATTCTCGCAATGGCCTCTGTCGGCTCAAGACAGGTCGAGGCCCTCGACCCGCGGGCACCTGTTAGTCGTGGTCGGGGCGAGCGAAGAACACTCCCTCCGCTGTCGTGCGTATGACCCGCGCCGCCCGCACAAAATCCGGATACGAATCATATGCGCCCCGCGGCGCATAGTTCACCGCCGATAAAATAGAACCGTCTAGAAGCCTCGGCCCCAAGTCCGCCCTCCCGCAGTTGACATACTCAGGCGAAAAAATGCGACAGGCCATCTCTGTCATCATCATGGCCACATCCTCATCGTCCTCGTCCACGACGCCCGGTAAGCTTCCCATTGCCACAAGGCGAAACAGGTCCTCCCGCTCCGCATAAGTATCCAAGTCGAGGTGAACGTTGAGATCACCCCGCGGGGCCCAGATAGAGGCGAAGCCTCCTTCGGCCACGAGACGTCGGACCAACTCTTGCTCAATAGCCACCGGTGTGGCCAACACTGCCCGCTCCGAGTCTGCAGTGAATCGCCATTCGCTCAACTCAGGATAAAGACCACCCACCTGGCTACACCAGGCAACCACACGTGCAGCGATCTCCTCCATTCTCGGAGAAGATAGCTGCCACGCACACCTCAATGACCACATCACACATCATCTCCTGTTCACGACAACGAAACTACCGAATACAAGGGACATGGCTGATCTTAATCTCCTCAGAAACTAACCGCCACTCCTCCCGAGCAGCTCTTTCTTCGGTAAATATCCACCCGGGATAACGACTTCTCACGGTCGAACTATGAGGAACTATTCACAGCCGAGCAGCGAGCAGCGACGGTCACCGCGCCGAAACGATGATTGTCGCAATGGTCTCTGTGGGCTCAAGACAGGTCGAGGCCCTCGCTCCGCGAGTACTTGTTAGTCGTGGTCGGGGCGAGCGAAGAACACTCCCTCCGCTGTGGTACGTATG
Organism: Cutibacterium sp. LaCa_89; assembly: GCF_058177555.1. Taxonomy (NCBI): domain Bacteria; kingdom Bacillati; phylum Actinomycetota; class Actinomycetes; order Propionibacteriales; family Propionibacteriaceae; genus Cutibacterium; species Cutibacterium sp. LaCa_89. The sequence continues at coordinate 2,342,587 of NZ_CP190889.1, forward strand.
ACCCGCGCCGCCCGCACAAAATCCGGATACGAATCATATCTGCCGCGCCGCGCATAGTTCACCGCTGACACAAGAGCACGGCCGTCAAGCATCAACTCCAATTCCTCTTTCCCGCAGTTGACATACTCAGGCGAAAAAATACGACAGGCCATCTCCGCCATCGCCATGGCCACATCCTCATCATCCTCGTCCACGGCACCCGGTAAGCTCCCCATTGCCACAAAGCGAAATAAATTCTTCCGCTTGTCATAATCACTCGCGCTGATGTGCGCGCTGAGATCACCCTGCGGGGCCCAGATAGAGGCCAAGCCCCCGTCGGCCACGAGATTTCGGACCAACTCGTGCTCGGTCACCACTGGTGTGGCCAACGCCGCCCGCTTCGAACCTGCGGCAAATCGCCATTCACTCAACTCAGGATAAAGACCACCCACCTGGCTACACCAGGCAACCACACGCGCAGCAACATCCTCCATCTCCCACGAAGACGGCCGCCAACCACACCTCAATGACCACATCACACATCATCTCCTATTCACAACAACGAAACTACCGAAGAAAAGGCACATGACTGATCTTAATCTTCGCAGAAATGATCTCACGCGCCTCCCGAGCAGCCCCTTCCACGGTAAATATCCACCCGGGATAACGACTTCTCACGGTCGAATCATGAGGAACTATTCGCAGCCGAGCAGCGAGCAGGGACGGTCACCGCGCCGAAACGATGATTGTCGCAATGGTCTCTGTGGGCTTAAGACAGGTCGAGGCCCTCGCTCCGCGGGCACCTGTTAGTCATTGTCGGGACGAGCGAAGAACACTCCCTCCGCTGTGGTACGTATGACCCGCGCCGCCCGCACAAAATCCGGATACGAATCATATGCGCCCCGCCGCGCATAGTTCACCGCCGATAAAAGAGATCCGTCGTCAAGCATCGGCTCCAATTCCGCCGTCCCGCAGTTGACATACTCAGGCGAAAAAATACGACAGGCCATCTCCGCCATCGCCATGGCCACATCCTCATCATCCTCATCCACGTTCGCCGGTGATCTCCTCCCCCCTGCCGCGAAGCGAAACAAATTCTCCTGCTTGTCATAATCACTCGCGCTGATGTGCGCGCTGAGATCACCCTGCGGGGCCCAGATAGAGGCCAAGCCCCCGTCGGCCACGAGATTTCGGACCAACTCGTGCTCGGTCACCACTGGTGTGGCCAACGCCGCCCGCTTCGAACCTGCGGCAAATCGCCATTCACTCAACTCAGGATAAAGACCACCCACCTGGCTACACCAGGCAACCACACGCGCAGCAACATCCTCCATCTCCCACGAAGACGGCCGCCAACCACACCTCAATGACCACATCACACATCATCTCCTATTCACAACAACGAAACTACCGAAGAAAAGGCACATGACTGATCTTAATCTTCGCAGAAATGATCTCACGCGCCTCCCGAGCAGCCCCTTCCACGGTAAATATCCACCCGGGATAACGACTTCTCACGGTCGAATCATGAGGAACTATTCGCAGCCGAGCAGCGAGCAGGGACGGTCACCGCGCCGAAACGATGATTGTCGCAATGGCCTCTGTGGGCTTAAGACAGGTCGAGGCCCTCGCTCCGCGGGCACCTGTTAGTCATTGTCGGGACGAGCGAAGAACACTCCCTCCGCTGTGGTACGTATGACCCGCGCCGCCCGCACAAAATCCGGATACGAATCATATGCGCCCCGCCGCGCATAGTTCACCGCCGATAAAAGAGATCCGTCGTCAAGCATCGGCTCCAATTCCGCCGTCCCGCAGTTGACATACTCAGGCGAAAAAATACGACAGGCCATCTCCGCCATCGCCATGGCCACATCCTCATCATCCTCATCCACGTTCGCCGGTGATCTCCTCCCCCCTGCCGCGAAGCGAAACAAATTCTCCTGCTTGTCATAATCACTCGCGCTGACGTCCACGCGAAGAGGACCCTGCAGGGCCCAGATAGAGGCCAAGCCCCCGTCGGCCACGAGATTTCGGACCAACTCGTGCTCGGTCACCACTGGTGTGGCCAACGCCGCCCGTTTTGAATCTGCGGTAAATCGCCATTCGCTCAACTCAGGATAAAGACCACCCACCTGGCTACACCACTCAACCACACGTGCAGCAACATCCTCCATCTCCCACGAAGACGGCCGCCAACCACACCTCAATGACCACATCACACATCATCTCCTGTTCACAACAACGAAACTACCGAAGAAAAGGCACATGACTGATCTTAATCTTCGCAGGAATGAACTTACTCGCCTCCCGAGCAGCCCCTTCTTCGGCAAATATCCAATGGATGGGCGTTGACCCCGCCGCCTCTAGCTGGTGGAGGGCCGTCTTCTGGAGCTTTCTAGCAGCCTTACTCCACTTCGCGGGTAGTAGTTTCGCATATCCGAGCCCCTTGGCATCAATGAGTTCTCCATTCTGGTAACCGTCAAACTCGACACCATTGACATAGTAGCCTTCAGGCCGACCCGTGATCTGCAACTCATAGGCTCGAGCATTCGCACTGCCGTGATTCTTCGATGGCCCCCACTCCCCAGGCCCACCGAGACCACAACCGGTAGCGGTTCCGTTGTGTGCTAGGACCCAGCTGCTGTCGTCGGCTACGTAGTAGTTGTGCAGGTCTTTGACTGTGACGTTGTAGACCGTGGCGATCTGGCCGGTGGCCTGGATCGACACGACGGTGACGAGACTACCAGTCTCGTCGTAGAGCTGGTCGCCGGCTCGTAGATCCTGGGCCTCGACCCAGCCCTTACCATCGACGTAGAACGGGTGCACGGCGGTGGTGGTCACCGTGCCCGACTCAGTCGTCACCTGCCAGGTCGCGACCTGGTCATGAATGTAGGTGTCAGTGACCTCACCGGGCTCAGCCTGGCCCGTTTCCGGGTTGTACGCGGCGACCATGTCACCGGCAACAACATCTTCGATGTTCTTCGAGGTGCCATCAGCCATCAACACCTGGGTACCGGCCACGAAACAGCCGTGCCGGGACACATCGGTCACCGTGGACAGGGCACCCGCGCCACCACCCACCAGGCCCCCACCAGCAGCACCGACCGCCACAGCCTTGAGGCCGCCACGCAGGGTATGGGGGCCAGGGCCGGCCCAGTAGGCCCCAGCCTGGCCGATACCACCGTCGATAGCACCTTCCGTCAGACCAGAAACCACGTTCTTACCCAGACACGTCGCCGCCTTACCTGCGGCCCACTTGCCAGCTGCAGCCCCCAACCCGCCACCGACCAGGCCGGCAGCACCCGAGACCGCAACCTCGCCCCACGTGACAGACCCCGTGGTAGCTTTCTGCGCGATCGTGTCGATACCAGCACCCAGCAAGACACCGCCCAGCGGCCCGCCCACACCCGTGGCCATGAGCACACCACCGGCAGCAACCATCGCGCCACCAGCAACGTATTCCCAGTTGTTCTTCAACCAGCCACCAGCAGCATCCGCAGCCTTGGCCAACGGAGACCGGGCCGCATCGCGATAACCCTTAAGATCTTCATCAGTGAGCGGGCGAAGCCCTAACGGGTCAGAAAAATTAACCGGATCATTACCGGCAAACGCATACGGATTACCCGACCAGCCAGCACCAGCCACACCCGGCAACGGATCAGTCGACAAAAACCCACGCGTGGCCGGATCATAGACACGCGCCTGCATCCACTCCATGCCCTGGACCAGCAACGACCCCTGAGCAGACACCCCCACGTTCGTCGCGACCGCCCACGGATCCATCGGGTTGCCGCCGTGGTCACGCGCCGACCACTGCGGCGGAAGCCACGAGGCGTCAGGGCCATCGACCATGCCAGTGATACCAGCCTCGGTAACCACCGAGCGCGCCCCGTACTGGACCAGCGTCGGCATGAACGACGACGAGTCCCACCACACGCTGTCCTGATCGACGCGAGCAAGCTCACCCAGCGCGTCGACCCACAGCCGCTGTGTCTGCGCGGCGACCTTGTCGCCGTCATGGTTGATCTGCGTGATCGAATCCAAGAAACCACGCGGATCCCACGTGAAACGACGCTCACCTGCCGGCCCCTGCTCACGCACACGACGACCGGCATCGTCATAAGCGTAGGTGGTCGTGCCGTCAGAATTGGTCACCGACACCAGCTGCGAGGCGGCATCATAGGTGAACCGCGACACCGTCCCAGCCGCATCCTCGACAACCATCCGGCCGTTAGCGTCATACTCCCACGTGGTGACCAAGCCCTCGCTGGTCTGGGCCCGAACCAGCTGACCGGTCTGGTCGTAGGAGTAGAAAGTCGTGATGCCGTCAGTCTTGTCTGCCACGACCCGACCGTTCTCGTCACGGGTGATCACCGACTCGCTGATGAAGCCGTTGCGCTCTACACGCTGGCGCACCACGGCACCGTCGGCATACTCCCATGAGGCATACAGCCCATCAGCGAAGACGCTGACGATGCGTCCCAGCGAATCACGGTCGATGACCACCCGACCCAGCCCCTCCTGGATGAAGGCGCTGACCCGATTGCTCGCATCATACTCGTACGACGTGGACTGCCCATTCGGGCGGATCATGCAGGTACGACGACTATTCTGGTCATACTCCCAGCGCACCCCCTGGTCGCCGCGACCACGCCACAGCAGGTTACCGCGGACATCGAAGCGCAACTCGTGGCGGGCATCACCCTCCACGATCGTCGTCGTACGACCGACGAAATCACGGGTGGTGGCAGCCAGCAGCGTGTCATTGACCCACTCCTCGACCCGGCGACCAGCCGAATCGTAGACCCACGACATCGACGCCCCCGCACCATCAACACGCCGAGTGACGCGGCCAGCCGCATCGTAGGAGTACCGCGTGACCCGCCCCAGCGGATCGGTGCTGGTCAGCAGACGACCCATCGGATCGTAGGTGTGCCGGGTCACCCCGCCCATCGGATCGGTGACCTCGCCGATGCGGCCCAGCTCATCGTAGGCGAAGTGGGTCACACCACCGGCGGCGTTAACAACCTCACTCATCTGGCCCGCCGCGTCGTAGCGGAAGCGACGCGTGCCGTACCAGGAATCCTGCGACCACACGACCCGGCCCAGCTTGTCGTACTTCAACCGCGTCAAGCCGCGCCCTGGCTCCCGACGCGCCACCGCACGACCACACTCGTCGAAGGTTGTCGTGACGCGCTCACCAGTCGGCCAGACCTCACCCTCGATACGACCGTCGGCGTCGTAGATCATCTCGTAGCGGTCACCGCCAGTCGAGATCGTCGCAGCCCAGCGACCACACTCGTCGTACTCGTAACGGAAAGTCTGGCCCATCGGCTGGGTGACGGCTACAGGACGACCGGCAAGGTCACGCTCAATCGAGGTGACACCGCCCGCCTCGTCAATGATCTCGACAGGTAGACCCGCCAGGTCGTAGCGGGTCTTAGTGGACGTGGCATCGGCGTTGATATGGCAGACCATGCGCCCGAGACGATCATAGACCGCCTCTTCGCGCTTGCCGTCATCAAGGTAGGCGGTCGGCAGGGCCATCTGGTTAGTTTCATAGCGCCGCACACCGCCAGTGGCATCGGTGGTGGCCTTCAACGTGCCCTCAGCGTCGTAGGAGAACTGCCACACCCCACCAGAAGCATCCTGCATGGACTGCATCCGCGACATCGCGTCGTAGGAGAACTGCCAGGCCGAACCATCCGGCAACTCGACCCTGGTCAAGTTACCCAGATCGTCAACCCGACGCTCCACTCGCCGTCCCAGCTCGTCGATCGTGGCCGACTCCTCGCCAGCCTCGTCACGCTCAACCTCCACACGCCCACCCAGCGGATCGACCGTCGCCAACAGCCGGCCACCAGCGGAATATTCGAAACGCCACACCGCGCCGTCGGGGTCGATGCGCTCGACGCACATGCCGCGCTCGTCGTAGCGGTAACGGGTGGTATGCCCCAGCGGCGTGATCGCCGCCACGACCCGGCCCTGTTCGTCGCGCTCCAACCGTGCGGTGTGACCCGCAGCATTCGTAGTAGAGACCAGGTCACCGTGGGCGTCGTAGCCCATCGTCAAGGTCACACCGGTGGGATCAACAACCTTGGTCAGCAGCGAACCGTCCCATTCCAGCACCGTGACCCCGCCGACCGGGTCAACGATACGCGCCGGGTTCCGGTTATCGCCCTGATAGACCATCTCGGTCACCGAAACCTGATCGTCGTTGATGACGCGGACCTCGATGAGGCGGTCCTGCTCGTCAAAGTCCTGTTCGATGCGGGCACCCGACACGGTCTGCTCAGCGATGACATGTCCCCGAGTGTCAAAACTACGCACCACGGTACGACCCTCACGGTCAGTGACCATGACCTGATTACCAAAGCGATCCCACGACGCCGACTGGCGGTGATCCTCAGCGTCAACGACGCCGACCAGGCGACCCTTACCATCGTGGACATAGGTGTTAGCGCGCGCACCGTCCTCGTCACAGACCACAGTCACCCGGCCCCCCAAATAGGAGTAGCGCGAGAGGCGACCATGTGGGGAACGCTGAGTGACAACACGGCCCTGCCCGTCATAGGTGTTGTCCACCTCGACCACACCATCAGCATCAACGACACGGCACATCAAGCCTTGTTCGTTCCACTCGTACCGATGCGTAGCGGTATCACCAGTGGACTCAACCAGCCGTTCCTGCTCATCGTAGACATAGCCGACCCGGCGACCATCACTGGCCAATGCCTCGACAACGCGGCGACCATCCTGGCTCCACACCAGTTCGACTGCCCGACCGAACTCATGCTCCAGGCGAACGAGGCGATCCTCGGAATAAGTGAAGGCAACACGCGAGCCAGGACCCCGATCCTGGAAGACCGGCCGACCCGCCTGACTGAACGCGAAACTCCCGCCATCATTGTCACGGATAAGGAAAGCCACGCCACCCATGCCAGTCGGCTGCTCAAGCCACAAATTCTCACACTGGGCGCGCCCCCAGCCCTCACCCATGCGACCAAACACGATATGACGCCCGTCAGCCTGGACCCAACGCGCCGACTCGTCCGTAACCACCAAGCGAGACTCAGCCAGGCTCGACCAGCCAGGACCAAAAGCCCCACACACCTGCGACATAGAGTTATACACACGGCCCCACTCAAGGGTCGCCGACCCACCAGTGAAACCCAAATCCACCTGCGGCTCAACAAAATTCCCCGTCGCCGCATTAACCGGATCATCAGCAAACCCCGACGTCGGCTGGCCACCCATAGCGGTGGGAGGATCGACGACGATGTCGTCGCGAGACGACGAGATGCCGCTAGCCTGCAGAGCCGCATCCAGCGCACTATTGGGCACCGCCATGCCCGTGCCGCCAGCATTCACAAAAAGCTCGCGCACCCTGTCGGCCCACGTGATCTCGTCAACGTTCGCCTTGTTCCACGCGGTAAGAGCGGCGGCGACACTAGAAGCATCAAAAGTCACCCACGAGCAGGATCGTGCAAAGGCGGCCAGCGCCGCATCTACCTTCCCCGGGTGGGGAAGCATCGAGTCATTCAGGCTGGCAGTCTGCCTGCTAAAGGACTGCAAATTGCCGGTGTTACCCGCAGATGTCCCATATGCACTACGTTGACCCTCAAGCGCCTTTCGCGGCGGCGGCGGCGTAGCCGGCGCCCAGGCCGTTGGACCGTCCAGCTTCTCAGAGAAGTTAGGCTCAGGCATGTCGTCAGTGTGGAGAACATCAGTGAAGAACTGGGCAAAGTCGCCTCGGTCCTTGCGACGCTGCGCCCAAGCGGCGGCGTCGGCACGGCGCTTGTTTTCGTCGCGGGCCGCCTGATCTAAGGTATCGATTTTAGTAGCCGCATCGTCGAGGTTGCTAGCGATCTCGTCGAGGTCATTCAACTGCTGGGTCCCGTTGGCCTCGAAAAGTTCTGCGTAATACCCTTCGAAGCCCTCAGAACCCTTGTTACGCGCAGCTGCCCGTGCCCCCCGCTGGCCGCGGAGCGCCGATGCGGCAGCACGCAGCACCGAGCGAGTCTCAGACGCGACGCCAAAGTCATAGGCGACGGGCGACATGCCGGACAACTTGTCGAGATTGTAGTCGTCGGAATTGGCCATGGTTCAGCCTCTCGGGTGGGACACTAGAGTGTTGACGAAATACCAGGAAGCAATCTAACGCCTCAGAAGCTCACGCCAGCAGGCTTTCCCTGAGGTTATCGATGTCAGAAGGTGCTGCCGGTAGGCGACATCGCCTGGATAAGTGCCCCCTGGCCGCCCATGCATGCGTAGCCTCGGCCAGAACTGATCCGCACCGGGGCCGAGCGTGGGACCGTGATGCCCAAGAGTTCACCATCGTAGTCACGATTGGGGACCAGCAAGACCCCGCAACGAGACTTACGCACGACCTTCGTCCAATGCGAGTACAGACTACGCAAGTCGTCTGAACGTCCCGCGGCGATCACATGGACGTGCGGCAGATTTGATCCCACCAGGTCCGTGATGGATTGATCTGCATCGTCGAAGCGCTCGGCGTCATCGATGAGCAGGACTAAGGGCGCTGTCCGCATACGCGCGGCCGCCACCAGCGCCGGAATCTCGTCGGGGCCAACCGCCACGTTGTCAAGATCGGAAGAAGCGATGGGGGAACGCTTGGAGCCGATACCCCACACAGCCAGGTCGGTCCCTTCTGCCACCGCGCTCGTACGCAGCGACTCGGCAAGGCCCATCAGCAATGTCGACTTGCCCGATCGAGCGGGGCCGGCGATGAGCATGTGCTCACCTTCGTAGAGCTCGAGATACTGCGGGGCCATGTCTGCTTCCCGGAGACCGATAGGGATCCGCCAGGGCTCATCGCCCAAGTGCGCTACCGCGTCTAGTTCAGTCACGCTGACGTGGTCGGGCAGTTCCCGAACCACCTGCTCCTTATTGGGTGCGCCCCAGCGGTTCGCAATGACTGCCACCGCGTCAGACAGCGGAACAGAAGGGGTTGCGACGTGCGTCTGCAGCTTGGTCACACTAGGCACGCAGCGGCCGGGAACCGGCGACGGGGCCTCAGCGGGTTTCAGGCCACCTGTGCTGTAGTCATAGGGGTCAGCTAGGCGGAACATCCACTTCTGAGTGGTGACCTCGTCGATGGCGGAAGGGATAGCGCGTGCCCGGCTGGTCGTGATGACAAAGTGCATGTTGAGATCTGGGCCGTCAGCGTAGGCGCGGTACATCCCCTCCAGCAGAGCCATGCCTTCGAAATCTTGGTACTCGTCACGCAGGGCGGCCAACCCGTCGATGATGACAACCATGCGCCGGTACGGCCCCGAGGTGGCCCGACGGGTCTCAAGCTCCTGCCGGAGGAAGCGCAGGAGGCGCATCTGCTTCTCACGTCCGCCTGCTCCGGAGCCGACATAGGCCGACGTATGGGGCAACTTCTCAAGGGGCTCGAGGTCGCGGGCACCCATGTCGAGCACGATCAGGTCAAGATCCTTCGGGGCGTAATGCTGCGCCAAGGTCAGCGCGACTGTCGCGCAGGCCGTCGTAGTGCCAAACCCCGGGATCCCGACCAGCATGAGGTTTCCACCGGCCATATCCCAACCACCAGGGATCTGGCGCTGGCGGTCCGGGTCGTCGGAGACCGCGAAGTTGACCTGCTCTCCAACGACCTCGCCCGCCGTTGGGAGGGGCGGGCGTCCCTCAATTGGCCCTGTCTCAAAGCCTGCTAGATCGACTCGTTCACCCAGCGCCTCGGGCCACACGGGCCGCGGTGGGGCGTAGCCAGCTTTCTCGTTCGCCTCGACAATCGCGTCGATCAGCAAGTCCAGATCGGACTTAGCGTCCTTGCGCGTGGGCTTGGGAGGGTTGGGGATCGGCACACCGTCGCGTAGCTCTTGGATCTCGATCGCGTTGTCCTGGTCTTTCTGCGCCGCACCTGTAACCAAGGCGGTCTGGACCGGAGTGATGTCGTCCTGGCCGAGCTTTACGTATGCGCGCCCCTTCTGCGCATTGGCGATAGCGGCAGCGTCGGGAACACCGATAACGTTGTTAGAGTCCTCGCGGCTTTGCACACGCAGTGCTACGCGAAGGTTGGTGTTAGCGAGGATGTCGTCGTTGACAACCCCGGCAGGGCGCTGAGTGGCAAGGATCATGTGGACGCCCAGAGTTCGCCCGACCGTGGCGACGCGCACCAGTGAACTCAGTACTTCCGGAAAATCCTTGGCCAGCATGGCGAACTCGTCGACGACGAGCAGAAGGCGCGGAAGCGGCTCTGAAGGCTTAGCCCGGATGTAAGCGTCGAGGTTGTCGACTCCCTCGCCAGCCGCAGCGAACAGTCGCTGGCGATATTCCATTTCAGCTTCAAGGGCCCGTAAGGCACGGTTGGCCAACTGCTCGTCGAGGTTGGAGATCGTTCCGATGGTGTGCGGCAGGCGCTCACAGGCAGCGAAGGCCGCACCGCCCTTGAAGTCGATTAAGATGAAGGTGAGTTTCGTCGGCGCGTTGCAGGCTGCCAGGCCAGCTACCATTGATCGAAGGAACTCCGACTTGCCGGAACCCGTCGTTCCGCCAACCAGACCATGCGGGCCGTCCTTGACGATATCGAGGCTGTAGACGCCGTTCTCGCCAACCCCCACCGGGGTGGATACTCCCCGGGAAGTCTCCCAGGCGTGGAGGATCTTGCCGGCCGTCGGGGCCTCCAGGTCGATGAGGGGCGGTAGTCGCACCAGGCTGGGTAGGGCGGCACCCGGAGTCTTGAGTTCAGGGTCTTCAAAACGCGCAAGGTCGAGGGCGCAGCGCTGGGCGCGTTCCAAGGTCACACCTGCGAGGACCACGTCGTCGACCTTCTTGAGATCATCCGGGCGGGTCACTGTCGCGGCTGCGTCATCAGCCACAGTCACGACGACCGTACAGGCCGCAGGAAGTTGATCTTCCGCCGCTGCGATAACAATCCCCGAAACCTCCCGGGACATCTCACGTGCGGAAGAAGCCTGCTTATTCATATGACGCCCAAACCCCAGCAGCGATCGGGCGGGAGACTCGCGGCCCTCCGTGAGGACATCGGAGTCGAGGACAAGCAATACCGACATCGTCGGATGGGATTGGATCTCGTCACGCAAGCCACGCAGCATTTCGTTGGAACGCTGGCGAGCGTGCGAAAACCAGCGATCAGCCGAGGCGTTGCCGAGGCGCCGCGTGTGCGGCAGCCATGTTGTCCACTCCCAATCGGTTTCACGGCCCTGGTCGCAGAAGACGCCGATCGTGACATCAGCCGGGCCAGAATGAACCGCGGCTTGGCACACGAGGCTGCGTGCAAGAGCGAGAGCTCCGTCACGGTCGCCGACGATGCCGACGACTCCGGCGTCGCTGAGGTTGACCTCGACAGGCGAGCACGGAATCATGCTGGCCGCAATGACCTTGCGAACTCGCTCATCAGGCCTGCCTGCCCCAGAGCGTTCAACGGGCGGATCCCATGGCACAGCGCCCATCCCTGCGTGGAGACTAAGGAAGTCGTGGGCACCAAAGCGGCGCTGCCACAACTGGGTGGTGGGGATCGCCGCAACACGAAGTGTCGTCGCTGGGTCTGGGCACTCGACGCGCCGCCGCGCGGCTTCTTCGGATGCAGCCTTGGCCAGGTCCCGACGCAGCGTCTCGAGGGCGAGCGCAAAGCGCTTGTCCTCAGACTTGCGTTCCTGCTTACGGCGCGACTTCTGCTCATACCACGAGCCGACGGCCATCACCGGGCTCAGAACCGCAAACATGGCGTACATGGGGTTTTTCATCACCACGACCATGGCGACCGCCATGACCAGCGGCACGACCACCGCAATGATGTTGAACTTTGCGCCGTCAGGGATTTCCTTGGGCTCGGGGCAGACAATCGGATCCGGCCGTGGAGGCTGGCCAGGGCGCGGAGGCCGGTTAAACGGCGCCGTACCTGCTGGGGTGACATTGTGCAGCGATCCAGCGCGCGGCGCGGGATTCTCCTGAAGGCTCTCGCGCAACAGCAGGGTCGAGCCGCCCACGGCCAACGTGGTATCGACGGCGACAGACTGCCCTGCGGATGAGTCCACCTTAAGTCCGTCGGCCTCCGAGGAATACGCAAAGGTGCCGTTCGTAGAACCCTGATCGATGACTCGAAGACCAACATCGTCACGCTGGATGTGGACGTGATCCCATGAAACGCTGGCGGAAGCGATCGAGAGGTCGGCATGAGGAGAACGGCCGATGGCCAACGGTCGGTCAACGGGAAGCTGCAAGACACTGCCAGCCTCCATGCCTCCAGCCTGGGTGATACTCCACCCCTTCAGAGGAAGCGCCGGACGCAAGGGTTCGCGAGAGATACGCATGCCATCGAGCAACTCCAGCCGAGCAAGCAAACTGTCGGCGCGGACCTCTCGGTCGTCAAGCCACAGAGTACTATCCGCAGCCGGACGTGTGCCGGTCACATTCTCGACCAAGTCAGCCAGGGTAGCCTTCGCGGAGAAGCGAGCCACATCTAGGTCGCGCTGGACTGAGTCGAGATTGAACTGAAGGCGCACGCCTACTCCTTCTACATGGTTGTCAGGGATGGTGGAGCTCGACCCCGAGGGACGCTTACGAACGCTATGGCCGAGCAGGGAACCACACAAGCGGAGCCACCCCCGACGCCGGAGCTGGCCGTAGCCCAAGTGTGTCTTGTCCGGAACTGAGGGGAACTACGCGGTCCTTCGGGAACGCCGCCGGGCGCGTGAAGTCCAGCGGGCTCCCAGTAATTCCCTGGTCATATCCAACGGTCATGTTGGCAAGACTGGCCGACACTGCCCCAGAGTCCTTCACCTGTGCCTTCTCCACTGCGCGAACCAACGCCACGACGGCGTCGTGGCTACGGCTATCGGCTACTGCGGCGACAGTGCTGAAGGAGTCATCCCCTACCGGGTTCTTGGCACCGGGGTCGGCGGCCAGCAAGCGCAGTCCGGCGAGATAAGCTGACATGGATCGGGCCGCTTCGTCGGTGCCCAGGCTCTGTGCGTCACCGCTCGCCGCTCCGACGGAGAAGAGCTCGGTGGAAGCAGTGCCATTGGCCTTCACAAGCCCCTGGTAGAAGCCGGGGCTGAGCGCCTCAGGCGTCAGCACGACGGGAACGTGGGAGCCGACGCCCTGGATTAGTGCGACGGTCTGGCCCAGCGTGAGAGCCGGGCCCGCAGCGACGATCCCCTGCGGCTTACTCCGGCCGAGAGTCTTTGATAGGACCTTGGCAGAAACGCTGCGGTCGATCTTCGGGTCGAGCGGCAGCATTCGGGCACCCTCGATCCCCTGCGGGATCTTCCCGCCGGCATTGATAGTCAGCAGAGGATCCAACTTTTGCTGCGTGATCAAGTTGGCCATCACCGCAGCGATGTCCTCGTCACTCGGCCCGGTGCTCCACGCGCCGGTCGGCAACGACGTTACATCGGAGTAGTACGGTAAGAGCACTGGGGTGCCGCTGTGAGCCGCAGCCTTCACACCCGCAAGGAGGTGATCGCCGGTTGATGCATATACGATACCGCTGACGCGGGCCTTGCGAGCCTTCGCGACAGCCTCCGCCGAGCCTGACGCGGTCCCGTGATCGTCGAAAACCGTCAGACTGATCTTTGTCCCCGACATCGCGAACCGATGGATGGCAACTTCGGCGCCAGCGGCAGCATCGCGCCACTCGCTGCCTTGCCCGGGATCAGAGGACAGCGTCAAGATCAGCGCAATGCTCGTGTCCTTCGGCACGTCGGCATGCAACTGAACAGGTACTGAAGCGGCCGGTGGTTGCGGCTTTTCCCGGTGCTGCATGCTCCACACCCCCCAACCGGTTACGGCGACAACAAGAACTGCTGCTGCGATGAGAAGGGCGTAAAGACGCTTACTCACTTGGTGGGTCCGATCGTGAAGTTGTAAACCGTTTGGGCGTCGGCACCAGCAGGAACCTTGGCACGGAATGCGGGAAGCTCGCCCTGAGACTCCGTAGCCGCCTTCAACTGGGCCTGACGCAACAGAAGTGTATCGATGTCGCGGCCTCGCACCGAGGCATACTCCGTCGCCGCCCCCGAGGCCATGGCTAACTGGTAGTCGGCAGAGCCGACCTTGGCTGAACTAGTAGCCATGGCACCGAGCAGACCGCGACCCTTGACCTTGCGATCGCCGAGGTCCAGCAACACCTTGTTCAGGTCAGCCTGAAGTAGAGCACCAGCGCCAGACAAGTCACGCGAAGAACGCGAGAAACTTGACGCGATGTCAGCCAGATTGGTTTCGACCATCTCGTCAATGGCTTCTCCCAACTTGGCACTGGATCCAGCCAGTTGGGCGTCCTCCTCCCTAATACTCTTTGTTCCGTTGCGGGAGATAGTCACGCTGGCGGAGTTGAGGCCCTTAACCGACGCAACGAACATGCTGCTGACGCCTGATGCATCAACCAAGGTGTCCTCGACCACGCGTCGCTGAGTCTGGGTCATGGACTTGGCAAGGTCCGTGCGTGCGTTTGCCGTGGCGCGACTGAAGCCTTCCGTAATTGCGGCGCTCAGACCTTCCTGTTGCGCCTGGAGCGCCGTCAGACGGGGGCCCATGTGATCCCGGCCTTCAGCCAGGCTGGCAACCGCCGCCTTCAGTTCCTGACTATACGAATCGCTGAAGGTATGGCCTTCTTTCAACGCAGCGATGCCATCGTCGATCCACTTGATGCCGAGGTTAAAGGCGTGATAAGTGGTGGGATCGTCATCCGGAGCATCTACCACAGTCCAGTTGATGACCTCTTGCCATGCTGCAGACTGCTTCTCGAGCAGGCTAATGGCCGCATCAATCCCTGCCAGCTGATCGGTCAAGCGCGTCCGCATGTCATCGGTGGCCTTCCACTTGGCCGGGCGCTGGGACGCGCGGGTCCTCCGGCCAGTGCACGTCGTCCCTGTCGACATCGCGCGCAACTGGTCGCGCGTGTAGGGGGCAGAGGGGGCTGCCGGAGCCGGGGTTGGGGTTGTCGGAGTCGGGATTGGGGTTGTCGGAGCTGGGGTCGGATCAGGGCTAGCCGAGGGGTCCGGGGTGGCCGACGCCGAGGCGCTGGGGCTGCTCGTTAGGCTGGCAGTGGGCCCCAACTCACAGACGCCGTCGGCAATGGCCTCCATTTGAGCCAGCATGCCGGTGGCGGGGTCGGCGATCTCAGTCCTCTGGGCCCGCAGCCTTGCCAATGCCGCATCCACGTCGGACTTTTCGCTCTCGGCGTGGCGGTGGAGGGTAGTCATTCCATCCTCAATGCGGCCTTTCGCGGTTCGAAGGTCGTGCAACGCTTCAGCGTAGTGACCATCCATTACTCCACCAGGACCAGCGAGGGTCTCCAAGCCCTTCACACCACTGTTAAGTTCTTGAAAGCCGGTTATCGCATCATTTACGGCCGTCGGATCCAGGCTCGCGACGAGTTTCTGCCCCTCCTCGTTGATCCTGAGTAGCGAGTTGTCCATCGTCATTTGGGTCGTGCGCAGGCCACACGTGACCGAGCCCGACGCACGAGGGTCCATGCACTGCTCCGCAGTCGGGGTAGGCGGGCCGACGGTCAACAACAGTTGTCTCACCACCTGCGCCCGGCATTTATCGGTTGCGGTCGCATAGCCGTTCAACTGGCTAGAGACTTGCATGAGGTTGCCGTAGACGCTCGTGGCAGCGTGAGGAGTTGCCACAGTCGACGCGCAGCCCTTCGAGTCGACACTCGGGGTGGGCGGCGTAGCTGTCGTATCGCCGAGCATGGCGTCCATCATGGCCACCGTCGACTGCATCTTGGAGAGCAGCATAGAGCGGCTGCTATTGAGAGTCGTAGACAACTGCTGATTGAGGCTCTTGAGTTGCTGGTCAAGGTACTTGACCGATGCCGCGACGGACGTCGTTGAGCTGTTCAACTCGGCAATGGACTTGTCGCCCAGTGTCTTGGACGAGGCATCAAGATTAGAGCGAGCATCGCCGATGGTCTTAGACGAGCGCGCCAGAACTTCATTGACCTGGCCGATGAGTTCGATGGTCTTGCGTTGCAACTCAATCTCGGAACCGGTGTCCTGATTAAACGACGAGTCGAGCAGAGAGGCGACAGAAGGATCAGTGATTAGGCCAGGCTGGACCGAAACGTTGAAGGTGGGGGTCTCAAAGTCCTTGACGTCGGCGACCATGCGCAAAGTGGCGTTGGCATTCAACTGTGGCGGCGCCAGGATGGTCGCCCACTGCACGGTGGCCATTCCCCGCGAGTTGCGGCTAAGAAGCCCGTTTGTAACTTTGGCGTCGGTGAGGTCACCTGTGACAACGCCACCCGCAGGAGTGTTGTTCAAGACAGTGGAAGCGACAACTGTCATTGGAGCGCCAATGAGTGCAGTACGGGTTTTACGGACGCCTGCGACGTCGTAGGCGACCTCGCGGGGTTTGACAGTGAGGTTCTCTACGGCCAGATCAATCTCGACTCGGCCACTGTAGCCCTTGAGTTCGTCAAGGTTGGTGCCCGACCTATCCTTCGTTCGATAGGCGGTCTGAACGCGTATTGGCAGGTCACCTACGACCTCGCGTGGAGGGAAGGACGTTTTTACCGTGGTGGCCTTGGCAGGATCATCGGCAACCGACACGGTGGTGCTGCCGATGGTCTGGATCGACGCATCAGCCCGCATTCCCACCTCAACTGACTGCAGGACTTTGTGGACCGGTCCTTGACTCACGTCCTTGGCATTGCACCCAGTACCTGTGGCCATCAAAGCGATTGCTACAGCACCTGCGACAAGTCTGCTGCGTAGCGATGATCGTCCAGAGTCCTGTGAAGTCATACCGGTCCCTTCCAGATGCCAAAATCCCCGCTAAAGCATAGGCCCTGGAGGTTCACCGCCACACGATAGTCTGAGGCGCGACAGGATTTCGGGCCGGCATCGGCATCGTGAGGATGAAGAACATGGAGTTCACTGCCCCTTTGGGGGCCAACTACCGCCTCGGGGACACACTGGGCCGTGGTGCGGCTGGTGAGGTACGGCTAGCCCAAGACGCCCGCACTGGCGAGGTGTTGGCGGCGAAACTCTTACACCGCGAACATGCGCAGGACCCTAAGTTGGTTGAGCGCTTTGTCCGAGAACGCTCGCTGCTCATGAACCTTCATCACCCGAACGTCGTCGCGATCCACGACCTTGTCGTCGAGGGCGAGCAGTTGGCCATCGTGATGGATTACATGGACGGCGGCTCCCTGCGCGATGTTCTACAGCATCGTCGAACCCTTCCCCCGGCACTCGCTCTGGTTGTCATGTCGCAGGTCTTTGACGCCATGGCAGCAGCTCACGCTCAAGGCATAATTCATCGCGACATCAAGCCGGACAACGTGCTGTTGGAGAAGGGCTGGGAAGATCTCCCCGGCGACGCAATCAAGGTCAGCGACTTTGGTATTGCTAGCATCCTGACTGCTCGTGTTCGCACTACCACAGGCCTCCTCGGGACGCCGGAGTACATGGCACCTGAGATGATAACGACGGGCGAAGGTGGCGCAGCAGCAGACGTCTACGCGGCTGGCGTCATGCTCTACGAGTTACTGGGGGGTCGCACCCCATTCGCCGGGCCCGGAACAGACTTTGCCGTCGCATACCGGCATGTGAGTGCCCTCGTGCCGCCCTTGCCGGTTTCTGAGGAGGTGGCGTCTCTTCTTACCGGGCTCCTTGACAAGGCGCCCGCCAACCGTCCCACCGCCAGTCAGGCTGCGGCGGCGCTGCGGAACGCTTCGGCCCACTGCCAGAACCAACCTGCGCTAACGCCGATAAGTGGCCCCGAAGACTTCGTGATGGAAGAACGGCCAGCAACCGCAGTTCGTGGCATCGTCACGGAGCGGCCCGCTGAGTCGCATGCGCCCATCACAATGGGAGAGGCACCCGATGTCGGACGCGCCGAGGGTGCAACGATGCTTCGGTCTATGACCCCAACCCGAGCGCCGGAGCCCATCGCTGACCAGCCAGAACCCGCCCTGGTACTCGAGGACAACGAAGCCCCTTGGTACAAGAAGCCACAGCAACTCATCAGCGTGATTCTCGGGACTGTGCTGGTGGTAGGTGGTCTTGCGTGGCTGTCAATGACCATGAACAATCATGGCGACAAGCCGACCAACACGGTCAGCGCGAAGGCGGCTTCCGTCGATACCACGCTACCCAGCGGCCTGACCGTGCAGCGGTCCGCTGAGTCCAATGAATCTGGTGGGGCCGTCCTCACTTTTACCTTCTCCGCCCAGAAGGCTGAACTGCACGGACCGATTCTCCAAGTCATCGGACCTTTAGAACAGGGCAAGCCCTGCCCGACCCTGTCATGGCAGGGAGATGTCAAGGCGACCCCCCACAAGGCGTCAACTACTGGCATCCAGGCCACGTGCGGCTGGAGTATCGATGATCTCACCATCCATAAAGGGGCCAGCGTCACCGTGAAGGCGGTGATCCTACCGGAGAATGGCTCAGCTCAGGACCTCCAAAAGTGGCTCGATGATCAGGCTACGGCTACGCAGAAAGCGATCACTGACGCGGAAACCAAGTCGGTGGCCTACCCTGTCCAGCGCCTCACTGATATCCAATTGATCGTCCCGAAACGCGCGGTTGGAGGCGAGACGATCCGCATCAGTCTAGTGCCTGTGTGGCCGAGCGGACCTGACCGGTTGAACGTGCTCTATCGCAGTCCCGCAATGGGGGAGGCCTCGACGATGCTCCAGACGGTGGGCGGCGAGAACACTGTTCGATTTGTGGATGGATGTGGCGGGGCTGTCAACGTCTCCGCCGATGGCCTCGTCGTCACAGCGGTCAACCCGAATCCCAAGTGTACGGTGCGAGCCAGCGTGGGTAACTTCACTGACCTCACGTCGCCTGAGTTTGCGATCGTCCCTCGAGGCGGCTAACGGGTAGTTATTGGGGAAGGCGAACCGGTTGAACCATCTCCCTGATAACGTCCTGCTTGTCTCACGCAGTTGGCTTTCCTACCGGGTAGGCCCTCCGCTAGACGTACATCATTAGCCCCGGCCCCACGGCCATCTAACCCAGGAGCAAAGAATGTCCCGAGTTCTTTCTACGGAAGAGGCCAAGTCGGCCATCAGCCAGATCCAGAGAATCATCCAGGGTGGTCTCAACGACCAGATCCAGGCGCTCGACGTCCAGGGCCAGATCCTGAGCCAGCCGAATGTCTGGGACGGCCCCCTGGCCCAGCAGTTCCGCTCAGAGACGTGGCCGCAGACCAAGTCCGCCCTTGACAAGGCCCAGCAGGAACTCGAGGAGTTGCGTGCCCAGTTGGAGAAGATCTCTCGCGACATCTTCACTGCTGGCGGCGGCGCCTGAGCGACGCACCTCACGCTACTCGGCGTCGGCGGCCCGCTGGACCGTCGACGCCTTTTGTTATTGCCCATCATCGGCCCTTGGACCGCCTGTACGTCTGGCGCCAATCACGGATGGACACGTGCTCTGCCGTACAAGGAGTTCCAAGCCCGACGATGAGATGGACCTTGCGTAGCTGAGCCCTCACACTACCCCCTGGGAACAGTGTGAGGGCTCAACTCCTATGCGCGACTTGATCGAGTATGCCCACCCAATACTGCGGGCGTTATCCACCATTGCACTCGCAATATCGACCCGCGGATTCTCGCGCCTATGAGCTGCAGATCGCAGGCCGGGCTGACGGCTGCTGAGGCGGCGCGTCGGTTGGTTCCTATGAAGATTAAGATCAGTCGTATCCTTGTATTCGATAATCACGTTTCCGTGAAAAGGAGATGATCTTTGATGTGGTCACTAGAGTGTGCTTGGCGGCCATCTTCTCCGGGGATGGAGGATGTTGCTGCGCGCGTGGTTGAGTGGTGTAGCCAGGTGGGTGGTCTTTATCCTGAGTTGAGCGAATGGCGATTCACCGCAGACTCGAAACGGGCGGCGTTAGCCACACAATCGGCTACCGAGCATGAGCTGGTCCGAAGTCTCGTGGCCGACGGGGGTATCGCCTCTATCTGGGCCCCGCAGGGTCATCTCCGCGTGGACGTCAGCGCGGATGAGTACGCCAAGCAGAAGAATTTGTTTCGCCTTGTGGCAATGGGGAGATCACCGGCCAATGTGGACGAGAATGATGAGGATGTGGCCATGATGATGACAGAGATGGCCTGTCGCATTTTTTCGCCTGAGTATGTCAACTGCGGGAACGCGAAAGCGGAGCCGATGATTGACGACGATGCTCTTGTGTCAGCGGTGAACTATGCGCGTCGAGACATATATGATTCGTATCCAGATTTTGTGCGGGCGGCGCGGGTCATACGTACCACAGCGGAGGGAGTGTTCTTCGCTCGCCCCGAGGAGGACTAGCAGGTACTCGCGGATTGAAGGCCTCGACACCCTCATCTGTGAAAAGCCCATATACCGCGCAATACATACCTTTTCCCACCGCACCGCAAACGTGAATGCCGCGGCCACAATGGGCCGCGGCATTCACATCGTCAGAACGTACAATGATCACATTCGGTCGGGAGCGTCAATACCCAACAAGTCCAGACCGCGCCCCAAGACTCGACGGGTGGCGGCGCACAGAGCCAGGCGGGACCCGCGCACCTCACCGGTACTACGAAGCACCGGACACTGCTCGTAGAAGACTGAATAGGCGCCAGCCAGCTCGTAGAGGTAGGTGCACAACTTGTGCGGGGTCAGGTCGTTGGCGACGACCTCGACAACCTCACCGAAGCGCGACAACAGCAGGGCCAGCTGCTGCTCGGCCGGCTCGTCGAGAACGCTGATGCGACCCCACACCATGGACTCCAGGTCGGCCTCGGGGTCGACGTTCGGGTTCGCCTCGGCAGCCGCCTTGCGCAGGATCTGGGAGACGCGGGCGTGGGCGTACTGCAAGTACGGGCCGGTATCACCAGTGGTCTGCACCATACGCTCGGCGTCGAACACGTAGTCCTTCTGCAACCCGGTCGACAAGTCGGCGTACTTGATGGCGGCCAAGGCGATATTCGGCGCAGCGTGGGTCTCAGCCTCGTCGAGCAGACTGGCCAGGCTGACCGTTCCCCCGTCGCGAGTCTTGAACGGACGACCGTCGGGGCCAAGAACCATCCCGTAGCCAACGTGCTGGGCCTCGACATCGTCGGGCAGGAACTCAGCCATCCGAGCGACCTTGAACAGCACCTCGAAGTGGTGGCTCTGACGGACGTCGGTGACGTAGATGATGCGATCGGCCTTGAGCTTGCCGACCCGGCGACGGATGGCCGCAAGGTCGGTGGCGTCGTAACCAAAACCGCCGTCGTTCTTTCGGACGATCATCGGGGCGTCCTGGCCCTCGACGAAAACGCACAGGGCACCGTTGTCCTCGACAGCCAGGCCGTCGGCCTCAAGCTCGTCGACAACCCTCGGCAGGTCGTCGTTGTAGGTGGATTCACCGGCGAGGTCCTCGTCAGTTAGCAACACCGACAGGCGGGCGTAGTTGACGTTGAACCCTTCTAGAGAAACGTCAATGAGGGTGCGCCAGATGCGCAGGGTCTCCTCGTCGCCACCCTGCAGCTTGACGACGCGACGACGGGCACGATCAGCAAACTCGGGATCGGCGTCGAACGTCTTCTTGGAATCCTTGTAGAGCTGCTCGACCTCGGGCAACTCGAACTCGGAGACGTCCATCCGATTCTCGACGATGTACTCGACGAGCATGCCGAACTGGGTGCCCCAGTCGCCCAGATGGTTCTGTGGAATGACGGTGTGGCCCTGAGAGCTGAGCACCCGATTGAAGCAGTCACCAATGATGGTCGAACGAAGATGGCCAACGTGCATCTGCTTGGCGACGTTGGGGGCCGAATAGTCGATGACGACCCGCTGCGGCTGCTCAACCTGGACGATGCCGACGTGGGGGTCGGTGATGAGGTCGGATGCGACGCGGGCCAGCACGTCGGAACGCAGACGCAGGTTGATGAACCCCGGGCCGGCAATGTCAGGGGTCTCGCACAGGTCCTCGACATCGAGCTTGGCGACGATATCGGCAGCGACGTCGCGAGGCGGGCGTCCTTCCTCCTTGGCCAGCCGCAGTGCGACGTTGGACTGGAAATGCCCGAACTGTGGCTTCGTAGCGGGGCGCAACTGAGGATCAGTGCCGGTGACGGCCTGGATCCGGGCAGCGAGCTGAGTAGGAAGAGACGACATAGCGCTATTCTCCCACGGCGTCGATCAGCTTCTCCACCCGGCGCGAGGCGGCTTGGAGAGGGGTCAGCATGGGCGGTGGCGCCGGGGAACAGATGAGACGGTTCCTACGTTGTCCCTGGTGACCAAGCACGCGAGCACCAAATCGCAAGGAGGATCATGAGCGTTCCCACCATCACCCTCAACGACGGAATTACCATCCCCCAGCTCGGCTTCGGCACCTGGCAGGTTCCCGCCGACGAGGCTGAAAAGGCTGTCAGCACCGCCCTGGAGGCCGGTTTCCGTCACATCGACACTGCCGCCATCTACGGCAACGAGGAGGGGGTTGGTCGTGCTCTCGCCGCCTCTGGCCTGGATCGCAAGGACCTCTTCGTCACTACCAAGCTGTGGAATGACGCCCACCACGCCGACGACGCCCGCAAGGCCATCGAGACCAGCCTGTCCAAGCTCGGCCTCGATCACGTCGATCTGTACCTCATCCACTGGCCGGCCAACGTCAAGTACGGTGACGCCTACGTGGAGGCCTGGAATGCCCTGCAGGAGTTCAAGTCCGAGGGACTGACCCGTTCCATCGGCGTCTCCAACTTCAACACCGAGCACCTGGACGCCATCGAGGGAGCCACCCCGAGCGTCGACCAGATCGAGATGCACCCGTCCTTCAACCAGGCGAGCTTCCGCAAGGTGCTAGCTGACCGCGGCATCAACCCAGAGGCGTGGAGCCCGCTCGGCCAGTCGAAGGACCTCGACACCCCGGTGCTCGCCGACATCTCCAGGGCGACCGGTAAGTCCCCGGCTCAGGTCGTCATCCGATGGCACCTGCAGATCGGCAACATCGTGTTCCCGAAGTCGGTGACCCCGTCGCGCATCGTCGAGAACTTCGACGTCTTCGACTTCGAGCTGTCTGACGATCAGATCGCCGCGATCGACGGTCTGGATCGTGGCAACCGCATTGGCGGGGACCCGGCTACCGCCGATTTCTGATCCGCCACGACACGGAACATGACGACGCGGGAACGATTCATCCCCGCGTCGTTGTCGTTGGTAGACCTATCAGCGCGGCGGTTCCGCATGTGACGGTTCCGCGTCAGGCTGCCTTGAGGGCTTTCTCCACACCGTCCTCGGGCTTGCCCAGGACCGGGTCGCGGTGGGAGACGACGTCGATGATCATCTTTCCGCGCGCCCCGAACTCGCGGGCCCATCCCTTCCACCACACCTTGTCGTGAATCTGGGAGCGGTCAGGGGTGCCAGTGGCATCCAGACCGGTCATCCGGCACGTCGCGACGGTACGGATCTCGTGGTAGTCCTGCGTCACCATGATGGCCCGGTCGACCCCGAAGATCCGTCGAGCCCGAACACAGGTGTCGTAGGTGTCGAGACCAGCGAAGTCCTCGACGATCCTGGCCGCCGGAACTCCCTTGCTGACGAGGTACGTCTTCATCACCTTGGGCTCGTTGTAGTGAGTCTCTCGATTGTCCCCGGACACCAGAATGACCTTAGCCTTGCCGCTGCGGTAAAGATTCGCGGCGACATCAAGGCGTCCTCGCAAATAGGCCGACGGGGTACCCGAAGGCAGCACCTGAGCACCGAGGACGATGGCGACGTCGCGCGGTTCGGTGTCAGCGACGTCATGAACCTTGCCGTATGACAGTGCCCCAGCCAGCGCCCAAGGCCCCAGCAGTGCAACAAGGGCAGCAATGCATGTCGACACGATCACAGTGCGAATCGGGTGTCGGCGGCACGAACTCACACTCCCACTGTATAACCCGTGTTTCACTCGCGGTGTCCAGCGACTGCAATGGTGCGGGGAAGCACAAAGAAGTCACCACAAGCACCACGTCGCCTATCCAAAACTCTGTCGCTATCCCTACCGCTTATCGCCTTTGCGGAGGATGGCCACTAGAAGGCCAATAATGATCACAAGAATAACGACGGCGACGATCAATATCGAGATAACCCAAGACTCACTCGACATCGATAATACATCCACGCGCTAGACCTTCTCTTCAGCTAGCAACCCAGCAGTAATTTTCATAAACATACGACGATCTAGTTCACCCTATGCTGTATAGCATAGCTGTTGCGTTAAAGTCCTTTACAGAGAGATCCAGAAATCGAACGAAACGTTCACGACCTATACGAAGGTACAGCGTTTCTTAGGGTGGTGTTTGACGGTATCCCTGCCGCCAAACACCACCCCGCAGTGATCACCGCCGATGATCCCGGTACCAGGTCACCAGGGAGGCCGTGGAGGAATCCTGGGACTCCAGGGCCTTCTCGTCACCGGAAACGGCCGGGGCGATCTGGAGGGCGAGCTTCTTGCCGAGCTCGACACCCCACTGGTCGAAGGAATCGATACCCCACACGACACCCTGCACGAAGGTGATGTGCTCGTACAAAGCGATGAGCTCTCCGAGGACCTTCGGGGACAGCTCGGAGGCCATGATCGACGTCGTCGGACGGTCTCCAGGGAAGACCCGCGCTGGCACAATGGCCTCGTCGGTGCCCTCGGCGCGCACCTCATCAGCAGTCTTACCGAACGCCAACGCAGCGGTCTGGGCGAAGAAGTTGCTCAGGAACAGCTCGTGGACATCGGTCTCGCCATCCCTGGCCGGGTGAGCCGGGTTGGCCACCGCGATGAAGTCGGCGGGGATGAGGCGGGTGCCCTGGTGGATGAGCTGATAGAAGGCGTGCTGGCCGTTGGTTCCCGGCTCACCCCAGAAGATCTCGCCAGTATCTGTGGTCACCGCCGAGCCGTCCCAACGCACCGACTTGCCGTTGGACTCCATGGTCAGCTGCTGCAAGTACGCCGGGAAACGGTGCAGGTACTGGGCGTACGGCAGCACGGCGTGCGAGTCGGCCTTCCAGAAGTTGACGTACCAGATGTTCAACATGCCCATGAGCAGCGGGACGTTTCGCTCCGGTGCGGCAGCGGCGAAGTGCTCGTCGACGGCGTGGAAGCCAGCCAGGAACTCCTCGAATCCCTTCGGGCCGATGGCCACGGCCAGCGAGGTGCCGACGGCCGAGTCGACCGAGTAGCGGCCGCCGACCCAGCTCCAGAACCCGAACGCGTTGACGGGGTCGATGCCGAACTCCTCGACCTTGTCCAGAGCGGTCGAGACAGCAACGAAATGCTTGGCGACAGCTACGCGACGGGCCTCCTCGGTGTCCTCGATGGCACCGGCGGCGACCAGACCGTCAAGCAGCCAGGCACGCACGCACCGGGCGTTGGTCAGGGTCTCGAGGGTGGTGAAGGTCTTGGAGGCGATGATGACCAGGGTGGTCTCGGGGTCGAGATCAGCGGTCTTGACGGCGGCATCCGTCGGATCGATGTTGGAGATGAAGCGGCACTCCAGACCCTCCTGGACGTAGGGTTTGAGGGCCTCGTAGGCCATCACGGGGCCGAGATCGGAACCACCGATGCCAACGTTGATGACAGTGCGGATC
Organism: Cutibacterium sp. LaCa_89; assembly: GCF_058177555.1. Classification (NCBI taxonomy): domain Bacteria; kingdom Bacillati; phylum Actinomycetota; class Actinomycetes; order Propionibacteriales; family Propionibacteriaceae; genus Cutibacterium; species Cutibacterium sp. LaCa_89. Next base: position 2,368,107 of record NZ_CP190889.1, read on the forward strand.
GGCTTGCCCGTGACTCCCTTCCACTCCCCGGAACGGACCTTGTCGGCGAAGTCGTAGACCTTCTTGAGGACCTCGTGGACGTCGACGACGGCGTCCCCACCGTCAACGGTGAGGGAGTCGGACTCCGGGCGACGCAGGGCGGTGTGGAGGACGGCGCGGTCCTCGGTGACGTTGATGTGCTCTCCGGAGTACATGGCCTCGCGACGCTCGGTGACCTTGGTCTGGTCGGCCAGGTCGAGAAGGGCGTCACGAATCTCGTCCGTGAGGAGATTCTTGGACAGGTCGACGTGCAGGTCGGCGACGTCGAGGGTGTAGCGCTCGGCACGCCTCGGATCAGCGTCGAACAAACGGCGCAGCTTGTGCGGCCCGTCGGCGAAGGTGGACCTCAGATCAGTGAGCTTTCCCCAAGCGGGAGTCCTCGTGGCATCAATGGGAGTCTGCATGTTCCCAGCCTAGGAGATGGGGTGGAACCCGTGTCATCGGCGCCTGTCACCAGGAGGTCTCGCCAATCATGTTCGCGATCGACCGAAGGAGGACGCGTGACCGCGAAGCATTGTCGGGCTCTGGCCCTGACGTCGGTTCTCGTCGCCTCCATGATGTCGATGCTGACCCCATCGGCATGTCCGATACAAACACCCTGGTCGACGTCAACAGCCTACGCCGTTCCTCCGGGAGCCACCCCACCCGGCGACCTGTCGATGAGCGCGACCCTCGACCGCTCAGACACCGTGAAGACCAAGGGAACCCTGCGTACCCAGACCGGACAACTGGTTTCAGGTGCTCTCATCAATCTTGCGGTGGATGGGAAGCTGCTCGCCGTCGCGGTGACGGACAACAACGGCACCTGGTCCAGTACCTTGCGGCTTCCGTCCTCGGTCCAAGGCGGGGACCATGAGCTGTCCGCGACGTTCGATGGTACTGGAGGGGTCGGGGCAGCATCGGCGCGCGGCACCTTTTCGATCACCCCGCAGGCCACCGTCCTGACAGCGGCTGTGAAACCGACGGTGGCGGCTCCCGGAGCGTTGCTCAACGTCAACGGGACGGTGACCCTTTCACATCGTCATCCCGTCACCGACAGCCAGGTGGCGATCTGGCTCGGCAATGACGGCGATGCCGCTCTCACCACTCCCACCGATCCGCACGGCAACTTCCAGGCCACAATCCAGGTGCCGTTGGATGTGTCGAATGGGCCTTTCACGATCACAGTCAAGCTCGTCGATTCCCGTTATGGGACCTCTCAGAAGACCTTGACGGTTCAGGTGAAGGCATCGACGCCCACTCCAACCCCCAGCCCCACTCCAACTCCGACACCGTCATCTGCCTCCCCAACCCCGTCTCCCACACCGGCTCTCACTCCCGACGAGAGCGGGGAGTCGCAGGACGGCCGGATTCCGCAGATGTCCACCAGTCCAGTCCCCGTCGCGCAGCGCAACCTTCTGGATTCCTTCGGCGGGCGCAAGCCACTACTGATCTTCGCAGCGGTTCTCGGCGTCCTGGTACTCGGGGTTCTCGTCGGATCAATCACTCGCCATCACGGCAGACGGGACAAGGGCCGTCCTGAAACCGATGACGATGCCGATTCCCTCTTCGAGAACTGGGATCGGTCAGACCGACGCCGAGGATGAGTGCCGTCTCGGGGTTCTCAAGGCGTCAGACGAATCAGGCGTCCGCGTCGGCGACAACCTGCAGAACCGAACGGCAGCGCTCTCGCAGCGCCGAGACGACTCCGTCCTCGCAGGCATCCCCGACGAGGACGTCGTCCAGGCAAACCGCCAGGGCACCAGCTGCCAGCCAGCGACGCATCGCATAGGACCCGATTCCGCCACGCGGGATGAGGGCAGCCCCGGGTGCCATCCGGGTGAGGATGTCGCCGTAACTGGCAGAACCCATGTCAGCCGGGGCGACCTGGACGGCATCGGCTCCGGCACCCCATGCGGCCCGGACCTCAGTGGGCGTCAGGGCGTCAGGGGCGGCTGGGATGCCAGCTTGACGCAGGGCGTCGAGCAGGTCGGGAGTGGCGGCCACCGGGAGGGCGAAGGCAACCCTGTCATTAACCAGGCCCTGGACGTCGTCGACGGCCATGACGCCATGAACACCAATGACGGCACGACGACGGTAGATCTTGAGCACGGCGCGACGGCGGTCTGCGTCGGCGACGGGGAGGGTGAAGACGCGAACCTTCTCCTGAATCATGGCCTCGATCGGGGCCATAAGATCCGATGCCGGAACGTCGGGCAGAACAGCGATGACCTTGGACGACAGCACCTCGTTCGGGAACACCAGCCGACCATCGCTGGGGGCATCGATGGGACCAGACTCGTCAGTCTCTGCGCTCATGGGTCACATCATGCCGCATGTCGGCGTCGGCCCGGCGCCCACCGCCCGACAGGACACCTGGAGTCCAGGTGTACCGACAGGTTTTCGTCCACTGTGGAATAACTGAAGTTCGGTGACTGTTCCCCACATGTACGCCGGTGGCCGTCACTCGGTCACCATGAACGAAGGAGATTTCGCATGGCTGACACCGTGAACGTTCCAGCCCCTGCCGGGCAGACCACCACCAAGCTCGAGAACGCCGAGGCCGGCTTCAAGGCCTCCAAGACCCTCTCCGCGAACCTCCAGAAGGTTCTCGTCGACTTCATCGCGCTGGAGTTGGTCGGCAAACATGCCCACTGGAACATCGTCGGCCCGAACTTCCGTGACCTCCACCTGAACCTTGACGAAGTCGTCGGGATCGCCCGCGAGGGTGCCGACGAGGTGGCCGAGCGCATGCGTGCGCTCCACGCTTCCCCGGACGGCCGTCCCGCCGTGGTCGCTGCCAGCACCACCCTTCCTGAGTCCCCCCAGGGAGAGGTCCTGACCCATGACGCAATCAAGGTCATCACCGCTTCGATCGAGGCCGTGACCGGCACCATGCGCGAGGTCCACGACCAGATTGACGAGGAGGATCCCACCTCTGCCGACATCCTGCACGGCTTCATCCAACAGCTCGAGCAGCAGGCCTGGTTCATCAGCGCCGAGACCCGCACCCCGTCCGCGCGCTGATTCGTCGGTTCTCTTCCAGACAATCCATCGTTCAACACACCGCGGGCCCCGAAATGATCTCGGGGCCCGCGGTGATGTGTGTCATGTGGGGGTGTGAATCAGCGGTCCTGGCCATCCATGCGGGTGAGACACAGCTGGCGCAGCTGGGACGACAGCAATAGCCAATCAACCACGGGCGAACACGACCAACACCGGTCACGTCCGAGCCCACCACTACATTGGAAACCGTTCTGGCCGCCCCGATACGAGGAGACACCGTGCACCTGGCCGAAGCCCTTGACGACATGGTCGACGGTCGTGCCCCGGTCACCACCGACCGCGGGGAGCGCCAACCGGGCTGGGACTCCCCCGGTGCCCGTCCTCTCGACGCCGACATGGCCTTGGACCACATCGAGCGAGCCGTCGCCCGGGACGGCATCTCCATGTACGAGCACCAGGAGGAGGCGATCCTCGAGATCCTGTCGGGCAACCACGTCATCGTCACTACCCCGACCGGGTCCGGGAAATCCCTCATCGCCACCGCAGCCCACTTCGCCTGCGTGGCTGCGGGAGGACGCTCCTACTACACCGCCCCCATCAAAGCCCTCGTCAGCGAGAAGTTCTTCAGCCTCTGCGAGATCTTCGGAGCCACCAATGTCGGCATGGTCACCGGCGACGCCTCCGTCAACTCCGATGCCCCCATCATCTGCTGCACCGCCGAGATCCTTGCCAACATCGCCCTGCGCGAGGGTCGCCATGCCAACGTCGACCAGGTTGTCATGGACGAGTTCCACTTCATCGGCGACCCCGACCGGGGCTGGGCCTGGCAGGTGCCGCTGTCCGAACTCCCGCAGGCCCAGCAGATCGTCATGAGCGCAACCCTCGGTGACGTCACCGACCTGTCCGAGGGCCTCACCACCATCACCGGACGCCCCACCAGCGTCATCACCGGAGTCGTCCGCCCCGTCCCGCTGCAGTACTCCTGGTCAATGAAACCCGACCACGAGGCCATCGAGGAGCTCGTCGAGGAGCAGAAGGCCCCGGTCTACATCGTCCATCCGTCCCAGAAGCAGGCTCTGGAACGCGCCCAGTCCATGACGTCGATGAAGTTGGTGAGCACCGAGGAGCGTCACGGCATCGCCGCCGAGATCGCCGACTTCCGCTTCTCCAAGGGATTCGGCTCGACGGTGCGCAAGTTCATCACCTCGGGCATCGGGGTCCACCACGCCGGGATGCTTCCGAAGTACCGACGCCTCGTCGAAACCCTCGCCCAACAGGGCAAGCTCAAGGTCATTTGTGGCACCGACACCCTCGGGGTCGGCATCAACGTGCCGATCCGCACCGTCATGTTCACCTCCCTGACGAAGTTCGACGGTCGACGCACCCGAGTCCTGAAGTCCCGTGAGTTCCACCAGATCGCCGGTCGCGCGGGTCGGGCCGGATTCGACACCGTCGGCTACGTCGTCGCCCAAGCACCCGAGCACGTCATCGCCAACGAGAAGGCTCTTGCCAAGGCCGGAGACGACCCCAAGAAGCGTCGCAAGGTGCAGCGTCACAAGCCACCGGAGGGGTTCGTCAACTACTCCGAGGAAACCTTCACCAAACTCATCGAGTCCACCCCGGAGACCCTCCACGCCCGGATGAGGATCACCGAGGCGATGCTGCTCAACCTGCTGCAGCGTGACGAGGACACCGCTCGGGCGGTCCAGCACCTCGTCGACTCCTCCACCCCGGCCGTCGCCGAGCGGCGTCGCCTCTACCGTCGCGCCGTGCAGATCGGGCTGTCCCTGCTGCGCTCCGAGGTCGTCCACCGTCTCGACGAGCCCACCCCCGGTGGCCGCAAATTCGCGATGAACGAGGCCCTGCAGGATGACTTCGCCCTCAACCAGCCGCTGTCGGCTTTCGCCAGCGAGGCCGTCGCGACCCTCGACCCGGAGTCCCCTACTCACGCCCTCGACGTCGTCAGCGTCATCGAGGCCACCCTCGACAATCCGATGAGCGTCCTCATAGCCCAGCAGCATGCCGCGCGTGGCGAGGCCATCGCACGCATGAAGGAGGACGGCTACGACTACGAGGATCGGATGGCCGCCGTCGAGGAGATCGAGTGGCCACGCCCGCTCGAGGAGACCCTCGACGCCTTGTTCGAGATCTTCGCCCCAAGCCACCCGTGGATTCCCTCCGACGCCCTGCAGCCCAAGTCGGTCGTGCGCGACATGTACGAACGCGCCATGACCTTCGGCGAGTTCTGCGCCCATTACAAGGTGCAACGCAGCGAGGGTCTGGTGCTGCGCTATCTGACCGACGCCTACCGTGCGCTGCGTCAGACAGTCCCCGAGTCCGAGCGGACCGAGGAACTTGCCGACGTCATCTCCTGGCTGGGCGAGGTCGTCCGCTCCACCGACTCCTCCCTCATCGACGAGTGGGAGGAACTCACCCATCCCGTCGATGAGGAATCCGAAGAGGTCCGTCCGGTACGGACCTTCACCTCCAACCAGCGGGCCTTCACCGTCATGGTGCGCAATGCCTTGTTCCGCAAGGTGATCCTGGCCGCAGACGACGACTTCGAGGCCCTGGGAGCCCTCGAGCCCGACAGTTCTGCCATGACGACCAATGCCTGGGAGGACACCCTGGGCGACTACTGGGGCGAGCACGACGAGATCAACGACGGCCCGGACGCCCGCGCCCCCGGTCTGTTCATGATCGAGAAGGAGTCGGGACGCCGCGACGCCCGGATCTGGTTGGTTCGTCAGATCATCGACGACCCTGCCGGCAACCACGACTGGTCGATCACCGCGACCGTCGACCTCGACGAGTGTGACGAGGCCGAGGACCTGGTACTTCGGACAAGGGCCTTCAGCCGGCTGGACTGACGGATTCCCACTCCACCACTCGCCCCTCGCGCAGGGTCGCAGGGACGTCGATGATCCGCTGGTTTCCGCTTCCCCGCCATGGCAGGGTGAGGGTGCGTCGTGCCAGCTGGAAAGGTCCGTCGACCAGGACGTCCACCTGGTCCAGCATCTCGGCCAGCTCTGGGTTGTGACGGGCCTGACGCAGCAGGGCATCCATGGTGAATCCGGACCATGCCCAGACGTCCCACCCCATTTCGTGGGCAGCACGGGACAACGTCGCGCAATCTCCAGGTTGACGACTCGCCTCACCGCCCGAGAGCGTCAATCCGGACGCCAACACCGACGACCTCATCTCGGTGATGATCTCCTCGACGTCGATCTCCTGGCCACCGCAGGGATCCCAGGTACCAGGGTTCTGGCATCCGGGACACTTCAGCGGGCATCCCTGCGCGAAGACCGTAAAGCGGATGCCGGGACCATCGACGATCGACTCCGGCTCGATCCCGGCAACCCTCATCCTCGCTCCGGTCTCATCCGTGCTTGACGCGGTCGCGGACCTCGGCCCGCTTGGCGTCGTTGAATCTGTCCAGCCCACCGACGAGGTAGCCGGTGATGCGGCGAATCCGGTCGAAGGACCCGGAATCCTCGTGACGGCCGCACTTGGGACACTCGTCGTCGATGATCCCGGTGTAGCCGCACTGAGGATCCCGGTCGACCGGATGGTTGATGGACCCGTACCCGATGCCGCTGGCAGCCATGTACCGCACGAGGGCCTCGAAGGCGTCGACGTTGCGTGCCGGATCGCCCGACAGTTCGACGTACGAGATGTGACCGCCGTTGGTGAAGGCGTGATAAGGAGCCTCAATGCGGATCTTGTCCGCAGCACCGATGTGGTACCAGACCGGCACGTGGAAGCTGTTGGTGTAGTACTCCCGGTCGGTGACTCCCGGGATCGACCCGTAACGCTGACGGTCCATCCGCACGAATCGTCCCGACAGTCCCTCGGCTGGGGTGGCCAGGGCCGAGAAGTTCAACCCGGTGCGCTCGGCGGCCTCGTCCATCCTCTCTCGCAGGTGACCGACGATCCGCAAGCCGAGCTGCTGGGCCTCCTCCGACTCACCGTGGTGGACACCGACCAAGGCCGTCAAAGTCTCGGCCAGCCCGATGAACCCCACCGACAGGGTCCCGTGCTCGAGCACCTCGGCGACGGCATCGTCAGGCCCCAAGTTCTCCGAGCCGATCCAGACCCCCTGCCCCATGAGGAAGGGGAAGTTTCGCACCAGCTTGTGGGACTGGATCTTGAGCCGGTCGAGCAACTGGTCGATGACGAGGTCGATCATCCGGTCGAAGGAGGTGAAGAAAACATCGACGTCGTGGTTGGCCTCGATCGCCAGCCTCGGCAGGTTGATCGAGGTGAAGGACAGGTTCCCGCGTCCCCAGGTCTGGGCCTGCGAGGGGTCATGGACGTTCGACATCACCCGGGTGCGGCAGCCCATGTAGGCGATCTCGGTCTCGGGATGGCCGGGCACGTAGTACTCGGCGTTGAACGGGGCATCCTGGAAGGAGAAGTTCGGGAAGAGGCGCTTGGCACTCACACGACAGGCCAGCCGGAACAGGTCGTGGTTGGGGTCGTCGTCGTCGAGATTGACACCCTTCTGCACCCGGAAGATCTGGATCGGGAAGATCGCGGTCTCCCCGCCGCCCAGACCGGCTTCGGTGGCCTCCAGCAGGCAATGCATCACCATCCGCGCCTCCGGGCTGGTGTCGGTGCCGTAATTGATCGACGAGAACGGGGTCTGCGCCCCGGCTCGCGAATTCATGGTGTTGAGGTTGGCGATGAGGGCCTCCATCGCCTGGTAGGTCTGACGACGCGTCTCCTCGACAGCCTGGCGACGGACTCTGTCGGCGACCCGGTCGGTGTCGTCAATGAGCCCGGCGAACAGTTCCGCCAGCTGCTCCTTCTCACGGGCCAGCGCGGCGGCATCCGGCTCCAGCACCCACCCGGAGGCCGCCTCGCGCACCTCGTCGAGATGCTCCTCGTCACCACCGAGAACCTCGAAAGTCCTCGTCAGACCGATTTGGGCGGCCTTGACGAAGGTCTTGGCGACCCCCGGCGCCATGTCTCGGTCAAAGTTCGGCACCGCCTGGCCACCGTGTTGGTCATTCTGGTTGGACTGGATCGCGATGCAGGCCAGGGCCGCGTACGACCCGATCGATTGCGGGGTTCGCAGCACGCCGTGGCCGGTGGAGAAGCCGTGCTCGAAGAGATCGGTGAGGTTGATCTGGCAACAGGTGGTCGTCAGGGTGAAGAAGTCGAGGTCGTGGATGTGGATGTCCCCGTCACGATGGGCGGCGGCATGGGTGGGGTCGAGCACCTCGAGCAGGTTGAACTGCTTGGCCGACTCGGTTCCGTAGCGCAGCATCGACCCCATTGCGGAGTTGCCGTCGACGTTGGCGTTCTCCCGCTTAGCGTCAGCCTCCTCGGCGGAGGCGAAGGTGATCTCGCGCAGGGTGCGCATGAGGGCGGACTGCTGGTCGCGGGCGACGGTACGACGCTGACGGTAGAGGATGTAGGCCTTGGCGACGTCGTCATGTCCCTGATCCATGAGGGCCTTCTCGACGAGGTCCTGGATGGCCTCGACGTCAGGGGTGTCCTCACCCATCTCGCTCAGTCGGGAGAGCACCTCGAGGGCGACCTCGGAGGCCAGGAGTTCGGGGGCGTCGATGCCACAGGCGACGAAGGCCTTGCGGACGGCCTCGACGATCTTCGTCGAGTCGAATCCGATGACCCGTCCGTCCCTCTTGCGGATGGATGCTGGTACTGCTCGCTGCTGGCTGATGGACACCGAATGAAGGGTGGTCGACATGCTCTCTCCTCGAAGCAGCGCACGGGTGGAGCAGGTTCGCCCCGGGTCGTCCCGCGCGCCCGTAGTCGTACCGGGTCGCCGACCCGGGCGCTGGCAGGTCTTCGGACTTCAGGGCGTTTCGCCGTCAGACGAGTTCCTACCGAGCGACGCTTCCCAACCGGATGGCCAGTGCGTATGTCGCCGTCGTTCCCTGTCACCGCTGCGGGGCAGTTCCGGTTTCCCACCGGATTCCCTCTTTCCTCCCATCGCCACCAGATGTGGATACAACCCCTACATCTGGTGTCTGGCGATGAGAACCAGCACAAGATGAAGGGTATACGCATCTCATCACATCTGCACACTCACCCCTTCACCTCGTCATCAGGGGTGGGCTTCCCCGCGTTCGGAACCGGTCGTGACACCCCTTCGGATCGCGCATCAGGCTGGCATCATGGACACACGCCAAGGGAAAGGACACAACCCATGGAGATCACCAGCACGTCCATCAAGGAAGGCCAGCCGATCGCCCTGGCCTACGCCCACGCCGATGCGGGCGGCAAGAACGTCAGCCCGCAGTTGAGCTGGACACCCGGCCCGGAGGGCACCAAGTCCTACGCGATCACCATCTACGATCCCGACGCCCCCACTGGTTCCGGCTTCTGGCACTGGATCCTCGCCGACATCGCGGCCGACGTCACCTCCCTCGACGAAGGCGGCCCGCTGCCCTCCGGCGTGCGCGAGTGGACCAACGACTACCAGGAGGACGGCTACTCCGGCGCCTGCCCGCCGCCCGGACCGGCCCACCGCTACATCCACACCGTCCATGCCATGCCGAGCGAGCATCTCGACATTCCTGACGACGCCGCCAACGTCCAGGTCCGCTTCGCCATCCACACCAGCGAGCTGGACTCCGCGTCGATCACCGGAACCTTCCAGCAGTCCTGACGATGACCAGGGCTGCCAACCGACCTCGTGGCAGCAAACACGAACAGGCGCCGTCGACCACGTGTCGGCGGTGCCTGCTTGACTGGCGTCGTGAAGCTTCGGCAGACATTGCTCACTCTCCTCGTCGCCGTCGGTCTGGTATCGATGCCGCTTTCCGCCAGTGCCGAGTCAGCAACCCCCACCCCGACGACCACCAGCACCAGCTACGCCAGCGGATCCGCGGACTCTCCCAAACCTGCCGCACCCATCACCCCCGGAGCAGGAATGGGCTGGGGCTCAGACCCGGTGTCCTCAGAACACGCATCCCAGATGGAGTGTGCCTCCGTGATGTTCGTCGGCGTTCGCGGCTCCGGGGAAACCCCTCCCTATGGCGAGACCATCACGTCGATCCGTGACGCTGTGGCCCAGAAGTGGAAGGGCAAGGGAACTGTCCGTCAGGTCTACCTGGACTACCCTGCGGCTGACCCTCACACCCTGCAACAGGCATCGATGAGCAGTCTCCTCTTCGACGCAACCATGCCGTCGACGGAGTACTTCGACTCTGCGGCTCTGGGAGCCAAGAAACTCACCGCCCTCCTCAACGCCGAGAAGAAGCAGTGCCCCAAGGAGTGGGTCATCCTCGCCGGTTTTTCCCAAGGCTCCCAGGCCATCACCCAGGCCCTCGCCCAGACCGACACCCCTCAGCGCCTGGCAGGTGCCATCCTGGCCGGGAACCCAGACCACTACCCAGGGCAGAACGTCCAGGAACTCAGTGGAGATGCCGACCGGTCAGCCATGGGAATGGCTGCCATCCTCTACTACTTGCGAGAGCGCGCACATGCGACCCCCGGGGCCAACCGTGACGCCCAGATGCGGGCCATCATCAAGGCCACCCTCAGTCTGAGTCAGGAATCCCTTGATCAGAAATCTCTGGACGCTGACATGGTCAAGGCCGGGGCGGCGATCCCTCCCGAGGCCTACCCGGAAACCTATTCAGTGTGCTTGAAGGGTGATCCGGTCTGCGACACCGCGCCAGCCCTGACGCGCATCCTCACCCTGCAGTCAACCTGGCAGGACGAGCTCAACCAAGGCCGTCCCGTCCACATGGGGTACACCCGAAGCGTCCTGGAGGCTTCCCTGAATCGCATTGCCCAGCGCGCGAATGCCGTGGGAGCCGCCGAGGCCAAGGGTGTTCCCATCCCCCATGGACAGACGGTGACGGTCGCGACTCGCGAATGGGGCCCGTTGCAGATCGCAGTTGCGGTCGGTGCCGGAGTGCTCGGTCTGGCACTGGGCTGGTTCCTGGGACGAGCCGGACGACGTCGTCAGCGTCATCACCGCTGGCACTGAGACCTCACAGCTCGAAGAACCACTGCCCAGTAGTCAGCACGCCGATGACGTCGGCCAGCAGAAGGCCTCCAAACGCAGCGAGCATCGCTGAGATACCGCGATGAAGCGCGACGGCGTGGTCCTCACGGATGCTCGTCACCACTCGGGTGACGCGGTCAGGCCCACCGATGAGGTAGGCGATGACGAGGACGATGAGCAGGCTGTGACTGCAGACAACCCAGATGAGGGACTCGGCGACGGCCCAGCTGACATGCGGAAGGTGCGCGGCATGGACGAGCATCGCCCAAAATGCCGGGTCGATGAGCGAGGACAAGCCCACCAGGAGTCCGCTGACGGCCAGAGCCCCGGGCGCCGTCGAACGCGGTGCAGCTGAGGTGTCCTCGTCCAGTTCCTTCGTCGCCGCCCCGGGACGCAGTCGCCATGCCGCCCAACCCAGGAAGGCCACGCCAAGGATCGCCACCAACCACACCCAGACCAGGTGCGGAACATGTAGTCCATGAATTCCCAGCCGGGCGAGCAAGGCTCCCAGACCGAGCACTCCAGCAACCCCGAAGATGGCGGAGGTTCCCACCGAGGTGAGCAACACCATGACGACGCCGCGACGTCTGACGCCCAGACCGAGGGCTGCCAACAGCACGAAGGACCCCAGGGGGTCGAAACCGGCGATGCCCAAGGCGAAGGCCGCGGCGAGGAAGGACAGCACGGGGCAAGGCTACTCGGTACGCAGGCGACGCCCCGGCGGCCCCGTCATGACGCAGCGGGACAGTCTCGATTTCACTTCGATTCCCAATCCGTGCTACCGTCTCCGAGTTGGGTCCGCCAGACGGACCCGATGCGCGAGTGGCGGAATGGCAGACGCGCTGGCTTCAGGTGCCAGTGTCCCTTGGGACGTGGAGGTTCAACTCCTCTCTCGCGCACAGCGATCAAATGGTCGGTGACTAGGTGAAGCTCCTAGTCACCGACCATTTGGCGTCTCAGGGCCAAATCAGCAAAACGGGGTGGAAACGGGCAGATCCACGGTTTCTTATCGCACGTAGATCGCACGACAGCACGAAACCCGGACCGGGGCCCCTCGGACACGTGGGAAGGAACCATGGCCAGAAGATCCGGCAGGCGGAGGAGCTTCGGCTATCTGCGTCGGTTGCCCGGCGGGAACATGCAGGCCAGCTACGTCGGCCCCGACGGTCAGCGGCACACGGCCTCCTCGACGTTTGTCGACGGGGGCTACGCCCAGGGTTGGCTCGCCGACGAACGCCGGCTCATCAGTGACGGCCGGTGGACCCCTCCGGCCGTGCGTCAGGCCGAGCAGATCGCCCAGGCCGCCCGCGAGGACGCCATGGTCACCGTCGAGCAGTGGATCGACGTCGTCATCGAGCGACGGCGCAGCAGACCCCACCGTCCGGTGTCTCCCACCACCGTCGACCTCTACCGCAAGGACGCCAGGCTGAGGATCACTGGCACCGATCTCGGCCGCAGGAAACTCGACCACGTGAGTCGGGCCGACGTCGTGCGGTGGTGGGACCAGCTGCCCAGCACGCCGACAACCAACGCCAGGGCTTACCAGCTGCTGAGCTCGGTGATGAAGGAGGCCCTCGACGACGAGCTCATTGAGGTCTCTCCGTGCCATCTCAAGGGAGCGAGCAAGCCCAGGCCCCGGCACTCAGCCGCCACGATGGAGGCTCTCAGCGCCGACCAGACCCTGGCATACATGCTGGCGGTTCCCCAGCACTACCGGGTGGCGCTCATGGTGGCCGCCTGGTGCGGACTGCGTTCCGGAGAAGTCCGGGGCCTACGCCGTCGCGACGTGGACCTCAGGGCCAAGGTCTTTCACGTCGAGCAGGCCGTCAACAGGGTCAGGGTCGCCGATCACCACTTGGACTGGCAGTACGGCGACGCCAAGACCGATGCCGGCTTCCGGATCGTGGCCATGCCTTCTCAGCTCATCGACCCGATGCGAGTCTGGTTGGCAGCCCTTCCCGTGCGTGGCAGGGACGCCCTGGTGTTCCCCGCCCGCGACGGGTCCCACCCGATGGCCTCGTCGGTGCTGTGGCAGGCCCGCCACAAGGGGTGCCTGGCCATCGGCCGACCGGAACTCACCGTTCATGATCTGCGGCGCACGGCCGCGACCCTGGCCGCTCAGGGCGGGGCCACCACCGCCGAGCTCATGCGGATGCTCGGCCACACCACGGCCGCCATGGCCATGCACTATCAGATGACCTCGGTCCATCGGAACAAGGAACGTGCAGACAGGCTGACCCGCACCCTCCGGCAGGCCGAGATCCGTCAGCAGCAAGGAACAGAACCGACCGCACAGAAGTAGACGGTTCTCCCATCATTGTTGACGGGATCAGGATCGAGGACTCGTCGCCAACAGCATCTCTCTCAAATCCACTGACGCTTCCATGGCCGGGCATCTGGAGAAGATGAGCAGCGTGATCTTGACCGACTGGATGTTGACCAGTGTTCGTAGCTGAGGGCAGTCGGGCTAGGTCTGCCTTTTGGCGGGGTTGCCCTGCTGGACCATCGTCCTGGCGAGGTCCACGACGTACTGCTCGATGAACGGGGAGCTCGGCGGACGGTCAAGGTCGACGTGGTCGGGGTAGACCTCCACGCATCGGGTAAGGGTGTGGTGGTCAGGAGCCATGCGACCGGGTAGCGCATCTGAAACTCCGCGACGAGGTCGCAGAGCACCGCGGCAGCTCGGGCCACCGGCCGATGTTCGCGGCTTCGTCCAGCACGAACAGCACCGGTCGCGGCACTTGGCCACCGCGCAGGCACAGCATCGGCGCGCTCACCCTCGACGCCGCGGCTTGTTGTGGATAGGCCAACCATCGGAGGAACTCTGTCTTCTCCTCAGCGGAGAACCGGCGAGGACTGGCCCGTTGCATTCGTCAGACCCGGCCCGCGTAGCCACGTGGAGGCCGCACGGGATGCATTCGCAACTTCCAACCCAATCTTCGGTTTCGATGCCATGAGTTGGTAGATGAACTCAGCCTCGGTGGCGGCCGCGAGAAGAACAAGAACCCCGAGCCGATCAAGGCCTTCGCACGGACGAGTTGCGCGGCACCACCCGGTCCGACACCGCTACCTCGCCCGTCTCATGGGCGTGCTCGAACGCGCGTTGCGCCTCGACCGGATTCCTGCTGAAGGCTTCTGTCGGACACCGCAGTTGCGCTCGAAGGCTGGCTGTCCCCGGGAGAGCAAGAGACCGCAAGGGCGGTTCGAAGGTCGGGGAAGTCTCGGCGTCTCGGCGTCGTTCACGCATCCATCAACAGCTGCTGTATGCCGTTCTTGTTGCTCCGGATACCAGCGCGCGTGAGCACCGACCGGGAGACCCCGCGCTGCCGAGCCATAGCAGGTACCGGCACCCCTGCCCCCACCAGCTCACGCGCCTTGTCGAGCTTTGCCGGGTCGGTCGGCGTGCGGCCCTTGTACGTCTTACGCTGCCTCGCCTAGCCGATGCCCTCGCGCTGGCGCCGTAGCAGAATGTCGCGCTCGAAACTCGCCACAGCACCCAGGAGCACGAGCCTCAAACCGGCCCACCAGTCGTCGCCACCGGTAAACGTCAACGGCGGGCTCAGGAACCGGATCGTGCAGCCCTTCCCGGTGATCTGCTCCACCAAGGCCAACAGGTCCGGTAACGACCGCGCCAGCTGGTCGAAGCTGGGCACCACCAGTTCGTCACCGGCCCGCACGTAGCGCACTATCTCCGGGAGCTGCGGCCGGTCGGTGTCCTTCCCGCTCGCCACGTCGACGAACGAGCGCGAGACGCCGGCCTCACGCAATGCAGCATCCTGTCACGCGAGGTTCTGGCTGTCCGACGACACCCGCGCATAGCCCACGCACTCCCCCGCCCCGGCACTCCCTCCAACTGCTGCATCAGCACGACACGGACCGCGGTGCGTTCGTTCCCGGGCATCCCTGCATCGTGACCTCCACCGCCGGTGACCTGTACACCTGCCTGTACATCGATCGCGGCGGGCTGCTCACCACCGGCCAACCCGACCACCTGCAGGACTTGGTGGTCCTCCAGCCAGGGCAGTTCCTGCGCCGCGCCATCAACCTCGTGGACTCCAACTGGCAAGGATTCGCCACCTCGCCCGACGCGGGTGGCCTGCCCGATTACTAAGGCGATCGTTAGTAAGTAGACTCCTGGGAATCCATGGGCCGGCATTCCTTGTGGGTTCAGGCGGACACTTTGATGTAGGCCAGGTTCAGGGGCTCTTCCCAGATGAGGGTGTAGCGCATGTCGCGCGGCGGGCCGGCGCGTCGGTGGCCGGATAGAGGTCGAGGTCCCTGAGGATGAGAGCTCTTACACACTCAGCCCGAAAGACCTCGACGTGCATGACGCTACCGTCGGCGGGCGCGCTGATGCGTTGGCCAGCCCCGACCTGACTGTCTTCTGCCGCCTCGACGAACTCGGCCTCGTTGTCACCGGGCAGCGACTCGAGCCGGATCGTGCCGTATTGGCCTGCCAGGTGGTCCAGCCCGACTAGTGGTGCCGGCGCTGCGGCTGCGAAGAAAGACCACGTGACACCGTGGTCCGACGGCTTGCCCACGAACCACTGGGCTGGCAGCCCACGACGCTGGAGGTCGTCGTGCGCCGTTACCGCTGCAGCGGCTGCGGGTATGTGTGGCGCCAGGACACCACCGCCGCGGCCGAGCCGCGGGCCACGTTGTCTCGGCGCGCTCTGCGGTGGGCGCTGGAAAAGATCGTGGTCCAGCACTTGAGCGTGGCTCGGGTCGCCGAGGGGCTCGCGGTGGCCTGGGACACCGCCAACGATGCCGTTCTGGCCGAGGGCAAGCGGGTACTGATCGACCAGGAGCACCGCTTCGAGGGGGTGAAGGTCGTCGGGGTCGATGAGCACGTGTGGCGCCACACCCGTCGCGGCGACAGGTACGTCACCATGATCATCGACCTCACCCCAGCACGAGATGACACCGGCCCCGCCCGGCTGCTGGACATGGTCGAAAAACGCTCCAAGCAGGCGTTCAAGACCTGGCTGGCCGACCGCCCGCAGCAGTGGCGCGACGGCGTGGAAGTGGTCGCGATGGACGGCTTCACCGGGTTCAAGACCGCCGCCGTCGAGGAACTGCCCGACGTGGTGAGCGTGCTAGATCCCTTCCACGTCACGCGCCTGGCTGGCGAGGCGCTCGATGAGTGCCGACGGCGAGTTCAGCAGGCCATCTGTGGGCACCGCGGCCGCAAGGGCGACCCGCTCTATGCCGCCCGCCGGACCCTGTCGACCGGCGCCGACCTGCTCAACGACACGCACAAGGACCGACTGGACACCCTGTTCGCCGACGACGCCCACGTCGAGGTCGAGGTCACGGAGCGTCTACCAGCCCATGATCGCCGCCTACCGCCACGAGAACCGGCGCCACGGCCCGAGCTGATGGCCCGGCTCATCGACTCGATCAGCACCGGCGTCCCCAAGGCCCTGGCCGAGATCACCAAGCTCGGCAGAACCCTGAAGAAGCGCGCCGCCGACGTCCTGGCCTACTTCGACCGGCCCAGCACCTCCAACGGGCCCACCGAGGCGATCAACGGCAGGCTCGAGCACCTGCCCGGCTCGGCACCGGGGTTCGGCAACCTGACCAACTACATCGCCAGATCCCTGCTCGAGACCGGCGGGTTCAGACCCCGACTACACCCTAGATTCGGATGAGCCACTATTTCTCAGGGCGAAAGCGTGAAGGACCTGCGGCAGGACGGTGGAATTCAGATCTTCGCACTGTTCGACAGCCGGTGTAAAGAGAAGTTTCGCGTTATCTACAACGGCGGTCCGCTGCATGGGACGGGCGTTAGACCCCAGGGAGTTATTACGGCTTACGCGGTTTCTGGGAACGTTGCGACGATGTCTACTCCAAGCCTTATGAAAGCTTCATATCGCACTAATTGACCCGTGAACCAGAACATCTAACTTATGGATCTATCGGTAGTTTTAACGGATCTCAACACTTTGCTTGAAGCGCTGACCAGTTTCGATGGGCTTGTGATTGTGCGGACGCTGGAGTGGCCCAACTCCGAGACGCTCAAGATTCAGTATGAGACGCTGCGGAGTAAACGTTTAGAGACACTCTGTCTAAGTCTCCCTGAAGCTCGCGGAAGTGTGGACGCGATGCGCAGCTGATCTGCCGACAATTGCGGCAAGTGTGATCGAATATCGCGACTTGGGTAATTCGGCATTCCACGGTCAACTGCTGTACTTGGTGAAAGGAGGGTGACGCACGTCGAAGTGAACGCACGATTTCGAAAGTGAATTCGTGACTAATTAACAGTGTACTTATCCCCCGGTAACCCGAAACCTGCATACAGTTTCAACTAACAGGTAGAGCGATCGATCGGCGGGCGACATGGCGGCATTCGTTGAAAACTCCATTATCGTTGAGGCATCTCTTCCGTTCGTGTGGAGGGTGGCGAACGACGTCGAACGCTGGCCGCAACTGTTCACCGAGTACGAATCAGTCGAGGTACTTGAGCGGGATGCCGTCGGGGTTACCTTTCGACTGACGACCGTCCCGAACGAGTCTGGCGAGCGCTACTCATGGGTGTCGCGGCGAGAGTCCGACATAGCCTCGAACTCGGTCAGAGCCCGCCGAATCAGCGAGGATGGCCCCTTTGATCAGATGGTGTTGCTGTGGCGCTATGAATCCTTGGATTTTGACCGCACGATCATGACGTGGCGCCAAGACTTTGTTGTGAGTCCCGAGGCTCCGTTCAGCGAACTGGATGCAGTGGCCTTCCTGAATCAGGGGACTCGTGAGCAGATGCGAAGCGTGGCGCAAGGTATCGAACAGCTGCGTCGCGAGCCCATCAACTGGGACCAAGGACACAAGTCGCCTGTCTTTGGCGACTGCCTGACCATGCTCATTACCCCACCCAGCCGGGGCAGTTCCACCTCCGCGAGTGGTCTGCTGAGGCTGGATCCGGGACAGGGCATCCCGCGGCACAAGCACGACTTCTCCGAAGAGCACCTGCTGGTGACGTCGGGAACAGCGACCATCACGTTGGGTGAGGAGAGTTTCGAGGTGGGGGAAGGCGCGGGCGTGCTCGTGCCCAGGGGAGTTGCGCACGCAGTGATGGCGACTGATGAGACGTGCCACTTGGCCTTGTTCATGGCGCCGTTGGCGCCTCGCCCAGATCTCGGTCACGAGGTTCTTTGAGATGGTCAGGCTACTGGGTGTCGAGGTGGCCGTGATTGACCTCAGTCAGTCGGTGCCAGCTGCTGAGAACGACCCGGGGTTCCGCGGACGAGAGAACTGGCTCCCGGAGAAGGGGCCCGAGCAACTAGAGAAGAACTACTTCAACAGTCCGCTGGTTCCGGAAGAGGTGAGGCTCCGGGGACGCGAGTCCCCTTGGAGCATCTCGCGAGATGCCTTTCCCGATGGGCGTTTCCTGACTAATGAGTGGTTCACCATCAGCACCCACTTTGGGACCCACGTGGACGCTCCCTTTCACTACGGCTCGGCGAACGGCACTCAAGTCGCCGACCTTCCGCTGGAAGGCCTGATGGGACCAGCGGTTGTGTTGCGGCCCCGCGCGGACGATGATCGCATCACGGCGGGGGCTATGGCGGCTGCCGTGTGTTCTCATGGCGACGGCCTGCCACGGATCGCGCTCATCGAGACCGATCCGCGACATGCGCCAGATGAAGGCCCCGGGTACTTCACCGAGCATGCTGGCCTCACCCGAGGCGCGCTCCAGGTCCTACTCGACGCAGGTGTCGAAGTCATCGGGACAGATGGTGCCAGCCTCGACCGGCCCAGCGCCGTGATGATTCGTGAGTTTCTTGCCACCGGAGATCGCTCCGTCATGTGGCCCTGCCACTTGGCCGGACGTGAACATCCCTTCCAACAGGTTGAGCGCTTGGCCAATCTCGACCAGCTGCCCTCGGGGCAGCCCTTCACTTTTCTGGCGCTTCCGATCAAGTTGAACGCGTCGGGCGCCGCCTGGTGCAGGGCAGTCGCGCTCGTCTCTCAAGGCGTTTTGGGGACGGCGACACCATGACCACCGGCTTGCTGATCTCCCTGAACCGGGCGCGGCGGCCGAGTCCCGTTGTGCCAGTTGGCGTCGGTTACCTGCAGCAGGCATTGGAAGAAAACGGCCATCCCACTCAGCTGTTGGACTTGTGCTTCGTTGAAGACGGTTTGATCACGGATCGCGTCCTGGAAGCTGCCCGCTCGCGCCAGCCGCAGCTGATTGGAATATCGATACGAAACGTCGACAATGAGACCCTGCTTCGATATAACTCGATGCTTGACCTCGCTCGGCACGTGGCCGACACACTGCGGTGCGAGTGCCCCAACGCGGTAATCGTCCTAGGAGGCGCAGCCTTCTCCCTCCTTCCGCAAGAGTTCATGAACTCTGTAAGCAGCGCCGATCTTGGCATCACAGGCGAAGGAGAGCAGAGCATCGTCGACATAGCCGAGATGCTAGAGGCCGGGAAGACACGAGAACAGGTCATCGCCGGCACGATCGTGAGCCAGGGGCGAAGGCACTTCGAGGGGCGCGCCGCGGCAGCACACGTGCCAACCTGTTTCTCTCCTGACCCGCAGTATTTCGCTCGCCGCGAGATTCACCCAGGCTACGGCGTTCAAACCAAGCGCGGTTGCCCCCTGCACTGTGTGTACTGCGGCGTGCCTGATGTCGAGGGGAATCGCTTTCGGCTGCGGGATCCGCGAGCAGTGGTGGACGAGATCGCACTCATCCACGATCGCCTTGGCGTGGACAGGATCTTCTTTACCGACAGCGTGTTCAACATTCCCCGGACTCACGCGATGAGCATCTGTCGAGAGCTCATCGCTCGGGAAATGGCAATCGACTGGATGGCATATGGGTACCCCGTAGGTCTCGGTGATGTTGAGGCCAACCTGATGCGGAAGTCGGGTTGCAGCATCCTCAACTTCGGATCGGATGCTGGCACTGACGGAATGCTGAGAAATATGGGAAAGATCTTTTCGCCAGATCAGATTGTTAGCAGTTCTCTTGCGGTTCGCAGAGCTGGGATCCATGTCATTCAATCACTGCTTTTGGGCGGGCCTGGAGAAACGGTGAATTCTGTACGTGAGACTCTCGATGTAATGGCGAGAGCTGAGCCAAATGTGTTAACTATCGCGTTTGGGATCCGGCTCTACCCGAAGACACCTCTGTGGCGGAATCTGATTCTTGATTACCCAGAATTGAAGCCGAATGACGATGAGGTTCTGCGTCCGATATTTTCGCTATCGAAGGCCTTGGGCCGTCAAGAGTGCGCTGACATCGCCGATCTAATTGAGAAATTTATAAGACAGTATCCGGAGATTCAAGTAAAGCCGACGTTCGCTCTGGATAGCCTGCGTAATTCGGGTGCGTCAGTGCCTGACAATGCCGTCTTGGTGAGGAATTAATAATGATTGACCTGGTCCATCTTCCCTACCCCTCGCGCGACAAGCGCCCCGTCATCTGCTATCCAATGCCGACCGACAAGCTGGTCGATCAGGAGCAGAGTCTGACTGACATGGGGCTGGATTCCAGCGCCACGAACCTGAGGCCTCGCGCAATGTACATCCACATCCCCTTCTGTGAGCACCTGTGTGGCTTCTGCCCGTTTGTGAAGTACTCGGCAGACGAGGGCCGTATCGAGTCCTACGTCCAGGACCTTGTACGTGAGATCAAGTTCTACGGGGACACCGAGATGCTGCGCTCCGGCGGGGAAGTTGGGTCCATCTACTTCGGCGGCGGTACGGGAAGCATCCTCACTCCTCGCCAAGTAGACCTTGCGTTGGACGCCGTGCGCACTCACCATCGCACAGCCTCGGACATCGAGATCACGCTCGAGTCGAGCCCGATTACGGTGGACTCGGACAAGCTGAAAGCGGTGGCTCAATCCGGTGTCAATCGGATCAGTTTCGGCGTTCAGACGCTTGACGCCGACTTGAGCCGGGACATTGACGTGGCGCAGGACGCGACCAAGTCCATCGCTGCCATTCAAGATGCGCAGCGCGCTGGCATTGACAACGTCAGCATCGATCTGATGTACAACCTGCCTGGTCAGAGCGACGAAGTCCTGCGCGAGGACGTTCGCCGGAGTTCGGAACTCGGCGTCGGGCAGGTGACCTTATTCCCGTTGGCCGTTGTCCCGGGTACCAAGCTCTCTCGCGATATCAACGCGGGGTTGCTATCCACTGTGGGGTCCACACGGCGTGAAGTCGAGCTCGCACTAGTTGCCAAAGAAGCTCTTGAGAACGCCGGCTACTACCAGCGCTCGGTCCCAGACTTCGCCCGACCCGGCAATCGTTACCGGCATTCCGAGATCCATTTCCAAGAGCTCGGCGATCTAATCGGGCTGGGAGCGGGCGCTGTTGGCTCCATCAACGGGTACGTGTACGTAAATGTGGCTGAGCTGAAGCGTTACGCGTCGCTGGCTGGCCAAGGACCTGCTTGCAACACCGGAGTCCGTGCCAGCCAAGACGAGCGACTACGTGGCGCGTTGGTGATGGGACTGCGGCTGCTTCGTACGAAGAACGATCTGTTCCGGGCCGAGGACGAAGCCGGCCGCAACCCCCGCGAGGTGTTTCCCGAGATCCTGGAGGATCTGGAGGAGCGTGGACTCATCGAATCGGACGACGACGAAGTCAGACTCACTGAGACAGGAGCCATGTTCGGGTATGACGTCGCCAAGGAGTTCTATTCGGAAGAGATCCGAGAGCAAGGTCAGCGTCTCGCTGAGCGCCTGTCCCGCTTGAAGGACGTCGAATCTCCCCTGCGCCCCGAGCACCCCTGACGGGGCTTAAATCATCCCAGGAGACAACCATGACCATCACACCTCCCTTTGGCCACCGTGAACGCGTCTGCGTGTCGCACTACCCACTTCCCGAAACCCCGCCCGAGCCTGGGGAAGCCCCTGAGCTGATGCGGCTGAACGAGCGCAGCTCCGGTCTGGCGGCGATGTACATGCACATCCCTTTCTGTGACGTGATCTGCAACTTTTGCCCATTCAACAAACGGATCACGGACGACGCCAAGCTCACCGCCTACTTGGACACGCTCAAGAGGGAGATTGACCTGTACGCCGCCACTCCGCGAATCCAATCGCTGACATTCGGATCGCTCGCGGTCGGTGGCGGGACGCCCAGTGCTCTGAGCGCTGAGCAATTGGCCGACATCCTGCGCTATACGCAAGGCAAGTTGAACTTCACGGACAGTGCGGAGATCTCCATCGAAGGTAACCCGTCGAACTTCACCGAGGACAAGCTGCTAGCGGCGGTCGAGGCCGGTTGCAACCGCGTCAGTTTCGGAGTGCAGTCTTTCGACGACGGCTACACCGAGATGCTTGATGTGCCCCACACGGCCGCCGACTCGCTGCGCGCCTATGACGATGCCCGAGCCGCCGGTCTCGATAACGTCGGTCTCGACCTGATCTACAACCTGCCCGGTCAGAGCCTCAATCAATGGCTCGAAGACCTCGATACGGCCATCAAAGTTGGATACGACCACATCACGCTGTTCAGCTTGGTCATCCCTCCGTTCACTCGGCTACATTCCCTGATCACTGCTGAAAAGGTCGCAATGCCGGGCGATCATGCACTTGAGCTGCAGATGTATCTCGCTGCGACTGAGCGTCTGGTGAGCGCCGGTTACGAGCAGTACTCCGTTTACGACTTCTGCCTGCCGGGAAAGATCAACGATCACGCCGAGCTCTACTTTCACCGGCAAACCGAAATGCTTGGTGTGGGTGCCGCCGCCTTCGGCTACCTGGGCGGATACATGTACGTGAATCAGGGCAATCTCACTGACTACGACGCCAGCCTGGGGCGAGGCGACCAGCCTGTCCTCATCGGCTCCTCAGCGGACACCTACGAGGAGATGTGCGGCGTGATGGCCAAGGGTCTACGACTGTTCAGCGTCGACAGAGCTTACTTCCGCCAGAGGTTTGACCAGGACCCGGTAGATGTGTTCGGCGAGACAATTCGTGACCTCGTAGGCTGCGGTCTCATGGAGGTGTCTGACACCGAGATTTGCCTCACACGAGAGGGCCAGTTCTGGGGCAACAACATCTGCCGTGAGTTCTTCTCGCCGCACTTCAAGGAAATCGAGGAAATCCCCCGCGAGGTGCTTGCCCGAGGGCGACTGTCCAAGTCCGGCAAGGCCTTCGTCAGCCTTGAGAAAGGACGTCACGTATGACCGAGCGCACCAAACGGGTACTCGGGATCAGCGGGTCGCCGAAGACATCTGGAATCAGCGCTTCAGGATTCCTCTGCCAAGAGGCGCTCGATGGCGCTGCCGAGTTGGGTTGCGAAACCAAGATGGTTCGGCTTGTCGACTTCAACATCTTTGAATGCGACGGCTGCGGGGATTGCATGAACAGGACTCCGTGCCACCTGTTTCGCGAGCCCGACGACCAGTACATTCAGATCTTCAAGTGGGTCAAGTGGGCCGACGCGTTTGTCTTTGCCAGCCCTGTCTACGCGTTCGGGCTGCCCTCCACGTGGAAGCGCTGGCTGGACCGTTGTGAGCCGGTCAACTCCTCTAAGATGGATTACGAGCACTACAACGCCGAGGTTGCTGCCGACGTCAAGGGCCGAGAGTTCATGGGAAAGGTGGCCGCCCAGATCGTTACGTCAGGCGGCATTGGCCAGGAATACGCCTTGGCCCAGCTCATGCCGCTGTGGACTGATGTGAAGCTGTCTGTCGTCGCTAGCGTGGGCCTCAGCCTCATCGAGTTCGACGAGCAACCCGGGATCAAGGAGTCGCCCTGGGGCCGAGGCGTGGAGGAGGCAGAGTTCGCTCGAACCATTGCTCGCTCCGTCGGCCGTCGTCTCGCGAGCACTATTGGCTTCTCGACCTTCAACCTGCGTGGCGTGTCACCAAAGATCGACCGAGATGACCGCGAGCGAATCGCGCAACAGCTCGCCTTCTTAGAAGCGACACCGCAGCTCGCTGCCCAAGGCTGGGATCCAGCTTCCTCCCAGGTACTGGTCTACTCCGGGTCCAACAACCGGGACCGGGCCATTGCCAGAGTGCGGGACCTTCAGCGGCTAGGCAGCTCGCTGCCGGTAGTTCTCTGCGCGGGGGTGGAGAGGCTTCCTCCCTTCGTGGATCGGGACAACGTGGCCAACAACATCGCCGCTGCCGCACCCGAAGGGAGGGCAGTTATCGATTGGAATGAAGCCCTTGGTGAGGCTCTGGGTCTGTCAGCAAATATCGAGCCCGTTTGTCTGCTGCTTGACGTCGATGGAGTTCTGGCCGTGAGCTACCCCGGAACCCAAACGGTGGCAGAGATAAGCAGAGACCTCATAGAACGAGCTAACGAGATGGGAGTACCAGTCTCATGAACGATCGCGTCGCCATTACGCCCCTGCCAGACGGAGGCAGGCTGTTCAGCCGAGTGTCGGGCCCCGAAAATCGGGAGCCTGTCCTGTTTCTGCATGGCAATCGGGACAATCACAGTCACTGGTGCGAGGTGGTGGATGCTCTGCCTGGCACACAGGCGTGGTGTGTTGATTTTCGTGCACATGGGTTGTCATCCAAGGAGGACGTGCCATTCACCACGGAGTCCTGTGTGCAGGACATTGAGAGCCTGGTCGAGGATCAGGGCTGGAGTCGATACTCCATCGTTGGACACTCGCTCGGATCCGTGGTGGCCATGGTCCTCGCCTTGAGGAACCCGGCGAACGTGAGTCGACTGGCGCTGATGGGGTCGTCGGCCAAGTTCCGCATGAAGTGGAAGCGTCCAGAGGTGGCCCGTGAAAACTACCGATCGGTCATTGAGGAGTCGAACAGGCGCGCCGGCGAGGCATTCTTGGCTGGGCTCAGCGACGATGTCAAAGAACGAGTGCTCCTCAGCTGGTCGTGGATCCCATTCGAGAATCACCTCCGCCTTATCCAGATCCAGCACCCAGATCTCAGATCCCGGCTGGAAGGAATCAGCTGCCCTACTTTGGTCATCGGGGGTGGCCTGGACCGCAGCACACCTCCCGAAGATGGCGAGGAGATTGCCAGGAAACTCCTGCTAGGCGAGTTCCGGTTGATGCCAGAGGTCGGCCACTTCCCGCATCTCGAGGCGCCCGCCGAGGTCGCTGACATCTTGCGTGGGTGGCTGGCATGAGATCGACGGGGAAGGCCAAGAGCGAAGCTTGTGTCGGCGGAACCCTGCCGATCCTGTTCGCGGCGGTGTTTGTCATGTGGGCGACCATGATGTCAGTCTTCCCAGCGCTGCCGATGATTGCCCGAGACTACGCCATGTCGGCGTCGCAATTGGGGTCACTGTTCGGGGTGTCGTCGCTACTGATGACGTTGATGGCTCCGGGCATCGGGGTCTTGGCCGACCGCGTCGGCCGCAAATGGCTGATCACGCTGGGCCTGCTGTTCGCCGCGATGAGCGTCGCGGTGGGGGCACTGTCGGCTGCCGCGCTGTTGGGTGGATGGATCGCGTTCGGCGTGGCGCGTGGCATGTTCTTGTCACCAACCTTCACCGTCCCGGCGGACATTTGCCCTCCCTCGGAACGGGGTAAGGCGATCGGCACGCTTTCCGCCGCGATCGGCTTGGGATCGGTGACGGGCTATGTGCTGGGTGGCTTTGGTGCCTCCGCATTCGGATGGCGGGCAGTTCTGGTGACTGATGCCGCGCTCCTGGTAATCGCTGGGTTGCTGTGCGCTGTCAGGCTACGCGAGACCCGGCCCGAGCAGGCTGCGTCAAGCTTGCACGAGGTCATGTCTGACACCAAGAGGTGGCTGTCGGGACGCACCCTGCTCGTCAGCGGGCTCGTGGCAATGCTGGCGTTCACGGTGGGAATCGCGAGCAGCTTCGCAGTGCCATTCGAACTGACCACGTTGGGAGCAAGCGCCCAGCTCGTCGCCATCGCGTTCATCCCGTATGAGGTCGTCTCCGCTGTATCCAGCATACTGCTTGGGAGGCTGGGAGACTTGCGAGGTCGTCGTCGTGCCCTGTTGCTGGCTGTCGCGCTGGTATTGGCGGCGCTCATCGCCCTTGCACTGCTGCCGGCCTCGCTTTGGAGCGTCCTCACGCTGTACTCGCTGGTGGGTATCGCTGAAGGGCCGATCATCGGTCTGTGCAGTGCCATGGTCACAGACGAAGTCATGAGGATCGACTTCCGTCGCATTGGCGCCGCGCTTGGAGCGCAGCGCCTGCTCAGCGGTCTCGGAGCATTCTTGGGGCCAGTGCTCGGTGGCATTCTGATCGCACGCACTACTTCCTCGCAGGCCCGGTTCGGGTGGCTCGCCGCGGGGACGGGCGCTGCCATGCTGCTGGCGCTGCTTCTCAAGGAGACCAACGTGGAAGCGGGAAGCTCGAAATGATCGATGCTGTCTCTGATCTTCGCGGCATCACAAGCCGCTCTGAGTCATTCCCACAGATGCGCCGCGAAGTAACAAGGTGGCGCGCCTCGAGATCCGCCGAAGATCTTATCGTCGTGTCACAGTTAGTTCTTGACACCTCGGTCGGCGGCGCTGAGAACGAGCGATTCACGATGGCCGGTGCGCTCCTGCTGTCCACGGCCCTGGGACATGATGATGCCCGCCAACTTCTCATTGATGGCTACGCCAAGATCGATAACTGGCGGGTGCAGGAGTGTGTGGCCAAGGCCATGGACGAGTACGCCTCATTCGAGGGGTGGGACAGTTCTCTCGCCTGGATTCAAGATTGCGTGAACCACCCAACGCCGAACGTGCGTCGGGCAGCGGTGGAGGGGCCACGAGTTTGGACATCGCGGCCACCGTTCAAAGGGCCTGGGGGTGCCGGCGCGGCGCTCGCCGTATTCGAAGATCGCCGCAATGACGACAGCACCTACGTTCGCAAGTCGGTCGGCAACGCGATGCGAGACATCGGGAAGAAGAGTCCAGCCGAGCTTGTTGATCGGTTTTCTGTCTGGTCTCGAGCCGGAGATGTGCATCCGGAGGTGACAAGGCTAGCGCTGCGCCAGCTGAAGGAGTCAGGAAACGAGACCGCGATCGAAATTCTCAACTCACTCAAGAACTCAACTCTCTCACGAAAGAGAAAGAACGATGAAGACGGATCTTTTTGAGCTGGCGACGGGGGATGGCCGGGCAGGGGGAGCGGCTCTGGACCTGTTCGAGCGGGCGCGGCGGATCGCCGTCCTGGCAGACCAGAGCGCGTTTCAATGCATGTGGCTGGCAGAGCACCACTTCCAGCCGCACGGCGGCGTGCAGTCCCGCCCCCAGCTGCTGATCGCTGACTTGGCGGCCAGAACCGAGAGGCTACAGTTCGGTGTCGGAATCTTCCAGGTGCCGTTCCATCCGGCCATCTCCACGGCGGAGGACATCTCCACGCTGTCGAATCTGGCGCCTGGGCGGTTCCGCCGAGGCTACGGCCGGGCGTTCTTCCGAAACGAGCACAGTGCCTTCGGGGCTCGCATGGACACCAGCATGGTCTGCTTCCGAGATCGGGTACTGCTGATCGAGCAGCTGCTTGAGGATGAGTCGGTCACCCACGACAGCGAGTGGGACCGATTCGATGACGTGACCCTTTTGCCCCGACCCGACAGCTTCGCCGCGCCAGCGCCGTGGATCGCTGCCGTGACAAGTCCGGAGTCGTTCCAATGGGCCGGAGAGCAGGGGTTCAACCTCATGGTGAATCCGCTGCTGTCGGCTGATCTCGACTCCCTCAAGGAGATGGTCGATATCTACCGGGCTGCGCGCGGCCCGGAGGGGGAGATCATGGTCAACACGCACGTGCATGTCGCCGACAGTCGGCAGGCTTCGCTGAATCAAGCGGGTCCCGCGCTTGAGGAATATGTGCGTGAGACGCGGACACAGGGTGCCAAAGCGAATGCCGAGCACTTGAAGGGAACACCGCCCAAGGACTTCGCGGGCTACCCCGCCTTGGCGTCTCGTTGGGACGACTTCACGGTCGAAGGGGCATTGGATCGGGGCGTCATCGCGTTCGGGTCGCCCGACGAGGTGACGAACAAACTTACAGCGCTGGGTGAGGCTCTGGGGGCGTCGTCGGTTGCCGCTATGTTCGATTTCGGTCAGGAGTTCAGCGCCGTCGAGCGATCGGTGACGCTCTACGCGCAGCACTGCCTGGCTGCGGTTGAAGCTCATGCCGCGTAGCTTTCCCCTGCCGTTCCGCGCAGCCCTGCGAGTGCTGACCGCATTGCGCGTTCTGGGGTTGCGTTCGGACGAACCGCTCGTCCCTCGGCTGGGCATGTTCAAAATCCCAGCCGGGGAGGCGATGTGGATCCTCGGCAGGATCCGAAGTCCCGAACAGTGGGTGCACGTTTGGGAGCAGGAGAGCCGGAAGCTGCTGGGTGAGGTGCGGGCCGCTACAGTGCCGGATGAGTTGCGCGCGTCCGGACTCCGTCAGGCTGCGAGCATGTTGCGCGTGGCAGAGTATATGGCCGCAGACGACGATCAGAGGCGTGATCTGTGGCAGCAGATCCTGGAGATCAACGCTGCCGCCCGTCGCATTGACCGCTTCCAGTGGGCGCGGCTCGAGGTGCCTGTGGGACAAGCGTCGTGCCCGATCGACGTGTGTCTTCCAAAGCCAAGCAGTGAGCCGGCGCCACTTGTTCTGACTCTGGGTGGGGTCGATGCGGCGAAAGAGGAGTTCATCGAACTGGCGCGGCTGTATGCATCGCTTGGTTGGGCATCAGCTGCTGTGGATCTTCCCGGACAAGGCGAGGCCCGACGTTGTAGGGGACTGACATGGCAGACAGATCCTGTCGCGGTGCTCCCTCGCGTGATTGATGCGTTAGAGACACTGCCGTCGGTCCGGAGCGGCAGCGTCGCCGTGGTTGGAGGAAGCTTGGGAGGATTCTTCGCCGCCGGATTGGCGATGTCCGATCCGCGGGTCACAGCATTGGCCACACTCTGCTCGCCAGCGAAACCACTGGCGGTCTTTACCAGCGCACCCCGACCGATTCCCGAAACCATGATGTACAACCTCGGTGTGCCAACTCGGCGTGCTGCGATCCAGGAACTGCGCGGCTGGAACTTGCCGCTGCGCTTAACTTTCACCGGGCCGCATTTCGCTCTCACATCAGGAGACGACTCGACTTCTCCGCTCCGGGCGCAGCAAGCGCTGGTCGATGCGGTGAAGTCACCCTTGCTCACTCGGGCGCATTACCCCCGCGGAGACCACATGTGTTTCCGCTTTCAGACGAGCTGGGAGCTGCGTTTGCGCAGATGGCTCAGCGATGTCACCTCAACAGCCCACATCACCTCTCAGCAAGGAGAGACACCATGACAGTCGATGCACACACCAATGCAATGAAGCTCTTCGGATTCGCGCAGGGCTTTCAGAAGACCCAAGCGCTGTACACTTTCACTCGACTTGGGCTGGCCGAGGCGCTCGATCAGCCCCGTTCACTCGAAGAAGTGGCTGACCACTGTCAGCTGGAGCCCAGCGCAACCCGCCGGCTGCTGTATCTCGCCGAGGCGATGGGCTTGGTCGCCAAGAACTCTGACCAGTTCACCACGACCTCCCTGGGCGCCATGCTACGCATGAACCACCCCCAATCCTTCGCCCGCAGGGCGCTGTTCTTCGGGGAACCCTTTACATGGGGGGCTTGGGGCAAGCTGTCCGACTGCCTGCGCACTGGGGCGACTGGCTACGAGCTTGCATTCGGGGCAAATGCCTGGGAAATCCGCGCCGAGCATCCTGACACGGCCGAAGTCTTCAATGCTGTGATGCAGGAGATCACGCAACAAGTCGCCCCCCTGATCGCGATGAACTTTCCCTTCCCCGCCGGCAGCGACGTTCTCGACATCGGCGGCGGCACGGGCGAACTGATCCGCGCGATCCTCCATCAACACAGCGACATGACGGGCACCCTCATGGACCTCCCCGAGGTGATCGAGGAAGCCAAGACCCGCAAAAGCAGTGCCGACATCGAACAGCGACTCACCTACTTCGCAGGAGATATCTTCGAATCCATCCCGGCTGGGCATGGCCTACTCTTGCTGGCACGCGTGCTGCACGACTGGACGGATCAGCAGTGCATCACCCTGCTCCACAAGGTTGTCCAGGCCATGAGTCCCGACAGCCGCTTGCTCGTCTTGGAGCGCGTAATCCAACCTGACCGGCCAGCCGACCCCATCATTGCGATGTCGGACATGACCATGCTTGTAGGAACCGGCGGGCACGAACGCACGCTCCAAGAGTTTCAAGCGCTGGGCCATGCTGCAGGGCTCCACTTGCATCAAGTCTGGGACTTGCCATCAGCCCAAGCGATCATGGAGTACACGCTGCCCAATGAAGGACCGGACAAGCCGTGAGCTTCACAATGGACCCCACCGTGGACGTGGCGGTTACTGGCATCGGTATCACCGCCCCGGGCGGCGGTGACCGGGAGTCCTTCTGGACGGCGGTTCGTAACGGGGTGGTTTCGACCGGCCCACTCACCGCGTTCGATTGTTCACAGTTTGGCTCGCAGGTAGCTGCGCAGATCGCCGATGAGCACATTGACGCCGACATCGACCCCAGCCTCGACCGCATGATCCGCCTTGCGCTCACCGCCACGCGAGAAGCTCAGACCGATGCCAGCCGCGGAGGTGACAGCACCCCATCGGAAATGGTCGCGGTTTGTGTCGGGACGGCGGTGGGCAACTCAGAGTCCCTCGAGTCGGACTACGTTCGCCTCAGCCGCTCTGGACATACATGGGACATTTCCCCGCTCGGAGCTCCCACCCGGCTGCAGCGCATGCTGTTTCCCTCGGCGGTCGCCGCCGAGGTCGCGCGCGAAGTTTCTGCTCGTGGACCAGCACTCACGATCTCTACTGGTTGCACATCCGGAATCGACGCTCTCATCAATGCCGCGGGACTCATCCGCTCGGGTCGCGCCAGGGTCGTCGTCGCGGGCGCCGCCGACGCTCCCGTTACCCCAATCTCCGCAGCCTGTTTCGACACTATTCGCGCAACGACGCGGCGTAATGACAGCCCCGAGACGGCTTCACGCCCCTTCGACAAGACCCGCGACGGGTTCGTCCTAGCTGAGGGGGCTGCGATGCTCGTTCTGGAAGACGGGCGTCACGCGCGCGACAGAGGTGCTCGAATCTACGGATACCTCAACGGCAGCGGACGCAAGGCCAACGCTTATCACATGACCGGTCTCAAACCTGACGGAATTGAAATGGCCGCCGCCTTCCGGCGCGCCATGGCCCAAGCTGGTGTTGGTCCGGCTGACATCGATTATGTCAATGCCCACGGATCCGGCACGGCGCAGAATGATCGCCACGAGACAGCCGCGATCAAGTTGGCTCTGGGCCCGCACGCCCAGCACGTGCCCGTGAGCTCCATTAAATCCATGATCGGCCATTCGTTGGGAGCAATCGGCTCGATCGAGGCGGCGACTTGTTTACTCGCCATTCGTGACTCGTTCGTGCCGCCCACAGCGAACTTGCTCAACCCCGACCCGCAGCTCGATCTTGACTACGTGCCAGTTCGCGGCCGAAGTCAGCGACTGCGCAACATCGTCACGCTGGCGAGCGGGTTCGGCGGCTTCCAAAGCGCATTGGTGATTGGCAATGGCCCGAAGGAGACGGCATGAACATCGCAGTGACAGGGAGAGGGCTGCTGACGTCGCTGGGGATCGGTCTGGCGGCAAGCATGGACTCCCTTCGATCGGGTCGATGTGGCATTGAGCTTGACGAGAACGCTCCAGCAGGGGCGATCGCTTGTACAGGCCGCATCCACGGATTCGACCCTGCGGAGTACGTGCCGCCCCGGATCCGTGTCCAAACCGACCGATGGACGCACCTGGGGCTGGCAGTCGCCGCCGAAGCCCTCCATGAGGCTCGCTTGGACCAACCCGATCCGATTGCCGCCGAACGTATTGGCGTCATGACGGCGGTGGGTTCCGGGGGCAATGAGTTCGGCCAACATGAGCTGCAGAAGTTGCATTCGCGAGGCCCTGCGAATGTTGGGCCATACCAATCCATCGCATGGTTTTCCGCGGCACTCACCGGCCAGATGTCCATTCAGTTCGGACTCAAGGGGCCCTGTGGTGTGGTCGCGGCGCAGGAGGCGGGCGGCATCGAAGCCATCGCCGCCGCCGCAGGAACCATCGCGTCGGGAGAAGCTGATCAGATTGTCATCTCAAGCGCTGAGGCGCAGCTCAACCCGTACGCTCTGGCATGTCTTCAATCTCAGCAAGGCTTCTCTGCGGAAAGAGACCCGAGCACCGCATTCCAACCCTTTACCACACGCGCTGCCGGATTGGTGCCCGCCGAGGGTGCGTCGGCGCTCGTGCTGGAGGATGAAGATAGCGCGCGTCGACGTGGAGTTCCCGTATTGGCCTTCGTTGCTGGCTTCGGCTCCTCTTTCAGCCTTCCGTCTGACCCGCGGCAGGATGCGATCCTTGCGAGTATTCACAGCGCGCTGAACGTGGCTGGCCTCAGTATTGACGATATCGACTTGGTTATTCCCAACGCCGTCGCGGACCCGGCACTGGACTTAGCTGAAGTTGCTGCTTTGCGCACCCTTTTCGGGGACCGGCAACCGCCGGTTCTGTTGGCCAAGACAGCTTGGGGCGGTCTTTGCTCAGCATCTGCCGTGGCCGACGCGAACGTGGCCATCCATGTCCAAGAATGCGGTTGCGACTTATGCGTCCCAATGGCGGCCGACAAGTGTCTGTCTGGCCTCGACATCATCACGAGCGCCAGGCCCTTACTGAAGCCGCGCCAGACACTCATCCTGGCCGCGGGATTCGATGGCGCCCGCGCCGCCCTCATCCTCCAGGCCACCCACAACAACGGAAGGTAACAACTATGAACATCATCACTCCCGGAGAGAAGGAAGACCTCTGCAACAGCATCGAGAGGTTCTCCGGAGTCAACCCAGCCGAGTTCGGCGATGACTGGATCAACACACGATTCAGCGAGATGGATGTCGACTCGCTCGCCGTCATGGGAGTAGCCAGCGAGCTGCTGACAGCCCGCGGGGCTGCCGAGCGGGAAGTGTTCCCCCAAGATATGCCCACCCCGCGCGCGCTGCTTGACTTGGTTCGGAATGCCCCTCAGCAGTGAAGCAGGTTCGTCGCAGCTTGTTCTCGTTGCTAGTCGGCTGCTTCTGACGCGCCGAGGTCGCGCTGCCCGGCTAGCCGAAAGCGCCTTGGGCCGGCGGCTCGCGACTGTGGCACTGAGCCGGCTCGGGTCGAGCGAACCGGTATCAGGCGATCGGGGAGAGCGGCCGACGTGGCCCTGCAGGACCCGCGGAAGCATCAGCCACAACCAAGCGGGGCTCTGCGTGGCTGTTGTTTCCGGTTCCAACGGGCCCGAATTGGTCGGTGTGGATGTGGAAGAGACGAGCCGGCTGGAGCACGTTGCCACTGAGATGTTTACGGACAGCATCGAAAGAGAGCAGCTGCGCTGTTTGGCGCGAGAAACAGGCGACGATCCGGTGCGATGGAAGGCGAGAATGTTTACGGCTAAAGAGGCGACGTGGAAAGCGTTGACTAGCGCTCAAAGCACGGAACATGTTGCGGTCACGCTCAACCAAGGTGGTGGCTTCACCGGCCAAAGTGGAGGCCAGCATGTCGAGGGCGTTACCGTTGACCTCGACGGGGAGACCTTGGCCCTCGCGAGTGGCGGTGACCACGTTGAGCCAGCGACATCGCGGCGGTGGCAACGTGTACTGGCGTTGTGGCGATACGTTGTCCCCTACCCGTTTGTGGACGAGATCACTCTGCCGTACGACGGTCTGCCCCAAGCGACAGGTGATCACCACTCACATTGCTCACCTGATTCATAATTCGTTGCGGCCGGCCCCGCCGACGGTGCGCTTGCGGTGCACGCTGTCCTTGTGGTCCGCGGTCAAGGCCATGGTTCACTCGGTGTACGACCAGCCCGACGCTGTCTCGGTTCCCGCGCTGACCTACGTAGCTGAAAAACTCCCCGCTGCCGCAGACCACCTGGACGCCGCCCGCGCCGACCTGCTGGCCTTCACCGCCTTCCCCAAGGACGTGTGGGTCCAGAGATCTGGTCCAACAACCCCAACGAGCGTCTCAACAAGGAAATCCGCCGACGCACCGACTCTGTAGGAGTCTTCCCCAACCGCGACGCAATCCCCCCGTCTCGTGAGAGCCGTCCTAGCCGAACATACCGACGAGTGGGCCGAAGGACTCCGCTACCTCAGCCTCGACGAAGACCACGGCCCCAGAACGACTCCACGCGCCCCTGGCTCTTGGGTCCTCAGCTGGCTTTGAGGGTTTGTTGGCTCTTCCCAATCATCGGTGGAAGGCGGGTCTGAAACCGCCGGTGTCGAGTATCGCCCTTCGGATGTAGTTGGTCAGGTTACGGAACCCGAGAGCGGTCCCGCGGAGGTGCTCGAGCCGTCCGTTGATCGCTTCGGTAGGGCCGTTGCTGGTGCCGGGATGATCGAAGAACGCCAGGACGTCGCTGCGGCGCTTGTTGAGCGTCCTGCCAAGTCTTGCCAACTCGGGCAGAGCCTTGGGGACCCCGTGGGCCAGCGACTCGATGATGCGGGCGAGCGAGGCCTTCCCGGCTGTGGCGTCCTTGCTCCGGTAAGCCGAGACCAGCTGCTGATAGACGCTCCATGTCACCTCGACGCCGACGTGATCATCGCAGGCGAACAGGTCCTCGAGTCGCTCGATCTGTCGTGGTCGGAGCAGATCCAAGCCGGTATGGAGTAGCCGCCGGGCCTGATAGAGCGCATCATGGTTGCGGCCGCGATGCCCATGGACTTCCTGCTGGACCCGCTGTCGGGTCGCGTCCAAAGCGTCTGCGGCGAGCTTGACGACATGGAAAGGGTCCATGACCGTGACCGCATCAGGGATCGCCTCAGCGGCCGCGGTCTTGAACCCAGTAAAGCCGTCCATCGCCACGATCTCGACTCCTTGACGGAAGTCTTGGGACTGCTGATCGAGCCAAGTCCTGAACACTGCCTTGGAGCGCCCGGGAATCATCGCGAGCAGCCGGGACGAACCGCTGCCATCGCGGACCGGTGTGAGGTCGATGATGACCGTGACGTACTTGTCGCCCAGCCGAGTGTGGCGCCAGACATGCTCATCAACACCCAGGACTTCGATCCCGTTCAGACGGCCAGGATGCTCAATGAGCAACTGCTGCCCGGCGTCGAGGATCGCGGTGTTCGCGGTGTCCCAAGCGACCCCGAGCGCCGCCGCTATCCGCGAGATAGAGAGCCGATCCACCACCAGTGCTTCCAGCCCCCAGCAGACCGCGGCACGAGTCATCTTGGCTCGCGGCCCAGCAGCCAACTCCAGGTCGTGACGCCAACAGCAACCACACCCGCGACAGCGATACCTGGGCAGGCGAACCAGCAGCATCGTGGGGCGCCAACCCAACGGAATATGCGCCAACCAACGGTCCACGACCCCATGCCGAACACCCCGACATCCGCAGCGATGGCACCAACTGTCGTCGCTAATCGGGACACACTCAATCACAGCACGACCAGCCTCGAGACGGAGCCCGATCGCCTCCAAGCCGAGGTCGGCCAAGCCGAGGAAGGTAGTCAGATCCGGACGACAGAAGGTAGCGTTGAACACATCGAGGCTCTCGGTATGGACGGGGTAGGAACCTCCATCATCGAGGGCCTCGACCCCTGCCTACAACCTCACCACCCACCGTTCACTGGGATGAGCCGGTTTGTTGGGTGATTTCACGGGTGAGGGCTTGACCGAGGAGGCTGCTCGAGCAAGCGTACGATCCCAGCCTAAAAAGGGCTCTTCCCAGATGAGGGTGTAGCGCACGTCGCGCGGCGGGCCGGCGCGTCGGTGGCCGGATAGAGGTCGAGGTCCCTGAGGATGAGAGCTCTTACACACTCAGCCCGAAAGACCTCGACGTGCACGACGCTACCGTCGGCGGACGCGCTGATGCGTTGGCCAGCCCCGACCTGACTGTCTTCTGCCGCCTCGACGAACTCGGCCTCGTTGTCACCGGGCAGCGACTCGAGCCGGATCGTGCCGTATTGGCCTGCCAGGTGGTCCAGCCCGACTAGTGGTGCCGGCGCTGCGGCTGCGAAGAAAGACCACGTGACACCGTGGTCCGACGGCTTGCCCACGAACCACTGGGCTGGCAGCCCACGACGCTGGAGGTCGTCGTGCGCCGTTACCGCTGCAGCGGCTGCGGGTATGTGTGGCGCCAGGACACCACCGCCGCGGCCGAGTCCCGGGCCACGTTGTCTCGGCGCGCTCTGCGGTGGGCGCTGGAAAAGATCGTGGTCCAGCACCTGAGCGTGGCTCGGGTCGCCGAGGGGCTCGCGGTGGCCTGGGACACCGCCAACGACGCCGTTCTGGCCGAGAGCAAGCGGGTACTGATCGACCAGGAGCACCGCTTCGAGAAGGTGAAGGTCGTCAGGGTCGATGAGCACGTGTGGCACCACACCCGTCGCGGCGACAGGTACATCACCATGATCATCGACCTCACCCCAGCACGAGATGACACCGGCCCCGCCCGGCTGCTGGACATGGTCGAAAAACGCTCCAAGCAGGCGTTCAAGACCTGGCTGGCCGACCGCCCGCAGCAGTGGCGCGACGGCGTGGAAGTGGTCGCGATGGACGGCTTCACCGGGTTCAAGACCGCCGCCGTCGAGGAACTGCCCGACGTGGTGACCGTGCTAGATGTAATCGCCGGACAGGTTAGGTACGCGGTCGGCGGGTGATGTGCCTTTGAGCGCGGTGTGCCCGCGGTGGTGATTGTAGTGGTGCAGCCAGCCGGGGAGTTCGGCCAGGCGGTCGGTCTCGCTGGCGTAGGGCCGTGCGTAGGCCCACTCGGCGACCAGGGTCCTGTTGAACCGCTCGACCCTGCCGTTGGTCTTGGGCGTGTAGGGCCGGGTGTACTTGTGCGTGATGTGGGTGTCTTTGAGTGCCTTGTTGAAGACTTTGGACCGGCAGCAGGAGCCGTTGTCGGTCAGGACCCGCTTGACGGTGATGGCCTGGCTGGCGAACCAGGCCTGGGCCCTGGTCCACAACCCGGCGGCGGTGTCCTTGCGCTCATCGCTGAGGACCTCGACGTAGGCCAGGCAGGAGTGGTCGTCGACGGCGTTGTAGATGTAGTGATACCCACCCCCGCTGGCGGATCAGCCACGGTTGCGTACTCCTTGGGCGCGTCCGACCATGCGGTGGCCGCCGCCGTCGGGGATCCGGCCCAGCTTCTTGATGTCGACGTGGACCAGCCAACCGGGGGTGTCGTGTTCGTAGCGGACGGGTGTGGGCTGGGCGCGTAGCCGGGCGCCGGTGGCCTTGTCGATCCAGGTCAGGGGTGGGCATCCGTAGCGTTGCAGGATCTTGCCGACAGTCGAGACGCTGAGGTGCTGGTGGCGTAGGTGGTAGGCGATGCGTGCTGGGCCCCACTGGTGGGTGATGGGCAATCCCACCACCCATCGTTGCGTGCGACGGCAGACCCGTCGGGGCTGGTGGTGGGGTCGGCTGGAGTGATCACGCATTCCGGCCGGCCCGTGGGCGCGGTAGCGCTGTGCCCAGCGTTGGGCCGTGGTGACGCTAACGTTGAAGCGTTCGGCGGCCCGACGCAGGGAACCGCCATCCTCGACAATGCAGCAGGCCAGGCGCAAACGTCCGGTTTCGGACAACGGGGCATTACGGTGGGTCATGAGGGCCTCTTGGGAGTCGTGCTTTGTGTGGTAGCAACACACTCCACCCACAGGCCCTCGCCCGTGTCCAGCCACAGCTGTCTCTGACCAGCCCGATGTACCTAACCTGTATGGTGGTTACACCTAGCCGGGAGCCGAATCAGGGAAGATCAGCCAGAAAGGCACGAAAGGCGTGCAACCCCTCTGGCCGCACCGTGAAATGAGCCCAGCGTCCCCGCATTTCCTTGTCGACGAGACCTGCTTCCACGAGTTTCTTGAGGTGGTGGGACAGCGTCGGTTGACTCACTCCGAACAGGCCGTCGAGATGGCAGGCGCACACACTGGTGCCACTGTTCGCCGCGATGTGATGGAAGATGCGCAACCGCACCGGATCCGACAACGCCTTTGCAACGACGGAGAGTTCCTCGGCACGCGCCACTGGCAGAGGTGACGAGTCGGGCTCGCACTCATCGTCCGGCAGCACAACTGGAAGCGTCGTCTTCATGCCGGTGATTCTACCGTCGCCATATTGACGCTCATCAATACGGCCTCCTACTATCAACGTATAGACGCTCATCAATGTGATCGCAGGAGGTCCAGATGTCCACCATCCGTGTCTACGAGCCCGCACTGTGTTGCAACACCGGGGTATGCGGCGCCGATGTCGACCAGGAACTCGTGACCTTCACCGCCGATGTCAACGCCCTCCAGGCGCAGGGAATCGACGTGCAGCGAGCCAACCTCGCCACCGACCCAACTCGGTTCACTGAAAACCCAGTCGTCGTCACTTTCCTCCAGACCGCAGGTTCCGAGGCCCTTCCCCTCACCCTCGTCGACGACGTCACTGTCCTCACCGGTCGTCACCCCAGCCGCGACGAGATGCTGCGCTGGGCCGGCCACACTGACAACTCGCCACATGTCGAGCTTCCCGTCATTGAGGACTGCTGCTCCGATCACAGCGCATCCACGTCCTGCTGCGGGGATTCCCAGCGGTCTTCCGGTTGCTGCTGACCGCGCCAGAACGTCAGGAGGTCACGATGGTCCAGTTCCTCGACGATGCCCCTCGTCACATCTTCTTCACCGGGAAGGGCGGGGTGGGAAAGACGAGCGTCGCGTGTGCCACCGCGGTCGAACTAACACGCCGCGGCAAACGAGTCCTCCTCGTCAGCACCGACCCTGCCAGCAATGTCGGTCACGTCTTTGGCCAGACGATCGGCAACCGCATCACCCCGATCGACACCGTCGCCCAACTGGACGCCCTTGAGATTGATCCGGAGCAGGCGGCCGAGGCCTACCGCAATCGGATCATTGACCCGGTGCGCGCCATTCTTCCCGCCAGCGAGATCGCCACGATCACCGAACAGCTCTCCGGGTCATGCACTGTCGAGATCGCGTCGTTTAACGAGTTCACCAACCTGCTGGCTGATCCGTCTCGTACCGCCGGCTACGACCACGTCATCTTCGACACCGCACCCACCGGCCACACCATCCGCCTCCTCCAGCTACCCGGCGACTGGACCGCCTACCTCGATGCCGGCAAGGGCGATGCCTCCTGCCTGGGCCCGATGTCTGGTCTGGACAAGAGCAAAAACACCTACCGAGCTGCAGTCGAGGCCCTCACGGACCCCGATGTCACCCGACTCGTTCTCGTGGCACGGGCCCAGCCGTCGAGCCTGCACGAAATGAACCGCACTCTCACAGAGCTCACCGAGACCGGCATCCACGCTTCTCACCTCGTCATCAACGGTCTTCTCCCCCATGCCGACGACGCCGATCCCCTCCACCGCGCCATTGAGGAACGCGAACACGCGGCCCTGGAGGCCATGCCAGCCGACCTCGCTGCCCTTCGACGCGACGACATACCCCTCAAGGCGACGACCATGATCGGCGTCGATGCCCTGTCCCACATGTTTGCCGGGGACGAGGCAGATCACCGTGACGATGACGTCATCGTCGACCTGCCCGAACAGCCAAGTCTCAACCAACTTATCGACGATCTCGCCGACCAGGATCACGGCCTCGTCATGACGATGGGCAAGGGCGGTGTCGGAAAGACGACAATCGCTGCCGCCATCGCGACGGAACTGGCTCGCCGCGGGAAGAAGGTGCTTCTCACGACGAGTGATCCGGCAACTCACCTTGCCGCGACACTGGATGGAGAGGGGGCTGGCTTGACGGTTGACTCCATTGACCCCGAAAGGGCCACGCAGGCCTATCGCGAGCGCGTCATGACGGCCCGAGGAAGCGGTCTTGACGAGGCGGGCCGGGCCGCGCTTGCCGAGGACCTACGCAGCCCCTGTACCGAGGAAATAGCGGTGTTCCAGGAGTTCAGCCACGCCGTCAACACGGCTCGTCATCAGTTCGTCATCATGGACACCGCCCCAACCGGCCACACCCTTCTCCTCATGGACGCCACCGGCTCGTACCACCGGGATGTCCTGCGTCACATGGATGCCACGCAACGTCTCCATGCGACGACCCCACTCATGTGCCTGCAGGATCCCGAGCACACCAAGATCATCATCGTCACCCTGCCCGACACCACGCCGGTCCTCGAGGCGACGGCACTCGTGACGGACCTTGCCCGCGCCGACATCCACCCTTGGGCGTGGGTCGTCAACAACTCGCTGGCAGCCTCCCACCCCACAAGCGCCCTCCTGGGACGTCGAGCCCGAGACGAAGTGGCCCAGATTGAGAACGTGACCGCACAGGCCGCCCGCTGGGCTGTCGTACCAGCCCTCGCCAGCGAACCCATTGGCCAGGCACACCTTGCGGCTCTCGTTTCAGGGTCGGAGGATCCTTCCTGACGGCCACTTGTCCAGGCTCTCCACCCATCTCGATGCCCATTCGTTTCCCCTCCTCAGACGAAAGTGCAACAACCTCGCCGCGCAGTGGACCGACTGGGGCGTGACTTCTTACCCTTTTTGGTGTCAGCCGGACTCAGCCGGCACGTGCACCCCACCAGGTGCCGACCAACGCAAGGAGGACACCCATGATCAAGAATCGCCTCGTCGCCGCTAGCGCAGCTGCCGCCCTCGCCACCGGAACCGCTCTCATGGCCGTCCCGGCCCACGCGGCCGACGCCACCCCCGCCCCGACCCCTGCTCCGTCCGCCCCCGCCATCGACACCTCGAAGCTGCCGATCCAGATCGACTTCGACTGCCTCAAGAACAACGCCCACGAGCGCCACCAGACCGAGATCAAGATCGCCAAGATCCTCATCGAGAATGGCACCGCCAAGACCAAGGCCGTGGCCGTCGACTCCGCCAAGGAGATCGTCAGCACCGTTCTGAAGAACCCGGCCCTGCTGACCGACAAGACCGCCCTTGTCAAGAAGGTCGTCAAGATCGTTGCTGACAATGCGCGCAAGGCCTTCGGCGACACCTCCGACCTTGGTGATCTGAAGCCGCTGGCTCAGGAGATCGTCGCCAACCTCAAGAAGGCCAAGGTCTGCTTCACCATCAACCTGCCCGGCAAGACCAAGCACGTCGGCCACCTCGGTGACATCCAGACCGCTGCCTGGGTTCCCGCCAACCAGGTGCGCTGAATCCAAACTGTGAATAACTTGAGCCAGGCAACCGTGTGACTCATGTCGCCTGGCGTAGATGGGGTTGCAGGATGATCCTGCAGCCCCATCTGGTCACATCATCACCCGTTGCCATCAACAATTTCGTCACCACGATCCACCATCCCCGCCCACCAAGAGCTCAACCGTCCAGCGTCCGCACGGTTGTGCATGAGCCACGTTCACCTCGCGGCTATCTGACCAACTCCAGAGGTGCACACGTTCACAAGCCTGACGAATCAGCCTGCACTCCCCTAGTCTCAAGCCATTAGCAGCGCCGCTAGCACTTCACAGCAAAGGAGCTTGGCCATGACCTTCACAAAGAAAATGAGCGCAATGGCCATCGCCGGCACGATGGCCATCACCGGAATCTCCATGGCGGCCTCTCCCGCTTTTGCTTCCGGTAACGCCCCGGCACCGGCCGCCGCAGTCTCCGCCCAGCCCAAGGTGATCACCGGATACGTCACCAGCACCGACCACTGGGGCACCAAGCTCTTCTTCCGAAAGAACATCGTCCCGAACGCCAAGGGAGCCGTCGTCATCGTCCATGGCGCCGCTGAGCACTCTGGCCGTTACGACTACCTGGCCAAGCGCCTCAATGACGCCGGCTACTCGACCTACCGCTTCGACCACCGCGGACACGGACGCAGCGCTCGTCCCTACGTGGACAACACCATCCCGCGCGGCAACATCGACGACTGGCACAACCTCGTCAATGACGTCCACCAGTTCGTCAACACTGCCCACCAGGAGAACCAGGGCAAGAAGGTCTTCCTCTTCGGCCACTCGATGGGTGGTTTCGCCGTGCAGTCCTACGGTGCCAAGTACCCGGGAACCGTTGACGGCATCGTGAGCAACGGTGGCGGCATCGCCGTCAACCCGTGGGGTGAGGACACCGAGAAGCCCGAGATCATCACAGCTCACGACCTCACCGAGGCCGAGAAGAACGCCGACCCGACCATCAGTCAGAAGCTGCCCATGGAGAAACTCACCAGCTTCAACGGCGTCCTGCTGACCCAGGCCGTGCGCAATCCGAAGGCGATCCACCTGCCCTCCACGACCGCTGAAGCCTTCATCCAGTTCAAGAACCCGCTGTCGGGCGGTGTCTGCACCGATCCTGCCGTCGTCGAGGACTACAAGAAGGATCCGTACAACAACAAGTACATGAGCCTCGGCATGGTCAAGCAGATGGGCGTGGCCCAGACCTACAACGCCTTCAACGCTCCGTCCTTCACCGAGCCGACCCTCATCATGCACGGCGCAAACGACGGCATCGTCCCAGCCTACTTCGACACCAACTGGTACAACGCCATTGGATCCACCGACAAGAAGGTCATCCAGTGGAAGGGCCTGATGCACGAGACCATCAACGAGCCGGTCAAGGATCAGGTCATCGACACGGCCATCAACTGGATTGCCGCCCACAACAGGTGACCTTCATCCTGTGATTTCCTGACAGCGGTTGGGGCCGGAACAAGACCGACCCAACCGCTGTCTCCGTGCAGCCCGTATGTTAGTGACGGATCACCCTCACAGTGGCGTCACAGCGCAGTCTGACCCTTTTCCCCACGACACGGCAAGCCCATTTTCGGGGACCCGAACATACGCTGTAAGGTCTCCCTCATGTTGCTGAAGCCTTCCCTTACTCAGAGAGTCGCTGCCGTCGCACTCACGGCATGCCTGACCCTGAGTGCCTGCTCCTCGAACGATGGGCCCAAGGACTCTGCCCAGTCAGGAGGATCCCCGAGCTCCGGCTCGGTCGACGCCACCTTGACGAAGATCCCCGCAGCGCGTGCCGGCGCAACTGACATCACCTTCAAGGCCGCCCCGGAGAAGGTCAGGGCCACCTACCCCCGCTTCGCTAAGGCACGGAACCTCAGCATGGCGGTCGAGGTCATCAAGGGCCGTATGCTGCGCGATTCCTGGCAGCAGGACGCCTCCGACGTCAACGTCACCTCCCAGATCATCGCCTCCAGCGACGCCGTTCTCGGGGTTCTGGTGACCAACACGACCACCGTCAAGGGGAAGAAGCAGACGATCCCGGCGACCGTCTGGTACTCCACGGCGGCGAAGCAGTCGTACTCCTCCCCAGCCCTCGTCAAGGCGGACCAGTGGGCCAACCTGACGACGGCCCTGCAGAATGCTGGCAAGGACAAGTCCCTCGACGGCGGCAAGATCGCCGCGGCCGCCAAGGCCAAGTCCGCCCCGTACGGCAACGGCCCCGCCCTCGGCTTCGACCATGACGGTGACCTCCTGGCCACCTTCGCCTCGGGCGTCCTCAGCGACCATCCCATCACCCTCGCCGTACCGTCTGACAAGGCCAGAGGAATGCTCAGCAGCTTCGGTACCCAGGCCCAAAAGGCATCGACGAATCCCGGCAAGTTCGCTGGGACGACGTCGCAGCCAGTCGACGAGTCCCTCAAGTCCACCGACACCTCGACTCGCCCCTCTACGGCCGTCGGCCCAGATTGTCGGGTACTGCACTGCGTCGCCGTCACCTACGACGACGGCCCCAGCGCGATGACCCCGGAGCTCCTCGACACCATCAAGAAGTTCAAGCTCTCGATCACCTTCTTCCAGATGGGCAACAGCATCAAGGCCTTCCCGGAAACTGCACAAAAGGTGGCCGCCGCTGGCATGGAGATCGGCAACCACACAGTGACCCACCCGAACCTTCCGGTGAAGACCCCGGACCGTATTCGTCGCGAGTTAGAGCACAACTCCCGGCTCATCAAGGAGTTCACGGGTGCCACCCCACTGCTCTTCCGTCCGCCTTACGGCGCCCACAACGACACCGTTGACGAGGTCGCCAAGGAGAACGGCATGGCGATCATGCAGTGGCAGATCGACAGCGAGGACTGGAAGAACCGTAACCCTGGCATGACGTACAAGAATGTCATGACGGCTCTGCCCTACACCGCACCCATCGTCCTCGAGCACGACATCCAGAAGGCATCGATTGACGCCGCCCCGCGGATCTACAAGGATCTGGAGGCCAAGGGCAAGACGATCGTCAGCGTCAGCGAGATCTCCCTCAACACCGGCGGCTACCAGGCTGGCCATGCCTACTGCAACGGCACGGTCAAGGAACAGAGCGGCTACAACTGCAAGGGATGAGAATCCGACCGGGAGCGCGCACGGCTGGGGAGGGCCTCGCCCTGCTAGCCTGTGCCGCGCTCGGATTCCAGTTGCTCATCAGTGGCCGGGTGCACCTCTTCGTGGGCACCATCATCACCACGTTGCTGTGGATCGCATGCCCCGTCCTGACGATCATGGGTTTGTGGACCCTCGCCCGGGCAGTGCGCCACCCGAACACTGCCGGGCACCACAGAAATCGGATCGGCATACTCATCGTCGCCCCCGTCGCGCTGGGGATGTTCGTCCCGCTGCAGCCGCTGTCCTTGCTGGGGGCCGCCAGTTACCGTCCGGCAGTCCGCAGTGCCAGCCCGTCCCCGGACCAAGACTTCTCGGACTCGTGGAACGACGGACCACCCAAGGCACCCAAATCGGTGTCCCCGATGGCCATCGATCCCAAGACCGGAAAAACCGTCGGCGGATACGACAACGGCGGCGACAACATCGGCTCGGACCGTAACGGTCCGATGGGCCCACCGCCACAGCAC
Organism: Cutibacterium sp. LaCa_89; assembly: GCF_058177555.1. Classification (NCBI taxonomy): domain Bacteria; kingdom Bacillati; phylum Actinomycetota; class Actinomycetes; order Propionibacteriales; family Propionibacteriaceae; genus Cutibacterium; species Cutibacterium sp. LaCa_89. The sequence continues at coordinate 2,412,819 of NZ_CP190889.1, forward strand.
TGGCCTGCCCTCAAGGGCAATCCGGCCGAGCTCACAATCTATGACTACGTGCAACGGGCTGACGATTCTCGCGGCATCGCCACTCTCAAGGGCCGCAAGCTGACGATGATCGGCTTCGTCAGCGCCGCACCTGAGGACCCCGACCACGCCTGGGTCCTCGCCCGGCTCAAGATGTGGTGCTGCGTCGCCGACGCCCTGCCCTTCATGACGACGATGGTCGATGCCCCATCGCGTCCTACCGACGGCTCGTGGATCCGCGTCACCGGCACCTATCTGCCCAGTTCCGCCAACGGTGACACCCGCTTCAAGGTGGACCGCGTCGAGAAAATCCCCGTCCCGGAGAACCCCTACACATGAGCGAGCTGCCAGCCCAGGTCAACGCCTGGCTCGTCATTTTCATCGGTATCTGGCTGCAGGCGCTGCCCTTCCTGCTGCTGGGGACGATCATCTCGTCAGCCCTGACGGCCTTCCTCAAACCACACACCCTGGCTCGTTTCCTGCCACGCCGCACCGCCATGGCCGTTCCGGTCGCTGGTCTCGCCGGGATCGCTCTTCCTGCCTGTGAGTGCGCCTCCGTACCCACAACCAGATCCCTGGTGAGGGCAGGGGTCCCGACCGCCGCCGCGCTGACCTTCATGGTGGCCTCCCCCGCCATCAACCCAGTCGTCATCACCGCAACCGCGATTGCCTACACCGTCAACCCCAAGATGGCCCTGGCTCGATTCATGGCCGGGCTGCTGGCTGCCGTCCTCATCGGCCTGGGATGGATCTGGTTGGGACGACCGCTTCGCGGAGTCGACGACGGGTCAGCAGGATCAGCTGTGGAGGAAGCCTCCTGCGGAATCCATGGCCATGCCCCGGAACGTCGCACACTGTCGACGATGACCGAGACCTTCCGCAGCGAGTTGGCCCATGACTTCATCCAGTCGTGCGGATTCCTCGTTATCGGCGCCGCCATCGCCGCCACCGTCAAGGTCTTCGTCCCGACTGTCTGGATGCAGGCCCTGACGAGCAATGTCCTGCTCGAGGCTGCTGTGCTGAGCCTGTTGGCCGTCATCGTCGCACTGTGTTCGGAGGCCGACGCCTTCATGGCCGTCTCCCTGACGGGCTTCTCCCCCACCGCTCAGCTGGCCTTCCTGGCCATCGGGCCGGTCGTTGACGTCAAACTCATGGCGATGGAGGGTGGAGCCTTCGGAGCCGGGTTCCTGAGACGGTTCGTCCCCCTCGCAACATGCTGCTGCTTCCTCTCGGCACTCCTCGTCGGCACCTTGCTGTTCCCCGCCTGAGCGTCCTGCACTGATGCCCACCGCGGCCTTTTTCTATCGGGACACTGTGCACCAGGTGGCGCTATCAGCTGAGAATCCGAAGAACTCGCCCAGAATGTCAGGCGCGCCCGGCGTTGTGTTTCTGTCCCGCCTGAAGTCCGCCCTAATCTAGGAGCGTGAGTGCCTCCCCCCGTCGCTCGATTCGAGCCCTGGCCATCGCCTTGGTGGCCCTGTTCCCTCTTGGAGCCTGCTCTCACCATGACGGGACACCCGAGTCCTCGCCCTCGGACATCCGTTCCAGCCTGAAGTCCACCTCGGTCGCCACCGGAAACGTGTCCGGGGCGTCCACGACGGCGACGTCCTTGGAGAAACCGTCCGAGATCTCCGTCAAGGTGCCAACCATCACCAAGGCACGCAATCTCAGCCAGGCCATCGAGGTCGTCCGTGAGCGCACCCTGCGCGGAGCCGCGTGGCAGTCGGCGTCCAAGGTGACCATGACGGGCCACTTCACCTCGTCGACGACTGATCTGCTCGGAGTGGAACTCCAAGCTGAGATCACCAAGGACAACAAGACCTCCAAGGCAACGACGACCCTGTGGTACGACGCCACGATGAAGCAAACCCTGTCGGCCAGTGCTCTCATTTCCTGGCCCGATTGGCCAAAGTTCAGCCAGCAGGTCGTCAAGGTAGCCAAGGCTGACGGGCTCGACGCGAAGAAGGCAGAGGCCGCCCTTCAGGAGCCGCAGGCTCCCTACGGGACTGGGCCTGCCCTGTCCTTCGACAGCAGGGGAGACATGCTCGTCCGCTTCCCCGCCGGAGCCCTTGACGCAGTGCAGCGCACCGTCATGATCAACTCCAAGACGATCTCCCCGATGCTCAGCGGGCTCGGCCAGAAGGCGTTGGGAGCATCCCTGCACCCGACCCCCTTCACCGGCACGGCGTCCGCGGACGTGACCTGGTTCGCCAAGCTCAAGACCAGCCCGAAGCCGGCGGATTCCCCCAACACCAAACCCCTTCCGGGCGGCCCGGGCACCAAGTCGACCGGTAAGCCCACGCATCCTTCGACGGCGATCGGCGTCGACTGCATCGTCGAGAAGTGCGTCGCACTGACCTACGACGACGGCCCCGCCGACACCACGGACAAGGTCGCGAACAGCTTGTCGTCAGCGAAGGCGACAGCCACCTTCTTCCAACTGGGAACCAACGTCGACGCGCACCCGGACACCACCAAGCTCCTTGCCGGTTCAGGTTTTGAGGTCGGCAGCCACTCGACGAGCAACCAGACCCTGACGAAGCTCGGTCCCAAGGGAAGAGCCTCCGAGATCACTGACGCGGCAACCGTCCTCAGCAAGCTCACCGGTCGTCCGACGATGCTCTTCCGTCCTCCCTACGGCGCGCACAACGAGAACGTCGACGCAACCATGGCCAAGCACAATCTGGCAATGATCAACTGGACTGCAGACTCCAACGACTGGAAGGACCGCGACGCGGCCAGGATCATCAAGACCGTGACCGAATATGCGACCACGTACACCCAGCCGATCATCGTGCTTCACGACACGTATTCCTCGACGGCTGACGCCACCAGCGGCCTCATCGATGCCCTGCGCAAGAAGGGCATGACCCTCGTCACCGTCTCCGAGCTGACGGTCAACACCGGTGGCCTGGAGGCCGGAAAGACCTACTGCCGCGGCACTGCCGTCAACCAGAGCGGAATCGGCTGCGAAGCTTCCTGATCAAGGAAACCACGAACCCGGTCGATGCTCCCAGCCCGGTGCCCGTCGGGTCAGTCAGCCGCGCCGCGCCACCTTTCGGACCATGGGGCGCACCAGACCCATGACCTCGTCGATGCACAGCAGCTTCGCCATGACCAGGAAGATCGCGACGAAGAGCACCCCACCGACGAAGGTTCCACCGGCGTGCCCCATCCAGGCCCCGTTCCCGGCGGCGTCAATGGCGTGACCGGCGAAGAAGGTCGGCACGGCGGCGACCAGCGAGGCCACGATCAGCTTGATCCACAGCCGGTTGACCTTCCCCATGCCGAGGCCACCGAGCTGTCGTGATGCGACGAACAACCACGCCGTGGCTCCAACGGTGCTGGCGATGGTCTGGGCAGCAGCGACGACGAGGAGGGCGAACTCTGGGGGGAGGACGAACATCGTAACCAGCACCCCAAGCTGGGTGCCGGTGGTGATCGACTGCATGATGAGGTTGAGCTTGCCGTCCTCACGCGCGAAGCAGTAGCGCTGCTGGAGGGTTGCCACCCCAAATGGCAACAGGCCAAGGCCCATGATGGCAACGGCCCAGGCAAGGGCGTCGACCTGACCGTTCTTCAGGGAGAAGATCGTCTGAACGCCCGGACGAGCCAACGCCACCATGGCCAGGGAACACGGGATGATGGCCAGGGCTGGGGTCTCCAGGCCCTGACGCAGCAACTTCCTCATAGCGCTGTCATCGCCGTCGGCGTTGGCCCGGCTCATCCGCGGGAACAGAGCGGTGAGAATCGACGTCGTGATGAAGCTCTGCGGCAGCATGAAGATGAGGAAGGCGTTGTCGTAGGCACTGATCGACGACGACACCTCGGGGTGCACCAAGCGCACATGGGACAGCATCTTCTTCATGATGATGCCGGCGAGCTGGGCGATCACCAGTGCTGTAAAGGTCCACACTGTGATACGAGCGGCCGCTCCCAGCCCGTAGCCACGAACACCCCAGCGAGGCCGCCAGCGGAAACCACCGCGGTGCAACGGGATGATGAGGAACAACCCTTGAATGACGATGCCCAGGGTCGTCGTACCAGCCAGCACCCAGACCATCTCCGACGTCCAGGTGGCCGGATCCGGGTGAGCACCAAACTGCACCAAGAACCACACCAGACCAGCGATCTGCACCACATTCGCCAGCACCGGGCTCCACATGAACGCGGCGAACTGGTTACGCGCGTTGAGGACCTGCCCGAGGATCGCGTAAAGGCCGTAGAAGAAGATCTGCGGCATACAGATGAAGCCGAAGAAGACCGTCAGGTGACGAGTCGCCCCGCTGGAGGAGAAGTAGAGATCCAGCAGCCACGGCGAGGCCACAGTTGCCAACACCGTGACGACGAGGACCGACGCGAATGACACCGTCAGCAATCGGTCGACGAACTCCTGGCCACCGTCGGGCTGCTTCATCGCCTTGGTGATCTGCGGAATGAGGATGGCGTTGAGAACTCCTGCGCTGAGCAGGATGAACACCACATTCGGCAGTGTGTTGGCGGCCTGGAAGGCGTCAAGAGCCAGTGAGGTACCAGCGGCGATGACGGTGAGCAGGTAAGTACGCACGAATCCGAGGACTCGTGAGACCATCGTTCCGGCCGCCATCACCATGCTGGCGCGACGCAGCGACCCCTCGGCGGGGGCATTGCCGGTGGCAGGTCGAACCTGGGCGTCGATCCGAGGAATGGCCCGAGTGCGATCGACGTCCTCATCGGCGTCCAGATGGGTCAGCGCGCGGGTCGAGACATCGGCACCGAAGGTGACGGCGTCGATGTCGAGACTGTCGTAGACGTCGACCGGCGGGGCTGCCTCCGGAAGGTGGAGGAGGTCGTAAACGTCGTCGTGGGGTTTGGGCATCGTCGCCTCAGCGGCCGGTCCCGGCATAGACGACGGCTTCACCCTCAGCGTCCAGTCCGAAAGCAGTGTGGGCGACACGAACGGCCTCGTCGACCTGATCGGCATCGACGACCACCGAGATCCGAATTTCGGAGGTCGAGATCATCTGCAGGTTGATACCGGAGTCGGCCAAGGCACGGAAGAAGGTCGAGGTGACGCCGGGGTGGGACCTCATACCCACGCCGACCACGGACACCTTGCCGATCTGATCGTTGTAAAGAATCTGCTCGTACCCGATCTCATCCTTGGCAGCCGTCAGCGCATGGACGGCGGTCGGGCCATCGCTCATCGGCAGGGTGAAGGATAGGTCGGTGCGACCGTTCATCACTCGCGAGGCGTTCTGGACGATCATGTCGATGTTGATGTCGGCGCGCGCGACGATGTCAAAGATCTGGGCAGCCCGCCCCACCGCGTCGGGGATCCCGGCGACGGTGATCTTGGCCTCCGAGCGGTCGTGGGCCACACCCGAGATGATGGCCTCTTCCATGTCAGATCCCTTCGTGATGTCGGCAAGGTCCTTGACCCAGGTGCCGGGTTTGTCGGAGAACGAGGAGCGCACGTGAACCGGCACGTCCTCACGGCGGGCGTACTCGACGCAACGCAGGTGAAGAATCTTCGCGCCACAGGCGGCCATCTCGAGCATCTCCTCGTAGGAGATCTCGGGGATGCGACGAGCCCCCGTGATGATGCGCGGGTCGGCGGTGAACACTCCGTCGACGTCGGAGTAGATCTCGCAGAAATCGGCACCCAGCGAGCTCGCGAGCGCGACCGCGGTGGTGTCGGAAGCTCCACGCCCGAGAGTGGTGACGTCCTTCGTCGTCTGCGAAACACCCTGGAATCCCGCGACGATGACGACGTCACCGGCTTCCAAGGACTTCTCGATGCGTCCAGGAGTGATGTCGATGATGCGGGCATTGCCATGGGCAGCAGTCGTGATAACACCAGCCTGGGAGCCGGTGTACGAGCGGGCCGGGATGCCCAGGTCGGACAGGGCCATGGCCAGCAACGCAGCGGACTGACGCTCACCGGTCGTCAGGAGCATGTCGAGCTCTCGCGGAGCCGGCTGGGGGGAAACCTCAAGGGCCAGATCCATGAGATCGTCAGTGGTGTCACCCATGGCGGAGATGACGACGACGACGTCATTACCAGCCTGTTTGGTTGCGGCAACCCGACGCGCCACGCGCTTGATCGATGCGGCGTCGGCCACCGAGGACCCACCGAATTTCTGGACGACTCGCGTCATCAACCCTCCTACCAGGCTCGGCAGACCAAAGTCTAACCGGCCTCAGATAGCGACCCCTCCGTGGTCAGGACGGGAGCGCCCCGGCCTGCTGCTGGACCACCGTGACGCGACCGGGACCGTCAGGCGCGACTGCCACGATAGTAGGAGCACAGGGGTAAACCAGCGAAGGACCGGCCTGTGGAGCGGCATCGAGGCGGCATCGCATCCCAAGCCCCCCTCCAATGCAGTCCGCAACGTCACAATTCACAGCCTCACCACATCGTCAACACCACCGCCACGGCCTGTGCCGCTCGGGTATGTCCGGACCCTCACGTATCCTTGGGACCATGCGCTCAGACAGGCACGGCAAGCTCTATCCCTTGGCCATGTTCGGAATCGTCAGCATCCTGGCCGGATTGCTGGTAGCCGGATTCGTCGTGCCCGTCGCTGCTCTGACCGGTGGCACCGCGACGATGGTGGCTGACAGCATGGACGACCTGCCTGCGGAATTGATGAGTACCCCGCAGGCCCAGAAGTCCCACATCCTCATGGCAGATGGGTCGGTACTGGCCACCTTCTACGACGAGAACCGCGAGTACGTCCCGTTGTCGAAGATCTCCAAGGAGATGCAGACCGCCCAGGTGGCCATTGAGGACAACCGCTTCTTCTCCCATGGCGCGATCGATCTCAAGGGCACCGCGCGAGCCCTGGTGGGCAATGTCGCCGGATCAGCTCGTCAGGGCGGTTCGACCCTGACCCAGCAGTACGTCAAGCAGATCCGCATCGAGGCCGCCGTCGCAGCTGGCAACGGGGCGGGCGCGCAAGCTGCCCAGGAGCCGACGATCACCCGAAAGGTACAGGAACTGCGCTACGCGGTGGCGATGGAGAAGAAGCTCTCCAAGAAGCAAATCCTGGAGCGGTACCTCAACATCGCCTATTACGGTGACGGCGCATACGGCGTCGAGTCCGCGGCCCGTCACTACTTCGGGACGACGGCCGCCAACCTCGACCTCGCACAGTCGGCGATGCTCGCCGGCCTGGTGCAGAACCCAGTCGCCTATGACCCGGTGAACCATCCTGAGGCCGCCATGAACCGCCGGAACATCGTGCTTGGCCGCATGGCTCAACTCAACCTCATCACCACTGACCAGGCCCGTAAGGCGGAGGCGGTCATCTTCGACAAGTCGAAGGTCGTCTACCCGAAGAACGGCTGCATCTCCTCAAAGTATCCGTTCATCTGCGACTACGCCTACCGGAGCCTGCTGCAGATGCCGAGCCTGGGCAAGAACCCCTCCGAGCGAGCCAAGATGGTCAAGCGTGGCGGACTGACGATCCAGACGAATATCGACCCGAAGGTCCAAGACGCTGCCCAGAAGGCTGTTTCCGACGTCGTCGGCCCGAAGGATCCAGTTCTCGCCGGAACCGCGATCATCCAGCCTGGCACCGGCTTGCTCCTGGCGATGGCCCAGTCGCGTCCTGTCATGGGCGCGAAATCCGGCCAAACCTATTACAACTACATGGCTCCCGCCTCGATGGGTGGTGCCACCGGGTTCCAGGCAGGCTCAACGTTCAAGGCCTTCACGGCGGCAGCGGCCCTGGCCTCCGGTGTGCCGATCAACAAGCACTACGTCGCCTCCTCCCCGATGGATTTCACCGGTGAGAGGTTCACCAACTGCAAGGGTGCCTTCAAATCAGGACCCTTCCGCGTCAAGAACGCTGACGGCCATTCCTGGGACATCGGTATGCGCGAGGCCGCCCAGTGGTCGGTCAACACCTACTTCGTCCAGTTGGAACAGGACGTCGGCCTGTGTGACGTCACCAAGATGACCCAGAACGCAGGAGTCAAGCTCTCCAGCGGCAAGGACATCGTGACCGCCTTCCAGAACGTCCCCTCGTTCACCCTGGGTACCGCCTATGTCTCGCCGCTGTCGATGGCCACGGCCTACGCAACCTTCGCGTCTCGAGGTGTCCGGTGCGATCCGATCATCCTCAAATCGATCAAGAACCGTAACGGCTCTGCCATCAAGGTGCCGACCGGCAACTGCAAGCGGGTCATGCCGCAGAAGGTCGCCGACGGCGTCAACTCGGTGCTGAAGGAGGTCATGAACGGCACTGGTATCCCCGCAACCATCCCCGGCGGATATCCGCAGGCTGGCAAGACCGGTACCACCGACGCCCACGAGGCCGCGTGGTTCGACGGCTACACCCCGCAGGCCGCTGGCGTGGCGATGATCGCTGCTGACGGCGGAAACGCCTACTTCCGCGGGGACAGGTCGCGTTCCATCAGAGGAATCCGAACCTCCACCGGGGTGTACCTCAATGGTTCCGGTGGTAGCGACGCCGGCAAGATCTATCGCGCCGCTATGGCAGGCGCACTCAAGGACAAGCCCAGGACAGATTTCGTGTCGCCCACCGACGAGACCCGCTTCGGCAAACTCATCAAGATTCCGAAGACTGACGGCATGACCTACTCGCAGGCGAGGGCCGTCATTCGCAAGGCCGGATTCCGGACAAAGGTGTGGCACGTCTGGGACGACTCCGAGCCCGGCACCTATCTCGGCACCGACCCGGAAGGGTCGGCTCGCTCCGGAGCAGCAGTCGTGCTCAAGATCTCGAAGGGTCCCGAACCCGAGCCCGAGCCGACCTATGCTCCGTTGCCACCGCAACAACATCAGCCGAACGACCCGGGCGACGACCAGCCTGGGAATCAGCAGAACGCGCCGAGCGCTCAGAATCAGCCCGAAAGCAACACCGGTGGCAACGCTGGCCGAGGACATGGTGGCGGCCAGCAAAACCCACCTGGCACGACGAGGCCTCGCTGACATGAAGGCGTTCATGAAGGCGGCCGCCGGGTTGGTTGGAGTCGGCGTCGCCGGCCTGGCCTATGGGGTCGTGGAGGCCCATCGGTTCGTGGTGCGCCGTGTCGAGGTGCCGGTGCTGGAGCCCGGCAGTTCACCGCTTCGGGTGCTGCACATCTCGGACTTCCACATGCTGGCTCGCCAGAAGGCCAAGCGAGAGTTCATCCGTGGGTTGGTCGACCTCGAGCCGGACCTCGTCATCGACACCGGGGACAACTTTTGCTCGGCTGACTCCCTGCAGCCCCTCCTTGACGACATGGCAGGACTCTTGAAGCGTCCGGGAGTCTTCGTTTTCGGGTCGAACGACTACCTGGTGCCGGCTTTCAAGAACCCGTTCTCCTATCTGACGTTGGGACGTTCGCACGCCCCGAAGGCACCCGCACCGGAGTTGCCTCACGATGAGTTGAGGACGGCGCTCATCTCGGCTGGGTGGCTGGACCTCAACGACAAGTCGGGAACGTTGGAGGTGGCTGGTCATCGGCTGGCCTTCCGCGGTACTGACGACGCCCACCACGACCATGACCATTACGAGAAGGTCGCTGGACCTGCAGACGGCGATGCAGACCTCAACATCGGCGTCACCCATGCGCCCTACCTCAAGATCCTCGACGCCATGGTCGGGGACGGGATGGACATCATCTTCGCAGGCCACACCCATGGCGGACAGGTGTGTCTTCCTGTCAAGGGCGCCATCATCACCAACTGTGATCTCGACACGGACCGTGTCCAGGGATTGTCACAGCACAGCAGCGGTGGACGCACCGGATGGCTACATGTCTCAGCCGGAGTGGGGTCCTCTCCTTTCGCCCCGTACCGGACATTCTGCCGACCGGAAGTGACGCTCCTGACGCTCGTCCCACGGGCATGACGAGGGTCGGCTTGGTGCTTTCGGTCAAGCTGCGTTAGAGTATTCGTCGGTCCTCTCGTTGAGGAGGACGACCGTGGTCGCGGGGTGTGGCGCAGCTTGGTAGCGCGCTTCGTTCGGGACGAAGAGGTCGCAGGTTCAAATCCTGTCACCCCGACCATCCGGTTCTCTTTTCTGACAGTGATCGTCAGGACGTATCGCCTCCCATATGCTGATCGCGGGATGCTCGTCGCCGTGACTTGATGGGATCATCCGCGAACCGTATTTCACACGAGACCATCTGTGAACGCGCACGTCACCTCATGGCCCTGGGTATCGCACAACGCCCCAGGCCCCACCGCCTATGGGCCGGTCACGAGTGTGGTTGACTCCCCCACCACACGCGCCGCACACCAAGAGCACACGTCTGTTGTCGAGCCCCCGGAATACTACGCCCTCCCAGACTGTTGTCCTCAGTGAACGCGACTGAAGGAGGACGCACAATGACTGCACGCGCACTTATCGCCGTCACCGACTTCGGCGTCGAAGAGGCCGAGATCGTCGAGCCCATCAACGCCCTCAAGAAGGCTGGCATCGAGGTGACCGTCGCCTCCAACAGCGGTGACGCCATCCAGACCGTCACCGGCGACAAGGATTGGGCGTCCAAGGTTGACGCCGACTCCAAGCTGGCTGACGTCAAGGCGGCCGACTACGACCTGCTCGTCATCCCTGGTGGCACCGTCAATGCGGACACCCTGCGTGTCGACGAGGACGGACGTCGTCTGGTCAAGGAGTTCTCGTCGGCCGGCAAGCCGGTCGGAGCGATCTGCCACGGCCCGTGGGTGCTCATTGACGCCGACGTGACCAAGGGCAAGAAGATGACTTCGTACATCTCGATCCGTCCGGATCTTCAGAACGCCGGGGCCAACTGGGTGGACGAGGAGCTCGTCCGCTGCCCGGGCAACGACTGGGTGCTCATCACCTCGCGTAACCCCAATGACCTCCCGGTCTTCACCAAGGCGCTGGTCGACGAGGTCGCCTGATCCTCACACCAGCTTCGTAGTAAGGGCCCTCACCCTCGGGTGGGGGCCCTTACTACGTCTCCCACGTCCATTCTGGCGGCACGGCGAGGGAGGAGACCGCGTCAGACAGCGGTCCATAGGCCCCACTCTCGCCGCATCGAGAGACTCGCGTCCACTTATGAGGACGACTCTGCCAATGTTTCAATTTGGTCACGATGTCGTCTCACCGTCATGAGACGAGCGCTGAATGGGTCTCACGGGTGGCATGGTGTCCCGAACAACCTGGGATCGTCGGGAAACCGCCGACGAGACGTGAGAAGGAGGCACCATGCGTCGAATGAGCCCACTCATTGCGCTGTCCCTCGCAGGCTTGATGGCATTGTCAGCTTGTGGCGAGGACGTTGCGGCCAAGGATGACTCGGCCGCTGGTTCGTCGGCGACGGGAGGCAGCAACAACAGCGCCCCCGCCAAGGATGGGGGTTCGATCACCGTTCGCGGCTGCACCCCGCAGAATCCGCTCATACCGTCCAACACCAACGAGACCTGCGGCGGAAACATCCTCGACGCCGTCACCGCTCGTCTCATCCACTACAACTCCGACACCGCCAAGCCGGAGATGGACATCGCCGAGTCCATCGAGACCAAGGACAACCAGAACTTCACCGTCAAGATCAAGCCTGGATACAAGTTCTCCGACGGCACCGAGGTCAAGGCCAAGAACTTCGTCGACGGCTGGAACTGGGCTGCCTACGGCCCGAACGCCCAGCAGTCCGGCTACTTCTTCGAGCCGATCGAGGGCTACGCCGACGAGCAGTGTGACGATGAAGCCTGCAAGACCAAGCCGAAGTCCACGACGATGAGCGGCCTCAAGGTCGTCGACGACCACACCTTCACCATCAAGACCACCGGGAAGGTCTCGAACCTCGAGGTGCGTCTGGGCTACACCGCCTTCGCCCCGCTGCCGGATGCCTTCCTCAAAGATCCGACCGCCAAGAAGTGGGAGAAGATGCCGATCAGCGCCGGACCGTACAAGGTCACTGAGAACACGGCCACGGCCATCACCGTCTCGAAGAACGACCACTACGCCGGCAAGTACAAGGGCCACGTCGACAAGGTCACCTTCAAGATCTACAACGACGCCAGCCCGGCCTACAACGACACCGTCGCCAACAACCTCGACATCAACGACCTCATCCCGACCGACCAGCTCACCAACGACCAGTGGAAGAACGACCTGGCCAACCGTTGGGGCATCCGTCAGTCCGGTGTCACCCAGACCCTGACCTACTCCAGCAAGGACAAGCAGCTGGCCGACAACAAGGACCTCGTCAAGGCCCTTGCCATGGACATCGACCGCGAGACGGTCACCAAGCAGATTTTCGCCAGCTCCCGCACCCCCGCCGACGGCTGGGTCTCCCCCGTGGTCGATGGGTACAAGAAGGACCAGTGCGGCGAGATGTGCAAGTACGACAAAGACAAGGCTCTCGAACTCTACAAGAAGTCCGGCGGGTACAAGGGCGTGCTGACCATTGCGGTCAACGGTGACGGCGACCACAAGGCCTGGTCGCAAGCCATCTGCAACGGATGGAAGAACGACCTCGGTCTGAAGTGCCAGCTCAAGGTCACCCCGGATTTCAAGACCCTGCGCGACATGGTCAACAAGCGGTCCGTCGACGGCTTCTTCCGTACCGGATGGCAGATGGACTACCCGTCCATCGAGAACTTCCTGACGCCGATGTACGCCACCGGCGCCTCCAGCAACGACAACGACTACTCGAACAAGGCCTTCGACGCCAAGCTCAAGGAAGCCGCTGCCGCTACGGACTCCCAGCAGGCCAACAAGCTCTACCAGGAGGCCGAGAAGATGCTGGCGGACACCCCGCCGACCGTCCCGCTGTGGACGACCTCGATCCCGTTCGCGTGGTCGGACAAAGTCGCCAACGTCAAGCTCACTCCGTTCGGCTCGATTGACCTTCAGTCGGTCAGCGTGAAGTGATCCATCCCTGATGACGCATCCGTCGGTCCGCTGAAGTTGCCCAGCGGACCGACGGTGTCGTGAGGAACACCATGTTCAGATATATCGTCAGACGCACACTTCAGATGATCCCGGTGCTCATCGGGACGACGTTCATCATCTTCTGTCTGGTCTTCGCCTTGCCGGGCGACCCGACGGCCGGTCGATGTGGTGAACGTCCTTGTCCGCCCGCCTATGTCGCGGCCTTCCGAGCCGAGTACAACCTCGACAAGCCACTCCTCGTCCAGTACGGCCTGTACTTGTCGAAGCTGTTGCACGGCGATCTCGGCGTTGACTACTACGGCAACACCGTCGTCTCCGAGCTCGGTGCTCGCTACCCCGTGACGATCAAGCTGGCTCTCATCGCCGTGCTCATCGAGATCATCGTCGGCATCCTGGCCGGTGTATGGGCCGGTGTGCGACGCGGCAAGTTCGTCGACTACTTCGTCCTCGTGTCCTCCCTGATCGTCATCTCCATCCCGATCTTCGTCATCGGTTCGCTGGCCCAGCTCATCTTCGGCCTGCGACTCGGGTGGTTCCCGGTGACGGCCGGCGACGGATCGTGGGGTGAGCTCATCTTGCCGGGCCTGGTGCTGGGAGCGTTGTCGGTGGCCTATGTGGCGCGTCTGACGAGGTCGAACCTGCTGGAGAATCAGCGAGCCGACTACGTGCGCACCGCCAAGGCCAAGGGCATGTCGCCGGGCCGCATCGTCAACGTGCACACCTTGCGCAACTCACTCATCCCCGTCATCACGTTCATCGGATACGACTTCGGCGCCCTCATGGGTGGTGCGATCGTCACCGAGCGGATCTTCAACATCAATGGAATCGGCAACTATGTGTATCGATCGATCAACCAGCGCGACGGCGTCTCGGTGGTCGGGTCGGTGACCTGCCTGGTGTTGGTGTATTTGTTAGCAAACCTCCTCGTCGACCTGCTGTACGGGGTGCTCGACCCGAGGATCAGCCATGACTGAACCACGCACGAACCTTCCCGATTCCCCGCTGGGGGCCGGCGGCCCAGAGGCCCTGGCCGAGCCGATTGCCGCCCCCCGCGAGAACGACGTCCTCGGCAACTCCAAGCCACGCTCGGTGTGGAATGACGCCTGGGACTCCCTCAAGAGCAATCCGCTGTTCTGGATCTCGGTGACCCTCATCGTCATCTTCTTGTTGATGGCGGCCGTGCCGGCAATCTTCACCTCGAAGAATCCCACCGACTGCAACTTGTCAGCCGCTCGTCACATCCCCTCCGGTGTGCACTGGTTCGGCACTGACATCCAGGGGTGTGACGTCTACGCCCGGACCGTCTACGGAGCCAGATCGTCGATCCTCGTCGGCGTGCTCGCCACCTTGGGGACGACCCTCCTTGGCGCCTTCATCGGCTTGATCGCCGGGTTCCGGGGCGGCTGGCTCGACACTCTGCTGAGCCGGACTGGTGACGTCTTCTACGCCATCCCACTGTTGCTCGGCGGCATCATCATTCTGTACACCTTCCCCAATGAGCCGGGCACTCCGTATCTCGTCATGGTGCTCAAAGTGGTGGGAGCCATCGTGATCCTGGGTTGGCCGTCGTTGGCTCGACTCATGAGGTCGTCGGTCTTGCAGGTTCTGCCCCACGATTACATCCAGGCCGCTCGGGCGTTGGGTGCCTCGTCGTGGCGGATCATCCGTCAGCACATCCTGCCCAATGCCATTGCCCCGGTCATCGTGGTGGCCACCATCAACCTGGGCGCCTACATCGCCATCGAGGCGACGCTGAGCTATCTGGGCATCGGTCTGCAGGAACCGGCCATCTCGTGGGGTGTGTCGATTTCCGACGCCTCGGGTCTGGGCTACGTCCGATCGGCACCCTTCATGCTGCTGTTCCCGTCGCTGTTCCTGTCTCTGGCGGTGCTGGCATTCATCTTCCTCGGCGAGGCGGCACAGGACGCCTTCGACCCCAAACAGCACTGAGGTTTCGACATGGCACGAAAGACACTCACCGTCGACCGTCTTCACCTGGAGCCGGTCGACGGGCTGCTTCTCAACGTCGACGACTTACACGTGGAGTTCCGCACCCGAGACGGTGTCGCCAAGGCCATCAACGGCACGAGCTTCACCCTGTCCGAACGGGAAACCCTCGCGATTCTCGGCGAGTCCGGGTCGGGTAAGTCCGTGACGGCCCAGGCGATCATGGGAATCCTCGACTCCCCTCCGGCCAAGATCACCGGCGGAAAGATCGAGTACTGCGGGGTTGACCTGCTGACGATGCCCGAAAAGAAGCGTCGTCAGATCCGCGGCGAGCACATCTCGATGATCTTCCAGGACGCCTTGTCGTCACTGAATCCGGTTTTCCCGGTCGGGTGGCAGATCGCCGAGATGTTCCGTATTCACCGCGGTATGAACCGCTCCGACTCGATGTCCGAGGCCATCCGCCTCATGGAGAGGGTGCACATTCCGGCGGCCAAGGAGCGCGCCGGCAACTACCCGCACCAATTCTCCGGCGGTATGCGTCAGCGCATCATGATCGCGATGGCCATCGCGCTCAACCCGTGGGTGCTCATCGCCGATGAACCGACGACTGCCCTCGACGTCACCGTCCAGGCACAGATCATGACCCTGCTCAAGGAGCTCCAGGACGAGTCCGGCATGGGTCTGATCCTCATCACTCACGACCTCGGCGTCGTGGCGGACGTGGCTGACGACATCGCGGTGATGTACTGCGGCCGGTTCGTCGAGCATGCTGACGTCCACCGTCTCTATGACAACCCGGCTCACCCGTACACCGTGGGTTTGCTGGACTCGATTCCGCGTCTGGACCAGAGGGGCAGCGAGTTGTATGCCATCGGCGGCCTGCCGCCATCCCTGACGAGTCTGCCGTCGGGGTGTTCCTTCCACCCACGTTGCCGCTGGGCCACCGACGAATGCCGCGCTGGCGGTGCACCGAAGTTCGTCGAGGTCGAGCCCGGACGTTGGGCTGCCTGCCACCACACCGAGGAGGTGCTCCACCGTGACCGCTGAGATGACGACCTCGACCAGCGCAACCGCTGCGACGAGGCCAGAACCCATCCTGTCAGTTCGCGACCTCACCAAGCATTACCCGCTGAAGTCCGGGGTGGTGCGTCACACCGTCGGCCATGTCAAGGCCGTCGACGGTGTGAGCTTCGATCTCTACCCCGGCGAGACCCTCGGTGTCGTCGGGGAGTCCGGCTGCGGAAAGTCCACCCTGGGACGGCTGTTGGTGGCCCTCGAGCCACCGACCTCCGGGACGATCACCTTCGAGGGGCGTGACGCCACCCACCTCAGGGGATCGGAGATGCGCAAGCTGCGCCGTGACATCCAGATCGTCTTCCAAGATCCGTACACCTCGTTGGATCCGCGTATGACGGTCGGAGACATCGTCAGCGAGCCCTTCCGCATCCACCCTGACGCCGTTCCGCGCGGCAAGAGGACCGAGAGGGTCAAGGAACTGCTGGACGTCGTCGGCCTCAACCCCGAGCACATCAACCGCTATCCGCACGAGTTCTCCGGGGGCCAGCGTCAACGCATCGGTATTGCCCGCGGCATCGCGCTGCAGCCCAAGGTACTGGTGTGTGACGAGCCAGTGTCGGCTCTGGACGTCTCGGTGCAGGCCCAGGTCGTCAACCTGTTGCAGAAGCTGCAGAGGGAGTTGGGAATGGCCTATATCTTCATCGCCCACGACCTATCGGTGGTGCGTCACATCTCCGACCGGGTGGCCGTGATGTACCTCGGGCGGATCATGGAGATGGGTGACGAGGAGCAGATCTACGAGCGCTCCACCCATCCGTATACCCAGGCCTTGCTGTCGGCAGTTCCGGTACCCGACCCGTCCTTGCGCGGGCAGCGGCATCAGATCCTGTTGCACGGAGATGTGCCCTCCCCCGCCAATCCGCCGACCGGCTGCCGCTTCCACACGCGGTGCTGGCGGGCTCAGCCGCTGTGTTCGGAGAAAGAGACCTCCTTGAACATGCACGCCGATGGACAAGAGGAGCATGCCTGCCGATGCCATTTCGCGGAGATCTTCGAGAAGGCCTCGGACGACGTCAAACCCGGTGACCTGACCGCCTAGTTGTCCGTTGACTGGGTCAGCCACCCGGGCTACGACACGCAGTTGCCAAGAACTGCCTGGACGTGGCGATGTCCTCGTCGCCATGGGCTTTTCCTGGCGGCCGGAGGACGCCTGCCGCAGAGACGGGGACGGGTAGCGCGCCGCTATCTGCCAGCTGCGCCTGTTCGGTACAGCTGCGCCGGTTTTATGCAGTTGCGCCACCTCTGCCCAGCTGCGCCCGCACATGCCGCCTGCGCCTCAGCCCGCCGTGGCATCCATGCCGCCAGCCTTCTGCGAGTTGCCCTCCGTCCCCCGCGCCACCCCTACGTCGTCTACCTGCGCCATAAGTGTGCAGTTGCGCCGCGCATACACGGCGCAACTGCACAAAACAGGCGCAACTGGCCTTCAGAGGCCGGGGGAACGACGATGACGGCGCCATTTTCTGGCGCAACTGCACGTACATGGCGCAGCTGGACGGCGGCTTTGGGGCGCAGGTGCTCAGGGATGGCGCAGCTGGGCAGAGGTGGCGCAACTAGCAGCGCCGGCTCACCCCACGACGCCCCGCGACACCCCGAGACGCCTCGGAACGCCGAGAATCCCCCGTTACCTTGCTGGTGACCCCGTAAGGAGGGGTCACGGTCGCCGGGCCCGGCATGACTTGCTGCCCCTGTCTCATGAATGATCCGGGGGGTGTTGTCACCGGGCTTGGTGGCGCCAGCCGACCGCTGATAGGGACACGGCCTGCTTCAAAGGTCTCTTCGTAACGTGGGTGCCGGCAGCTGACGCATCACCACCCGGGCGACCGTTCATCTCGGGATGGAAGGATGGCGGTTGTCATGAATCAGGACAGCGGCTTCGACATCTGGTGCGGGCTGGACGTTGGCAAGACCGGCCACCACGCCTGCGCATTGGATGCTGCTGGCCGGAAGGTCTTCGACAAGCCCCTGCCCCAGGACCAGAAGCGCCTCGAGGAACTCTTCGACAAGCTCCAGACCCATGGCCGGGTCCTGGTGATCGTTGACCAGCCGAACACAATCGGAGCACTACCCATCGCGGTCGCCCGGTCCATGGGAATCCAGGTCGCCTACCTGCCCGGGCTGGCCATGCGCCGCGCAGCAGACCTCTACCCGGGCAACGCCAAGACCGACGCCCGCGACGCGTTCGTCATCGCCGACACCGCGAGGACCATGCCCCACACCCTGCGCCGGGCCGACGCCGGCGAGGAAACCCTCGCGGAGCTGAAGGTGTTGGTCGGGTTCGACGAGGACCTCGCCGCCGAAGCGACCCGGCTGTCGAACCGCATCCGAGGATTGCTCACCCAGATCCACCCGGCCCTGGAACGCGTTGTCGGACCCCGGTTGACCACCAAGCAAGGCCTCGCGGTGATCGAGCAGCTCGGCGGGCCCCAGGCCATGGCCGCTGCGTCGAAGTCCAAGCTGCTGCGGGTCATCAGCAAGGCCTACCCGCGCGGCGCCCAAGAGTTCGCCGATGCCATCACCACCGCCCTGGCCGAGCAGACCGTCATCGTTGCCGGAACCGCCGCAGCCGAGCAGGTCCTGCCCCAACTCGCTGCATCGCTGCGCCAGACGCTGGACCAGCGACACGCACTCGCGGCGCAGATCGAACAGGTTGTTGATGCTCACCCTCTTGCCGAGGTCCTGACCTCGATGCCAGGCGTCGGGGTCAGGACCGCAGCACGGATCCTGCTCGACGTCGGCGACGCCTCCCAATTCCCCACCGCCGGACACCTCGCCGCCTACGCCGGACTCGCCCCAGTCACCCGACGATCCGGAACCAGCATCCGCGGCGAGTTTCCCGCCCGCTCTGGCAACAAACACCTCAAACGAGCCCTGTTCCTGTCCGCCTTCGCCGCACTGCGCTCAGACCCCACCTCCAAGGCCTACTACGACCGCAAACGAGCCCAGGGCAAGAAGCACAACGCCGCCCTCATCTGCTTGTCACGCCGACGCTGTGATGTCCTGTTCGCCATGCTCAAGAACCGGGAGCCCTACCGGGCCCCCACCCCAACGCGAGAGCCATCACCCCTGCCCCTCGCCGCTTGACGGGGAACATAGGGACACCCCCCCAAAAAAATCCACCGAGATCTGCCACGCCCTGGCCCCCGAAACCCAACGGCACCGCCGACGCCAATTCCTTGACAGAGTTCGTCGACGCCTCCGGATATCGCCGCCCGGCTAGGCTGTCCGGGTGCTGACCCTCATCTCCCCCGCCAAGTCGCTGGACCTCGAGAGCCCCACCCCAAGGAACCAGCCCACCGAGCCTCGCCTGCTCGACGAGACCGCCAAGCTCGCCGAGATCATGTCCGGCAAATCGGTTGCTGACCTGCGCAAACTCATGGGGGTCTCCGAAGAAATCGCCACCCTCAACGTCGAGCGCTACCGCGACTTCCAGCCGGGCACCCCCGAGACCGCGCGTCCCGCCGGCGTCACCTTCGACGGGGCCGTCTACCGAGGCATGGACCCGCAGTCCTTCGACACCCGCGACTGGACCGAGGCCCAGAAGTCACTACGCATCCTGTCCGGTCTCTATGGCGTCCTCCGTCCCCTCGACCGCATCCAGCCCTACCGCCTCGAGATGGGCACCGCCCTGCGTACCCACCGCGGCAACACCTTGGTGAGTTGGTGGGGAGACCAGCTCCGTGATCTCGTCTCCGCCGACCTCCAGGAGTCCCCCGGCCCGAAGGTCATCGTCAATCTGGCCTCGGCCGAGTATTTCCAGGCCGTCGCGGGGATCGACGCGAAGATCATCTCCCCGCGCTTCGAGTCCCGGGACCGTCAAGGACGTTGGAAGGTTATCTCCTTCACCGCCAAGACGGCCCGCGGCCTCATGGCCGGATGGATGATCCGTAACCGTGTGCGCACGGTCAAGGCACTCACTGACTTCCATGAAGGCTGGGAGTACTGCGACGAGGTGTCCTCCTCAGACATCCCCGTCTTCCGCAAGTTCGACTGATCCTGGATCCTGGCAGCCTGATCCACCAACCTGCTGACAACGCGCGGCACCCGCCACCCCGAAGATCACCAGGGTGACGGGTGCCGCGTTCAGGGACCGGACGGATGCCAGGGATCAGTCGGCACATCGATCAGCAACGGCACACTCTTCACTGCCGATCGGGTCCAGGTCGACCTGCGTCATCAGCGAGTCAATGAATCACCCCCAGTTCCAACTCGTTGTTCGTCGTTCATTCCGGGATACGCATTGTGCGCGACCCCGCGGTCTCACTTCTTGCCGTAGCGGCGATTGAACTTCTCGACGCGCCCAGCGGTGTCGACGATCTTGGCCTTGCCTGTGTAGAAGGGATGACTGGCCGACGTGATGTCGACGTCGATGACCGGGTAGGTGTTCCCGTCCTCCCACTCAATCTCCTTGGAACTGGTGGCGGTGGACCTCGTCAAAAAGGTCATGTTCGCCGAGATGTCCCTGAAGACCACGGGGTGGTAGTCGGGGTGGATGCCTTGTTTCATCGGTTTCCTTCCGGCCTTGGCGCGTGCCTGTCCAAACGACGAGTTCACATCTCGTCAGGATCAGTATATGATAATGATTCTCACGTGCAAACCATCACAGGAGATACCCATGTCACGACGCTGCCAGGTCCGCGGCACCAAGCCAGGATTCGGTAACAACGTCTCGCACTCCCAACGCCACACGAAGCGCCGCTGGAATCCCAACATCCAGAAGAAGCGCTACTGGGTGCCGTCGTTGGGCAGAAAAGTCACCCTGACCCTGACCCCGAAGGCGATGAAAGAGATTGATCGCCGTGGCGTCGACGTCGTCATCGCCGAAATGCTCGCTCGAGGAGAGAAGATCTGATGGCCAAGAAGTCCACACAACTACGCCCCATCATCAAGCTGCGGTCGACAGCCGGAACCGGCTACACCTACGTCACCCGCAAGAACCGACGCAACACCCCGGACCGTCTCGTCCTCAAGAAGTTCGACCCCATCGTGCGTCGCCACGTCGAGTTCAAGGAGACCCGCTGATGGCCAAGAAATCCAAGATCGTCGCCCAGAAGAAGCGCGAGAAGTTGGTCGCCCAGTACGCGGAACGACGCGCCGAACTCAAGGCCATCATCAAGTCTCCGACCGCCTCATTGGACGAACGCATGGAAGCATCGCGTAAACTGTCTACCCTGCCGCGCGATTCATCCCCCGTGCGGCTGCGTAACCGTGACCAAGTCGACGGACGCCCCCGTGGCTATGTCGGCAAGGCCGGTGTGTCCCGTATCCGTTTCCGTGAGATGGCCCACCGCGGCGAACTCCCCGGAATCACGAAGTCAAGCTGGTGAGACCATGGCAGTACCGAAGCGTAAGAAGTCCCGTTCGACCACGCGTCATAGGCGAGCCCAGTGGAAGACCACGCCAACACAGTTGGTTGAGATCCGCGTTGAGGGCAAGGTCCTGCGGGTCCCCCGAAATCTGGTCAAGGCCTACCACTCTGGGCTGATTGACGCCGAGGACTGAATCCTCGCACCCTGAGCGGTCCAATGTGGCCGCTCAGGTCAGTTGATCACCCGAGAAGCCTTGATCCCGTAGGGTTGTCGTCATGAGCAAGCCCGAAGTGACCCTGCCCGATTCCGCCCCCGAAGACCTCGTCATTGAGGACATCACGGTCGGCGACGGCCCCGAGGCCTCCGCCGGAAACCTCGTCGAGGTGCATTACGTCGGAGTGGCCCTGAGCAATGGTCGCGAGTTCGATTCCTCGTGGAACCGCGGAGAACCGCTGACCTTCCAGCTGGGACTCGGCCAGGTGATCCCCGGATGGGATGAAGGCGTTCAGGGCATGAAGGTTGGTGGACGACGCAAGCTCGTCATCCCCCACCACCTCGCCTACGGTCCGCAGGGTATTCCCGGCGTGATCGCTGGCGGTGAGACGCTGGTCTTCGTCTGCGACCTCGTCAACATCATCTGAGGGCGTCATTCGACGGCGCCATCTGACGTGACCCCGGATCAAGCAATCGCGCGCGCCCGGGCCCTCGCAGGGTCCGGGCGTCGTTGCATGCTCGGACTCTGTGGCGAACCAGGAGCTGGCAAGACGACCCTGTCCCACCTTCTGAGCGAGGAATTGGGCGAGACATGCGCCGTCGTCCCCATGGACGGGTTCCACCTCGCTCAGGCCGAGATCGAACGGCTCGGCCGTGCCGACCACAAGGGAGCTCCCGACACCTTCGACGGGTGGGGATTCCTGTCCTTGGTGGGTCGCCTGGCCGCTGCCGACGAGCCGGTGGTCTATGCCCCGATGTACCAACACGGCTTCGGCGAACCCATCGCGGGCGCCATCCCGGTACCACGCGAGGTGCCGCTCGTCATCGTCGAGGGAAATTATCTCCTCCTCGACGAGGAGCCGTGGTCCCTGCTGGCACCGCTGTTCACCGAGACCTGGTACGTCGACGTCGATCCTCAACTACGGATGGAACGACTCGTCCGACGACACGTCGCCGCAGGAAAACCCCCGGAATATGCCCTGACGTGGGCCAATGGCCCCGACGAACGCAATGCTGCGCTCATCCGCACGACGAGGAACCGTGCCGATGATGTCGTCCTGATCAACTGACGACGCCTCACCCTGCGCACCACCCATGGTGATACTGTCGATACGTCTCACTGGCGAGACGACCCACGGCGATCAAACCGACGTGCGATTCGCCCCAGCCCTGGCAATCGCGCGTGGCCCCTCCCGGTGCCGTTTCGTCACGACGACACCACACCCACATGAATATGCGTCTGGGGGCACCACCGATGTACGACAACAACAGCACTGCCGCAGCCATGACGATCAAGCTCGACGCCGAGTTCCCACCCGACCCGGTCTTCCGGCCCGGCATACGACGAGCACCCTCACGTGGATTCCACCTCACCCCTGATCAGACCAAGATCGCGCTGCGCAATGCCCTGCGTTACCTTCCCCCGGAACTGCACGAGAAGGCCGCACCAGAGTTCCTCGAGGAACTTCGCACCTTCGGCCGCATCTACGCCTACCGCTGGCGTCCGGCTGGTCATCTCAAGGGCCGTCCGATCGACGAGTATGAGGGCCGCTGCACCGAGGGCAAGGCCTTCCAGGTGCAGATCGACAACAACCTCGACTTCGACGTCGCCCTCTACCCCTACGAGCTCGTCACCTATGGCGAAACCGGCAGCGTCTGCCAGAACTGGCTGCAGTACCGACTCATCAAGAAATACCTCGCCCAGCTCACCGAGGACACCACCTTGGTCGTCATGAGCGGCCACCCGCTGGGGCTGTTTCCCTCCCGCCCGGAGTCCCCCCGCGTCATCATCACCAATTCCCTCATGGTCGGACACTTCGACAACCAGAGGGACTGGGAGATCTGCGAGGAGATGGGAGTCGCCAACTACGGCCAGATGACTGCCGGCGGCTGGATGTACATCGGCCCGCAAGGCATCGTCCACGGCACCTTCAACACCATCCTCAACGCCGGGCGCATCCGTCTCGGGATCCCCGCTGACGGTGACCTCTCAGGAGTGCTCTTCGTGTCGTCGGGACTGGGCGGAATGTCCGGGGCCCAACCCAAGGCTGCCGAGATCGCCCACGCCGTCGGAATCATCGCCGAGGTCGACATGTCGCGCATCCAGACCCGTCTCGACCAGGGCTGGGTGGGTCACGTCTCCGAGGATCTTGACGAGGTGTTCGCCCAGGCCAAAAAGCACATCGACGAGCGCACCCCGATCTCGATCGCCTACCACGGCAACATCGTCGATCTGCTGCAGTACGCCGTTGACAACGACATCGACATCCCGCTGCTGTCCGACCAGACCTCCTGCCATGCAGCCTATGACGGCGGCTACTGCCCGCAGGGCCTGACCTTCGAGGAGCGCACCGAGCTGCTGGCCCGTGACCGTGACGAGTACGCCCGCCGCGTCGACAAGACCCTGCGCAAGCATTTCGAACTCATCCGCACCCTCACCGAGCGTGGCACCTACTTCTTCGACTACGGCAATGCCTTCATGGCGACCGTCTTCGAGTCCGGGGTGACCGAGATCGCCAAGGACGGGGACTCCCGAAATGGGTTCATCTGGCCCTCCTACGTCGAGGACATCATGGGACCCGAGCTCTTCGACTACGGTTACGGCCCCTTCCGCTGGGTCTGTCTTTCGGGCAAGCACGAGGACCTCATCGCCACCGACCATGCCGCCATGGACTGCATCGACCCGAATCGCCGCGGCCAGGATCGCGACAACTACATCTGGATTCGGGACGCCGAGGCCAACGACCTCGTCGTCGGCACCCAGGCGCGCATCCTCTACCAGGACGCCAAGGGCCGTAGGGACATCGCGTTGCGGTTCAACGAGATGGTGCGCAACGGCGAGATCGGACCGGTCATGCTCGGGCGGGATCACCATGACGTCTCGGGCACCGACTCCCCCTTCCGCGAGACCGCGAACGTCAAGGACGGGTCCAACGTCATGGCGGACATGGCCACCCAGTGCTTCGCTGGCAATGCAGCTCGCGGCATGAGCCTGGTGACCTTGCACAACGGCGGAGGAACCGGCATCGGCAATGCCATCAACGGCGGGTTCGGGCTGGTCCTGGATGGTTCCGAGCGGGTCGACGCCGTCATCCGCAGCTCCTTGCTGTGGGACGTCATGTGCGGTGTGGCCCGACGCGGCTGGGCCCGCAACGACCACTCCATCGAGACGGCAACCGAGTTCAACCAGGAACACGACGACGCCCAGATCACCCTGCCCTACCTGGTCGATGACGCCCTCATCGACGGATTGGTGAAGTGATGACGACCTGGACAGCGGCAGCCCTGCTCGACGAGATCGCCGGGATCGGACGCAACGAGGACGGCTCCTACTCGCGGTTCTGCTTCCGCCCTGACGAGGTGGCCTTGCGGGAATGGTTCGTCACGAAGGCCACCGAGTTGGCTCTGACGATCGTCACGGACATGAATGCCAACATCTGGGCGTGGTGGGGAATGCCGGGCCCGGAGGCCGTCCTGACGGGGTCCCACCTGGACTCAGTCCCTGGCGGCGGTGCCCATGACGGGCCGCTCGGCGTCGTCTCCTCCCTCGTGGCCGTGGCGAAGATGAAAGAAGCCGGGGTCGAGCCGTCGAAACCCTTTGCCGTCGTCGCCATGGCTGATGAGGAGGGCGCACGATTCGGCATGCCCTGTCTGGGGTCACGCTTGGCCTCGGGCAAGCTCAGCAAGGACGACGCCCGCAAGCTCGTCGCCCGGGACGGACAGAGTCTGCCGGACGCCTGGCGGGAGGCCGGCCTGGACCCTGATCTCATCGAGCCTGACGATGTCCTGCTCGATGCCTCCTACTTCATCGAGTTGCACGTCGAGCAAGGGCGCGGGCTGGCCGACCTCGACCACCCGGTCGCGATTGCCACAGCGGTGCGGCCGCACGGCCGCTGGCGTGCCGAGTTCACCGGACAGGGGAACCATGCCGGGACCACCCTCATCCCCGATCGCCACGACCCCGTCATCCCAGTGGCCGAAACCATCCTGGCGTCCCGCGAGGCCGCTGAGCGGGAGGGCTGCGTCACGACGGTTGGGCGGATCAACGTCGAGCCAGGCGGGACGAATGTCATCGCCTCGGCCACGACGATGTGGCTGGATTGCCGAGCCGAGGACCCCGACACCGTCACCAAGGTCGTCGAGGAGATCCAGAAGACCTCAGCAGCGGCTGCTGACAAGCAGGGGTGCCAGGTCGTCTGGACCCGTGAGTCATGGACCGACCGCACCGCCTTCGACGAGGACCTGCGTCATCGGATGCTGCAGGTCCTCGGTGAGGAGACCCCGCAGCTGTCGACGGGAGCGGGTCACGACGCTGCCACCTTGGCCGCGACGCTGCCCACCGGGATGCTCTTCGTCCGCAATCCCACCGGAGCGTCCCACTGCCCGGCCGAATCAGCCAGCGACGAGGACTGCGAGGCGGGAGCGGAGGCTCTGCGGGCCGTGTTGGAGGAGCTGGTCAAGTGAGTGAGTGGTTCTTCCCGAAGGCCCTCGTCGAGGGACGGGTTGCGCACAATGTGCGCGTTTCGAGTGATGCTGGCGTCATCACCGAAGTCACGGTTGACGCCCAGCACGATCGCCACAGCTTCAGCGGCGTCGCTGTTCCCGGATTCGCCAACACGCACTCCCACGTCTTCCACCGCGGACTGCGAGGAGCCGGGGAGGGTGAGGACTTCTGGTCCTGGCGGACCGAAATGTACCGGCTGGCCAACCGCCTCGACCCGGACTCCTACCACCGCCTGGCACGAGCGGCCTTCGCCGAGATGGTGGCTGCCGGGTACACCAGCGTGGGCGAGTTCCACTATGTCCACCACCGGCCCGACGGCACCCCCTACCCGCACCACGACATGGAGTTGGCCGTTGTCAACGCTGCCGTCGACGCGGGTATCCGGATAACCCTGCTCGACACCTGCTACCTGCACGCCGGACCGGGAGCTCCACTCGGCGAGGACCAGACGAGGTTTGGTGACGGCAGTGTCAAGGGATGGTTGGAGCGCTGGCACGCTCTCACTGATGCCCTGCCGGATTCCCCCTTGGTGACGCCGGGAGCGGCCCTGCACTCGGTGCGAGCCGTCAGTCCTGACGAGATGGCCACAGCTGTCTCGGGCTTGCCGGACCGCACCCCGATCCATGTCCATGTCTCCGAGCAGCCCCGTGAGAACGAGGAGTGTCTGGCCGCCCACGGACTGACGCCCACCGCCGTCCTGGAACGTGCTGGAGTGCTCTCCGATCGCACCACCGTCGTCCATGCCACGCACCTGAGCGACGACGACATCGCCATGATTGCTCGCACGGACACCATCGTCTCGCTGTGCCCGACCACCGAGGCCGATCTGGGGGATGGCATCGCGCGGGTCAAGGACCTGCTCGACGCCGAGGCGCGCCTGACGATCGGCACCGACGAGGACGTCGTCACCGACCCCTTCGCCGAGTTGCGCATGCTCGAGTCCACCACTCGGCTGGCCACCGGGACCCGAGGAGTCATCGGCTGCAACTCCCTGTGGAAGATCGGTTCCCGAAACGGGGTGGCGAGCCTGCGCCCGGCAGCGGGACCACGCCCGCACCAAGTTTCCACACCCGCTTCCGACCTCGCCGGGCTGAGCGTGGGTGATCCTGCTGACGTCGTCGTCGTCGATCCGTCGTCGGCTCGCTTGGCCGGGGTGGACCCGACACGCTGGCCGCTGGCGGCAACCGCCGAGGACGTCACCGCCACCATCATCGCGGGCGAGTGGATCCGACGCGACGACGCCACCGCCGAGGATCTGCGCCATGTACTGAACGAGCTGAGAGGTCGTGACTCGTGAGCGTCGTCATCAACAACATCGGTCTGCTGGTCACCAACGATCCATCCGTCGGCGGTGATGGCCTCGGACAGATCCGTGACGCAGCCGTCGTCATCGACGGAGATCGAATCGTCTGGGTGGGGCGCTGTGCCGAGGCTCCCGCAGCCGATTACCAGGCCGACATGACGGGAGCCTGCATCATCCCCGGCTTCGTCGATTCCCACAGCCATCCGGTCTTCGCAGGGGATCGTAGTGACGAGTTCGACGCACGGATGAACGGTCAGAAGTACGAGGCCGGCGGAATCCTGCGCACCGTTCGACGCACCCGGGAGGCGTCCGTCGGGCTGCTCGATGCCGTCATGACCGGGATCCTCGACGAAATGGCGCTCGGTGGAACGACGACTGTTGAGGCCAAGACGGGGTACGGGCTCGACATTGAGACGGAGGTCAAGCTGGCGCGAGTGGCCAGTTCTCACACCGACGAGGTGACCTTCCTGGGCGCCCACGTCGTCGGGCCCGAGTACGAGCCGGACGAGTACGTCCGTCTGGTGTGCGGGGAGATGCTGCAAGCCGTACGTCCCTATGTGCGCTGGATAGACGCCTTCTGCGAGACCGGCGCCTTCGACCCCGACCAAACCATGGAGATCCTGCGCGCAGGCAAGGATGCCGGGTTGGGGCTTCGTCTCCATGCCGCTCAGTTGGGGCCCTCCGAGGTCATTCCGCAGGCCTGCGAGCTGGGTCTGGCTTCAGTAGACCACTGCACGTTTTTGAGCGATGAGGACATCGACGCCATGAAGGCCACCGACACTGTGGCTACTCTGCTTCCGGCCGCCGAGTTCAGCACCAAACAGCCCTACCCCGACGCCAGACGACTCCTCGACGCCGGGGTGACGGTGGCGCTGGCCACCGACTGCAATCCGGGCACCGCCTTCACCTCGTCCATGCCGTTCTGCCTTGCCATCGCGGTGCGGGAGATGGGCATGACGCCGGAGCAGGCCCTCTGGTCGGCGACGGCGGGAGGCGCAGCCG
The DNA here is from genome assembly GCF_058177555.1 of Cutibacterium sp. LaCa_89. Classification (NCBI taxonomy): domain Bacteria; kingdom Bacillati; phylum Actinomycetota; class Actinomycetes; order Propionibacteriales; family Propionibacteriaceae; genus Cutibacterium; species Cutibacterium sp. LaCa_89. The sequence continues at coordinate 2,441,052 of NZ_CP190889.1, forward strand.
CCCTTCACCGTGACGACGTCGGCGTCATCAAGCCGGGAGCCCGTGCGGATCTGGTGGGTTTGGCGGCCCCGTCGTGGCTGCACCTCATGTACCGCCCAGGAGTCCCTCTCATCGACAAGGTTTGCCGGAGCGGACGACTGCTCACGTTGACCCAACCACGGCTGAGACTCGACGGTTGACCGGCACGACCACCGTCGCCCCTGACCCCATTCGTGCTCAACACGAGGTCAGCCATGGCGACTGCCCAGAAGACATACCCGAATACACGCGATCGCCACGACACCGTGGCACTCACGACAAGGAAGGACGACCATGAATCCAGCCACCATTGACGTCGGTGCCCCGCTCACTCCCCACGACATCATCGCCGTCGCCCGATCAGGAGCCCAGGTGACGGTCGGAGACGACGCGATGGAGCGGGTGAAGCGAGCCTCCGACCTCGTTGAGAGTCTGGCCGACGACCCTGCCCCTCATTACGGGATCTCCACGGGCTTCGGCGCGCTAGCCTCTACCCGAGTGCCCCGTGACCATCGCGTGGCCCTGCAGCACTCCCTCATCCGTTCCCACGCCGCCTCGACCGGGCCACGGGTGGAGACCGAAGTCATCCGCGCCATGATGACTCTGCGTCTCAAGACCATGGCATCTGGCCACACCGGCGTGCGCCCGGAGGTCGTCACTGCCTACGCTGACCTGCTCAACTCTGGGCTGGTGCCGATCGTCGGGGAATACGGGTCCCTTGGGTGTTCGGGCGACCTCGCCCCGCTGGCCCACTGTGCCCTCGTCCTCACCGGGGAAGGGACTGTCCTGACCCCCGACGGTGGTGAGGTCGACGCCGCCACTGGTCTTGCCCAGGTCGGGCTGAAGCCCATTTCCTTGCGCGAAAAGGAGGGGCTGGCCCTCATCAACGGGACCGACGGTATGCTCGGCCAGCTGATCATGGCCCTCGCCGACCTCGACGTCCTCGTCCCGACGGCTGACCTGGCCACCGCCATGACCGTCCAGGCTCTCTGCGGCATCGACCGAGTTTTCGCCCCCGATCTGCAGGCCTTGCGTCCCCACCCCGGACAGGGGGTTTCAGCTGCCAACATCCTCGCCCTGTTGGAGGGGTCCGACCTCATCCAGGCCGGTCGGGAGGGCGCCGTCAAGCGCGTCCAGGATGCCTACTCGCTGCGGTGCGCCCCGCAGGTTCACGGAGCCGTGCGCGACACCATGGCCCACGCCCTTCAGGTAGCGAAAGTCGAGTTGGCTTCGGCCGTCGACAACCCGGTCATCACCGACGACATGCGCGTGGAGTCCAATGGCAACTTCCACGGTGCACCGGTGGCATATGTGCTCGATTTCCTGGCGATTGCCGCAGCCGACCTCGCGTCGATGAGCGAGCGCCGCACTGACCGCATGCTCGATCCGGCACGCAACCGCGACCTTCATCCCTTCCTCGCCGACGACCCCGGCGTCGACTCCGGTCACATGATTGCTCAATACACCCAGGCCGGCATCGTCTCGGAGATGAAGCGACTGGCCGTCCCGGCGTCGGTGGACTCCATCCCGACATCGGCCATGCAGGAAGACCACGTCTCGATGGGATGGTCGGCCGCCCGCAAGCTGCGCCGCGGGATTGACGGTCTGGGAGCCGTCATTGGCATCGAGATCCTGACCGCCGCCAAGGCTATTCAGATGCGGGGTGTGGAGCCGTCGAAGCCGGTAGCCGACGTCATTGCTCGGATGCGTCAGACGATCCCTGGCCCCGGACCGGACCGCTTCCTCTCCCCCGAAATCGACGAGGCCCATCGCTTGGTGGCTTCTGGTGAGCTCCTCGAGGTCGTGCGACAGAAGGTGGAGATGGGCTGACTTTTCCCGCGTTTGTGGCCCCGGTAGCGTGAGATGTGCTCTGCCCATGCAGAGGTGAGCCATTGTTCGGTTACGTGACGTCCCTACCGGGGGCATCTTCCCCGCCGCTGCGGGGGTTGACATCGACATGGTTGAAGTGACTGAAATCTAATTCCTAACTTGTTAGGTTAGTTTCATTTTTTCTGATACTATGCATGCCAACACCAAACGCGAGGAAGCGACAATGCTCAACACGTGGTCTCCCCCAGCACGGTCCTGCTGGGGGAAGACGAACGAGGAAGCCGACTGGCTCCCCGTCGTCCAACATCTGGAGGACGCCGCCGGCGTCATGCCCGAGGTGTGGAGACTCCAACCGAGATCCATCAGATCACTGCTGTCGGACAGTCTTGGCGGCGCGGAAGCCGCCCAGGCGTTCGAATGCTTCCTGGCGGGCGTACACGACGTCGGCAAGATCAGCGCCGACTTCGCACACATGGCACGATTTCCCCGCCGCAACGGGACGTCGACGAGCTACCTGTGCGACCGGATGGAACATCAGGGATTCGTCATACCGACGCCCGAGCGCCCGATTCCTCACGGCACGGTGGGCCAGATCCACATCGAGTCCTGGTTGCTCGACCGCTACCGCCACCAGTCACCACGGGCACGTCGGTGCGCCCGCAACATTGCATCCATCATCGGGGGCCATCACGGGACGAACCCGACGGAGGGCGACATCGAGGAGTTGAGAAGTGGATTGGCCAGGGAGGACGACCTCTGGAGGACCACCCGCGACGAGGTCATCGACACCATGGCCGCACACACGGGAGCCGATCAGTTTCTTGGCGACTGGATGAGCTCTCCCATCCCGATCGAGGTGCAGGTTCTCTCCGAGGGCCTCGTCATCATGGCCGACTGGATCGCCAGCTCGGAATCCCTCTTCCCCTACGACCTCACCGATCCGACGCCGGACCGCGTCCGCAGAGCCATCGCTCGACTCCGTCTGCCTCGGCCCTGGCGGCCAGATACCGGCCCGGACACTGCCGACGACCTCTTCGCGAGGAGCTTTCCCGCACTGGCCCATGGCTCCCCCAATGCCATGCAGCGCGCGGCCGTGGAGGCAGCGGCGAGCATGACCAGCCCCGGGTTGCTCGTCATCGAGGCCCCCATGGGTCAGGGCAAGACCGAGGCCGCGCTCATGTGCGCCCAGGTGCTGGCCCGCAGGTTCGGGCAGGGCGGCATCTTCTTCGGACTACCCACGATGGCGACGTCCAACCCCATGTTCGGACGCGTGCGCGAGTGGCTCGACGCCGTCCCGGCCACCAACCCATCGAGCATCACACTGGCCCACTCGAAGGCCGGGCTCAACGAGGACTACCAGCAGCTCATGCCCTGGAATGCGTCGATGGCTGTCTATGACGAGGGCACCTCACAGCGCGAAGCCTCGGCGATCGTCCACGAGTGGTTCCTCGGCCGAAAACGCGCGATCCTGGCCGATCACGTCATCGGCACCATCGACCAGGCGTTGTTCACCGGACTCAAGGCCAAGCACGTCGTCCTGCGCCACCTCGGTCTGGCGAGCAAGGTCGTCATCATCGACGAGGTCCACGCCGCTGACGTCTACATGCGCGAGTACCTCAAAGTCGTCCTCGAGTGGCTCGGCGCCTACCGCACGCCCGTCATCCTCATGTCCGCGACCCTACCGCCCGCCCAGCGCGAGGAACTTGCTCTGGCCTACGCCAGAGGACGCCATGGAAAGCGTGCCACCATGGCGCTGCCCACCTCGGACGAGTACCCGCTCATGACCTGCGTCACCGACGACGTCATCCAACGCGGCACATCGGTCACGGCCCCGGCGCGCGGCATCACCATCGAGACGATGACCGACTCCCTTGACGATCTCGCGGCTCGGCTCAAGGAGCAGATGTCCGAGGGCGGTTGTGTCGGGGTCATCCGCGACACCGTCGCACGGGCCCAGGAGACCTTCGACGTACTCCGGCAGCGTCTCGACTGCGAGGTCGTCCTCGTCCATTCCAGGTTCGTCGCGCCACAGCGTGCCCGTCGGGAGTCCGACCTCGTCAGGCGTCTTGGATGCTCTGGCCAGGCCCGTCCTCATCGCATCGTCGTCGTCGGCACCCAGGTGCTCGAGCAGTCCCTCGACGTCGACTTCGATCTGCTCGTCAGCGACATCGCGCCCATGGACCTCCTCCTCCAGCGCATCGGCCGGTTGCATCGACACGACCGCGAGCGTCCGCCCCGACTTCGTGACGCCGTCTGTCTGGTCACCGGAGTCGACAGCTGGGACGACGACGGTCCGAGGTTCGGCCGTGGGATCGACCTTGTCTACGAACCGGACGCCCTCATGCGCACCGCGGCCATCCTCGAGGATCTGCCGTCCGGTGAGATCTCGATCCCGCGGGACATCCCTCGACTCGTCCGACAGGCCTATCAGGAGCCCTTCCCCTGGCCCCACGCCTGGACGGACAGGGGAGAAAAAGCCGCACTCGGTGCCAGGTCGAATCGTCAGTTGGCAGCGACTCGCGCCATGGCCTTCCGTCTGACCGATCCATTCGGCGCATCGAGCCTCATGAAAGGGCTCACCGACATGGCTTCCTCCGATCCCGAGAACACCCGCGGCCACGCGTCGGTGCGCGACTCCGAGGATTCCATCGAGGTCATTGTCGTCCAACAATCCGACTCCGGACATCGGCTGCTCGACGACATCGGGGAATACTCCGGAACAGAGCTGCCGCTGTTCGGTGCCCCTGACGGCGATCTGGCCCGGGCCGTCGCATCGTGCACCGTCACCCTTCCCCGATCGCTGTCGAACCCTTGGGACATCGACAGGACCATCGCCGAGCTGGAGGCCGCGCCGATCGACCTCAGCTCATGGCAGACATCCCCGTGGCTTCGGGGACAACTCGTCCTCGTCCTCGATGCCCATGGCAATTCCACATTGTTGGGACATCCACTCCACTACGATCACGATCAGGGGCTCATCGTCGAGCCCCTTCCCCAGAACGGAGCACCGGTATGACGAGCGCCTTCAACCTCATCGACGAGCCATGGATCGCGGTGCGACGTCCGGACAACGTCGTCATCGAGGTGTCGATCCACGACGCCTTCCATCAAGCGAGCAGTCTTCGCGGCTTGGCCGGGGAGATCCCCACCCAGGAGGCCGCCGTCCTGCGCCTCCTCCTCGCCATCGCCATCCGGGCCACCGCCGAGTACCGCAGTGACGACGAAAAGGTGGACGACTGGGCGCAGTGGTGGGAGTCCGGACTACCGCTGCAGCAGATTGACGACTACCTGGGCCGCTGTCACGATCGATTCAACCTCTTTGACGACAAAGCTCCGTTCATGCAAGTCGCCGGTCTGCACACCAGCAAAGGAGGGTATTCAGGCCTGATCAAGATCATCAGCGAAGTCCCCCCGAACGACAAGTTCTTCACGACAAGGGACGGGCCTGGTATTGCGTCATTGAGTTACGCGGAGGCCGCCCGGTGGCTCGTCCACGCCCAGGCCTTCGACATCTCGGGCATCAAATCCGGGGCCGTCGGCGATCCGCGTGTCAACGGTGGCAAGGGGTACCCCATCGGGACGGGCATCAGTGGTCCCATGGGTATCGTCGTCATCGAAGGCACCAGTCTGGCCGAGACGATCCTGCTCAATCTCTTCCTCGAGGACGATCCGCAGACCGATGTCCCGGTCTGGGAGCGTCCACCGCAGACGGCAGCCCCCGACGCCGAGCACCCGGTGCCCACCGGCTGCGCCGATCTCTTCACCTGGCAGAGCCGCCGGGTGCGTCTCATCGCCGAGGCGGACCACGTCGTCGACGTCCTGCTGTGCAACGGCGACAAGGTCGAATGGAAGTACTTGCTGCACAAGGACCCGTCGACCGCGTGGCGCTTCAGCGCACCCCAGACGAAGGCGGCCGGGGAGATCGTCTACATGCCCCGCAGCCACGACTCCTCCAGGGCCATGTGGCGAGGACTGGAGCCTTTACTGGCCCGCGAACCATCACCCGAAGACAGGCGCAGGAAGAAGGCCGGAGAGCCCGACAGGGCGTGGCTACGGCCAGAGATTTTCGAGCAACTCGCAATCCTCACCAGCGATGGCGCCCTGCCTGACGATCATCTCATTCGCATGCGGACCATCGGCATGGAATATGGATCGCAAAGCGCAGTGGTGTCGACGACGATCGACGACTCCCTGCCGACGTCCTTGGCAGTCATCGCCAACGAGCAACTGGGACGGCTCGCCGTCGATTGCGCGCACACCGCCGAGTCCCTGGTGTTCGCCTTGCAGAACCTCGCTTCCGATCTGGCTGCCGCGACCGGCGATGAGTCGGAGGGGGTCCGCCCCCGAGCCGCCGAAGCCGGTTTCTCCGCCCTCGATCCCGCCTACCGAGAGTGGTTCAGTCGCCTCACGAGTACCACCGACGTCGATGCCGCAACTCTGGCATGGCGCCGCACGGCTCGGCGGATCATGTGCGAGGTCGGCCTCCAGCTCTGCCGCGACGCCGGGTCGGCAGCCCTCACCGGACGCATGGTCCCGGTGCCCAACACCGAGCGACACGACCTCATGGACCTCGCCCGCGCCTGGCAGCGATTCCTCTCCCGGATGCGCGCCAGCGCCCCCCTACCTGACGATCCTCAACGCGACACCAAGTCATCCTCGAAGGAGCAGTGATGCCAGAACCATGGAATGACGTCAGCGCGGCGACGCTTGGCGCCGTCAACCACCTGCAGCGGGGCTATCTCGCCACACCGCGCGATCCGTGGGCGGTACGGACTCTGGCAGCCCTGCGCCATGCCGATGCGACCCGCCCGGGAACCGACCCGAATCTCTGGGAGGTGACCCTGGGCCACCTTCCGGACGATCTGGTGGGCCACGGGGCATCGCCGGCGACGTACGCCGAACGAGCCGTCCACGCCGCCGTCGTCCTCTACGCCATCCATCAGCAGTCCCGGCCCGGGCCGATGCACGCCACCGGCATCGGATTGGGCCAGGCGGCTCGGATGCTCTCGGCGCGACGCTCGACGAGCACCGAGTGGGACCCCGGCACGGTCTCCCGGTTCCAGCACCTGTGCCGCGCCCAGCAGTGGGCCATCCGCCTCGAAAACCTCCGAGAGCTCGTCACTCTCATGCGATCCGAGGACGTCCCGCTCGACTACGGCCGACTCGCCGCCGACCTGTGGCGATTGCAGACCTCGGCATCCGACCGCGTCCTCCTGTCCTGGGGACGCCAGCTCCACCACCTCCCATCCGACGCCCCAACCACCACCACCGAGAGCACAGACCAAGGAGAATCCCGATGAGTTCGTACTACGTCGACATCCACGTCCTTCAGAGCGTCCCGCCGTCCAACGTCAACCGCGACGACACCGGGTCGCCGAAATCAGCTCTGTACGGCGGGGTCCGTCGGGCGCGGGTCAGCTCACAGGCATGGAAGAAGGCCGTGCGAACGTCCTTCAAGGACTTCCTGCCCGCTTCCCAGACCGGCGCGCGGACACTGCGCGCCGTCGAACTGCTCATGAACCGCCTCACCGCCGATCCCTACCGACTGGCGCAGGAGGATGCTCGACAGAAGGCCCTCGCGGTCGTCAAGGCGCTCGGTCTCAAGGCCGACAAACCTCGAGTGAAGGAAGGCTCGGGCCCCGAGGGCGTCGAGCGCACCCAGTACCTCGTCTTCTACTCCAACCAGCAGCTCGATCGCCTGGCGCAGCTCGCGGCGACCTCGGAGGGCAAGATCTCCAGTTCCGACGCCAAGAAGGCCGCCGATTCCGATCATGGGGTCGAGGTCGCGTTGTTCGGTCGCATGGTCGCCGATTCCAAGTGCCTCAACGTCGACTCGGCCGTGCAGGTCGCCCACGCGCTGAGCACCCATGCCGTCGAGATCGAGTCCGATTACTTCACCGCCGTCGACGACTACAAGCTCGATGAGGACGACGCCGGAGCCGGCATGATCGGAACCGTCGAGTTCACCTCCGAAACCCTCTACCGGTTCGCCACGGTGGCTGTTTCGACCCTCGAGGACAACCTGGGAGACGTTGATCTCACCGCCGACGCCGCCGCCGCGTTCGTCCGTGGGTTCGTCGTGTCGATGCCCACCGGCAAGCAGAACACCTTCGCCAACAACACCCTGCCCGACGCCGTCGTCGTCCAGATCCGCAAGGGCAGGTCGGCCAGCTTCGTCGGCGCGTTCGAGGACGCCATCACCTCGACCACAGGTGGTTTCGTCGAGGCATCGTGCAAGGCGCTGGCCAGCTATGCGCACGACTGCGAGGAGGCCTTCCTCGGGGCACCAGTGGCCTCCTTCGTCACCCGGGTCGGCACGCGTACCGAGGCCGTCAGCGACATGGGCACTGCCATGCCCATCGACGAGCTCGTCTCATCGGTGCGAGACCAGGTCGCTACCGTCCTGCGAGCGCAATCGTGACCGTCCTGCTGTTGCGGCTCGCCGGGCCCTTGCAGTCCTGGGGAGACTCGAGCCGATTCACGACTCGTGCGACGCGCCGCGAACCGACGAAATCCGGTGTCATCGGGCTGCTGGCGGCGGCGCAGGGGCGACGTCGTACCGATAGCATCGAGGACCTTCTCACGCTTCGGTTCGGCGTACGCACCGACCAGTCCGGCTCGGTCGTCCGTGACTTCCAGACGGCCATGGACTGGGCGCACCCCAAGAAGGACGGCAGCATCCACGCGATGCCTCTGTCGAACCGCTACTACCTGGCCGACGCCGTCTTCGTCGCCGCAGTCGAAGGAGATCGGTCGTTGCTCGAGGCACTCGACGAGGCCATTGGAGAACCGGCGTTCCCCCTGTACCTAGGCCGCCGCGCATGTCCCACGGAGGGACAGGTGTCCTTGGGCATCCATGACGACGAGATGCTGGCTGCCTTGGAGACCGAACCGTGGCATGCCAAGCCCTGGCATCGACGTCGCCTGGGCCGCTCGGTGTACCTGCCCATCACCTACGACGCCGCCCCCGGCCAGCTCGGCGACACCGTCCGAGACCTTCCGCTGAGCTTCAACCCGGAGCGGCGCGAGTACGGGTGGCGCGACGTCGCCTCGACGGCTGTTGTCGTCGACAACCCCGACGGCAACGACGAGCCCGACTGGTTCGCGGGCCTGGAAGGAGCGTGATGTTTCTCACCCAGTTCGACGTCAACGTCGCCCGCCGCGACGCCGTGCGTCTGTTGGCATCTCCGGAGCGACTCCACGCCGCGGTGCTGAGCTCGTTTCCCCCTGGTCAGTCCGCTTCCGATGACGGCCGAACCCTGTGGCGACTGGATCGCGGGCCGACTCCCCATGAGGCGAAACTCATGATCGTCAGCCCGCTGAGACCTGACCTCACCGTGCTCAACGAGCAGGCTGGATGGTCGACGGGGGTCTCGGGTCGGTCGGCTGACTACGACCCCTTCCTGCAGGGCCTCCGATCCGGCTCAACCTGGCGATTCAGGTGCGCTGTCAACCCGACGACCGCAGTGCGCAGGACGGCCGGGTCACGCGGCCAGCGAGTTGCAGAGGTGACGGCCGAGCAGCAACTGGCCTGGTTCCTCGGCCGTGCCGAAGGCCACGGACTGTCCGTGCCCGTCACACCCGACGGGACGCCGTCCGCGCGCGTGACCCGTCGGGAGGTCCTGAGATTCCGTCGTCGGGGGTCCATGGTGACACTGGCGGTGACACAGGTGGACGGCGTCATCCATGTGGCTGACGCCGATGCCGCCCGTGTGGCACTGACCTGCGGGATTGGTCCGGCCAAGGGATACGGCTGTGGCCTCATGACTCTGGCACCGGTCGTGAGTTGAGCGATGGGCAAATCGATCCCGGGCGCGAGACCTGCCGAGGTCCAGGAGTTGGCGCGCGCCCAGGATCGGCTCAGCTTCATCTACATGGAGCATTGCATCGTCAACCGCGACTCGAATGCCATCACGGCGTCGAATCAGCAGGGCACCGTGCATGTTCCGGCGTCCATGATCGGAGCGCTGTTGTTGGGCCCGGGAACGAACGTCACCCACCAGGCGATGGTGCTGCTGGCCGAGTCCGGCGCGACGACGCTATGGGTGGGCGAACACGGTGTGCGGTATTACGCCCATGGCCGACCACTGGCCCGGACGACCCGACTGCTCGACCTGCAGGCCGAAGCCGTCACCGACCACACGAAGCGGCTGGCGGTCGCTCGGCGCATGTACGAGATGCGGTTTCCCGACGACGTCGCGACGGGCCTGACCCTGCAACAACTGCGCGGACATGAAGGGGCCCGAGTTCGGCAGGCGTATCGGGACACGGCCGTCAGGTTCGGCGTCGCCTGGGACAAGCGCAGCTACAAAGTCGAGGACTTCGAGTCGTCCGACCCGACGAACCAGGCGCTCACTGCCGCGACGACCTGCCTCTACGGAGTCGTGCACTCCGTCATCGCGGCACTCGGACTGTCGGCCGGATTGGGATTCGTGCACACGGGCAAGGACCGATCCTTCGTCTACGACGTCGCAGATCTGTACAAGACGTCGCTGGCGGTACCAGTCGCGTTCGAATGTGCAGCGAACGGGGACGTTGACGACATCCCTGGCGCGACACGACGAGCCATGCGCGACGCCATTCATGAGTCGACATTGCTGAGCACGTGTGTGAAGGACATCCACACACTTCTCGACGCCCCCGGAGATCCCGATGACGGATACGGGTGGGATGTTGTCGACCTGTGGGACGACCGCACTGGCACGGTCGCCGGCGGAAGATCGTGGGCATAGCCATGGTCGTGCTCGTCCTCACCGCCTGTCCCGCGGGACTGCGTGGCCACCTCACGAGGTGGTTGCTCGAGATCAGCCCTGGGGTGTTCGTCGGGCATCTGCCTGCACGGATCAGGGATGCCCTGTGGAGCCGAGTCGTTGAAATGTGCCACGACGGGCGGGCGATCCTCGTGTACTCGATGCGCGGCGAGCAGCATTTCGAGTTCCGCGTGCATCGACATGACTGGGACGTCGTCGACTTCGACGGGCTGAAACTCATGCAGAGGCCAAACAATAGGGCACACAACTCGACACTGCGGCCGGGATGGAGCTCGGCTGCGCGGCGACGTAGGACGGCCAAGCGCTAGATCGAGTACACTTGTATCTGGGCAAAGCTCCTGCATCAACCGTAGTCGGCTGGTGTCTTCCCCGCCTACGCGGGGGTGAGCCTAAAGCCATGACCACCGAAGTAAAAGGACAGCCGTCTTCCCCGCCTACGCGGGGGTGAGCCGGCCCTACCGGGCCGCTAGAGCCGTCCACGCCAGTCTTCCCCGCCTACGCGGGGGTGAGCCTACTAATCGGGAAATTCCGCTGGAAACCCCAATGTCTTCCCCGCCTACGCGGGGGTGAGCCGTACATCAACGGCTACAAACTCGCCAAAACAATGTCTTCCCCGCCTACGCGGGGGTGAGCCCGGGGATGCCGTGTATGAGCCTCGTAGGGGCGAGTCTTCCCCGCCTACGCGGGGGTGAGCCGTGTCCTTGGACGGCTGCGATCATGTGTGCGGCGTCTTCCCCGCCTACGCGGGGGTGAGCCGTAGAATAGAGAGAAGTTCAGGAAAGGGGGTCAGTCTTCCCCGCCTACGCGGGGGTGAGCCGGTCACCGATGGCGGTCCATCCATGCGGGGTTGGTCTTCCCCGCCTACGCGGGGGTGAGCCGATCAACGGCGAGCTCATCCCGCTGTGGCAGAAGTCTTCCCCGCCTACGCGGGGGTGAGCCGTCGATCACCCCGGGGTCGACGGTGCAGGCCACGTCTTCCCCGCCTACGCGGGGGTGAGCCGGCGTCTTGGACTTTGAGCAGCGGGGTGAGGTCGTCTTCCCCGCCTACGCGGGGGTGAGCCTCTACCAGAAATATCAAGAAGTTTCCGGAATTTGTCTTCCCCGCCTACGCGGGGGTGAGCCTCTATGATGGATGAGTTGAACGACGACACGGAGGTCTTCCCCGCCTACGCGGGGGTGAGCCTTTCACCGAGAAAATGGCCCGGCTATCATTGAGGTCTTCCCCGCCTACGCGGGGGTGAGCCTAACAGCCGGACCATCCTCTCGATGAGGATTGCCGTCTTCCCCGCCTACGCGGGGGTGAGCCGGCCACCAAGGAGGCAGGCCAGGCAGTCCGCAAGTCTTCCCCGCCTACGCGGGGGTGAGCCTTTGTTCAAGACTGACATTGCCGAGGCGTTCGCGTCTTCCCCGCCTACGCGGGGGTGAGCCGCCACCGCCGCCATCCGCACCATCAAGGCCCGAGTCTTCCCCGCCTACGCGGGGGTGAGCCGGCGTCTTGGACTTTGAGCAGCGGGGTGAGGTCGTCTTCCCCGCCTACGCGGGGGTGAGCCCATGTCTTGAATGGTCTTGACCCACCCTCGAATGTCTTCCCCGCCTACGCGGGGGTGAGCCGACACCCTTGACACGCAGCCGACCATCCTTGCCGTCTTCCCCGCCTACGCGGGGGTGAGCCTTGCGAGAGGTATGGGGTCGCCGTGTGGCGAGGGTCTTCCCCGCCTACGCGGGGGTGAGCCGACTTAAACTCGGCTAGGGGGTTCTCCCACATAGTCTTCCCCGCCTACGCGGGGGTGAGCCGGAGAAGCAGCAGCATCTCCAGGTGATGATGCCGTCTTCCCCGCCTACGCGGGGGTGAGCCGGACTGATGACATGGCATCCCCAACAATTCACGGTCTTCCCCGCCTACGCGGGGGTGAGCCGCCGCCCGCGCACGAGGCAGACGGCCCGGACGAGTCTTCCCCGCCTACGCGGGGGTGAGCCGTTGGCCCCACGCAGGTTGGCCTCGTACAGGTTGTCTTCCCCGCCTACGCGGGGGTGAGCCAACCCTTCCCCTGGCCCGCGCAGACAGGTATCCGTCTTCCCCGCCTACGCGGGGGTGAGCCAGCACGGGTTCACTCGTGAGGACGCAATCCATGCGTCTTCCCCGCCTACGCGGGGGTGAGCCGGTTGGCCTCGTACAGGTCGGCACCACGCAGGTCGTCTTCCCCGCCTACGCGGGGGTGAGCCGCAGGCGGCCGGAATGCCGATAGAGGTGTTTCCGTCTTCCCCGCCTACGCGGGGGTGAGCCGTCGGTGGACAGTCCGTCGGCGGCATTGTTCTCGTCTTCCCCGCCTACGCGGGGGTGAGCCTCCGCCGCTACTTGGACCCCCACGACCCTCGTAGTCTTCCCCGCCTACGCGGGGGTGAGCCGTGTGGGGCTGATCGACCTCGATGAGGGTGAATGTCTTCCCCGCCTACGCGGGGGTGAGCCTATCCGTTGCCGCGCATCCATGCGAAGAGGCGCGTCTTCCCCGCCTACGCGGGGGTGAGCCGAGGACGAGAATGACTCCACACACCAGCACATGGTCTTCCCCGCCTACGCGGGGGTGAGCCGATTCTGCAGTGCACGCAAAATACCGCCCGCGAGTCTTCCCCGCCTACGCGGGGGTGAGCCGGCTGAGCCGCACACGTCGCTGTTCAAGGCGTCGTCTTCCCCGCCTACGCGGGGGTGAGCCTTCGTTTCCGGCGTCGGTAGAGAATGACCAGGCGTCTTCCCCGCCTACGCGGGGGTGAGCCGGCATCACCGCCTCACAGACCCCCAGCGCGGCCGATGGACCGCAGCCGGAAGCGTCATCATCGACTGGCAAAACCGATCACTGGTCCCCATCGACGGAAACCTTGATGCCGTCATCGACCACTGGGCATGGACTCACGACCCCCAAGCCCACACATCCACCATGATCGACCTTGGCACCGGAACCACCACCACCAGCCCCGTCACCGCAACCCCGGCACGCCCCCTCGGCCTCGCCCAAAACCACCTGATCGTCATCAGCGACGACGACCAAGGGCACCTGAACCTCTACGGGCTCAAATCTGCATAAGCACTGCGGCGGCGCGCTAACAAAGCCCGCCGCCACAGCACTTCACAGATCATCTCTGCGCATGACTTCTTTCAGCTTGCGCGCTTGCCTCTCCAAAGCCTCTTCTTCGGCCCGGTTCTCCAGCTCACCGTCAATACCAGCTGCAATGAACCACAGCAGCAAGCCACCGCCGACCAGCACACCGGCCAAGACCCACTCTCGTGTAGCAATCTCGGACAGGTGCGCGTGACGGCCAATCACCCAGACCCCATAGCCGATGCAGACCAACCCCCCGTAGCGGCAGAACCACATTCCCAGGTGCATCGCCCCCTCACGCGGCGACACGACCAAGAGGAAGAGGGCATGGAAGAACCCAGCGATAAAGTTCCATACCTGCTGTAGAACAAAGCCAATAAAGTTGAAAAGAGTGAGTATTAGCGCCGACATCGCCATCCCCTTCCGATCCTACCAGCCAGGATAATCAACCTGACACATTCTGTGGAGGCAACCCCGCCAGCCGGTCTTCCCCGCCTACGCGGGGGTAAGCCGGGGTTTCTCACTCAGATGAGGAGGGCGAGATGAGTGAGTTTGTTGCCGACAATGGTGTCCGAGTGACCGACGAGATGGTTCGCCAGTGGGCGAGTGAGGCTGAGTCGGGTTTTGAGGGGTTGCAGGTCGAGCCGTTCGAGGGTCGAGCTTGGGAGGAAGCGGAGACTGAGCCCCTGGAGCCTCGCACGATCCGGGTGAGTGCCAGCCCAGCGTGTGGAGGCCGATCGAACGAGACGCGGCCCGGCAAGGCATGACCGTATCCGCGTGGACCCGTCAAGCGCTCACCCGCGAGGTCGCCCAGACCCTCAAAGCCAGCTAAGGATTCACGAGGCGGGACCAGGGGGCGAGGAAGTCGCTCACGCTGGGCCACTCGACGGGCGGCTCTCAGCCGTATCTGTTCGTCTCTTCAACGTAAAGCCGGGGGACTTTTCGGGCTAGATATTGCGGTGGGCCTTGGTTGCTTCCGGCTTGGGCTCGACAAGTTCGACCTTGAGCGGACGACCAGCCGGGTTGATGATCTGCCGCCTGGTGCCACCAGACGGCTCACCGGTGAGCCATTCTACGACCTCAAGCGGACTGTAGAACAGCGTCACAAAAAGAGTCCCCCAGAGCCGCCACAGAGCCTCCCCCAAGGCCTCCCTGATCAAGGAATCCCCGAAGGAGAACTCCTCCTTCCAGGAGGCCGTAATCAAGTCCGTCATAGAGACGACGAATCCGACAGCGAGGAGCAAGATCAGCCACAACCAGCTCATACCAGCCGTAACCATGAGACCCGCACCACACCAAAAGGTCGGCCCGGAACGACCCCGACACACATCATGAGTCGCCACGCCCAACACACCAACGACCGCGACGACAACACCAACCCGACCCCACGGAGTACCGCCAGCAAGAACAGCATCCACCCGACCCAACCAACCAACAGGGACCACGAGAGCCCCCAACCAACCCCGCAGAATGTCAAGTGGCCGAACGTGGTCGACGATGGCGAACACAGAGAGCACCCCGACGAAAGAGCCCAAAAGCGAGTAGAGACGATCAAAGACTCCGTCACGAAGCCAAGGAAGAACTTTGTCCAGCATGAGATGGTCTCCTAATGACGCTCGCACGGGGGCAGATAAGCTGCGAGAATGGGCGCGGCCGCGTCATGGTAGTCGGCGTTGATGTCGATGCCCAGATATGGGAATTGACCGCCACACAACCACCGGTGTAACGAGTCGCGTAATGCATGAAGATACCCGCACCCGAACCCGCGCCATGACGAGTCGGAGAAGCATAGTTGTACGACAGCACCGCAGCCTGTCGATACAACGAACCAGCATAATCAGCCAGACGCTCATTGTCAGACGTCGACAAGTGCGAACAATCCTCACGCCACCGGTTGTAATCACGCTGGCTAGGATCCTCAATCCACCACGAACACGAGCCAATCGTGCGGTAGCTCAACTTGGTACCCGGATTACCCACACCAAAAGCCGAAACCACCCCGAAAGTACCGGCCGGGGTGGTTCGAGTACCCTGCCGACGCCGCGCCGCCCCCGATGCCACCGGACAACGCAGGGAAGGAAGGCGGTGGTTATGCCTGGTTCCATTGATGGTTCGTCCTTCCACTCGAGCATGACCGACGTGAGGAACTGCTTCGAGGGCCACGATCGGCGGTCCACAGGCTCGCGCTGCGTCAACGACCAGATGATCCCCGTAATACCGCAAGGAGGCTCATCAGGTTCAAGCCTCATCGTGGCGTGACACAAATCGGGGGGGCTTTCCATGAGGATCGACACAAAATCTCCCTCATGGAAAGACCCCGACAACTTGATCGTCCCATCAATCACCTATGCCTTGACACGTCACATGAAGCCGACTCGAGTGGCCTACATGGAATTCCAGGCTCACTGAGGACAGGTGCTCCAACGCATGGGGCTGATCGAGACGTACTGTCTACCCATGCCATGTTTGGATGCGTTGCCACCCGGTTGGGTATCCCCGTAGAAGACGGTGATCTGCGTCACCGCTTCAGTTGCGGACGTCTCGAACCGTATCGTTCCACGGTGGTTGCCTCCATTATCCGTAAACTGTGCGACGCGGCTATCTGACACCGCTGTCACCCTGTTGGTTCCCTC
Organism: Cutibacterium sp. LaCa_89; assembly: GCF_058177555.1. Classification (NCBI taxonomy): domain Bacteria; kingdom Bacillati; phylum Actinomycetota; class Actinomycetes; order Propionibacteriales; family Propionibacteriaceae; genus Cutibacterium; species Cutibacterium sp. LaCa_89. The sequence goes on from NZ_CP190889.1 coordinate 2,457,399, forward strand.
ACCATCAACCTGCAGAGAATTCTTGAGTGCTCCGTACTTGTAGTCATGACGGGTCTTGAACACAGGATGCGACGTTCCGTCGCCAGTGGCCGTCACGGTCACCTTATCGATATACCATGCAGGAGCATCATGAGATGAATCTATCTGACCGATGTAAAAGGCAAGCCCGTACACCGGTCTTGAAAAAGTAATGGTCAGAGTTTGCCCCAAGCCATCCTTGTCATCGGCCCTGACCGCCTGAGCAAGGTTGAGCCATGTGGACTTGAGCGTATCCTTATCGGTTGGGGTGAGGTCATAGTCGTCCGGCATCTTGTGCCAGTAATCCGCTATGACGTTGTTATCCTTCCAGGTGTCAACATCTCGAGTCTTCTCGAGGTTGTAGGTAGCGCCTTCCGAGAGCGCCGAGGACGGCCTCCAGACGCCGACAGTGGTTACACACTCACTGGTCGCATACGCTGATAGCGCGCTGCTCGCCACGATCGCCGGCACAGACCAAGCCGATGCTGCGACAACAGAGCGCCGAGAGGGCTGCCCCCGCTGGAAGAGGTCACCATTCATCTCCGTGTGCCCTTTCAGGTTCAACTACATATGCCCGAAATAGTTCTACTCGGCCACTCCTATATACCATTCGATTGTCATGTTTACAAACTGTCGATCACCTGTCGACTACCGCGCGACGGCTGGGCGTCGACCTCAACGAGGACACCACCCGGATCATCGATACGGTCACCCATACAGGCAGGAGAGCGTCATGATCTCTTCTGCACTCATCTCTGTCAGGAAGGTTCCTATGCACCATCGTGGTATCGCTGCCCTCACCGCCGTAGCAGCCCTCACCGGCTGCCACTCAGCAGGATCAACGTCGGCACCCACGCCGACACCGAGTACCCCCACCACAACATCGGCATCATCGGTAAGCGCCTCCTCCTCGTCAACACCCTCAGCAACCCCAACGCCATCGGCGGGGGCCGTCAGTGCCGCCGAAGCCGAAAAGGTCTACCGCACCATCCACAGAAATAACTTCGAGTTGGAGAAGATGGGAGGTTTGGCCCCTGGCGAACCGGCCCCGCTCATGCTCACCAACTACGCCAGCGGGTCAGCCCTCAAGGACTACATGACCTTCAACCACAAGATCTCAGGGCTGGGCATCAAGATCACATCAGGGAACTCCTCCGTTACCGCGGTGCGGGAGAAGAAGGGTGACACCACCCATCCTGAGGCTGCCATCGCCCTGGAATCGTGCGAAGACTACAGCTCCATCCGGACTGTGGACCGCCACGGAAAGCATGACCATGGACGCATCATCCATCTCGATAGCTGGTATGCCCGCGACAAGGCGGGCACCGTCAAGATGATCGCACGCAACGGAGTGGAGGTCCCCTCATGCGACGTCAAGTAATCACCACGACCCTCCTGGGCCTGACGCTGGAAACCACTGCGCTCCCCGCTCTTGCCGAGAGTAACAGCGTTGATGGGAGCGTGAACACGGATATGCGTGGGCTCATCGTGACACACGTATACACTGTGACCTGACGTCACTCCACGTCATTCATCCAGTCACAGGAGACCGTCATGGCGCCGACCGCCGCTGCCGCCGATGAACTCGTCAAGACTTACGGAACCGGAAATGCCGTCGTCAAGGCCCTCGACGGGGTGAGCGTCACCGTCGAGGCCGGTGCCCTCACCGCGGTCATGGGTCCGTCGGGATCGGGTAAATCGACGCTCATGCACTGCATGGCCGGGCTCGACCGCCCCACTTCGGGTCGCGCCTTCATCGGCCAGACCGATGTCGCCACCCTCACCGACAGGAAGCTGACGCTGCTGCGACGTGAACGGGTCGGATTCATCTTCCAGCAGTTCAACCTCGTGCCAACCCTCACGGCCCGCGAGAACATCCTTCTGCCCCTGGCCATCGCCGGACGCAAGCCCGACCCGCAGTGGTGGGACACCGTCATCGACGTCGTCGGCCTGGCCGACCGGCTCGACCACAAGCCCTCCGAGCTGTCAGGTGGGCAGCAGCAGCGCGTCGCCTGTGCGCGCGCCCTCGTGGGCCGGCCCGAGATCATCTTCGCCGACGAGCCCACCGGCAATCTGGACTCCATGAGTGCCACCGAGGTGCTCGGCTTCCTGCGCCGGTCGGTCGACGAGTTCGGCCAGACCATCGTCATGGTCACCCACGACCCCGTCTCGGCCTCGTATGCCGACCGGGCGCTGTTCCTTGCCGACGGGCGCATCGTCGACGACATCTGCCACCCCACCCATGACGCCGTGCTCACGACGATGAGCCGCCTGGACCCGCGCCGGGCGAAGACAACCGATGGCGAGCACGTGCCGGCCGCCCGCCGTGTCGAAAGGCCCTGAACCACCATGTGGAAGGCCACCTTCACCTCCCTGTGGAGCCGCAAGCTGCGGCTGTTCATGTCCACCTTGGCCATCGTCCTGGGCGTCGCCTTCGTCTCGGGATCGTTCGTCTTCGGCGACATGCTCCGGTCCACCTTCAACTCCATCGTCTCGGGGTCCGTCTCGGACGTCGAGGTGTCCAAGAACACCGAGGACGCGGTGCAGGGCGACGTGACGACACCGTACCCGTTGACACCGGCCGTCGTCGACAGGATTCGCACGGTCGACGGTGTCAAGGACGCCCAGGGCACCGTCACCGAGACGGGAACCGTCCTCATCGACCGCGACGGCAAGGCCATCACCAGTTTCGGGCCGCCCCAGTTGGGCTTCAGCTGGCAGACGACCCCGGCCCTCGGCGGCCAGCAGGGCGTCCACGTCGTGTCGGGCCACGAACCGCGTACCGACGACGAGGTGGTCGTCGATCCGCAAACCCTCGACAAATCCGGCCATCATGTCGGCGACAGGGTCAAAGTCATCACGAGCCGAGCTGGCACCGTTCAGGCAAAGCTCGTGGGCACCGCCACCGTCGGTCAGAGTGGGTCCGCCGGGGCCAGCTATGTGTTCTTCACGACGCACCGCGCCCAGCAGCTCTTCCTCAAGGGCCACGACGCGTTCACCGGTGTGGCCACGGTCGTCGAACCGGGCGCCGACCGGGCGACCGTCGCCAAGGCCGTCCAGAAGGTCCTGCCGAAGGGATACCAGGCCAAGGACGGCAAGGTCGTCGCCGATGAGCAGATGAGCGCCATCGGCAAGGCCCTCGGCTTCGTCGACATCTTCCTGCTCGTCTTCGCGGGCATCTCCCTGCTCGTCGCGAGCTTCCTCATCGTCAACACCTTCACCATCCTCGTCGCCCAACGATCCTCCGAGCTGGCGCTGTACAGGGCCATGGGAGCCAGCCGCGGTCAGATCAGGGCGACCGTCCTGGTCGAGGCCCTCGTCGTGGGCGCCGTCGGGTCAGTCTTGGGGCTGTTCGGCGGCCTCGGTCTGGCCGTGGCCATCAAGGCGATCATGGCCGCAACCGGATGGGACATCGGCCAGACAACCCTCACCCTGGGCGTCAAGGCCATCGTGGCCTCACTTATCACCGGCATCCTCGTCACGCTCGTCGCCGCCCTGCTGCCGGCAGCCCGGGCCACCCGCATCTCTCCGGTCCAGGCCATGACCTCGGCCCGAACCGAGTCCGAGGTCGGGTTGGGCAAGCGGGCCGTCATCGGCTCCGTCATGGCCGCCGTGGGCGTCGTGGGGATCGTTCTGGGGGTGCTCGACGTCGTGGGCAAGCCAGTGGCCTGGGCCGGGGCCGGCATGGCCCTGACGATGATCGGCGTCGCCCTGGCCTCGCCCCTGCTCGGCCGTCCGGTCATCTGGATCGTCGGCAAGGTGTACCGAGCGATCTTCAGCGAGGTCGGCAAATTGGCCGAACTCAACTCGATCCGTCAGCCCCGACGCACCGCCGCGACCGCATCGGCCCTCATGATCGGGCTCACCCTGGTCTCCCTCATGGCCGTCTTCGGGGCCTCCTCGACGCGCTCGGTGACCAGCCAAGTCACCGACACGCTCCGTGGCGACTTCATGGTCGGCCGACAGGGATTCGAGGGGTTTCCCGACCAGGTCCGCACCAAGGTGGCCGCCGTCCCGCAGGTCAAGGACGTCCACGCCATGAAGATGGCGCAGATGCTCGAGATCCCCGCCGGTCAGGCGACCCCGCCCAAGGAGTACTTCACCGACGCCATGGGACGTCACATGCGCGCCATCGCAGGCATGGAGGCGACCTCGCTGGACAAGATGTTCCCCCAGAAGGTGACGAAGGGACGCATGTTCCACACCAACGGCGAGATGATCGTCGACGAGAAGACGGCAGAGAAATACCACCTGAAGGTGGGGTCGTCCTACCGGTTGTGGTCGGTGGATGCCCAGCGTCCCATGACGCTCACCGTCGTCGGCATCTACACGACCGGCAAGGGACAGCCCATCGCCACCATGTGGGTCTCGACGAGCACCCTCACCTCGGCCGGTCTGGGCGACAAGGACGCCTTCCTGTCGATCTACCTCAAGGCGGGCACCGACCACGAGCAGGCCCACAGGGCCCTCGACGCGGCATTGGCCGACATGCCGTTGGTGAGCGTCATGGACGTTGGCCAGTACACCGACCAGGTCCTCGTCAACGTCAACCGGACCATGGCGCTGCTCTACGCACTGCTGGGACTCAGCATCGTCATCGCCGTGCTCGGCATCGTCAACACCCTGGGTCTGAGCATCATCGAGCGCACCCGGGAACTGGGCCTGTTGCGTGCCATCGCCCTCACCCGCCCGCAGGTGCGCCGGATGATCACCCTGGAGTCGGTCGTCATCGCCCTGCTTGGTGCGGTGGTCGGGGTCGGTCTGGGAACCGTCTTCGGCATGGTGCTGCAACGTCTACTCGCCGACCAGGGCATCGACAAGCTCTCGATCCCGTGGCTGCAACTCGTGGCCTTCCTCGTGGCCGCGGCGCTCGTCGGGGTCCTCGCCGCGCTGTGGCCGGCGCGCCGAGCCGCCCGCACGAACATCCTCAAGGCCATCGCCACCGAGTGAGGTCTGCCGGCGGGTCCTCCACACACCTGGCGGCGGTCGCCAGCGGCCCTGTCATCGGCGAGCTTGGCTCAGCAGGGTGCGGACGCGGTCGGGATCGTCGGCCATATCAAGGGTGGCGAAGACGTTGGAGACATCCACCTCGGGACGCTGCCAGCCGATGGTCGCGGCGTGGGCGGCCAGGGCGACGCAAATTTCCTGACAACCGTCGATGATCCACTCGGGGTCGACGTCCGGGTTGACGTGACGGGAGAACTCGGCGGCGTCGTGCTGCTGTGCCGCCAGGATCGCCGACAAACCACTGCGCAGCTGCTCAACGGCCTCCTCCCCCATGGTGGAGACGACGACGGGGTCGGCCATGTCACGACGAACCCGCTCAACTAGCAGGCCGGGGACCTCGTCGGAGGTGAGCCCCTCGTGGTCGAAGAGCCAGTCGGGCAGGTACACCTCGACGGTGTCATCGTCGACCTGTTCGACCCGCTTGACCACGGCGTCGAGCAGGCTGACGCCGAGCATGATCGCGCCCTCGAGCTGACAGAGCGGGGTGAGGGCGATGGCGATCGCGGCTCGTCCGGACTCGAGTGGGTCGATCTGTTCACCCCGCTCCTGGGCTCGCAGCTCCTCTTCGCTGGCCCGGCGCAACACCTCGAAGGACTCGGCCGGCGGAATCTGCACGGATTGCGGATCGGCCTCGACGTCGTCGGTCTCCGGGAGCTCGGCACCGACGGAGTCAGGATCGCACCAGTTGACCGGGAGATCCGGGATGTCGTTCATGGTCATTCGCCTTTCCTGTCATAGACCGATCCGATGACGCGCGCCGGATTGCCGACGGCGATGGATCCGGCCGGGATGTCCTTGGTGACGACCGCTCCGGCTCCGATGACGCTGTCCTCACCGATGGTGACACCGGGGCAGACGATCGCGCCTCCGCCGAGCCAGACATTATTGCCGATCGTGATGGGTTTGGCAGCCTCCAGGCGTTCCCGACGCAGGTCCGGGTCGATGGGGTGGGTGGGAGTCAGCAACTGGACGTTCGGGCCGATCTGACAGTCGGTGCCGATGCGAATCTCGGCGACGTCGAGAGCCGTCAGGTTGTAGTTGGCGAAGCTGCGCGCGCCGAAGTGGATGTTCTCACCGTAGTCGACGTATAGCGGCGGCTTGATGACGGCATCCTCTCCGAGTTCTCCGAGGAGTTCGGCCAGCAGAGGGCTGGCGCTGTCCGGATCGTTGAGGAAGGCCCGGTGGTAGGCGTCAGCCAGCCTGGCCCCGCGCTCGGCAATCCGGGAGCTCTCCGGGTCGTCGGCGATGTAGAGGTCCCCGGCGAGCATCCGTTCCCGGTTCGTGCGGGGGTCCCCTGCGAAGTGGTCAGTCATGGGGTCAACGGTATCGGGAGGGCATGAAGGCATCCCCTGGACCTCGAATACCGGCTAGTACTACACGGAGCTGCCAGAAAACCTGGATGGTGACGTTGCCATCGGGTTTTCGGAGCGTTTTTTGGCAGCTCCGTGTAGTGGAAGGCCGTGCAGCGAGGCTGTGAGAGGAATGCGCCCCTGGGATCACCCAGTTGGGCCACCTGAGCCAATCCCCGCCCTGCCACGTCCACCTGTACCAGTTGTGTCCCCTGCGCCAGCAGATCTTGACGGGGGGACACAGCTGGCGCAGCTGAAAATGAAGGTCACGGGAAAAGGGGGCGCCCGGTACCCCGGACGCCCCGCAACCTCACCTGACGAGCTCTCCCTTGACGAGCTTGATGAGACGGTCGAGAACCGCACCGCCTGAGGCATTCGACCCATTGTGCTCATATTCAGTCGTCACCCAGGCATGCATCTGCGGCAGTAAGGCTGCCGTTTCGACGGAAAACTGGCGCGGCACATAGGCGTCGTCGTGGTACACCGCCGCAGCACAGGGCACCCCGGCAGCCCGGAGGGCGTCAGCGTCATACAGCTTCGGCCACGGATGGTTCGCAATGAGATTGGCAACCTCCTTCCACGGCCGCAGCTCCTGGTCGGTGTCGAACCACTCCGGCATGACGTGCTCACCGGTCAACAGGGTCGGATCCTGCTGGAAGTCCTCGGGCAGCATCCGCGCGGCCGACCAGTCGGTGACCACACCGTCGGCATAGGATGACTCGTGGATGACGGCGTACAGCGGGTTGCGTCCGCCAAAAGGCAGCAGCCCGGCAAGATCATGGCGGAACGACCGTGAGGTGTGCGGATACTCCAGCAGGTAGTGCAGCTTCTCAGCCCCACCCGAGGCGCCCAGCAGGTGTCCCAACGACCGCAGCCGCGACGGCGTCACGATGTCACCGTTCGGAATGGTGATCTCGCCCTTCTCAGCCAGCGCCATGAGCTCTGCGAACCGCACCCGATCCTCCGGGAATCGCTTGTAGTATTCCAGCGATTTTGCGCGCAGCTGGTCGTAACAGGCGGTGTAGACCTCGTCAGCAGAACGCCCGACTGCCGACAGACCACCCGTGAAGTAACCAGCCGACAGCGACTCCGGGTAGGTGGACAGGTACCTCAGCAGGGTGAATCCGCCGAAGGACTGGCCCAACACCGCCCATTTCTGAACACCAAGGTGACGACGGATGTCCTCACAGTCTTCGACGATCTCGTCGGCACGCAGGTGGGTGAGGTACTCCGCCTGGCTGGCCGGGTCCCCCACTGGCTCACTCACCGGCGAGGACAGTCCAGTGCCGCGCTGGTCCAGCAGCACGAGCTGGTAGTCCTGCAAAGCCCGGGCCAGCCAGCCCGGGAATCCGGGATCCCGCAGCGTCGGACGCGGAGACTCGCACCCCGGGCCACCCTGCAGAAAGACGAGGTACGGCTTGTCGGTGCCGTCAGGAGCAGCGACCAGACGCGCATAAATCTCGACGGTACGCAGGTCCTCGGGGTTGTTGTGGTCCAACGGGACCCTGAGGCGAATGTCGTCGGTCAGCAGGCCAGGAATGTTGCGGTTCCACGTCATGGCATCAGCCTACGAGGTCCGGAGGCAGACCGAGTCGACTCCGTCGCTCCTCGCCCGGCGGCGCGAGGCTTGCCATATCCAGAACCCTCAGTATTTTCTCAGCTTTCACACGATGTTGTCCCATCCTCCGCAACTACCGTCGCGGCTTGTCCGGAGGATTCGGAGGTCCATCAGCAGCACATCCCCGAGGTGACACCCACTCATCTATACTGAACCGATTTTGAGAATCTCTCAGGAACACGTACAGTTCAACGAGCCCCTGAACCTGCGGCAACGCTCGGAAGGAACATCACATGACCAACACCTCGACCAACGCCGGGACGGCTCTCAAGCGCACCGTCGCTCTGACCGCTGCGGCCGGACTCGCCGTCATGGGCACCATCGCCGAGGAGGCCCACGCCGCCCCCACCGGTACCCCTGGGGCCCATGCGGAGAAGGCTCCCACCCAGCAGACTAAGAAGGCGCCGACCAAGCAGGCCAAGCGCGCCACCCCGTACACCACCCAGTTCGCGCAGTCCCGCGTCCACCTCAACGTTCGTTCCGGACGCGGCACCGAGTACAAGCGGCACGGTCTCGTCCACCCCGGTGACCGTCTCCTCATCGTTGGCAAGGACGTCCAGGGCTGGACCCCCGTCAATTACCGCGGCAAGACCTCCTGGGTCGCCACCCGTTACATCACCAAGGTCACCCGCCCGGTCGGCATCTTCGCCCAGCGAGGCGACCACAATGCCCGTACCAAGGCTGTTCAGCGCGACCTTTCGACCCTCAGCTACTTCCCGGGCAAGTGGGTCGGACTGCCTTACGGTCCATCCACCACCAACGCCGTCAAGGTGTTCCAGAAGGCCAATGCTCTCAAGCAGACCGGCGTCACCGACGCCGTCACCATGAGCCTGCTGCGCTCGAAGGCCAGCTACAAGCGCGCCGCCGAGGCCGAGAAGGCTGCTCCTCAGAAGAAGGCCGCCGCTCCAGAGCCGACGCAGCGTCACTCCGAGGAGTCCGCGCGCACCTCCCGTTCCTCCGAGCGCTCGAGCCGTAGCGCCGTCGACGTCTCCACCAGTGGCGTCGCCGGAAGCTGCGGGGCCTCCTTCTACACCGATTCGCAGACCGCCTCCGGTGAGTCCTTCAGCTCCTCGGCCATGACAGCCGCCTCCAAGACCTACTCCTTCGGCACCCGCCTCAAGGTGACCAACAAGACGAACGGACGCTCCGTCGTCGTGCGCATCAATGACCGTGGACCCTACGTCTCCGGTCGCTGCCTCGACCTGACTCCGGCTGCCTTCAACCAGATCTCGTCGCCCAGCGCTGGCGTTGCCGACGTCACCTACGAGAAGGTCTCCTGAGTTCACCAGACGTCGAGGATGTGGCGTCCTCGTACAGCGTCAGCCCCCGATCCATTGCGGATCGGGGGCTGACGTCATGTTCACGACTTCTCAGGCCAGGCCAAAGGTCTCTGGCCCAGGGATCAACCGGCAGGAGCCTCCGGGCCGTCGTTGAACCACCAGGTGGCCTGTCCGGGAACTCCGGCATTCTTGGCCTCCTCCGGTGCCTCGACCTTGTCGAGCTCGTGGACATTGCCCTCGGCGTCCTCCCAGCACACCACCTCGCGGCGCACCGGGATCTGCACGGTCACCAGATCAGTGACGACGTAGCGGCGCAGCTTGGCACCAGCCGGCAGACCCATGGCAGGCACGGGCTCGGCGACCGGAAGAACCTCATCATCAGAGTGTTCCTCGGAGTGATCATCGCTGAGCACCTCAGGACGGTTCTCGTCGTCCTCCTCGCCATCCTCAGCAACCGGGGAGCCCACGTTGTCCTCGTCACGGGGAGCCGCCGGAACGATGACCGGAGTGACGGTGGTGTCCTGGCCGACCTCGTCATCGTCGACGAGCCGGGTCTCGACGGCCTCCTCATGGGAGTCGTCGTCAACCTCTTCGGCGTCGACAACGTCAGGATTGCTGACGGCGCCGCGTCCTGGCTGGGCGATGACGATGTCGTCATCATCGATCTCCAGCCCGGAACGACGAGCGGGCTCCATACCGTAGTGGCTGTAGACCTCGGCCTCACGGTCACGCGAGAGGTCGTCCTCCTCGGACGCCTCAGGGGCGGTCTCGATGATGTCGCGGTTGAACGGCACACTGACGTGGCTTGTGGAGTAATCGGCGCCGCGTACCGGGATGAAGTGCTCGTGGCCCTCCGAAAGCACGGTCACGAAGGTCACGGCACCGGTGACCTCGTCGGCAAAGATCTGCTGGATCGTCCCGACCTTCTCACCATCCGGTCCGACGACCTCGGCGTCGAACAGTCCGGGAATGTCCTTGGGATCCATGGCGCTGATGTCCATGTATCGACCTCTCGCTAGGGGGCTGGAACGTACGCGCATACACGCACTCTTCCCCTCAGCTTTTCACAGTGCAGGCGCCAACTGGCGCAATGCATCCGGGCGCGTCTCGAAGTGAGCACCTGCCCGGATCGGGTTAACATGCCTTGGCCGGAGGATCAGAGCTCGTCAAACCAACGGTCTGACGATCAGCAGTCCGAGAGTCAACGGTCGTTGATCGCGCTGATCATCCGGTCGACGGCTTCCTCGAGCAGATAGCGTGGGGTGGCGAAATTGATACGTGCGTGCCCCTCACCCCCGGGCCCGAAGGTGGGACCGTCATTGAGACGGATACGGGCGTGACGCAGCAGCCACTCCCCTGGCGAGGCCGGAAGCTCGTAGGCGGAGAAGTCGAGCCAGCCCAGGTAGGTGCCTTCAGGAATCCGGTAGGACACTCCCGGCAGTTGATCGGCCAAGGTTTCCGACAGCCACACCGCGTTGTCATGGATGTAGCAGTTGGCGGCGTCCAACCATTCCTGACCGGAGTCGAAGGCGGCCTTGTTGGCAGCCATGCCGATCGTGGTGGCCCCTTCGGCGTCGAGCGGATGGACCTTCTGATCCCACAGCTTGACCTGCTCATCGGTGAAGAGGGAGATGAAGGCCGTCATGAGGCCGGGGATGTTGAACGACTTCGACGCCGAGGACACCAGCACCGAGTGAGCGGCCGCCTGCTCGCTGACGCTGGCATAGGGCACCGAGGCCTTGCGCTTCTCGCAGGCCGGGACGAGAGGTCCATGGATCTCGTCGGAGATAACGAACCCGTGGTGACGCTCGACGACCCCGGCCAGTCCGCGCAGCTCGTCCGCGGTGAAGACGCGACCCAGCGGGTTGTAGGGCTGGCAGAGGATGATCGACCCGGCACCCTTGGTGAAGGCCGCGTCAATGCCGTCAAGGTCGAGGGTCCAGCCCAGGTCGGAGTCGACCATCGGCACCGAGATGATCTCGCGTCCTTCCAGTCCCGGCACCTTCCAGAACGGCATGTATGCCGGGGAAGGGACGATCACGGGGCTTCCGGGAGCGCTGTAGGTGCGAATGGCCAGCTGGACTCCGGACAGGACATTGCGCAGATAACGCACCTTGAGCGGATCGACCGTCAGGCCCTGGACCTTCTTCGTCCATGCCGCCCAGGAGTGCCGCAATCCGTTGTCGCGCGGATATCCGTAGGCGTGCTTCGCAACCATGTCCTCGATGGCCTGCTGGATGGGCGGGGCAACCCGGAAGTCCATCTCGGCCACCCACAGCGGGATGACCCCCTCGGCGACGTCTTCCCACCTGGCCGTTCCGCGTGAACGCAACCACTCGACAGTAGGGCTGTCGAAGTCGAAACCAGTCATTGCCGTCCTTCCATAGTCCTCGACCGGGGCGTTGCCCCGGTGCAACGCCCGTTCACCGGGCATGTGGCTGCAGGTCGGTGACATGAAACCACATGCCCTTTCGTCTCAGCTTGTCACACACCACCGGGCACGTCTGCCGGGATTGCCGTCGAGAAGCTTGTAGGATCGTCGTGTGATCTTCAAACGTGTCGGTGACTCCCGCCCATACCCTGACCACGGGTACACGCAGAAGCAGTGGTCCCAGCTGGCGCCCGTGCAGGTGCGCTTGGACCAGCTCGTCACGACGAAGAGCAACCTTGACCTGGCCAACCTTCTCGAAGACGACTCCACCTTCTACGGGGACCTCTTCGCCCACGTCGTGGCCTGGCACGGCGACCTCTACCTTGAGGACGGCCTGCACCGCGCGCTTCGTGCTGCCCTTCAGCAGCGTCAAACCCTCCATGCCCGTGTCCTCGAACTGGACTGATGCCCCGTCATGACTCCTGATGAACGTCGCCACTATCTGAGGATGGCAGGCACCCCGATCACCCTGCTGGCCCTCGTCATCCTCATCGCGGTGGCCATCCGCGCCGGGTGGAAGGCCGTCAGTGCCCCCGTTCCCCCGCCACCGATCACCCCTTGCGTCAATCAGGACGTCAAGGGCACATTGACGACGAAGGATGTCACGGTCTCGGTGTACAATTCCGGCCACACCCGCGGGCTGGCGAGCAGCGTGTCGAAGCAGCTTGCCAACGTTGGGTTCGTCATTGATTCGGTGGCCAACCGTGAGCCCATGGTCAAGGGGGTGACGGTCATCGGCCACAACGCCAAGGATCCTGAGGTGAAGCTGGTTGCCGGCTACTTCCCGGCAGCAGTGCTGAAGTCGGATCCCAAACGCGTCGACCATGAGGTTGAAGTGGTGCTCGGCGATCGTGACCCGAACTTCAAGACGAATGCACCGAAGTTCGTGAAGGTTGGTGGGCCCGTGTGCCTGCCGTCACCGTCACCGACCCCATCGATGCTGGCGACGCCGGGGGAAAAGTAGTCCTGACCATCAACCCTGTCAAGGCCATGGATCCATGTGCATCCGTGGCCTTCTCAGTGGGTTCTGGTCAGCTTGTCCAGCGACGCCGTCCGCGTGGTTATTCGGCCTGAATGCGTAGCCCGTGCCAGCGCGCCAACCGGCCTCCCCGGCCTATCTCGGTCAGCCTCTCGACAACGTACCGCCGTTGCCCCTGGGGGACGACGATGAGCAGCTCGTCACCTTGCTGCAGCTTGGTCTCCGCGCGCGGAGCAAAGGAACGGTCGCCACGGATGATGAGCGAGACGACGCAGTTACGCGGCAGCCGCAGCTCGCGGACCGTCACCCCGGACAGTCTCGATCCCTCGGGAACGTCAGCCTGCAGGAGGTCGGCAGCGATCTCGTCAAGGGGCGCAACCTCGATCGTCACGTCCTTGGCCATCTGCGGATCGACGACGCCGAGGAGCTTCGCCGCGCCCGGCAAGGTCGGGCCCTGGATACAGGTGAAGACGACGACGAGCACCAGGATGACGTCGAAGAACTTGTCGGCGCGCTCCATGTGGGACGCCATCGGGATCGTCGCCAAAATGATCGGCACAGCCCCGCGCAGACCGGCCCAGGACAGGAAGAACCGCTCGTTGCGGCGGAACCCGAACCATGTCGTACAGGCGAGGACTGCCAAGGGGCGCGCGACAAAGGTCAACAGCAGGCCGGCAGCAACACCGGAGCCAACGGAGACCCAGGTGAGACGGTCGGGGTTGGCCAGCAGACCGAGCATGACGAACAGGCCGATCTGACAGATCCAGCCGATGCCCTCAGAGAAGGATCGGGTGGTGTGCTGATAGGGCAGGTCGCCATTGCCAATCATGACGGAGGCGACGTAAACCGCGGCGAATCCGGACACGCCGATCCACACACCGACACCGTAGGCGGTCACGGCCCACGCCATCGCAGCGATGGCGTAGAGGTTTCCGGATGGCAGGTTGATGCGTCGCCCGATCCTGACGGCCACCCACCCAACGCCCAGACCGACGCAGATACCACCGATGAGTTCAAGGGCAATGGACCCAAGAAGAGGGAGTACGCCGATCGTCGACTCCCCAGTTGCGACCCCGGTCAGTGCGATGACGACGAGGACAGTCGGGGCGTCGTTGAGGCCCGACTCAGCCTCGAGCACGGATCTGAGCCGATTGGGCAGGGAGACCCCCCGAAGCACGGAGAACACGGCAGCAGAGTCAGTCGGGGCGGTGGCCGCGCCGAGAAGGGCTGCAACGCTCCAGTGCAGGCCGAGCGCGTAGTGACCCAGCAGAGCCATGACGCCGAAGGAGACGCCAACCCCGGCGGTCGCCAACAAGGCAGCTGGACCCAGGGCCGGTCGGATGTCTTTCCAGTTGGTCGATAATCCACCATCGGCAAGGATGAGCACGAGGGCAGCGAAACCAATGGCGTGTGCGGCACCCAGGTCGTTGAAGTCAATGCCGAAACCGATGGGGCCAAGCAGCATACCGACCAAGAGGAACAGCAACAGCGCCGGCAGTCCCAGACGGGTGCCGATCCGGGCCGCGAAGGCGGCCAGCAACACGACGACGGCGCCGATGAACAGGGCGAGGTCAGAGGGTTGCACGAGGTCATTATTCCAGCAGGACGACGTCCGTCATGGATCTGGACACCATGGGGAACGCCGTCTCGCGAGAAGCGGACATCCGGAGGGGCCGTTGACGGTCGTGAACTCCGGAGGGTACTGCTCGGTGTTGGATTGCTCCCGAAGCCGACCGGGGCGGTCTCTCTTTCGGACTATGCCCCAACCCGCTAAACACAAGGTCCCGGGAGCCTCCCAGCTCCCGGGACCTTCTCGGCGGTGACGGAGGGATTTGAACCCTCGGTAGCTCTCGCTACACCCGCTTTCGAGGCGGGCACTTTCGGCCGCTCAGACACGTCACCGTGGACAAGGGTAGCGAATCCATCACCTCTGGCCAAAATTCGAGTGTCGGGGACACGACGATCAGGTGTCAGAGCGTGTCAGGGGCGGCTGTCCTCGTCCTCACTGCTGACCTCAGCCTCCTCGGCTGCCTCGACCGCCGGGTCCACCTTCGTGTTCTTGTTGTCGAATCTCTTGGCGACCACGAGTGCCAGCCCGATGTAGAACACCAACAACCCAGCCATGATAAAGGACATTTGGTAGATCGTCCCGACCATCGAGAGGTCGCTGAGGTTCAGGTAGGTCAGTGGCACGACCGCGTAGATGATCGCGAAGACCAAGGCGATCCCGTTGTTGCGGGTCACGATGAACATATTCGAGATCGGCGATGTGACGAAGTTGACGTACAGCCACGGCACCAGAGCCACCGCAATGTCAGCCGACTGCTGAAACTTCGCGCCCAACAGCCACGGCAGCACCGGCGGGATGAGCACATACAGCAACCCGAAAGGCACGATGCCGACGAGGAACGACCTCACCACCGACTTCTTGACGGTCTGGTAGAACTTCCCGGCGTCGGAGACCGACAGCTTCTGGAAGAACACCTGGGACAGTGCTTGGTTGATGACGGACGCCGGCATCTGCATCAACGTCCAGGCGATGTTGAATCGACCGTAGCCAGCCGTCGAGAACTTCACCATGATGATCATGTTGACGCCCTGCTGCCGGATGGCGTCAACGATGGCGTTCGGAGCCGTCAGCAGAGGGAGCTGCCGATACTTGCGCATCACCGCACGCATCGGCATGTCGGATTCCTCGATGGCGCGCAGGTCAGGACCCAAACGGCGTCGAAAGTTGTTGAGCGCCAAGCACTTGCCTAGGAAGGTCGCGATGACCTGACCGAAGGCGGCGGCATTGATGGCACACGAGGTGATACGTCCGACCGCCGTCGTCGACTGGCACCACAGCGCGTTGGTGCCGATGATGCCGAACTGCTTGCGTCGGTTCGCCCAGTAATTAACGACGTTGACCTGCGTGTAGGCGAAGACGATCGGGCCGACCGCCAACAACCACCACCGGGCCTGCGGCTTGCCGAGCAGCCCACTGAGGAATCCGCCCAGGGGAATCATCGACAGCATCGCCAACGTCGAGACGACTGCATTGATCCGCGTCGCCAACCGGAGCACCCGTTTGGCCTCGGAGTTGTCCCGCGGCAGCACGATGGCCATTTCGTAGCGCAGGGCTGCAGCAGGGATGACGAACTGGGAGACGGCCATGATGGCGCCATAAATTCCCCAGTCAGACGGGTCAATGTGATGGGTGACGTAGAGGGTAGCCAGGGCAGCAATCAACTGGGCCAGGCCGGTCCCGCTCATGACCTTCGTCACCGAGGCGAGAAACTCATGACTCTGGATGTAGGCGTGAGCGCGTGGGAAGCGCACTCGTTTCTCCTCGGCCGCCGCGGCATTTCCGGAAGGCGTCTGCTCCCCGGATTCCGACGGCGTCGATTCCGTTGGGGTGTTGGTCACCCGTCCACGGTACAGGCCCGATGACCGCCGAAGAATTCGCGCAGCAGGGCGGACGACTCGTCGGCCATGACGCCGGAGACCACTTCGGGACGGTGCGGAAGCCTCGGATCGCGCATGACGTCGAAGAGGGAACTGACAGCTCCGGCCTTGGGATCGAAGGCTCCGAACACCACCCTCGGGATCCGCGCGGCGATGATCGTCCCGGCGCACATGGTGCACGGTTCCAGGGTGACGACGAGGGTGCAGTCATCCAGACGCCACCCGTCCCTGGCCTCCGCAGCTCGACGGATGACGAGCACCTCGGCGTGAGCGGTCGGGTCACCGGTGAGCTCACGCTCGTTGCCCGCCTCGGAGAGGACCTCGCCGTCAGGGCCGAGAATCACCGCACCAATGGGGACGTCACCCCACTGCGCCGCACGACGCGCCACGGCGAGGGCCTGGGCCATGGCCTGACGCCAACCCGGCATCGGGCCAGCCACGGGTCAGCGCACCGAGGTGTTGGAGGCCCGCTCGAACTGCGGCCCGAAGTGAACCCGGGCGGCGATGTCGGCCAGGATCTCGTCGGAGTCCTCGTCGGCCTCGGCGAAGGCCTCCATGTCGAACTCACCCACTCCGGCGTCGGCAAGCATGTCGCCGTCGCCCATCGTCTCGGGGTCGTCGTCGGGGTCAGGAATGTCCTCGCCCAAGAAGTCAGCGACGTCGCGAGCAATCGGCCAGTCATTGGCCTGGGTGGAGTCGGACAGGAAGACCTGCACGTTGCGGCCGCGAACCCGGACGATGACGTAGAACTGGTGGTCGATCGAGACCATGCCGACGGCTCCTGCGTCGCCAGGGAGACGGCGCAGCTGGGTGATGAGCTCGTCGAGATCGTTGGCGAGCATCGGCTCCATGGGGACCGCGGTCCGCTCGCCATCATCGTTGTAGAGAGCTACGACGAAGTCGATCTCGTCCTCGCCTGCGTCCTCGAGATCATCGTCGTCATAGTCATCGTCATCATCGTCGTCGTAGTCGTCCTCGTCATCGGGCAACTCGTCGTACTCATCGAGATTGTCGTAGTCATCGACGTCATCGTCGGGAACAAACTCGTCATCGCTGAACCGGGACATGACGACCTCCTTGGGGGCGAACGTCTCCATCGTTGCAGACATCTGGCCGCGGAAACAGTCGCAGGGCCGATTTGAGCGCGAACTTCTCGACGGAAGGAAGGTCCGGGGCAGTGTGGACGGTGTTGTACCTGCCGTTATCGGCGAAATTCGCCGAGGATTGGCCGAATCTTGCCATGGCAGCGTCACCCCCTACCGACAAGCTCCCCGACAGCAGCTGCTTCCGTACACCGGCGCCACACATCCCCCACCCATTCACTCCTCGGCCCCCGAATCTGGTGGCCGAGTGCCGCCAGTTACTCCTCATGTGCCAAGGTTGGTTTCGTGGAACTCAATGTCATGGATCATCCCCTCGTCTCCCACAAGCTGACCCTGTTGCGCTCGGTGGACACCCCCAGCCCGGTCTTCCGCCAGCTCGTCGAGGAGCTCGTCACCCTCATGGCTTACGAGGGCACCCGCGAGGTGCGCATCGAGCCGACCACCGTCACCACCCCGCTCACCACCACCGAGGGTGTCGCCCTGGCCCGCCCCAAGCCGCTCGTCGTCCCGATCCTGCGCGCTGGCCTGGGAATGCTCGAGGGCATGATGCGCCTCGTCCCGTCGGCCGAGGTCGGCTTCGTCGGCATGACCCGTGACGAGGAGACCCTCCAGCCGATGACCTACGCCGAGCGTCTTCCCAAGGACCTCTCCGGCCGTCAGTGCTACGTCCTCGACCCGATGCTGGCCACCGGTGGTTCTCTGGGCGGCACCGTCGAGTTCCTGGTGCGCCGCGGCGCCGACCACATCACCTGTCTGTGCATCCTGGCCGCCCCAGAGGGCATCGAGAACTTCCGCAAGCTCGTCAGCGATCTCGAAGTCCCCTGCCACCTCGTCGTGGCTGGCGTCGACGATCACCTCGACGAGCACGGATACATCGTCCCCGGCCTCGGTGACGCCGGCGACCGTCTGTACGGCCTGGCCGAGTGACGCAACTGCGCCCCGACGACCTGCGCGGTCTGGCAACCCTGCTGGGTTCCCCCGAACCCAACAGGGTCGTCCCGCCGTGCTGGCACTGGGTCCTCCTCCTCGACCCGGTCAACCCCGCCAGCCTCGACGAGGACGGGTACACCATCGGCTCCCCGATCACCCCGAAACCGGGTATGACGAGGATGTTCGCCGGCGGTCGGGTGCGCACCACGGCCCCGTTGGCCCTCAACCGCGAGACCACCCGCACCACTGAGGTCGCCTCGGTCACCGACAGGCAGGGGCGTCGCGGCCCTCTTCACTTCGTGACGATGAGATCCACCTGGGCACAGGACGGCCAAGACTGCCTGGTCGACGAGCAGGAATACGTCTTCCTGCCAATCCAGTCCTCCGATCCCTCACCCGCGGGTGCCGGGCAGACCGACGGCGACGGGTTCCTGGCCACCGAGCCTCTGTTGGTGACCTTCTCGGCCCTGACGGCCAACCCGTACCGCATCCACTGGGACCGCAACTTCTGCCGTCGCAACGGTCACGACGGACTGGTCGTCCACGGACCGCTGCAGGCCCTCCTCATGGCGCAAGCCTTCCCAGACGAGACCTTCGTCGGGAAGGAGTTCTCCTACCGCTTCCGCGCCTCCGTGACCGCCCCGACCCGACTGACGGTCGGCATCGAGGACGGCGAGGC
Organism: Cutibacterium sp. LaCa_89; assembly: GCF_058177555.1. Classification (NCBI taxonomy): domain Bacteria; kingdom Bacillati; phylum Actinomycetota; class Actinomycetes; order Propionibacteriales; family Propionibacteriaceae; genus Cutibacterium; species Cutibacterium sp. LaCa_89. The sequence continues at coordinate 2,476,240 of NZ_CP190889.1, forward strand.
CCAAGTCCGTCGCCCCGACGGTACGGTCACCGCGACAGCAGCCCTCGAGGAGTTCTGACCCAGACGCCCCGTTCGGACTTCCTGGGCCGCAATCCCATGAGGCAGGGAGCGAACTCAGTTCGCCAGTCCCTCGACGACCTCAGCTCCTGGCAGGGACACCAGATCAGCACCACTGACGATGAGCTTTGAGCTGCGCAGCCCCGATCCGATGCACACGGCCTGGGCCTCGGCGACGCGCGGATCAATCCAGATCGGCCACTCAGCGGGCAGGCCCACTGAGGTGATCCCGCCGTACTCCATTCCGGACAGGCTGACGGCCTCGTCCATGGGCGCGAAGGACGCCTTGCGGACGTCGAGCTTCTTGCGCACCACCTTGTTGACGTCAACCCTCGTCGTGGCAAGGGCCAGGCAGGCGACGTACTTCTCGACGTCACCGCGCTTTCCCTTGACGATGACGCAGTTGCCACACGTCTCGGGACCCTCACCGAAGGCCTCGCACAAGGCGTCGGTGTCCGCGATCTCGGGATCAATGCTGAAGACGACTGCCGAGGGCAACTCGGCGGCTCGTCCGGCGACCGTCGCGGCCAGCAGCTCAGGGTGATCGGCAGCAGGCAGGTGTTCAACGGAGTCGTACATGCGACCCACCGTAGTCACCGTGATCACACGATGGGACCACCTCTCACACCACGGACGGATACCGTTGACCGTGGTTGTTTCGACGACAAGGAGAACGATGACCGACGATACGAAGGAAGCGACCGGCGAATCCCGCCCGAATGCCAACGATCCAATTCCCACCGACTACGCCGGCCGTGCCAAGGGCATGGGTGTCTCGCTCATCGACGGTGGCGCCGCGTTCCGCGTGTGGGCCCCGCACGCCGAGACAGTCGCCGTCACCGGAACCTTCGACGACTGGGCAGCCCAGCCCAGGGGAGACAATGACGACGCCGAGAAGGTTCGCTCGGCCAAGTTCCAGCTCGTCAGCGAGAACAACGGCTACTGGTACGGCCAGGCCGCCGGTGCCACGGTGGGCGACGAGTACCGTTTCGTCCTCATCAACGGTGACCAGGTGATCTCCCGCATCGACCCTTACGCCCGCCACGTGACGAGCTCGGTCGGCAATGGCATCATCACCGATCCCGGCGCCTACGACTGGGAGGGTGACGACTTCACTCCCCCGACCCTGAACGAGCTCGTCATCTACGAGATGCACGTCGGAACCTTCTTCGACAAGGATCCTGACGACGACAAGCCCGCCGACTTGGCCGACGTCGAGTCGAAGATCGACCACCTCGTCCACCTGGGCGTCAACGCCGTCGAGCTCATGCCTCTCATGGAGTTCGCCGGGGACTACTCGTGGGGTTACAACCCGGCCCACATCTTCGCCGTCGAGAGCGCCTACGGCGGCCCGGAAAAGCTGCGCGACCTCGTCAAGACCTGCCACAAGCACGGCCTGGCGGTCATCATCGACGTCGTCTACAACCACTTCGGCCCCTCGGACCTCGACCTGTGGCAGTTCGACGGATGGAGCGAGAACGACAAGGGCGGCATCTACTTCTACAACGACTGGAAGTCCTCGACCCCGTGGGGCGACACCCGTCCCGACTACGGCCGCGGCGAGGTCCGCGAGTTCATTCGCGACAACGCCATGATGTGGCTGGAAGAGTTTCACGCCGACGGCCTGCGCTACGACATGACCCCGTACATGCGCAGCGTCGATGCCGGTGAGATGAACATCCCCGACGGTTGGAGCCTCACCCACTGGATCAACACCGAGATCCGCGAGAAGTTCCCACGCGCCATCACCATCGCCGAGGACCTGCACGGTGAGCCCAAGGTCGTCTCCACCGCTGACGACGGTGCCGCCTTCCACGCCCAGTGGGACAACCATTTCGTCCACCCGATCCGCGCTGCTGTCATCACCGCCTCCGACGAGGCTCGTGACATGGACGCCGTGCGCGATGCCGTCGAGTTCTCCTACGGTGACGCCTTCTCCCGCGTCATCTACACCGAGTCCCACGACGAGGTCGCCAACGGTTCGGCCCGCGTCCCCCAGGAGGTCGACGACGACGATCCGACCGGCTACTACGCCCAGAAGCGCTCCACCCTGGGAGCGGCCCTGGTACTGACCTCGCCGGGTCTGCCGATGATCTTCCAGGGCCAGGAGCTCTTGGAGGGCGAATGGTTCCGCGACACCGTCCCGCTGCATTGGGATCAGGGCGCTCAGTTCAAGGGCATCTTCCGGATGTACCGCGATCTCGTCAGTCTGCGTCTCAACGAGGAGGGCCACACCAAGGGCCTCACCGGACAGAACGTCGACACCCTGCACCTGCACCCGGACAACCACGTCTACGCCTTCCACCGCTGGGCTGACGGTGGTCCGCACGACGACGTCGTGGTGGCGGTGAACCTCGACTCCAAGGCCTGGGGCGAGTACACCATCGGGATGCCGGCTGCCGGCCGCTGGGTGACCAGGTTCAATTCCGACGCGAAGGTGTACTCGGACGCCTTCGACGGGGTCGACGTCCCCGAATGGTTCGACGCCGTCGAGGACGATTACGACGGCCACCCGGCCTCGGCGACCCTTGTCCTGCCGCCGTACAGCGCGATCATCCTGTCGCGCGATTAAGGCCGTCACCACACCGATACGTGCGACGACAACAGCGTCGCCGGGGCGGAGGGACGTCACGACGATTCTCCCTGCCCTTCTTGCGTCCGAGCTTCCTTCTCTGTTCGATTTGTAGTTGGGACCACGAGGTCCATACTTTTTGGAGTGAGTCGCAGACATGGACGGCAGGCAGTGGCAAAGGCCACCCAGCCGATCAGTGATCCTGAACCGATCCGAGCCATGAAGCCGGGGCTGGCCCTGGCTGCGTTGGGAATCGTCTTCGGTGACATCGGAACCTCGGTGCTCTACTCCCTTCAAACGATGTTCTCGATGGAGAACCATGCCGTTCGCCCCACCCACGGTGACGTCATGGGGATCATCTCGATGATCTTCTGGTCGATCCTGCTGGTGGTGTGCGTCAAGTACGTCATCTTCGTGATGCGTGCTGACAACGACGGTGAGGGCGGCATCCTCGCGCTTATGGCCTTGGTGCGTCGTCTTATGGCCAGCCGCAAGGGCACTGGCATGACGGCAATGTTGCTCGGCATCATCGGCGCCGGGCTGTTCTACGGAGATTCCCTCATCACCCCAGCGATCTCGGTGATGAGCTCGGTGGAGGGCATCACGGTAGCCAATCCGGGCGCCGAGATGATCGTTCTGCCAGCCTCGGTCGTCATCCTGACGATCCTGTTCATCGTGCAGAGACGAGGGACGGCAGTCATCGGCAAGGCCTTCGGGCCGGTGATGGGTATCTGGTTCCTCACCCTGGCCGCCCTGGGCATCCCGTGGATCATCAGCAAGCCCTTCATCATCACGGCCCTGTCCCCGCACTGGGCGATCCTCTTCGCCATCGAGCGACCCGGGATGGCCTTCATCGCGATGGGCGCTGTCGTCTTGACGATCACGGGCGCCGAGGCCCTCTACGCCGACATGGGTCACGTCGGCGCCCCGTCGATCCGACTGGCTTGGTTCGCCGTCGTGCTGCCGTGTCTGCTCATCAACTATCTGGGGCAGGGAGCGATGATCCTCGAGCATCCCGACTGGATCGACAATCCCTTTTTCCGGCTGGCACCCGGCTGGGCGACGATCCCGCTCGTCGTCATTGCCACGATGGCTACCGTCATCGCCTCCCAAGCCGTCATCTCCGGCGCCTTCTCTATGAGCTCGGAGGCGACCCGTCTGGGACTGTTGCCACGTCTGAGCGTGCGTCACACCTCGAAGTCCGAGGGCGGCCAGATCTACATCCCGGAGATCAACTGGATCCTCTTCGTCGGCGTGCTGGCGCTCATCCTCATCTTCCAGACCTCGACGAAGCTGGCCACCGCCTATGGCCTGGCCGTCACCGGCACCTTCTTGCTGACGACGAGCCTGTTCCTGGTGCTGGCCCACCGAGCGTGGCACTGGCCCATGTGGGCTCTCATCCTCTTCGGTGTCGTCGTCGGTGGCGTCGAGCTGTCGATCTTCGCCGCCAACCTGCTGAAGATCGCGTCCGGCGGCTGGATTCCGCTGGTCTTCGCGGCCATCATCATCGCCATCATGACGACCTGGCGACGCGGTACCGCCTACATCGCCAAGCAGCGGCAGAACGACGAGGGTCCGCTGGACGACTTCCTCGACTGGGTCCATGAGACGGAGCCGACCCGCGTGCCCGGACTGGCGATCTACCCACATCCGGGACGGGCGACGACCCCGTTGGCCATGCTGAACAACCTCAAGTTCAATCATGTGCTCCACGAGCACAACGTCATCATCTCGATGGTGGTGGAGAACGTCCCACACGTGCGTCACGTCAATCGCATCGAGAAGGTCGATCTCGGCAAGCCGACCGACGGCATCGTCTACATCGCCTGCCACGTCGGATTCGCCGACTCCCAGGACGTCCCGAAGGCACTGGCCCTGGCGGCAGACAAGTGCCCGGTGCTCAAGGAGCACCTTGACGACGCGATCTATTACCTGTCGCTGGTCGACGTGAAGCGCTCCGAGTCGGAGCAGGGGGCCAAGATGACCGCCTGGCGCAAGGTGCTCTACGTGGGTCTAGCACGCAACCAGGCTGACCGGACGCGAGTGTTCCGCATTCCGCGCACCCGTGCAGTGGTCATGGGTGAGGCCGTCGATCTGTGACGATCCGGCACTGACGTCCGTGTGATTCTCCGGGGCTCGAGGGCCCCGGGGAATCACGCCGTTGTGGGGGCGATGAGTTCCAGGAACCGCACCGCGAAGGCCTTCTCGGCGGTGACGACGTCCTCGTCACGACGCACTGCTTCGGCAGCCGAGATGGCCTCTGACCAGGGGAGACGCTGTTTCCACTCCTTCTCGGTGTGGCCGATGGTCCAGCCGTCGAAAATCTCCGGGGTGCATTCCGGGTGGAACTGGACTCCCCAGACGCGTTCGGCGAATCGGACCGCCTCGATCTGTCCGGAGGGATCGCGGGCAAGCAGCACGGCGTCCTCGGGCAGGACGACAGCGACGTCATTGTTGAAGTGGATGCCACGGTGGCCGGAGTAGACCGACAGCAACGGGTCCTTCTCCCCGTCCGGGGTGAGGTGCATCTCGGCCGGTCCGAGGCAGAGATGGTCTGAGGTGCACACCCGGCCTCCCAGGGCGACGGTGGCGAGCTGGTGACCCAGGCAGACACCCAGGAAGGGGATGCCCGCGTGGACGGTGCGCACGATGAGTTCTCGGGTGGGCGCGAGCCAAGGAGCCTGGACGTCATCCAGGCAGCCCATGGATCCACCCAGCACCACGAGGGCGTCGGCGTCAACGGTGGGTGGCACCGGGTGGTCCCAGGCATTGACCTCGACGACGTCTGCGCCGGCGTCGCGCCAGAGCTGTCCGAGCCTGCCGGGGTTGCAGGAGGACTCGTGGACGATGACCAGGATCCGCGTCATGGCGGAAAGACTACGGATTTTCTGTCACCGCCGTGTGCCAGAGCTGTTGCGAACCGTGTGCGGATCGTGACGTGTCGGAGGGGTTCTCGGTTATGGCGCGCTGGCGCTGGGGTCAGTCCTCCGCCAGGACTCGCTGGGCAGTTGCCGGGTCATTGGTGATGACGGCGTCGACGTCGAGGATCCGGGCAGCACGCAGGTGGTCGGGGGTGTCCAGGGTCCATGTGCGCACCGTGAGGCCGGCGTCGTGGAACGTCGGGACGTCATCGCGATCGGCGAGGAGATGGGCTCCTGGATGGACGGCCTGGACGTCGAGGTGGCGGGCGTAGTCCCAGGGATCGACGATGTCGTCGGCGTAGAGGATGGCGCGTTCGACCCGGTTGTGAGTGCGCTCGGCGACTTCGGCCATGCAGCGGTGATTGAACGAGGAGATAACGATGCGGTCGGCCATGTGGTGGGTGTCGATGGCACGGGCGACGGCCTCGATGAGGCTCGGGTAGCGCTCGACGCTGTTCTTGAGCTCGATGTTGAGGCCGAGGGTGGTGGGGACGAGCAGGTCGAGGACCTCGTCGAGGAGGGGGACCTGGGCGGGCGGGTGGTCGGTGTTGGCGGCCGCGTTGAGGGAACGGACCTGGTCAAGGGCCATGGAGACGATGGGGCCGTGTCCGTCGGTGGTGCGATCGACGGTTTCGTCATGACAGACGACGACGTGGCCGTCGCTGGTGAGTTGGACGTCGAGTTCAATGCCGTCGGCGTCGAGGTCGATGGCGTTCTGGAAGGCGGGAAGGGTGTTTTCCGGGAACTGCATGCTCGAGCCGCGGTGGGCCCACACGGTGGTCATGTGGTCATGATGCCACGGGCATTGACCAGGGTGCCTGCGCCAGTACGCTGGATGGCATGGTCATGACCGGTATCGTGTTCACCATTCTGTGCATCCTGGCCGTCGCTGTCCCACTCGCGCTGCTCATTCTCGCCCTGCTGTCAATCCTCAGCTCGGACATGCTGACGGGAGCCTGGAAGCTGATCTGGATCGTGGTGTGCTTCTGTTTCCCGATCATCGGGCCGATCGTGTGGTTCATCGCCGGGAAGAACATGGCGTTGAGCTGAGTTCCCAACCAGGGAACATGGTGTACACGCCGTGCCAATGGACGTCCGTGGAGCATTGATCCGGCGTCCTTGCCACACTCCTCCAAGAACCACGAAACCCCGCCACGAGGGCGGGGTTTCGATCTTGCGCGCCCGGAGGGATTCGAACCCCCAACCTTCTGATCCGTAGTCAGATGCTCTATCCGTTGAGCCACGGGCGCTTGGCGCTGCGCGCGTTGCTAAACGTTACAACGCTCGATCCTGCAACGCAAACTTGAGGACCTCCAACCCCATCCAACCCGCTTAAACAACGGATCTGAGAGCCATCGGCACCCGAACTGCCGTCTGGCGCCCCAATGGGCACCTGGCAGTAGCACTCCAGGAAAGCACCGCACCCGGCGCCCTCCAAAAAGGAGTCACCGGGCATCCGCGGAGGTGGCGGGATTTGAACCCGCGATGGGATTACCTCCCAAACCCGCTTAGCAGGCGGGCGCCATAGACCTGACTAGGCGACACCTCCAAGTGCCGTGTCAGCCTACCGTCTCAACCCCCATCCCTCCAATTCCGGCCCCTTTTCGCATCCGCGTCAACACCACGGCGCCCCAGACAAGAGCAGCCGCTCGCGGCTGTCTCCCCGCGTGTCGCGATTTGCAGACCCTTGGCCAGCCGGTCCCACGCCCCATTGGTGCCAGCGGTTACGATGGGGTCCGCCCCATCGACATTTGCGGAAAGGCACGAGCATGGCTGACGAGTCACACGGCGCCAACTCGCCGTCTCCACGTCACGCCGCCAGACCGGACTGGATGGACGACCCGGAGGCCAACGAGGACACCCATGTCCTGCGTCGCGCGGACCTCGAGGCCGCAGCGCGAGGACCCGTGTCCTTTCCCCGTCCACGTCGCTCAGCCACCGAGCCCCCCATCAATGCCCCGCAGCCGCCCCGCGAGCCAAGACCATGTCCCACCCCGGCCCGACGCGCCGCGTCGTCATCACCGGCGAGCAGAGGTCGGCACACCCCATTGCGGTGGAACGAGGAGGCCAGACTCAATCATGCCTTCCGCACCTGTCTGGGATGGACCGTTCTCGGAGCGATCGTTCCCGGCCTGACCCTGTCTCGCAGCCGCACCCCACGTCGCCGGGTCGCGGGACTGACGGTTACCGGCTTCCTCCTCATCGCGCTAACCATCGCCGTCTTCTTCATCCTGACCAACCCGACGGTCGCAGCAACCGTCGTTGCACGTCCAAAGCTGCTGACCGCGCTGACCTGGGGCCTGCCGATCCTGGCCATCGTCCTGGTCGCTCTGCTCACCTTCTCCCACCTGGACCTCCGCCCCCGCGGTATCACCCAGGGCCAGCGATGGCTCTCGACCGTCCTCGTCACCGCGTTGTGTACCACCATCGCGACCCCCTTGGCCGTCGCCGGGCGCTATGCCTACGACGGGGCACACATGCTCGGTCGGATCTTCACCGACCAGCGCTCCGGCACTCGTCCCTCCATCGACTACAACCAGGACGTCAAGGCCATTTGGGCCTCCAAACCACGGGTCAACGTTCTGCTCGTCGGAGCTGACGACACCAAGGCGCGCAACTACAGCGCCGATAATTCCATGAACACCGACACGATCATGGTGGCGTCGATCAACACCTCCAACGGTGACACCTCCATCTTCCAGATCCCCCGCAACACTGCGAAGATGCCCTTCCCGGCTGATTCGCCACTCCACCAGGACTTCCCTGATGGTTTTGTCGGGAAGGACGGCGACGGCAGCAACCCCGACTACATGGCCAACGAGATTTGGTCGACGGTGTCGACCCACCACGTCGATCGCATGGGCGAGACCGACTACCCCGGCGCTGACGCCCTCAAGCTGGCCACCGGTGAGGCTCTCGGCCTCAAGATCGACTACTTCGTCATGCTCGACATCGACGGCCTTCAGAAGCTCATTGACGCCCTTGGCGGCGTGACCGTCAACGTCAACGAGCGTCTGCCCATCGCTGGCAACACCGAGGGCAAGAAGCCCGACGGCTACCTCAAAGTTGGCCCTGACCAGCACCTCGACGGTTACCACGCCATGTGGTACGCCCGGTCACGGTCGGAGAGCACCGACTACGACCGCATGGGACGTCAGTCCTGCCTCATGAAGGCTGTTCTCGACCAGGCCAGCCCGCAGACCGTCCTGACGCGCTTCGAGTCGATTGCTGACGCCTCCGGTCAGATGGTCGTCTCCGACATCCCGCAGGGCATGTTGCCGGCCTTCGTCGACCTGGCCATCAACATGCGTGACGCCAACATCAACCGCGTCGTCTTCACCAATGGCAAGCACGGGTTCGTCTCGGCCAATCCGGATTACGACCTCGTCCGCAAGCAGGTGGATGCCGCCATCCACGGCGTCTCAGAGTCCAGGAACAAGAACAAGCCGGTGACGGGAGCCTCGGCAGCCAAGCCCAGCAAGACGGCCACACCGACACCGACCCGGAGCGAGTCGAAGAAGTCCTCGCACAGCGCCACCCCAAGTTCCGCGTCGACCAACCGTGACGTCTCGCAGTCGGTGACTGACGCCTGCGCCTACAACCCTCAGGAGCCGTGACGAGCGGCGCTTGGGCAGGATCTCCCTGGGTTGCACACCTCGCTGGCTGCCCCCGTGCAGGCGGGTGAGTCGGCTAGAGCCTCGCAGGCGGGTGACCTGAGCAGGTGAGGCCCGCCGTCGTCAGTGGTGTGGGGCCGCAGTACTCCCTCGAACGACCAGCGGAGCCGACACCATCTCCGAGGTGGGCTCATGACGAGCCCCCTGCAATTGAGCCATGAGTTCCTCGGCAAGACGCTGACCGATTGCGGCAAAATCCTGACGCACCGTCGTCAACGTCGGCCACACCAGATTGCCCAGGATGTCATCGAATCCCACCACGGACACGTCCTCAGGCACCCGGACCCCCATGTCCAGCAGACCGATGATGAGGCCTGCCGCCATCTCGTCATTACTGGCCACCACTGCGGTCGCGCCGGCGGCCTTGAGGTGGCGAGCGGCCTCGCATCCCGACGAGGCCGTCCAGTCTCCGACGACGACGTCGGGAACATCACAGTCGTTGGTCTCCAAACACTCCTGCCAGGCTTGACGACGCACCGCGGCCTGGCGGGAGTAGGCCGGCCCGCTGACGAGGTGGACGGTTTGGTGCCCCAACGCCAGGAGGTAGTCGACAGCAGCGCTCACCCCAGCGGCTTGGTCGCACCCCACGGTCGAGAATCGGCTGCACGTCGGACCGGCCACGACAACCGGGGCACCTGGCGGCACCTCGAGCTCGTCAAGTCGATCGAGCTCAAGACCCTCGATGATGAAACCGTCGACCCGCCCCGACATCCGCTTCATGGCGTGCCCGTAGGCCCCGACGAGGTCATCGGTGGGCTCGAGGCGATCCAGGACGACGGCGAAATCACTACGCCGGGTGGCGTCGACGATGGCCTGAACAGTGCGCAGCTCGCCGGTGCGAGAAAGATCCGTGGCAAGGACGCCAATGGCACTCGTGCGCCCCGAGCGGAGGCTGCGAGCGGCGAAATTGGGCGAGTACCCCACCTCGGCCATGGCCTGGAGAACCTTCTCGACGGTCTTCGGTCGGACCGCGTCAGAGTGATTGACGACGCGTGACACAGTCTGCTGAGATACTCCGGCAGCTGCGGCGACATCGCCCATCGAGGGTCGGGACGATCCACGACGCTGTTGCTCGGTCATCACAACACCCTTCACGACAGTGGGCCATCTGCCCGCATCCGGCTCGCCACCGCGTCCACCGTCGGACGGGCGTGAAACTGGCGAATTCTGGCCCACATCATTGCACCCGGAGCGCGGCCGGACCCGGGGTGACGACATAGAGATCAGGGTGGGTGAATCCTGCGTCACGGAAGGCCTTGACGACCTGCCTGGCAGCGTCGTTGCAAACGTCGCGGTCGACCAGGGCGATGGCACAACCACCGAATCCACCACCGGTCATCCGCGCGCCGAGGGCCCCGGCAGCGCGGGCTGCGTCAACGGCGGTGTCCAGCTCGGGGCAAGTGACCTCGTAGTCGTCACGCAAGGAGTCGTGGGAGGCGTCCATGAGCGGTCCGACCTCGCGGATGCGTCCGGCGTCGACGAGCTTGGCGAACTGAGTGACGCGGTCATTTTCGGTGACGACGTGACGGACGCGGCTGGCCATCTCCTCGTCGTCGAGGGCTGACAATGCGGCGCCGAGGTCGCCGACCTCACGCAGGCTGGCGACGCCAAGAATGCGGCAGGCGCTCTCGCAGGCGCGACGTCGTGCCTCGTACTGACCGTCGACGAGGCGGTGGGAGGCTCGGGTGTCGATGACGAGGAGTTCCAGGCCGGCGGCGTCGAGGTCGAAGGGAACCTGACGAACCGACCAGTCGTCGCAGTCAAGGAGGATGGCGTGGCCGTCGGTGGTACGCAGGGACGCCGTCTGGTCGAGGCCCCCGGTGGGAGCTCCGGCGACCTCGTTCTCCGCGGCGCGGGCGGCATTGACGAGGTCGGTGCGGCCAGCGTCAGAGTCGGACAGGCCGAGGTCGTAGAGATCCGCGAGAGCCAGCCCGACACCACACTCGACGGCTGCCGACGAGGACAGACCTGCCCCCAACGGGACGCAGGTGACGAGAGCGGCCTCGAACCCGCCGATCCCGTAGCCAGCCTCACGCAGGGCCCATGCGACGCCGGCGGTGTAGGCCTGCCAGCCATTGACCGACCCGGGAGCGATCTCGTCGAGGGTTCCTTCCCAGGAGAGGATGGAGTCGGCAAGCTGGGAGACGAGGACAACCTTGTCGTCGTCTCGACGTCGGGCGGCGACGTAGGTGCGGTGAGGCAGGGCGATCGGCAGGCAGAAGCCATTGTTGTAGTCAGTGTGCTCGCCGATGACGTTGACACGTCCGGGAGCGGCCCAGACGCCGTCGGGAGTGCCGCCGATGTGCTCAGCGAAGAGGTCACGGGCGCGGCCTGCGCCATCCTCAGTCGACCACGCCGTGCCAATCGTGGTGGCCTCGGGATCCGCCGCGAAGGCGTCAGTTGTCTGCGACATAAGTGGCTCCTTTGCCCGTCAAAACCGTTGTCAGTGAGGAAGACCGCACCGCCGCTGCCGACGATGGCAACGGCTCGGCGGGCACTTCGCTCACTCATAATGTTTACGTACTCAAAAATAGCGGGTCGGGGTGTGACCCTGCCACGTCGGGAGCCTATGGTTCCCCGAGGGGGCGGTGCCCACAACGCCGTCACTGCCCTCGTAATGACAGAAAGGACCACCCCACACAATGCCGTTGGAGACGCTCATCAACGCGGGATTCGTTGACTACCTGATCCTGCTCATCTATTTCGTGTTCGTTCTCGGAATCGGGCTGGCTGCCAGACACCAGGTGTCCGACTCCCTTGACTTCTTCTTGTCCGGGCGAAGCCTGCCCGGGTGGGTAACGGGGTTGGCATTCGTATCAGCCAACCTCGGTGCCGTGGAGATCATGGGTATGTCGGCAAATGGAGCCCAGATCGGCATCCCGACCGTGCACTACTTCTGGATCGGAGCCATCCCGGCAATGGTCTTCCTCGGCATCGTCATGATGCCCTTCTACTACGGCTCTGGGGTGCGCTCGGTGCCAGAGTTCATGCTCAAACGATTCGGGCCGGCTGCGCACTTGGTCAACGCGATCTCCTTTGCACTAGCCCAGTTGCTCATTGCCGGTATCAACCTCTACCTGCTCGGGACGATCGTCCACGCCCTACTGGGATGGCCGCTGTGGGTTGCCCTCATCGTTGCTGCGGTGATCGTACTTGCTTACATCAGCCTTGGTGGCTTGTCGGCAGCCATTTACAACGAGGTGCTGCAGTTCTTCGTCATCGTCGCCTCCCTGCTGCCGCTGGTCATTATTGGTCTGCACCGTGTCGGCGGATGGAATGGACTCAAGGCCAAGATCACCGCCGCAGCGGAGGCCCATCCTGATGCCGTGACCCCGGCTGCCCAACAGTTGCATTCCTGGCCTGGACAGGCGCTGTCGGGATTCACCGACCCGGTGATGTCGGTCATCGGCATCACCTTGGGCCTCGGATTCGTGCTGTCCTTCGGCTACTGGACGACGAACTTCGTCGAGGTGCAGCGCGCCATGGCGTCCGACTCGCTGTCGTCGGCGCGCAAGACTCCGATCATCGGCGCTTTCCCGAAGATGCTGGTGCCGTTTCTCACCGTGCTGCCAGGCATGCTGGCTGCGGTGCTCGTGCCGGAGATCGCTCGGATGAAGGCGGGCGAGAAGATTGCCGGTGGCGCGTCGGGCAACGTCGTCCAATACAACGACTCGGTGTTGTTCCTCATTCGCAACCTGTTGCCGACCGGCCTGACGGGTGTCGCGATCACGGGCCTGCTGGCGGCGTTCATGGCCGGTATGGCCGCGAACATCTCGGCGTTCAACACCGTCTTCAGCGTGGACATCTGGCAGCACTACGTCATCAAGGACAAAGCTGACGTCTACTACGTCAAGGTTGGCCGAATCGCCACGGTCGTCGCCACGGTCGTCGCGATTGGGACCGCGTTCCTGGCGTCCGGCTTCTCCAACATCATGGACTACCTCCAGACCCTCTTCGGGTTCTTCAACGCTCCGCTGTTCGCGACGTTCGTCCTCGGCATGTTCTGGAAGAAGTCGACACCTCACGCCGGTTGGTCGGGACTCGTCGTCGGTACTCTCAGCGCCGTGACGGTGTGGGTCATGAGCCTGACTGGTGTGTTCACCTTGCCAGGTCAGGGAACCGCGTTCCTTGCTGCCACGGTCGGCTTCCTCGCCGACATCATCGTCAGTGTTGTAGTTTCGCTGTTCACGACGCCGAAGCCGGCTGCGGAACTCGTCGGTCTGGTGTATTCGGAGACGCCGAAGGAGAGCCTCGTCGATCCGCACGAGAAGAGCCTCCCGTGGTATCGACGCACGGTTCCGCTCGGCATGACCGTGCTTGCCATCACTGTCGTTCTCAACATCATTTTCTGAGGAGGTTGTCATGCCGAACGGAACTTCCACGGCCCGTCGCAATCGTCGCAAGGTCGCCCGCGCGATGGATATTCGTACCGTCATTGGTGACTTGCTTGCGCTCTACGGAGCCATTCTGACGATCACTGGTCTGGTCAGGGGGGCAGACGCTCGAGCTGACGTGTGGGCGGGGATCTGCCTGCTCATCGCCGGGGCAGCGTTCTTGTTGTGGGTGAAGGTTCGCCCCATCGAGGTGCCGGAGGATCTCAGCAAGGCGGATGCTGGAAAGCATGAGGAGAGCTGACACCAGCTGGTTGAACTTCGTGCTGAGGCGTGGCCGGGCCGTGGGTAACGCGGTCCGGCCACGTCGTCATTTACCATCGCTTTCCTCGCACACTACCGATCCCGTCCTGGTCCGGGGCATGCATCGTACGTCCTCGTCCCCTCCTCTCCACATACACGTTGGACACGCAAGAAGGCCGCGGCATACCGAACTACTTCTGGAATGCCACGGCCTTCTTGGGCGGTGATTGGGGTCAGACGCTTTGACGGTAACCGCGTGAGTTGTCGAGGCGGTGTGCGACGTCGACGGCCAAATCATCCATTTCCTGAGGGTTCCCGACGCCGGGACGAACGATGTGAGTGCGCCCGACTTGGCCGTGGTAAAGGGTGAGACGGGAACGCGACTCCGTGAGGGCTGCCTTGGTGACCTTGTCCCAGGTGCCGCGGCGATCCTGCCCAGCACCATGGATGTGGTAGCCCGTGTCATCGAGGTCAACGTACAGCTTCATATGGAGCATCGACCAGGCTGCCGTCACCGCGAGGGCAATGCCACATGCGAGAACAGCAATGAAGAGGATGGTCACGGCTTCATGCCAGTTGTTGGCGATGCTGATGATCATGAGGACAGCACCAATGATCGAAAGGATGCCGGCGATGACGAAGCCACGGATCGGAGGCTCCGGCGACATGACGTGCCGGGTCGTGCCAGGCGGAAGATCCGTGAGGTTCTTCTTGGCCATCCCCATCTCCCGTCGCTGCAAGGTTGATCTGTGAGGGCTCGGCCCCCGGGTGCCAGGCCTGAGGGGCTGACCTCATGGCGGCGAGAGTGGGATTCGAACCCACGGAGGTTGCCCTCGGCCGCTTTCAAGGCGGCTGCACTCGTCCACTATGCGATCTCGCCAACCGAGCTCTGCCCGGTGGTCACATCTTAGCCATGATTCGGCGGTACTACCCACCGTCTCGGGCAACGGCAGGATATGAGGCCTGCACATGGCCATTGATGTGCGCTTTGGTTCTCCGGCGCTGCCCGGAACATTCACGGTGACAACACCCACCCCGGAACGTCCGGCTCGGAAGCTCCTCCTTCCCCCCTCCTCTCCCACACACGGAACACTTGCCCCCAACAGGACCACCTCCGGTGGCATCCAGCCATCGGGGCACTGACGCGGGTATCGGAACCGCGAGCCCCTGGGCCTGCTCTCACCGCACTCCCGGTTTTGTCAGCACTCCAATGAGCTCGTTGACCTTGAGTGGCTTGGAGGACGACCGCGTCGTGACGATCTCGCCCGACTGGTCACCCGATTGCCACCCGACTTTCCAGACCTCAGTCATGCGAAGGGTGTAATTGCCCGGATGCTGGTAGATGTAGCCGCAATGTGGGGATTGGGCGCGCGGATCGGCGTTTGCGGGACGAGGGGTCGAGTGAGTGCAGCGGATGGTCTTCTCACCGGTTTCGTAAACGGTATCCACTCGCTGTGCGTCGAGTGATACGACGATTCCATGTGCGGAGTCGCTCGCGGTGTGACGCTCAGCCCCTGGGTTGTGGAACCACAATGGCTGCCCTACGGCCGTGATGTTCCACTTGTTGGCCGAGGGACGCGGCTCGATGTCGATGACGGGTTTCGCCAATCGAATGCCCGTCGCGATGTCGATGGACCAGGCTCTGATCTCATCAGGTGTGGGGCCAGCAGGTCTCGTCGGTGCAGGACGCGGGGCTCGACGACCCGGCTTCGGCTTGTCGTCACGCGTATTCAACCCTGGCAAATATGGTATTCGGTTGAGGTTCAATATGGATGAATCAATGTATGCGTCACTCCCCCACCGCTTGCGTGGCTCGGGCGATCCTGGTGACGCGGGATCACGGTGCTTGTCGACATGGGGATGACGGCGCTTGTGATGGGAGCCCCGGTGACCTGGGGTGCCGTGCTTGGAGCCCCGATCGATATTGATGCCAGGCTTTCGGTGGGAACCACGCTGGTGGTAGGTCGCAATGACGTCCCCCGTATTTTCCCTGTCATCGATGCCCACGTCTGGCTCCGCGAACGCCTGCATCGACATGAAACCAACATGAAGAAGTGCAAGCCCCACACACGAACAAATCAGTTTTCGCATTTGTCTACGCGCCTCGAGCTCGCTGCAGTCATCACAAGCCTGCCGTTTTTTCGATTCATTGAAATAATGTTCCGCCGCAGAGTCCCTTGTGCCACCTCTTCTCCAGCATCATTTACAAAGGCCCATTGCCGCTCATCTGTGCACGACCTAATTGTTACTAAGTACCCCGGTTCCGTCTTAATCCGAGACAGATTCACGTCGCCAAATCCAGCCGATTCCGGGGCCACATGATGACCCCGTTTCTTGACTTTCGTGTAATACTCCTGCAGGACTTCCTCCCACGGACCTCCTATCACTTCCTTAAGCCCTGCAGGCAGAACATTCCCTCCACCCTCCTGCTCAAACAGCAGCGACTGCTCCAAGTACGTCTCATAAACCTTCTTCGCCTCCAGGAACAACGCATCCTCTTTCGTCCCCGGGACCGGTGTCGCCGTCGCCTTCACAAACCTCGGCCCATCCGAACTCGGAGTCGCGGTCGAATTCGTCGTCACCACGCTCGGGGCTGGCGTCACTCCGCCCATCGAGCCCGGAGTGTCCCCAGCACCACCACAGGAAACCGTCCCCAAAACCGCCACGACAAGGGCTGTTGTCGTCGCCACATGCCGTCGACAGCGTCCGCCGTGCTCACCATTCATCACCATGGCGACAATCCTGAAGGTCCGCGCAACCGTTGAGAACCCTCGCATCCGAAATCTGTGGATAACCCCGAAAATCTGTGGATACAACCCATGGGTGATGTGAAGAATCCCAGCGTCACTCCTGCCCTGTGGCAGGCTTGAAGTATGCATGCGATCACCGTCCGCCCAACTGACAAGACAGACTCAAAGGGCCGCCATCGCCCCGGTCCGGAGTGCATCGAATGGACCGAAGTCCCCACACCCGAGCCCGGTCCGGGCGAGGTCCTCGTCAAGGTGAAGGCAGCAGGCATCAACCGCGGCGACCTCCTGCAGCGCCAAGGCCTCTACCCGCCACCGAAGGGCGTTTCCGAGACCATGGGCCTCGAGGTCACCGGGACTGTCTCCTCCCTCGGCACCGATGTCGACGGCTGGTCCGAAGGCGACGAGGTCGTCGCCCTGCTCGCCGGCGGCGGATATGCCGAGTACGTCATCGTCCCGGCCGGCCAGCTTCTCCCCATCCCTGCAGGCATCGACCCGGTCACCGCATCAACCCTCATCGAGGTCGCGGCCACCGTCATCTCCAACATGGACCACGTCAGCCTGTCCGAGGACGAGACCTTCCTCGTCCACGGTGGCGCCGGCGGCATCGGACAGTTCGCCATCCAGTACGCCAAGTCCCTCGGTTGCACGGTCATCACCACCTGTGGCACCGCCGAGAAGCAGGAGTTCTGCCGCAACCTCGGCGCCAACGTCGCCCTCGACTACCACGAGGACTGGGTAGCCGGCGTCAAGGAAGCCACCGATGGTCGCGGCGTCGACGTCATCCTCGACGTCATGGGTGCCAAGTATCTTGGCCTCAATGTCGACGCCCTGGCGACCGGCGGCCGCCTCGACATCATTGGGATGCAGGGCGGCATCAAGGGAGACCTCAACATCGGCAAGCTCCTCAACAAGCGCGCCCTCGTCACCGCAACCAGCCTGCGCCCACGTCCCCTGGAGGAGAAGGCCAAGATCTGCCGGCGGGTCCGTGAGATTGCCTGGCCGCTCTACAGCAACGGCAGCATCAAGCCCGCCCCCGTCGAGACCTTCCCCATGCCCGAGGCAGGCAGGGCTCACGCTCGCCTGGAGTCCGGCGAGGTGCTCGGAAAAGTCGCGCTGACCCTCTGAGCCCCTTCAACAGAGAACGACCTGCCACGACTTCGGCTGCGGCAGGTCGTTTTGTGTACCCGGCGATCTCGTTCCCGCGCCCCCACTCGGCCACCCACCCCCTCGCCTCAACGCAACCCTTCCCCCGCTCCCGTGTGGCAATCGGGGTAATGCCTACGGTCTCTGCCAGCTGAGATGGCACCACCCACCATCAGCACCAGAATCTCCACCACCTCCACCAAATCACATATCCATTTGAATGGCTGCATATATATGCGCTAGGGTGAGCGACGTGTCCAAGGTCATCACTCAGCTTCCCGTCGGCGAGCGCGTCGGCATCGCATTCTCCGGAGGTCTCGACACCTCGGTAGCCGTCGCGTGGATGCGCGAGAACGGCGCGATCCCGTGCACCTACACCGCCGACATCGGTCAGTACGACGAGCCCGACATCGCGTCAGTGCCGGGCCGCGCCCTCGACTACGGCGCCGAGATCTCCCGACTCGTTGACTGCAAGGCAGCCCTGGTCGAGGAGGGCCTGAGCGCCATCGCATGCGGCGCCTTCAACGTCCGCTCCGCCGGGCGCCCCTATTTCAACACCACCCCGATCGGACGGGCCGTCACCGGAACCCTGCTGGTCCGCGCCATGCACACCGACAACGTCTCCATCTGGGGCGACGGCTCCACATACAAGGGCAACGACATCGAGCGGTTCTACCGCTATGGCCTGCTCGCCAATCCGCAGCTGCGCATCTACAAGCCCTGGCTCGACGAAAAATTCGTCGCCGAGCTCGGCGGCCGCGACGAGATGAGCGCCTGGCTCACCGCCCACGACCTGCCCTACCGCGATTCCAAGGAGAAGGCCTACTCCACCGACGCCAACATCTGGGGCGCCACCCACGAAGCCAAGACGCTTGAGTCCCTGCACGTCTCGATCGAGTCCGTCGAGCCCATCATGGGCGTCAAGTTCTGGGACCCTGACGTCAAGGTCGACACCGAGGAAATGACGATCTCCTTCGAACAAGGCATACCCGTCGCCATCAATGGCAAGGAGTACGACGACAAGGTCGCCCTCGTCCTGGAAGCCAATGCCATCGGTGGTCGTCACGGGCTCGGCATGAGTGACCAGATCGAGAACCGCATCATCGAGGCGAAGTCCCGCGGCATCTACGAGGCCCCGGGGATGGCCCTGCTGCACATCGCCTACGAGCGGCTCGTCAACGCCATTCACAACGAGGACACCCTCGCGACCTACCACAACGAGGGGCGTCGTCTCGGACGACTGCTTTACGAGGGCCGCTGGCTCGACCCGCAGTCCCTCATGATCCGTGAGTCGCTGACCCACTGGGTCGCCAGCGCCGTCACCGGGTCAGTCACCCTCAAGCTGCGTCGCGGATGGGACTACTCCATCCTCGACACCACGGGCCCGAACTTCTCGTACCATTCCGAGAAGCTGTCGATGGAGCGCGTCGAGGGCGCCGCATTCGGACCGACCGACCGTATCGGTCAGCTCACCATGCGCAACCTCGACATCGCCGACACCCGCGAGAAGCTGGAGCTCTATTCCGACCAGGGCCAACTCACCAGCCATGCCGACCTCGTCGGACAGCTGGAGTCTGGCGGCGCGGCGGCCATCGCGTCCAATGGATATGACGACGATGACGACAGCCAGAAGGCTCTCGACGCCGCCGCAATGGAATTCGGTGTTGACTGATCATTGGCCTCCTGAGTTCGGGCCGTCCGGGGTTACCTCGGACGGCCCGAATGAGTTACGCCAGCCGTTACCCAGTATTCAGGATGTGGGCTCTTGCACAGAGTCCCCCCTCAGCTGGCACACTACCGCCATGAGCAACAACACGACGCCGCACAATGACTGGAATAGCTCCGATTACCCCTCACAGCCCTACCCACAGAACAACCAGCCGTCTTACCCTTATGGGCCCGCTGGCTCCAGCCCATCGCCGTCTGACAATGACCAGAAGGGATTCTTCGGATCCCTGTTCGACATGTCCTTCAACTACTACGTGACGCCTAAGATCGCGAAGATCGTCTACATTCTGACGATCATCTGCGGCGTCGCGATGTGGATCGGCGCGATCATCACAGCTGGCGGCGTCGGCAGTGCCATCGGGGAAGCCGCTAACGACAGCTCCGGTGGCAGCGGCGTACTCGTCGTGTTCGCAATTCTCCTGGGATGGATCCCGGCATTCTTGTTCATCATTGGCGTGAGGATGCAGATCGAGTTCGTCCTTGCGCTCATCAAGACCAGCGAGAACACCTCCGCTCTCCGCCGGACGTTGAACCGTTGACCCATTCCCGACGGGCCGCACATCACTGCTGGTGTGCGGCCCTTGCCATGCCAAGATCGTGGACGCACGAGTCAGCAAGGTCGTTGTAGAGTGCTCAAATGCACGGTTACCGGGATGTCATCGCCATCCGGGAGGTGTGGACGACCCTCCTCTTGTCTGCTCTCATCCGGATTCCGATTTTCAGCCTCGGAATCGTCATGAGTGTCCATGTCGTCAGCTCACTGCATCTGGACTACGTACGAGCTGGCGCCGTGACGACCGTCGTCACCGTCGCAACCATGATTTCCGGGCCGTGGAGAGGCAGCATGGTCGACCGCAAAGGGCTGCGGAGAACCATGCTCCCCTCTCTGATCATCACGACGATCGCCTGGGGACTATCGCCTTGGCTGGGGTATTTCCCACTCCTCGCACTGTGTGCCATAGGCGGCCTGTGGAACTACCCGATTTTCACTATCCCACGCCAGGTCTTGATGGTCGCCGTGCCCACGTCCCGACGCCGTGCCGCACTGTCACTGGACTCGGTGACCGTGGAGATCTGCTACATGATCGGCCCGACGGTCGCCATCATTGCAGCGACGACCATCGGAACCCAGATCACCATCACGGCGTGTGGCTTCATCGCTGCCATCGGCGCTGCAGGGCTCATGATCCTCAACCCGGCGACCACGGAGCCGTCCGAGGCCGACCCGGTACCGCCCGCCGCACGGACCCCAGCGTCAGCGGCACCGGTCGTTCAAGCCCCTCACAATCGAAAAATGGCATGGTTGTCCCCCCGGTCGGCATCCATCCTCTTGGCCGTCATTGCGACCGGATTCTGCCTGGGCGGTATTGAACTGACGACCGTCGCAGCGATGAGGTCGATGGGCCATCCCGAGATGATCGGGTGGGTACTCGCAGCCTCCGGTTTCGGGTCGGCGATCGGTGGCGTGCTGTACGGCGCCCTGCCGCGAGGGGCGTCCACGGCGCTTCTCCTCGTCTTCCTGGGCACCACGACCGCATTGCCCTCCATGTCCAGCGGCCCTGGGTCAGCTGCCATCCTGCTGTTCGTCGGTGGTGTGTTCTGCGCACCGACGATTACCTCTTCCGTCGATGCCCTGACCGACTTGGTGCCGGCGGATTCTCGAGGAACCATCATCGGATGGCAGGGATCGTGCCTCAACGGAGGCACGGCCATGGCAGCCCCGTTGATTGGCGCCGTCATGGACTCTCACGGGTGGCAGTGGGGATTCCTCGTCGCTGGCATCACCAGCGCCATCATCGGAGCCCTCGTGTGGACGACGGCCAAGGTGGTGACGAGACGCCAGACCGCGTAATCGCTGATCCGCCTGTCCGACAGGCCCACCCCACTGTTTCCCGATCACTGTCACCCCGAACCATCGTGGTGATCCTGCAAGCGGGCTACCCCGCTGCCACAACAGAGGGCGCCAGCCCCACAAGCGACCGGAATGACCACGGGGGAACGGAAGGGCGGGAAGAGGGGAAAGGAAGAGGGGCTAAACGGAGTCGGTGGAACGGGCAGGGGACGACAGGTCCCATCACGGAGAAGAGCCCAAGGGCGACACAACCCCCTCAGGCCCTTCTCCCTCACCACTCGCTCGGCGAGTCCGCCGACATGGGCGACGGCCTTCCCGGACTCAGCTCTTCGACATGGGGCCGAACGGGTTCCTCATCACGCACATCGACGTTCGGCCCGAGGCCCGCACCTTCCGCGTGGCCCGGGGTCGCACCAGATGGACCGAACCCGTCAGATCCTGCAGAAGCCGCTTTCTCCGCTGTCGCCTTGCGATCGGCGTCGATGCGATCCCGGACTGCCTCCTCCGAGGACGGAACCGACATCGTCTGACGCTTCGGTTCCTCATCCTCGGCAGGTGCAGGTTCCGGAGCATCCTTCCACTCATCGCCCAGGTAAATGATGGTGTCGCCATCCTTCGGGCCGTTCATGTCAACGTTCGCGACATTCACCGACGACGGCTTGACGACAAACATCACGACTGCCTCAGGCATGGCCTGGCGGAACTGTTCCCAGGTCCGATTCTCGTCCAGCTCGACCCGACGCACCCTTTTCCCACTGCGCCACATCTTGTCCATCGCCGAGTGCGTTGTCGGCGGGTCGAAGGCTGTTCTCGCCTTGAGAATCTGCGCGGTACCGGTGGTCGCGTCCTCGGCGTCGCCCTCATCCAGACGCTCGAGCTGGAACACGTTAGCCCGCCCCAACGCACGCCGGTAATGCACCGATGCGATGGAGTTCGTGTCGTCGTCAGGGGTACACGCCACCATCGACGCGATTCCCGCAAGGTCCATGTCCTCGGTCGCGTACTCGGACAGGAAGTCCGCCGCCTCACACCTGAGCCCCGCTTTCCGAGCCGCGTAGAGGTCGTAGGCACGCCGGGTAACGATGAGGGTGGGGACGTCCAAATCGCGCAGGGTCTTCGCCGTATCGATGCTCCAGGCCGGGGACCCCGCAAACATCACTCCGCGCGGGCTTGCCGACGCCAGCCCCAGCTTCTCGGCGAGCCTGCCGATACCCAGGCCGTAAATGGCCACCGTGCAGACGATGACGAGGAACACCAGCGGCACGAGCCGGTCGACCTGGCTCGCCATCCCCGCAATCTGGTCAGCGAACGACACCAGCTGCTTCGCCCGCTCGGGCTCAGACTCGGCAATCTCCTTGGCCTGCTCCCTGACATGACTGGCGGACTCGCTGAACTCCATCGCGAAGATCGACGCCACCGACGCGGCCACGATTCCTCGCGGAGCCATGAATGCCATCAGGATCCGCTCCTGACGAGTCGTCTCGGTTCGCGTCAGCCCCAACATCACCGACACCGGCCGAATGACCAGCACGAGCAGGGCGACGAAGATCAGGCCAGTAGGAAGGATGTCGCCGATCTGGGATGGCGTCACTCGTCCGGCCAGCATGATGAACAGCACCCCGACGAGCAGCACCTGCAGATGCTCCTTGAACTCGATGACGGGCTCGAGCTCGAGATTGCGCTGGTTTGCCAGGTAGATGCCCAACATCGTCACGGCGACCAGCCCGGACTCCTCACGCAGGAAGTTCGCCCCGACGCAGGTACCGACGGCGACTCCGACGAAGATCACGCCCTGCAGGAAGTCCGGAATGAGGTGACGCCTCATCATGGCCGTGACGACCCACCCGATCGGCGCTGCGAACAGCAACCCGACCAACAGGGTCAGCGCCAGGTCCAGCACACCTTGTCCGATCGAGGACCCACCGATGCTGCTGATGGCCTGGTAGACCAACAGGGCCAGGATCGCGCCCAGCGGATCGACGACGATGCCCTCCCACCTCAGCAGGGCGCTCACCCGTCGGGTGGGCCTCAACTGACGCAAGATCGGGTTGATGACCGTCGGACCGGTGACGATGAGGATCGCGCCCAGCAGCAGGGAAACACGACCGTCGAACCCCAATGCCATCGCGGCCAGGGTGATGAGAACCCACGCGATCCCTGCGGTGACGGTGCACAGCCGAAGGATTGGCCGTCCCAGGTCACGAACTTCGCGGAGCTTGAGCCCAAGTGACCCTTCGAAGAGGATGATTGCCACTGAGAGGTTGACACCGTCAAACAGGAGTTGTCTTCCGATGATCTCATCGGGGGTAACCCACTGTCCGAGTGCGAAACCAATCACCAGGAGGAACAGCAGCGCGGGGAGGCGTAACCGCCATCCGAGCCACTGGGCACCGACCGCAAGTGCGAGTACGAGCGCCATGTATGTTGCTGCATCCACCCGGGCACTCTAACCGGCACAGTGCCGGTTTTCCCACGCGGGAAGCGTGGACACTGAGCGCCGGGGCCAGCAACCCCGTGGATGCCGTGGGATGTAGACGAAAGTCGAATGGATCGACGACGAACTGTCCGAAAGTACAGATCTGGCTGTCCCGGAAGTCTCCCCCGCAATCCATCCCCAACGACAAATAACCCTGAAATGAGTACGTGCACATCCGCCTGACAAGCCTCTTCGGACGTCCAATTTGGTCACCGTCAACGTCAGATCGAGGCCCGAAAAGCACTTGTAACATCACGGCCGTTGACGTTGAAACACGCCGCCTTGGCCCATTGGAAAGGAGCCATCGTGAATCGGACGAACGATTGCGCCCTCCCGTCCTGCGCCAACCTCAGAACGGTCTTCCAGCATCCCTTGCTCGAGGGTGACAGCACTGCCGCCACACCCGACGAACAGCGCCTGGAACGCACTCTGCAGGCTCGCGCTCGAGCCGCCTGCTCCGCCTGCTCTCTCTTCGAACAGTGCCTTGAGAACGCCATCCTCGACCACGACGTCGCTGGATTCGCTGCTGGCACAACCCCGCGTCAGCGTTCTCGTATTCGCTCCTGCCTGGGGGTTCGGGTTCGTCCCGACGACTTCGAATCCTTCGCCGGGGTCATCGCTCGCGGGCATCAGGTGGCCACCCAGGACGTCGTCAGCCTCCGTCAGGCTCACCCCGACCAGCCACTGAGCTTCATCGCAGACCGTCTCGGTTGCTCGCTGTCCACCGTGAAGCGGCACCTGCGTCGGGCTCGCGACACCTCTTCGGCCCCGCGCCGCAAGACTCCTGCGAAGGTCAAGACGACCAGTCTGGCCGCCGCATACGAGTCGGTGACCGGGCGCCCGCACCCGAGCCGCGCGAGGTTGGCTGCCTGAGAAAAAGTCACGCTCTGTTCACCGCATGATCATCGCACGGTGGCAGGCTGGCTGACATGACATTCAATCCTCGTATGGTGGCCCTCGACATCGACGGGACCCTCGTCGATTTTGAGGGCGGACTTCCGGACTCGGTCCGTAAGGCGGTCGCCAAGGTCGACGTCCCTGTCGTCCTGGCGACCGGGCGAGGGCTCTTCGGAGCGATCCCCGTCCATGAGGCCCTCGGTCTGCAGGGGGGACACGCGGTGGTGTCCAACGGAGCTGTCACCGCGACGATGTCCCCCGTCGAGATCGAGTCCCAAGTCACCTTTGATCCGCGACCCATCATCGATCACGTCATGGACGTCTACCCGCAGGCGCTCATCGCGGTCGAGGAGGTCGGCGTCGGTTACCGCCTCAACCAGCTCTTCCCCGCCGGGGAACTGCAGGGCGAACTTCACATTGAGACCATTGACGAGTTGCGCTCCCGCCCGGCCCCGCGCGTCATCATCCGCGATCCGAACGGTTATGCCGACTCCTTCCGCGACCTCGCCCACAGCCTCGACCTGCACAGCGTCTCCTACGTCATCGGCTGGTCGGCCTGGCTCGACATCACTCCGGAGGGTGTGACTAAGGCCTCTGCCCTTGACACCCTGTGCCGTCTCAAGGGCATCGATCCCAAGGACGTCCTGGCCATCGGCGATGGCAACAACGATGTCGAGATGTTGCAGTGGGCCGGACGCGGAGTCGCTGTCGGCGATGCGCCCGACTCCGTCAAGGCCATTGCCGACGACGTCGCTCCCTGCTTTGCCGACGGTGGCACCGCGGTTGAGCTGGGGCGCTGGTTCTGAAATCGTCTCCCGGCCACTCAGGCCGGCTACCCTCGATCATCGGGGAACCGACCTCAGTCGATCCGCCCTGCACGCAGCACCCCCGGCTCGATGTGACACTCCGCCCCGAGGTCCATCGGAGCAATTCGTCCGGCCGCCCGCGCCTCAAAGAGCTTCGGCAACAGCATCGCGGTCAGAGTCGTCGGTGAGATGGTGTTGACGTAAATCTTCGTCCCACCCTCGAACCCGGCCAGGGTAGAGATGCGCAACTTGAGGATGATCCGCCACGGCACCGGTACCCCGGTCCCTATCGGACGGTAATGCCACTCCTCATTGGCCGGCACATCATCGCTGACGGCCACGTGGGCGGCGTGCAACAGGTCCGACATGGCGTCAATCCCGTTATCGTCGACGCGCCACGGCTGGTCGGCGCGGCTCGTCGACCACACCTCGACCGAGGGGTACCTGTGACCAAAACCGACAGTCATGACAGCGCCCTCGTTACGGGCCAGCACCAGTCCGTGCTCGACAGCGAAATCTGGCCCCCAGCGATTGAAGATGCCCGGGTCTAGGACGGCCTTGGGAAGCACCGACTCGTTGTCGGCTCCCACCTCGTCAATGGCCACCAGCTGCTTGTGCAGATGATCGAATGACGCCCCGGCCGGCTTGAGCCAGTTCTGGAAGGCCACCACGTATCGGACGTGCTCGTTGTGTCGGTGCAGCTGGACCATCGAGTCGACGGTCAAGGCCATGAACGCCCGGTGCTCGTCGACGGTCAGGCTCGCCGATCCCGCGACGTCAGCCGTCGTCGTCCCCTCGTCGGTGTAGTGCCGCCTGGCGACGATGACGTCGTGTCCCCCGGCGAAGAAGGCCGCAGAGGCCTCCCGCAGCTCCTTAGGGCCGAGGTCCTCACCGCGCTGGTCCGACCCCATCGCCTTGAACTTGGCGTTGAGGACCGACCGAACATGGGCCTCTCCCCGCGGATTCGACAGGTATTCCTCCTGCCAGTCGCGCGAGGCCCGCGGAAGGTCCATTCCCCAGTTGAGTTGCCAGTACTGCCAGGACAGGATCTCGAAGAGATTGGGGATCCGTCGGAACTCCGGGACGGTGTCGTCGAGCTGATCAGCCGGGACACGGCGCATGAGGTCATGGCCCCGCACCAGACCGCCCTCCCGCTTCACCAACCGAGTCTTCTCCGGAGGGGTCGACAGCAGGTTGTCCGGGCAGAAGGTGCAGGCCGCCTGACGATCGTGCTGGGTCAGCTCCCGGGTCTGCGTGGCCGGTTTGCTCAGCGGGCGGGCCCCACGACCAGGCACCGTCCACACCTTCGTACCCGTGAACGGGTTGACCTGCTTGATGGTGCCGTCGGGCAGTTCCCGGTAGTACGGCCCGTCGCTCACTTCGGCGGCTCGATGAACTCACGCCCACCAAGATAGGGACGCAGCGCCTCGGGCACGCGCACCGAACCGTCAGCCTGTTGGTGGTTCTCCAGCAGCATGATGATGATGCGGGTCATCGCGCACAGGGTGCCGTTGAGGGTGGCCAGCGGTTCGACCCCGTCAGGTCCGCGATGGCGGATGGAGAGACGACGTGCCTGGAAGGTGGTGCAGTTCGAGGTCGAGGTGATCTCGCGGTAACGGCTCTGAGTCGGCAACCAGCCGTAGCAGTCGTACTTGCGAGCAGCCGAGAGGCCCAGGTCACCGGAGGCAACGTCGAGCACCTGGAACGGGATTTCCAGGGCCGAGATGAAGTCCTTCTCGAAGCTCAGCAGCTTCTCGTGCCAGCCCTCCGCCTCATCGGGCAGGCAGTAGACGAACATCTCGACCTTGTCGAACCAGTGGACGCGGAAGATGCCGCGGGTGTCCTTGCCGTAGGAGCCGGCCTCGCGTCGGTAGCACGGGGAGAAGGCGACGTAGCGCTTCGGGAGCTCGGCGTCGTCGAGGATCTCGTCGGAGTGGAACGCAGCCAGGGCAACCTCGGAGGTTCCCACCAGGTATTGGTCGTCCTTGGGCAGGTAGTAGACGTCGTCGGCGGCCTGGCCGAGGAACCCGGTTCCCTCCATCGCCGAGGGCTTGACGAGGGCCGGCGGGATCATCGGGGTGAATCCCCACTGCGCCGCCTTGGACATCGCCAGGTTCAGCAGGGCGAACTCCAGCTGGGCGCCGACGCCGGTGAGGACGTAGAAGCGGGAGCCGGCGATCTTGGTGCCTCGCTCCATGTCGATCGCGCCGAGGGACTCGCCGATCTCGAGATGGTCCTTGGGCTCGAATCCCTCCGCGACGAAGTCACGTGGGGTACTGACGGTCTCCTTGATGACTCCCTCGTCCTCGCCACCAGCGGGAACGTCGTCAATGACGATGTTGCCGAGGGTCTTGGCGAGTTCGATGAATTTGGCGTCAGCCTCGTCAGCGGCCTTCTTGAGGTCGGAGACCTCGCCGGCAATCGACTTGGTGCGAGCCAGCAACTCGGCCTTCTCGTCCCCGGACGCCTTGGCAATGCGTTTGCCCAGCCCCTTCTGTTCAGCACGCAGGTTCTCGTGGGCGGCGATGGCCTCACGGCGAGCCTCGTCAGCGGCGACGATGTCGTCGACGACCGAGGGATCCTCGCCGCGGGCGACCTGGGAGCGGCGAACGGCATCCGGATCCGTTCGCAGGAGCTTGGGATCGATCATGTCGCCGATCCTACCGGTCAGGAGCCTGCGAGGAGTTAGAGGCCAAGAGACGTGCAGGGCCCGGGTGATTCCACCCGGGCCCTGCCGACGTTGTCGTCAAGCGATCACGTCATCGCCTGAGTCCTCGACGTCACTTGTTCTTCGGCTGCTTGGCCTGATCGATGTCGATCTGCTCCTTGGCGACCTTGCCGGACACGGTCTGGGTGTCCTGAATGGTCTCCTTGCCGATCTTGATCTTCTCGGCGGCGACGGTCTCCTTGTCGATGGTCGGACGCTCCTCGTGGGTCACGATGTCCTGGGCACCCTCGGAAAGCTTGACGTCGTCACCGGCGACCTTCTCGTCGAGAGGAACGCGCTCGACGTGGATCTCCTCGCGCTCGACCGGAACCTCGACGGTCTCGGTGTCATGGACGATGTGCTTGCGGATGCGCACACGACCGGTCTCGACACGCTCCTTGCCAACGTTGAGGCGCTCCTCGTGGCGAACGACGGAGCCATCCTCGGCCACCGGGGACTTCTGGTCAGCAGTGGTCTGCGGCGTGGCGTCGGCAGCCTTTTCGGTCTTGGCGTCGGCAATACGATCACCGGAAACACCATTCCCAGCAACGCCCGGGTTGCCCTCCTTGTCGACGACCTTCTGGCCGGCAACGCCACCAGCAGCTCCACCGGACACACCGTTGCCCGCGTAACCCGGGTTGGCGTCCTTAGTGGTGTCCTTCTCTGAGGCGAAGGCATCGGAGTAGTAGCGGTACAGCTCGTCCGTCTCATCCTCGGAAAGGTGGCCGTCCGGGTCAACGTTCGGGGCGTCCTTCACCTTGTCCTTGGTGTAGGGAGCGCGGATCTCGTCACCAGAGGTCTCGAGGCCCTTGAACGGGACGAAGGTCTCGTTGCGTCCGAAGAGACCGGTCTTGACGGTCACCCAAGCCGGCTGGCCGGAGGCGTCGTCGAGGTAGACCTGACCGATCTCGCCAATCTTGTCACCAGACTGGTCAACAACGGTACGGTCGTAAAGAGCGTCGATATTGGCGTTCGTAGGCGTCTTGTCAGTCGGCATTCTCAAGTCCTTTCGTTTAGATTTCTACCAAATCCCATTCGGAGAGCCGAGCGGAATCGGTTGATGTCTTCAACGATACGAACCTGAGGGCCACAGTCAAGTCGGCTCATGTTGCGTTAATCGCATTTAACCAAAACTCTTGTTCTGGCAACCTAGATATGTTATGGTCCCTGACCGCGACGAGGAGGCATACGTCACCATTTCCCGATGACCCCCTGGAACCACTTCTCCGCCGCCAGGTAATCCTCATCACTGAAGCCGCGGATGACGTCAGGACCCTCAGGCGACGCAAACCCCCTTGTAGAGCCGTTTGGATAGGACCCGAGGAAGATCACCTGACGGCTGATCCGATACAACCCCTTGAGCGCAGCAGCCATCCTCTCATCCGCGACGTGGCCAATGGCATCAATGGAGAAGCAGTACTCACCGAGACGATCCTTGGTTGGCCTTGATTCAATTCTCGACAAATTAATTTTGCGGAAAGAGAACTGCTGCAGGATCTCCAACAAGGCACCTGGATGATCGCTCGGGGGAACGACGACAACAGTGGTGCGATCGTCCCCCGTCCGAGCAATCATCTGCCCACTTCTCGCAACCAAAATGAATCTCGTGACGGCATCCGGATTGTCCGCAATTCCCTGTGCCACAGCTGTCAATCCGTACATCGTTCCGGCAACTTCGGCGCAGACGGCGGCATCGAAGCGGGACCGTGGATCCGACACTTCCTTCGCCGCGGAGGCAGTCGACCCGCCCTGGGCGATTTCGGCGTGCTCCGGGAGGTTGGCGGCAAGCCAGTCCCGGCACTGATTCGCGGCATGAGGGTGGGTCACGACGTGACGGATCGACGCCAACGACGTCCCAGGCCGAACGTAAAGATTGAATTGCACCGGAATGACGACCTCGCGAACGATTTGCAAACCACCCAGGGCAGCGAGAGTGTCCAGGGTCGCGCTCACACCACCCTCGACGGAGTTCTCAATGGGAACCAACGACGCCTCGACGTCGCCGTCGACAACTCCCTGCAATGCGGCGCCAACCGTCGCATAGGGGCGAGCGTCGACGTGGCCGAGAGTCTTGAGTGCCTGATGGGTGAAAGTGCCTGCGGGGCCGAAATATCCGTACACGCCGTCAGACTATCCACGTGGTCATCACAGTGGCCCCGACTCCGTCAGGCGGGCACTTCTCGCAGCCGATCGAGGAGCTGGACGCCATCCCACGCCGAATCATCGGGGCTCGTCCACTGCGGAGCCGGACGATCCAGGGCGTCATCAAGAAGGTCAAGGTATTCCGCCCGGTCAACCTCGGTGACGCCGAGACTGGCCAGGTGCGGGGTGCTCCATTGCACGTCCAGCAATCTCGAACCGAGTTCACACACCAACCTCAACAGAGCAGTCTTGGAGGCGTCGCGCCCGTGTCGAGGGTCGTGGAACATCGATTCACCACTGAACAGTCCACCCACACTGACGCCATAGAGCCCGCCCACGAGGCGACCCTTGTCGTCCCAGGTTTCCACCGAATGGGCCCAGCCTCGCTCATGGAGGTAGCCATACGCCTCGATGACGCGGTCATCGATCCAGGCGTAGGGACGATCCGGGTCAGCGCATCGTGCGATGACGTCGCCAAAGGCGCGATCGACGGTCGTCGTCTGGTGCTTGGTCGTCTTGCGCAAACTGCGAGCGACCTTGAGATGACCGGGAAGCAGAACACCTCGATACATGGGAGACCACCACGCTGTCGCCCCCTGGAACTCCGGGGGCACCTCCTCGTCAGTGATGGGCATGGGAAAGACACCCTCATGGAGTGCCGCCAGCACCAGGTGGGGGCTGAGAGCCCCGGTGATCGCGATGAGGTCATCGTCAGGCCATTGATCCGGATCTCCGAAAAGCTCTGGAACCGTCACTGACCTGGCCTCCTGTCGTCGCGGGTCCATTGTCCACCCTCACCACGACATCGAGCGCGAACGACAACCGAGGCTCACCTGACAAACCCCCACCCCCAACTATTAGGTAAGGCTCACCTTTGCTAAGGTCTCGTCTGCTCATGTAAACGCACGAGCACACATCTCACACAATCTAGGAGCCAGGCTCATGAAGTCCTCCATCCTTCGATCGGCGGCTGCCGTCGTCGCAGCATTGACCATGGCCGCCGGCATCGGTGGCTGTTCCACCGAGAAGTCCGACTCTGGATCCGGCAATTCCAGCAAGAAGGCTCTCAACGTCGTTGCCTCCACCGGATACCTCGGAGACGCCGTCCACAACATCGCCCCTGACGCCAAGGTCAAGGTGCTCGTCAAGCCCGGCGGCGACCCCCACACCCAGGAGCTCTCCACCGGTGACATCGAGGCCATCGAGAAGGCCGACGCCGTGGTCTGGACCGGCCATGACATGGAACACCACATGATGGACCACTTCGACAAGCTCGGAAACAAGCAGGTCCCCGCCGCTGAGTCCATTCCCGAGTCCGATCTGCTCCCCTGGGAGGAGGACGGCAAAATCGAGGGCCACGACCCCCACGTGTGGAACTCCCCCGACAACTGGAAGTACGTCGTGACTGCCACCGCCAAGAAGCTGGGCGAGATCGACAAGACCAACGCTGACACCTACAAGAAGAACGGCGAGGCCTACAACAAGAAGATCGATGAGGGGAAGAAGAAGGCCGGCGAACTCTTCAACCAGATCCCCAAGGATCGCCGCATCCTTGTCACCGGTCACGACGCCTTCAACTACCTCGGCAAGACCTACGGCATCGAGATTCACGCCACCGATTTCGTCTCCTCGGAGTCCGAGATGAGCGCAGCTCAGATGGACAACCTCGCCAAGCTCATCGCCGACAAGAAGATCAAGACAATCTTCCAGGACAACCTCAAGAACCCTGAGGCCATCAAACACCTCAAGGAGGCCGTGGCCGCCAAGGGTGGATCCGTGACCGTTTCCGACAAGCCGCTGTACGCCGACTCCCTCGGCGAGAAGGCCCCGGTCGACACCTACCTGGGCGTCTTCCAGTACAACGCCGAAACGATCACCAACGCCCTCAAGTGAGCGCAACGGTGCCGCCCATGAGCAGGTGGGCGGCACCTGTCGACAAGGAGAAGCCAATGTCCTTACCCGAACCAGCAGCCCTCGAGGTTGACGACCTCACCGTCGCATACCAGGACAACATCGCTCTGTCCCACACCAGCCTCAGCTTGCCCACAGGTGAGGCCTTGGCCCTCCTTGGCCCCAATGGGGCTGGTAAGTCCACCCTCATGAAGGCCATTCTCGGACTCATCCCCACCCTTACCGGATCCGTCCAGATCTTTGGGAAGCCCCTCAACCAGATGCGTCGCCGCATCGGGTACATGCCGCAGGCCGCTGACGTCGACTGGGATTACCCGGCGACGGTGGGGGACGTCGTCGCTCAAGGAACCTTCGGGAGGCTCGGGTGGTTCAAACGTCCCGGAACTGCAGAGAAGCAGATCGTCCGGGAGTCGCTGGAGACCGTCGGCATTGCGAAATATGCCGACCGGCACATCACTGAGCTCTCCGGTGGACAGAAACAGCGGACCTTCATGGCACGCATCCTCGCCCAGCGTCCCGACTTCTTGTTCATGGACGAGCCCTTCGCCGGGGTCGACGCCGCCAGCGAGCGCACCCTGATGTCAGTTCTTGACATGCTCGTCTCGGAGGGGAAAACACTCGTCATCGTCCATCACAATCTCGCCAGTGTGGCCGACATCTGTACCTGGGCGTGCCTGCTGGCCGAGGGGAAGGTGGTCTCGGTCGGCCCTCTCGCCGAGGCCTTCACCACCGAGACGGTGCACACCGCCTACGGCATCAGCGACGACATCTTCACGGAGGCACGATGAGCGCCCTCGTTCTTGCCGAGATCGTGCCTGCCTCGGAGTTCTTCGGCAGCTACACCTACCGGACGATGCTCATCGGCACAGTCCTCATCGGATTGTTCTCTGGCGGGCTGGGGTGCCTGCTCTACCAGCGCAAGCAGTCCCTGTTGGCCGACGTCATCGGCCACTCCGCGATAGCCGGGGTCGTCGGAGCCTTCATGGTGTCGACAGCGGTGTTCAACGTCAACGGCCGCTCCATGGCCACCTTGACCATCGGCGCCGTCATCTCCTCAGCGCTCGCGGCCTTGCTGGCCAACGTCATCAGCGCCCACTCCCGGGTGAGTATCGACGCGGCGATGGCAATCTGCCTGGCACTTTTTTACGGCGGTGGCATGGTCGGGCTGCGCATCATCGCCCAGTCCACCCTGCCCAACCGTCAGGGGATCAACACCTACCTCTTCGGCAACGCGGCCACTCTGACGACTGAGGACAACATCGTCATCCTCATCTTCGGGCTCATCGCGGTCGGAGTAGCGGCATTCACCTGGCGTGGGCTGACACTTTTCATCTTCGATCCAGTCTTCGCGACGATGTCCGGATACTCCGGGCGGACCGTCTCGACGATTCTGTTCCTCGTGACGACGACATCCATCGTCATCGGGGTCAAGACCGTGGGACTCGTACTCATGATCGCCTTCGCCATCATGCCGGCGGCCGCAGCTCGGTTGTGGGTGCGACACATGCACACCATGATCGTCCTCGCCGCGATCCTGGGAGCGGTCTGCGGAGCTGCCGGCTCATACATGGCCGTGTGCATGGGCCGGGTGCCGACCGGACCGGTGATCGTCGTCGTGCTGTTCGTCGTGTTCGCCTTCTCGATGCTCTTTTCTCCGCATCGGTCACTGACCCAGATCCGGGTGTCGCGGCGCCGCGCACTGGCGGCACAGGCAGAGGGGAACTGACATGCCACTCATCACGTCCATCCTGCTGTTGGCCATCGTCACGGCTGTCACCTGCTCGGTGCCCGGGATCTTTCTCGTGCTGCGCCACCAGTCGATGCTCGTCGACGCGATGTCCCATGCGGTGCTGCCGGGTATCGCCATCGGAGCGCTGCTTTCAGGGTCATTGAACTCCCCGCTGCTGGTTGTCATCGCCACCCTCATGGGGTTGGTGGTCGTCATTGGTGCCGAGTGCCTGGCCCGCACCGGACTGGTCACCGGCGATGCCAACCAAGGGCTGATCTTCCCGATGCTGTTCTCCATCGGTGTGATCCTGCTGTCGACGGTGCTGACAGAGGTTCACATCGACGAGTCGACGATTCTCGCCGGCAACATCAACCTGCAGGCACTATCGGTGAATCACATCGTGTTCGGGACGATCGACATCGGCCCCATCACAATGTGGAAGGAGATCGTGGTGTGCGCCATTACCGCGATCGTCCTCTTCGCGATGCGGAGGGTGCTCGCGGTGGCGACCTTTGACCCGCAGCTTGCTCGCACCATGGGTCTGCCGGTCCGACTGACCAACGGAATCCTCATGTGTCTCATCGCCCTCACGGTGGTGGTGTGCTTCGACGCGGTGGGGTCGATCCTCGTCGTCGCACTCATGATTGCTCCGCCGGCCACCGCGCTCTTGATGGCGAAGACCCTGCGTCGGATGGTGGGGTGGACCATCGTCGTGGCGGTGGTTTCGGCCATTGTCGGATTCGAGCTGGCAAAGATCTGGGACCTGGCGACCTCGTCCATGATGTCGGCGGTCTCCGGTGTGGTGTTCCTGGTTGTGCTGGCCGGTACGAACATCGCGACGCGCATTCGACAGCGTTCCCTGGCCAAGAAACCAGCCCCGACCGAGGTTCATCCTCGCGACAGTCGGGCAGTGTCGACCAAGGCGGTCCCCGACGCTGTACTGTCCTGACGTCATGCCGGGCGACTGACGATCGTCGTCGGTTGCCCGGGTTGTTCGCACGAGCTGGTTACACGGGTCGGTTGCCCGAGCCCGTCGTGCTCGTCAATTGCCCAAGGTGGTCACGCCCACTGCCCGCACTCGTTGACTGCGCGGTAATTTTTGTCAGCCGAGGTCGAGGCCAGGCACTCCAGTGTTCCCTCCCCTATCTCGGCTGACATTTTTCGCACTTGGCAGCGAAGGAGCCGCTTTAGGAAGCAGGGATGCCTCGGGGCTGTGATCCTTGTCCGGGAGGACAGTCTTCGCACCTTCGGCAAGGCCCACGACGAACCATACTGGCCGAATTACACCTGTGTGAGTTGTCCCCAGTTGGTGGATAAACCTGTGGATAACTCCCGAGGAATGCCGGTGCCGGACCCCTGATGGCGGCCCCTCGCCCTGTGACACCGGACTCGCACATATTTGGCAACGTCATATTTTCGTAATTGATGTAGCCTGGCCGCATGGTCAAAGTCCAGCGTCTGGCGCGGGTCCGTGAGGTTCGCCACGACATCCCCAACGTCATCTCGATCGACTTCGAGCCGTGTGACATGCCGCCCATCACCTCGGTCGACGATCACGTCAAGATCGCCCTGCCGTCCGACGGGTCCAACCTCCGCACACCTATCAGCAATGACTCCTATCCTCTGCTGCGCACATACACCCGCCGCCGCTGGTCCGATGACGGGTCGTGGGGCATAGATGTCCTGCAGTTCGGGCCCGAGACCAAGGCGGACGCCCATGACGGCCCCGGATCCCAGTGGTCGAAAATCGTCGAGCCCGGGGACGAGGTTGCAGTGAGGGGGCCGGGAGGCCACTGGCAGATGCCTTCGGACCTCACCCACTTGCTCGCCGTCGCCGACGCGGTCGCTCTCCCAGCAGTGGCGAATACCCTCGCTGCCCTGCCGGAATCAGCCCGCGCCACCGTCGTCCTCGTCGACGGGCATCACCATTACCCCCTCCCCGAGAACGACCGCATCACGATCGTGCCGGCTCCCCGCGATCCCGTAGAAATTGTCGCCACCGTCCGAGGCCTTGCCCTACCCGACGACGTCCACACCTTCGTTCATGGAGAGGCCGCGATGGTCCGTCCCATGCGCCGTCATCTGCGCCTCGAGCGTGGACTGCCCAGGGAGAGGGTGCAGCTATCGGCCTACTGGTTCGCCGGGCGCGACGCTGACGGATGGCGCGCCATGAAGCAGGACTTCAACCGCTCGATGGAAGCTGAGTCGGGAGACTGAGGGAGGTTCACAACCTGGGTGATCTACGCACACAGCGTCGAGGGCCGACCTGCTTCAAGCAGGTCGGCCCTCGACGCGTCAGATAATGATCAGGCGGTGACCACGTTGGTCACGATGAGGCCAATCATGACGAGACCCACGACGATGCGATACCAGATGAAGCCGGTGAACTTGTTCGAGGAGACGAACTTCAGTAGCCATGCGATGGAGGCGTAAGCCACGATGAGGGAGACCACCGTCGCCAGAATCGTCGGCCCCCAACCAATCGCATTGCCGCCTCCGCTGCCGGTGGAAATGTCACTGGCGGCCGAGATGGTCTCGTAGATACCGGCAGCCACGAGCACCGGGATACCCATGAAGAACGACAGGCGAGTTGCGGTAGCGCGATCGAACTTGCGGAACAGACCGGCAGAAATCGTCGCGCCCGAACGGGAGATACCGGGAAACAGCGGAGCCAGTGCCTGGAAGCAGCCAATGACGGTGGCGTCGACGATGCCGACTTCCTTCATGCCACGGTCGAGGTCTGACTGACGGTCACCCAGCCACATCACGCCACTCCAGACGATGAGGGCAATGGCGACCACCCACAGGGAACTCAGGGTGTTCTCGATGGCGTCCTTGAACAACAGGCCAACGATGCCCACCGGAATCGAACCCAGGATGATGCCCCAACCGAGGGTGTAATCCGGATCGCTGCGGTCCTCCTTGTGGGCCAGACCTTTGCACCACGCGACGACGATGCGCACGATGTCAGACCAGAAGTAAATGATGGCGGCGATGATCGCGCCGACCTGGATGATCGCGGTGAAGGCAGTGATCCCGGCGCCCTGGATGTCGTACCCCAGCAGCTTTTCGACGATACGGAGATGGCCGGTGCTGGAGACAGGCAAGAACTCGGTGATGCCCTCGACAATGCCAAGGATGACGGCGTGCAGCCAGTTCACGGATGAAAACCTCTCGATTGGGGGTCGTGCGGATGCGGCAGGCGCTGATCCACGTCACTGCATCCGGGCTCACACCATAGACGGAGATACCGACAGTTCTGCTGTGCAAATACCCTGTCGCCTGACATCAATGACCGTGGTCGGGGCTGAGACATCCCACCTACGACCACGGTCGTCATGCGCACAACTTCCTCACAGTGGCGACCATAAGCTGTAACAGCATGGGCCCACGCGCATCATCATATCAAGCGGGCGAACCCCGCGTGACTTAACGCCATTCAGCGTTCTCGGTGGAATCCACATTGCGAGAGCCGAGCTCGGCGTCCAGCCGAAGCAGGCCTGGACCGTCGTCCCCGATGAGCTCGATCCGACCGACGATCTCGCCGACGGTCGACTCCTCCTCGATCTGCTCGTCAATGAACCAGTGGAGCAACGGAATGGCGTCGATGTCGCCGGCTGAGGTGCAGGAACGGTAGAGCTCACGGATGGCCTCGGAGACCTTCTCCTCATGGGCAAGGGCCGTCTGGAAGATCTCCAGCGGGGACAGACCGGGCTCGACCTCGGGAGCTTCGATGGTTCCGATGCGCGGGTGGTTTCCGCGATCGAGGACGTGGTCGATGAACTTGTTGGCGTGAACGATCTCTTCGTCCGCTTGGTGGCGTAGCCACGTGGCCACGCCGGAGAGGTCCTGGGCGTCGGCCTCGATGGCCAGCTGACGGTAAGTTATGTCAGCGGTGAGTTCGAGGGTGATCTGATCGTTGAAGGCCTTGACGATGTCATCGGACATGTTCATGTCTCGAGCCTACGAGGAGCACCCAAAAACTCCGGGGTGACGAAAAATGGCACCCCAGATGAAGGGGCATCACTGCTGTGAATCTCCCCCACCTGACGCGACAATTTTCGTGCTCACGGGTCACGCGGACTGGATGAATCGGCCTCTTGGGCCATCCCCTTTGCCGCTCTGGACAGTGAGAGCCCTCAGGAAGAGGCCAGCCCCGTTAATGCCTTCCGACAAGGCGTCCAAGGCGACGGCTGACACTCCTCGGCGATTTTCACCGCCAGGTCAAGGCCACAGGGCGTACGTCTGACCATTCCCGACGCACCAGACGGAAATCCCCATCACCCCGACCTCGAGAGGCACGACATCGGCCAGGATCTCGACTGCTCTGCCCCGTAACTCAGGCGGAACCTGGTACCCCATCGTGACGTGGGGATTCCACCACCGTGGCCCGTAGTAGTTGAAAGCGGTAACGCCCACCTCGGCCAGCCGACGATGCAGAGCCTCATGGGGTCTCCGGAGCGTCTCCGGAACCCGCGAGGCGCGAAAAACGTCAGCCGCAGCCGGAGAGGAGCACGATTCGGCACCTTCTCCCTGCGAGGTGTCAGAAATTGTCGTGGGGGTGAGGGGGCCAGAGACAGCGGCGGGGGCAGGGACGCTGGTGTCCGACCAGGCCACCTCAGGGCGGGTGACGTCGGGGCGAGTTGGGTGGTGAGGGCACAGCGCCACCACACCATCAGAATTCGGCAACTGGCACGAGGTCGTCAGCGTCACTCGCTCCGGCCACCCGACGTCGACGAGATCAGAATCAACTCCATTCATGGTCGAGACCGCCGCCACCGTGACGTGGGCAGGCTCGCGCAGCACCGGAATCCCCGCTGCCATGAGCTGGTTCCGGACATCACGAAGTACCTCCTGGGCCTCGTCATCGAGGGTGAGGGACAACGTGTGAGTGAACACAACGCCAGGCTGCCAGTCGCTGTCTTCTGTCACACCTCACCCCAATCTTGTTACAAATCTGTTACCAACGTCACACTTTCCACCCATTTACGGCATAGTTCCGATCACGATGCCAAAGGAGGCGCCAACAGTGGCACGTGAAACACAACTGGTCCGTGAGGAACACAGCCTCGGACGGGCTGCACTCAACACTCTCAAAGGGTGCCTGGGAAACCTCGTCGAGTGGTACGACGTCTACACCTACACGGTCTTCGCAACATATTTCCAGAACCAGTTCTTCAGCCCTGAGGACAAGAACTCGCGCATCTACGTCTATGCCGTGTTCGCCATCACCTTCCTCATGCGTCCGCTGGGTTCTTGGTTCTTCGGGCGCTGGGCCGACCGGCACGGACGTCGCTCCGCCCTCACCTTCTCGGTTCTGGTAATGGCCTCCGCCTCATTGGTTGTGGCGATCCTTCCTTCTCGCAACCAGATTGGTATGTGGGCCGCGGCGCTCCTCATCATCTGCCGTATTGTCCAGGGATTCGCCACCGGTGGCGAGTACGGCACCTCCGCAACGTACATGTCGGAAGCGGCTGTTCCTAATCGTCGCGGCTTCCTGTCATCCTTCCAGTACGTCACCCTCGTTGGTGGCCAGGTCATCGCCCAGGCCGTCCTGCTCATCGAGACCGCAACGTTGACCCACGACCAGATCGCCACCTGGGGTTGGCGTATCGCCTTCGGTATCGGTGGCCTCGCGGCCGTCGTCGTACTCTGGATGCGACGCACCATGGACGAATCCCTCACCGAGGAGCATCTGGAGAACATTCGCACGGGCCTGGACCGCGATTCCGGCACGATGCGCACCCTGCTGGTCGATCACTGGCAGCCGCTACTGCTGGTCTTCCTCATCACCATGGGCGGCACCGTCTGCTTCTACACCTACTCGGTGAATGCCCCCGCCATCGTGAAGTCCACCTTCAAGGAGCAGGCAATGACGGCGACCACCGTCAACCTCATCGCGCTGATCTTCCTCATGTGCCTGCAGCCAGTCGGCGGCCTCATCTCCGACAAGATCGGCCGCAAACCGCTGCTGGTCTTCTTCGGCGTGGGCGCCGTCTGCTACACGTGGGTGCTCATCGCTTTCCTCCCCAAGGCCACCAATCCCTTCGGTGCCTTCGGCCTGCTGTTCGTCGGCTACATCATCCTGACCGGCTACACCTCGATCAACGCCCTGGTGAAGTCCGAGCTCTTCCCGGCCAAGATTCGCGCCCTCGGTGTCGGCCTCGGCTATGGCCTCGCCAACTCCTGCTTCGGTGGCACTGCCCCGCTCATCTACGAGGCCTTCAAGGAACATGACAACGTGACGTGGTTCATCGTCTACGTGACGACCCTGACCTTCATCTCGACCTTGATCTACATCTTCGGGCTCAAGAACAAGACGGCCACCCATCTCGATCACGAGCAAGGGCACGCCTGGACACACAACGATGAAACGCCCCCGCCGGCAGCCCGCTGACCCCCAGTGGCCATGCGGTAACCCCCGCGCGGCACACAATGGAGTCAGGCTTCGTCATGACTTTCGCCGGTGGTGACGCAACAAAAGGAGGGCACCCACATGGGTGCCCTCCTTCATGTCTGCGTGTGCATCAGATCACGCGGCAGGAACGGTCTCCACCGTGACGTGACCCTTGATGGCGTCATGCAGCTTGACGCCGACGGTGTGCTTGCCGATGGTCTTGATCGGCTTGCTAATCTCGATGGTCCGCTTGTCAAGGGCGGGGCCACCAGCCTTCTTGACGGCCAGGGCGATGTCGGCAGGGGTGACGGCACCGAACAGACGACCGCTCTCGCCGGCCTGGACGGTCACCTGGACGACCAGGTGCTCCAGCTGAGAACGGACCTGCTCGGCCTCCTCCTTGGAGTTGATCTCCTTGGCCTCGCGGGCGCGGGTGATGTCCTTGATCTGGGCCTCAGCACCGCGCGTCCACTTGATGGCGTAGTTTTGCGGCAGCAGAAAGTTACGGCCGTAACCGTCCTTGACCTCAACGATGTCACCGGGGACACCGAGCTTGGCCACCGGAGCAGTGAGAATGAGCTTCATGTCTTTCCCCCTTCTCAGCGAGCCGTCGAGGCGTACGGGAGCAGTGCGAGCTCGCGGGCGTTCTTGATCGCGATGGCGACCTTGCGCTGATCCTGGACCGACAGCCCGGTGACGCGACGAGCGCGGATCTTGCCTCGCTCAGAGATGAACTTGCGCAGCAGGGCAGTGTCCTTGTAGTCAACCGCGCCGATGTGCACGGTCTTGACGGGGACGACCTTCTTCTTGTTCACAGACTTGCGCTGTGGACCGGCCATTGTGGTGCTCTCCTTCGTGTGAAAGCCCGGCTCTCGCCGGAATGTGCCTTGTCCGTGGCCCCATGCGGGGCACCGAACCTGATGTTTCTTGTATCGATGACGCCGGTGATCGGCGGATCGGATCTCCCAATCAGAGACCTATCGATCAGAACGGGGGTTCATCGGTCTGGGCCGAGGCCCAGGGATCGACTCCGCCGCCGCGGTTGGCATCACCGTTGTTATAGGACCCCTGGTTACCGGAGTTTCCACCCCAATTACCACTCTGGCCGCCATTACCGCCGGACCAGCCGCCATTGCCGCCACCGGGGTTTCCGCCCCAGTTGCCGCCCTGGCCGCCACCAGCATTGCCACCCCAGTTGCCTCCGCCGGAGGACTGGTTGCGAGCCACCTTGGCCGAGGCGAACCTCAGCGACGGACCCACCTCGTTGACGTCGATCTCGTAGGAGGTACGACGGTTGCCGTCGCGGTCCTCGTAGGAGCGAGCCTTGAGGTTGCCGTTGACGATGACACGCATGCCCTTGGAGAGGGACTCGGCGACATTCTCGGCGAACTGGCGCCACACGGAACAGTTGAGGAACATTGCCTCACCGTCGCGCCACTCGTTGGTCTGTCGGTCGAAGGTTCGCGGGGTCGATGCCACCGTGAAATTCGCGACAGGCACCCCGTTAGGGGTGAAGCGCAGCTCAGGATCAGCAGTCAAGTTGCCAATCACCGTGATGGGTGTTTCGCCAGCCATGTCACTCTCCGCGGTTCGGGGTTTTGCGAATCAATGGTTCCAGTGTGCCGCTCACCTAGGACAGTCTTCGGAATCTCCCGAAGGACAGCGGCGAACAGCGCGGGTCCTCGATCCTCAGTGGATCTCGGGACGCATGACCTTGGTGCGCATGACCTTCTCGTCGATGGCGAGAAGACGGTCCATCTCCTGGATGGTCGCGGGCTCACAGGTCGCGTTGATGACGACGTAGATGCCTTCCGACTTCTTCTGAATGTCGTAGGCCAGGCGGCGCTTGCCCCACACGTCGACGTTGTCGACGGTGCCCTTCTCGTCAGTGATGACCTTCAGGTACTTCTCCATGAGGGAATCGACCTGACGCTCCTCGGCGGTCGGATCAATGATGATCATGACCTCGTACTTACGCATACGCTGACTCCACCTCCTCTGGTCTCAGCGGCCACGAGTACATCCCGTGGCAGGAGGGCGAATGCCACCGATCGGGGTCTGCCCGACCGGCCAGCCGCCACTGTGGACAGCCAATTGAGCAGCATACCGGCTGGGTCGTCGTTCTCCGAATCCTCGGGACTCATCGCCGGCCGCCTCACCTCCATGACGCCCAGAATCCATGATCCGCGTAGCGCGAGGCCACTTAGGTCGCCCTAAGCAGTTGGTAACGATTTCATCAATTTCTTCTTCGAGGTCTCGCGCTCATCGGGGCGATCCGACAGAGTTCTCCCCAAAGCGGCCGGAACTGCACCCGAGGATCCGACATACGGGCACCATGTCTGCTGTGCCAGATCTTTGGACAATCTGTCTGCCACGTATGCGAGCCCGGGAGGTCCGGCCGCAGTGTCAAAGAAAGACGGTCACACATATGCGTACATCTCGAGGAGGAGGACTGCTCGCAGGCATTGTTGCGCTGGCGCTGGCAGCTACTCCGGCCGCGATGGCCGCCCCGAGTCCAACACCACCGCCCCTCTCTCCCCCTCCCGCGGCTCAGAAACAGTCCGAGAAGGTCAAGGTCATCGTACTGCTGAAGGGGCAGCCCTCCGGACGCGGAGTTGAGAAGACCAATCTCGCCGAGCTGAGCCGCACCATCAGTGCCATTCAGTCCAAGGTCCCGATCAAGGTTGACCGCCGATTCGGCATGCTCCTCAAGGGGTTCTCGGCCTGGGTGGAGACCTCTGACATCCCCGCTCTGGAGGCCCAGCCAGGCGTCGCCTCCGTCAAGCCGGTGCGCGCTTACAAGCCGGTCGATGACGACGCCAACCTGGCGACCGGGGCCACCGCAGCTCGCAAGACCGGACTCGACGGACGAGGCACTGTCGTCTCCATCGTCGACACCGGTATCGACATCAAGCACCAGGACATGCGTCTCGACGCCGAGGGCAAGGCCGGCGCCAAGCTCAAGGCTGCTGACGGATTCACCGACAAGGTGCCTTATGGCTACAACTTCGCCGACCGCAACACCAACGCCAAGGACACCACTGCCTCCCAGCACGGCATGCACGTTGCCGGCATCGTGGCTGCCAACGGTGGGGCTGACGCTGACGCCGTCACCAATGGACGCGTCAACGGCGCCGCCCCCGAGGCCCAGTTGCTCGCCATGAAGGTGTTCTCCAACGATCCCGCCAAGTCCGGATCGGCCTACACCGATGACATCGTCGCCGCCATCGAGGAATCGGTGCGACGCGGCGCCGACGTCATCAACATGTCCCTCGGCTCGGCCGATGGCGTGGACTCCGCCGACCAGGGCGAGGCCCTCGCCATCGCCAACGCCCAGCACGCCGGCGTCCAGGTCATCGTCGCCGCCGGCAACGACGGCCTGTCGACCTCCGCCCAGGGCAACGAGGTCGACGCCCTCGGGCTCCTCGACAACGGAGCTCTCGGTAGCCCCGCAGCTGCCCCGGCCGCATGGTCCGTCGCCTCCATCACCAACGTCCACAAGGTCGTCACTGCCG
This sequence comes from Cutibacterium sp. LaCa_89, assembly GCF_058177555.1. Taxonomy (NCBI): domain Bacteria; kingdom Bacillati; phylum Actinomycetota; class Actinomycetes; order Propionibacteriales; family Propionibacteriaceae; genus Cutibacterium; species Cutibacterium sp. LaCa_89. The sequence continues at coordinate 2,520,151 of NZ_CP190889.1, forward strand.
CGAAGGCCACCTGGGAGGGCGGCTCCGCCGACGTTGGATACCAGCAGCAGGCTGGCCCCGCCGACTTCGAGACTCACACGCTGGTCGCTGCCGGCATCGGCAAGCCCGACCAGGTCCCCGCCGAGGTCAAGGGCAACTGGGCCCTCATCGAGCGCGGTGAGATCTCCTTCGCCGACAAGGTGAAGAACGCCGTCGCCAAGGGTGCGACCGGTGTCATCATCTTCAACAATGCCGGCGGCGGGAACGATATCCCCGGCATGGCAGGTATCGAAGGCTCCACCGTCCCGGTCTCGGGCATGGGACATGACGACGGCCAGAAGCTCGCCGACGTCATGAAGTCCGGCAAAGAGGTGTCGATCCAGCTCACCAAGTCCAACAAGCTGGTCGACAACCCCGATCCGTTGCTCGCCTCGAGCTTCACCTCGTGGGGTGCCACCCCGGACCTCAACTTCAAGCCTGAGATCGCCGGCATCGGCGGATCGGTCTACTCGACCCTCAACGACAACAAGTACGGCGTCATGTCGGGTACCTCGATGGCCACCCCGAACGTCGCCGGACTGTCGGCCCTCATGCTGCAGTCCCTCAAGAAGACCAACCCTGGCCTCTCCCGTGTCGCAGCGGACTCCACCCTGCGCACCGCGATGTCGAACACCGCCGAGATCCTCACGTACTCCAACAGTGTGCCGCTGGCTCCCCGTCAGATCGGCGCCGGCCTCGCCCAGGTCGACCGTGCCGCCAAGACCCGCGTCCTGGCGACGGTCAACGGCAAGCCCAACGCCGCTCTCAAGGAGATCACCTCGGCCCGCAAGGTCAACGTCGTCCTCACCAACCTCGGTGACAAGCCGCAGACCTTCACCACCAGCCAGACCTGCGTCGTCAATGAGGATCACAGCGGTGAGAACCCGCTGACCTCGTGCTCGACCAGCGAGAAGGCGACCGCCGCGACCAACACCGTGACGGTTCCGGCCCACGGCACCGCCAACGTCTCCTGGACCGTCACCCCGAAGACCGGTGACGCCCACTGGATCGAGGGCTGGTTCAAGTTCTCGTCCACTGATCCGTCCCAGCCCGATCTGGCCCTGCCCTACATGGGCTTCGTCGGCGACTGGAACGCCGAGAACATCATCGACACCCCCGTCTACTCCAAGACGCCGTCGCTGATGTCCCAGGTCTTCGGCGAGAAGAACCCGCACAAGACCGTCCTGGCCAGCAAGGCCTATGGCTCGATGACCATCGAGCGCGGCGTGGGAGCCAACTTCTTCTCCCCCAACGGCGACGGGATGCTCGACACCATCTTCGCCCAGACCCTGCTGCTGCGTTCGGCCCAGGAGCTCAAGTTCTCCGTCGTCGACGCCAACGGCAAGACCGTCCGCGAGCTCGGTTCGGACCGCGACCTGCAGCACATGCTGCTGAGCAGGCTCGCCGGCATCCGGACCAACGCCGCCGAGAGTGATCCCGATCGCGGCTGGGACGGCAAGGTGTGGGACGCCAAGAAGGCCGCTTTCGTCACCGCTCCCGAGGGCAAGTACACCTTCAAGGTGCAGGCTCGTCTGTCGCCGAACTTCAGCTGGCAGACCGTCGAGATGCCCTTCGTCCTCGACGTCACCGCCCCGAAGCTCGCCACCTCGGTGCGCGCCAACGCCGACGGCACCGCCTCGGTCATCGTCAAGGTGACCGACTCGGGTTCGGGTGCCGGCCCGGTCGCCGCGCGCGATGGCTCGGGCAAGATGTTGACCGCCGACACCAAGTCGGTGCCCGGCGCGACCGTCTTCACCGTTGCGAACCCGGCTGCGGCCAAGTACGTGCAGCTCACTGCCGTCGACCGCGCCTTCAACACCGCGACCTCCGTCGTCATGCTCGACAAGACTGTCCTGGCCACCCCCGACTCCCTGCCCCAGGGTGCCGTCGTCAACGCCGAGACCCCCGACTCCTCAAGCTTGTTCCAGGTCGAGAAGCAGGCCTTCCTGCGCAAGGACAAGACCCTGCCTATCCGCGGTGTCGTCTCCGCCCAGGTTGCCAAGGTGATCGTCAACGGGGTTGACGCCACGATCGACGCCGACCACCACTTCACCGCGATGGTCGGATGGACCGAGGGACACAACAGCTACGAGATCGTCGCCTACGACGCCGCCGGCAAGGTCCTCGACCGCTCCACGACGTGGATCGACGTCGACCTCAAGGGCCCGCAGCTCACCGCTGACGCCGCTCGCAATTCGCAGAGCCTCGTCACCATCAAGGAGGACGGCACCGTCGACGTCTCGGGCACCGTCTCCGACGACCAGGCCAAGGTTGGCGACCAGCGTCGTCCGCTGACGGTCATGATCGACGGCAAGAAGGTCCAGGCGAATGCTGACGGCACCTTCAAGGCGACCGTCGCCCCGGGCAAGTCAGCCACCCAGGTCGTCGTGGCTGCCAATGACGGAGTGAACGTCACCACCGTCACCCTGCCTCTCGACCGCCCGGTCTCCGAGGACAACGCCTTGCGCATCACCTTCGACAACCCGGCCATGGCTGATCCGAACTCCCCGTTCGGCCAGCAGAACGTCTTCCTGGACGGCAAGGATCCCAACGTCGACACCAAGTCGAACCCTCGCACCTACACGATCTCGGGTACCTTCAACCGTGCTCCGAAGTCCTTCACGATCGAGGGCAAGGAGGTTCAGCTCGATTCCAAGCTGCACTTCTCCGTCAAGGTGCCGATCAACCAGGGCCTGACGAAGATCAGCTACACCGTCACCGACACCACCAAGGACGCCAAGATCCTTGAGAGTGCATGGCGAGTGTTCTACGACAGCCGGGTGCCCGGCATCGAGCTGGATCGTCCGCGTATCGCCGAGGATGGTGCCATCTACATCACCACGCCGTCGCAGGACGTCACCTTCGCCGGCCGGGTGTGGGACAACGCCTTCGGTTACAACCTGGCCATCAACGGCAACATCGTCAGCAACTTCTCCAACGTCTGGGATCCGGGCGCCAAGATCAACAAGCGCGGATTCTCTGAGGATGCCACCGCCTCTGACGGCGACCGCATCCTGCTGGGTCTCTACGACCTCATGGGCAACGGCCTGGAGCAGATCATCCCGGTGATCAGCGACACCGAGGCTCCTGACGTCGAGGTTGCCGGAGTCAAAGCTGGTGACGTGGTGTCCGAGCCGACGACGATCACCGTCAAGGCTTCTGACGCTCACCTTCGCAACATGAAGGTGACCCTGGACGGCAAGCAGGTCGCCTTCAAGGCCACGAAGGTGGTCCCCGCCGAGGGCGCCGAGGTTGCCTTCGAGGGTGAGCCGGACGACACCGGCGCCACCGCCCCGTCGACGTCCCCGTCCTCCGAGGCTTCCGCCGCTCCGTCGGCCAGCGCTCCGACCACCACCTCGGCTGCTCAGGCCGAGAAGGTCGCCGCCAAGGCTGCCGCTGCCCAGGAGGCCGTCGACAAGGAAGCTGCCAAGGATGACGCCAAGCCGGCCAAGACCGGTGAGGGCTACACCCAGCTGACGGTCGAGCTGCCGACCAAGGACCTGGCTGCCGGCGCACACCAGCTGGCCGTCACCGCCACCGACCGCGCCGACCGTCGTACCGACGTCGCAGTGCCGTTCACGGTGGACGCTGCTCCTCGCATCGAGGGGCCGGGCGCCCTGGTCGTCAACCCCGACGAGAACGTCCTCGACCAGATCCGCGCTGCCTACAAGGTGGTTGACGATCTCGACGGCAACCTCGTCGTCAACGCCAACTTGAGCGGGCTCGTCATGGACCAGGCCGTCCCGGTCGTCCTGACCGCGGTCGACTCGGCCGGCCACGTCGCCACCAAGACCGTGCAGATCACCATGCAGCGTCCGGAGCGGACCCTGACCGGTGAGTGCGGCTCGATGAAGGGTCGTTTCGCCAAGGGTGACTCGATCTCGATCACCTGCCGCACCGACGCCAACGGGGACGTCATCGTCACCGTGAAGAATGCTGGACCGACCGTCACCGGAACACTGACCCTCAATCTGCCGACCGATCGCAAGATCCTCGTCCTTGAGAATGGCAAGGTCGTCGGGACTGCGAAGGGCCAGGTCGTTAACGGCAAGGTTGTCCTCAACGCCCCGTCGAAGATCACTCTCGACTTCGTCGCCAACAAGGCTGACGCGGGTGACACCCAGCCAACCATTCCGGGCAAGACGAGGCCTGGACACGGCACCAAACCTGGGCACGGCACCGACCCGGGTCATGGCACGAAGCCTGGCCACGACACCAAGCCCGGTCATGGCAGCGAGCCTGGTCATGACACCGAGCTTGGCGACGACGGATCCAATGGTTCCGGGACTCCGCATCGTCACTACCAGCTGCCTTCCACCGGTGGTGACCCCGCAACTGGCCTGACCGGTCTCGCCGGACTCGTCGGGATGGGAGCGCTGGCCAGCATGGCAGTTGCAGCCATCCGCAAGTCGCGTCGCTGACGCCTAGCAACGCATCGCCCCTTCACCTGTTGGTGAGGGGGCGATGTTCGTTGTGGGGGTTCTGGCAGGGACTGAGATCGAGGCCTGCCGTGGGGGCTGTCTCCGTCAGGGGCCTGCCGACGATGCGTCGCGGTGGTGAGGTGTCAGCGGCCGCGTGGCGGCCCAGGAATGAGGATTTCCCCGCCGGCCCGCCATGCGCGCAGGCCGGATGCGAGGAAGTCGCAGGTGTAGCCCTTCTCCCGTACCCGGTCCACCAGGTGACCGGATCGGAAACCGGAGTCGCACACCAGGACGAAATGCGGATCGGGTTCAGCCAACGGGTCATCGCCATAGACTGCGGTGAACGGGTCGGCGATCAACTCCTTGGGGTTGATGAGCCGCGACCCAGGGGCGTGGCCGGCCTCATACTCGCGGGGAGTCCTGACGTCGACGAGAACTCCTCCCTTGGCGAGGATGTTGAGGACGTCGGAAAGCTCAAGGCCTCCCTCGGCCATTCCATGATTCATCAGCAGGTCGCGCAGTCCCATGTCTGCACAGTCTAGGGAAAGTGACCGAACGGTGATTCACACCTTCTCGTACTGGGTGGCGACTCACCCGATGGCGAAAATTCCCGGCATGGCAGGGCCCGGGAAGCGTCGATGCGCGTTCCCCGGGCCTGCTGACGAAAATGGTCACTCTCTGATCGACGCTGTCTGTCGACGAGCGGGCTGTGACTCAGGCGCTGATACCCTCCAGCACCGCGCGAATCTCCTGCGGAGTCGAAGCCGACATCAGGCGGTTGCGGAAATCAGCCTTGACGAGATTCCGTGCCAGGGAGGCCAGGATCCGCAGGTGCTCGTTGCCAGCTGCGGCCGCGGGAACAGCGATGAGGAAGACGAGGTTGGCCAAGGAACCGTCCGGGGCTCCCCAGTCCACTCCCTCGTCACTGCGAGCAAAGGCTAGGGCCGGACGATCGACGCCATCACACTTGCCGTGCGGAATCGCGATGCCGTCACCCAGGCCGGTGGTTCCGACGTCCTCACGGGCGCGGACGGCCTTGATGAGCACATCGCGGTCGACCAGCGCGCCGCTGGCACCGATGAGGTCAACCATCCTCTCGATGGTGTCATTCTTGTTCCCTGCACTCAGGGACAGATCAATCGATCCTTCGGCGAGCAAATCTGCAATCGTTGCCATGTTGTTTCTCCTAACGATGTCGTTGTGGGGTCAAGGTCACGCCGCGACGGCACGTTCCTTCTTCCGAGCTGCTGCTTTCTTGAGGGCCAAGGACATGAAAGCCGTCACCAGAGCACCGATGATGATCGCGGCGAAGAAGCCGAGGATGGGGCTGCACGCGCCGAGTACGCCGACGATCGGTCCGCCGTGCATGACGACGTCGTGCACCCCGAACATGCCGGCCAGCACAGCGGCAACGGCTCCACCCACCATGTTCGACGGGATGACACGGGCCGGGTCAGCTGCGGCGAACGGGATGGCACCCTCGGTGATGCCGAACAGACCCATGAAGAGAGCGGCGATACCGGCGTCACGCTCCTGCTTGGTGAACAGATGACGACCCATGAGGGTGGCCAGGCCCATGCCGAGCGGGGCGACCGGGATGGCGGCTGCGGCCAGACCCATGACCTTGCCCTGGTCGACGGCGATCATGCCGCCGGCGAAGAGGAAGGCCACCTTGTTGACCGGCCCGCCCATGTCGAAGCTGACCATGAGGCCGATGATGATGGCGAGGATGACGATCGAGGAGGTCGTCATGCTGGCCAGGAAGTTCGTCAGGCCATTGAACAGGGCCGCCAGCGGGCGGCCGAGCACGTAGACGTAGAGCAGCGAGACGATCGCGGTGCCGAAGATCGGGATGATGAGAATCGGCACGATCGGCTTGACGTACTCATGCCACGGGATCTTTCGCATCCACTTGGCAACGTAACCGGCGATGATGCCGATGATGATGGCGCCGATGAAACCGGTGTTGAGGCCGGTCTTGGCTCCGTCGGGGGCAGTCGTCGTCAGGTAGGGGAACTGATCGCCGCTGTTGGCGATGAAGCCGGACACCATGCCGACGACGAGGCCGGGACGGTCAGCGATGGCCTGAGCTATGAAACCGGCGAGCACCGGAATCATGAGGGAGAAGGCCAAGGTTCCGATCTGCAGGATGGTCTGCCAGAAGCTGCCCTCGGGGACGGCGACGCCGCCAGCAGTGGGTTTGCCACCAATGCCCAGGGCCAGGGCGATCATGATGCCGCCGCAGACCACGAAGGGGATCATGTGGGAGACACCGGCCATCAAAGCGGCGTAGAGGGTATGCCCGACGGAGCCCTTGTCGTCCTTGCCGGGCTTGGCATGGGTGACTCCAGCGGAGACCTCGGCGGACTCGGTTTCGATCTCCTCCTTGGTCCCGCCATGAACGGGGGCGGACAGGGCCTTCTCCATGAGTTCGGCCGGACGGGATATGCCGTCCTGAACACCGGTGACGAGGACGCGCTTGCCGTCGAAGCGGGACAGGTCGACCTCGGTGTCAGCCGCGATGATGACGGCATCGGCCTCACGGATATCCTCGGCGGTCAGCTCGTTCTCGACGCCGATCGACCCCTGGGTCTCGACCTTGATCTGGTCACCAGCTTCCTTGGCCGTCTCCTCCAATTTCTCGGCTGCCATGTATGTGTGGGCAATACCGGTCGGACACGCTGTGATTCCGATGTATTTCTTCATCGTTCTCCTTGATGTGGGGGTGCGCTCGCCCGTCATTGTCGGGCCCTGGTGTGACTCGTTGTTGTCGGCGTCAATGTCCGACGTAATCAGATCCGTCAGGCGACTGGGGGCTCTCCACACCACAACGAGCGGGTCCCCACGAATCTCCTCGCCAAACCAGGCACGTTCGGTCATGCTACCTGCCACCTTCTGCACGATCCCCATCGACCTTGAGCTGTCCTCGAGCCGAGTCCTCGAGACCCCGCCAGCACGCGGCGAGAGTCTCCCGGTGACAAAAATCTCCGCCTCACCAGGCACCTACGCACTGGAGTGCCTGGTCCGTGCCCGTGCTGACGAAAAACGTCAAGGAGAACCAACGAATAGGTCAGGCTCCATCACGGCTTGCCGATCCGCTGGTGACCTTCAGCCCTTTCGGGTGCGATCGGAGGTCACGGGCCTCTGGACATATGTCGCGTCGTCGTCAAGACCCTTGCACGGTGGCTGGATCTGGCCGCGTCCGCCAACCCGCCTTTCCCAGGCACGATCGACGGCATTCTCGTTGGCGGCGAACCAATCCCGCAAGGTGGAGCGAAGATCGGACTCCACGGACATGTGAGCCGCGTCGCCGGCGAGATTCACCGCCTCGGTCGGATGCTCGTTGAGATCGTAGAACTCACTCGGACCGTCCGATCTGTCAACTAGCTTGGGGGAGCCGTCAAGAATCATCCGACCGCCGCCATATTCGTCATAACTGATCACGGAGGCCTCGGCGTCATCGGCTTTCTCGCCAGCCACCAACCCGGCAGGGCAGCATGCTCGCCCGTCACACCGATTTGCCACGCGAGCTGCAAAGAACTCAGTTCTTTGAGTTCTCCTTACCGGCCTTCCGACGCACCGCGATCCTGCTGTACATCTCCTCGACGATCTCGGTGAATCTCTTCTCCACCTCACGACGTCGCACCTTGAGGGTCGGTGTGAGCAGGCCATTGTCCATCGTGAACTCGTCCCACAGCACCCGCAGGTCACGGATCTGTTCCTGGTGAGGCAGCTTCTCCGTGATCTCGGCCACGCGACGCCGAATCTCCTCGGCCAGCTCCTCGGATCGCAGCATCTCCGGCCCGGTCATCGACGAGATGTGCAGCCTCTCGGCGATCTCCTCCACCTGAGGCAGAGAGGGCTTGACGAGCAGGGTCAGGCACGGACGATTGTCGCCCAGCAGCACCGCATGCTCGAAGAGAGGATCCTTCATGAGGGAGTTCTCGATCGGCTGCGGGGAGATGTTCTTGCCATTGAGGGTGACGATGATGTCCTTGAGCCGATCGGTGATGACGAGGAAGCCGTCGTCGTCGATGTACCCGATGTCGCCGGTGTGCAGCCAACCGTCCTCGATCGCCGCAGCCGTCTCCTCCGGGGCCTTCCAGTACCCCTTCATGATGTTCGGTCCGCGGTAGAGGATCTCCCCGTCGTCAGTCGTTGACATCCGGCTGCCCACCAGCGGCCTACCGGCAGTGCCGAACTTGCATCCGCCAGGGGAATTGAAGCTCACCAGCGGGGATGCCTCCGTCAGGCCATAACCCTGGCACACCAGCAGACCGCACGCGGCGAAGAACTCCTCGACCTCCTTGCGTAATGGCGCACCACCGGCCGCCAGCACGGTCTTGGGCCCTCCGACGGCGTCACGAATGGCCTTCAGGACGAGACGATCGGCCACCTTGTGTCGTGCTTCCAGCGAGACGCTGGGACGGCGTCCGTCCTGCTTGGTCTGCCACCAGTCGCGCCCGACCTCGAGCGACCATTCGAAGATCTTGAGCTTGGCGGGTGAATCGGCGACCTTCTCCCGCGCCACCTTCATGACCTGCTCATAGAGTTTCGGCACCGAGACAAAGAGGGTCGGACGAACCTCTGCCAGCATCTCCGAGATCGTCTTGGGATTCGGCACGAAGGTGTTGAGGCAGCCGTGTCGGATGACCACCATCGACCAGCCCCACTCCAGGGCGTGCGACAAGGGAAGGAAACTCAGCGAGTGGTCGGCCGGGGTGAAGTCGAAGAAGGCGTCAAGAGCCTGCAACTCGGCCAGGGCCGCACGATGGCTGATCATGACTCCCTTGGGCTCCCCTGTGGTCCCCGAGGTGTAGATGAGGGCGGCGACGTCGTCGGCGCATGATTGCCTCATGCGCTCCTCGACGACGGGCTGCATCTCCTCAGAGACCCCAGCCTGGCGGACCTGTTCCAAGGAGAGCACCGTCAGCCCATCGTGATCACCAACGCGATCGGCCGGGTCGATCAGCACGACAGTCTCCAGGCAGGGCATCTGGTCCCGTGCCTCGAGAATGCGATCAAGCTCCTTGGGTCCAGCGGTGACGATGGCCCGAACCCCTGCATCAGTGACGATGTGGACGATCTGGTCGGGAGTTGACGTCGGGTAGATCGGCACCGGGACGACGCCGATCGTCATGCCCGCAAGATCAGCCTCGATCCACTCCGGGCAGTTTCCGGCAAACAGCGAAATACGATCCCCCCGCTGCAAGCCATCCTCGGTCAGTATCCCGGGGGTGACGAATGCTCGCGCCAAACCGGCAACGCGTCGACCCGTCTCAGCGTAGGTGCGAATGATCCACTGGCCACCCTGACGAACCCGAGTCGCGGGACGAAAACCATGGTTTGCGACCGTGTCACGGAACATGTGGGCAAGGTGATTCTCGACGAGACTCTCGCCCGGTATCGGCTGGCCGAGAAGTTCCCCAGCTGGGTCGAGTTCAGCCTTGTGGAACTGATGTGTGCTCGATGTCATGACCGTTCCCCCTCGCCGGTGTAGACCTGACACCCCTATCGTAATGTTCTCTGATCGTCCGACGTGGGTAGCCCTCACAAGCGTTCCCGCAGCCAGTCGATATCGCGTGCCTGACCCTCGGCATCCCCCGGTGTCTCGACGACGACCGGAGCGTCCGCAGCACGGATGACGTCGACGAGGGCGTCGGCTCCGCACTCCCCCTCACTCAGGTTGGCGTGGCGATCCCGTCCGGAACCAGCCGGTCCTTGCGAGTCATTGGCATGCACGAGGTCGATCCGACCCGTGATTCCACGGACGTCACCAACCAACGTCGTCATGTCGAGACCAGCCGCGAAAGCGTGACAGGTGTCCAGACAGAACCCGACATTCTCATGACCTGACGCGGCACCGATGGCCTCCCAGGTCCCTGACAATCTCTCCAGGAAGCGGGCCATCGCGTTGTCCCCGCCGGCGGTGTTCTCGACGAGGAGCGGCACCGGGAACTCGAAACCGTCGATGGCCTTGCGCCAGTTGTCCTGCCCCTTCTCGATCGACTCCCCGGCGCGTACGTGGCCACCGTGGACGACGACGCCTGTCGCCCCCACCTCGGCGGCGGCGTCAAGGGTCTGCTGCAACAGCTTGCGGCTGGGAATGCGAATGCGGTTGTTGAGGGAGGCAACGTTGATGATGAAGGCCGAGTGCACCACGAGCTTCAACCCAGCTTCCTCAGCAGCCTCCTTGAGGGCTTGGGCACCTCCGGGGAAGCCACAGACCGGCTTCTTCCAGGACTGCGGGTCCCCCAGGCTGATCTGGGCGATGTCGGCTCCGCGCGCTGCCGCCTGTGCCACGGCGTCGGCGGTGTCGACATGACCGCCAATGATCCACTTCGTCATGCCAACACTGTGCCACGAGGAACCGACCGTTCCGTGACTGACGCTGCTCGCCTCAGCGGAACGCCAACGAAAGTCCATTTGAAGATGGTGACCGTCCCCCGAGTGCCGTAGATTGGAAGGTATGGCAACGAGCATGGTCACGGGTGGAACATCAGGTATTGGCCGCGAGTTCGTCACCCAACTGGCTGCCCGTGGCGACAACATCGTGATCGTCGCCCGCGACACCGAGCGGATGGCCACCATCAAGGCGGACGTCGAAGCCCGTTACGGGGTGTCCGTCGAGACGATCGAGGCAGACCTCTCGCAGCGCGAGGACGTCGATCGGATAGCCGCACGTCTCGAGGATCCCGCCCACCACGTCGATCTGCTCGTCAACAACGCCGGCTTCGCGGTGCACGCCAAGATCCTCGATCCTGACGCCCTCGAACTGCAGGACCGCGCCTTCGAGGTCATGATCCGGGCAGTTCTGGTGCTCTCGGCCGCAGCCGGGCGCGCCATGAAGTCCCGCGGCCACGGAGCCATCCTCAACGTCTCCTCCTCGAGCGCCTGGATCAACACCGGCAATTACTCGGCCGTCAAGGCGTGGGTGCTCACCTTCACCGAGGGCCTCGCCAATGAGCTTGCCGGCACCGGCGTCAAGGCCATGGCCCTGTGCCCCGGGTGGGTCCACACCGAGTTCCACTCCCGCGCCAACGTCACCGCCAACCACCTGCCGGACTTCTTCTGGATCGACGCCGAGACCCTGGTACGCGAAGCTCTCAATGACCTCGATCATGGCAAGGTGGTGTCCATCCCCACCCCACTCTGGAAGTTCTTCATCGCAGTGGCCACTCACACCCCACGATCCGCCATGAGATTCCTGTCACGAACCCTGTCCTCGTCGCGGGACAAGGACGAACACCCACAACACACGTCGGGAGGCGAGGCCTGAGATGGCCAGCGTCAAGCCCACCAAGGACCGAGGCCGGTACACCAACGATCTTTCCGCTGTGACGCGGCAGGCAGCGAACATGCTCCTGCTGCGGCCACTGGTGTGGAAACTGGTCAAGGTGTCCGTGCACGGCGCGGACAATCTCGACGGGCTCGACGGCGCTTACGTGGCCGTCGCGAACCACTCCTCCCACCTCGATGCCCCGCTGGTCTTCGGGGCGCTGCCGAAGCGACTCTCTAAGTATCTGGCAACCGGAGCCGCAGCCGACTACTTCTTCACCGCATGGTGGAAGGCCGTCGCGCCAGTACTCTTCTTCAACGCATTCCCGGTCGACCGAGGCAAGGGGAAGACCAAGCAAGGGGCTCGCAACCCACGCTCCCATCGCGGCATGGCAGGTTCCCTGCTGACCGACGGCGTCCCACTGCTGATCTTCCCGGAGGGGACAAGGTCGCGCACTGGAGCGATGGGTACCTTCAAGCCGGGCGCTGCCGCGCTGGCGATTTCGCGCGGGGTTCCCGTCATCCCGATTGCCCTGGTAGGCGCCTGGGCTGCCATGCCTTCCGAGCAGGCGGGCCTCCCCAAGGGTCGTCCCCCGGTCCACGTCGCGATCGGACACCCGATGGACCCCGTCCCCGGGGAGATTGCCCACGAGTTCTCCGAGCGGATTCGTCGTCAGGTCATTGAGCTGCACGACCAGACCGCCCGCGCCTACGGCATGCCCACCCTCGACGAATACGGACGCCACCGCGCCTTGAGCCAAACATCTGAGAGCGGTCACGCGACGTCCCAGACCAAGGACTCGACGGCTGAGTCATCTCAGCCGAATGGAGGTCAATGATGGATCGACCGGTCAAGATCAGGGAGGTCGAGGCCTGCCGGGTCATCTCGATGACCCGGGTGGTGTCCATCGACGAACTCGATCCGTTCATGGATGAGGCCTTCAAGGCTCTAGAACGTCTCGCCCCCGGCGATCCCACTCTCGACAAGGCCTCCCCCTTCGTCATCTACCACGACGGCCTCACCGCCGAGAAAAACGGCACCGTCGAAGTGTGCCAGCCGATTCAGGGCTCCATTGACGACTCTGTGCTGCCGGGGAACGTCACCGTACGCACCGTGGACACCCATCGGGAGGCCTGGGTGACGGTCACCAAGGCCGAACTCGAGTACCCCGACATCGACGAGATCTACGACGACCTCGACGCCTGGCTGGAGGAAGCCGGAATGGTACGTACTGACGCCCCTCGCGAGGTCTACTGGGCCAATTGGGACACCACCGGCATGGAAGATCCGGTCTGCGACGTCTGCTTCCCCATCGTCTGAGGCTCACCCAGATACGGGCGTCCTCACCCAAGCCCAAAACCAATGAGAAGGGCCCCGTCAGATGACGGGGCCCTTCTCACGAAGCCTTGGATCAGCTGTAACGGACGGTCACCAGACCCTGTCCGGGAGCGATGGCATTCATCGCAGCGGTCGAGAGATCGAGGCAACGTCCACCGACGTAGGGACCGCGGTCATTGATACGCACGGTCACGGTACGGCCGTTGTTGACGTTGGTGACGCGGATCGTGGACCCCAGCGGGAGGGTCCGCGAAGCAGCGGTCAGGGCCGACGGATCGAAGGTCTCACCGGAAGCGGTGGGGCCACCGGCGGTGCCGTCGCCCTCGCCGTAGGTGGAGGCCACACAGGTGCTACCGCTGGTCACCGGATTCGAGGCGGATCCGGAATTCGAACGAGATCTCGAGTTCGAACGGGAAGAGGCGGACGAGGACTCAGCCTTCTTCGTACCAACCTTAACGACCTGGGTCACCGGGGCCTTGACGACCTTGGTGGAAACCTTCTTCTCAGAAACCTTCTTGCCGTCCTTGTAGACGACGGTCCAGGTCTCCTCGTTGGTGCCCTTGACGCCCTTGGTGGCGATCTCGGTCGCACCCTTGGCCATCGAGGGGTTCTCAACCCTCTTGGTGGAGAAGGGAACTGCCACGCGGCGCTTCTGGGACTTCTGATCAACCATGGTCAGGGTGATCTTCATGCCATCGGCCAGCGGGGTGCCGAGACCCGGCTTGCTGACGTCATTGGAGTCGACGGAAATCTTGGCAGCCTTGAGGGCATCGGCAACAGTCCCGACCGCACTGACCTTCTGAGTCTTGCCACCAGCGGTCACGGTGACGTCCTTGGCAGTCTGCATGGAGAAGGACAGACCAGTGCGGGAAATGTCCAAGGAGCGCGACACCGAGACGAGGTTGTCCGGATCGGACTGGTTCAGCTGATCCAGCACCTCGGAAACGTTCTTGGCGGTGGTCCACCGGACCACCTTCTTGCCGTCGATGGTGACGACGACACGGCGTCCGTAGTTGACGGTGATGACCTGACCGTCGTGGATCTCGGAGTCCAGCGAGGGTTGGACATCGTCATGGGGGCCAACAGTGATCCCATGCTGGGCGAGGGCCTGCTTGACCGTACCCGGCTTGACCTTGCCCTGCTCGGAGACTCCGTCCACGGAGAAGGTCACGGTGTCTCGATCAAGCGCCTGGACCATCGTGAGACCACCAGCCGAGGTAAGGCTGAGGGCTCCGGCAATCGCGGAGGCTACAACTTTCGACATTCGACCACTTCAGTATCGGGGGCTCGAGGGCCCGGTACGGGGATCAGCGTCAGCCAAATCTGACATGCGCCAATGTGCCCCCGGTGGGAGGCACGGGCTATACCCTAGAACAGTTCACCCGGAGAATCCAAAGATTTACTGAGAAACTTAAGATTCGCTCGCTCCTCACGTGCGTCTCGCAAGGTCCAGGCGGAGCGACGAGCCGAAGCGAGCCCACGAAAAACCGCGTCATGCAGCGGTTTTGTGGCCCCCGCCTCACTGCGAGCGAACCCAGCCAACCCATCTCAGCTTCTCAGTTTGAATCGCTCACTTCCGGGTGCCAGCGCACCAGCCTCATCGAGTTCGTCACCACAAAAATCGAGCTGAAGGCCATCGCCGCGGCAGCGATGACGGGGCTCAACAGACCCACGGCGGCAACCGGGATGGCCACCACGTTGTAGGCGAAGGCCCAGAACAAGTTCTGACGAATGGTGCGGTCCGTGGCGTGCGCCAAGGACAGGGCCTCGACGGCGAGCCTCGGGTCTCCTCGGGTGCAGACGATGTCACTGGCGGCGATGGCAACGTCGGTCCCGGTCCCCATGGCGACCCCCAAATCTGCCGCCTGAAGGGCAGCGGCGTCATTGACGCCATCGCCCATCATCGCGACGCGAGTTTCGTCAGCCTGCAGTCTCTTGACGACGTCAACCTTGTCCTCGGGCATGACCTCGCTGATGACCTCGTCGATACCCAGTTCTGAGGCCACGCGTGCGGCAGCGCCGGAATTGTCACCGGTTACCAGCACCGGACGTACACCGGCACCAAGGAGGCGGTTGACGGCGATGCCGGCCTCCGGCTTGATCTCGTCGCTCACCGCGATGGCGCCGAGAATGTCGTCACCTCGGCCCACGACGAGCACCGTGCGACCCTCCGCCTGGGTCTGCTCGACATTTTTCGACAGCTCGTCGGGGATGGCGTCGAAAAGTGACACCCGACCGGCTCTCGCCGGCAACCCGTCAACAACGCCGCTGACACCGAGTCCTGGCAAGGCCCGGAAGTCCTCTGCGGGGGCGATTCCGGGACATGCCTCGACGACAGTCCGCGAAATCGGGTGCTCCGACCCAGCCTCCAGCGCAGCCGCGACAACGAGGACGGGCGGGTTGTCAGAAATACGCACCGCGCGTCCGGACTCGTCCCACACCTGGGTGACGGCCATCTGCCCGGTGGTGAGGGTCCCGGTCTTGTCCATCGCAACGACGTCAATGTCGCGAGCCCTCTCCAGGGATCGGGCCCCCTTGATGACGATGCCCAACCTTGCTCCTCGACCGGTACCGGCGAGCAGAGCCATCGGGGTTGCCAGGCCAAGCGCACAGGGGCAGGCGATGATGAGCACTGCGACACCCGCGGTAAATGCAGCAGTGACCCCCTGCCCCAACAGACCCCACACGATCATCGTTACCACGGCGATGGCGAGAACCGTCGGCACGAAGATCGAGGAGACCTGGTCGGCGAGGTCCTGGGTCTCGGAACGGCTGGTTTGAGCGGCCTCGACCAGAGAAGCGATGCGGCACAACTCGGTGTCCGTGCCAACCGCAGTGGCCTCCACGACAAGACGCCCTGACGTGTTGACGGTGGCACCGACAACGTCGTCCCCAGACGCCACCTCCACCGGCAGGGATTCGCCGGTGACCAGGGATGCGTCGATGGCCGAGCTCCCCTCGACTACCCGGCCGTCGGTAGCCACCTTCTCCCCCGGCCGCACCACGAAATGGTCACCGACCTTGAGGGCCTCGATGGGAACCGTGACCTCCTGGCCGTCACGGACGACACGCACCGACTTCGCGCCCATCTGCAACAGGGCCTGCAGGGCAGATCCGGCCTCGGCACGATTCCGAGCCTCGATCCAACGACCCACGAGGATGAAGGTGATGACGCCGACTGACGCCTCCAAGTAGATGGCCGACGAGGAATCGGGGCGTTGCAGTGCCCACGTCATGTGGTGTCGCATGCCGATCGCGCCGGCGTTGCCCCACACCAGGGCCCACACCGACCATCCCAGAGAGGCCAACGACCCCAGGCTGATGAGGGTGTCCATCGTGGTGGCACCGTGTCGCAGATTCGTCCATGCCGCTCGATGGAAGCCGGCACCGCACCAGAACACGACCGGAAGGGTGAGCGCGAGCGCGAGCCATTGCCAGCCGTCGAACTGCAGGGCGGGAATCATCGACAGCAGCATCACCGGCACCGCGAGGATGACGGCAACGATCAATTTGGTGCGGATTTTCGCCGCGTGATCCTCGGGAGGTGCTGCCGGCTCAGGCAGGGCGGCGCCGTATCCAGCTGCCTCGACCACTTCGATGAGGTCGTGGACGCTGACCGGCCCGGTCGTCAGGACGTGGGCCTTGCTGGTGGCGTAGTTGACGGTGGCCTGAACCCCGTCAACCTTGTTGAGCTTCTTCGTGATCCGGGCGGCGCAGGAAGCGCAACTCATCCCGGTGATGTCGAGGTCGACGGAGGTGGGCTCCGTCTCCTCGTCCAGTTCAGGCGCGATTCCCGAGTGGGTGAGGGTGGACATGTTCTTCCTTCGTGGACCACCCGTCGGAGTCCTGGGCGTCGGGGGCAGGCGGGATCATCCGACCGCTCGAGTGGCTTCGGAGGCCGACGGGCTGTGGGGGGAGGTCGACTTCGGGGGTCGGGATCTGACGGCGATGTGCGATCAGACCCCGGGGCCCGAAGTCGAGTGGATGTCGTCTCAAATGGGACGACGAGCCGAGCAATCTCAGGCCCGGTGTCCGCCGCAGCCGCAGCCGCCCTTCTCGGCGTGCTGGGCATGCTTGGCGACGGCCTCGTCGGAGTGCTTGTGGCTTCCACAGCCGCAACCGGACTCCTCGGTCTTCTGGGCGCCATGTCCATGACCACCGCATCCGCACTGACCACCGGGGTGCCCGGCGGTGTCGAGGGAGGCAGCCTCGGCGACGGTGTACTCGCCGGCCTCGTCAACGGCGTCGGCAACTTGACCGAAGGGGATCTCCTCGGCCGAGTCAATCGTCATGGAGCCGGACTCCAGGGAGACGGTGACCTTGTCGACGCCGTCGATGACCGAGACCTCCTCGGTGATGGCCTTGACGCAGTGCTCGCAGGTCATTCCGTTGATGGTGTACGTCTTGTGCATTGTTCCTCCAGTGTGCTTGGGATCAGGCCTTGACGAGGCGGGCGATGGCCTGGTTTGCCTCGCTGATCTTGTCCTCGGCCTCCTGCCCGCCGGCCTGTGCGGCACGAACCACACAGTGACTCATGTGCTCGGCCAACAGCTCCAGGGAGACGGACTTCAGGGCCGAGGTGACTGCCGAGACCTGGGTCAGGATGTCGATGCAGTACTTTTCCTCATTGACCATTCTCTCCAGGCCTCGCACCTGCCCCTCGATCCGCTTGAGGCGTCGCAGGTGCATCTCTTTGTGACCGAGATACCCGTGTTGAGGATGGTCATTGCAACCGCAGGCTCCACGCGCCTCGCTGGACACCGACTTCTCGGCATCAGAATGAGCGGGGGGCGCCTCAGAGGTGTGGCAGCAGTCATCCGAGTGGTTCATAGGTCCTCCTCCACATGAAAATATACCCTCTGGGGGTATATGAAGCAAGAGGATGGTCCTCCCATTTCAGAACCCCGGGGGTGACACGATGTCAGCCGCCTCCACGACACTTCAGCACTGGCTGATCATTTTTACCGGCTCCCCCTCCGGTCCACCCACATGATTCGGCATCTCCCGGCTCAGGGGTTTTCGCAACACGGCAACACCCACCAGCCCGTCACCCCGAATCCCGCCCCACAAGCCGCTGCCCACCATCCACAGGCGCTGTGGATAAGTCACCTTCGAGGGGACTTCCGAGCTGGTGACACCACCGGCACTCACAACCGTAACGTGACCCATCCCCCAACCCGACACGCCGAAAATTTTCGTCCAATTCGTCACAACACACCCATAAACCCTAGCCAAACACAGTTTCTGGGTGAGTATTCCACTCCCTATCCCCAGATCCACCGAGTTATCCACACGTTTTCCCCAGGCAGTCCCCACACATCCACTCCTTGCCCACAAGGGTTGTGGAAAACTCTTCTGCAGGCGACCTCGAATCGTGGCACACTCCCACTCGGGGAAGTGTCGGACCGTGGTGGGAACGTTGTCCCCATCCCGACGGCGAACGTCGACCCATCCGTCACGCCGTGTCACCCTGAAGGAGCAACCATGTCCAGCGCACCCGCCGAACCCGGACCATCCCTGGACCGCAACCCTCCCCAGGACATCGACGCCGAGAAGTCCGTCCTCGGGGCCATGCTCTCTTCCAAGGACGCCATCGCCGACGTCGTCGAGGAGCTCAAGGGTGTCGATTTCTACCGGCCCGGACACGAGCTCATCTTCAACACCATCACCGACCTCTACGGTCGCGGCGACCCGGCGGACACCGTCACCACCGCCGACGAGCTCGATCGGCGCGGGGAACTCGAACGCGCTGGCGGACGTCTGTACCTCGCCGAGCTGCTGAGCAACGTCACCGTCACCGCCAACGCCGCCTATTACGCCAAGATCGTCGCCGACAAGGCCGTGCTGCGTCGCCTCGTCGAGGCGTCGATCCGAATCGCCCAGATGGGCTACCAGGGCCAAGGAGAGGTCGCTGACATCGTCGACGCCGCCCAGCAAACCCTCTACGATGTCTCCACCCGCAAGACCAGCGAGGACTATCACCCGCTCTCGGAGCTCTTCGAGAACACCTTCGACGAGCTGGAGGCCATCGAGGCCCGTGGCGACGCCATGGCCGGCATCCCCACCGGATTCACCGACCTCGATGAGCTCACCAATGGATTCATGCCCGGCCAGATGATCATCGTCGCCGCCCGTCCTGCCATGGGTAAGTCCACCCTCGCCCTCGACTTCGCCCGCGCCGCCGCGATCAGGAACCACCTGGCAGCAGCCATCTTCAGCCTCGAGATGGGGCGCAACGAGATCGTCATGAGGCTGTTGTCCGCCGAGGCCGGGATCGAGCTGCAACGCATGCGCTCCGGACGCCTCTCCGAGGAGGACTGGCAGCGCATGGTCGACAAGACCACGCAGATCTCGTCGGCCCCGCTCTTCATCGACGATTCGCCCAACCTGACGATGATGGAGATCCGTGCCAAGGCCCGTAGGATGAAGCAGAAGTTCGACCTCAAACTCGTCGTCATCGACTACATGCAGCTCATGACCTCCGGCAAAAAGGTGGAGTCTCGTCAGCTCGAGGTCTCCGAGTTTTCACGTCAGATCAAACTACTGGCCAAGGAGTTGGAGATCCCGGTCGTCGCCCTCTCCCAGCTCAACCGTGGACCTGAGCAGCGCAATGACAAGAAGCCGATGATGAGCGACCTGCGTGAGTCGGGTTCTCTGGAGCAGGACGCTGACGTCGTCATCCTTCTGCACCGCGAGGACGTTTATGACAAGGAGTCTCCGCGCGCAGGTGAGGCCGACATCATCGTCGCCAAGCACCGTAATGGACCGACGCGAACGGTTCCGGTCGTCTTCCAGGGCCATTACTCGCGATTCGTCGACATGCAGCGCTGAGACCGTGACTCAGTACTTAGCCAACCCGCTCGGCATTACCGTGGGGGCATGGAAAGCATGCATGCCGTTGCCGTCACACGCTCCCTCCCCGTCACCGATCCCGAGTGTTTCGTTGACATTGACCTGCCGGTGCCCGAACCGGGCCCGCACGACCTCCTCGTCGAGGTGCAGGCGATCTCCGTCAACCCCATTGACGTCAAGCTACGCAAGGGGGCTGGCACCCCGTCGACGCCCCTGGTACTTGGTTTCGACGCCGCTTCCGTCGTGCGTGCCGTCGGTTCCGAGGTCCACAACTTCGCCGTCGGTGACGAGGTGTGGCACTCCGGGAGCCGAGACCTTCCAGGCACCTACTCCCAGTTCACCCTGGTGGATTCGCGAATCGTCGCAAAGCGCCCGTCGTCCCTGACGATTGCCGAGGCTGCCTCCCTGCCGCTGACCTCCTTGACGTCCTGGGAAGCCCTCGTCGATCACATTGGCCTGGGGACCCTGGACCAGCGCAGCGACAAGGCTTTCCTCATGATCGGTGGGGCCGGCGGGGTCGGGTCCGTGGCCATCCAGCTGGCCCGCGCCATCACCAGCGGACCGGTCGTCGCGACCTCCTCGCGTCCTGAAACCGCCCAGTGGTGTCAGGACATGGGCGCCACTGGGATCATCGACCACCGCGAGCCCCTGGCCCCGCAGGTCAAGGGCCTCGGGATCGACGGTTTCGACGGCATCCTGTCGGCCTACACGCCGCCGGCATCGGCCCTGGCCGAGATCATGGCCCCCTTCGGCCACCTCGTCATGATTGACGGCACCGATTCCTTCGACCTCATGGCCTTCAAGCCGAAATCGCTGTCGGTGGCCAGCGAGTCGATGTTCACCCGTCCTCAGTTCGGCACCGCGGACGTCGCCAAGCAGGGCCAGGCTCTCACTCGTATCGCACAGCTGGTGGAGAACGGCCAGATTCGCCCGACGATGACCCGCCACATCGAGGGACTGACGGCTCAGCACGTCCGCGAGGCCACCGAGGTCGTCGAGTCCGGCAGCATGATCGGCAAGGTCGTCATCACCCTCTGACGCTCCTCGAGAATCACTCGCACCGTTACATATGGCTCAGAACACAACTGAACCCCCGGCTCACCGGGGGTTCAGTTGACTTGCGTAACTGGAGAAAATGAACTCAGGCAGCGTGCTGACAGGTCGGGCAGGTGCAATCCTCACAGGTGCAGTTGGCACAGGAATCGCTGCAGTGGCCACACTCGCACGTCTTGTGATCGCAGGTCGGGCAGGTGCAATCCTCACAGGTGCAGTTGGCACAGGAATCGTCGCAGTGGCCACACTGACAGGTGGTGCACTCGTCGTAGTGGCCGTCGTGCTCGTGGTGAGCATGGCCACCATGAATGTAGTCCACGTGATCGTGGTGGATGACAGCCTCGTGGCCGCAGTTCGGGCCGTGGGTGTGGTGGTGGGTCTCAGCGGGACGATGCTCAGTGGTGACAGTCATGGTCGTGCTCCTTCATGTGGTTGAAGGCGTCCAGAAAGATGGACGCCACATGGTCGTCAATGAGCGAGTACATGGCTTTCTGCCCGTCCTTACGCGCAGATACGAGATGCGCGCTTCGCAACACCTTGAGGTGATGGGAGACCAGCGGCTGCTTGACGCCGACGATCTCCGACAGTTCTCCAACCGATGCCTCACCATCAGTGAGGCGATTGACGATCCGTGCCCGAATCGGATTCGCCAAGGCGGAGAACAGCCGAACGACGGGGTCGAATTCCCCCGATTCCACGTTCTTGCTCATGTCCACGACTGTATATCAGGAGATTTGTATATACAACTATTTTGATGGCTATCATTCTCATCTTCATCTGGGTGGCACCGCCCGGTTCGGTACCTAGACTCGGGTTATGAAGTTGAACAAGGCTGAAGACGTCAACACCGCCGAGGTCGCCGGTCTGGGACTGGTCGGAGGTTGGCTCACCGCCCGCGCCACCGGCGTCCGGGGACTCGGCGGAGTGGTGCTCGCAACTGCCGGTTGCTGGGCCGGGCGCACCTGGCTCGCCAAGAGCGGTCCGACGATCGCCGGCATTCTGGGGGCGACCTATCTGGGTGCCTTTGGCGCCTCCCACGGGTTGGCGAAGAAGATCGGCGCATGGCCCGCCGTCATCGCTGTGACTGGTGCCACGTGCACCGCCTGCCACTTCCTGTGCGACACCAAGGGATGATCGACCTCTCGGCCCCCGCCACCGACGTTGCCCCGCTGCTCCTCGGGGCGACGATCTGGCACGGACCGGTGGCAGTTCGTCTCACTGAGGTCGAGGCGTACACGGGACTCGACGATCCCGCGTCCCATGCCTTCCGTGGACCGACTCCACGCGCCCGCGTGATGTTTGGACCGCCTTCACACGTCTACGTGTACCTGTCCTATGGCATGCATCGCTGCGTGAACCTCGTCTGCTCCCCCGACGGTGTGGCCTCGGCGGTCCTGCTGCGCGGCGGACGAGTGATCGCCGGCGAGGACGACGCTCGCCTGCGCCGCGGAGGGGTCCCCGAGAACCGTCTCGCCTGCGGACCGGGAAACATGGGCTCGGCCCTGGGAGCAACCCTCGAGGAGTCGGGGGATCCGGTGGAACTCATCGACCCCGACGCCACATCGACATCCAGCTGGCGGCTCCAACCCGCGGACCGCCCCGTCGAATTTCGTCAAGGCCCCCGGGTGGGGATCAGCAGAAATGTCAACGCCCCCTGGCGGTGGTGGATCCCCGAGGACCCCACTGTTTCTGGGCCTCGGAAGTAGGAATCCGGCCTGCGGCATACCGCGATCAGGACCCGTCGGCCACCCCGAGCCCACGGTCCTCGGTCACGATGACAAAAAATCCCGGCCCACCGGGGGCCTCATCACTGGAGTGATGGAACCCTTCGTGAGCCGGGAATTTTCGACACAAGGTATAAACGCGGGTCAAGGACACCGGCCCCACCAGGGTCACGAAGCGCGCCAGCCACGATCCCAAACACCAAGATCACCGGCACGAGCACGCAAAAGGCCGGGACCCGCCCCCACAGCAGGTCCCGGCCGACTCCGGATCACAGGAGGTCCGGCGAAACTGAGCCCCACGCCATCGAAGAGCGGTCCGACTCAGTAGGTTTCGATCAGTCGAGCAGGTTGTCCGACAGTCCGAGGGAATGGTGAAGCAACCACACCGGATGGACGATCTTGACTCCCGAGGACTTCGAGATCTGCCAACGGCAGGTCTCGGTGTCGCAGACGCCGATGCCCTCGTTGTGATCCTGCATGTGCTTGAACACACCTGCACCGATCTTCTGAGCAACCTCGTAGCGCTCGGCCTTCAGTCCGTAGGTACCGGCGATGCCACAGCACGGCTCGTTGGACTCCAGCACCTTGACACCCGGGATGAGCTCCATGAGCTGCATGGCCGGGAATCCCATGCCCTGGCTCTTGACCTGGCAGGGCTGGTGGTAAGGGACCGTGATGTCGATCGGACGGAACTGCGAGGCATCAAGCTCACCATTGCGGTACTCGTCCATGAGGAACTCCGAGAAGTCCCGGGAGCGCACCGACACGTCGTGCAGACGAGGATCGTCAACACCCATGATCTCGTGGGCCTCGTGCTTCATCATGCCGACGCAGGAACCCGACGAGGACACGATCGTCAGTCCCTTGCCGAGGCTGATGATCTTGTCGCACAGGTTGAGGATGTCCTTGGTGGCACCCTCGAACAGGCCGTTCGACTGCTTCGCCAGACCACAGCAGCCCTGCTTCGGGACGAGGACCTCATAGCCCAGGTGCTCGAGCACCTCGATGGACTTCTTGGAGGTCTCGGTCTCGAAGTAGCCACCGGCGCAGCCCTGGAAGAAGACGATCGGACCCTTGGTGGCCGGCTTGGCCGGCTTGTGGTGGCGCATCCACTTGCTGAGGGTCTCGGTCTGAGCGATCGGCATCGGGGCGTCACGATGGACCTTGATGATCTTCTCGA
This sequence comes from Cutibacterium sp. LaCa_89, assembly GCF_058177555.1. Classification (NCBI taxonomy): domain Bacteria; kingdom Bacillati; phylum Actinomycetota; class Actinomycetes; order Propionibacteriales; family Propionibacteriaceae; genus Cutibacterium; species Cutibacterium sp. LaCa_89. The sequence continues at coordinate 2,544,016 of NZ_CP190889.1, forward strand.
CAGCGATACGGATCGGCTTCTGCTTGAGGCCCCAGTTGGCCAGCGGAGCGATCGGGGACAGCACGCGTCCCTCGAGGGTGGTCAGCGGAATGAGGCGGTCACGCAGCGGAACACCATTCTGGTGCTTCATCTTCATGGCGGCCTGCTCGTTGAGCTCCGCGATCTTCACGCCCTGCGGACAGTGCAGGGTGCAGATGCCGCAGAAGTTGCACCACTCCAGGGAGTGGTCAACGGACGCTCCGTCACGGTAACGCTCGCCCTGCGGGCCGTTGTACTTCGGACCGGTGTAGAGCGGGGTGGCCTTGGCGACCGGGCACATCGTCTCGCAGATCGTGCACTTGACGCAGGCGTCGAGCGACTGGCGCGAGACCTCATGTCCGGCGAATGTCTCCTCGATAACACCCATGATCAGTTCCTTTCCTTGGTCGCAGCAGCCGCCCCGACCGACGACAGGATGGCATCGGCGGCCTTGATGGCCGAGCCGAGAGCGATGCCCTCACCCGACTTCTCCTGCCACCTGGTGGCGCCGGCGATCACGCCACCGGAAGCGTAGACATTGGAATGGACGGGCTTGCCCTGGTAGGTGACGAGCATGTTCTCGTCCACCTCGACGCCGCACAGGAAGAGCGGCTGCGGGGAACCCCAATAGTCACCGTGGACCAGGTCTTCCTCCTCGACGCCCTCCGGCATGGTGATCGGGAGGTCGAGGATGGTCTCGTGCAGCTTGCCGTGGGAGTCGAGCTTGAGGGCTCCGGACTCGAAGCCACCACCAGCGAGGACGACGGCGTCCGCCTTGATGTCCTTGCCGGCGCCGGCAGTGCCGACATGCACGGAGACGACCTTGCCGTCGACGACCTTGCAGCCGGTGACCTTGGAGCCGAGCACGTAATCGACGCGCTCGTTCTTGGCGGTCACGACGAGCTTGTTGTTGAGACGCATGCCTGGCACGCAGGGCGGCAGGGACGCGATCTCGAACACCTTGGCTCCGAGGATCTTGCTGAAATCAGCAAGAACCTCGGCGTGGTTGTCGATACCGAGGACGGCCGGCAGGGCGACGATCTCACCGGGGTTGACGAATCCCTTGAGGCCCTCGGCCAGCGCCCGACGGGCACGAGCGTTGTCGAGGGAGCGCGCCATGTTCAGGCCGGTGGCGTCATACTCACCCTTGCGGGGCTCGAAGTCGACGACGACGGCGCGGGCGGAGGCGTGGCCACCGCCGGGCAGCTCGGTGCGATCGATGTTCTGGGCGATGAGGCCTGCGTGGAAGTCCTTGTACTGGGCCAGACCGATGACGACGACCTTGTCGCCGTCCTTGAGGTTGCCGTTGATCATCGACGGCGGGACCAGGGCGGTAGGACGGATCGCGCCAACAGCGGTCGGCAGATTGATCGTCGACTCGGCGTCGCCGACCAGGAAGGACTCACCGACGACCTCACACAGGAAGTCGATGCCCTCCTTGACAGCTTCCACGCCGATCTTGGCGTAGGGGTGCTCAGGATGCTCGGAGGCGTACTTCTTGACGGCCTCGTAAGGCTTCTCGACGCGCTCAGGGGTGTAACCGAGGACGTCAATGGTGCCCTGGCCCAGCTGCAGGCCGCCGACACCCTTGGTGACGAGGGTCACACGGGCGCCACCACGGCGAAGACGCAGGGCGGCGGTCAGGCCGGCCAAGCCCGATCCGACAACGACGACGTGCGGCGCCTTGAAGCGGTCGGAGGTCGGCGATGAGGTGGTAACGGTTGCGGTGCTCACAGCTCGACCTCCTGCTGCGGGGTGGGAAGGTGCTCGACGTCGAAGGTGCCCTGGAAGATCCAGTCATCGAGGGCAGTCTGACGAACCTGCTCGCCGTAGAGGATCGGCCACAGGCCGATCCACCGGTTCTTGAGGAACAGACGCAGCAGACCGGTGGCGCGCTCGGCGTCGATGTTACCCTCCTCGACGGCAACGCCGGTGGCGCGCATCGAGCAGAAGCCGCCCTGGCAGGGGCCCATGCCCAGACGCAGCTGACGACGCAGGTCGTCGAAGGTGGCGTCGGGCTGCTCGGCCAGCAAGTCGGTGAACATCTTGCGGCTCATCAGCTCACACTCACAGATGATCTGGTCGTCGAGCTTCTTAGACATCGGGACGGCTTCGGGATCGCCACCGCGAACCAGACCGGTGCTCTCGCGACGCTCCTCGTTCTCGCCCAGACGATGGGTGATGAGGTAGTTCTTGCCGGCGGTCGAACCGGGCACGACTTCCTCGGCGGTGCGGCAGGGACGATCGTCACCCAACTGCTCACACATGACGTCGACGACGTTCTTGGCCATCAGACGGTAGGTGGTGAGCTTGCCGCCGATGATCGACACGATGCCGTTGACGCCATCGCGGGAACCGTGGTCAAGAATGCTCATGCCGCGAGACATGTGACGAGTGTCGGTGGCGGAGACCCGCTTGTCCTTGAACAGCGGGCGGGCACCGGCCCAGGCGTGCACGGCTCGGGCGTCGCGGAATCCGGGGACCAGGGCCTCGCCGGAGTCGAGCATCTGCTGCACCTCGTTGCGCGGGATGGACAGACGCTCCGGATCATCGGCCTTGACGTCGGTGGTGCCGATGATTGACACGGTGTGCACCGGCACGAGGATGTCGCCGTCAGCCGGGTAGATACAGCGGTTGACAACCGTGTTCACCAAGCGGTGGTTCATGGCGATCATGATGCCGCGACCCGGGACGACGTCAACGTCGTGGCAGCCGACGAGCTCGGCAATACGTCCGGCCCACGGACCGGCGGTGTTGATGACGAACTTGCAGTCGATGCGGATCTGCTCGTCGTGCTTCAGGTCGTGGGCGACGACAGCGCTGATCTGGTCGCCCTCGCGGATGATCTCGGTGACAGCGGTGTAGGTCATCACCTTGGCGCCGTACTCAATGGCGGAGTGCGCAGCACCCCACACCATCTGCCAGCCATCCACCGAGCCGTCGCGAACAGCAAAGGCACGCTTGATGCCAGGGTTGAGGCGGGGCTCGCGGCGCAGTGCCTCCGCAGTGGAAATCTCCTCGAAGGGCACCTTGGACTTCTTGGCGCCCTCGACCCACTGATCGGAGAACTCCAAGTCATCCTCGGGGGTCACCACGAAGAGGCCGCCAGTCTTCTCAACGGCATCAGCGTGGATCCGGGTGACGATCTCGTTTTCCTCGGCACACTCCGTCGCCGACCCGGGATCAGACACGACGTAACGGCCACCGGAGTGGAGCAGGCCGTGGTACCGACCGGTCGTCCCTTGGCCGAGGTCGGCCTTGTCCAACAGAACGGCGCGGTATCCACGCATCGCGACGTCCCGCACGACGCCCGCACCGGTGGCACCGCCACCGATGACGACGACGTCTGCGTCCATGGTCCTCATTGAATGCTCCCTTCGAAACCATCCGGCATGTGGGGTGTGGCGCAAGGGGTTCTCGGTGCCCCGCCACCGTTGCCAGGTACTTATCAAGGTTAGGGAAAATAATGGGCCACAACCACCAGAACCGGCTTTTGTGCATGTTCGCGCAGACCCTTGGGAACAGACGTGCAAACGGCTTCATGGCGCGGTTTTCACCCGATTACACCTCGCCTCTGGCGTCGCCATTTAGGCAAAAAATAACTTGTTTAAATAATAGAAAGACAAGAAGGACAATTGTGTGAATAACCACTCATCCTCACCTTGGGACAATTCCTACCGCGTCATCACGTGGTCCCCTCGCTGTCGCCGAACAGAGTTGAGCCCGATTCCCGACAGCAGGGGCCTGCTGTCGGGAATCGGGCTTGCTGCAACAACGCTGTAAGCGAACGGGTCACTCCACCGGAGTCTCGGCCGGCTCCCCCGACAGCACCTTCGCGATGTTGCGCGCAGCCAGCCGACTCATGACCTCGCGGGTCGGCAGGGCAGCTGATCCGATGTGCGGCAGCAATACGACGTTCTCCATCGTCATAAGATCCCCAGTGATTGTCGGCTCGTCCTCGAACACGTCCAGGCCGGCACCGGCGATCGACCCAGCCTTGAGAGCCTGGACGAGAGCAGCTTCGTCGACACAGGCACCACGTGCGGTGTTGACGAGGCAGGCAGTCTCCTTCATGGTGGCCAGGGCGTCAGCGTCGATAACATGGCGGGTCTGGTCGGTGAGCGGGCAGTGCAGGGAGACGGCGTCAGAGGTGGCGAGGAGCTCGTCGAGCTCGACACGACGAGTCGGCTGGGTGCTCGGATTGACGGCGTCGATCGCTGCGACATCCTTCTCGTGACGAGCGTTGTAGATGACGTTCATGCCAAATGCAGCAGCGCGTCGGGCCATAGCCTCGCCGATCTGTCCCAGGCCGATGATGCCGAGGGTGGCTCCCTGCAGACCAGCACCCAACATGAAGGTGTGGTCGTAACGCCAGGCCTTGCCGGCGCGCACCCAACGCTCCGCCTCGCCGGTGCGGCGGGTGACCTCAAGCAGCAGGGTGAACGCAAGATCAGCAGTGGCCTCATGGAGGACACCTGGGGTCGAAGTCACGACCACTCCGGCTTGCCTGGCGGCGTCAAGGTCAATGTTGTTGAACCCTGCGGCGCACTGTCCGATGACCCTGAGTTTCTCACCCTTCCCGATCATCTCGGCGTCGAGGGGGTCGGACAGGCTGGTCAGGAGTGCGTCGGCGGTGACGATCTGGTCGGCGAGTTCCTGGCGATCCATGAAATGGTCGCCGCCCACGATCTCGTGACCGGGGAGTTCCTCGTTGACAACGGACATGAGCTGCGGTGCGGTGACGATGATGCGAGGCATGGCATCACTGTAGGTGAACACGACCCATCGAAACAGGGCATCACACACATTGATGCAGTGTGCAACAATTCCACTGTGCAGATGTCGCAGGGTGCAACGAAATCGGAGGGGCTGAACCCCAACCATGCCGATGTCGAGAAGGCACTTCAGGCGTCATGGGCCCTCGTCGACGTCGCGGCCCGATCCCTCGCCGAGCTTGCCGAGGATGTCAGTGCCCCCCAGTACCGACTTCTCGTTCTCATCGACGCAGGGGTGACACGCGGGGTCGACCTGGCTCGCGACCTGGAGGTCCACTCCTCGACCATCGCGCGGATGGTCGAACGCCTCGTCGCCAAGAACCTCATCGACCGCTCCCCCGACCCTGATGACCGTCGCGCCAACGTGCTCTCCCTCACCCCGCGTGGCTCGAAACTGGTACAAGACGTCAACGAACATCGTCGACGTCAGCTCATTGACCTGCTCAGCCAGCTGGAACCGGGAGAGATCGAGACCGTCGTCACCGGGTTCACCCTGTTCACCCGCGCCGCCGAGGCCAGTGGCCACGGCACTCCCACTTCCAACCGCTCCTGTGCAGAGGACTCCAGCCAGCAATGACCGAGACCGTCGTCCATCCCGAGACACGGGCCGCGTGGGCCAAGCGTCTGAGACGTCTGCGCCGTGCCCTCGTCCCGCACCGACCCAAGGCCTTCCGAGACTCCCTCAACCGATGGCTGCTCATGGGCACGGTCATCGGCATCGTCTCGGGCATCGGCGCCATCATCTTCTTCTTCTGTCTGGAAACCGGGACCCACTACTTGCTGGAGACCTTGGGCGGATATACCCCGCCGGGCACCCTCGGTGAGGGAGACGGTAATCCGGGAACCGGCCTCACCCGACCCTGGGCCATCCCACTGGTCGTCACCGGTGGCGCGCTGGTCTCGAGCATCCTGGTGTACTTCGTCGCTCCCACTGCCAAGGGCCACGGCACTGACAACGCCATTCACGCTGTCCATCACGACCCGACGGCGCTCAAGGGCAAGGTCGCGGCCGTCAAGATCATCGCCTCGTCGCTCATGATCGGTTCCGGAGGCTCTGGTGGACGTGAGGGCCCCACCGCCCAGATCAGCGCGACCGTCATCTCCTCGCTGTGCAAGAAGCTCAAGATCGCCACACCAGACGCGCGCATCGCCGTCTCGGCAGCAACTGCCTCGGGTATCGGAGCGATCTTCCGTGCCCCGTTGGGTGGTGCTCTGCTGGGTGCTGAGCTGCTCTATCGCGACGACATGGAGTCCGACGCGATCATGCCGTCCCTGGTGTCCTCGATCGTCGCCTTCGTCGTCTTCGGATCGGTCTACGGATTCGAGCCAATCTTCGGATCGCTGAGTGGAGTGCAGTTCTCCCAGCCCCTACAGCTCATCTGGTACGTCCTGCTCGGTCTGGCTGCCGGTCTCATGGGCAAGTTCTACGTCGACGTCTTCTACGGCGGCACCAGGTTCTTCGACCGACTCGAGAAGGTTCCCGGCTGGCTCGTCCCGGCCATCGGTGGCCTCGGCGTCGGCCTGCTCGGCCTGGTCATTCCGGCTGCCCTGGGAACCGGTTACGGATCGGTGCAACAGGAGATGTTCGCCGACAACCTCATGCGCATGCCCCTGCTCATGGTGCTGGCCATCCCGTTCGCCAAGGTCCTCTCGACGACCCTGTCGATCGGCTCAGGCGGTTCGGGTGGCGTCTTCGGCCCCGGCATGGTCATCGGCGGCGCCACCGGGGCTGCGCTGTGGCGTCTTCTCGAGGGGCTTCCAGGCATTCCCTCCTCCCCGATGAGCTTCGTCATCGTCGGCATGATTGCCTGCTTCGGATCGGTGGCCCACGCACCGCTCGGCATGCTTCTCATGGTTGGCGAGATGACCGGAAACCTGTCGATGCTGGCTCCCGGCATGATCGCCGTCGCCGTGGCTGGACGGGTCGTCGGAGACATCTCGATCTACACCTCCCAGCTCAAGGACCGTCTGGAGGGCCGTCGTGTCCACGCCATGGGTCGTGTCACGAAGCCGGCCGAGGTCAAGTCCGAGGACGAGGCGGCCAGCCCGAAACCGTCCATCAAGAAGCCGGCGACCAAGAAAACCGACGGAAAGACGACCACCCTGCCGTAGAAGCCGGTTCTCGGCACGCCAGTCCGATCTCAATCAGTCGTGGGGCGGAACGGGCTGCGTCCATCGTGGAGCGACCAAGCGATCCCGACGAGGTACAGCACAACGACAAGAGCTCCCGTTGACAACAATTGGGCGCGCACGTCGGGAGCGAACATCCCCAGCACCATGATGCTCACCAACAGAATCATCGCGGCCCAGGACACCACCGGGAATCCCTTGATTCGCATCGGTAGCGGAGTGCCCTCGCGCTCGACCTGACGACGCAGCACGTACTGGGAACAAATGGTGAAGAAGTAGGTGACGATGATCGTCGAGCCGACGATGTTGAGCAGGGTGCCGAGCACAGTGTCACCCCACCTAAAGGTCGCCAGCACGCAGCAGAATCCGAAGAGCACACTGGCGAGTACGGCCATTGCAGGCACCGAGCGTCCCCTCGTTCGCATCGCGGCGCGGGGGGCCATGCCTCGCTCCGCCAGGGAGCCGAGCATTCGGGCTGCGCCGTAGAGGTTGGCATTGAGGGAGCTGAGCAGGGCGAGCACGATGACCAGGGTCATGACCTCGGACGCAGCGGGAATACCGGCGCGATCAAGCACGGCGACGAAGGGGGAGGTGCCGAGTTTGGGGTCGTCCCAGGGAACCGCGATGACCATGACGGCCACCGACCCCATGTAGAACAGCAGGATCCTCCACACGATGGTACGCACCGCTCGGGACACGTTTCGGGCTGGGTCCTCTGTCTCGGCGGCTGCCACGGCCATGATCTCGATGCCACCGAAGCTGAAGGTCACCATGAGGAGGGCGGCCGCGATGCCGGACCACCCATTGGGCATGAACCCACCGTGTCCGACGAGGTTGGACGCTCCGGCCGCGGGGGCTGCCAGTACGCCACAGATGAGCAGCACACCGATGACGAGGAAGACGAGAACTGCTGCCACCTTGAGCAGTGCGAACCAGAACTCGAACTCCCCGAATCGGTCGACCCCGAGCAGGTTGACGGCCGTCAGGACGACCAGGAAGATAAGTGTGAGTAGCCACACCGGTGCTATCGGCCACATGGCGACAAGGGTTGACGCCGCTGCGATCGCCTCGGCCGCGACGACGATGACCAACTCGATCCACCAGACCCAGCCCATTGCGAATCCGGCGGCCGGGCCCATGGCTCGCGAGGTGTAGACCGAGAAGGCACCGGAATCGGGATGGGCCGCAACCATCTCGCCGAGCATGTACATGATGGCAATCACGAGTAGACCGGCGACGACGTACGCCACCAAGGTGGCCGGACCGGCCGCCGCAACCCCCTTGCCAGAACCGACGAAGAGCCCGGTCCCGATAGCCGATCCCAAGCTCATCATCACAAGATGGCGGCCCTTCATCCGGGGCTTGCATCCTGCGGGGTCCGTGGACGTCTGAGTGACGCCCGTCGTCTGTGTGGCCATGGTCGCTCCTCACCTGCGTGTGGGTGGGGCTGATGTTAGGACCGAGTCCACGGTATGGAGATTGGCGTTTCCATAGGTGGGACGGGACGCAGCTGACCCGACTCAGCTGCTGGGGGTCAGTCGGCGTCGCCCAGCTGGCTCTTCTCCTCCTCGGTGAGGCCGTCGCAGATGCGACTGAGAATGGTCTCCAGGTCGTTGAGATGACCATGATCCAAACCACCGAAGACAACCCGACGCACCAGGGCAGCGTGTCCGGGAGCGGCCTGCTGCAACGCCTTCATGCCCTGGTCAGTGAGGTGGATGATGGCTCCCCGGCCGTCGGAGCAGCAGATGCGACGCTCGACGAGGCCACGCTTCTCCATACGAGTGAGGTGATGGGACAGCCTCGACCGTTCCCATCCCATGTGCTCAGACAGTGCGACGACTCTCATCTCGTCGTCGTCGGTCTCCGACAGTCGGACGAGGACCTCAAAGTCCTGCACGGACAGCTGTGAGTCGCGCGACAGTTGACGATTGAGCACAGCTGGCAGGGCGGTCGTCACCTCCAACCACAGGCGCCAAACCCGCTGTTGGTGGTCGTCCAGCCAAACGGTGCGATCCTCTGTCACTGTGCCTCCTTCGTTCCTGAGTATAGGAGCCCGGTAGGCGCCCTTGGACCTACCGAAACTGTCTTGTGTTGACGTATCACCGTTCTCGTGTCATGGGAGTTGCCATATCAACCGGAGCATACGGAGAACAAGGAGAATCACATGACTGACATCATCGCTGCCAACGGCACCTCCACGACTGCCAACGCCGAAGGCAACGCTCACGTGTGCCGTCAAGGACGATGCCCTGGAGCTCGAGATCAGCGCCATCAAGCAGAACTGAGCGCCAACAACTCCGCCAACCCTGGCTTGACAAGCCAGAACAACAACGGAACAACCGTTACGCAGAAGTGTCCGGGTCGTCTCCTATCGTGTTGCCATGACGAGATTCCTCCATACCTCGGATTGGCAACTGGGGATGACTCGGCACTATCTGTCCAAGCGGGGCGACGATGACCCGCAGGCACGGTTCACTGCCGATCGCATCGACGCGGTGCGCCGGCTGGGCGAGGTCGCCCGGCAGGAAGAGTGCGACTTCGTCATCGTCGCCGGTGACGTCTTCGAGACCCAGAACGTCTCCGCCCAGATCATCGCTCGCAGCTGCGAGGCGATGGCCTCGATCGGCCTACCCGTGTACCTACTGCCGGGAAACCACGACAGTCTGGAGCCCGGATGCCTGTGGGACGGTACGGAATTCACCCGCCGCTGCCCCGGCAATGTCCATGTCCTGCGCGATCAGTCACCAGTCGACGTCACCGACGCGAACGGCTCCGTCATCGCACAGATCGTGGCAGCCCCACTGCTGACTCGGCACCCGTCAACCGATCCGCTGGCAGAGCTCGCTGCCGGCCTGGAGCCCACCCAGGCCCCACGCGTCCTCGTCGGGCACGGTCAGCTCGAGGGATTGTCGGGTGACACCCGCGACGCCCTCATCTCTCGCGCGCCGTTGGAGGACGCCATTGCCCGTGGTGCACTGACCTATGTCGCCCTGGGAGACCGCCACATCGCATGGCCTGTCGACGATGACCACGCCGCGATTCGATACAGCGGCACTCAGGAGACGACGAGCTTCAACGAGGACACCGTCGGCACCGCTGTCGTCGTCGACCTCGACGCCCCGCTCACCTGCAAGACGATCAAGGTTGGCACCTGGTTGCACGCGCGAGTCAGTCAGGAGGTCGCAGGCGAGGCAGATCTGGAAGCCCTGAGGGACCGGTTCAATTCCTTCGACCACCGGGACCGCACCATCATCCGCTATGACCTGCACGGCCAGCTCACCATCTCCCAGAAGGCCGAGCTCGACGAGATCATCGCTGATTACGAGACGGTCTTCGCCAGCCTGGAGCCCAGTGAGAACCGCCACGATCTCACGGTCATCGGGGACGATGCCAGCCTCGCCGACGCCGACCTACCCAACTGGGTGAGGGATGCCGCCGAGGAGCTGTCTGGCATGTGCGCGACCAATGAGGACGCCGTCGCCGCCCTGACCCTCCTGCACCGGCTCGTGAGTGCGGAGAACCCGACGACGCGTACTGCGGAGGTGTCCCGATGAAGCTGCATCGCATCCACGTCGAGAACTTCAAGGCCATCGAGAACCGCACCCTCGAATTGCCCGATGCCGGGATCGTCGTCGCGGCCGGTCCCAACGAGGTCGGGAAGACCTCCATGGTCGAGGCACTGGACCTGGTGCTTGGATCCAAGTACAAGGCTTCCTCCCGGGCACAGGAGGTTCGACGGGCCCAGCGCTACGGCACCTCACTTCCGGTGGTCGTCGAGGCCGAGATGACGATCGGTGAGCATCGTTTTGCCCATCGCAAGAGTTTCCTCAAGGACAAGGAATCCTCGCTGCGGTTCATCTCCGGCCCGCGGGCCGGGCAGATCGTCACTGGGGACGAGGCCGTCGAGACGATGGAGACCCTGCTCGCCGGTGCGGACATGACGCTGTGGAATGCCCTGCGACTCATGCAGGCCAGCGGGCTGTCACCCCTGAGGCTGGACTCCTCCAAAGCCCTGACGGCGGCGCTCGAACAGACGGGCGGTCAGAAACCCGACGAAGGCTCGATCGGTGGTCTCATGGACCGAGTCCGTGCCGAGTACGAGGTGTACTACCAACCCACCACCGGCAAGGAACGCAAGGGGGCCTTCCAAGAAAGGGAGCAGCTCGAGGCCGTCAGTCACGACCTCGACGAGGCCACCGCCCGACTCCGGGAAGTGGATGAGGTCGTCGAGGCCCTGAGCAGGATCAACGAACAGATCAGCCACGACCATGACGTCGTGGCGTCGAAGACCACCGAGTGCCAGCAGACCCAGGAAGCCCTTGACAGTCTCACCGAGCTGGAGGCCCAGGTCGAGACCACCAGTCGCGCTGCCAAGGAGGCGGCGCAGCATCACGCCGAGGCCAAATCCGCTCACGGGGTGCGAGTCAAACTCGTTGAGAGCCTCACCGAGGCTCGCGAGAGGCATGAACAGTGCACGCAGGTGGCCGCCGAGAACGCCGAGAAGGACCAGGCAGTCGCGGCTGAGCTCGCCGAGGCCCAGGAAGCTCTCGACGAGGCTGCATCCAAGGTCGCCGAGGCCGAGACCGCGGAGGAGGAGGCACGACGCACCCTCTCCGCAGTGCGAGCCGGCGAGGAAGCTGCGAAGGCCCGCGAACACCTGGATCGCATCACTGAGCTCAAGGAACGCATTTCCGACGGACAGCGCCAACTCGAGTCGGAGAAGGTGACGAGCCAACTCCTGTCCAAGCTCAAGAAGGCCGTCAAGGCTGATGACCTCGCCAAGGAAGCAGCGGCACTGGCCAGCACCCAGCTCATCATCGAGCATCAGTCCTATGGGGAACCCCTGCGGATTGACGGCACCGAGCTTGACCTGCCCGTTGGTCAGACGAGCCAGCGCAGCATCGACGGTGAGCTCGTCATGGAGATGGGCGATGCATGGCGGCTGAGGATCTCCCCCACCTCAGAGGTCATGAACCTGGGACGCGACGCGGACAAGGCTCACCAAGCAGTCGTCTCCCTCCTGGGGGAGCTCGGCGTGGCGAGCCTCGAGCAGGCCGAGGCCCGAATGGCAGAACGCAAGGTCCTCCAGTCGAAACTCGCCTCGTGGCAGGAACAGGTGGAGCGCGAGCAGGGCGAATACACCATCCAGGAACTCGAAGCCCTGGCCGATCAGGGTGGGGAGAAGTCCTCCCTTACCGCGGCGGAGGCCCAGAAACTTGAGGACGATGCCGTCGCCAAGGCCAACGATGCTCGCAATGTCGAGCGTCAGGCCCAGGCCCGTCTCAAAGCAGTGGACAAGCGGCGCAGTGAGACCCACGACAAGGCTTTTCGCGCCAACATCGACCTCGACACCGCCGCCGAGACCGTCACGCGGCTGAGCGAGGAACTCACCGCCACGCGCGAGGCGGTCCCGGACGATGACCTGACCGAGGCCCTCACGACCGCCAAGGAGGAGGACCGTGTCGCGAGGACTGAGGCCGATCGCGCCGCAGCTGCGTTAGCTGAGCGCAACCCCGACCAGGTTCGCACCGAGGCCCAGGGAAGTCAGCTCGCCCTCAGCAAGGCCACTGCTCGTCTCAAGGAGGACACCGACCGTCAGTTGGAGCTCAAGGGCCAGCTGCTCGGCCTGGGACGCCAGGAGCGTCAGGCCGACGTCGACGCCTTGACCAGCAAGAAACACCAACTCGCACGCCGCGTCGCTGGGTTGGAGAGTCGGGCGCGGTCGACGAAGCTGCTGTGCGACACCCTCAGTCGTCATCTCGATCAGGTGCGTCAGTCCTACGTCGCCCCGTTCACCAGCGAGATCGACCGGATCGGCCGGGCCGTGTTCGGCCAGGATCTCCACGTCGAGATCGACTCCACACTGACGGTGATGGCTCGCCAGCTCAAGGGTGCGCGCCTGGAATGGGACCAGCTGTCGTCGGGAGCCCGGGAACAGCTCGGCCTGGTGGTACGGCTCGCTGCCGCCCGGCTCATCGATCCTGATGACGGGGTGCCTGTGATCCTCGACGATGCCTTGGTCTACTCGGACCCAGTGAGGGTCAGGCACATCCTCACCGAGGTTGCCCAAGGGGCTCGAACGAGTCAGATCGTGGTGCTCACCAGTGCTCCTGAGAGGTACGACTCAGTCCCTGGGGCGCAACAGGTGCGCTTCGACTGACCGAGTGAGGCGACGCTGCTGGTCCGAGACCATCGGCCTCGGACCAACGGGCGGGGACGTGCCGGATTCGCTCCTTCGCGGGGGACCCGGGAGGGGATCCTTTTCAGGCTCCGGTCCTCATCCAGGCGTCCCCATGGGCACGCCAGGCCAGGATCACGCACCGCACCGCCATGAACCCACCAAAGGCGATCCACAACCAGACGACAGCAGCGGCCGGGTCAGCCGGCGCCCAGAGATGAACCGCCCAGGCCATCGGTAGGTACACCAGAAACATGACAACCTGGGCGCCCGACAGCCAGCGGCCGTCACCTGCTCCGATGAGCACTCCGTCGAGAATGAAAGCCGGCCCGGCGATGACCTGCTCAACGGCTACGACGAGAAGACCAGCCGCCACCGCCCGGTGAACTGCCGGATCATTCGTGTAGATGGCCGGCACGAGCTGGTGGAAGGCTGCCAGCAGGATGCCAATGACAACTCCGGCCCACACCCCCCACCGAGTCATGGTGCCGGTCAACAACCGTGTGCGGTGAATGTCGCCAGCTCCCAAACTCGCTCCCGTCAGGGCCTGACCGGCGATACCGAGGGCGTCCATCGTCATGAGGAGCAGGTTCCAGATCGTCATCGTCACCTGGTAGGACGCCATGGTGATCGCTCCTGCCCGCGCCGCGACCCAGGTCGTCACGTAAAGGGCAGCCCGCAACGCGAGGGTGCGGATGAGCAACGGAATGCCGTCGCGCAGGCTCGAGGCGATCCCGCCCAGGTGTGGCACCAGACTCAGGTCCAGACCGTGGGTACGTCTCCACAGCACCCAGACCAGGGCCACCGCCATGGCTATCTGGCAGATCAGGGTGCCAATGGCTGATCCCTCGATCCCCCAGCCCATTCCGAGCACGAACCACAGGTTGAGTACGAGGTTGAGGCTGAAGGTGATGACAGTGACGACCAGAGGCGTCCGGGTGTCCTGGAATCCTCGCAGCACCCCGGTGACTGCCATCGTTGCGAGCATCGCGGGCACACCAAAACCAGTAATGCGCAGATACCGTCCGGCCTGTTCTGCGACGACGCCGCTGGCACCGAACCATCCGGCCACCGTCGTCGGAATGACCACCAGCATGATCGCGACGAGGATTCCGATGATGAGGGACAGCCAGAGTCCGTCAACACCGGTCTGAGCCGCACCATGGCGATCCCCCGCTCCCATCCGGCGCGAGGAGGTGGCCGTCGTCGCATAGGCGAGGAAAACGAAGAGACCCGTGAACGTCGTCAGGGCTGCCGAGGCAACACCGAGGCCGGCCAACTGGGCAGTGCCCAGGTGCCCGACGACCGCAGAATCCGCGACGAGAAATAGCGGCTCAGCCACCAAGGACAAGAAAGCGGGTATCGCCAGATTCAGGATCTGGCGATACCCGGTCTCAGCCTGGAAGTCCGTATTGCGACTCGCTCGAGCCATCAGGCTCGAGCAATCGCACCACACAGGGAGGCACGAATGATGTCGAGGACGTTCTCGGCCCGCTCGGAGGCCTTCTCACCACGCAACGGACCGGAGGTCGACAACGAGGCAAACCCGTGGAGCAACGACCACAGCAGGATGCCGAGACCGCGCACATCGACTCGCTCCGAGAGCTTGATGTCGGGGTCGGCGAGAACATCCCTGATGACCGAGTCGGGCAAATTCGGTGCCTTCGACCGATCCGTTTCGATCATGTCGAGGCCGGCATCCGAAATGCGGTATGCGACGTCGAAAAATCCCGGCTCTGCCAGGGCGAAATCAAGGTACGCGCGGCACGCAGCCACCAGCTGGGCAACTGCTTCAGCCTCATCGTCTTCAGGCTGGGCTTCAGCCACAGCTTCACGCATCCTGCGGCCGATCTGGTCGGCAGCCGCCAAGCCCACCTCATCGAGAAGGGCCTCGCGGTTCGTGAAGTGACGGTACGCCGCGTTGGGTGACACGCCAGCTCGGCGAGTCGCTTCACGAAGCACGACCGCCTCGGCGCCACCACTGCGAGCCATCTCCAAGCCCTCTTCCACAAGGGCCTCACGCAGATGACCGTGGTGGTAGGTCTGACGTGTCTGCGACGAGCGATACGACTCCGTCATTAATGATCTCCCAGTCCGTTAGTAATATGACGTCAGCCAAACTGGCTGAATATCGACGCCCAACCATACGTGACATTCCTGTGGTCGCGGAGGGCAGCCTCTGTGACCACCCAACTTCTACTCAACTAGGCTGAACGCATGAGTTCAAGTGTTCCATACCTACTAGCCATACTTGGCGAAGGGGACGTGCCGCCCTCGACCATGGTGTGCCATGGAGACGATCTCGGGCTGCTGCGTGGGGACGGAGTTTTCGACGCAACCCGTATCGTCACCGCACAGGATGGGACGTCCCGAATCGATCATCTCGAGGAGCATCTGTCCCGCTTCGCCCGATCGATCGCAGGCGTGGATGGCCCCACCCCTGACATGGACTCATGGCGGCACCTCATCGAGGATGCAGCGCGTACCTGGCGCCTCCCCGGAGAGGCCACCCTCAAACTCGTCTATACCAACGGCCGCGAGGTCGTCCCCGGACCGCCACGTGGGTTCCTCATCATCGCTCCCCTCTCCGAAACCCACAAGGAGGAGAGGGAAGGAATCGACGTGCTGTGCCTGTCGCGAGGGGTCACGAGCGAGTCCTTCGCCGATGCACCGTGGCTCCTCGGCGGCGTCAAGACCTTGTCGTATGCCGTCAACGTCGCGGCGCTGCGTTACGCCAAGTCCCAGGGCGCCGACGACGTCATCTTCACCTCGACCGAGGGCTACCTGCTTGAAGGGCCCACCTCAGGGTTGGTCGTCCAAGCTGCCGACGGACTGTGGACAACCCCCACCGGCGCCACTGGGATCCTCAGCTCCATCACCGTCAACACCGTCTTCGAAGCCGCTGACGACGACGGGGTCAAGACTTCCACCCGCCTCATGAGGCGCGACGAGGTCTTGCGAGCACAAGGGGCCTGGCTACTGTCATCGATTCGCGGCATCGTCCCCATCCTGAGTATTGACGGTCGCCCAGCCCCCCAGGACGACGAGATGACCCACCGGTTGCGTGTGTGGGCCGGATTCGAGGACTGATGCCTGCCTCTGACTCTGCCTCCCCAGCCACGAAAGCCCTTGCCAAGGCCAAGGTGGCTCACGTCCTCCACAGCTACGACCATGACCCGTCGAACCACCACTTCGGTGACGAGGGGGCCGCAAAACTCGGCTTCGACCCGGACATCATGCTCAAGACCCTCATCGTCGAGCTCGCTCCCTCGGGAAAACTCGCCGTCGCCGTCGTCCCGGTGAGTGGCCAGCTCAACCTCAAGGCCTTCGCATCCGCGATGGGTGCGAAAAAAGCCGCCATGGCCGACCCCGCGGCAGCTGAGCGCTCAACGGGGTACATCGTCGGGGGGATTTCGCCACTTGGACAGAAAAAGCGGCTGCCCACGTGCATCGATGAATCGGTGCTGGGGCAGCCGCGAGTGCTGGTTTCGGGCGGGCGTCGCGGGCTGTCGGTGGAATTGTCACCATCAGACCTGATGGCTGTCACCGGGGCCTTGACGGCGAGAATTACCTGCTGACGCCAGCCCGCGTCACTTCCGGGAAGACTTGGCGATCGACTGGGGCAGAACGAGCAGCCCGACGACGATGACGACGCCCAGGATCACGTGGATCCACTTGACCGCACCGCCACTGCTCATCTCGCCGAGGCCGTACTGGACAAGGACCAACACCGCCATGCCCACGGCGTGACCGACGATCGACGACGGGCCACCGTGACGCTTCCACATGACAGCCAGGACGGCAGCCACGATGGCGGCCACCAGGGTCAGAATTCCAAATCCCATGTGCACGTCGCCGAGCCCGTGAACACCGGAGAGCATGAAGCAGGCCAACGCAGCCTGAATGATCACGGACGCGACCGCGACCCAGGCAGAAATCGTCAGGGCCTTGGGAGGGGTGGGAACGACAGGGGTGTTCTGTGTCATGCCTCACACTCTAGGCCACGGTTGTCGTTGCGGCCTCATCGCGAGCGGCGGCCCTCGATGACCCAGGGACCCCACCAGGCCCCCAGCCCGATGGCTAACAGGAGGGCAGGCCAGGTGACCTCGGCCACCGCCGAGAACACCGGTATCAAGGCGTACAAACCCGCCCCTCCGAGCAAAACGGTCACTCCCCCGACGATCCCGCCAGCGAGGCGCTGCCTCCTCCGCCGCTCCAACCTCGCCCCCAGCAGAGCTGCCAGCAGGACGACCGGGATGATGAGGATGACCGCCACCCCCATCGCGTAGAGCAGACCGACGAGGAGGCTTCCGAACCAGCCGCGTGCCGGCATGGTTCCGCTGGTGCCATTCGCCCCGGGCGTCACAGCCCAGATCGCCAGGCTGAGGCCCCACACCAGTCCGGTGATGGCCATGACCGCGACAAAAGCACCGGCAGACCTACTGACCCGAGCCGACTCCGTCGTCGCCCCCAGGGTGTCGCGATTCCCCGAGTCGACGTCCTCGTGGTCGACGCTGTGGCCCAGCCGTGTTCTCAGGTCGAGGGTGTTCTCCTCGTCGCGTCGACGACTCACCGCACCTTCACCCTCACCGCACCTTTACCTTTGTGCCCTCATGGGCAAAGTTGTAGAGAGCCTCCGAGTCCTTCGGAGCCAACCTCGCGCAGCCGTGACTCGAGTACCCCGGCATGCCCAGGGTGTAGACGGGCTGAGCAAGTTTCTTAGTCTTCTCGTCCCACGGGATCTGGTGGAAGCCAATGTGGCCGATCGCTCCCGGGCGTTGATAGAAAGCCAGAAAATTGGGGATGTACCAGCGAATGCCATCCTCGGTTGATGCGGCATGTTGAACCTTGTACTCGATCTCATAGTCCCCGACCGGGGTTTTCCACGGCTCCGCGGTGGTGAGCATCGCGCGCTTCACCACACCGTCGTCAACGAGGTAGACGTGATTCTCCGCCTTGACCCACAGCACATAAGTTCCAGCGCCTGCCGAGGATTTCTCACCCACCGCCAGGGATGCGGGAGGTGGAGTCGGCCCGGGAATCGAGGGCCTCGATTCGTCAGTCTGGGGGCTGGCAGAGTTATCGGGCTCGTCGGCACCGACCTTGTCAGTCGGCCCGTCCGGGGCCTCCTCACTCGGGGACGCCTTGGCCGTCAACTCGGGAGAAGCGGTCGGGCACGTCACAGGGTAGCGATGACGAGCACGAAGATCACCCGCGCCCGGAACGGAATCGATACACGGCGTCACTGCCGGCATGGATGATCCGCAGCCAGCGACCAAGCACACCGTTGCCACCAGGGCAGCGAAGAAACCACCGCCGCGCCAGAGGCCAGAGCCGGCGCGCGGTTCCGGGGTCGGGGTGCTTCCGGAGGCGATCATCAAATCCAGTCTAGAGGCCGCAACCTGGCTATCCGAATACAACGCTGGTAGCAGAACGACGGTTGGCCCTCCACCAGGACGGCTGCGCGGGGTGCGAGAGACTGGAGGCACCATCGGGAGGAGAGGTCATGTCCACCGCACTTGTCATCGGGGAGTCACTGATCGACGTCGTCAATGATGCCGGACGGGTGAGCGAACACCCCGGCGGATCCCCCATGAATGTGGCGGTTGGGCTGGCCCGCCTGGGACGCGATGTCGAGTTGGCCACCTGGATCGGTGCCGACGACCACGGCCGGAGCATCGAGGCCCATGTCGGTGCCGACAACGTCCGTCTCAGCGGGCCGTCACGGGGAGCCGAGCGCACCCCCACGGCCACCGCCACCCTGACGGGAGGCCAGGCTAGCTACGAGTTCGACCTCGAGTGGGCATTGCCGTCGGTCACGATTCCCGATGACTGCGTCGTCGTCCACACCGGGTCATTGGCGTGCGGGATCGAGCCGGGACGTCAGGCGGTGGCGCAGACGGTTGCCGCCGCCCGGGACTGCGCGACGATCACCTTTGACCCGAACTGCCGTCCCAGCCTGCTCGGTGATCCAGCTGCTGCGCGCCACGATGTCGAGCAGTTCGTCCGACTCGCCGACGTCGTCAAGGCCTCCGACGAGGACCTGGAATGGCTGGGCGAGGGGGCTGACCCGGTCGAAATGCTCACCGACTGGATGGGGTTGGGGCCCAAAATTGGCATCCTGACGATGGGAGAACACGGCGTGGTGGCCATGACGGCCGCTGGTGTCGAAATTCGCGTCCCCGGGGAGCGAACCGAGGTTGTCGACACCGTCGGTGCCGGGGATTCCTTCATGTCGGCGACCATTGACAGTTTGTGGACCACCGGGCTGCTGGGGGCCGAGCACCGCATGGATCTCGGCCGCATCCAGCCTGACGTTTTTCGACAGGTGATGCAGCGGGCAGACCACATCGCCGCCATCACCGTCTCTCGGGCCGGCGCAAATCCCCCGCGCAGCAGCGAACTGGGGTGAACAGGGCTTCCGCACCCCAGGTTCTGCGAGACTGACCCCATGAAGGGGAATTTCCACTCGGCATATGACCAAGGTTTCGCACGAGTCGCGGCGTGCACCACGACGGTGCACATCGGTGACCCTGCCTCGAACGTGGCGGGAATTCTCGACACCTGCCGGGAGCTCAACTCTCGTGACGTGGCTATCGCCGTCTTCCCCGAGCTCTGCCTGACCGGCTACGCCATCGACGACCTGCTGCTCCAGGACGTCGTCCTCGATGCCGTGATCGACGCCATCGAGACCCTGCGTCAGGCCTCCCGCGAGCTCTTCCCGGTCATCGTCGTCGGGGCTCC
The DNA here is from genome assembly GCF_058177555.1 of Cutibacterium sp. LaCa_89. Taxonomy (NCBI): domain Bacteria; kingdom Bacillati; phylum Actinomycetota; class Actinomycetes; order Propionibacteriales; family Propionibacteriaceae; genus Cutibacterium; species Cutibacterium sp. LaCa_89. The sequence continues at coordinate 2,563,864 of NZ_CP190889.1, forward strand.
CTTGCAGAGGGGGAACCGGCTGTACAACTGCGCGGTCGTCGTCCACCGTGGCCAGGTGCTCGGTGTGGTGCCCAAGAGTTACCTCCCCAACTACCGGGAGTTCTACGAAAAGCGTCACTTCGCGGCTGGTGCAGGCACCAGCGGGACGATCGACCTGTCGGGGCGACAGAAATCTCACGTGGCCTCGACCGAGGTCCCCTTCGGACCCCACCAGCTCTTCCAGGCCTCAGACCTGCCGGACCTCACCTTCCATGTGGAAGTCTGCGAGGACCTGTGGGTTCCGGTGTCCCCGTCCTCCCAGGCCGCTCTCGCAGGCGCTGTCGTCGAGGTCAACCTCTCGGGTTCCCCGATCACCGTCGGAAAGTCCCGCCAGCGACACGAACTGTGCAAGGTGACGTCCTCGCGCAACCTTCAGGCCTACGTCTACGCGGCCGCCGGCCCCGGGGAGTCGAGCACCGACCTGTCCTGGGACGGCCAGGCGATGATCTACGAGAACGGCACCCTGTTGGCCGAGACCGACCGGTTCTCCCCCGAGCCCGGGTACTGCCTGGCTGACACCGACCTCGACCTGTTGCGTCAGGAGAGGATGCGGCAAGGGTCCTTCGACGACAACGCCCTGGCCCAGTCCGACGCTCGTGCCCACAACGAGGAATGGCGCACCAACACCTTCACCCTCGACCCGACCCATGAGGACATCGGTCTCGAGCGGCCCGTCGACCGGTTCCCCTTCGTCCCGAACGAGCCAGACCAGCTCGCCCAGGACTGCTACGAGGCCTACAACATCCAGGTCTACGGCCTGCGTCGTCGCCTCGAGTCGATCGGAGCTCCCAAGGTCGTCATCGGCGTCTCGGGAGGCCTCGACTCCACCCATGCCCTACTCGTCGCTGCCAAGGCGATGGACCAGATGGGCCGTCCCCGCACCGACATCCTCGCCTTCACGATGCCAGGGTTCGCCACCACCGACCACACCAAAAACAACGCCCTGGACCTGTGCCAGACACTCGGCATTCCCTGCGAGGTGTTGGACATCCGCCCGGCAGCCACCCAGATGCTCAGGGGGATGGGGCACCCGGCCGGTGACGGGGCCGACGTCTATGACGTCACCTTCGAGAACGTCCAGGCTGGTCTGCGTTACGACTACCTCTTCCGCATCGCCAATCAGCGGGGCGGCATCGTGCTGGGCACCGGAGACTTGTCCGAGCTAGCCCTGGGGTGGTGCACTTTCGGCGTCGGCGACCAGATGAGCCACTACGGGGTCAACACCGGCGTGCCGAAAACCCTCATCCAACATCTCATCCGGTGGTGCATTTCGTCGGGCCAGTTCAACGAAGCCACCAATATCGTCCTTGAGTCCGTTCTGGGGACGGAAATCTCCCCCGAGCTCGTCCCGGCTCGCCCCGGAGAGAAGATCCAGTCCACCCAGGCGAAGATCGGCCCCTACGAGTTGCAGGACTTCACCCTCTACCACCTACTGCGCCACGGGATGCGTCCCAGCCGGATCGTCTTTCTGTCCCATCACGCCTGGCGCGACGCCTCGGTGGGGTCCTGGCCACCCGGGTTCCATGACGAGGACCGCCATTCCTATGACCTGTCGGCCATCAAGGACTGGACGCGGCTGTTCCTGCGTCGATTCGTCGGAAACCAGTTCAAGCGCTCCACCCTGCCCAACGGACCCAAGGTCGTCGCCGGTGGGTCCCTGAGCCCGCGCGGTGACTGGCGAATGCCGTCCGACGCCGTGGCCCGGGCATGGATGGACGACCTCGAGACAGTTCCCGACGAGCACTCCTGAGTCCTGACGACCTGGGATGGTCAGCCCGAGGGTCACCCTCCCCGCCGCAACACCGAACGCTCACCGCACCAGAGACGAAAATCCCCGACCCACCGTCCCCACCGTCACAGTTCACCCTCCGGCCACTCTGACGCGGCAATATTGAACTGTGCGTGTTGATGACGAATTGAGGCTTACCCCAACCCTCCCCGACGGTCGTGGGTTGCGCATCGGCATCCTGACCAGCGGTGGCGACGCCCAGGGAATGAATGCCGCTGTCCGCGCCGTGGTGCGCTCTGCATTGAGCGTGGGAGCCGAGGTCTATGCGATCTACGAGGGCTACCAAGGCATGATCGACGGAGGCGACGGCATCCGGAAGTTCGGATGGGGTGATGTCGGTTCGATCCTCAACCGTGGCGGCACCGTGATCGGCACCTTCCGCTGCAAGGCAATGCGCGAACGCTCAGGTCGGCTGAAGGCCGTTCAGAACCTCTTGGAGCACGGAATTGATCGTCTCGTCGTCATCGGTGGCGATGGTTCGCTCACTGGTTTGGACGTGCTGCGCACCGAGTGGACCGATCTCGTCGCCGAACTCGTCGACACGGGTCGGGTGAGCCCCGAGGTGGCCCGCGAGCACCCCTCCCTCATGATCGCGGGACTCGTCGGTTCCATCGACAACGATCTCGTCGGATCCGACATGACCATCGGCGCGGACACGGCTCTGCACCGCATCGTCGATGCCATTGACGACCTCACCTCCACCGCTGCCAGCCACCAGCGATCCTTCGTCGTCGAGGTGATGGGTCGTCACTGCGGCTATCTCGCCCTCATGGCGGCAGTCGCCGGTGGCGCCGACTATGTGCTCATCCCGGAGCGTCCACCGGAGGACGGCTGGGAAGATCGGATGTGTGCCGAGCTCAAGCGCGGTCGACAGTCGGGGCGCCGGGACTCGATCGTCATCGTCGCTGAGGGAGCCACCGATCGCGCCGGTAACCGCATCACCTCCGAGTACGTCCGTCAGGTCCTCGAGGACAAGCTCGGGGAGGACGCCCGCGTCACCATCCTGGGCCACGTCCAGCGCGGCGGACGCCCCTCGGCCTACGACCGTTGGGCCTCCACCTGGCTCGGCTACCACGCCGTTCACGAGGTACTTTCGACGACCCCGGAGGCCGAGGGGCGCGTCATCGGAACCGGCGCTAACCGCATCCACCGTCTGCCCCTCGTCAAGGCCGTCGCCGACACCAAGTCGGTGCCCGGTCTCATCGAGCAGGGGCGTTACAACGAGGCCATGAGGATGAGGGGACGCTCCTTCGTCGAGATGGACGCCATCTTCACCGAGCTCAGCGAGCCCGCTCGCACCAAGACCGAGGGGGGCGAGGACGCCGACCGCAAGCGGATTGCGATCATGCACGCCGGCGGCCCTGCCCCGGGCATGAACACTGCTGCCCGCGCAGCCGTCCGGTTGAGTATTTCTCGTGGCCACACCGTCATCGGAATCCACAACGGATTCGTCGGCCTGGCTGCCGGGGACATGTCGGAACTGGCCTGGAGTGACGTCGAGGGCTGGGCCGGGGAAGGCGGTGCTGAGCTGGGCACCCGCCGCGAAACCCCGAGCACCCGTGACCTCTACGCCGTCAGCCGCGCACTGGAGGACAACCACATCGACGCCCTGCTCGTCATCGGCGGATACTCGGCCTACGAGGGCATCCACACCATGACGACGGAACGGGACCGCTACCCCGCCTTCCGCATCCCGACGGTGTGCATACCGGCCTCGATCGACAACAACCTCCCCGGTTCCGAGCTGTCCATCGGTGCCGACACCGCCCTCAACGTCATCGTCGAGGCGATGGACAAGATCAAGGAGTCCGGCATCGCCTCGCGTCGGTGCTTCGTCGTCGAGACGATGGGGCGCGACTGCGGATACCTCGCCCTGATGTCCGGCATCGCCGCCGGTGCCGAGCGGATCTACACCAATGAGGACGGCATCTCCCTGGACGATCTGGCCAATGACGTCCACTGGTTGCGGGAGTCCTTCGCCCACGGACGGCGTCTATTCCTGGCCGTTCGCAACGAGAACGCCTCCCGCAACTACACCACCGACTTCATCGCTCGACTACTGGAGGAGGAATCCCACGGCATGTACGACGTGCGCCAAGTGGTTCTGGGGCACATGCAGCAAGGTGGGTCGCCCTCCCCCTTCGACCGGTTGCTGGCCAATCGTCTCGCGTATCGCGCTCTCAACCTCATTGACGACGAGTTGGCCGCCCACCAGGACGGGCCGTGGTTCATCGGTGTCAACGAGTCGGACATGCGCCCCAGCAAGATGGAGACGATGCCTTCCCTCGTCGACTCCGCTCACCGTCGTCCCCGCGAGCAGTGGTGGCTGACGATGTCACCGGTGGGACGAACGGTATCCGACGAGGTGCGCTGATCCCGGACACCTAGCTCGTCGACCGCCCACGACTCGAAGTAGATCTCACGCCGCCCCAGGGCAGGCTCTTGGGCCACGAAGGACGTGCGCGTCGACTGATCGATGGTACCCCAGCAAAGGGGGCCAAAGAAACCGATGGTGTCATTCTTGGCCACGTAGCGCGAGATATAGGCAAACAGTGCATCTGCCCGGCGCCGGTTCTTGCGGTTGTTGACCGGTTCGAGAGTTGTCAGGTTGTTCTGCAGGATGCCCGGGTTTTGCCACGCTAACGCCTCCCCGACAGGCGTCTCTCGACAAATTCGCGCAACCTGTTCGATGAACAGTTCGTCGAGGTCTTGAGCTCTGATGGAGGACTCGGCCACGTTAGCGGACGGTTTCCTGCGCAGAACATGCAACGTTGCCACCGGGAATCCAGCGCTGCGCAGCAGGCAGTCGCTCCGGTACTGCACACGCCGCGGAGCCGGAGGCGCTGACGTCGCTCCGGCCGAATTCGGGACTTCAGTGATCACGTCGGAACTCCGTCATGTGTTGCACCTTTCGGATCGGGGAGGCGAGGATCCATAGAGCCGACAGGCAGGCAATCAAACCTGATGCGACCAAGGAACCTCGGATCCCGAGGAAAGCCATGGATGAGCCGGCGAGCAAGCTTCCCAGGGGGGCCGTTCCCCACACGATCACACGACTGGAGGCGCTGATCCGACCTAGGATGTCCGGCGATGTGCTGGCCTGACGCAGCGTGAAGACAGTGATGTTGTATACGGTGACCGAAATCGACAAGACCGCTTGTAGAATCCCTCCCACGACGAGAGCAGTGCGCGGACTGAGTGACGCCAGCGCCGAGATACTGCATCCCGCGATGAGCGCCGGCATCCAGATGGCGGCACCAATCCCGATCCTTGCAACCAGCTTTTCGGCGAAGATGGCAGACAGCACAGAGCCAAGGCCGCCCATCGCGAGAATTGAGCCGACAATACCCTCACTGACACCAAGTTCTCGCAGCAGAAATAGACAGAACAGAGGCTGTAGCATTCCGTAGGCAAAGTTGAATGTTGCCGTACAGGCGATGGTGCTTCACAGCTCGCGTTGGTGCCAGAGCTCCCTGAATCCGACCTTAAGCTCCCGAAAGAGGCTCCGCTGCTCGGCGGCGGTTGCCGTGCCGGGGACCCTGGCGGCGTCGATCTTCCTGCAACCAATCAGCGGGGCGGCCGCCAAGAAGTAGCCGATGGACGTCACGCCAGCGGCGACGTGGCTACCTAACCATTGGATCATCGCTCCTGCGAGCGCAGGGGCCCCGATTTGGGTCGCCGAGTCCACGGCGTGCAGCTGGGAGTTGCGTGCCAGCAGCTCTTCCTCTGATGCGATGCTGGGGGTCAGCGCTTGAGCTGCGGTGTCGGCGAAGATGCCACACGCGCCCGCGATGACTCCAAGAGCGATAAGCATAGGAATGCTCACTACTTGAAAGAGCCCCCCTATCGGCAGCGCGAGGAACGCCACGGCGCGCAGCACGTTGGCGGTCGTGATGACGGATACTCGATTGTGACGATCGGCAACTAAGCCCGCGAAGAGCCCGAAAAGGACCAATCCCGCGGACTCGGCCGCGGTCACGGCGCTCGCCTGCCATCCAGTTGCGCCAAGGGCGCCCACCGCGATGAGTGGCAGGGCAACGTCGGCCACCCCCTGCGAGAGCTCTCCGAGGCCGGAGGTTGCGGCTACCCGCCAAAACACACTTTTCGGAATTCTGGGTGTGGTAGTCATACATCTCTCTTCACTAGCTTACGGTCCGCCATGGATGGGATCGAGTGATGCTTCACCCGCCGAGCTTCATCTCGACGAAGTCGTATTCCCCGCCATTGGTCACCTGCTTGAAGTAGCGAATAACTTTGAACCCACTGGCCTCATACACCTTGATGCCCCGCAGATTAAATGACGCGACCGACAGGCGAATCTCCACGCCTGGGTATTCCTGGCGAATCCTCGCCAAATTGCACCTCATGAAGTTCCGCCCCAAACCGGCGCCGGTAAGGTCGGGGCGCATCCCTAGCCCAATCTCCAAACCATCGCCCCCTTCCGGAAAAGCGGCTCTTCCCAATCATCGGTGGAAGGCGGGTCTGAAACCGCCGGTGTCGAGTATTGCCCTTCGGATGTAGTTGGTCAGGTTACGGAACCCGAGAGCGGTCCCGCGGAGGTGCTCGAGCCGTCCGTTGATCGCTTCGGTAGGGCCGTTGCTGGTGCCGGGATGATCGAAGAACGCCAGGACGTCGCTGCGGCGCTTGTTGAGCGTCCTGCCAAGTCTTGCCAACTCGGGCAGAGCCTTGGGGACCCCGTGGGCCAGCGACTCGATGATGCGGGCGAGCGAGGCCTTCCCGGCTGTGGCGTCCTTGCTCCGGTAAGCCGAGACCAGCTGCTGATAGACGCTCCATGTCACCTCGACGCCGACGTGATCATCGCAGGCGAACAGGTCCTCGAGTCGCTCGATCTGTCGTGGTCGGAGCAGATCCAAGCCGGTATGGAGTAGCCGCCGGGCCTGATAGAGCGCATCATGGTTGCGGCCGCGATGCCCATGGACTTCCTGCTGGACCCGCTGTCGGGTCGCGTCCAAAGCGTCTGCGGCGAGCTTGACGACATGGAAAGGGTCCATGACCGTGACCGCATCAGGGATCGCCTCAGCGGCCGCGGTCTTGAACCCAGTAAAGCCGTCCATCGCCACGATCTCGACTCCTTGACGGAAGTCTTGGGACTGCTGATCGAGCCAAGTCCTGAACACTGCCTTGGAGCGCCCGGGAATCATCGCGAGCAGCCGGGACGAACCGCTGCCATCGCGGACCGGTGTGAGGTCGATGATGACCGTGACGTACTTGTCGCCCAGCCGAGTGTGGCGCCAGACATGCTCATCAACACCCAGGACTTCGATCCCGTTCAGACGGCCAGGATGCTCAATGAGCAACTGCTGCCCGGCGTCGAGGATCGCGGTGTTCGCGGTGTCCCAAGCGACCCCGAGCGCCGCCGCTATCCGCGAGATAGAGAGCCGATCCACCACCAGTGCTTCCAGCCCCCAGCAGACCGCGGCACGAGTCATCTTGGCTCGCGGCCCAGCAGCCAACTCCAGGTCGTGACGCCAACAGCAACCACACCCGCGACAGCGATACCTGGGCAGGCGAACCAGCAGCATCGTGGGGCGCCAACCCAACGGAATATGCGCCAACCAACGGTCCACGACCCCATGCCGAACACCCCGACATCCGCAGCGATGGCACCAACTGTCGTCGCTAATCGGGACACACTCAATCACAGCACGACCAGCCTCGAGACGGAGCCCGATCGCCTCCAAGCCGAGGTCGGCCAAGCCGAGGAAGGTAGTCAGATCCGGACGACAGAAGGTAGCGTTGAACACATCGAGGCTCTCGGTATGGACGGGGTAGGAACCTCCATCATCGAGGGCCTCGACCCCTGCCTACAACCTCACCACCCACCGTTCACTGGGATGAGCCGGAAAAGCTCCGGAAAGGAAACCGATAAGTTGACCGGCCTGCCGCACTTGAAGGAAGAATTCCGGCCACAGCTCGGGAGTAACGAATTCACGATAATCCCCGGGATCCGCCGTCATGTCATAGAAATCATAAGGAGGCGGGTATTTCCAATCATCCGCAATCTCTCGTGCGGTTGCCGCGTCCATAGGCATGTATACCAGGTCTTGATTGACCTGATCACGTACCACTAGGGGTGAACCTTGGCTCATTTTCTCTCCTGTGAGGGCGAAGGGAACAGATCCATCATGAGGCTAAGTGGGTGCAGGAAACAACGCTGATCGCTGCGTGGTCTCGCTGCAGCAAGACTTCGATATCGGCAGAACACGACCCGTCGGGGGACGGAGGGGATATGGATACCATCTCGGTGGCGAGAAGCCGGATCCAAGGAATCCGGGCATCAGCCTCCACCACCGAGAGGTGGACGACGGGCGTTTCGTCGGCCGCCCCGGTGGGGCTCGACCTTCGCAGCTGAGCCGATGCGACGTCGAAGCTCCAGTTCTCGACACGGTGGCGATCACCGCCCCCTGTAGCGGCCGGTAGGTCGCCACGCACATGCTTGACAACGGGCAACGTTCTCGCGTCATGTGCCTTGCCCCAGCGCTGCAAATGCTCGCGGAGCCGCTCGTACAACGCTTCTGGCGGACACGAGAACTCCAGCCGCCACCCGCCGGGAGCCACGGTTGCTCGGTCCGCCGATTGGGATGAGGACGAGGCCACGAGGGCGCTCCCGTCAGCAACCTGTGACGACGTCTCGCCAAACCCCGCACTGAGGTCTAGGTGTAATCGCCGGACAGGTTAGGTACGCGGTCGGCGGGTGATGTGCCTTTGAGCGCGGTGTGCCCGCGGTGGTGATTGTAGTGGTGCAGCCAGCCGGGGAGTTCGGCCAGGCGGTCGGTCTCGCTGGCGTAGGGCCGTGCGTAGGCCCACTCGGCGACCAGGGTCCTGTTGAACCGCTCGACCCTGCCGTTGGTCTTGGGCGTGTAGGGCCGGGTGTACTTGTGCGTGATGTGGGTGTCTTTGAGTGCCTTGTTGAAGACTTTGGACCGGCAGCAGGAGCCGTTGTCGGTCAGGACCCGCTTGACGGTGATGGCCTGGCTGGCGAACCAGGCCTGGGCCCTGGTCCACAACCCGGCGGCGGTGTCCTTGCGCTCATCGCTGAGGACCTCGACGTAGGCCAGGCAGGAGTGGTCGTCGACGGCGTTGTAGATGTAGTGATACCCACCCCCGCTGGCGGATCAGCCACGGTTGCGTACTCCTTGGGCGCGTCCGACCATGCGGTGGCCGCCGCCGTCGGGGATCCGGCCCAGCTTCTTGATGTCGACGTGGACCAGCCAACCGGGGGTGTCGTGTTCGTAGCGGACGGGTGTGGGCTGGGCGCGTAGCCGGGCGCCGGTGGCCTTGTCGATCCAGGTCAGGGGTGGGCATCCGTAGCGTTGCAGGATCTTGCCGACAGTCGAGACGCTGAGGTGCTGGTGGCGTAGGTGGTAGGCGATGCGTGCTGGGCCCCACTGGTGGGTGATGGGCAATCCCACCACCCATCGTTGCGTGCGACGGCAGACCCGTCGGGGCTGGTGGTGGGGTCGGCTGGAGTGATCACGCATTCCGGCCGGCCCGTGGGCGCGGTAGCGCTGTGCCCAGCGTTGGGCCGTGGTGACGCTAACGTTGAAGCGTTCGGCGGCCCGACGCAGGGAACCGCCATCCTCGACAATGCAGCAGGCCAGGCGCAAACGTCCGGTTTCGGACAACGAGGCATTACAGTGGGTCATGAGGGCCTCTTGGGAGTCGTGCTTTGTGTGGTAGCAACACACTCCACCCACAGGCCCTCGCCCGTGTCCAGCCACAGCTGTCTCTGACCAGCCCGATGTACCTAACCTGTATGGTGGTTACAACTAGCCAGGGTCATTACGCGACTCTTCCTCGTGACGCGCAGGTCCGACCAGCCGTGACCGTGGCAATCTGGTTCACATGTGTGGACGTTTCAGTCTCGGGATGGACGGCGACCAGGTCGCGCACCTCTATGGCAGTGACCTCGCCATCCCTTGGCAGCCGCGGTACTCCATCGCCCCGTCGACGATCGTCCTTGTCCTCCACCAGGAGGACGACACCCGGGTCCTCGCCCCCGCGAGGTGGGGGTTCCGGCCTGGCTGGGCTAGGAATCCAGGACCCAGCCCCATCAACGCACGCCTCGAGACCATCGCCACCAATGGGATGTTTCGTACCGCGATGGCCTCCCAGCGCTGCGTCGTTCCCATGACGGGGTATTTCGAGTGGACCGGGGAGCGCGGTGACAAAATTCCCCACTACATACATGGGTCCGGACTCCTGAGTGCAGCAGCCATCGCCGCGACGCGAAAAATCGACGCCGGCTTTGAGACGACGGTGGCGATCATCACCGCTCCCTCCCGTGACGCCGCTGGCCAGATCCACAATCGGATGCCGGTCTTCCTCACCGACAATGACCTCGACGAATGGCTCGATCCTGCCTGCCTCGACGCGGCCCAGGCACGGGGACTGGCCGCCCACATCAGCAAGGCACGTGACTTGATCGCGAACGAACTGAAGGTCGACCGGGTCGATCGTCGCGTCAACTCGGTGAGCAGGATCGACCCGGCCGACCCTTGTCTGATCGAACCGGTGGCCTGACGATTATCGTCAGGGGAAATCGGGAAGCAGCACTCAGGCGACCTTCGGGATCTTCACCTTCTCGTTGTACTTGGAGAAGGTGGCATCAACAGCCATGTCCCCGCCCTGCCCTGACGGCATCGACATCTTGATGCCCTTGAACCGCTTGGCATCGTCGAGCCAATAGGTGACCTTGCCAGTGGTCTTCTTCTGGCCAGTGCTCGACGACGCGCTCGGGGTGGCACCACCGGAGGCCGCCGGAACGGTGGCGTCGTAACGATGGCCTCGGGATTCCTTGCCGACGTAAGTCAGGTTGTCGATCCCCTGGGTGAATCCAACCGCCATGTCGCCGGGATCGTTCTTCTTGCTCTTGGTCTGAGAGGGAGTCTTCTGCCATTTCGACCCCTGTTTGGTGTACGTCTGATCGTCAATGATCACCTGCTCGAGGGTCCCGCTCGACTCAGGGGTGGTCGTGACCATGTGAGCCTTGGGCTTGGAAGAATCCGTGCCGTCGTAGTCCGTGGTGGCCTTCATATTCATCTTCTGGCCATTCATCGAGCCGTCCAGAGAGGTCTCCATGCGGTAGGTCTTCACCGTCGCCATGGAGGTCTTGACCTCCTTGATGAACCTCGCCTTGTCGACCTTCCCCTTCTTGGACAGCGGGTCAGCTGCTGCGGAGCTGGTGTGACTGTCATCAGCCTTTGATCCACCATCACACGCAGTCAGAGACAAGCTCGTCGTTGCAACCAGGGCCAGGGCAGCAACCTTCAACGGGGTACCTGAAAACACTCGCATGCATTTGTCCGGCTGGGGGTGTGCCGGCCTTCCCACCCTCGATGTTAGGCGCTCCCTGGCGCAACTGGGTCGTCCCACCCTGACGGTAGGACGACCCAGAATCACTGATTCTTCATGAAACCTTGGGAATCCTGACGGGCTCCGCGAACTTCGACAGGGTCATGTCCATCGTGACGCCAGCCCCTTCGGCGCCCGTCGACATCTTCATCCCGACGACCCGCTTGGCATCGTCGAGCCAGTACGTCGTTTTCACCTTCTGATTCATGGTGGCGGCCGCCTCTCTCCCGCCCATCTTGGCCGGATCGAGCACGACGTCGAACCGATGCCCGCGGGAATCTTCACCCACATAGGTCACGGACTCCATCGCATTGGTGGACTCGCGGACGGTCTTCGCGACATCGGCCTGGCCCATACCGACACCAGTCTTGGAGCTCTTGACCCACTTCGATCCGCTCCTCTGGTAGACGTCCTTGCCCAGGATGACAACGTCTGCATCCTTCCCCTCATCGGGAGCAGACACAAGGACATGCGCCTTCGGAGCCGACTGATCATGGCCGTCGTAGTCGGAGGACAGCTTCATGGTGTGCTTCTCACCAGACATTGCGACACCCATGGAGCCTTCCATGTGGTACGTCCTCATCTTCTTTAAACCTTCGGTGAGATCATGAGAAAAATCATCCCTGTTGACTTTTCCCTTCGTGAAGATCGGATCCGGTGCAGGAGTAGGGGTTGCACTGGTGGCGACGCTTGTTGCCTTGTCGGCAGCCTTGGAAGGGTCGGAATTCCCACCACAGGCGGTCAAGGACAGACTGGCCGCAGCGATCGTAATGACAACAGCGGCCTTCACGGGATTACCTGAAAGAAATCGCATCTTCACATTCCGGCTAGGAGGGTGCCGGCCTTCCTGTCTGCATACTAGCTACGGGAATGTGTCGTGGCGAGATCCGTTCTCACTTCATTGCAACCGCACAGACAAGCTCCAACTGCCACCACGAATCACCGGGCCATGGCCCACGCCCACAGCCCGAGGATCGTCATGCCAATGATCGTCACGATGACGACGATCAGCCAGGTCAGCCAGTCGGGGCGCTGGCGGGGCGGGGTCGGGTCGCCGTCAGACATGAGATGCCTCCAGATCAGTTTCGCACGGTGATGTCCATGAAAGAGTAGCTGGAAATCATGACTGCCTACCCCCATGGAAGGACCGTCCGAGGCCGATCAGCGGGCAGTGAACGTTCCCGTTTCGGCCCAGTTGACGTTTGGGGAGTCGCCGGTCCGGCGCTGTACGATATATCCCGTTCGTCTTCCCATCGAAATGGACCATGGCTCTCATTTCGCACTCAAAACATGGAGGTACTGTGCCGTCGAGACTGACCCGGCGTTCGGTTATGGCCACAAGTGCCGTGGCTCTGCCAATGACTGTTGCTGCTTGTGCCAAGACGTCCCTGGGCGGGGACGGCTTTGGCCCCGGAGGCAACGCCGGTAAATCGTCCGCGACCCCGACGCCCACTCCGACCCCAACCCCAGCAGCTCTGACGATCACCTCGGACCACCCGATCACCGAGCTGCAGCCTGGCGACGCCCTGAAGTTCGCCGTCGTCAATGGTGCTCTCAAGGACGTCAAGGTCACCGACAAGGATGACGGGGAGGTCAAGGGAACTCTCAAGGAGAGTACCTGGACCCCGGAGGAACCGTGGAGCCTCAACACCCGCTACACCGTGACGGCGACCCTGACGAACACGGATCCCCATGCCGGGGCGACGACCACTGTGACCACGAAGGTCAAGAGCCTTGACGGTGACGTCAACGTCGCCGAGATGCTCTACAAGGATGCCGCCGTCGGCGTCGGCATGCCTGTCATCATCAAGTTCCGCAAGGACGTCATCGACGCTGACATGCGCGCCAAGATCCAGGAGGCGATGGAGATCGACGTCTCGCCCAACCAAGAGGGGGCGTGGGGATGGCTCGACCAGTCCCAGCTCGCGTGGCGTCCCAAGAAGTTCTGGGAAGCCGGCACCAAGGTCAGCGTCAAGGCTGACCTCACCGGATTACCGACGTCGAGCCACCGCTGGATCACGAACAACGTCACCGGGTCCCTCCGTGTCGGTGATTCGCGGATTCTCAAGGTGTACATCGCCAAGCACAAGATGGACGTCGTCGTCAACGGCAAGACCGTCCGCACCATCCCGGTGACGACCGGAAAGCCCGGTGCGAGAACCACGACCCGATCGGGGACCAAGGTCATCATCGAACGCAACGCTGTCAAGGTGATGGACTCGTCGACCGTCGGCGTCCCCAAGGGGAGCAGTGGGTACTACAACGTCAAGGTGAAGTACGCCATGCGAGTGACGAACACCGGAGAGTTCATCCACGCCGCGCCCTGGTCTGCGGGCTCGCAGGGCTCTGCGAACGTCTCCCACGGCTGTATCGGCATGTCCACCGCGAATGCCAAGTGGCTGTACAACCTGTGCTCGGCTGGTGACCCCGTCATGAACACCGGGTCGAACCGACAGTTCAAGCCCGACGAAGGCATCGGTTGCTGGTGCTATGACTGGGAGGGCTGGCAGAAGCTGAGCGCACTCTGAGTCGATTCCTCGATACACGGTGAAACCCTCTACCTCGATACAAGGTAGAGGGTTTCACCATGTCAGGGGGTCCTCACTCCTTGACGCCGTCTTTTGGCTTTACAGCGCGGTTCGCTACGTCAACCAGAGCACCTTGACGACAGTTGACGCGACACGCTCGAACCCTCAATGTCTTTGAGTCCACCGGTCGGCAATTCCTAATGTCCCACCCGTCCCGGAAACGCCGGGATCGAAAGCCCCGATGCCTTCATTGGCGAGAGGAAGTCACACCGTGATCCGCCCCAAGCGCTCAGTCCGAGGTGCTGCCGCCACCATCGCCCTCACCTCCGGTATCAGCGTTGTTGCACCCGCCGTCATCGGTGCGGTCGCACACGCAGCTAACACGCAGACGATGTACGCGACAACGGATGTCAACGTGCGCTCTGCATCCTCCAACTCCGGCAAGGTGCTCACCGTCGTGGCCCGTGGCCAGTCGGTGCAGGTTACCGGCGAGAAGGTGCGCGGGTGGATCCCCGTCGCCGTGAACGGAACCACCGGCTGGATTTACCAGCGCTTCCTCACTGAGGAGAGCATCCGCCCGGTACGTTTTGGGTCCGACCCGCTCCCTGACACCATGATCGCGACCGTCCCGGTCAACGTTCGTGACGACTCCGCCAATGCCGGCAAGGTCCTCACCGTCGCCGAGCGTGGTCAGGAGGTTCAGGTCACCGGTCGTCCCGACGGCGGCTGGGTCCCTGTCTCCGTCAATGGCAAGTCGGGTTGGATCTACGGTCGTTACCTCACCACCGGCAAGTCAGCCCCCGCTCCGGCCAAGCCGAACACCGACACCAAGGGCGACTCGTCCACCAGCCGTGACACGAACCGTCCGGCCCTCGACAACGCTGCCACCCGCACCACCAGCGGCGTCAACGTGCGCACGGCTCCGTCTCCGTCCGGGCAGGTCATTGACCAGCTGGCTGACGGCGCCGGCGTCGAGGTCACCGGCGAGGCTCACGGGAACTGGGTGCAGGTTCGCGCCGGCCACCGCACTGGTTGGGTCTACCGCACCCACCTGAGCGGCAAGGTGCCCGCCGCCCAGCCCATCAAGCACGCCGAACCGGTCAAGCACTCCAAGCCCGCCAAGTCCACCAAGCATGCCAAGGACGACGCCTCCACCCACACCACCAGCGGCGTCAACGTGCGCACCGCCCCCACCCCCAAGGCCAGCATCGTCACCTCCCTGGCCGAAGGAACCGGCGTCAAGGTCACCGGCGACGCCCGCGGCAACTGGGTCGAGGTCCGCGCCAACGGCCACACCGGTTGGGTCTACCGCACCCACCTGAGCGGCAAGGTGCCCGCCGCCCAGCCCATCAAGCACGCCGAGCCCGTCAAGCACAAGGGTGGAGACACCAGCCGCGACACGACCCGTCCCTCGCGTCACCACGCCAAGGACGGTGACTCGAACAAGGGTTCGGGTCGCGCCGATGCACGCTGCGTCGCCTCGTTCTACGACGAGCCGCAGTCGACCGCCTCGGGCGAGCAGTTCAACCCGAACGCCATGACCGCCGCTCACAAGTCCCTGAGCCTGGGTACTCACATCCGCGTCACCAACGTCCGTAACGGTCGCTCGGTGGTCGTCCGGATCAACGACCGTGGCCCGTACGTCGCCGGTCGCTGCGTCGACCTTTCACGTGCCTCCTTCGCCGAGATCGCCGATCTCGGACAGGGAACGACCCCGATCACCTACACCGTCCTCGACTGATGACGAGGGACTGAGTCCAACTCCTCGTGGGGGGTGGCTCGCCGATGGGCGGGCCACCCCGACGCGCGTCTCGTCAGCCGGGGGTCCGTCGGGCCGGTGTCGAAAACTGTCACCCGACCCGCGGAACCCTCAACCATGCCGACCAATATGCCGGTTTCTTGGTGATTTGCACCGGCGAGCCGTAGCCTTGGCTGTGCCATAGTTCACACCGTGGTGACGCTCGGGAACGAACCCGTAGTGCCACCCGTCCACGTATACCCGGCCACCGGTGATGTCCGGACGCGGCCGCCAGGAAGGATCGCACGATGGGTTCGAGTGCAAGGTTTGTCGACGAAGACACCCAACTCGATTTCGGCAAGGTTGTCGCCACTGACGGCCAGGTGGGTTACGGCATCGGGGGTCTGCTCAACAAGACCGGCAACGTCATGATCGACCCCGGATTCGTCAACACGGCGTCCTGCGAGTCTCAGATCACCTACATCGACGGCGAGAAGGGCATTCTGCGCTATCGCGGCTACCCCATTGAGCAACTCGCCGAGCAGTCCACCTTCCTCGAGACCGCTTACCTCGTTCTCTACGGCGAACTGCCGAGCAAGGCCCAGCTGGAGGGATTCGAGGAACGAATTCGCCGCACCACCCTCATCGATGAGCGAATGCGAGACCTGTTCCGTTGCTTCCCTCGTCGCTCCCACCCAATGCCCGTGCTCGCCGCCGGCATCATGGCTCTGTCGACCTTCTCCCAGAAGTCGTCGGGAACTGATCCCGATCAGATTGAGGCTGCAACCACCCGTCTGATCGCCAAGGCCCCGACCCTGGCTGCTTTCGGTTACAAGAACTCGATGGGCCAGCCGACCCTGTACCCAGACAACTCGCTGAGCTACGTCCAGAACTTCATTCGAATGAGCTTCGGCTTCCCGACCGAGCCGTACGAGTTCAACGACGAGATCACCAGGGCTCTGGAGACTCTCCTCATCCTGCACGTCGATCACGAGCAGAACTGTTCGACCTCGACCGTTCGCATGGTCGCCTCGTCGGGTGCGAACATGTACGCCGCAGTGGCCGCCGGCGTCAATGCGCTGTCCGGCCCGAAGCACGGTGGCGCAAACCAGGCCGTCCTCGAGATGCTGCAGTACATCCGTGACTCCGACATGACGACCAAGGAGTTCGTCCGCAGGGTCAAGGACAAGGAGTCCGACATCAAGCTGATGGGCTTCGGCCACCGTATTTACAAGAATTACGATCCGCGAGCCGCCATCATCAAGAAGCACGCCGATCGCATCATGGAGCTCCACACCGGTCGCGAGGATCTTCTCGAGATCGCCAAGGAGCTTGAGGAGACCGCGCTGAGCGACGACTACTTCAAGGAGCGCAAGCTCTACCCGAATGTCGACTTCTACACCGGTCTCATCTACGAGGCGATGGGCTTCCCGATGAACATGTTCACCGTACTGTTCGCCTTGGGTCGTCTGCCCGGCTGGATCGCCCAGTACCGCGAGCAGGTGGCCACCGGCGGAAACAAGATCTGGCGTCCGCGTCAGATCTTCACCGGAGCTGACCTGCGCGACTACGTACCGCTGGATCAACGCGCCTGAGTGTGCAAATGGCCCCGGGCCTTCGGCTCCCGGGGCCAATTCATGACTGATGCTCCGGCAAGCGGCAACCCTTGGAGCGTTGCCCGGCACCGGCACCCACCCGGACCACCAGTTTCCTCCGCCAGGCTGACGCCACTCCCCACCTCCCATGACGATTTTCGTCAGTTCCCCGAGCCGCGCGTCATTCCAGAGCCAGGACCACCCCTGTGACGGGGAATTTCGCGCATCAGCTCTGGGATTGCCGAAGGCGACTTCGGAACGGAAGCACCGTCGATAGACTCCGGCGCATGGATTCGGCTGAAGCGATGAGTCTCCCCAAGGTCGTGTTGCACGATCATCTCGACGGCGGGTTACGTCCGGCGACAGTTCTGGACCTCGCTGCCGAGCGCGGCCGACCCGTTCCTGCCAACACTCCCGAGGGGCTTGCCGAATGGTTCCTCGAGGCCGCTGACTCCGGTTCCCTGGCCAGATACCTCGACACTTTCACCGAAACCGTCGCCCTCATGCAAGATGCCCACTCTTTGCGCCGCATAGCGCGAGAATTCGTCGAGGACATGGCGGCCGACGGAGTCGTGTACGCCGAGACTCGATGGGCTCCCCAGCAGCATCTCGAAGATGGTCTGACCGCAGCGGAGGCCACCGAGGCAGTCCAAGCCGGCCTCCTGGAGGGGATGGAGTCCGCCTCCAGGTCGGGCAAAACCATCATCGCACGACAGATCCTGTGCCTCATGAGACAGCTCGACGTCCCGGAAGACGTCGTCGACCTCGCCGTCAACCATGCTCCGGGGGTCGTGGGGGTCGACATTGCTGGCCCTGAGGACGGTTTCCCCCTGGCCCCGTTCACCGATGCCTTGAAGCGCGTCCAGGCAGCCGGAATCCACCTCACCGTCCATGCCGGCGAGGCCGCTGGCCCGGAGTCGGTTCGCGACGCCCTCGACCACGGGGCAGAGCGTCTCGGTCACGGAGTGCGCATCGTTGAGGACCGCGACGCATCCGGCTGGGGTCCGACGGCCCAACGGGTGCTGTCCCACCGGGTGCCGTTGGAGGTCTGCCCGTCGTCCAACACCCAGACCGGCATCTGTCGCAGGATTGCCGATCATCCGCTGTCGGTGCTGTGGCCGGCAGGGTTCAATCTCACCCTGAGCTGCGACAACCGCCTCATGAGCCGTACGACGACGTCCCGGGAACTGTCACTGGCGTCCCGGGTCCTCAACTGGAATCGCGACGATGCTCTCTCGGTGCAGCGCAGTGCCCTGCAGGCGGCCTTCTGCACCTCGGCCGATAAGAAGTCCCTCGCACCCCTGCTGGTGTGAGACTCGCGTCTGGACATGGTCATGGGGCGGTATCTCTGAGATACCGCCCCATGACCATTCAGCACCTCAGAGAAGTTCGGAGATGCAGGAGACGTCCATGTCAAGAGCTTTTCCTACGCCAGCGGTGTAGAGCCTGCCGTCGTGAGTCGTCAGGCCACGAGCCAGCTCCTTGCGCTTCTTGCAGGCATCCTTCCAACCTTCCTCGGCGATGAGGAGCGCGTAACGCATGGTGGCGTTGGTCAGTGCGTAGGTCGAGGTGTGCGGGACAGCACCCGGCATGTTGGCGACGCAGTAGAACACCGAGTCGTGGACCTTGAAGGTCGGCTTGGCATGGGTCGTCGGGTGGGAATCCTCGAAGCAGCCGCCCTGGTCGATGGCGATGTCGACGAGCACCGAGCCCGGCATCATCTGCGAGACGGTCTCGTTGTCGACCAGGTGCGGGGTACGAGCGCCAGGGACCAGCACGGATCCGATGACCAGATCCGACTCCTTGCAGGCTTCCTTGACGGCCAGCGGGCTGGAGAACTTGGTGCGGATACGTCCGCCCGTCACCTCGTCGATGTAGCGCATGCGGGCGACGTTGACGTCATAAATGGTGACGTCGGCGCCCATGCCGTCAGCAACGCGAGCAGCGCAGAATCCGGCGACGCCACCGCCGAGCACCGTCACTCGACCGTTGCGGACACCGGAGCCACCGCCGATGAGCACGCCATTTCCGCCGGCAGGTTGCATGAGACAGTTCGCACCAACCTGGGCTGCGAGTCGGCCGGCAATTTCCGACATCGGGGACAGCAACGGCAGGGAGTGATCGTCCATCTCGACGGTCTCGTAGGCGATCGAGGTGACCTTGCGCTTCAAGAGCTCCTCGGTGAGCGGACGATCCGCAGCCAGATGCAGGTAGGTGAAGAGGGTCAACCCCTCATGCATACGGTGATACTCGTCCTCGATGGGCTCCTTCACTTTCAGGATGAGCTCAGCGTCGTCCCACACCTTGTCGACGTCGTCGATGACCTTTGCGCCGGCGTCTTCGTACTCGTCGTCCGGGATCCCCGAACCCAAGCCTGCGCCAGCCTGCACCAACACCTCATGCCCATGACTCGCCAACGAATGGACGCCCGCGGGCGTAATGGCTACGCGGAACTCATTGTTCTTGATCTCTGTGGGGATACCAACACGCATACCTTCTGCTCCTTTGCAGTCATCGCCGAGAGGATCCTCGGGGGATCAGCATCGGTGCCGATCCATAATCGATCATACGCGTCTTCTTATGGCATTGCCTTAGTAACCTCATCAGCATCGCATGATGTTCTTGAGTCCATGTGGCATCTGTCACATCTGAAAATTTCTTTATCGACTAACGGTCCCGGTTGACCTGCATGGCTTCTAGAATAAGCACAATTCTCTGTTCAGCAACGATGCTGGCGGAGAGCACCGTCGATACCGGGAGTGCGTAGATGAGTCACATAGATAACGCCGCCCAGGCGACAGCTCAAGCTGGAGAGCCAACTGATGGAGAGCCCCAACTTCAGCGCGGCCTCAAGAACCGGCACCTCCAGCTCATTGCCATCGGTGGCGCCATTGGAACAGGCCTCTTTCTGGGATCCGGAAAGACCATCTCCCTTGCAGGGCCGTCCATCTTGCTGGTCTACCTCATCATCGGAGTAGTGCTCTTCTTCGTCATGAGGGCGATGGGAGAACTATTGCTGTCAAACCTGGCTTACAAGTCCTTTGCCGATTTTGCAACAGACCTCATTGGCCCCGGAGCCGGGTTCTACATGGGGTGGACATACTGGATGTGCTGGGTAGTCATAGGTAACGCCGACACGATCGCAATATGTGGATATCTGGCTGCCTGGTTCCCTAATCTCGACAAATGGATACCAGCCACATGTATCGTCTTACTACTGACCTGTCTTAACATGGTCGCAGTAAAACTCTTTGGCGAGATGGAATTTTGGTTTGCGATGATTAAGATCGTCACTATCATCGCGTTGATCCTAGTCGGCTGCTATCTTGCGATCACCGGATTCCAGCCACCCCGCAGCGGAGCACCAGCCGCGTCATTTTCTCACTTGTGGGACCGCGGCGGGTTCTTCCCCACTGGGTTCATGGGTTTCATAGCCGGTTTTCAGATCGCCATCTTCTCTTTCCAAGGTATTGAAATGGCGGGAACTGCGGCAGCTGAGACGGCCGACCCCGAACACAATCTTCCCAAGGCCATCAATTCGATTCCGGCTCGTATCCTTATCTTCTACGTGTTAGCCCTCGGCGTCATCATGGCAGTACAGCCATGGGATCTCATCAACCCACAGGCAAGCCCTTTCGTCGAAATGTTTAGCTTTATTGGGATTCTCATCGCCTTCCACATCGTTAACTTCGTGGTACTCACTTCAGCGGCATCCTCGGCAAACTCGGGGGTCTTCTCAACATCTCGTATCCTCTACGGACTGGCACGCGAGAAAGATGCCCCGCCAATCTTCGCCAAGTTGTCCAGCCGCCATATTCCTCGCAACGCTCTCATCCTCACGGCGATATGCATCTCGCCGGCCATCATCCTCGTGACCCTTGAAGATTCGGTCATGGATGCGTTCTCCCTCGTGGCAGGCGTCTCATCAGTGCTCTACCTGTCGGTGTGGGGACTCATCTTGGTCTGTTACCTCAAGTATTTACGCAAACATCCCGAACGCCATGCCGAATCAGCCTTCAAGATGCCCGCCGGCCGCGTCATGTCGTGGGTCGGCATCATCTTCTTCATTACCATTCTCATCATGTTGGGTTTTTCGGAAGACTCTCGTCAGGCCCTCATTGCTGCTCCTATCTGGGTGATATTTATGATGGTGCTGTATCGCCTTTTGGCTTCTACTCGCGCTAATCACACTCGTATCGACTTCGACGCCGAGCGAGTCCGTGCCCTCGAGGAGCTCCACCACATGCAGAATGACGAGCACCAAGTCTGACCGTGCATGTGGTCCGCATCTGTGGACGGTTCAGCCTCAGCATGGACGGCGACGAAATCGCAGACTTCTACCACGGCAATCTCACGGTGTCATGGTGCCCGAGGTACTTCATCGCTCCATCAGAGGGGTCGCCCCGGCTCTTCACCGGGGCAACTCGCGAGTCCGTTCTCCAGTGAGGTGGGGCTTTCGGCCCGGTTGGGCGAATGAACCCGGGCCACATCCCATCAGCGCTCGGTTCGAGACCGTCACATGAATGAAATTTCCGTGAGGTCACGGTCTCCCAGTGGTGTGTCGCTCCCATGACTGGTGACTTCGGGTGGATCGAGAAGCGCGGTGACAAAATCCCCATTGCACACACGGGTCTGGGGTCTCAAGTGCTGCAGCTACCGCCCCGACGCGAAAAATCGCCAACGGATCCGAAACGGCGATGGTGATCATCGCCGCGCTTTCCCGCGATGCCTCCGAGCAGATGCATGACAGAATGCCAGTCTTCCTCACCGAAAAAGATCTTGGCGAGTGGCTCGATCCTGGCCACCTTGATTCTGTTCAGACGCGTGGTTTAGCCACCCACACTAGTGAGACGCGCGACACGATCGCACACGAGCCGAGGGTCAACCAGCTGTGGGTAACACCTAGAGAGTAAGCACTTGCACGGCTCAACCCAACAGTCAGCAAGGCGATCCTTTGACTCTTTCAAAAGCGTCCGGCAAACCTCGAGATCCGTTCATCCGGAGCTGGCACTGTTAGTGATCGCCTCTCTCGTGATCCCCGATCAGCGGAGGGCAGATGAACTCCCCGGTGGCACGGCCGGTACGGCCCAGAATCCATCCCATCGACTTGTGACTACGCATGTAGACGATGGTTTCAGCCGGAGCAAGACCTGGTATCACCTCCGCGATCGCCGACTCGATCATGCCGATCCCGTTCTGGCGCTCCACCCGGAAGTTCACCCGCAAATTATTGTTGCCAGTGATCCACATGCACGACCGCAGCGCCGGTTGCTGACGCAGCAACTCCAGCACTCTCGTCTTGTGATTGAGGGGGATGGTGGCCGTCCAGGTGCACTCCAAATTCCACCCGCCCAGCTCCGGGGAGACGTCACATCTGAGCTGGATCTTCCGGTTGGTGAGCAGTTTTTGCAACCGGCGATGCAGGGTGCTGGCCGGAATGTCCAGGGTCCTGGCCAGGAAGGTCGCACTGGCACGTCCATCAGCCGCAAGCAACTGGGCCAGCTCACGATCCAGATCGTCTGGTGGCAGCATCCACAGCTCCCCCGACTGCGGGCCCCTGGCGAGGATTTTCTCCGACTTGTTGAGGGCATTGATGTGCCAGGTGTCCGACCCGATGACCACCGACGTCACCAGCGCGCTACGTGACCCATGGACACCGCGCAGTCCACCGATCCAATCGATGACCATGTCGGAGAGAGTGGGGAGATCGGGTGCCACCACGGTGAGCAACAGATCACGATCCCCTGTCGTCTCGTCGACGCTGACGATCATCGGATTCGCGCACAAAGTCTTGATGACCTGGGGCAGGCTCTCGGTGTGACAGTCAACCTCGACGATGGCCGTCATCTGCTGATTGAGGTTCGGACAAGCGGTTATCCAGGCGACTCCGTCATCGACGAGACGCTGCCAACGGTGGGCAACGGTCGTTGGTGACACACCCAGGACCTTGCCCACCTTGGCCCAGGTGGCACGCGGGTCGATTTGCAGGACATTGACAAGCCGCCGGTCCAGCTCTTCGTACATGTGTCTCCTTCGCCGCCGTTGGGAGGATCTCCAAAAGTTTCTCACCTCGATTGGAATAATGTGTGGCCACCCTCCCAGTTCTGCGCACATCTGGAGTACGGGATATTGCACAAACGTCTAGTGACAAAGTAGAGCCCGGACGGATCAACGAAGAACCGTCGACCTGCACGAACGCAGGCCAGGGCAGGCCCCCTTCGACTGCAGAAATGCCGCCAGCACAGTGCATGCACGGTGCCAGACAGTGACCAGTAAAGAAGTCGGCTCGCTTCAGCACCAGACATCGTCGTCAGGAGGAACCACAATGACCGCCACCAATCCCATCCGAGTCGTCCAGTGGGGTCTGGGAGCTATGGGCCAAGGAATGGCCAAACTCATCGCGTCCAAGGATGGACTGGATCTTGTCGGGGCCATCGACGTCAACCCGGCCCTGGACGGTAAGGATGTCGGCGAAGTACTCGGCATCGATTCCCTCGGAGTCTATATCACGACCGATCCCTCCACCATCCTCGACTCCGGCAAGGTCGACGTCGTCACGATCGCCACCACCTCGTGGGTACGCGACCAGATTGCTGACCTTCGCACCATCATCACTGCCGGAATCAACGTCGTCAGCATCGCCGAAGAGATGTCCTGCCCCGAGGCCCAGAACCCCGAGATGGCCAAGGAACTCGACGAACTCGCCAAGTCGCACGGCGTCTCAGCTGTTGGTGTTGGCGTCAACCCCGGATTCGTCCTCGACCACCTCGTCGTCGCCCTGTGCTCCGGCAGCCAGGAGGTCACCCACATAGAGGCCCGCCGCGTCAACGACCTCGCCCCCTACGGCGAGACCGTGCTTCGCACCCAGGGCGTCGGCACCACCCCCGAAGAGTTCAGGGCCGGAGTCGCCGACGGCTCCATCGTCGGCCACGTCGGCTTCCCGGAATCCATCCGACTCCTCAGCGACGCCCTCGGCCTCGGGGTCGACTCGGTCGAGCAGAACATCGAGCCCATCATCGCCAAGGTTGCCCGTCCTGCCCGCGACCGCACCGTCGAGCCGGGTCAGGTCGCCGGGTGCAACCACACGGCAGTCGGCCGTCGCGGGGGCCAGGAGGTCATCCGACTCATCCATCCGCAGCAGGTCGCCCCGGAGGCCGAGGGACAGGAGACCGGCGACTTCATCACCATCACCGGCGTCCCGGACATCTCGATGTCGACCGGACCGGAGATCGCTGGCGGCAAGGCCACCGCGGGTATCTGCGTCAACACCATCCCACGCATCGCCGCCGCCACCCCCGGCCTCAAGCGCATCATCGACCTGCCCTCGCCGTGCGCCCTCATGGGACCGTCGGCCTACGAGCGTCGCTGAGCGAGGTCATCATGGCAGAGACTCCCAACACCACCCCGCAGGCGGACGGCCCGGTCCCCGAGGGCACCTGGGTGAAGGTTCGCACCATCATCCTGCAGCCTTCCGAACGCGCCGCCGCCGTGCCGGCTGACACCGCCGCCACTCCCCTCGTGCAGTGGATCAGTGGATTCCTCGACGAGGAGGCGCACATCGGCGACGAGGCCACCATCACCTCGATCATCGGACGGCATCACACCGGTGTCCTCGACCGCGTCAATCCCAGCTACAGCCACAGCTTCGGCCACACCGTGCCCGAGCTGTTGTCGATCGGCACCATGCACGAATCCATCACGTCCCACGGGAAGGAGGACCAGTCATGAGCAACTCCTATGACGACGTCATGGCTCGCCGCAGCGAAATCATGCGGCGTGCCCTGTCTCTGGACTACGACAGCTTCCAGCGCGGTGACCTGGCCTTCGACTACGACGCCCTGATGTCCTCCACCGGCTACGACCTCGACGACGTCGCTCGCATCCAGGCCGAGACCAAGGTGGGTCACACCCCGCTGTACGAGCTGCACCGTCTGACCGAGGCCGTCCGCGAGATCGCCCGACCTGGCAAGGGAGCTCGGATCCTCCTCAAGGACGAGGCCGCCAATGCGTCCGGCAGCTTCAAGGCTCGTCGTGCATCCCTGAGCGCCCACGAGGCGGAGGTCAAGGGATTTGCCGGCATGGTTACGGCCACCAGCGGAAACTACGGTGCCGCCGTCGCCTCCCAGGCCGCTCAGCGCGGACTGGCCTGCATCGTCATCCAGGAGATCTACGACTCCCACCACGTGGGCCAGCCGGAGATCGTCGAGAAGTCCCGGGCCTGTGAGGCCTACGGCGCCGAAGTGATCAAGCTGACGGTCGGGCCGGAGCTTTTCCACGTCCTGCTGCGTACCCTGGAGGACACCGGCTACTTCAACGCCAGCCTCTACACGCCCTACGGAATCGCGGGCATCGAGACCCTCGGCGCCGAGATCGGTCACGAGGTACAGCAGCGTTACGGACGCCAGCCCGACGCTGTCGTGGTCACCAATGCCGGTGGCGGCAACATCACCGGAACTGCCCGCGGCCTGCGCAAGGTGGGCTGTGACGAGACCAAGGTCGTCGCCGTCTCGGTGGATCTCACCGGATTGCACATGGCCTCCGACCACGACTTCAACAACAAGTCGTTCACCACCGGCCACACCGGTTTCGGCGTGCCGTTCGCCACCTGGCCCGACCGCGTTGACGTCCCACGCAACGCCGCTCGTCCGCTGCGGTACATGAATGGCTACCATCTGGTCTCCCAGGGCGAGGTCTTCTACATGACCGAGCTCCTGACGAAGATCGAAGGTCTGGAGCGGGGCCCGGCCGGAAACACCAGCCTGACGGCCGCGGTCGCCATGGCTCGCCAGATGGATCGCGACCAGATCGTCGTCGTTCAGGAGACCGAGTACACCGGCGCCGGAAAGCACCACAACAGCCAGCTGTCCTTCGCCCGCTCGCGCGGTATCGAGGTCCGTCGTGGCGACCCTGCCGGCAACATCCCCGGCAAGGCCATCGTCATTCCGGAACGCCTCGACCAAGTCGGCACCCGTGCCCTCGACCTCGACAAGCTGCGTCGCAGCTACCTGCGCCATGCCAGCCAGGTGATGCCCCCCGACAAGTGGGGAGACGCCGAGCTGGAATTCCTGGCCGACGAAACCAACACCACCACCGATGCCGTCCGCCAGATCGGCGCTGATCTGGCCAAGGAAGGAGCATGATGTCCGACCCGGATCAGGAGCGCGTCGAACGCTACGAGGCCCTGCGTGCCGAGCTCGCCGACCTCGATGACGCTGCTCTCAAGGAACGCTTCTGGCAGCTGTGCGAGCAGGTCATGACCCCGGTCGTCGACCTCGCCCGCACCCACACCACGCCGTCGATCGAACGGTCCGTCCTGCTGCGCATGGGGATCGACTCCGTGACGACCCACGCCGTACTGCGACTGTCCCGTCGTGACGGCATGGACCTGCGCGACGCCGCCACCCGCATCGCCGAGGACCCCAAGGCCCTCGACGGACTGTTCGACGGCAGCCCACCGCCCCCGGCAATGGCACCGACGGAATCCGAGGAAGGAGTCCCGGCATGACCATCCAAGACCCGTGCCTCCACCACAAGCACGCTCAGGAACGCGAGCAGCTCGACCCCATGGACCCGCCGCGTGAGTCCACTGTTCCGCCTGTCGAGTCGACGGAGCCCACTGAGCCCCGCCCCGAGCAGGAGTCCCTCGGCCCGAACACCAAACTTGACGTCGAGGAAATCCTCAGCGACCTCGAGCACTATCACCCCCGTCGCAAGGGATGGACCTGGCGCAACGTCCCGGAGGAGGGAGTCGACATGGGCGACTTCCACTACCGGAACATGTCCACCCCGCTGAAGCAGAGCATGCCCCTGCCCGCCGCGGAGTACTTCGAGAACATCGATCCCCAGCCGGCCCCAGTCGTCACCTCCGAGATCGCCTCCGGACATTTCGAGGATGACCTGCGCCGCATGAGGATGGCCGCCTGGAACGGTGCCGACCACATCATGGTCATCCGCACCACCGGACAGAGCCACATCGACGGGCTCCTCGAGGGCACCCCGGAAGGCATTGGCGGCGTCCCGATCACCCGCAAGCAGCTGCGCGCCAGCCGCAAGGCCTGCGACCTCATTGAGGACGAGGTGGGACGCCCCATCAACTTCCACTCCTACGTCTCCGGAGTGGCCGGCCCTGAGGTGGCCGTTCTCTTCGCCGAGGAGGGAGTCAACGGTGCTCACCAGGACCCGCAGTACAACCTGCTGTACCGCAACATCAACGCCTACCGCAGCTACGTCGACGCCGGTGAGGCCAAGAAGGTGATGGCGGGAGCCCAGATCTTCCAGATCGACGGCGCCCACAACGCCAATGCCACCGCTCGCCATGGCTGGAAGGTCATGCCCGAGCTGATGGTCCAGCACGGTCTCAACTGCATATTCTCGGTGTTGGTGGGTATGCCGAAGGATCTCATCGGTCTGTCGACGGTCCCGCCGAGCGCTCCCCCGGCCCCGAAGCTCTGGTACGACCTGCCGTACGCGGTGGCCCTGCGTGATCTGTTCAGCGAGTACAAGATGCGCGCCCAACAAAACACCCGGTACATCGAGTCCGACCTCGCCGAAGCCATCCGCACCCACACCATCGACACCCTCATCTCGATGCTGACGAGCGCGGACATCCAGAGCACCATCACCCCTGACGAGGGTCGCAACCTGCCCTGGCACCACAACTCCATCCGTGGTGTCCAGACGGTCAAGCAGACCTGGGCCGCCCTGGACGGCATCAAGGACATGGTCACCATCAACCGTGAGGGGCCGCTGGGCGCCATGGTCCGCGACCTCAAAGAGAGGGCCATCGGGTTCCTCACCGAAATGTTGCACGTCGGTGGGTACTTCGCCGCCGTGGAGGATGGGTTCTTCGTCGACTCGGCAGAATTCCCGGAGCGCAACCATGACGGCATCGCCCGTGACGGCCAAGGCGGTATCGCCGAGGGAACCGTCGTCGAGCGTGACCCCGACTACCTCGCCCCGGTCTGCGACCATTTCGGCAACAACAACCTGCCCGAGGGGCTCGACAAGCCGTGTGACCTCATCGACGGCTGCACCCTGTGCAAGCCCGAGAAGATCGTCTACATCGACGAGCTCGACCCGAACGACTCCGCTGCCACCCGTCTGGCCCGGACCCGTCCGTTCCGCGACGGCACGGCACTGCGTCCGGAGGCCGAGTGGGCTGGCGACGGCGTTGTCCTGGTGCAGATGAACATCACCGCCTCGGAGGACATCGCCCGTGAGGCAGCTGTCGAGATGGCGCGCAAGATGGGCATTAACGACCCGCAGGTGTGCAACCTGCAGGTGCTGCACCCGGCCGAGGGATGCTTCGTCGAGGTCAAGGGCCAGGCAACCCACGTCGACGTCGACCCGTCCAAGCTGACGATCCCGAGAAGATCGAGCTGCTTCCTTCCGACGAACTGCGTCAGTACGTCACCGACCACGAGTTGTCGGTGGTTGCCGGCACCGTCGGCGAGGACGAACACAGCGTCGGTCTGCGCGAGATTCTCGACATCAAGCACGGCGGCATCGAGAAATATGGCGTGAAGTACCGCTACCTCGGGACTTCTGTACCGGTGGAGAAGATGGTTGACGCGGCCATCGAGAGCGGCGCCGACGCGATCCTCATCTCGACCATCATCAGCCACAACGACATCCATCGCACGATGATGCGCAAGCTGGCTGATCTGGCCACCGAGAACGGCATTCGCGACAAGGTCGTGCTCGTCGCCGGCGGTACCCAGGTGAGCCGAGAGATGGCTGCCGAGACTGGTCTCGATGCCACCTTCGGACGCGGCACCAAGGGCATCGACGTCCTCGACGCCATCGTCCGCACCATGCGGGCCCGCGAGGAGGCCTGACAAAAATGACCGTGCTCACGACTCTGGAGATCGGCTCCACCATCACCAAGGCCAACGCCTTCAAGCTGGAGTCCGGGTTGTTGCACCACATCGGTCAGGGCTTCGCCCCCACCTCAGTGGCCGCCGGCGACGTGCGTATTGGCGCGGACGCTGCGATCGCCCAGATGAGTGAGCGGTGTGACCTACCGCTGGACGCCGGGGAGGTCTTCGTGAACTCCTCGGCGGCCGGTGGGTTGCGCATGAGCGTCCACGGTCTGACCAAGTCCATGACGGCCAGGGCTGCCCGCGAGGCAGCCCTGGGTGCCGGGGCCATCGTCACGATGACCACCGTCGGGGCGATCGACGAGTTCGATCTCGAGGATCTGCAGGAGAACAACCCCAACATCATCCTGCTGGCCGGCGGAGTCGACGACGGGGAGAAACGGACCGTGGTCGAGAACGCGAGGATCATCGCCTCTGCCAGGTTGGGGGTGCCGGTGATTTACGCCGGGAACTCTCGAGTCCGGAGACGGATCCAGGACATTTTTACCGAGGCAGGCCAGCCGCTGACATGCGTTGACAATGTCTTCCCTGATGTCGATGTTTTGCGCGTCGAACCGGTGCGAGCCGTCATCCACGACGTCTTCAATGACCACATCACCGCAGCACCGGGGATGCAGGGGCTGGCCAAAATGACCAGACACGAGATCCTGCCGACCCCGGGAGCGGTACTTCTCGCCACCGAGCTCTTCGCCGACGCGGTCGGGGACGCCGTGGTGGTCGATGTCGGTGGTGCCACCACTGACGTCCACAGTGTCACGGACGGGTCCTCGGAGTGGACTGCCCGAGTCATCGATCCGGAGCCGCGTACCAAGCGGACCGTCGAGGGGGACCTGGGAGTTTTCGTCAACGCCCGGCGGGTCGCTGCCATGACTGACGAGGGCGAGGACGAGGAGCGTCTGGAATGGTTGAGTGCCATTCCCAGTGATGAACGCGAAGCGGAAGTCACCCGATGGCTGGCTAAGGAGGCCGTTGAAATCGGGGTGGGTCGCCACGCCGGTACCGTGACTGAAATATTCACTCCCACTGGTAAGACCCAGGTGGTGCGTGGCAAGGACCTCAGTGCCGTGCGTTGGGTGGTGGGAACCGGCGGTGCTCTGACGCGAATTCCTGGTGGTGCGGACATCCTCCGTCGTATCTGCACCGGAGCTGGAGCCCAACTGCTGCCGAGCCCCGAGGCCACCATCGTCATCGACCGCGACTATCGGTTCTCTGCCCTCGGAACGGTGGCCCAGTGCTACCGCGACGAGGTCCGTCAAAGCTTCGCAGCCTGGATCGACGCCATCACTGACAACACAGAACTGCCGGGTGACGAGGGGCCAGGCGTCAACGGAGACGTCCCCTCGCCCGACGTGACGAAAAACGACATCTCACATGGGATGGAAAGCACATCATGAACGGCCCCACACCCCGGTTGGAGATTTTCGCCGACCGGATTCACGACAACGCACGAGCAATCGTGCACCAGTGCGCCGACCACGGCATTCAGGTTGCTGCCGTCACCAAGGTCTTGCACGCCCACCCAGCCCTCTTGCGGGCTCTGGACGATACCGGTATCACGATGCTCGCCGATTCCCGGTTGCAGAACCTGCGCCGCATCGCTGAAACCGGAACCTCCCTGCCAACTCTGTTGCTGCGAGCCCCGGGACGTCACGACATTGACGCCGCCGTCCAGCTCGCCGACATTTCTCTCAACTCGTCGCTCATCACGATGACCGCATTGTCGGACGCCGCCGTCCGAGCGGGAACCCGCCACGGGGTGATCATCATGGTCGACGTTGGTGACCTGCGAGAAGGCGTCTGGCCCGACCATCTCGTCGAAGTGGTGTCTGCAGCGGCCAAACTGCCCGGGATCGACGTCAGGGGAGTTGGCACCAACCTCGCCTGCTATGGCGGAGTCCAGCCAAGTGCCGAGAACATGACCCGCCTGGTCCAGCTCCGCGACCTCGCTCGAGAGGCGACTGGTCTGGAACTCGGCCTCATCTCCGGCGGGAACTCGGCCAACCTCCCCCTCATGATGAGCGGGGACATGCCGTCGGAAATCAACAATCTACGTATTGGTGAGGCCATCATCCTGGGGCGTAACACCTTGGACCGGTCCCCGTGGCCAGGGACTTGCCAGGACACCATCGATGTGGTCTCCGAGATCATCGAACTCGAGCGGAAACCGTCAATCCCGCTCGGCCGCACCGGCGAGGACGCTTTCGGCCAGCACGTCACTTTCACCGACCGCGGCGTTCGGCTGCGCGCCATCTGCAATCTCGGGCGTCAGGACGTCAACCCGTCTGATCTAACGCCCATTGATCCTGGGCACATCGTGCTTGGGGCCAGCTCGGATCACCTCATCGTCGACGTGACCGATTCTGCCAGCCCGGTTGAGATCGGGACCGAAGTGAGGTTCCGTCCGACCTACGCGGGCTTACTTGCCACCGCCACCTCCTCTGCTGTCTGGAAGGAAGCAGCTACTCCCCATCGCCTGTGAGGCGTCCGTTATCACGCTCAGTGGACAAAGGAGTTCCCCATGAGTGCACGAGAAACGCAATCCGGCGGCGCATCCCGCCGCAGCAATCTAACCAGACCGATGAAGAATGCATCAGCGACCCTCAAGTAGATCGACCCTGCTGAAGAGCGGGAACTGCAGCGCGGCCTGACCAACCGGCATCTGCAACTCATCGCCCTGGGTGGGGCCATTGGCACCGGAATGTTCATGGGCTCCAGCAGCACCATTCACCTTGCCGGCCCATCCAGTGCCCTCATCTACGCGCTGATCGGCTTCTTCATGTACTTCATGATGCGTGCCTTCGGCGAGATGCTGCTCTCAAACCTCCACGACAAGTCCTTCCGTGACATCGCTGAGGACCTGTTGGGGCCTGCCGGAGGTTTCATCGCCGGGTGGACGTATTGGTTCTCGTGGATCGTCGCCGCCATGGGAGACCTCGCGGCCATCACCGCCTACGCGCAGTACTGGTGGCCAAACATCCCGAAATGGCTGCCAGCGACTGCCCTGGCCACCGTCCCATCATTGCCGTGCAGTTCTTCGGCGAGGCCGAGATCTGGTTCGCGCTCATCAAACTCATCGCTGTCGGTGCGCTGGTGGTCGTCGCCATTGTGCTCGTGGCCACCCGCTTCGTGTCCCCGGACGGGGACCCAGCCACGATTGCGAACCTCTGGAACGACGGTGGCTTCTTCCCCAACGGAGTGATGGGATTCCTCGGCGGATTCCAGATTGCCTTCTTCGCCTTTGTCGGCATCGAGCTCGTGGGCACCGCCGCCGCCGAGATGAAGGACCCCTGCACTACCCTTCCCAAGGCGATCAACGCCATTCCTGTGCGGTTGGCCCTGTTCTACGTGCTCGCCCTGTTAGCCATCACCACCGTCATCCCCTGGCGCAAGGTGGTGCCTGGTGTCAGCCCGTTCGTGTCGCTGTTTGGCTTGGCCGGTTTCGGAGCTGCTGCCAGCGTGATGAATTTCGTCCTGCTCACCGCCGCGGCATCGTCGGACAATTCGGAGCTGTACTCCACATCGCGGATGATGTACGGCTTGGCTCTCGATGGTCAGGCTCCGTCAAGGTTCCGAAAACTGTCGGGCAACAACGTCCCGCGCAACGCGCTTGCCGCATCCTGCCTGCTGCTGCTTTGCGGCATCATCTTCCTGTACACCTCAGACTCGATCATGCAGGCTTTCGCCCTCGTGACGACTGTTGCCGCTCTGCTGTTCCTGTTCAGCTGGTCCCTCATCGTCGTCTGTTGCATCGTGTACCGCCACAAGAGCCCCGACCTGCACGAGGAGTCGGTGTACAAGATGCCTGGCGGCGTCCCGATGTGCTGGGTCGTGCTGACATTTTTCGCGATCAGCCTCGTCATCCTCGCCTTGGATCCGACGACGCGAATCGCGGTGCTCATCACGCCGATCTGGTTCGTCTTCATCGGTTCGATGTACCTCGTCTACCGCCACAGCACGCAGCGCAAGGAGGGGTTGCGCTGGCCGTCATCGACTTCTGGTCCGCGGAGCAGACACGCCTCGCGAATCAGAGATGCTCCCTGGAAGCAGCCAGCCTCGATCGAGGTTCTTGACCACACAGACACGGCAGTTGTCCTGACGGGGTCAATGGTTGTTGATATGGGTTGATAGCCATCTCATTGGCGGATGGATCACCATAATGATTAGAAATCGACGAGCATGGCACTCGTACTCCAACCACGACTATTTGGCCATCCTTTAAATGACGATCACCAGGGGTCGACCGGCCGGTGCTATGCTGCAAACAAATTTCATCGTGGAAGGTTGAGACACCGTCGATTCACCCTCACCGCGCGACTCTGACGTCCATTTCACGGAGGCGACACATGACTGGTTTCGGCGAAAATCCAGACACTTCGCGGCGCCCTCAAATGCCAATGAGTGAGGCTTCCCTGGCTGCGGATTCATCACATTCCGAGGAGCACGGCGAGGTGCACCTCCACCGCAATCTGAACAACCGTCACATCCAGCTGATCGCGATCGGTGGCGCCATCGGGACCGGCCTGTTCCTCGGATCCGGGAAAGCCATCCACGCTGCCGGACCAAGCATCATCGTGTCCTACCTCATCATCGGGACCATGCTCTACTTCGTCATGCGAGCCATGGGCGAGTTGCTCATGTACAACCTCGATTACAAGAGCTTCCAGGATTTCACAGCCGATCTGATCGGCCCTTGGGCAGGATTCTTCCTGGGATGGACCTACTGGCTCTGTTGGATTGTCACTGGAATGGCCGAACTCATTGGAATCACCACTTACTGGGATTTCTGGATCAAAAACCATAGCCTTGCTACTTTACTAGCAGCTGCGACACTCTTCCTACTTCTCTGTTTGAATCTCCTCACTGTTAAAATGTTCGGTGAACTGGAGTTCTGGTTCGCACTAATTAAGATCATCGCGATTATCTCACTTATCATTCTTGCCATCGTGCTGGCAATCATTGGATTCAAGTCCCTCTCTGGGGGCGCCGCATCATTCACCAACATGTGGGATCACGGTGGATTCATGCCAAATGGATGGAGTGGGTTCTTCGCTGGATTCCAGATGGCGGCCTTCGCATTCGTAGGGATTGAACTCATCGGCACAACCGCAGCCGAGACCCAAGACCCTGAAAATACGCTTCCCCGAGCCATCAGTGCTGTTCCGGCACGAATCCTCATCTTCTACATCGGCGCTCTGGCCGCGATCATGACAGCCGTGCCGTGGAACGAGGTCCGCCCGGATTTATCCCCGTTCGTACAGGTTTTGGGACTCGTCGGATTCACTGGGGCCGCCAGCGTGATGAATTTCGTCGTACTCACGTCCGCTGCATCGTCATCGAACTCCGGGATCTACTCCATTTCACGGATGCTCTTTGGCCTCGCGCATAAGAGGATGGCTCCGAGACAGTTTGGGCGCCTCAGTAAAAATGGCGTCCCGCGATGGGGGCTCGTCGTCACCGTCCTGGTTCTCAGCACAGCGCTTTTGCTGGCGGCGTCAGAATCCTTCATCGAGGCTTTCACTCTTGTGACGACAATTTCCTCAGTGCTGTTCATCTTTGTCTGGAGCATGATCGTCATCAGCTACATGAAGTACCGAAAGATTGCTCCGGACGCCCATTCAACGTCGAAGTACCCCATGCCTGGTGGGCGCGGCATGTGCTGGGCGATCCTGGCGTTTTTCGTCTTCACCCTCGTGTTGCTGGCCCAGGAACCTGACACCGCCCATGCTCTCGCACTCACGCCTCTCTGGTTCCTCATTCTCGGAATCGGCTGGTTCTTCGACCGCCACGACGCCATCCGCGACGACGCGGGGACCGACGATACCGATTAGAGAGGGACAGTCGAGCGACGATGATGACCAGCACGTTCTATCCGGACCGCACCAAATCTTGGCTGGTAGGGAATTGGACCCGAGTGTGAGGCACGATGACAACTGATGCAACCGGCCCGCAATGAAGTGCCCGGAATGGGGCCGTCCGCCAGCCACGCGGACGTGGCCAGTTCCATCATTCCGTCATGCGTGCCGGCGCCGCCCTCCCCTATCCGTTGACCGCATCGCAATTTCTGACAGCTCAAAGGAGTTATGACACATGTCAAGATGCCCGTCGCCCTCACACGCCATTGTTGATCTGTCTGCCATCGCTGCGAACCTCGCCGTCGTCAGGAAACGGGCTGGTGGCCGGAAGATCCTTTTCGCCGTCAAGGCCGATGCTTATGGGCACGGTGCCGTCGAAGTCTCCCGCTATGTCGAAAAACATCACTGCGCTGACTGGCTTGCCGTCGCCACTGTCGCGGAAGGCCAAGAGCTGGTGGAAGCCAACATCACACTCCCCATCCTCAAGCTCTCCCCCGTTGACCCCTGGGACCTCGATGCTGCTATCGAATCCGGCATGCGCCTCACGGTGGTGGATTTCGACACCCTGGATGCAGTGAACTCTGCCGCCGGGAAACGGGGAGTCACCGTCAAGATCCACATTGCCGTCGATAGCGGTATGGGGCGTATTGGGTTGCGGCCGGAACAACTTGGCGAACTCACGGCCGCCGCGGATCGTGCCGAGAACGTCGAGGTCGAGGGAGTATTCACTCACCTGCCCATCAGTGACGTCCCCGAGGGAGAGGACTTCACACGACGCGAGATAAGCACCTTCATGGATGCTGTATCCCGGATCGAGGCGGAGCGCGGACCCTTCCCATTGGTGCACCTTGCCAACTCCGGCGCCATCCTTGGACATGACCTGGGACGAACGTCGATGGTGCGCGCAGGCATCGTCGGTTACGGATACGACCCCGACCCGCACGCTGATCGCGCCGAACTGCACCCTGCTTTGTCCTGGGTGAGTCACGTCACCTTCGTCAAAACTGTCAATCCAGGCGACACTATTGGCTACGGACGAACTTGGACCGCAGGCGAGACGACAAAAATCGCCACCGTGCCTGTCGGATACGCCGATGGGCTATCCAGGGCGTTGTCGAACAAGGGGCGCGTGCTCATCGGAGGCGCTGTTCACCCCATCGTCGGTCGGGTGTGCATGGATCAGTTCATGGTCGATCTCGGCCCTGATTCAACTGCCACCGTGGGTGATGAGGTAGTTCTCATTGGAACCCAGGAAGACGAGGTCTTGACCGCCGACGACATGGCCGAGCAGCTCGGAACCATCAGTTACGAGATCACCTGTGACATTTCGACGCGGGTGGATCGTCATTGGACCGGGGAATGATGGGCTAATCGTCACTGGGCTGCGTGGATAGCAACAAGGCACATCCTCACCTCATCCGCGCGTCGTGCCCCCTGCCCCCGAGCCCAATACCGGGCAAAATCCCCGCTTGGTGTGTGGTCACGTCACGCCTCTGTCGCAACCACACACCAAGCGGGGAAAACCCATCACCAGGCCAACTGCCCGGGTCGCCGGGCCCAGCCCCTTGGCGTAAGCAGGGCCACCCCGTCACTCGAATTGATAGTGCTCAACGACCTCGTCGATGCACGCACGGGCCATCTCAGCGTCCGGCATCTCGCAGAACACTCGTAGCAGGGGCTCGGTACCGGAGAAGCGAACAATGATCCACCCACCGTTGGCGAAGTACACCTTGACTCCGTCCATGTCGCTGATGTGGTCAATCTCGAGGCCAAAGTCGGGAAGATCCTTCTCCTCGTAGATGCGCTTCTTGAGCGCCTCCTTGTCCTCGGACGCGAAGGAGAAGTCGTCCTCCACCATCTCGAGGCGACCGTAACGCTCCTCGATGTCAGCGTAGATCTGGGAGAGCTTCTTGCCCCGTTTGGCGATCATTTCCACCAGCAGGGTGCCCGCGTAGACGCCGTCCTTGCCCGCAATGTGTCCCTTGACGGTCAAACCTCCCGAGGACTCACCGCCGATCACAGCGCCGGTCTCAGCCATCTTGGACGACACCCACTTGAAACCGACCGGAACTTCGTAGCACGTCTGCCCGTGGGCCTCGGCAACGCGATCGAGCAGGTGTGTCGTCGCGAGGTTGCGCACGCACCCGCCCTTCCAGCCCTTGTCCTCCAACAGGTAGGTGTACAGCAGGACCAAGATCTGGTTGGGGTGCAGGAAATGTCCCTGATCATCAATGATACCGAGTCGGTCAGCGTCACCATCGGTGGCGATGCCGATGTCGGCTCCCCGCTCGACGACCTCCTGGGTCAACGCCTGCAGGGTCTTGGAGTTCGGGGAAGGGAGACGCCCGCCAAAGAGGGTGTCGCGGCGCTCGTGAATGGTGTCGACGTCGCAACGAGCCGTCATGAGGATGGTCTGGAGGCAGGTGCGAGAGACTCCGAACATCGGGTCGAGGACAACCTTGAGGTGGGCGTGTCGAATCGCTTCGAGGTCGACATGGTCGAGGATCGCGTCGATGTACCAGTTCATCGAGGTTTGCACCTCGACCAGCCCGTCACGAAGGGCGTCAGCGCGGTGTACGCGCTTGATGTCGGATGGGCCGATGGAATTGGCACGACGCTGGATGGGTTCAGTAATCTCCACCTTGGCGTCACGACCGCCCTCCGTGAACACCTTGAGTCCGTTGTACGTCGCGGGGTTGTGGGAGGCCGTGACCGCCATGCCATAGGCACAGTCCAGGTCGCGGACAGTCCACATGATCATCGGGGTCGGAGCAGGCCGGTCAATGATCCGAACGGTGAGCCCATTAGCCGCGAGCACTTCTGCCGCCCACCATGCGAATTCTGGGGAGAGGAAGCGTTGGTCGTACCCAATGACAACCGGGCGCTGCTGTTGGTTCTCGTCATGTATACGGTCTGATAGAGCTTGAGCGACTCGCTCAACATTGAAACGAGTGAAGGTATCCGCGATGATCGCTCGCCAGCCGCCAGTGCCAAATTCGATCTCTTCCGCCACGGTTCAAGGATAAGCTGGAAAACGCCTTCAGGTTCCAGGACGACCGCGGTCGCGAAGATCCGCTCACCACCCCTGCGCGATGGCGAGATGGCGATGAGCGGACTCCCGGCTTTTCAGTCCAGGCGCCGAGCAGAGGGTCCCGGACGGGCAACGACAGTCATCGCTTGGGACGCTTCTTCCGGGTACTCGTCGCGATACGAGGCGATCCATTTTTCGGCGAACTCCTTCGACTCCGCGGACGGAACCAACGCCCACACCGAGCCGCCAAAACCAGCACCAAAGGAGGTTGAACCAACCGCTCCGAGATCATGCGCGATGCGCGCCAAGGCGGCGGTCTGCGGAACCTGGTTGCCAAGAAGATCCTCGGCCGCTCGCTGAGATTCCTGGGCCATTCGACCGAACTCCTCGAGGTCGCCACACGATAGCGCCTTGGACGCCTCCGGGATGATCTTTTCGGACTCGGTGAGGAAATGATCCAGGCGTCGGGTGAGGTCCTCTCGATCCCGCACCACCTCGTAAAGCTTCTCGGCGTCAGGGTCAACGGCAAGGACATCGCCGATAACCGCGTCATGACGACCAGTGTTCGAATTCCACCGACTGACGATCTCCCGAGTCGCCAGGGACGCTGCGTTGTAGAGATCCCGCGCAGCTCCGGTCTTCTCAGCCGCCACCCCAGAAACAATGACGACGAACGACATGTCCTCGGGGAACGGGACTCGTCTCTCCAGTCGGATCGGGCAGAAGCGGAATTGCCCGAGTCGACCGTCCTCGCTGCACACCATCGCCGTGTGGTCCTCTGAGCCGCCAAAAGTTCCCACGCCAGCGGCACCAGCAAGGTTCTTGAAGGTCATGCCGTTCTCGTGGCAGGCCAGGTATCCTGCCAGGTCAACGTCATCGGTGATGTTGTCTTGCCAAGCAGTGGTATCCGACAGCCCGTTGAAATCGGCCAGACCAAGCACAATCGCGCTGACCAGAGCTGACGAGGAGCTCATCCCGCTGGCAAGCGGCAGGTCGGAGATCAACCGGATCCTCGCCGGGGCCAGGTCGCCAAAATTGGCCGTCAGGCGATCGAGTACGGCCTGGGCGTACCTGCCCCAGTGCCCTGCCGGCAATTTTGGATCGTAGCCAGCCTTCAACGACAACTCACCGGGAGCTGCGTCGGTCGATGCCGTGAGCCCCCTGTCCCCTGGCTCCACCGAAATTGTCACGCCGCGATCCACTGCGGCCACCAACGTCGACCCACCGGCGTAATCGGTGTGCTTCCCGAGGACCTCGATACGCCCTGGAACGAACCAACGCGTCATAGTTTCACCTCGCGACCACCGAGCGCGTCAACCACCGAGGCGATGTCCCCACGGTTCGACATGTCAAGAACGCCCGCTTCGACGGGAACAACGGCAAACCGCTCGCCTTGCTCGACCATCCACCGCACCGCATCGACGATCTCGTACTCACCACGCGCAGATTTCTCGATGGAACGACAGGCTTCGAAAATCCTCGGGGTAAGCAGGAAACAGTTCATCGAGACCAAGGCGGTCTCCCCAGCAGCGTCAACAACTTCGGGGGCCGGCTTCTCGATGATGTCGGTGAGCTGACCAGAATCGTCAGAATCCAGCAGAGCGAAGGCACGAATACGCTCCGGGTCGATATTGGACTGATCGATCATGGCACGCTTCGTGAAGCCGAGCGTCGCAGATGCGGGTACTTCGCGAAGCCTGGCAACAGCGTCCTCGGGGTAGAAATTGTCCGAGTTCACAACAAGGACTCTGTCGTCACCGGCGAAGTCCTCGGCAGCTGCAACTGCATCAGCAGTACCTAGCGGCTGTTCCTGAATCGCGTATGTGATCTCGACTCGTGACTTCTCGCAAGAGTCGTAGTAATCGCGAATCAGATCATGCTCCGGACCAATCACCAGACAGAATTGGTCAAACCCGGCATCTGCGAGGGAAGAAATCACATAATCGAGGAAAGGACGGCCATCCAGACTGATCATTGCCTTGACGCCCGCTTGTGCGGCGCTTGCCTGCTCTGCAGTGAGGGAGACACCCACAGCGGCCTTGCGCATGCGGGTTCCCAGGCCTCGAGCCATGATGACGGCCTTGTGAGGAGCTCGTTGTGTCACGGGATCGTGTGTCATGTGAGTAATCCTAGGAATCGTCTCGTTCTCGCACGCAGCTAGGACGGCACACGGTCACTTCAGGTGATCCTTTTCCATTTCCGCCGGCAGAGTGTCGGGGACACCAATCACGTATCCTCGTGACATGGCCACCGGTAGCAAGGGCACCTCGGGCAAGGGCTCGTCAGCTAGCAAGCACTCATCGACGATAGTCTTCCTCACCATTCTCCTTTTCGTCATGAAAGACAGCGCCTTCGATGGGATCATCGGCTTGGTGCTGCTCGCGACGGTGATCATGTGGATCGTCCAGGCGCAGAAGGACAAGAAAAAACGCAAGACCGGTCGTGATTACGAACACGAATCTGGCTCGGATGACCAAGAACTGCGGATTCTGAGTCCCGGCTCCTTGGGGCAGAAGAAAGTCATCAAGCGGCGGCCTCACACATCGGCGAAAGCTACTGACCCGCTGTCGGGCCTCTCAGCTGACAAGTTGCTCAGCGATTCCTTCACCGCCCTGACCAGCGCGCTCTCAGGTATTTCTGACGACTGCGAGAAGCACGACGAACCTGCACGTCCTCACCCTCGTCAGACCCTTCCGACACCGTCGTATTCTCAGCGCTCGTCGTCTCCTACCCCGGATCCACGTGAAGACGTTCCCGAATCCTTGGGGATTGACAATTACGAACCCCCTCCGTCCGAAGTTGCTGCCCCTCGTTTCGACGCAGCGAGTCTCCCAACTCCCAACGCATCCTCGGCTCACCTTGTGCAGGGCGCGCATCCATCGGCACCCCCGAAGACTTCCGCTACTCCCCGGAAGCCCTCCACTACTGCAGGCACGAAATCCCCCAGCGGCCTTGGCACGGCAGGACCCGTCAGGGAGCGTCGTTTTGACGACATGTATCGCGGTTCAGCTGCCATTTCCATGACCCACGAATCATCAACCATGCACCTTCATGACGCCTCGGAGGACCACGGCTCGTGTCTGTCCGCCTCGTCCCTCTTCTCTCAGGACTGACAGCCTTCAACATGTGGCCGATTCTCACTGTGAGGCATGAAAAGTCTCCGGTGCTCCAGGGGATCTACACGAATCTGCTCCGCCCCTTCTTGAGGTGACAGTTTTCGCACCCGCGTCAACCACCCATCTTGGGCACGCTCCAATACTCCGAGCCGAAGCACCGTCAGCCGCGCCTCACACCGGAACGAGCACCCCTTGATGTCGACGCCACAATGCTGACCTGATGGTGTCAAGAACCAGCTCCGGAGCTTCGCGGATCATCGTCGGTGTCACGCGGATGACACGCCACCCAGCCCCCGCCAGGAGCGCATGACGCCGAGCAGTCATCTCGTAATCCCGGGGCTTCCCATGAAAGGTGTAGCCATCAACCTCGACGATCACCTTCTCGTGCTTGAACCAGAGATCGGGGAAGAGCACGCGCCCGTTGATCCACAACCTCTCATTCGCCCTCCACCCGTTGACTCGATACTCGTGCAAGAGCGCATGAAGCTCCCGTTCAGCTACCGACCAGGGTCGATCGAGGAGCTGCCTCAAGACCTCTTTGGTGGTTCCAGGTGACACCTTACGGGCCAAGCGACGTCGGGCATCTCGGAGCTCCTCAGGACTCACCCATCCTGCGCGAAGGGATGCCGTGGCCGCTTCCCAGTCCCCCCGAAGTGCCAACCAGAAGCACGTATAGGCATGAGTCGTCCTGAATCCATTACGGTCGTCAATGATCGACTCGCGTCCGGCTCGGTGAAAACGTAGCCAACTCCTCCTTGGCAGCCGGGGCATCGCATGCGGGATTATGACGTCGATCTCCGTGACGTCAACGTCTCTCATTCCCGCCAAGTAGAGAGCGGCACGCCCGGTGAAGATTGCATTTGGTCGCCACAGCATGACGGCCCGCATCCAGGCATCAGGTCGCCGCACTGCCTCCGTTGTCATGACGATTCGGGGCAAGGGTCTGATGACCCAACCTTCTCGTGCGGCTTTACGCGCCTGTCGCGCAACTCGGCCCACCGAACTGATTTTCGCCACGCCACCGCTGGCCTCAAGGATGTCAACTAGTTCCATATCTTCAGTTGTCGTTTCCGGGCGGGCGTTTCAGTCATCCAATGTGAAATTTGTGGATAACCCTGCGATCGGGACTCGGCGTTATCCACAGGCATCTTCCCAAGCCGACGGACCGGGCTTCTTCCCGTCCCATCGAAAACCGTCGATTCGAACGTGATGCTTGCACCCCAATGCCCACGGCTCCAGCGAGATGACCGTTTTCGTCCGCGCCCCCACAGAACCGTGAACATTCCGGCAGATCATTTGCCAGGAGTAGGCACTCTGCGTCATCCCGCCACCAGTGCTCGTTGACGAAAAATCCCAACACCCCACCCAGTCCCGTCACCCACCTGCAAAGTAGGCTTGCGACATGGCAGAGATGCGCATTGAGAAAGACAGCATGGGCGAGGTCGAAGTACCCGCCGAGCATTACTGGGGCGCCCAGACACAGCGCTCCCTTCACAACTTCGAGATCGGTCGTGACACCTTCGTCTGGGGCCGAGACATGATCCGTGCTCTCGGAACCCTCAAGAAGTCCGCGGCACTGGCCAACAAGGAACTGGGTGAGCTGCCGGGCGACGTCGCCGACTTCATCGTCCAGGCCGCTGACGAGGTCATCGCCGGAAAGCTCGATGACGAGTTCCCACTGGTCGTCTTCCAGACCGGTTCGGGCACCCAGTCCAACATGAACACCAACGAGGTCATCAGCAACCGCGCCATCGAGCTGGCTGGGGGCGAGCGCGGCTCGAAGAAGCCGGTCCACCCGAACGACCACGTCAACCGCGGCCAGTCCTCCAACGACACCTTCCCGACGGCCATGCACATCGCCGTCGTCTGCGCCCTCAATGAGCGCCTGTACCCCGCCGTCCAGCAGCTTCGCGACACCCTCGACGAGAAGGCCAAGAAGTACGACGACGTCGTGATGGTTGGCCGCACCCACCTGCAGGACGCCACCCCGATACGGCTCGGCCAGGTCATCAGCGGCTGGGTCGCCCAGATCGACTTC
The DNA here is from genome assembly GCF_058177555.1 of Cutibacterium sp. LaCa_89. Classification (NCBI taxonomy): domain Bacteria; kingdom Bacillati; phylum Actinomycetota; class Actinomycetes; order Propionibacteriales; family Propionibacteriaceae; genus Cutibacterium; species Cutibacterium sp. LaCa_89. The sequence continues at coordinate 2,606,844 of NZ_CP190889.1, forward strand.
GCCCTCGACGGCATCCGTTACGCCGACTCCCGCGCTCGCGAGCTGGCCATCGGCGGCACCGCTGTCGGCACCGGCCTCAACGCTCACCCCGACTTCGGCCCGACCGTCGCCAAGCATGCGACCGAGGAGACCGGCATCGAGTTCAAGCAGGCCGACAACCTCTTCGCCGCACTGAGCGCCCACGACGCTCTGGTGCAGGTCTCCGGGTCCCTGCGAGTTCTCGCCGACGCCCTCATGAAGATCGCCAACGACGTTCGCTGGTACGCATCCGGCCCCCGCAACGGCATCGGTGAGCTCCTCATCCCCGAGAACGAGCCCGGCTCCTCGATCATGCCTGGCAAGGTCAACCCGACCCAGTGCGAGGCCATGACGATGGTCGCCACCCGCGTATTCGGCAATGACGCGACGGTCGGTTTCGCCGGTTCTCAGGGCAACTTCCAGCTCAACGTGTTCAAGCCCGTCATGGCTCACGCCTGCCTGGAGTCGATCCGCCTCATCGCCGATTCGTGCATCAGCTTCGACAAGCATTGCGCCTACGGCATCGAGCCGAACCCCGACAAGATCAAGGAGAATCTCGACAAGAACCTCATGCAGGTCACGGCTCTCAACCGTCACATCGGTTACGACCTGGCCTCAAAGATCGCCAAGAACGCGCATCACAAGGGCATCAGTCTGCGTGAGTCCGCTCTGACGATCGGTGGCATGAGCGAGGAGGACTTCGACAAGTGGGTCGTTCCCGCCGACATGACTCACCCCAGCGCCGCTGAGTGATTTTCGCCGCCCCAACGACGTATCGGGCCGGTCACTGCATTGACAGTGACCGGCCCGATGTTTTTATACACGGCAGGAAGGGGACAGGAGGAGCAAGCGTCCTCAGGGCGCGAACTGCCCTTGACCGGTCCGAGGGTCCCCATAGGGGGGATCCCACCGAGGATGGAATCCATGCTGCTGAAGTCCTATCGGACCCCAGCTGTCATCAGCCCTTGACGGCGCCGGCGGCGAGCCCGGACTGCCAGTAACGCTGGAGTACCAGGAACAAAATCACCAGCGGAATGACGCCAATGACAGAGGCCAGCATCACGGCACCCTTGTCCGGGGCGAAGTAGGCCATCATGCCGTAGAGGCCCTGGGTCACCGGCTGCAGACTCTCGTTGGTGATCATCATCAACGGCAATAGGAAGTTGTTCCACGTGGCGACGAAAATGAACAGGAAGATCGTCACCATGGCAGGAGCCAGCAGGCGCAATACCATCGTGGAGAAGATTCGGAATTCGCCAGCCCCGTCGATGCGAGCAGCCTCTAGAAGCTCAGTCGGAACCGACGAATCGGCGTAAACGTTGCCGAGGAAGACCCCGAAGGGGCTCACCATCGACGGGATGATCATCGCCCACACGGTATTGACCAGATGCATCTTGATGAACAGCAGGTAGAGCGGAACGGTGAGCAGTGCCACCGGCATCAGCAAGCCGGTCATGATGACGACGAGCAGCACCCGGCGCCCCGGGAACTGGAACTTTGCCATCGCATACCCGCAGGCGACAGAAATGATCGTCCCAACGGCACCTGCCACGGTCGAGTAGACCAGCGAGTTGAGGACCCAACGCGGGAACATCCCCTTGGTCCAGGCCATCAGGGAATGCCAGTTGGTGGCCCAGTTGAACTCGCCGAAGGCGAATCCGGGGGTGCTCACGAGATCGGTGTTGTTCTTGGTTGATGCGACGACCAACCAGATGATGGGAAGCAAGAAGTAGCAGGCCACGAAGGCCAGGATCACGAAAGTGATCGTCCTAGCTGTCTTGGAGGGAGCAATGGAGCGCGGCGGCAGCCCCGCCAGCGACGGACGATAGCGAATGCCATCCTTGGTGACGGCGGTCTTGTCGCGTGCCATGTCAGTCCGCCTTCCTCTGGACGAGGGCATAGATCATTGCGAGCACTCCAGCAACCAACGCCATCATGATGGACACTGCCGAGGCCGGTCCGGCACCACTCGGGCTGATATTTCCGTTCATGGTGTTGTAGGCCATCATCATCGGGGTGTAGTCACGCGGCATCCAGGTCGCCACGGTGGCCAGAACCGTCGGCTCGTTGAAGAGCTGGACGGTGCCGATGATCGACAGCAGGACGGCCAGCAGCGCAGCACCGCGAACCATCGGGATCTTGATCTTCGTCATGATCTGCCACCCGGAAGCACCGTCGATGCGAGCTGCCTCGTAGAGATCCGACGGGATGGCCTGCAAGGCGGCCAAGAAGATGAGCATGTTGTAGCCGGTGAACGTCCACGTCGTCATGTTGGCCATTGAGCCCAGGATGACGTGGGAGCTCAGCAGACTGAAGCCGAGATGCCCGGCGAACGGGGAGATTTCGGGCAGGTAGAGGTAGGTCCACATGATTGCGCCGACGAGACCCGGAATCGCGTAGGGCAGGAAGTAGGAGAGGCGCCAGAATCCGGGGTGGCGCACCAAGTAGGAGTCGATGACCAGGGCCAGGAACAGCGCCGCCAGGATCATGATCGGGATCTGGAAGATTCCGAAGAGCATGACGCGACCAATACCGTGCCAGAAGGCCGGATTCGTGCACACCTCCTGGAAGTTCTGCAGACCGACGAATTTCTCCACCGTCTGGCCGCCACCGAACAGCCCACCGCCTTCGGCAACCTGCCTGTGGAAGCCTGCCCGGATGCTCTCGATGATGGGGGCGATGAACACGATGATGAAGACGACGGTGAACGGCAACGCGAAGAGCCAGCCGGTCAGCGCCTCGTGTCTGGCCTTTCGACTGGCCATCGTGGTTGAGGACATGACGTCTCCTGTAAGGAACTGTCACGGTGTGGATCGTCTCGCACCGTTCGTGAGGTGGCCAATTGCCGACCACCGGGAACCGCGTCCATGGCGGACCAAAAATGTCTGCTGGGGTGAGGACCGGGGCCTCTTGGAGCTCAAGAGGCCCCGAGCTGACGAAAATCGTTGTCCCGATCCGCGCTCGTCATGCGACAGATGGGATCTGGGGCCGGCAATTGATCCCGGCCCCAGTCGACATCACTCGTTGACCGGAAGGCCGGCGTCCTTGAGCGCCTTGACCGAAGTGTCCTGAGCGGTCTGGAAGATGTCCGATACCTTGACCTTGCCGGCTGCGGCATCGGCAGCCTTCTCATTCATCTTTGTGCCCACAACGGCGAATCCAGGGATGTAACCGAACTTAGGAGCGAGCTTCTCGTTGGCCTTGGCGAGCTCAGCCATGACGTCCTGTCCGCCGAACTGCTTCTTCATCTTCTCGGGGGTGGTCACCTGGCCCTTGGCGGCGGGAACCAGCCCCTGGGTGGCAAGGTCATCGACCTGGGTGTTGAACCAGTCGTTGAACTGCATCGCCTGGGCGGCGTACTTGCAGCCCTTGACCACCGCCACGCCGGAACCACCGTCAGGACCGGTCAGCTCAGAGCCACCGAAGGGCGGCAGCTGAGCCACACGCCATTGGCCGTTGTAAGGCGTCTTGTCCAAGGCGTCGAGCATGAAGCCGGTCTCCCAGGCAGCAGCAATGTTGCCGATGAGCTTTCCGTTGACGAGAGCCTTCGTGTAGGCGTCGCTCCAACGAGCGTCGGTGAGGGCGCTCTTGTCGTCGAGGGCCTTCTGCCAGAAGTCAGCAACGACCTTGGTCTTGTCGCCGTTGGTGTCAACCTTCCACTTGTCACCCTCGGCGGAGTACCAGACGGCACCAGCGGCAGCCGCCTGGGCGGACAGCGAGTTCTGGGCCTCATCGGGCTCGAACCCGAGAATGTACTTGCCCTTGGCCGCGGCTTTCTTGGCAGCGGTGAGCAGTTCATCGGAGGTCTTCGGAACCTCGATGCCGAGCTTCTTGAACTCAGCCTCGTTGTAGACGTAGATCAGCGGGCCGGTGTCCTGGGGGAGACCGACGACCTTATCGCCGACCGACATCTGCCCGTAGGCGCCGGAAAAGTGGTCCTTGTACTTCTCAGCTTCGCTGGTGACGTCCTGGACCAGGCCCTTGACGTACATGTCCGGGACCTCGGCATATCCGGCCTGCACCAGGCAGGGGGCGGTTCCGGCCTTGACGTCGGCCTCGAGCTTCGGCATGAGCTCGTTGGCCTTGCCTGGGAACTTCGTCGTCTCGACCTTGATGTCGGGGTGCTCGGAGTTCCACTTCTTGACGACGTCAGCAACCTTTGTCATGCCCTCGCCGTCGGGAAGACGATGCAGGTACTTAATGGTGACCGGGCCGGACGCAGATGTGGCAGCGGACTGCGAAGCGCTCTGGCTCGACGACCCGGATCCTTCCGAGGAACTGCCACAGGCACCGAGAACGAGCGTTCCGGCGACCATCGCAGCCACAGAGGCCACCCGACGAGTACGGCGTGTGATCATGTCAACCCTCTTCCTTGAGCGTCGGGACGCGGAGAGCCCGCATCCTCGGGATGTTGACCGGCGTGTGGTGGAGACCGCCTTGGATCCGCCACAAACGTCGTGTACACGTGTACATTACGGCATGCCACCCCACTCCGACAAGTGAGGGCCCACAATCGGAGCGTCGCCGATGACGATCCGGGGACAAAAGGAGGATTGCCGATGAGCGAGGACACAGGTCGGCCCACCATGCATGACGTGGCTCGGGTGGCCGGCGTATCCCATGCGACGGTGTCACGAGTTCTCAACGGTCACACCAATGTGGCCCCCGCAACTGCTCGTGCCGTGGCTGACGCGATCATCACCACCGGTTACGTACCCAATCGGGCAGCAAGGTCACTACGGGTTCAGTCAACTGACACCGTGGTCCTCGTCGCCCGCGAGAACGTCAATGTCTTCTACACCGAGCCGACCCTGTCCCCGATGGCATCCGGCGCGAACCTTCGTTTGTCGGAGCACGGCTACCAGATGCTGCTTGCCCTCGTCGATGATCCCCGCTCAGCAGAACGTGTGGGATCATTGATTGCCGGAGGATCCTTCGACGCGGCGATTCTGGTCGCCATGACCAACGAGGATCCGCTCGTTGCACGCCTCATGGCGACAAATATCCCGCTCGTGACGGCATCAACGCCATTCCCCGGATCCGACATCCCCTCCGCTGACACGGACAACGTCGGAGGTGCCCGAGCCATTACCGAACGGCTGGTGGCCACTGGTCGGTCAAAAGTGGTCGCCATTGGTGGGCCTTCCTGGGCACCAGTCACCCCGTTGCGTCTCGACGGGTTCCACCAAGGTGCGAGAAATGCCGCGCTCGGGCACACCACGGTCGATGGGTGGACCCTCGCCGCAGGCGAACGGGCAATGTCCGAGCTCCTCCAGCGCTACCCGGATCTCGACGGAGTCGTCGCGGCCTCCGATCTACTCGCCACCGGTGCGATCCGCGTCCTCAACGAAGCTGGGCGGCGAGTACCGCAGGATGTCGGAGTCGTCGGGTTCGACGATGCGCCGGCTGCGACCCTCAGCGATCCGCCATTGTCGACCGTACGAAGTGATGCCAGGGCGACCGGAGCCGCCCTGGCAGACATGGTGGTTGCACAGATTCGTGGTCAGGAACTCCCCCAACGCCACCTCGTCATACCGAACGAAGTGCTTTGGCGGGAGTCAGCCTGAGACGTCACACCGCCGACGGACGCTGCAGGTCGGTGTAATTCACCGCCTTGGCGTCCAGCAGATCGACAAAATCGTCGAAGCCGTTGACCTCCAGCCACTGACGTTCGGCCTCGGTGATCGGGACGCCCAGGAGCCAGTGCACCTTGAGATCACCAATTTCCACCCGGTCGAGTTGCGGGGTGGTGAATGGATGACACCACATCAAATGCGGGGTGGTGGAATTCGGCGCGTACATCGACACGACGTCGCCGAAGACGATTCCCGGGGCCATCGGCCAGTGGTCACGCAGCACCGCAAAAGCGCACGACCCCAGAACCTTGCCCATGACGTCGGAGCCGGGAGCGCCCACGACCATGAGCTCAGCGCGAATGTCACTGCTGGTCCCGTCGACGAGGGCTATTGAGTTCGGCTCAGCGTGCAAGCTCACCGTCGACCAGGTTGACCATCCCGGTGCAGGTGCGTCCGCGAAGGACAGGACGTCGATACGAACTTCTTCAGCGGCATCGACCATGCCGTCGGCGCGCGGAGTGCCGCCGACGGCCTCGACCACGGCCTGGGCAACCTGAGGGCCAGTCGAAGGCATCTGTGTCGGCTCGGCCAGATGCTCAGGCAGGTCTTGCGGATCCAGCGGTCGCTCTGCGGCCGGCTGATCACCGCCGGGAAGGCGTGCTGCAGGGGAGACGTTGTCGTCACTCATGCCTTGATCCTGTCATGTTGATGGCTCGGACGCGTCCGGGGAGGGTTTTTTCTTGCCCGGAGTGGGAAGGTGGAAGTGTTACCAAGAGCACATCTGTCACCTGAACCCGACCGCGAAGGGAGACCATGCCTCCGCTGAAGTCCGACGTGTGGACCTGGGACACGCTGATCCACATCCTCATCATCATCGCCCTTGCGATAGTTGCCCGCTGGCTGCTACGCAAAGGCGTCGACTGGACGATTCGCCTCATGGTGTCGCGCTCGGAGAAGCGCGAGGCCACCATGCCCGGGCGCACCCGCCGTATCCTCGCCGAAGCGACAGGTGCGACTCTCGACAGGCAGAATCAGCGCACGACGACCGTCGGCGGACTGCTCTCGAATGTCGGCGTTGCCGTCATTATCATCGTCGCCCTGCTGTCGGGATTCAGCACCATTGGCATCAAGATCACCCCAATCCTGACCTCCGCCGGAATCGTCGGCGTCGCCCTGGCCTTCGGCGCGCAAACGCTCGTCAAGGATGTCCTGGCGGGACTTTTCATCATCTTCGAGGACCAGTATGGCGTCGGTGACGCGGTGAAGATCAACGAGGTGGAGGGCCTGGTCGAGGACGTCGGCCTGCGCGTGACCCGAATCAGGGATTGGAATGGTGCCGCCTGGTACCTTCGAAACGGGGAAATCACCAAGGTCGGCAATGTGACTCAAGGATGGACGACCTCGTTCACCGACATCAAGGTGCACGCCTTGGAGGACCCGAATCAGGTCATCCGGGTCATCCGGAAGGTCCTCGACGATATTGCGGTCGAATTCGAGGGCACCCTGCTCGACAAGCCCCTGGTCTTGGGAGTCGGCGACATCACCGGCGACACCATGACCTTCCAGGTGATGACGAAGTGCATCGCGAACCAGCATCATGACGTGCTGCGCGCGCTCCGCCGGGACTGCAAGAATGCCTTCGACGCGGCACACATTCGCGGGGCGTTCTGAGTCGACCTTGTGGACACCACGTCATCCACATGACTTGTGTCACATGATTCCCGGACCATCATCAAGCAGATGCTCACCCAACTGTAATGATTTCTGTTCTGAATCTGGACATGCTCTGACCTGCATTCAATGATCAATTCCGTGCGATATTCCACAACGCACGGAGAGGTCGCAGACAATGACAACAGAAAGCATCCCCACGCGGCTGCTCGTGTGGCACGAGCAGACCGATCCGACCAAGCTCCTCAGGATCACCGACGCGATCAGGAGGGGGGATCCCCTTCCCCCCATCGAGGCCATGGCGATCGGCCACAGATTCCTCGTCCTCGACGGTGCGCACCGGGCCCAAGCCCACCAGTACTGCCATCGATCTGAGATCCGAGCCCGCCTCCACAACCTCCCCCTCAGCGCGGAAGTACCAGGCTGGAGCCACTCCATACCCCGCGATGCAGCAGCGAAACTGGCTCACCTACTCCTCCCCGTGGACGCTCTCGGTCAGGCGGAAGTCGTCCTGCACGGGGTGCGCCGTCAGGTGGGGACCGCTTCACAACGACCGCGCGACATCTTTCTCGCCTGCCACCGGATCGCGCGAGTTGCCTACGCGCATGGAATCAGACCTCTCGGCCCGGAGTTCTCCAACGCTCCGACGATCGACGCCGCCACCATGACCTGGCGCCCGCCGAACGTGGGCACGTTGTGGGCCATCGCCAGCAGTCTCGGACCCCTGCCCGCAACTGTGACCCGGTTCGCCCCGATCCTCCGGCACGACGCCATCGGGGATTCCGCGATGACACCCGTCACCTCCGCCGCGTGACGACCCGCGCCAATTCCGCCCCACCACTGGATGAGGGGCAGCCGCGTGGACGATGCTCCTGTTCAGGCAGGGACTCCATACGAGACCAATAGGAAAATCATGATCAAAAACACAAGCCCTCTGACCGTGAAAAATGTCTCGAAAACATTCCGTGGCTCCAGCGGAGAAGCCATCAAGGCCGTGCAAGACGTGTCATTCACCGTTGAGCGTGGTGAGGTTGTGGCATTCCTCGGCCCGAACGGCGCCGGGAAGTCCACCACCATCGACATGGCTCTCGGCCTCACCCGCCCCGACAGCGGCCAGATCGAGGTCTTCGGTACTGACCCGCTCAGCGCGGCCCGGTCGGGACGCTGCACCGCGATGACACAGACCGGCGGGTTGCTGCCCGACCTCACGATTGGGCAGACCATGGAGATCATCTCCTCGCTCTATCGTGGCTCCCACATGAATGCCTGCATGGAGCGAGCAAGGATCACGCATCTGGCCGATCGGCAGGTGTCGATGTGCTCGGGAGGCGAGCGCCAACGACTTCGCTTCGCACTGGCTCTGCTGCCCGATCCTGACTTCCTCATCCTCGACGAGCCCACTGCGGGGATGGATGTGGAGGCGCGCCGGGACTTCTGGGCAGAGATCCACGAGGACACGCGTCGTGGTCGGACAATTCTGTTCGCAACGCACTACCTCGACGAGGTGGACGAGTTCGCCGATCGGGTCATCCTCATCAAGGAGGGCCGCGTCATCGCCGACGACACCTCCGACGCGATCCGCACCATGTCGGGGGGTTGCACCGTTACGGCGACCATTCCCGACTTCTCCCTGGCACGACTGAATCTGCCGGGCACCCAACTCATCAAGCAGGGCGGCGCACGCGTTGATCTGCACCATCCCGATTCCGATGCCCTCGCAGCGCGAGTCATCCAGCTCGGCGGCACCGACCTGCGCGTGGTCCCCCGCAGCCTCGACGACGCCTTCCTCGCTCTCACCTCAACCACCAAGGAGTCCTGACATGACCGCCCAAGCGCTTCCCGCAGTCGCCACTCCCAAGGCCCGCCACCGATCCGCCATCTCGCTGAAGTACTTGTGGTGCGAGATGCGTCGCCCCTTCCGGCGTTCGACGATGCTGTTCAACCTCGCCCTCCCCGCAGTTCTGTACCTGGCCCTGTTCCGCACCGTCCACACCGCCGAGCTGCCGGACGGGAACTTCGCGATGTGGATGATGATCGGCATCGCTGTCTACGGAGCGGCCACTGCGAGCACCAGCTACGCAGCCTCCATCTCCGTCGACGAGGCCAACGGGTGGACCCGCACCATCCGCCTGACGCCGTTGTCGTCGGTCGGGTACGTGCTGGTGAAGGTCCTCTGCGCCATGGCCATCGCCCTGGCCCCGACCCTGCTCATCGGTCTCATCGGGCTGTTGACCGGAGCTCACGGCACGCTGCGGGTCTGGGTAATCGGACTGGGGGCGGCTTGGCTCAGCTCAGCAATCTTCTCCGCCTTCGGCCTGGCTCTCGGACTGTCCCTGCGTCCCGAGGTCGTCATGCACGTCCCCGGCCTGGTCATCACCGGTCTGGCGTTCCTGGGCAACGTCTTCGTCCCCCTCAGCGGGACGATGCTCACCATTGGCCGCTGGAGCCCCGCCTACGGCATCACCGCGCTGGCTCGTTACCCGCTCACCAACGGCATCGACATCGGGGGCGGCCACGACTCCCTGACGGCTGCCCTCATCGGCACCTTCTGCTGGTTCGCCGGATTCGTGTTCTGGGCCTCCCGTCGATTTACCAAGAGCACGGGTCGTCAGTGACAGATTCGGCCGATCTCCGGAAGGAGCAGTGTTATGACCAAGCCCCTCATTGCAGTGGTCACCGCGGGCCAAGGAGCGCAGAAGCCTCGCCTGCTCACGCCATGGCTCAAGGTCCCCGGCGTCACGGAGAAGCTTGCTGCATGGTCCGCTCAGGCCGATGTGGACCTCGTCGAGCTCGGTACCAGGGCGAATGCAGAAACCTTGGCAGCGACCGAGAATGCGCAGCCACTACTGGTCTGTCTCGGAGTCCTCGTCTCGGATCTCCTGGCCGACCAGAACATTGTGCTCGCAGGACACTCCGTGGGCGAGCTGACAGCAGCGTGTCTCGCCGGGGTAGTTGATCCCGGGACGGCCGTCACTCTTGCACGACGGCGTGGACTGGCCATGGCGCGGGCCTGCGCTCTCCACCCGACCACCATGGCGGCCATCATTGGTGACAATCCGGATGACGTCCTCCGGCGGCTCTCGGAACTGGGACTCACGGCTGCCAACATCAACGGAGGCGGACAGATTGTTGCGGCCGGCTCCACCGACGCGATCGCGGAACTGGTGGCGACCCCTCCCAACGGGACCGCAGTCAAGCCGTTGCGAGTTGCTGGCGCCTTTCACACCAAGTACATGACACCTGCGCAGGACGCTTTCGCCCAAGCTGCTCAGGACGTCACCTTCTCCGACCCGCAGCACCCGATCATCTCCAACCTCGACGGGCAGGAGGTCCGGTCCGGCAATGACCTGCGTGAACGGCTGATTGCCCAGGTGACCGCGCCAGTTCGATGGGATCTCTGCATCCAGCAGATCGCGGATCGTCAGCCGGAACTCGCCCTATCGGCCCCTCCGGGGAAGGTGCAGGCGTCGCTCTTGTCTCGGCAGATCCCGGACCTCGTGACGGTCTGCATCACCACACCACGGGAGGCAGCCCAGGCTGCACAGCGGATCGACCAGTCCGTATCCGTCCTTCAGGGGGCATGATGCTCATCCCCGAGTACTTCCTCACAGCCTGTTCGGACCATGCTGAGCGCCTGGCGATCATCACCCACAATGACGTTGTGACGTGGGCCGAACTGGCGACTCGCGTCGACGGTTTTCGGCGCTGGCTGCGGGACCATGGCGTGCACCGCCAGGACAGGGTCGTTCTCCAGACGCCAAGCACCGTAGGCACGGTAGCCCTCATGTGGGCCTGCCTGCTCGACGGCGTGACGATGGTCCCGGTGCACCAGGACCTCACTGCCTCCCAGGTGCAGCAAGTCATCGACGACTGCCGTCCAGCTCTGGTGTGTGGCAGCCCGGACCTCGTCCAACTCCTCAACTCCCCCGGAATGAAGACAAGCACACCTCCAACGCGGCCGGAGTCAACGAGTATTCTGCCGTCCTTGTCCCGGGTCAGCCCCGATGACCTTGCGATGCTCATCTATACGTCCGGCACGACGGGTCTCCCGAAGGGGATCATGTGTCCCCACCGGCAGGTCGCCACCGCCGCACGGATCGTCCATGACTGTCTCGGGTACCGCACGGACGACGTCATTCTCTGTCGCCTGCCGTTGTCCTTCGACTACGGGCTCTATCAGATTCTGATGTCTGCCATCTCCGGTAGCGCGGTTGTCCTGCGGGACGGAGGCGCGCAGGACCGCAACCTGGTGCGCGACATCGCCCGTCACGGCGTCACTGTCGTTCCAGTCGTGCCGTCCATGGCGTCAATGCTCATCACCCTGCAGCGTCGTGATCAGTTGCCGACCATCGTCAGACTGTTCACGAATACCGGGGCGCGTCTGGCACCCGAGACCGCGAACCAGTTGCTCGCAAGCTTCCCCGGCTCCCGCTATGCGTCGATGTATGGCATGACGGAGTGCAAGCGCATCTCCATCCTTCCGGTGGAGGAGTACGAGACGCATCCGGACAGCGTGGGAAGAGCTCTGCCCAGCACTCACGTCGAGATCGTTGACGCTCAGGGAGTTCCGGTTCCGGCGGGCGAGCACGGGGAGATCACGGTGTCCGGCCCGACCGTGATGAACGGCTACTGGCAGGTGCCGAACAGTCCCAGTGGACGATTCCGACCCAGCGGCCACGGCCTCACTCTGTTCACCGGTGATCGCGGCTGGATGGATGAGGAGGGACGTCTCTACCTCCTCGGGCGCGACGACGAGATCGTCAAGCATCACGGCATCCGAATCAGCCTGCAGGAGATCGAGATAGCCGCCGAAGCCGCGCCGGGCGTCGACGCAGTCATCGCTCTCAAGCCGGCCTCCGACTCGGCCCCCATTGAAATCGCCTACTGCGGCAGCACGAGTCCCGAGAACCTGGCCCGCCATCTCGAAACCGTCCTGGACCGGGCGCGACGACCCCAATTCATCCACCAACTCCAGCAGATCCCCCTGACCCGTAACGGGAAACCAAACCGGTCAGCAGCCGCCGAGGCCATCCGCTCAAGGGCGTGACGGCGAAGGCCAACACCCACAGACGAAAGGAAACCACCATGACCCAGGCCGAGTTCAACCAGTTCATCGAGTCCACCTGCTCCGCGACGATCGTGGATCCCGACCGTCCTTTGGTCGATCAGGGCATCGACTCCCTCGGAATGCTCACCCTCATGGTCGCTATCGAGGACAGCCTCGGCATCGAACTGGATCCCGAGTCCCTCGCCGACGGTAGGGGTTCCACGCCCTCCGGTCTTCTGTCCCTTGTCGAGCAGCCGAAAGCGACGGTGTGACGACATGACGACGATGGTTCCTTGCCGCCGTGTGGAGATGCCGCAACTGTTCGACCACATCCCCGGAAGCATCTCTCTCTCAGGAGGGCTGCCCGATCTGAGCGTGCTCCCGAGCAATCAGATCGCCGAACTGACGTCCCGGATCATGCGTCTCGGCTCAAGAATCCTCCTGCAATACTCCACCCCTTCGGTCTCGTCCTCCTTGGTGCCGGCCATCCTGGACCTGGCGGAACGAACATGCATGTCACCGGATCCGCGGAATCTGATCCCGACCGCGGGTTCCCAACTGGGCCTGGCCATGGTGATCAATGCCTTTGACGGCGATGAGATCATCTGTGACTGCGCCACCTATCCCGGGGCGCTGGCCGCCTTCGCCTCTGCCGGCGTGGAAACAACGGGGGTGGCCAGTGACGAGGAGGGGCTCAACCCAGACGCGCTCGCTCACGCCGTCGCAGAGGGTCGGGCCAATGGCCGCCGCATCGCAGCCGTCTACACCACGCCCACCTTCCAGAATCCCACCGGCTCCGTACAGTCCGAGAACCGCCGTGCGGCCCTGCTCAAGGTGTGTGCTGACAATGACCTCCTCCTCATCGAGGACGATCCGTACGGCATGCTGTCCTTCGACGGGCAGACGTGGCCAGCTCTGAAGTCCATGGACCCACAGCGCGTCATCTACCTGGGCACCTTCTCGAAGGTGTTCGCACCGGGCGTCCGTTCCGGCTGGATCGATCCGCCCGCCAATCTTGTCGAGAAACTCCGCGCTGTGTGCGAGATCATGACACTCTCGCCATCAGCCCTCAACCAAGCGATCATCGGCGAGTACCACCGTCGTCACGGATGGGACGAACTGTTGGAGGGCTATCGCGCCTCCTACCGCGACCGAGCCCGTCTCCTCATCGGGGCTCTCGAGGCTGAACTGGCAAGAACGAATTGCACTGGCACGTGGACCTGGCGTGAACCACGGGGCGGCTTCTACCTGTGGTTGGAGAACGTCGCCAGCACCAGCGGTATCGACGTTGCGCGTCGCGCCGCCGACAACGGAGTGGCCGTGGTGCCCGGGAAACACTTCGACGCAGCCGGACACGATTCGCCGAGCCTGCGGGTGTCGTTCAGCAATTCACGCCCGGCTGATCTGGTCGAAGGAGCTCGTCGTCTCGCCCGTGCACTGGTGGGAGAGGACGTTCAGAAATGACTCTCGCGACACGCACCGCCACCGACACCCTGCAGCAGACCTTGCCCTGGGGCACCCACGAACGTCTCGTCTTCGGGCGGGCGCTCCTGCGCAGCACCGGCTTCCCAGCCGAAGGCTTGGCCCTGCTCGACTCCGACGACATCCTCCCCCTCCTCGACTCCTTTCTTGCCGGGGACATCGACAGAACTCACTTCGAGAAGGAATACACCAGTCGCGAGGAGTCCGGCGCAAGGGCGCTCATCAACGTCTTGAAGGACGATGCAGTATCGCGCGCCATCGCATGGCAGAACCCCACCGCGTGGAGGTCCTTCGAATCCCTGTCGTCCACGAGCGGAATCAATGCTTCGACTCGGCGCAAGGTACGCCAACTCGCCCTCTACTGGCAACGTTACTGTTCCAAGGCTGAGACCATTGGATACTTCGGCCCGTTCGCCTGGGCCGAAGTCGACCCGGAGGCCTCTGCGGTCGAATTCATCTCCTCCGACCATCTGATCGACCGTTCCCACGTCGCAATGGAGGCGTGGGCGGTCATTGAGATCGGGAAAGCCCTGGCATCACGGGCCGACCTTCAGTGGTGGATGCCACCAATCCTGTCCCCCGCCGTCGACCTCAACATGGAGAGAGGCACCGTGACGGTGGCTGGACACCAGCCACGACGGGTCCGGGAGGACGAGGCACGAGTTCTCTTCCTGACCGACGGCACCCGTCCCGCCGCCCAGATCGCCAAGAGCCTCGACATGGAGCCCGAGCGGTTGCGCAGGATCCTCGTGGCCCATGAACGTCGTCACACCGTGATCTGGGACGCCAACATCCCTGTCTCAGTGCACGCGTGGGACATCCTGCACGAACGCATTGCCCAGATCGGAGACGCTGGGCTGCGAGATGAGGCCACTGCTGTTCTCACGAGGTTCGACGAGCTTCTGGAGGTCATCCGCAACATTCCCGACGCCCGGTCCCTGACGGAGGCGACGGAATCCCTGTCCCGTCTTTTCGAAACCGTGACAGGAACCTCTTCGAACAGACGTGCGGGCCAGGCATATGCAGCCCGCAGCCTGTGCTACCTGGACTGCACCCGCGCCGGAACCGCCAAGGTTGGGACCCGGCTTCTCGAAGCCCTCGACGCCCCCCTCAACCTCGTCCTACAATCCGCTGACTGGTTCGCGGCGACCTTGGCAAAGGAATACACCACCGAAATCACGGACCTCGCAAATCGAAAGCAGCGGGCCTCCCACCAGCCACTGACCATGGCTGATGTCTGGCCGTCCACGATGTCGCTGTTCTGGGGGGACTCACCGTCCCCACTGCAGCGAGCCGTGACCGAACTGTCACGGCGGTGGAGCAGAGTCCTCGAGGGGCTGCAGCCAGTCGACGGTCGCATCGACACGACATCGTCCGCTCTCTCGGGCGCCGTGGACGAGCAGTTCCCCGTGTGCACCCCGATTCCAGAACTGTCAGTGCACAGCCCGGACCTCCAGGTCATCACCTCGAGCACTGACAACATCGCCTCCGGACGAGTCACTGCAGTCATGGGTGAGCTACATGCCTGTCTGAGCAGTCTCGACATGCCGTTGCTCGAGTGGTCGCTGCCCCATGGTTCCATTCGCGATCGCATCAACACCGCGCTCAACCTGCGACGTCTGGTTCCCTTGTTCCCCGAGACATGGAGGCGCAACACCGGCCGCATGGTTCCAGCGACGGTCGGAGTGGGGGATCGCGCAATCGGGTTCACTCGGACGGCCGATCAAGACCGTGCGAACACATGGTCGATGTCGGCACTGCTGTTCGAGCAGACCGAGGACGGACTCATGATCCGTGATCCCGATGGCAGGCTCTGGACCATCGCACAAGCGTGGAGCGTGCCCATCTCCATGGTCGCCGCCGATGCGTTCAAGATCGGGCTGCCCGGCTCACCAGCCCCTCGGCTCACCATTGACAATCTCGTCGTGTTCCGTCGTACCTGGAGGTTTCCCGCTGGCTCCATCGACATCATGCACGGTTCAGCCGCCGAGAAACACGCTCGGCTGAGGGAGTGGCAGGTCACGAATCACCTTCCTGACCACCTCTTCGTCAAGTTCCCCTCCGAACCCAAGCCGATCTACTTCTCCTTCGAGTCCCCCGCCATGGCCACGGTCTTCACGCGATCACTGCAGCGCGACGCCCGAGAGAATCCAGACAGTCTCGTGACGATGTCCGAAGCACTGCCCGAGCCTCAATCCTCATGGCTGCACGACACCCGGAGCCACCACTACGTCCACGAATTCCGGCTGCAACTGACCAAGGAGCGACATGACGACCACAGTTGAGACACATCCCGAAACACGTGGCACAACCGCGACATCCATCTCCAATCTGATCGGTCACACCCCTCTCGTAAGAATGGACCATCTGTTCGACGGCCTCCCCTTCGAGGTGTACGGCAAGCTCGAGAAGCTCAATCCTGGCGGAAGCATCAAGGATCGAGCAGCACAATCCATGATCGAACGGGCAATTCGACGGGGTGAGATCGTCCCGGGCCGTACGACCGTCATCGAGTCCAGTTCGGGAAATCTCGGCATCGCCGTGGCGATGCTGTGCCAGGAGCACGGCCTGAATTTCATCTGCGTAACCGATGCCAAGGCCACGCCAACGAACATTCGACTCATCGAAGCGTTCGGGGCCACTGTTGAGGTGATCGAAGAACCTCATCCCGAGAGTGGCGAATTCCTCCCCATGAGGCTCAAGAGGGTAAGAGAACTGCTGTCAGAGATTCCAGATGCATGGTGGCCGAATCAGTACGGGAACCCCGACAATCCGGCGGCTCACGAGCGGACTGTCCGCGAGATCATCGAGGCAATCCCGCGGGTTGACACGATTGTCTGCGCGACCGGCTCGTGCGGAACCCTTCGCGGCTGCCACGAAGCATTGCGAAAGCTGTCCCCACGCACCCGACTCGTCGCCGTGGACGCCAAGGGCAGCGCCATCTTCGACGAGGCAGGAGCACCCCATCCCCGCTGTGTCCCGGGACACGGTGCGTCAGTGCGACCGCCGCTGTGGCGCGCGGGGCTCGCCGACCAACTGGTTCTGGTCTCCGACGCGGACTGCGTCGTGGGATGCCAGGAGGCCCTGCGCACCGAGGCTCTTCTCCTCGGCGGATCCTCGGGAGCAATTCTGACGGCCATTCACCGAGTGTCTCCCACGATTCCCGCTGGTTCCACCGTGGTGACGATCCTCCCCGACGGCGGCGAGCGCTACATCGACACCATCTACAGCCGCTCGTGGGTCGACTCACACATCCCCGGGCTGCCCTCTCTCGCCGACTGGGGGGCTCCCAACCCCGCCAATTCGTATGACCTGAACAGAAGTGCCTCATGAAGCTCTACACCAGAGAGACCGTCGAAACTGCGCTTGTCGGGCGTCATGGCCAGGTTCTCAGTGCCGTACAGAGTGCATACATGCTGCATTCGACGGGAGAGACATCGCTGCCATTCTCAACCTTCCTCCGCCCGGCCGGGTATCCGAACGATCGGATCATCGCACTTCCCGCCCACATCGGAGGCGACTTCGACATAGCCGGTATCAAGTGGATCTCATCCTTCCCGGAAAACCTCGACCGGGGCCAGCAACGAGCTTCCTCCGTACTCATCCTCAATAGTCTGGAGACGGGATACCCGACCGCCCTGCTGGAGTCCAGTCAGATTTCAGCAACGCGAACGGCAGCATCAGCCGCCCTGGCCAGCGCCGCCCTCCATGGCTCCGAAGACCATGTCAGCACGATTGGCATCATCGGCTGCGGAACAATCAATCTTGCAACGATCGACTACCTCTTCCACGTGCACCCCCAGATCAACGAGGTCCTCTCCTTCGATCTGAGGCGGGAGCGGGCCCATGAGTTCTCGCACCTCGTCAAGGCTTCGCACCCAGAGGCCCGGGTCCGTGTCGCCAAGGAGCCCGACGAGATTCTGGCCGCAAGCAACACCATCGCGATCGCCACGACCGACTCGAGTCATTGGTTGGACCTTCCGCCGTGGCACGGGCCGGGGCACCAAGTCGTCCTGCACACGTCGCTGCGAGACCTGTCAGTGCCCTCGATCCTGGCAGCGGCCAACGTCGTTGACGATCCTGATCACGTCTGCCGTGAAGCGACGTCCTTGGATCTGGCAACTCAGCAGACCGGCAACCGGGACTTCATCACGGGGAGAATCGGAGACCTCCTTCTTGGCGCGCCGCTGTCCTCAAGTCCTGACTCCCGTGTCATTTTCTCACCCTTCGGGCTCGGCATCCTCGACCTCGCAGTCGCCTCCGTCGTCATTGCTGCCGCCTCCTCTTCAGCAGTCGAGATCAATGGGTTCGACCCCGGGAAACACGCCACAAGCATGATTGAGGTGAATCGATGACCACCACACAGATCAACGACAACACGGCCGTTCTGCGCGACGTATTCCCCGCCGGCTCCGTCGCATTCGTGAGCGGTGCCTCACGCGGAATTGGCGCTGCCTGCGCGACAGCCCTTGCGGCCGCGGGATGCAACCTCGCCATCACTTATCGAAGGAAGGAGAACGAGGCGGCACAAATCGCCGAATCCATTGAAGCCATCGGGCGCCAGTGCATCACAATGCAGATGGACGTAACCGATGAGAACCAAGTGACCAGAGCCTTCCGCATCATTCGCCAGCATTACGGACGCCTGGACGCCGCGGTCTTGAACTCGGGAATCACCAGTGACGGGCATCTTGCAACAATGAGCCGCTCCAAGTGGAGCTCGGTGATCGACACGAATCTGACCGGAACCTTCCTCTGCACGCGCGAGGCGACCAAGGCCATGTACTCGTCCGGTGGCTCGATCGTCATGGTCGCGTCCACCAGTGGAGTTGCAGGGCGACCGGGCCAGGCCAACTACGCAGCCAGCAAGGGCGGAATCGTTGCCATGATGAAGACGCTGGCCCCGGAGGTTGCGGCAAAGAACGTCCGGGTGAATGCGGTGGCACCCGGCTTCATTCAGACCGACATGGTGGCGGCCGTTCCAAAAGCGGCACTCGCCCAGGCAATCCAACACATCCCCATGGGCCGTCTTGGCCTGGCACAGGAGGTTGCGTCAGCCGTTACCTTCCTGGCCTCCCCGCTCGCCGCCTACATCACAGGGAAGACCCTCACTATCGATGGCGGAATGATCAACGGCTGACCCCAGGACCCGCACACCCCCAGTACCGAGAAAGGAACAACAATGACCGAGATCACCCACACTGCCAACAGCATCCGAACCCGCGCCGAGGAACGTTCCAACAAAGCTTGGCGCCTGAAGGAGGAGATCATCTCCAAGCTCGGTCTCGAGACCAAGCCAGAATATGTCTCGGACAACCAACCGCTCTTCGGACGTGGCCTTGAGATGGATTCCCTTGACACTCTCGAAGTCGTCGTCGCCGTCAACAATGAGTTCGGAGTCTCGGTCAACGACGACGACGTACAGGCGTTCGGCTCGATCAATGCCATGGTCGATTTCATCGAGGTGAACGAGAAGTGAGTTCTCTTGCGCTCGAGGCGCCACCCAAGGACGCCCGTAAGAAATTCGCCTACGACAGCGATGCCATCAAAACGATGCTCCCACATCGTTGGCCGATGCTCATGATTGATCGCGCCTACGACGTCGTCCCAGGGAAATCGGGCAAAGGCATCAAGTCGGTCAGCGTCAATGAGCCGTTCTTCGCCGGTCACTACCCTGACCATTCCATCATGCCCGGCGTCATGATCGTCGAGTCGATGGCTCAACTCGTGGCCGTCATCTACGTAGCCGAGGCCATTCAGAACAATCCCGGCATGACGTCGCACGACGCACGTTCAAGCGTTGGTTATCTCGGCGCGATCCGTCAGATGAAGTTCCGACGCCTCGTCACTCCGGGCGACCAACTCACCCTCCACGCCCAGCTCGGCGAGAAAGTGGGGGCTCTGCGCGAGGTTTCCGTGAGAGCACTCAATGGCCGGGATGTCGTCGCCCAGGGGGAACTCGTCGTCACCGAGCGGTGACACCCAGCCACACACGAGAAGGAAGTCCCATGATCGTTCGCCCCTACAGGCCACGTGATGCGGAAGCGATCGTACATCTCTACAACAGCCATTCCGACTCCCCCAATCCAGTGTCGGGAGGGATTGTTGAGGAGGAGTTCCAGAGGGAGCTCGAAGAACGTGGTTCGACAGTGTTCCTAGTGGCCGAGGAGGCCGGATCCATTGTCGGCACATTCGGGATGTTCCGCACGAATGGCCGACACACCATGGCCGATGATGAAGTCTTCGCCGACATGTTCTATGTCACCCCGTCACATCGACTCTCGACAGTTCCGGGACAGCTAATCACTGAAGCCATCAGCGAGTGCTTCATCCAGGGCATCAACGTGATCCGCCTCACCGTGAACCCCGCGAACATCTCCGCGCTCAAGGTTTACAGAAAAGTCGGTTGTGCCTGTCTCGGGGCCACCGATGCAGGCGAGGACGGGAACATTGAGCTGTACAACTTCATCCCTCTGGTTCTTAGGGCAACCATCACCAAACTCGACCACGATTGTATTCGAGCCCTGGCGGACATGACTTCGTTCGCCTGCATCACCGAGGGACGTCCACTTGATCTGTCCCACGACTTCATCGTGGACGCTGGACGGAAGATCGTCTCCCACAGCATCCAGATCGGGCGTTCAACCATCCACGCCATGGTCGACACGGGCTCGAGGACCATTGTGGAGGCCACCCTCGACAACCGCGACTGGGATGCTCCTCGCCAGATCGTCGCCCCCACCCCCTGTCAGAACCGGCCCGAGGAACAGCGAGGCAACCCTGTCCGGCTGGTGCACAAGAAGCTTGAGGTCACCTTCAACGAAGGAGTCATTGAGATCAGTACGACTGGCCACTGGGGCCCGGTCCTCGCAATGTCCTGGCCCTCCTCCGTCTCGCACCGCGCTCACGGGTGGCGACAGGGCCCCGCCAAGTCGTATCGATGCGAGCTTCTCGAGAATTGCCTCGTCCTGGATGACGAAGGAGGAGTGAAATGCACCATCAGCCTCAATGATTGCCAAGTCGCGATCCGGATGGATGGTGCCCCAAAAACGGAATTGAGAATGTACCAGTGGTGCAGCCTGCGCCAGGGCTATCTGACGGCTGACACCGGCATCACGAGCTTCAACCGGGCATCCAGTGGGCTCGGAGTCGCCGTCCGGGACTCGTCCGAGATTGTCGCCGCGGGCCTTCCCGTCATCCCTGACACACCGATCACATGGAGTGAGGGTGACATCACGGTTCAGCTCGATCCCTGCGGCCGCGCCTCCCTGATCCACTCGACCCTGGTGGACCGAAGAATCCACTTGGACGAGTCTGGCTCGGCAAGTCTCACCATGACCGTGTTTGGTGATTCCCAGCCCCATCGTGCCGACACCGTCGAGCTGCCTCCCCTCGCGGCAGGCACCGACAGGATCGTCCTCAAGCCGGCTGCCGGAGGCGTGACCACATGGCGCTTGGGCGCCACCAAGGTGCTCAAGTCACCGTGGCCACACGCCCGCGCGCTCGGGCCCAATCCGATCTGGCGAGCCGGCCTGTGGGTCAGTCACGAGCCGGATCGCCACGACCGTCGCCAAGGAATGGGGTGGGGTCCCGATCATCGCAGTTGGACCCTGTCGGAAGACACCATGACCAGTACTGACGGGACACTCTCCTGGCGCTTCAGCGGCTCCCCAGACACCGGCTGGACGGTCGACGTCACGACGAGCAACACGCACGGGGAGACCGTCGTCTGGCTCACCCCGGACTGCCCGGCGGGCGAGAGGATCCGCACGTCTGATCATGCCGTGACGACCATGCTTGACATCTCGAAGCCATGGCAGCGCTGGACCACCCGATGCGCAATTCCTCTCAGACACGGGAAGTGGTTCCTCATCGAGCCTGATCATGACCTCACTGATTCCCCCGAAATCCTCATGCGCTCTGTTCACGGGGTCCTGCTCGTCGGCTGTGTCGGACGAGCCCACTCCGGATCCGCTTCCTGGCGCTTTGCCATCACGTCAGAACTCCCCACCTCCAACCCAAGAAGAAACGACTACACCTCAGCCGCCTGAACCCAACCAGTTGGAACACCCACTACAGAAGAAATGGAGCACCACCATGTCCATCACTGAGCAGTACAAGACCCTTCGCACCTCGGTCGGCCTCCACACGCCTACCGGTCCCCTGGTCCGTATCACCGGTGATGATCGTCTCGAGTTTCTCGACACCTTCCTGTCCCGCGCCTCGGACTTCGTGGACCCCGACACCACTCGGGAGTGCCTCGCTCTCACCGAGGACGGCCTTCCGCTGACGATCTTCCTCCACATCGAGCGCGAGGAGGAGTCATGGCTCCTTCCCCGCACCGCCATCGATGCGGCGACCCTCGCCACGTACCTCGGCAACCTCGAGACCGATGGTGACCTGTCAATCGAGATTGCTCCAGAGGGTTGGGGAGCTGTCGCTGTCGAGGGGCCGCTGTCGTGGCAGATCGCCGAAAACCTTCTCGACTTCGACGTGGCTGGCCTCGTTCTTCACGCCGTCACGGACGTCGTCGTTCCCGGGGCCCCCGAGGGATCGAAGGCATGGCTCGCCCGGGTCGGAACCACTGGGGAGTACGGCTACCTGCTCGTCTCCAACGTTCCCGACCTCGCCCGCACTTATCTCCTCAGCCGCGCCACGGAGCTGGGCGGTCAGGCAGTCGACGCCGATGCTCTCGCACGAGTCCAGGCCGAGGCCGGGATGCCCTATTACGCGATGGGCGTGTGCCACCTCGATGTCGCCGGGGGTGACCTCGCCTGGCTCGTGGACTGGCAGCGCATCGGCGAGTTCCAAGGATCCGAGAATCTGCCCACACCCGTCCGAGACCAGCGCCGACTGGCCGCCATCGCCCTGCCCACCGGCAACCGCCCGGAAGCTGGTCAGACCGTCGCTGCCGGGGATGAGGAGATTGGAGTGGTGGTGTACGTCACCCCGTCCGCCAATCCCGATGAGGAACTCGCGTTCGCACTTCTGGATGCTCCTTTCTGGACTCCCACCCTTCCGTTGACCGTCGGCGCCCACGACGGGACCACGGTCACCCTGCCCCGCGTCGTGGCAGCCTCCAGCCTCAACAAGCTGGGGTGACAGCGATGACGATCACTGCTGAGAACGCCACCACCCGCAGCGACATTGCCCGGAGCATTGCGGTGACCGGCGTGGGACTGGTCACGGCACAGGGTGACCATACCGACGAGTGCTGGACCGAACTTGTCGATGGGGTTTGCGGAATCACCATGAACGTCACGTTCGATGACTCTGGCACCACGATTCCGTGTGCTGGCGTGGCTCCCATTCCGAACTCTGATTCGATCGACCGCTGTTACCTGCTCGGCGTCCATGCCATGCGTGAAGCTCTCGAGATGAGTGGCATCGACCTGGACTCCGTGGGTCGTGATCGCATCGGACTCGTGGTGGGCTCAAGCCTCGGCGCGATGCCCACCTTGGAGGCGGCTCATCGCCGGGCCATTGAGACCGGCGTGCTCGATGCCGGATTGGCGGCAGACTCCCAGCTCCACTGCGTCGCCGACCACCTCGCCGCTGAGTTCGACATCCGTGGACCCCGCGTCGTGACATCGAATGCGTGTGCCGCTGGTGCCGTGGCGATCGGCTACGCCGCAGAACTCCTCTGGTCCGACGATGTGGACCTGGTCGTCTGTGGCGGTGTCGATCCACTGGCCCAGATCTCTGCCAATGGGTTCACGTGCCTGGGAGCTCTCGACAATCTCCCATGCAGCCCGATGGCCGGTTCCTCCGGTCTGACTCTGGGCGAGGGAGCCGGGTTCATGGTCCTCGAGAGAACAGATGCGGCGGCTGCCAGAGGCCAGGAGGTGATGGCCGAAATCGCCGGCTACGGCACAAGTTGTGATGGTTACCACCAGACTGCCCCGGACCCGGGTGGCAATGGCGCCCGCAGCTCAATGGAGGCCGCCCTGCGCTCAGCTCATCTCAAGCCGTCCGACGTCAGCTACGTCAATCTCCACGGCACCGGTACTCCGACCAACGACGCCGTCGAGCCGAAGGCACTCCGGTCATTGTTCAAGTCCGATGACCTTCCCCCTGTCAGTTCGGTGAAGGGCGCCATCGGTCACACTCTCGGCGCTGCTGGCGCCATCGAGGCCGTGTGCTCGATCAAGGCCATCCACGAGGGGGTCCTGCCGCCAACCGTCAACAACCGCGGGCAGGCTTCCCGAACTGGTCTCGACATCGTGCCGGAGTGCGCACGCAAGGCCGCTCCCGACGTGGTCATCTCCAACTCCTTCGCCTTCGGGGGCAACAACGCATCAGTGGTCATCACCGCACCTCGAGGAGGCGTTCACTGTACCGCCCCGGCGCAGCTTCGCGAGGTCGGAATCTCAGGAATGGCAGCTCTGGCGGGAAAGGCCGCCAACTCGGAGGAGCTTCTTTCGGCCCTGTCAGAAGATTGTCCAATCTGGATGGCCGATGAGAAGACCTGGGAAGGGGATGCTGTCCAAACCGGCCATGTGGACATCAAGCGCCTGTCCCGCACAATCAACCCGTCCAAGGTTCGTCGGATGGACCCCTTGGGAATCATCTCCAGCGCGGTGGTGACTGATCTGTATGCCCGACACGGGAAGCTGAGCCGCAAGGATGCCGAAAGCACGGGAATCATCTTCGCAACCGGCTACGGTCCTGTGACGGCGGTGACGCAGTTCAATGACGGGATCATCCGCCACGGTTCCGAGGGTGCCAACGCCCTGGTGTTCCCGAACACCGTGGTCAACGCAGCCGCAGGCCACCTCGCGATGCTGAATCGCTACCGTGGTTACACGGCCACCTTGGCATGCGGTGGAACCAGTTCACTCATGGCGCTGCTTCTCGCTGCTCGCGTCGTTGGCCGCGGCGCTGCGGATCGCATCATGGTCGTTATCGCTGACGAGTTTCCCAGCATTGCCGTCCAGGCCGTCGCGAAGCTTCCTGGCTACCGACACAGGGTTGATGGTTCCGGAGCCGTGCTCTCGGAAGGCGCGGTATGCGTCCTGGTGGAGGCCGTCGAAGTCGCCGAAGCACGCGGTACCGCCCCCATGGCGCTGCTACGCGGCTTCGGATCCCGTGGAGAGTCCGTGGGAGTCGGTCACACCGCATCCGATGGACGGGCTTGGGCCAAGGCCATGGCCGCTGCACTGGGCCCGGCCGGCCTGACTGCCTCCGACGTGTCGACCGTCGTGGCGGCATCAAGCGGACATCCTCGCGTCGACCGAGCCGAGCAGGCGGCCAGGCGGATCGTCGGACTGTCCGCAACCGCTACGACCTTCCCAAAGGCGATTGTCGGAGAAACACACGGATCGGCTGCCGGGATCGGGCTGTTCGGTGCCCTGTGCGGTTCGAGGTCAGCCGCGCACCAGAACATCCTTGTCAACGCCTTTTCCCACGGCGGTGGTTATGCCTCGATGGTGGTGGAGTCACTGTGACCACGACGCTTCTGCCACGGGTTGCCCAGCCGGGACCGGGCGTCAGCCATGTCGACACCGACCGTCCCATCGAGTGCATCATCACCCACCACCCCCACATGCCGCGTGATCGCGGAGGCCACGCCACCTCCGTGTCAGGCAGGTACTTGCTGCGCCAAGCCGCAGAACTCATGCTCGGCACGGATCCTGCGCATTGCCCCGTCGTCGACCCTTCGCGGCGCTGGTACTGGCCCGGAATCAATCTTCACGGTTCTGTCTCCCATGTCCCGGGCTGGAGCCTGACGACGCTGAGCACCGGCGGCCACATCGGGGCAGACATCCAGGACTTCCGGGAGCGTCCCGGCGCAATGGCATTCATCGGTGACCTGGTCAAGCTGTCGCGATCGGCGTCACTCCGAGAATTCGCGGAGTGCGAGGCCGTCGTCAAGGTGTCCGAATTGACCAAGGAGACGTTCGGGCACGTGCGACTGCCCGAATGGACACCCGGATGGCGCCACGTTTTCGAGGACTACTGGGTCTGGAGTCTCGAGATGCACGGGATGGGAGTCATCGCACTCGCATCCGATCTCCCCCGAGCCATTCGCTGGTGGCGGTGCGACGCCGATGCCCGTGGCCGTCTCCAGGCTCTCCGACCCATAAGCAGTCTTGGACCAGGAAGGCCGTCATGAGCCGGTACTCACGTCGAATCTCAGGCATCGAACGCGGCTATCTCAACGCCGCAACCCGGGGCCCGCACCCCACCATCCACACGATGATCGACTTCGAGGGCCGCGTCCCCGCCGACTGTTGGCGGCACGCATCCACGATTGCGTCGGCCGCCAACCCTGGCATGACAGTGGTCCGGAGGTCGGGCCGATGGACATCCGATCCAGCGGGCTGTCCGGTTGTGTTCCACGACTGGACCGCGGACCCCAACGACGTTGCCGACTTCCACGCTGACATGGATCTCGTGACGGGACCATCGTCCACGCTCCACGTTTTCGAGGGGGCGGAACGCACCCGAATCACCTTGGCAGCAAGCCATGCCGTGACCGATGGGCGGGGCATCGAACGATTTCTCGTCGACCTGCTTGCAGCGTTGGACGAGCGTGAACCCATTGGAAGCCCCGACACCCTGACCGATGTCGATATCAAACGATCCTTGGAGAACAGCATCAAGCCCCGACGCCACCTGGCCGCTGTGCCCGCCGATGTCCTTTCTCCACTGGGGGGGAGGAAGAACCAACGTATATGGGCCTCCAGGACGTGGCACAGTGCCCCGGGAGCCATGAGCGGAAGAATCGCTGCCGCTGTGGCCGAGATGATCGACCACGCCGCAATGATCATCATCCCGGTTGACATCCGGCGGCACGTCCCAGAGGTCCGATCCACAGCAAACCTAAGTGCCCAACTGCCAGTGATCATCACCCCGAACCAGCGCTGGCAAAGCATCCATGGGCATCTGCTCACGGACCTTGCTCGCCATCGAGACCTTGCGATCATCAGTGAGGATTTCCGCCACAACAATCCGTTCGCATCGACCTTGGAGGAAAGCCAGGCCATCGGCCTCGATGGTGTCTATCCCTGTGCCGCAATCATCTCCGACCACGGAAAGCTCGACCTTTCAAGGTTCCAGACCTTGGAACTCACCCCGGTCTCGATGCGAAGCCTCCCGATGCTCGTTCCCTACTCCGCAATGTTCATCAGCAGTTGCACCGTCGGCGAGACCACCACTGTCACCATCGCTCATCGCGCTGATGACGATCCCGATTCCATAAACACCTTCTTCCACCACATCGAATCCCAGATGTCCATCTGAGCCACGTCGTCCCTGGAGAGCAAACATGACCACCCAAGATGTCATCACCCCGCCGCGCCCCGTCACCTCCCATGCCACGGCGACCAGGTCCGAGGCTCCACCGCGAAGCGTCATCAGAGCCATGGCCATCTCGATGGTCGCGACCCTCATGGTCATGCTCGACACGACCGTCGTGAACGTGTCCTTGAGCGCGACCACCGCCCGCTTCGGGAGCATGGGCAGCGTGCAGTGGGTCCTCACAAGTTACCTACTTGCACTGTGCGCGACGATGACGGCCTCCGCCTGGGTCATCGACCGCCTTGGTCCACGGCTCACCTTCATCGCCTCAATGACCATGTTCCTCATCGGCTCGGTGATGTGTGCACTGAGCGATTCAGTGTGGCAACTCGTCACTGGCAGGACCATCTCCGGTGCCGGAGCTGGGATCCTTGTTCCGACAGCATCCGTCCTGCTTATCCGTGGCATCCCACGCGAACAACTTGGCAGGGTGCAGGCACTGAATGGGAGTGTCCAGTTGATCGCTCCCCTGATCGGCCCGACTGTGGGCGGTCTCCTCGTTGACAGGTGCGGGGGCTGGCCGGCCATCTACTGGGCGAACGTCCCCGTAGCTCTTGTTCTTCTGATTGAGGCCGTCCGCGTCGATCCGGACGAACCACACACCGCTAAGCGCCGCCTCGATGCTCTCGGCCTGGTCTGTGGCAGCACCGCGATCGTGCTGACAGTGCTTGGTGTCTCACTCTTCGGCAGGACGTCGCGAAACACCACCTTCCTGCTTACGATCGGCGCGCTTGCAGTCCTCGCATGGGCGTTCTTCATCACCCACATCCGAAGGGCTACCAACCCTCTGCTTGACGTTTCCCTGTATCAGAACCCTGTCTATTCATGGTCCAGCTTCAACGTAGCGGTGCTTGGTTTCGGTCTCTACGCCCCCATGGTCGTCATGCCCCTCTATCTCGAGGCGACGCGCCACCTCACTGCCGTCCACACTGGTCTGGTGATGTCAGTGGCCGGCGTCGGCGTCATTATGGCCGGAATCCTGTGCACGAAGATCATGGGCCGGATCGGTGGAGGCCTCACGATGACAGTTGGCATAACTCTGAGCATCATCGCCACTCTGCCCCTGGTCCGGCTGACGAACCACACCTCCTACATACTCCTGGCAGTCTGCTTGGCCTTGCGTGGAGCAGGAATCAGCCTGACAATCGTCCCAGCCATGACACGGGCCTTCGAGTCCATCAAGAGGACGGCCATGGCGGACGCCTCTGCACAGCTCAACCTGTTGCAGCGAATCGGCGGGACAATTGCGACAGCAGTCATCATCGCAGTTATCCACCACGAGGCCATGCTCACCCGCGGACTCTCCCCCACAGTGTTCTCGCACGCCAACGTGTGGATCCTCACCGCGACCGCCGTCACCCTTCTGCCGGCCTTCGCGCTTGCGAAGGCCGAAAGACAACAGCAGGATCTCTGAGCACCGAGGAGTACTCCCTCATAGACCCTCCTCTGATCTAATTGGGTTTGTTCCAAGTGTGTATCTCACTCCGGGGAGCCCCGATTGCTGAACCACATCCCGTTCACCCTGGCGAGTCCCTCGTGGTACGACGTCCCCTGGGCGCCCGGATCTCCGTATCTCACAGGAGATATCTCGGTCCTGCCAGCGGACTCGCCAAGGTGGACGACGACCATCCGGGGTCCTTGGCAAATCCACATGCCACCTCGTCCGACCCTTCCAGAGGTGGGGTGGAAAGTGCATGTGTCTGCCAAGCCATCGGAATTGGAATCGGTTGCCTCAGTCGTAGCACTGTGGTGCGTACGCCACAGCGTCCCCTTCAAAGTACTTCGCACCCGAGGTCTCGTTCACGCGAGTCAAGTCAAGTATGCGGACCGAAGTCAGAGCGGCAAGGTCTGCACCTGCTACCCCGACGGCGAGAGCCTTGAGCACTTCTGCTCCGGTCTTGCCGAGCTGCTTCAGAACGTCGATTCACCTCCGGTGTCCGGCGAGCTGCGAGTCGGATCCTCCCCTCTGTGGTTGCGTCACGGGAGTTTCCGAGAGGCATGGGCGGTGTCATCCACAGGAGTACCGTTCCCGGTCTACCCGGGAACAACACATCCTGATCGTCGAGGCCCCGCGCCCGCAGAATCCGATCACGACACGCCGTGGATCCGGAGGCTCCGTCGGACGAATCGCCCCAGCACGGTTCTTCCCATCGACGATGTCAGACTCCTCCACCGATCAAATGCTGGCGGCGTGTATCAGGCAACATGGAGAGACGGCACATCGGTAGTCGTCAAGGAGGCCCGGCACCTGTCCGGACTTGATGCGGCGGGTGTCGACGCCCGAGTGCGGCTGCGTCACGAGTACGAGGCCCTGAGAAGACTGGACCCCTATCGGGCCGCTCCCCATCCCATTGATCTCATTGAGACCGAGGACGGCTCGTTCCTGATCATGGAATTCCTTGACGGAATGACAGTCCACCAGGAGATGTCGAGGTTCCATCCTCTGATTGGTAGGCGACCTCATCGGCTATCGATGACCGATTTTTCACGCTGGTGCCGAGAGGTCGAAGATCGCTTGAGGAATGTCACGAGGGTCATGGCCGGGTGCGGAATCGTTCACGGGGATCTTCATCCCGCGAATCTGATACATGTCGGCCATGAGGTTTTGGTTACTGACTTTGAATCCTGCTCAATCGACGGGGTCGCCGTCTCGTCAGGGATCGCCGCTCCCTGGTTCCAGTCGGACGACACGATTCCCGATCCGGCGACGACTGACGATCTCCACACTCTTCTCGTGGATCCGACTTGCGGCCCCGCGCTTGTCCTCCATCCAAATCTTCGCGCGCTCATCAGCCAGGCCGCAGTCGAGGACATGATGGGAAATCCGACTGGTTTACCACATGCCTGGAACCTCGAGGACATGACAAGCGAACTCGCCAAGGGGATCCGGGCATCAGCCACTCCCGCACGAGCCGACCGCCTCTTTCCCTCAGACCCCTACCTGTTCGGGCATCCAGGTTCAGAATTCGGCCTGATGCATGGCGCCGCCGGAATCATGGCTGCTCTTGCCGTGACTGGGTACGGTGTTGACGCGAATCACGTGACCTGGATGAAGGACCGCTTGGCCACCCGCCCGACCCTGCTGCCGGGGTTGGCCAACGGAATCGAGGGAATTGCCCTGGGTCTCTCCCTGTGCGGTCAGAACGACATGGCTGCATCCCTGCTCCACCAGTCCGGAATTCTCACGATCACAACGAACGGATCGACTGACCTCACCCTCGGTACTGGTATGGCGGGCCGAGCGTGCGCGCTGCAGTCCCTCTCACAACGACTGTCATCGAAATCTCTCGCCCACGCTGCATATACCCTCTGGGAACAACTCGCCGTGGCTGTGCGGAACACTGATGTGGCCTTGCCGAACGGCCTGTTCTCCGGTTGGGAGGGAATCGGGCTCTCCCTGCTTGCCTCTCCCCTGCCGGATCGTCATGATCTCGCCCGCCACTCACTCCGACTGGCCCTGGCCACGACAACGATTGTTGACGGTGCGCTCTTCTCAGGCGAGGGACAGATCCGATGGCCATATCTGGGGCGTGGTCCCGCGGCATGTGGCCCGCTCGCCGCCAGGCTTGATGATGACCAGACGGCCAAGGCCGTGGCACAGACCTGTCGTTGTCCCCTGACTGAGTCATCCGGTCTCCACAATGGCCGCGCAGGTCTCCTACTCGTCCTCCGCCAGCTCGTGGGAGACCAAGACGACGCCGTTCGCCGCCACCTCATGAGACTGTCGTGGTCGATGGACCGTCGCGAGGAAGGCACATTGCTGCTGGGTGATCATGGCCTGCGTTTCTCATCCGATCTCGCGACGGGGTCAGCCGGCGCCCTCCTCGCCCTGAGCAGGGACCCATGGCGGAACATGACACGAATGCTCGGAATATGCGATGACACCTGTCATGGCCCACTAGTGACAGTTTGATCTAGCGCCGATAGTTCACAACTGAAAGACTCCAAACATCGAGGAAAACATGCTGAGCCAAAACGCCTTGGCAGGCGTGGCTCGTTTCACCACGATGAACACCAGGAGACAGAATGTCCGTTGAGGCCATGCAATCCATCGAGATGGACGAGGAAAACAGCGCCAGCCAGACAGGTTGCGCTTGTTACAGCTTCTTCTCGTGGTCAGGATGCTGCGTAGTCTCCCAAGCGGTGGAAGCATCTTGATCGTGTGAGACGCCGCCGACTACCCTGTCCCCGTGGTACGCACACGCCCCGTCCTGGACAGTCCCGGAAGACCGCTCATCGCCTCCGGAGTCGTCCTGGCGGTCCTGCTCATCATCGCGGTGATGACGATGGTGCTTCAGCGCGACCCCACTCTCACCCCCGGACGCCGCATTCTCGGTATCGTCCTGTCCACGGTCCAGGCCGTCGGATTCATGTGGCTGCAGACCCGCATGGTTCGTCACGGCAAGGGTTCGCGCAACATGCGTGCGACCCTTGGAAGGGTCGGTTTCTGGGCCACGTGGGGACTCGTCGCAGTGGGAGTCGCCAATCTGTGGCTGACCAACTCGTGGACCCTCTTCGGGGCCTCCGTCGCCACGCCCCTCCTTCTCCTGCCAGGGGTGTGGAGTGTGGTGGCCACCCTCGTGACCCTGATCGTCGGTTTCTCCGACCTCGTGGTCACCCACACCTCGCCACTGACCTCAGCCGCGGTCGTGCTGGTGACCATCGCGGTGTCGGTGAACCTCTACGCATTCACGAAGCTGTCGACGGCACTCGTTGAACTCCGCTCCTCCCAGGAGGAGATCGCCCGGCTGCGCGTGGACGCCGAGCGTCACCGGATATCGCGAGACCTCCACGACATCATCGGTCGTACCCTGGTCGCCACGTCGATGCGCCAGCAGGCGGCCCTCCACCTCGTCGACCGCGACCCGCAACGGGCCAAGGAACAGCTCGACGCCGCCCATGACGCAATCACCGAGGGGCAGCACCAGTTGCGTTCCATCATCCAGGCCGAGATGAGCACCAGCCTCCCCGACGAGATCAGCGACGCCACATTCCTGTGCGACCGACTCCACATCGACTTCCGCATGGATGACCGCGGCAGACCGCACAAACCCTTCGACTCGGCGGCGGCGGCGGCCCTGCGCGAGGGAATCACGAACATGCTCAAGCACAGCGCGGCGGGCTACTGCCACGTCGCCATCTCCCCGGACCTCCTGACCGTCACCAACGACGGTTGTCCGCAATCACCTCGCCCCTCCACCACACCGGGCACCGGAATCGACCATCTCCGGTCCCAGATCGAGGCGCTCGGTGGGTCGGTGACGACGTCGCGGCCCTCGCGGGGCACCTTCCGGCTCCGCTGCTCCTTCCCGACCCGGGGGGCGTCCACGACCACACCCGCGACCGAAGGAGGACGATGACGACGAGAATCCTCCTCGCCGAGGACATCAAACTGGTGGCAGAGGCCTTCGAGGCACTGCTCTCGGTGGAACCGGAGTTCGAGGTCGTCGCACGGGTGGCACGCGGCGACGACCTGGTCACATCCGCCACCCGCCTGTTCCCCGACGTGATCCTGGCCGACATCGACATGCCCGGGATGACCGGCATCGAGGCCACCCGAATGCTTCGCGACAAGGGATACCGCGGCAGAATCATCCTGCTCACCGCCCTGCCGGGAAGCGGGTACCTGCACGCCGCGATGGCTGCCGGAGCCGACGGGTACCTGCTCAAGTCGATCACCGCGCCCTCCCTCATCAACGCCATCCGGGCGGTGTGCAACGGCCAGTCGGCCATCGACCCAAACGTCGCCGCGGTCGCCATGCGCAAGGGACCCTCGCCCCTCAACGACCGGGAAACCGAGATTCTGCGCCTAGTCGCCGACGGTTCCTCCACCGCGCAGATCGCCTCGCGGCTGTACCTCAGCAAGGGCACCGTCAGGAACTACCTGTCGACGGCGATGTCGAAGCTCGACGCCGACTCACGCACAGCGGCGGTCACGCGGGCACGCGAGGAGGGCTGGCTGTAGCAGGCGACCCGCTCAGCCCACCGCCCCTCAGCCCGCCGACTCCTGACGCACGGCCTCCTCGACCGCCCGGCTGAGCAGGGACCCGGCCCTGACCATCGACGTCTCCGGGTCCGGCTCGAGGTCGGACAACGCGATGATCCGGTCGAACGCGGACCGTTTCTCCTCGGGCAGGTCACAGCGTCCGCACACCGCCCAGACGGGCACCCCGGCGTCCCGGGCGATCTTGCGGATGGTGTCGGGAAGCTTGCCGAGCAGGGTCTGCTGGTCCAGCCGCCCCTCCCCCGTGACGACGAGACTGGAGGCGGAGATCCGCGACACCGCGCGGGACCATCCCAGGACGACCGCCGCGCCCGGGCGGTACCTGGTCCCCAGGCACATCAGCGCCCAGCCGACCCGGCTGGGCGGCTGCGAACCCCCTGGCCACCGCCCGGCAGGCCTTTCCCGAACTCAGCGACCCCTTGAAGGAGTCGACGGCAACGATGACCGGCGCATTCGGATCAGGACGCATGGGATCAGCATGTCACGTCGATACGGAGCAGTCGCGCCGCCTACCCCTAGACTCGGGGGCATGGTCAACCGAGTCTACCTGTCCCTGAGCGTTCTCGCCCTCGTGCTGTGGGTGGTCGCCTACCGTCACATGCCGGGCTGGGCCGCGGGCATCACCCTGGTGGGCATCGTCGTGCTGTCGCTGTGGTGCGAGTGGTCGCGGGTGCGCACCCTGGCCAGGATCGGCAAGTCCCGCCAGCAGGGCCCCCGCTCCTCCCGAGGACGCAACCTGTCGTGAGCAATACGATTCCCGCAGCCCTCCACCCCGGCCCTGACGAGGCCGACATGACCGTTCCGCAGTTGCTGGAGCACCGCATCGACACGCTGTTCGAGCAGTTGCCGCTGGTGGGACGGCTCGGCCAGGCCTTCCAGGAGGCGGGCCACGAACTCCATCTCGTCGGCGGCTCGGTCCGCGACGCCCTCATGGGCACTCTCGGCCACGACCTCGACTTCACCACCGACGCCACCCCCGACCAGACCGAGGCCGTCCTGCGCACCCTCACCCACGCCACCTGGGACATCGGCCGGGCCTTCGGCACGATCGGCGCCCGGATCGACGACTGGGTGGTCGAGGTGACGACCTTCCGCACCGACGCCTACCAGCCCGACTCCCGCAAACCGGTCATCGCCTACGGCGAGACCCTCGAGGAGGACCTCGTCCGGCGTGACTTCACCGTCAACGCCATGGCCCTCAACGCCGCCACCCGGGAGTTCCACGACCCGCACGCCGGGCTGGCCGACATCGTCGCGGGGAAACTGCGCACCCCCTTCCCGCCGGAGCGCTCCTTCAGCGACGACCCGCTGCGCATGATGCGGGCGGCCAGGTTCACCTCCCAGCTCGGATTCACCGTCACCGACGAGGTGCGTGCCGCCATGACCGACATGGCCGGGCGCATCAGCATCATCTCCGCCGAACGGGTCCGCGACGAACTGTCCCGGACCCTCCTCACCGACCACCCGCGCGCCGGGCTGGATCTGCTGGTCACCACCGGGATCGCCGACCACGTCCTGCCCGAACTGCCCGCCCTGCGGCTGGAGCGCGACGAACACCATCGTCACAAGGACGTCTACGAGCATTCCCTGACAGTCCTGGACCAGTCCATCGACCTCGAGAAGCGCCGCGGCCACGAACCCGACCTCACCGGGCGGCTTGCCGCCCTGCTCCACGACGTCGGCAAGCCCGCCACCCGCCGTTTCGAGCCCGGGGGCAAGGTGAGCTTCCACCACCACGACGTCGTCGGGGCGAAGCTGGTGCGCAAGCGTCTCAAGGCCCTCGCCTACCCCAGCCAGATCGTCAAGGACGTCTCCAAACTGGTGGAGCTGCACCTGCGCTTCCATGGCTACGGCGACCAGGGGTGGACGGACTCGGCGGTGCGTCGTTACGTCCGTGATGCTGGCGACCAACTGGAGCGTTTGCACATCCTGACCCGCTCTGACTGCACTACCCGGAATCGTCGCAAGGCCGAGCGGCTGGAATTCGCCTACGACGACCTCGAGAGGCGCATCGCCGACCTCACCGCCAAGGAAGAGCTGGCTGCGATTCGTCCCGATCTCGACGGCGAAGAGATCATGGCCACTCTGGGCATCAAGCCCGGCCCAGCGGTCGGCAAGGCCTACAAGTTCCTCCTCAACCTCCGCCTCGACGAAGGCCCGCACACTCCTGACGAGGCAAAGGCCGCGCTACTGGCGTGGTGGGCCAAGCAAGAGCACTGAACCTCACGCGGACCACGGTTCAATCCCGTCCCCGGCCAACTACCATGACAAACGTGTCACCTGCTTCCCGCTTTTGCCCAGCCGCTTGGCTGCTGGGGCTGTTGATGGTCCTCACGACCGTCTTCGCGGAGTCTTCCCCTGCCCAGGCACGTACCGCGGCAGAATTGGTCAAGGTGACGATTACTTCTGTCAGCCCACCGACAGGGGATCCCAAAACTCCCATCACCATCAAGGGAACGGTGACAAATACCTCTTCGGTGTCGATGACATGGGTTCAAGCGTCGTTCTGGCGCTCCCAGGACCAGATCAACGACACCCGTGACCTTTCTGACCTGCTGGCATCCCCCGCCACCGTGCCGGTTGGCATGCGGTGGTATCGGGAGCCCAACGAGGCGTCAATTTTCAACATCACCGACCCAGAGGCCAACCAGACCTTCAAACCAGGCGACAGTGGGTCCTTCACCGTGACTGGAACACCAGCCCAGATGGGGTTGACGTCACCCAACGCCGTTGACGCAATCGGTATCCACGTGCAGGCGTCCCCCGAGAACCAGTCGCGCAGAACGGTCGGTCGAGCACGAGTACTCACGGTTCTCTCAGATGCTCATACCAGCGCGAACCTCGCCCCCGTCATCGTGCTCTCGACCATGCCCACCCGCAGGATCGATGGCACCTTCACCG
Source organism: Cutibacterium sp. LaCa_89 (assembly GCF_058177555.1). Lineage (NCBI taxonomy): Bacteria > Bacillati > Actinomycetota > Actinomycetes > Propionibacteriales > Propionibacteriaceae > Cutibacterium > Cutibacterium sp. LaCa_89. Next base: position 2,642,845 of record NZ_CP190889.1, read on the forward strand.
ACGAGTCGCTCGCGGATGACATCACCCATCGACTGAAGCCTCTTGCTGAAGCGGCACACACCCGTAACGCGACAGTTCTCGTCGATCCAAGCCTCATCGACGAGGCCCGGGCGATGGCCTCGGGATATCGCGTGGCTGGCAAAGGCACGGCCACCGTCGAGGGCAAGGGCCAGCAAACAGCCAGGGAATGGCTCGACCTCGTCGACCCATTACTGACCACCGGCCAGGCATATCGCCTACCGTACGGAAATGCCGATGTCATTGGAGCGGTTCGGCAGGGCCGCCCCAACGTCCTCTTGACGGTGAAACACGCTCTCGACCCCTCGAATCCAGCCGCGAAGTTACCGTTAGCAGTCGTCGACCCAGCGGCTGAGCTCGACAGGTCCTCGTTCAAGACCCTCACCAAGGAACTCTCCCCCGCGCTGGTCCTGACATGTGCGGCATCGGCTCGTGACGGCGTCCGGGAGGAGTCCGGAGTCAAGGTGATCGGTCTGGCCGACACCGCCCGAACCGACGGCCATCCACAATCCAACAGCGACCCCCAGCGGCGCGGAATGCTGCTGTCACAGGCCCTCCTCATGACTCACGAGTCGATTCCGGCGGTCACCCTCGTCACCACCGTCAACGATGTTCAAGCCACCGCGCCGGTGGGGTGGCTGCACCTGCAGAATCTCTCGGCAGTTCTCACCGGAGCCAAGCCGGGCCTTCGGCTACCGGGAACACGCGCCGGTGACATCACCCTGAAGGGCCCTTGGTGGCGCGTCCAGCACGACGTCGGGATCGATTCAGACGACTGGTCCGACCTCGTGGGTGCCCCCACGGAGGCGACCTCCTTGACCTCGGCGAAATTTGTCAGCAGGTCGTTGTCGTCGTCACTCCAGGATCGTGAGGCATGGGCTACTGACGTCATGCGCCCAGCAGCGGACGCCATGGCCGGCAAGGGCCTGGTCCTGCATTCAGCCCCGCAGTTCGTGATGTCCTCCTCGACCAATGACTTTCCCCTGACGGTCACGAACTCGCTCGCACAGACGGTTCACGTCAAGGTCGTCGTCTTCTCAGAAAACCCACAGCGCATCGACATCCCGGACACCCAGGTCGTCACGATCCAGCCCAGGGAAACGCAAACCATCAGGTTCGCCCCGAAAGCAAGCTCAAATGGAGTCGTTGAGATGCAGGCACACCTGTCGACTCCGTCAGGACGCAGCCTGGGGTCCCAGACCAGTTTCGTTGTCAAAGCGACGCAGATGGACGATGTCGGCTGGATCATCATTGTGGTGTCGGCGCTGGTGCTCATCATCGCCACGGTGCTGCGCATTCGTCAGGTGACCGCGAGTTCCCGGCGTCAGGCCGAATCCAACGGTGAGCCCCAGACCAGTGGCCCCACCGCTGGCTCGACCTCCGATAACATTTCTGACACCACGCCTTCCCCTTCGGCAGTAGAGGATCCTGACACGGCCTCGGACGACGATTCTGAGCATCACCTCCCCACCGGTGAGGGCAACCCCGCCGAGTGACAATCCCGGGGTTCGCGGCACGGATCGGTATCGTTGACGATGCACATTCGGATCGATCGGGCAGGAGGTGGCAGTGTCTTTCGAGGACCTCGCCGATCGTCACGGCGGTCAGTACGACTCGGATCTCCATGCCGCGGATGACCTCCCCGACCTTCTCCCAGGATCCTTTCTGGGTGAGCGTTACCGTCTCGACCAGGAGCTCTCCCATCCCGAGTCCTCACTGACCTGGCGAGCCTTCGACACCAAGTTGCACCGCCCGGTCCTGATTCACGCTCTGGCCCCGCACGGTCGTCGCACACCCGCTGTCCTGGACGCGGCCCGACAAGCTGCCGTGGCCACCGATTCGCGCTTCTTGCGGGTCCTCGACGCCATCGTCGCCGGACCAGGCGAACCAGCATCATGGGTTGTCAGCGAATACGCCCCTGGAAAGTCGGTCGAGGAACTGTTGGAGACCGGGCCCCTCTCGGCGTTGGAGGCGGCATGGATTGCCCATGAAATCGCCGACGCGATGGCACCCTTGCATGCCCAAGGGGTCTTCCACGAACGCATCAACCCAGGAACGGTTCTCGTCACCTCGACCGGGAATCTCAAGATCAGTGGCTTGCTCGTCGAAGCCGCGTTGCATCCTCGGCCGGGCGACAATTCTCGTCCCTGGCCGGACCGCGAGGTCGCCGACGTGACAGACATCGGACGGGTTCTTTATGCCTGTCTGGTCTCGCGCTGGCCAGTCGGACGTGGCCACCGCCCGTCCGTCGAGCCAGCCTCGACGATGTCCTGGGGACTGCCACCCGCCCCGACTGACTCCCACGGCTGGCTCACCCCACGTGAGGTCCGCGCCGGGGTCTCCCCGGCCCTCGATGTCCTCTGCGACCAGATCCTCTCGCAGGTTCCCCGTTATGACGAGGTGCCATTGCGCACCGCGAATGAAATTGCGCATTCCCTGCGCCGGACCCTCGGCTCAGCTGACGCCGCCGCTGACCTCGAGCGTCGCATCCGGTTCCCGGTGGGACCGGCTTCCCGTGCCGGGGAAGAGCCATGGCGCTCCGACGAATCCGCCGCTTTTGCGCCGGACCAGGATGAGCCGGAACGGGCAGAGGAGTACGGACCTGACGACGAGGGGTACTGGTCCCCGGACGCGGCTGCCGGAGAGTGGGGGCGTCAGGCAGGGCCAGTGCCGTGGACGAGCAACAACGATCCCCACACCACACAGCTCTCCCCCGCTGGGCAGGATTCCTCGGAGAACGGCAGTGCCGAGCTGGTATTGGCCAAACCGCGCCCTCACAACCGTCGATGGCCACCAGTACTTATGGCTGCCGTTGGCGTGGTCATGATCGTGTGTCTCATCATCGCAGGGGTGCGTCATTCTGGCAGCAACGCCCCGGAGGCATCCAGCGAGCCGACGACCGTCGAGGTGACGCACGTCCAGGAATTTGATCCCGAAAAGGACGGTGGCGACGCCAGGGAGAACCACGACGAGGTCAAACTCGCGATCGACGGCGACCCGTCAACGGCCTGGCACACAGTCGTCTATCACAACTCTGCGAAGCTCGGGAACCTCAAGCCCGGAGTCGGCCTGGTCATTGATTTGGGACGCGTCACCGAGGTCATATCGGTGAAGGTGCGGCTGGTCGGATCCGGAACGGACATTTCCTTGTGGCAGCCGACCAGTGATGTCTCCTCCGATGAGGCTCCCATGACGACGATCAAGGAGTGGACTCAGGTGGCGGCGGTGCCGGGGGCCGGATCGACGGTCACGTTGAAACCATCCGGCAAGACGAAGGCCCGTCATCTCCTGATCTATCTGACGGAGCTTCCTCCGAAATCGACCTCGCGGTTCCAGGGTGGGATAGCAGATATCACCGTCACCGGGTCCTGACGACATTTTTCGACGCCCGGGGCTGGCGACCATCTGCTCTCCGACATGTGCTTTCTGGCAGCGACCCAACTGCTGACCGACAGCTTTCCGACGGAACCGTCGTCAAGTGAGGCATCTTTTCTGTCGCCGCACCACCTCAGTGACGAAACCCCCGACTCGTCCCTCCTCCGCGGCCAGGATTTTACGACCTTCGCTCGAGCTGACACTTTTCGTCGTGCGGTCTGGTCGTTGTTCAGTCCGGTCGTCGTGCGGTCTGACATGAGGGGTCGGTGGAGGAAGGTCCGTGTGGCAGGGGCCCGTCACGAGAATCCCGCAGAGGGCAACTGCAGAGTCACCCGCGAGCGAGTGACCCCAAAAACGCAATGGTGCCCCGTGCTCGAAAGCACGGGGCACCAGGTGTCATCGGTCCATCAGGATCAACTCAGGATCACTCCTTGACGTCGTCGTCCATCCAGTCGAAGGTCTTGGTGACGGCCTTCTTCCAGTTGCGGAACAGACGCTCGCGCTCGTCCTGGTCCATCTTGGGCTCCCAGCGCTTGTCCTCGGCCCAGTTGGCGGTGACGTCCTTCTCACCCTCCCAGAAGCCGACGGCGATACCAGCGGCGTAGGCAGCACCCAGAGCGGTGGTCTCAGCAACTACCGGACGAACCACCGGCACGTTGACCTGGTCGGCCTGGAACTGCATGAGGGTCTCGTTGGCGGTCATGCCACCATCGACGCGCAGCTCGGTGAGCGGCACACCGGAGTCGGCGTTCATGGCCTCGAGGACCTCACGGGTCTGGTAGGCAGTCGACTCGAGCACGGCGCGGGCGATGTGGCCGCGGTTGACGTAACGAGTCAGGCCGACGAGGGCGCCACGGGCGTCCGAACGCCAGTACGGTGCGAACAGGCCGGAGAAGGCTGGCACGAAGTAGGCGCCGCCATTGTCCTCGACGGTGTTGGCGAGAGCCTCGATTTCCGGGGCGGTCTCGAACATCTTGAGGTTGTCACGCAGCCACTGGACCAGAGACCCGGCAACGGCGATCGAGCCCTCGAGGGCGTAAACGGTGGGCTGGTCGCCGATCTTGTAGCAGACGGTGGTCAGCAGACCATTCTCGGAGAAGATGGCCTCCTCGCCGGTGTTCATCAGCATGAAGCAGCCGGTGCCGTAGGTGTTCTTCGCCATGCCCTTCTCGAAGCAGGCCTGGCCGAAGGTGGCAGCCTGCTGGTCACCGAGGATGCCGGAGATCGGGGTGTCGATCAGCAGGCCGTTCTTGCGGCCGTAGCCATAGACCTCGGAGGAGGACTTGATCTCGGGGAGCATCGACTTCGGGATACCCATGACCTCGCACATCGAGTCGTCCCACTCGAGGGTCTTGACATTCATGAGCATGGTGCGGGAAGCGTTGGTCGGATCGGTGACGTGCACGCCGCCGTCGGTGCCTCCGGTCAGGTTCCACAGCACCCAGGTGTCCATGTTGCCGAAGTACAGGTCGCCAGCCTCAGCCTTCTCACGAGCACCCTCGACGTTGTCGAGGATCCACTTGACCTTCGGGCCAGAGAAGTACGAGGCGAGACCCAGGCCACAGATGTGCTTGAAGCGGTCAGCACCCTCGTCGCCAGCCAGTTCGTCACAGATCTTCTGGGTACGGGTGTCCTGCCACACAATGGCGTTATAGATCGGGTCGCCGGTGTTCTTGTCCCACACCACGGCGGTCTCGCGCTGGTTGGTGATTCCAACGGCAGCCAGCTGGTGGCGGTTGATGTTGGCCTTGGTCAGCGCGAGTCCGACGACATCGCGAACAGCTTCCCAGATCTCGATCGGGTCGTGCTCAACCCATCCGGCACGCGGGAAGATCTGCTCGAATTCCTGCTGGCCGACGGCCACGATCTGGCCCGAGTGGTTGAAGACGATGGCCCGGGTCGAGGTGGTGCCCTCGTCGATGGCGAGCACGAACTTCTCGTCGCTCATGATTGTTGCCTTTCTTGTCTACGTTGACTTGTCTGAGAGGTTGCGACTGATACGAAATCAGCTCTGGTGTAACAGTGAGAAATCTACTCAGTGCCAGAAGATGGTGTAGGTGAGGGCGGCGAGAACAGCACCAATGATCGGGCCGACAACCGGAACCCAGGAGTAGCCCCAGTCGCTGCCACCCTTGCCCTTGATCGGCAGGACGGCGTGGGCGATACGAGGGGAAAGGTCACGAGCCGGGTTGATGGCGTATCCGGTGGGGCCGCCGAGAGAGGCGCCGATGGAGACGATGAGCAGGGCGACGGCGAGCGGGCCAATAGTCACACCCTGGGTGAAGCCGGAAATGATGACCCAGAGCACGAGGACCCAGGTGCCGATGGCCTCAGTGATGGTGTTCCACAGCGGGTTGCGGATCTCAGGGCCGGTGGCGAAGGTACCGAGCTTGAGGGCCGGGTCGCAGTCCTCGTCGTAGTGCTGCTTGTAGGCCAGCCAGCAGAGCACGGCGCCGACGAAGGCACCGGCGAACTGGGCGAGGATGTAGATGATGATGTTGCTCGCGGTGGCGGGAATGCCGTTGGCCAGGTCCTTACCAGCAAGTGCGAGGCCGATGGTGACGGCCGGGTTCAGGTGTCCGCCGGTCTTGTAGGCTGCGTAGACACCGAACATCACACCGAAGCCCCATCCCCAGTTGATCTGGAGGGAACCGGGAGCGGGATTGCCCTTACACTTGGGAAGGAGGTTGTTGGCGACGACGCCACAACCCAGCAGAATGAGGATCATGGTGCCCAGGAACTCAGATCCGAAGATCGTCGCGGCGGGCACCGCAGTTTCGAGAAGCATGAGGACTCCTTCGTCGTGGCGTCATCCATTGACACCGATTTACTCGCCGGTGGCGGTCGATCCCGTAGGATTCAGCAAACGGGGACCGTCGTCCCGACCCTGTGGGGGCTGGACGTGGCTCAGTCAAACATCTACGGCGCCGGAGAATCGCAATTCTGCACTTATGTGCATGGCAAGGGGAGGGGCATGAACGAATTGTCCAATGACGTATGGACAGCAGCGTCCATGTATTACATGCAGGGCGAGACGATGGATGCCATCGCCAGCCATCTCGGCACATCCCGCTCAACCGTGTCTCGCCTTCTCAAACAGGCACGTCAATCCGGAGTTGTGCGTATCACCTTGTCAGAGCCGACTGGGTTACGTAACGGCCTGGATTCCACCCTGACGAGGATGTTCGGGGTCAACACCACTGTCGTGCCGGTGAAATCAGGAACGACCGAGATTCACCGCCTGGACCAGGTGGCCAGGATCGCCGGACAGATGGTTACGGACATGGTCGAGGACAATTCCGCGATAGGAGTTGCCTGGGGAACAACCCTGGATGCCGTCACCCATTATGTCGTCCCCAAGGACGTCAAGGGAGTGCGCGTCGTACAGATGAATGGGTCGGCCAACTCCGCTAGTTCAGGGATTCCTTACGTTGGATCAATCCTTTCCAGAATGGCTGCCGCGTTTGGGGGTGAGGTCATTCATTTCCCGGTCCCGACATTCTTCGACAATGCTACGACGAAGGCCGCGATGTGGCAGGAGCGCTCCGTTCAGGCAGTACTCAAGGCACATCGCGAGCTCGACCTCGCCGTGTTCGGCGTGGGGGCCCTCGACAGCCCAGTCCCCTCCCACGTCTATTCCGCCGGTTACATCACCGATGAGGAAAAGGCGAATTTGATGCGGTCCGGAGTTGTTGGTGACGTCAACACCGTCTTTCTCAAGGCTGACGGCGCCTATGACGTCGAGTTCAACAAGAGAGCGACCGGATTGGCCCCATTCCAGTTGCAGCGCATACCGCGTCGGCTCTGTGTCGTCGCTGGCCGCGCCAAGGCTGTCGGACTGTTGGCCGCACTGCGTGCCAGGGTGGCGACGGACCTCGTCGTCGACGATGCAACTGCTCGTGCAGTCCTCGATCTGATGTGACTCGCCAGTCCTGCGCCCGTGGGAAGGGTCCCGAAGCCACAGCAGCTGCGGGGCCCCTTCCCACGTCGCGTAACCCGTATCAGGACTTCGCCGTACCCAAGGTGACGTCGGCGGTGGCCTGCTGCGAACCACGGATGTAGCTGATCTTGACCTTCTGGCCAGGCTTGAACGACCTCACGAGACCGACCAGGGACTCTCCGGACACGATATCGGTGTCGTCGATCTTGGTGATGACGTCGCCACGCTGCAGCCCGCCCTTGTCAGCTGCCGAGTTGGGTGAGACCGTGGCGATCCCGGCTCCGAGGACTTGGACACCATCCTTGCTGCCAGCGACGTCACGCACGGAGATGCCCAGGAAGGCGTGAGTTGCCTTTCCGGTGTCAATGATCTGATCGGCAATCCATTTGGCAAGATTTGACGGGATCGCAAAGCCGATTCCGATATTGCCCGATTGCTCGGAATTACTTGACGAAAGGCTCGCAATGGAGGAATTGATCCCGATGAGCTCACCATTGGCATTGACGAGAGCACCACCTGAGTTGCCCGGATTGATGGCTGCACTGGTCTGGATAGCATTCGTGACGACCACACCCGACGACGAATCTCGAGATCCCAGCAGATCCCGTGAATTACTGCGATTCATGGTGGTGACCGGACGATTGAGAGCACTGATGATTCCGGTCGTCACCGACCCCGACAGGCCGAGCGGATTGCCGACGGCCATCACAGGAGACCCAACGGTCAACTTGCTGGAGTCAGCAACACCGATCGGCTTCATGGACTTCGGCGGGTTCGTCACCCGGATGACGGCAAGGTCCGTCGATGGATCTGTACCAACTACCTTGGCCTCGTAGGTCTTGTTGCCCATGGAAACCGTCAACTGGCCGCCCGAAACCGCGTCGGCAACGACGTGATTGTTGGTGACGATGTTGCCGTTCGTGTCGACGACGACTCCCGACCCCTCGCCTCCGCCATTGCCCGTCCTCACGGTAATGGCGACTACCGAGTTCGACACGGCGGAGGCGGTGGCCGTCCAGTCCGGGGCGGAGGGTGAGCCTTGAACCACCTTGGTGACGCTGTTGGGGGATGCAGGGCTCGACGTCACAGCCGGGGCGTCATTCCTTGTCAGGGAGCGATCGACAAGGCCCCCGGAAACGCCGCCAACAGCCGCCGCCAACACGGCGACGAGAACAACTGTGCCGCCCCGAAAGCCCTTCCGGGCCGATCGCGACGAGCCCTTAGCCGGGTCGGGGTTTTTGTCACCCGCGCTCGGGGCCGGCTGCTCAGAAGCCTCCCACGGAGGAGGCTGGGTGGTTGACGGATTTCCCTGGTTCGTCCAGGAATCGTTACTGCGCGACCAGTAGGCATCCTGCGCCCAGCTCTGGCGATTGTCGTCAGGGCGAGAGGGGTAGCCTCCCTCCTCGCCGTGCTGGGCGGGATTGGGTTCACGCGGCTCATGCGGACCATTCGTCGACTCATTCATGACTCCAAGTGTTCACGACCGCACCAACTGGTCGATGCACTGTCCAGCAACGTGTTCCCGTCAGCGGAGAAGGTTCGAGGCTGCAGTCCCACCCTCCAACGGGGTCGGATCCGACCGTGGTCAGGCGCCACGGGGATCGCGTCAACCCCCAGTCAGGGAACCCGCCGTCCAATCGACCTCGCCACCTCTCATCTCCACAGGAGGTGCTCAGGAAGGCCACGACGCATTCACAAAGATGAGATCGGAGAAGTGGGCCTCCACCGCTGGGTCTTCCCCTCCCCCGGCGTACAGCCCAATTCGTGGACGAGAGGCCACCGACATCGTCGCACCAGCCATGACGACCGGGTAGTCAATTGTGCAACTTCTTTGCAGGCGGGTCAGACCGACTGGGAGCGTGAGACTCGCGTCGCTAAACAACACATAAATCGGCCAGACGAAGTCATTCCAGCTGCCCAGGAAAGACAGCATGAGCAGGGCCGCCAAGACTCCCTTGGCGTTGGGGAGCACGATCTTGAAGACGGTCGTGAATGGTCCAGCTCCGTCAATCCAGCAGTGACACGCACCAACCAGGAACCGACGTCCCCGTACCCTGGCACCTCGTCATTCGTGAGGGCACCGGAGGGCCCGCCGACCGCCCCTAATCCCCACCGGGAATGTCCTGAACCCTTTGTGTGCTGGATAGGTTGATCCCTGAACCAGTCACCGACCAGGAGACGCCATGACAACTCAGCCCCTCGTGCCCAACACCATCCTTGGCAACATCTCGCTGTCCGATTCCTCGGAGACCGACACCGCTCAACCGTCCACCGAGACCATTGACACCGACACCCGAGGCGACGACGAGCCCCGTGACGTCATCATCGTCGGTTCCGGTCCGGCTGGATACACCGCAGCCGTGTACACCGCCCGCGCAGGGCTGAAGCCGCTCGTCTTCGAGGGATCCATGGACGCTGGTGGCGCCCTCATGCAGACCACCGAGGTCGAGAACTACCCCGGCTTCTCCGAGGGCATCATGGGTCCGGATCTCATGGCTCAGATGCGCGCCCAGGCTGTGCGATTCGAGGCCGAGCTCGTCGCTGACGATGTCACCGAGGTTGACCTCACCGGTGAGATCAAGAAGGTCATCGACACCGATGGAAACACTCACCACGCCCGCGCGGTGATCCTCGCCACGGGATCGGCCTACCGCAAGCTCGGTCTCGAGGACGAGGTCCGTCTGTCGGGTCGTGGCGTGTCCTGGTGCGCCACCTGTGACGGGTTCTTCTTCACCGGCAAGGACATCGCTGTCGTCGGCGGCGGCGACTCCGCGGTCGAGGAGGCCACCTTCCTCACCCGGTTCGCCAACTCGGTGACCCTCGTTCACCGTCGTGACAAGCTACGCGCCTCCCAAATCATGGCCGACCGTGCCGAGGCCGACCCCAAGATCACCTTCGCATGGAACAGCGAGATCGTCGCCATGCAGGGCGAGTCCAAACTAGAGTCGGTGACCCTGCGTGACACCAAGACCGGTGAGGAACGTCAACTCGAGGTGTCAGGAGTCTTCGAAGCCATCGGACACGACCCGCGCTCCGAGCTGCTCCGGGGCCAGGTCGACCTGGACGATGCCGGATACGTCGTGTGCGCCGAGCCATCCACCCGCACCAACCTGCCGGGAGTTTTCGCCTGCGGTGACCTGGTCGACTCCCATTACCAGCAGGCCATCACCGCGGCCGGATCCGGATGTCGTGCGGCCCTCGACGCGGAGAGATTCCTCGCCGAGCTGGGACGCTGAGTCTCTCGTCAGTTTTCGCCGTGTCGCTTCGTGAAGGTACGAGGCGATGCGGCGAACCACTGTCTCAGTGGAATAGCAGTGGGTGCTCCACACCGAGAGACACCGCTCTGGCACAGCGGGAAGCGCTCCTACGAATCGTGTTCCGGGGAGGCGGCCATTTTCGTCATCTCATTCTCGGGTGGGCCCATGTCACTTGCTGCCAGACGGACAGACCCAACCTCGACGTGAAGATCTTTGGCTCCTCGGAGACGGGGTCGGTGAATCCCATCTGCCAGGCCTGCAACTGCAGCGGGTGGCTGAAGTCATCCACCGGGGTATCCAGAAGTACCGGGTAAAACGGGTCATTGACTATGGGAGCTCCCAACCGCTGCATGTGGAGACGAATTTGGTGGGTGCGACCCGTCCTCGGTCTAGCCTCGTAGAGGCCCAGCCCCTCATGCTCGGCCAGCAAAGTGATGCCAGTCACGGCATTCGGCTCGCCCGGAATCTCACGAGCCTGGAGGATGCCTCGTTCCTTGATGATTCTCGACCTCACCTGCCAGCCGTCTTTCGCCACCACGACCCCGTCCCCGGCACGGTGTTGCGCCACAGGGGCGACCAACCGGTACTTTTTGAACACCTTCCGGCGTTCGAACATCTCCTGGTAGGGCCGACGCCACTTCCTCTCCCTGGTCAGCAGGAGCACTCCGGCAGTGACCCGGTCGAGACGATGGGCCACGGTCAGTTCTGGCAACCCCAGCTGGGTCCGCAGCCGGACAACCACCGACTCGAGAACGTGCTGGCCTCGCGGAATTGACGACAGGAAGTGCGGTTTGTCGACGACCAGGATCCGATCGTCGGCGTACAAGATCCCGATACCAGCCGGGACAGAAGTCTCCTCAGGAAGATCGCGGTGGAAGAAGACAAATGTCTGCGGAGCGAAGGGGGAGCTCCCCGTGAAGGCATATCCGGCTTCGTCGACGAACCTCCCCTCGTCGAGCATCTCGTCAACTCGTTGCCCACCCACTCTGACGAGCTTTTCGACCAGATAGTCACGCATCGTCGGCCAGGGCCAGCCGTCAATCCCCCGTGCGGTCGCCAACCTGCGGCATTCTCCGTGATCGGGGGTGTGAACCCATGCCGATTCCAGGCCGTGACGTTGTGGAAGAGGCGATCGGGGCACCGTGTCAGCCTACGGGTAAGCCGACACCGACCCCACACTCCCCTCAGCTCCGGTTCACAAGAATCCCGTCTCACGGACTTACAGCTCAAGGCAGTGTTTCAACCGCCCGCGAGGCGGGATTTTGGGTTCTCCGACGTGCCCGAGCCACCCCAGATGTCGACCACGCCGGGAACCATGCCCTACAATACCTAGTACCACTAGGGTTTGTGGAGGTCGGCCCACCCGCACCTCCCCGGCAAAGGAGCAAGCCCAGACGATAACCCCGAGCGAAGCTGCCCAGCCTCAGCAGAAGCAGTACGCGAGTACCGGCCGTCTTGGCACAGCCATGTTCATCGGACAGTTGGGCTGGGCCCCGTCGACGCAGCCTGTGGAACATTGCTCGCGGCACTGGCTGCTGAAGTGAAGCCTGAGGACAAGGTCGACTTCCTTGCCCTGCTCACCACCACGGGAGCCATCGCAGCTGTCATCTGCATGATCACGGCGGGCACCCTGTCAGACCGCACGAGGTCAAGATTCGGCCCGCGCAACCCTTGGATCATCGGCGGCGCAATCGTCGGAACCCTGGCCTTCGCCGCCATCGGCCTGACCAGAAACCCCGCCCTCCTCGTCATCGCGCACATGATCTACCAAAGCGGACTTAACTGCATGCTCGGCGCCTTCAACGCCGTTCCCCCGGACTACGTCCCCGACTCCGTACTCGGCACGGTGTCCGCCTTTGGCGGCGCGGGCTATCTTCTGGCCCAGATCATTGGTGCGGTTATCGCAGGGGCGCTTGTCACCCGACCATCCCAAGGATTCCTCGTCGCAGCCTGGATGATGCTGATCTCGAGCATCATCGTGGTCTTCCTTCTGCCGCCCCACCCGCTGCGCAATCACTCCCCGCGGCCGCCGGTCACCTGGCGTCAGTTCGCATCCCAGATGAAGCCGCCCTCGGACGGACAGTTCTGGTGGATTCTGGTTGGCCGGTTCCTTTTCGTCATCTCCCTGTTCATGGTGATGCAGTTCCAGCTCTACATCGCCACTGACGAGATGGGAATGACACGGGCAGCCGCCGGAAAGCTCATTGCCATGAACTCAGCGGTTCTTGCCGTCACCGCCGTCATCCTCGACGTCATCACCGGGCCATGGTCCGACAAGGTCAAACGTCGCAAACCCTTCACGATGATCGCCCCGCTCATCGCGGGAGCGGGTGTCATCCCTCTCTTCCTGGTCAACGAGCCCTGAACCCTCACCGTCTTCGCAGCCTTGGGCGGCGCCGCTTTCGGTACGTACATGGCCGTCGATGGCGCACTCATGGTCGAGGTCCTGCCCAACCGCGACGATTCGGCTCGTGACCTGGGCTTCCTCAACGCCGCCAACTCCTTGCCGATCGTCTTCGCTCCCGGTATCGGCGCGACGCTGGTGAAGACGACCGGCTATCCCGGACTTTTCATCGCAACGATCGTCCTGGCCGTCCTCGGATCGTTGTGCATCACACGAGTGACAAGGGTGAAGTGAGATGAAACTAGATCCACGACTAGCCGAAATCCTGGAGCGTCAACCCCAGAAGGAACAGACGCTCGCGGAGCAACGGGCGCAGCAAAACGACTTCGCAGCAAGCCTGCGGGGAAAATTGACACCCGAGATTCCCAACTCGCTGGAGCTCGAGGATCGCATGGTGCCAGGCCGCGATCGCCCTATCCCGGTCCTGATCCAGCGTCCGGAGGGCCTCCCTGATCCCACTCCAGTACTGGTGTGGGCCCACGGCGGGGCTTTTGTTCACGGCTCTCCGCGCACCGTGCTCTCCCGCACGGCCAGCATTGCCCAGCGTGCCGGCATGTGCGTCGTCAGCGTCGACTACCGGCTGCTGCCCGAGCACAACTACCCCGAGAACCTGCATGACGTCGTCGATGTCGTGCGATGGGTTGCAGAAAATTCCCAAGCTGAGGGGTTCGACGCATCCAGGGTTATCGTCGGCGGGGACTCAGGCGGTGGAAATCTCGCGGCTGCGACGGCAATCACCTGCCGCGACGAGGGTGGCCCGAAGATTCTCGGTCAGGTCCTCGAGGTGCCGGTTCTCGACCTTTCAGACACTTCCGACGCGATGGCCGAGGCCCAGCGTGACGCCCCCGGTCTCGCGGCCGCGCTGCACCACAGCCATGTTCGTTACTTGTCTCATGGGGCAAGTCTTGACGACCCGTGCAGCAACCCGATCTGTCTGGAGGATGCGACCGGCCTTCCGCCGACGTTTGTGCTCAACTGCGAGGTCGACCCGCTACGCGACGACTCCTTCGCGTGGCAACACAAGCTGGAAGCGGCCGGGGTGCCGGTACAGCTGACGACGATCCCGGGGATGGCCCACGCCACCCAGAGCTTCACCCTCGCCTTCCCCCAAGCGAAGGAGGCTGAGGACAACATGATCGCCTGGTTGCGCGATCTCATCTCCTGCTGACACACGATGGCCGGGCCCGGGGATTTTCGTCGCCGGGCCCGGCCATCGTCACGTCTGTGTGGAGTTCCCAGGACCTCCGCGTGAAGTGCCTCAGTTCAAGGGCTCACCGGCGACGCTGAAGGTCACCGGGGTCTGCGCCTCAACCGTGCGAGAAACGGTGCAGTTCTTGTCTCGCGACATCGCGACGACGCGATTCACCAGTCCCGCCGCCTCATGGCCCTCGTCGGTGTCGGGGAAGCTGAGCTGGAAGTCGACCGAGACGTCCCCCAGGGATGCTCGGCCCTCCTCGTCGCTCACCTTGGTGCCCATGACGGACACAGTGAACTGGGTCGGCCCGCCGCGACGGCTCGTCACGGTGTCGACGTCGATGGACGAGCATCCACCGATGGCTGCCAGCAGCAACTCAACGGGGGTGAACTCGGCATCCTGACCGGAGCCGAAACGGATCTGACCGCCACGCGCGTTGGTGGCGGTGTAGTGGCCCTCGCTACGACGGACCAGGGAAACCTTCTTGGTGGCGGACGGCATGATTCCTCCTCAGCGCACGAACTCTTCGATGACCTTGACGAGCGCCTTCTTCGTCTTACCGCCCTGCAGCGACTTGACGAGCTGGCCGCTCTGCCAGACCTGAATCGTGGGCAGGGACATGATTCCCTGCTCGGCCGCAATCCGGGTATTGGCGTTGGTGTCGACCTTGGCGAAAACCATCCGGTCGCCATAGACCCCAGCCAGCTCCTCGATGATCGGGGAGAGCTGTTTGCAGGGGGCGCACCAGTCAGCCCAGTAGTCGACGAGGACGGGCTTGGCAGCCCCGAGAACCTCGGAGGCGAAGGTCGCGTCGGTGACCTCGATGACGTTGTTCATGACAGCCTTTCTAGTTCGACCAGATGAGTCTAGGTCGTGGTGGCTCGAAGGGCACCTCCGGTTCACAACCACCGAGCGGTTACCCGGCCCATCCAGGCAAAACCACTGGAAGCACCCAGCAATCCAGTCCCGGTGCACAAAAACACCGACCCGCGGGGTCGTGAAACACCAGAGTGCTCAAGACCCTCTCGAGTCGGCAGTTTTTGCACCCGCTGCGGTGGGTGCCGACGGCAGATACCAGTGACGGTGGGTGCTCATG
The DNA here is from genome assembly GCF_058177555.1 of Cutibacterium sp. LaCa_89. Taxonomy (NCBI): domain Bacteria; kingdom Bacillati; phylum Actinomycetota; class Actinomycetes; order Propionibacteriales; family Propionibacteriaceae; genus Cutibacterium; species Cutibacterium sp. LaCa_89. The sequence continues at coordinate 2,658,130 of NZ_CP190889.1, forward strand.
GCCGTGGGAAGGGGTGCAGAGCCTCACGGCTCTCGGGCACCGTCACGCCCGCACTGGGTTCCCACCCCCCTACCGAGGCGGGCCAGTGATCACCTTTCCCCACCGAAGAACTTCTCCCAAGGCAGGTCGAGCGGCGCATCGTGGGCGACGATCTCGTACAGTGCCCGCACCAGCGGGAAGTCGGTCTCGGCAATGACCCCGCGCTCGGTCATCTTTCCGATCGCCTCGCCGACGACGCCGATGGCGGCAACCCCCTCGAGGGTGATGCCCTTCATCTTGACGTTGCGGATCTCCGAGAACGGCACTCCGGCTCCGACATAGGTGCCGGCACGTACATTGCGTCCGCCCATCGTCGTCACGAACATGTCGCCAACACCGCCCAGACCGGTGGCCACCTCGGGATCGCCGCCCATGAAGGAAACCATCTGCTTGAGCTCACGGGCTCCCTCACCGAACAGGGCTGCCGTGTAGTCGTACATGACGTACCTGGCATCAGTCTGGCCAGCCTTCTCGAGCATGCCAGCCGCAAATCCGCCTCCAAAGGCGAAAATGTTCTTCATGCAGGCACCGACCTCGTGTCCGATGAAATCGGTGGACGTCCAGACGTGGTAGTAGTCGGTGCGATACGCCGCAGCGAGCCGGTCCAGGACCTTCTGCTCCTCACCGCAGAACACCACACAGGTGTTGCGGTGCACAGCCAGCTCACCAGCAATCGACGGTCCGACGATCGCTGCCCAGTGAACCTCGTTGGCAAGGTCGCCCATGTGCTTCTTCAACACATCAGGAAGGATGTGAAGGGTACCGTCCTCGTCAGCCTGCATGCCCTTGGTGACGCACAGGATGGTCTGGCCCGGCTTCGCCAGCTTGGCCAGCTGTTCACCGGCCCAGTCCACACCGAAAGAGTTGACGCCGCTCATGATGACGTCGGCCCCCTCGACGGCTTCGGCAGCGTCAGCAAAGTGATAGGCCTTGACGCGTTCGTCGACCTTGAGCTCGAGAACAGGATGCTCCCGGGTGGCCTGGATGGAATCAATGATCTCGTCATCGAGGTGGGTGCCGATGAGACGGACGTCATTGCCGTTCTCGACAGCGGGGAAGGTCAATGCGGTAGCCATGACGCCCGCACCGAGCACTGCAATCTTGAGCATCTTCGTACCTCCGAAGGTGGGTTGTGGCCCGGCAATGGGCCCGACACCATTCACGCTAACCACTAGTCACACGCGAATCCCACATTCGTCAGCAGTCTGCACTTCCGTGCAGAAATGAGGGTCTGGGCCTTCAGACCACACAAAGGATCACTGCAGAGCCTGCTCCGCGGCATGGGCATCGACAACGAGATCCGTGCACAATCCTCCCCGCAACACGGTCCCCACGGCCTCGGCCTTTTCGGCTCCCGAGGCAACAGCCAGGACTCGTCGAGAACGCGAAGGATTGTGGTCGTCGCCTGTCACCCTGACGCAGTCCAAATCCACTGAAATCGTGCGCGAATCCAATTCCTCGTCGACGACCTCGCCGTGGGCATCGACGTAGTGGCTCATGATGTCTGCGCTGGCACCCTTGCGACGCAGCTCCTCGATACCGTCCTTCGTGACGTGGCCCGCCGTCACCAGGATCGAATCAGTACTGACAGCTCCGGGCGAGTAGACGAGGAGATCAGCCTTGTGGGCAGCCTCCAGCGGGCGTGAGACCGACGCGTCCTTGCGGAGCATCTCCCCCAGATCCGCCGATCCGACGATCGTCGGGGCCTGCAGGGTGAGAGATCTGCCCGGGCCGAGTTCGGCCATCCGCACGACGGAGCGTCCCACCAGGTCGTTCCTCGTGACGGCAACACCGCCGTTGGTCTGGGCGACAACGACATCGGGATCCCAACCAGACCCCAGGTGCTGAGCAAGATGAGCCGTCGTCCGTCCCCAACTCACCGCGACCACCTGCGGCTGGGGTCGCCACTCGGACAGCCGCTGAGCTGCCATCCGAGTGACAAGGTCCAGGGTCAGTTCGTCACTGGCCTGGACGGGCACGACGACGGCCGTCTGCAACCCGAAGGTTTCCACCAACTCGGTCTCGAGCCGGTGATGCCGGGCGAGTGGGTGATCAATGGTGATCTTGACCATCCCGGTGCGGCGAGCTTCCTCGAGAATCCTGCCAACCGTCCAACGGCTCATGGAGAGTCGTTGGGCGATCGCGGCATGGGTCATCTGCTCGAAGTAGTACATCTCCGCGACGTGGAGCATCTCCTCGTCTTGGCTCGCCCGGCGTCGGTTCGACATCGTCATGCCTCGGTCCGCGTCACAGAACGGACTTGGCGACCTCTGCGACGTGGTCGGCGGTGAAGCCGAACTTCTCGAACAGCAGGGTTCCGGCAGCAGAGGCACCGAAGTGCTCCAAGGAGACCGAAGCACCCTTGCAGCCGACATACTTCGACCATCCCATGGCGATACCGGCCTCAACGCTGACACGAGCGGTCACCGAGCTGGGCAGAACCGACTCGCGGTACTCCTCATCCTGCTCGTCGAACCACTCCTGACACGGCATAGAGACGACCCGGGTCGGGACCCCGTCAGCCTCCAGCTTCTTCTGCGCCTCGAGGGCCACCGACAGCTCGGATCCGGTGCCGATGAGGATGAGCTTGGGCTCGGCGCCGGCCTCGGACACGACGTAGGCACCCTTGGCAACGCCCTCGGCAGAGGCGTACTCGCTACGGTCGATCGTCGGCAGGTCCTGACGCGACAACACCAGTCCGGCGGGACGGTCGCTGTGCTCCAGGATGGTGCGCCACGCCACCGCAGTCTCGTTGGCATCGGCCGGACGGACGATGTCGAGGCCCGGGATGGCACGGTAGGAAGCCAGGTGCTCGATCGGCTGATGGGTGGGGCCGTCCTCGCCAACGCCGATGGAGTCGTGGGTCCACACGAAGATCGACGGGACCTTCATGAGGGCCGCGAGACGGGCCGAGGGACGCATGTAGTCGGAGAAGACGAAGAAGGTTCCGCCGTAGCAACGGGTCAGGCCCGACAGGGTGATGCCGTTGAGAATGCCACCCATGGCGTGCTCGCGCACACCGAAATGGATGGTGCGACCGTAGGGGCCACCTGGATCCTTCTCGGAGCAGCGATCCTCGGGCAGGAAGGAGTCGGCCCCCTTCATGGTGGTGTTGTTGGAGCCGGCGAGGTCTGCCGATCCGCCCCACAGCTCGGGAAGCTGAGGGCCGAGAGCGCTCAGGACGGCTCCGGAGGCCTTGCGGGTGCTCATCTTGCCGGGCTCGAAGGTCGGGATCTCGAGATCGTCGGGCAGCTTGTGGGCAAGCATCCGCTCAAGGAGGTCGGCGCCGTCAGGGTTGGCGTCGTGCCAAGCGGCGAACTTCTTGTCCCATGCCTCGCGCAGACCCTTGCCGCGTTCGGCGAAGGCGGAACGCACCTTCTGGACCATCTCGACGTCAATGGCGAAGGGGGTGTCCTCGAAACCGAGCTTCTCCTTGAGGGCGCTGACGCCCTCGGTGCCGATCTTCGCACCATGCACCTGGGCCAGGCCGGCGAGCACTGGGATCGGCCAGCCGATGACGGTGGTCAGACGGATGAAGGACGGCTTGTCGGTGACGGCCTTCGCGTTGTCGATGGCCTCCATGAGGGCCTCGACGTTCTCCTCGTAGGTGGTGCCCCCGTTGGTGAAGTCGACGTGCTGGACGTGCCAGCCGTAAGCCTCGTAACGAGCCTCGACGTCCTCAGAGAAGGCGATGGTGGTGTCGCCCTCGATGGTGATCCGGTTGTCGTCGTAGAACAGGATGAGGTTGCCCAGTTCCTGGGTCCCAGCCAGGGACGACGCCTCGGAAGCGATGCCCTCCTGCATGCAGCCATCACCGGCAATGGCGTAGACGTAGTGGTCGAAGGGGCTGGTTCCGGGAGCGGCGTCCGGGTCGAGGAGGCCACGCTCACGGCGAGCTGCCATCGCCATGCCGACGGCGTTGGCAACGCCAGCACCGAGCGGGCCGGTGGTGGTCTCGACGAATTTCGTCAGGCCGTACTCAGGGTGGCCAGGGGTCAGGGATCCCCAGGTGCGCAGGGACTCCAGATCGGACAGCTCGAGGCCCAGACCGGCCAGGTAGAGCTGGGTGTACTGGGTCAGCGAGGAGTGTCCTGCGGACATGATGAAGCGGTCACGGCCGAGCCAGTTCGGGTCGGCCGGGTCGACGGCCATGACCTTGTGGTAGAGCAGGTAGCCCAGCGGGGCCAGGGAGATGGCGGTGCCGGGGTGCCCGTTACCGGTCTTCTCGACGGCGTCGGCCGCCAGCACTCGTGCGGTGTCGACAGCGAGCTTGTCGGTGTCGGTCCACGTCAGTTCGGTTGCCACGATGTTCCTCTCGTATTGGCTTGTTGGCCTGATCTGTGTGATGTGTTGTCGCTCGTCATGGCGATGGGTGGGGGTTCAGGTCCTCACTGGGAATCCTATTCGCAACCCCATCGTCATGCACTTGTGGAGGTGTTGATGTCACAGATGTGCAAGGATGCCGTCCTTCGTCACCCTCTCTTGACCTCCCGGGCCCGCAAACGTGCTTGGCGTCGGATCTCCTTGAGCCGGTGCATGACCTGGTTTCCGCCGCGGCCGAAGTAGTCGTGAAGACGAGCGTATTCGGCGTACAAGGCGTCATATTGAACGGCTCTCTCCTCGTTGATCTGGTAGACGCCATCCTCCTTCGCTCCCATGGCAGCAGAGGCTGCTTTGACATCTGGGTAGAGACCGGCGGCCACTGCCGCAAAGACCGCAGATCCGTGTGAACCCGGCTGCTGCGCGGTCCCCACGCTCAGAGGCACCCGACAAATGTCACAGAACAGCTGCATGAGGAAAGTGTTCTTGGTCAACCCACCAGCGACAACGAGCTCATCGATGTCAACACCCGAATCACGGAACGACTCGATGATGGTGCGGGCCCCAAAAGCTGTTGATTCCAACAGGGCTCGGTACTGATCCTCCGGGGTCGTCGTGAGGGTCTGGCCAAGGATCATTCCAGACAGATTGGCATCCGCCAGGACTGATCGGTTGCCGTTGTGCCAGTCCAGCGCGATGAGCCCATGGGCTCCAACCTCCTGACCCGCGCACTTCTCAGTCAACAAGTCGTGGATACCTATACCGCGACGCATGGCCTCGTCATGGTAGGAACCGGGGACACAATTGTTGACGAACCAGGCGAAGATGTCCCCGACGGCCGTCTGACCGGCTTCGAAGCCCCATGAGCCGTCGACTATGCCTCCGTCGACGACGCCGAACATCCCCGGGACTTCCTTCAATTGCGGCCCTGGGACGACGTAGCAGGCAGAGGTTCCCATGATGGCCGTCATCTGGCCATCCTCAACTGCCTGAACAGCTGCTGCCGTGACATGGGCATCGATATTTCCGGTCGCGACGGCGATTCCTGCCGGCAGGCCAAGACGCTCGGCAAATTCAGGTGTCAATCCACCGACCCGCGCCCCCAACGGCAACACAGGTGCATTCATCTTCTCGACGAAGACATCAGCAAATTCAGGGTTCAGGCTGGCCAGGTATTCCTGGGACGGGTACTGGCCATCTTGATACATACGTTTGTATCCCGAATCCCCTGCCGAAAAGGCGAGAACTCCGGTCAGCCTCCACGTCAACCAGTCCAATGCATTACAGAAGACATCGGTGGCGTGGTACACGTCCGGCGCCCATTCCAAGGTCTCAAGAACCTTGGGCATGAGCATCTCGGAGGAGAGAATCCCTCCGTAGCGAGCGAGCCACGGCTCCCGACGCACTTGTGCGAGCTTCACGATGCGATCCGCCTGGTCCTGCGCACCATGATGCTTCCACAGCTTCACCCAGGCGTGAGGCTCATCACGAAATTCAGACAGCTGACACATGGGTGTGCCATCCGCCTTCGCGGCCACGACCGTCGCCGAGGTGACATCCAATCCGATCCCGACAACCTGCGCGGGATCGATCTTGGCATCCTCGATGCCCCTGCGAACTATGACCTCAAGTGTCTCCATGTAGTCAGCAGGGTCCTGGAGCGCAAAATCAGGCGGCAATTCCTGTCCGCCCGCCGCACTCAACACCCGGTCCATGACGCCATGCGGGTACTCGTGGACAGCAGTGCCCATTTCGGTACCGTCGCTAACTCTGACGATGACAGCACGTCCCGACAGAGTGCCAAAATCCAGTCCCACCACGAACTTGTCGGCCATGACCCTCTCCTCGATGCTGTCGTGGGGTGGGGCCGGGGTGAGTAAGCCGGCCCGCGCCCCACGACGGTCTATGTGTCAGTTCTGACGGACCTTGTCAGTCCTGCGGCCAGGGGCGCTGACCCCAGAATCCGTCAGACTGGAACAGCGGCTCAACGAAGTCGCTGATGGTCCCCGTCTCCACCAGCAGGTCGAGCAGGGTGTACCGCGACCTGATCATCTGGCACCGGTAGTAGGTGTCGTGGAAACGTTCCCGGGTCAAGCCGATTTGGGCGGGATGGTAGATGCCGCCAACGGCCTGAATGATCTTCTCGACGCGGGCCGCAGGCATCACCTGAGCGCGGCAGCGCTCCTGGATGGTCAACCACTTCGACCTCACGACCTCCAAACGCTCGCGCAGGGCATCCGCGTCGAGGTACTTGTCCATCGTCTGCTTGACGGCTGGCTCCAGCATGTCTCCGGTGAAGTTGGCGCGAACCTTGGCCTCCATCTCCTCGGCAGTGGGCCACTTGGCGACGGCGGTGTCGACGTCAAGAGTCGTGAAGTCATGCTCCAATACCTTCTCCCACAGGGCCAGCACCGAGATGGTCCCCAGGCCCACCTTGAACCCGTGGGTCAACGGGGGTTCTTGATCCATACCGAGATGCTCCATCTCCCACACATGGGAGAACTGGTGGCCGGCACCCGACGCGGGACGAGACGAGATGCGGTACTTCTGCATCGCCAAACCGGACATCACAAGACCCTCGACGAGGCCGTTGAATGCCTCCGGCTTTCCATTCGCAAGGCCCTCCGGGTCACTGATCGCGCTAGCCAGCGGACCCTGGACGAGATCCCACACCTCTTGGTCAATCGGCTCGACACCCAGCTCGTCAGCGACGATCCAGTCGGCTCCGGCCGGGATCTTCTCGATGAGGTCACCCAGTCCGGTGGCGGTGCAGCGCTGGGGCGCACCAGCCATCATCGGCAGATCGGCAATGAGGGCCTGGGGGGCGCGACAACTCATGGTGTGTTTAAAACCGTTCTCGGTGATGGAGGCGCCGAAGGCGGCATATCCATCCATCGATGCGGCCGTGCAGACGTTCATGTAGCGCCGCCCCAGCTCGTCACTGGCTCGCTTGGTGAGGTCATTGAGGGTGCCCGAACCGATGGAACAGGCAATCACCCCGTCGAGGTCACGGATGTGGTCACGGATCTTCTCGATGTTCTCGTAGCAGGCGTAAACGGTGGGACGTCCCGGGAAGATCATCGGCTCGACGGTCTCAACCCCGTGGGTCTCGAAGGACGTCTTGGTCTGCTCACCGGCAACGGCCCAGGTGTTCTCGTCGGCAATGATGATCGCCTTCGCGCCACCGAACAGTTCCTTGAACACGCGCCCGGTCTCATCAAGCACGTCGTGACCCATGATCACGACGTCAGTGTCGTCGCAATCAGCCAATGCCTTGTCAATCAATTCGGACATTACTTCTCCTCTGGTCGGTGTGATCGTCAGTTCTTGTCGGCCTCGTGATCGACCATGTCATGAATCATGGGGCGCAGTTGCGGGTAGGTGTCGCAGTACTTGTCCACGTAGTACTGGTACTCCTCGTGACGCTCCTGGTCGGGCTCGATGACGTCAATCTCGTGAACCATCTGCTTGGCAGCCTCGGGCAGGTCCTTGAACAGGCCGGCACCGACGGCGGCGACCATGCAGGTACCGAGCACGACGGCGTCGCCAACCTCGGTCAGTGCGATCGGGACGCCTGCGACGTCAGCGTGCATCTGCATCCAGTTGCGACTCTTGGTGGCACCGCCGCAGGCGACCATGCGGTCGACCTCAAAACCGGCAGCCTTCATGGCGCGCAGGTTGTGGGCCGTGCCGTAGCAGACCGACTCCTGAATGGCGTGGTAGAAGTGCGCCGGAGTGTGCATGAGGGAAAGTCCCCAGATGATACCTCGGGCCTTCGAATCGGTGTACGGGGTGCGATTGCCCTGGAAGTACTCGTTGATGATGAGGCCGTCGGATCCGGGACGGATGTTCCGGGACTGTTCATTGAGGACGTCGTAGGGGTTGAGACCGATCTTCTCTGCGGCAGCGGTGTAATCGGCGGCGAAGTTGTCCTTGAACCACTTGAGCACCGAACCGGTCGAGACCTGGCTGCCCTCGACGGTGTACTGGCCGGGCATGACGCCGTCGGTGTACGCGCCGAAGAATCCCTGGCCGTGGATCTCAGTGTCAGACTGGCCGGTCAACACGTGCGAGGAGCCGGTGATGAGAGCCATCGAACCTGGGGACAGCACGCCCAGTCCAATCTGGCCGGCCCATGCATCAGCCAGACCCTGAGCGACCGGAATTCCCGGACGCAGGCCGAGCAGCTGAGCAGGAATCGTGCCGAGGGTGCCGACCGGGGTGCCGAGATCGAGGACCCGCTCGGGGATCTTGTCAAAAACGTCACCACAGCCGATGGTCTCGTAGAAGTCCTCCGGCCAGCCGCCCTTGTCGCGGTTGTAGTACATCCGGATAGCGGCGGAGTTGATGTTGGTCGTCCACTCGCCGGTGAGTTTGTAGGTCACCCAGTCCGGTGCGTCGACGAGGTGAGCGGTCCTGCGATAGGTCTCCGGCTCGTGCTCACGCAGCCAGGCCGCCTTGAAGGGATACCACTCGGCGGTTGCCGGGGAGGTTCCGGCGCCGTTGTAGAGGCGGGCGACCGAGTCAGATCCCTCCGCGCGAGCGGCCTGCTCCGTGGCGCGGACGTCCATCCACATGATGGCCGGACGCAGCTCGTTGCCACGCTCGTCCATAGCAACCATCGTCAGCGTCGTGGCGTCGTAGGAGATACCGGCGATGGCAGCCGGGGAGATCCCGGCAGCCGCGATGGCACGATGACAGGACGCCTGAAGGGCCTTCCACCACTCCTCGGGATCCTGTTCGGCCCAGCCTGGACGGGGGTGGGTGGTCTTGTACGGGGTCGCTGCGAAAGTCAGCGGACGTCCTTCAAGGTCGAAAATTGCCACTCGGCACGACTCGGTGCCGTAGTCAATGCCCAAGAGGTAAGGGCCGTTGTTCAACATCGTTGTCTCCTGTGAGTGTGTCTTGAGGGGCTGTGGCCGCGATGCTCGCAGCCCCGTCGTCGTGTCAGTCGTTGTCTTCGGTCCAGCCGAGTTCCTGCCATGCCGAGGCAGGGATCAGCCGGTCAATGCGATCCAGGGTCCAGGTTGGACGGTGCTCGGCATCCAGTGCTGCGACGTCATCCGCGGTGGCCTCACCGGTCAGCACGCAGGCTGATTTCATGCCGGTGTCGAGGGCCATCTGAATGTCGGTCTGCAGTCGGTCACCGACCATGACGCAATCCGACGGATCGACGTCGAGCCCGGACAGCGCCTCGGTGAGCATGACCGGGGATGGTTTCCCCAGGCTGACCTTGCACTGCTGTCCGGTACACGCCTCGATGGCTGCTGTGATGGCAGCGCAATCGGGCTCGCCGCGGCCGCCCGGGAAGGGGCAGAACCGGTCCGGATTGGTCTGGACGAGGAAGGCGCGCTTGTGGAACCAGATGGCGTCGAAGGCGATCTGCAGCTTGCGGTAATCGAAGGTGCGATCGTACGAGGCGATGACGATGTCGATCTTCTCGGGATCCTCGCACAGTTCGACACCGGCCTCCTGCAAGCTCCGCTTGAGGGGCTCCTCCGCGATGGCGAAGACCCTGGCGTCCGGGTGGTTGTTGACCAGCCAGCGCGTCGTCGTCACGACTGTGTTGGAGATGTCCTCGATAGCGGTCGGCAGGCCCAGCTTCTCGAGCTTCTCGACGTACTGACTCGGATCCTTCGTCGGGTTGTTCGATAGGAACCTCACGGGAATCTCGCGACGACGCAGCTCCTCAATCATGCGGCGGGCACCAGGCAGGAGGTGGTCGCCAAGGTAGATGGTGCCGTCCATGTCGAAGACATAGGCATTGGCGAATGTGGTTGGTGCGTCGATGACGTCATTCATACTTGCTACTTCCTTGGGTCAGATCAGGCGAACAGGGCAGCCAGTGTGACGACCACGGTGTTGCTCAGCCAGATGGCAGCAGCAGGCGGGTCGATGTGGCTGGTGCCGCGGTCGTACCAAAGCCGTGCGCAGAACTCGCCGAGACCGGCGGCGAAGATGCCGAAGATCGCGGCGATGAGCAGGGCGACCGCCGCCATTCCCCAGGTGTGGGAATCCCACGTCGAGGTGGCCGTCCAGGTATAGGTGCCAATGCTCTTGCCCATCAGCAGCGGGAAGAACTGCACTGCGGCCAGGCCGGCGATGTTCGTCACGTGATGCTGGACCGGCATGTTCCGGTTGGTGATGAGGAACAGGATGATGACGGCCGAGATTCCGAAGCAGAAGCTGTTGGCGTTGAGGGCGGCCAGGTTGTTGTCGAAGCCCATCTTGGTGAGGCGGGCGCCGACGTTGGCGGCCAGGAAGAGCGAGGCTCCACCGGCGAAGATGCCGAAGAGGGAACCGATCGTCAGCAGCTGGCTGGGCTTCTCCTGCCACTCCAGCCACCGTCCGTTGGGACCCGGCTTGATCTTGGCCGGGAAGGTGGTGGCGTCTTCGTGGAAGAGCTCCGGGTTGTGCAGGGAGCCGTGGAACAGACCCTTTCCGGGGAGACCGCCGAAGGCGAGGCGGGCGAGCAGACCGGAGATCAGCACCGTCAGGGCAACGGAGTCGGTGTGCTTGCCGAACCACGGGATGTTGGAGATGCCAATCTGGCACAGGTATCCAAAAACGCCGAAGAGGGCACCGATCAGGAGGATGTCAGGGCGGCCGATGCCGGCCAGCGGGGTATTGACGTCCTTGCCGTCATCGAGACGGCCACGGTAGCGGGCGTAAATGGCTCCCGCGACGCCGCCGGCGAAAGCGATGTGCGGTCCCATGAAGGGACCGAAGGCCAGGTAGTCCAGGCCGAAGGTGTTTCCGGTTGCGGCAAAGACTCCCCAGGAGGCCAGCACGCAGAAGCCGGTGAGGACGAAGGCGTAGTTGCCGCCAATGGCAGCTCCGACAGCGCCGCCGGCGATGGCGGCGAGGAGCCCGAAGATGAAGACTCCAACAGAGGTGGTGAACATCGGTGTTCCTTCATGAGGGCGGGATCTACCCGCGATCGGATGTCCGTGGGCAACGACGGTGCTGCACACGGTCTTTCTGGGCGTCCTGGAGGTCGTCCCCCCAGGGGGTGGGGTGGCTCAGATGTGAGGTGTGAAGTGGGTGGCGCGGTCATCGGCTCCCGCGCCACACCGGTGTCAGCAGCAGCTGCCCGGGGCAGCCTCCCCGGCGATGTCGCCTGATTCGTAGGCGTTGATGAGATCGACGTTGGTCTTGGAGTGAGAGCTCGGGTCGAAGGTGTACCCGATGAACTCGCGGGCCAGACGACGAGCGAGCTCGAGCCCGATAACGCGCTGTCCCAGGCACAGGACCTGGGCGTCGTTGGACATGATGAGGCGCTCCACGGAGAAGGAGTCGTGGGCGGTGCAGGCTCGGATGCCCGGCACCTTGTTGGCGGTAATGGCCATGCCCATTCCGGTGCCGCAGAGGAAAATGCCTCGATCGGCCTTGCCATCCTTGATGACGTGGGCTCCCTTGACGCCGATGTGCGGGTACAGGGTGTCAGCACCCTCCTGGACGCCGACGTCGATCACCTCGTCGACTCGCCCATCAGCCTCGAGATCGGCCTTGATGGCGTCCTTGTACTGCACTGCCGCCGGATCTGCGGCGACGACGATTCTCAGTCCCATGATCCCTCCATGCTTTGTTGCCGTGCGTTGGGGAGTCTCACTCGCAAATGCGAGAAGCAACGACTCATAGTGTTGATATTAACACTGTTGATGTGAAAAGTAAGGGATTCGGGTGTGGATTTCGCCACAGTTGAATCCTTCCCCCTCTGCGCACTGGCGCAGGCTCCAGCCACGCGATGCCAAATTGCCCCCTGCTGTCAGGTCTGACCGGACGTGATAGCAGGGGGCATTCCGGGAACGCGTCCCGTCAGAGCGTCACACCTGACGATGCAGCCGCGGTTCCATACCGATTGGTGTATCGGTCATGGTTTGCATCGATCTCGGACTGCGGTAACGGCGAGATCTCCCCGATCAGCTTCGCGTAGGTCACGGTCCGGGCGACGTCCTCCACCATGACAGCAGCCTTGACGGCCCTCGCGATCGACGTGCCAACGGTGAAGACACCGTGCTTCTTCAGCAGGACCGCAGGGCACTGATCAACGAACCTCATGATCTGCTCACCGATCTGCTCGGTACCGATCTGGGCATAGTCGCCGCACGGTACCGGCCCGCCGAACTCGTCGGCAATGGCCGTCAAGCAGCACGGGATGTCCTGACCGGTCGCAGCCCACGCCGTTGCGAAGGTCGAGTGAGTGTGAATGATGCTGCGAATGTCATGACGCCGGCGGTACACGTACAGGTGGGACGCCGTGTCGGACGATGGTCCGTGCACCCCCTCGACGACCTTGCCGTCAAGATCGACGACGACCATGTCGTCCGGCGTCATCCTTTCATAAGCCATGCCAGACGGCTTGATGACGACCAACCCAGTCTGCGGATCGCGGGCTGACAAATTCCCCGATGTCCATGTCACAAGGCCATGGCGTGGGAGCTCGAGGTTCCCATCACAGACCTCGGCCTTGAGATGCTCCAACATAACTGCTCTCCTTCTCCGGACACGTTTTGCATACTGTGTCAGCGGATGACGACAGGTGATCCGACACGCTGTTTTAGCGAGTGCCTTGACTCAGCGACGTTCTCTGCCACAGCGGAGGGTATGACGTCGTCACCCCGTCGAACCCGGCGCGAAACAGATCCTCGACGAGCTGCGACGTCCGGACAAAACCACCCGCAAGCAATGTGCGATCAGGACCGGTGGCCCGTATGTGCTCGATGACGGACCTTGCCATCGGCCCCGGCAGGATCTCCACGGCATCGACGTGAATGTTTCCCAACGTGCGCGCCGCAGTTCGCAGCGCTATTGAGTCGAGCAGGAACACCCTGAATACTGTCTGTAGGTGATGGCGTCGAGCTGTCTCGATGACCTTGGCATTGGTGCTGATGATCGTCTCAACTCCGCAATGATCCTTCAGGAACGACAGCCCCGCCGCGTTTGGATGTAAGCCCGATGTCATGTCAGCGTGAACAATCGCGTGCTTCCCGGCCCCCAGCACCTGTTTCGCACGTTCTGGAAGCTCGTCAAGAGCCACACCAGTCAGCAAAACATTCGGTGAGGGAGCCGCCAGGGCAGCCTGCAACGTCTGGCTCGTGGCAGATGGTATGACCATGCCGCGTACGAGGTCCGGCATCCGCTTTCTCCTTATGTTCCGGACGTTTCAGGGGCTGAGGCGACGCAACGCCGTCCCTGGTATTCAGTCTTCGTCGGCAGCCTTCGGCTTGTAACCGGCAATCCCCTGTGTGGCATCAGTAATTTGCTCCTCATCAAGTACTTTGATGGGACGGCCAGTGGACATTGCACGGAGGTGCACCTCACAAATGTACTCGAGGTACGGGAGCAGGGAGAGAGCCCTGTCAACCGTCGGCCCCGTCGTGATCGCACCGTGATTGGCCATCAGAGCTGCGCATCGTCCCTCAAGCGCCTTCGTGACGTTACGTGCCAGCTCATCGGTTCCGAACTCGGCGTACGGTGCAACTCGAACGGCGCCGCCAAACATTCCGGAGTAGTAGTGAGACCACGGAATCTCGTCGACGACAAGGCCCAGAGCTGTTGATGCCGGGGCATGGTTGTGCGTGATCGCCCCTGTGCCGCTGGCTCGATAGACACTCAGGTGCAGCGGCAGCTCCGAGGAAGGCTTGTACTTCGCCTCGATGGCCTTGCCATCCATGTCATGGACCCCGATGTCGGTCGCAGTCAGTTCCTCGTAAGGCACTGCGGACGGCGAGATGACGACCATGTCGTCGACGCGGATCGACACATTTCCTGCAGTTCCCACGACCAGTCCCTGGGCTTGCATGGTGCGGCATGTGTCGACGACAGCCTGTCGTTCTTGTTCCAAGAGCATGTTGTTCTCCTAACTCAATCGATGACATCGGGGTTGGCAAGGTATGTGGGAGTGTGTCCCTGCACCAGTGCAGCGACATCGTCAGCTGCAATACGCGCCGCAAGTTCTGCAGCCTGCCTGGATGCCCCGGCGACGTGTGGGGTGAGGACCACGCGCGGAGTGTGCAGCAGTCTGGAATCCGGCGGCAACGGCTCGCGGGGTAGACAGTCAAAGGCGGCAGCGTAGAGATGGCCACTCTCGATGGCATCACACACTGCGTCGTAGTCGACGAGTGAACCGCGAGCGCAATTGACGAGGACGGAACCCGCAGGCATTTCCGCGAGCTGCTCAGCCCCAATCATGTGACGGTTGTTCTCGTTGGCTCGGGCATGAAGCGTCAGGATGCGACTCACCTTCAGCACCTCGTCGAAGTCATCACAGACCGTGACGCCATCTGGCATCGAGTCGGGATCGGCCCAGGGGTCGAACACCCGCACCGTGGCTCCCATGGCCGCCATGATCATCGCTACCCGGGAACCGACTGCACCACAGCCGACAACTCCTACGTCATTGTGGCTGATCTCCATACCCACCCGGTCGTATCGGTATGCGTCGCCCTCCCAGGTGCCTGAGGTCAAGGTGATGTGGTGAGCAGGGATTTGTCGTACCGTCGCCATGATCATGGCGACGGTGTGTTCGGCTGTTGCCGTCGCATTGCGTCCCGGTGCGTAAGTCACCTGGACCCCGTGTCGAGTGGCCGACTCGATGTCGACGTTGACCGGACCGCCCCGGGTAATGGTCACCTGTTTGAGATCGGGACAGGCGTCAAACACCTCGTCCGTGAATGGATAGGTGTGGCTGACACACACATCGATCCCTTGGAGCGCATGAATGAGTTCACCCACGTCACCGGCTGCCTCGTGCACTTCGTCGATGTCGCCCATGGGTGTGATGGGCCACTGTGATGACAGCTCAGTGATCTCGGCATCGGGGACAGCCTTGCGCAAGGCGCCACCAAGCACCTCGACCGTCTCGAACTGATCACCTGCCACAAGGACTTTCACTGGAGAATCAACGCTCATTGTCAGCCTCCTTGATCTGTCGAAGGGCTCTCATCCGGGGCCACATCGGTCTGATGGCACTACGGGATTCGGAATACACATTCGCGACGGCCTGGTAAATCTCACCGCGCTCCGGATGCGGGTCGAAGGTCTCGAAGGAACATGCCATGGCTGCAGAGGCGTCCCCGATCGTGTCGTAACGGCCGGCCGCGACCAGGGCAAGAACAGCTGCTCCGCGAGCTCCGGCCTCCGGCGCGCTCTGTCGCACCACACACCTGCCCGTAATGTCAGCGAGAATCTCGCAGACCAGGTCGGACCTGAACCCACCGCCAGACACGACGAGATCGCCACTCATCGCCAAGTGTGAGACGCAGTCAGCCAGGGACAACGCAACGCCCTCATAGACGCTGCGCAACACGTCCTCGGGGGTCGTGGTGAGCGACATCCCCATCCACGATGCGCTGGCGTTGGTGTCGACGAAGGGCGCGCGCTCGCCCCCAGGGGAGGCATAGGGCAGGTACACGACGCCATTCGCCCCAGGGGTGGACCGGCGAGCGCGGGCCTCGATGCTCTGCCAGCTCTCATCGGCCAACCTCAGGGTCCGTCGGATCCAGTCAAGGTTTGGCGTGCCCGTCATGGGTGCCATGAATTCCAGCACCTGGGTGCCACGACCGGTCGCCACCAGCATGGACTCCTTGGACCTACGGTCCTCGATGGACGGCAGTAGGGTCCCGACGAATCCAGTGGTTCCCAGAATCAGCCAGCCCTCCCCGTCGTGGGCCGCACCCAGACCGACGCCAGTGACAGCAATGTCAAGCATGCCCACTCCGACCGGAGTACCGACCGGAAGCCCCACCTCATGGGATGCCTCTTCCGTGAGATAACCCCCGATGTCCTCGGAACGGCGGATTTCCGGAAGAAGGTCAAGTAATTCCGACTGCCCCAAATCCTCCGCCAATCCGCGCGAGAATCCCTGAGCAGTCGTCGCATCCAGATATGACCGGGAAGCTTCGGTGTAATCCGTGAGACGATTTCCTGTGAGCTTGAATCGTATCCAGTCCTTGCAGTTGAGATGAGTCGCTGCGCGGCGGACACGTGACCCATCCGTCTCCAACAGCTCCTCCATGAGAACGGGGAAGAGCCCGCCGAAGACCTTCGTCCCTGTCACGTCAAACACCCGGGACGCTCGACCATCGTCATTCCACTGCTCGACACGTTCGCTGGCCCGACCATCCAGCCACATTGCTGCAGGCCGGACAGGAGCCCCATCCTCGTCTATCAGCCACGCTCCGTCACCCTGCCCGGTGAGACCGACCGCCACGACGTCGTCCTCTGGACCCAAGGCATCCGCGACACTGTGGATACAGGCTGCGACAGCCTCCCAGATCTGATTCATGTCCTGCTCAGCCTCGCCATGATCGCCGTACTTGACTGGGACCGATTCATGACGGGTCGAGACGACGTCGCCTGAGAGACTGAATGCGACCGCCTTGACCGCGGTCGTTCCCCCATCGACACCAATGACGATTTCAGCCATGATCACTTCCTCGTGATTGTGTTTGCTGGTCCTCATCGCCGAAATAGATCCGATCGACATCTGTGACCATGTGGTTTCCGGCTCAGCGTCCACACAGACGCACTCCACCGATTACCCTTCGCAAACCCAAAACCAAGGCGATAGGGCCATCCGCCATCAGCGGGTGTCAATTCATCGTGTCACCGCACACGTTCCGGGTCAAGGGGATGGGAGAAAATTACTCCGCCAATGATCACGACTTCTTCGTAGGGCCTTCTGCCACCATGAGGTGAACCCCGAGGTCGCGCAGCTGGTCAAGAATCCCGTGTGGGGTGTGGGCATCGACGACGACGTGATCAAATTCCGTCAGATCGGCAAATTTGAACAGCGCGCGTCGTCCGAACTTGGTGTGGTCGAGCAGCAGGACCCGCTTCTCGGCTGACTCGAGCATGGCCCGCTTGACCTCAACGACCTCCTGATACGGGTGATAACACCCGGCCTCGAAGATCCCCGAGGCGGACAGAAAGCACAGATCCGCGTGCATGGAACGGATCATCCGAACCGCCGCGGGGCCCATCAACGACTTCGCCCAGGACTGGTACTCGCCACCTGAGACGACGAGTTTGTCCGAACCATTGGCAATGACCTCGTCGGCCACCAAGAGTGAATTGGTGACAACCGTCAGTGGTGAGTGGTCTCCGAGGGACCGCAGCAGCCACACTCCCGACGTCGAGTCGTCGAGCATGATCGAGCATCCTGGGCCAATGAGATCTCCGGCAAGGTCGGCTACCGCCTGCTTGTCCGTCGAACTCTGCTCCAGCCGAAATGTGGCGTCCGCCTCGTGCAAACCGTTGGCAACCGCAACCACCCGGCCGCGATGGCGCTGCAGCACTCCACTGGCCTCGAGGGTCGCAAGGTCGCGATAAACCGTCATGGCAGATACACCGGTGGCCTCGACGAGGTCCTCGACGGTGACCGACCCCGCTCGAACGACCGCCTCGGCGATCGCAAGCTGACGTGCCCGCGGCCCGGTCTGGCCCTTGAGAGTCGTGGTCCCACTGCCGGCCATCACCCATCGCCTCCCAACATGTCCAGCTCGCAAGAATCCTATCTGCGAGATGATCGCATGCTGTTCTCAAGCGCAGAAATTGGCGGTTAACCACGATCGCGTCAGGCTGCAACTCACGGACGATCCGAATGGGCTCGTCAGCACCCCACTGCTACGGCCCCGTCCCCGGGGAGGAGAAGTCGAACCAGAGGACGTCGAGCGGTCCATAACCGGAACACAGTTCTCTCACCTGACCATGCAAAAATTGCCGAAAGGACTCCAGATCTGGCACATAATCAGGGGCGACACCCCGCATCGGGTGCTGACGGTCGTCATGGTGCGGGAAGTCCGGTCATGACCAGTCGCTGAGGGAAGGGTACAAGCCTACCCAGATCCCACGGTTCCGAACGGCTACGAGAAACTCAGCAACGAAGTCTCAACCTAATACCTTGGCCGTCGGGTAGCGAAGATACAGACTCGAACAACGCATATCCATCATGATGTGTGGCAGTGAGAATAGCGTATTGATAATCCCTGGCGATCATCCTCTCGACCGACCTCACCCATTCATCACGCACCGAAAAAGTATATTCTTCCCAGCGAATAGACATTCCGAAACGATCACGACTCCACCACACAGAACGACCGAGCCTGGCTTCATCAACAGCCTGCATGCCACGAGTGCGACACAACCGCCGAGGACTGGTCCGGTCATCTCCAGTGATCGGCTGAATCAGCTGGCGGACGCCTTTTCGATGGCCTCCCACAAGCCATTAAGGTAGGTGATTCCGAGAGCGCGGTCGTACAGCGGGTATCCCGGTCGGCCCATCTCTCCCCAGATCATCCGACCGTGGTCCGGACGAATGTAGACGTCCGGGCAGTGATCGTGAATGGCCTTCATGATGGCGTACATGTCCAGCGATCCATCACTGGAGATATGTGCCGCTTCCTTGAATTTCTTGTGTCCTAGGAACTTCACGTTGCGGACATGAGCCGCAGCAATTCGTCCCATGTCTCCGTACTTCGTGAAAATGGCAGGAACATCAGTGTCGGGATTTGACCCCAGTGACCCTGCGCACACACACAGCGAGTTCGCCGGGGAATCAACGAGATCGACGACCTTCTGTAAATCTGAATCGCTGTGAACGACGCGTGGAATTCCGAAGATGTCCCAGGCGGGATCATCGGGGTGGACAGCCATCCGGATACCGACCTTTTCACAGGTCGGAGCAATTCCCTCCAAGAAGTAGCGATAGTTGTCGCGCAGCTGGTCCGGAGCCATGTCGGCGTACTGGGCCATCACCTCGTCGAGGTCGGCCAGTCGCTCAGGCTCCCAACCGGGCAGCGGAAAGGCCGACGAATCCAGGGTGACCTTGACAATGTCCTGAGGAGTCAGACCCTCGAGCTCCTCGTGGTCGTAGTACAGGCAGGTCGACCCATCCTCATTGCGGTGGAAGAGCTCGGTGCGCAGCCAGTCGAACACCAGCATGAAGTTGTAGACGACCACTTTGATCCCATGAGCTGCGAGATTCTCCAGGGTCTTGCAGTAATTGGCGATGTAGGTGTCACGAGACGGCTTGCCGAGCTTGATGTCCTCATGGACGTTCACCGACTCGATGACCTCGCACTCCAGGCCGGCCTCATTGACCTTCTGGACGTAGGAGGAAATCTCCTCCCCTGACCACACCTCTCCGACCGGAATCCAGTCCATTGCTCCCATGATTCCGCTGGTTCCGGGAATCTGACGGATATTTTGCAGGGTGATGGGATCGGTTTCCGGACCGTACCACCGAAATGTCATCTTCATGATTGTGCGAACTCCTTGTCCAGAACCGCCCTGACGGCACCCGGCTCGGCCGTCAGACGAATGAAGAATTGTTCAACGAGCTCCGCCAGTGGCGTCGTCGTCAGGTCCACACCGAAGATGTCGGCGCGACGCAGGATGGGGGGTGATGGCCTTGGGATCCTCGTCACCCAGATGAACCCCTGCCACAACGGGTTTAAGATCATCGAGCAGAGGATCGGGGGAAAGCTCGACCGGCTTGCCGTCATCGGCGATTCCCATGAGGTATCGACACCAGGCGGCAAGGATGAAGGGGATCGCCCGTAGCGACGCGACGTCCAAGGAATCATCGGCAAGATAGGACTTGATGGTCTCGCCGAAACGGATCGGAATCTTCTGTGAGGAATCAGTCGCAATTCGACTTGGTGTATCGCCCAGGAATGCGTTCGGGAAGCGTTCCTCTTCAACCTCCCGGAGGAATTCCCTGGGATCGACAATCCCGGGGACACTGACGACCGGTATCCCCTCCTGCCATCCCAGACGGTGCACCAGGCCAGCGAGACCGGGATCCTTGATGGCCTCGTCGATAGTGGGCTTGCGCAGCAGCACGCCGGTGACGGCCAGAGCAGTGTGCAGCGGATTGAGGCGGGTCGTCACCTTCATCCGCTCGAATCGGTCGCACGTGTCACGGTCGGTGAAGTGGACTCCAGCCTTCTCCAGCTCCGGGCGCCCATTCGGGAGGCAATCCTCGATGACGAGGTATTCGGCCGGCTCGGTGTTGACGAATCCCGCCACCCCGGCGTCGGGGTCAATCGACATGTCCTCGAACCCCATCGAGGCGAGTTGGTCGGCAATCTTCTGCGAGGGGGCAGGAGTGATCTTGTCGATGACCGAGATCGGGAAGGCGACCTTCTCCGAGATCCATTCGACGACCTCGTGGTCGATAGTTCCCCTCTTCTCCCACTCCTCGGCGATCGTCAGCACTGAGGTGCGGAGCTTGTCTCCGTTGTGGGAGAAATTGTCACAGGAGACCAGTGCAACCGGAGTGGCATCGGCGTGCGAGCGCTGCACCAGAAGGGCGGCGACAAGGGCCATCGTCGTCGACATCGCATCGGTCATGGGGTCGCGGCCCAAATCCTCGACGACGGCGTCCTGGAAGGAACCGTCGTACCCGGTGAGCTGGTAGCCCTTCTCCGTGATCGTCAGGGTGATCAGCTGCAGGGAGTCAGCACATGCGATCCCGGTGATGCGACGGAAATCGTCAGTACGTCGGTAGGCCAGTCCTTCGCTGATGGAGGCGATGGCTCCGAAGTCAGTGTGGCCATCAGCATGGGAAGTGACTCCCAGGGTCAGCAGGTCATGGTCGCCAAGGCCACGATCGAGGCGCTGCGGACTCCGCTGCGCAACGACAGCGACGCCGCACTGTTCCGCTCCCGAATTCATGACGTCTTGAGCCAGCCGAGCGATGTGGACGCGGAACAGGTTTCCGGGACCAATATGCATCCAGCGCGGATGATCATGGGTCTGACTACGCATTCGTTCGACATCGAAAGTGGGAACGCTGATGCCGGCATCCGTCAGTACGGAACCACGCAGAGAATCGAGATCGAGTCTCATGGCATCTCCTCCGGATCAGAGCCCGAAGACGTGGGCGGGCTGCTCCACGACGAGTCGGTGAGCAATCTCGACCGCCTCGTCCAGGTCAAGCCTGCCTGAAACCACCAGTTCGGCGAGATGGGCGGCATCCAGACGCCGACTCATGTCGTGGCGTGCAGGAATCGAGCAGAAGGCGCGAGTGTCGTCGATCATGCCGCTCACCCTGCTGAACCCAGCCATCTCCGTGATGGCGTGCTTGAACCTCCTCACCGACTCGGGGGCGTCGATGAACCACCAGGGCACTCCTATGTAGAGGCTGCGGTACCAACCGGCCAGCGGAGCGATTTCCCGCGAATAAAGGGTCTCGTCGATCGTGAAGATGACCAGCTTGAGGTCGGTGTTCCCAAATTTGTCGAGCAACGAGTGCAGGGAGTCGACGGCTTCCAAGGCAATCGGGACATCAGAGCCGATGTCGGCCCCGAAGCGGCGGAAGGCGGACGTGTCGTGGTTGCGGTGCACCGCCGGATGGACGGTCATCGTCAGGCCGTCCTCACTGGCCATCCTTGCCTGATCAGTGAAGAGATGCCGACGCAGCAAGGTCATCTCCTCAACAGTGGCCTGCCCCGCAACCGAGTCGGCAAAAATCGTCGCTGCACGATCGTGGCCAAGAATGACGGTGCCGAGATCACGGTGGCTGTGGTCACTGGAGACCGCTCCGTGATCCTTGAAGTAGGCACGACGAGTCTCCATGGCGGCGGTGAACCCGTCGAGGGTCGTCGCGTCGTAGCCGCTCACCTCGGACAGCTTCGCGAGGAGGTCCGTCCAGCCCTCGGCCGCCGGTTCCAGGTACTTGTCAGGGCGGAAGGTGGGAGCAACACGACGGGTGAAGGTCTCATCCGCAGCCAACCGCGCGTGGCCGTCAAGGTCATCGCATGGGTCGTCGGTGGTTGCGATGAAGACAATGTCGAAGGAGTCCATCAGGGCTCGGGGGCGGAAGTCGGGCTGAGCGATGTGCTCAGCGATGGCGTCATAGATGTGATCAGCGGTCTCGACGCTGGGGCGCTCGGTGACGCCAAAAATACCGACGAGCTGGTCAACCAGCCAGTAACGCATTGCAGTACCTGCAAAGTCGCGCCAGTGTTCGCAGAGGATTCGGAAGGCATTCCGGTTGTCCTCCTCACTCATCGACTCTCGACCGACACCAAGGTCCTCGAGATCGACACCATTGGCGTGCAGCAGGCGATTCACGTAATGGTCGGGGTGATGAGCAGGCTCGTCGGGTCGGAGAAGGCCAGGTCATCAGCGATCCATGACACCGGAACGTGTCCATGGGGAGAAATGATGGGCAGATCCTTCGTGGATCGGTAGATTTCGCGCGCAGCGGCCAGGGCGGAGGACTCGCGGGGCAGCAGGCGATCCTCGGAAAGGGTGAGAGTCGACGTTGACATGACATTCACTGTGCCCCGTGACGACATTTCCTGGAACGAGTTGCCGTCACTTGCCCCACTTCGTCAGCCAGATTCACGCTCCATGAAGGACACCGGGACGATGTCCTCGCTGGGGGCCCGACGCTCATGCCGACTCGGCCTCTCCACCATGTCGAGAAGACGATTGACGGCGACCACGCCCATCTGGAACTGGTTGACGCAAATCGTTGACAGGGCCGGCGAGACCAACGCCGAGAACGGGATGTCGTCGGACCCGATGACGGCCACGTCCTCAGGAACCTTCACCCCACAAGCCATCGCTCGCCTCATGAATCCGATGGCAATGAGGTCGTTGTAGGCGATGACGGCCGAGGTTGGGTGGGCCTTCCACATGTCGAAGACCTCGATGCCACCCCTGATGGTGGGTTCGACTCGCCGGTACTCTGGGCACCTCGTCCTGACGATAACCGAGCTCCCGGGCAACCTGAAAGATCCGTTCCGACGTCTTGACACTCACCAGTCCCGGACGAGAAAACGCCCGGAAAACAGTGGACGGAGCAACACCGGCAGCCCGTGCGACGTCGCTGATGGTAACCGGTGTGGTGGACCCCTCGCCTACCCCCATGCTCTGACTCTACCGCTGGCCGGCGTGCCTCATGCCCGAGATGCACAGGGTGCAAACCGTGGCAAAGGATCGCGGTTCTCAGCGCCGCAGTGCGACTCTCTAAACAAGGCGATGTTGCCTGTCCACAAATGCTGTGACGATGACCGTCGCAGCCCCGAAAACACAGAGGGTTGTCAATGTCGACCACTACGACGAAAAGCCAGAAGGCTAAGGCGGTGAACGCTCGCGATTTCGATATTCGCGACATGATCGGTTACGCGCTCGGCGACGTAGGAAACAATTTCACCTTCAACCTGGTGAATTCGTTCCTCATGATCTTCTACACCAATGTGTTCGGCCTCAAGGCCGCCTTGGTGGGCGCGCTGTTCATGTCCGCCCGACTGGTCGACGCCTTCGTCGACATCATGGTCGGCCGCCTCATCGACAATGCCAAGATGACCAAGCACGGACGGTTCACCCCGTGGGTCATGCGGATGAAGTTCCCACTCGCCGCCTCCGCCATTCTGCTCTTTCTCCCAGCTGCCGGGCACCTCCCCATGACGACGCGCGTCATCTATGCCTTCGTCACCTACCTGGCTTGGGGCATCTTCTACTCCTTCGTCAACATCCCTTATGGGTCGATGGCTTCGGCCATCTCGGGCAAGCCGCGCAACAAGACCTCGCTGTCCACCGCCCGTAGCATCGGATCGGCTTCCACTTCGAGTCCGCCACCCACACCGTCACCGTCTGGGTCGACGATGCCGAGGTGGCCAACCATGCCGGGGGCTACCTTCCTTTCGAGGCCGACATCACCGACCACGTCCGCACCGGCGAATAATGTCAACTCACGGTGCGCGTCGACAATCGACTGTCCTTCCAGACCATTCCGCCGGGCATCGTCGTCGACTCGCCTGAGGGCCCTAAGCAGAAGTACTGGCACGACTTCTTCAACTACGCCGGCATTCACCGCGATGTCTGGCTGTGCAGCCGTCCGACCTCACATGTCGAGGACGTCACCATCACCACCGATCTCGACGGGGATGACGGAATCGTCAGCTGGACGGTCCTCTCGCGGAATTCTGACTCCCTGACGACCCAGGTGACGATTTTCGATGCCGAGGGCTATGAGGTTGCCAATGGGATCGGCGCCTCCGCGACCACCAGCATCCCCTCGGTCCACCCCTGGCAGCCGGGTCAGGGCTACCTCTACGAGGCCGAAATCTCCCTGCTCAACGGGGAGCGCGTCGTCGATTCCTACCGTCAGGCTTTTGGTGTGCGCACGGTCCGCGTCGACGGAAATCGCCTCCTCATCAACGGAGAACCGGTCCACCTGACCGGATTCGGCATGCACGAGGATCACCAGACCATCGGAAAAGCCCACAACGACGCTCTCATGCTGCGGGACGCCGCATGCCTTGAATGGATTGGCGCGAACTTCCTGCGCACCTCCCACTACCCTTACTCCGAACACGTCCTTGACTACGCTGATCGTCACGGATTGCTCGTCATCGACGAGACTCCCGCAGTGGGCATGAACATGGGCTTGGGAGGCGGCATTTTGGCGCCCAGGGCTACACCACCTTCTCCGAGGAGACCATCAACGGCGAGACCCAGAAGGTTCACACCCAGGTCATCCGCGACCTCATCGCCCGTGACAAGAACCACCCCAGCGTCATCATCTGGTCCATCGCCAACGAGCCCGAGTCCGAGACCGAGGCGGCAGAAAACTACTTCCGTCCCCTCTTCGACGTGGCCCGTGACGCTGACCCCACCCGCCCGGTGAGCTTTGTCAACGTCATGCTCGCCCCGTACGGGGCGTGCCGGGTTTCGCAGTACTCCGACGTCCTTCTCCTCAACCGTTACTACGGCTGGTACGTCGACACCGGTGACCTCGCCGCCGCCGAGCGTCACTGGCGCGAGGAGATGGAGGACTGGGCTAGCGAGAACAAGCCGATCATCATCACCGAGTACGGCGCCGACACCATGCCTGGCCTGCACCAGACCCCCGCTCAACCGTGGAGCGAGGAGTACCAGGTCGAGGTCCTCGAGATGAACGAGCGGGTCTTCGACTCCTTCGACGCCGTTATCGGCGAACAGATCTGGAACTTCGCGGACTTCGCGACCACCAGCGGCATCATGCGCGTCGGTGGCAACCGGAAGGGCATCTTCACCCGGGATCGCCAGCCCAAGATGGCCGCCTTCCACCTTCGCAGGAGGTGGCGCGGTACGGAGCAATGATCGGCGGCCTGCCCATGGCGAAGGACAAGAATCAAACGCGCGTGGTGGACTCCCTGACGACAAGTTGCGGTGCAAGGACCACGTTGCGTGGGCTTTCGGCAGCATCTCTCCCACACCCACACAAGTGCAACTGACGTGGAGGGAGCCCACGTGTCGACCCACCGAACGTCAAGAACCATCCACACCTACGCAGGCCGAGTGCCCTGACGCCCAACTCCACCCCTCTTGGATGCCCGTCTGACCACGCTCATGGAAACTTCACAATTTCAGGGGACAATGGATTCATGGCCACCCAAGCTCACACCGACTCCGTGAACCTCAGATTGGCGCTCAACGGCCTGCCACTGCCGACAGCCGCGCGCGCCTCCGACATCGACGTCGTCGCCCCGGTACTTGCTCGTCAACGGGAACTCAGACGGGAGATCCCTGAGCTCCTCTGCCCGGCTGACCGACGCATCCAAGCATTCATCGACCGCTACCTCGGTGAGGACTCTCCCGTCCATCCCCACCTGCCCGAAACCACCCTGACTCTCGATGAGCCCGGTCTGGCCCGAGCCCTTTCCCTCCCCGTCGACGGTGACGAGTTCACCTCCGACCTGGTCGCGAGTTACCGGGTTACCAACGGCGTGCTGCACAACCCGCGCAATGACCGCCGCACCACGGCCGGCGTCTTCCACGTCGCAGAGGGCGGGCTGGCAATCCCCGACGACAAGAAGGCCGTTCCGATCGAGGTCGTCGCTCGCCTCCTCGACCTCGCCTTCCAGGCCCCACCGGAACACACCCTGCTCCCCTACACCTCCACCCAGCCCGTGGAGCGTCAGGCTCACACCTGGGTGTCCCTGCTGCTCCGCCCGCTCGTGGTTCCCGAGATTCCCGACTTCGTCTCCGAGCGTCGGATGGAGATCCGCTTCTTCGCCCCCGGCGGTCTGGTCTCCAACCTCGATTTCGTCGAGGGGATCTTCGGAAACGCCGGCGATCCGCTGCTGCCGGGCAACGATTCCGCCCTCGCCCCCGCCGGATGGACCGGCCACAGCGGTTGCGTCATCCTGGCCCCGCACCTCAACCTCGTCCGCAAGGTCGACCTCGGTCTGCCTCACATCGACCAGGCCACCGACCGGCAGCGTCGCGACGGAATGTGCTGGTCCGATGAGTCCGAGCTCTACAACGAGGGCAAGCCGTTCAAGCTGTGCGCCCGTGACGAGTCCGGAGTCATCCTCACCATTGTCGCCGACAACTACTTCGGCTACTGCAAGAAGGAGGTCAAGACCCAGATCTCCTACTCCGCGAACCTCTTCGGACTGGCCGAGGAGGAGCACTCCGGCGGTGCCCGCGCCTACCGTTCCCACAACCAGGGCCAGGAGTACGCCACCCCGAGCTGCCAGCAGACGGTTGCCGACGTGGTCGCGGACAACCCGGATGACTTCGAGATGCTCGACAAGGGCCATGCGAAGGTCCTCGGCATCGACAACGTCCTGCTGGTGCCCGGCGGGACTAAGTTCAGCCTGCGGGATGGCACCGTTTCCTGGGATGACGGTGCACAGTCCATCCCGATGCGGGCCGACACCGAGTACCTCTCCCCTGACGGCTACCGCATGACGATGATCCACAACGAGGCCGACGACCAGTGGTACCTCAAGGGCACCTACGGTGAGTCGACTACCCTGCACAAGTGCTGCACCGTCTCCGGTGGCGGCAAATCTGAGATCTCCAAGGCGATCTCGGACACCTTCCTGCAGGGCAACGCCTACGTCCCGGACTTCGAGGCCGACATGGATGCCGTCGAGGACATCCTGCATCGCGACTTCTCGACCCGATTCGCCGATCCCGAGCTCAACGGCAAGGATCACCGTCCGATCCTGTCGGCGGAGCGTTCTGTCGGGTCGGTCATCAAGCTGCTGACTCCGTCCTCGGACTTCACCGATTGGTACAACGACTGGATCAACTCCATCCCGTCGTTCCGCAAGGAGCTCGTCTTCACCATCAAGCGCTACTACAAGCCGGAATGGGGTGACGACTGGCGCTCCCACTTCACTGTCGCGCCGACGAATGGTCGGCACGGCAACATGGTGCGACTCGACGGCCAGAAGATCCTAGTGAGCATGGCTCGCGTCGGTTTCCAGCCCGACGGTTCCTGGCGTTTGTTCACCCTGCGCCACGACTACGCCCCGGCTATCAAGGTCCAGACCGAGGACGATATGACGGCCTCCATCGTCACCTCTCCTGGCATGGTCACCGGTCCAGAGGGCCTGTCGCGCAAGGTCGTCGCCAACTGCGAGGCTCTCCTCTTCCAGCGTCCTGACGACGCCATTCACCGTGGCTATGACACCCAGACCGAGCGCGACATGAGTGAGCGTGGCCTGTTCATCTCGAATTATCAGCCGCTGACTCGCGAGGACGTCACGGCGATGCGTGACGACGTGGTGACCTTCTCGAAGTTCACCAAGCCGATGCGCACGTTCCTGTCGAATTTCGCCGACTCCGATCCTTCCGAGGAACCGAAGTACATCGTCTCCAGTGCTGATCCGCGCCTCATCGACGGGGTGCGGTCGCGTAACCCGCGTTACCTGCAGATTCGTCCCGACATCGCGAAGCCGCGCGAGACGGCCATCGCGAACCTGGCCAGCCACCTGTATCACGGCCGTCGGGTCAACGAGCCACTACCGCTCCCGGTCGACATCGTCGCCGCTGGACGGCGCAACAACCCGCCGGAGGACAAGATTCCGGCTCTGTGCGCCTACAACCCACTGCACTACATGGAGCTGCCGGAGCTGTTCATGGAGTTCATCTCCTCCATGACCGGCAAGAGCCCCTCGACGACGGGTGCCGGTTCGGAGGGGGCGCTGACGAAGGCTCCGTTCAATGCCCTGCCGGCGGTCTTCGACCTCAACTCCTCCTTCCTGTCCTTCGTGCTGTCGGGTTACGACGGCTGGCTGTCCTCGGCCGGGTTCATCGGGCCCAACGTCGAGGTGGCCCACGACATCTCCCTGCTCGTTCCGGAAATCTTCTCCCGGATGTCGCCGACGGAGAGGGATGCCAAGACCCTCATCGAGGGCGGGTACCTGGAGAAGATGGAGGACTTCGAGAAGGACGGCGAGCTCATTCTCGCTTCCCGTCTGGGCTACCGCATGACCGAGAAGTTCATGCGCGCTTACTTCGGCCGCATTTTCCTGCATCCCGATACGGTTTTCACCCCGGAGATGCTGCGTCCGGAGCTGCAGGACGCCGAGATCTTCGCTGATTCGGTGCGGACGATCTCGATGACTCACGCCCGGGTGGCCAAGGCCTACTTCGACGACGGGACGATCTCACTGGCTGTGCCGCCGATTCGGGCCCTGCTCGAGGTCATGGCCAACGGGACCTGTTCGGAGGGCTGGACCCTGGACGATCCCGAGTTGCGAGAAATGTTCACCCATGAGTCCGTGCTGGCCTCTGACTGGTATGCCGAGCGCCTCGACGCCAAGCAGGCCGAGGACGTCCGACGCTCCGAGAGGGGCATCGCACAACTCGAGGAATTCATGGCTGACCCGCGCAACGCCGCCGCCTGCGAGGAGATTGACGTCCAGGCTCGCCTGGATCACGTCCGTGGCTTCCACGACCGGGCCGTCAGTGAGGAATACCGCCAGCAATTGGTGGGAACCCTCGGACGGCAGGTCAACTTCCGCTGAGATTGACGGTCCCGGGTGATGTCACCCGGGACCGATCTTTCCCTACGGGGTCTTCCACAGCCACCCTCCTCGTGGTGGCAAAATCCCCGCCTCGACAAGGATCGACGCATCCGAGTGCCTCAGCCCTGTCCGAGATGGGGCTTTTGCACCCGGATCCTGGTGACTGTCCCCGGAAGGTTGTCGTGTGCCTGTCACCAACCCCGCTCGCTGCGAAGGATCAGCGTTTTACCGACGCCCCGGGGTCCAAAAATCCCAATTCAGCTGCTCCTGCCACCGTGGGGGAAGCACCATGGGTGCGTGGACATCATCGATCTGACTGCAGCGGGTTTCGACGAGTGGGTCAGTGTCGAAAACCACCGATCCAACGAGGCCCCCGCCAATTCCTGGCTTCCCGCTACCCAACTGGTGACGCCCGAGGTCATGGACCGTCGCATCAACCACACCCACGAGGCCATGCTGGCCCAACGCCACGAGGGAAGGGCCGGTCACGGTCACGATGTCGCCGCAGCTCCCGGTCCAGTTGCCCGTCGGGTCGCCTTGTCCGCCACTCAGTTGGGAATTGTCGCCAGGCTCGTCGTGCCAGTGGTGACAGCACGGGCTCTGGGCCACGATGTCATTTTCCCCCGCCTGGAGGATCTCTGGTTCCAGGATGTACTTCAGGCTCCGATTCCGGTGTCAGTGGCCTGGAAACCAGGATCGGCGAAAATCACCGACTCGGCAGTGGAGACGATCACGGATGCTTTCATCGTGGCCGGGCTCAGCAAAATTATTGCTCGCGACAACCTCGCGTCGGCCGTGAGCACGTCGGTGGTCATGATTTCCCGCTGCCGTCCTGATCTACGCCAGGCCGCCATCGACGCTGCGACCGAGTTGTTGATCATGGTCGACCCTCGTCCTGGTGTCACTGCTGGTCCAGGGTTCCATCGACGTAGTTGCTGTCTCTACTATCAGGTGAGCGGCTCGCGAATGGCCTGCTGCGGAGACTGCGTCCTGGTCTGAATAACAGCCACTGGAGGTTCGTGATCATGGCGCACTGAACCCGTCGGCCATCGCAATCGACCGACGTCAGCTGGAGCAAGTCCGTTACCACGCAGCCACCCGAACAAGCGTTCCGCCCACGTCTCCTCGGTTTTGACTGACCTACGCAGATCCAGCCTCATCCGTCGAACGGGCCCCGCGCACATGGGGTCGGCCTCCTGGAATCCCCACGACTCCAACCAGGTCACCGGCGCAAGCCGCCGATCAACCCATGGTCCGACGACAGCACCGGCCTCGATGACCGGAACCGACCCGTTCAGGCGTGCTGACAGGAACGAGGTGCGTACTCGCCCCCAAGAAACATCATTTCGATGAGGCAGGAAGCCCACCAGAACCGCTCCCCCAGGTGTACGGGGAATTTTCGACATCGGGTGTTCGACGGGAAGACAGGATTCGGGTGCCACCAGGATGATCCCGTCGACCTCGTCTCCGTGCCGGCTCGCGACCCCGAAGAACCCCCAGGCTCGGCATGCGGCGTCAGCCCAGTCAGGAAGGGACGAGTCGGCGTCAATCCCCCAAGGACGAAGATTTCCGGAAACACCAAGGGATGCGGCATCTTCCCTCGCCAGAATCGTCAGGTGTCTGACTCGCACGATGCCTCCTCCGTTGATCCCCAACATGCCCTGTGGCGGTGAACACTACCTACAGGGCTTTCTGTGACGCCCTGTGGGTGAAATAGACCACACTCGTACGAGTGTCATTCTAGATTTCCGAGGCATTGGTGGGGCACAGTGGGAGGGTGAGCAGCACAGAGCACATCATCAGGAAGCCTGTCCCTTCGACCGACGACGTGCGCATCAATGCCGCTGCCGCTGCTGCTCCCAAAGCCGCCGAGGCCATCACAAGCCGTCGCGTCGACACCACCTTCGACAAGTTCCATGATCGCTACTCCATCCGCACTCTCGGTCTGAAAACCTCCCCGGTTCGGGCTCTCTTCGCGGTGGCGAACCGTCCTGAAGTCGTCTCGCTGGCAGGTGGCATGCCGAACATCGCCGATCTTCCCCTCGACGTCGTCGGTGAATCGTTGAAGGAGCTCGTCGACACCCGCGGTGCCGTCGTCATGCAGTACGGATCGGGCCAGGGCGAGCCGGAGATCCGCGAGCACATCTGCGAGGTCATGGCCGTCGAAGGTCTCATCGCTGACCCCGACGACGTCACCGTCACCTGCGGGTCCCAGCAAGGACTCGACCTCGTGACTCGAATCTTCTGCGACCCGGGCGACGTCATCATGGCGGAATCGCCGTCCTACGTCGGAGCTCTCAACACCTTCGCCTCGTACGAGGCCGAGGTCATCCACGTCGACATGGACGACAGCGGCCTGGTGCCGGAGTCGCTGCGCGAGGAGGTGACGGCGGCCCGTCGTGACGGCAAGTCGGTCAAGTTCCTCTACACCATTCCCAACCACTCGAACCCGTCGGGAATCTCCCAGTCGTCCGAGAGACGACGTGAGATCCTGGCCATGGCAGACGAGCTCGACCTTCTCGTGGTCGAGGACAATCCGTACGGTCTACTCAATCTTGACGAGGATCCCTTGCCGACCCTGAAGTCGATGGATCCCGAGAACGTCGTCTACCTAGGCTCGTTCTCCAAGACCTTCGCTCCGGGGTTTCGCGTCGGGTGGGTGCTAGCCCCGACCTTCGTGCACGACAAGCTGGTCCTCGCCCAGGAGTCGGCGACCTTGTGCCCGCCGGTCTTTTCCCAGTTCGCCATTTCCAGCTACCTGACCCACTGGGACTGGCGCGGACAGGTCCGAAGCTTCATCGACATGTACCGCATCCGTCGCGACACCATGTTGGCTTCCTTGGCCGAGCACATGCCTGAAGGGACGACGTGGACTCGTCCGTCCGGTGGATTCTTCGTCTGGTTGACGATGCCCGGAGCGGTCGACTCGGCGGCTATGCTCCCTCGGGCCGTCACCAAGCTCGTTGCCTACACCCCGGGAACGGCTTTCTACGCCGACGGACGGGGACAGCGCAATATTCGGCTGTCCTTCTGTTACCCGACGCCTGAGCGGATCAAGGTCGGAGTCGAGAGGCTTGCCGGTGTGATGCGCGAGGAGCTCGAGATCGCCGAGACCTTCGAGCTGGCTGATAGTCGAAGTCGTTCCCGCGATCTTGGGCCTGGACCAAACCTCGCCTGATTCCGCACGGACGGTTCCGCGGTCTGTGAGGGTCTCGCCCCCGGGTCCGACGCCGTGTCCAGCTCACCGGACAATGACTCATGGGACCGCAAGGTTCACCTGGCCACTGACTGAGAAATCGGAGATTTGTCGATTTATCTGCGAATCGCTGTGAAGAATCCGCGTATGGCCGCGGTTGTGTGCCCTGTCTGGCTGTCACGGGAGGGTCGGTATCCCCATCATCGTCATGACGCTGGTTGAATGGTTCCATGTTGCAACCAGTCGTCGTCCTCGCCGGGGGGCTCAGCCACCAGCGCGACATTTCTCTGAAGTCAGGTCGCACCGTTGCCCAGGCGTTGCGGCGAGTCGGGCATGAGGTCGTCGAGGCCGACATCGACTCCTCCCTCATCAAGACCCTACGTGCCAACGACGGAGCCGTCGTCTTCCCCATGCTGCATGGCGGCCTGGGAGAGAATGGCGCCCTTCTTGAAGTCCTCAAACTCATGGGCATCCCCTATGTGGGGTCGGGACCGACAACCTGCCGTATTTCCTTCGACAAGTCCATTGCGTCACGAGCTGTTGCTGCCGCGGGTGTCGCCACGCCGCAGCAGGTGGCTCTCCCCCACGACATTTTCCGAAAGCTCGGAGCTCGGACCGTCATCCGGTCCATCTTGGAACGGCTCGGACTTCCAGTCATCGTGAAACCAGCTCGGGGAGGCTCGAGCTTGGGGGTCACGAAGGTCGACGATGCCGCAGACTTCCCCCAAGCCATTGCCAATGCGTACGCGTATGACGACATGGCAGTAGTCGAGGAGTTCATCACCGGTACTGAGCTGGCAATCGGCATGATCACGACCTCCGAGGGGACGCGAGTGTTGCCTGCCGTGGAGATTCGTCCCGTCGGCGAGGTTTATGACTACTCGGCGATGTACACCGGGGGTGAGACCCGTCTGACGGCTCCCGCCGACATCAGTGACGAGGCTGCCGAGGCTGCAACTGAGATGGCCCGCATCGTCCAGCGCGTGCTGAACTTCTCCGGCATCTCTCGCGTGGACGCCATCGTCGATGAGTCTGGTCGTCCGGTGTTCCTGGAGGCTGGCGCTGCTCCCGGCATGACGGCAACGTCCCTTGTCCCCGTGGCCATGGAAGCTGCTGGCCTGGATCTCGGCGAGGTGTGTTCGCAGCTTGTCGACGATGTCGCCCGTAACCATGGTTGAGCACAGCACGACTTCACGATCCAGCTCTGCTATTCGTGTCAAGCAGACGCTGATCATGCTGATCGGCACAGTGCTGGCCGGGGTGATGGTCGTCCTCGGCCTGTGGCAGATGAATGTCTTCGAGTCCCAGCAGAACAATTCCACCCAAGCCCGTATAGATCAGCCTGTCATCACGTGGAACAAAGCTCTCAAACGAGCTGACGTCATGGCCCAGTACGGGCGTCGGGTGAGGATCACCGGCACCTTCAAGCCGTCGACCAGCACAATGGTAGGGACATCATGGCCTGTCAGAGCCGTCGAGGGAATGCGTCTCACCTCAGGTGAGACGATCGCTGTCGTCAGAGGCCAGATTTCCAAGGGCCAAGAAATTCCCTCAGCTCCCTCGGGCACCGTCACACTCACGGGTGTCCTGGCTGCTTCGGAGTCGGACGAGCACCGCAACCCACAGATGCCGGCGGCTGTGCTGCCGTCGCTTCGATTGGAGGTGCTGACCCAGACGTGGCCGCAACCATTGGTCCCGGCAACACTGACCCTCATCGAGCAAGATGCTCGTGCCCAAGGTCTGTCCCCTGCCCAGCCCGTGCTTCCCAAGGGAGATGGCGGCGAACGCAATCGTGGTTATGCCCTTCAATGGTGGGTGTTTGCGATCTTCACGATCGCTATGTCCATTGCCTTCACCAGAGCAGCGGGGAAACACAAGGATTGACTGGTGGCCGGTTCAGAGCCGGTTGACCGGCATCAGTACTCTGTTTCACGTGCAACATTGCGACGACGTGACCAGCGACGACTTCTACGCTGCCTCTTCAACAAGCGAGGCAATAGACACGAGTGACGTGCGTGGCAGTGCCCACGATCATGGGTCCAACCCCGGTTCGACTGGGAGCGCTGCTGACGCCGAAACAGAGCCGTGGATCGAACCTGACGACATCTCTGGGGTACGCAAAGCCTTGATCGCCTACCGAGTCATGGCCTATCTCGTGGGCACCTTCTTGGTCGTCCTGGTGTGTGTCGCAATGCCACTGAAGTACGCGGCCGGAAGGCCGACCATGGTCAATATCGTCGGCGTCTCTCACGGATGGCTCTATCCCGTTCTCCTCATCACGGCCTACATCTTGGGACGCAAGGCAGGATGGCCGCTCACGAGGTTGCTCATCATTGCCCTCGCTGGAACCGTGCCGTTTCTGTCCTTCGTTGCCGAGCATTTTGCCCGTAAGGATGTCGACCGCCGTATTGACCAAGCAAAGGACTACTGGGCTCACCACGAAGTACCCGCTAAGTGACGCGGCTTCCGTTTCGGAGGCTACGTGAGTCGATGCCCCCAAGAGCTCAACCACAGCGAGCCCAGGGGCCTGGACATGCCATCAACTGCCAGTAGCTCCTCGAAGCATGGGAGGCCTTCGCCAGTCGTGTGGACTCAAATCCCCTGATCACCACTCACCCATGACAATGTCCCTGGCCACCGCTTCAGCATCAACCAGGGACATTCGTCATGTGATTATCACTTTGACAATATATCGATAAGTCGCTCTAACTCGTCATCATCGCTGAATGCCATCGTGATCGTGCCCCGACCGTTGCGACGCTTCACCTTCACCGCCGTCCGGAAACGCTGGGACAGCTCATCTCCCAACTTCATCGCCTCCGTGTCCCTCCCAGGCTTCTTGCGCTGATGCGGCTTGACCTCGGTGGTGTCATCCAGTGTCTGCCGAACGAGTTCTTCTGTGGCGCGTACTGACAAGCCTTCCGAGACAATGCGATCCGCTATCTTGCTCTGGAGGTCTGGATCATCCAGCGACAAGAGGGGACGCGCGTGCCCAGCGGTGATATCACCCTCGAGGAGTCGCTTCTGAACACCTGAACTCAGCTTCAACAGGCGGATCGTATTGGCAATTTGCGAGCGAGAGCGCTGAACTCGCTCAGACAGCTCGTCCTGAGTACAACCAAAATCATTGAGCATTTGCTCGTACGCCGCTGCTTCTTCCAACGGATTGAGCTGGACGCGATGGAGGTTCTCGAGAAGAGCATCTCGAAGCATGTCCTGGCTCGCTGTCGTACGTACGATCGCGGGAATAGTCGTCAGACCAGCCTGACGGGTCGCACGCCACCGCCGCTCACCCATGACGAGCTCATATCCATCGTCAACAGGCGTGACAACCACAGGCTGCAAGACGCCCACCGTCTTGATCGATTCGGACAGCTCCGTCAGGCCATCATCGTCAAAGACTTTGCGTGGCTGTTGGCCATTTGGCCGGACCTTGTCAACATCAATGAGCGCGAATCGTGATCCTTGGACTCCATCTTCCGTAGCGGCGTCCGCGAAGCCTCCCTCCTCCTCGGGGATGTCATCATCATCGTCATCGAGATCAGTCCTCTGGAAGAACTCCCCAAAACCGCGGCCCAGTCCGCTGTGCTTTGCTCCCACAGTCACGACTCCTTCGTCTCGGAGGTATCAACAGGCGAATCTCCGCCACGCTTACTGGAATCTGAGGCAGGCGCGTGTCGCTTGGCGAATTCTGCTGCCGCCTCCCGGTATGCGACGGCGCCGGCGGACTTCGGCTCGTACGTCAGAACACTACGGCTGTAGCTCGGCGCTTCCGACACACGGACGGACCGCGGAATCCGCGCCTTCATCGTTTCGCGTGCAAAGTGGGTACGGACCTCCTCATCCACCTGCGTGGACAACCTGGTCCTGCCGTCAAACATCGTCATAAGTATCGACCCAAGGCGGAGATCCTTATTCATCGCACGACGGACAGCGTCAATGGTGCGCATGAGTTGAGTAACGCCTTCAAGGGCGTAATACTCACATTGGATAGGAAGCAAAACTTCGTCTGCAGCGACGAGTGCATTGAGAGTCAGCAGGCCAAGAGACGGTGGGCAATCGAGAATGACGTAGTCGACCTCGTGAGTCTTGAGATACTTACGCAGCGCTTTCCGTAGGCGACGCTCCCGTCCCTTCACATCAACAAGTTGAAGCTCTGCTCCGGAAAGATCAATCGTTGCCGGTACGACTTCGAGACCGGGCGCCTCCGGGCTCTCCTTGGCGACGAGGGCAATATCCTCCTCATCAATGAGGACCTCGTACGTTCCCGGTGTACCTGCCTCGTGGTCGATCCCAAGAGCTGTCGATGCGTTGCCCTGGGGGTCGGTATCGATGACGAGCACTTTTAGACCACTCATGGCCAGGGCGACGGCAAAATTGATTGCTGTGGTGGTCTTCCCTACTCCGCCCTTCTGGTTGGCTACAACGATCGTGGCGGGTCTGGTGGGACGGGGGAGTGTCAATGGCACAGCAGATGCCGTCGAGCCATCAGCACGGTCGGCTGCCGTATCCTCTGCGTCAGGCACCTCGGGCCCATCAAAGGCCGCCCGCTTAGGTGCTCCGTCATAGATGGGGACCTCGTCGGTCATGCGCATCCTTTCCGTTGCGAGCGGGAGTGACGTTTCACGTGAAACACCGTCGCTTGGCCACTCTACCGGGTACATCCGCCAGAACCAGAGACGCTTCCCACCTGTGGATAACCCCATACTCCTGGTGGATAACTAGACCATAGGCGATAGCTCAAGAACATACCGGCTGAAAAGTCGTCGAACCGTTCTGTCCGACAACCCCGGATCGCGACTCGTCACTGCTGAAACTCGCCATAGGCTACATCGTGCGACAGGTACCCTCAGGCGGGTTGCCTCTCTTTGTAACCACGTCGTGGGAATGTACATCGTCCTGCCAAGCGGACAGTCCGGCCTGCACTCATTCCTCCACCCGGACTGCCATGACGACGGCCGCTACCTACGGTTTCGCGACATCACCAACGAATCCAAGATGCCCTCGTCCCGAGAGCCAATGGCCCATGATCACATTCCTTGGACTGCTCGAGATTCCGCCCTGTAAGGATGCTCCGTCGAATACGGGCTAGCAGTTCGGCTGCTCGATGAGCCTGCCGTCCCAGCTGTTGAGTTGATTGCTCCGGCTGGTGAGGCTGTCGAACAGGTCGTTTTCGTGCACTGCCGTGGCTATCTGCCTCCAACATCCCCTCTGAAGGCGATGCGATCAGCGGGAACGAATCTGGCTACATACCGGCAGACAGTGCCGCGACCTCGTTCAACACGGTGTTGTTGACGTCCGTCGACGCGGCACCAATAACGTTGGTCAGCACTGTGCTGGGTGATGTGAGCGGCAACCTCGCCAACAATGTTGGACGGCACATTACCGGCTCAGGATGGCACCGATGGTCGTGGTGGTGTTGGTGACGCCAGTGGGAACAGTGACAGGAGTTACTAGGGAGGAGAGCAAGGTTCGTCGCTCGGTACGTATTGGCAAAGCCATGTCGATCAATACCGTCGGATCGCCTGGGAGATGGCGTCAACGCCACGCCTGGATTGGTGTTTCACGTGAAACACCGCCATTCCATCTCGCTCAGGTTGGATCGAACTGCCGGATCGCCCTAGCAACGCCGCCGGCAAAACGCCTCATCGACCCAGACTCCAGCGGCCCCTTTCAAAATCACAGTCATACACCCACGAACTCCAGCTACGTTCGCGGTACCAACTACGCTATGACGGCACTGTCGTTCACATACGGCCCTCGCCGTGAACCCAAATACTGTCATCGTCACTCACACGCCATTGAGTTCACCATCTCTCACCACATAACGGTCACGGTCTGCTAACCAGCACCCGCTCCTGGTGTATCCCGCCACCGCCTCGCGAACCAACGGTCATCCTGATGCCAACACAGGATGGACAACCTTGACTCAGTTGTCATGAGAGCATTCAGCGACATCCGAGTTGTGATCTCACCTAGTCAGATAGCGATCACGCACACTTTCGTCAGGGATCTCGATTTGGATTCTCGCCCGTGAAGCCTGCGACTTCTCACGCAGATTCAGACCGACGGACGCGCACTGCGCGCGTCACTTCCGACGATGGATCGGCACGAACGAGAAGCACCTCTGCAGACAGATGGCGCTTGGAAAGCTCCTTCTTCGCTTTGGCCACTTCTTCCTCAGCAGACTGCCCCTTCAATGCCAAAAGACAACCAGTCTGTCCGAACAAGCCAGCCGTCCATCCGACAAGGGTCGCCAACTTCGCAACCGCTCGGGACACGACGACGTCAACCGAAATACCTGCATCCTCGGCCCGATCTCGCACAATCGTCACCCGATCACCTAAGCCAAGCTCATCTACGACTTCGGTCAAAAAGTTGGACCGTCGCAGCATCGGCTCGACGAGGGTCATCTCCAAGTCCGGTCGCAAAACCGCCAGTGGAGTACCAGGTAATCCCGCACCACTCCCGACGTCAGCGACTCTCGATCCTTGCGGAATCAGGCTTCCCAAGGCCGCACTGTTGAGGATGTGGCGCTCCCACAATCTGTCGACCTCGCGAGGTCCAATCAATCCCCACTCGACTCCTCGATTAGCCAATATATCGACATATCGTTTAATTGTTTTATAGCTGCCGCCATAAAGTCGTTCGGCTATCGTGTCGTCCGTCACCTCGGTCATGCCAAACATCCTGCCATGTCTGCATACAGTGAGGAGGCTCCCTCATTCACCATTCCTCAGGTACCCCGGTCGTCGCCTTCGGAGTCCTCGCGACCTGCCGATCCCACTGGCGCCAGCCATCACCATGCATGACAAGGCCCATCCCAGCCCTCCGGTCACCCCTCCGGTATCTCGGCCACATGATGTTCTGGGGGTCTCTGTTCCTCTCCTCAAACCTTTCATCGTCCAGATCTCTTCGAACTAGGAACTACCCAATAACGCCGACCCAGCCACCGATGAAACACTGGGCACAGCTGTTGAACCCTGACCGCGCCCATGATCACGTCGACAGGTATCAGGCCACGCATGATCACAAACATTCAGCATCGAATTCGAAGGACATGTGCCGGATAGCTCTCCCCGTCTTCATCCTCTGGCATGTCATCATGACGCTTCAACATTGACTGCTGTGCCATAGAGGGCGGGGGAATGGTTGCGAAGCTGTCCACTCCCAAGTGGTATCCATCCCATGATCAACCTGTCAGGCCTAGAGTCGGGCGCGCAACTCCAGCAAAGGCACTTGGCGAGTGAGGTCCCGTGCACACTCGGGCCCTGTGGGTCCTATGTCGCTCGCAGCCTCCACCCATCAAGGTTCATCTGATTAGTCAGCCGACCAGTCTCTTCACTTGCGAGATACCGTTGGTATTCAACAACTTGTACACAACGCAATTCCAGTCATGTGGTTCAGTGCCTCATTTCGCTAGCTTCGAGCATAAGGCTCCAGCACAACGGAATAATGACCATAATCTTGAGTCATTAAGACTCAAGTTCTGAATACACCGTCCGTCGATGTGTACGGTCAACATGCAATCTCGCCAGTGTCGTGCCGCCAGCCAACAGCCTCACCACGACATTCTCGAATGCCATTTCGGATATCAGATCGGTTAGATCGTCACGCGATCTCCAGCCTCGAAGGATCAGCAACGCTCAAGCCATGGCATGACGACAAACTGAGACTCCGCGGGAGGTATAACGAGTCACATACGACTTCCCCCACAACACAGCGCCGACTCATCCACATCCGACTGAAGCAGCACATAATCCAGCAAGACCCACGGCGTCGAAGTGCGAACGACCGCAGCGGAAGCTTCTACCAGCAATCACGCTTCAGGCCGACGAAACCCTTCACAAGCTCCGATGTTCCACGTGGAACAGTTCCAACCATATATAGTTTTGTCGATATATGGATTAATAACTATGGCGTCGGAAATCCTCGTCCCCAAGCAAGAACCCGCAGTCCACGCATCCGCACCTTTCCCCACCTCTCTCAGGCGTCGCGGACCGGATGGCCAGCAGGACCCTCCGCACGGTCACCACCTACACCGCACGACTAGCAGCGTCACACGCACGCCAACGGATGACAAGAGGGGAGTGACCCCATCACAGATCCGGTTCGAACTCAACATAGGTATCGACAACCACACGCTTCACAAACTCCCGCCAACACAGCTCACACAAAGTCACACAGGCGCGGCAAAGCCTTGCCCCTCGCCACACAGCCACCAGCCCCCTGCCACTCATGGCTTATCATCACACCGCTCGCAGAGCGCTCAACACTCAGCAGCGCGCAGAGACAGCACACACGCCAGGGACGTGCGGCCCCCGCATATCACTTCACGCGAATCTCATCGAAGGTCGCCGTCGTCATACGGACGTTCACCGGCACCTCGTCGCCAACCTGGGCGGGCTCTCCAGGACCTCCGATGAAGACCATCGAGGAATGCATGTGAGGAGGCTCCGCGAAGACCGGGCGCCGTCCAGCAATGGTGAAGGGGCTCGTCACCCGTCCCACCATCTGCTGCAGAGCCTCAGCTCCCGGGATGAGCCATTGCCGCAAAGACCCGGCAGAGATCGGCGCCGACAAGGCAACGCCATGGGCCGTTCCTCCCGACACCACGACAATGTATCCGTCAGCACGAGTCTTGATTCGGTGATAACCAACCGGCGTTCCCTTGGGCAGCCAGTGGATGTCCAGAACCGTTCCCGTCACCCGGTAAGCGTCGACGTCACCCAGCCACAGCCGGGTCCCGACACGCATCCGCACCGGGACGTCGAGTTCCTTCGACAGCGTCTTGTAGTCGTCAAGGCCGAGATGGGAGAACCAGATACCGCGTGAGCCAACGGATGACGCTTGACGATCCGCGCCATCTCCCGACCTTCATCGAGTGCCGCCCCTGACGGAAGGTGAATCGTCCATCCACGCACGTTCAAACCGTCAAGATCCAGTACCGCGACTTCATCTGCGCGCACACCGTGGCGATGCATGGAGGTCTCCACCTCGACGAGGATGGGTGCGCCCGGCGCAATCTCACGCACAGCGGCCACGTCTTCAGCCCTCGAGATCGTCGTGATGACCTTGGGATCGCTCAACAGCTCAGTGGCCACCTCATCACCGGGTCGCCACGGGTTGGGGACGACAACCTCCTTGTCCCAGCCATGCTCACGGACCGACGCCACCTCTTGGGCCACGCCAACGGCAATGATGCCAACACCGAGGCGCTGCGACTCCTGCACCGTCAATGCGTGTCCGAATCCGTACCCATTTCCCTTGGTCACAGGCACGATTCCCGGGCAGGAATCAACGAATGCCGCCACGTGACTGTGCCAGCGTTCCGCATCAACAGTGAGTTTGAGCATGTCAGCGTCTCTTCATGTAGAAGTCAAAAGCCTTGTAAAGGATGGGGTTGATCGGCTTGTCCCACTCGCCGGGGAAGGCCACCGCCTGGCCACCGCTGCCCACCTTGAACTGGATAAGTCCGATCTCCGGATCATCAGCACCAACACCGGCGACGATGCCACGCATGTCGTACACAGCGCATCCCGCTTCATTGGCGGTGCGAATCATGGCCTACTGAATGGCGTTGGATCCACGCACCTCACGCTTGGCCGTGGTCGATGCGCCACAGGAGTACCAGGCGTGCTCACCAACGGTGACGAAGGTCGTCGAGGCGACGAGATCTCCTTCATACTCGGCGAGGAAGACCTTCATGCGACCCTCTTCCTCAGTATTGAGGACGTCCCACATGTGCTCGAAGTACTCCAGCGGACGTCCCGTGAACCCATCACGCTCGGCGGTCTCCAGGTAGACCTCGTGGAATCGCGGCAAGTCTTCACGGGTTCCGAGCTTGACCTCGACGCCAAGCTTGTTGGCTTTCTTGATGTTGCGACGCCACAGCTGATTCATACCCTTGAGGAGCTCGTTCTCAGTCTTCTGAGTGCCATCCTCGTGGCGTAACGGAAGCTGGAAGTTGAACTGCGGCTGTCCGGCGGCGAATCCGTGGCCACTCTCGTCAGTCACCCATCCGCCCTGCTTAAGCACCGACATGACGCGCTCACCCTCAGGGGTCGTGACGTCCGGTTCCACCTCAGTCAGTGAGGTGACGTTGTCGTCGGCGATGGCGTCCTTGATCGTCTTGGTACCCCAGATATGGTGCACGATGGCCGGCCCGATACGCACGGCGAAAGCGTGGCGTTTCTTGACGTGGGCAACCAGGGCGTCAAAGTGCCCGGCGATGTCGTCGCGGGACCAGTCGAGGACCGGTCCTTCCGGCAGATAGGCCAGGTAACGAGGCAGCTTGGGGAGCTTGCGGTAGAGGATCAATCCAACACCGGTGAGCTCGTCACCGTCGTAGAACCCGATCCGTTCACCTCACCACTCCGACTTCACCCGCGCCCATGCCGGGGTCTGCAAGAAAGAAGCTGACCCTCGGGCCGCAATGAACTCGAACATGGTAGCGACGGAAATGGGGCGAACGGAAATCGTCACTCTTTCGACTATAAATAATCCCCTCATCAAAGATGACAGCCACGTCTGACGGCTTGATCGGCTCAGCCCCGGGACCACTCCTCACGTCAGCAGGGATGGGCCACCGTGGTCATCTCGGAAAAACGTGGGCAACGTGCAGTGGAAGAAGGTACGGAGACGTAGGGGTCCGTGCACAACGAGAGAGCCCGGCGGGCATCACACCCACCAGGCCCCACGCTTGTGACTCGACTAAGTATGCGTCACTGCTCCTGCGTGATGACCACGTGACGCCTGGGCTCGACACCCTCGGACTCGCTGACGAGTCCCGCGGCCGCAACCGCGTCATGCACGATCTTGCGCTCGAAGGGGTTCATGGGAGCCAGGTGAGCCGGCTCACCGGTCTCCTTGACCGACTGAATCGCCTCAGTTGCCAGGGCCACCAGCTCCTTGCGACGCGACTCCCGGTACCCGGCGATGTCGAGCATGAGGCGGGAGCGATGCCCGACCTCGGTCATGACGGCCAGGCGGGACAGCTCCTGCAGGGCCTCCAGGACCTTACCGTCCTTGCCGACGAGGGTCTGGGAATCCGTGACGATGGAGACGTGGGCCCGCCCGCTCTCCACATAGGTGTCGATGTCACCATCCAGGTCGGCGATGTCGAGCAGCTCCTCGAGGTAGTCGGCGGCAATGTCACCCTCCTCATCCAGAGGGTCACCAGACTGCTCGTCGTCACTCTCTTCATCGTCCTCGTCCTCGACGTCATCCCCTGACTCGAGGTCGACGTCGTCGTCCTCAATCTCCTCGACATCGATATTGCCATGGTTCTCAACCTGATCGACGTCGAGCTCCTCGATGCGCTCGCTGCTCTCGCTCATCGTTGTTCGTTACCTCTCAAAATCAACCAGTCATACTGGTCAGTGGAATGGTTCATGACGGGTCCGGGGCCCGGCCTCACTTCTTGCGTTGGGCTCGCGTCTGCTTGGCCGGCTGCTGACGACGGACGACCTGACGGCCACCACTGGCGTCCTTGCGTACCGTCTGACGGGTGACACCCTGACGGGCAACCATCGGCTTCTCGCCATCCTCAGCAGTTGCCACCGGAGTGGGAGCGACGACCTTGCGGCGACGCTTCTCACGACGGGCACGCTCGATCTCGTCGGGATCCTTACCCTTGGCGATCATGCGCTCACGCCAGTCGATGTAGGCCGGGGTGTTCGGCGTCGGGTTGTTACGAATGAGGATCTCCTGCTGACCGAGAGTCCACAGGTTCGAGGTGCACCAGTAGAGCATGACGCCGATCGGGAAGCTCACACCGGAGAACAGGTACATCAGCGGGAAGAGGTAAATCATCATCTTCTGCTGCTGTGCCATCGGGCCGGTCAGGGACTCCGGCGGCATGTTCTTCCGCATCAG
This sequence comes from Cutibacterium sp. LaCa_89, assembly GCF_058177555.1. NCBI lineage: Bacteria > Bacillati > Actinomycetota > Actinomycetes > Propionibacteriales > Propionibacteriaceae > Cutibacterium > Cutibacterium sp. LaCa_89. The sequence goes on from NZ_CP190889.1 coordinate 2,702,332, forward strand.
CTGAAGCTGGGTGTAGAACAGCGTCGCCACCATGATGATGATGAGGACCAGGGCGACGACCTGGGTGCCGCCGAAGCCGTCGTTCATCGGCAGGAAGCGACCGGCCAGCTCAGCGCCGAAGAACTTGGCGTGCTGCAGGGACTCCATGAGCCCCGGATTCTCGGTGAAGAAGTGACCGCGGGCGATACCGCGGGAGGCGCCGTCGAGCACGCGGAACAGGGCCAGGAAGATCGGCATCTGCAGCAACACGGGGAGACAGGACGCTGCCGGGTTGACCCCTTCCTCGCGGTAGAGGTTCATCATCTCCTGGCCGGCACGTTCCCGGTCGTCGCCGTACTTCTCCTGGATGGCCTTCATCTTCGGCTGGATGAGCTGCATCGATCGCGCAGAGTTGATCTGCCTGACGAACAGCGGCACCAATAACAGCCGGATGAAGATCGTCAGACAGACGATGGCCAACGTCCACGACACGCCAGAGTCGCGACCGAACAGTGGCGACCACAGGTAGTGGAAGAGGACGAGCAGGCCGGACACCGCCCAGTACAGCGGCACCATGATGGCGTGACCCATCGCATGGAGGGCGCCGCCCAGGCCGAGTATGACCAGCGGGTTGAGCATCAGTTCTCACCTCGGGTGTGGGAAGGGGTACCCATGTGGGTACTCCCCGGATCGGTGTGTCCGGGGATGGTTCGTGGGACCGATCCGCGATCCCTCGGGTCATCACCCGTCAGGTCATCGGTCGGTTTCTTTGTGGAGCGCGCGAGCTCGGGGTGGAGTTCACGCCATTGCCTCGCCTCGGGGGTGCCCGGCACTGGGTCGTACCCGCCGTTGGACCATGGGTTGCATCGCAGGATCCGCCAGATGATCATCGGCGTCGCCCGGAACACTCCGTGCACCTTCAGGGCTCGCAGACCGTAGGCGGAACAGCTCGGCTCATACTTGCAGACGTCTCCGTAAAGCGGCGAGATGAAGGCACGCCAGCCTTTGACGAAGCCAATGGCCAGCCACGTAAGGGGACGAAACCGCCGCAACGTGCCCCACACGCCACTGCTGTGATCCGGTCGCCGTGCCGGTACCGCTGCAGCCATCATCGAAGTTTCCGCAGTGCCTGGTGCCATGCGCCGTCGAGATCCTTCGCGACTCGACCCGGTTCGGTTGCGGCAGCCGGCAGAGCCCGCACGACGACGACGGTGCCGTCCGCGAGTTCGTCGACGAGGGGACGACACAGGTGCCGCAGGCGCCGCTTCACACGATTGCGAGTGACGGCATTACCCACGGCCTTGGAGACGACAAAACCGACCCGGGGCGCAAGCTCGGATCGGGAAGTGATCGGTCCGTCGGACGCTGATGGACCACCGGTACCACAATTGTCCACAGTGGCTGTGGACAACTCGGTGATGTCGGTCGGATCGGGCCGAACCTGTGCACATCGTCCAGCGTGGACGACGAGAGTAGGACGACCTGATCTGACGCCCCCGCGGACCGCGGCGCGGAAGTCACCGGGACGGTGCATCCGCGACCGGGCGGGCAGCATGGGGACTCAGGCCGACAGCTTGGCGCGACCCTTGCGACGACGAGCAGCGAGGATGCCGCGGCCGGCACGGGTGCTCATGCGGGAACGGAAACCGTGGTTACGGGCACGACGACGATTGCTGGGCTGGAAAGTGCGCTTCACGGGGATGTTCTCCCTTGTGTCTCGGGGATCACCCGGGGGATCGACACGAGCCGGTCCCATGTGTCCGGGGCGCCCGGATGGGCGCAGGGGAAGTGGACGCTGAAGACAGCGACCGGACAACTGTACGTTGTCGACCCCGTCATCGGCAAACTGACAACCTCGCAACGAGTAGTCATCGAACAACACCCATGAAACCACAGTCATGTAGTCCTCTGACCCGCTTGACAAGCCACTCAAACCGGTTGCGGATGGACCCGTGACTCACTAGCGTTCGACAGTGCGGTGCCCCTCTGGTGCCTTGACACACGGGTTGTGGAAAACTGTGTGGACAACTCTCGACGACTTCTAGGGAACAGGTGGTGGA